>CAVQDD010000010.1:0-1587278 GCA_963711185.1 uncultured Actinomycetota bacterium | reverse complement strand
TTCCGGACCGCTTTGTCAATGGGTGATGCTACCGAAGTCGCCGGCGTTCTGAATTGGGAATAGCGGACCAGAGCCGATCGACGCGAATTCAGGATCAGATCTATGGCGCTGGGACGTTCGGTCGACCGCCCCGAGTGCCGAGCTCCACCGACGAGCTCGAGAATAAGGGGCGTCGTGGGGGTGTCCGGCCGAGCTTGAGCCTACGTGGCCGGTTGCGCCGGCTGTAGTCAACCGTGGAGGCTAACAGCGAGTCCTTTGACAGGAGTCGGTTGATCCCGCGGGTCCTCCGCGACGTGTCGGCGCGTGACCTGTCGGTCCAGCTGCTCGGCCGGCGACTAACGGCCCAGGCTTCGATAGCGATGGAGGCCGTTGCCGCCGAAATGGACGGGGGCCGCGGTGGTTCCAGTTGTACTGGTCCACCGAAGAAGCGCTGGTCGAATCACTCATGTCGCGGGCGGAGCCGGTGCGGGCGGAGTCCATCGTGGTCGTATGGGACATCACGATGCTGGATCTCGGCTCGCTTCCGTTCGCGCGCGGAGAAGGCGCTGCCCAGTACACCTTGGATCCCTTGTTCCGCGTGTTGCTGGACGACGCCGAAGCACCGGCCCTGCCCGAGCCGGTGAGCCATCCGAGCCCTGATCGACATCAGTCGGCACCGCCCCGGACCTCTGCATCCCAGTCTCCGCTCGCCGCTGCCCAGCGTGGCGGTGGAGATCCTTCTCCGGACCTATTCGGGGCCGTCGCTGACCATCGAAGATCTGGCCTGGCTCCGGGCACGGACCACGCTCCCCATCCTGCTCAAGGGCGTAGTGCACCCCGACGACGCGCGACGGGCAGTGGACCTCGGTGTCTCCGGCATCGTCGTCTCCACACCGGTGGTACTGCTGGAAAGCGGGATCCGGGGCGGCGCCGACATGGTCAAGGCACTGGCCGTTGGCGCCCGAGCCGTCCTGGTCGGCCGCCCCACGTCTACGGCCTTGCTGTCGACGGTTAGCGCGGGGTCGAGGCGGTGATCGACCACTTGACCGCGAAGTTCGATCTGACGCTGGGACCGTGCGGCCTGGCTCAAGCTGCCGAGATGGAACCCGCTGCCGCAACCGCTTGCTCTGACCCGCAAGTCGTAACGTGCCCGCAACCGCTGGCCCGATCGGCTGAAACGGAGGATCTCTAGCGTCCTCCGAGAGGGACTCCCGACATGCGGGAGTGCGACCCGCGACCCGGAGGTCCACGATGGCCCTGAAGACGAGCGCCCCCGCCGAGGCGGTCCGAGACAAGCAGCACCCGGTCGACCGGGTGCCCCCGGCTTCCCGGCTGATCCCCCTCGGTATCCAGCACGTTCTGGCGATGTACGCCGGAGCAGTGGCGGTACCACTGGTCGTCGGCGGAGCGATGATCCAGGCCGGCAGGCTACAGCCCGGCGATCTGGCCTACCTGATCTCCGCCGACCTCCTGGTGGCCGGCATCGCCACCCTGATCCAGTCCATCGGCTTCTGGCGCTTCGGCGTCCGGCTGCCACTGATGCAGGGCTGCACGTTCGCCGCTGTCGGTCCAATGATCGCGATCGGCTCGCAGTACGGGGTCAGGCGCGATCTACGGTTCGGTGATCGCGGCCGGACTGATCATGATCATCTTGTCGCCGGTCTTCTCCAAACTCCTGCATTTGTTTCCACCACTGGTCACCGGCACGGTGATCCTCATCATCGGTCTGTCGCTGATGCCGGTGGCCGCCGGCTGGGTCGGTGGTGGAGCCGCCGCCGACGACTTCGGCAAGCCGACGAACGTGCTGTTCGCGCTCGGCACGCTGATCTTCATCCTGCTGATCGAACGGTTCGCGCCACCGGCGCTGGCGCGATTGTCCATCCTGCTCGGCTTGGTCGTCGGCACCTTGGTCGGCATTCCGGCCGGATTGGCCGACTTCAGCAGTGTCGGCCCGGAAGCCTGGTTCGGCGTCAGTACGCCGTTCCACTTCGGTCTGCCGGTCTTCAAGGCGGCTGCCGTCGGTTCGATGGCCATCGTCGCTTTGGTGATCATGACCGAGACGACCGGCGACATGATCGCCATCGGCGAGATCGTGGACAAGCCGGTGACTCCGGGACAGCTCGGTGACGGTCTGCGGGCCGACGGTCTGTCGACCGTCCTCGGTGGCATCTTCAACACGTTCCCTTACACGGCGTTCGCGCAGAACGTCGGCTTGGTCTCGCTGAGCGGAGTCAAGTCCCGCTACATCGCCACCTTCGCCGGCGGCGTCCTGATCGTCCTCGGCCTGATCCCCAAGCTCGGGGCGGTCGTCGAGGGCGTACCGCTGGCCGTCCTCGGCGGCGCCGGGATGGCGCTGTTCGGGATGGTCGCCGCCAGCGGCGTCCGGACCTTGTCCAAAGTCAAGTTCAACAACGCCAACATCTTGGTGGTGGCGATCAGCGTGGCCGTCGGTCTGCTGCCCACGGTGAACGGCGACATCTACGCCAAGTTCCCGTCCGCCTTCCAGATCATCTTCAACTCCGGGATCTCGGCCGGCGCATTGACCGCGATCATCCTGAACCTGGTGTTCAACAGCCGCAGGGTGCAGCAGAAGATGGACAGCGGAGATCCCGACCTGTCGGCCCACGACGCGGTCCGCGGCGCCGCACCAGAGCCCGCGTCACACTAAGCCGACGGCTCCGACGGCTACGGTCTGCTGCCGTCGACTTCGCTCAACTGCCCGGTCGTGACGTCGAAGACGAAGCCGCGGATGTCGTCGCGGTGTGTCAGGAAGGCGCAGCCGCGCAGCTGCTCGAGGGCACGGCTCACGTTGACCTCGACCTCGGTGTCGAACCTCAGCTCGGGCCAGCCCGGCCGTTCGCCGGTCTCGTTCTCGATGGTGTCGCGGAACTCGGCATCGGCGAGTGAGGCCATCCCGCAGCCGGTGTGCTGGATAACGGCGACCGAGCGGGTGCCGAGCAGGCGCTGACTCATGGCCAGCGAGCGCAGCACGTCCTCGGTGACCAGACCACCGGCGTTGCGCAGCACGTGCGCGTCCCCCTCCTGCAGGCCGAGGAACCGGGTCGGATGCAGCCGGCTGTCCATACAGGTCAACACGGCGATCCGCCGGATAGGTGCCGCCGGCAGGTCGGAGGGAAAGGATTCGGCGTAGATCGCGTTGGCCGAGGCCAGGGCATCGATGGCGGACACAATTCACCTCAGGTCGAAGGACGGAGAACCGATCGTCGGTGACCGGCGGCGATAAGCCTAGGGGGACCTGCGGACGCCCGGCGGCTGACGCTTCAGCGGAAGTGCGCGTCGAGGATCGAGCGGTACCGGTCGCTGATCTCACGATGCGCGCTCAAGTCGGCCTCGCTCGGGTCGAGCTCGGCGGCCAGCGGGACGGGCCAGTCGGGCAGCCTGCCGCTGCTGGCCCAAGCGGCCTGCCGGGCTGCTCCGACCGCGACGCTCTCGAACGGACGGGTGACGGCGATCGGCCGGCCGAAGACGGCGGTGGCGATCTGCTGCACGGCCGGGCTCTGGCTCGCCCCGCCGGTCAACGTGATCCGGTGTACCGGTCCAGTCTGCTCGGCCAGTACCTCCACCCCGAAGGCCAAGCTCCACAGAATGCCTTCGATGGTGGCGCGGGCGACGTTCTGCGGTTTCATGCTGCGTAGGGTCAAGCCCACCAGTTCGCCGGTCGCATCCGGCAGCGGGGGCGTCCGCTCACCCTCGAGGTAGGGGACGAAGCTGACGCCCTCGCTGCCCGGCGGGGCCTGCAGGGCCAGCCGGCTGAATTCCTCCAAACTGACCCCGAGCAGTTCGGCGGTGGCAACCAGGTTCCGGGCGCCGTTGAGGGTGCAGACCAACGGGAGGAAGGCGCCGGTCGCGTCGGCGAACCCGGCGACAGTCCCGGTCGGCTCGTGGGTCTGGCGACCGGCCTTGGTGAACGCAGTGCCGCTGGTGCCCAGCGAAACTATCGCTTCACCCTGATCGACGGCCAGTCCGAGACCAGCGGCCATGTTGTCGCCGGTGCCGGCGGAGATCCGGATGCCATCCGGGGTCTCGCCGACGATCTCGTCGGGGGCCGCGACCCGGGGCAGGTTCAGCTCGTGCCCGATCGCCCGGACGACCAGATCCTGGCGGTATTCGTTGCTGGTGGCGTCGAAGTAGCAGGTGCCGGACGCGTCACCGCGGTCGGTGACCGGCTCGAACGTCCCGGCACCGATCTTCCAGGTCAGGTAGTCATGCGGCAGCACCACCCGGGTGGTCCGGTCGGCTGACTCAGGCTCGGCGCGTCGAAGCCAGCGGATCTTCGCCACAGTCATCGAGGCCACCGGCACCGAACCGACGGCGTCGGCCCAGGCGTCTGCGCCGCCGAGCTCGTCGATCAGGTCCCGGGCGTCCGGCGCGGAGCGGTTGTCGTTCCACAGCAGCGCCTCCCGGACCAGTTCGTCGTGCTCGTCCAACGTGACCATGCCGTGCTGCTGACCGCCGACCGCGAGTGCCTGGACCTCGTCGAGCAGGTGCGGGATGCTGCAGGCCTCCTGATAGGCCTGCCACCAGGCGTCCGCCGGCACCTGGGTGCCGGCCGGATGCGCCGCCCGACCGGAACGGACGATCTCGCCGGTGTCGGTCTCGCAGACCACGATTTTGCACGACTGCGTCGACGAATCGACCCCCGCCACCAGCGCCATTGCCGTCCTCTCGCTTGGACTCGTTGCACCGTTCGCTGAACCACACGTGAAACCAGATGACGGTGCCGCGCACCGATCGGAGGTGCCGATCGGCCTGTCGGCCAGGTTAGCGAAGTCCACTCCGCCTTCAGCTCCGGTGGAAGGAATCGACGCAGACCGGGCTCGCGGTCACCGGTTTCGGTCACCCGGTCCGGCCCCCCGTTTTGGCTGCTCGTGCAGCTGTGGTCAAGGATGGGTCGGTGGTGAGCAGCAGTGGACCGGATTCGGGTGAGTCCGAGGAGTCGGGACGATCGGGCGGACGGCGATCGGGTCGTGATCAGCCCGATCGATCTGGCGGTCCCGCCGAGGGTCGAGACAGTCCCGGTGGAAACAGTCGGGGTGGAATCGGTGGAACAGTCGCGGTGGAGACGGTCGCGGTGGAGATAATCGCGGTAGGGACAGCCGCTGGGGCGGACGGTCGGAATCGGGACGGCGCGATCAGTCTGGCCGCCGCGATCAGTCAGGCTTGCGCGATCAGTCGGAACGACCGAGGAGTTCGGGGCGGTCCGGTGCAGGTCGGTCCTCGGGTGCCGGTGCACCGACCGGACGATCGTCCGCTGCCGGACGCAGCAGCTTCAGGTCGGCACCCCCGCGATCGGATTCGGACCGCGGCGGACGAGGTTCCGGGCGCGATTCCGGCCGTGCGTCGGCTGCTGGCTCCGGGGACCGGCGCGCGGCAGGCCGGTTAGACCGAGACCGCCCGCAGGATCGCCAGGGCCAAGATCGTCCCGGCCAGGATCGTGCCCGGCAAGGTCGTCCTGCCTGGGATCGTCCAGGCCAGGATCGTCCAGGCCAGGATCGTCCAGGCCAGGATCGCCCGAGGCAGGATCGCCCGAGGCAGGATCGCGGGGGACAGGATCGGTCCGGCCCGAGGCGGCCCGGCTCGGAGCGCAGGGACGACCGGTCAGGGGCGGCACGCGCAGGCGGCCGGGACGACGCATGGACGGGAAGAAACGACCGAGGTCTTTCCGAACGCTCCGGGTCCGAACGCTCGGGGTCCGGGCGCTCCGGGTCTGAACGCTCCGGGTCTGAACGCTCGGGGTCTGAACGCTCGGGGTCTGAACGCTCCGGGTCTGAACGCTCCGGGTTCGGGGATCGGCCGGGCGAAGACCGACGGGGATCTCGTTCCGCGTCTTCTCGGCAGTTGCCGTCAGGCCGGCCCGCCGGAGTCGGGCGCTACCCGCGTGACACTGACCGGGATCCGCGAGGAGGGCGTGACGCGGGGCGAGACCCACGCCGGGACCGCTCCGGTCCGTCGCGTGCAGGCGGCGCGCGCTACGAGGGCCGGGAGGACGAGCGGTCGCCGCGTCGGGCTATCGCGGCCAAGCAGAACGAGCCGGCAATCCCGACCGATGTGGACACCGGGCTGTTGCATCGGGCCGTCCGGGCCGAGCTCCGGAGTCTGCCCAAGGAGCTGGCAGACATCGTGGCGGCTCATCTGGTGATGGCCGGTCAGCTCGTCGACTCCGACCCCGAGTTGGCCTACGGTCACGCCGAGGCGGCCCGTCGGCGCGCGGCCCGACTGCCGATCATTCGTGAGGCCACCGCGGAGACCGCCTACGCCTCCGGCCACTACGACGTCGCGCTCACCGAGTACCGGGCGCTGCGGCGGATGACCGGAGAGAACAGCTTCCTGCCGGTGATGGCCGACTGTGAACGTGCCCTCGGCCGACCGCAGGCCGCCGTCAAGCTCGCCCGGGAGGCCGACAGTCTGAGTCTGGATCCGCAAGCCTGGGTGGAGATGCGGATCGTCGAGTCCGGAGCCCGGCACGACCAGGATCAGACGGCCGAGGCGATCCGGGTGCTCCGCGACGCGTTGACCCGGCTGCCGCCACAACCGAGTCGATCCAAGAACGGCGAGCGGCTACGGCTGCCGACGGCGCGGGTGCACTACGCGCTGGCCGATCTGCTGCTTGCCGAGTACGACGAGGCCGGGGCGCGTCAACACTTTGCGATCGCCGCCGAACTGGACGTCGACGGCGACATCGACGCCCAGGAGCAGCTCGACCTGCTGGACGGGGTCGAGATCGACTTCGACGAGACCGAGGACGAGACCGACACCGAGGACGAGACCGACACCGAGGACGAACGGACATGACGACACCCGATCGGTTGTTGGAGACCAGGACGGTACGACAACCGAGACCGGAACCGACACCGAAACCGCATCCGACCTCGACCGCCATCCCGAGGGCGGCGCGTGAGCGCGGAGCCGAAGGCGCTGGTCGACGGCTACGACACCGCGTTGTTCGACCTCGACGGCGTCATCTACCTGGGGCCGGAGCCGGTGCCGGGGGCAGCGGAGGCGGTCCGGGCGCTGCGCGATCGGGGGGTGCGGGTCGGGTTCGTCACCAACAACGCCGCGCGTCCGCCGGAGGCGGTGGCCGCCCATCTGGTCGAGCTGGGCGTGGAGGCGGACCGGGACGACGTCGTCACCTCGGCTCAGGCCGGCGCCCGGTTGTTGCGGGACCGGTTCGGTGCGGGTGCGGCGGTGCTCGCGGTCGGCGGTCCAGGGGTGTACTCGGCGTTGGAGGAGTACGGCCTACGGGCGGTGGAGAGCGCCGATGACGAACCGGCCGCGGTGCTGCAGGGCTACGGCCCCGACCTGTCCTGGAACCGGTTGATCGAGGCCGCGGTGGCCATTCACCGCGGTGCCCACTGGCTGGCCACCAACACCGACTCGACCCGGCCCACCGATCGCGGGATCGTGCCCGGCAACGGTGCGGCAGTGGATGCCGTCCGGACAGCCGTCGACGTCGACCCCGAGGTGGCCGGCAAACCGTTCCCGCCGTTGATCAGCGAGACGTTGCGGCGGCTGGACGCCGAGCGAGCGCTGTTCGTCGGCGACCGGATCGACACCGACATCGAAGGCGCGGTGGCCCTCGGCCTGGACAGTCTGATGGTGTTCACCGGTGCTCACGGGGCGGCAGAGCTGATCGCCGCCGGACCCGACGGCCGTCCGAGCGCTATCGGCTGGGACGTTGGCGCCCTGCTGCAGCCGCCCAGGTCGGCGCGCTCGGTTTCCGACGGCACGGTGGAGGTCGGCGATCAACGCGTCCGGCACACCGGCGGCACCGAGAACCGGATCGAACTGCTCACCGATCCGACCGGACGGGAGAGCGCACTGAACGCAGCGTGGGCGGCGGCGACGCTGTCCTGGCGGTTGGTCGACGACCACCATCTTGATCCCGACTGCACTGAGCTGCTGACCCGGCTGAGGTCGCTGCTGCGCTGAGATGTCGGATTCGCCAACCGCGGTGGCTACTCGGTCACGGCACTGATTACGCTCTGCGAATGGCGCAACCCGATCTCGGCGATCTGCTGTTCGACGAGCCACCACACGACCAGGCCGTCTTCGAGGCCCGGCTGCGTCGGTACTGGCCGGATCTGGTCGAGGGATTGGCCGGGGCCTACCCGGAGCATGCGCCCGAGATGGCTCAGCGGCTGGTCCGGATCGCGGCCGAAAACTTCCGTCAGCGTCCGGCCGAGCTGCGGCTGCTCGACCTCCGGCGGCACGCCGACCCCCAGTGGTTCTCCCACCAGCAGACCGTCGGCTACGCCGCGTACGCCGACCTGTTCGGCGGCGATCTGCAGGGCGTCGGGAAACGGGTCGACTACCTGACCGAGCTCGGGGTCACCTATCTGCACCTGATGCCGCTGCTCTGCCCCCGTCCGGGCCAGAACGACGGCGGTTACGCCGTGATGGACTACCGCGCCGTCCGCGACGACCTGGGCACGATGGACGACCTCCGCCATCTCGCCACCACCCTGCGCCGGCGCGGTATCTCCCTCACCCTCGACCTGGTGCTGAACCATGTCGCCTTCGAGCACCGGTGGGCCGAGCTGGCCCGCAACGGCAACGCTTACTACCGCGACTTCTTCTACCTGTATTCCGATCGCCAGCTGCCGGACGCCTACGAGGCCACCCTGCCCGAGGTGTTCCCGGATTTCGCGCCGGGCAACTTCAGCTGGGACCTTGAGGCGCAGGCCTGGGTGTGGACGACGTTCAACACCTGGCAGTGGGATCTGAACTGGTCCAACCCGGAAGTGTTCTACGAGTTCGCCGACCTGATCTGCTGGCTGGCCAACGTCGGGGTCGAGTGCCTGCGGCTGGACGCCATTGCCTTCATCGTCAAGCGGATGGGCACCAACTGTCAGAACCAGCCGGAGGTGCACGCCATTACCCAGGCGCTGCGGACGGTGGCCCGGATCGCTGCGCCCGCGCTGGTCTTCAAGGCCGAGGCGATCGTCAGCCCCGGTGATCTCGTCCCCTACCTCGGCGTCGGCAAGCACACCGGCAAGGTCTCCGACCTGGCCTACCAGAACTCGTTGATGGTTCAGATCTGGTCGACCCTGGCCGCGCAGGACACCCGGTTGTTCTGCGCGGCGATGAACCGGTTCCCGGCCAAGCCGGTGAGCACCGCCTGGGCCACCTACCTGCGCTGCCACGACGACATCGGCTGGGCCATCGACGACGACGACGCGGCTTCGGTCGGGCTGAACGGGTTCGAGCACCGCCGGTTCCTCTCCGACTACTACGCCGGTGAGTTCCCGGGCAGCGACGCCCGCGGTGTGGTCTTCCAGGAGAACCCCCTCACCCGGGACCGGCGGATCAGCGGGACCGCGGCGTCGCTGGCCGGGATCGAGGCTGCCCTGGCGGGTGGTGATCGACCCGGCGGTGATTCGGGCGCCCTGGACGTCGCCGTCCGGCGCTATCTGTTGGCCTATCGGCTGGTGCTCGGCTTCGGCGGGCTGCCGCTGATCTACATGGGCGACGAGCTGGCGCTGCGGAACGACTACCGCTACGACGCCGATCCCGAGCACGCCGACGACAACCGCTGGATCCACCGGCCGAGGATGCCGTGGGCGGTGGCCGAGCGGCGCCACACCGAAGGAACCCTGGAGCACCGCGTCTGGCACGCGATCCGGGACACGATCGCCGTCCGAGCCGCACTGCCCGCGCTGGACGCCTCGGTAGAGAGCGAGGTGCTGGATCCGATGAACCCGGCGGTGCTGGTGCTCATCCGGCGCCATCCCAGCCAGACCCTGGTCGGGGTCTACAACGTCTCGCCCAAGGAGCAGTTGCTGCCGCGGTGGGTCGTCCCGATCGGCAACTGGGCTTCCGACGCCCTGACCGGGGAGCAACCGATGGACGACGGCCCGTTGACCCTGGCCGGCTACCAGGTGCGCTGGTTCGTCGACCAGAACTGAGGAGGAGCACCCACGACGACTCCGCGGGCTTCGGCGTTCGCGACCGTGCAGCCTGAGCCGCGGTCGCCCGCATCTCGGCGACGTCTGTGTTGGTCCAGGAGGGCCGAAGGTCGTCCAGCTTCCGCCTTCATGAGCTCGCACCGGTGGTGACGGGTCAGCGACTCGGTGCTCAGCGTGACCTGCTGGACTGCCCAGTCGTCGAAGTCGACGATGGGTGTCGGCGGTGCGGCAGTCATGGAGGAGCCCGTGACACCATCAGCCGCCGGCCGGCCCATGAGCCGTTCGGCTGGCCGATGCCCCTGTTGTCGTGGTGCGGCGTTACCGCCGCGACGCATCGGCCAGGGAGTCGTTGGTCATGGTCGGAATGTGCAACCGGCATACCTGGAACTACACGAAGCCGATTGACATGTCGGGACGTAATCTGCGCCGGACATTCCCGCTGATCGGAGCCCTTATGCCCTACTTCATCGTGTACGTCAGCTCAGCTCCAGAACTCTTGACCGACCGGGAGCTCTCAGACATCTTGACAGTCAGCCGCCGCAACAACACCAGGACCGGAGTCAGTGGCGCCCTGCTCTATCAGGACGGCAACTTCATCCAGGTACTGGAGGGTGAGGAGACGACGGTCCGGTCCCTTTATCGGCGTATCGAAACTGACCCCAGACATCACGGGGTCACAGAACTCGTCGACGGCGACATCGCCGAGCCGGACTTCGCCGAGTGGTCCATGGCTTTCGGCGACCTGAGCCGCGACTCGACCCCTCTCGGTCATCACGTGCGCGACCTTCTCAACGACCCTTCTGATGAGCCCAGCAGACACCTCGCTCGCGTCCTCCTGCGATCTTTCCGCGAAACCATGAACCTGAAGACGGGCGGCTATGCCAGCTGACGACTTATCGAGAGCCGAACCCCACCTTGACGGGCGGCGACGCCGGCGGTCCTCCGTTGCGTAGTGGTTAGAGGCGGTATGAGAAATGTGAGAGTGCTTCAACCAGAGGTCGGTGTTGGCAGGGAGTTGGCCAACGGCAATAGGTCCGGCCGACGGTCATGGCGTGACCGGCTCGAGCCAGTACCGCCCGACATGCGCGCCGTAACGGCGCAGTCTCGCTGTTATCGTCGGGCCGGCGGACGGTGACCGTCGCGACGACACAGGCGGGATACTCAGCCCCCGACCCGGATGTCGATCGCCTGACTACAGTCGGGTCCAGGAGGAGGAGAGTCCAGCGCCGAGGTGTCCCGGCACGGCACCTTCCCTCAAGTCATTAGTGACGGACACCAGCGGTACGGAAGGGTGATGATCATGTCCGAGGACGAACAACCCGTCAGCGGCTACCTGGAGACGATCAGTGCGCTGCGGCGCTTCACCCAGCAGAAAGCCGGCGAGCTGGCTCACGACCTGCTGGCTCAGGCCGGGCTGGACGACTTCGCAGTCGATGCCCAGCAGCGAATCGGGCGGTTGACCGACGAGATCGTGATCGCGAGTCGGGCCAACCGCGAGATGCTGCAGCACTTGGTCCGGGGCGAGGTCGACAAGGCGATGGGTCGGCTGCGCTTTGCCCGGGCGGAGGAACTCAGCGATCTCCGGGCCGAGGTGGATGAGTTGCAGGCTCGGCTCGATCAGCTCGAGGCCGAGCAGAACGGCGCCGGCTGGGCGGTCCCGGACGAGCGCGTCACGGTCGCCCCCGATCTCCTGCTCGATGAGCCACCGCTCAGTGATCCGCTTCCCGGGACCGAACCGACCTCAGTCCGGCGGCCGACGAAGAGGGCTTCGGCCAAGAAGGATGCGGCTACGACGACTCCGGCCAAGAAGACTCCGGCCAAGAAGACTCCGGCCACGACTGCCCCGGCCAAGAAGAGCACGGCCGAGGAGAGCACGGCCAAGGAGAGCACGGCGAAAAAGACCGCCACGAAGAAGGCGGCGACGAAGAAGGCGGCGACGAAGAAGGCGACGACAAGAAGGCGACGACGAAGAAGGCGACGACGTCAAAGACGGCGGCAGCCTCTCGGGCCCGATCATGACCGACGAGCCGAGCACGGATCAGCAGCCGGCCGCGGCGGCCCCCAGCGTCCCGACTACCGGGGAGCCTGCGGTCGACGAGGCGTTGGCCGGGCTCGAGCAGCTGGATCAGCGGCCGTTGTCCGAACACCACGACCAGCTCGGCCGGGTGCACGAGGCGTTGCACGACGTCCTGCACGCGGCCCAACCCGACCCCGACCAGGCAACCGGAGATCGCCGCTGAGGCGCCGACGATTCGCCCCCGCAACGGCCTGGTCTCCGGTCTCTTCGACGATTCACTCTCCGACACCGATTTGATGGCCCCCCACCTTCGCAGCCGCCTCGACCGGGCGCTGGTGTCCGCCGGCTTGGCTCGGTCCCGATCGCAGGCTCAGCAGTTGATCGACGACGGTCTGGTGCTGATCGACGGTCAGGTCGCCGAGAAGCCGTCCGAACCGGTGGCGATCGGGCAGCATCTGCAGGTCACCGAGCCCGACCACTACGTGTCTCGGGCCGCCCACAAACTGCTCGGCGCGTTCCAGGATCTGGCCTTCGCACTGCACCCGATCACCGGGGCGCGGGTGCTGGACGCCGGTGCATCCACCGGCGGGTTCACCCAGGTGCTGCTGGAGGCCGGCGCAGCCGACGTGGTGGCCGTGGACGTCGGTCGCGATCAGCTGCATTCCCGGCTGCGCAGCGACCGACGGGTCCGATCGTGGGAGCGGACGAACCTGCGCGATCTCGACCTGAACCTGTTGAACGGTCGACCGGTCGATCTGGTGGTGGCCGACGTCTCGTTCATCTCCCTGGGTCTGCTGATCGGCCCGCTGGTCTCGGTCACCTCTGCCACCGGTCAGCTGTTGCTCATGGTCAAGCCGCAGTTCGAGGTGGGACGGAGCCGGTTGGGCAAGGGGGGCGTCGTCCGCTCGCCGGAGCTGCACCGCGAGGCCGTGCAGCTCGTGCTGGACCAAGCCGCCGAGCACGGTTGTCGGCCGGTGTCGGCAGCACCGAGCCGGCTGCCCGGTCCGGCCGGTAACCGTGAGTTCTTCGTGCTGCTGGAACAGGGTGCAGGCGCGGGCTTCGACTGGCCGACCGCACTCGGCCTCCCTGCCTCGCCGGCCTGATCGCCGACTTGATCACCGGCTAGTTTTCGGCCTGATTTCCGCCACGACCTCCGGCTCGATCGTCGCGAGCGGAGGTGTCGGACCCGAGCCCTATGCTAAACCGCGTGACCGACCCGGCTGACCCGACCAAGCGCTGCGTCGCCCTGCTGACGCACACCGGTCGGGAGGAGGCGGTGCTCGCCGCCCAACGTTTGATCCGGGGGCTGACCGGGGCCGGAATCACCTGTGCGCTGCCGGCCGACGACGCCGCCGATCTCGACGTCAGCGGTCCGTTAATCGAGCGACTGCCGCCGAACGACGAGGGTGCCTCGTCGGCCGCAGAGTTCGAGCTGATCGTCGTGCTCGGCGGCGACGGCACGATCCTGCGCGGGGCCGAGTGGGTGATCGACTCCGAGACTCCGTTGCTGGGCGTCAATCTGGGCCACGTCGGGTTCCTGGCCGAGGCCGAGTCCTCCGAGTTGGACCTGATCGTCGAGTCGATCGTGCACTGCACCTACCGGGTCGAGGAGCGGCTGACCATCGACGTGTCGATCCGCGACGGCGACAAGGTCATCTGGTCCTCGTTCGCGGTCAACGAGGTCTCGATCGAGAAGGGCGCCCGGGAGCGGATGCTCGAGGTGATGGCTGAGGTCGACGACCGTCCGCTGTCGCGCTGGGCCTGCGACGGGGTGCTGGTGGCGACTCCGACAGGCTCGACCGCCTACGCCTTCTCCGCCGGCGGGCCGGTGATCTGGCCCCGGGTCGAGGCCCTGTTGTTGTTACCGCTGAGTGCGCACGCGCTGTTCGCCCGGCCGATGGTGTTGAGTCCGGACTCCCGGGTAGTGATCGAGTTGCTGCGTGAGACCCCGACCGACGGCGTGGTCTGGGCCGACGGCCGGCGGTCGACCGTGCTGAAGTGTGGCCAGTTCGTCGACGTCACCCAGGGAAAGCACCGGCTCCGGCTGGCCCGGTTGTCCCAGGCGCCGTTCAGTGACCGCCTGGTCCGCAAGTTCGGGCTCCGGGTCCAGGGATGGCGGGGCACGGCGCAGTGATGTCCACAACGATGTCCACAACGATGTCCCGGATGATCTGCCTGATGACCTGCCGGACGGGCCGGGCCCGATGATCGAAGAGTTGCGGATCACCGACCTCGGCGTGATCAACGACGCCACGCTCGGTCTGCACCCCGGGCTCACCGTGGTCACCGGCGAGACCGGTGCGGGCAAGACGATGATCGTCAGCGGGATCGGCCTGTTGCTGGGCGGCCGGGCAGATCCGAAGTCGGTCCGCACCGGCGCCGACCGAGCCCGGGTCGAGGCCACGGTCCGGCTGGTTGAGCGATCCGGTGGGCACGATCCGGGCGGTGACGAGCTGATCGACCAGGTGCAGGCGGCCGGCGGGGTGATCGAGGACGGCGACCTGGTGATCGCTCGGCACGTCACCGCGGCCGGCCGGTCGCGGGCCTATCTGGGTGGGGCGCAGGTGCCGGCAGCGGTCTGTGGTGACGTCACGGCCACGGTGGTCACCGTTCACGGTCAGTCCGAGCAGGTCCGGCTGGCCACCGCCGACCGGCAACGCGAGATCCTGGACCGGTTCTGCGGCCCGGAGCTGGCCGCGACCGCCGCGTCCTATCGGACGAGCTGGCAGCAGCGACGACAGGCCGCGGGGCGACTGGCCGAGCTCCGCGCTTCGGCCCGGCAGCGCAGTCAGGAGATCGACCTGCTCCGCTTCGGCCTGGAAGAGATCGAGGCGGTCGCTCCGCAGCCGGGGGAGGACGTGGCGCTGGCGGGGGAGGCCGATCGGCTGCAGTCATCGGACGATCTCCGGCGCTGCGTCGGGACGGCGCTCGCCGCGCTGGCCGGTACCGACGACGATGCGTCCGGACCGTCCGGTCCCGGTGGTTCGGCGCTGACCGCTCTGGCCGCGGCCCGGTCCGCCGTGGACGAACTGGCTGGCTTGGCCGAGCGGGATCCGGCAGCAGCGGAGCTGCGGACCCGGACCGCCGAGGTCGGCTATCTGGTCACCGATCTGACGGCCGATCTCAGCCGTTATCTGGACGCCTTGGAGAGCGAGCCGGGACGGCTGGAGCAGATCGCGGCCCGGCGGGCCGCGCTGCAGCAGTTGACCCGCAAGTACGGCGCCGACTGCGACGAGGTGCTGGCCTGGTCGGCCGAGGCCGTGACCCGACTGGTCGGACTGGAAGGCTCCGATGAAGCGATCGGCGAGCTGGAGGCCGAGCTCGAGCGGCTGGACACCGAGCTCGACGAAGGTGCCGCCACGCTGACCCGGCTGCGGACCGACTCCTCCGGTCGGCTGGCCGAGCTGGTCCGGGCCGAGCTGAGCGCGCTGGCCATGCCGCACGCCCGGATCGAGTTCGCAGTCGCCCCGGCCGAGCCCGGTCCGCACGGCCGGGACGCGGTCGAACTGTTGTTCAGCGCCAATCCGGGCACCGAGCCACGCAGCCTGGGCAAGAGCGCTTCGGGTGGTGAGTTGTCCCGGGTCCGGCTCGCGCTCGAGGTGGTGCTGGCCGGCGACCGGTCCGGCGGGACGTTCGTGTTCGACGAGGTGGACGCCGGTGTCGGAGGCCGGGTGGCGGTCGAGATCGGACGGCGGCTGGCCACCCTCGCCGAGCACGCCCAGGTCATCGTGGTCACCCACCTCGCTCAGGTCGCGGCCTTCGGCGACCGGCATTACGTGGTGGCCAAGGCCGACGACGGTCAGGTGACCACCAGCGGCGTCCGCGAGGTGCTGGACGCCGAACGCTCGGCCGAGCTGGCCCGGATGATGGCCGGACTGGACACCACCGATACCGCATTGGCCCACGCCGACGAGCTGGTGCAGCTGGCCAGCCGGCATCGCGGCCGGTAGCCCGGTCGAGCAGTGCCGGTAGCCCGGTCGAGCAGTGCCGGTAGCCCGGTCGAGCAGTGCCGGTAGCCCGGTCGAGCAGTGCCGGTAGCCCGGTCGAGCAGTGCCGGTAGCCCGGTCGAGCAGTGCCGGTAGCCCGGTCGAGCATTGCCAGCCACCCTGACTGCGGGCTACGTTGCCTGTGGTCGCATCGGGCGGCGCTTCGTCGTTGTCTCTCTCGTCCCAGGAGCACCGCATGCGTTTGTCCCGCAGGGTCACCCCGGTCCTGATGACGCTCCTTCTGGTGCTGACCACCGCCATGCTCACCGCCGTGCTCACCGCTGCCGATGCGCGTCCGGCCTCGGCAGTGAGCGGGGCGGTCGTCAAAGGCGTGAAGTCCGGCCGCTGCCTGGACGTGAACGGCGTCGGCCGGCCGCCCGGAACCGGCCTCGCCATCTACGACTGCAACCTGCAGATCAATCAGGCCTGGACCCTGACCGCCGGCGGTGAGCTCAAGGTCTACGACAGCTCGACCTGCCTGGACGTCCAGGGCGACCAGGACCAACTCGCCGGCCACCCTGGAGATCTGGCCCTGCAACGGCGGGACCAATCAGAAGTGGCAGCTGAACGCCGACGGAACGATCGTCGGCGTCCAATCCGGTCTGTGTCTCGACGTGAAGTCCAGCCAGCACCGCGAACAGCTCGCTGGTGCGGATGTACACCTGCAACGGCGGCAGCAACCAGAAATGGACGACTACTCTCCGCGCAGCCGACACCCTGCCGCCGAGCGTCCCGCCAGCGCCCAGGTCAGCAACCTGACCTGCACCTCGGTCACCTTCTCCTGGAACGCGGCCACCGACAACGTCGGCGTTGCTTTCTACGACGTCTTCCACGACGGTCAGCTGATCAAGACGGTCGAGCGGACGACCACTGCCGCCGACCTGAGTGTGGTCGCCGGCGTCCGCTGGGGTCTCTACGTCAGCGCGCGGGACGCCGTCGGCAACGTGTCTCAGGCCAGCACCACTGTCTACCTCACGCCACCGGTCTGCCAGGTCGACACCCAGCCGCCGACCGCTCCCGGGGACGCCGAAGGCGTCGGTGGCCGGGACGACCATCACTGTGAACTGGTCGGCCTCGAGCGACAACTCGGGGTGCGGGCCTACGACGTCTACCGCAACACCTTGGGCTCGGCGAGCTCTGTGGGCACTGCAACCTCGGTCGTCGGCACCGTGCTGGGCACCTCCACCAGTCCGCCGCCCACCAGCTTCGTCGACAGCGGCCTCGCGCCGTCCACCGGCTACAGCTACTCGATTGTGGCCCGGGACGCGCAGAGCAACGCCTCCGGACACAGCGCGTCGGTCACCGTCACCACCGGAGCCGCCTGCGGCGACGCCGTCTGCGGCGTCAGCACCGTGACCACCGACACCGACATCCCGTGGGGGCTGCTCACGCTGCCGGACGGGACGATCCTCTACTCCCGGCGGGACGCCCACACCATCGTCCGGCTGGATCCCGAAGACCGGGGCGAAGACGACGGTGGGCACGGTGCCGAACGTGGACGAGCACCGACGGCGAGGGCGGTCTGCTCGGGCTGGCCATCTCAGCCGGCTTCAGCACCGACCGCTGGCTCTACGTCATGCACACCTCGCCGAGCGACAACCGGATCGTCCGGATGAAACTGACCACCGCTTTCGCCCTGGACACCGGCAGCGAGCAGGTACTGCTCTCGGGCCTGCTGCGCAACACGTTCCACAACGGCGGCCGGCTGCGGTTCGGCCCGGACGGCAAGCTCTACGCGAGCACCGGCGACGCGCAGAACGGCGACAACGCCCAGAACCTGAACAGCCTGAACGGCAAGGTACTGCGGTTGAACCAGGACGGCAGCGTGCCGAGTCGGACAACCCGTTCGGCAACTATGTCTGGAGCTACGGCCACCGCAACCCGCAAGGCCTGGCGTTTGACTCCCAGGGCCGGCTCTGGGAGCAGGAGTTCGGCAACGGCGTGATGGACGAGACGAACCTGATCGTCAAGGGCGGAAACTACGGCTGGCCGGCCTGTGAGGGAACGTCCGGGCACCTGTGGCACCGCCGGGTATCTCGCGCCGAAGTACACCTACCCGGTCACCGACGGCTCGTGCTCGGGGATCGCCATCGTCCGCGACGTGCTCTACGTGGCCTGCGAACGCGGCACAGCGGATGTACCGCGAGGTGATCTCCGGCAGCAGCTTGACCGGGGTCACCGCGTTGTTCGCCGGCACCTACGGCCGGCTGCGGACCGTCGAGCCGGCGCCGGACGGCGGACTCTGGCTGACCACCACCAACCAGGGCGACAAGGACAGCATCGCCGACAACAGCAACGAGAAGATCCTGCACGTCAGCCTGGGCGGCTGACCTCGCCGGCTGAGCTGGCTGGCTGAGCTGGCCGGCTGAGCTGGCTGGCTGAGCTGGGCGGCTGACTTCGGCGCTGCGGGGTCGGGCCGCGCGGGCCGAATTCCGGGTCGGGTTCGGTCCTGCATGCGAGAATCGGCCCTGCCATGAAATTGCCCGTTCTCCGTCGTCGCGGCACCGCTGCCGTGGTGGGCGGCACCGCCCGCCTGGATCGCCGCACCAAGCGGCTGACCAAGCGGCTGCGCCCGGGCGACATCGCGATCATCCACCACAGCGACGTCGACCGGGTCAGCGCCGAGGCGCTGGTCGAGTGTGGGGTGAGCGCCGTGGTCAACGCCGTCCCCTCGGTTTCGGGGCGCTACCCCAATCTGGGCCCGGGGATCCTGCTCCAGGCCGGCATCACGGTCATCGACGACGCCGGCGAGGACGTCTTCGACGCCGTCGTCGAGGGCAACCGGGTGCAGATCGTCGAGGACGAGGTGCGAGCCACCGACGGCAGCGTGCTGGCCAAGGGGGCGCTGTTGACGGCGGACCGGCTGGAGGAGCAGCTGACCGTCGCCCGGGCCGGACTGTCGGACCAGATCGAGGCGTTCGCCGACAACACGATGGAGTACCTCCGGCAAGAGAAGGAGCTGCTGCTGGAGGGCGTCGGCGTTCCCGACGTCCGCACGGCGATCGAGGGCCGGCACGTGCTGATCGTCGTCCGCGGCTACGACTATCGCTCGGACCTGGACGCGCTACGGCCCTACATCTCGGAGTACAAGCCGCTGCTGATGGGCGTCGACGGTGGCGCGGACGCGCTGATCGAGGCGGGCTACAAGCCGGACATGATCATCGGGGACATGGACTCCTGCTCCGACTCCACCCTGCGCAGCGGAGCCGAACTGGTGGTGCACGCCTACCGGGACGGCCGGGCGCCGGGTCTGGAGCGGGTGCACGACCTCGGTCTGGAGGCGGTGGTTTTCCCGGCGCTGGGCACCAGCGAGGACGCCGCCATGCTGCTGGCCGACTCGAAGGGAGCCCGGCTGCTGGTGGCGGTGGGAACTCACGCCTCGCTGGTGGAGTTCTTGGACAAGGGACGGGCCGGGATGGCCTCGACCTTCCTGACCCGGTTGCGGGTGGGTCCGAAACTGGTCGACGCCAAGGGGGTCTCGCGGATCTATCGCAGTGAGATCAAGGGCTGGCACCTGGTCCTGTTGGTGCTTTCCGGGCTGCTCGCCCTGGTTGCCGCGATGGCGTTCACCAACTTCGGCCACCAGGTCGGTGGACTGCTGCTGGCCCGCTGGAACGACGTGGTCTATTTCGTGAGGGAACTTTTCAGTTGAGATGAATTCAGTCACTTCCATCCCCTCCGGGAGGAGTGTTGTGGAGCGGTCGTGGAGCGCAGCGACTTCCACCCCCTCCGGGAAGTGTTGTGGCGGTCGTGGAGCGCAGCGACCTCTGGGAGGAGTGTTGTGGAGCGGTCGTGGAGCGCAGCGACTTCCACCCCCTCCGGGAGGAGTGTTGTGGAGCGGTCGTGAGGGGAGTGTTGATCAATTTTCGCTACCACATCGTCTCGCTGATGTCGGTGTTCCTGGCCTTGGCGGTAGGCATCGTGCTGGGGGTGACGTTGGTCAGCGGTGAGGCCAACAAAGGACTGGCTTCTCAGGCCGAGCAGGACCGCAAACAAGTTCAGGTCTATCGCGATCAGCTGTACCAGCAGCAGGCGCTGACCGAATACCGCGACCGCTACGCCGAGCAGATCCGCCAGACTCTGACCGAGGACATGCTGACCGGGACGAACGTGGCGCTGGTCTCCATGCCGGGGGCGCCGTCGAGCACGGTCGAAGCGGTGCGGACCGCGGTGAACGACGCCGGCGGAGTGGTCAGCTCGACTACCGTCGTGTCGGCCAACACCTTCGACGCGAGCCGGGACCGCAGCACCCTGGACGCGATCGACGAGTTCCGCTCCCGGTTCGATCCGCAGGCCGCGGTCTCGACCAAGGTCGCGACGCTGCTCGGTCTGGCCCTGTTGGCTCCCGACTCGAGCAGTACCGACGCGGTAGCCCGGCGGATCCGTAGCGCCCTGACCGGGGCCAACCTGGCCCAGATCAGCGCCGACCAACCGAGCCAGGCGCAGCTGGTCATCGTGGTCACCGCCGAGGCGACCCAGCCGGCCACCACCCTCGCCGTGTTGGTTCAGCACGTGGAGTTCGACGTGGCGTTGCAGAAGGCCGGTCTGGGCGCCGTCCTGGCCGGCCCGAACAGCGCCGGCGTGGACGGTACCGACGTGGCCCAGGCGCGGCAGCAACCGACGTCGCGCAACCTGATCAGCACCGTCGACGTGGCCGACCTGCCCAGCGGGGTGACGACGGTGGTGATGGCGGCCCGGCAGCGGGTCCACGGTAACCAGGGTCATTACGGCGCCGCTCCGAGCAGCGACTCTCCCGCACCTCAGCTGCCGATCAACTGACCGTGCGCGCGCTCCCCGCCCCACGTGTTGGCGAGCTGGCTGTCGAGCTGGCGGCCGAACTGGCGGCTGCGGGCGTGGCGGCGCTGTTGACCCGGCAGCTCTGCCGCCGGGCGGTGTCGCGGCTCGACTCCAGCTCGGCGGGTGAGAACCCGTGGCGGCGCAGCAACTACGCCGGTGTTGCGGTGACGCTGCTCGAAGGTCCGGTGGTGCTGGCCGGCTCGGCTACCGGTCTGCTCGTCCGCTGTCTGCTCGTCCGCGGTCTGCTGCTGCCCGGCCGGGTCGGCCGTTCACGCGCCCGTACCGTGGCCATCGGTGTCGCGGTCCTCGGATCCGGTCTGGTCGGTGGCTATGACGACCTACGCGGATCCGTGCAGGCGAAAGGATTCCGGGGCCACTTCCGGGCGCTGCGTCGCGGCGAGCTGACCAGCGGGATGATCAAGATCGCCGGCGTCGGGGCCAGCAGTGCGGTGGCGGCGGTGATCAACGCGTCCGGTCGTCCGGCCCTGAAGCCGGGGACCGTGTACGACGTGGCGATCGACACTGCGCTGAGCGCCGGAAGCGCCAACCTGGTCAACCTCTGTGACCTCCGCCCGGGCCGGGCGCTCAAGGTGGCCGGCGTGCTGGGGCTGGGCGCGCTGGGATCCGGTGCCGGGCCGCTGATCGGGGCGGGTGCCGGTGCGCTGCCCAGCGACCTCGCCGGCCGGTCGATGCTGGGCGACTGCGGGGCCAACGCGCTCGGGGCCGGGATGGCGACCGCGATGGCCGGCTGGCCACGCCCCGTCCGGCTGACCCTGCTCGCCGGTCTGGTCGGACTCAACCTGGCCAGCGAGCGGTACAGCTTCAGCGCCTTCATCGAGGCCCATCCGGTGCTGCGTGCTATCGATCAGCTCGGCCGCCCGAGCCGATCAGTCGGCGGGACGGGTTGATGCGCGCGGGGCGGTTCGCCTCGGTGGCGGTCGGGGTGGCCGGGTTGACGCTGGCCGCCCGGGTGGTCGGTTTCGGTCGCTGGCTGGTGTTCTCCAAGACCGTCGGTGACACCTGTCTGGGGGACGCCTACAACACCGCCAACAACCTGCCGAACGTGCTCTTCGACATCGTGGCCGGCGGCGTCCTGGCCGGGGTGGTGGTGCCGGTGGTGGCCCATCATCTCGCCACCGGCCGAGAGGAGCAGGCGGCCCGGACCACCAGCGCGTTGCTGAGCTGGACGCTGCTGATACTGACCCCGGTCGGGCTGCTGGCCATCCTCGGCGCCCGGATCTACGCGCAGGTCTTCACCCAGGCCGACTGCACCGGCGGCGTCGCGACCGCGGCCGCGTTGTTGGTCGTCTTCGCCCCGCAGATCTGGTTCTACGGGCTGGCCGTGATCAGCGCCGGGGTGCTGCAGGCCCACCACCGGTTCTGGGCGGCGGCCGCCGCGCCGCTGGCGTCCAGCGTGGTGGTGATCGGCACCTACCTGCTCTACGCCGGCTCCGCCGGTGCCGACGGACGGGCGGGTCGGACCGACCTGACCCGGCTGCCGGCGAGCGCGATCGACGTCCTCGGCTGGGGTACCACCATCGGCGTGCTGGTGCTGGCCCTGACCACGCTGCTCCCGTTGTTTCGGTTGGGTCTGCGGCTGCGTCCCACGCTGCGCTTCGCCACCGGTGATCCGGGGGTGATCGGACGGATCGCCGGCGCGTCGGTGGCCGGGTTGATCACCCAGCAGGTCAGCGTGTTGATCACCATGTCGGTGGCCCAGCACAGCAATCTGGAGGGGGCCTGGACCCGGGCGGTGTGGGCGAACGCGGTCTACCTGTTGCCGTTCGCGGTGCTGGTCAGCCCGCTGCAGCAGATGATCTTCCCGCGGCTCAGTGCGGCCGCGACCGACGGCCCGGCGGCAGTGGCGACCGTGGTGCGCCAGATCGGCCCGGCCCTCAGCGTGCTGGCCGCGCTCGGCGGCTGCCTGCTGATCGGCTGCGCCATCCCGGTGGCCCGGTTGTTGCTGCTCGGACCCGGCAGCGGTCGGGCCGCCGGACTGTCCTGGCCGATCGCCGCGTTCGCGCCGGCGTTGGTCGGCTTCTCGCTGATGGGGCTGGCCACCCGGACGCTGTTCGCGCAGCGTCAGGCCCGACGCGCCGGGACGACCACGGTCTGCGCCTGGGCCGGGGTCATCCTCGGCGCGCTGGTGGTCCGGGTCGCCGTCCCGGCCGCCGGCGCGGTGACCGGGATCAGCCTCGCCGTCTCCTTCGGCATGCTGCTCGGCGCCGTCGTCGGCTGGACGCAGGCCCGCGCCGGTCTGCGGACCGCATCGCCGATCGCACCCCGGGACCACGGCGATTCGCTGGGACTGGCCCGTCCCCTGCGCAGTGCCGTGCCGGTCGCCCTGGTGGTCGGCGCCGCCGGTTGGTGGGCCACCCGCGGCCTGGCCGACGCCGACATCCTCGGCTCGGTCCTCGGCTCGCTCGCGGCCGCGGTGAGCTGCACGGTCGCCTTCGCCGTCCTGCTGTGGCTGGTCGATCGTCGCTCGGTCCGCGCCGTCCTGGCGTTGCGCGGGGTACGGCGAGGCGGCCCGGGCGGGCCGCCGCCGGGCCGACCCGATGACGCCGATCGCGAAGACTCTCTCGATCGCCTGCCGGGAGAGTCGACGTGAACCGAGCCCGTAAGACGGGTGCTGAGCGGTGAGGGTGGCCCTGGTCTTGGGGGCCAGCACCGGCGGCATCGGCCGGCACGTGCTGGGGCTGGCTCGTCGGCTGGTCGCCCAGGGTCACCAGGTTCAGCTGTTCTGCCCGCCGCAGACGAGCCGGCTGCACGGCTTCGACGGGCTGGGGATCAACGTCCGCCGGCTGACCCAGCTGCCCCGTGCCCGCGGCGCCGACGTGGTGCACGCCCACGGCTACAAGGCGATCGTGCTGGCCGCGGCGCTGACCCGACCGGGTGGTCCGCCGTTGGTCGGCAGCTGGCACAACGCGATCCTGGCCGACGGGGCGCCCGGGTTCGTCGGTCGGATGCTGCAGCGGGCCAGCGCCCGGTCGGCCGACCTGACGCTCGGGGCCAGCAGTGATCTGGTGCGGGCAGCACGAGAACGGGGTGCCCGACGAGCCGAGCTGGCTCCGGTCGCTGCCGCCGGCGGTGTCTGGTTGGCCTACAGCCCCGCCGAGACCCGGCAACGGCTGCGTCACGAGCTGGCGGCGTCGGACAAGACGGTGGTGCTGAGTGTCGGCCGGCTAGCCGCGCAGAAGAACCATCCGATGCTGCTCGACGTGGCGGCGGCGTTCCGGGACGAGGAGGTCGAGTTCTGGATCGTCGGTGACGGTCCGGAGCGGGCCGCGTTGCAGCACCGGATCGACCGCGACCGGTTGCCGGTCCGGCTGCTCGGCGCTCGTTCCGCGATCGAGGTGATGTACGCGGCCGACGTCTTCGTGATGACGTCGCGGTGGGAGGCCCGGGCCCTGGTCGTCCAGGAGGCGATGACGACCGGACTGCCAGTGGTGGCGACCGACGTCGGAGGCATCCCCGAGCTGACCGGCGACGCCGCTCTGCTGGTGCCCTCCGGCGGTGTGGTCGAGGCACGAGCGGCGCTGCGGCGAGTGCTGGACGAGCCGGCGCTGGCCGAGCAACTCCGAGCTGCCGGACGCGCCCGGGCGGCGACCTGGCCCGATCAGGACCAGGTTGCGGCCCAGCTGGTGGCGTCCTACCGATCGGTGCTCGGCCGCTGATTCCGGCGCGTCGTTCGACGGGGCTGGACCCGCAACGTAGGCTGGAGATCCGTGGGGTACCCGATGCAGACCAAGCACCTGTTCGTCACCGGAGGCGTCGCCTCCTCGCTCGGTAAGGGGTTGACCGCCTCGAGCCTGGGCAGCCTATTGGTGGCCCGCGGTCTACGGGTCACCATGCAGAAGCTGGATCCCTATCTCAACGTGGATCCCGGCACCATGAACCCGTTCCAGCACGGCGAGGTCTTCGTCACCGACGACGGCGCCGAGACCGATCTCGATATCGGCCACTACGAGCGCTTTCTCGACGTGAACCTGACCGCCGAGGCCAACGTCACCACCGGCAAGGTCTACTCCAGCGTGATCGCCAAGGAGCGGCGCGGGGACTACCTCGGCGACACCGTCCAGGTCATCCCGCACATCACCAACGAGATCAAGGAGCAGATGCTCGCCGTCGGCGAGGTCGCTCCCGGCGAACGTCAGGTGGACGTGGTCATCCATGAGATCGGCGGCACCGTCGGTGACATCGAGAGCCTGCCCTTTCTGGAGGCTGCCCGCCAGGTCCGCCACGACGTGGGCCGGGGCAACGTCTTCTTCCTGCACGTCTCCCTGGTGCCCTACATCGGTCCGAGCGGGGAGCTGAAGACCAAGCCGACCCAGCACTCGGTGGCCGCGCTGCGCCAGGTCGGCATCCAACCGGACGCCGTCGTCTGCCGCTGCGACCGGCCGATCCCGGATGCGGTGAAGCGCAAGATCTCGCTGATGTGCGACGTGGACACCGAGGCGGTGATCGAGAACACCGACGTGCCGAGCATCTACGACCTGCCGAAGATGCTGCACGATCAAGGACTCGACGCCTACGTCGTCCGCCGGCTCGACCTGCGCTTCCGCGACGTCGACTGGACGGTCTGGAACGACCTGCTGAACCGGGTGCACAACCCGGACGAAGAGGTCACCATCGCCCTGGTCGGCAAGTACATCGATCTGCCGGACGCCTACCTCTCGGTCGGCGAGGCGCTGCGGGCCGGCGGCTTCGCCAACCGCTGCAAGGTGACCGTCCGCTGGGTCGCCTCGGACGCGTGCGAGACCCCGGACGGCGCGGCCCGGGCGCTGGCCGACGTGGACGGCATCTGCATTCCCGGCGGCTTCGGTATCCGTGGCGTGGAAGGAAAAGTCGGTGCCGTCCGCTACGCCCGGACCCATGAGGTGCCCATCCTCGGGCTGTGTCTCGGCCTGCAGTGCATGGTGATCGAGGTGGCGCGCAACATGGCCGGGCTGGCGGGCGCAGACTCCTCGGAGTTCACCCCGGAGGCGCCGCACCACGTGATCGCCACCATGGCCGAGCAGGTGGCCATCCTGGACGGCGGTGATCTTGGTGGTTCGATGCGGCTGGGCTCCTACCCGGCCGAGCTGATCGGCGGTTCGGTGGTGGCCAAGCTCTACGGCACCTCCGAGGTGAGCGAGCGGCACCGGCACCGCTACGAGGTAAACAACGCCTACCGGGGGCAGCTGGAGGAGGCCGGGCTGGTGATCAGCGGCGTGTCGCCGGATTCGACCCTGGTCGAGTTCATCGAGCTGCCCACCCACGTCCACCCCTACTTCGTGGCCACCCAGGCCCACCCGGAGCTGAAGTCCCGGCCGACCAAGCCGCACCCGCTGTTCGTCGGACTGGTCGAGGCGGCGTTGCGGCGCCGGCTGGACACCCGGCTGCCGGTCGACCGGCACTGAGGACGAGGACGAGCGTGAGTAACGAACCGACGACGACGAAGATCCTCGCCCTGGCCGAGCTGGACGACGTGGCGATGCAGTGGCCGGTGACCCGGCACCGGGTGCTGGCCGAGGGCGGGATCGCCGACTACGTCGAGGACGCGATCACCAGCCCGACCGGCGAAACCCTGCACCGGCAGTATCTGCGGCACCCGGGTGCGGTCGCGGTGATCCTGCTGGACGACCACGAGCGGGTGGCACTGGTCCGGCAGTACCGGCACGCCGTCTCGCATCGGCTGATCGAGCCGCCGGCCGGACTACTCGACGTGGAGGGTGAGAACTATCACCTGGCCGCTCAGCGTGAGCTGGCCGAAGAGGTCGGGCTGGCCGCCGACGACTGGCGGGTACTGGTCGACACGTTCAGCACCCCCGGCGTGACCGCCGAGACGATCCGGGTCTACCTGGCTCGCGGGCTGCACGCCGCCGACGCCCCGGAAGGTTTCGTCCGCGAGGGTGAGGAGGCCCAGATGGACACCGTCTGGGCCCCGCTGGCCGATCTGGTCACCGCGGTGCTGGCCGGCCGGGTCCACAACCCGAATCTGGTCTCCGGTGTCCTTGCCACCTGGGCCGCGCGGCACGGCGAGGGGTACGACGCGCTCCGCCGGGCCGACGCACCGTGGCCGGCCCGCGAAGAGCTGCTCGCCCGCCGGCCGCAGCAGTCCTGACCGGGCTTGAACCAGCCGTGTCGCCCACGGGTCCCGCCCTCACCCCGTCAGTGGCCGACGCCGTGCGCGGCTACCTCGACCATCTGGTGGTCGAGCGCGGACTGGCGGCGAACACCCTGGCCGCCTACCGCCGCGATCTCGAACGCTACGCCGGATTCCTTGCTGTTCAGGGGGTTTCCGCGATCGGTCAGGTCGATACGGCGATGATCACCGAGTATGCGATCAGGTTGCGCGAGGGATCGGCCGAGAACTCGGTGCCAGCCTCGGGTGCGGTCCGAGTGCCGTTGGCCGAGGCCAGCGCGGCACGGGCGTTGGTCGCCGTTCGGAATATGCACCGGTTCGCCCTGGACGAAGGTCTGAGCACCGTCAACCCCGCGCTGAAGGTGCACCCGCCGAAGGCGGCCCGACGGCTGCCCAAGGCGTTGGCCATCGAGCAGGTGCAGCGGCTGCTGGACGCGCCCGGGACCGAGGACCCGCTCGGGTTACGGGACCGGGCCCTGCTCGAGCTGCTCTACAGCACCGGCGGTCGGGTCTCCGAGATCGTCGCGCTGGACCTGGATGAGGTGGCCCGGCTGGTCGACCGGGCCGAGACGGTCGACGGGTTGCGGGTGCTGGGCAAAGGGAGCAAGGAGCGGATCGTGCCGTTGGGCTCCTACGCGAAGCGGGCGGTGCTCGACTACCTGGTCCGGGCCCGTCCCGGTCTGGTCGGCCGGGGGAGCGGGACGCCGGCGTTACTGTTGAACGCCCGCGGTGGACGGCTGTCCCGGCAGAGTGCCTGGACGATCATCCAGAGCCGGGCTGAACAGGCCCAGTTGGGGGTCGAGGTCTCGCCGCACACGCTGCGGCACTCCTTCGCCACCCACCTGTTGGACGGCGGAGCCGACGTCCGGGTGGTCCAAGAGCTGCTCGGCCACGCCTCGGTGACGACCACCCAGATCTACACCCTGGTCACTGTGGACCATCTGCGCGAGGTGTACCTGAGCTCCCATCCGAGGGCACGCTGAAGGGTGCGCGAATCGTGGAACGAACCGGCCACCGACCCGGCTGGCAACCACTTGAGAGTCGTCCCGGCGAACCGGTCCGGCGCGGCCGAGCTCGACCTCGTCTTCGGCGAGCGGGGCGCGGCGGCGATGTGCCGCTGTCAGCGCTATAAGTTGCAGCTCGGCGAGAGTTTCGGAGGCGACTCGGCGGCGGCGCGCACCGACCGCCTGCACGCCCAGACCGCCTGTGGGCAACCGAAGTCGCCGACGACCAGCGGGCTGGTCGGCTACCTCGGAGACGAGCCGGTCGGCTGGTGCGCGGTCGAGCCTCGAGTGGACTACGTCGGTCTGGTCCGGGTGTTCCGGGTGCCCTGGGAAGGCCGGGAGGAAGACCGAGCCGACGCTTCGGTCTGGGCGCTGACCTGCCTGCTGACCCGCGCCGGCTTCCGCAAACGTGGAGTCAGCCGGGCGATGGTGGCCGCCGCGGTGGACTTCGCCCGAGATCGCGGTGCGCGGGCGATCGAGGGCTACCCGATCGCCACCGGCGTCGTCTCAGGAAACGTGCCCGGTCACGAACTGCACGTCGGCACCGAGGGCGAGTTCAGTGACGCCGGCTTCCTGGTGGTCAGCCGACCCGGTCGACGCAGGGTGGTCATGCGGATCGACTTCTGAGTGGCTATCCGTCAGCCCGGCGCCGGACGACATATCGACATTTCGACGCGCCGAGTCAGGTCCCGGACCGGGTCGGACACCGGGCTAGGGTCGATCCATCAGCTCGCCGCGACGGTGAACGACCGAGGAGGCCCAGGGTGGGACAAGCCCAGGAAAGCTACGATCTGCGTTTCGTCGAGTCCGAGGATTACCACCTCGAGACCCGGCCGGAGAACGGCCGGGAAAGCCGCCGCGAGAATCGATGGCCCGGATCGCAACCGGAGTTCGTGGGTGGCCTGGAGCCGGTCGAACTCGGCTCCGAAGCCGACGACGACGTGACCGGTCCAGAGCCCGATTCCGGGCCCGATGTCGAACCGGGAGTAGAGCCGCAGGATCGGTTCGTCGTGCCGGAGGAATTCGACGGCGACGAGGAAGCGCTGATCGCGTTACCGCCCCGCACGCCCACGCCGCCGCAGCCGACCGGACACGAGCTCGGCCCGACCGGCCGTCCGTGGCCGGATCTCGGTGCGGTGCCGCCGGTCGCGGTGCCACGCCGGGCGATGATCATCGCGATGTGTAACCAGAAGGGCGGGGTCGGCAAGACCACCACCACGATCAATCTGGGCGCGTCGCTGGTCGAGCTGGGTCGCAAGGTGCTGCTAGTCGACTTCGATCCGCAGGGATCGCTCTCGGTCGGGCTCGGGGTCAATCCGCACACCTTGGATCGCAGCATCTACAACCTGCTGCTGAGCCGGGACACCGGCGTCGATGAGGTGATCGCCGAGACCAACGTCGAGGGCCTGGACATCCTGCCCAGCAACATCGACCTGTCCGCCGCCGAGATCCAGCTGGTTTCCGAAGTGGCCCGGGAACAGACCCTGTTGCGGGTGCTGGAACTCGTCCGGGACCGCTACGACGTGATCCTGATCGACTGCGCGCCGTCGCTCGGTCTGCTGACCATCAACGCCCTCACCGCGGCGGACAAGGTGATCATGCCGCTGGAGTGCGAGTTCTTCGCTCTGCGCGGGATCGCCCTGCTCACCGACACGATCACCAAGGTGCAGGACCGACTCAATCCGAACCTCGGCGTGCTCGGCATCCTCGGCACCATGTTCGACGGACGCACCCTGCACAGCCGTGAGGTGCTCGAACGGGTGGTGCAGGCCTTTGGCGAGGACGTCTTCCACACCGTCATCCGCCGGACGGTGAAGTTCCCCGAGACCACGGTGGCCGGTGAGCCGATCACCACCTACGCCTCCAGCTCACCCGGCGCCGAGGCCTATCGGATGCTGGCCCGGGAGGTGCTGTCACGATGCCGCGTCGGGTGAGCCTGCCCGGTGCCTCGGAGCTGTTCCGCAGCACCGGCGGCCCGGACCGAATCGATCCCTACGACCCGCACGCCGAGCTGCGGATCGCTGATCCACCCTCGGCCCCCGGGGCCGATCCGGCAGCAGGTGGATCAACGGGCGGATCAACGCGGGGAGATGGCCCCGATCGATGCGGTCCGGGACGCCGCTGTGCCGTCGACCGCACATCAGCCCGGGCCGCGGCGCGGGAAACTCTCCCTCGCAACGGGTCCGGCCGGGTCCGGCACGAGGAAAAGATCACCGTCTACGTCAGCCGGGATGAGCTCTTGGCGTTGGAGGAGGCCCGGCTCCGGCTGCGGGCCGAGTTCGGGCTGGCGATCGACCGTGGCCGGATCGTCCGGCAGGCGATCTCGGCAGCGATGGCCGACCTCGCCGCCCACGGGCCGGACTCGGAGCTGGTCCGGTCTGCCTCGTGAGCCTGACCTCTGCACCGACGAACACTGCCCCGACGAACACTGCCCCGACAAAACGGCCCCGACCAACACTGGCCCGTTCAGCACTGCCCCGTTGGTGACCGAACCGGACCCTGGCGGAGATTCGGGGGTCGAGGCGCGTTCGGTCTTCTCGGTCCGGCTGGACAACTTCGAGGGCCCGTTCGACCTGCTGCTGCAGCTGATCTCCCGGCACAAGCTGGACATCACCGAGATCGCCTTGTCCAGGGTGACCGATGAGTTCATCGGCTACATCAAGGCGATGGGTCCGGACTGGGAGTTGGAACAGACCAGCCAGTTCATCGTGGTCGCCGCCACCCTGCTTGACCTGAAGGCGGCTCGGCTGTTGCCGGCCGGTGACGTCGAGGACGCCGAGGACCTTGCCCTGCTGGAGGCCCGGGATCTGCTGTTCGCCCGGTTGCTGCAGTACCGGGCGTTCAAGCAGGTGGCTGGATACCTGGAGCACACCCTGGCCGAGCAGGCCGGACGGTACCCGCGCCGGGTCGCGTTGGAGCCGCGGTTCGCCAAGCTGCTGCCCGAGCTGGTGATGACCATCAGTCCCGAACGGCTGGCCCAGCTGGCGGCCGGCGCGCTCCGACCGAAGCCGGCCGAGGTGCTCTCGCTGGCCCATCTGCACGCGCCGGCGGTCAGCGTCCGCGAACAGGCTGCGGTGGTGGTCGATCGGCTACGTCGGCAGGGGACCGCCCACCTTCCGGGCCCTGACCGGTGACAGCCCGGACCGGGTGACGACGGTCTGTCGGTTCCTGGCCCTGCTGGAGCTGTTCCGGGAGGGCGCGGTGACCTTCGAGCAGCTGACCCCGCTGGGCGAGTTGACCATCTGCTGGACCGGCAGCACCGACGGCGAGCTGGAGATCTCCGACGAGTTCGATCGGCCGGCCGAGGACGAGCCGAGCGACACCGCGGCCGACGCCGACTCCGAGGGTATGTCCGACGAAGACAGCGCTGTCCATGACAGCCACGACGATCAGCAGAGCGAGGCACGATGAGCGAGCAGGCCACCGAGGAGTTGCCCGGCCTCGAGTTCGCACACCCCAGGGACGATCGGATCGGACATGATCATCTCGGTCCGGCGCTGGAGGCCCTACTGCTGGTGGCCGATCAGCCGGTGCTCGAATCGACGCTGGCCCAACTGATGGATGTCCCGGTGCCGGCGATCCAGCAGACGCTGGCCGAGCTGGCCGACTTCTACGCCGAGACCGGCCGCGGTTTCGAGCTGCGTCCGCTGGCCGGCGGCTGGCGGCTCTACACCCGCGAGGAGCACGCCGACCTGATCGGCCGCTATCTGCTGGAGGGCCAGCAGGCCAAGCTTTCCCAGGCGGCGTTGGAAACCCTGGCCGTCGTCGCCTATCTGCAGCCGGTCTCCCGGGCCCGGGTCTCCGGGGTCCGCGGGGTGAACGTCGACGGCGTGATGCGGACGCTGCTGACCCGGGAGCTGATCGCCGAGGTCGGCGCCGACGAACAGTCCGGCGCCACCCTGTTCGCCACCACCGACTACTTCCTGGAGCGGATGGGCCTGGAGTCACTGGACGGTCTTCCGCCGTTGGCCCCGCACCTGCCGGACGTCAACGAACTGGAAGCCGAACTCAGTCAGCTGAGCGTCGTCCCCGATCTCGGCGCCGCTCCGGATGTCTCGGAGGTTCTGCCGGAGCCCGCCGGGCCCGGCCGGGCCGAGCAGGACCAACTCGTGCAGGATGAAGTCGAGCAAGAGGAGTCCACCGATGAGTGACGAGCCGAACGGCGGCGTCCGGCTGCAGAAGGTGCTGGCCGCGGCCGGCATCGCGTCCCGGCGGGCCAGCGAGATCATGATCGACGAGGGCCGGGTAGAGGTGAACGGCGCGGTCATCACCTCCCAGGGCGTCCGGGTCGACCCCGAACACGACGTCGTCCGGGTGGACGGTGAGCGGATCCCGCCGCCCCGCAAGCACGTCTACGCGGTGCTGAACAAGCCGCGCGGAGTGGTCTCCACCATGGACGACCCGGAGGGTCGCAGGACGCTGGAGGAGTTCCTGGTCGGCCGGCGGGAGCGGCTGTTCCACGTCGGACGGCTGGACACCGACACCGAGGGGCTGCTGATCCTGACCAACGACGGCGACTTCGGCCACCGGCTGGCCCATCCGAGCTTCGAGGTGCCGAAGACCTATCTGGTCGAGGTCGACGGGGTGGTCGAGCACCGGACGATCAAGCTGTTGCGCCGCGGCGTCCGGCTCGATGACGGACCGGTAACGCCGGACGCGATCCGCCTGGTCTCGACCGCGCGGGAACGTAGCATGGTCAACATCACCTTGCACGAAGGGAGAAACCGGATCGTGCGACGCATGATGGAGTCCGTCGGACACCCCGTCCGACGGCTGTCCCGGGTGGCCGTCGGACCGGTCCGGCTCGGCGACCTGAAGTCCGGCGAGGTCCGCGACCTCACCCGACAAGAACTCGGTGTTCTGCTCGACCTGCTGCACGCCGACGAGCAGCACGGGTGAGGCGCTGATGGATCGCCGGATCTACGGTCTGGAAACCGAGTACGGCGTCGCCTGCACCTCTGGCGGCAGCCGTCGGCTCACCCCGGACGAGGTGGCCCGCTACCTGTTCCGCCGGGTGGTGACCTGGGGCCGCTCCAGCAACGTCTTCCTGCGCAACGGTTCGCGGATCTACCTCGACGTCGGCTCGCACCCGGAGTACGCGACAGCCGAGTGCGACAGCCTGACCCAGCTGATCAGCCACGACCGGGCCGGCGAGCGGATTCTGGAAGACCTGATCATCGACGCCGAGCAGCGGTTGGCCGCCGAGGGGATCGCCGGTGACATCTATCTGTTCAAGAACAACACCGACAGCCACGGCAACTCCTACGGCTGCCACGAGAACTACCTGATCTCCCGGGTCGGCGACTTCAGCAAGATCACCGACGTGCTGGTCCCCTTCCTGGTCTCGCGGCAGCTGATCTGCGGGGCCGGCAAGGTGCTGAGCAGCGCCCGCGGGGCCGAGTACAGCCTCAGCCAGCGGGCCGAGCACATCTGGGAAAGCGTCAGTTCGGCCACCACCCGGAGCCGGCCGATCATCAACACCCGCGACGAGCCGCACGCCGACCCGGAGCGCTACCGCCGGTTGCACGTGATCGTCGGCGACTCGAACATGAGCGAGACGACGACGCTGCTCAAGGTCGGCTCCACCGAACTGGTGCTCCGGCTGATCGAGGCCGGCGTCGGGATGCGCGACTTCACCCTGGAGAACCCGATCCGGGCCATCCGGGACATCAGCCGGGACCGGACCGGACGGGTCAGCGTCGCGCTGGCCAACGGCCGCAAGATCTCCGCCCTCGAGCTGCAGACCGCCTACCTGGAAAAGGTCTCGGCCTTCGTCGCCGACCGTGGGCTGGAGACTGCCACGCTGGTCCGGGTGCTCGACCTGTGGGAGCGGGCGATCCGGGCGGTCGCCGAGGACAAGTTGAGCCTGATCGACACCGAGATCGACTGGGCGATCAAGCTCAAGCTGCTGGACGCCTACGCGGCCAAGCACCAGTTGAGCTTCGGTGACCCGCGGATCGCCCAGCTCGATCTGGCTTACCACGACATCCGCCGATCCCGCGGCATCTTCTCACTGCTGGAACGGCGCGGATCGGTGGCCCGGGTCACTCACGACCCGGCGATCTTCCGGGCCAAGACGGTTCCGCCGCAGACCACCCGGGCCAAGCTCCGTGGCGACTTCATCCGACACGCCCAGGACGGCCGCAACGATTACACGGTCGACTGGGTGCACCTGAAACTCAACGACCAGGCGCAGCGGACGGTGTTGTGCAAGGATCCGTTCCTGGCCACCGACGAACGCGTCGATCGATTGATCGCGGGGATGCAGCGCGACTGATCGCGGGGATGCAGCGCTGATCAACGACCGACCGGTGGGCCAGCGCAAACGCCCGGGGCGAACAGTTTCACCGGGTACCCTTCCCCGGTGCGCTTTCCTGTACCTGGTCCATCGTCGTCGCGTTCTCGTTCCGTTCTGCGGCTGCTGACCGTCACCGCAGCGGTCGGTGCGATCGGTCTGCTCGGCGCCTGCGGCAACAAGACGACCAGCTCGACGGCGACGCCGAACCCCTCGGCCACGGTGGCCCCGGCCAGTGCCAACCCGAGCGCCAGCGCCAGTTCGAGTGCCAGTTCGAGTGCCAGCGCCAGTTCGAGCGCCTCGCCGACGCCGACGATCAAGGCCTCCACCAACCTGGATGCGATCGCCGTCACCGGCGGCTACGGGAAGACCCCGAAGGTCAGCTTCAAGGCGCCGTTCCGGATCGACAAGACGCAGACCAAAGTGCTGGTGCCGAGCAACGGCCCGGTGGTCAAGTCCGGCACCAACGTCCAGGTCGACTACGCCGGCATCGACGGCCGGACGGGCAAGACGTTCGACAGCTCCTTCGTCTCCGGCCGGACGCCGATCGCCTTCTCGCTGTCCAAAGTCATTCCCGGGTTCAGTAAGGGTCTGGTCGGCCAGCATCAGGGCAGCCGGGTGTTGATCGCGATGACCGGCGCCGACGGCTACGACTCCTCCGGCGGCAACGCCCAGGCCGGCATCAACGTCGGCGACACCCTGATGTTCGTGGTCGACATCACCGCGGCCACTCTCTCCGGTCCGAGCGGGACGACGGTCGCGCCGGTCTCCGGCCTGCCGACGGTCAGCGGCGGCACCGGCACCCCGCAGGTGACGATCCCCAAGACCACTCCGCCGACGAAGCTGGTCGCCCAGCCGCTGATCAAGGGCTCCGGCGCCAAGGTCGCCTCGGGCGACACCGTCACCCTGCACTACGCCTGGTTGACCTGGAGCGACAGCAAGCTGATCGAGTCCGACTACGGCAAGGCGGCCGAGCAGGCGCCGCTGACCACCCAGATCAAGGGCTTCAACCAGGGTCTGACCGGCCAGACGGTCGGCAGCCGGGTGCTGCTGGTCGTCCCGCCGAGTCTCGGCTACCCCAACGGCAACGCCAGCCCGAAGATCGCCAAGGGCGAGACCCTGGTCTTCGTGGTCGACATCCTCTTCACCCAGCCCACCGCGACCCAGTAGGCCGACGCCTTCAGCCGTCCAGCTCGCTCAGCCGTCCAGCTCGCTCAGCCGTCCAGCTCGCTCAGCCATTCAGCAGGGCGACGGCGAGCCGGCCGGCGGCCGCGGAGGCGAGAAAGTAGGCCGGATCCTCATCCAGTGCGCGACCCATGGTGGACAAGCTGACCGGCGAGTCGAGCAGGGCCCGGTCGAGTCCGCCGAGTTCGATCCGGTGCAGCCGATGCTGGTCGAGCGCCCGCAAGGACTGTTCGACGGATCCGGCCAGGCTCGCCACCCGGTCGAGTCCCGCGATGCCGTACAGGCCGGACGCGCCGCCGAGATGGGGGACGGCGATGTCGGCCGGTCGCATCGCCACCCGGCCGTAAGCGGTCAGGCTGTGGTGGGAGACGCCACGGTGCCGGAACCGGGCGTCCGCGCCGGAAATCCGCAACGCGCCGACCGGACGTCCGCCGAGGGTCGCGGCGGCGTTGATCGCTTCGCCGGCCGCCACCCCGGAGAATCCCCAGCGGGTGTCGGTACCGAGATTGCCCGGGCCCTGGGTGACCACCACCAGGTCCGCTTCCAGCGCGATCTTGGCCGCCAGCAGACCGGAGTGGACGTTGACCGCCTCCAGGTCGCCGCCGTAGGCCTGGCCGACGGTGACGGTTCCGGTCAGCTGCCCGGACTCGTTGAGCTGAGCCACCGCCCGGGAGAACGCGATCGGGAGTGCGCCGTGGTCGGTCATCAGATAGACCACCCGCAGTCCGGGACGGTCGTGGTGGACGGCGGCGACGATGGGGGCCAGCGCCGAATGCAGGTCGGCCACGATCACCGGAAGACCGGCCAGGTCGTCGGCACCGGCCAACTGGTCGTGGAACTCGATCCCTGTTCGTCCGCGCCGGCGACCATGGTCTGCAGCGGCGTGTAGCGGGCCTTCACCAGGTGGCCGGCCGGCGCGTCGGGTTGCCCGGTCAACCGTCCGTCGGCGTCCAGCACCGCCACCGCCAGCGCGTAACCGCCGGTACCCAGTCCGCGCTCGAGTGCCGCGACGTTGAGCAACAGCCGGTCGCCGACCCGCGGGACAGCCATCAGATCGGTGTAGACCAGCGCCCGGCAGCGACCGCCGTCGGCTTGATCGGCGCTGACCTGCTGAGCCCCCGGCCAGGACGGGCCGAGTTCGACCACGGTCGCTTCGGCCCAGATGATCATCGGTCGAGACTAATGGCGGCGCCCCGGTCGGCGACCAGTGGATCGCGCCGCCGGCGGTCAGTGCGTCCCTAAGATGGCTTCATGACGATGGCCACATGACGATGGACACATGACGCAGGACGACTGTCTGGTCTGCCGCAAGCACGCGGCGGCCGATCCGAGGATTACCCTCCTGCTCGGCGAGAGGGTCTCCATCGGGCACCACCCACCCGGTCCCGGAACCTATCGGGGACACCTGTTCGTCGAGCCGTTCCGCCACATCGGCGGACTCGGCGACCTGTCCGACGACGAGGCGGCCGAGATGGGACTGGCGATCACCCAGGCGGCCCGGGCGCTCCGCGCGATCGGCGCCGAGCATGTCTACAGCGTCGTCTACGGCGACGGCGTGCCGTACCTGCACGTGCACCTGATGCCACGTTGGCCCGGGACGCCGCGGGAATTCTGGGGTCCCTCCATCGTCGACTGGCCGGCGGCATCCCGGGTCGACCCGACGAGCCTGGAGCCGACGATGGACGCGTTGCGGCGGGCGCTCGCGGGCGGGCTGCGTCGACCTGCACTGTGAACGGCGGAGAACCATCGGCGCGTCGGGTGAGCACGACGCCCTTGACCCCGACCGTTCCGGCTTCCATGTCGCGGTGGGACCGGACGACGTCTTCCCACCGGTAGACCGTCCCGGAGGGCATCCGGGCTCGGCCGCCGGCGACCCGCATCGAAAATTCCTGCAGCACCAGGCCGGTCAGGTCGGCCGCTTCGCCGGAACAGGCGGTCAACCGGACGCCGTTGGGGGGCCAGTCCACGCCTATCGCTCGGAAGGACGGTCCGAGGAATTTCCTACGGGTCAGTCCCGGGTGCCCGGAGGTCGATCACAGTTGTGCTGATCGGCTGACTCCGGCGGCCTCAGCCGCGATCGTGCAGGGTGATCTGGTAACCGTCGGGATCGGCGAAGGTGAAGGTCCGGCCGAAGGGGCCGTCGGTCGGCGGGGAGACGATGGTGTGGCCGTCGGCGACCATGGCGTCGTAAATGTTCTGGACGTCCGTGGCGTGCAGCCAGATCGCGGCACCGATTCCGGGCTGGGTCACGGAGTCGAGATCGGTGCCAGGAACGACGTCACGCAGGGCGAAGGCGATCGGCTTCGTCTCGAAAACGACGGCGTGCGGAGGCCCGGCCGACGAACGGACGAGGCCGAGGTAATGCTCGTAGAAAGCCTGTGCGGCAGCGAGATCACGAGATTGCAGGGAAACGAAGTCCGGTCCGGTGGCGGGCATGAGCAGCTCCTTCGATTATGTCAGTCTTCTGACATAAGCCAATGTATGTCAGAATTCTGACATGAGTCAAGACGGTGTTCAGCTGGAGACGTCGCTGGGCTATCTGCTGAAGGAAGCCTCGAGCGCTCTGCGGGTAGCCATGGAGGCGGTGCTGCGGCCGCTGGGAATGACGGTGACGCACTACTCCTGTTTGGAGCTGCTGGCACAACGCCCGGGTTTGTCCAACTCCGAGCTCGCGCGGGGAACGTTCGTGACGCGGCAGTCGATGAACGTGCTGTTGCAGACCCTGGAACGAGACGGCTACGTGACCCGACCGGCGTCCGCGCGGGTGGGGAAGGTCCTGCCCACCCGGCTCACGCCACGCGGGCGGCGAAGCCTGGCCAAGGCGACCGTCGCCGTCCGATCGATCGAGGACACGATGCTGAGCGGCATGACCGAGGGTGACCGGTCTGCTGCCTTCACCATCCTGCAGACCATGATCAATTCCTTGCGGGACGATGATCGCGGCTAGCGGTCAGGCTCGATCGGAGCTTCGCAGGCCCGCATCGGCCCAGCGCCCTGATTCCGGGTCGCTCGGATGGCTCAGCGAGACCTCGAAGCGGCTGCGGTCGCCCCGGTGCGAGGCTCGAAAGGTTTCGACGGGTCGGCCGGTCCGGTCATAGCCGACGCTGTGCAGAACGAGGACCGCAGCGCCGGCGGACAGCCCGAGATCGTGGGCCAGGGCGGCGGGAGCAGTGTGGGCTTCGACCGATCGACGCCCGTGTACGGGCCGGGCTCCGGATCGCTCCATGATCGCGTACAGCGATGTCTGCTCGAGGTCTTCGGGTTGGATCGGGGCCAGCAGGCCGACCGGGAGGTGGGTGACCGCGAAGACCCAGGGCACCTCGTTCACGAACCGCAAGCGCTCGATCGCCAACACCGGCGCACCGATCGGCAGCTCGAGGTCCTCGGCGACCGGCTGATCGGCGGGAACGACCTCGAGGCGACGGACCTCGCTCCGGACGTGCATGCCCAGCGCGGCCGCATCTTCGAACAACCCGGTCAGCGACTGGACCAGACCCTGGGCCGTTTTCGGTTCGGCGACAAACGTGCCGCGCCCCTTGACCCGCTCGATCGTGCCCTCGAACTCGAGCTCGGTGAGGGCCTGCCGGACCACGGTTCGGGAGATGTCGTAGCGCTCGCACAGCTTGTGGTCACCGGGGAGTCGGTCGCCGGGCAGCATCTCGGCGTCGATGATCTGACGGCGCAGCAGCGCCTTGAGCTGGTGATAGTAAGGGACCGGTGATGCTCGGTCGATCGTGCCCGTGACCACCCGATCACGATAAGCCCGGGCGGAACGGAGCCGACGACGTCCGGACCGCTTGCCTTCCACAACGTGTAATGACAGGATGCCGGCAGACCGCAGGGTGGCGCCGGCCTCAGTCGGTCAGAACCGGGTCGACGACGACAAGGGGAATCTGCGATGGCTGAATTCTCGTCTCCACCGGTCGACCCGGTCGTTCTCCGCTTCACCGTCGACCAGCCCGCCTTTCACGCCGGCAGGACCGCAGTTGGTGCGCCGGCTCTCGGATCTGGCAGGCGTCTTCGCCGACGCTGAACAGTGGCGGGCCGTAATGGCCGACGACGACTCCGGTGGTCTATTCGGTCACCTCGTCCCCGGTCCCGGAGGCTGCCCGGCGAGCTGCCGCAGTCGATCACCACCATCGCGCCCGGAGACGTCGGCGGCGAACTGTTCGTGACCAAAGGACACCTCCACACCGACCCCCAGGGTGAGATCTACCTCGGACTCGCCGGATCCGGCGGGCTGCTGCTGTTCGACGGCACCGTAGCGAGATTTCTTCCGATCGCCGTCGGTGACATCGGCTACATCCCCCCGCACTGGGCCCACCGCAGCGTCAACCTCGGAACCACCCCGTACTCGTTCCTCGCGGTCTATCCCGGCTCGGCCGGCCACGACTACCAGTGGGTCCTCGAGAACGGGATGGGTCAGCGGGTCTACCGCGACGATAAGGATCTCGCCGACCGCGCCGGTCCGGGTTACCGGCTCGAGCCGTACCCGCTGCCGGTCGACGAGGGGCGCTAGGGCAGCGATGCTCCTGGCCCACGATCTGGGGACGACCGGTGACAAGGCGTCGCTGCACGAGGACAGCGGCGCTCTGATCGCCGCCGTGACCGTGCGCTACCCGACCCACTACGGCGCGGGTGGCGTGGTGGAGCAGGCTCCGGAGGACTGGTGGGACGCGGTGTGTTCGGCGACCCGGCAGTTGATGCAGAACACCGACACCCAAGCCGACGACGTCCGGGCCCTGTCGATGTCGGGCCAGATGATGGGCGTCGTCCTGCTCGACGGCCGGGGCGAGGTGCTTCGTCCTTCGCTGATCTGGGCCGACACCCGCAGCGGCGACCAATGCGCCGCATCGTTGCAACGCGTCGGCGCCGAACGCGGCTACCGGATCACCGGTCATCAGCTCAATCCGACCTACTCGCTGACCAAGCTGATGTGGATTCGTGACGCTGAGCCCGAGGTGTTCGGCCGGGCCCGGCACTTCTGCCTCGCCAAGGACTACCTCGCCTTCCGCTTGACCGGGGAGTTGGCCACCGACCCGTCCGACGCCTCGAGCACGAACGCCTTCGACCAGTCGGCACGGCGTTGGTCCGATGAGCTGATCGAGGCCGCCGGGCTGCCGCACGGGCTGTTCCCCGAGGTCGTCGAAGCGACGACCGTGGTCGGCTCCGTGCAGGGCGCCGCGGCTGAGGCGACGGGGCTGCGGGCCGGCACACCGGTGGTGCTCGGCGGGGGCGACGGGCCGTTGGCCGCGGTCGGCGCCGGCATCGTTTCGCCTGAGGACGGCGCCTACGCCTATCTGGGTTCGTCGTCGTGGGTATCGGTCGCCGCGGACCGGCCGCTGTTGGACCTGCCACAGATGCGCACCATGACCTTCGACCACGTGGTGCCTGGCCGCTACGTGCCGACTGCCACCATGCAGGCCGGTGGCGGATCGCTCGGCTGGATCACCGGCCTGCTCGGGGACGACGCCGATCCGGATCGATTCCGGCGGTTGGTGGCGGCTGCCGAGCCGGCCCCGGCCGCTGCCGAAGGGTTGTACTTCTTGCCGCATCTGCTCGGCGAACGCTCCCCGTACTGGAATCCCTCGGCGCGGGCCGCCTTCGTCGGTCTCAGCCACCATCACGGTGCGGCCAACCTCACCCGGGCGGTGCTGGAGGGAGTCGCGTTCAATCTGGCCACCTGTGTCGAGGCTTTCCGTGAGCGGGGCACTGCGGTCGAGCGGGTGGACGCGATCGGTGGCGGCGCCGCCAGCGACGTCTGGCTTCAGATCCTGGCCGACGTCTGGGGTTGCGAGGTGCGCCGGCGCACGGTCGTCGAGGAGGCCAACAGCCTGGGTGCGGCGGTGACCGCCGGGGTCGGGATCGGCCTGCTGCCCGACTTCACGGTGGCCGCCTCGCTGTCGGAGGTGACCGCGGAGTTCTCGCCCGATCCGGACCGGCATCGCTCCTACCAGCAGTGGCACGCCGAGTTCGTGGACGCCTACGCCCGGCTGGAACCATGGTTCGACCGGATCAGCCGATGACGCCCGGCGAGAGCTACATGGGATTCGTCGGGGTGACGACCGGCAGCTCCTCGATCATGACGGTGTTCCCACGGTGGGCCGACGCGCTCGGTCTGCCGACGCGGCGGTTGATCGGCCACGACATCGCCCTGGGCGCGGATCAGCAGGTCTATCGCGCCGCTGGTCGATGACATCGAGAGCCGATCCCCGGCCATCGGGGGGCGCTGGTCACCACGCACAAGGTCAGTCTCTATGAGGCGGCCGCGCCCGCGTTCGACGAACTGGACGAGCTGGCGCAGACCTTCGGTGAGATCTCGTCGGTCTACAAGCGCGGCGGTTCGCTCTGCGGTGCGGCCAGAGATCCCCTCACCGTCCGGCTGGCGCTCGAGGAGTTCTTGCCGGCTGACCACTTCGGACGTTCGGAGCCGAGGTGCTCTGTCTTGGGCGACGGGGGAGCCGCGGCGGCCCTGACCCACCAGCTCGGCGTCCGCGCCGACCGGCCGAGCCGGGTCACCGTCACCGCCCAGCGCAGAACCGGCTGGACCATCTGCGCGCCCTGCACGAGCGGGCCGGTCTCGACCGCCGACCTCTTCGCTACCAGTTGGTCGGATCGCCGGCCGACAGCGATCGGCTGTTGTCGGAACTTCCCGCCGCCAGCCTGGTGGTCAACGCCACCGGGATGGGCAAGGACCGACCGGGATCGCCGTTGTCGGACGGGTCGCCGTTCCCACGGGGCGGCTACGTCTGGGAGTTCAACTATCGCGGCAGTCTGGAGTTCTGGCACCAGGCGCGGGCGCAGCAGGAGGCTCGCGGGTTGGTGCTGGAGGACGGCTGGCGCTATTTCGTGCACGGCTGGTCCCAGGTGGTGGCCGATGTGTTCGAGCTCGGCTATGCCGCCCGAGACGGTGGCCGAACTGAGCCGAGTCGCCGCCGGACCCGATCGCCGATCCAGCGATCGACGGGAGCCCGGCGGGCGGTGAGGACCGTCACCGGCGACGTGGCTGCCGATCAGCTGGGGCCGACGAACTATCACGAACATCTGTTCCAGGTCTCACCTCTGCTGCCGGGTGATGAGCTCGACGACGAGGCAGCGCAGCGGACGGGAGGCGCAACTCGCTCAAGACAAGCGGCTTCGCCGCCATGGTCGACGCCACGCCGATCGGGCCTCGGGCGCGGACCCGGCCGGCTCTGAGCCCGGATCAGCGCCGGGCCACCGGCCTGCCGTGATCGCGGCCACCACCGGCGCCCACCGGGAGGCTCACTACGCCGCCGGGCACTGGCTGCTCGGTCTGCCGACGCGGGTTGGCCGATCGGTTCGTTGCCGACCTGATGACCGGGATTCCCTGCTCGGACGACGATCCCGGGCGTGCGCCGGCGCAGACCGCTGTTCAGCCGAACGGACACCCGGTCCGGGCCGGCATGATCGAAGGCCGGGCGTCGACTACTGGTCGATCTCCGCCTTCGAGCGACGGGTGCTGACGCGGTGGCCGGCGCCCACGGCCGGACCGGCGCTCCGGTGATGGTGCATCTGGAGTACTGCAGCGCCGCTTTCGAGGTGTTGGCGGCGCTGGCTGCGGACAGGCGTGCCGGCGTCGCAGGGTCGTGCTCGCCCACATCGACCGTAATCCCGACCCGGGTCTGCACGCCGAGCTCGCGGCCGCCGGCGCCTACCTCGGTTACGACGGTTTCGGGCGGCACCGCAACGGCCCCGACAGCGCGCTGATCGATTGCCTGGCCGAGGCCGTCGACGCGCGGCGCGGCCTCGAGGATCGTGCTCGGCGGCGACGTCGCCCGGCCGTCGCGCTATCTCTCCTATGGCGGAATGCCTGGTCTGGCCCGGCTCGGCGATCGGGTACTGCACCGGCTGAAGCAGGCGGTGGGTCGAGGCCGTCGTCGACAGATTCGTGATCACAAATCCGGCGGCCCTGCTCGGCTGGATAACGATCGGACACGTCGATGCCGGTGGCGTCTTGACATCCTGTCATCACAGGTGTGACGGTAACCACAGAGAACGCGTCGGTCCGGCCTTCGGCCGTCGCGGCAATCGAATGCACGACGACGTGAGGAGAAGGTCGATTTCGCCAGCGGGATCGTGGCCGGCATGGCGGGCGCGCAGGTCGTGGTGACCGGTGCGTCCGGCGGTGTCGGGCGTGCGGTCTGCGACTGGCTGACTCGAGCGGGGTGCCGGACGTGTTCGCCCTGGACCTGCACCCGGTCGAGACACCGACGATTCCGCCGCCGAGGCACCGGACCGGGTGCAGTTCGTCCAGCGCCGACGTCACCGATCAGCGCAGTGTGCTGAACGCCGTCAGCCAGGTGCAACAGAGCGCCGGACGGATCGACGGCCTGGTCGCGGCGGCCGGAGTCTCCGAAGAGCCGACCCCGTTCGAGGATCTCAGCCTCGAGCAGTGGAACCGCACCCTGGATGTGAACCTGCTCGGAATGTTCTTCACCTGCCAGGCGGTCGGGCGGGTGATGCTGGGGCAGGGATCGGGCCGAATCGTCACCGTGTCCTCGATGTCGGGCAACCACATCGTGAACACTCCGCAGCAACAGGCCGCCTACAACGCCTCGAAGGCCGCGGTCACCGCGCTGACCAAGTCGATGGCCGCCGAATGGGCGCCGCGCGGCATCCGGGTCAATGCTCTCGCGCCCGGGTACATCGCCACGCCCCTGCTGGCCAGCAAGCACCGACATGCACGCCGGACTGGATCGGGCGGACGCCGATCGGTCGGATGGCCACGCCCGAGCGAGGCCGCAGCAGGCCGCCGGCTGGTTACTCAGCGACGCGGCAGAGTTCTGTATCGGAACCGAACTACTGATGGATGGAGGCTACTCATTGTGGTGACCACAGAGCAGACCGTTGGACGGACCCGGCTCCGGCCGAAGGCGGGCGAGGTTTCCTTCACCGCGGTCGATGTGAAGAAGTACTACCCGGGCGTCAAAGCACTCGACGGTGTCTCGATCGAGGGCTACGCCGGTGAGGTGCTGGCCATCTGCGGGGCGAACGGGGCCGGGAAGTCGACCTTCGCCAAGCTGCTGGCCGGCGTCGACACCCCGACCGACGGCGTGATCCGGGTGACCGGATTCGACCATCCCGTCCGCAACGCGGCCGAGGCCGAGCAGGCCGGCGTGCTGATGATGCACCAGGAGCCGTTGATCATCGACGATTTCACGGTGGGTGAGAACGTCTGGCTCTACAAGCTGCGCGAGGGTCGCGACATCCGTCCCTGGGCCACGAAGGTGGACAGCAACAGCGCCGAGACCCGTCAGGTGCTGGCCGGGGTCGGACTCGGGCACCTCAGCACCACCGAGCTGGCCCGCGATCTCGGGCCCGGGCAGCGCCAGATGCTGTCGCTGAGCCGGGCCGCGGTGACCAATCACAAGATCATGATCCTGGACGAGACCACGGCCTCCACCAGTGAGGAGCACTTCAACGACATCCTCGACCTGGTCAAGCGAGAGAAGGAATCCGGCACCACGATCATCTTCGTCTCGCACCGGCTGAACGAAGTCTTCGCGATGGCGGACCGGATCGTCGTGCTGCGCAACGGGACGACTGGTCGACGTGGTCAAGGCCTCCGAGAGCAGCCCGGACGAGGTCACCTCGATGATGATCGGCCAGGCGCTGAAGGCGCTGGACCGTCCGTCACCCGGTCGAGACGTCCGGCAAGGATCCGGTGATCTCGGTCCGCGATCTCTACGGTGGCTCGGCCGACGGGGTCTCTTTCGATGTCGCACCGGGAGAGATCCTCGGCCTCTACGGGCTGGTCGGCAGCGGCCGGTCCTCGGTGGCCCGCACGATCACCGGGCAGAAGAAGGCCGCCTCCGGGATTATCGCCATCCACGGCGAACAGGTCCAGCTGAACAGTCCCGGTCAGGCGCTGGCCAAGCGGATCGCCTATCTGACCGAGGATCGCCGCCTCGAAGGCTTCGTCAAGGACTTCGACAACGGCGAGAACATGAGCCTGGTCGTGTTGCCGCGGATGGCCCGCGCCGGTGTGGTCGATGCCGACAGCAGGAGAACAGCCGGGTCCGCGAGTTGATCAAGGAGTTCCAGGTCAAGGGCGGCCCGAAGACCTACACCAGCACCCTCAGCGGGGGCAACCAGCAGAAGGTGGTGGTCGCGAAGTGGCTCGAGTCCGACCCTGACTTCGTCGTGCTGGACGAGCCGACCAAGGGCATCGACGTCGGGGCCCGGGCCAACATCTACCAGATCATCCACGCCGTCGCCGCCCGCGGAAAGGGGTGCTGGTCGTTTCCAGCGAAGCCGAAGAACTGCTCTCGCTCTGCCACCGGATCCTCGTCATGCGCAACGGAAAGATCGTCAAGGAATACGACCCCGACCAGGCCGACACCGACGACCTGATCCGCACCGCACTCAGTCATACCGACGAGCTCGGCCACCCAGAACTGATCACCCGAACGAAGGAGTTCTGCCGATGTCCACTTCCACCGATGCGCCGGCCACCGAGGCCGGCGTCGAGCCGGAGCAGCGCGTTCCGGCATCGTCGCGACCTGGCTGCGCAGCCAGTACGCGCTCTACATCCTGCTCGCCCTGTTGCTCGTCGCCACCATCACCCGGGGCTCGATCTTCTGGGGTGGCACCAATCTGACCAACCTGCTCCTGCAGATGTCGATCATCGGCGTGGTCACGCTGGCCGAACTGATCGTCGTGCTGACCGGCGGGATCGACATCAGTGTCGGTTCGGCCCTGGGCCTGGCTGCCGTCATCGGGGCCGGTCTGTTCGGCGGGCCGTCGGTCTTCCTGGCCCTGATCGTCGCGGTGATCATCGGCGGCATCGTCGGCACCGTCAACGGCTGGTTGGTCTCGTTCCGCGGCCTGGAGCCGTTCATCGTCACGTTGGGCATGCTCGCGCTGGCCCGCGGTCTGGTCTACGCCTACGGCAACGGCATCCCGATCAATCCGGAGGCGGCAGCTCAGTTCGCCAAGATCGGGCAGACGACCGTCCTCGGGCATCCCTGTCCTGGCGCTGATCTGGATCGGCATGGTGTTGATCATCGGCTTCCTGCTCAACCGCACCGTCTGGGGTCGTCGGGTCTATGCCATCGGCAGCAACAAGGAGGCCGCCCGCAGCTCGGGCATCCCGGTCCGGATGACACTGTGGTCGGTCTACATCCTGGCCGGTCTGCTGGTCGGTCTCGGTGGCTGGATGTTCCTGGCCCGGTTCGCCAGCGGCACCTCGACCGCCGGCAACCTGCTCGAGCTCGAGGCGATCGCCGCGGTCGTCATCGGCGGCGCCCGGCTGGCCGGTGGTTACGGCAAGGTTTTCGGCACCGTGGTCGGCACCATCATCTTCGCCGTGATCGCCAACCTGTTGTCGCTGCTGAACGTCTCGACCTTCCTGCAGGACGCCTTCCGTGGCGCGCTCATCCTGGTCGCGGTCGGTGCTGGCCACCGTCCAGTTCACCCGTCGGCGCAAGGCGAGCCGGCCAAGGCGCGGCCAAGTGAGACACCTGGAGCCGGCGTCGCCTGCTGGCGACGGCCGGCGGCGCGGTCGCCCTGGCGGCGCTGCCGGGCTGCGGGCAGATCTATCCCTCCACCACTCCGGCCACGGGCCCGGCCGGTGGGGTGCAGCCGAGCGTGTCCGACGTGATCGTCGGTTTCGCCCAGCAACAGTTGCAGGCGCCGTACTTCGCGGCCATGCAGGTCGAGATCCCAGCAGATCGCCGACAAGGAAGGATTCAAGCTGCTGTTCCAGGCGGCGAACAAGGATCCGGCCATCCAGCTCAACCAGATGCAGGCGATGATGGCCGAGGGCGCCAACGTGATGGTGGTCAACGCCACCAGCGTCAAGGGTCAGAAGGAGATGATGACCCAGGTCGCCTCGAAGATCCCGGTGATCTACATCGACACCAGCGTGCCCGGGACCGGGGCGACCAGTGTGCAGTCGGACAACCTGACCATCGGCAAAGATTCCGGCATGATCACGGCCAAGCGGTTCAAGAAGATGGGCAAGTCCAGCATCACCATGGTGATCCTGACCGGGCCGGCCACGGACGAGTTCGTCGGCCCTAACCGTCGTCAGGGTTTCCTGAACGGTCTGAAGGCGGGTGACCTGCCGTACAAGATCCTGGCCGAGCAGCCGGGTGACTACGCCCAGGACGTCGGTCAGGTCGCGGCCGAGAACATGCTCGCCGGCAACCCGAACGATCGATCTGGTGATGGGGCTCAACGACTCGATGTGTCTGGGCGCCTACATGGTGGTCAACGGCAAGGCTCAGTACAAGAACGTCTACGTGGCGGCGGCAGCCGACGGCCAGAAGGAAGCCCTGGCGCTGATCAAGCAGGGCGGGCCCAACGGCCGCTACATCTCGACCGGTCTGAACTCACCATCGTTGGCCGCCGAGGAGGCGCTGAAGATCGCCGTGGCGATCGCGACCGGGAAGAAGAAGCCCGCAGACTATCCGCCGCAGTCCTTCACCAAGGCCGTCGGGATCGGTTGGGACAACATCAACGAGTACTACGACCCGAACAGCGTCTTCTGACCGGGAAGGGGACACGGTCACGGGTGAAAGCGATCGTCTACGACCGGCCGGAGTCGTTCCGGCTGGCCGACCTTCCGGTCCGGAGGCCGGCCCGGGCCAGGTGCGGATCAGGGTCGACCTCGCCGGGGTCTGCGGCACCGACCTGCACCTGCACCACGGCGAGTTCGGCCCGAGCTATCCGCTGATCCCCGGGCACGAGTTCGTCGGCACGCTCGAGGCGCTGGGTCCCGAGGTCGGGTCGGCCGCGGATGTCGGGCCCGACGGATTCCGGCGGTCTGCGGGTGGGGCAGCAGGTGGTCGCCGACACCCTGGTCGGCTGCGGCGGCTGCCCGGCAGTGCCGGCTGGGCCGGGACGACTTTCTGTGCGTTCGCGCCTCGGCGCTGGGCGTGAACGCGCAGGGCGCCTTCGCCGAGTTCGTCGTCGTGCCGGCCGTCCAGGTGTTCGTGGTCGACGATCTCGAGCCGGAGGTCGGCAGTGTTCGCCGAACCCCTGGCCTGTGTGGTGCACGGCCTGGACGTGCTGGACCTCGAGCCGGGCAGTGATGTGCTCGTCTTCGGTGCCGGGCCGACCGGTCTGCTGCTGACCCAGCTGCTCGGGCCGGTCGCCGGCCGCATCACCATCGCCGCGCCGTCGCAGTTCAAGCTCGACCTCGCCGCCAAGCACGGTGCCGACCACACCGTGCTGGTGGACCGATCCGATCCGGCGTCCGCGACCGCGCGGTCTGCATGACATCGCCCCGCAGGGCTTCGATGTCGTCGTCGATGCGACCGGGGCGGTCGGCGTGCTCGACCAGACGTCTGGCCCTGACCCGTGATGCCGGCACCGATCTTCGTCTACGGCATGGCCCCGCAGGACGCGCGGTGGTCGATCTCGCCCTATGAGGTGTTCCGCCGCGAGCTGACGCATCAAGGGCTCGTTCGCCCAGCATCACAGCTTTTCCCGGGCCGTCGAGGCGCTCCGCCAGGGGCCAGGTGCGGACCGAGTGGATGATCACCCATCGGTTCGGGCTCGATCGACTACGCCGACGTGCTCGGCGCCGTCGGCGACAGCGGCTGCCTCAAGGCCGTCCTCGACCCAAGAGGATAAGGTCGCGGGATGCGCGCGGCCACGCTGGTTGCTTCGGGGGTGATCGAGGTACAGGAGGTGCCGGTTCCTGAACCGGCACCGAGTCAAGTGTTGGTGCGGATGCACTACGCCTCGATCTGCGGCTCGGACCTGCACGTGATCTTCGATGGATTCCACTCCGAGGCCCGCCTCGGTCTGCCCGGTTACCCGGGACATGAGGGGGTCGGCGTGGTGGTCGACGGTGCCGACTCCGGGCTCAGCCCCGGAACGCCGGTGCTGACCGTCCCGTTCGGCCGACTCGGCGGCTGTTTCGCCGACTACCAGCTTGTTCCGACCAGCCAGCTCATCGAACTGCCGGACGGGGCAGATCTGCGACGACTGCTGTTGGCCCAGCAACTTGGCACCACCGTGTTCGCGATGAAGAAGTTCTTGCCCGCGGCCGCCCCCGTCCCGGCAACCGTGGTGGTCATCGGCGCGGGCTCGGCCGGGCTGTTCTTCCTCCAGCAGCTCCGTCGCCGAGGGGCGGAGGTATTGATCGCCGATCTCGAACCGGCCCGGCTCGACGTCGCCCGTTCGCTCGGCGCCGCCGAGGCCGTCCTCGAGCCGGGTGAGTCGATCGTCACGGCCACCCTGGACCACACCGACGGCCGGGGCGCCGACCTGGTGATCGAGGCCGCCGGCGGCGAGGCCGCCCGGGCGTTGGCGGTCGACGTCGCCGCCGTCGGAGCCATGGTCGGAGGGTTCGGCTACGCCGAACGGCCGGGAGGCGAGCACTATCCGATCGACCGGGCCTTCCGGAAGTCCCTGACGGTGGCCTTCACCAACCACACCCAGGGCGAACCCGGGTTGAGCTCCTTCCGGTCGGCGGTCGACATGATCATGGACGGCGAGATCGAGGTCGACTACTGCCTGCAGGCGATGTACGACCTCGAGGAGACGCCGACCGCGGTGCAAGCAGCCCGAGCCCGCGGCCGTGGCGCGGCCAAGGTCGGTCTGGTCCTGCCGGCGGCTCGACAGCATCACCCGTGACGGCAGCGACGGCCCTGACCCGTGTGGCGGGCCGCCCGTCGCACCCCTGCGGTATGGGGCGCACACGTTGCTCGATGTGTGACGCGGACAACGGTGTGCGACGCGGACAACGGTGTGCGACGCGGACAACGGTGTGCGACGCCGGTTAGTGACCCGTGTGGCGGGCCGCCCGTCGCACCCCTGCGGTATGGGGCGCACACGTTGCTCGATGTGCGACGCGGACAACGGTGTGCGACGCGGACGACGGTAAGGGGTCGGGTACCCGGAACCAGAAATTCGACCTGTCGGTCGATGAGTTGATCCGTCGCTTCACGGCGCCCGATCGAGAAGAATGAGCGACTCCACGGCGCGGGATCGAATCCCGGGCGCTACAGCGCTACAGCGCTGCGGCCCAGCCGCCCGGATCGTCGTCGTCCGGGACGGCCATGATCCCGTGCCACAACACCAGGGCGTCCAGCAACCGGCGCTCGACCGTGCCGAGCGGGCGGACCGACTGGTATCCGCGGTGGAACTGCTCGCGGACGGTGCCCGGCGTCGGACCCCAGTCGGTGAACAGGGTGCTCAGATAGACGCTGGCCCGGGCCAGGTCGCTGACCCGGTGATCCCGGGCGACCTCGTCGAAGTCGAGCACCCCGACGATCGCCGAATCCCTGGTGAGGATGTTGGCCGCCCGGAAGTCGTTGTGCACCAGCTGGCGTCCGTCGTCGAAGTCGGGCAGGTCGGCCACCATGGCGGCCAACCGCGCGGATGCGGCAGGTGCTCGTCCGTGGTCGGAGCGGGCCAGCCAGCGCTGAATCCGACCGCCCGGCGTATCGGCTCTGCCGACTGGTTCGGGACGATCGTCGGCGTGCTCGCGCAGGACGACGTGCAGCTCGGCCAGGCAGGCGCCCGCCGCCCGGACGGCCGCGTCGTCGGTCACGTCGAGCCAGTCACCCGCCACTTCGCGCGACACCGTCACGGACAGCGGGCCGAGCGGGCCGGCACAGACCACCCGGACCCGTCCGTCCGGCGAGGGCAGCGGCGCGGCCACCGGGACGCCCTGCCGATCGAGCCTCGTCATCAACTTCGTGGACGCGTCCAGGCGTTCGAAGTGATCCTCGGCGTTCGACCACTTCAGCACCAGGGGTCCGTTACCGCTTTCCATCCAGAGGATCGCGTTGGGGCCGCTGATCACCAGACGGCTCGAGGCGCCAGCTCGATCCGGAGTCGCGATGTTCCACTCGCGGGCAAGCACACCCCCCGCCCAGTGGAGCGCGGCCGGAAATCCGTCGAATCCGAACCGGGCCAGCAGCGTCTCGTCCGGGTCGACCGTCTCCCACAGCATCGACAGTCCGGACGGCAACATCCCGGACAGCCTAAGACCCCGGGAGGGCCTTCCGCCACGCCGTGAACGAGCGCAACGGCGCGCGCTGCGGTCGGTACAGCCACGGCCAAGGGTGCGTCTCGACGACGTCGACCTGTCCGGCGATCCGGGACCAACCGGGCACGGGGGCGTAGGTTGCGGCCAGCGCAACACCGGTTAGTTCCTCGACCGGACGCCCGCGCCGGACCTCGAGCGGACGGGTCTCGGCCAGCTCGGCCAGCGTCTCGGCCAGGAACACCAACCGCTTGGACGACAGCCGGATCCGGTCCAGCAGCGGCTCGTCGAACACGAAGACGGCCGGACGCTCCGGCTGGGCGGCGAGTGCCGGATCACTGCTGCCCAACGACTCCGCGGTCAGCCAGACGGTCTCACCGCGCGCACCGGTGACCTCAGCCGGTCCGGCCGGGGTCGGACCTGCTCGCAGATCGGCGCCGTCGACGGCGGCGCCCAGCGGCGCGTCCGGCCAGCCCTTCACCGGACAATCGGTCCGGAGCACGCACCGACGGCACAGCTCCGGCGCGCGCTTTTGCACCTGCCACTGACTGAAGCCGTAGGACTTGCCGCTCCCGGTGCCACTCGTCCACTGCCAGCCGAGCCGGTTCGCCGCCCGCGAGCCGTCGAGCAGATGGGCGAACATCTCCTGCTCACCGAGTCGCCAATCGGCGCCGGCCCGGACCGTCCATTGCGAGGCCAGCCACATCCGGGTCTGATTCACCAGCCACCCGTCGGTGTGCAGCTCTTCGGTGACCGTCTTCATGCACTCCATCTCCGCCGGCCACGGATCGCCCGTCCACCCGGTGGGTCCCGGCTGCTCCCGCCGGAGCGGGGCGCCCAGGGCCGACCCCGCCCGGGCGTAGAGGTGGCGGGCGTACTCGGCCCACGTCAACTCGTCGCGGTAGCGGCGACGATCCTGAGCCGGAGCGTCGGCGACCGCGTCCCACACCTCGCGCAGGGTGAGCAACCCGTGCCGCAGATAGGGCGACATCCGGCTGGCCCCCCGAGCCGAAGCCGGCAGCACGGTGCTGCGCCGACGGGCATAGCCGGAGACGTCGAGACCGGCCAGCGCGGCATCGGCGGCGGATTGACCGCCGGCGAACGATCCGGCCGCAACGTGGTCCGGCCCCTCCAGCGTGAGATCGCCCAGGTGGGCCGAAACCCAGCGCAGCAACTCGGGCCGATCGACGGGAGGAGTCGGTAGTACGGGCATGCCGACATCCTGCCTCCCGCCTCCGACAGTGGCCGGCGGAGATCTCTGGGCGGCTCGACCCGTCGTGGGTCAGGAGGGCCTGACCACCCACGGTTCGCGGGGGAGTAGGCCGGGGTCGAAGCGGGACAGCAACCGCTCCACGTCGACCGGTTCGTCGGACTCCGCCAGACCGAGTGAGACGGCGAGCATCCGCAGCACCGCGCTCGGATCGGTGTCGTGTCGAGCGAGTGCGCGCATGGTCACCGCGCCGTCGCGCTTGGCCAGCCGCACGCCGTCGGTGTTCACCGCCAACGGGACGTGGGCGTAGGTCGGCGGCGCTCCGCCGAGCAGCCGGGCGAGGTAGGCCTGGCTCGTAGCCGTCCCGGCCAGGTCGTCGCCGCGGACGACCTGGTCGACGCCCGAACCGAGGTCGTCGACGACTACCGCCAGGTGGTAGGCGTAGGCGCCGTCGTTGCGGCGGAGCACGAGATCGTCCACGTCTGCGATCAGGTCACCGGCGAGCAGATCGTGCACGCTCTGCCGGGCGCCGTCGGCGCGCAGTCGGATCGCCGCCGGCCGGGTGCGGCGACGTACTTTTTTTTCCTGCTCACTCAGGTCGCGGCAGGTGCCGGGGTAACGCCCGGTCTGCTGGTGCGGTGCCGACGTGGCTTCGGCGATCTCGCGCCGGGTGCAGAAGCATTCGTAGGTTCGATCGGACAGGCTGGCGAGCGCCGCCGTATAGGCCGGGTTGCGCTCGGACTGGCGCAGTTCGGGTGGGTCGAAACGCAACCCGAGCGCCGCCAGATCCTCGCGCTGCCGCGCCTCGTGCTCGGGCCGGCTCCGTCGGATGTCCAGATCCTCGATCCGTAACCGGAAAGCGCGGCCGGTACTGCGGGCGAACAGCCAGGCCAACAGGGCCGTCCGGAGGTTGCCCAGATGCAGCTCACCGGTCGGGCTGGGCGCGAACCGCCCGGCGCCGGTCAACTCACCCCGCAGTCCCGGCGGACGAACGACCAGACTCGGTAGACCGGATTTGGCGTGCTGCCCCGACCCTGGCCGTGACCCACGAAGGTGGTCGCGCCATCGAAGGCCAGACCACTGGCGAGGGCGCAGGCCCGAATCCGGGGCTCCGAGTCCGGTGCCTCGTGGCGGCCGGAGCCGTTCTTGTCCACGGTCGTCGCAAAAACCCCACCCGGGCTGAGGATCCGCGCCACCTCCGCGATCACCCTCTCGACGGTGTCGTCCGGCAGCAGATGCAACAGCCAGACGGCCATCGCCGCACCGGCGCTCGCATCGGCGAACGGCAGCCGGGTGGCGTCGGCGCGGACGATCCGACCGGGCAGCCGGCGGGCAGCCGGTGCGAGCATTCCCGCCGAGATGTCCAGACCGATCACCGCTCGCTGCGTCCGGCGATCCAGCGCTGCGGTGACGCTGCCGGTCCCGCAGGCCAGATCGACCACCGGCCCGGCGGCCGCGGCGGTGAGTAAGGCCTCGTAGGCCTCCGCTGCCGCCCCCGCTCGACGCTCGCCGCCCCGGGTCGCGTCGTAACGCGGGGCTTCCCGGTCGTAATCGAGCACCGGACTATTCTCGGTGTCCTTGATTTTCTGCAACTGCTCGCCCTCCGCACCCGGCCGCCTGAGTGCGTGAGCGCGCGGGCTCCGCGAGTCCGTAGGCCTCAGCCCGTACGATGCCGGGGACCGGACGGGAGTACACCGATGGCACCGCGCAAGACGGAGCGGATCCTCAATCTGACGATCTGCCTGCTCGTGACGCGTCAGTACCTGCCCAAGAGCCGGATCCGGGAGATCGTCGAGGGTTACCACGACCTCAGTGATGCCGCCTTCGAGCGCACGTTCGAGCGGGACAAGGACGAACTGCGCTCCCTCGGCATCCTGGTCCAGGTGGGTAACTGGGACCACTACTTCGACGACGAACCCGGGTACCGGATCGAGCGCTCCGACTTCGAACTGCCGCCGATCGAGTTGGACGCCGAAGAGGCCGCGGTGATCGGGGTCGCCGCCCGCGCCTGGCAGCACGCCAGCCTGGCCGACTCGACCCGCAGCGCCCTGGCCAAGCTCCGGGCGGCCGGAGTCGAACCGGACACCGCCCATCTGGCCGGGCTGGAGCCCTCGGTGAGCGCCAACGAGCCGGCCTTCGAACCGCTCTGGCACGCCGTCCTGGACCGGATCCGGGTCAGCTTCACCTACCGCAACGGCGAGACCCGCCGGCTGGAACCCTGGGGGATCACCTCGTTTCGCGGCCGCTGGTACGTGGTCGGGCGCGACACCGACCGGGACGCCACCCGGATGTTCCGATTGTCCCGGATGACCGACGTGCCCCGCCCGACCTCGCGACCCGGGGCCTATCAGGTGCCCGAGGATCTCGATCTGCGCCGGTTGGCGCGTTCGTTGCTGCCGAACGAGCCGACGGCCGAGGCGTTGCTCGGTCTCCGGCCGGGCAAGGCGCCGGCCCTGCGCCGCCAGGGCCGACCGGCGGGCGCCGAGGACGTCGAACGGCTCACCACCGGTGGGCGAGGTGGGGACGCCGGCCGGCTTCGAGCTGGTCACGGTCGGTTATGCCGATATCGCGGGTCTGGCCGAGGACGTGGCCCGCTACGCCGCCGACGTCGTCGTGGTCGCGCCGAGCGAGCTGCGGGATGCGGTGATCGGCCGACTGCGGGCAGTGGTCGCCACTCACGACGAGCAGGTCGAGGATGAGCAGGTCGAGGATCTGCAGGCCGAGGACGAGCACGTCCGGGATACGGCTGGTCAGCAGGCCGGGGTCGGCCGGTGAGCACCTCCCAGGATCAGGTCCGGCGGCTGCTCACCCTGGTGCCCTACCTGCGTGAACACGACGGGGTATCGATGACCGAGGCCGCCGCCTCGTTCGGAATCAGCACCGAGCGGCTGCGGGAAGACCTCAACGTGTTGTGGATGTGTGGACTTCCCGGGTTGGCGCCGGGGGACCTGATCGAGATCGACATGGATGCCGTCGACGGCGAGGGTGTCATCCACCTCACCAACGCCGACTACCTGACCCGACCGCTGCGGCTCAGTGCCGACGAAGCCCTGGCCCTGGTCCTGGCGTTGCGCACCGTCCGGGAGGTCACCGGTCCGGACGAGCGGCTGGCCGTGGACCGTGCGCTGGCCAAGCTGGAGTCGGTGGCCGGGGACGGGGCGACGCCCACCGAACAGGCCTCGGTCAGTGTGACCAGCGCTGCCGAGGACGTCCAGGCCACCGTGACCGACGCGCTGCGCCGCGGAAAGCGGCTGCACCTGGTCTACGACGTGGCTTCCCGGGCCGAGACCACCCGGCGCGACGTCGACCCGATCCGGGTCTTCGTGGCCGACGGCTACGGCTATCTGGACGCCTGGTGCTATCTGGCGGGCGGCCTCCGCTCATTCCGGCTGGATCGGATCGCCGCCGCCGAGACCCTCAGCGACGACGTCGCCGAGCACGACGTCGTGCTCCGCGACCTCTCCGCCGGCTGGTTCGAGGCCCTCAAGGACGCCGATCTGGTCACGGTCGCGCTGGACCCGGGTGCCGCCTGGGTGGCCGAGTACTACCCGATGGAGTCGGTCAGCCCGGCCGGTACCGCGGATTCGGCGGACGCGGAAGCCGACAACGGCAGCGGAGCTCTGACCGTCAGCTTGAGGGTCAGCGACCCGGCCTGGCTCCGCGGGCTGCTGTTGCGCCTCGGTGGCGCGGCTCGGGTGATCACACCTCTCGGTGCCGGAGATTCGGCGATCGAGGCGGCCCAGGAGGCGCTCGACCAGTACGCCGCGCTCTCCTCAGGCGCGCCAGTCGATCGCGGTGGGGCATTAGGGTGACTGCGTGGTCTGGGTCATCGTGCTGGTTGTCATCGCCGTGCTCGGCGTGGCCATGGTGGTCGGCTACGCGATCTGGCTGGCCCATAAGGCGTCCGACGTGTTCGGCGAGCTGAAGGTGGTCGGCGATCGGCTCGGCCAACTGTCGGAGATCCTCGGCCGCCTCGAGTTTCCTGAGCCCGCGTTCAACATCGGCGACGCGGCCGACCAAGACAAAGTCGTCCCGGCGACGAACGACGTACGATGAGTTCGAAGAGAATCAGTTCGGATCCGGATCGCCCGGTCACCAGCAGTGACGCCTCGCCGCTGCTGATTCTGTGTCCGCTGAACCGGCATCAGGGCATCTACACTGGCGATGACGGGACCGACACCGTCATAGGAGATGAGGAATTATGGGCGCACTGAGTCCGATCCACTTGCTGATCATTCTGGCGATCGTGCTGCTGCTCTTCGGCGGTTCCCGACTGGCCGGCCTGGGCAAGAGCAGTGGCCGCGCCCTGCGCGAGTTCAAGGAAGAGACCAAGGGTCTGCGCGAGAAGGACGACGAGCGGGCCGCCCAGCAGCAGACTCCGCGGGTGGAGAGCACCGGAAACACCACCTCGACCACCACCCCTTCCGGAACGACGATCTCCGGCCCGAGCGAGACCGAGCGGGTCGAGAACCCGGCTGAGCGTCGCGACGCCTGAGCGCTGCGAAAGTAGTTTCTGCTCGGCTGGAGAACAGATCGATCGTGAACGGGTGATGTGCGTGATGAGTCAGAGTCGACAGCCGTGAGCATCTTGCGTCGCTCCGCCGAGGGCGAGCCACGTCGAAAGTTGAGCTTTGGTTGGTTGAAGCGTCCTGCGTTGCCCGTCGACGGCAATATGACGTTGTTCGAGCACCTGAAGGAGTTGCGCTACCGGCTGGTCTGGGCGGCGATCGCGATCATCATTGGGATGATCATCTGCCTGATATTCAACAAATTCCTGATCGATTTGTTGACCGAGCCTTATCAACGCGCAGTCGATCTAGCGCACCAGAGCCGACCCGATATCAAGGCCGACCTGATCTTCAACGGTCTCGTATCGCCGTTCGTCACCGCGTTCAAGATTGCTGCCCTTGGTGGCCTGGTGCTGGCGGCACCGGTGTGGCTTTACCAGATCTGGGCCTTCATCGTCCCCGGCCTGTTGGCCAAGGAGAAGAAGTGGACCGGCATTGTTGTCGGTTCAGCCACCCCGCTGTTCTTGTTCGGTGTCGGCCTCGCCTACTACATCATCCCGAACACGATCGCCGCCCTGCTCAAGTTCACCCCCCGGGGTATCGGTGTGAGCAACCTGCAGAGCCTGGGCGACTTCCTGAACTTCATGACCCGCGTGATGGTCGTGTTCGGGCTAGCTTTCGAGATCCCGCTGTTCATCATGATGCTCAACTTGGTGGGAATTCTTCCCGCCAAGATGATCACCAAGTACCGCTCCTACCTGATCTTCGCGGTGTTCGTGTTCGCGGCCGTCGCCACGCCGTCGCCCGACGCCATCACCATGCTGATGCTGGCGGTGCCGATGGCCGTACTGGTTGTGCTGGCCGAGGTCTTGGCCCACATCCTCGACAAGCGCAAGAGCCGCCGGGTGCCGGCGGGTGGTGACGCCGAGGGCGGAATCGTCCACGACAAGGCGCTGGCGGAGCTGCAGGCCGAGGACGAGGTGAAGCTCGGCATGGGCACCACCGTCGCCGTCCCGGCCGCCACTCCGAAGCGGACGATGGCCCAGGCGTTCGGCCTGGACGTCACCAGCACCGGCGGCAACACTCCCTGACCCGCCTGCTCGACGGTAAAGACGAGTAGGTGATCGCGTGCTGAAGCTGGCTCTGGTCGTCAATCCCTCCGCCGGCAAAGGCCGGGCTCACAAGGTGCTCGCCGACGTGGCCGGACGGCTCCGTGACCACGGGTTCGCGGTCGACATCTGGTTGAGCCGCGACTTCGCCGAAGCCCGCGACCTGACCCGTCGGGCTGCCCGCAGCGGCGCTGAGGTGCTGGCCGTGATGGGCGGTGACGGCATGATGCATCTCGGCGTCAACGAGTGCGCCACCGTCCGGGCCGAGACCGGCTCAGCGCCTGCTCTCGGGCTGATCCCGGCCGGCACCGGGAACGATCTGTGCCGTGGCCTCGGGATGGATCCGGACGATCCGTTCGCCGGCACGGCCACGATCATCAGCGGGCACCGGCAGCTGATCGATCTGGCACGGGCCCGGAGCGCGGTCGGCGAAACCTGGGTCGGCACCATAGTGGCCACCGGGTTCGATGCCTGGTCGAACCGGCGGGCCAACCGGCTCGCCTGGCCGAAGGGCTCGCTGCGTTATCCGCTCGGGGTGCTGGTCGAGCTGGCCCACTTCTCCCCGCTGCGGTACCGGTTGGTCATCGACGGGACTTCCCGTGAGCTGGACGCCATGCTGGTCGCGGTCGGCAACACCGCAGCCTACGGGGGTGGCGTGCGGATATGTCCGGACGCCGACGCGCGGGACGGCCTGCTCGACCTGACGATCATCCATCCGGTCAGTCGGCCCACCCTGCTGAAGTTGTTGCCCAAGACCTATGACGGGTCGTTCGTCCGCGCCTCCTGCGTCGAACGGCTGCAGGCCCGCGAGGTCGTGGTCGACGGCGACGAGCTACTCGGCTACGCCGACGGTGAAGAGATCGGCAGCCCGCCCCTCACCGTGACCCAGGTGCCGGGGGCGATCGAGGTGCTCGTCCCCACCTGACCGCCCCGGGCCGACATCAGGTCGACATCTTCGGACACTACGATCGGTGACCGCACCGACCACCAGCACAGGCGCAGGAGACGAGACGTGACGGTTGACCCGACCCCGGAGCAGAACCTGGCTCTCGGCATCGACATCGGCGGCACCGGGACCAAGGGCGGCTTGGTCGACCTGAACACCGGGCAGTTGGTCGGCAAGCGGTTCCGTCTCGACACCCCGCAACCGGCAACGCCGGACAACATGACCGAGGTGGTGGTGAAGGTCGCCGACCACTTCGACTTTGACGGCCCGACCGGGGTGGCGTTCCCGGGGGTCGTGCTGGACGGGGTGACGATGACGGCGGCCAACCTGGACAAGAGCTGGATCGGGACTTCGTTGGTCAAAGAGGTCGGCACCCGTTTGAAGGGTCCGTCGGTCTACCTCAACGACGCCGACGCCGCCGGACTGGCCGAGGCTCACTACGGCGCGGGCCGCGGCATCACCGGGGTGGTCGTCGTCGTGACCTTCGGTACCGGGATCGGGGTGGCGGTGGTCAACAACGGCGAACTGGTGGCCAACAACGAGATGGGCCACCTGGAACTCGACGGCTTCGACGCCGAGAGCCGGGCGGCGGCCTCGGCCCGGGAGCGGGACGGCCTCAGCTGGGCCCAGTGGGGTGCCCGCGCCGATCACTACCTGAAAGCGCTGGAGAACCTGATCTGGCCGAAGTTGATCATCCTCGGTGGCGGCATCTCCAAGAACCCGGAGAAGTGGGTGAAGTACCTGTCGCCCCGCACTCCCGTCGCGGTGGCCAAGTTGATCAACAACGCCGGCATCGTCGGTGCCGCCGACGCGGCCTGGATGGAACACCGGGCCACCGCCCGCGACCTGCTCAAGCACCGCGGCGGCGACATGGAGGCCGTCGACCGCTCCTGACCTCGATCGCCCGTTTCGATCGCCCGTTTTGATCACCTGGTCCCGATCACCGGTCGCCGATCACCCGGAATCCGGTTCCGGGCCGGGTAGCGTGGACGCGTTATGTCTGCTGAAGAGGTCGAAGAGCAGCTGAGCCCCGCGCAGTCCTACGCCCGGTTCCGCCAGAATCAGATGAGCCCGGCGCTGACCCGGTTCGCCGACGCCTACGGTTTCGGCTTCGACGCCTACCAGCGCGAGGCCTGCGCCCACGTCGAGGCCGGTTCCGGCGTGCTAGTGGCCGCGCCGACCGGGGCGGGCAAGACCATCGTCGGTGAGTTCGCGGTGTTCCAGGCGCTGGCCGAAGGCCGCAAGTGCTTCTACACCACCCCGATCAAGGCGCTCAGCAACCAGAAGTACGCCGATCTGGTCCGCCGGCACGGGGCCGAACAGGTCGGTCTGTTGACCGGCGACTCCTCGATCAACAGCGAGGCGCCGGTGGTGGTGATGACCACCGAGGTGCTGCGCAACATGATCTACGCCGGTTCGTCCACGCTGCTGAACCTCGGCTACGTGGTGATGGACGAGGTGCATTACCTGGCCGACCGGTTCCGGGGTGCGGTCTGGGAAGAGGTGATCATCGGGCTGGCCGAGTCGGTCCAGGTGGTCGCACTGTCGGCGACGGTGAGCAACGCCGAGGAGTTCGGTGACTGGCTGGCCGAGGTCCGCGGCGAGATGGCGGTGGTGGTCTCGGAGCGCCGTCCGGTGCCGTTGTTCCAGCACGTCCTGGTCGGTCGCAAACTGTTCGACCTGTTCGCCGACGTCGCCCCGACCGCCCGCGAGGCACCCAGCAACCGCAAGGCCGAGGTCAACCCCGAGCTGCTCCGGGTCTCCCGGGACGAGTCGCGGTTCACCCGGGACGACTCCCGCAGCCCGCGCGGTCGCAGCGGCAAGGGCAAGCGGAGCGTCGCCTACGGCAGCGGTCGCTACGGCGGGGCCAGCCACAGCCGCAACTTCGAGGGCCGCGACCGCGGCGGCCGGGGTCGAGACGAAGGCCGTCCCCGGACGTTGCACGGCACCAGCCGGGCCGACATGGTCGGGGTGCTGGAGCGCAGTTCGCTGCTGCCGGCCATCGTGTTCATCTTCTCCCGGGCCGGTTGCGACGGCGCGGTCCGCCAACTGCTCGGCTCCAGCATCGAGCTGACCGACCTGGACGAGCAGGCCCAGTTGGCCGCGATCGCCGAACGGCACGTCGCCGGGCTGGCGGTCGCCGACCGGCGGGCGCTCGGCTACGACGCGTTCTTCCAGGGACTGATCCGCGGTATCGCCGCGCACCACGCCGGGATGTTGCCGGCGTTGAAGGAGTGCGTGGAGGAAGCGTTCGTGCTTGGTCTGCTCAAGGTGGTGTTTGCCACCGAGACCCTCGCGTTGGGAATCAACATGCCGGCCCGCAGCGTGGTGCTGGAGAAGCTGGTCAAGTTCAACGGCGAGACCCACGCCGACATCACGCCGGGGGAGTACACCCAGCTGACCGGGCGGGCCGGCCGGCGGGGGATCGACGTCGAAGGTCACGCCGTCGTCCTGTGGCAGCCCGGGCAGGATCCGCGCGCCGTCGCCGGACTGGCCTCGCGCCGGACCTACCCGCTGAACTCCTCCTTCTCACCGACCTACAACATGGCGGTCAACCTGATCGGGGCCGTCGGTCGGGACCGGGCCCGGACGCTGCTCGAACAGTCGTTCGCGCAATACCAGTCGGATAAGTCGGTGGTCGGAATCGCCCGGCAGATCGCCAGGAACACCGAGCAGATCGGCGTCCGGTTCGCCGCCGCCCAGTGCGAGCTCGGCGACTTCGTCGAGTATGCCCGGCTGCGGGACGAGATCAGCCGGATCGAGGCCGAGGCGTCCCGTGAGCGCAAGGCCGACCGCCGCGGTGAGGCGATCGAGTCGCTGCAGACCCTGACCCGCGGCAGCCTGATCCGCATTCCCGCCGGTCGGTCCAGCGGTTGGGCGGTGGTGCTCGACCCCGGCGTCGAGGGCCACCGGACGGCGCCGCAGCCGCAGGTGCTGACCGAGGACGGCAGCGTCCGCCGACTGAGCGTCACCGATTTTCCGACTCCGGTGCTCACCGCCGGTCGGGTCAAGGTGCCCAAACAGTTTCACGTCAAGGATAAGGCTGCGCGGCGCAATCTCGGCGCCGCGTTGCAGGCCCGGCTGCGCACCGTCCAGCTCGACCCGAAGGAGAGCCGGACCGGCGAGATGAGTCCGGAGGCGAGGGCCCGGATCGCCGAACTGCGGGCCCGGCTGCGTACCCACCCCTGCCACGGCTGCCCGGACCGGGAGATCCACGCCCGGTCGGCGGCACTCGGTCTGCGGCTGGAGGCGGAGAACGCCGAGGCCGAGCGTCGGATGTCCAGCCGGACCTCGACCATCGCCAAGCAGTTCGACAAGATCACCACTGTGCTCGCCTCGTTCGGCTATCTGGGCGGCGAGGACTTCGAGCAGGTCACCAGTGCCGGACGGATGCTGGCCCGGGTCTATGCCCAGCTCGACCTGGTCGCCGCCGAGTGCTTGAGGTCCGGGGTGTTCGACGAGCTCGATCCGCCGCAGCTGGCTGCCGTGTTGTCCACCCTGGTCTACGAGGCTCGTCGCACCGACGCGTCCCGGGTCCACCCGCGGATGCCGGACCGGGTCAGCGAAGAAGCGATGATCGGCGTCCGCCGGGTCTATCGCGAGGTCTCGCTGGCCGAACGGGACGCCCGGCTGGAACGCGGACCGGAGCCGGACGTCGGGTTCGCGAAGGTCGCCTTCGGTTGGGCCGCCGGGCGTCCACTGGCTCAGGTGCTGGACGACAACGACCTGACCGCGGGAGATTTCGTCCGCTGGGTCCGGCAGGTGATCGACTTCGCCGGACAGATCGCCGACGCCGCCGGCCCGTCGCCGGTGCGGGAGACCGCACACCAGGTCGTCCGGGCGATGCGCCGCGGCGTGGTCGCCTTCGAGCCCGAAGACCCGACCCCCGGCGACGACCTCGACCTGTGAGGGCGGCACCCGCCGCAGCCGGCGGAGGCCGGGATCAGCCGACCCGCAGATCGAAGCCGAGGTCGAGCACCGGGGCGGAGTGGGTGAGTTCGCCGACGGCGATGAAGTCGACGCCGGTGGCGGCCACCTCGGCGGCGCTGGCCAGGGTCAGCCCGCCGCTGGCCTCCAGCCGGGTCGGGTACGGCGCGGCCAGCGCGACCGCCTGACGTAGCTGGTCGGTGCCCATGTTGTCCAGCAGGATCAGTTCGACGCCGACGTCGAGGGCCTCCCGGACCTGATCGAGCGTGTCGCACTCCAGCTCGACGCCGATCTGCGGCGCCGCCGCGCGGACGGCCTCGAACGCCGCCCGGACCGAACCGGCCGCCGCCAGATGGTTGTCCTTGATCAACGCCGCGTCGCCCAGCGCCATCCGGTGGTTGACCCCGCCTCCGCAGCGGACGGCATATTTCTGCAGCGCGCGCAGACCAGGCACGGTCTTGCGGGTGTCACGCACCCGGCATTCGGTGCCTTCGATCGCCGTCGCCCACCGGTGGGTCAGGGTGGCGACGCCGGACAGCTGGGAGAGCAGGTTCAGCATGGTTCGCTCGGCGGTCAGCAGCAGCCGGACCGGTCCGCCGGCGGTCAGCACCACCTGGCCAGGAGTCACCACGGAACCGTCGTCGGTCTGCACCGAGGTCGACAGACCGGCGCCGGTCTGCTCGGCCAGTGCTTCCAGCACGGCCAAGGCGACCGGCACACCGGCGATGACGCCGGACGCGCGGGCCACCACCTCGGCGGTGCCGGTCTGATCGGCGGGGATGGTCGCCTCGGTGGTCAGGTCCGGGCCCCAGGCCAGGTCTTCGGCGAGCCCGGCCCGGGCCAGCGACCGGACCTGCTCGGGGTCGAGTCCGGCTCGGACGATCCGCTCGTCGGTGGCCGCGCGGCTCTGGGCTGCGTCGGTACGAGTGGCGCTACGGGTGGCGCTACGGGTGGCGGTGCTCACGCGGCGATCTCCTGTCGGTTTGCTTCATGGTGCAAGGTAATCGGCGCCGGTTGCTCGATCAGCACGCCGACGGCATCGAGACGCAGATCGAGGTGACGCTGCCAGCCGAGCCGGGGCCCGGGATGGTCCGATCGGCGATGACAGCCGCGACTCTCCGTGCGGAGCCGTGCTGCGGTGGAGACCGCGGTCGCCACGGTGTGCAGGTTGATCGACTCGATCCGGCTTCGGTCAGCGGCCTCCGGACGCGGCGCGATCCGGGCCAGTTCGTCGGCCAAGGCGTCGAGCCCGGCCGCGTCCCGCAGCACGCCGCACCAACGACTCATCGCGACCGCAATCTGTGACCGCAGCTCGAGATTTCCCTTGCCGACAACGGATGTGCGAGCGGATGTCGTGGCCGGCGACGGCGTGCTGGTCAGCGTCGCCGTCGAGGGACGAAGGCGAGCTGACAGCAGAGCCCCGACCCGATCGCCGGCGACCAGCGCCTCGGTCAAGCTGTTCGAGGCCAGCCGGTTCGCCCCTTGTACGCCGGTCGCCGCGACCTCGCCGACCGCGTACAGGCCCGCGACGCTGGTGACCCCGTCCAGATCGGCGAGCACACCGCCGCAGGAGTAGTGCTGGGCCGGGCGGACCGGGATCGGCTCGGTGACCGGGTCGACACCCCGGTCGCGACACATCGCCAGAATGGCAGGGAAATGCCGCTCCCACTGCTGGGCACCGAAGCCGGTGCCGTCCAGGAACAGCTGATCATCGCCGGTCCGGCCCAGGTGGGCGTGCATGGCCGCAGAGACCACGTCACGCGGGGCAAGATCACCGAGCAGGTGGACGCCGTGCATCACCGGCGTCCCGGCCCGGTCGACGATTCGGGCGCCTTCACCGCGAACCGCCTCGGAGATCAGGACGCCGCGATCGTCGGCCCGCCGGTGCGCCTCGGGTACGACCAGTACGGTCGGATGGAACTGGACGAACTCGACATCGCGGATCACCGCCCCGGCTCGGATCGCCAAAGCCAGACCGTCCCCGGTCGCCGTGATCGGATTGGTGCTCGTCGACCACGCCTGACCGAGCCCGCCGCTGGCCAGGACGACGGCGCTCGCCCTGATCTCGTCCACCCGGCCGTCCGCGCCCAGGGTCTGCAAGCCACAGACCGATCCGTCGGCGGCCAGCAGAGCATCGACGGCGATCGTCCCTTCCTGGACGTCGATCCGTCCCTCGTCCGCGGCGTGCCGGACCTGCGCGGCCAACACCCGGGCCACCTCGGCTCCGCTGGCGTCGGCGGTGTGCACGATCCGGCGGGCGTGGTGGCCCCCCTCCAGGCCCAGCGCCAACGAGCCGTCCGGCTCGGTGTCGAACCGGGCGCCGTAATCGATCAACGTCGCGATTGCCGTCGGCGCGGCGCCGACCAGACTGCGGACTGCGTCCGTTTCACACAGACCGGCGCCGGCGACCAACGTGTCCTCGACGTGGCTGTCGAGGGTGTCGGTCGGCGCCGACACCGCGGCCAGTCCGCCCTGGGCCCAGGCCGTCGACCCGTCGCCGAGCTCGCCTTTGGTGATCATGGTCACTTGGAGACCGGAGTCGAGCAGCCGGAGCACGGCGGCCATTCCGGCCGCGCCGGAACCGACGACGACCACATCGGTCTCGGTCCGTCGACTCACCGGCGGCAGCCCGATCACTCCCCACCGCCCGGCCGGCCGATCTCGATCATCCGCTGCACCGCTCGCCGCGCCCGGGAGGCCAGCTCGGGGTCGAGCTGCACCGCGTCGCGCTCCTCGCGGAGCGCGGACAGCAGATTGGTCGGAGTGATCATCTTCATGTACTGGCAGGCGGCGCGCGGGTTCACCGCCTGGAAATCCGTCACCGGGTTGGCTTTGCGCAGCTGGTGCAGCATCCCAATTTCGGTGGCCACCAACACCTTGCGGGCGGTGCTGGTCCGCGCCTGGTCGAGCATGGCCCCGGTGGACAGGATGTGGGTCCGGTCGGCGGGGATCGAGCCGCTGGAAGCCATCCACAGCGCGGAGGTCGAGCAACCGCACTCGGGGTGGACGTAGAGCTCGGCGTCGGCATCGGCGGCCACCACCGCCTCCAGATCCTTCGGTGAGATCGCCGCGTGCACATGACATTCGCCCAGCCAGACGTGCAGGTTGTCGCGACCGGTCATCCGGCGGACGTGCGCACCGAGAAACATGTCGGGGAGGAACAGAATCTCCTGCTCGGCAGGGATCGACTGCACCACCTCGACCGCGTTGGAGGACGTGCAGCAGATGTCGGACTCGGCCTTCACCTCGGCGGTGGTGTTCACGTAGGCGACGACCACGGCGCCGGGGTGTTCGGCCTTCCAGCCCCGCAGCTGATCGGCGGTGATGGCGTCGGCCAGCGAGCAGCCGGCTCGGGCGTCGGGAATGATCACCTGTTTGTCGGGGGAGAGAATCTTGGCGGTCTCGGCCATGAAGTGCACCCCGGCGAAGATGATCATGGATTCCGACGCGGTGGCGGCCAGCCGAGAGAGGGCCAGCGAATCACCGACGTGGTGAGCCACGTCCTGGATCTGCGGCGCCTGGTAGTTGTGGGCCAGGATCACCGCGTTCTTCTCAGTGGCCAACCGGTGCACCTCGGCTCGCCATTGCGTCCAGTCGGCGAAGCCTTCAGGCAGACCGTCGGACGGCGCGCCGATCGCGGACGTCGTCAACGGGATGGAATCGATCAAGGTCATATCGCTCCTCGTCTAGTTTTCGCCTGCAAGTCGAAAACCCGATGGAACGATAGCATCACGTCATGGCCAGGTCCGAACCGGCGCCGACCTTCCGGCACGAGGCGCTGGCGGCCGTCTTCCGGGTCACCGACTCGCGGCTGACCGTGCTGGCCTGGCGGCGGGCGCGTGAGCCCTACGCCGACGCGTGGGCGCTACCCAGTGGGCCGGTGGAGCCGGACGAGACGCTCGGGGCCTGCGTGGCGCGCCAGTTGTCCAGCAAGGTCGACCTCGCCGAGATCGCCCACCTCGAGCAGCTGGAGACCCGGAGCGACCCAGTCCGCGACCCGACGCAGCGCACCATCGCCACCGCCTACCTCGGGCTGGTGCCGACCACTGCCGATCCGCAGCTGCCCGCGAACGCGGCCTGGCGCAACGTCGCGCGGCTGGGGACGATGGCCTTCGATCACCGTTCGGTGGTGCTGTCGGCGGCGACGAGGCTGCGGCACAAGCTCTCCTACAGCAACATCGGCTTCGCACTGGCCCCGGCCGAGTTCAGCATCGCTCAGCTCCGCGATCTCTACGCGGTGGTGCTGGGTTATGAGGTCTCGGCTACCAACCTGCAGCGGGTGCTGCAACGCCGTGGGCAACTCGAGCCGACCGGCCGAACCGCACCGTCGACGAGCGGCGGCGGACGTCCGGCCGCGTTGTTCCGGTTCACCGACGAGCGGCTGCGGATCACCGACCCGTTCGCCGCGCTGCGCCCGGTCTGACCCGGGTCCGACCGTTGGCGGATCAGCGATCGAGCCACCAGCTGTGGACGTGGGACCAAGCCAGCTCGGTCCACCAGGCACCCGTCCAGTCCGGGTGTTCGAACCGATAGAGCGCGATCACGTCGGCCTCGAACCGTGGCGGGCAGGGGACAACCAGACCGCCGATGTAGTCGAGGACCTCATCGTGCAGATCTGCACGCGGGTAAAGGTCGTGGCTGGCCAGCGACAGGTGTCCGTGCCACCGACCGGGCTCGCTGACGTCCGCGGGCAGACTGCCGTCGGGCGGTGCGGCCGACAATGGGCGGACGGCCTCGTCGACCGATCCGGCGAGCTCGACCAGCGCCGCGTTCGGTTGGCCGTCCAGGGAATGCACGTCATAGACGATCACCTGGCCCACCGGACTGACTCCGGAGTTGATCACCGGCAAGGGACGGGTCGACGACAGGGCTTCGTCGACGCCGGCAACCTGGCCGGTGATCGTCGTCACCGCCGCACAGGTCTGCGGGTCGGGCCGGAGAAACACGCCATAGCGGACCTGTTGCACCTGTTGCACGCCGGCAGGCTCTCCTGGCGGTGGTCAGATGAACTCGACCCCTGCGCCGGACGCCCGATGCAGCAAGGAGAAACCGACCCGGTAACGCTCGTCCAACCCGGCCACGGAGGATAAACCGCAGACCGCCGTTTCCCAGTCGGTCCAACACGGTTCGCCGGCCGTGAACTCGGTCAACGGATTGTCGATGAGATGGACGTGAGGTGGGCGAACCGAATCGGAACGGGGCCCCGGCCGGCGGCGTCCGGGCCAGTCCGAAGGCCACGTCCGAAGCCACGTCCGAAGCCGAGCTGCGGAGGCGTCCCATCCCGGCAGACTAAATGGGACGAACATGATCCGAACCTTCCGTCTTCGTAGGGTTGAGCCATGAGCTTGGCCGTGCGCGTCATCCCGTGCCTGGACGTCCACGACGGTCGGGTGGTCAAGGGGGTCAACTTCGCCGACCTCCGCGACGCCGGCGACCCGGTCGAGTTGGCCGCTCTCTACGACGCAGAGGGTGCCGACGAGTGCACCTTCCTGGACGTCTCCGCCTCCTTCGAGGGCCGAGAAACCACCCGCGAGGTGGTCGGCCGGACCGCCGAGACGGTGTTCATCCCGCTCACCGTGGGCGGCGGCATCTCCTCGGTGGCCGACGTGGACACGATGCTGCGGGCCGGGGCGGACAAGATCGCGGTGAACACCGCCGCGATCAACCGGCCGGAACTGATCGCCGAGATCACCCACCGCTACGGCAACCAGGTGCTGGTGTTGTCGGTGGACGCCCGGCGCGAACCCGACCAGCCGTCCGGTTACGGCGTCACCACCCACGGCGGCCGACGATCGGCGGGCCTGGACGCGCTGGAGTGGGCCCGGCGCGGCGCGGAACTGGGAGCGGGGGAGATCCTACTCAACTCGATGGACGCCGACGGCACCACCAACGGTTTTGACCTGGCCATGATCCGCGACGTCCGGGCGGTCGTGGACGTGCCGCTGATCGCCTCCGGCGGGGCCGGCCGGGCCGCCGACTTCCCTCCCGCCGTCGCCGCCGGCGCCGACGCCGTGCTCGCCGCGACGATCTTCCACTACCAGACCGTCAGCATCGCCGAGGTCAAACAGGCACTGCAGTCCGCCGGCTACACCGTCCGCCTCTGACCCCCCGCTCACCCTCCCGGATTCTGGTGAATCAACGACATCTGGTGTAGCTGAAGAGCCAGAACGCGGGGGTTGAGACGGCGGGGGTCAGAGGGCGGACCAGTCGAGCACCCGGGTGGCCAGGGTAGCCAGTCGGCGCAGCAGGGCCAGCCGGGCGTCGCGGACGGTCGGGTCCGGATCCATCACCAGCACCGCCTCGAAGAAGGCGTCCACCCGCTCGGGGAGACCCGTGGCGGCCGTGATGAAGTCGGCCAGCGAGGCCGGCTCGTCGCCCAGGGTGTCCTCCATCGTGGTGATCGTCTCGGCCAACGCGACTTCGGTCTCGCCGGTCAGCGACGTCGTGTCGCTCACCTTCGGCACCTCCGCCGGGAGGATCCGGATCACCCGCTGAACGGCTTCGATCAGCTTCTGGACGTCTTCGTCACCGGCGCGCCGGTTCAGCTCGTCCAGGTCGCGGTCGGCGGCCGCCGGCAGGTCGGCCTTGGGCAGCACCGCCTGGACGTGCCGGTGGTCGTTCCCGGCGTCCATCAGCTGCAGCTCGTAGCGGCGCAGCGCCACCCCGACACTCGCCTCGACCAGATCTTCGGGCACCTCGACCCCCTGACCGGCCAGCTGCCGCCTCAACGGCTCGGCCGCGGCGGCCACTCCGGCCGAGATCGAGACCGAGGCAAGCTCCGGGATGCCGCGCAGCACGTTGACGATCCCGGTCGCCGCCCGCCGGACGCCGAACGGATCCGACGAACCGGTCGGCACGTTGCCGATGGCCATCATCCCGGTGAGCAGGTCGAACCGGTCGGCCAGCGACAGCACCGCCCCGGGCAGCGTGCCCGGCAGCGCCGCGCCGGCCGAGCGGGGCAGTTCCATCTCGCCCAGGGCGGTCGCCACGGCTGCGGTCTCGCCGGAGCGGCCGGCGTACTCGCTCGGCCATCACCCCGGCCAGGCTGGACAGCTCGACCACCATCTGGGTGGCCAGGTCGAACTTGGCCAACGCGCCGGCCCGGGCGATCGTGCGCCGGTCCTCGCCATCGACCCCCAGCTCGTCGGCCAGCACGCCGCTGAGTTCGGCGATCCGGGCGGCGCGGTCGGCCACCGTACCCAGCCGGGTCTCGAAGTTCAACGCCTCCAGCCGGCCGTGAAACTCCTCCGGCGTGGTCTCCTGGTCGGCGGCGAAGAAGAACGACGCGTCCTCGTAGCGGGCCCGCAGCACCGCCTCGTTGCCGCGCCGGACCAGATCGACGTCGCAGTCGCCGTTGGCCACGGTGATGAAGTGCGGCAGCAACGTGCCGTCCGCCGACGTCACCGGCGAGATAGCGCTGGTGCTTGCGCATCACGGTGGTCAGTACGGAGGCGGGCAAGCTCATGTAGCGCTCGTCGAACGAGCCCAGCAGTGGCGTTCGGCGCCTCGACCAGGTCGGTGATCTCCTCGACCAGGGCGGCCTGCGCTCCATGTCGACGGTGCCGCCGGCCTGCTCGGCCAGCGTGCGGGCTCCGTCGACGATCATGGTCGCGGCGACGGCCGCGGTCGGCCACGATGTCGTGCCCGGACAGGAAAGCGAGATAGTCCTCAGCGCTGCTCACCTCGACCTCGGTCTCGGCGGCGGTCCGCATCACCCGGGTGGTGCGTCCCCGAGCTCAGCGCGCTGACGACGACCGGCAGCGGCTGGTCGCCGAGCAGGGCCAGCAGCCAGCGGATCGGTCGGGAGAAGGTCAGCGGTCGGGTCGGCCCAGCGCATGTTCTCGTCCGAACGCAGCTCGGCCACGATCTCGGCCAGCGCGGTCGCTGAACACCTCGGCCGCCGCCCGGCCGGTGATCGCCTTGGTGACGCCGACGTGCTCGACGCCGCCGACCTCGACCGTCTCCAGTGCGCTCGACGGTCGACGCCCTGGCCGCGGCAGAACCCGGCGGCGGCCTTGGTCGGGTTGCCGTCGGCGTCGTAGGCGGCCGTGACGCTTCGGGCCACGCTTGACCTTCTTCGGTGTCCGGTTCGCGCCGGCGCCACCTCGGCGACCGGGACGATCAGCCGGCGCGGCGTGCCGTCCAACCGGACGTCACCGTGCGGCAAGCCGGGTGCCGGCCAGTTCGGCGGCCAGCGCGTCCGGCGAGGTCTCGCCGCGACGCCCGACACATCGGTCCAGCGGCAGCTCCTCGACGCCGATCTCGAACAGCACGCGTGGCCGGCTCGCTGATCGTCGGCAGTTCGGTCGGGGCGCGGCGCCGGCGCGGCCGGCTCGACCTGGCCGAGCGGGAAGCCCAGCTCCTCGCGTCGGGCCACCCACAGCGTGGCCGACGTCGCGGGTCAGGTTCCGCATGGTCGCGAACGCGGTGGCCCGCTCGGTGGTGCTGATCGCGCCGCGGGCGTCCAGCACGTTGAAGGCGTGGCGGGCACTTGAGCACGTAGCTGTAGGCCGGCACCGGCAGCTCGGCCTCGACCATCCGCTGGGCCTCGGCGGCGTAGCCTCGAACAGCGTCGCGGTTGGTCGCGACGTCGGCGTCGTCGAGGTAGTAGCGGCTCATCTCGTACTCGGCCTGGCCGAACACCTCGCCGTAGGTGATGCCCGGGCGGCGTAGCTAGGCGATGTCCTTGAAGTGGCTGGACGCCCTGCAGCGCCATCAGGATGCGCTCCATGCCGTAGGTGATCTCGACGGACACCGGGTCGAGGACGAGGCCGCCGGCCTGCTGGAAGTAGGTGAACTGGGTGATCTCCATGCCGTCCAGCCAGACCTCCCAGCCCAGGCCCCAGGCGCCGAGCGCCGGGGAGGCCCAGTTGTCCTCGACGAAGCGGATGTCGTGGGCGTCGAGGTCGATGCCGAGCGCCGCGCAGGCACTCCAGGTAGAGCTCCTGCGGGTTGCCGGGGTCGGGCTTGAGGATGACCTGGAACTGGGTGTGGGTCTGGAGCCGGTTGGGGTTCTCGCCGTAGCGGCTGTCGTCCGGGCGGACGCTGGGCTCGACGTAGCCGACCCTCCACGGCTCCGGGCCGAGCACCCGCAGCGACGGTGGCCGGGTTGCGCGGTGCCGGCGCCGACCTCGGTGTTGAACGGCTGCACGACCATGGCAGCCACGGTCGGTCCAGAACCGCTGCAGGGCGAGCATAGCGTCCTGCATGGTCAGCGCGTCCGGGTTCGGCACGCTCGGGATTCGACGGTCGGGCACGTTTTCGGGCGGGGTCACTGCACTTCTCTCATCACACTCACGTCGGTCAGACAACAGCGGCCAATCTTGCCACCCCGGGCGTCGTCTCGCCCATTTCGTTGCCGTCATCGGTTCGCCGGGCCCGAGCTGCGGCGCGGGGCTTTGCCTGGATGTTCCCGGCGAGAGAAGCTGTCGGAGGAGAACTCGGAGAATCAGAACGGATGAGCACCAGGTGAGCACTGAAGAGTCGGACGCGACCGCACCGGACTGCGTCTTCTGCGGAATCGTCGCCGGCAGGATCCCCAGCCGGCAGGTCGACGCGGACGAGCACGCGGTCGCCTTCCTCGATCTTGCCCCGTTCCAGCGCGGCCACACGCTGGTGGTGCCCCGGCGCCACGTCGACGACGTGCTTGACGGCTCGGGTGCTCTGACCGAGATCGCTCCGCTGATCCAATCGACTGCGGCGAGACTGAAGCGCTCCCTCGGGGCCGACGGTCTCAACCTGTTCAGCTCGGCCGGTGCGGTGGCCGGCCAGGAGGTCTTCCACCTGCACGTCCACCTGGTGCCGCGCTACGCCGAGCGGCCCGGACTGCGGAACCTGTTCGGGGCCAAGCACGAAGCGAGCGCCGCGGAACTGGACGAGGTGCAACAGCAGCTGAGCGGCGGCGATGTCAGCGGCAGCGATGTGACCGGCGGCGAGCGGGCGGCGCAGCGATGACCGCGACCCTGACCCGCCCGCGGGTCCCGCTGTCGCGCGGCGGGCAGGCCAAGCGAGCGGCGCTCGAACTGATCCCGGCCTATCTGGTGGGCCTGGTGCTGCTGCCGTTCATCATCTCCGGCGGCCACGTCTGGCCCTGGAATCCGGCCACCATCGACATGCAGGTCTACGTCTACGCCGTGAAGGATCTGCTGGCCGGCAACGACATCTTCCAGACCGTCACCCCGGTCTGGCACCTCTACTTCATCTATCCGCCGATCGCCGCGATCCTGATGATCCCGCTCGCCTTCGGCCCGTACGTGATGTGGCAGCTGCTCTGGGCCGGGGGGCTGCTCTGGGCCCAGTGGTCGGTGCTGAAGCGCTGCGGCGTGCCGCGCGGGGCGAAGATGGCGTTCATCATGATCGCCGTGGTTGTCGCGATGGAGCCGCTGCGCACGACACTCGGCTACGGCCAGGTCAACACGCTGCTGATGGCGTTCGTGGTGATCGACCTGTTGCCCGACCCCGCCGATCGGCCCGACCACCCCGCCAACACCCGCAGGCGGATCCCGCGCGGCATCCTGATCGGCCTGGCCGCCTCCATCAAGCTGACCCCGGCCCTGTTCGTGGTCTTCCTGCTGTTGCTGGGTCGCAAGCGCGAGGCGCTGTGGGGGATCGCCTCGTTCGTCTTCTTCACCGGCATCGGAGCGATCTTCCAGCCGCAGCAGACCCTGGCGTTCGCCCACAGCCTGCTCGGCGGCAACACCCACACCGCCTCTCCGCTCTACGTCGGCAACCAGTCGCTGCTCGGGGTGTTCTTCCGGCTGGTCGGCAAGGGCACGTCGACGACGCTGCTCGGACTGCCGATCGCCGGCATCGTCGCCCTGATCGCCGTCGTCGTCGCCGCCCACTGGTGGCGCCAGGGCGCCAAGGTGTTCGCGGTCGGACTGGTCGGGCTCGCCACCTGCCTCGCCTCGCCGCTGTCCTGGACCCATCACTACGTCTGGATCCTGCCGCTGGGGGTCGCGGTGCTGCAACAGATCGCACAGCTGCGCTGGCCGGCCTCGCCGGACGACCTGTCCCGAAACCGGCTGCCGGTCTGGGTGACGCTGGCTTCCGCGGTCTGGGTGCTCTGGGTCTGCGTCTGCCTGCCGTTGGCCGTGCTGCCCTACGGGCACGACGTCGAGCTGACCTACGACGCCGGCCAGGAGGTGATCGCCAACTTGGGGCCCGTCCTCGGGGCGGTGATCATCATCGGCCTGGCGCTCCGGTTGATCGGCCAGGGCAGATCTGCGGCGGCCGGACGATCCGGATCGGCCGTTTCGCCTCTCGAACCGGCCGCGGAGAGCACCGCCCGGACGTCCTAGAGTGGCGCCATGACCGTCACCGACGACCCGACCCAGACCTCCTCCGCCCGGGGACCGCGCCCGACATCAAGCCGCGCTCACGGGTAGTCACCGACGGACTGGAGGCCACTGCCGCCCGTGGAATGCTGCGGGCGGTCGGGATGGGCGACGACGACTTCGCCAAGCCGCAGATCGGGGTCGCCTCCAGCTGGAACGAGATCACCCCCTGCAACCTGAGCCTGGACCGGTTGGCCAAGGCGGTCAAGGACGGTGTGCACGCGGCCGGCGGCTATCCGCTGGAGTTCGGCACCATCAGCGTCTCCGACGGCATCTCGATGGGCCACGAGGGGATGCACTACTCGTTGGTCAGCCGGGAAGTGATCGCTGACTCGGTGGAGACGGTGATGAGCGCCGAACGGATGGACGGCAGTCGTGCTGCTCGCCGGCTGCGACAAGTCCTTGCCGGGGATGCTGATGGCGGCGGCCCGGCTCGATCTTGCCTCGGTGTTCCTCTACGCCGGTTCGATCCTGCCCGGCAGGGTCGGCGACAAGGACGTGACGATCATCGACGCCTTCGAGGCGGTCGGCGCCTGTATGGCCGGGCTGATCAGCCGCGAGGACGTGACCGCGGTGGAGAAGGCCATCTGCCCGGGCGAGGGTGCCTGCGGCGGCATGTACACCGCGAACACGATGGCCAGTGCGGCCGAGGCGTTGGGGATGAGCCTGCCCGGCTCGGCCGCCCCGCCGGCCGTCGACCGGCGCCGCGACGGCTTCGCCCGACGCAGCGGGGAAGCCGCGGTGAACATGTTGCGGCACGGGATCACCGCCCGGCAGATCCTCACCAAGGAAGCGTTCGAGAACGCGATCGCGGTGGTGATGGCCTTCGGCGGCTCGACCAACGCGGTGCTGCACCTGCTGGCCATCGCCAACGAGGCCGAGGTCGAGCTCACCCTCGAGGACTTCGTCCGGGTCGGGAAGAAAGTGCCCCACCTCGGCGACCTGAAACCGTTCGGCCGATTCGTGATGAGCGATGTCGACCGGGTAGGCGGAGTGCCGGTGGTGATGAAGGCTCTGCTCGACGCGGGTCTGATGCACGGCGACTGCCTGACCGTGACCGGCAAGACGATGGCCGAGAACCTGGCCGAGATCAGCCCACCCGACATCGACGGCAAGATCATCCGCTCGTTGTCGGCGCCGATCCATCCGAGCGGTGGGATCACCATCCTGCACGGATCGCTGGCCCCGGAGGGTGCGGTGGTCAAGAGTGCCGGCTTCGACACCGAGGTGGTGCGCGGCACGGCCCGGGTCTTCGATGGCGAGCGGGCGGCCATGGACGCGCTGGAGGACGGCACCATCACCCACGGAGACGTCGTGGTGATCCGCTACGAGGGCCCGAAGGGCGGTCCGGGCATGCGCGAGATGCTGGCCATCACCGGAGCGATCAAGGGCGCCGGCCTGGGCAAGGATGTCATGTTGATCACCGACGGGCGGTTCTCCGGCGGCACCACCGGGCTCTGCGTCGGCCACATCGCCCCCGAAGCCACCGAGGGCGGCCCGATCGCCCTCGTCGAGAACGGCGACCCGATCACCCTCGACGTGGCCCAGGGCACCCTGGACGTCGACATCAGCGACGAGGAACTACAACGACGGAAAGCGAACTGGACCCCGACACCGCGTCCCGCTCCGCGTGGTGTGCTGCGCAAGTACGTGAAGCTGGTCCAGTCGGCAAACGTCGGCGCGATCTGCGGCTGAGTCCCCCGCCCCCGGTGTCGGCAATCGCCGGCTCTCGCCGGCCGGCCGAGGTCAGTGCGGCGGCTGGCCGGGCTTGACCGACAGCACCGGGCAGGCGGCGTCCATCAACACGGCCTGGGCGGTGCTGCCGGTGATGATCTTGCCCACCGGGCTGCGGCGACGTATGCCGATCACGATCAGGTCGGCCGAGACGTCGGCTGCGGTCTCGATCAGCGCCTCGGCCGCCGAGTCGCCGGACACCAGCTGGCGGATCTCGTGCTGGATGCCCAGCTCGGTCAGCTCGGCGTCGATCGCGTCGAGATCCTGAGCGGTAGCGAAGGCAGGACCGCTGTTGTCGCCGTTCTTGCCGGTGTTCACCACGATCAACCGACCGTCGTACTTCTTGGCCTGGGCGATGGCGTGGTCCAGCGCCGCCGAACCCTCCCGGCTGGGCAGGTAACCGACCACGATGTTCATCCGACCTCTTCCCCGTCCTGGTGCTCGCCATCGAGTGCCGCTAGCGCAACGTCTGCTCGTCGGCTTCCAGCGGGCGCGCACCGGTCATCAGCGCGACCGCGTCTTCCATGCTGTGCGTCTTCGGGCTGATCACTCCGAGGCAGCCGCCGAGCCGCTGAATGTGGATCCGATCGGCGGTTTCGAACACGTTGGGCATGTTGTGACTGATCAGGATCACCGCCAGGCCCCGTTCACGCAGATCCCGGACCAGCTTCAGCACCTGACCCGTCTCCCGGACGCCGAGCGCGGCGGTCGGCTCGTCCAGGATCACCACCTTGCTGCCGAATGCGCCCGTCCGGGCCACCGCGACGACCTGACGCTGGCCACCGGAGAGGGTCTCGACCGCCTGGTCGATGTTCTGCAGGGTAGTGATGCCGAGATCGCGGATGTGCTGCTGGGCGTGCTCGCGCATAGCCTTCTTGTCCAGCATCCGCAGCACGTTCCCGGCGAAGCCCGGCCGCCGGATCTCCCTGCCCAGATAGAGATTGCTGGCGATGTCCAACGCGGGCGCGACGGCCAGGGTCTGGTAGACCGTCTCGATCCCGGCCGCCCGGGCGTCCTGGGTGGTCTTGAAGTTGACCCGCTGCCCGTCGACCGACAGGCTGCCCTGATCCGGGGCCATCGCTCCGGACAGACACTTGATCAACGTCGACTTGCCGGCGCCGTTGTCGCCGATCACCGCCAGAACTTCACCCGGAAAGAGCCGCAGGTCGACCCCGCGAAGGCCTACCACCCGGCCGAACAGCTTCACCAAGCCGGTGGCCTCCAGAATGGGCGTATCGCCGCTCGGCGCCTGCCGGGGCTGCGTCACTGTGTCGGTCATCCCTTCACCCTTCTGATCCACTGGTCCACCGAGACGGCGAGGATGACCAGGATGCCGGTGGCCAGCACCTGGTAGTTCGGGTCGACCCCGGCCAGGGCCAGACCGCTGTTGAAGACCTGCACGATCAACGCGCCGATCAGGGTGCCGACCACGGCACCGCGACCGCCGAACAAGCTGGTCCCGCCGATCACCACGGCGGTGATGCTCAGCAGGTTGTAGTTGAGACCGGCGTTCGGATCCGCGCCGCCGACCCGACCGGCCACGATCCAGGCGGCGATCCCGACGCACAGCCCGCCACCACGTAGGCGCTGAGCAGGACGCGTCGGGTGGAGATTCCGGCCAGGCTCGCTGCTTCGCGGTCATCGCCGGTGGCGTAGAGGTGCCGACCCCAGGCCGTCGAGCGGAGCGCGAATCCGACCACGACGTAGAGCAGCAACATCAGGATCACCCCGAAAGTGATGCTGACCGATCCGATCGAGAAACTCTTGCCGGTGAACAGCAGGAACGCGTTCGGGTCGAGGCTGACGGTCTGGCCCTGGGCGTACAGCAGGGCGATCGCGGTGAAGATCGAGAAGGTTCCCAGCGTGACGATGAACGGTGGCAGGTTGATCCGGGTGACCAGCAACCCGTTCACCAGCCCGGTGGCCACGGCGACGACCAACCCGACCAGCAGGGCGATGAATCCGGGTACGCCGGCCAAGCTCAGCTTGGCCATCACCAACGACGCCAAGACCATGGCCAGACCGATGGAGAGATCGACGCCGGCGGTCAGGATGATCAAGGTCTGGCCGACGGCCAGCGCGCCGACCACGGTCATCTGCTGGACCAGCAGCGACAACGCTTCCGGTCTGAGGAAGTTGGGCGCGACGATGCCGAAGACGATGATCGAGACGATCAGGACGATCAGCGGACTCAGCGCGGGGTTGCCGTGCAGGACGTGCTGGATGCGCTCGGCCGGGCTGAGGTTTCTGCTCAGCAGGTCCTCGACCGCAGCAGGGCTGTCGCTCGTGGTGGTCTGGGTCACCAGGTCTCCTTTGCTTCGTTGCTACCGGAACTGGACTGGCTCATGGGACGGGGTCGGGACGGATTCGATCACGCACGTCACGGTGCGCGGTCAGAGCGCGGAGCGAGGTCAGGGGGTGCTGCCCCAACAGAGTTGCTTGCCCTGGTCGACCGTCTGGGTCTTCAGGCCGGACACCGGATTGCCGGTGACCAATGCGGTGCCGGTGTCGAAGTAGTCCTTGCCGTTGGTGTCGGACGGCTTCGGTCCGCCGGCGGCGATCTTGGCGATCGAGCTGACGCCGAGCTGAGCCATCTTGCCCGGATACTGGGTCGAGTCGGCTGCGAAGACGCCGCTCTGCACCAGATCCATGCCCGAACAACTACCGTCGATGGTGACCACCATGGCCTGCTTGGTCTTGCCGGCGGCCTGCAGTGCGGCGTAGGCGCCCTGGCCGGCCGGCTCGTTGATCGAATAGACGATGTTCACGTTCGGGTTGGCCGACAGGCACTGCTCCATCGCGGTCCGGCCGCCGTCGATCGCGCCCTGGGTCGGCTGATGGCAAACCACCGTGTAACTGCCGCCCTTGCCGCCGGTGTAATTGCCCCTGCCGTTTTTCTCCAGGCCGTTCTGACTCTTGTCCGCCGGGGTCGATCCCCATGCCTTCCAGGAACCCGTGGTCGCGGTTGGTGTCCACCGCCACCACTTGGTCGTTGTACAGATCGAGCATGGCGATCACCGCAGGCTTGCCGTTCAGCGTGGTCGCCGCGTAGTGCCCGATGGCCTTACCGGCCGCTTCGTTGTCGGTGGCGAAGGTGATGTCAGCGGTGTCGATCGGGTTCAACGGGGTGTCCAGAGCACTCACGAAGAGCCCGGCCTCCTTGGCCTGGCGCAACGCCGCATTCACCGCGTTGCCGTTGCTGGTGATCAGGATGCCCTTGTCGCCACGGGCGATCGCGGTGTAGATCTCGCCGATCTGGTTCTGGGTGTCGCCGTCCTGGGTGCCCGCGGCCACCGAGAGATGAACGTTGTCCTTGGCCGCTTCGGCGATCGCGGCCTGCTTCATCGCCACGAAGTAGGGGTTGGTCTGGGTCTTGAGGATCAGCGAAACGCCAGTTCGATCGTCGCCCGAAGCGCACGCGCTCAGACCGGCTGCGATCATCACCACGACCATGATCAACGCGCCGGACGTCCGCCGCCGGCGTACGGTCTCCGGTCGGGTGTGCTGCAACGCGTCGTCCGGCATCAGTAGCTCCGTCACTTCGTCGTGTCGCGGAATCTGGGTGGTCGCGGGGGTGCGGGCGACTGCCTCAGTCCTAGACCCTGGTCACCGCCGTCGTCAAGGCGTCTCGCGGAAGGTGATGGACCCGTGACTAAGGTTCGGAGACGAATCGCGCACCGGATCGCCGGGCTGCGTCGCCAGGCCGAGGACGGGAGCTGAGGTGGAGGAGCATCAGCTGCCGTCGGTGCGGCTGCAGCCTCTGACCCGCGCTCGGCTCCGCACGCTCGGTGCCGCCGGCGAGCTCTGGGAGCAGCGGCTGCCGTCCATGCTCAGCGAGATCGCCGACGAGTGGGGATTGAGCTACGGCCGGCCGCTGCCCGGGGGCAGCAACTCCTTCGTCTGCCGGGCCACGAGAGGGTCGGAGCCGGTCGTGATCAAGCTCTGCCTGCCCGGCGAGGAGCTGAGCGGACAGGTCAACGTGCTGCGCCGAGCGGACGGTCGCGGCTACGTCAGACTGCTGGCGGCCGATCTCGATCGACGGGCGATTCTGATGGAGCAGTTGGGGCCGCCTATGCCCATGACCTCTTCGACTGAGGAGCAGTTGCGTCTCACGGCCGACACGTTGCAGCGCGCCTGGCAGGAGCCAGAGAACTTCCCCGAGCTCGATCCGGCACCGGCCAAGGCGGACGGCCTGATCGACCTGATCGCCGGTCACTGGGCTCGCCTGGACCGTCCGTGCCCGGCCTCGGTGGTCGATCAGGCGTTGGAGGATGCTGAATGGCTGGCCCGCAGACCGGTTACCCGCCCGGTTGTGGTCCACGGTGATCCCCACCCGCATAACGCTCTGGCCGTGCGCCCGATACGAGCCGGCGCCGAGTCCGGCTATTGCCTGGTCGACCCGGAGGGATTCGTCGAGGATCCGTGCTACGACCTCGGGGTGGTGATGCGTGATGTCAGCTCGCGGGTACTGGCCGATCCGCACCCGACCGCGCTGGTCGAGCACTACGCCGCCGTGCTGGCTCGCCACAGCGGTTATGAGGCCGAACGAATCCGCCGCTGGGCCTTCGTCGAGCGGGTCTCGTCCGGCCTCTACATCTGGTCCTTCGGTGCCGAGCGGGTGGCCCGCCCGTTTCTCGAGTCGGCAGCCCGGATCGTCGAGGACATCGATAGCTAGTGCCGCAACACGGCATCATCGCAGCGGGGCGGTCGTTCAGGGACGAACCAGCTCGACCGTTCCGGTGCGGAGTTCGTCGCGGATCACGTAGTGGATCTTCTTGCCGGTGGCGGTCACGCGGCAGAGCGTCGACGAAGCGGTAGGCGCGCGGGCGCTTGTAGTCGGCGAGCATCGGGTGGCCACGGCAGTGCGCCTCGCAGCTCGGCGGCGTCGAGCGCGGGTCCGGGTCTGCACGACGTAGGCGACGACGAGCTCGCCCCACCGCTCGTCGGGCACGCCCGACCACCGCGGAGTCGGCGACCGCGGGGTGCTCGTTGAGCACCTCCTCGACCTGCGACCGGGTGCACGTTCTCGCCGCCGGAGATGATCATGTCGTCCTTGCGGCCGACGATCGTGACGTACTCGTCGGCGTCCCAGGTCGCGAGGTCGCCGATGTAGAGCCAGCCGTCGCGGAAGCTTGCGCCGCCTGCTCCTCCGGCTGGTTCGACGTAGGCGTAGCCGGACTTCAGTGAGCGCACGATCACCTCGCCGACCTCGGTGCCGTCCTGGGCGACGCAGGTCGTCCGGGCTCGGCCTGGTCGGTCCTCGTAGACGCGCACCACCGCGACGTCGTCGTCGGTGCAGGCGCGGCCCGGCCGACCCGGCGTGGTCGGGCAGGTCGGCCGGGCGCAGGAACGTGTTCCAGAACGCCTCGGTGGTCCCGTAGCCGTTGAAGATGCGCGGCGGTGAGCAGCCGCTGGTAGCGCAGGCAGGCGGCCCGCGTCCAGCGGCGCGCCCATCGTGACGATGCCGCGCAGGCGTCGACAGGTCGCGCGGGCGCTCCGCGCTGCTCGGCGCGGCCAGCAGCGCGAGGTTGGTCGGGGCGCCGATGAGGAAGGTCAGCCCGTGCTCCTGGCCACCAGTCGAGGCACGCGCGTCGGCGTCGAACGCGCGCATGCGGCACCGCCTGCGGCGCCCGACGTAGAAGACCGGGTTCGGCCCGCCGGAGTAGAGCCCGCCGCGGTGGAACCACGGGCGTCATGTTCAGCGTGCGGTCCTCGGGCGACAGCGGGAAGTGCATGATCACGTCGTGGGCGGACAGCACCTCGACGGCGCTCGTTGAGGGACACGCCCTTCGGCATCCCGGTCGTGCCCGACGTGTAGAGCCGGGTGCGTCTCGTCGTAGATCGTGCCGCCGGCTGGCGGGCTCGCGGCCGCTCCGGTCGCTGAGCAGCTCGTCGAACGGCGACCGCGCCGGCACGCAGCTGCGCCGCAGGTCACGGACGGCCACCAGGCCGGCGTCGGGCGCGCGTCGGCCAGGGCGTCGCGCGCGATCGTCTCGCTCAGCGCCGCGTCGTAGACGAGGACGCGCGGGCTGGCTGTCGTCGAGCACGTGGGCGGTCTCGCCCGGAGGAGAGGCGGAAGTTGATCGGCGAGGCGACCGCCCCGAGGCGCTGCGCGGCCAGCCACAGCGAGGGCGAACTCGGCGCAGTTGTAGAGCTGGAAGACGACGACGTCCCGCGGGCCGACGCCCCGCTCGGCCAGCCCGGCGGCGAGCCGCGCCGACGTCGCGCCCAGAGCTCGGCGTAGGTCCAGCTGCGGTCGTCGGCGGTCTCGTAGAGGGCCGGGGAGTTCGCGTAGCGGTCGACGTTGCGCCAGAAGCCGCCGATGAAGGTGAAGTCCTCGTCGAATACGCGGCGGTAGGTGCTGGCGTCGTAGTGATACGACACGGCTGATCGTCTCCTCGGGTCGGGCGGCTGGGTCGAACAGGTGTTGGTCGAGATGGTGTGTCGAGAGGGTGACAACCACACGATAGGACTGCGCCCCGGCCGCCCGGGGCGAGGGTTCAGGCCACCGACCGTCGCCGGCGGAGCAATTGCCCGTTCACCTGGGACAAGGCCGGCGTGCCGCGCAGCAGCGTCTGCCGGACCACGCCGGACAGGGTGAGGCCGTGATAGGGCGTGAGCGGGTTCTTGTGCTCCAGCCGAGCCGCGTCGACCACGAACGTCTCCTCCGGAGCGAGGACGACCAGGTCGGCGTCGTTGCCGACCCGGATCGTCCCCTTGCCGTCGACGCCGACCCGGGCGGCGGGCTTCTCGGCCATCCAGCCGATCACCTGCTCGAGGTCGATGCCGCGTCTCTTGGCCTCGGTCCACACCACCGGCAGCGCCAGTTGGACCGAGGCGATGCCACCCCAGGCGGTGCCGAAATCGCCACTCTCCAGCTGTTTGAGATCCAGTGTGGACGGCGAATGGTCGGAGGCGATGTAGTCGATGGTGCCGTCCAGAAGCCCCTGCCACAGGAGATCCTGGTTCGCCGACTCACGGATCGGTGGGCAGCACTTGTAGGCGGTGCCGCCGGCCGGGACGTCCTCGGCGTTCAACGTCAGATAGTGCGGGCAGGTCTCGGCACTGAGGTCCAGTCCGTCGGTTTTGGCCGAGTTGATCATGGGCAGCGCGTCGGCTGAGGACAGGTGCAGAATGTGGCTGCGGGCGCCGGTCCACCGGGTGCGCTCGATCACCTCCGCGATGGCCAGGTTCTCGGCGCCGCGGGGACGCGAGGCGAGGAAGTGCTCGTAGTCGCGACCACCGCGCCTGGGCGCACGGTCGATCGCGTGAGAATTCTCTGCGTGCACGATCATCATCGCGCCGAGCCGGGTGAGTTCGCTGAGGTATTCCTCGAGCTGGCCGGCGTCCAGCGGCGGGAACTCATCCACCCCGGAATGCAGCAGAAAACACTTGAATCCGAAGACACCGGCGGCGTCGAGCTCGGCGAGGTCAGCCAGGTTGCCGGGCACGGCACCACCCCAGAAACCGACGTCGACGCTGAGTTGGGGCGCCGCCACCAGTTGCTTGTAGTGCAGAGCCGATCGGTTGACCGTGGAGGGGATCGAGTTCAGCGGCATGTCGATCACCGTGGTCACCCCGCCGGCGGCGGCGGCCCGGGTCGCCGAGGCGAATCCCTCCCAGTCGGTGCGTCCCGGCTCGTTGATGTGCACGTGGGTGTCGACCAGGCCGGGGACGAGCACCTCGTCCGCGGCCAGAGTGATCGTGGTGTCGCCGGCCAGACCCGTACCGAGCGGAACGATGGCCGTTATGAGCCCGCCCGACACGGCAACCTCCCACGCCCCGAACGATCCGTCGACCAGCACCCGGGCGCCTTTGATCACGACGTCGGGTGAGGGGGATTCAGTGATCGGGGTGTGGGCGTACCAGCCGAACTCCGCCCGGTGCTTTCGCGCGGACACGATGCTCTCGGCCCCGGGATGATTGCGCCGGTAGTCGGCGATCTGCGCCTTCACCCGATCGGGACGGTTGACGTCCGCAAGTTCGGTGATCATCGAAGTCCCTCGGTGTTCAGGTCGCCCGGCGTGCACAGATCGGACGCGATCTGTCGGCCGAGCCGCTCCAGCAGCGGGCCGGCCTGGTCGATGCAGCGTTGCACGTCCGGCTCCAGTTCGGTCAGCGCGTGGACGGCGGCGAAACCGGCCGCCCGGGCCTGATCGGGGTCGAGGGTCGTCCGACCGCAGACCACGATCACGTCGACCCCGTGGCGGGCAGCCAGTCGCGCCACCCCTACCGGGGCTTTGCCGCCCAGGGACTGTTCGTCCAGGCTGCCTTCACCGGTGATCACCACGTCGGCGTCGACCACGAGATCCGCTAGACCGGTGAGTCCGAGCACCACATCGATACCCGACCGGGCCTCGGCACCCAACACGACCAGCGCGGCGAAGCCCACGCCGCCGGCGGCCCCGGCACCCGGCACCTCGGCCAGCTCCGCAGCGCGCGGACCGAGAGTGGCGGCGAGGCCGTCACGCCAACGCAGCAGCCCGGCCTCCAGGAGGCTGGTCTGATCAGGGTCGGCGCCCTTCTGCGGAGCGAAGACCCGGGCCGCGCCACGGGCACCGAGCAGGGGGTTCTCGACGTCGGAGGCGAGGATGAAGCCGGTGGTGGCCAGTCGCGGATCCAGGCCGCTGCGGTCGACGGCGGCCAGCCCGGTCAACGCTCCACCGCCATCCGGCAGAGGCTGGCCCTCACTGTTCCGCAGCTCCATTCCCAACGATCGCAGCAATCCCGTGCCGCCGTCGGTGCTCGCGCTGCCGCCGATGCCGAGCAGGACCAGCTCGGCTCCGGCGTCGAGGGCCGCCATGATCAACTCGCCGGTGCCCCGGCTGGAGGCCGCCAGAGCGTCCGAACGCGGCTGGCCGGTCGCGTCGCTGGGCAGTACGGCCAGGCCCGAAGCCAGCGCCATCTCGATCACCGCCGTCGAAACCCCCGGGCGATCCAGTCCGGCCCCGTCACCGAGGCCGAAGCCCGAGGTGATCCGGTTACCGAGCGGCCCGGTGACCTCGGCCGGGACCATGATGAAGCCGGCGGCCAGCGCGGCGTCCAACGTGCCCTCACCGCCGTCGGCGATCGGTGCGGTGACGATCTCGGCGTCCGGCCAGCCCGAACGCAGCCCGCGGGCCAGGTGATCGGCGACGGCGCTGGCCGGCAATGATCCCTTGAACTTGTCCGGCGCGATCACGATCCGCACGTCGGGACTCTCCTCAAGGTCGGTGATCGGGATGTCGGTCAGCAGCGGTGTCAGTCCATCACGGCGATCGCGGTCGGGGCATCCAGGCCACTGACGGCCAGATCCTCGAACTCGTTCACCGCATCCAGTCCGGCGCTGCCCATCGAGATGTTGGTGATCCGCTCCAGGATCACTTCCACCAGAACCGGCACCCGGTACTGCTGAGCCCATTGCTGCGCCTGGGCGAAGGCTGCGGCCATGTCGTCCGGCTGCTGCACCCGGATCGCCTTGCAGCCCAGGCCTTCGGCGACCTTGAGGTGATCGACGCCGTAGCCGATCTTGCCGAACCCGTCGTCGGGGTCGGCGTTGACGTTGTCGAAGGCCAACGAGACGTGGTAGTCCATCTCGAATCCGCGCTGGGACTGGCGGATCAGACCCAAATAGGAGTTGTTCACCACCACGTGGACGTAGGGGATGTGGTGCTGCGCGCCGACGGCCAGCTCCTCGATCAGGAACTGGAAGTCGTAGTCGCCGCTGAGGGCGACCACCGGCGTCTCGGGCCGTGCGGTGGCCACGCCCAGCGCGGCCGGGAGGGTCCAGCCCAGCGGTCCGGCCTGACCGCAGTTGATCCAGTGCCGGGGCCGGTAGACGTGCAGCAGTTGAGCGCCGGCGATCTGGGACAGACCGATGGTCGAGACGTAGACGGTGTCCCGGCCGAACGCGCGGTTCATCTCCTCATAGACCCGCTGCGGCTTGATCGGTACGTTCTCGAAGTGGGTCTTTCGCTGCAGGGTTGCCTTGCGCTGCGCGCAGTCCTTTCCCCAGACCCCGTAGTCGGGCAGCGACAGCGAATCCTTGCGGCCGCGGGCCGAGTCCAGCAGGGCGTCCAGGGCGTAGCCGGCATCGGAGACCACGCCGTAGTCGGGGGCGAACACCCGGCCGATCTGGGTCGGCTCGATGTCGATGTGGACGAACGTCCGGTCCTGGCGGTAGACGTCAAGGGCGCCGGTGTGCCGGTTGGCCCAACGATTGCCGATTCCCAACACGAAATCGGATTCCAGCAGGGTGGCGTTACCGTAGCGGTGCGAGGTTTGGATGCCCACCATGCCGGCGTGCAGCGGATGATCGTCGGGGATCGCTCCCCACCCCATCAGGGTCGGGATGACGGGGACGCCGAGCAGCTCGGCCAGCTCGACCAGCTTGTCGGCGGCGTCGGCGTTCAGAACACCGCCGCCGGCGATGATCACCGGGCGCCGCGCTGCGGTCAGCAGGTCGAGGATCTTGTTCGCCTGGGCCGGGGTCGCGGCCGGTCGGGCCACCGGCAACGGCTCGTAGGTGGCGATGTCGAACTCGATCTCGGTCAGCTGCACGTCCAGCGGCAGGTCGATCAGCACCGGACCCGGCCGGCCTTCGCGCATCAGCCAGAACGCTTTGGCGAACGTCCCCGGAACCTGCGCGCCCGCCATCACGGTGACCGCCATCTTCGTCACCGGTTTGGCGATCGAGGCGATGTCGACGGCCTGGAAGTCTTCCTTGTCCAGCTTGGCCACCGGCGCCTGGCCGGTGATGCACAGGATCGGGACCGAGTCGGCCCAGGCGGAGTAGAGACCGGTGATCATGTCGGTGCCGGCCGGCCCCGACGTTCCGGTGCAGATCCCGATATTGCCCGGTGCTGCGCGGGTGAAGCCCTCGGCCATGTGTGAGGCCGCCTCGACGTGTCGGGCCAGCACGTGCTCGATACCACCGTGGGCCTGCATCGCCGCGTAGAAGGGATTGATGGCCGCGCCGGGCAACCCGAAGGTCTGAGTAGCGCCTTCCTTCTCCAAGATCAACACCGCGGCATCCACCGCTCGCATCCTGGTCATGATGGTCCTCCTTGCTGGTGGGTGGGGGTGCCGGCTGAGGGGGTTCGACCACTGAGCTGCTGGATCAGCAGCATCAGCGCCGAGTGATCGAGCTCGCCGTGTCCGAGGGCCCGGGTGGCCTGGACGAGTTGCGCGGTCAGGGCGCCGAGCGGGATGGCCACGCCGGCCTCGCGGGCCGCGGCGGTGACGATGCCCATGTCCTTGTGGTGCAGGTCGATCCGGAAGCCGGGCTTGAACTCACCCGCGGCCATCGAGGTCGCCTTGCGGTCCAGAATCCGGTTGCCGGCCAGACCGCCGGCCAGTACCTCGATCGCCGCCTCGGTGTCGACGTCGTAGGCCTGCAGGAAGACGAGTGCCTCGGCGACCAATCCGATGGTGCCGGCGACGATCAGCTGATTGGCCGCCTTGACGGTCTGGCCGGATCCGCTCGGTCCGACCAGCACGACGGTCTTGCCGACCGCCTCCAGCACCGGCCGGACGGCGTCGAAGTCGGCCTGGTCGCCGCCGACCATGATCGACAGCGCACCGTCGATGGCGCCCTGCTCGCCACCGGATACCGGTGCATCCAAGGCTTTGAGCCCTTCCTGGGCGGCGGCGGCGGCCAGGCCGACCGCCACGTCGGGGCGGATGGTGGAGGCGTCCACCCAGACCGCCCCGGACTTCGCGTGGGCGATCAGACCATCCTCGCCGGTCGCGACCGCCTCGACGTCGGGGGAGTCGGGCAGCATGGTGATGATCACGTCGGCCTCGGCGACCGCGTCGGCCACACTCTCGGCGCCGCGCCCACCGGTCTCGACCAACGTCTGCACCTTCTGCGGACTGCGGTTGTAACCGACCACGTCGAATCCGGCCTTGACCAGATTGGCGGCCATCGGGCCGCCCATGATGCCCAGGCCGATCACGGCGACGGTCGTCGTGGCGGTGCCGGTGTCGGTGTCGGTGTCGGTGCCGGTCGTGGTGTCGGTCATCGTGCGTCTCCTCAGAAGTCGTCGGGTCAGGATCGCTGCGCGCGGGGCAGCCAGCCGAAGGGGTCGGCGTCCTCAGTCTTGTACTCCAGGCCGATCCAGCCGTCGTAGCCGCCGGCCTCGGCTGCGCTGATCCAGTCGGTCAGGGGAAGAGTGCCGCTGCCCGGTGCGCCACGGCCCGGGGCGTCGGCGATCTGGACGTGGGCGAACTCGGCGGCGTGCTCGGCGATCACCGCAGCGACATCGTCACCGTTGACGGCCAGATGGTAGAAGTCGGCCAGCAGGCCGATGTTGCTCGCGCCCCGATCCTGCACCCGTCCCACCACGGCCAGCGCGTCGGCGGCGGTGAGCAGGGGGTAGGCCCCGGCGCCGGAGACCGGCTCTACCAGGATCACGCCGTCGATCCGGGCCACGGCGTTCGCCGCTGTGACCAGGTTTTCGGTGGCCAGTTCGTCCGCTTCGGCCGGATTGTTGTCCGCGGTGCGTAGGCCGTAGAGCGCGTTGAACGCACGGCAGCCCAGCCGGTCGCCGATCCCGACCACCACGTCGATGTTGTCGACGAACTCGGCGGACCGCTCGGCCTGGTTGAGGACTCCGCGTTCACCGCCGGGCATGTCGCCGGCGAAGAAGTTGAGTCCGGTGAGCTGGACCCCGGCGTCCCTGATCGCCGCGACGAAGTCGTCGACTTGCCCGTCGGAGGGCACGGCTTCGCGGAAGGGCCACCAGAATTCGACCGCATCGAAGCCCGCCGCCCGCGCCGCCTCGGGGCGTTGCAGCAGGGGACGATCGGTGAGCAGGATGGAGGCGTTCACGGTGTAGCGGCTCATGGACTTCTTCCGCGATGTGGAAATAAACTATTATGATGCGGAATATTATCGTCCTCACCCGCTACTGTCAACGATCGAAACGTTTACGTGACTTCGCCGTCGGTCAAGGGTTGGACACCTATGATGGCGCTCGTGGTAGCAATTGCCCGGGATGCGGAAATGCTTTTTTGGACGACGAAGGGCACACGAGGTCGTGTCGGAGCGTCGACCGGCTGCCCGAAATTGCGGATCCAGGAGGGCTTGCGATGACCAGCACCCGGACCGAGACGGGCGGTAGGCCAGGACCCGGGACGAGCGGTGCCCGCTCCGGCAGCGTCCAGTCCGTCGAGCGGGCCTTCGACCTGATCGAGATCATCGCCGACGCCGGCGGCGAGATCACCCTCAGTGGCTTGGCAGCCACCGCGGACTTGCCGTTGCCGACCATCCATCGGCTGCTTCGCACGTTGTTGTCGATGGGCTACGTCAGGCAGTTGCCGTCCCGCCGGTACGCCCTCGGCGCCCGGCTGATCTTCCTCGGCGATCGGGCCGGTCTGCAGATCGGTGCGGGCACCCGGCCGGAGTTGCAGCACCTGGTGGCCGAGCTGGGTGAAACCGCGAACATGGCGATGCTCGACCAGGACATGGTGGTCTACGTGGCCCAGGTGCCGTCGCCACACGCGATGCGGATGTTCACCGAGGTGGGTCGCCGCGCCCATCTGCACGACACCGGCGTGGGCAAGGCCATCTTGTCCAGCCTCGACGATGCGACGGTGACTCAGCTGGTGCGCACGGCCGGCATGCCGACGCCGACCCCGAAGAGTCACCGCACCCTCGACGAGGTGCTGGCAGACCTTCACCGGATCCGCCAGCGCGGCTATTCCATCGACGACGAAGAGCAAGAGCTGGGCGTCCGCTGCTATGCGGTGGCCGTACCCGACGCACCCACCCCGATGGCCGTCTCGGTCTCCGGTCCGCTGACCAGGGTCGATCTCGGGTTCGGCGACAAGGCGGTGCCGCTGTTACAGGCCGCCGCCGAGCGGATCAGCCGCGCCCTGAGCTGAGCCCCGTCGGCGCGTTGACCCTCCCGCCGTGAGCGGTTGCGGCTTGGGCTGGGCTCACGGTGCAGCTGGTGTTCACAGCCGGTTGCTTGACGTTCATCCTCGGCGCGGTCGGCCGGGGCCCGGTCGGGTTCGCTCGGTTCGATATCAATCCCGGCCGGACCGTTGCGTTGAGCGTGGTGACGTTCTTCGGACTGAACTGGCTGCTCGGCAACGTCGAGGCGTTCCTCGGCGACTGGTTGGGCATCCCTGATCTCGCTGACGGCATCTTCGCTCACACTCCGACCGTGACTGCTGTTGCTGAATAGGTGACTGCTGGTCTCGGCGAGGAGATCCTGGGTCCTGCGGGCGCGCAGGCACGGCGACCGGAGGGCCGAATCCGAGAGGACAGTCGGCCCACGCAGGCAGCCGGCTGGGTGTAGGCGCCTGATTGTCTTGCCCGCCGACCGGTCCTGCGCGAATGCCTTTTGGTGTTCAACGGCCGGGGCGAACTATTGGCGCGAGAGCCCCGGCCTGACCATCCGGCACGACGAGCCCAACACCGACCACTGCTTCAACCGGTCCGTCTGTGGGGCAGTGGTGCGGGTTGGGCGCTGGAACGGCGCAAGCGCGCCGAGCAGGCTCTCACCTCTGTGGTGGCGACGTGCTTCCTGCTCGGGGTCTCGACCCGGCGGATGGACAAGCTCGTCCAATCGTTGCGGACGACCATCGTCGGATCGCGGTGTGTCCCGGCGGTGTGGCGTCCTTCCCGGGCTGAACGCGGCGTGCCTGGACCAACTCATTCCGGCACAGTTCGTCGATGAGTTCCGCGGGTCCGCCGAGGCAGGTCCCAGGAATCGTCCCAGAGTCTGTTGTCGACGCACGCCTGGCGATCGGTGGGGAACATCAGGTCCGGCCTTCACGAGCGGGACCGAACCGGCTGAGGACGCCTACCAGCCGTTTCTGGACCAGCCAGCCGTGTGCGGCGGCTCGGGTGGCGGTCCATTCCTCACCCAGCCAGGCTCGAAGACCGGCGGGATCGCCGAGGTGACCGTCAGGCCGGACTCCGACCAGGTGAAGGTTCCGGGAGTACCGACCCGCCACAGACGTCCGCCGCGCTCCGGATTCCCGCCGGACGGCTGCCGCTTCGGATCCGTAGGCATGATGACCGGAGGCTAGTGGGATTCACCCGACGGGCGGGCCGCTGACAAGACTCTGGGCGCAAGTGGCAGCATCGGGTCATGGTCGGACTCATCGTCGTTCTGCTCGTTGTCTGGGCTGTACTCGCCATCTTGGGCTTCGTGATCCATGGATTGGTGTGGCTGGCCATCATCGGAATCGTCTTGTTCGTCGCCACTGGAGTGTTCGGATTCATCCGCCGCCGCATGGGAAGTTGAGGACTCGACCACTGCCCGGGGGCGTTTCGGCTCGCGGACCGGGGTGTGCGAGCGGTGGTGGCTAGCGTGGGGCCCATGCCCAATGAGCTGCCGAATCAGATGACGAACCAGTTGACGAATCAGAGTAAGACGGCGCTAATCGTCGGCGCCTCCCGCGGGCTCGGCCTGGCGATCGTCCAAGAGCTGGCCTCTCGGGGGTGGCGGGTGATCGGGACCGTCCGCAACCCCGAGCCGACCACGCCGTTGCACGAGACTGCGGCCCGATCGGCCGGACAGATCCGGGTTGAACAACTCGACATCAACGAACCGAGCCAGCTGCAGCCACTACACGACCGGTTGACGAACGAGTCCGACGGAGGCCTGGACATGGTCTTCGTGAACGCGGGCATCACCAACAACCCGAACACACCGATCGGTGAGGTTCCGACCGATGATTACGTGCAGGTGATGATCACCAACGCCCTCAGCCCGATGCGGGTGATCGAAGCTCTGGATGATCTGGTGGTTCCTGATGGGCTGATCGGAGCAATGACGTCAGGTCAGGGCAGCATCGCCAACAACACCACCGGTTCGCGTGAGGTCTACCGGGGCAGCAAGGCCGCCCTCAATCAGTTTATGCGCAGCTACGCGGTCCGACAGTCCGCGACCGATCGTGCCCTGCTGGTGATGGCTCCCGGTTGGATCAAGACCGACCTGGGCGGCGACGAGGCACCGTTCACCATGGCGGAGAACGTGCCGAAGATCGTCGACGTCATGCTGGCCAAGCGCAGTGTTCCTGGCCTCGAGTACCTCGATTTCCGCGGTGACACCGTTCCGTGGTGAACGTGCATCCTCACGCCCGCGTCACACTCGGCGGTCGAGGAAGAGTTAAGGCAGAAGAGCGACGAACCCCAGCCCACGTGTCGATTCCGCCCGGTTGAGGACGTCTTCGGGGTCATCGAGTCCCACCGTGGTGACGGTCAGCGGACCGAGATCGAGCAGACCGGATTGGATCTGACGCCAGACCGCGTAGGCGGTCTGGTTGGAGGCCATCCACGATCCGCGCAGGGTGATACGGCGATGCATCAGTTCGTCGTAAGGGATCGGGAGGCTCTGCCGGACCCCACCGACGAGCACCATGGTGCCGTCGAGCCGGAGGACGTCGAAGCCCGCCATGGTGAGGTCGGCGGTCGGGGCGGGGCCGAGGGCGTCGATGGTGACGTCGGCGTCGCCGCCGATCGCCGCGGTGATCGCCGCCGCGTCGGCCGTTCGGTCACCGACGACGGGCACCGGACGGACGCGGGGATCGAGTGCGGCGAGCCGCTCGAGACTCGAGACGTTTCGGCCCACCGCGGCAACGGCTCCGGCGCCGCGGGCCAGAGCCAACAGCACGGTTGCCCCGCCGAGTTGTCCACTCGCCCCGGTGACGACGACGCGGTCGCCCGGGCCGAGTTCGCTTCGTTCCACCGCTCCGGCGGCGATCGACAACCAGGGCAGGAATGCGAGCCTCGCCGGATCGGGGTACCGTCCGGCGCCAGGCAGCGCGACCAGTGTCGAGGCAGGCATCAGCGACCGCTCCGCGAAGGTGCCGGTGCGCCAGACCCGGCGCATCGCGTCGGTGGCCGCGGACGGCATGCCACGACCACCGATCCCGGTCCATCCGAGTAGCACCTCCTCAGGGTGGGCGATCCGTCCGGTGGTAAGAAATCCGGTGCTGAGGGCGATGTCGCCGGGCCGGACCGTGTGCACGTCCTCGGCCACCTCCTCGACCCGGCCGATGCCGCCGACGCCGAGGACGGTCGGGGTGGCGATGTCGCCGCGGGCACCGGTGGTCAGCACCCGGGTGTAGGCGGGAACCTGGACGGCGAGCATCCGCAGCACCGCTCCGCCGCTGCGCACCTGTGGGTCTGGCACCTCCTCGAGTCGGAGGCCGGCGCCTCGGGTTCCGTCAGTGGTCGAATGCAGAATCCATGCCTTCATGGTGTCAGTGTCGTCGTCTGAGAACCTGGTATCCAGAGTCGGTTTATGCTGGTACTGGGAATGCCCGGTGAGTGGTAGACAAAGGCGGGAAGCGTGATCGCAGCCACCACGGAGCGTCGACGAGAGCTCGGTGTGTTCCTCCGGGCGCGGCGAGAACGGACCGCTCCGGCCGACGTCGGACTACCGGGATCGGCCCGCCGGCGCACGCCCGGCCTGCGGCGCGAGGAGCTCGCCACCCTGGCCGGGATCAGCACCACCTGGTACACGTTCCTGGAACAGGGCCGCGACGTCCGCCCCTCCGACCAGGTGCTGAAGGCGATCGCGGACGCACTGCGTTTGGACGAGGCTGAACGGGCCCACCTGGTCGCCATCGCGACCGACACCACCGTCCCGCTCGCGGATTTCGAATACCTGGCGCCGGAAGTGGCGGCGGTGCCGCAGCTGGTCGATCCCCACCCGGCCTACGTGACCGGCAGCAGCTATGACCTGCTCGCCTGGAACGACGCGGCGCTCGAGCTGTTCCCGGGAGCCGCCGACGGTCCCAACCCGAACCTCGCTCGCTGGATGTTCACCACTCCGGTCGCCCGCAACGTCCTGCCCGACTGGCCCGTGGTGGCGCAGGGAGTGCTTGCGCGGCTCAGGACCAACGCGGGCAAACACCCAGGCTCGGCCAGGTTCCAACGCCTTGTACGCGAACTCCGCACCGCCAGCGCCGAAGCGAACGATTGGTGGCCCCGCTACGACATCGCGACGAGCCAGGCCGGTGCCAAACGGGTCCGCGACCACGCGGGCCACGAACGGCTGATGGTCTACGCCTCGTTTCAGGTGGCGAACCAGCCCGAACAGACCTTGACCATCTACCGTCCGGCGTGATCACCACAGGCATCCACGATGTCGGGTAGGGCCAGCCGACTCCAGTAGGCGCCGGCCGGATCGCCTGCGCTCACCACGCCGCGGGCGACCAGCCAAGCCGTCATGATCATCCCGTGGGTAGCGACCAGCACATCGCCCTCGACGTCGTCCAGCCCGGCTTGAAAACGGTCGGCGGCCCGGGCTGGAGTTTCCCACCCCCGATGGCGTTCGTCGAGTCGGCCGGACACCCAGGCGAACCGCCGTTCGCGGTAGTCCGCGTCGACCGGCTCGACCCGCCTCACCTCACCGAAGCGGTGGTCGACACGGATGCTGTCGTCCCCGCCGACCCCGTAAGCCAGATGCAGTGTCTCGACGGCTTTTCGTTCCGGGCTGCTGGCCAAGACGACTCCAGCCGGGAGGGAGCCCCGGAGCCGACGTGGCGCTGAACGGCCCCGCCTGCTCAATCGCCAGCCAGCCGGTTCGATGCCGGGGCGAACCCGGGGTGCGGCATGCCGCAGCAGCGTCACTCGTCGGGCCGTCGACTCACCGTGGTGCAGTACCTCAGTCGGCGTCATGCTGGACGATCTCGAATCCCTCGGTCTCAGCGGGCGTCTCCATCAGCGAGGCGAGATGGTCGTTGCCCTCGCGGCTGACCGGATGGGTCCACGGTTGGCCGGCGGCCGCTCGTACTGCGGCCCGGGCACTGGCCTGCTCGACCGTCGCCGAGAGCACGTGCAGGACGACCGGCGCCGACAACGCACGGGCCCGCTCGACGGCCCAGCCCCGGCGTCGGCGCGACCAACTGTTCCAGTCCAGAACGACATCCGAGCCGACGGCCACGATCTGGGCGGCCACCGACCAGATCAGTTCCTTGACCTCCGCGGCCCGGTCTCCATAGGCGGGAAAGTCGAAGGACAGCTCCGGGTAGAGCCGCAACATCCATTCGTCCAGGGTGAACCGGATCGCGCCGGTCGTGGCCAGCTCCCCGGCCACCGTCGACTTCCCCGATCCCGCCAGTCCGAACAGAAGATGCACCCGGCCAGGCTCGGCTCCGGCCTCGATCGATCTTTTGACGGTCACGGCCCCATCGTCTCGCGCCGTCCATGCTTGTCGGACGACCGGTTCGGCACCGGATCGATCCCGGTCAGCCGGTCGGCCCGACCGCCTTCCGCAGCAGCTTCTCGATGGTGGTTGCAACCGTGCCGGACATGCTGGTCACCGCGTACTCGGTGGGCCAGAGGTCGCCGTCGTCCAGGCGCGCCACGTCGTTGAAGCCCAGCGTCGCGTACCGGGCACCGAACTTGGATGCGGGTTTGAAGAAGCAGACGACCTTGCTGTCCTCGTCGACGTAGGCCGGCATCCCGTACCAGGTCTTCGGGCGGAGGTTCGTCGCTGCTTCGCTGACCAGGGTGTGCACCCGCTCGGCGAGAGCCCGGTCGTCGTCCGGCATGGCGGCAATGGCGTCGAGGCAGGCCTGCGCCTCGTCGGCCTTCTTGGCCCCGCTGCGGCCGGAGGACCGTAGCTCTTCGGTCCGGTCCTTCATCGCTGCCCGTTCGGCGTCGGTGAAGCCTGAACTCTTGGTGCTGGTGGACATCACTACCTCTTCTCGCGTCGGTCGACGTTCCTACTCGGTTGACGATTATCCGGTCAGAGGTGTGACAGCGAGGTGACGAGCCGACAGACTTCTTTCGTGGCGAGGGCGTCGAGCTGGGGCATGACGCCGCGGCCGAGCGTCGAGAACGAGTGTCGGAAGCGCGGACAATTGGTGGTGAGCGGCTGCCTGGATCTGTTGTCCGGCGAGGAAGTCGATCCCCGCCTGATCTACGCGCTGGCGGCCCGCCCGCGCAATGGGCGGTGACCGGTGGGGTAGGCGGGCCGGACTACTGGTTGCTGGTCGCCGGCCGGCACCGGCTCGAGGATCTGCCGGCGGCCGTCGAAGAACGACGAGAGGACCGCAACCACCGTGTCCGGGCCGCGGCCGATCGGGCGCTCGCCCACATCGTCACTGCCAGGGACTGACCCGTCGGCACCGTCAGCTCAGCGGCCAGCCGGTCATCCGCTTGGTCCGAGAAGTCGCGTAGGTGCGTACCTTGGAAGTGCTCAAGCCGAGCCGGACCAGGCCCTCGGCGATGGTCACCGCGGCGGCGACCCCGTCCACCACCGGGACGCCGGTCCGGTCCCGGACGGCCTGTTCCAGCTCGGCCATCCCGCCGCAGCCCAGGCAGATAACCTCGGCGTGGTCGTCACGGACGGCACGCTCGGCCTCGGCGACGATGGCGGCCACCGCCCGTTCCGGATCCGTCTCCAGTTCCAGCACCGGGATGTCGCTGGCTCGGACCGAGGCGCAGCGCTGGGCGAGTCCGGCCACCAGCAGCCGGTCCTCGATCAGCGGCACCGCCCGGTCCAGCGTGGTGATCACCGAATAGCGGTGGCCGAGGAACATCGCGGTGCTGGCCGCGGCCTCGGTGATGTCGACCACCGGGCAGTCCAGCGCTTCTTGCAGTCCTTCCCGACCGTGCTCGCCGTAGCCGGCCTGGATCACCGCATCGAATGATTCTTCCGACGCCTGGTACCGCAGCACCGCATCGAGGACGCCCACGGCGGCCAGGTAGCTCTCGACGTTGCCTTCCACCGACTCGGCGCCGAAGCGTGGTGTCAGCGCGACGATCTCGGTGCCGGCTGCAGCGACCCGACGCGCCTGCAGCGCAATCCCGTCGGTCATCGACTCGGTGGTGTTGACGTTGACCACGAGAATGCGCATGGCTGAACCTCTCATCTCCGACACCCTTCCGTGGCCAACCAAAGACCCGTCACAACTTGCGATTCCACAAAGCAAAAGCTAATGTTCACCATACGGAAAAAAGGAGGGTAGTCATGCCGAGTCCAGGCCCGGGCTATTCGATCACCTTGTGGGTCGACGCGCCGTCCAGCTTCACCGCCACCTCCGAACTCGCCGCCGCGGTCTCGTCCGTCGGGGCGGCGGTCACCGCCCTGGACATCGTCGAGTCGCGACATGACGCCATCGTGGTCGACATCACCTGCAACACCTTGGGCGAGGACCACGCCCAGCAGCTCGCCGATGCGTTGAAGCGATCGCGGAGTGCGGGTCCGCAAGGTCAGCGACCGGACCTTCCTGATGCACCTCGGCGGCAAGCTGTCGGTGGAGCCGAAGGTCCAGCTGCGCAACCGCGACGATCCCTCTCGCGCTTACACCCCCGGTGTGGCACGGGTGTGCCTGGCCATTGCGGCCAACCCCGAGGACGCCCGTCGGCTGACCATCAAGCCGAACACGGTCGCCCGTGGCTACTGACGGGACCGCGGTTTTCGGCCTCGGCGACATCGGACCCGCGGCCGCACTGCCGGTGATGGAGGGCAAGGCCGCACTGTTCAAGCAGTTCGCCGACGCCGATGCCTGGCCGGTCTGCCTGGACACCGAGGACAACGAGGACAACGAGGACACCGAGGAGATCATCGCCATCGTCAAGGCGTTGGCCCCGGTCTACGGCGGCGTCAATCTCGAGGACGTCGCCGCGCCGCGCTGCTTCGAGATCGAACGTGGGCTGCGCGCCGAGCTGGACATTCCGGTCTTCCACGATGATCAACCCGGCACCGCGATCGTCGTGCTCGCCGCCTTGATCAAGGCGCTTCGCGTGGTGGACAAGACCATCGAGCAGACCAAGATCGTCATCTCGGGCGTCGGCGCTGCCGGGCACGCGATCATCCAGCTGCTCCAGGCCCAGGGCGCCGGGCACATCGTCGCCTGCGCCCGCACCTGGGCGATCCACCGGGGTGGCAACTACACCGACGAGCACCGGCAATGGATCGCCGAGAACACCAATCCCGACAACGTCTCGGGCACACTCGCCGGGGCCCTGGTCGGAGCGGATGTGTTCATCGGAGTATCCGGACCGAACATCCTCACCGCCGAGGACATCGCGCCGATGGCGCCGAACTCCATCGTGCTGGCGCTGGCCAACCCCGATCCGGAGATCGTTCCGACCGAAGCGGCCAAGCACGCCGCAGTGGTGGCCACCGGACGCAGCGACTTCCCCCACCAGGTCAACAATGTGCTGGCCTTCCCTGGACTGTTTTGCGGTCTGCTCGATGCTGCCGCCCGAGACATCAGCACCGCGATGTTGGTCGCGGCCGCTGAAGCAATCGCCGATTGTGTCGGTACCGAGGAGCTCAACGCCAGCTACTTGTGCCGAGCGTCTTCGACGCCCGGGTCGCTCCGGCGGTGGCCCGGGCTGTCGCGGCGACGGCGGCTGAGCAGGCCGCAGAGACAACCGGGGAGACAACCAGCGAGACAACCGAGGACACACTGGCCGAGCCGGACGCCCGGCGACCGATACCGGTCGGCGTCTGAGACAGGCCGGCGGGGTGGTTGGCTGAGGTCTGCGCAAGCTCATCACCACCGGATACGCAAAAGGGGCAATGTTCATGACCATAGAGGTGACCGACCGGCAGCCGATCGACCGAGCAGAGGAGATCCTGACCGACGAGTCGCTGGCCTTCCTGGAGAAGTTGCACCACAACTTCGCCACCACGCGTAACGAGCTGCTGGCCGCGCGGGTGGGTAGACGTGAGCAGGCTTCCGCGTCCGGCACGCTCGACTTCCTCCCCGAGACCGCCGACGTTCGCAGCGGGGACTGGCAGGTTGCGTCTGCGCCTGAGCCGCTGCTCGACCGCCGGGTGGAGATGACCGGACCGGCTTCGCCGGCCAATATGGCCATCAACGCACTCAATTCGGGTGCGAAGGTGTGGCTGGCCGACATGGAGGACGCCGGCAACCCGCGCTGGGCCAACGTGATCGATTCGATTCTCAACCTGCGCGACGCCGCCCGCGGCACCCTCGCCTTCACCAACCCGCACGGCAAGTCCTATGCCCTGCGCAAAGACGCACCGTTGGCCGTGGTGGTGATGCGCCCGCGAGGCTGGCACCTGCCGGAGGAGCACGTGCTGGTCGACGGTAAGCCGACCGTCGGTGCACTCACCGACTTCGGCCTGCACGTCTTCCACGTCGCGCAGCAGCTGGTGGAGAACGGCCAGGGGCCCTACTACTACCTGCCGAAGATGGAGTCCCACCTCGAAGCCCGACTGTGGAACGACGTGTTCACCTTTGCCGAAGCCGAGCTGGACATCGCCCCCGGCACGATCCGGGCCACCGTGCTGATCGAGACCATCCCGGCGGCGTTTGAGATGGAGGAGATCCTCTACGAACTGCGTGAGCACGCCTCCGGCCTGAACGCGGGCCGGTGGGATTACCTGTTCAGCATCATCAAGTACTTTCGTGACGCCGGGGACCGATTCGTGCTGGTCGACCGGGGCGACATCACCATGACCGCACCGTTCATGCGGGCCTACACCGAGCTGCTGGTCCGCACCTGCCACAAGCGTGGCGCGTTCGCAATGGGCGGCATGGCGGCATTCATCCCCAGCCGTAAGGACGAAGCCGCCAACGCCGCCGCCTTCGACAAGGTCCGCAACGACAAGTCCCGAGAGGCCGGCGACGGCTTCGACGGTTCCTGGGTGGCCCATCCGGACATGGTCGAGCTGTGCGCCGAGACGTTCGGCGCGGTGCTGGGGGACCGGCCGAACCAGCTGGATCTGCAGCGCGAGGACGTGTCGGTGAGCGCCGAGGAATTGCTGGAGATCTCTTCGGCCGAAGGCTCCAACACCGAAGCCGGTCTGCGCTCCAACCTCGAGGTGGCGTTGATCTACATCGCGGTCTGGTTGTCCGGCAATGGTGCCGTGGCCATCCACAACCTGATGGAGGATGCGGCCACCGCCGAGATCTCCCGATCCCAGATCTGGCAGGAGATCCGCAACGAGGTCCAGCTGGCCGACAGCGGCGAGGTCGTCACCCGACAACTGGTCGGACGTCTGCTGGACGAAGAGGCCGACAAGGTGCAGCAACAGATCGATCCGGCCCAGTGGGAGCAGTACTACGTCCCGGCCAAGAAGCTGTTGTCCGACCTGTGTCTCGGCGAGTTCGTGGACTTCCTGACCCTGCCCGCCTACGAGATCGTTCGCTGATTCGAGGCGAGCAGTGGACATACCAGCAGCAGCCCGATGAGGAGACGTCGATGAGTGCGACCCGGCTCGACCCGGAGGTGCTGTCTGCCGTCGACGCCGCCCTGGCCGACACCGACGCCTTCCTGGCCCGCGCCTACCCCGGCGAGACAGGCGCCCGGCAGCCCGTGCACACCGTCTACCTGCCCGGTGACCGGTTCGCCGTGGACAGCGTGTCGAGCTGGGGTGGCCAGGCGTTGGCTGCGGTAGAACGGTGCGGGGGAGCAGAAGCACTCGGCCAGGAGTGCGGACTGGGCGAACGCTCGAATCCGCTGGGCGAGCGCATACGGCAGAAGTTGATCGACGAACCGATCGAGGATCTGCGGCTGGACTTCGAGGACGGCTACGGCAACCGGCCGGACGAGCAGGAAGACGCCGACGTCGTCCGGGCGGCTCAGGCGTTGTCGTCGGTCGTCGCGGCGGGGGAGGCTCCACCGTTCGTGGGCATCCGGTTCAAGTGCTTCGAGGAGCCGACCCGACGACGGGGGATCCGTACCCTCGACCTGTTCCTTTCCACCCTGTTGGAGATCGGCGAGCTGCCGACCGGTCTGCGGCTGACCCTGCCCAAGGTCAGCACGGTCAGCCAGGTCCACGCGATGGTCGAGGTCTGTTCGGCCTACGAACAGAGTGCCGGTCTGGCGCCGGGAAGGCTCGGCTTCGAGATCCAGGTCGAGACGCCGCAGCTGATCATGGCCGCCGACGGCAGCACGCCGTTAGCTCCGGCGCTGCACGCCGGCGCCGGGCGGGTCACCGGGCTACATTACGGCACCTACGATTACAGCGCGTCGTTGCAGATTGCCGCCGCCCACCAGTCGATGGAGCATCCGGCCGCCGACCACGCCAAGCAGGTGATGCAGCTGGTCGCGGCCGGCACCGGCGTCCAGCTCTCGGACGGTTCCACCAACGTACTGCCGATCGGGACGCAGGAGAACGTCCGGGCGGCCTGGCGGCTGCACGCCCGTTTGGTCCGTCGCTCGCTCGAACGCGGTTTCTACCAGGGCTGGGACATGCATCCCGCCCAGCTGCCTACGCGTTACCTGGCCAACTTCTCTTTCTACACCGAAGGTTTCGCCGCCGCCGCCGGTCGGTTGGCCGCCTATGTCGGCATGCCGGGCGTCCCGACGCCGGCGGTGATGGACGAGCCGGCCACCGCCCGGGCCCTGGCCCGTTATCTCTATCGCGGTCAGCTCTGCGGCGCCACCGACGCCGCCGTGCTGATCCGCAGCACCGGTCTCGACTCGGCAGCCCTCGAGCGGTTGGCCCGGCCGAAGTCCGACACCGTGGCGGTCTCCGAACCAATCTGATTCGGGCCCGACACCGGCCGACTACCGCCCTGACTGCACCGAGAGAAAGCACAATGTGACCAGCACTCCCGTACGACCCAGTTACACCAGCACCGACCCGGCACCGAGGGGGAGCATGAGCCCAGGCAGCAACTATCCCGACTTCGCCGATGGCCAGCCAGCCGGCCGGACCACCGAGCACCTGCCCTACTACACCCCGACCGGCGGCATGCCCGGCTGGAACGACATGGTTACCGACCGGGCTATGTTCAAGGAGGCCTACGCGGTGATCCCGCGCGGCTGTCTGCGCGACATCGTGGCCAGCAGCCTGCCCTATTGGGAGAAGACCCGGCTGTGGGTGCTGGCCCGGCCGTTGTCCGGTTTCGCCGAAACCTTCTCCCAGTACGTCGTCGAGGTCTTCGGTGGCGGCGGCAGCGACCGGCCCGAACTCGATCCGAACGCCGAATGCGTGCTGTTCGTGGTCGACGGCGACTTCGACCTGACCGTGGGAGACAAGGCGCACCGACTGACCACCGGCGGCTACGTCTACCTGCCACCCGGCACCACCTGGACGCTACAGAACGCCAACGCCGACCGGGCCGGACGCTTCCACTGGATCCGCAAGAACTACCAGTGGGTCGACGGGATGGGCGCGCCCGAGCCGATGGTCACCAACGAGTTCGACATCGCCGGCGGCACCATGCCCAACGCCGACCGGCGCTGGACCACCACCCGGTTCGTCGACATCGGCGATCTGCGCCACGACATGCACGTGAACATCGTCAACTTCGAACCGGGCGCGCAGATCCCCTTCGCCGAGACCCACGTGATGGAGCACGGGCTCTATGTGCTGGAAGGCAAGGCGGTCTATCGGCTGAACGAGGATTGGGTGGAGGTGCAAGAGGGCGACTTCTTGTGGCTCCGCGCGTTTTGCCCGCAGGCGTGTTACGCCGCGGGGCCGGGGCGCTTCCGGTACCTGCTGTACAAGGACGTGAACCGCCACATGCCTTTGGGACGGCCGTTCGGCTGAATCGTGCTGGGTGCTAGGTGCTAGGTGCTGGGTGCTCGGGGGCGCACTTCGTGCGCGACGTCTGGGCCACGACGGGCTCGCTGAATGACCGGACCCATTCTTGTCCGGATCTGGCCGGGTAGTTGCGGTCGAATCCGGGACAGGATCGGCGTGGGCCATAGTGTCGGCGGCATGGGATCGCGGCGGTCGCGGCGTTCTCCATCTTGACCGTGCTGGTCGTCCTGCTGTTGCGGGGCGGTAACCAGATTTCTGAGGGCAGCCGGGCCACGCTGATGGGGACGGCCACCAATTTCTTGGCCGTCGGGTGCCCCAGTGGGCGCCACCATCGTGGTGAGCAAACTGCTGCAAGCGACCATCGTGGGTGCTCGCGCCGTTCCTGGCCGGCTCCGTCTACGTGCTGATTCAGTCGGTCGAGCCGGCGGTCGGGCGGGAGCAGTCCGACGACAACCGAGCGTCGTGGCGGATGGCATGCTTACCCCGTGTCCAGTGCGCTGGGTGGGGCCGACGAGACGGCTCCCGAGCTGAGCCCGGAGCAGGTGGCGACCGATCCGGGTCATCCTGCCGTCGAGCGAGTGCTCCATCGCCAGATCTGGTCCGATCTCCGATGGTCGTTCCGGCCGCCCTACATCTGGCTCAGCGGCATCGTGTTCAATCTCGTGTTGTCACTGCTCTGGCTGATCGTGGACCCGCTCACCGACGGTCCGCACCGCGACTGGGCGATCATCGTCGGCAGCTACTTCGCCGTCTTCGTGCTGGCCGACGTGACTACCACCAACGTCCTCGGTGCCGACGCCGTGCGGGTGACCCGGGCCCTGACCCAGGGCGTCTCGCTGCAGCGCATCCTGCTGGTCAAGAACCTGAGCCTATTGATCATCGTGGGGTTGCCGACCGTGATCGCGACCGGGGTGATCACCGTGGTCACCGAGAACGACACCGACCTCACGTTCACCCTGCCCGGAGTGATCTTCCCGATCCTCACCTGGCTGGGGCTGGGCAACTTCGTGTCGGTCGCGCTCCCGGTGGCCGCACTGCCGCTGGAGCAGCGCTGGGCCTCGCGTCACGACTGGAGACGGACCCTGCGCTGGCTGTTCCACCTGGGGCTGCCCTACGCGATCTATCTGGTGGTCAGCCCGGTCAGCATGGTGCCACGGTTCATCGACAGCAGGGCCGTCCTGGCCGTTCGGTCGCCGGCCTGGCGCGGCCTCACCCTGTCCCTGACCGGAATCGCCTTCTGGGTCCTCGGGACGGTGCTCGCGCTCGCCTTGGCCCGACGTCGGGCCGTGCACTTCGACGACCTGCCCAGCGAGGAGGTGCCGGCCGGGTTGTGGACGGTTTTCACCAGTGTGCTGCGACACCGCCCGCGTTGGTTCAACCGTGACCTACCGCGGTTGGGCCGGGAGTGATCGTGAGTTGGACAGGACGAAACGGATCTCGGTCACCCTCGACCGACGTAAGGCATTCCGCCGGCCGTGATGACGAGTGAATTGAGGCTGACCTCGAGCGGCAGCTCGGCGATGAAGGCGACGGCTCGGGCCACCTCGACGACATCGAAAGTCGGTTCGACCAGGCGTTCGCCGTTCGGCTGGAGGGAACCGTCGTTCACGCCGGAAGTGCCCATCATGCCGGTGGCGGTGTTACCGATGTCGATCTGGTTGCCGCGGATCCGGCACGCTCTGCCGTCCAGCTCGATCGACTTGGTCAGCCCGGTGATCGCGTGCTTGGTGGCGGTATAGGCGACGCTGTTCGGCCTGGGCGCATGGGCCGAGATGGAGCCGTTGTTGATGATCCGGCCGCCGCCCGGCTGCTGCCGCTTCATCAGCGACGTCGCGGCCGCGGCGCAGAGCATCGAGCCGGTCAGGTTCGTCGCCACGACGCGCTGCCAGTCGGCGTAACCGACCTCGTCCACCGCTCCGCCGCTACCGGAGGTACCGGCGTTGTTGAACAGGACGTCCAGCCGCCCGAACCGTCGCTCGACCTCGGCGAACACGGCGGTGACGGCCTCCGGGTCGCTCACATCGAGGGGGAGGGCAACGCCTCGGTCGTCGGGACCTTCGGCCAGCGCCTCGGCCAGCGTCTCGGCAAGGGGCTCGGGTCGGCGACCGCAGACGATCACTCGGTGTCCGCGGCTCGCCAGCTCGATGGCGGCGGCACGCCCGATGCCGCTGCCGGCGCCGGTGATCAGGACGACCAGATCGTTGCGTCCCTCAGGTGCTGTGCTCAATTTGATCCTCCGTCGATCGCGTCCGACCCGTTGACAAGCGAGTGGAATCGTTCCAGAATCCTCATCAGCGAAAACTTTGTTTCATAATACGGAAAGATTGCCGATGGAGGAGTCGCAGTCACATGATCACTCTGGCAGAGTTCAACACAGCGACCGCGGCTGCGGCGGCCGTGGTGGTCCGGCCCTGCCTCGGCGTCGAGCGCTGGGTCGCCGAGGTCGTCGATTCCCGGCCCTATGCGGACGCCGAGCAGCTGACCACAGTCGCCCGGACCGCAGCGGACCCGCTGACCGCCGAGGAGCTCAACCAAGCCCTTTCCCACCACCCCCGGATCGGCGAGCGCGCCACCGGCAGTCGGGCCGAGGCGGATCTTTCTCGCAGTGAGCAGTCGGGTCTGGACACCGACGCCGATCTGGCCAGAAGATTGGCGGCAGGCAATGTGGCCTACGAGCAACACTTCGGCCACGTCTTCCTGATCCGCGCCGCCGGCCGTTCCTCCGCCGAGATCCTGGCGGAGCTGGAGCGGCGGTCGGCCAACGACGGTGATGCCGAGTCCGCCGAGACCGCCGACCAACTCCGCCAGATCGCCGTACTGCGGCTTCGCGGAGCGATTTTCCCCGATGGGACCAACTCGATGCCAGACCCGATGCCAGACCCGATGCCAGACCCGATCGATGAGGACCGATGAGCCTGATCAGCGCCCACGTGCTCGACGCCACTGCCGGTCGGCCCGCGCCCGGCATCGAGGTCGAGCTGGCCGACATCACCGGGCAGCTGCTCGGCACCGCGGTGACCGACGCCGACGGGCGGGTCGGCGAGCTCGGACCGGAGGAACTGCCCGCCGGTGAGTACGAAATCACGTTCGGCACCGGGGACTACTTCCGGGAACGGCAGCTGCCGACGTTCTACCCCTCGGTGCTGATCCGGTTCGCGGTCAGCGAGTCCGAGGCTCACTACCACGTGCCGCTGCTACTCAGCCCGTACGCCTATTCGACCTACCGCGGCAGCTGAAGCCAGTGGTCGACAGGCCAGAACCTGACAAACCCCTATCGGCAGCACCAGCCCGAACCGGATCGACCCACCCCGAGGAGCGTGACCGCATGACCGATGTCGTGTTGACCAGTAACCAGTACGGCAAGGCCGGTAACCACGTCGTCCGGGTGACCCGGGACGCCGATCGCGGCGCCGGCGCCCGGCACCAGATCGAGGACCTGGTCGTCAGCTCGCAGCTGCGCGGCGACTTCGAGACCGCCCACACCGAGGGCGACAACGTCCACGTAGTGCCCACCGACACCCAGAAGAACACCGTTTTCGCCTTCGCCCGAGACGGCATCGACTCGGCCGAGGAGTACCTGCTGCGCCTCGGCCGACACTTCACCAGCTCCTTCGACTGGGTCAGCGGCGGCCGCTGGGCCGCCGACCAGACCATCTGGGCCCGGATCAACGACCACGACCACGCCTTCTTCAAGGCCGGGCCGGAGACCAGGACGGCAGTGTTGATCAAGAACGGCGGAACCGAGACCTTGATCGCCGGCTTCTACGACCTGACCGTGCTCAAGACCACCGAGTCGGGCTTCGTCGGTTACCCGAAGGACCGCTACACCACACTCCCGGAGACCGAGGACCGAATCCTCGCCACCGACATCGCCGTCCGCTGGCGCTACAGCACCACCGAGGTCGACTTCAACGGCGTCTACGCCGCCGTCCGCGCCACGATCCTGACCAAGTTCTCCGAGGGTTATTCCAAGGCGCTGCAGCACACCCTGTTCCAGATGGCCGAGGCGGTCATCAGCGAGCACGACGAGATCGACGAGATCAAGTTCTCCTGCCCGAACAACCACCACTTCCTCTCCGACCTGTCCCCGTACGGGCTGGACAACCCGAACGTCGTCTACTACGCCGCCGACCGGCCGTTCGGTCTGATCGAGGCGACCATCCAACGCAAGGGCGCCGCGACCGCCGACGAGGCGTGGGTCGGCATCGCCGGCTTCTGCTGAGCGAAGCTCGTTCCAGATGCTCGGACTGCGCGATAGGGCCGGGAGTATCCGGCTGAATTGCGAACTCCGAGGACGGTGGCCGGCCGGAATTCGGACCGGGGCGGCAAGATAGAGGGTGCCGGTGGTGAGTTAGGCAGTTCCGTGGTGGACTGTCAGATCTGCGACTACACCTGTCGCAGGCGCAGCACCGACCGGAGCCAGATCGGCCCCGGCCCGAGAACAGACACGACCCAGGAGGCCGTCGATCGTGACCGCCGTAGCCGATGCCAAGACCAACGGTTCCCAGCCCGACACCAGAGTCACCGAGGAAACCAACTCGGTGTTGCCCGGGCGCGAGCCCGAGCCGACCGAGGCGGGCCGCGATCCGGAGGAGCTGGCCGAGTGGCTGGAGTCGGTCGACGGCCTGATCGCCGCGCGCGGTGCCGATCGGGCGCAGGAGATCATCCGCGCCGTCGCGGCCCGGGCCACCGCCGCCGGGCTGGATTCGGTCGGCACGGTGACCACCGACTACGTCAACACGATCAAGCCGCAGGACGAGCCGGAGTTCGCCGGCGACGAAGCACTGGAACGGCGCTACCGGGCCTATCTGCGTTGGAACGCGGCCATGTTGGTGCAGCGGGCCCAGCGGCCGGACATCGCCGTCGGCGGTCACATCTCGACCTACGCCGGCGCTGCGACCCTCTACGAGGTCGGACTGAACCACTTCTTCCGCGGCCAGGACCACCCGGGTGGGGGAGACCAGGTCTTCTTCCAGGGCCACGCCTCGCCCGGCATGTACTCCCGCGCCTTCCTCGAAGGGCGGATGAGTGAGGCCGATCTGGACGGCTTCCGGCAGGAGAAGTCCAAGGCGCCGCACGGTCTGTCGTCCTATCCGCACCCGCGGCTGATGCCAAAATTCTGGCAGTTCCCGACGGTCTCGATGGGTATCGGGCCGATGAACGCGATCTATCAGGCCCAGCTGAACCGCTACCTGATGCACCGCGGCATCAAAGACACCTCCGATCAGCACGTCTGGGCCTTCCTGGGTGACGGCGAGATGGACGAGCCCGAATCGCGCGGGTTGCTACAACTGGCCGCCAACGACGGCCTGGACAACCTGACTTTCGTGATCAACTGCAACCTGCAGCGCCTCGACGGTCCGGTGCGCGGCAACGGCAAGATCGTCCAAGAGCTGGAGGGATTCTTCCGAGGTGCCGGCTGGAACGTAATCAAGGTGCTGTGGGGTCGGGAGTGGGACGACCTCTTCGCCCGCGACGACAGCGGCCAGCTGACCAAGATCATGAACGAGACGCCGGACGGCGATTTCCAGACCTACAAAGGTGAATCCGGGGCCTACGTCCGGGAGAACTTCTTCGGCAAGACGGCGGAGACGACGGCCTTGGTCGAAAACCTCAGCGACGATCAGATCTGGAAGCTCAAGCGCGGCGGCCACGACTATCGCAAGGTCTACGCGGCTTATCAAGCGGCCAGCGACGCCCGGATGACTTCCGGTAAGCCGACGGTGATCCTCGCCAAGACCGTCAAGGGCTACGGCCTCGGCGCGCACTTCGAGGCTCGGAACGCCACCCACCAGATGAAGAAGCTGACCGCGGACGATCTGAAGACGTTCCGCGACGTGATGCAGATCCCGATCACCGACGCGCAGATCGACGCCGACCCGTACAACGTGCCCTACTACCACCCGGGCGCCGACGCCCCCGAGATCGTCTACGCCCTCGACCGGCGGCGCGAGCTCGGCGGCTTCGTACCGGAGCGTCGCAACGCCCCGAAGCTGATGCCGCGGGCCGATCCTAAGGTGTTCGACGGGGTCAAGAAGGGCTCCGGCAAGCAGGCGGCCGCCACCACGATGGCCTTCGTCCGGCTGCTCCGCGACCTGATGCGGGACAAGGAGTTCGGCGCCCGGGTGGTGCCGATCATCCCCGACGAAGCACGGACCTTCGGGATGGACTCGTTCTTCCCGAGCGCCAAGATCTACAACCCGCACGGCCAGCACTACACCGGCGTCGACCGCTCGTTGTTGTTGGCCTACAAGGAGTCCGAGCAGGGCCAGATCCTGCACGCCGGCATCAACGAGGCGGGCTCGATGGCCGCGTTCACCGCCGCCGGCACGGCTTATGCCACTCACGGCCAGCCGATGCTGCCGGTCTACGTCTTCTATTCGATGTTCGGCTTCCAGCGGACCGGCGACTCGATGTGGGCGGCGATGGACCAGATGGCCCGCGGCTTCATCATCGGCGCCACCGCCGGTCGGACCACCCTGACCGGTGAGGGCCTGCAGCACGCCGACGGTCACTCGCCGTTGCTGGCCGCGACCAACCCGGCGATGAAGATCTACGACCCGGCCTACGGCTACGAGATCGCCCACATCGTCAGCGCCGGGCTGGAGCAGATGTACGGGCCCGACACCGCGGACGATCAGCGCAACGTCATGTACTACCTGACGGTCTACAACGAACCGATCCTGCAGCCGGCCGAACCGGACGACGTGGACGTGGAAGGGATTGTTCGTGGCATCCACCAGGTCGCCGAAGGCTCGGGCGACGGCCCGAAGGTGCAGCTGTTCTCCTCCGGGGTCGCCGTGCCGTGGGCGCTGGAGGCGCAACAGATCCTGGCCGAGGACTGGGGGGTCAGCGCCGACGTCTGGTCGGTGACCTCCTGGACCGAGCTGCGACGCGACGCCCTGCGCGCCGAGGAGCACAACTTCCTCCACCCGGACGAAGACACGCAGACCGGCTACCTGGCCACCAAGCTGGCCGGCGTCGAGGGTCCGATCATCGCCAGCACCGACTTCGCGACCGGCGTCCCGGATCAGATCCGGGAACTGCTGCCCAACCCGCTGATTACCCTCGGTGCCGACGACCACGGGTTCTCCGACACCCGGCCGGCCGCGCGCCGCTTCTTCCACATCGACAGCCATTCGATCGCCGCCCGGGCCGTCCGTGCCCTGGTCGACGACGGCCTGCTGCCGGAAGAGGCGGCGGCTCAGGCGGTCGAGAAGTACGCGCTGCTCGACGTCAACGCCGGCACCACCGGGACGGCTGGCGGCGACAGCTGAGGGTTAGTGGTCGCGGGGGAGCCGTCAGGTCTGGTCGGCGAGCTTCCTCATGGCGTGCTGTGGACCGGTGACCACGATCGGGTCGAGGAACTGGATCCGCCTCTGCGGGGTGGCGTGGGCGAACTGCTGGCCGGCCCGTCGACCCAGACCACGGTGAGGTGGGGACACCCCAATGCCCATCTCGTGCTCGGCCCGGACCAGGTGACTGACCCCTATCCAATGCGGGATCCGGGCGTGGCGCTGGTGACGGCCTCGGCCCGGAGGTTGCGGCGGGAAGGACGGCGCCGGGCTGGCCGGCCCCGGAACCCTCAGAGACCGTCGGTGTCGTGCCAGTGCCGTTGCCAGCGAGCGTCGATCGGCTCGTCGGAGCGCTGGTAGCGGATGTCGGTGGACAGTCGGACGACGTCGTCGGCGTTGTCGAGGGCGGCGTGGACGATCTGGGCGCAGTGCACCATCACGTCGCCGGTCGCGTAGTCGGCGATCAGCCAGCGGGCGTCGTGCTGGTCGGCCAGGGCGGGCAGGTCGGCGGTGATCGAGGCGGCGGGCCGGCGGGGTCGGCTTGGCTCCTGGTCGCTCGACCGCTCGTCGTCGGCCACCCAGCGGTGGCTGCCTTCCAGATAGGTCAGTCCGCCGCGTTCGACCGGGCAGTCGCCGAGGGGGATCCACATGCTCAGCACGTGGTCGCTGCCCTCGCGGAGATAGAGCAGGTCGTAGTGGGCCTGGGTGGCGGTCCCGACGCCGGTCTCGCCGGGCCGCACGTGCCGGATGATCTTGCGGCGGTGCAGGTGGACGTCGCCGTCGAGCAGCCAGTTGAACCAGTCGACGATGGCCGGCGTCCGGCACAGCCTCTCGTACTCCCGACCGGGCACCACCTCGTTGAACAGCACTCGGCGGAGAGTGGCTCGGTCGATTTCGTCGCCGGCGGTCGACGTTGCGGTCAGCCCAGCCGGGGCGAGTGCGTCGAAGTAGTAGCGACGGAACTGCTCAACCTGCCCGGGATCGAGGAAGCCCGGGAGGAACGCGTAGCCGTCGCGGGCGATCCGTCGGCGCAGCAGCTCGCGGGAGGTTCGTTCGCCGGCAGGGACCGGTGTCAGTTGGCCGAGGCGCCCGGGCCGCTCGTCCAACGCGTAGCCGTTCGATGTGAGCACCCCGCCAGTATCAGCGGGTTCATCGGACTCCACGCCAGTTGTAGCACTGGTCTGATCGGCAATGACCGAGATCACAGCGTGGTAACCGCTTGCGAGATGACTCAAGACCTTCGCACTGGTATTGTCTGGTGTATACCAGTTGGCACGATGCCGTGTCCTCGAACTTCCCTTCTTTCGAGGAGAACATCCATGAGCAATTTCATCGCTTCCACCCTGATCGTCGCCGTCGTGGCGATCCCCACGGTGGCCATCGCCAAGGCCTCCAAGTTCCGGATCAGCTCGGTGCTGAACGCGAGCAAGCGCGCGGTCAGCTTCGACCCGCGGCATCCCGCCCTGAGTTACGTCCGCGACGCACGCTGACCCTCTGGCCTGAGCTCCGGAGTACGAGACCTGTCGCGTCGATCAGCCTGACCCGAAACCTCCGAGCCCGAAGCGGGCGCCGGAGGCTTCGGCTTTCTCTGAGTCTTGGTCTCGAGTTCGTTGCCGGAGCCGAGATGATGGCGGGATGGCAACGAGCGAGTCCGACCCACTGGTGGGGGCCGCTGGTCGTTGGCGCCTGAAGGTCGGCCGGTCGCTGGCCGGTGGGACGGGCTCGCTGGTCTACGCCGTTCGGGACGAGCTCGATCGGGAGCTGGTTCTCAAACTGCCGGTCGGTCGGTCGGATGCGGCAACAGTCACCGCCGCTGAGGCTGCAGCTCTGACCTCTTGGGCCGACAGCGGCGTCACACCACGGCTGGCGGAGGCGGACGGTCGGGCTCTGCTGATGCAGCGGGCTCGGCCCGGCACCGTGATGGCCCCGGTCAGCGAGGACTCCCTGACCTCCACGGTCGAGATCGCGGCGGAGATCCTCGGCCGGCTGTGGGCCGTCGTACCTGGTCCCTACCCCTTCCAGAGCCTCGCCGAGGCCTACGCGGACGCCGAACGGGTCGCTCGCGCGGACGCCGCCCACGAACAGCGTCGGCGAGCCGATCCCCAGCTCGGTCGCCCGGGCCTCATGTTGCTCCCGACTGCCAGCACCGCGGCCGAGTCCTTGATCGTAAGCGCTGGTTCCGGCGAGCTGAGACTGCTACACGGCGACTTCCTCAGCAAGAATCTGTTGCGGCACGCGTCCAGCCCTGCCGGGTACATCGCGGTCGACCCGCTGCCGCAGCTCGGTGAGCGGGCGGCTGAGGTGGCGGCGTTCGCGGCCTACCAGCCGGCCGCGATGATCACGCCGACGGCCGAAGCGCTGGCCGCGCGGCTCGGTCTCGATCAGGACCGGGTCCTGCGTTGGACCGCGATCTGGACGGTGCACCAGGCCGTCCAGTGCTGGCGCGACGACCAGGCAGAACTCGAAGGCCTGGTCCAGGCGGCCCTGAAACAGCTGCTGGTCTGAATCACCTCTCGGCACCGATCTCTCATCGGACAGCCGGGGACAACGCCTGCGCAGCCTCACACGTTTCCTCACTCGATCCGGCCGGATCCTCAGTCTCATGCGGACGCGACACAGAGTGCGCGTTCAAAGATCCGAGGAGTCAGCCATGCCGTTGGTCAACGTGCGAGTCATCGAAGGGGTCTTCACTCCGGAGCAGAAGCAGGACATCATCAGCAGGGTCACCGACGCGATGGTGGCGGTCGAGGGCGAAAGCTTGCGCGGGGTGACCTGGGTGCTGGTGGAAGAGGTACGCAGTGGGGACTGGGGGATCGCCGGCCACGGTCTCACGACCTCGGACGTCCAGGCGCTCCAAGGAGAACCCGTCGGTGCGGTGGGCTGAGCAGGCCGGGTCCGAGCGATGACGATTCGGATCCGCTTGCTGGGCCGACCCGAGCTCGTGGGTGAGGGAGCGAACGGGCTCACTCAGCCACGGCCTCGCGGGCAGAAATCCTGGGCGCTGTTGGCCCGGATCGGTCTGGCCGAGGTTCCGGTGCCGCGTCGGGTGCTGGCCGCCGAGCTGTTCGGCGAGGCCAACGATCCGTTGGGAGCACTGCGGTGGTCACTGGCCGATCTGCGGCGGTCCCTCGGTCGGGCCGAGTTGCTCCGTGGCGATCCGCTGGCACTGGACGACACCGTGGTCGATCTGGATGTCGCCGACCTGCGCACCGCCTCCGATGCGGAACTCGCCGGCGAGCTCCTGAGCGGGGCCGATTTGTCCGACAGTCCGGGGTTCGATTTCTGGCTGTCGGGCGCCCGTGCACAGCTGGCTCGATCGGCCGGCGAGGAGTTGCGACGTCGGGCCCTCGAGCGGCTCGCGGTGGACGACAGCAGGGGCGCGGTGCGCGCGGCCGAAATCGCGGTCGGCCTGGACCTGCTGGACGAATCCCGCCACGAGCTGCTGCTCCGGGCGTTGGTGGCCGACGGACGTCCGGGGGTCGCCTGGGCTCATCTCGCGGCGTGTGAAGGCGTCTTCCTCCGGGAGGGTCTGGCGGTCTCCGCTACCTTGCGTTCGGCGGTGACCGAACCGGGCAGGCGGGCGCCTTCCGGCGTCCGGGCGAGTGTGCTGGCGCGCTCGCTGCTGACCGCCGGGACGGCTGCCTTGGCTGCGGGCGTGGCCGAGGTCGGGGTCGAAACCCTACGACGAGCCGCCGAAGAGGCTGAGCGGGCCGACGACGACGGACTCCGGGCAGAGATCCTGACCGCTCTCGGATCGGCCCTGGTCCATACCGTCCGAGGCTTCGACGGGGAGGGAGCGGTGATCCTGCACCGGGCACTGGCGGCCGCTCGGGCGACCGACCGGCACGACCTGGCCGTTGAATCGCTGCGTGAGCTCTCATTCATCGACATCCAGGCCGGTCGGCACGGCTCGGCCAACCGGTACCTGCAGCAGGCCCGCGCACAAATGGCTTCGGTCGAGAACCATGCGCTGGAAGCCGGGATCCTCGCCCTGGAGGGCATGAACACGGCTGATCAGGGACGGCATGAGCAGGCAGTCGAGCTCCTGACGCGCGCCGCTGGCCTGGCCGAGGGTGCCGGCGGTCATCGGCAGGCGATCTGGTCCTCAGGAGTGGCTGCCCGCTCGTTGCTGTTGCTCGGGCGCCGACGTGAAGCCCAGGTGCTGGCTGGACAGAGTCGATCCGATGCCGTCGCCCAGCGCTGGTATGCCTTCGTGCCCTGGCCGCAAGCGTTGTTCGCCGAGACGCTCGGTCTGGACGGCCGTTGGGCCGAGGCGCGGGTTGAGGCAGAGCACGCGTTCGCCCTGGCCAGCGAGCTCGGCGATCCCTGCTGGGAGGGCATGGCCGCGCGAGCGATGAGCCTGGTGGCTGAGCACGACGGCGATGAACAAGGCGCCTGGGACTGGATCAGGGAGGCCCGTCGGCTCAGCGATCGGGTCGCCGACCGTTACGCCTGGATCTCCTGTCACATCGGCCTGTCCCAGCTCGACCTCGCCGCGCGGCGACAGCTGCACCTCGTGCCAGGTCTTGCCGATCGCCTGCTCATCGATGCCGATCGAGCCGACCTGCCGGAGTTCCGCGCCTGGGCCCTGTTCCACCAGGCTCAGATCAACGACCCGGCGAGTCTCGTCCGGGCCCGGCGGGCCGCCGCCGGGATCGACAACGCGGCACTGCAGGCCGCTGTCCGGGAGCTCGACGCCGGCTGAGCAGGCGAGCTGGCCAGCGATTCCGTCGAGGCGACAAAGCGGCTGGCCGAGGGTGAGCGGGGTGCCTAGGGTCCGGGGGTGGACCATCTCACCTTCGCCGACCGGTTAGCCGGCTGGGTCGAGTCGGGCTGGGGTCGGTCGGTTCGAGCCATCTCGCCTCCGGAGAGCGGCGGGATGAACTCCCAGACCGCTGTGATCGAGCTGGACGAAGGTCGGTTCGTGGCCAAGTGGGTGCGGGCCACGAGCGCAGCGGCACTCGACCGGGGCTCGGAGATTACGCATGGGCTGGCGCTCACCGGGCTGATCACCGGTGATCCGCTCGCCACGATCGACGGTGGACTGTCCTACCCGACGTGCGATGGACTGAGCGCCAATGGAGCTGTGGCCCTGCTGCGGTACGTATCCGGTCGAGAGCTGACCGGGGCGACCGATCGGGAGCAGGAGCTGATGGCCTCGACGCTCGCCCGCGTCCACGCCGTCCAGACCGACAGCCGGGCGCAGCCGTTCATGGCCGACCTGCTGGAACTGGTCCACGATGTCGAACCGTGGATCCGCCCGTCGGTGACGCAGGTGCTCGCTGAACACGCGGCGCTGCCGTCCCTGATCTGGGGGATCCTGCACACCGATCCGTCGCCCGAGGCCTTCCTTATGAGCAATCGACTGGCCAGGTCGGGCTGATCGACTGGGTTGGCGCCGCGAACGGGCCGGTGCTCTACGACGTCGCGTCGGCGGTGATGTATTTCGGCGGACGACGGAAGGCGGCGGCCTTCTGCTCGGCTTACAAGGACGCCGCGCCGGCCTCGGCGCCCGAGCTGATCGAACACCTGGACTCGTTCGGCCGGCTGCGGAGCGCCGTCCAGGCCGCCTACTTCTCGATGCGGGTGTCCACCGAGGATCTGACCGGGATCGCGGATCGGCGAGAGAACGCGAAAGGCCTTCGGGATGCCCTCCGGATGTTGGCGGAGCACGGTGTCCGCTTCACCTGACCAGCCGAGGCAATGCGTCCGGGCCCTTGGCTGACACTGCTCGATGGCTCTGGTGGCCGAATATCCGACCCCTAGGCACATCGGGAGGTGCCAGGCGGGGGAATCGCCGGGCGGCCGGAACGCCACGCGCTCGATCACGCGCTGCGGTCACCGACGACGCGCAGAATTCCTAGGACATCCGAGCGTCCATCCGGATGACAAGACAGCGCGAGTCGCTGATTGACTTGCCTGCGGTGGATGAGTAAGAGTGATGGGGTGCGTTTGATTACCGTAATTCTCGTCGTTCGACAGCGTGTCGGCTGAGCCCACCAGCTCACCACCGACGCGCTCCCTCGTCTGCCTCACGGCGGCGGGGGTTTTTTGTTGCCGGATGTGCTGCACGGACATCCACACGAATGTCGATGCGCGGCGTGGGCCTGACCCACGAGACGAGAACCCGGTGGCCGCATCCAGCGGCGTACGATCCGAGGGACAGACACAGGAGTGGACATGGCTGAGACGGAGCCGGAGGCGGAGCTGCTGACCGGGGCGCAATCGTTGGTGCGATCCCTGGAGGAGGTCGGCGCCGACACCGTTTTCGGGATCCCGGGTGGCGCGATCCTCCCGGCCTATGACCCGCTGTACGACTCCGAGTTCGTCCGGCACATCCTCGTCCGGCACGAGCAGGGCGCCGGCCACGCGGCCCAGGGTTACGCGATGGTGACCGGCAAGGTCGGGGTCTGCATGGCCACCTCCGGCCCGGGCGCGACGAATCTGGTCACCCCGATCGCCGACGCCTACATGGACTCGGTGCCGATCGTGGCGATCACCGGACAGGTCGCGTCCGCCTCGATCGGGACGGACGCCTTCCAGGAGGCCGACATCACCGGCATCACCATGCCGATCACCAAACACAACTTCCTGGTCCGGCGTGCCGAGGACATTCCGGCGGCGATCAAGTCGGCCTTCCACATCGCCGCGACCGGTCGTCCCGGCCCGGTCCTGGTCGACATCACCAAGGACGCGCTGCAGGCCAAGGCGCCGTTCGTCTGGCCACAGCAGATGGACCTGCCCGGCTACCATCCGGTCACCCGACCGCACCACAAGCAGGTCCGCGAGGCGGTCAAGTTGATCTTGGCCGCCGAACGACCGGTGCTCTACCTCGGTGGCGGGCTGATCAAGTCCCAGGCGTCGGCCGAACTGCTCGAACTGGCCGAGCTGACCAAGATCCCGGCCGTCACGACGCTGACCGCCCGCGGCGCCATCCCGGACAGCCACCCGCTGAACATGGGGATGCCCGGTATGCACGGCACGGTGGCCGCGGTCGGCGCTCTGCAGCGCAGCGATCTGCTGATCGCCCTCGGTGCCCGCTTCGACGACCGGGTCACCGGCTTGTTGTCCAGCTTCGCCCCGGACGCCAAGGTGATCCATGCCGACATCGACCCGGCCGAGATCTCCAAGAACCGGGCCGCCGACGTGCCGATCGTGGGGGACTGCAAAGAAGTCATCCGGGAGCTGACCGCGCTGTTGGTCGAGAGCCGGGACACGCTGCCGGACTACTCAACCTGGCTCGAGCAGCTGCAGGGTGTTCAGCAGCGGTACCCGACCGGGTTCGAGGAGCCCGAGGACGGCAGCTTGTCGCCGCAGGCGGTGATCAAGCGGATCGGCGAGATGAGCGGACCGGAGGCCTATTACGTGGCCGGAGTCGGACAGCACCAGATGTGGTCGGCGCACTTCTTGCCGTTCGAGCACCCCGGCCACTGGTTGAATTCCGGCGGTCTGGGCACCATGGGTTACGGGGTGCCGGCGGCGATGGGCGCCAAGGTGGGGGTCCCGGACGCGTTGGTCTGGTGCATCGACGGCGACGGTTGCTTCCAGATGACCAACCAGGAGCTCGTCACCTGCGCCCTGGAAGGGATCCCGGTGAAAATCGCCATCATCAACAACCAGAGCCTCGGCATGGTGCGCCAGTGGCAGACGCTGTTCTACAACAGCCGTTACTCCAACACCGACCTGAAGACCAACCGGGTGCCGGACTTCCCGAAGCTGGCCGAGGCGATGGGCTGCATCGGGCTGCGGGCCGAACACGCCGATGAGGTGGACGCAGTGATCGACAAGGCGCTGTCGATCAACGACCGGCCGGTGGTGGTCGAGTTCGTGGTGAACAAGGACGCCATGGTCTGGCCGATGGTCGCCGCCGGAATGAGCAACGACGCGATTCAGGTCGCCCGCGACATGGCCCCGCAGTGGGACGGAGAGACGCTGTGAGCCCGCACCCGAGCGGCACCGGAACCGCACACATGATGGGCAACGGAACCGTGGTGGGCAACGGGACCACGCACACGCTGAGTGTCCTGGTGGAGAACAAGCCGGGCGTGCTGGCCCGGATCGCCGGACTGTTCTCCCGGCGGGGCTTTAACATCGACTCCCTCGCCGTCGGTCCGACCGAGCACCCGGAGATGTCCCGGATCACCCTGGTGACCAACGTCGAGGACAGCGTCCTGGAGCAACTGACCAAGCAGCTGAACAAGTTGGTCGAGGTGCTCAAGATCGTCGAACTCGAACCAGGTGCGGCCCGCCGCGAGTTGATCATGGTCAAGGTGCGGACCGAGCCCGCCAGCCGCGGGCAGGTGTTGGAGATCATCCAGATCTTCGGGGGCAAGGCCGTCGACATCACCCCCGACACCATCACCATCGAGGCCACCGGTAGCCCGGAGAAGCTGGAGGCGATGCTGCGACTGCTCGAACCCTACGGGGTCAAAGAGCTGGTCCAGTCCGGCCTGGTCGCCATCGGCCGCGGCAGCCGCTCGATCACCGATCGGGCGAAGTCCGAACGAAGCAAGGCGATCCGGGCCGTCTGATCGATTTCTGCCTACTCGAGTTCACCCTGAATCCGAACCGACCACGAACAGCACGACAACCCGAGGAGATCATCAGTGCCCGCAACAATGTTCTACGACAGTGACGCCGATCTTTCCCTGATCCAAGGTCGGAACGTCGCCGTCCTCGGCTTCGGCAGCCAGGGACACGCGCACGCGTTGTCGTTGCGCGACTCCGGCGTCGACGTCCGGGTCGGTCTGCCCGAGGGCAGCCGCAGTCGCGCCAAGGCCGAGGCCCAGGGCCTTCGGGTGGTCACACCCTACGAGGCGTGCGAAGAGGCCGACCTGATCATGGTCCTGACCCCCGACCCGTCTCAGCGCAAGGTCTACGCCGAGGCGATCGAGCCCAACCTGGTGCCCGGCGACGCGCTGTTCTTCAGCCACGGTTTCAACATCCGTTACGGCTACATCACCCCGCCGGAAGGCGTCGACGTGGCCATGGTCGCGCCGAAGGGCCCGGGCCACCTGGTCCGGCGCGAATACGCCGAAGGCCGGGGTGTTCCCGTACTTGTCGCGGTCGAGCAGGACGGCACCGGCAAGGCCTGGGATCTGGCGCTGGCCTACGCCAAGGCGATCGGCGGCCTCCGGGCTGGCGGCATCAAGACCACCTTCACCGAGGAGACCGAGACCGACCTGTTCGGTGAGCAGTCGGTCCTCTGCGGCGGCGCTTCGGCGCTGATCCAGGCCGGTTTCGAAACCCTCACCGCGGCCGGCTACCAACCCGAGGTCGCCTACTTCGAGTGCCTGCACGAGCTCAAGCTGATCGTCGACCTGATGTACGAGGGCGGCATCGCCAAGCAGCGCTGGAGCATCTCCGACACCGCTGAGTACGGCGACTACGTCTCCGGCCCTCGGGTGATCGACGCGCACGTGAAGGAGAACATGAAGGCGGTGCTGACCGACATCCAGGACGGCACCTTCGCCCAGCGATTCATCGACGACCAGGACGCCGGCGCACCCGAGTTCAAGCGCTTCCGGGCCGAGGCCGAGGCACACCCGATCGAGAAGGTCGGACACGACCTGCGCGAGCTGATGGCCTGGGTGAAGACCCACGACGACGACTACGTCGAAGGCACCGCCGCCCGCTGAGCTCTGTTTGATCCCTGCCGCTCATGTCGGCGGCTGATCCCGGCGAAACTACGTCGCCGGGATCGGTGCGCCGGCGAGACGGGACAGCTCAACGGGAGCGCACGTCGAAGACGACCAGTCGGACGCCATTGGCCCGCAGAGCGGTGCCGACGCTGTAGAGCCGGCTGGACTTGCTGGAGTCCTTGCTGTCGGCGTCGGACAGGTTGTCGGCCATAACGCAGACCCCGGTCAGTCCCTTCGTACTCATCGGGGCCGGCTGATCCTCCATGCAGGGCCCGAAGGATGCCTTCAGCGCTTCGAGTGCAGCCGCGGATTGTTGTTTTGGCACGTCGGCAGTCGCGGCCAGGGTGTAGTCGTGAGTGGCGACGTAGTGCGACGACGTCACCGTGGTGTCCGCCGGCAGCGCCGTGCCGGCCCACCAGTTGAGGTCCTCCACGGTCAGCTGGTCGCAGGTGTAGCCGGTCCAGTCGTTGGTGCAAGAGCTTCCGCGTCCACTGGGAAAGCTGAAGTAGGGGACACCCCAGCCGCCGGCGAATTGGGTTAAAATCGCGAAGACGACAGCCACCGAGCCGAGCATCATCAGCGTCCCACCGAGCACCCGCAGGGGTCTGCCCTTACTCTTCGACGCGACCACGGGCCCCAGAATGCCACAGCGGCCCGGACGCACCCCTCAGCTACGAACGGCGATGATCACCGAGGTGTCCTGGGCCACCATCACGTCCACGCTGGTGAATCGCTCGTCGCTCAGCCACTGTTGCCGCAACGCGTCCACCCGGCCGTGTTGCAGCGGCGGCCAGCTGGCGCAGGGCGTGAAGTCGTCCAGGACGACCATGCCGCCCGGCTCGACCAGGTCGACGATTTCTTCCCGGGCCGCCGTCCGGGCGCTACCCGCATCGAGGAAGATCAACGAGAACGGGGCCTGGGCGGACAAGCTGGTCCAGTCGGCGTGGATGACGTCGATGTCGTCATTGGCGAACATGTCCATCACGCCGTGGGCGAGATCGGGATCGAGCTCGGCGGTGATCACCCGGGTCGACTTCGGAGCGCCGCTGCGCAGCCAGGCGGCACCGACCCCACAGCCGGTCCCGCATTCGGCGATGGTGCCGGTCCGGGTTGCCGCCAGGGTGGCCAGCAGCCGCCCGGTCTCGGTCCGAGAGGTTTGCATGTACCCGCGGCGCAACGAGAGGCGCAGAGCTCGAATCACGAGCTCGGGTAGATCCGGCGGGGCACTCACCGGAACAGTGTGCCAGTCGCCGGGTCGGTCAGAAACTGTCCTGCCAGGTGAGACGCAGACGTCCACATGCTGGCGAGCAATTACTCGGGCGTCCTAGTATTTTCTCCTACCGGTCGAGACCGTTCGCACCGGAATCCAGGCAGGGAGACCGCACCCGATGTATGAGATGTACCCGGACCGCTGGACCCAGGACGCCGAGGGGCCGCAGAAGCTCGTAGCCGAGCGACCGCACCGCCGGGCACGCAAGGTTCACCGGGTCTCTCCGCAGATCGTTGTCGAGCTCGAGCAAGTTCGCCAGAGCGGCAAGTAGTCCGCACACCTGGCCCAGCCGCGAACCCCAGGCGACCACCCCGACCACCCCAGGCGACAACCCCAGGCGACAACCCCCAGGCGACAACCCCAGGCGACAACCCCAGGCGACAACCCCAGGCGACAACCCCAGGCGACAACCCCAGGCGACAACGCGGACCGGGCTCTGATCCGCGCCGGTCACGACAGCTCGACCTACGCAGCCGGGACAGGTTCAGAGCGCCGACGCGATCGCGTCGCCGATCTCGCTGGTCGACCGGACCGCCGCACCACGGCGGCCGGCGATGTCGGCGACCACGGCCTTCTCCACCCGGGCCGCTCGCTCGCTCAACCCGAGGTGATCCAGCAGCAGACCCATCGACAGGATCGTTGCGGTCGGGTCCGCGATTCCCTTACCGGCAATGTCAGGAGCCGAGCCGTGCACGGGTTCGAACATCGACGGGAACTCACCGGAGGGGTTGATGTTGCCGCTGGCCGCCAGTCCGATGCCGCCGGTGACGGCAGCGGCCAGGTCGGTGATGATGTCGCCGAACAGGTTGTCGGTCACCACCACGTCGAAGCGGGCGGGATCGGTGGCCAGGAATATCGTGGCGGCGTCGACGTGCAGATAGTCGGTGGCGACGTCGGGGAACTCGGTCGCGATCTGCTCGAACTGACGACGCCACAACCCGCCGGCGTTGACCAGCACGTTGTGTTTGTGCACCAAGGTGATCTTGTTGCGGCGTTTCGTGGCCCGGACGAAGGCGTCCCGTATCACCCGCTCCACGCCGTAGGCCGTGTTGACGCTGACCTCGGTGGCGATCTCGGCCGGCGTTCCGGCTCGAACCACCCCGCCGTTGCCGCAGTAGAGGCCTTCGGTGCCCTCACGGACCACCACGAAGTCGATCTCCTTGCCCGCGGTTACCGAGTCGGCCAGCGGGGTGGGGACGCCGGGGAACAGTCGGCTGGGTCGCAGATTCACGTAGTGATCGAAGGCGAACCGCAGCCTCAGCAGCAGACCGCGCTCCAGCAGCCCGCTGGGGACGTCCTTAGCTCCGGGCGCCGCGCCGACCGCACCGAGCACGATGCCGTCGGCCTGGGCCAGCTCGGTCAGTACCGAATCGGGCAACACCTCGCCGGTGCGCTGCCAGCGGGTGGCGCCCAGGTCGTAGTGGGTGAACGCGAACGTCTCCGGCGAGGTCACCGCGGTAAGCACCTTGAGGCCTTCGGCCACCACCTCCGGCCCGATCCCGTCACCACCGATCACCGCGAGGTTCTTCGTCTCCGGGGCGCTGCCGCTGGAGGAGTTCTGCCGCGTCGTCTGGTCAGCCGTCGATTCCGTCACCGTCTTACCGTAGCGAGAGCACCGGTCGCGGTCGGCGACGTCTCAGCCGGTCCAGCCCCCTCCGTACCCGTTTTCCGCCCGTCCACCCGATCACCCGCGATGTTAGGTTTCCGATCATGACCATGGCCTTTGATGTGCGCCCCAACCCCAACCCGCGCAGCGATGCCGAGCGCGAGTCCATCCTGGCCGGCCCTGGTTTCGGCCGGTACTTCACCGATCACATGGCCACCGCGACCTGGACCGCCGAGGACGGCTGGCAGGATTCGGCGATCGTTCCCTACGGACCGATCAGCATGGATCCGGCCACTGCGGTGCTGCACTACGCCCAGGAGATCTTCGAGGGCCTGAAGGCCTACCGGCAGCCGAATGACTCGATCTGGTTGTTTCGGCCCGATCGCAACGCGGCCCGCTTCGCCCTGTCGGCCCAGCGGCTGGCGCTACCGCCGCTGACCACCGACGACTTCCTGGCCGGTCTGGAGGCGCTGGTCACCACCGATCAGCAGTGGGTGGCCAAGGGCGGCGAAGACAGTCTGTACCTGCGGCCGTTCATGTTCGCCTCCGAGGCGTTCCTCGGGGTGCGGCCGTCGCAGCGGGTGAGCTACTGCTGTATCGCCAGCCCGGCCGGTCCGTACTTCGCCTCCGGGGTCAAGCCGGTCAAGATCTGGCTCTCCACCCATTACGTCCGGGCCGCTCCCGGGGGCACCGGCGCGGCCAAGTGCGGTGGCAACTACGCCGCCAGCCTGATCGCCCAGGCCGAGGCGAGCGAGCACGGCTGTGACCAGGTGCTGTTCGCCGATGCGGCCGAACACCGTTGGCTGGAAGAACTGGGCGGCATGAACGTCTACCTGATCACCCGCGACGGCGAACTGGTCACCCCGGAGCTCAACGGTTCCATCCTGGAGGGCGTCACCCGCGACTCGGTGCTGCGGTTGGCACCGGATTTCGGGCTCACCCCGGTCGAGCGCCGGGTCGAGATCGCTGAGCTCTACGACGGGATCGCTTCCGGCGACATCGTCGAGGTGTTCGCCTGCGGCACCGCCGCCGTGATCACCCCGATCGCCAGCCTGCACACCATCGACGGCGCCCACACCGTCGGTTCGGGTGAGGCGGGGGAGACCACCAGCGCCATCCGCAAGACCCTGCTGGACATCCAGTACGGCCGCGCCGAAGACCCGTACGGCTGGATGCAGAAGGTCTGCTGACCGCCCGCGTCGCGCATTTGCGTCGGCGTCGCACACCCACGTCGGCGTCGCACACCCACGTCGGCGTCGCACACCCACGTCGGCGTCGCACACCCACGTCCGCATCGCACACCCACGTCGGCGTCGCACACCCACGTCGGCGTCGCACACCCACGTCGGCGTCGCACACCTACGTCCAACGTCGCACACCCACGTCGGCGTCGCACACGGTGCAGCGTGTGCGACGCGGGACGCAGGGGTGCGACGGCTAGTAGGTGGGCGCGGCGGGCCACCAAACTTGCATGGCCATGCAGAGTTCAGCATACTTATGCATATGTCCAAGGTGCTCACCAGCCTGCCCGTCGGCGAACGGGTCGGGATCGCGTTCTCCGGCGGTCTCGACACCTCGGTCGCGGTGGCGTGGATGCGCGACAAGGGCGCGGTTCCCTGCACCTACACCGCCGACATCGGCCAGTACGACGAGCCGGACATCGACTCGGTGCCGGGTCGCGCTCAGGCGTACGGGGCCGCGATCGCCCGGCTGGTCGACTGCCGGTCGGCCCTGGTCGAAGAGGGCCTGGCCGCGCTGACCTGCGGTGCGTTCCACATCCGTTCCGGCGGCCGCAGTTACTTCAACACCACCCCGCTCGGACGCGCGGTCACCGGCACCCTGTTGGTGCGCGCGATGCTCGAGGACGGCGTCCAGATCTGGGGTGACGGCTCGACCTACAAGGGCAACGATATCGAGCGTTTCTACCGCTACGGCCTGCTCGCCAATCCCGGGCTGCGGATCTACAAGCCGTGGCTGGACGCCGACTTCGTCACCGAACTCGGCGGTCGCAAAGAGATGTCGGAGTGGCTGGTCACCCACGGCCTGCCCTACCGGGACAGCACCGAGAAGGCCTACTCCACCGACGCCAACATTTGGGGCGCCACCCACGAGGCGAAGTCGCTGGAGCATCTGAGTACCGGGATCGAACTCGTCGACCCGATCATGGGCGTCCGGTTCTGGGATCCCGAAGTGAGCATCGAACCTGAGGACGTCACCGTCGGGTTCGACCTCGGTCGGCCGGTCACCATCAACGGCAAGGAGTTCGGTTCGGCGGTCGATCTGGTGCTGGAGGCGAACGCGGTCGGTGGTCGCCACGGGCTCGGCATGTCCGATCAGATAGAGAACCGGATCATCGAGGCCAAGAGCCGCGGTATCTACGAAGCGCCAGGAATGGCGTTGTTGCACGCGGCCTACGAGCGGCTGGTGAACGCGATCCACAACGAGGACACCATCGCCAGCTACTACAACGAAGGCCGCAGACTCGGCCGGCTGATGTACGAGGGCCGCTGGCTCGATCCCCAGGCCTTGATGTTGCGGGAGTCCCTGCAGCGCTGGGTGGGGACGGCGATCACCGGCGAGGTGACGCTGCGGCTGCGGCGGGGCGAGGACTACTCGATCGTCGACACCACCGGTCCGGCGTTCAGCTACCACCCGGACAAGCTGTCGATGGAGCGGACCGAAGATTCCGCTTTCGGCCCGGTGGACCGGATCGGCCAGTTGACCATGCGAAATCTCGACATCGCCGACTCCCGTGCCAAGCTCGAGCAGTACGCCGGGCTGGGCATGGTCGGCAGTTCGCACCCGGCCCTGATCGGCGCCGCTCAGGCCGCCTCCACCGGGCTGATCGGAGCGATGGCCGAGGGCGGCGCGGACATGATCGCCTCCCGTGGGAAAGCCACCGCGGACGACGAACTGCTCGATCGGGCGGCGATGGAAGCCGGTACCGACTGAGGCTCGGGCACGAAGACGGTCGTTCGACGATGGACAGGGATCTCAGATCCTGAGACTTACCGGTTGGCGTTCTCAGCGCCATCGGTACACACTGGCCCCATGTCGTCGTCCGTGGTGATCATTATCTAGCGCGCTGAACTTCTTCAGCGCGCCCAAACCTCCTGTCCTTTTACGGGAGGTTTTTTCATGACCAGATCCGTTGACCAGTCAGTAATCGAGGCCCCGATGTCCGCAGCGCAGCCGACAGTCCTCCCGTCGACACTCCCGCCCGCACCGCAGGAGTTCCACGTCTACGACACCACCCTGCGCGACGGCGCGCAGCAGGAGGGACTGCGGCTCTCGGTCTCGGACAAGATCCAGATCGCCGGTTTGCTGGACGAGTTGGGCGTGCACTACATCGAGGGCGGCTGGCCCGGAGCCAATCCGAACGACACTGCGTTCTTCGCCGCGCTGGCCGACGGCGCCGTCAGCTTCAAGCAGGCCACGCTGACCGCGTTCGGGGCGACCCGCCGGGTCGGGATGAAGGCGGCCGACGACCCGTTGACCGCCGCACTGCGCGAGTCCCACGCTCCGGTGGTCTGCCTGGTGGCCAAGAGCCACGACCAGCACGTCGAGCGGGCGCTGCGGACCACGCTGGCCGAGAACCTGGCCATGATCAGCGACACGGTCGGTCATCTGCGGTCCGAGGGGCAACGGGTCTTCCTCGACTGTGAGCACTACTTCGACGGGTTCCGGGCCAACCGGGACTACGCGCTCGAAGTGGTCCGGACGGCGGCCGAGGCGGGCGCCGAGGTGGTCGTGTTGTGCGACACCAACGGCGGGATGCTGCCGCCGTGGATCAGCGAGATCGTCGCCGACACCGCCGATACCGTCGGCGGCGGGACCAAGCTGGGCATCCATTGCCATAACGACACCGGCTGTGCGGTGGCCAACACGCTGGCTGCCGTGGACGCCGGCGCCGTGCACGTCCAGGGCACCATCAACGGGTACGGGGAGCGGACAGGCAACGCCGATCTGGTCTCCGTGGTGGCGAACCTGGAGTTGAAGTACGGCTGGCCGCTGTTGCCGGTCGGAAGTCTGCGCGAGGCCACCCGGGTCTCGCACGCGATCGCTGAGGTGACCAACATCCCTCCCAGCGGGAGGGCACCTTATGTTGGCCTGTCGTCCTTCGCCCATAAGGCGGGGCTGCACGCCAGCGCGATCAAAGTGGATCCCAACCTCTACCAACACATTGATCCCCACCTCGTCGGCAATGACATGCGCATGCTGGTCTCCGACATGGCGGGTAGGGCAAACATCCAGATCAAGGGTGAGGAACTGGGGTTCGACCTCTCCGACCGGGACTTGGCGGCGAAGATCACCGACCAGGTCAAGGACGCCGAGGCGGCCGGCTACACCTACGAGTCGGCCGACGCGAGCTTCGAATTGTTGTTGCGGCGTGAGCTGGGACAGCTACCGAAGTATTTCAGCGCCGAGTCCTGGCGGGTGTTCACCCAGTCCGCTCCGGGAGGTGAACTGGACACCGAAGCGACGGTCCGGCTCACCGCCCGGGGCGAGTCCACCCGGGTGGTCGGCGAAGGCAACGGCCCGGTGAACGCACTCGACCAGGCGCTCCGCCGGGCCCTGGCCGAAGCGTATCCGGTGGTCGACAAGCTCGAACTGATCGACTACCGGGTGCGGATCCTGGACCAGGGCCACGGCACCGACGCCACCGTCCGGGTGCTGATCGAGACCACCGACGGGCTGCGGGCCTGGACCACCGTCGGCGTCGGCCAGAACGTCATCGACGCATCCTGGGAGGCCCTCACCGACGGCTACGTCTACGGCCTGGTCCACGCGGGCGCCTCACCCGAGCCGGCCCACACCACCCACTGAGCCCGGCCGACTGAGCTCACCGAGGGCTCAGAGGCCGAGGAACTGCAGTAGCGGGTCGACTCCGGTGACCACTACAGGCTCTTCGGGGCGGACCAACCACTCCGGGCGTAGCAGCAGGCGCTGTTCGGTCGCGGCGGTCCCTTCGCGGGCCACCACGAAGGTGCCGTCGGCGCGATAACCCACTTTGCGACTGACCGCCAGCGACGCCGGGTTGTCCAGGAACGCGCTGGAGCGCAGTTCTACCGCACCGAGCGAGTCGAAGGCGAACGCACACACCGTCGCCCGCATCCGGGTGCCGATCCCTCGGCCGTGGAAGCGTTGGCCGAGCCACGAGCCGGTCTGGCCGACCCGGGTGACGGTGAAGTCGTGCCCGCGCAGATCCTGCACGCCGACAGCGACGCCAGCCCGCCGCGCCAGGAAGTTCAAAGACCAGTCCGACGGCGTGAGTCGGACCCGCTGGCCCCAGTGGTAACGGGCGTACTCCGCCGGAGCCCGGTCCGGCGGTTCACGGGTCCACGGCACCGAGAACGGCATCGTGTCCGGGTCGTGCACTCCCTCGGAGATGAGTTCGATCAATTCCGGCAGGTCGTCGTCACGGACGACCCGCAGCTCTAGGTCGCCGCAGCGGATCGCGAGGGCGTACGGCGGCCACGCCTCCTTCAACGTGATCATCGGCTCAGTCTGACTCGCCCGCGTCCGACTCGTCACCGGGGTTTCGGCAGCCACCTATCGTCGGAAGCTGAATCCAGTCGGGCGATCCGGCGTGAGCCGGCGGTGTTGCGATAGGAGGCATCGAGCAGTTCGGCCACTTCGTCCCAGGCGTCTCGGCCGGCCTCGGGTGACGGCAGTTCGACTCCGAGCCAGCCGCTGGGTCCGAGGTAGCCCGGGACGTAGGTCCGCTCGGCGGCCACCAACGCTTCGTGATCGGCACCGGCGATCAACACCAGCACGCTGTGCGGTCGTTGCTGCCAGGCCCCGTCGATCTTGACCGAGCCGCCGTAGTAGGCGAACACCTTGGTGGTGAAGAACGCCGGTCGGCCGTGCGACACCTTCTCGGCGGCGTCGGGAAGGGCCCAGGCCAGTCGGCGCACCCGGGCGAGGTGCGGATCGTCGTCGTCGAACATCCTCGGGTGGGGCATGACCATCAGTGTGGCCGGCTCAGCCCGGTCACGAACACCCCGGTAGGCTCCGAATTTCGACCGAAAAGCTCCAGCCGATCTCAGTCGGAGGCGATTCGTTCGAGCACCAGCGGCGGCCGAGCCATCGGATCGGGACTGATCCGCCAGCCGTCGTCGAGCGCCGCTCGAGCGCGCTCGATCCGACTCGGATCGTCGGTGTGCAAGGTGATCAACCGCTGGCCGACGCGGAGAGGATCGCCGGGCTTGGCGTGTAGCTCGACCCCGGCCGCCGGCTGCACCGGATCGTTCCGGTGGGACCGGCCCGCTCCGAGCCGCCACGCTGCGACGCCGACCGCAAGGGCGTCCAGCTCGGTCAGCACGCCGTCGTGGTCGGCGGTGATCACCTCGCGGTGCCGGGCCCGGGGGAGCGTGGCGTCCGGGTCGCCGCCCTGGCCGATGATCATCGAACGCCAGACGTCCATCGCCGCTCCCGAGGCCAGTGCGTCGGCCGGATCATGGTCATCCCGTCCGGCAGCGGCCAACATCTCCCGGGCCAACGCGAGGGTCAGCTCGACCACGTCGGCCGGTCCGCCGCCGGCCAGCACCTCGACCGCTTCCGCCACCTCCAACGCATTGCCGGCGGTCAGTCCGAGTGGGGTGGACATGTCGGTGAGCAGGGCGACGGTGGACAGACCGGCGTCCCGGCCGAGAACGACCATCGTCTCGGCCAGCTCTCGGGCCTGGTCGGTGGTTTTCATGAAGGCCCCCGACCCGACCTTGACGTCGAGCACCAGCGCGCCGGTGCCCTCGGCGATCTTCTTGCTCATGATCGAGGAGGCGATCAGCGGGATCGACTCGACGGTGCCGGTGACGTCGCGGAGCGCGTACAGCTTCGCGTCGGCCGGCGCGAGACCCGAACCGGCGGCACAGACCACGGCGCCGACCCGTTCCAGCTGTCCGAACATCTCCGCCGGGCTGAGCTCGGCCCGCCAGCCGGGGATCGACTCCAGCTTGTCCAAGGTGCCGCCGGTGTGACCCAGGCCGCGCCCGGACAGTTGCGGGACGGCGACGCCGCAGGCCGCGACCACCGGTCCGAGCGGCAGGGTGATCTTGTCCCCGACCCCGCCGGTGGAGTGCTTGTCGACCGTCCGCCGGGCCAGACCGGAAAAGTCCAGCCGTTCGCCGCTGGCCACCATCGCGTCTGTCCATCGGCTGAGTTCGGCCGGGGACAGCCCGTTGAAGTAGATCGCCATCGCCAGGGCCGACATCTGCTCGTCCGCGATCGCCCCGCGCACGTAGCCGTCGATCAGCCAGTCGAGTTGCGGCCCGCTCAGCCTGCCACCGTCCCGCTTGATCTTGATCAGTTCAGCCGCGGCGAAGGGTTCACGCAATCCGGTTCGGGGGCGTGGTTTGTCTGTGCTGCGGGCCATGACGCTGGGCATGTCGGTGAGTATGCCCGGCTCGTCCATCGGCGAGACGTTCACTAACCTGTCGACATGCGTATCGCCAGATTCTCTTCCGGTTCAGACCCCCAGTACGGCATCGTCGAGCTGGCGTCAGACGGCGGGGACCACCCGGACACCGTGTCGGCGCTGACCGGCGATCCGCTGGCCCAGGCCGTTCAGCTGACCGGCCAGCGGCACGAGCTGGAGGCGGTCCGGCTGCTGGCCCCGGTGATCCCGCGGAGCAAGGTGGTCGGTGTCGGGCGGAACTACGCCGAGCACGCCGCCGAGCTCGGCAACGAGGTGCCGAAGACTCCGCTCACCTTCTTCAAGCCCAACACGTCAGTGATCGGGCCGGGGGAGTCGATTGTGTATCCGGCCGATAGTGAGAGCGTCAGCTTCGAGGGCGAACTGGCTGTGGTGATCGGCCGGATCTGCAAGGAGGTGCCGATCGAACGGGCCAAGGACGTGATCTTCGGCTACACCGTGGCCAACGATGTCACCGCCCGGGACTGGCAGAAGTCCGACGGTCAGTGGAGCCGGGCCAAGGGCTCGGACACGTTCTGCCCGATCGGGCCGTGGATGGCCACCCATCTGAGCTTGGAGGAGGCCGCGGCGCTGTCGATCCGCACCCGGTTGAACGGCAAACTGAGCCAGGACGGCACGACCGCCGACATGATCCTCCAGATCCCAGCGCTGATCGAGTTCATCACCTCCTTCACTACGCTGCTGCCGGGTGACTTGATCCTGACCGGCACTCCGGCCGGTGTCGGTGCGCTCAAGCCCGGCGACGAGGTCAGCGTCGAAATCGAGGGCATCGGGGAGCTGAGTAACCCGGTCATCCCCGCCGGCTGAGGCGCATAAGGTGGTGGATCGTGACTAACGCTGATCTGACCGCTGTGCTGGGCGACCTCGCGCCGACCGACGTCCGGGTGCGGTTCCCGCCCTCGCCGACCGGGAACTTGCACGTCGGCAACGTTCGCAGTGCGTTGTTCAACTGGGCCTTCGCCCGCCACTTCGGCGGCACGTTCGTGCTGCGGATCGAAGACACCGACACGGCCCGGAACACCGAGGAATCGCTACAGAATCTCTTGGATTCGTTGTCCTGGCTGGGGCTGGATCCGGATGAGGGCCCGATGCAAGGCGGAGAGTACGGGCCCTACGTTCAGTCCAAACGGGCTGACATCTATCGCGACGTGCTCCACAAGTTGCTCCAAGAAGATCTGTCCTATCGCTGTTTCTGCACCCGAGAAGAGATCGAGGAGCGGGAGAAGGGCCGGCCCAAGGGTGCGCCGTCCGGATATGACGGTCACTGTCGACAACTCTCCGCCGAGCAGATCCAGGCCAATCTGGCTGCCGAGCGTCCGTACGTCGTACGGATGCGGGTTCGCGACGACCAGATCACTTTCGAGGATCTGGTCCGCGGTCCCATTTCCTTCGACGGCACCCATGTACCCGACTACGTCATCGTTCGCGCCAACGGCGAGCCCCTCTACACGTTGGGCAACCCGGTCGACGATTCGCTGATGCGGATCAGTCACGTGCTACGCGGTGAGGATCTACTGCCGTCGACCCCGCGCCAGATCGTGATGTACGAAGCGCTCCGGACAGTGGGGGTCGGTAGCGGGCGGGTACCCAAATTCGGGCACCTGCCGATCGTGATGGGAGAAGGCAACCGCCGACTCTCCAAGCGGGACAAGGGCGCAGGGCTGCTCGAGTACCGCGAGCAGGGCTATCTACCGGACGGCCTGCTGAACTATTTGGCGTTGCTCGGTTGGGCCATCTCCGAGGACCGGGATGTCTTCTCACCCGACGAGATGGCGGCCGCCTTCGACATCCGTCGGGTGAACGCCGCGCCCGCCCGGTTCGACCCGAAGAAGTGCGAGGCGATCAACGCCGCCCACATCCGGCTGCTGCCGACCGCCGAGCTCACCACCCGGCTGATGCCCTATCTGGTCGACGCGGGGCTGGTGGCCGATCCGCCGACGCCCGCCCAGACCGAGCTGCTCAGGGCGGCAACCCCGCTGCTGCAGGAGCGGATCAACACCCTCTCGGACGCGGTCGAGCTGGTGGCCTTCTTGTTCACCGCCGACGACGACCTGACAGATCGCCGAGGACGCCGGACTGAAGTCGGACTCCGAGCCGGTGCTGGCCGCCGCCGCCGATGCGCTGGCCGCACTGGACAGCTTCGACCACGCCGAGGTGGAGGCGGCGCTGCGAGCGGCGTTGATCGACGGCTTGGGGATGAAACCCCGACACGCCTTCGGCCCGGTCCGGGCCGCGGTCAGCGGCCGCCGGATCTCGCCACCGCTGTTCGAGTCGATCGAGCTGCTCGGCCGGGATTCGACGTTGGCCAGAATCGCCAGCGCCCGGGCTGCCAACGGTGCCGTATGACCGGGTGGCCCGATGATCGGGATGGTCCGGTGACGAAGGAGGCCCGATGAGCAAGAAGAGGCGTCCCAACTCGCGCCGACCCGGGGCGCCGCAGACCGGGCAGCCCCAGCGGGGGATCCGCCCGGTGGCCGGCGCCGGGACCGCAGCCGCGCGCTACCCGGAAGTCGAGGAGGTCAGCGACGGTGAACAGCCGCCCGCCGGTGCTTCTTATCCCCAGACCTTGCGGGTTCCGGGGCACAGTTGGTCGCGGTCACTGGTCGGCATCCTGATCGGAGTCGGCCTGTTTGCCATCGTCACTCCGCTGATCAGTCAAATCGTGGTGCTGATCGGCTGGATAAGCGTCGGACACGGTGCCAGTTATCGCGATTACGGCCTGCGGGCCAACCGGTTCGAGGTGCCGAGCGGGATGCTGGCGGCGAACCTCGGAATCGCCATGCTGATCCCCATCTCGATGGGTCTGGTCGGCTTCGTGCACCGCGTCCGGCCGCGTTGGCTGGCCTCCGTCCGGCCCGGGCTGCGGTGGCGCTATCTGGTGCTGGCCATGGTCACTGCGGTGGTCGCGCTCGGTGGCGTCCAGGCCCTGGCCATGGCGGCCGGGCCGGCGTTCCGGTTCTCTCCGCAACCCGGCTTCTGGGCCTTCCTGGTGGTGATCGTCCTCACCTCACCGCTGCAGGCGGCCGGTGAGGAGTACTTCTTCCGCGGCTACCTGATGCAGGCGTTCGGCAGCATGGTCTCCAACCAGTGGTTCGGCATCATCGTCTCGTCGGTGGTGTTCGCTCTGGCCCACTTCTCGCTGGATCCGGCGCTGTTCGCCGACCGGTTGGTGTTCGGTCTGCTGGCTGCGCTACTGGTCCGCTTCACCGGTGGCCTGGAAGCGGGCATCGCAGCGCACGTGATCAACAACGTGCTCGCGTTCACCCTGGCCGGGCTGACCAGCAGCATCGCCACCGTTCGGACCATCACCACCCTCAGCTGGACCAACGCCGGGGTGACGTCGGCGGTTTCGCCTTGTTCGCCCTGCTGGCCTGGCTGCTGTCGAGAGCGATGAGGCTGGCGACCCGGGTAGCGGACCGATCCGGTTTGGGTGAGACGGCCCGCTTACAGTAAAGTTCATCGTCGTTGCCCGGCTTGGTCCAGGACGCCCGTCGGCGTGCGGGACCGAGCATGGCGATGGGGTATGGGGTAATTGGCAGCCCGGCTGATTCTGGTTCAGTTAGTCTAGGTTCGAGTCCTAGTACCCCAGCGGAAGTCTGCTTCGCTGGTGCCTTCGGTTCGTTCGGTGGCGGTCGCGTTTGTTAGGCTTTCGTGGTCTGCCCGGTGGTGCTCGACCATCGTCCAGGCGCTAGGGCCCCGTTGTGTAGCGGCCTAGCACGCCGCCCTCTCAAGGCGGTAGCGCGGGTTCGAATCCCGTCGGGGCTACCAGGGTGTTGGCCTAGTCAGAAAGTTCTTTTGGGCTTCGGGTCGGGATTTGTGGTGACGTAGTTTCATGATCATCCCGCATCAGACCCACCGGCTGGTCTGCTGGAGCGCGGCCACGCGTTCTGGGCCACCGTGACCGCCGACCTAGTGCTCCGTGCTGATGAGATGTTGATCTTGGAAAGTGCCTGCCGGACATTGGACCTACTGGCCCGTTTGGACGCCGCCTTGGAGTCGGCTCCGCTGACGGTGGGCGGCTCCGCCGGTCAGGAACGGGAACATCCGCTGCTCTCCGAGGTGAGGCAGCACCGCGCCCTCCTCGCGGCACATCTGCGGCAGCTCGACATCCGCGCGGATGGTACGAAAGCACCTATTTCTCATCAGAGCTGACTTCCATGGATCCGACTTCCGCTCTGTACGCATGTTGACACAAAAAGTGCCGAGGGCGCCAGTTGGCCACCACGCGCAGGGTCGGTGTTCTGCGGACCTGTAGGCGGCTGGCAATCCGTGACCTCCAGCTGCCCATGGTCTCCCGTCGGATATCTCCTACAGTCGGATGAGGGACCGGTGGTCAGTTTGGGTCCGTTGTCATCGTGCTGAACCGCCCCGGAGTGTCCGGAGTCTTTGGTGTGTCCTGGTTTGGGCGTAGTCCTGGCTGTGGCGGCGTTTCCGGTTGTGCCAGATCTCGAGGTACTTAAAGATCGCGTTCGCGAGCTCCAGTCGGGTGTTCCACTTATCGTTCCCGCTGAACAGTTCTTCTGCAGCCGGCTGTCGATGGCCATGCCGAGGGCGTCGGGGACCACAGCGCCGGTGGGTGAGGCATCGATCGACCACCCGATGACGCAGCGGGAGTAGGTGTCAAGGATGACGCAGCGATACACCTTTCCTGCTTTGGTGGGGTGTTCGGTGATGTCGGTGACCCAGAGCTGGTTCGGACCGGCCCGGGTGACGTTGCGCTCGACGAGATCGGTGGCGAGGTCGTCGGCCCGGATCCGTTTCACCTCCGCCGCCAGGATGGGCCCTCTAGGCCCGCTCGGCGCATCAGCAGCTCGACCTGGTGCAGCTCGACCTGGTGCAGCTCGACCGGGTGGTGCCCGACCAGGACGCTGCGGCCGAGGGTGAGCTAGGCATGCATCCGCCGGCCGCCGTAGATCTGGCGGGGCTTGGCGTGGATCCGGAATGATCAGGTCGGTCAGCATCGCGTGCCGGACCGAGCGCTCCGAGGGTGTCCTCTTGCGGTGGGCGTAGTAGCCGGACTCCGCGACGCTGAGGTTTCGGCAGGCGACCGGGACGGGCAGCTTCTCCGCCGCCATCACCACGATAGCCGGGTACCGGCTTGTGGGCTGGCCTACTCCTTCAACAGTTCGGTCGCGCGGCGATCAGCTTCCTCGCCGCCGCCAGCTCGGCGTGCTCCCGCGTGCTCAGACCTGGTTGCAGGCCGCGGTCGAACCGCGCCTGTCGGCGCCCGTCGTAGATCCTCTAGTCGCTGAGGTCGAGGTCGTGAGCCACGCTGTGCCCACCGGCAAGCCGGTCCAAGACCTTCCGCCGAAACTTCGCCGAGTAACTCTGTCGTCCCATCTGTCCTCCCGGATCTCGGGACACCAGACCCCAGAAATCCAGACGCCGTGAAAAGCAGGGACACCAAAGTCTCCGGACACGCCGGTGCGGTTCGGACACGACCAAGACCCGGCCGGAGACTGGGGCGGCGCGAGACCGGCGATGCAGGCGAGCCTGTCGACGGTGTCGAATGCGTCGAGGCTGCCGCCGATCCGGGCAAGGAATGTGGCGGCGAGAATGCGATCGGCGTCCGTTCGTAGGTCAGCATTTACCGACGAGATTCCCATGTCAGGTCGGTCCGAGACAGCATTCCTACGGGGTCACCGTAGGGTTGGAGGGTGTCGCGACCCCTTGAGGACCTTCCCCATTACGTCTACGGAACTACCCGTCTCGGAGCCGCAGACGTTCCGCGGGAGCAGCAGGCAGTCATGGCTCGAGCTGTGATCGATGCCGGGTTGTGGATGCACACCTCTCGCCAGTACGACCATGCGCTCGAGGTGCTTGCCGAGGCCTTCGATCACGATCGCGACAGGATCCCGCCGCTAGTGGTGAAGATTGGCGGGGGGACTGTCGCAGACGTCCGGGCTACTATCGCGGAGAATGTCGACGCGCTGCGCATCGATTCGGTGGCGATCGGGCAATTGAGCCCTATCGGTGCGCTCGCCGACGATCTGGTCAGCGGCGGCCCGATGCTCTCCGAGCTTCAGCAGATCAAGGCCGAAGGGCTCGTGGGGCGGTTCGTGCTCGAGATCTTTCCGTGGACCTCCGCCGAACCGCTGACCGCACTCCGCAGCGGCCACCTTGAGGATCTGGTAGACGGATACATTCTGTATCTGAACCCACTGCAGCGGTTCGCTTCCAACGAACTCTGGGACGAGTTGCTGGCCCGGGACGCCTCGATCATCGCTATGCGTACCGTCTCCGGGGCGCCTGTGCATGCCTTGCGCGATGTACCTGGCGCGGCCTGGCGGCCTTATCTGCGGGATCGCGCCGTCCAGGTTGCTCCCATTTTCGAGCGCTCCGGCGTCGAGAGCTGGGCCGACTTCTGTATCCGGTACGCCTTCAGCACCCCTCAGGTGGTCTCGACGGTCGGCTCGACCAGTCGGCTCGAGAACCTCGAGGAGCTGATGGCGTACAGCAAGAGTCCTGAAGTCCTGCCGCAGGACATCCTGGACGACCTCCGCAGCCTGCAGCGCCGCTGGTCCGATGAGGTGGACGTGCATGCACCGCTGTGGTCAATGTGATCAGCAACGGCGATGTAATCAGCAACGGCGATGTAATCAGCAACGGCGATCCCGGTGCCGAAGCGCCGGGCCGCATCCGTCATTGACCGCTGCTGGGTGCCGTCGGGTTGCCCGCCCATGCCGGTGGTGAAGGCGGGCATCCCTGGGGTGATCCCGCGGCACGTCGGTCCAAAGGCGCTGCTCAAAGGTTGAGCGTATGCGGCCTTGGGGTCGTCGCGGCGTGCCAGGCCACGATCCATTGGGCCTAGACATCGACGATGAACGCGGCGTCGGTGAACCCGGCCCCGGTGCGAACGTAGGTGAATTGGTGACCCAGGTGCGGTTCGGTGCCGCGGCGGTGAAGTTCCGGTCGAGCAGATCACCGGCCCGGGTGCCGTCCTTGGCCGGGATCGTGGTCCGCACGCCCTTGTCCGCCTGAGTCCGGACAGCCCCAGGGTGCGCATTGTCCCCGTCCACGGACCCAGCGGACGCCTCGGGCATCGAACCGCGGCGTAGGTAGGCCGTCATCTTCCGGCGCCTCTAGAGACCCTCCAGGGCCAGGTTGCGCACCAGCACGCCGTCCGCGTCGACCTTGGTCGCCTCGCCCAGGCGATCCCACGCACCGCGTCGACAACCTGGGCGTCCGATACGGTCCGCGGGGCGATCTGGCAGTCCTGCTCATGCAGCACCCGGCAGATCGACTCGTCCACGTGGCCCCGGCTTCTCAGGTGTCGACAAACCCCATGGTCAGCAGGTGCGGGGGGCGAGATCCCCCACGAGGAAAGTCGTCGCTCCACGCAGGATCTGCACGTCCTGGCGCCGCTGACAGATCTTTGCCCTCAGCGCTGGCCACGACCTCGTCGGCGGTCGTCAGCGAGGCGTACTCGCCCTGATGGTTGACCAGCCGTACCGCTCTGGTCTCCAGGCTCACATCGATCTTCTTCGGCAGGGTGCGCATCCTTCTGGACCCGACCAGGAGCGGCAGCAAACCCGGGGTGCTTCAGGGTCTGCTCATCGGCGGCTTCGGCGAGTTCGTTGACCGATTCAGCGGTGGTGGCGTAGCGGACCCGTCGGCTTGTTCACAGGCCGCGAGTCCGAGCCTGTTGAGGAGGTGACTCTTGCCGGTGCCGGTGCCGGTGCCGGTGCCGGTGCCGGAGTCGCCGAGGAGTACGACGGGTTCGCCGGCGTCCAGGTAGTGGCCGGCGGTGAGGTGACCGAGGACAGCGGCTGGGATGGTGGGGACGGCGTCGAGGTTGAAATCGATGAGTCGCTTCAGCCACGGGAACTTGACGTTATTGATGCGTCGGGTCCGGCTCGTTCGGTCCGGTCGTCGACCTCGGCGGCGAGGACTTTCAGCCGAATAGCCGCGGTGGGTTTGTCGTTGCCTGGCCGCAATGTCGGAGTTCGGGCCAAGGTGTCCACGCCGGTGTGGATAAGATCGCCCGCCGGGCGATGATCGAGGAGCACCAGGAGACGGCCCGTCGCCGCACCGAGATCGGGACCGCGAGCCGTCCGTGGTCGGGGCATGACCCCTCACCGGCTCGTCCTCACCGGGCGCGCACCGCGTGGGCGTTCACCGACAGACTCACGAAAGGCAAGCACTGTGCAGATTCCGGAGAAGTTGATTGACGCGTTGCGGGCACCCAGCCTGTGTTATCTGGCGACCACCATGCCGGACGGTTCACCACAGCTGACCCAGACCTGGGTCGACACCGACGGTGAACACGTCTTGATCAACACGGTGACCACCCACCAGAAGACCCGCAACGTCGAACGCGATCCGCGGGTGGCGGTGGCGATCTCCGATCCGGCGAACCCGACCTTCTTCACCCAGATCCGGGGCAGCGTGATCGAACAGCGCCTCGACGGCGCGGCCGAGCACATCGAGGCGTTGTCGCAGAAGTACACCGGTGGGCCCTACGCGTGGTGGGGCGGCCGGGACCAGACCCGGGTGCTGCTGGTGATCGAGGCGAAGTCGATCAGCTCGTTGCGCTGACCAGCTCGTCGCGTTGATCCACGGGCGCAGACCAGCTCGTCGCGTTGATCAACGGGCGCGGACCAGCGCGTCCAGCTCCGGCCAGAGCTCGGCCGGCACTGTGGCGTCCAGCCGGTCGGCCGCCGTTCGCACCTGCCCGGTGTCGGCCAAACCGGCGACCACCGACACCACGGCCGGTGCCCGCAACGGCGCCTGCAGCGCGGCCGAGGGCAGGTCGACGCCCCGCGCCCGACAGGTCTCGGCCAGTCGGCGGGCCAGGCGGATCAGCCCGGGGGCCGCCGGCAGATAGTCGAAGGTGGCGTCGTCGGAAATCTCCGGACGGGCCAACATTCCGGAGTTGAACGGGGCGGCGGCGACCAGACTGACCCCGTGCACCGCGCATTCCTCCACCAGCGGTTCGGCACTCCGGTCCAGCAGGGTCCATCGACCGGCGACCATCACCACGTCCACGTCGGCTTCGGCCACGATCCGCCGAAGCGGCTCGACGAAGTTCATTCCGGCACCGATCGCCCCTATCACCCCTTGGTCACGCAGGGCGGCCAGCGCCGGCAGTGCATCGTTGATCGCCGTGTCCATCGCTTCCTCAGGATCGTGCACGTAGACGATGTCGACCCGATCCAGGCCGAGGCGGTCCAGGCTGTCGTCCAGGCTGCGACGGACGCCGTCCGCGGTGTAGTCGCGGAGTCGGGCGAAGTCATCGGGAACGGCAAAGCCGCCGTCGGACAGGTCGGAACCGGTCGGATGCGGGTTCGGCACCAGCAGTCGGCCGACCTTGGTGGAGATGGCGAACTCGTCCCGCGGCAGTTCGGCCAGCACCGCACCGAGGCGACGCTCAGCCAGGCCCAGACCGTAATGCGGAGCGGTGTCGAAGTATCGAATGCCGGCCGACCAGGCGCCTCGGACCGCGTCCGCAGCGACGTCGGGATCGACCGCAGCGTAGAGATTGGCGATCGGTGCGGCGCCGAAACCGAGCTCGCTGACCTCGACCGCCGTCCGGCCAATTCGTGCGGCCCTCATCCGGCTCGGTTCCTGTCCCGGTTCCCGCCACGACTTCCGCCGAGAGTCTCAGTCGAGATGGAACACTTCCTCGGCGCTCGCCCACCACTGCCCGTCGGCGGCGCTGGCCACCGGCTGCTGGCACGGATCGGTCAACTCCCACCAACGGCGGGTCTCCTCGTCGGCAGCGATGGTGGCCATGTCTGCGGAATAGTCGTCGCCGCCGTACTCCAGATAGCTGAACAACAAGCCGTCTCGGAGGAAGATCGAATAGTTGGCCACGTGGGCCGCCTTGAGCGCGGCCAACACTCCGGGCCAGACCGCAGCATGCAGTTCCCGGTACTCGGCCTCCTTCTCCGGGCGCAATTGGATGATCGTCATGAACCGCTGTGTCTCGCTCAACGCCGAAGCCTGTTCACCTTGGGGGCCACCCCTCATTTCCGTAAGCGCAGCCCGGCCATGCCGCCGTCCACGGCCAACGACGTGCCAGTCGTCGAGCCGGAGGCCGGCGAGGCCAGGAAGACGATCGCGGCCGCCACTTCGTCCGCGGCGACGAGCCGCCCGTGCGGCTGTCGGGCTTCCAGGGCCGCGCGCTCGGCCGATGGATCGTCGGCGAGATCCAGCAGCCGACCGATCCATGGGGTGTCCGCGGTGCCCGGGTTGACGGTGTTGACCCGGATACCGTCGCCGATCAGGTCGGCGGCCATCGCCTGGCTGAAGGAGAGCACTGCGCCCTTGCTGGCCGAGTAGAGGACCCGGCTGGGCAGACCGGCGGTGGCGGCAATCGAACAGGTGTTGACGATCGCGGCCGCGGACGAGCGACGCAGCGCCGGCAGCGCGGCCCGGGTCACCCGCACCATGCCGACCACGTTGACGTCCAGCACCCGGTGCCATTCGTCGTCGTCATTGTCCTCGACGCCGCCCTGGGCACCGATCCCGGCGTTGTTGACCAAGATGTCCAGCCCGCCGAACTCGTCCAGGACGGACGCGACAGCGCCGCGGACGGCGTCATCGTCGGTGATGTCGGCCTGCCGGTAACTAAACTCGTCCGGCCCGTCCTCGGCCAGGTCGATCACGGCGACCCGCGCGCCCGCGCGGTGCAATCGCTGCGCAGTGGCCAGGCCGATCCCCGACGCGCCTCCGGTGACCAGGGCGGTGAGACCGGCCAGGTTACCGGTCTCAGGGCCGGGCATCAGGCGGCCGCCAGGGTCTGGCGCTGCCGGCCGAGACCGTCGATCTCGAGTTCGACGACGTCTCCGGGTCTCAGGTACGGCTGGTCGGGTTGACCCATCGCCACGCCGGCCGGGGTTCCGGTGTTGATCACGTCACCGGGGCGCAGCACCATGAACTGGCTGAGATACCACACCAGATGGTGGACGCCGAAGATCATGTCGGCGGTGCTGCCGTCCTGCCGGAGTTGGCCGTTGACCCACAACCGCAGTCCGATGTTCTGGGGATCGGGGATCTCGTCGGCGGTGAGCAGCCACGGCCCGAACGGGTTGAAGGTCTCGCAGTTCTTTCCCTTGTCCCATTGGCCACCGCGTTCGATCTGGAACTCCCGTTCGGAGACGTCGTTGCTGATCGCGTAGCCGGCGATGCAGGCCGCCGATTCCTTCGGCGACTCGAGATAGCGCGCCTGGGCTCCGATCACCACCGCGAGTTCGACCTCCCAATCCGTCTTCACCGAACCGCGGGGGATGAGGACCAGGTCCTGCGGGCCGATCACCGTATCCGGAGTCTTGAGGAAGACGATCGGCTCCTCCGGGATCTTCGCTCCGGTCTCGGCCGCGTGATCGCGATAGTTCAACCCGATACAGACAATCTTGCCGATCCGGCTCAGCGGCGGGCCGAACCGGTCAGGCGCTTCGACCACCGGCAGACCAGCCAGCGAAGGGGGATCCAGCGCCGCCGCGAGGGCCGGCTCCAGCGCCCCGTCGGTCTGGTGCCCGTCGGTCTGGTGCCCGCCGAGATCGTGCCCGCTGATGTCGTGCCAGCTGCCGTCATCGCCCGACGCGACCAGAACTTCTTGGCCGGGTGTTCCCACCCGTGCGATTCTCATCACCGGATCCCTTCGTTGCGGTCCACGGACGGAGCCTAGCAAGCTCCGATGTCTGCGCCGGACGCAGAGGAGCGGGTGGGCCCGAGTTGGACGAAGTTCGGACCTTGACGGCTAAGACATCCGATGACTGGCTGTCGACTCCCGCTCATTCGACCCGGGATGGCGCCGTCGGTCGTCGCCGGGTCAGACTCGCGGCCAGATCCGGGGCGGTCGACCCGACCGTCTCGTCGGGCGGAAGTGACCGGCGGATCCATTCCTCGACCCCGGCGATGTGGACGGTGGCCCAGGCGCGGGCGACGTCCGGGCGACCCTCGATGATGGCTTGGGCGATTGCCCGATGCTCTCGCAGCGTCCGGGTGGTGGCGTCGGCGTCGGTGAGCCCGCGCCAGACCCGGGCGCGTTGGGTCCGGTTGGAGAGGCTGTCCAGCAGCGAGGACAAGACCGGGTTTCCGGTCGCGGCGGCGATCCGCTGGTGGAACTCGATGTCGTTGGCCACGAGAGTGTCGACGTCCGCCTCGGGGCCGAGTTGATCGAGCAGGTCGATCAGCCCGGCGCCGTCCTCGGCCGACATGGTGATAGCCGCCCGCTCGGCCGCGATCGGTTCGAGGGCCCGCCTGATCTCGAACAGGTGCAGGACGGTGGAGTCGGTGTGCAGATCGAGGACGAAACCCATCACCTCCATCAGCACTTCGGGCCGCAGGCTGGTGACGTAGGTGCCGTCTCCCTGCCGGACGTCCAGGATCCGAACCAACGACAACGCCCGGACCGCTTCGCGCAGTGAACTCCGCGAGATGCCGAGGTCGTCGGCCAGTTCGGCTTCTCGGGGCAGTCGAGCGCCCGGCTGCAGCCGCCCGTCGATGATCATCTGCTTGATCTTGTCGATGGCGTCGTCGGTCAGCGACACGTCGGGTCGCCCGGCTCAGGATTTTGTCTGCTATTCGAAGAAGATTGCGGGCACGATACGCGTTTTGCGTTACCGACCGACACGTCGAGCGGCCTCACTCGCCGCCGGTTCGGCGTAACACCTCGGTCAGCCGCTCCGCCGCCGCGATCACCGCCGGAGCGTGTAGCCGGCCGGGCTGACGTGAGAGCCGCTCGATCGGCCCGGAGACGCTGACCGCGGCAATCACTTTGCCTGATGGGGATCGCACCGGAGCCGAGACCGAGGCGACGCCGGGTTCCCGCTCGCCGACCGAGTGCGCCCAACCCCGCCGGCGGACCGCGGCCAGAGCGACCGCGGAATAACGCGAACCGCGCAGCCCACGCTGCATCCGATCCGGTTCTTCCCAGGCCAGCAAGACTTGCGCAGCCGATCCGGCGGTCATGGTGAGCTGGGTTCCGACCGGCACCGAGTCGCGCAGACCCGAGGTCCGTTCGGCCGTGGCCACACAGATCCGATAATCGCCTTGCCGGCGAAACATCTGGGCGGACTCGCCGGTGATGTCGCGGAGCCGGGCGAGGACCGGTCCGGCCGTGGCGAGCAGTCGGTCCTCGCCCGCGGCCGAAGCGAGCTCGCCGAGCCGTGGTCCGAGAATGAATCGGCCCTGCAGATCCCGGCTGACCAGCCGATGGTGTTCCAGCGCCACGGCCAACCGGTGAGCGGTCGGCCGGGCAAGGCCGGTGGCCGAGACCAGACCGGCCAACGTGGTCGGTCCGGTCTCGAGTGCGCCAAGCACGAGAGCGGCTTTATCCAGCACGCCGACACCGCTAGTGTTGTCCATGCCTTGATATTGCCGTCTCGGATGCTGGAATGCAAGTCTCTGAGCGGCCCTGGAAACGAGCCGGTGGAACCGGCCGTGTCCGCTGCTGGCAGACGGACGAACGACGGACCAACGAAGGGAAGATGACACCGCCATGGGTCGAACGCTGAGCGAGAAGGTCTGGGATGCGCACGTGGTGCCGAACGGATCGGTCGATGGAGCCGCGCGGGCGAACGGCGAGCCGGACCTGCTCTACATCGATTTGCACCTGGTCCACGAAGTGACCAGTCCGCAGGCGTTCGACGGCCTGCGCCAGGCGGGCCGGCCGGTGCGGTGTCCCGAGCGAACGCTAGCCACCGAGGATCACAACACTCCCACCCTGAACATCGACCAGCCGATCGCCGATCCGGTCTCCCGGACCCAGGTCGACACGCTGCGCAGGAACGCGGCCGAGTTCGGGGTGCGGATCCACAGTCTGGGCGATCTGGATCAGGGGATCGTGCACATCATCGGCCCGCAGCTGGGATTGAGCCAGCCCGGGCTGACCGTGGTCTGCGGTGATTCCCACACCTCGACCCACGGCGCGTTCGGGGCCATCGCGTTCGGAATCGGAACTTCCGAAGTCGAGCACGTGCTGGCCACTCAGACCCTGCCGCAGGCCACTCCGAAGACGATGGCCGTCGATGTGGTGGGGCTGCTGCCGCCCGGGGTCACCGCCAAGGACATCGTGCTGGCGCTGATCGCGAAGGTGGGCACCGGCGGCGGGCAAGGCCACATCGTCGAATACCGCGGATCGGCGATCGAGGCCCTTTCGATGGAGGGCCGGATGACCATCTGCAACATGAGCATCGAGTGGGGCGCCAAGGCCGGGATGATCGCGCCGGACGAGACGACTTTCGCTTACCTGAAGGGGCGTCCGCACGCCCCCGAGGGCGAGGAGTGGGACGCCGCCGTCGCGTACTGGAAGACGTTGCGGTCCGATCCGGACGCCAGCTTCGATCGTGTGGTCGAGCTGGACGCGGCCGAGTTGACCCCGTTCGTCACCTGGGGAACGAATCCGGCTCAGGGTGTGCCGCTATCGGCCTCGGTGCCCGACCCGGACAGCTTCATCGACGAGTCCGACCGGGTAGCGGCCACGAAAGCATTGCAGTACATGGATTTGGTGGCCGGGACGCCGATGCGCGAGATCGCGGTGGACACGGTTTTCCTGGGATCGTGCACCAATGGGCGGATCGAGGATCTGCGCGCGGCGGCCGAGGTGATCAAGGGACGCGAGGTGGCCGACAGCTGTCGGATGCTGGTGGTTCCCGGCTCGGCCAGGGTTCGGCTGCAGGCCGAGTCCGAGGGATTGGACATCGTGTTCAAGGAAGCCGGTGCAGAATGGCGGGCCGCCGGCTGTTCGATGTGCCTGGGCATGAATCCTGACCAGTTGGCACCCGGTGAGCGGAGCGCATCGACGTCGAACCGGAACTTCGAGGGCCGCCAGGGCAAGGGCGGCCGGACGCACCTGGTGTCGCCGCTGGTCGCAGCAGCGACTGCTGTGACCGGGAAGCTCACCGCCCCGGCCGACCTCTGAGCGCCGTCGGACTCCGGTCAACGGACTCCGGTCCACCGCCGCCGATACCCGAACGAAGGAACCTGATCATGGAAAAGTTCAGCAGTCACACCGGAACCGGCCTGCCGCTACGGCGCAGCAACGTCGACACCGACCAGATCATCCCGGCGGTCTACCTCAAGCGGGTGACCAAGACCGGTTTCGAGGACGGTTTGTTCGCGGCCTGGCGCAACGACCCCGATTTCGTGCTCAACCAGCCCGAGTTCGCCTCGGCGACCGTGCTGATTCCCGGACCGGACTTCGGAACCGGATCCTCGCGTGAGCACGCGGTCTGGGCCCTCCAGAACTACGGGTTCAAAGTGGTGATCGGCTCTCGGTTCGGCGACATCTTCCGCAGCAACTCAGGCAAGGCCGGCCTGTTGATCGCCGCCGTTCCCCAAGACGTCGTGGAGCAGCTGTGGAAGCTGATCGAGACGAACCCGACCGCCGAGATCACCGTCGATCTCAGCGAGCGCAGGATCCAAGCCGGCGGTGAGATCGACGTGCCCTTCGACATCGACGAGTACACCCGGTGGCGTTTGCTGGAAGGCTTGGACGACATCGGGTTGACTCTGCGCCGAGCCGATGACATCGATGCGTTCGAGAAGTCCGACCCTCGTTCTTGCCCAAAACGCTGCCGGCCAAGACCGCCGGCTGAAACGTCGGTTCGGCCAAATTGGACGACGTTCGACGCTCGAAGGGTTCGCGATCCCTGTTTGTGACGGAATTGCGCCCAATTTCGGCGTGGCGAGGTCCCGGTGATTGTCTCAAGCCCCTTATCTCCTTAGCGTTGGGTGCGTAGCCGCGCCGCGCGACTGCCGCGAGGCCCGACGTCGGGCCAGCAGAACACTGATCGACGAAGGGGAGCTGTGAACAAGGCTGAATTGATCGAGGCGCTGTCGGTGCATTTCGACGGCAGCAAGGCCCAAGCGGCCAAGGCCCTGAACGCCGTCACCGAGACGATCACACATCAGACCGCTCGCGGGGACAAGGTGTCCATCACCGGCTTCGGAGTGTTCGAGAAGGTGCACCGCGGAGCCCGGATGGTCCGGAACCCGCGCACCGGCGAGCGCAAGCGAGCGAAGGCGACCGCCGTCCCGCGGTTCCGCGCTGGCACCGACCTGAAGGCGTTCGTCTCGGGGGAGAAGAAGGTTCCTCGGGCGACCAAGAAAGCGGCTGCTCCGGCGGCGAAGGCGGCTCCCGCCAACACCTCAGCAACCAAGACCGCAGCAACCAAGACCACGGCGGCCAAGTCGGCGGCGGCCAAGACCACGGCGGCCAAGTCGGCAGCGACCAAGGCTCCGGCGAAGACCACCGCGACCAAGACCGCACCAAGAAGGCACCGGCCAAGACAACGGCGGCCAAGGCGCCGCGCGAAGACCACCGCGGCCAAGACCGCGACTACGAAGGCGCCGGCCAAGACCACGGCGACCAAGGCCCCGGCGAAGACCACCGCGGCCAAGACCGCGACTACGAAGGCACCGGCCAAGACCGCGACTACGAAGGCACCGGCCAAGACCACGGCGGCCAAGACTCACGGCGACCAAGACCACGGCGACCAAGGCTGAGCCACGAAGGCGCCGGCCAAGACCACGGCCACCAAAGCCCCGGCCAAGAGCACCGCCAAGAAGGCACCCGCCAAAACAGCGCGCAAACGCTGAGCCGCCAGCCAGTTTCTTCCCAGCACGTAGATCGACAGCAGTTCTGATTGACGCCAGACCTATTCGATCGCCGGCCCGGACCGTTCTACGGTCCGGGCCGGTTGTCGTTCACCGGCCGAAGCGGTGGGCTGCGATCATTGCCAGGCGGCAAGCACTCGATCCGAGGCGGTGACGGCATGCAACCGCTGACCGGGGTGCAACGACAACGCTGCGTCCTGAACGGCATCGGCGGGCAGCAGTAGGCGGTGCCGGATTCAGTGGTCACGACGTAATCCCCGCGACGATCGTCAGTGCCCGAGCGATCGTCAGTGCTCAAGCGATCGTCAGGGCCCAAGCGATCGTCAGGGCCCAAGCGATCGTCAGGGGTCAAGTGATCGTCAGGGCTCCAAGGCTGATCATGGTTCAAGCGATCATCAGGGTCACGATGATCATCAGGTGTCGCCCGATCGGCGATAACGATCGACTGGAACAGTCCCGGCGCACCCGTGCTCGGATCGATCAGCGCCTCGGTCCAGCGACCGAGACCGAGTCGATAGGCCGCGCGGAGATCGTCCTCGGTGTCTACGTCGCGGCGAGCCCGCAGCCAGTCCCGGTGCGGTTGCGCCGGCTGCCCGGCGCCGTCCTGGTGGCCCGGTCGACCCGTCAACGGCAGGGCGCCGCTGGTGCCGTGGGCCAGGGCCGATTCTCCTGGAAGCGAGGATCGAGGTCGGGTCCGTCAGTCACCAGCATCGTGGTGCCGATTCCGGATGCGTCCGGGACGAACCAGCGCTGCTTATCAGCGGGAACGGCCCCGCCGCCGGCGGCGGCGAGCACCGTCCGGACGCCTTGCGTGCTGAGAGTCGGCAGGTCGGCAACACAAGCCACGATCCGTCCGGCTCCTCGGTCGCGTAGCCACCGCTCACCAAGCCGCAGCGCCGGGTTCAGGCCGGTAGGCGGGTCGTCCGGCAGCACCGTCGACAGGATGTGCAGCCGGGCGAGTAAAGCCGCCAATCCGGGCTGCGCACTGATCACCACGGTGTGGTCGGCGACGGTACTCCACGCGGTCACCGTGTCGAGGAACATGGCGAGCGCCAGTCGGCGTCGGACCGGCCGGGAAATCCAGCCGGGACTTCGCCTGGCTCAAGTTCTTCAACGCGAGCACGACACCGACCGATCCGTTCGTGGCCTTCGACCGAGTCGGACGCATCGCGGTCACGACACCGTCCGGGAGCTCGAAGTCACGCTTCCCAGTGTCCCAGACACCACGATGCGGCCTCGGTCCGCCGCCGGCGAACCGCTGTCACCAGGGCATAGGGTGTTTCTCACGCCGCGCCGCCCGACCCTGAGAAAGCCGAGACCGAGATGACTGCCAATCCGGCCCGCCGACCGCTGCGGGTGGTGATCAGCGAACCGGCGGAACCGTTCTTGTATCGAGCGGTCTGGATTATCGGAATCGTGTTGCGATGGCTGACCCGGCAGGATTGGCGCGGCCAGGAGTCGATCCCGGCCCGCGGTGGCGTGCTGGTCTGCGCCAATCACATCTCCAATTTCGACCCGGTAGCGTTGGCCCACTTCCTGGTGTGGTCCGGACGTTGGCCGCGCTATCTGGCCAAGGCTTCGCTGTGGCAGTTGCCGGTGATCAAGACCGTCATGATCCGATGCGGTCAGATTCCGGTGGAACGACACAGCGCCGACGCAGCGATCGGTCTGGCGCAAGCGATCCAGGCGGTCCGCGACGGGAAGTGCGTGGTGGTCTATCCGGAGGGCACGATCACCCGAGACCCCGGGCTGTGGCCGATGACCGGTAAGACCGGGGCGGCCCGGATCGCTCTCGAGACCGGCGCTCCGGTCATCCCGGTCGGCGAATGGGGTTCGGCCGCGATCATGCCGGGTCTGAAGCCGAGCTTCCCGCGATTCCTGCCCCGCAAGACGTTACGGGCGGCGGCTGGCCCGCCGGTCCACCTGGACGATCTCCGGGGATCGGTGGTCAGCCACGAGGACGTCCGGGAGGCGACCGGAAGGATCATGGCCGCGGTCACCGAGCTGGTCGCCGAGCTGCGCGACGAGCGGCCGCCGTCGGGTCGCCCGATCAGCGGTCCCGCAGACGACCGGACGCGCTCATGAGTGCCGTGACCGTGATGGGATCCGGTTCGTGGGGGACTGCCTTCGCGCTGACCCTGTGCGACGCAGCCAACGACGTCCGGATCTGGGCCCGCCGCGACGAGGTCTGCGCCGCGATCAACGATCGACACGAGAACCCCGACTACTTCCCCGGCCTGGTGCTGCCGGACGACCTGGTTGCGTCCACCGATCCGGAGGATGCCCTGGCCGGTGCCGAGGTGGTGGTGCTCGCCGTTCCGTCCCAGACGTTGCGGGCCAACCTGAGGCGCTGGCCGTTGCCCGCGGACGCGATCGTGCTCAGTCTGGCCAAGGGGATCGAGCTGGGTAGCGGGATGCGGATGAGTGAGGTGATCACCGAGGTCACCGGCCTGGACGCCGACCGGGTCGCGGTGTTGACCGGGCCCAATCTGTCCCGCGAGATCGCCGAGCGGCAGCCGTCGGCCTCGGTGGTGGCCAGTCGATCGGCCGAGACCGCGGAGATCATCCAGAAGGTCTGCCACACCCCGACCTTCCGGCCCTACACCAACACCGACGTGATCGGCTGTGAGTTGGCCGGCGCGACCAAGAACGTGATCGCGTTGGCCGTCGGAATGGCGGTGGGGTTGGGATTCGGCGACAACGCCACCGCCTCGGTGATCACTCGCGGACTCGCCGAGATCGCCCGGCTCGGGGAGGCGCTCGGTGCCGATCCGCACACGTTCGCCGGGCTCGCCGGGCTCGGTGACCTGGTGGCCACCTGCTCATCCCCGTTGTCGCGGAACCGATCCTTCGGCGAAGAGCTGGGTCGGGGCAGGACGGTGGCCGAGATCGCGGCGTCCACCCGCCAGGTCGCCGAGGGTGTGCAGTCGTGCGCCTCGATCGAGGCGTTGGCCGAGGCCCACCGAATCGAGATGCCGATCGTGCAGGCGGTGGCCGAAGTGATCAAGGGCACTCGTGCGCCGTTGCAGATGCTGGCCGCGCTGCTCTCCCGGGCCCCGAAACCCGAACGCTACTGAGGATCCCGGGTCACCAGGAGGTCGGGACCTGATCGAGGGCCTGCAGCAGATCGGCACTCAGGTCGTCGACGTGTTCGATCCCCACCGACATCCGGATCAGCCCTTCCGGCACGGTGGGCAACTCACCGGCCCACCGGCGGCGGCGTTCCAAGGACGAGTCGACGCCGCCCAGGCTGGTGGCGTGCACCCAGAGCTTCAGCCCGGCGACCATAGCGTCGGCCTCGGCAGCGCCGGCGAGCTCGATCGCCAGCAGGGAACCGAAGCCCGACATCTGCGCGACTGCGCGACGGTGCCCCTCGTCGGTGGCCAGCCCGGGATAGCGCACCCGGCTGACCTTGGGATGGGTCGACAGCAGCTCGGCCAGTGCGCCCGCGTTCTGCTCGAGCTTGGCGAACCCGGACCGCGAGCGTCCGGATGCCCCGAAGCACCAGGTAGGCCTCCAGAGAGCCGGGTGTGGCGCCGTGCATTCGTCGGACACCGTCGACGGCCTGGTGCTGCTGGTCGCGCCCGGCTTGGTCAACACGACGCCGCAGAGTGCGTCGGAGTGGCCGGCGAGGAGTTTGGTCGCCGAGTGCATGACCAGATCGGCGCCGAGCTCGAACGGACGTTGCAGGATCGGAGTGGCAAAGGTGTTGTCGACCAGCAGCAGGCATCCGTCCGGCCGACCGGCCGCGATCGCAGCGATGTCGGCCACCTCCATCGTCGGGTTGGCCGGCGACTCGACCCAGATCATGTCCGCGCCCTCGGCCGCCGCGAGGATCGCCTCGGTGTCGGTGCCGCTGACCGTTCGCACCTCCAGCCCGTTCCGCTCACTGCGATCCCGGGCTGCGCTGGCCACTCCGAGGTAACAGTGTCGGGGCAGCACCAGCACGCCGTGCGGCGGTACCAGCTCAAGGACGGCGTGGGCGGCGGCCATCCCGGAGGAGAAGCTGACCGCTCGACCACCCTCGAGCGCACCGATCGCGTCCTCCAGAGCCGTCCAGCCCAGGTTTCCGTATCGGCCGTAGCCCATCTCCGGCCCGTCGGTGTTCGGTGCGCCGACGTAGGTCGAGGCGGGCACGATCGGCTGGTTCAGCGGGGCGTCCGGCACCCGCGTGGGGCGCCCGGCCGCCACGGCGATCGATTCGGGGCGGAGTCCGGACAAGAGTTGATCATCGGCCATGACGTCATTCTCGCCCCACCCGTGCGTCGTCCGATCAACGGCGCCGCCCCCCGGTAGGGTCTGGTTCGGTTCGGCAGCTGCGCTGTCGGTATCAGGGTCGTAGCAAGGGTCGGCAAGAACTAGTAATCAAGGTGAGCGGCGAAGGCGGGGAAGTGCAGATGAGCGCGCTGGAGGAGACGCCGGAGACCTCGTCTGGGACCTCTTCTGGAATGTCGTCCGCGCCCCGCCGGCCCCGGGTGGCATTGGTGTTCGGTGGGCAGAGCAGTGAGCACGGGGTCAGCTGCCTGACCGCGGCCGGCGTCTTGTCGGCGATCGACCCGGAGCGCTACGACGTGATCGGCCTCGGCATCACCCGTTCCGGCCGGCTGGTGCTGGCCACGACCGACGTACTGGCCGGGCTGCAGGCCGGACCCGGCGGACTACCGGAGCTCACCGAGGACGCCGCCGAAGCGGTGCTGCTGAGAGGCGAAGAGAGCAGCGAGCTGGCACGCCGCGATTATGCGGCGGGCGGTGAGTCGCTCTCCGGACTCGGTACCGTCGACGTCGCTTTCTCTCTGCTGCACGGACCCTACGGCGAGGACGGCACCATCCAGGGCATGTTCGAGATGATGGGGATCCGTTACGTCGGCGCCGGCGTACTGGCTAGCGCCGTCGGCATGGACAAGCACTTCATGAAGATGGTGTTCGCCGCCTCGGGACTGCCGGTCGGCCCCTATGTGGTGATCGATCCGCGGCAGTGGGCCGGCGACCGGGCGGCTGCGCTCGATCCGCTGGCCGCGCTGGACTATCCGTTGTTCGTCAAACCGGCCCGGGGCGGATCCAGCCTGGGTATCCGGAAGGTCGATCATCCAGCCGAGCTCGAGGTGGCGATCGAATTCGCCCGCCAGTACGACCCCAAGGTGATCGTCGAACAGGGTTTTGTCGGAGCCCGCGAGCTGGAGTGCGGGGTGCTGCAGTCCGTCGACGGGGGACCGCCGGAGGTCAGCGAGGTGGCCGAGATCCGGATGCACACGGCGTCCGGTTTCTACGACTTCGAGGCCAAATACCTACCCGAGGACCAGGTCGATCTGCAGGTGCCGACCGAACTCGATCCGTCGCTGGCGATCCAGCTGCAGCAGATGGCCGCCTCGACGTTCGAGGCGATCGGCTGCGAGGGGTTGGCCCGGGTCGACTTCTTCTTGACCGCGACCGCAAGCTGGTGGTGAACGAGATCAACACCATGCCGGGTTTCACCGAGCACTCGATGTTCCCGCGGGTCTGGGCGGCCAGCGGCCTGTCCTATCCGGATCTGGTCGACCGGCTGCTCCAGCTGGCCCTGAACCGGCCGCTGGGCCTGCGCTGACCGGTGGTCACCAGCAGGTGCGGCGCAGACTCAGATGTGGACGACCGGGCAGGTCACCGTGCGGGTGATGCCGGCGACGTTCTGCACCCGGGCCACCACCAGTTGGCCGAGCTCGTCGACGTTCGCGGCTTCGGCCCGAACGATCACGTCATACGGACCGGTGACATCCTCGGCCAAGGTCACACCGTTGATCGAGCGGATCTCGCCCGCCACCTCGGCGGCCTTGCCGACTCCGGTTTGCACCAGGATGTATGCCTGGACGACCATCGCGTTCCCACCCCTCGATCTGTCCCTGACCGCCGCGGACGTGCGGATTCGATCATGATCCTGAGCCGTGTCTGAACCGGTCGGCTCAGGGGAACCGTACAGGGTGGGGGTTCGCGCTGACGAGCGGACCCGGATGATGCAGGCGGCAACGATGTGTCCAGTGACTATCCATTGACTATGCATCTGACGACCCATTGACGACCCATTGACGACCCATTGCACGATCCAGCGGCGAGAGTACGAGATGAGAACGATGAACTGCCTACCCGAGTGCAATGAGGATCAGACGGTCCACGTCCGGGCAACCATCACCGGGCCGGCGTGACAAGCCCCGCCCAGCGGTCGGCTCCGTCGGGCCAGACCCTGGCCGAGCTGGGAGAATTCGGCCTGATCGCCGAGATCACCGCCGGCGTCGAACTGGCCACCGACGTGTTGGTCGGGCCGGGCGACGACGGCGCGGTGCTGCTCACCGACGGTCAGGTAGTGGCCTCGGTCGACTGCCTGATCGAGGGCGTGCACTTCAAGACCAGTTGGTCGGGTCCGATCGAGATCGGCCGCAAGGCGGTGGCCGTCAACGTGGCCGACATCGAGGCGATGGGTGCCCGCGCGATCGGTGTACTGGTCGGGTTCTCGGCTCCGGCCGACCTGCCGGCCCAGTGGGCGCTGGACTTCGCGGCTGGCGTTCGGCAGGAGTGTGCGACGGCGGGGGTGAGTCTGCTGGGCGGCGACGTGACCCGGTCCCGTGACATCTCCATCGCGGTTACTGCGCTGGGCACGCTGACCGGCAGTGCGGTCACCCGAGACGGTTCCCAACCCGGCGACGTGGTGGCGCTGTGCGGTCGGGTCGGTTGGGCGGCGGCCGGTCTGGTGGTGCTCGGCCGGGGCTTCCGTTCACCGCGCGCGGTGGTCGAGGCGCAGCAGGTCCCGTCGGTGCCCTACGGGCAGGGACGGGTGGCGGCGGCCGCCGGCGCGCACGCGATGATCGACGTCTCCGACGGTCTGCTGGCCGATCTCGGTATCTGGCCCGGGCCTCGAGAGTGAGCATCGACATCGACTCGGGCGCGTTCGAGATCCCCGAGCCGCTGCAGGCGGTGGCCGCCGCCACCGGATCGGACCCGTTGGCGCTGATCCTGACCGGGGGAGAGGACCACGCTCTGGCCGCCACCTTCGACCCCGGCGACGTGCCGGCCGGCTGGCTGGTGATCGGCCGGGTCGGAACGCTGCGGGCCGCCGCGGAAGACCGAAGTGCGGGAAATCTGGGCGAAGCCGCCGGCGCGGACGTCCTGGTTGACGGCACGACCTGGACCGACCCGGCCGGTTTCGACCACTACCGCTGAGTCTGCTGAGGCGGCTGTTGCGCATTGGTCGCGTGTGTCGGACGATGCGGCCCGGCTGATCGCGTAACCTCCTCGGCATGGCGACCCGCGCGTCTTCCCCACCGCGGACCCGTAAGTCCACCGCTGCCTCCAGCGGTGGTACTCGTCCGCGGTCGACCGGAAGCAAGAACACCACCAAGCGAGCCCCAGCGTCCCGAAATCAACCCTCCCGGAACCAGCCGTCCCGGAACCAGCCCTCCCGAAAGCAGGGAGCAGGCGGCCAGAATTCCCGCGACCAGAATTCCCGCGGCCAGGGTGCGCGGGGCCGCGGTTCGCGAGCCCAGACCCGCCCGGCGGGCCCCTCGGCGGGCAGCCGGATCGGTGCTCATCTCGGCCGCGGCCTGCGCGGCGCCTACCTCGGGATCGCCCACCTGCTCGGCAACGGGGCTCGGAAGGTCGGCACGACCGGCGAACCGCAGCCCGTCGACCCGGCCTTGCGCCGGGACGGGGTGGGGCTGTTCCTGATCGGCTGCGCAATCGTGGTGGCCGCCGAATTCTGGTGGGGGCTGCCCGACCCGGTCGGCGGCTGGATCCAGATCGGCCTGACCAGCGTCATCGGCACTCTCGGCTACGCCGCCCCGATCTTCCTGCTGGCCATGGCCTGGCGGACGCTTCGCCATCCCGACCGCAACGGGCCCGGTGGCCGTCAGGCCGTCGGCTGGAGCGCAGTGCTGCTCGGGCTGCTCGGCCTGATCAATCTCGCCCACGGCCTGCCGCGGCCGGACAACCCGGCGGCGATGCGTGAGGCGGGCGGCGTCCTCGGCTTCATCTCCTCCTCTTGCTGCACGACCTGCTGAAGACGAACTGGGTGGCCGCGCCACTGCTGGTCCTGCTGACCATCTTCGGGCTGCTGGTCGTGCTCGGCATCCCGGTGCACGAGATCCCAGCCCGGGCCCGCGAGTTCGCGCGATCGGTTCGTGCCGGACCGCTCGGTGATCGACGCCGAGGTGGTCGGCGAGATCGAGTACGACTCCGACCGGGCCTACGACACGCCCATGATCACCGACGGCAAGGAGCGTAAGAGTCGCCGCCGCAAAGGAAGTTCGGCAGCGCCGGACGGCGACGACACCAACTCGGCCGACCGTGACGATCAGCAGGACGACGAGCTCTACGCCGACTTCACCGAGACCGAGAGGCCGGGCCGCACGACCATCACTGCCGGGCTGCCGAAGAACGCGGGCGCGTCCGGATCGGGTCCGACCGAGTCCGGCGCACCGTCCTCCGCCGACAAGTCCTCCGATACCGAGGCGACGCAGACCTTCGTCGTCCGGGGTGAAGAGCTGGAGCCGCCGCCGCACACCCGATCCCGCAGCGGGTCGAGCAGCTGCAGCTGTCCGGCGACGTGCAGTACCTGCTGCCCGACGCCGAGGAACTCAAGCAGGGCAGCGTGCACAAGGCCCGTACCGAGGCCTCCGACGCGGTGGTGCGGCCGGCTCACCGAGGTGCTGACCCAGTTCGAGATCGACGCCCAGGTCACCGGCTACACCCGCGGCCCGACGGTCACCCGCTACGAGGTCGAGCTCGGCCCGGCGGTCAAGGTGGAGAAGGTCACCGCGCTGAGCAAGAACATCGCCTACGCGGTGGCCAGCGACGAGGTGCGGATCCTGTCGCCGATCCCGGGCAAGTCGGCGATCGGCATCGAGATCCCCAACACCGACAAGGAGGTCGTCTCCCTCGGCGACGTACTGCGCTCCGTCCAAGGCCCGCAACGACCACCACCCGATGACCGTCGGGCTGGGCAAGGACGTCGAGGGCGGCTTCGTGGTGGCCAACCTGGCCAAGATGCCGCACCTGCTGGTGGCCGGGGCCACCGGCTCCGGCAAGTCCAGCTTCATCAACTCGATCATCACCTCGATGCATGATGCGCGCCACGCCGGACGAGGTCCGGATGCTGCTGGTCGACCCGAAGCGGGTCGAGCTGACCGCGTACGAGGGCATCCCGCACCTGGTCACGCCGATCATCACCCAGCCCAAGAAGGCCGCCGAGGCGCTGCAGTGGGTGGTCCGCGAGATGGACATGCGCTACGACGACCTGGCCGCCTTCGGGTTCCGCCACGTCGACGACTTCAACAAGGCCGTCCGCGCCGGCTCGGTCAAGCCGCTCGAGGGGTCGGAGCGGGTGCTGGCGCCCTACCCGTACCTGCTGGTGATCGTCGACGAGCTCGCCGACCTGATGATGGTCGCCCCGCGCGACGTCGAGGACTCGATCGTCCGGATCACCCAGCTCGCCCGCGCCGCCGGCATCCACCTGGTGCTGGCCACCCAGCGACCGAGCACCGACGTGGTCACCGGCCTGATCAAGGCCAACGTGCCGAGCCGGCTGGCGTTCGCGACCTCGTCGATGACCGACTCCCGGGTGATCCTGGACCAGCCCGGCGCGGAGAAGCTGGTCGGCCAGGGCGACGGGCTGTTCCTGCCGATGGGCGCCGGCAAGCCGATCCGGATCCAGGGCGCCTGGGTGACCGAGACCGAGGTCCGCGACGGTCGTCACGCACGTCACCGAGCAGCTCAAGCCCGACCTACCGCGAGGACGTCGCGTCGCCCCGGCGGAGGCGTCCGGCCAAGGTGGCCGAGGACATCGGCGACGACCTGGACCTGGTGCTGCAGGCCGTCGAGCTGGTGGTCACCCTCCAGCTCGGGTCGACCTCGATGCTGCAGCGCAAGCTGCGGGTCGGCTTCGCCAAGGCCGGCCGGCTGATGGACATCCTGGAGACCCGCGGCGTCGTCGGGCCGTCCGAGGGCTCCAAGCCCCGCGAGGTGCTGGTCAAGCCCGACGAGCTCGACGACGTCGTGGACAACCTGCGGCCGGCTGAGGCCGGGCTGCGGCCCGATCCGTCAGATCAGTGGCACGTCCGGAACGCGGCGATGCTGGTCCGGGCAGACCTGGTCATACTGGACCTGCTCATGACTTCGGCTGACCCGACCTCCTGTCCGTCCACCTGTCACCCTGGGCTGCGCCCGCAACGAGGTCGACTCCGAGGAGCTGGCCGCCCGGCTGGAGGACGGCGGCTTCGACCTGGTCGACGACCCGGAGACCGCCGACGCCGTGATGGTCAACACCTGCGGGTTCGTCGAGGCGGCCAAGAAGGACTCGGTCGACACCCTGCTGGCCGCCGCCGACCTCAAGGACGACCGGCAACGGCCCGCGCGGTGGTCGCCGTCGGCTGCCTGGCCGAGCGGTACGGCGCCGAGCTGGCCGAGTCGCTGCCCGAGGCCGACGCCGTGCTCGGCTTCGACGACTACGCGACCGATCGCCGAGCGGCTGCGACCGCATCCTGGCCGGCGAGCGGCACACCGCCCACGTGCCCGCGCGACCGGCGCACCCTGCTGCCGCTCGTCGCCGGTCGACCGGGCCGCCGGGCCGCGACGGCGCGTGCCCGGACACGCCGTCCCCGGGTCAGGCCAGCGCCAGCCCGGCCCTCGAGCTGGCCTCGAGCTCGGCCCGACCTGCCGGCCGGTTTCGCCCCGGCCAGCGGGCCGCGCACCGTTCCGTCGTCGGCTCGACCACGGCCCGAGCGCGCCGCTGAAGATCGCCTCCGGCTGCGACCGGCGGTGCACCTTCTGCGCCATCCCGGCCTTCCGCGGTGCGTACGTCTCCCGGCCGCCGGCCGACGTCGTGGCCGAGGCGCGCTGGCTGGCCGAGCGAGGGCGTCCGCGAGGTCGTTCCTGGTCAGTGAGAACACCTCCTCCTACGGCAAGGACCTCGGCGACATCCGGCTGCTGGAGAAGCTGCTCGGCCGAGCTGTCCGGCGTCGAGCGGGCTGGACTGGATCCGGGTGTCCTACCTGCAGCCGGCCGAGATGCGTCCCGGTCTGGTCGAGGTGATGGCCTCGACCCCGAAGGTGGTGCCCTACTTCGACCTCTCCTTCCAGCACGCCGCGCCGAACGGTGCTGCGCCGGATGCGCCGGTTCGGCGACCCCGACTCGTTCCTGGCCTGATCGACTCGATCCGCGCGCGGGCCCCGACGCGCCGGGATCCGCAGCAACGTGATCAGTCGGCTTCCCGGGCGAGACCGAGGCCGACGTCGCCAGATCCTGGTCGACTTCCTCACCGCGGCCCGGCTCGACGCGATCGGGGTGTTCGGCTACTCCGACGAGGACGGCACCGAGGCCGAGCCGGCTGACCGGCAGCTCGTCGATCGACGAGATCGAGCGGCGCCGGCGTCCGAGCTGGCCGACCTCGCCGAGGAGCTGATCACCCAGCGGGCCGAGGAGCGGATCGGTGAGCCGGTGGCCGTGCTGATCGACGCGACCACGACGGACGGGCAGTCGGGTCGGCCGGGCCGCGCACCAGGGCCCCGGAGGTCGACGGCAGCGTCCGACTCATGACCTCGAGTCCGTCGGCCGAGCTCGCGGGTCGGTGCTCTGGTCGCCGGCGGTGGTCGTCGAGCGAACGGACGGCGCCGATCTGGTGGCCGAGGTCGGTCGGCTGACTGACGTCCCGACCGGCGGACGCCACCGACGGCGCCGGTGGCCGAACCAGTCCGCCCTTGGAACGTTCCCAACGCACTGACCGCGTTCCGGATCATCCTGGTGCCGGTCTTCGCCTGGATGCTGCTCGGCCACCCCGTACGTGCGTGGCTGGCGGATCGCGTCGGCCGTCGCTGTTCGCCGTGGCCATCTTCACCGACAGCCTGGACGGCCACCTGGCCCGCAAGCACGACATCGTCACCAAGTTCGGCAAGCTGGCCGACCCGATCGCCGACAAGGCGCTGACCGGGATGGCGTTCATCGGCCTCAGCATCATCGGCGAGCTGTGGTGGTGGGTGACGCATCGTGATCCTGATCCGCGAGTGGGGGATCACCGTGATGCGCTTCGTCGTGCTGCGCTACGGCGTGATGGCCGCCGAGCCGGGGCGGCAAGATCAAGACCGTGCTGCAGGCTGCGGCGTTGATCTTGTACCTGCTGCCGCTGCACCAGGTGCCGGCCCTCGGCTGGCTGTTGCCGGTGGCCTACGTGTGATGGCCGCGGCGTTCCTGCTGACCGTGATCACCGGGATCGACTACGTGCTCCAGGCGGTCCGGCTGCGCTCGGCCCGGACGCACGAAGATTCGCCGGATGCCGATGCCCTCCGCTCCGGAGGAGCGCAATGCGGTGCTGGCCACGGTGGTCAGACGGGTACTCGCCGAACTGGCCCGACGCGGCGAAACGGCGGCTAGCTGCGAGTCGCTGACCGGTGGCCTGGTCGGCTCGGTGATCACCGACGTTGCCGGATCGTCGGCGGTCTATCGGGGCGGCATGATCACCTACGCCACGGAGCTCAAGGCCGGCCTGGCCGGCGTGCGCCAAGCGACCCTCGACGCCTACGGTGCGGTGGCCGCACCGACCGCCCGCGAGATGGCCACCGGGACCGCCCGGGTCTGCGCGGCCGACTGGGGTCTGGCCACCACCGGGGTCGCCGGCCCGGACCCGCAGGAGGGGCACCCGGCGGGGACGGTCTTCGTGGCGGTCGCCGGTCCGGGACCTGCGGTCGACTCCGGCGCCGCGGACCCCGTGGTGGCCGAGCAGCTGAGCCTCACCGGTGATCGAGACGACGTTCGTCGGCAAACCGTGCTGGCCGTGATGCAGCTGTTCGAGCGCATTCTGTTCGGAACCGGAGCTCGAGGCTGACCGAAGCTCGACCGGTATTGACCGGGGGTTAGCGACCCGGATCAGTGACCCGTAGCCGATCGGCCGGCGGTTACGGCGCCGGACTCCCGGCAGCTCTGGCAGACGCCGAGCAGAGCGGCGTGCTCCGGAGTCAGAACGAAGCCGAGCCGCTGCTCCAGGTCGAGGCGGACCGGGTCGAGCACCGAACGGTCGACGTCGATCACCTGGCCGCAGGCGCTGCACTGCAGGTGCACGTGCCGAGGGTGCGTGCCGCCGACGGCTGGGACGTCTCCGTCCGGTCCGCCCTCGCCGAGGTGGTCCACCAGGTGGTAGACGGTGGCCGCCCCGGTCATGTGGGTGTGGCTGACCAGCCCGAGTTCGGAGAGCGTGGACAACGCCCGATAGACGGTGGCCCGGTGAACTCCGGGTGCCCGATGCGCCGCGTGGGCCACGATCTGGTCGGCGTCGAGGTGAGCCCTGGTGCTGTCCAGCACGTCCAGCACCGCCCGTCGGGCCGGGGTCACCCGCTGCCGTTCGGCCCGCAGGGCTTGCAGGGCGGCGGCCACCGAGGCGCTGGGGATCCGATCGTCTGGACCCGAGCGTGGTACGTCGTCCCCCGATGCGGTCGGACTCATCACCCCAGTCTGCCAGCCGGGCCGAGCCCCGACCCCACGCGCGGGGACTGGTAGTTTCGCCCTCCAGTTGAGTGAGGCGTCGGAACGCTCAGTAGACCACCGTGGTCCTCCGTGGCGCGCATGTGCACGATCATGCGACAGGAGTGTGCAGTGTCTTCGCAAAACCTATTTCTCGGAAACGACTCTTCCGACACCAAGTCGGTAGCGAACCGTCCCGTACTGGTGATGGGCGCCCGGGGCAACATCGGCGGGCTGATCGTCGACCCGTTGAGGGCCCGAGGAGTTCGGGTTCGCGCCTCGTCACGGAGCGGCGCACCGGCAGACTTTCCGCCCGGAGTCGATGGCGTGCGAGCCGATCTCACGGACGCGGCATCCTAGGCGGCGGCCTTCGCCGGGATCGGCAGCGCCTTCGCCTGTGCGGTCCCAGGCAGCGGAAGAGCCGTGCTGCAGGCGGCCCGGCACGCCGGGGTGGAGACGATCGTCGTGTTGTCCTCCGGGAGCGTGCTGCACAAGTCGTCGGCAGCAAATGCGATCACCGAAGAACACCGCGCGCTCGAGGCGGAGTTCACGGGTCCGGAACCTCCGGAACTGATCGCCGTCCGACCGCTGGTGCTGGCCGGGAACGCGATGTGGTGGGCTCACGGGGTGCGGTCGGGGAACGTGAGGCTGTATCAGCCGGCGGCGCGGACTGCGCCGATCCACGAGATCGACATCGCCGCCGTCGCCGTGGCCGCCCTCTCCGGGGACGGCCGTCCGGTCGACGCGATGCTGACCGGCCCGGCCGCTTCGTCGCGGCGGGAACAGGTCGAGCTGATCGGGCACGTGGTCGGACGCACGGTGGCGGTGCAGGAGGAAGATCGCTTTGAGGCGCTGGTTCGGTTGAGCAGATTCATGCCGGCGGCCGAAGCCGAGGCCGTCCCGATGTTCCTCGACGACGCTGCGGCCGGGAACTCACCGACGACGGATGCGGCGCCGGCGGTGCTCGGCCGTCCCGCCCGGGGTTTCGAGAGCTGGGTGCGCGACCACGTCGACGACTTTCGTCGAGGGGTACGGCGCACCGTTGCCGCCGAATGACCTGATCCTCGGGACCCGTCCCAGGTGCGATAGCGTCGCATCTGCCGATGGACGGACTGGATCACGGAAGCAGCGGGGTGTCAGGTGCCGAACGCGACGACGTCGCCGAGCCGGAGCCGACGACGGCTCGGCGGGGGCGAGTGGCGGTCCATCGTCGGGATGACCGCAGTCGTACTCGCCCTGCACGTGATCGGCTGGGGCGTCTTGATCTTCGTGGTCGCGCCGCATCACTACCGGATCAGTTCCACCCTGGTCTTCGGCGTCGGCCTCGGTCTGACCGCTTACACCCTCGGCATGCGGCACGCGTTCGACGCCGACCACATCGCGGCGATCGACAACACCACTCGCAAGCTGATGGCTGAGGACGAGCGTCCGGTCTCGGTCGGCTTCTGGTTCTCCCTCGGCCACTCCAGCATCGTCTTCGCCCTGGTGCTGTTGCTGGCGTTCGGCGTCCGCGCCGTCGCCGGTCAACTCGAGAACGATTCCTCGACCCTGCAGCGGATCACCGGTCTGCTCGGCACGGCGGTCTCCGGCGGGTTCTTGTTGCTGATCGGTGTGATCAACCTGGTCGTCCTGATCGGGATCGTGAAGGTCTTCGCCCGGATGCGGCACGGGGAGTTCGACGAGGCGGGGCTAGAGGAGCAGCTGGCGAAGCGCGGGCTGATGAACCGGTTGCTGTCGGGGGCGACCCGCGCGGTCGTCCGACCGGGCCAGATGTATCCCGTCGGGCTGTTGTTCGGGCTCGGCTTCGACACCGCGACCGAGGTCGGGTTACTGGTACTGGCCGGCGGCGCGGCGGCGTTCAGCCTGCCGTGGTACGCGATCCTCACCCTGCCGATCCTGTTCGCCGCGGGGATGAGCCTGCTGGACAGCATCGACGGCTGCTTCATGAACTTCGCCTATGGCTGGGCCTTCTCCAAGCCGATCCGCAAGATCTACTACAACATGGCGATCACCGGACTCTCGGTCGCCGTCGCGCTGATCATCGGCGGCATCGAACTGCTCTCCATCCTGACCGACAAAGCCGGGATCAGCTCCGGGCCGCTGGCGGCGATCGCCGGTCTCGACCTGAACGACGTCGGCTTCGTCATCGTCGCTCTGTTCGTCCTCATCTGGCTCGCCGCCCTGGCGGTCTGGCGCTACGGCCGGGTCGAGGAGCGCTGGACCCGCAGGTTGAAACCCGGGCCGGTCGACTGACCGCCAGCCGACGAACCGCCAGCCGATGAGCCGACAGCCGATGAACCGACGAGCGACGGCCCGGGGAATGCCGGACGCATCCGTCGCGTTGGACCAGCAACGCGAATGAGAGCCGCCGGCGACTTGCGATCTTCGGCGACATCGACGTAGGGACGGGTGAGTACAGTGTCAGTCATGACGACGGGTCGGCCAGGGCAGAAGTCCAGGGCAGGGTTCACGGCAGGAGTGCGGCCGGTGAAGACGGTTCTCGTGCGTGAGCTGATCGGGGAGGCGCTCCGCGAGGAGCGGATGATCCAAGGCAAGACCTTGCGGCAGGTCTCGAAGTCGGCCCGGGTCAGCCTGGGTTATCTGTCCGAGGTCGAGCGCGGCCAGAAGGAAGCGTCGAGTGAGTTGTTGGCTGCGATCTGTGGCGCACTTGACTTGCCGTTGTCCACGGTGTTGACCGTGGTCAGCGAGCGTCTGGTCGAACACGAGCGCAAGGTCACCGCACTGCCGATCCGGCCGTTGGCCCAAGCCGCCGCCTGATTCGGTCCGGCTTGCCGCTATCCCGGCCGCCTGCTGAATCGGAAACTGGTTCGCGCGTTCGGTTTCGGTTCAGGAGTAGCTCAGGCCGTGTCGACACTGGTACAGCGGCTCGGTCGTGTCGAAGGGGACGTCGGAGCGACTGGTCTGGACCGCCGTCCATGCTGGCGGGGAAGATCGAACGGAAGCCGACCACGCGGTTCGACTTGCCCGAAGACCACGTCGAGCACTGCCCGACCGTCGGCACCGAAGTCGGCGAGCAGAGCGTCGGTCAGCGGCGCGATCCGGCTGAGGATCGCCGGCCGGTCAAGATAGATCTCGACGACCAGCGGTGGTCACGTCGGCGAGTTCGCGCAGGCGCTCCAGGATCGTCGGGTCGAAATCCAACGAACCGGCGTGGAAGAAGCTTTCGAACCGGGTCGCGTTCCGCGGCTCGTACGGCGCGGACAGCCGGACGATCGCCACGTCCGACCGGGCCGGATCGTCACCACCGAGGCGTACTCGGCGGCCACCGCGCGGTCGACTCCCTCGACGTAGATCCGGGCATCCGAGGCGAGCGGCAGCGTTGGCCGGCCGTCGCGTTCCTCGTTGCGGAGCAGCGTGATCGCCGGCTCGCTGGGCGGCCTCTCCGGCCGCCTTGAACGCGGCCGCACCCACCACGTCGGCCGCGCGGTCCGCGTTCACGTACGGCCGGTCGAACAATCCGAGGACGAACTTCTCCCGGAGCAGCCGACGGACCGAGGTGTCCAGCCGCTCTACGCTGATCTCGCCCGCGGCCACGATGTCGATCAACAGATTACTGTCGGACTCGCCGCCGAACTGGTCGACACCGGCTTCCAGCGCTTTGATCATCCGTTCCCGCGGCGAGAGCAACTCCACGCCCCAGGCGCGGGCCGGATCGTGGTCGCCCATGATCTCGGAATCGTTGATCAGACCCCAGTCGGTGCAGACGATGCCGTCGTAGCCGATCTCGTCGCGGAGCAGGCCGGTGATCACGCCGCGATTGAACCCGAACCCGACCTCTTCGTAGGGCGTTCCGATCGGCATCCCGTAGTAGGGCATCAACTGGCTGGTGCCGGCTTCGATTGCGGCCCGGAACGGGCGCAGGTGTAGTTCGAACTGGTCGCCCGGGTAGACCTGCTCGCGTCCGTAGCCGAAATGCGGGTCCTCGCCGTCGAGCTGTGGCCCACCGCCGGGGAAGTGCTTGGTCATCGTGGCCACTGATTCGGGACCGAGTCGGGGTCCTTGAAAACCGCGGATGTAGGCGGCGGCGAGCCGACAGGTCAGCTCGACGTCCTCGCCGAAGGTGGCGAACTGGCGAGACCAGCGCGGCTCGGTAGCCAGATCGATCTGCGGGTGCAGCGCGACACGGATGCCGACCGCCAGATACTCCTGTCGGGCGATGTCGGCGAACCGCTCGACCAGGTCCGCGTCTCCGATCGCGGCCAGACCGAGTGGTTCGGGCCATTGGGAGAAGGCGGCCGCGTCGAAGGCGGCTCCGGGGTTTTCGCTGAACGCGTGGCGGGGATCGGTCGACAGCGTGACCGGGATGCCGAGCCGGGTCTGCGCGGCCAGCTCCTGCAGCCGGTTGTGCCAGTGCGCGAGTTCCGTCGGCGCTCCGACCGGCCCCAGTATGTTGAAGTGGCTCAGCAGACGGTCCTGGACGTAGTCGACGGTCGAGGGCAGGCCGAAGACCGACGAGGCCTCGGCCAGCCGGCCGGCCGGTCCGGGAGTGATCATCGCGTGAAACAGCAGCCCGGCCTTCTCGGGCACGGTCATCTGCCCCAGCAGTATTTCGACCCGATCACCGACCGCCAAGGCGGGATCGAGATAGCGACGATCGGTATCCTCCGCCGGATGCGATGGGCGTCCCGACGTACGCACGGACGTCTCGGGTGCTGAGTCGCTCGGCATGGGCAGCTCCTCGTTCAGCGGGCGGTAGCGCCACAGCCTAGGGCAGACCACCCGAGGCGAGGCGGCGGTGGATGAGCCTGGGTTCAGGAGCTGACCGGCCGCAGCCGAAGCCCCTGCGGAGTCATGGCGAAACCGGCTGCCTGCAGTGAATCCCTGAGCAGGTCGGAGGAGAAGACGTGGCCGCCGTCGGCGCGTTCGACGGTCAGCCGCCCGAGCCGGCCGGCGGTGACCGTGGCGGCGAGGGTTCGGGTCGCGAGGTCGATCAGCTCGGACCGCTCGGTGAAGGACAGCAGGCTCTTGCCGCCGCGCTCGACGTAGAGCACCAGCTCACCGTTGACGAGCACGACCACGGCGCCCGCCTTGCGACCGGGACGATGACCTTCCCGATCGGGCCAGGGGAGTGCGGCGCCGAAGGGATTGGCCGGATCGCAGGCGGCCAGCAGCACTGCGTGGTACTCGTCCGGCTCGGAGTCCTGCTGGTGTTCCCGAAGCCGGTCGATCGCACCGGTGACCGCGAACTGAGCGGCACCGAGTCCGTCCACGAAATAGCCGCGGCGGCATTGGCCGCTCTCCTCCAGCGTGCTCAGGGCACGATAGGCCGCGCCGAAGCCGCCGTCACCGTCCTCGGTCAGCACGCTACCCCGGGTGAGGACGCCGTAGCGGTCGAGCTGGCCGAACAAGTCCCCGGCGAACCGCTCCCGCTGACCGACCTCCGAGCCGACCACCCGGGACCAGCGTCCGGCTGTGGCCGGAGAACTGATCCGAGCTGCGGGCCGCTGCAACTGTGCCCGGCGCAACCCTGCCCCGGGGCCGACACGCCCGCCACGGAGCCGCCCGCTCGGTTGTCGTGGTCGGCGGATGGTGCCGGAGGCGGTCCGGGCCCGGACCGGACCGAACGTGTCCCCGGTCAACTGACCGGCCCAGACCAGATCCCACAGGGCTTCGACGTAGTCGCTGCGTCGGTTCAGCCCGATGCCGGTGGGAAGCAGCGCATCGAAGAAGTAGGCCCCACCGGGAGCGAAGGAGTCGAGCAGTTCGACGGCGAGCGGGCCGGCTGGGTCGACCGTCGGGGTCGGCACGTCCATGCCGGAGAGGTAGAACCGGATCCAGCCGTCGGACTCGCCGATGGCCCCGTCGCCGACCCAGCTCACCTCGCCGCTGGTGGTCAGCTCGTCCAGCATGGCCGGGGTGTAGCCGGAGACCCGGGCGGGCAGGATCAGCGATTCCACCGAGCTCGCCGGAAGCGGGTAGCCGGCCAGCTGCTCCAGCACCGAGACCAGCGCGTCCACTCCACGCGCCCCGGACCCGACGCCTTGCCATTCGGGCAGGAACCGGGCGAAAGCACTTTGCTCGACCGGTTCGACACTCTTCCTCAGGGTGGCCAGGGTGCGGCGTTTGATCAACGCCAGCACCTTCTGGTGGCAGTACTGGCGGCTGATTGCCGAGCTGCCGGTTCGTCCCGGCTGATCCCCATCGTTCAGGTGGGCCGAGCCAGTGGAGTCGGCCGAGTCGGGACCCATCACGTCGTCACTGAACGAGCCCGGCACGACGGCGCTCTGCCGGATCAACTGCTCCAGCGCGTCCTCGACCACTGCCACGCCGAGCCCGTAGCGCCGAGCCACAGTTGCGGCTTCGAACGGTCCGTGGGTGCGGGCCCAGCGCAACACCAGGTCGGTGATCGGATGCTCGGCCGACTGCTCGAAGCCGGCGGCCACCCCCGGCGGGACTGGAATCCCGAGCCCGTCGCGGAGTTTGGCGATGTCCTCGACCACCGCGACGCAGTCGGCGCCGGCGATCCGGACCGGCACCACCCGTCGGGCTTCGATCAGCTGGGTGAGGCCTGATTCGTCATCCAGGTCAGGTGCGGTCCGGGCGGTGACCTCGGCCCGGGTGAACGGCCCGGCAGTCCGGATCAGGTCGAACAGCTGCTCGACGGTGTGGGCCTGGCGTTCCTCGCTCAGGCTTTGCAGGTCGGCCTCGGTGCTGGCGATGATCGCAGGGTCGAGCAGCTGCTTGAGCCCGTCTTTGCCCAGCAGCTCGGCCAGCAGGCTGGCGTCGAGCGACAGAGCGGCCGCCTTCTTCTCGGCCAGCGGAACGTCGCCCTCGTAGACAAACGCACCGACGTAGCCGAACAGCAACGACTTCGCGAACGGCGAAGGCTGGGCGGTCTCCACCTCGACGATCCGCATCGTCTTGGCCGCAATTCGTCGCTGGACGCTGAGCAGCGCTTCCAGGTCGAACACGTCGGTCAGACACTCCCGCATCGTCTCCAACACGATCGGGAACTCGGGATAACGGGAGGCGACGGTGAGTAGCTGGGCCGAGCGCATCCGTTGTTGCCACAGCGGCGAGCGGGAGCGTGGATCGCGGCGGGGCAGCAGCAGCGCACGGGCCGCACACTCACGGAACCGGGAGGCGAACAGGGCCGAGCCGCCGACCTCCTCGGTGACGATCTGCTCCAATTGGTCGACGTCACAGACGATCAGCTCGGCGCCCGGCGGCTCGGACTCGGTGTCCGGGACCCGCAACACGATGCCGTCGTTGGTCGCCGTGGCCGAGACCTCGGTGCCGTAGCGCTCGCGTGCGTTCCGTTCGATGGCCAGCGCCCACGGCGAGAGCACACCCTGGCCGAGCGGGGAGTGCACACAGACCCGCCAGTCGCCGAGTTCGTCGCGGAACCGTTCGAAAATCACCGCCTGGTCGGTCGGCAGGGACCGGGTCGCCTGTTGCTGCTCGCTGAGATAGCTGATCAGGTTGTCCACCGCCCAGCTGTCCAGCCCGGAACCGCTGAGCCGATCACGCGCCTTCGTCTCGGGCAAGGCCGCCAGCTCGCGCACGAAGGCGCCGAACGCCTCGCCGAGCTCGGCCGGACGCGGCGGCGAGTCCCCCTTCCAGAACGGCAGCCGGCCCGGCACTCCTGGTGCGGGCGAAACCTGGACCTGGTCGTGGGTGATCTGTTCGATCCGCCAGCTGGTGGTGCCCAGGGTGAACACGTCCCCGACCCGGGACTCATAGACCATCTCTTCGTCCAGCTCGCCGACCCGGCGGCCGGGGGAGTGCTTGCCAGCGGCGTTGCCCTCTCCGACCAGGAACACTCCGAACAGGCCGCGGTCGGGGATCGTGCCGCCGGAGGTCACCGCCAGCCGCTGAGCACCCCGGCGTCCGGTGATCCGCCCGGTCTCGCGCTGCCAGATGAGTCGCGGCCGCAGCTCGGCGAAGTCCTCGGACGGATAGCGGCCGCTCAGCATGTCGAGCACCGCTTCGAACGCGCTGCGCGGCAGGTGATGGAAATTCGAGGCCCGCCGGACAAGAGCGAAGACGTCATCGGCGGCGATGTCACCCTCGGTTACCTCCGACGTGATGGCCACGATCTGTTGGGCCAGCACGTCCAACGGGTTCCGGAGCTCGGCGACCGCCTCGATCGCGCCGACCCGCATCCGCTCCACCACGACCGCGGATTCGATCAGATCGCCGCGGTGGTTGGGAAAGAAGACGCCGCGGGAGGTGGCACCGACCTGGTGCCCGGCCCGGCCGACACGCTGCAGCCCGCTGGCCACCGACGGCGGCGACTCGACTTGGATCACGATGTCCACCGCACCCATGTCGATGCCGAGTTCGAGTGAGGAGGTAGCCACGACGCAGGGCAGCCGGCCGGACTTCAGGTCGTCCTCGATCTGCGCACGCTGTTCTTTGCTGACCGAGCCGTGGTGGGCTCGCGCGATCACCGGTGCGGCGCCGGGAGCATCCTGAGCAGCGCCTACCCCCGACCCCCCGTGATCAGAATCCCCGTGACCGGACCCGTCCAAGCCCGCGGACGAGCCCGATTGCGCCATGATCTCGGCGGGCGGCGGGTGCTCCTCTTTTGTCGCGCCCAGCCGATCGGCGTTCAACTCGTTCAGGTGGGCGGTCAGCCGTTCGGCCAGCCGTCGGGAGTTGGCGAACACGATGCTGGACCGGTGGGCCGAGATCAGGTCGAGGATCTGGGCTTCGACGTGCGGCCAGATGGACGGCCGTTGAGCTTGTGGCGCCAGCGGATCGTCGGCATCGAATCCGGGTGGGGGGCTGGTCGAGCCGCTCGGCGGTGCGGCGGCGCCGAGATCGGACATGTCCTCGACCGGAACCACGATGCTCAGTGACCAGGACTTCTCCGCGGGCGGCGCCACCACCCGGACCGGCAGCCGACCGCCGAGGAACTCTGCCACCCGTTCCGGCGGCCGGACCGTGGCTGATAGCCCGATCCGCTGTGCCGGGCTGAACGGGACTGAATCGGACCGGACTGAACCGGAAGGGATTGAACCGGAAGGGACTGAATCGGAAGGGGGCGCCGCATTCGTTCCGTCCGCCTCGGTCGCTGCCGGCCCGGCCGTGTCACGGCGCAACTCGTCCAGTCGTTCCAGCGACAGCGCGAGGTGAGCCCCCCGCTTAGTGCCGGCCAGTGCGTGTACTTCGTCCACGATCACTGTCTGCACGTGCCGCAAGGTTTCCCGGGCGGCCGAAGTCAGCATCAGGAACAGCGACTCGGGGGTGGTGATCAGAATGTCCGGCGGATGGCTGACCAGCCGACGCCGTTCGCTGGCCTGGGTGTCCCCGGAGCGGATGCCGACGCTGACGTCCGGGGCCGATCCGCCGAGCCGCTGAGCGGTCTGCCGGATCCCGGCCAGCGGCGCCCGCAGATTTCGTTCGACGTCGACCGCCAACGCCTTCAGCGGCGAAATGTAGAGCACCCGGCAGCGTTGCTTGGCCGGCGGCCGCTCGGCCCCGGTCGGACCGTCGGTGCGGATGAGCCCGTCCAGCGCCCAGAGGAAGGCGGCCAAAGTCTTACCGGAGCCGGTCGGGGCGATGACCAGGGCGTTCTCGCCGGCCGCGATGGCCTGCCAGGCGCCCGCCTGGGCAGCCGTGGGTGCGGCGAACACCTCGGTGAACCAGGTTCGGGTGGCCGGAGCGAACGCGGTCAGTGGATCGGGTGTCTCAGCCTCGACCGTCTCGGGATCGCCAGTCTCGGGATCGCCAGTCTCGGGAACGGAGCGTGCACGCCCGTCGGCCGAGGCGCGATCGCGCGGCCGGCGAGTCGAGGTGATGCTCATACCGCAATCTTGCCTCGGGCTTCCGACACTTTCTCTTGCTGCTCGTCACCCGGTCGCGGCGACCGGCGAACAGCTCCCATCATCTGTGGGTCGGATCGCGCTGTAGACGAGCATGTCCCGCCGATCTCCGGCGATCTCCTGGTGGCTGCGCAATCGGCCCTCGACGAGGTATCCCGCCGATTCGGCGGTCCGCCGGGATCCGGGGTTCCCGGGCTCTATGTAGAGCTCGATCCGGTGCAGCCCGGGAATCGTCCAGGCGAACACGGTCAGCGCTCGCAGCGCATCTCGGGCCACCCCGTGTCCGCGCCCGGACGGACACACCGAATAGCCCGCCGTGGCCCGCCCGAAAGCCAGCTGCGGCCCGGTCCACAGGCCGATGAATCCAACCGCCCGTCCGGTCTTACGTTCCGCGATGCAGAAGCTGAAGCCGGCGCCTTCGGCGAGCCTTCCGCGCTGCCGTCCGATCCAGGCCAGCCCCTGTTCGGTGTCCGCGTCGGCGTCCAGCGAGCTAACAGCCGCGACGTAGGGATCGGTGGCCAACTCCAGCACCATCGGCAGGTCGCCATCGTCGAAGGCCCGCAACGCTATGTCGCCCGCGACCAGTTCGCTACTCGGCCAGGAAAGCGTCATGACTGCAATCTTGCCTGATTACCCGCTTTCCTTTACAGCGACGCAGGAAATGAATCCGTCTGACCCGTTGAGTCTTTTTCGACAGCTGGCTTTGTTTCGGTCAGTCAGACGCGGATGCCGGTCCGAAGCTGTTAGTCCTATTCCTGGAGTTGTCCCGTGACGCCTCAGCTCTCTTCACGCCCGCGAACACCTCGGCGCCCGATTCACCTGAGTCGCCCTGATGACCGGTGTCATCGATAGCGCGATCCTCGCTCGTCGATGAATTCCAGCCTCGCCGGCTCACCGCCCCGATCACCAACTCGCTGAACACGTTGGACGCCGGGACGATCATCATGCAAGAGCAGAATGTGGCCGGTGCGACCGCTTACCTGAGCACGGACGGCACCGGCAACAACGGGAGCAACAAGGCGTCCATCTGCTCGGGCATCAACATCCGGCGGCGCCGTCGGGCTGGTGCGGGGCCAGGCGACCACCACGACGGTGACGATCAAGAACGTCGGCACCGCTCCAGCTACCGGGTTCACCCTCGCCCCGGGTGGCTGTAATCCCACTGGTGGTATCACCGGAAGCGCCTCCGATCGCTCGTCCGGTCCGGTCTGCTGGCGCCTGGCTTGTTTGTGCAGATCTGCTTGATCGTTCTCACCTCGGCTTTGGGGTGGCAGACCCCGAGCGGGCGCGGGGCGGTAATCGAGACACCGTCGATGGGGCGGGCGATACCCGTCGGTTCACTGATGCTGACCCGGCCGGTCGCAATTACCTCGCCCCGGGTCGGTGACGTGATCACCTACCGGACCCGGACCTGCCTGGTTGAGCTCTACACCCACCGGGTAGTCACGCTCTATCCCGATGGCACCGTCCAGGTCCGGGGTGACATCAACGGGGCCGCCGATCCGTATCCCGTCCAAAGCTCGGATCTCATCGGCATCGTCGTCCGCCACTGGCGGCTGCTCGGCTGGTTGATCCAGGCCGCACCGATCGTCGCGGCGGTTGTGGTCGCGCTTCTGCTGGCGTCAGGGCGCTGGATTCCGCTTCGCTGGCGTTCGAGTGTCCGGGTGATCGGCGTCTGTGTGGCCGTCACCTCGCTGATTCTGCAGCCATTCGTTCATCCCATCCTGATGGGGGTCGGGGCGGACGGGCAGCAAAGTTGGGGCAGTGTGGTCTCCGGTGGACTGTTGCCGACGCGGGTGACCGGAGCCGACCAGCAGTTCGTCGATCTGGTCACTGGGGCAGACCGGCGTCGTCGGCGTCCGGGCGACCGCAGTGGTGGACCGGTGATGATCAACGGCAGGCCGCACCTGACCGACTGATCGAACACCGTCGGCACCGCTGCCTACTTCCCCTGCGCCGCCGCGTACTCGGCACCTGCGCCGAGCAACTATGACAAGCTGGACGACACGACCGGAACCGGCGCTGTCGATGCGAGTAGGAATGGTCGAAACGGCACATATCCGGGTGGGGTCACCAAGGGTGACGAGGGCACCTGCCGCCGAGACAACGGAACCGCGGTGCGGCTGGACGGATCGAGCGGCTACATCGACTGCGGCAGTTCACTGTCGCTCTCCCTCACCGACACCGGCGAGATCTGGTTCAAGACCACGTCCACCACCGGTGGCCTGCTGATGGGATTCGGCGCCTCGGCCACCGGCAGTTCTGCGCCTCGGCACCGGCAGTTCGGCGAGCGTCGACCGCGTGGTCTACCTGACCGATGCGGGCGAAGTGGCCTTCGGGCACCACGTCATGGCCACGGCCGACGTCACCGGGCTCGCGCTCTGTCTCGCCGGCGTCCCGGTAGCGTCCTTGGCCACTACCCTCAACCTCCTCTACCTCGGGTACCTCCGGTTGGCTTATGACAATCTGGCTGGCTGGCGGGCTGACTGGCCGTCCGCCCCAAGCACCAACTTCCTCGCCGGCACTCTGGACAAGGCCGCCGTCTACGGCCGCACGCCGACCGCTGCCGACGCGGCCGACCACTCCGCCGCCGGCGCCTGAGTTCTGCCGGAGGCATCTATCCTGGTCGCCATCATGCGGGAGACGGAATTCTGGGAGCGGATGACGGCGCACCTCGGTGTCGGCTACGCCGGAGTTTGGGCCGCTCAGCACAACCTGTCCGCGTTGGGCGACAAGACGGTGGACGAGGCGCTGGCGGCGGGCGTCCCGCCGAAGGCGATCTGGCGGGCGGTGTGGGCCGCACTAGAGCTGCCGGAACGCGAACGCTGAACCGGAGGTAGGGCCGGAGTCTCACATCGCGATGCCGATGTACTTGGTCTCCAGATATTCATCGATGCCCAGGAACCCGCCTTCGCGACCCATGCCGGACTGCTTGATCCCGCCGAAGGGGGCAGCCGGATTGGAGACCACGCCCTGGTTGAGCCCGACCATCCCGAGCTCGAGTGCTTCGCAGACGCGCAGGCCGCGGCGCAGGTCGTTGGTGTAGACGTAGCCGACCAGCCCCCACGGGGTGTCGTTGGCGGCGGTGACAACCTCGTCCTCGGTGGCGAAGGAGGTGATCGGTGCTACCGGGCCGAAAATCTCCTGAGTTTGCATCGCCGCGTCCTGGGTGACTCCGCGCAGCACCGTCGGAGGGTAGAAGTTCCCCGCACCACCGACTGGATCCCCGCCGGTCACCACGGTGGCGCCCTTGTCGACGGCATCGGCGACCAGATCGCCCACCTTCGTCAGGGCGGCCTGGTCGATCAACGGCCCGACCTGAACGTCATCCTGGGTGCCGCGGCCGATCTTCATCGCCGACATCCGGGCCGCGAGTTTGTCGCTGAACTCCTCGATCACCGACTCGTGGGCGAACAGCCGGTTCGCCGCGGTGCAGGCTTCGCCCACGTTGCGCATCTTGGCGGCCATCGCCCCGTCCACCGCCTCATCGAGATCGGCGTCGGCGAAGACGATGAACGGGGCGTTGCCACCGAGTTCCATCGAGGTTCGCAGGATGGTTCCGGCAGCCTGTTCGAGTAGAGCCGAACCGACCTTGGTCGATCCGGTGAAGGACAGTTTGCGGGCCCGACCGCTGCGGATCAACGGCTCCATCACGCCGTTCGCGTCCAAACAACTGATCATGTTGACCGCGCCGGCCGGAAGTCCCACCTCATCGAGGATTCCGGCCAGAGCCAGCATCGAGAGCGGAGTTTGTGGGGCTGGCTTCAGGACGCTGGCGCAGCCGGCAGCGATGGCCGGGCCGAGCTTACGGGTGCCCATCGCCATCGGGAAGTTCCACGGAGTGATCATGAGGCACACCCCGACCGGTTGCCGGGTGACCAGCAAGCGCGCACCGCCGGCCGGCGCTGTCTGATAGCCGCCGTCGATCCGGACGGCTTCACCAGCGAAATGCCGGAAGAACTCGGCGGCATAGCTGATCTCACCCTTCGACTCGGCCAATGGCTTGCCCATCTCCAAGGTCATCAGCAGGGCAAGGTCGTCGAGTCGCTCGTGCAGCAGATCGAAGGCGCCCATCAAGATGTCGGCCCGCGCCCGTGGCGACATCGACGCCATCTCGGCCTGGGTCGCGACGGCCGCGTCTAGGGCGGTATGTCCGTCGGTCGGGGTGGCGTCGGCTACCGAGCACAACGCCCGTCCGGTGGACGGGTCCGTGACCTCGAACGTCGAACCGTCCGATGCGTCGGCCCACCGGCCGCCGAGGTAGAGCTGTTTGCGCACGGCCTCGATCACCCGGGCCTCGTCGCCGCTCAGCCCGCTACCGTTGGATTGGTCGGACGGGTCGGGTGCGCCGGTGTCTGCGACGGTGGTCATGACAACCTCCAGATCGTGGTGGGATTCCACGCTAACCCTGGCCGGTTCGGCACCGACGTCGAGACCTGGTCGGCCGAGGTCCGCGATCGGTCCGGTTGGCCGCGCCATTCCCCGGCAAAGGTCACCCGGCGTGTCTCTTCTCGTTCGAACACCTGTTCGGTAAGTTGTCCACCGACGGGTTCGATCCCAGAGCGTTGTCCACAGCCACGGATCTTCACCGTTCGTATGTCAGAGGGCGTGCTTAACGTAGGAATCAAGTCGATACACCAACCGAAAGACACACCACGCCCGCGCCAGTCGGGGGCATCAGTCGGGCTGAAAGCCTTCGGGACAAGACCATGGCGGTTGCAGATCGCGAGAAGGCGCTGGATTCGGCGCTTGCGCAGATCGAGAAGAGTTACGGCAAGGGATCGGTGATGCGGCTCGGTGACGGGCGTCCGAGCGCCGATCGAGGTCATTCCGACCGGATCGATCGCGCTCGACCTGGCGCTCGGGATCGGCGGTCTGCCCCGCGGCCGGGTCGTCGAGATCTACGGCCCGGAGTCCAGCGGCAAGACGACGGTTGCCCTGCACGCGATCGCCGAACGCTCAGGCCGCCGGCGGCATCTGCGCCTTCATCGACGCCGAGCACGCGCTGGATCCCGACTACGCCGACAAGCTCGGCGTTGACACCGACGCACTGCTGGTCAGCCAGCCGGACAACGGCGAGCAGGCGCTCGAGATCGCCGACATGCTGGTCCGCTCCGGCGCGCTCGATCTCGTGGTGATCGACTCGGTGGCCGCGCTGACGCCGCGGGCCGAGATCGAGGGCGAGATGGGCGACAGCCACGTCGGCCTGCAGGCCCGGCTGATGTCGCAGGCACTGCGAAAGATGACCGGGGCGCTGAGCGGCGCCAACACCACCGCGATCTTCATCAACCAGTTGCGCGAGAAGATCGGCGTCATGTTCGGCTCGCCGGAGACCACGACCGGCGGCAAGGCGTTGAAGTTCTACGCCTCGGTCCGGCTCGACGTGCGCCGGATCGAGACCCTGAAAGACGGCCAGGAAATGGTCGGCAACCGGACCCGGGTCAAGGTCGTCAAGAACAAGGTCGCACCGCCGTTCAAGCAGGCCGAGTTCGACATTCTCTACGGCCATGGGATCAGCCGCGAAGGCAGCCTGATCGATCTCGGCGTCGACTGCGGTCTGATTCGCAAAGCTGGGGCCTGGTTCACCTATGAGGCCGATCAGCTCGGTCAGGGCCGGGAGAATGCCCGCTCTTACCTCCGCAACAACCCCGATCTGGCCAATGAACTGGAAAAGAAGATCAAGGAAAAGTTGGGCATCGGTCCGCAGGTCGACGTGCCGGCCGGCATTGATCCCGTGACTGGGGAGGTCGCGTTCTGATCGGTCGTCAAGCCGGCGTCCAGCGTTCCGACCCGATGTTCGGTAATCGTGGCGACGGAATCGACGACAACGGAATCGACGACAACGGAGAGGACGTCGGCGTCAGTCGTGGCGGACCGCGAAGCGGACGCGGCCAAGCATACGGTCGCGGTGAGATGCGTGGGCAAGGTCACGGACGCGGTCGAGACCGCAACCAAGACCGCAACCGAGACCGCAACCAAGGGCGGGGTGGTGGTCGGGCCGGTCGCCGGGATCGGGAGCCGGGTGCAGAACGTGATCTAGGCCCGGAAGTCGACCCCGAGTCGGTCGCCCGCACCATCGTTTTGACCAAGCTCACCGCCCAGGCTCGGACTCGCGCCGAGCTGAGTGAGGCGTTGCGCAAGAAAGAGGTGCCGGTCGAGGTGGCCGAGAGCGTTCTGGACCGGATGACCGAGGTAGGACTCGTCGACGACGCGGCTTTCGCCGAGGCCTGGGTCAGCTCGAGACAGGCCCGACGTCACCTGTCGCGGACCGCGCTTCGGCAGGAGCTGGTGCGCAAAGGTGTCGAACGGAACGAGATCGACATCGCTCTCGAACACGTCGGACCCGAGGACGAATATCTCGCGGCGCTCGAGTTGGCTGAGAAGAGGGCTCGGAGCACCAGCGGTCTGGGTCGCCAGGTGCGCTACCGGCGGCTGGTTGGCGCACTGGCCCGCAAAGGCTTCAGCTCAGAGATCTGTCGGCGGGTCATCGCCGAGGTGCTGGACGGTACCGGGGGTGAAGTTGAGGACGAGGCTGAGCCTCTGGGCTGACCGACACCGCTCACCCCGGGGCTAAGCCCGGCTGTCCGAGAGAGATCCGTCAGCTCGACAGTGCCATCTGATGCCGAGCGTGTTCGCCATGGTTGAGGTGGCGGCGGGTTCGCGGTCGCCGGCTTCCTCGGGAGGTTCGTCTTCGAGGTCGCACCGACGGAGGTCGCCCATAAGTTGTAATGCCCAACCTCGGGCTAGAGGAGTCGGGTGGGCTGCGGTGGCCGGCCGATGGTCGTACGGTCGCCACGACTTGGACGGGCCTGTCGGGCGCCGGATCGCGGGCTACTGAGCGGTTGCCCTATCAGGCGGTTGATCGGCAGGCCAGGCGCTCAGCACCTTGACCGCACCCCGAGGCAGACCTAACCTGCAGGCGAGGGATTTACTCTGAGCCGTCCTCCGGGGCGTTTATCGATATGCATGATCACGACTGACGCACCATCTGAAACCAACTTCTGATCGTTCGATGTCCGGAGCGAGCGGTACCTGCTGTCGGTTTGGCGCCGCAACTTTCGGCCTGCGCCGCCACCGACTGCTCGTCTAGTGTGTCGCCGCAAGGTGGAAAGTTCTTCGCGTGTGCAGTCTGTCTGCGCGCAGGTCAGCTCAGATCCCTCTGATTGCTCGGTTGCGGGCGGAGAGGGGCGGACGTCGTGATAAGCGGAGTCTTCCAGGCCGTAGTGCTGGTCCTGCTCGTCCTGTTGGTCGTGTTGGCCGGACTGATCGCGCTGAGAGTTCGGCGCGGCGCGCCGACTCGTGACCGGATCGGTGGCGACGCTACGGGACTCACCGCGCGAACCCCGACCGACTCGACCCAGGCCAGGTCAACTCAGGCCAACTCAGCCCCGGCCAACTCAACTCAGGCCGACTCAACTCAGGTCACCTCAGCTCAGGCGAGCCCAGCGCGGGACGGGGGTGCGCCGATCGGCGAGAGATCAGAATCCGGTGACGCAACGTCCACCGGTCGGCAAGGGCCCAGGCAGCCGGTGATCGGGCCGTCGCCAGGTGATCCTGCGCCGGGCCGGTCGGCCCGACAGCCGTCGGAGCTTGCGGAGGTCGCGGGGGTCGGCTCGCAGGACGCACAACCCGAGGAGGCCGCCGACGGACAACCGGACGCGGCGTCGGCTTCCGAGGTCAGGGCGGAGGCGGAACGGATCCGAGCTTCGGCCGAGGACCAGCGGCGCGCTCAGCAGTTACGGGCCGAGACGATGGTTCATGCGGCGCAGCAGGCTCGGCAGGAGGCTGAGGAGGAGATTCGCGCCCGGCGCTCGGAGGCACGTGAACTCCGGCTCGACCTCGAACGACGCGAGCAGCGGGTGGCCGAACGGGAGCTGCGGCTCGACGAAGAGAACAAGGTCACCGATCAGCGCCGGCACGAACTCGACGAGTCACGCACCGAACTGGAGGAACGGCTGGAGCTTGCCGGTCAGGCCGAGGCGGACCGGGCCCAGGAACTCGAACGGATCGCCGGGCTGACCGCTGAACAGGCCAAGTCCGAGCTGCTGGCCGCGGTCGAGCAAGACGCCAAGCGCCATGCGGTGTTGCTGGCGCGCGAGATCGAGGGTGAGGCGCAGCGCGAAGCCGATCGACGGGCCCGAACGATTCTGGTCGGTGCCATCCAGCGGCTCGCCTCGGAACAGACCTCGGAGTCGGTGGTTGCGGCGATCCATCTGCCCGGTGACGACATGAAGGGCCGGATCATCGGTCGCGAAGGGCGCAACATCCGATCCTTTGAACAGGTGACCGGGGTCAACGTGCTGATCGACGACACGCCGGAGACCGTCCTGTTGTCCTGCTTCGATCCGGTCCGGCGCGAAGCAGCCCGGTTGACTTTGACCGAACTGATCGAGGACGGACGGATCCATCCGGCCCGGATCGAAGAGGTGCATGAGCGGAGTAAGGCCAAGATCGCCGAGCGCTGTCTTCGGGCCGCCGAGGACGCGATGGCCGAGGTGGGAATCACCGATCTGCACGTCGACCTGGTGCCGGTCCTGGGCACACTGCGCTACCGCACCTCCTACGGCCAGAACGTGCTCAAGCACCTGATCGAGTGTGCGCACCTGGCCGGCATGATGGCCGCCGAGCTCGGCCTAGACGTCGCCGTGTGCAAAAGGTCCGCCTTCCTGCACGACATCGGCAAGGCGCTGACGCACGAGGTCGAGGGTTCACACGCGTTGATCGGCGCCGACCTGGCCCGCAGGTACGGCGAGCAGCCCGACGTCGTGCACGCCATCGAGGCCCACCACAACGAGGTCGAACCGCAGACCGTCGAGGCGGTCCTGACCCAGGCCGCGGATGCGATCAGCGGTAGTCGCCCGGGCGCTCGACGAGAGAGTCTGGAGGCCTACGTCAAGCGGCTTGACCGGCTCGAAGGGATCGCCCTGTCCCACGACGGCGTCGAGAAGGTGTTCGCCATGCAGGCCGGCCGGGAGGTCAGGGTGATGGTCAGCCCGGACGTGGTCGACGACATCGCCGCTCAGGTGCTGGCGCGCGACATCGTCAAGCAGGTCGAGGAGGAGCTGACCTACCCCGGCCAGATCCGGGTCACCGTCGTGCGGGAGTCCCGGGCCACCGAGACCGCACGCTGACGCCTCGGGAATTCGCGTTCCACCGGCGGGCCGACGCCTGAACGCCTCCGGTCGGGGAGACCGCGTTCAGTGGTCACCGCCCGCGGCGACCAAGATGGCGGCCATCGCCTGAGCGGGCCGCAGGCCCAACGCCAGCGCGGCTCCGCCCTGTCCTTTCAGGAGCGAGGTGACGCCGGAGCGGATCAGCTCGGCGACCACCGCCGAGGTGTCGAGGTGAGCCCGCCCACCACCCCGACGAAGGTCGAAAGGGTGTCGAGGATGGCACGCACACGTAGTTGCACGAGTGGTGGACGAACCGCATCATGATCAGCACCGCACCGCGGAGAAACCCAGCAGGTGCCGCAGATCCCTCGGAACATCGTGTTCGCACGATCATGCCCGCACGTCGACCGGGCGCCGCGTTCGAGCGGCGTCCTGATCAGTGGGTCAGGATCTTGCTCAGAAAGTCCTTCGCCCGCTCACTCGAGGGGTTGGTGAAGAACGTGTCGGGATCGGCTTCCTCCACGATCTGACCGTCGGACATGAAGACCACACGATTGGCTGCCTTGCGGGCGAAACCCATCTCGTGGGTCACCACGACCATGGTCATACCCTGCTTGGCCAGATCGACCATGACGTCCAGAACTTCGTTCACCATCTCGGGATCGAGCGCCGAGGTGGGCTCGTCGAAGAGAATCACCTTCGGGTCCATCGCCAGCGCCCGGGCGATCGCCACCCGCTGCTGCTGACCACCGGACAGCTGCGCCGGATACTTCTCGGCTTGGGACTCGACCCCGACCCGGGTCAGCAGTTCCATCCCGCGCTTGCGCGCATCCGCACTGGACTTCCGCCGGACCTTGACCGGGCCCAGGGTGACGTTCTCCAGGATTGTCTTGTGGGCGAACAGATTGAACGACTGGAACACCATGCCGACATCGGCCCGCAGGCGAGCCAACCCCTTGCCCTCATCCGGCAACGGAACCCCGTCGATGGTGATTTCACCGCCCTGGATGGTCTCCAACCGGTTGATCGCTCGGCACAGCGTGGACTTGCCCGAACCGGACGGGCCGATCACCACCACGACCTCGCCCTTGCCGATGGAGAGATTGATGTGCTGCAGCACATGCAGGGGCCCGAAATACTTGTCCACGTCGGACAGCACCACCAGCGGTTCGGACGAGATATCGGACGAGCGGTCTTCGGAGACATCCGTCATGCCCGGAGGCTACCTGAAACCAAGAGCCGGCTATAGACGCTCGCGGCCGGATTCGGTCACAACCGCAACACGAAATCGACGGCCGCGAGCCGATTTCGGCGTGCCGGTCACTGATCTCCGATCAGCCTCAAGCCACGATCTCAGCTGCCGACAATTCCCCAGTGACCTTCGTAACGGTCGCCGGAAGCGAGCACGACGACACCGTCCGCGGTCGGACCCGGGTTGAACCCGTCCGGGCCGCAGCTCATCGGTTCGACCGCCAGACCGCTCTTCCGGTCGCCGGTGAACACCTGGGTCCAGCGGTGCCGGTCGTCGGCCCACAGCGTGGTGTGTCGGGCTCCGGTGCTGATGGTCACCTGCCAGCGCCCTCGCTCGTCCCGCGCCAGGTCGCTGTAGGCGGTATCCAGCTCGAGTGATCCGACCGGCCTCGGCGTTCTGAAGTCGTAGCTCTCGGACACCTCGACCAGATCGGTGGGCAGCATCCGGTCGTCGACCTGCAGATACCTCTCGGCGGGGATCGTCAACGTCAGCTCGTCCACCGTGGTCTCGCCCGCAGTCAGATAGGGGTGCGCCCCATAACCGAAGGGCACCCGCTGATCGCCCAGGTTGCGCGCCTCCACCTCGACCTCGAGACCATCGGCCGACAACCGGTAGCTGATCGTCGCCTCCAGCACACCGGCCCAGCCCTTCTGCGGATAGAGGGTGAGGCTCTGGGTCACCGAGGTGGGTTCGTGCGAGATCAGCCGCCAGCCGGCCCACCGCGCCAGACCGTGCATGGCGTTATGGCGGTCCGGCTCCGACAGCGCGAGTTGCTGATCGACGTCATCGAAGCGGTATTTGCCGTCCCGGATCCGGTTCGGCCAGGGGATCAACTGCTGGCCACGCCCACCGCTGATCGTCTCGTCGGCGCCGAACCCGTGGATCAGATCTGCGCCGCCGAGTTGCAGCGAGCGCAGGGTTGCCCCGACCTCGGTCACGGTGGCCTGATAGCCCCCACCGGAGATCTCGTACTGGACGCCGGTGGGCAGCGCGGGCGCGGACGGGGCCGGCGCGGATGAGGTAGGCGCGGATGAGGTGGGCGCGGATGAGGCCGGCGCGGACGGGGGAGTGGCTTCGGCCATGCCGAAAGACTATCGCCGCAGCGATTAGGCTGGGCGATCATGTCCAGTGGTACTCAGATCAGCCCGGCGCCCGCCACCTCACCCGACGTCTCTCTCGACGTCGCTGCCGAGCATGGGCGCGACGTCGGCCGCAGCTACGCCATCCGCACCCACGGATGCCAGATGAACGTCCACGACTCCGAACGGCTCGCCGGCTTGTTGGAACAGGCCGGCTATCACCCGGCCGTCGTAACCGAGGGCTCGAGCGAGGCTGCGGACGTGGTGGTGTTCAACACCTGTGCGGTCCGGGAGAACGCCGACAACCGCCTGTACGGAAACCTCGGGCAACTACGCCAGGCCAAGCTTGCCCATCCGGACATGCAGATCGCTGTCGGCGGCTGCCTGGCGCAGAAGGACCGGGGTGAGATCGCCCGGCGGGCCCCGTGGGTCGACGTCGTCTTCGGCACCCACAACATCGGCTCGTTGCCGGTGCTACTGGAGCGCGCCCGGGTGGCCGAGGAGGCCCAGGTGGAGATAAAGGAGGCCCTCCAGGCGTTCCCCTCCACGTTGCCGACCCGGCGCGACTCCGCCTACTCGGCGTGGGTCTCGGTCAGTGTCGGTTGCAACAACACCTGCACCTTCTGCATCGTGCCGTCGCTGCGCGGCACGGAGAACGATCGTCGGCCGGGTGACGTGCTGGCCGAAGTGAAGGCACTCGTCGCCGAGGGCGTCCAGGAGATCACCCTGCTCGGTCAGAACGTGAACGCCTACGGCGTCGATTTCGGCGATCGCTTCGCCTTCGCCAAGCTGCTCCGGGCCTGCGGGGACATCGACGGCCTGGAGCGCGTCCGGTTCACCTCGCCGCACCCGCGGGACTTCACCGCCGACGTGATCGAGGCGATGGCTCAGACGCCGAACGTGATGCCGCAGCTGCACATGCCGCTGCAGTCCGGATCGGACGCGGTCCTGAAGGCGATGCGGCGCTCCTATCGCAGCGATCGTTACCTCAGGATCCTCTCCGACGTCCGGGCGGCCATGCCGGAGGCGGCGATCACCACCGACATCATCGTCGGGTTCCCGGGCGAGACCGAGACGGATTTCCAGGCCACCTTGGACGTGGTCGCCGAGTCGCGGTTTGCCGCGGCGTTCACCTTTCAGTATTCGATCCGCCCGGGGACGCCGGCGGCGACGATGCCGGGTCAGGTGCCGAAGGCGGTGGTCCAGGAGCGCTACGAGCGACTGGTCGACCTGGTCAACGATCTGGCCTGGGCCGAGAACCGGACTCTGGTCGGCCGGCCGGTCGAAGTGATGTTCGCCGACGGCGAAGGACGCAAGGACGCCGCCACCCACCGGATGTCGGGTCGGGCCCGTGACAACCGCCTGGTGCACGTCGCGGTACCCGACGAGGCCGAACTCCGTCCGCGGCCGGGTGATCTGGCCGATGTGGTCATCACCCACGCCGCGCCGCACCATCTGAACGCCGACGACGGAATCGTCGATCTGCGTCGGACCCGTGGGGGTGACGCCTGGGCCGGGCGGGTGGGCGCGGGCCCGAGCGCAGTGCGGCCGACCGTGGGGTTGGGAATGCCGCAGATCGGACTTCCGGCCGCCCTGTCGCCGGCCCCGGCCTGCCTGGCAGTCGAGCCCTAGAGCAATTTCCCGACAGATTGCTGGAACGGCGTCCCGTCGTGCGGGCATGATGTCTCCCAAAGGGACGACTACGCCGGCGGGAAGCCGGTGACCGAGTGGGCCCGCCAGCCCGCGCCGAGGACGGGAAGCGACCATGCCGGCCGAGCGCTTTATCGAGCAGTTGAACGAACAGATCGCCAACGAGTTCGCCGCCCACCAGCAGTTCCTGGCGGTGGCGGTCTACTACGACACGCAGATCATGCCGGAGACGGCGTCGTTTTTCTATCGCCTCGCCCTCCACCAACGTCGGCACGCGATGCGGATGATCCGGTACCTGACCGGGCAAGGAGCCGAGACGACGATCCCCGGGATCGCTGCCCCAGCCGCACCTCTGGATTCCGTTCTCGCTCCGGCCGCGTTCGCCCTCGAGCAGGCGAAGCGGGTCACCGACCAGATCAACCTGCTGACCAGGATCGCCCGCGACGAGGAGGACTTTGCTTCGGAGGCCTTCACGCAGCGCTTCGTCCGTGACCAGGTCGACGAGGTGTCCGATGTCGCCGCGCTGGTGACGGTCATCGCACGATCAAAAGAGAACCTGCAGGCCGTCGAGGACTACCTGCGGCGAAGGTGACCCGGCCGAGTGCGGCCGCGTCGATTGTCGGCGGCCGTGCCGACGTCCATCGGAGCTGTCGGCTCCGACCGGGGTTGCGGCCGGAGTCGACAGTCCACCGAGGTCAGGCCGGGGGATTGTCCTGGCCGGCGCCGAGCTTGTCCTCGGCCATCTGCTGACCTTGATCGATCTTGTCGGCGTACTTGTCGCCGGTCTTCTCATCGACCATGTCGCCGCCCTTCTCGATCCCCTGGTCGACCTGCTCGCTGTGCTCGCCGGCGAGATCCTTCGCCTTGTCGAAAAGTCCCATGGTGCTTCTCCCTTGATCGTTGTGCCCGATTAATCGGGCCAAACCGGTCGAGCCGTGCGGCCCGATCTCCTCCAACCCTGTCTATCGTTCCCGAGGTCGGAACGGAAGACCTCGGCGGGGGAGAATGCTGAGTCCGCAAGAGACGAGATTTGGGGTGGTGCTGGGTGATTGTCGTGCTGGTCGGCCCGACCGCGGTCGGCAAGTCGGGCCTGGCCCTCACGCTGGCCGAGCGGCTGCGGATGGGCGGCCGACCGGCCGAGATCGTCAACGCCGACTCGATGCTGGTCTATCGCGGGATGGACATCGGTACCGCCAAGCCGACCGTCGCCGAACGGGCCCGGGTCAGGCATCACCTGATCGACATCATGGACGTCACCGAGACGGCGACCGTCGCCGACTTTCAGATCCTGGCCCGGGAGGCGATCGCCGACTGTCTCGACCGCGGGGTGATCCCGATCGTGGTCGGAGGGTCGGCGCTCTACGTCCGGGCCGTGGTCGACGAATTCGATTTCCCCGGCACCGATCCGGCGCTCCGCGCGAGCCTGGAGGCCGAGTTGAACGTCGTCGGCGCGCCCGCACTGCACGCACGGTTGACTGCTCTCGATCCGCCGGCGGCGCAGCAGATCGAGCCCGCGAACGGGCGCCGCATCGTCCGCGCCCTGGAGGTCATCACCATGACCGGTGAGCCGTATCCGGCGACGTTGCCCGCGCATCACTACGCCTTGGCCGACGTCCGTCAGCTCGGTCTGGATGCGCCGCGGGAGGTGCTCGACGAGCGGATCGCCGAGCGGGTGGCGGCGATGTGGGCGGCCGGTTTCGTAGCCGAGGTCGAGGAGTTGGCCGCCCATGGTCTGCGGGACGGGGTGACCGCGAGCCGGGCGCTGGGTTACCGGCAGGTGCTCGCCCAGCTCGACGGCAAGATCGACCCGACCGAGGCCCGCACGCAGACTGCGCTCGGCACCCGGAAGTTCGCCCGGCGTCAGGGCGGCTGGTTCCGACGCGACCCACGCATCCACTGGCTGGGTGGACCCCCGCGCGAGACCGGGGGCGCCCCCGAGGCCCTGGTCGCCCGTGCTCTGGCGCGACTAGGGCCCACACCCGAGAGCGGCATGGAAAACTGACACCCGTGTTCACCCCACCACCTGCGGAACCTCGCCGGGTCGCGTTCAGCAAAGGACACGGCACCGAGAACGACTTCGTCCTGATCGAGGACGCGGACGACGAGCTCGAGCTCACCCCGGAGCAAGTGCGCTCGATCTGCGACCGCCGTGCGGGGGTCGGCGCCGACGGCGTACTCCGGATCGTTCGCGGTGGTCGCGTCGCCGGCTGGGCCGGTCCACCCGACGTCTGGTTCATGGACTACCGCAACGCCGACGGGTCGATCGCCGAGATGTGCGGTAACGGCGTCCGGGTGTTCGTCCGCTATCTGATGAACTCCGGGCTCGCCAGCGGGGATCAGCTCCTCGTCGGCACCCGGGACGGACTCAAGCAGACCTGGGTGCTTCCGGACGGACGGATCCGGGTGGCGATGGGGCCGACCAGGGTGCTCGGTCACGATGTCACCGTCCGAGCGCCGCACGGGGTTCCGGTCGGGGCGTATCGGGTCGACGTCGGCAATCCGCACGCGGTCGCCTTTCTCGACGACGCTTCGGCACTGGCCGACCTCGACCTCGGTCGGCCGCCTACCTGGACCCCGTCGGTCGCCTTCCCGGACGGGGCGAACATCGAATTCGTCTGCCGGATCTCTGACCGGACGATCGCCATGCGCGTGTTCGAGCGAGGCTCGGGCGAGACCCGCTCGTGCGGCACCGGGACCTGCGCCGCCGTCGCCGCGACCGCGGCTGAGACGGCGGTCCCGGCCCGACCGGTCAGCTATCGGGTCGAGATTCCCGGCGGCCAGGTCGAGGTCGAGCTGGATTCGGGCCCGGGCGGCGACCTGTCCTACCTCACCGGCCCCGCGGTCCTGGTCGCCCGGGGTGAGTTGTGGCTCGGGCCGCACGGCATTGTCGCCGGCCCGGCCGAGCTGAGCCCGGTCCTCAGCTGATGGCACCGCCGACCGCGGGACGACCTACGGTGGGCGGCATGCCCCTCGCCACAGAACGCCGGACGGTGCGGGCCACCAGGCGCGCAGGCCTGGCCTCGCTGGCCTGTGCGGCGGTGCTGCTGCTCGCGGCCTGCGGCGGCTCGGCCAGCGCCAAGTCTGACGGCCCACCCGCCCCCGGCAACAACGTCGGTACCACCCTGGACGCCGCGCTCCCGGTCTGGCTGCAGCAGCTACCGCTGCAGGACGAACAGGGTCGGACGGTCCGGTTGGCCGATTTCGGCGCCAAGGTGATCGTGCTGTCCGACACCATGACCCTGTGCCAGGAGACCTGTCCGATCGACACCGCCACCGTGGTACAGACCGCGCAGCAGGTGGCCCGCGCCGGCCACAGCGACGATGTCGCGTTCCTCAGCGTGACCGTCGACCCGAAGCGGGACAGTAAGGCCCAGATCGCCGCTTACCGGAAGCTCTACGCCGGTGCTCCGACGAACTGGCAGATGCTCACCGGCAGCCCGGCCGACATCGACCGGCTCTGGTCCTACTTCGGGGTCTATCGGGAGCAGACGCCGCCGGACGAGGGGGCGACCAACTGGCGTACCGGTGCGACGTTGACCTATGACGTGACCCATTCCGACGAGGTGTTCTTCCTGCACGGCGGCTCCGAGCGGTTCCTGCTCGAAGGCACTCCCGATCTGCAAGATCCGGACCAGATCCCACCCAAGCTGTACCGCTACCTCAACGACGAGGGCCGAACCAACCTCGCCCATCCCGACGACGGAGCCTGGACGGTGTCGCAGGCGCTGCAGACCATCAGCTGGCTGGACGGTACGCCGATCGGCTGAGGCTGACGGGTCGTGGGGTAGTGGGGTCAGGGGCTAGTGGTTCGGGATCTGTGATCATGACCTCGGCAACTCGCCCCGCCGGCCACGTCACGGGGGCGAGATCAGGACCGACACGGGAGTCAACGACATGGCAGTACTCGACGCTTTCAAACTTTCCGGCACCACCTCGGCGGTGACCGGGGCGAACCGCGGCATCGGGCGGTCGCTGGCGCTGGCGCTGGCCGAGGCAGGCAGCGACCTCGCCCTTCTGGTTCGCGACCCGGCGGGTTGCGACGATCTCCGCGCCGAGCTGGACGCGCTCGGTGTTCGTTCGCTGGCGGTGGCGGTCGACGTCACTGCGCCGGAGACCGTCGCCGCCGCGGTCGAGCAGATAGCAGCCGAGTTCGGCGGGGTGGACGTGTTGGTCAACAACGCCGGCGCCTGTATCCACCGGCCCGCGCTGGAGGTCACCGTCGAGGAGTGGCGTTCGGTGATGGAGGTCAACGTCGACGGCGTCTGGAACTGTGCGCAGGCCTTCGGCCGCGCGATGGTGGCCGCCGGTCACGGCTCGATCGTCAATGTCGGGTCGATCTCGGCCCAGATCGTCAACCGCCCGCAATGGCAGCCGGCCTACAACGCCTCCAAGGCCGCGGTGCACCAGCTGACCCAGTCGCTGGCCGCCGAGTGGGCGCCGCACGGCGTCCGGGTGAACGCGCTCGCGCCGGGTTATGTGAAGACCGAGATGGCTCCGGTGGACGAGCCGCAGTACCGGCAGAACTGGATCCTCGACGTCCCGATGCAGCGCTATGCGACGCCGGACGAACTCGGCCCGGCGGTGGTCTTCCTCGCTTCGGATGCTTCCTCGTTCATGACCGGATCGGTGCTGGTGATGGACGGTGGCTACACCCTCTTCTGATCGCTACGGTGCGGGTCTGACCCCTGGCCCGGCCTGCTGTTCTGGTGCCGGTGCTGGTCCCGGTGCTGGTCCCGGTCCTGGCCTCGATCGGGTCGAGGCAGCCGGGAGTGGATCCGGTCGACCAGGGTGATGAGGGTCAGCAGAACCGAGACCGCGGCGACGGCCGCTCCGACCCGGTGCAGCCCAGGATCGCTGACCGGGCCGCTCAGGGCGATCTCCAACAGCGCAGCGGACAGGTTCGCCCCTACGTACTGGGTGGTCCGCAGCAGGCCCGAGGCGGCGCCGATGTCGCCGGCCGGGACGACGGCGTACAGCTCGTTCTGGTTGGCCATGTTGTTGAACCCGTTCGGGATGCCCAGCAGGGCGGCGATGATCAGGAACAGCCAGATCGGGGTGTCCACGGAGAGCACCAGCGCGATCAGCAGGCCACCGATGACCAGGCCGAGGTTGCCGATCATCAGCGGTGGGGTGAAGCCGCTGCGGCGGATCAGCCGGGTGGCGAGCAGGGTCGACACGACGCCGATCGCGGCGATCGGGATGATCAACAGCCCGGACTCGTCCGGACCGAACTTCTTCACCCCTTCCAACCACTGCGGTACGGAGTAGAAGATCGAATAGAACGCGGTCGAGACGAGCAACTGTCGGATGAAGATCACCCCGAGCCGGGGATTCCTGGCCAGCAGAGAGAAATCGAGGAACGGCCGGGGCGATCGGCGCTCCCACCAGACCAGGGCCACGGCGCAGGGCACGATCGCGATCAGCCAGCCGAGCTGCACCCCGCCGGCCAACGAGAGCAGGAACAGCATGAGGGTGGTCAGGGTGGCCGCGAACAGGATCAGCCCGAGCACGTCCAGGCTGCGGAGTCCGCCGCTTTGACCGGGCCCGCGTCGATCGTCGGGCGCGGTGACCCGCCAGACCCACAGGCCGCTGATCACGGTCAGCGGGACGTTGATCAAGAAGATCGCCTGCCAGCCGAACCCAGCTGACCAACAGCCCGCCCAGAGTCGGGCCGAACGCGACCGAGACCTGGGCGCAGACGCCGAGGACGGCCATCGCCCCGGAGGCGTCCTCGTGGTCGCGCCGCGCCCGGGACCGGATGATGGCCATCGCGGACGGGTACTGGGTCGCGGTGCCGATGCCGAGGATCACCCGGGAGACGACCAGGCCGCCCAGGGTCGGCAGCAACGGACCGAGCGCGCCGCCGATCGCCACCAGGACCAGCCCGACGAAGAAGACCCGGCGCGCCCCGAACAGGTCGGCCAACCGTCCGGCGGTCGGCGCGGCCACTGCGGTCGCCAGATAGAGCCCGGAGATCAGCCAGGAGATGCCGCTGTCGATGTGCAGTTCGGTGGCGATGGTGACCAGGGCCACGGCGATCATCGAGGAGTTCAGCGGCTGCAGCAGCGAACCGGTGCCGACCGCGGCACTGATCCGGGTGGGAACGCGAGGCGTGCGGGTCTGCGACATCGGTTCTGTTCTATCCCACCGGACACCGTCCCTCCGAGCAGACCTCTGTCTTGGGACCGGACCTCTGTCTTTCGGACGGACCTCTGTCTTTCGGACCGGACCTCGGCCGGGTCGGCTCGGGCCACGATCTCGGGAGGGAAAATATTCTCGGCCGGGTTTGCCCGGACGTGAGATTCTGGGCGGGATATGACAGCTCCCTTTGCACAGAGTTCCCCGCTCCGGCGGCCCGACGATTCCCAGTCCGAGGACGATCTTGAGCCGGTCGGCCCAGTCGGGCCGGGCGTCGACCTGTACGACGACGGCGACCAGCAGGATCTCGCCGATCGACGGTCGCTCCGCCGGGTGGCCGGGATGTCGACCGAGCTCGCCGACATCACCGAGGTCGAGTACCGCCAACTGCTGCTCGAGCGGGTAGTGCTGATCAGCGTCTGGACCACCGGCACCGAGAGGGACGCCGAGAACGCGCTGGCCGAGCTGAAACTGCTCGCCGAGACCGCCGGCTCGCAGGTGTTGGAAGGCCTGATCCAGCGACGCAGCAAGCCCGATCCCTCCACCTACGTGGGCAGTGGCAAGGTCGAGGAGCTGAGGGAGGTGGTGGTCGCGACCGGTGCCGACACGGTGATCTGCGACGGCGAGCTGGCTCCAGCACAGCTGCGCACGTTGGAGGACAAGATCAAGGTCAAGGTGATCGACCGAACCGCGCTCATCCTGGATATCTTCGCTCAGCACGCCCAGAGCGCCGAGGGCAAAGCCCAGGTCGAACTCGCCCAGCTGCAGTACCTGAAACAGCGGCTGCGCGGCTGGGGCGGCAACCTGTCCCGCCAGGTCGGTGGCCGGGCCAGCGGCGGCGTCGGGATCGGCGGCCGCGGTCCGGGTGAGACGAAGATCGAGACCGACCGACGACGGATCAACAGCCGGATCGCCAAGCTGAGGGCCGAACTGCGCGAGATGGACGCCACCCGCGAGGTCAAGCGGGCCGGCCGGCAGCGCAACCAGATCCCGTCGGTGGCCATCGTCGGCTACACCAACGCGGGCAAGTCATCGCTGCTGAACCGGCTGACCGGGGCCGGGGTGCTGGTTGAGGACGCCTTGTTCGCCACCCTGGACCCGACCACCCGCCGGACCCAGACCGCGGACAGCCGCGACTTCACCCTGACCGACACCGTCGGCTTCGTCCGGCACCTACCGCACGATCTGGTCGAGGCGTTCCGCTCGACCCTGGAGGAGGCGGTGCGAGCCGATCTGCTGGTGCACGTGGTAGACGGATCGGACGCCGATCCGGACGGCCAGATCCGCGCCGTCCGGACAGTGCTCGCCGAGATCGGCGCGGCCGACGTTCCCGAGCTGATCGTCGTGAACAAGGCCGACGCCGCCGATCCGGACATGCTGACAATGCTGCGGGGCAGTTACCGCGACGCGGTCATCGTCTCGGCCCGGACCGGCGACGGCGTTCCGGCACTACGGGAGACGATCGAGTCCCGACTGCCGACACCCGGAGTCGAGATCCGCGCCCTGGTTCCGTACGCCCGAGGCGACCTGATCGACCGGGTGCACCACGAGGGTGAGATCGAGAGCGTCGAACACACCGCCGAGGGGACGGCGGTCGTCGCCCGGGTCTATCCGGGGCTGGCCGCCGAACTGTCGGAGTACGCGGTCGGTTCGCTGCCGGCGGGCCGCTGATCCCGCGCCTTTCGAACGCGTCGCAAGTCTCGATGTGGATGGCGGGTGGACGTCGGGTGGATCGTCGATGAGGGTGTCGGTGCCGACGGGTACGGTGCCCCGGTGGCGGTAGCAGCGGCAGGGCGGGCAGCGGGCGACGGTGCCGCCGAGACCGGCTGGCCGGCCGTGCTGGAAGCTGCGGTCGCCGAGATCGGCGGGCAGCCGCGTGCCGGTCAGCAGCAGATGTCGGCGGCGATCGCCGACTCCTGCCGCACCGGTCGTCACCTGCTGGTCCAGGCCGGTACCGGCACCGGGAAGTCGCTCGGCTACCTCGCCCCAGCCCTGACCGAGCTGAGCCGGGGACGCCTGGACCGGGTCGTGGTGGCCACCGCGACGCTGGCACTGCAGAGCCAACTGGCCAACTCCGACATCCCGGCCGCGCTGGACGCGGTCGAGCAGGTGACCGGTCGGCGCCCCAGTGCGGCCGTGCTGAAGGGGCGCAGCAACTACGCCTGCCGACTGCGGGTCAACGACGGTACGGACCGGTCGCAGCAGGCGCTGATCGATCCGGCCGACCTGGTCGCCACCGCCCGGTCGGCACCGGCATCGAGTCCCTCCGGCTCCACGGGATCGGTGGCGTCCTCGGGTTCATCGGCGGCGGCTTCGTCCGTGCTGGGTGCGGAGGTATTGGCCCTGCGGGATTGGGCCGAGCAGCAACACGAAGACCGCGGGCTCGCCGACCGCGACGATGCGCCAGCACACAGCGATCGTGCCTGGCAGCAGGTTTCGGTGCCGGTCCGAGAATGCCTGGGGGTGCAACGCTGCCCGTTCGGCGACACGTGTTTCGTCGAGCGGTCGCGCGATCGCGCCCGCGCCTCGGATCTGGTGGTCACCAATCACGCCCTGCTGGCGATCGACGCTATGCACGGCCGGACGGCGCTGCCGGAGCACTCGGTGATCATCATCGACGAGGCCCACGAACTGGTCTCCCGCGTTACCGGCGCCGCGTCGGCCGAGCTCACCCCGGCGGCGATCGAACGAGTCGGCAAACGCGCGCTGACCTTCCTCGAGGACGAGCTGGCGCTGGAGTTCCTGGAGTCGGCGGACGGGCTGCGGGCGGCGCTGGAGGACGCCTCGACGGAGCGAGTCGAAGATCCGGATTCGGCCGTCGTCGCCGCGGTCGCCGCGGTCCGTAACGTCGCCCGCCGGGTGGTCAGCGCGATGACGTCGAAAGCCCCGACTTCGAAAAGGACGACGACTCCGAGCGGAAACAGGCCGCGGCCGCCGTCCAGGAGGTCTTCGACGTCGCCGAACGGGTCGCCCAGCTCAACCCGTTCGACGTGGTCTGGGTGTCCGACAGCGAAAGGTTCGGCCGCGATCTGCGGGTTTCGCCGCTGAGCGTCTCGGGTCTGATGCGGGATCGGGTCTTCGGCGACCGGACGGTGATCATGACCTCGGCCACCCTCAAGCTCGGCGACGACTTCACCTCGGTGGCCGCTTCGGTCGGCTTGCGCCGGGACGAACGGGACGACCAGGACTCGGCCGACGATCTCGGTGCGGCCGAGCCGGAGGAGCGGAGAAGGTTGAGGGCAAGCGTGGGGCCGATGAGGACGGGGGCGACCATCCGCTGCGCTGGCGCGGGTTGGACGTCGGATCTCCGTTCGACTACCCCCGGCAGGGCATCCTCTACGTCGCCCGCACGCTGCCCCGACCCGGTCGGGACGGACTGGGGGAGGAGTCGCTGGCCGAGATCGCCGAACTCATCTGGGCCTCCGGCGGGCGGACGCTGGGTCTGTTCTCGTCCCGACGGGGCGCCGAGGCCGCAGCCCGACACGTCCGTAAGCGAGTTGCCCAAGCTGACCGTGCTGTGCCAGGGCGACGCGCAGCTGTCCGAGCTGACCCGGCGATTCCTGGCCGAAGAGGAGACCAGCCTGTTCGGCACCCTGTCGCTGTGGCAGGGGATCGACGTCCCGGGAAGGACCTGCCAGCTGGTCATCATCGACCGGATCCCCTTCCCGCGGCCGGACGAACCCTTGACGGTGGCCCGGCAACGCGCCGTCGTCGAGGCTGGCGGCAACGGCTTCATGGCGGTGGCCGCCAGCCAGGCGGCACTGTTGCTGGCCCAGGGTTCGGGTCGGCTGATCCGCCGGACCAGCGACCGGGGCGTGGTCGCGGTGCTGGACTCGCGGCTGGTGACCGCCCGCTACGGCAGCTACCTCAGTGCGGCGATGCCCGACATGTGGCCGACCACCGATCGGGAGAAGGTGATCCAGGCGCTCCGCAGGCTGGCAACCTGAGGTTTCGGCTGGACGCTGACCCGCTGCACCGGACGGCGCCGTTGCCAGAACGTAACCGGCCAACCGGTGGCGGTGCCCGACGCGGGGTGCGAGGGTGGCGCGATGGAGCACAGCTACGACTTCGACCTCGCCGTGATCGGATCCGGCCCGGGTGGGCAGAAGGCCGCCATCATGGCCGCCAAGCTCGGTCGCAAGGTCTGCGTCGTCGACAGCCGGACGATGGTCGGCGGCGTCTGCCTGAACACGGGCACCATCCCGTCGAAGACGCTGCGCGAAGCGGTGGTGTACCTGACCGGGATGGCAATGCGCGATCTCTACGGCGCCAGCTATCGGGTCAAGGACGACATCACGATGGCCGACCTGCTGTCGCGGCTGCAGCACGTGATCGGCCGCGAGACCGAAGTGATCCGCTCCCAGCTGTTGCGCAACCACGTCGAGCTGATCCCGGGCATGGCCGCCTTCCTCGATCCGCACACCCTGAACATCGACGTCGACGGGCTGACCCAGCACCGCACGGTCACCGCCGAGAACATCGTGATCGCCACCGGAACGGTGCCCGCCCGGCCGTCGCACATCGACTTCGACGGCGAGCGCGTCCTCGATTCGGATCAGATCCTCAACATCGACCAGGTGCCGGACTCGCTGGTCGTGGTCGGCGCCGGCGTGATCGGGGTCGAATACGCCTCGATCTTCGCCGCGCTCGGCACCCGGGTCACGCTGGTCGAGAAGCGGCCCCAGATGCTGGACTTCTGTGACCCCGAGATTGTCGAGTCGCTGAAGTTCCATCTGCGCGACCACATGATGTCGTTCCGCTTCGGCGAGGAGGTCGCCTCGGTCGAGGCGTCCGGTCGGGGCACCATCACCACCCTGGCCTCGGGCAAGCGCACGGCAGCCGAACTGGTCGTCTATTCCGCCGGCCGGCAGGGCAACACGGATCGGCTCGGGCTCGAACACGCCGAGCTCGAGGCGGACAAACGCGGCCGGCTGAGCGTCAACGAGCACTACCAGACCGCAGTCCCGCACATCTACGCGGTCGGTGACGTGATCGGTTTCCCGGCGCTGGCCGCGACCTCGATGGACCAGGGTCGGCTCGCTGCCGCACACGCCTTCGACGAGCCGGCGCACCAGCTGCAGCATCTGCAGCCGATCGGCATCTACACCATCCCCGAGATCTCCTACTGCGGGCAGACCGAGGCCGAGCTGACCGGAGAGTCGGTGCCGTTCGAGATCGGCATCGCCCGCTATCGCGAACTCGCCCGCGGTCAGATCCTCGGCGACTCCTACGGCATGCTGAAGCTGATCGTGCACGCCGAGACCCGCAGCTGCTCGGGCGTGCACGTCTTCGGCACCAGCGCCACCGAGCTGGTGCACATCGGCCAGGCCATCATGGGGTGCGGCGGCACGGTCGACTATCTGGTCGACACCGTGCTGAATTATCCGACCCTGTCGGAGGCCTACAAGGTCGCCGCGCTGGACGTGACCAACAAGCTGCGAGCGGTCGCCCGGCTCACCAGGTCGATGCTGATCGCCGAACCCAGCGCTCTGTAGCCCGTCCGGTGGGCCGCGACGTCGATGTTCGCGAATCGGACCAGCAGCGAGACGCTGCCGAGTCCTCCGAGGCCAGTCACCTGCCGGTCCGCTCGTTCGGCCCGCGAGCGCATCGACGACCGCGCGCCGCGGCGGCCAGACCGCTCAGACCTTGCGCAGGACGGCGACCACCTTGCCCAGGATCGAGGCGTGATTGCCATCGATCGGGTCGTAGGCCGAGTTGTGCGGCATCAGCCACACCTGACCGTTGGTGCGTTTCAGCGTCTTGACGGTGGCCTCGTTGTCGAGTAACGCCGCGACGATGTCGCCGTTGTCGGCGTTCGGCTGCTGCCGGACGACCACCCAGTCGCCGTCGCAGATGGCGGCCTCGATCATCGAGTCGCCGCGCACCTCCAGCAGGAACAGCGTGCCGTCGCCGACGATCTGACGGGGCAGGGCGAAGACGTCCTCGACCCTCTCCTCGGCCAGGATCGGACCACCGGCGGCGATCCGGCCGAGCACCGGCACGTGCACCGGCTCGGGCAGTGCGTCGCGCTCCAGCGCTCGCCGGGCCCGCTGCCGCTCTCGGCTGGTCCTGCTCCACTCGCATCTTCGGGCAGGAACACCTCCAGCGCGCGAGGCCGATTCGGATCCCGACGCAGGAACCCCTTGCTCTCCAGCACCTTGAGCTGGTGGGCGACGCTCGAGCTGCTGGCCAGGCCGACCTCGTCGCCCATCTCGCGAATGCTCGGCGGATAGCCGCGGACCTCGACGGTCTGCTTGATCACCTCGAGAATCCGCCGCTGTCGCGGAGTCAGCCCGGTGGCGTCCGGCGGGCCGTCCGGCAACACGGCCAAGGGCGCGGTCGGCCGTGGCCGCTTCCGCGACGCGGCGAGTTGGGCCTCGACCTCGAGCTTGCTGGGGTCGCCCACGGCGGGGCGCAGCGCCGATCGCCGCCGTCCGCTTCGGCCGCGTCGACTCGTCGGCGGTGCGGTTGCTCGGAGCCGAGCCGGCCGGCTCGGTGCTGCCCAGGTCGGCGGCGTCGAGATCGCCTCCGGGCGTAGTTGTCGAGCGGGACCGGGTAGAACGGGGCTTCTTCGAAATGGCCATATGCCCACCGTAGAGAATGCGACAGACACATTCAAACACCTGTTCGATGCGTGTCGCGGGCGGCAAAAAAGTGTCAGAGGGCGGTGATCGACTCCATTCATGACCAGTTCGGCAACGCACCAGATCGAACGAATGTGCGAATGCTCTTCCCAAAGCGTCGCCGATGCGGTAGAAATCAAACAGACGTCCTATCGAACACGCGTTCGACCAGCGGCCTGTCCGCTGTCCGTCACCGAAGGAGCAGGCATGAGCACGATGACCCTGAGCACGAAGGCACCCAGCGAGACGAAGGCCTGCGGCGAGACGAAGGCGTTCGGTGAGGCAAGGTCTCTCCGGGTGGCGTCCGTGCGCGACCTGGGGGCGTCGGGCGCCGGAGTGGAGCGCACGTCGACGGTCTCGCCGGCGGTCCGGCCCCGGGTACAGCCTCGTCCCAGTCGGCGTTCGGGCCGGACTGCAGCGCCTGTCGGTCGGCCGAGCACCGGGGTCGGCGCCCCAGATCTACGGCGCTCACCCGGATGGTCGCCGTCGGCCTGTTCGGGCGAGAGGGCCGCGCAGCCCCGAAGGGCGAGCTTCCGACCGTCTGTCCGACTCACCGATCGAGGGATCGCTCTAATCCTGGTTGCGGGCGTGATGGTTGCGGTCGCCGCCTTGACGGTGGTCGGTGCAACCGCGGCACGGGTCACCTCGGGCCACTACCAGGCAAACTCGGTCAGCGCCCGCTGAGGGTGCTCGGCCCGGTTGTTCCGTCCTCCCTGCGTTGACCGGTGCGTTGACCACGATCGACTTGATGAGTTTGTCGGCGAAGGTCTGGCGCTTCTCGTCCCACAATGGCCATAGGAAACCAACGTAGGCCGCCCCGTCCAGTACGTGCAGCAGATCTCGCAGGAAGGCGTTGACAGCGCCGATCGGTCTGGAGGTCTCTTCCGAGATCAATCGGATCTTGAGCGCCCGTTTGCCGAAAGACTGACCGGTGCGGCCGGCCAGCAGGAATCGGTTCCAGATGTCCAGTCCGTAGGAGAGCACGATGATCACCAACCCGATGATCAGCGTCGGCGTGACAGGACTCTGAGCGAAGGGCGACTCCTCCTGTCGGATCGAGCCGAACATCCGGAACAGGAACTGGAAATACCAGATGTAGATGAACACCGATCCGACCATTCCGGGAAGGAAATCAATCAGGTAGGCGCCGACCCGCCGGCCCCAGTGGGCGTAGTCCGTGCGAATTGGTCGTCCCCAGCCGGCACCGGGCGGCGGCATCGGAGAACCATAGAGGTACGGTCCGGTGCTTTCGAATGAGCCAGACGGTCGCGCCGACAGATCGTACGGTCGCGGGTAGGCCGGTGATTGTGGGTGGGCCGGTGATTGTGGGTGGGCCGGTGATTGTGGGTAGGCCGGTGATTGTGGGTAGGCCGGTGATTGTGGGCCGGTCTGAGCATAGGGATGCTGCGGCGAGGATGGGTCGCCGATCTCTTGCCCAGGCCGGTCCTGGTTCGCCCGGTCCTGGTTCGCCCGGTCCTGGTTCGCTCGGTCCTGGTCCGCCCAGTGCTGTTTCGGCCAGGGATCCGGACCGGACCGCCCGGCTCGCTGCGGTTGGATCCAGCCGCCGCGGTTGGATCCAGCATCAGATCCGCTGCCGGGTCCGTCATCTGTCGGGCCGCCCACCCGACCGATATCGGCTTGCTGCGGCCCATGGGGCGGGTGCCAGTCCGGGGAAGGTGGAGCAGGGTCACCTACCGCGGGTCGGGCCTCTGGCCCGGAGTCCTCGGATCTGTGCTCGTTCATCGCGGGCTCCTCTCTCTTCTCCGTCCGGAAGTCTAGGGAATCAACCAGTTCCGAGCTGCAGATTTGCCCACCTCACCCGGCGAATCTGCCGACCGGATAGCAGGCAGAAGGCGCCCACCGTTGTCGAGGCTCGCCCCCGACCCGAGAAATAATGGACCCCGGCAGAGAGACAATGGCGACGTGAGCGGTGCCCGTCCTTACCTGGCCAGACCGTTCGACCCGTCCGTCGGACTCAAGGGTTCGGCGGCATTCGTCGGCTTCGGTCTCGGCGTCAGCACCCTTTATGCGCTGACCGGGATCGGGTTTCCTTGTCCTTTCCGAGCGATGACCGGCTGGAGCTGTCCGCTGTGTGGCAGCACCCGGCTCGGAGCGGCTCTATTACATCTCCATCCGGCCGAAGCTTTCAGCTACAACCCGCTCGTGTTCGTCGGTCTCGCTCTGCTGCCGATCCTGGCGTCGATCTGGGCCGTCGAACTGCTCGGCGGCCCACGGCTGCGTCCGCCGACCGCAGTGGTCCGGCGATTGCGCCGAATTCACCCGACCCGCTGGCTGATCTTCGCGCTCCTCATCGGTGTGGTCTACACCGTCTCGCGCAACCTGGTCTAGGCGTGTTCCCGGGCTCTCTGGGCCCGTCTCGGATCCTGGGCCGGCCCTCATTCGGGCTGCGGGCGACACGGACAAATCCCGCGCCAGCTACTTGCGGCTAGCTGGTCTCAGACGTACGGTATCTACATCTAGTGCTTACACGCCTGTAGTTAGTCCACAGGTTGTGGTCGGATATCCACAATAGTCCACATCTCACCCACAGGCTCATCCCCAGATTCGTCCACAGGCCGTCATCGATCGCACCGAAAGGAGTTGCCGTGCACTGTCCCTACTGCCGCCACAACGATTCCAAGGTGTTGGACTCCCGAGTCGCCGAGGACGGTGCCAGCATCCGTCGGCGGCGCCAGTGCCCGGCCTGCGAGCGTCGGTTCACCACGCTGGAGCACATGCAGTTGCTGGTGGTGAAGAAGTCCGGAGCGGTCGAGCCGTTCGCTCGCGACAAAGTTGTCAGTGGCGTGCGTAAGGCTTGCAAAGGACGTCCGGTCAACGAAGACCAACTCGCCAACCTCGGACAGCAGGTCGAGGATGCGCTGCGGGCGTCCGGTCAGCCGGAGGTGCCGGCAGACGAAGTGGGGGTGGCGATCTTGGGTCCGTTGCGCGAACTCGACCAGGTGGCGTATTTGCGCTTCGCCAGCGTCTATCGCCGCTACACCTCGGTCGACGATTTCGAAGACGAGATCGCGTTGCTCCGGATCGAGCAGGAACCTCTCGGAATCGAGCCGCTGATTCCCGAACTCGCCACGACACCGCCCGGCAAGCGCAGCGGTCGCCCGGACCGGCGAACCGATCGCGCGCGTTCCCGGCGGAACCCCACCTAGATCCCCGGGGCGAGCTCGCGCGGCAGGGGAAGGCCTGTGCGGGTTCGCCCCGGTTTCATACCAGTAGCAAAAGTTCGCCCCCATCCGCAGCCGAAAGACGAGGAACGCATGACCGAGACCACCCGAGCGACCAATGGCCGCACCAAGAAGCAGCCGACGGTCGGGTTGAGCATCAGCCGGGTGTTCACCACCGAGGGTGTGCACCCCTATGACGAGGTGACCTGGGAGCGACGCGACGTCGTCCAGACCAACTGGAAGACCGGAGCCACCGTCTTCGAGCAGAAAGGGGTGGAATTCCCTACGTCTTGGAGCGTCAACGCCTCGACGATCGTGACCACCAAGTACTTCCGCGGCGCACTTGGTACGGCGGCCCGCGAGCGGGGTCTGAAGCAGCTGATCGACCGGGTCGTGACGACGTATCGCCGGGCAGGGGAGGAGCACGGCTATTTCGCCACCGCTACCGACGCCGAGGTCTTCGAGCAGGAGATCACCTGGATGCTGCTGCACCAGTACTTCAGCTTCAACTCACCAGTCTGGTTCAACGTCGGGACGAAGTCGCCGCAGCAGGTCAGCGCCTGTTTCATCCTGAGTGTGGACGACTCGATGGACTCGATCCTGAACTGGTATCGAGAAGAGGGGTTCATCTTCAAGGGCGGCTCGGGAGCCGGGTTGAACCTGTCTCGGATCCGTTCCAGCAAAGAGCTGCTGAGCTCGGGCGGCACTGCGTCCGGACCGGTGTCCTTCATGCGCGGAGCCGACGCCAGCGCCGGGACGATCAAGTCCGGCGGGGCCACCAGGCGAGCCGCGAAGATGGTGGTGCTCGACGTCGACCACCCCGACATCGAGGAGTTCATCGAGACCAAAGCCAACGAAGAGGAAAAGATCCGGGCGCTTCGCGACGCCGGCTTCGACATGGACCTCGGCGGCAAGGACATCACCTCGGTCCAGTATCAGAACGCGAACAATTCGGTCCGGGTGAACGACGAGTTCATGCGGGCGGTCGAGGACGGGACGTCGTTCGGACTGCGCTCGCGAACCGACCACTCGGTGATCGAGACGGTCGACGCGCGGGAGCTGTGGGGCAAGATCGCCCAGGCGGCTTGGGCCTGCGCCGACCCCGGCATCCAGTACGACGACACCATCAACGACTGGCACACCAACCCGGAAACCGGCCGGATCACCGCATCCAACCCCTGCTCGGAGTACATGAGCCTGGACAACAGCTCCTGCAATCTGGCCAGCTTGAACCTGTTGAAGTTCTTGGGCACAGATGACCACTTCGACGCCGAGCGGTTCGAGCAGGCGGTGGAGTTGATCATCACCGCGATGGACATCTCGATTTGCTTCGCCGACTTCCCGACCGAAGCCATCGGGCAGACCACCCGGGATTACCGCCAGCTCGGGATCGGTTACGCCAACCTGGGTGCGCTGTTGATGGCCACCGGGCACGGCTACGACTCAGACGGCGGCCGGGCCTTCGCGGCGGCGATCACCTCGCTGATGACCGGCGTCTCCTATCGCCGCTCGGCCGAACTCGCCGGAATCGTCGGCCCGTACGCCGGATTCGCCCGCAACGCCGACGCGCACAAACGGGTGATGCGCAAGCACCAGGCGGCCAACGATTCACTGCGTACCTTCTCCTCCTTCGACGGTGACGTGCAGGCCAGGGCGACTCGGGCTTGGGAGGCCTGCCTGAAGGCCGGTGAGGCCAACGGCTACCGCAACGCCCAGGCTTCGGTGCTCGCGCCGACCGGGACGATCGGTTTCATGATGGACTGCGACACCACCGGGATCGAGCCCGACTTCTCGCTGGTCAAGTTCAAGAAGCTGGTCGGTGGCGGCTCGATGCAGATCGTCAACCAGACGATCCCGCGGGCCCTCAAGTTGCTCGGCTACGCCGACGAGACGGCCGAGGCGATCGTCGAGTTCATCGCCGAGAACGGCCACGTGATCGACGCCCCCGGTCTCAAGCCCGAGCACTACGAGGTGTTCGACTGCGCGATGGGCGCTCGCTCGATCAAGCCGATGGGTCACGTCCGGATGATGGCCGCGGCTCAACCGTTCCTCTCCGGAGCGATCTCCAAGACGGTCAACCTGCCTGAGACGGCCACGGTTGAGGAGATTGCCGGGGTCTATTTGCAGGGTTGGAAGTTGGGCCTGAAGGCGCTCGCGGTCTATCGCGACAACTGCAAGGTGGGTCAACCCCTGAGCGACGGGAAGGCTAAGAAGGCCGACGCCGCCGCAAGCTCCGCCGGCGATAAGGCCGACGAGGCGCCGAAGATCGAATACCGTCCGATTCGCAAGCGGCTGCCCAAGTCGCGGGCGAGCCGGACGACCTCGTTCTCGGTGGGTGGCGCCGAGGGCTACATGACTTCCGGCTCCTACCCCGACGACGGTCTCGGTGAGGTGTTCCTCAAGCTGGGCAAGCAGGGCTCGACCCTGGCCGGCGTGATGGACGCCTTCTCGATCGCGGTCTCCATCGGCCTGCAGTACGGGGTACCGCTGGAGACGTTCGTGCAGAAGTTCACCAACCTCAAGTTCGAGCCGGCCGGTCTGACCGACGACCCGGACGTGCGGATGTCGCAGTCGATCATGGACTACATCTTCCGCCGGTTGGCCCTGGACTACCTGACCTTCGACGAGCGCGCCGAACTCGGCATCTACACCGCGACCGAACGGGCTCGTCAGGTCGAGACCGGCTCCTACCTGCCGCCGGAGAACGACGATGAGCAGAGCGAAGCCCAAGGCTTGAAGGCCGATCTGCCGCGTACCGATTCCGAGGTCACGGCCTCGGCGGCGGTCAAGCCGGCTCCCACCGGAGCCCATACCACCGCCGAGCTGATGGAGCAGGTGACCGGCACCAGCGTCGACGCCCCGCTCTGCCTGACCTGCGGGACGAAGATGCGGCCGAGTGGTTCGTGCTACGTCTGCGAAGGATGCGGTTCCACCAGCGGTTGCAGCTGAGCCGTCCGGTTCGCGACAAGCGAATCAGCAGCATGGGCAGCAGCTGAACGGCGCTGACCGGTGAGCCCCGGCCTGGATTCTCCGGGTCGGGGCTCGGCCATTCCCGGCCGGTTCCCGCTACTCGTGTCCCTCATTCCTCACGCCACGCTTCGTATCCGGATCGGTTGCGGGTGTCAGTGCTGACTTCTACGGTGAGAAGGTCAGCGCTTCAGCTCGAATCAGGAAGAATCGTGACCACTGTGCCGGATCGACCGAAGACCGCACTGCTCGTCATCGACGTCCAGAACGGCGTCGTGGGTGAGGCCCACCAGCGTGATCGCGTGGTGGCCAACGTCGCCACCCTGATCGACAAGGTCCGGGCTGCCGGCACCGAGGTGATCCGGGTCCAGCACAACGCTCCCGGCCTCGAGGCCGACACCGAGCCGTGGGCCTACGTCGCTGAGTTGGCCCGCGCCGACCGGGAGCCACTGGTGCAGAAGTGGTACGGCGACGCGTTCGAAGACACCGACTTGGAATCGGTGCTGGCCGAACGCCAGATCGGCCGGCTGTTCCTCTGCGGGGCCCAGACCGACGAGTGCATCCGGTCCACCCTGCACGGGGCGATCGCCCGCGGCTACGACGCCACGCTGGTCAGCGACGCCCACACCACCGAAGATCTCTCCGAGTGGGGTGCACCGAGCCCCGATCTCGTGATCGCCCACACCAACATGTACTGGGACGGCCACCGGGCACCCGGCCGCGCCGCCGGGCTCGTCAGCACCGCCGAGATCGATTTCGCCGCGACGGACGCGGCGCCGGTCGGATGAGGCGGCGCCGGTCGGATGAGGCGGCGCTGGTCGGATGAGGCGGCGCCGGTCGGATGACGCCGGTCTCCGAGCGAGGCAGGATGAGTCGGCGACCGCCGACTCGGGACGGGAAGCCGACTAGCGACAGATGGTGGTGCCTCCCGGTGGCGCTGCGGACCCAAGAAGGGCACGGAACCCGCGGAGCGAGGTGAGACGGTGGAGTTCGGTGAGAAGTCAGCGCTGAGCGTGCGGTCACCCGGCCAGCGCTGGGACTGCGATCACCATGTCGGTGCTGGAAGTCGGTGCTGGAAGTCGGTGCTGGAAGTCGGCAGAACCGTCAGTCGCGGCGGGCCAACAGCTGGGCGAAGTCCATGACCTCGGCGTCGGTGTCTGAGGTGGGTGGTGCACCGGAGATGCCGGTCGGGCGGCGGCGTCGGTCCGCGCGGCTGACCACGAGGTCGGACAGTTCGTCCGCGGCTCGGCGGACGCGGTCCGAGAGCGGATCACCAGCCAAATCGGTGCGGCGACCGCCGGTCGAGCCCCAGTCTTCCGAGGCAGCGAACACCGCGGTGGGGACGGTCAGCGCGCCGAGATAGCTGAACAGCGGTCGCATCGAGCTCTCCAGCGCCAGACTGTGCCGGGCGGTTCCGGCGGTCGCGCCGAGGAGCACCGGCGTACCGACCAGTGCGTCCTGCTGCTCGATGGTCAACACGTCGGTGAACGACTTGAACAGGCCCGAGTAGGCGGCCTGGAAGATCGGGGTCACCGCGATCACCGCGTCGGCCGCACCGACCAGGTCGATCGCCCTGCTCAGTCGGTCGGCGGTGAAGCCGGTCAACATCGCGTTGGTGATGTCGTGGGCCAGTGGCCGAAGCTCGATCGGGTCCACCGCGACCTGCTCGTCCCGCACACGCAGCGACGTCACGACGGCCTCGGCCAACCGATCAGCCAACAGCCGGGTGGACGACGGGTCGGACAGCCCGGCGCTGACCACCGCGATCCGGACGCTCACGCCGACACCAGCTCGGGGTCCGCCTCGACCTCCTCGGTGGCCGCGGCGGCCCGTTCGACCAGCCGGGCGGCGTGGACGGGCGGATCGGAGGGCACGCCGTCGGGCCGGACGGCCTCGAAGGCCGGCCGCAGCTGGCGAACGACCTCACCGAGCAGGTCGAGCTGGTGCAAGACGGTGTCCAGCGGCAGCCCCGCGTGGTCGATGAGGAACAACTGACGTTGGTAGTCGCCGGCGTACTCCCGGAACGCCAGCGTCCGCTCGACCACCTGCGCCGGCGAGCCGACGGTCAACGGCGTCTGGGCGGTGAACTCCTCCAACGACGGGCCGTGACCGTAGACGGGCGCGTTGTCGAAGTACGGCCGGAACTCGCGGACCGCCTGCTGGCTGGTGGGCGCCATGTAGACCTGGCCGCCCAACCCGACGAACGCCTGATCGGCGCGTCCGTGACCGTAGTGCTCGAAGCGGCGGCGGTAGAGGGCGACCATCCGCGCGGTGTGCTCGGCGGGCCAGAAGATGTGGTTGGCGAAGAACCCGTCGCCGTAGTAGGCCGCCTGCTCGGCGATCTCAGGGCTACGGATCGAGCCGTGCCAGACGAACGGCGGCAGGCCGTCCAGCGGGCGCGGCGTGGAGGTGAAGCCCTGCAGCGGGGTGCGGTGCCGCCCGTGCCAGTCGACGTTCTCCTCCCGCCAGAGCCGGTGCAGCAAGGCGTAGTTCTCCACCGCCAGCTCGATACCGTCGCGGATGTCCTTGCCGAACCAGGGGTAGACCGGACCGGTGTTGCCGCGACCCATCATCAGGTCCATCCGGCCCTCGGACAGATGCTGCAGGGTTGCGTAATCCTCGGCGATCCGGACCGGGTCGGTGGTGGTGATCAGCGTGGTGGAAGTCGAGAGCAGTAGTCGCGTCGTCCGGGCGGCGATGAAGGCCAGCGTCGTGGTCGGCGCGCTCGGGACGAACGGCGGGTTGTGATGCTGACCGGTCGCGAAGACGTCCAAGCCGACCTGTTCGGCGTGCTCGGCGATCCGGATCGTGTTCTGGATGCGCTCGTGCTCGGACGGTGTACGTCCGTTGGTGGGGTCGGTGGTCACGTCACCGACCGTGAAGATCCCGAACTGCATGTCCGCCTCCTGACTAATTGACTTTTCAACTGTATCAACTGCGAGGATCGGATTCGCTATTCCCGTGGCTCGGTGTTTTCTCTCGAAGTCGCGTTTCGCCGGACTCGGGCAGGGCGAGTCCGGTCGGTATCTGAGGTCGTCTCAGGTTAAGACTCTGTAAACCCGTGCGATTCGCTTGACGAAGGACTCATCTCGGATCAAGGTATGGATCATCTGGGAACTTTCCAGACGATTGACGTTCCAGCCGATCGCTGGGGCTGGGCAGACCGCGAACGTCCGAGCGGCCGGGCCAGCGTGGTGAGCCGTCGCCGGTCGGAACACCTGTCGCCCGGGTCAACCGACCCGTCGAACAGGTTGCCGTCTTCGAGAGGTCGTGCCGATGGGTGGTCCCCGGGTGCTGCGGGCGATGAACGATCGCGCCGCCTTGTACGCGCTGCTGCAGTCCGGGCCGTTGTCGCGGATCGAGCTCGAGCGGGAGATCGGACTCTCCAAGCCCGCGGCGGCCGAACTTTTGCGTCGGCTCGAACGCGCCGACCTGGTGCGCCGGGCCGGTCACCAGGACACCGGTGCACCGGGGCCGAACGCCCAGCTCTGGGAGGTGAACGCCGAGGCCGGCTACGCCGCCGGAGTCGACGTCTCGGCCAGCGGCTTCGACGTCGCGGTCGCGGATCTGAGTGGGCGGGTGGTGGCCGAACACCGTGTCTCGGCCCGCGGCACCGCAGCCGATCCTGTCCGTTCGGTTCGGGCGGCGGTACTCGACGCCGCCCGCAGCAGGAAGATCGCGGTCCGTGACCTACGCCGGGTGGTGGTCGGCATCTCCGGCTCGATCGACCCGGGTACCGGGTTCTTGGAGTACGCCGGGCACATGCGGCCCTGGCACGGATTCGACGTTCAGGCTCGGCTGACCGCCGCCCTCGAGGTTCCGGTCACCGTGGAGAACGACGTCAACCTGGTGGCGGTGGACGAATGGCTGCACGGCTGTGCCCAGGGCTACCGCGACGTGCTCCTGCTCTGGATGAGCCGCGGCGTCGCGGCTGCGGTCATCATCGGCGGCCGCCTGCACCGGGGATTCCGGGGCGGAGCCGGCGAGATCGATCTGGTCCCGATCGGACCGGACGGCCACGCGCCGGGCAATCTGCTGGAGAACGCGCGGGTGCTGGAGCTGGCCGCCGAGTACGGCATCCGGGCCAGCCGGGGGCCGACGGCCGTCCGTCGGGCCGCGGTGGCGCTCGAGCATCCGGCCGTCTCCCTGAACCCGTCGGAGCAGACCGCAGGGGCCGAGAACTTTCTCGGCGCGTTGGCCGACCGGATGGCCCAGAGCCTGATCGGGCCGGTGGCCATGCTCGACCCCGAGCTGGTCGTCCTGGCCGGTGACATCGGACTGGCCGGCGGTGATCGACTGGCCTCACGGGTCGCGGATCGACTACACCGGATGAGCGCCCATCGACCGGAGGTTCGGCACGTCACCGGACGGCTCGGATCGGTCCGGGACGGAGCCGTCGGGGCTGCGGTCCGTCAGCTGCGGGAACTGGTCTTCGGTTCCCCGGTCGAGGAAGTCGATCCACCGACCGGACAGCTGGGAAACCGCCACACCCTGCTCGCCTCGACCGTGATCACGGCTGCCGTCGAACGGTCGGGCCGTAGTGGTCCCCGCAGCCGGTCCGAACCGCTGACCACGCCGCTGCCGAGCGGCTGACCCCGATGGCCATCCATCGAAGCACGCACACCTCACAGCACTCGCAGACATCGAACAGAAAGGCTTGACCATGAAGCGAAAGATCGCGGTCGCTGCGGCAGCCACCGCACTGGCTCTGGCGTTGGCAGGATGTGGCGGCAGCTCGAATTCAGGTGGCTCCGGCTCGGGCACCTCCCAGACGCCGTTGACCATCGCCAACACCTCGGGCGGCACCTGGACCTGCGGGTTCAACCCGTTCAACCCGAACACCTATCAGGAGTCGTTCGGCTTCACCTACGAGCCGCTGATCTACATCAACTCGCTGAAGAACCAGGCCGAGACGCCGATGCTGGCCACCAAATCGGCCTGGAGCGCGGACAAGAAGACCCTCACCTTCACCATTCGCGAAGGGGTGAAGTGGAGCGACGGGCAGCCGTTCAGCGCCAAGGATGTCGCCTTCACCTTCAACCTGCTGAAGAAGAACAGCGCGCTCGACATCAACGCCATCTGGTCCTCGGGCCTGACCTCGGTCACCGCGAGCGGATCAACACGGTGACGATGCAGTTCAAGCAGGCGGCCACGCCGTACTACTACTACGTGGCCGACCAGATCCCGATCGTGCCCGAGCACATCTGGTCCACCGGCGACCCCGCGAAGGACCCGACGACCTTCGCCGATCCGAAACCGGTCGGCACCGGGCCCTACACGATCAACAGTTGCAAGCCGCAGAACATCGCCTACACCGCCAACACGTCCTACTGGCAGGCCGGTCTGCCCAAGGTGACCACGGTCAACTACCCGGCCTACACCGACAACAGCCCGGCGAACCTGGACCTCGCGACCGGGAAGGCGCAATGGGGCGGTCAGTTCATCCCGAACATCGACCGGTACTTCGTGGCCCGGGACAAGACGAACCACCACTACTGGTTCCCGCCGACCACCAACGTCGCACTGTTCTTCAACCTGAAGCATTCGGTCAGCGGGAACAAGACGGTCCGTCAGGCCATGGCCTACGCGATCGACCGCGCCCAGGTCGCGAAGGTCGGCGAAGGCGGCTACCAGCCGGCGGCCAACCAGAGCGGGATCGTGCTCCCGACCTTCAACTCCTGGTATGACAAGGCGACCGCCAGCCAGTACAACTACACCAAGAACGAGTCGAAGGCGGCCAGCCTGCTCAGCCAGGCCGGGCTACTCCACCAGCAAGCCGCTGAAGCTGTCCGTGATCACGGTCAGCGGCTACACCGACTGGGACGCCTCCCTGCAGGAGATCAAGCAGGAAGTCGCTCCGCTGGGAATCCAACTGAACATCCAGGACGTCGCAAGCGCCACCTACAGCAGCCGGCTGGACAACGGCGACTACGACCTGGCCTACGGTGCGGAGACCGGCGGACCCGCCCCGTACTACGAACTCCGGCAAATGCTCTACAGCGCCAACTCCGCGCCGTTGGGCAAGGCCGCGACCAGCAACTGGGAACGGTTCAGCGACCCGGCGGTGGACAAGCTGATCGAGTCCTACGCCTCGTCGACCGACGCCGAGCAACACACGATCATCAACCAGCTGCAGAAGGTGATGCTCGAACAGGTCCCGGTGCTGCCCACCACCGAGAACGTCGACTGGTTCCAGTACAACACCAAGAACTTCACCGGTTGGCCGACCGCTCAGGACCAGTACGCCCTGCCGTCGCCGTATTCGCTGCCCGACCAGGAGCAGGTGCTGTTGCACCTGTCGCCGAAGTGATCGACCCCGCGGCCCGTCTCGGAGCAGGAGAGCGCTGAGTCATGCGATTCGTTCTCCGCCGACTGCTGTTCTTCGTGATCACGCTCTGGGTCGCTCTGACCGTGAACTTCTTCATCCCCCGCCTGATGCCGGGAACCCGGCCGAGGCGATGATGGCGAGGTTCAAGGGCAGGGTGAACCCGGAGGCGATGAAGGCGCTGCAGGTGGCCTTCGGGTTGAACACCCAGGAGAGTGTCGGCCGGCAGTATCTCGACTATCTCGGCAACACGCTGACCGGTCATTTCGGCACCTCGCTGACCTTCTTCCCGCAGTCGGTCAGTACCGTCCTGCTGCAGGCCCTGCCCTGGACCCTCGGGCTGGTCGGGGTGACCACGGTGATCGCGTTCCTGCTCGGTACGGCGATCGGGACGGTGGCCGGCTGGCGCCGGGGCGGGGTGGTGGACAGCGTGCTGCCACCGATCTTCGTGATCACCTCGGCACTGCCGTATTTCTGGGTCGGACTGTTGTTGATCCTGCTGTTCATCGTGGTGCTGAACGGATTCCTACCCAACGACGGCGGCTACGACCCGGTCCTGACGCCGAGCCTGACCGGTGACTTCATCCTCGACGTGCTCGCCCACGCGGTGATGCCCGCGCTGACCATCCTGATCGTCTCGATCGGCGGCTGGATCCTGACCATGCGGAACAACGTGGTCACCACCCTGGCCGAGGACTACATCACCATGGCCCGGGCCAAGGGTCTGCCGAACCGCAAGATCATGTGGAGCTATGCCGCCCGCAACGCGGTGCTGCCGAACCTGGCCGGCTTCGCGATGTCGATCGGCTTCGTGGTCACCGGCTCGATCCTGGTGGAGTTCGTCTTCAACTACCCCGGGGTCGGCTACATGCTGCTGTCGGCGGTCAACAACGAGGACTTCGCGCTGATGCAGGCCCTGTTCGTCCTGATCACGGTCGCGGTGCTGGTCGCCGTGTTGTTCTCGGACTTCCTGACCGCCATCCTCGACCCGCGAGTCAGGAGCGAGAGGCTGACCAGGCGATGAACACGGAACTGGCCGACAGGAGACAGGCCGACAGGAGAGAAGGGAGCCGGGGATGAGCGCAGTGGACGCCACCGCACCGACAACCGGGCCGACAACCGGGCCGACTATCGCAGCGACGACCGTGCCGGCGGCGTCGGGGAAAGTCGCCGAACGGGAACAGGAACCGGCGTGGCTCCGGTCTCTGGCGCGCCGTCCGGGGCAACGGCAAGGCGATGGCAGGCGCGATCATGCTGGTGATCTTCGTGGTCGCCGCGGCGGCGCCCCAGCTGTTCACCTCGGTGACCGACCCCAACCTCCGGGCCTTCGACCTCAGCCTGCCGCCGGGCCCCGGACATCTGCTGGGCACCACGGCGTTCGGTCAGGACATCTGGGCGCAGTTGGTCTGGGGGACCCGGCAGTCGCTGTTGATCGCGGTGATCGCCGGTGCGCTGGCCAGCGGCTCTCGGTGATCGTCGGCATCTCGGCCGCCTATCTCGGCGGCGTCGCCGACGATGGGCTGTCGCTGCTCATCGACGTCTTCCTGGTCATCCCGGCGTTCCCGCTGGTCATCGTGATCGCCGCCTACGCGGGCGGGGGCAACCTGCTGGTCGTGGTGATGGTGCTGGTGATCACCGGCTGGTCCTACGGGGCGCGGCAGTTGCGCGCCCAGGCGCTGTCGCTACGCAACCGGGACTTCCTGGAGTCGGCCCGGGTCCGTGGCGAACGACGCGGTCTACGTGATCGTGGTCGAGATCCTGCCGACGATGACGTCGCTGATCGCGGCCAACTTCCTCGGCGCCGCGCTGTACGCCGTGCTGACCGCGGCCGGTCTGCAGTTCATCGGGCTCGGCAATCCGTCCTCGGTCAGCTGGGGAACCATGCTGCACTGGGCCGAGAGCAACGAGGCGCTGCAGACCGGGCAGCAGTGGTGGGTGATCGCGCCCGGCCTGTGCATCGCTCTGCTCGGCGCCTCGTTCGCGCTGCTCAACTACGCCTTCGACGAGATCAGCAATCCGGCGCCCTGCGGCCGGTCCGGGAGCGGTCCGTGGCCCGGACAGATCGGGCCTGCACGAGGAGTCAGCGGCCAGGCGACCGCTGCTCGGAGGTCTACGCGGACTGACGGTCGCCTACGGCACCGGTCGGCGGTCCGGTCGACGGGCGGTCGACAGCGTCGACCTCGACGTGCGCGCCGGCGAGTTCGTCGGCATCGTCGGCGAATCCGGTTGCGGCAAGTCGACCCTGCTGTTCGCGATCGCCCAGCTGCTCTCCCGCCGGCCCGGATCGCCGGCGGATCGGTCCTTCCGCGGGCAGATCTGGTGGCCATGACCGATCGCGAGCTGGCGCCGGTCCGCTGGCGGGACCTCTCGGTGGTGATGCAGAGCGCGATGAACGCCCTCAACCCGGTCAAGCGGATCGGTGCGCAGTTCGCCGACGCGATGCGGGCCCACGGCGTAGCGCACTCGGCCGAGATCAAGGCCCGCTCGGCGGACGTGATGAGGCTGGTCGGTATCGACGCCGTGCACCTGACCAGCTATCCGCACCAGCTGTCCGGCGGCATGCGGCAGCGCGCGATGATCGCGATGGCGCTGCTATTCACCCCCGAGCTGGTGATCATGGACGAGCCGACGTCGGCGCTGGACGTGGTCGCCCAGCGCTCGCTGATGCTGCAGATCAAGGAACTGCAGCGTGAGCTCGGCTTCGCCGTGATCTTCGTCACCCACGACATGTCGCTGGTCAGCCACTTCTCCGACCGGCTGATGGTGATGTACGCGGGCCAGGCCGTCGAGTTCGGGCCGACCCGGAAGGTTTTCGACGACCCGCTGCACCCCTACAGCAAGGGCTGCTGGACGCGTTTCCTTCGATCCGCGGCCCGCGGGTGCCGCTGGTCGGCATCCCCGGGCAGCCCGCCGCCTCTGACCGCCCTGCCGCCGGGCTGCCGGTTTCAACCGCGCTGCCCACGTCGGCGTTCGACGCCGTGTCGCCACGCACGCGGCGACCCGCCGCCGTCCGACAACACCGCCGTCGACAACGCCGCGACTGCCTGCTGCACAACACCGCCGTGGACACCGCCGTCGACAACACCGCCGTGACCGACAGCATGACTCAGTCCGACGATCACTCCACACAGACGAGCCGGCGGCGACGGACCCCGCTGCTCGGCCACAGGCCTCACCCGGACCTTCCAGATCGGCGGTCTCGTGGCCGGCGCACCCTGCACGCGGTGGACGAGGCCACCTTCGGGATCGGTCGCGGCGAGATCGTCGCCCTGGTCGGTGAGAGTGGAAGCGGCAAGAGCACGATCGCCAGGCTGTTGGCCGGGGTTTACCAGCCGACGGCCGGAGACATCCTGTTCCACGGCAAGCCGGTCTGCGCAGTTACGCGGCCGCGCGGCCCAGTTGGGTTACCGCGCCGCGGTGCCGATGGTGTTCCAGGATCCGTTCAGCTCCCTCAACCCGGCCTTCCGCGTCTCGCACGGGATCCTGCGCGGGATGAAACTCCACCGCCCGGACATCGCCGCTGCCGACCGGATGGACGAGGCGGCCCGGCTGCTCGAGGTCGTTGGGCTGCGACCGCCCCGCGACGTGCTGCAGCGCTACCCGTACGAAATGTCCGGCGGGCAGCGGCAACGGGTCGGCTTCGCCCAGGCTCTGGCCTACAAACCGGAGGTGATCCTGGCCGACGAACCGGTCTCCATGCTCGACATCTCGATCCGGATCGGGTTGTTGAACGTGATGGCCCGGATGCGCGACGACGAGGGTGTCTCGCTGCTCTACATCACCCACGACATCGCCAGTGCCCGCTACGTGGCCGACCGGATGATGGTGATGTACGCCGGCCGGATCGTGGAATCCGGTCCGGTCGAGGCCGTCCTGTCCGAGCCACGGCACCCGTACACCCAACTGCTGGTCGCCGCCGTCCCGGACCCGCGGGCCGAGCTCACGGTGACCGCCGAGATGGCCAAGGGCGAGCCGCCCAAGGTGATCGACCCGCTGCCGGGCTGCCGGTTCGCCGCTCGATGCCCGCTGGTCCGCGACGTCTGCCGCGCGGTCACCCCGCCGCTGCTGGAGTTGGCACCGCGGATCGAGGTGGCCTGTCACGTCGCCGCCGAGGACGTCGGGCGGGGGAGCGAGTCGATCGCCACGGGCGAGCAGCGGGCGGCCTAGGAATTTCCGCTATTTCTTCTCAGCCCACCCATCCGATCCGGCGAGCAGTCCGAATACTACGCAGAGCGGGTGGCGCCGCGGGGTCGTAGACGTCGTTGGTCTCGACCCTGCGGTCACACCGCGGCTCTGTGTGTTCTGGGTACATACGTGTCGGATGGCCTCTTGATTGATCTTCGGGTGGTCCTCGACCGTGGGTAACCGTCTTGCTGCGCGCTCCGACGCGTCGAGGCCCTGGATCCCGCTGACCTCGGAGCTCATTCACATCCCAACGGGGGGTAGTACATGTTCGGTAAGAAGATGGTGGTTGACATGATCAACCGCAGTGCGGAGACCGAGGCCGACCGGCGCAAGTTCCTCAAGGCCGCCGGCCTGACCGGACTGGGCACGGTCGGTGCGGTCGCACTCGCCGGAGCCGGCACGTCGAAGGCCAGCGCCGCACCGACGATCAGCGATCCGACGATCCTGAACTTTGCGCTCAACCTGGAGTACCTGGAGGCGGAGTTCTATCTGCGCGCGACCCGCGGCTACGGTCTGGATTCGTCCATGACCGACGGCATGGGCAAGCTCGGTGGGGTCACCGGCGGCACCCAGGTCCCGTTCAAGAGTTCCTTCGTCCGGGCTTACGCCAAGGAGATCGCCGGCGACGAACTGGCCCACGTGCTCTTCCTGCGGTCCGCACTCGGTAACGCCAAGGTGGCGCGGCCGGCCATCGACCTGCAGAAGAGCTTCACTAACGCGGCCATCGCGGCCGGGGTGATCAGCGCCGGCCAGACCTTCGACCCGTTCGCCAACGAGAACAACTTCCTGCTCGGTGCCTTCCTGTTCGAAGACGTCGGGGTGACCGCCTACAAGGGCGCGGCTCCGCTGATCCAGAACGCGGCCTACCTGGAGGCGGCCGCAGGCATCCTCTCGGTGGAGGCCTACCACGCAGGTATCGTCCGCTCCGCGCTGCTGAACAAGGGTCTCTACGACACGGTGCAGAAGTTGTCGAATGCCCGGGACAGCCTGGACAACCCGATCAACGACGATCAGGGCATCAAGGAGTACGGCAAGGTCAACCTGGTCCCGACCGACGAGAACGGCATCACCTACAGCCGCACCCCGGGCGACGTGCTGAACATCGTCTATCTCAACAAGAATGCGGTCAGTAGCGGCGGGTTCTACCCCAACGGCGTGAACGGGGAGCTCCACATGAGCTCGTCCTACCGCTGAGGTTCCAACCGCTGGAGCTGAACCGCTGAGCCGCATCTGCCAGCACCTGACCGGGCCCGGTCGAACTCAGGTTCGACCGGGCCACGGTCGTCTGCGCCTTCGGCTATCGGATCCGGATTCGCCGCACGATCCCACGGTGTAGCAGCATGGGCTCCGGCAGCCCCGCGGGGAGTCCGGTTCGAGCCAAGAGTGGTGAGTCGCGTGGGTGGGGTCCTGGCGGGCTTCGTGACCATCGGCGCGATCATCGCGATCGGCGCCCTGCTGGCGCAGCTGAAGGTGGTCGATGAGAGCGCCCAGGTGATTTTCTCCCGGCTGGCGTTCTTCGTGGCCAACCCGGCGTTGATGATCACCGTCCTGGGCGGCACCGACGTCTCCCAGTTGTTCTCGGCCAACCTGGTCGCCTCGGTCAGCAGTGTGGTCGTGGTCTCGACCCCGTACTCCTCGCGGCCCGGCTGGTGTTCAAACGCGACGCCGAGCGACACCGTGATCGGGACGTTCAGTTCGCGCCTACGTCAACGCCGGCAACCTGGGCCTGCCGATCGCGGCCTACGTCGCTGGGCAACGTGTCGCTGATCGCGCCGATGCTGCTGATCCAGCTGCTGGTCCTGCAGCCTGTCGGCCTGGCCGTCCTCGACTTCACCTCCCGCCGCCCAGCACCGCCGAGAGCCGCCGCCGCCGGATCGGCCGGCTGCTCACCCAGCCCTTCCGCAACCCGCTGATGATCGCGTCCCTGATCGGCCTGCTGCTCTCGGTCTCCGGCTTCCGGCTGCCCGCGGTGATCGACGACCCGCTGCACCTGGTCGGCGGCATGGCGGTGCCCTCGATGCTGATCGCCTACGGCATCTCGCTGCGCCTCGGCCCGCGGGCGGGTCAGGGTGAGCCCCGACGACAGGTCGCCTTCGTGGTCGCCCTCAAGGTCATCGTGCAACCGCTGGTCGCCTTCGCCGTGGCCCGTTTCGTCCTCGGCCTGGACGGCCCGGCGGTCCTGGCCGTCACCGTGGTCGCCGCCCTGCCGACCGCCCAGAACGTGTTCACCTTCGCCATCCGCTACCGGCACGGCACCCTGCTGGCCCGGGACGCCATCTTCGCTCTCCACCGTGCTGTCGGTGCCGGTGCTCGCTGGTGATCGCCGCCCTGCTCGGCTGACGTCCACGATTCCTGGGGCCGGCGTCAGTTCTACCCTGCGACGCGGATGAGCGAGTTTCCCGACGTCCACCCGCTGCCCGGGCTGCCGGCCGCGGTGCGGCGTCTACGAGGTCGGACCGCGGGACGGGCTGCAGGCCGAAGCGGCGATGTCGACACCGCGACCAAGATCGAATTCGTCCACCGGCTGCAGCGCTGTGGTCTGACGGCCATCGAGACCACCAGCTTCGTCTCGCCGCGCCGGGTGCCCCAGCTGGCCGACGCCGAGCAGGTGGTGGCGGTATCGACCCGGCCCACGGCGTCCGCTACCCGGTGCTGGTACCGAACGTCCGCGGACTCGACCGGGCACTGGCCGCCGGCGCCGGGGAGATCGCGGTGTTCGTCAGCGCCACCGAAAGGTTCGCCGAGGCGAATCTCGGCACCAGCCGCGACGGCGCGATCGAGCTGGCCGCCCCGGTCGTCCGCCAGGCCCGTGAGCCGGGACTCCCCGTCCGGGGCTACGTCTCGATGTGCTTCGGCGACCCGTGGGAGGGTGTCGTCCCGGCCGCCCAGGTGGTCCGAGGTGGTGGGTCGACTCATCGACCTGGGCTGCGCGACGATCAGTCTCGGCGACACCATCGGGGTGGCCACCGCGGGGCAGGTTGCCATGCTGTGCGCGGCGGTCGCCGACTCCGGCGTGGCCCCGGACCGGATCGCCCTGCACTTCCACGACACCTACGGCCAGGCGCTGGCCAACGTGGTCGCCGGGCTGCAGGCGGGAGTGAGCGAGTTCGACGCCTCCGCCGGCGGCCTCGGCGGCTGCCCGTTCGCGAAGTCGGCGACCGGAAACCTGGCCACCGAGGATCTGGTCTGGCTGCTCACCGGACTGGGTTATCGACCTCGGCATCGATCTGGACGCCCTGGTCGCCACCAGTCAATGGCTGGCCGAGCGACTGGGACGGCCGGCGCCGTCCCGGGTGGTGGCCGCCCTGGGTCGCTGAGGGTCTGGGTCGCTGAGCACGGCTGGGTCGCTGGGCTGGGCGCTGGGGGTGGGTCGCTGAGGGGCTGGGTCGCTGAGAGGCTGGGTCGCTGAGGGCGCTGGGTCGCTGAGCTCGGGTGGCTGAGGTCTGGGTGGCTGAGGCTTCGGACGCCGACCGGGCAGTGCGCTAGGTTCGACATCGTCAGCAGTGGGCCGAGGAGAGCAGCGAGTGGATTCGACCGATTACGAGGACTTCGACATCGATCGGAGCACCGCGCAAGCCTGGGCGGAGTTCCAGAGCCGGCTGAGCGAGGTCGTCTCGGTGATCGACGACACCGCCGATCTGGTCATCGGGGTCGAGTCCGAGAGTGACGACCAGGGCCCGTTCATCACCTGCTCGTCGCCGCGCCGCGACGTCGTCCGGATCGAGGCGGCCAGCAACGCCGTCCTGGGCGAGGCGTTCCAGTTGGAGCCCGAGGACCTGACGGCGATGGAGCAGGCCGGCTGGAACCCGCCGTCCGGTGACGACGACGCGACGACTCCGGGGAACGAACGGTCGGCCAACTTCTGGGCCGAGCGGCCGCAGGAGGAATCCGACGCGTTGGCCGAGCTGGCCACGATCGCGCTCCGGGACGTCTACGGCGTCCAGCACCCGGTTTTTCTGGCCCCGGACCAGCTTGCGGAGGTGCTGCACCCCGAAACCCGGAGCCGAGGACCCGGCCGAGGGGTACGACGACGACGACGTGGTGCGCGACCATCCCGCGCAGCCGGGCCGCACCTAGACGAGTTGGTCGACGCCGAGCTGACCGATCTGTTCGGGCACCCGCCGATCCGCGACGCCGAAGGCGACGTGGCCATCCGGGTCGGCTCGACCATGCTTTTCCTGCGTACCGCGCCGGACGGCCGCGAGATCGTCATCTTCTCCACCGTGGTGCACGAGGTCGCCGGCCGGTCCCGGGCGGCAGAGGTGCTGAACGACCTCAACTGCGACGCCCGCTGGGTGAAGTTCCAGCTGATCCGCGACCGGGTCTTCGTCACCCTGTCGATGCCCGCCGCACCCGTTCGTCCCGGCCCATCTGCAGCAGGCGCGTCCAGATCATGTCCGACGTGGCCGACGGGATCGACAACGAACTCGCCCCGAAACTGCACGGCCGGACCACGTTCGAGGACCCCGACGGGAAGCCTGACCCCGACCCCGACCCCGACCCCCGCCCCCCCGACCCGGATTCTGGCTCTGAGGAACATCCCGTGTCGATCAGGGGCCTCGACCCGGCGCATTAGAGTGGGTCGAGCGCCGAAACTGCTGAGCTGACCGCAGCGGACCTGGAGCTGCCGGCCGAGCTGCCGATCACCGGCCGGGCCGACGAGATCGAGGCGGCCATCCGCGATCACCAGGTCGTCGTGGTCGCCGGGGAGACCGGCTCGGGCAAGACCACCCAGCTGCCCAAGATCTGCCTCGGCTCGGGCGCCGCTCGATCGGCCACACCCAGCCACGCCGGATCGCCGCCCGCACCGTCGCCGAGCGGATCGCCGAGGAGCTCGAGACCGAGCTCGGTGATCTGGTCGGCTATCAGGTCCGCTTCACCCGCAAGGCCTCGGCCGGGAGACCCGGCTCAAGGTGATGACCGACGGCGTCCTGCTGGCCGAGATCGCCCATGATCGCGATCTGCGCCGCTACGACACGATCATCATCGACGAGGCGCACGAGCGCAGCCTGAACATCGACTTCCTGCTCGGCTACCTCAGGCAGCTGCTGCCGCGCCGGCCCGAGCTGAAGGTGATCATCACCTCGGCCACCATCGACACCGCACGGTTCGCCGACCACTTCGCGCGACGCCGACGGCCCGGCGCCGATCATCGAGGTGTCCGGGCGGACCTATCCGGTCGAGGTCCGCTACCGACCGCTGGTCGGGCCGGCGCCGAGGACGAGGGCGGTCAGACGGGCGTGACCGACGGGCGTATCAGGACGTCGACCAGGCCGGTGGCATCGCCGCGCCGTCGAGGAGCTGGTCACCGAACGGGACGGCGACATCCTGGTCTTCCTCTCCGGCGAACGGGAGATCCGCGACGCCGCCGAGGCGATCGAGCGGGCTCAATCTGCGCCGACCGAGGTGCTGCCGCTCTACGCCCGGCTGTCGGCCGCCGAGCAGCACCGGGTGTTCGCCGCCCATTCCGGACGCCGGATCGTGCTGGCCACCAACGTCGCCGAGACGTCGCTGACCGTGCCCGGCATCCGCTACGTGATCGACACCGGCACCGCCCGGATCTCGCGCTATTCGGCCCGGACCAAGGTGCAGCGGCTGCCGATCGAGCCGATCTCGCAGGCCTCGGCCAATCAGCGGGCCGGACGCTGCGGCCGGCTCGGGCCGGGCATCTGCATCCGGCTCTACGCCGAGGAGGACTTCGCTCGGCCGGCCCGAGTTCACCGAGCCGGAGATCCTGCGCACCAATCTGGCCTCGGTGATCTTGCAGATGGCTGCCGCCGACCTCGGCGAGATCGCCTCCTTCCCGTTCGTCGAAGCGCCCGACAGTGCCCAGATCACCGACGGCCTGCGGCTGCTGGAGGAGCTCGGCGCCCTCCAGGCTGCTAAGACCAGAAGAATCCAAAGACCCAGAACTTCCCGAAGACCGAGCCTGCTCGCGATGACGACCGGCGCCGATCCGAGCGGGGTCCACGGCTGACCGGCCTCGGACGGCGACTCGCCCGGATCCCGCTCGACCCGCGGATGGGTCGGATGCTGTTGGCCGGTGAGCGGCAGGGCTGTCTGACCGAGATGTTGGTCATCGTGTCCGGGCTCTCGGTGCAGGACCCGCGCGAGCGTCCGGCCGACCAGCAGCAGGCCGCGGACGCCGCCCACCGGCGGTTCTGGGCGCCGGCGACCGGGGGGACCGACGCCGACGCCGCACCAGCCGGCGACCCGACTCCCAACGCGAAGGACGCCCAGCAGAAGGACGCCCAGCAGAAGGACGCCCAGCAGAAGGACGCCCAGCAGAAGGACGCCCAGCAGAAGGAGGCACCCGGAATCCGAGGGCAGCGACTTCCTGGCCCTGCTTCGGTTGTGGGCCTACCTGAAAGACCAGCAGCGCGAGCTGTCCGGCAACGCGTTCCGACGGATGTGCCGGGCTGAATTCCTGCACTTCCTGCGGATCCGGGAGTGGCAGGACCTGCACGCCCAGCTGCGCCAGATCGGGCGCGAACTCGAGCTTGAACCGCAACGCCGAGCCGGCGCCGCCGGACCGGGTGCACACCGCCGTCCTCACCGGACTGCTGTCCCAGGTCGGGCTGGCCGAGATCACGGAAGAGCCCAGCGGAGGCGGGGCCGGACGCGGCGGACGGGCCGGACGCCGTCGGGGCCGGCCGGCCCGCGGGAGTACCTGGGCGCCCGCGGCACCAAGTTCGCCATCAATCCCGGGCTCGAGCGTGGCCAAGGTCCAGCCGCCGCTGGTGATGGCGGCCGAGATCGTCGAGACCTCCCGGCTGTGGGCCCGTACGGTCGCGCGGCATCGACGTCGCCCAGATCGAGGAGGTCGGCGGCCACCTGCTCAAGCGCAGCTACTCCGAGCCGCACTGGTCGCTCGAGGTCGGGCTCGGTGATGGCGTATGAGCAGGTCAGCCTGTACGGCATCCCGATCGTCGCCGGCCGACGGGTGGGCTACGGCCGGATCGATCCCGACGGAGGCCCGGGAGATCTTCATCCGGTCGGCGCTGGTCGAGGGCGACTGGCGGACCCGGCACCACTTCTTCGCCGCGCAACCTGGCCGTACGGGCCGAGGTGGAAGGGCTCGAGGACCGGGTCCGGCGGCGCGACGTGGTGGTCGACGACCAGGTCATCTTCGACTTCTACGCGGCCCGGATCCCGATCGGAATCACCTCGGCCGGACACTTCGACGCCTGGTGGAAGACCGCCCGGCACGAAACACCGGAGCTGCTCGACCTGACCGAGGACGACCTGGTCGCCGACCGACGGCAGCGCCGTCCGGGCCGCGGATTTCCCTGATCACTGGGACGTCGACGACGTGTCGACCTGCCGGTCAGCTACAGCTTCGAACCCGGCACCGATCGGGACGGGGTCAGCGTCGATATCCCGCTGGCGCTGCTCGAGCGGCTGGATCCGGCTCCGTTCAGCTGGCAGGTGCCGGGACTGCGGGCCGAGTTGGCCACCGAGCTGATCCGGTCGCTGCCCAAGGCAGCGGCGGACGGCGTTCGTCCCCGCCCCGGAGTTCGCCAGCCGGGCGCTGGACTGGATCGCCGAGCGGGAGACCGATGCCCGGATCAGTCCCGAGGTGAGCAGCCATCGACCGTTCACCGAGGTGCTCGGACGGGCGCTGCGCGCGCATGACCGGCAGTCTTGTCCCGGAGCAGGAGTGGCACCCTGACATGCTGCCCGGCCATCTGCGTCCGACGTTCGTGATTACCGAGACCGACCGGAACGGGCCCCGGACCCTGGCCGAGGGCAAGGATCTCAGCGCTCTGCAGCGCCAATTGCTGGACCGTTCGACGCCTCAGCCTGAACGTGGCCGCCGCCGAGCGGACCCGCACCGGCCTGACCACCTGGGACTTCGGTGATCTCGAACCGGAGATCTCCCTGCGCCGTGCCGGTCATCCGGTCACGGCCTACCCGCACCTGACCGACGAGCAGACCAGTGTCGGCCTGGCCGTGGCCACCACCGCCGAGGCGGCGGCCGGTCAGCACCTGCGCGGGGTGATCCGGTTGGTGGTGCTGACCAACCCCGATCCGACCCGCTGGGTGATCTCGCACCTGTCCAACCGGAACAAGCTGGCTCTCGGCGCCGGACCGTACGCCGGCGTGCCCGACCTGCTGGCCGACGCCCGGCTGGGCTACCACCGCCGAACTGGTCGCCCGACACCACGGCGGCGGGGTGCGCGACGCGGCCGCCTTCACCCGGTTGTGCGATCTGGTCCGGGCCGATCAGGCCGACCTGATGCGAGTGGTGGTCGATCTGGCCGCCGAGGTGCTGCTCCTCTGGCCGCAGATCGTCGCCGAGCTACCCGCCGTCCGGCGGATCGAGCCGGCGGCCGCCGACGACATCGAGGAGCAGGTGTCCAATCTGGTCTTCGACCGGTTCCTGTCCCGGATCGGCTACGAGCACCTGGTCGACCTGCCCCGCTATCTGCGGGCGGTCCAGCTCCGGATCGCCGGATCTGCGGGCCACACCCGCCCGCGACGCCGCCGGCCTCGGAGTGATCCTGGAGTGCGAGGACGCCTACGCCGCGCTGTGCGCACGGCAGCCGCCCGGTCCGCTGCCGGCCCGGGTCGAGGCGATCGCCTGGATGCTGGAGGAGTTGCGGGTCGGGCTGTTCGCCCAGTCGTTGAAGACCCGCTATCCGGTTTCGGCGAAACGGGTCCGGACCGCCATCGCCGCCGCCGGAAGCTGATCTCCCTGGTCGGAGCGCAATCGACGGCTGGTCCGGCGGTTCGCATAGATTGGCTCCCATGATGGACCCACATGATCTCTACACCGTGAACGAGGAGGTCCTGGCCCGGATGGCCGGCCGGCGGCCGGTGCTCATCCACCAGCTGGACGGGTTCGTCGACGCCGGCCAGGCCGGGCGGTTGTTCAGCGCCCACCTGCTGGAGCACCTGGAGCACGAGGAGTTGGCGGTCTTCGACCACGACCAGTTGCACGACTACCGCAGCCGGCGTCCGGCGATGATCTTCGACACCGACCAGTGGCGCTCGTATGCCGACCTCGAGCTGAAGCTGCACCGGCTGGTCGACGCGCAGGGCGAGACCTTCCTGCTGCTCACCGGCCCGGAGCCCGACGTCCAGTGGGAGCGGATGGCCGCGGCGGTGACCGGACTGATCGAGCAGCTGGACGTACGGCTCAGCCTGTCGGTGCAGGGCATCCCGATGGCCGTGCCGCATACCCGCCCGGTCACCTTCACCGCACACGCCACCGATCCGGAACTGGTCCAGGGCTATCGCAGCTGGATCGACCGGGTCGAGGTGCCGGCCAGCTTCGGCGGCCTGCTGGAGTTCCGGCTCGGCCAGCGCGACCGGAAGGCGATGGGTCTGGCCGCGCACGTGCCGCACTATCTGGCCCAGTCGCCGTTCCCGGAGGCCACCCTGGTGCTCAGTAAGGCGCTGAGCCAGGCGTCCGGGCTAGCCTTCGATCTCACTGCCCTGGAGCAGGCATCGGCCACCAATCTGGCCGAGATCGGGGCCGAGGTCGCGTCGTCGACCGAGGTGCAGGAGCTGGTCGGCCAGTTGGAGCAGAGCTACGACACGGTCCAGTCCGCAGGGGCCGGTCAGGTCCCCACGGCCGAGGAGATCGGAGCCGAGTTCGAGCGGTTCCTGGCCGAGCACGACAAGGATTCAGACCAGTGAGCCCCCGACCTGTCACCCGACGCGGAACGCTCACCTGAGATGCCGCAGAAGCTGTCCGAGCTGGTCGAGTTGCTCGACCTGGAGCAGATCGAGCTCGGTCTGTTCCGGGCCCGCCAACCCGACTCCCAGTTGCAGCGGGCCTTCGGTGGCCAAGTACTGGCTCAGGCACTGACCGCGGCCTATCGCACCGCGCCGGAGGGGCGGGCGGTGCACTCGTTGCACGGCTATTTTCTGCTGCCGGGCCGGATCGACATCCCGATCGTCTACGACGTCGAGCTGGTCCGCGACGGTGGCTCGTTCTCCTCCCGACGGGTGGTGGCCCGGCAGGGCGGCCAAGTGATCTTCTACCTCTCGGCATCCTTTCACCGTCGTGAGCCGGGCTTCGACCACGCCGACCCGGTCCCCGATGATGTCCCGGCGCCCGAGGACTGCCCGCGGATGAGTGAGGTTCTGGCGGCGGCTTCGGGTCGTGACCGGGGTCTGTGGGAACACGAATGGGGTGCCCTGGACGTCCGCTACGTCGGGGATTCCCGACCCGGCGGCGGGCTCAGCGCCGAGCGTCACCCGGCCCGGGCCCGGGTCTGGCTGCGTGCCGACGGCGATCTCGGCGACGACCAGATCCTGCAACACGCCTGCCTGGCCTACGCCAGCGATCTCACCCTGCTGGCGGCCAGTGTGGTGCCGCACGGGGTGTTGATCGGAACCCGGGAGGTGCAGGCGGCGTCGCTGGACCATGCGATGTGGTTCCACCGACCGCTTCGGGCCGACCGCTGGCTGCTCTACGACCAGGTTTCGCCGTCGGCCTCGGGCGGGCTCGGTCTGTCCACCGCCCGGCTGTTCCAGGGGTCGTCGCTGGTGGCCGATGTGGCTCAGGAGGGGCTGATCCGCCCCGTCGGAGGGACTGGAGGCAAGTCGTGAGCGCGACGACGGACCGGAGCGGCCCCATCGGTCATTCCGCAGCTGGCCGTCCGCGGCGGCGTGTCGGCACTGAACCCCGCCATCCCTCGATGGCTGGTCGGCTGATCGACCCGTCCGGGCGCCGCCGGCACCTCGTTCCGGCTCGGCCGAAAGCCGTTCCGACTAGGCTTCTCGCATGGTGACCATGCAGGACGTGGCGGAGCGCGCCGGGGTCTCGCTGAAGACCGTGTCCAACGTGGTCAACGGATTCCCCTCGATCCGGCCGAGCACCCGGCAGCGCGTCCAGCAGGTGTTGACCGAGTTGGGGTATCGGCCCAACATGGCCGCCCGGAGCCTGGCCGGTGGCCGCACCGGTCTGATCGCCCTGCTGATCCCCGACGTCGACTCCAGCTACTTCGGCCGGTTGACCGGGGGATTGACCAGCGCGGCCCGGGACAGCGACCTGACGGTTCTGATCCAGCAGTCCGGCCGGACCGTCCCCGGCGAACTGGCCACCCTCGGCAGCCTGCGGCGGCACTTCGTGGACGGGCTGATCGGCAGCACCATCGCGCTCAGCGACCTCGACATCCGGCGCCGGATGGGGCTGGTCCCGGTAGTCATGCTGGGCAGCCGGTGGGACCAGGAGCACCGCATCTTCGACCATGTCTTCACCGACGTCGAATCTGCCGGGGCGGACGGGATCAGACACCTCCTCGGGCTCGGCCGCCGCCGGATCGCCCTGCTCGGCCGACGTGAGCACAAGGTGGCGCCGACCGACCAGCGGCTCTCCGGTGCGGAGTCGGCTCTCGCCGAGCACGGACTCCGCGCGCTCTACGGCCGGGTCGGCGCCTACACCCGGAGCCACGGCTACCGGGCGATGAGCGAACTACTGGCCGCCGAGCCGACCCTGGATGCAGTCTTCTGCTTCAACGACGATCTCGCCGTCGGGGCGATGGCCGCGATCAGCGACTCGGGTCGGAAAGTCCCGCACGACGTCGCGGTGCTGGGTTTCGACGACACCGCCATGGCTCGGTTCACCACGCCGGCGCTGAGCTCGATCAGCTACAGCATGACCGAGCTGGCCGGCGCGGTCATCCTGCGGCTTCGGGCCGCGATCGAGCGCGGCGCGGACGTCACGGGGGATTACCGGGGTGAGGACGTGATCATTCCGCACCGAATGGAGGTGCGCGGCAGCACCGATGTCCGCGTGCCGCGCATGGTGTTCGACCAGACCGGGAACGAGCCCGAGGAGCTCGATCTGGACGCCTACCTGGCCCAGCATCCGGATTGGCGACACGATCTGGCGGCCGACGAGGCCGAGCTCGGCTGACTCGCCATCGGCGAACGGCCACCGAAACGGTATCTGGACGGCAAGAACCGGTGGTGCACGATGCACCACCGGCTCATGACGTTGTGGCCTCAGACCCGGGACGGCCGGCCCGGACCAACTGGTTCAGGCGGCAAGGACGCTCTTGCTGCGTAATTTGGCGATCGCGTGCCGTTCGATCTGACGAACCCGCTCGGCCGTGATGCCCCAGACGGCACCGATATCGGCCAGCTTGGCCTGCCGACCGTCCATCAGACCGTAGCGCCGGCGCACGACGTCGGCGGAACGGTCGTCCAGTTCGTCCAGCAGTGCCTCCAACCGGGCGTGCTCCTCGGCGTCGAGGAACACCTCGTCCGGACCGGGCATCGGCTCCCGGGCGATCAGGTCGCCGAGCGCGGTGTCGCCGCCCTCCTCGACCGGAGCGTCCAGGCTGACGTGGTCCCGGCCGTAGCGCATCAGGTCGAGGACCCGGTCGGCGTCCACGCCCATCTCGGCAGCGATTTCAGGTAGTTCCGGATCCCGGCCCAGCCGGCGCTCCAACGTGCGGCGGACTGCACCGACCTGGTTGACCTGCTCGGCGACGTGCACCGGCAACCGGACGATCCGCCCCTGCTGGGCGATGCCCCGGCTGATCGACTGCCGGACCCACCAGGTTCCGTAGGTGGAGAATTTGAAGCCCTTGGTGTAGTCGAACTTCTCCACCGCACGGATCAGGCCGGTATTGCCCTCCTGGACCAGATCCAGCAGCGGCATCTGCGCCCGGCCGTACTTGCGGGCCACCGAAACCACCAGCCGGAGGTTGGCGGTGATGAACTGTTGTTGAGCCCGTCGACCCTCATCGATCAGCCACTCCAGCTCGTCGGCGGTCGGGCGCTTGGCGCGGCGGCCGCGTTCGGCTGAGGTGACCTCGCCGGAGCGGATCTTCTCTGCGTACAGGCCGACTTCGATGGCCTTGGCGAGATGGACTTCCTCTTCGGCGCTCAGCAGGGGAGTCTTGGCAATTCCGTCCAGGTAAAGTCCAACGGCATCCTTGCCTTCGATGCCGTCGGAAACGCGCTTTGTCGAGGATCTGGTCACAGCAACCACTGTCGGGCCCCTTTCGTTGCCTTCATCTATGCAACGCACCAGCGTTGATGAAGTGTTCCGCCGGCACCCTGAAGAATCCCTGAATCGGACCCCGGAACATCAGGTTCCCCCCTGAACACACCCCGCCGGCCGAAGGATTTCCGGTCCAGGGGTGCGGCAGCTATTGACTTCATCGTGCGTCACGCCGGCCGGAGGTCGACGTGTGGTCGTCACCCGGCCCGCGTTATTCGGACGAGTCCCTGTTCCGGACGCACGGACCGCCAGTTCCTCTCGCCCACACCGCTCGGTCGCCGAGCCCGCCGGCTGCAGTGCTCAGCTGCTCACTGCACTGCCCGTCGGTTCCCGTCCCGGATCGGTCTGCCCGATCAGCCAGGCGTACTCGAAGGCGACCTCCCGCCAGCCCTGGTAGCGCCCGCTGACCCCGCCGTGTCCGGCCGACATCTCGGTCTTCAGCAGGATCGGTCGCTCCGGGGATTTCGTGGCGCAGTCGGCGTAAGGCCGCGACCCACTTGGCCGGTTCGCAGAACAGCACCCGGGTGTCGTTCAGGCTGGTGGTGGCCAGAATCGCCGGGTAGGCTGATCGGCGACGTTCTCGTACGGTGCGTAGGACTTCATGTAGGCATAGACCTCGGGGTCGTGCAGCGGATCACCCCATTCGTCCCACTCGATCACCGTCAACGGCAGCTCCGGATCGAGGATCGTGGTCAGGTTGTCCACGAACGGCACCGCGGCGTGAATCGGCCCGGAACGTCTGCGGGGCGAGATTGGCCACCGCACCCATCAACAGTCCGCCGGCGCTGCCGCCGCGGGCGGCCAGCCGGTCGGCGCTGGTGTAGTCCGGCACTGATCAGCTGCTCTCCGCAGGCGATGAAGTCGGTGAAGGTGTTCCGCTTGGTCAGCGTCTTGCCCTGGTCGTACCAGGATCGGCCCAGTTCGCCGCCGCCGCGGACGTGGGCGATGGCGTAGACGATAGCCGCGATCCAGCAGGGACAGCCGGGCGACGCTGAACTCCGGGTCCATGCGAGATCTCGTAGGATCCGTAGCCGTAGAGCAGTGCCGGCGCGCTGCCGTCCAAGGCGACCGAGCGGTGCCGGACCACCGACATCGGCACCCGGACACCGTCCGGCGCGGTGGCCCAGACCACTCCTGGACGTAGTCGGTCGGCCGGTACGGGCCGAGCTCGGGGTGATCCAGCACCGGAGTCTGCTTACGCAGTACCAGCTCACCGGTGGCGAACCGGTAGTCATAGACCGTCGACGGGGTGACCATCGAGCTGAAGTTCAGCCGGAGATCGGGGCTGTGTAGGTCGAGGGCGCCGTCGGAGGTGACGGTGTAGAGAGGTTCGTCGAAGGCGATGTCGGATCCGGCGCCAGATCACCGCCGCCGTCGCGGGGAATGACGTGGAGGCCGGTCAGCCCGTTGCGGCGCAGGCTGACCACAGCGTGACCGGCGAACGCCTCCACACCGAGAATCCGCACGCCGGGTTGTTCGCCCAGCACCGGCTGCCACTCGGTATGGCTGGTCGCCGTCAACGGGGCCTGGGCCAGCGTGAAGTCCTCGGCGCCGTCGTTGTGCACGATCAGCAGCCGGTCCCCGGCGACCTCGACGCCGTACTCGACGCCTTGCCGCCGCGGTGCCACCACCCGCGGCTCCGCCTCTGGCTCGTCGGCGGACAGGATGGCGTACTCACTGGTCAACTTGCTGGCACTGCCGAAGAGCACCCAGCGGTCGTCCCGGCTCGTCTCTACCCCCAGCCAGTAGCGTTCGTCGGGTTCGACCAGCACCACCGGGTCGTCGGCGGCGTCGGTACCCAACCGGTGCCGGAGCGCCTGGAAGGGCCGCCAGGCGTCGTCGGTGCGGGTGTAGAAGAGGTGTTCGTCACCGCCCCACTCGGCTCCGTAGAAGGTGTTCTCGATAGTGTCCGGCAGCAGCTCCCCGGTGCTCAGATCCTTGACCCGGATGGTGAAGCGCTCGTCACCGACCCGGTCGACGGCGTAGGCGAGCAGTCGGCCGCCGGGGGAGACGCTGAACGAGCCGAGGGAGAAGAAGGCGCAGTCGCCGGCCTCCAGGTTGCCGTCCAGCAGGACTTCTTCACCTTCGATCGGGCGGGTCAGATCTGGTGGGGTCTCGCGATCGGCCGCGGGCGTCCGGCAGTGAATCCTGTACTCGGCCCCCTCCTGAGTGCGGGTGTAGTACCAGTAGCCGACCCGGTCCCCGGTTCGGCCCTCGGCCCGACCCGGCCCGTCGGGCACCTGATCATCGGCAAGCACCTGGTGATCGACGAGCACCTGGTGATCGGCGTACTGCGGGACGGTCAGGTCGCTCTCCTGGGTCCGAGCCTTGATCTCGGTGAAGATCGCCTCCCGCAGCTCGGCCAGCCCCTCGGTCTGCGTCTCGGTGTAGGCGTTCTCGGCCTCCAGATAGGCCAGCACGTCCGGATCTTTCGGGTCCCGTAGCCATTCGTAGGCGTCGACGAAGGTGTCGCCGTGGTGAACGCGTTCGGTCGGACGGCGGTCAGCCAGCGGAGGTCGGTTCGGCTCGGTCATGGCGTCAGGCTAGGGGAACGGTCCGACAGTTGCTTTCCGGTGGCCGGTTCCCCTCCCTGGGCGGCCAGCCTTGCTAACCTGATGTTCGGCGTCGCAGCAACGCCTCCGGGTCCGCGGGCAGGGCTGAGCCCAGCTGTGCAGGAGAACAGTGGCTAGACCACCTCTTCCTTTCCCTCGGTGCGCGGACCGCGAGGGCGAAAAGGAGAGGTCGCGATGACGACCCGTATGCAGACCCCCACTCCGCTCCGGACACTGCCCGAGCGGCCCGATCTCGATCAGTTGCGGATCCAGGCTCGCGACTTGCAGCGCGACGTCCGGGCCGGGCGACGCCGATGCACTGTCCCGGTCCGGCGCGAGAACCGCCGCCCGGTTCCCGTTGCACCAGGCGCAACTGCTGCTGGCCCGCGAGTACGGGTTTCCGAGTTGGCCCCGGCTGACCCGGCAGGTCGCCGCCATCACCGCCCGAAGTTGGCATCGGACGGCTCCGCAGGCCGACGAACCGCTCGGCCACCGGCTGCTCAGGCTGGCCTGCCTGGACTACGGCCCGGACGACGTGACGCCAGTCAGCAGTCCGCGGCCGCGGCCGAGCTGTTGGTCCGGCACCCGGAGCTGCCGGTCGGCGATGTCGCAGTGGCGGCCGTCTGTGGGCGACCCGACTTGGTTCGCGATGCCCTTCGGCTCAACCCGGCAGCGGCGTCCCGGGCGACCGGGCCGTACGGCTGGACGCCGCTGTTCTACCTCGGCTACGGACGGCTGCCGACCGCGCGGGCGGACACGCTGGACGCAGCCGGCATCCTGTTGGCCGCCGGTGCCGACCCGAACGACGGCCGCTTCTTCGGCGGTCTGGCCGACGCCGTTCACCGTGCTGACCGGCGTGTTCGGCGGCGGTGAGCGGGCAGCCTCCGCATCCGCACGCGATCGAGTTGGCCCGGCTGCTGATCGAGGCCGGAGCCGACCCGAACGACGCGCAGACCCTCTACAACCGGCAGTTCGGCGACGACGACGACTTCCTCGAGCTGCTGCTGTCCTGCGGGCTCGGCCGCGAGCAGTTCGGCCCCTGGGCCGCCCTGCTGCCCGACGCGCTGGAGTCTCCGACGCAGCTGCTCCGCGGTCTGCTCGACTGGGCGGTCGGCCACGGACAGTCCCGAGCGGGTCGCCCGGCTGATCGCCGCCGGTGTCGACGTCCGCTCACCGCTGACCTCGCAGTCGACCCGGATGAGCGGATCCGGGACGCCGCTCGAGGCGGCGCTACTGGGCGGGCACGGCCAGCTGGCGGACCGACTGCGGGCCGCCGGGGCCATCCGAGCCCGACTTCGGTCCGGCGGAGGCGGTCGTCGCAGCGGTGATGGCCAACGACGAGTACGCGGTGCGGGACCTGGGGGAGGGGCCGTTGCGGGCGGCTCGGCGTGAGCATCCCGGACTGGTCGTCTGGGCGGCCGGCCAGGCCGTCCCGGAGGCGGTGGCGCTGGCCGTCCGGCTCGGCTTCGACGTCGACGCGCTGGCCCGGGCCGACGTGTTTCGCGAACAACCCTGGCAGACGGCGTTGCATACGGCGGTGGAGCGGAACCACGCCCAGCTCGTCCGGCTGCTGCTCGACCTCGGCGCCGATCCGGCCGTCCGCGACGGGCGTTTCGACGCGACCCCCGCCGACTGGGCCGAGCACCTTGGCCATCCGGACCTGCTGCCGCTGCTGCCGGAGTTGCCCGAGCTGCCGGAGCTGCCCGAGCTGCCGGAAGAAGCCGGCCGCGACGACGACAGCGCCGGCGACGGGTTCAGCGCAGCCGACGGACGGTGAGGATCTGTTCGGCCCGGCCGACCGGACCGAACCGGTCGTGCAGGGTCGAGGAGGTCAAGCCCGACCCCTTCGCAGCCGATCGCCACCGAGGTGTCGAAGCCCACCCGGCGGTGTTCGGCCTCGGCGGACCCGGGAGCGGGAAAGGACGGCGTCCGGAAGTAGTGGATGGTCAGGTCGGTGTTCGGGAACATCCAGCTCCTTCGGGTCGACCCGGGCGCCGATGCCGTTCGCGGTGTCGACCAGTCCGGTGAAGGCGGCCAGCTCGGAGACCTCGACGTCGGCGACCAAGGGCAGCTGGGTGCCGACCCAGGCTCGCGCCCGTCCGGGCTCGCTGTCGGGGGCGCGGCGGATGTCGAGCGAGCGGATGTAACCGCCCGGCCAGGTCAGTGCGCCGTCCCACGGCTCGACACGTCGCCGGATCGGGCAGCGATCCGGCCCCGGCGAGGTCGGTCGGCCACGCGCCGGTGTCCTGCCGGGACAGCCGCCATCCGGTGGCCCTGACCGCCGCTCCGTCCGCCGATCAGCAGCCGTGCCTCCAGCAGTTCGATGGTCCGGCCCGGCCGGATCACCTCGACCTGGACCTCGGAGACCTCGGCGCGCGATCATCCCGAGGATCTCGAAGGTCAGCCGGCAGAGCTGCAGTTCGGGTCGCGGCCGGTGGTCTCCAGGCAGTGGGCCAGCAGACCGGCCACCGGCGCCATGTGCTGCTCGGTCTCCTGCCAGGCACCCTGGACGTGGCTGCTCGGCTCGAACCGCCCGCGCACCGACACGTCGGTAGTAACTGTCGAAGTCGGCGAGCACGGCGCGAGTCTAAAAGCCCCGCATTCAGAGCACGCTCTCGTTGCATCCTGAGGATCCGAAACGGGTCCGCCCGAGCGACGAGAGGGCCCGGTGAGGGAATCCGGCTCCGGGTCTAGGCCAGGATGGGCCCATGGGAGAAGAGGTCGACGCACGGCAGTTCACCCGGGCCGACCGGATGCGGCACCGGGAGAAGGTGCGCCGCGGGCTGGACGTGCTCGCCCGGATGCTGACCGAGTCCCGTTTCGACTATCGAGCGCCCGATGGCCGGGATGGAGATCGAGCTCAATCTCGTCGACGAGCGGTGCGAGCCGGCGATGCGCAACGCCGAGGTGTTGGACGCCATCGCCGATCCGCAGTTCCAGACCGAGCTCGGCCGGTTCAACGTCGAGATCAACGTCGCACCGCGTCGGTTGGCCGAGGGCGGGTTCGGCTCGTTCGAGACCTCGGTCCGCAACGCCCTGAACTCGGCGGCCGAGCGGGCGCAGCGAGATCGGCACCGAGCTGGTGATGATCGGTATCCTGCCGACTCTGCATCCCGAGAACGTCTCGATCGACAACCTGAGCGAGAACCCGCGCTATTCGCTGCTCGACCAGCAGATCTTCGCCGCCCGGGGTGAGGATCTGGAGATCCTGATCGACGGCACCGAGCGACTGCAGATGATCTCCGACACGATCATGCCGGAGGCGGCCTGCACCTCGACCCAGGTCCATCTGCAGGTCAGTCCGGACGACTTCGCCCCCTACTGGAACGCAGCCCAGGCGATCGCCGGGATCCAGCTCGCGGTCGGGGCGAACTCGCCCTACCTGTTCGGTCGGGAGCTGGTGGCCGAGTCGCGGATCCCGCTGTTCGAGCAGGCCACCGACACCCGAGCCGAAGAGCTGAAGGCCCAGGGCGTCCGGCCCCGGGTCTGGTTCGGCGAACGCTGGGTGACCTCGATCTTCGACCTGTTCGAGGAGAACTCGCGCTATTTCCCCGCGCTGCTGCCGATCAGCAGCGAAGAGGACCCGGCAGCCGTGCTGGAGGCCGGTGGCACCCCGCGGCTGGACGAGTTGCGGCTGCACAACGGGACCGTCTACCGCTGGAACCGTCCGGTCTACGACATCAGTGACGGCTCGCCGCACCTGCGGGTCGAGAACCGGGTGCTGCCGGCCGGGCCGACCGTGGTCGACACGATGGCCAACGCGGCCTTGTTCGCCGGCCTCGTCCGGGCGCTGGCCGACGAGGACCGCCCGGTCTGGACCCAGATGTCGTTCTCGGCGGCCAGCGAGAACTTCGCCGCCGGCGTCCGGCACGGGATCAACGCCGAGGTCTACTGGCCCAAGATCGGCCAGGTCAAGGCGACCGAACTGATCGTCCGACGACTGCTGCCGCTGGCCGCCGAGGGGTTGCGGCGGCTGGGAGGTCGGCGAAGACGAGATCGGCCGATTGCTCGGCATCATCGAGCAGCGCTGCTTGCGCGCGGCCAACGGATCGACGTGGCAAACTGCGGAGGTAGCCCGCCGGGAGGCCGCCGGAGATTCCCGCCGCGAAGCCCTGCGGGGCATGCTCGGCCGCTACGTCGAACTGATGCACAGCAACGAGCCGGTGCACACCTGGGAGACGAGCTGAAGGAGTGGTCCGCATGAGTCAGGCCTCACGTCGGATGACTCCGGTGCAGCACGGCGCCGTCGAAGCGATGACCGAACAGGACGGACGAGCCAGTCGGGGCACGGGCCGGCGGCGCGATCGTGGTCGGCTACACCCCGAAGCCGGAGGGTCTGGCTGCGCTGGAGCGGGCGCTGACGAGGCTCGGCAGCGTTCGGCTCGGCTGATCGTGGTGAACTCTCCGCCGCTCCGACGAGCCGGACGATCTGCCGGCACGGCTGAGCGGGAGCGGCGTCGACTACGAGATCCAGGCAGCCCTCGGCGCGCTGGATCCAGCCGAGATGCTGATCGCCGCAGCGGAGGAAGCCGACGCCGATTTCATCGTGATCGGCCTTCGGCGTCGGTCTCCGGTCGGGAAATTGCTGCTGGGCAGCAATGCCCAGCGGGTGCTGTTGGACGCCTCCTGCCCGGTGCTGGCCGTCAAAGCACGCTGAGACGTCCGCTCCGACCCGACCCTGACCTGCCTCTGTCGTGCCCTGACGTGACTCTGACCCGCCCGGACCCACTCGGACCCAGCCGACCCACCCGGACCCGGGCGGCCGCCGGTCGGTTCACGCTGGCTGGTTCCGGGTCGGTCGCCCACCCGGGACGATTCACCAGCCGTCCGGAACCCTCCGGGGGTTCGACCGGATTCGTCGAGTTTGGGCTGACGTGCCAGAATGCTTTTCGGAGCACTCCTTGACTTCGACGGGGCTCCATGCCCTAAACCATCTGAACATGAGTCTGTGCGAGAGGTTTTTTGTGACACCCACCTCCAATGCTCGTCCCACCGATCCCCGTGGCCGCCGCAGCCAGCAGCAAGGCCGCTCAGGTCGACGCCCCGGTGAAGAGGCCGAGCGCCAAGCGGAGCCGAACACCTCCGGTGGTGCGGCGGACGTCAACTCCAACTCCAACGCCCAACTCCAACGGCGCCAACTCCAACGGCGCCAACTCCAACGGCACGGGTAAGAAGAAGGCGGCGGCCCGGAAGACCCCGTTGCAGGCGGTCCCCGAGGTCACGCCCGAAGCCGCCCCGGGCCGGTAACGGCCCGCAGCCCGCGAAGGCCGACGCCGACCACGAAGACCGCCCGACCGCAAGAAGCCGCAGCCAAGAAGAGCATCCCGGACGAGCCGGTCGCCGTCACCACCGACGTGACCGTCGAGGTCGAGGGCGGCGATGTCGTGCTCACCGTCGGCGGCAAGAAGCGCGGGCTGGACGATGTCGACGAGTCGAAGTTCAAACCGGCCAAGGAAGCCACGCTGGAGAAGGAGCTGGTCGAGGACCAGGGCTTCACCCTCTCCGAGGCCGACGACGCCGACGAGCCCGAGCAGCAGGTGATGGCCGCCGGCGCGACCGCCGACCCGGTCAAGGACTACCTGAAGCAGATCGGCAAGGTCGCCCTGCTGAACGCCGAGCAGGAAGTCGAGCTGGCCAAGCGGATCGAGGCCGGCCTGTTCGCCGACGAGAAGATCAATGACAAGGCCGTCAAGATCAGGGCAGCTAAGGCCGACGACTTCGACTGGATCGCCGAGGACGGTCGCCGGGCCAAGAACCACCTGCTCGAGGCCAACCTGCGGCTGGTGGTCAGCCTGGCCAAGCGCTACACCGGCCGCGGCATGTTGTTCCTGGATCTGATCCAGGAGGGCAACCTCGGTCTGATCCGGGCGGTCGAGAAGTTCGACTACACCAAGGGCTACAAATTCTCCACCTACGCGACCTGGTGGATCCGTCAGGCGATCACCCGGGCGATGGCCGACCAGGCCCGGACCATCCGGATCCCGGTGCACATGGTCGAGGTGATCAACAAGCTGGCCCGGGTGCAGCGCCAGATGCTGCAGGACCTGGGCCGCGAGCCCACTCCGGAAGAGCTCGCCAAAGAGCTCGACATGACCCCGGAAAAGGTCGTCGAGGTTCAGAAGTACGGCCGCGAGCCGATCTCCCTGCACACCCCGCTGGGCGAGGACGGCGATTCCGAGTTCGGCGACCTGATCGAGGACTCCGAGGCGGTCGTCCCCGCCGACGCGGTCAGCTTCACCCTGCTGCAGGAGCAGCTGCACGACGTGCTGGACACGCTCAGTGAGCGCGAGGCCGGCGTGGTCTCGATGCGCTTCGGTCTGACCGACGGCCAGCCGAAGACGCTGGACGAGATCGGCAAGGTCTACGGCGTGACCCGTGAGCGGATCCGCCAGATTGAGTCGAAGACGATGAGCAAGCTGCGGCACCCCTCCCGCTCCCAGGTTCTGCGCGACTACCTGGACTGATCCCTCATCGACCTGAGTCTTCAGCCGAGCGGGCTGAGCGCGGACACGGGTAGCAGGTTGATCTGGACGACCAGCTGGTACGGCGCGGCCTCCGGATAGACCGGGACCCCGCTGATTACCCGAGGCGCCGTGAGCGCACGCAGGCAGCGACTCACGATCCCGGCGGCGTCCAGCCCGGCCAGGGTTCGAGACGGACTCGGCGCGCTCGAATCCGGCCGGGATGGTGCGGTACTGCGAGCGCCGAGGTCGGTCGGCCGGTCCCGTACCCGGTCCGGACCCACCAGGCAGGAAGTGCCGTCGACTACCAACTGTCCGACCGGGTACGGTGCCGGGCCCGGTGCGTCGACCCAGAACGTCGACCCGCGACCTCGAGCACCCGGGCCCGTCGTCCCGTCGGCAATCGGATCGGGTTCGCTACCGATCAACGACCGATCATCAGGTCGTTCATGGCTCTTAGGTCGTGGTCGCCAGGCAGGCAGCGCCACCGGTGCGCCGGCCGACGCAGTGACGGCTGAGCGAGGACGAGCCCAGACGGCCGAAGAAAGGGTCAACGGACGACGAAGGGCCCCCGCTCAACAGCGGGGGCCCTTCGTAGGCGATTTCGGTCCGGCGGCCTCAGCGCGCGAGGCGACCGGTTTCGTCCTGGATCTTCAGCGCGACCTGCTTGAGTCGGTCCTCATGCTCCTTGCCGTGGTGGGCGCAGAACAACAGTTCGCTCCCGCTGGACAAGATCACGCGCATGTAGGCCTGGGCTCCGCAACGATCACAACGGTCGGCCGCGTTCAAAGCGGCTCCTTCGATGACTGAGGTGCTCACGATGGGCCTCGCTTTCTCGGTTCGGACTCAGAGGATCCGCTCGGCCCAGAGGTGCCGCTCGGGATAGATCCCCTTGCTGTCGTGCTTACTTACAGTCAACACCGACAATGGTCCGAATTCTTCCCGACCACTGTCTCTGCCGCATGAAAGTTGTGTAACGACCGGCTGCCTCGCTGCTGTGCGTCTTGCGCACCAGCCGGAAGCTTCCGGTACTGCTGTCCCGACTGGAGATCCCTACCGGCTCATCGCCTGCGCAGTGGCTCCCGAACCGGGACGATGCGAGCGTACCCGCCGCTCGCGTCCACCCAAGGTTCGCACCACGCGACTCCTCGGATTGGTGGGGATAAACATCGGGGTTGGGTGGGGGAGTGGTCGCGTGACCCCGGCCCGCCGCTCCTCATGGTGATGACCCGTTCCTGCCCCGCGTCCTGCACCCATGGCATGTCCCGTGTCCTGCACAGGTGGGGCCGTCCCTGCCGGGTAACCTCGCCGCGTGCCCACCGTCACCACCTCCGGGTCCGCCGCCCCTTCGTCGAACGCCTCGCGTGCGGGCGCGACCCGTGCGGCGGTGACCGACTCCCGCGACTACGAGGCGCGCCACCTGCTGGTCCTGGAGGGCCTGGAGGCGGTCCGCAAGCGACCGGCCATGTACATCGGCTCGACCGACACCCGGGGCCTGATGCACTGCCTGTGGGAGATCATCGACAACGCCGTCGACGAAGCTCTCGGCGGGTTCGGCGACCGGATCGAGATCGGACTGAACGCCGACGGCAGCATCGCCGTCGCCGACCACGGTCGCGGTATCCCGGTCGACATCGAACCGCGGACCAAGCTCTCCGGCGTCGAAGTGGTCTTCACCAAGCTGCACGCCGGCGGCAAGTTCGGTGGCGGCTCCTACAACGCCACCGGCGGACTGCACGGCGTTGGTTCCTCGGTGGTGAACGCACTGTCGTCCCGGTTGGACGTCGAGGTCGACCGCAGTCCGGCGACCTACGCGATGTCCTTTCGGCGCGGCGTCCCCGGCGTCTTCGACGGACCGGGACCGGACGCAGCGTTCACCCCGCAGAGCGGGCTGCGCAAGGTAGGCCGGGTGAAGAAGGGCGTCTCCGGCACCCGGGTCACCTATTGGCCGGACCGGCAGATCTTCCTGGCCACCGCCGACTTGTCCGTCCCCGATCTGGAAGCGCGGCTGCGGCAGACCAGCTTTCTGGTGCCCGGGTTGTCGCTCACCGTGACCGACGCCCGTGGGGCCGGGCCGCTCACCCAGGAGTTCCTCCACGACGGCGGCATCGCCGAGTTCTGCGAGTTCCTCGCCACTGACGAACCGGTCACCGACGTCCTGCGGCTGCAGGGCACCGACCGGTTCACCGAGACCGTGCCGATGCTCGACGACGCCGGGCACATGACCCCGACCGATGTGGAGCGCGACCTCGAGGTCGACATCGCGATCCGCTGGGGCAACGGCTACGACACCCGGACCCAGTCCTTCGTCAACATCATCGCCACCCCCAAGGGCGGCACCCACGTCTCCGGCTTCGAGCGGGCGCTGACCCGTTCGTTCGGTAAGGCGTTGGAGGGCACCCGGCTGCTCAAGGCCGGCGACGAGATCGTCAAGGACGACGTGCTGGAGGGGATGACCGCGGTGGTCACCGTCCGGCTGGCCGAGCCGCAGTTCGAGGGACAGACCAAGGAGACCCTGGGGACCCCTGCCGTCTCCCGGATCGTCACCAAGATCACCGAGGCCGAGTTGACCGCCTTCCTGACCTCGACCCGGGCACCGGCCAAGGCTCAGGCCCGGACGGTGATGGAGAAGGTGGTCTCGGCCTCCCGGGCCCGGGTCGCGGCCCGTCAGTCCAAAGAGGCGCAGCGACGCAAGAATGCGCTGGAGTCCTCCAGCCTGCCGACGAAGCTGAAGGACTGCCGCAGCAACGACGTCGAGCGCTGCGAACTGTTCATCGTCGAGGGCGATTCGGCGCTGGGCACGGCGCTGGCGGCGCGGAACTCGGAGTTTCAGGCGCTGCTGCCGATCCGGGGCAAGATCCTGAACGTGCAGAAGGCCTCCGTCGGCGACATGCTGAAGAATACCGAGTGTGCCTCGATCATCCAGGTCGTCGGCGCAGGCTCCGGGCGCAGCTTCGAGATCGACGCGGCCCGCTACGGCAAGATCATCTTCATGGCCGACGCCGACTCCGACGGCGCCCACATCCGCTGTCTGCTGGCCACCTTGTTCTTCCGCTACATGCAGCCGCTGGTGATTCAGGGCCGGATCTTCTCCGCGGTGCCACCCCTGCACCGGTTCGAGCTGACCACCCCCAAGCGCGGGATGGAGAAGTTCGTCTACACCTACTCCGATTCGGAGTACCAGCGGAAGGCCGCCGAGTTGGCCAAGCGGGGGGTCAACTACAAAGAACCCCAACGCTATAAAGGGTTGGGTGAGATGGACGCCCACCAGCTGGCCGAGACCACGATGGATCCGCGCCGGCGACTGCTGCGCCGGATCACCGTCGACGACGCCGCCGACGCCGAGGCCGCGTTCGAGATGCTGATGGGCAACGAGGTCGGTCCGCGCAAGGACTTCATCGTCGAGGGTGCCTACGCCCTGGACGCCGCCGCCATCGACGCCTGAGGAGCGGCGACCGGTGAGCGACACACCTCGTGTCCTCGCCAGCCCGGAGACTCAATCGGGACGGACCATGTCGAAGCGCGCCTCGGGGGTGATGGCGAAGTAGGCGCTCGGTCCGCCACCGCGGACGATCGGCCGGGCCCGGGCCGTCTGGTAGACCCCGTCGGCGAGGAACTCGTCGTCGATGTGGACGCCGACCACCTCGCCGAGCACCAGCCAGGTGTCGACCGGCGCGCCTTCCTTGCTCTGCAACCGGATCAGCTGGGTGAGCCGGCACTCGAAGCTGACCGGCGACCCGGCCACCCGGTCGACCCCGATCTCGGTCGAGGCCACCCCGTCCAGGCCGGCCAGGTCGAACTCGTCCACGTCGGGACGGACCGTCGCCGAGGTCGCGTTCATCGCTTCCGCCTGACTTGCCGTGGCCAGGTTCCAGCTGAACTCGCCGGTGGCCTCGATATTGGCCACGCTGTCCTTGAACCCGTTGGAGGAGAAGCCGATGATCGGCGGGGTGTAGTTGAAGGCGTTGAAGAAGCTGTACGGGGCCAGGTTGCGGACACCGGCGGCGGTCCGGGTGCCGATCCACCCGATCGGACGCGGGGCGACGATCGCGTTGAACGGGTCGTGCGGAAGTCGATGACCCTCGGACGGACGGTAGAAGTGTTCAGCCACCGGGTAAGCAGATCACGGCCCGACCCGCGTGGTTGGCTGACCCGGTGCTCAGTGACATCGATCTGGCCGGTTCGCTGGTCCGAGACGCCGGCGGTCTGGCGGCCCGGATGCTGGCCGCGGGCCTGGAGACCTTCAGAAGACCTCCATCTCCGACGTGGTCTCCGAAGCCGACCGGGCCGCCGAGGCGATGATCACCGAACGCATCGCCGCCGAACGCCCGGACGACGGGCTGGTCGGCGAGGAGGGCTCGCGCCGCACCGGCGGGCGGACCTGGTTCGTCGACCCGGTCGACGGCACCTACAACTTCTTGGCCGGGCTGCCGATCTGGTGCTCGGCGGTCGCGCTTGGCCGGAGCGGTCGAGCCAGAGCAGCCCCGGCTCGGCGATACGGGGATGGAATGCGTTGCTGGGCGCGGTCTACCAACCGGCCACCGATGAACTGTGGCAGGGCGGCGCGGAGCATCCGACGACCCTGAACGGCGCGCCGGTGCCGCTCCTGCGTGGACCGTCCGCTCGCCGAGATGTCGGTGGCGACCTATCTGCATCCCGACCCGGATGGACGAGGACCGGCGCGAGCCGGTGCTGGCCGTGATCAGCCGGTCGGCAACGCTGCGGATGCTCGGCTCGGGTTCGGTCGAACTGGCCAACGTGGCGGCCGGTCGGCTCGGCGCCTTCTCCAGGCCAACGCGTTGGCGTGGGACTGGCTGCCCGGGGCGGCCCTGGTCCGAGCCGCCGGTGGGGCGGCCGTGGTGATCGAGCACCGGGGCCAGCGCTGGCACGTCGCCGGGAACAGGCAAGCGGTTGACGAGATCGCAACCGCCATCCGCGCGCAAGGGCGCTGAGAGTGCCTGAGGGATCTTCAGGCATCTGTTCCATATCGGTAACGCGTTTGCAGTGACCTAGACCAATTTCGCGTTGTAGGCTCCGAGCACCTCGTGGCCCGAGGGGTGCTCGTAACCGCCCGTCGGAACGATGTCGAAGGAGGGCAATGGTCGCCGCGAACTCCAGAGGTGCCGGCCGCCCGGAGCGCCGATCTCGGCGGCGCCCAGGCCGTGCTGCTGAAGATCTGGCGCAACTACGTCCTCCGTCGGATCCTGCGGGCGATCTTCGTCATCTGGGTCGTCGCCACGGCGGTCTTCTTCATGGTCCGGCTGCTGCCGGGCAACCCGGTCCAGGTCTACATCAACACCCAGATCGCCCAGTACGGCATGAGCTACGCAGACGCCGCCGCGTCGGCCTCGGCCTACTTCAGCTTCAACCCGACCACACCGCTGTCGTGCAGTACTTCGACTACCTGCTCGGTCTGCTGCACGGCGACCTCGGCATCTCGATCGCCACCCGTGGTGTGCCGGTCTCCGACATCATCGCCCGCTACCTGCCCTGGACCCTGTTCAGCGTGGGCATCGGCATGATCATCTCGGTGGTCATCGGCCTGCTGCTCGGCATGATCATGGCCTACCGTCGCGGCGGGGTGATCGACCACGCGGTGACCGCGATCGGCAGCGTCCTGCACGCGATCCCGAACTACATCATGGCGATCATGATCGTGGTGATCCTGGGCGCCGAGCTCGGTATCTATGACGTCGGCACCGCACGCGGGACGCTACACCGCCGGGTGTCCAACCGTCGTTCAGTCTGAGCTTCCTCTCCGACATCTTCTACCACGCCACGATGCCGATCCTGACCTACGTGCTGACCACCGTCGGCACCTGGGCGCTGGTGATGAAGTCCTCCACCACCCAGGTGCTGGAGGAGGACTACGTGATGGTGGCCCGGGCCCGCGGTCTCTCCGACGCCCGGGTCCGCGGGGCCTACGTCGGCCGGAACGCCGTGCTCCCGCTGGTCGCCCAGATCGCCACCCAGGCCGGGTTCGTGGTCGGTGGCGCGATCTTCGTCGAGCAGACCTTCCAACTACACCGGCATCGGCGCCGCCCTGTACGCGGCGCTGCAGACCCGCGACTACACCGTGCTGCAGGGCATCCTGCTGGTCATCACCGCCACCGTGGTGGTCGCCAACCTGATCGCCGACCTGATCTACAGCGTGCTCGACCCGCGAATCCGGACCGACGAGGCAGGGGAGTGAGATGGCTGAAGCGGTAGCGGTCCAGACCGGCTTCGGGCCGGCGCCGGCCACGAAGACGACGAGCCAGGGGCCGGGCCCAGGGGATGCTCGCCCAGCTCACCCGCAGCCCGTCCGGCTTCGCCGGATTCATCCTGGTCGTGCTGATCGTCGGGATGGCGTTCATCTGCCCGCTGTTCGTCGCGCAGCCGATCTCGAACGTCGAGCTGGCCTGGGACGGCCCGAGTCCGGCGGCCATCTGCTGGGCACCAACGGCAGCGGCCAGGACATCCTGAAGATGATTCTGCTCGGCGGCCGGACGGTGATCTTCGTCGGCTTCGGCGCGGCGGTCCTGACCACGGTGATCGCGGTCGCCATCGGCTCGCTGGCCGCCTACTTCCGCGGCCGGTTCGACGCGATCATGCTGCAGATCACCGACATCGTGATGACCATCCCGCAGATCGTCCTGCTGGCCGTGCTGGGTGCGTTCTTCCAGCTGAACTCGCCGGTGGCGCTGGCCGCGCTGATCGGGTTCCTGACCTGGCCGGTGCTGATGCGCTCGATCCGGGCCCAGGTGCTGTCGCTGAAGGAGCGCGAGTTCGTCGAGGCGGCCCGGCTGCTCGACCTCGGCACGGCGCGGGTGGTGTTCGTCGAGATCGTGCCGAACATGGCCAGCTACATCCTGATCAACTTCATCATCGCCATCACCAACGCGATCTACGCCCTGGTCGGTCTCTACCTGCTCGGTCTGGCCCCGATGTCCGGGGACAACTGGGGGATCATGATCAACGACGCCTGGACCTCCGGCGCCATGTTCAACCCCCTCGCCATCACCTACATCATCGCGCCGGTGGCGATGATCGTGCTGCTCCAGCTCGGGCTGATCATGCTCAGCCGTTCGTTGGAGGAGATCCTCAACCCGCGGCTCCGCGACCGCTGAGGAGGCACGGACCATGAGTCAGGATCAGACGTGCCGAAGACAACGAATCGGGCGAGCCGATCCTGTCGGTCAAGGACCTGGTGGTCCGCTACGGCACCGGCGGCAAGGCCGGAGTGGACGCCGTCCGTGGCGTCAGCTTCGACCTCTATCCGAACCAGTCGCTGGCCCTGGTCGGCGAGTCCGGCTGCGGCAAGACCACGCTCGGTCTCGGCCTGCTGCGGCTGCTGCCGCGGCTCGGCAGCGTGCCGTCGGGCTCCATCGACTATCTCGGCGCCGACGGCAAGCACACCGACGTGCTGAAGCTGAGCCGGCAGGCGCTGCGCCGCTGGCGCTGGGAGCAGGGCGCGATGGTCTTCCAGGGCGCCATGAACGCGTTCAATCCGGTGATGCGGATCGACGACCAGATGTCCGACACGATCAAGGCGCACAGCCACGGTCGCGCGGCCGAGCAAGACCGAGATGGCCGATCGCAGCGGCGAGCTGCTGCGCGCGGTCCGGCTCGAGCCGAAGCGGGTGCTGGCCAGCTATCCGCACGAGCTGTCCGGTGGGATGCGGCAGCGGATCCTGATCGCGATGGCGCTGTTGCTCGACCCGCGACTGTTGATCTTGGACGAACCGACCACCGCGCTGGACATCCTGACCCAGCGGGCGATCGTCGACGTGCTGGCCGAGCTCAAGGCCGATCGCGGCTTCGCCATGATCTTCATCACCCACGACCTCTCGCTGGCCGCCGAGCTGGCCGACCGGGTCGCCACCATGTACGCCGGCCGGATCATCGAGACCGGCAGTGTGCGACGACATCTTCTTCGACGCCCGGCACCCCTACACCGCCGGATTGATCAACGCCGTGCCGCCGGTGACCGGTGACCTGCCCACGCTGGCCTCGATCCCGGGCTCGCCGCCGTCGCTGGCCGCACTGCCGACCGGCTGCGCGTTCCGGGAGCGGTGCAGCTACGCCGAAGCCCGGTGTGCGACCACCGATCCGGAGCTGGAGCTGATCCAGAGGTCGCGAGCGCGGCACTGAGTCACACGTCGGCCTGTCTGCGCTGGCAGGACGTGCACAGCAGTCGAGAGGTGGTCGGGCTCGATGGCTGAGGCGACGATGAGTTCGTCCGCAAGGCTCCGCTGATGAGGATCAACGACGTCTCCAAGATCTTCACCAGCAAGAAGGTCGAACTGCCTGCCGTCGACGGCGTCGATCTAACCGTCAACTCCGGCGAAGTGCTTTGCCTGGTCGGTGAATCCGGCTGCGGCAAGACCACCACGGCCCGGATGGCCGCCGGGTTGTCCAAGCCGACAGCCGGCACCGTCGAGTACGCCGGCCAGGACATCTGGTCGATGGACAAGCCCGAGTTCGCCAACTTCCGGACCGCGGTGCAGTACGTGCACCAGGATCCGTACGCCTCGCTCAACCCGATCCACACCGTCGAGAAGACCATCACCGCCCCGTTGCGTCGGCACGGTCGGGCCAAGAACGCCCAGGACGCGCGGGAGCAGGCGGCGGAGCTGCTGCGCCGGGTCAACCTCACCCCGCCCGAGCTCTATCTGCAGCAAGTATCCGCATCAGATGTCCGGCGGCCAGCGGCAGCGGGTGGCGGTGGCCCGGGCGTCTGTCGCTGGACCCGAAGTTGATCATCGCCGACGAGTCGACCTCGATGCTTGGACGTCTCGATCCGGGTCGCCATGCTGAACATGCTGGGCAGCTTGCGCGACGACCTCGGCGTCGGCTTCTTGTTCATCACCCACGACCTGGCCATCGCCAAGTACTTCGGCTGGCAGGGCAAGACCGCGGTGATGTATCTGGGCAAGGTGGTCGAGTTCGGGCCCGACTCCGCAGGTGATCAACGACCCGCAGCACCCCTACACCCGGGCGCTGCTCAACGCGGTGCCCGAGCCCGACCCGGAGGCCGCGGCCCACAAGCTGCCCGGCGGCGGCCTGCGCAGCGCCGACATCCCCAGCCTGGCCGCGTTGCCGAGCGGCTGCACCTTCCACCCGCGCTGCCCGATCGCCGAGGACGGACTGTGCGATGTCCAAGAGCCGCGGCTGGCCCCGATCGGCGACTCGGCGGCCTGGTCTCCTGCCACGTGGTCACCCGCGAGGGCGGCCATCCGGAGGATCTTGATCCGTCCCAGCCACGCTGGTGCGCACGTGCATCGGCAGGCCGCAGGCACATGACGCCTGCTGGCCGTCCGTGCCGCGCTCAGCATCGGCGCTTTTCTGCTGGTCGGCTCGTTGTTGTTGTTGACCGTCGTCCGACCGGGAACGTCCCAGTTCGTCGTGACCATCGCGAGTCTGATGCTGGGCGTCGCCCTCATCGGTATTGCCATACCGATAGCTCGGCGCAGTCTGCGCCGGGTTCCCACCAAGGAGGATTCGTGACCGAACCAACGCCGATCTCTCGCCGCAGCCTGCTGCAGCTGGTCGGCCTGTCGACGGTCGGGGTCGCCGGCGTCGGCGCAGTCGCCGCCGGCTGCTCGCCGGCCACACCGACCGGCCAGTCCAGCGCTGGAGCCAGTGGCGGCAGCTACCGCCCCGTTCAACGGCGGCTGGCCCTATCTGCAGTACCCGCAGGGCAACTACAACGCCGCCGGCAACCCCTACGTGCTCGATGCCGAACGCGATCCTCGGCCAGGGCGGTATCTATCATGGACCTGCTGACTCCCGCCGTCCGGCATGTACCACTGGAAAGAGGCGACCTGGGAGCTGTTCCTGGCCGACTCCTTCAGCCTGGACAAGGCCAGCCAAACCTACACGGTCAAGATCAAGAGCGGGCTGAAGTGGAGTGACGGCAGCGCCCTGACCTCCAAGGACTACGTCACCACCTTCTGGGTCCAGCGGATCCTGAACAGCCCGCTGTGGGACTACGTCAGACGACATCGCCGCGCCGGACGACACCACCTTCACCATGAAGATGAACCAGCCGGCGCATGGTCGTCGAGCGCTATCTGTTGCGGAGCACGATCTCCCGACCTCGGTCTACGGCGACTATTCCGACCAAGGCGCAGAGCCATCGTCGAGCGGCCGGCAAGCTGATCTCAGCTCTCCAGTGAGGGCAAGACCCTGAACCAGGATCTGGTCAAGTTCTCGCCGAAGGAGTACGTGGTCAGCGGCCCGTTCCAGATCGACTACTCCACGGTCAACAACACCCAGCTGACGCTGGTCAAGAACAAGACCGGCTTCGCGGCCGACACGGTCAAGTTCGACAAGATCCTGCTCTACAACGGCGAGACGCCGGCGGTCACCCCGCTGGTGCTGAGCAAGGACGTCGACTACGGCACCTACGGCTTCCCGGTGGCCTCGGCCAAGCAGTTCCAGGCCGTGGGTTACGAGATCATGCGGCCGCCGACCTATTCCGGCCCGGCGATGCTGTTCAACTTCGCCAAGCTGACCGAGTTCAAGGACGCCGGCGCCCGGCAGGCGATCGCCCACGCGATCAACCGGAACCAGAACGGCACCGCCTCGCTCGGCCCGTCCGGCATCGGAGCCAAGTACATGTGCCGGCTTCTCCGACAACCTGATCGACACCTGGCTGACCCCGGACGTCAAGAACCGCTGAACACCTACGACTTCGACACCGACAAGGCGGCCTCGCTGCTGCACGCGGCGGGCTGGAAGAAGAACGGGTCGAGCTGGCAGACGCCGGCCGGCAAGACGGCCAGCTATCAGTTGGAGTATCCCGTCCGACTACGCCGACTGGAGCGCCAGCGCCAAGGACATCGCCAACCAGCTGGGCAACTTCGGGATCAAGATCGAGTTGCACGGCGTGGTGTCGACCCAGCAGCCGATCGACATCGCCAAGGGCAATTTCGAGCTGGGCATCCAGGCCTGGGGCAACTCGACCCAGCCCTACCCGTACTTCTCCTTCGTGCAGGCGTTCCTGACCAACAACTACCCGATCACCCAGAACCAGGGCGGCAAGGGGATGGACTACCAGCTGAAGACCACGACCAAGGCCGCCGGTACGGTGGACATCCAGAAGCTGATCACCGCCTCGGGCAGTGGACTGGACGCCAACGCCCTGAAGAGCGCAACATCGGCAAGCTGGCGCAGGTGTTCAACGAGCAGCTTGCCGCTGCTCCCGATGTTCGAGCGTTACGGCGACTGCCCGGCGCTGAACGGCAAGCGGGTCAAGCAGTTCCCGCCGGCCAGTGATCCGATCGCGCTGAACTCGCTCTACGGCGACAACAACGTGATCTTGTGGATGCTGAACGGCAAGCTGGAGGGGGCCGCCAGCTGATCCGTCCACCGCGGACGACATCCGGGTCTGTCGGGGCGCTCAGCGTGCCCGGCAGACCCGGTCGTCATTGTCCAGCTCGGACCTCAGAGCGCGGAAGCGGCGGCGGCGATGGGCTGGGCGGCAGGGACGCCGGAGCCGTCGCGGCGCTGATCGACCGGTGGGCAGCTCCACCGGCGCTCCACTGGCCGCGGCGGCCATGACCGGGCGCGGCCCGGCCCAGCCGAACAGCAATGCGTCCTCCCCCTTCAGGAAGCGATGGCAGCGGACACCGCCGGTGGCTCGGCCCTTGCCGGGGTATTCGGCGAAGTCGGTCACCTTGACCGCGCCGGCGTCGGTGCCCGGCAGTGCGCTGCTGCTACCGGACACGGTGATCACTTCGCCCGGCACGCCCGGTGGCATCGCGCCGAAGAAGACCACCGAGGCCTTCGGTGCCAGCTTGATTCCGGCGATGCCACCGCCGGACCGGCCCTGGGCGCGGACGCCGGAGACGCCGAAGTGCAGCAGTTGCGCGTCGTCGCTGATCAGCACCAGTTCGGCCTGCTCAGCGCCGTGCTCGGCGTCCAGCTCCACCGCGCCGACGACCTGATCTCCGGCCTCCAGACGGATCAACTCCCAGCTGTCTTTGCCCAGCGTCTCGGCGTGCACCCGCTTGACCACTCCGCGGGCGGTGCCGAGCACCAGGCCGGGCGAGTCCGGCGGCCAGCGTGGTCAGCCCGAGCACTCGCTCGCCGGGTCGAGGTTGATCAACTCGCTGACGTGCGCGCCGCCCTGCAGGTTCGGGGCGAACTGGCCGTGCTCGGCACGGTCGGCAGATCCAGCGCCGAGGCACCGGATCAGCCGGCCGGTCGAGGTGATCACACCGAAGTCGGACCGCGCGGTGGTGATGATCTTGCAGACCATCACGTCGTGGTTGGTCCGGGCCGATCCATCTTCTGAGAGCCGGCGCCGCTCAGCGGATCGGCGTGGTCGGTCCTGGCCAGCAGACCGGCCGAGGAGAGCAGCACCCAGCACGGATCGTCGGTCACCTCCAGCGGCGCCGCGGCCGCCGTGACGCCGGAAGAGGCGAGCAGGATGGTCCGGCGCGGCGTGCCGTGCTGCTTGGCGATCTCGGCCAGCTCCATGCCGACCAGCAGGCGCAGCTGATCCTCGTGGTCGATGATCTCACTCAACGCGGCGATCCGGCTCCGCAACTCGTCCTGCTCGGTCTGCAGCTCGATACTGCTGTAGCGGGTCAACCGACGCAGCTGCATGTCCAGGATGTAGCCGGCTTGCACCTCGTCGAGCTCGAAGGCCTCGATCAGCCGGACCCGGGCCGCCGCCGCGTCGTCGGAGGAGCGGATGATGGCGATCACGTCGTCGATGTCCACGATGGCCAGCAGCAGCCCCTCGACCAGGTGCAGCCGGTCGGCGGCCCTGTCCCGGTCGTAGGTGGTCCGGCGCAGGGTGACCTCGAGCCGGTGATCGAGGTAGACCGCCATCATCTCGCGCAGGCTGAGGGTGCGCGGTTGTCCCTCGACCAGGGCGACCGCGTTGATCGAGAAAGAGTCCTCGAGTTTGGTCTGCTTGAACAGGTCTTCGAGCAGCGCGTCGGGGTTGAAGCCGTTCTTCACCTCGATCACCAGCCGCAGCCCGTGGTTCAGGTCGGTCAGATCCTTGAGGTCGGCGATGCCCTGCAGCTTTTTCGCCCCGACGCCGACCTTGATCTGCTCGATCACCTTCTCCGGGCCGATTCCGTAGGGCAGTTCGGTGACCACGATCCCCTTGCGGCGTGGCGAAACCTGCTCGATTCGGGCCGTCGCCCTGATCTTGAACGAACCCTTGCCGCCGGCGTAGGCGTCCCGGATCCCTTCCAGGCCGATGATCTTGCCGCCGGTGGGCAGATCCGGCCCGGGGACGAAGCGCATCAACTGGTCCAGGTCGGCGTCCGGGTGCTTGAGCAGGTGCCGCAACGCCTGCACCACCTCGACCAGGTTGTGCGGTGGGCAGTTGGTGGCCATGCCCACGGCGATCCCGCTGGCTCCGTTCACCAGCAGATTGGGGAAGGCGGCGGGAAGTACCGACGGCTGGGTTTCCTTGCCGTCATAACTCGGAACGAAGTCGACGCTGTTCTGGTCCAGCCCGTCGGTCATCGCCATCGCGGGGGTGGCCATCCGGCACTCGGTGTAGCGCATCGCGGCCGGTCCGGCGTCGGGGGAGCCGAAGTTACCGTGGCCGTCGATCAGTGGCAGCCGCATCGTCCAGGATTGCGTGGTGCGGACCAGCGCGTCGTAGATGGCGCCGTCGCCGTGGGGATGCAACTTGCCCATCACCTCGCCGACCACCCGGGCGCACTTGACGTGCGCCCGGTCCGGCCGCAGCCCCATGGCGCGCATCGAGTACAGGATCCGCCGCTGCACCGGTTTCAGGCCGTCGCGAGCGTCCGGCAGCGCCCGGGTGTAGATCACGGAGTAGGCGTATTCGAGGAAACTCGTCTGCATCTCCGAGCGGACGTCGACGTCGACGATCCGCTCGGTGAAGTCGTCCTCGGGTGGAGTCGTGGTGCCGCGTGCCATACCCGCATTCTGCCCGGCGCCGGGGGACGAAGCACCGATCGGCACGCGGACGCACCGTTCCGCCGTCGGGGGCCGACCTCTTGACGGCCGGCGCGCCGCTTGATTCACTATGGGCAATCGGTTGCTCAGGGTGGACCTGAGCGACCTGTTCCTGGGAGGTTCGATGAAGAACTCACTCCGTTTCGGCGGCCTGCTGATCGCCGCCGCGCTGCTGCTCGTCCCGGCCGCCGCCGCGCAGGCGGAGCCGGCCCGGTCGGCGCCGGCTTCGATCGACATCCGGTCCTACGGGGCGACCCCGAACGACGCGACCGACGACCAGCCGGCGATTCAGCGGGCGGTGAACGCCGCAGAGCGCCAACACCGCAGCGTCTACGTCCCGCCGGGCACCTTCACCTACGGCGCTCTGATTACGCTCGACGGCGTCCGGCTCAGTGGTGCCGGCGCGCGTTCGGTGCTGAAGGCGACCAGCGTGAGTGAGCAGGCCATCCAACTCGAGGGAGATGGCGCCGCCGTCGGCGATCTCAGCCTGACCAGCGTCCCGGTCAGCACCAGGCTCTCCACCGACACCTCGGCCCGAGTCTTCGTCACGCCGCAGGCAACCGCATTCTCCGTTCACGGGCTGCGGATCGTCGGCTCCGCCTCGGCCGGGGTGATCTGCTTCGGCAGTGGCGGCAGCATCATGAGCAACCGGGTGTCCAGCACGCTGGCCGACGGCATCCACATCACCGGCACGTCGAAGGCGGTCCTGGTCAGTGGCAACCGGGTCAGTGACGTCGGCGACGACGAGATCTCGGTGGTGTCGTATGAGAAGAACGACGGCTGGGTCAAGGACGTACTGATCATCGACAACACGGTCTCCGGCGGCAAGGCCCGCGGCATCACCGTCTCCGGCGGTGAGAACGTGGCCATCGAGTCGAACCGGATCAGTGACACCGCCGGGGCGGGGATCTATCTGGCCTCGGAGGGCAGCTATCGCACCTACGCCGTGACCAACGTGCACGTCGCGTACAACACGGTCACCCGGGACAGCCAGAACCCGGCGGTCCCCGAGCGGGGTGGGATCCGCCTGCAGGCCACCAACGCCGAACCGAGCATCGACCGAGCCGTGATCGAGCGCAACACCTTCCGCGATTCCGGCGACAGCGGGGTGCTAATCGTCGGCGCCTCCAGCGTCAACGCACGATTCGCCCGCAACGTGATCGAGCGACCGGCGGGCTACGGGATCCGGATCGTCTCCTCGGTGATCGGGACCATGGTCTTCCACCAGAACACCGTGACCGACCCGGGCTCGGCGCCGTTCTCCAACGCGTCCTCGGCCGACGTGACCAGCGATGTGCCCAATGACCCGAACGCCGGCAGCGGTACCGACGGCAAGACCGCGACCGCGGTGCAGGGCACTCCGGTGGTCGACGGCACCGTCGACGCCCTGTGGACCGGGGCCACCGTGATGCAGCTGACCACCGACCCGGACGGCACCACCGGCACGGCCCAAGTCGCCTGGGACGCACAAAACCTGTATTTCCTGTTCCGCATGCACGACGACACCCCCGCCACCGCCGGACAGAACGAGAACAACGATTCGGTGGAGGTGTGGGTGGACGAACTGGACCGGCGGAACGGGACCCGCACCACCGGCGACTACCAGCTGCGGGTCGACCGGGCGGGCACAGTCTCCTCGGTGATCGACGGATTCGACTTCTCCGGTGTGAAACGGGCCGTGGTCGACGGGCCGGACGGCTACACCGTGGAGATCGCCGTGCCCTACCGAAACCTCACCACCCCCGCGGTCGGCGACGCGGTCGGCTTCAACGCCAGTGCCAACGACGACGCCAACGACGACGGCGTCCGGGACACCTACATCAGCTGGGTCGACAAGGATCTGCCCTACTACGCCGACACCCGCGACTACGGCACGGTGACCCTCGGCGCACCGCGCTGACCGGTAGCATCCGAGCGCCAGGACGGCTCCGCGGCTACCGCGTCTTCGTCCCTGAGGTGAGAGCGACCTGAGCGTCGACGGGAGAGGAGCGCCGGTGACCGGCAAACGGGTGACCCTCGCCGACGTCGCCCTGGTCGCCGACGTCTCCCGGTCCACCGTGTCCAAGGTGCTGAACGGGGTCGGCCGAGTCTCGCCCGAGACCCGGGAGCGGATCTGGGATGTCGCCCGCAGGTTGGACTTCCAACCGAACGCGCTGGCCCGCTCGTTCGCCACCGGGCAGAGCCTGACGGTCGGTCTGCTGACCAAGCACGCGTTCAGTACCTTCGCGATGCCGGTGCTGATCGGGGCCAGTGAGGCGTTCGGAGCCGCGGATCTGGCGTCGCTGATGTACGACGTCGACGACGGCTCGCTCGACGACGCGTCCCGGATCCGCAAGCTCCAGTCCCGCCAGATCGACGGACTGCTGGTGGTCGGCGAGGGCCTCGGCGCTCCGCTCAGCTCGATCAGCGGCAACTTCGATGTCCCGGTCGTCTACGCCTTCGGATTCTCCACCCGGCCGGAGGACACCTCGTTCCTGCCCGACGGGCGGATGGCCGGACGGATGGCCGGTCAGCACCTGCTGGATCTCGGCCGGCGACGGATCGCCCACATCACCTCGGCCAGCGACCGTGGCGCAGTCGACCGGGCTGAGGGGCTTCGCGAGGTGCTGGACGAGGCCGGACTCGAACTGGTGCTCGATCATCCGCTGCGGGGCGACTGGTCCCGCGGCTGGGGCGCCGAGGGAGTACGCCGGATCCTGGGCAGCGGTGAGAGTGTGGACGCGATCTTCTGCGGCGACGACTGGATCGCCCTCGGTGCACAGTCGGCCCTGCGTGCGGCCGGCGTGCGGATCCCGGACGACGTAGCCGTGATCGGGGTGGACAACCTCAGTGGTCTGCTGGGTCGTCCCGGCGGCTACCTCAGCACCATCGATCCCTGCCTGTCCCGGCTGGGCGCCGCCGCGGCCACCCACCTGCTGCGGCGGATGGCCGGCGCGCCCGCCGAACCCGGTCTGCACTACCAGGACTGTCAGCTGATTGCGGCCGGATCGACGATCGGGCGCACCTCGGCCGACGGTGATGGTGACGAGCCGCTCTGGCAGCTCTGAGCCGGGTAACCGCTTCCGTGAGCAACCGTTTGCCCGCTACCAAAGCGTTATCGAGTTTTACCTTGACTGTTCGACGTCAATCTGTAAATCTCGGTTGAGCACACGGTTTCCCAATCACGATCCACCTGACTCAGGGGAACGTTCATCAGCAAGGGAGCTTCGATGAATCAGACCAGCCGCCACCCGATCAACGCACCGAGCAGCCAGTTGCGTCGCGCACTGCGCGCCCCCGCCGTCCTGGGACTGGGGCTGGTGCTGGCGCTGGGGTCCGCCGGATGTTCCCGTCTCGGCGCACCGAGCACCGACTCCGGCGGCACCAGCTCGTCCGGCAGCACCGCCTCCGGACCGGTGACGATCACCGTCGGGGGTCGCCCGACCGCGGACCAGAAGGCCAGCCGAGCCGTCTTCGACAAGCAGGTCAGTGACTTCGAGCAGGCCAACCCGACCATCACCATCAAGGCCAACACGACCCTGTACGACCCGCAGACCTTCCAGACCCTGCTGGCCGGCGGCAACCTGCCCGACGTGCTGCAGATCCCGTTCACCGAGCCGCCGACGCTGATCGCCCGCAAGCAGCTCGCCGACATCACCGCGCAGGTGCAGCAGGTCGGGCTCCAGAACACGCTGAACCCGACCACCTTGGCCATCGCTCAGGATTCGGCCAAGCAGATCTACGGCATCCCGGTCGGCGCCTATGCGGTCGGACTGAACTACAACCGCAAGCTGTTCAAGCAGGCCGGGCTCGATCCGGACTCTCCGCCGCAGACCTGGGCCGAGGTCCGCACCGACGCCAAGATCATCGCGGACAAGACCGGAGCCACCGGCTTCGCCCAGATGAGCAACAACAACTGTGGCGGCTGGATGTTCACCGCGATGACCTACGCCTTCGGCGGATCCCTGGAGAACGCCGACGGCACCAAGGCCACCTTCGCCGACACCCCCGCCTCGGTCAACGCCTTGCAGCTGCTGCACGCGATGAAGTGGGACGACCAGTCGATGGGTAAGCAGAACCTCTACGACTGCGACTCGATCCTGCAGGACTTCGCCTCCGGCAAGATCGGGATGTACCTCAAGGCACCGGACGACTACACCAACGCGGTGGTCCAGTACGGGATGGACCCGGCGGACTTCGGTGCAGCCGGAATGCCCGCCTACCAGGCGAACCAGCGTCGGACGCTGACCGGCGGCGCGGTCTCGGTCGTCTCGCCCAAGGCCAACGACGCACAGAAGCTGGCGTCTGTGAAGTGGATCCAGTTTTCCTCGTTGCGGCGCTACACCGACCAGGCCGAGGCGGTGGCCGAGGCCAAGGCGGCCAAGGCAGACAAGGCGCCGGTGGCGGTGCCGGGTCTGTCCGTGGTCGATCAGAAGGACTACGACACCTACTTCACCTGGGTCAAGCCGTACAACAACGTGCCGACGGCGAACTTCGCGCCCTATCTGACCGCGCAGCAGAGCCAGACGATCACCCCGGAGCCGAAGAACGAAGCACAGAAGGTCTATGCCGCGTTGGACTCGGTGATCCAGAAGGTGCTGACCGACCAGAACGTCGACATCCCGGCTCTGGTGCAGAAGTCACAGTCCTCGGTTACTTCTCAGATCGCTGAACGCTGAGACCGCGGTGAGTCTGCAAGCGGCCCGGGTGGGTGATCGCCTCGACTCCCGAGGTCATCGAGCTGCCTCCGATTCGGTGACGCCGCGGCGGCGTCGATCGTTCGCCGCCTGGCGCGGTCGTGGCGGGATCAGCGCGATCGTCTTCGCACTGCCGGCGTTGGTGATCTTCAGCTTATTCGCCTGGATCCCCATCGTCCGGGGTCTGGTGATGAGCTTCCAGTCGACCAACTTCGTCAGTCGGGCCCGATGGGTCGGGCTGGGCAACTTCGCCTACGTGCTTCGGGATCCGCTGCTGACCACGGCCGCGCTCAACACGCTCTGGTATACCGCGTTGGCCCTGGTCATCGGCTTCCCGGTGCCGTTGTTCCTGGCCGTGTTCATCGGCGAGCTGAGACGACGACGCGGTCTCTACAGCGTGCTGGCCTACCTGCCGGTGGTGGTGCCGCCGGTGGCCTCGATCCTGCTCTGGAAGACGTTCTACGACCCGTCGGCGACCGGTCTGTTCAACTCGATCCTCGGGTTGGTCGGATTGGGGCCCTATCCCTGGCTCAACTCGCCGACTGCGGCGATGCCGGCGATCGTGATCGAGGCGACCTGGGCCTCGGCCGGCAGCACGGCGATCATCTATCTGGCGGCGCTGGGCACGGTGCGCAACGAGTTGTACGAGGCGGCCGAGCTGGACGGCGCCGGTATCGGCCGGCGAATCTGGCACGTCACCTTGCCGCAGCTGCGCGGGGTGATCCTGATCATGCTGTTGCTGCAGATCATCGGCACCATGCAGGTGTTCACCGAGCCGTTCATCTTCACCGGCGGCGGACCCGACAACGCGACGGTGACCCTGCTGCTGTTGATCTATCGATACGCGTTCATCAACGTCGACTACGGCGCGGCCACCGCACTGTCGGTGATGCTGGCTGTACTGCTCGCCGTGGTGTCGGCGGTCTACCAGCTGGTCACGCGACGATGGAGCCGATGAGATGGCTTGGCTGAGATGACGATGGAGCCGATGAGGTGGAGCCGATGAGGTGGAGCCGATGAGGTGGAGCCGATGAGTGGGCCGATGAGATGGGGTCGATGAGATGGGTTCGATGAGGGGGCCTCAATGACGGCGACCCAGGTAGAGACCATGGAGCGCAGCGTCCTCTCTCCGGCCGACCGCAAGCGGGGCAGTGTCCGGGGCGGCTTCGGCACCCTGCAGGTCGTCGTCCTGGTCGCCCTGGTGGTGATCGGTCTCGGCCCGCTGCTCTGGGTGGCCAAGGCCGCGCTGTCGTCGTCACAGTCGACCCTCCAGGCGCCGTTGGCGGTCTTCCCGGCCGGTGGCGTCCGGTGGGGCAACCTGTCCCACGCCTGGTTCGACAACCACATCGGGCTCTACATCTTCAACAGCGTCCTACTCGCGATCGGCTGCGTGATCACCAATGTCGTGGTCTCGATCTGCACCTCCTACGTGCTCAGCGTGCTCAAGCCCCGGTGGGCTCCGGTGCTCTCCGGGGCGATCCTGGCCACCTTGTTCATTCCGGCCGTGGTCCTCCTGGTGCCGCTCTACCTGACCGTGCTCGACCTGCCGCTGGTCCACGTCGATCTACAGAACACCTATTGGGCGATCTGGCTGGTGGCGGCGGCCAACCCGTTCAACGTCCTGGTGGTGAAACGGTTCTTCGACGCAATCCCGGGCGACCTGTTCGAGGCCGCCCGGATCGACGGCGCCGGGCCGTGGCGGGTGCTGTTCTCGGTGGTCATCCCACTGTGCCGGCCGATCATCGCGGTGATCGCCCTACTGGCGGCCATCGCCTCCTGGAAAGACTTCCTCTGGCCGTTGATCGTGTTGCCGGATCCGGGCATCCAGCCGGTCTCGGTGGCGCTGACCCAGATCGCCGCGACGTCGGACCTGAGCTCGCAGATGGCCTCGCTGTTCATCGCCCTGCTGGTGCCGGTGGTGTTCTTCCTGATCTTCCAGCGGCAGTTCCTGCGTGGCGTCGCCCTGTCCGGCGGCGTGAAGGAGTGAGCCCGCCAGGTCGCGTCCTGGTCACCGGGGCGGCCGGTCTGATCGGGACGCAGGTCTGTGCTGAGTTGATCTCGCGCGGGGTTGTCGTGACGGCGATGTCGTTGGCGGGGCCGTTTCCCGCCGGCTGCGACCGGACGATCGTCGGTGACGTCACCGACGCCGCCCAGGTGTCGGAGGCACTGTCGACCGCCCACACCGAGGTCGACGCCATCGTCCACCTGGCGGCGATTCCGCATCCGTCGTTGGGCACGCCCTTCGAGGTCTACCGGACCAACACGACAGCCACCTTCGCGGTGCTCAGCGCGGCCGGCGAACGCGGGGTGCCGCGGGTGGTCGTCGCCAGCAGCATCAACGCCTCCGGGGTCCCGTTCAACCCGCATCGGGAACTGACCGGCCTATTTCCCGATCGACGAAGAGCTGCCGATCGATCTGGCCGACGCCTACTCGCTGTCCAAGCAGTCCGGCGAGCTGGCCGCCGGCATGGCGACCCGTCGCTGGGGGACCACGGTGGTGTCGTTGCGGTTCCCGCTGGTCAAGGGGCTGGCCGAGCTCGTCCGAGCCGCCGAGAAGGCCCGGCGCGACCCGCGGACCACCGTGCGCGAAGGTTGGTCCTATCTCGAGGTCGGCGACGCGGCCCGCGCGGTCTGGGCCGCGCTGGTCGCTCCGGTGGAAGGCGCGGTCGTGGTCGGGCTGGCGGCTCGCGAGACCCTGATGGACACCCCGACCGCGGAGCTACTGAGCCACTACGCACCAGGCGTTCCGGTCCGGCGCGAACTGCCCGGCTTCAGCGCCGCGGTCGACACCAGCCGGGCCCGGGCGCTGTTGCACTTCAGCCCGAGCGTGTCGATCCACGAAGCAGTGAACGGGAGACGGCCATGACCGATGATCACACGGACCCGGCGGACCCGGCGGACCCGGCGGACCCGGCGGACCCGGCCGACCCGGCCGACCAGGTGGACGAGGCGGTAACCGGACGGCCCCGGACGTTCGACCAGCCGTGGCCCACCGCCACCGATCTGCGGATCCGTGCCGTACGGGCGATCGTCACCGCACCGGAAGGCATTCCGCTGGTGGTGGTCAAGGTGGAGACCACCGACGACGGCCTCTACGGGCTCGGCTGTGCAACGTTCACCCAGCGCTGGCCCGCCGTGGTCACGGTCGTCGAACAGCACCTGGCCCGGCTGGTCGTCGGGCGCTACCCGGGCGACATCTCCGATCTCTCCCGGCTCGGCCACCTGGCGGGATATTGGCGAGACGGTCCGATCGGCAACAACGCGTTGTCCGGGCTGGACATGGCGCTGTGGGACATCGCCGGAAAGCGCGCCGGACTGCCCGTCCACGAACTGCTCGGCGGCAAGGTGCGCGACGCCGCCGACACCTATCTGCACGCCGGCGGGGCGGACGTCGAGGAGACCCTGGATCAGGCCGAGCAGCTGATCGACGACGGTCAGCGGCACGTCCGGCTGCAGGTCGGGCAACCCGGGCTAGGGTCCTACGGCGCACCCGCCCTGAGCCGGCCGAACCACCGCGCGCCCTATCCGGAGGGGTGGCGGGTCGAGGAGTACCTGCGTCGGACTCCCGAGCTGTTCGCGCGCGCTCGCGAGCGGTTGGGGGCCGATGTCGAACTGTTGCACGACAGTCATTCCCGACTCGATCCGAAGCAGGCGGTGGTCCTGGCCCGCAGCCTGGAGCCGTACCGGTTGTTCTTCCTCGAAGACGTGCTGCCGCCCGAGCACTGGCACCGGTTGCCCGAGGTGCGGGCCGCCTCGCCGGTGCCGATCGCGGTCGGTGAGCTGGCCACCTCGGCCACCACCGCCGGGCGACTGGTCGCCGACGGCGCAGTCGATCTGATCCGCTGTCACATCTCGGCCATCGGCGGGTTGAGCCCGGCCCGGAGAATCGCTGCCCTCGCCGAGTTCCATGGCGTCCGGACCGCCTGGCACGCACCGGGGGACACCTCGCCGGTCGGCGCCGCGGCCAACGTCGCCCTGGACGTCACCTCAGCGGCCTTCGGCATCCAGGAGGGCCACCGCTATTCGGCGGCGGTGACGGACGTCTTCCCGGGCACCCTGCAGATCGTCGACGGATGGCTCCGGCCGAACGAGGCGCCGGGCTGGGGGATCGACCTGGACGAAGCCGCCGCGGCCCGGTTCCCGGCCGAGCTGTCCGGCCACGACGGCTGGGCCGCCGGAAACCGCGGCCTGGACGGAGGATTGCGTTACCCGTGACATGTCCCGACAGGTCCGTAGTCCGATGAGAGTCAGCCGATGAAGATCAGCCGGATCGAAACCTTCGTCCTGGGCAGTCGGCGGATGCTGGTCAAGATCAGCACCGACGACGGCGCCTTCGGCTGGGGCGAGCCGGTGCTCGAGGGCTACGTACTCGCCGTCCGTGGCGCGATCGCCCGAATGAGTGAGCAGCTGATCGGACGCGATCCGCGCCAGACCAGCAGGCTGTGGCAGTTGATGTCGCGCGGCGGGTTCTATCGCGACGGTGCGGTGCTGGGCTCGGCGGTGGCCGGGCTCGACCAGGCGCTGTGGGACCTGAAGGGACGGGCGCTCGGGGCCGGCGTGCACGAGCTGCTCGGCGGCCCGTGCCGCGACCGGGTCCGGGTCTACGCGCATGCCAACACGATGCCAACACCGATGCCAACACCCAGGGCCGGACCGGAGACCCCGAGCTGGCCCGGCGGCTGGTCGACGCCGGACTGACGATGATCAAGGTCGCCCCCGACGGACCCCGCGGGTTCATCGAGTCGCCCGCACAGATCTCTCGCCTGGTGGAGGATCTGACCGAGCTCCGGGCTGCCGTCGGTGACGAGGTGGACATCGCGCTGGACCTGCACGGCCGGTTCTCGGCTCGCGAACGCGATCCGGCTGCTGCCGTTGCTGGAGCCGCTGCTGCTCAGCTTCGTCGAAGAACCGGTCCGGCCCGAGCACACCGCCCGGCTCGCCGACGTGGTCCGGGCCTCGGCCGTGCCGATCGCCACCGGTGAGCGGCTCTACTCCGGTGCCGATTTCCGCACCGGCCCTGGCGGCCGGCATCGCCGTCGCCCAGCCCGATCCGTCGCACGCCGGCGGCATCACCGAATGCTTCCGGATCGCCACCCTGGCCGACGTCCGCGACGTCCAGCTGGCCCCGCACTGTCCGCTGGGCCCGGTGGCCCTGGCCGCCTGCCTGCAGCTCGACCTCGCGATACCGAACTTCTTCGCCCAGGAGCAGACGATCGGCCTGCACGACCCGGCGACCGCCGATCTCGGGCTGATCGCCAACCCCGAGGTGTTCACCTTGGTCGACGGCTACCTGCCGAGGCCGACCGGACCCGGGTCTGGGGATCGAGGTGGACGAGGACGCGGTCCGGGCCGCGGCCATCGACGACGGGTCGGTGGCGGGTGGGTCACCGGTCTGGCCGGCCGCGGACGGCGGCTTCGCCGAGTGGTGACACCCTGAACCGGTGCACCGTTTCAGTCAGGTCGACGTCTTCACCGACCGGCTCACCGCCGGCAATCCGGTCGCGGTCGTCCATGACGCCGACGACCTGAGCGAGGAGCAACTGGCGGCCTTCGCCAACTGGACGAATCTGTCCGAGACCACGTTCCTGCTCCGCCCGACCGACCCCGCGGCCGACTACCGGCTGCGGATCTTCACGACCTCGCGCGAGCTGCCGTTCGCCGGACACCCGACCCTCGGCTCGGCCCGCGCCTGGTTGGCGCCGGGCGGGAGACCCCGTCGGTCGAATCGAGCTGGTCCAGGAATGCGCCGCCGGTCTGGTCCGGATCCGGCAGTAGCCGACGACGTCACCGGCCGGCTCTCCTTCGCCGCGCCGCCCTTGCTGCATGGCGGCCCGGTCGATCCGGCCGACCTGCGCGGATCTGGCCGGTCTCGGCCTGTCGCGCCGATCAGGTGCTGGACGCCCAGTGGGTCGACAACGGACCCGGCTGGGTCGGATTACTACTCGCCGACGCCGAAACCGTCTTGGTCTGGACCCGGCCCGCTGCCGTACGGCGAGATCCCCGACGTCGGGGTGATCGGGCCGCACCCGGCAGGCCCGGTGAACGGGAGCCGGGTCGCGTACGAGGTGCGCGCGTTCGTACCCGGCCCGTTGGTCGAGGATCCGGTCACCGGCAGTCTGAACGCCTCGTTGGCCCAATGGCTGATCGGCAGCGGCCAGGCGCCGGCACATTACGTGGCGGCACAGGGAAGTCGCCTCGGCCGGGCAGGCCGGATCGACATCGAGTCCGACGCCGGACAGATCTGGGTCGGCGGTGACACGGTGATCGGCATTTCTGGCACCGTAGCGCTATGAGCGCCAGCATCCAGCCCGTGATCGTCACCGCCGACATCGAGCGACTGTCGGAGTTCTATCAGCAGGTGCTCGGCGCCACCGCGCAGAGCCGGACGCCACCCGACGGCACTCTGTTCTATCTGCAGCTCCGCCTCGGGGACGCCGACCTCGGTCTGGTCAGCGACGCGAGTGCCCCCGCCGCCCCGGGCCCGATCCTGCTGAGCATCGAGGTGGACGACGTCGACGCCCTGCTCGGCCCGATCCGGGACCGTGGTGGGGACGCCTCCGAACCGAACGACATGCCCTGGGGCCAGCGGGTGGCTCACGTCAAGGACCCCGACGGCAACCTGGTGAACCTGACCCGGGCGATCTGACCCGGGCGACGTGATCCGGGCGATCTGATCCGGGCGATCTGATCCGGGCGACGTGATCCGGGCCAGGTGATCCGGTATGGGTGATCCGGTATGGGTGATCCGGTATGGGTGATCCGGTATGGGTGATCCGGTATTGGGGCGAGCTCCGGCGCCGGTCAGGCCCCGACGGCCGAGGCGTCCCGGGTGTGCTCCTCGCCGGCCCGCAGCCCTTCGGCTTGGACGAGCCGTCGGTCGAGATGATGATTGGCGCTCTCTCCGTCGGCGCCGAGATCCAGCATGCCGGCGAGCAGCGTGAGGATGGTGTCGACCAGCAGGCTGGCACCGGCCCAGGCGGCGTCGTCGATCATGGCCGGATTGATCCGGTAACGCATCACGAACCCGTCCAGCATGCACTGCAGTGCGACGCCCGCGCGCTCCGGATTCCATTCGGGTCGGAACCCGCCCGGAAGGCCGGCGGCGAGGGTGGCGAACACCTCGATCCAGCGGTTCTGCTCGACTTCACCGGCGGCGGCGACCTGTTCGGCCATCCTCGGATGCACTTCGAAGTAGGGGGCGAACTGGCACAACAGGAAGCTTCGTGGATTCACCACCAGGTCGGCGTACAAATCCTCGACGGTCTCGGCGACCACATCGCCGAAGTTCCGATCCTCTTGATCGAGCAGAACGCTCGGGTCCATCGCGCCGATCCGTGAGTTGCCCTCGTAGAGCACGGCGAAGAGGATGGCGTCCCGGAGGAACTCCTCACGGGTCTCCTATCTGTTGACCAGCGCCTTCTTCGAATCGCGCCCTCGGACCGCTCGGCGCTCGCGTGGAGTACGTCCTCGATCCGGATCCAGTCGAGGGCGGCGGGAAACCGGAGGCTGCGTAGTCGCGGGTGTTCGCCGCCCTGCGGACCCATCGACCCGTCGATCAGTTCGGCCGCCGCAGTCAGGAGGCGAACAGCAGTCAGGAGGCGAACAGCGGTCAGGAGGCGAACAGCGGTCAGGAGGCGAACAGCGGTCAGGAGGCGAACAGCGGTCAGGTCATGGCGCGTCACGGCGGGTCGGGGAGACACCCGATGATCCTCTGCCCTCGATGCTTCGCTGGCCATGGCGATGCACATGTGGATTCCGTACCGATTCCGAACCCGAATACGTCTTGTCCGAGGAGGATCTCGGGTCACCGACGAGCTCGCCGACGACCGGATCGGACCGCTACCCCGATCTCGCGACCGATTCCGCCGTGAACGCGAGGACGGCCGAGCGCTGGACGTTTCGCTCCCGCTCGACCAGCACGCCGATGGTGAACGCGTTGCGCCCCGACCGCCGTCCCATCCGGGTGCCGATATCAGTCAGGACGTCGACGGTGGCCACGCTGTCCTGGATCAGTCCGAGCCGGTCCTGCAGGGCCTTCCCCCGGGCCACCATCGCCTCGGCGTCGCCCTTCAGTACCGGCGCGGCCACCTCGATCGCGTATCGGTGACGCTTGGCCGCTTTACGAGCCTGATGGGTCAGGTGACCGACTTCGGCCAACCGGTTCGGGTCAGTGCCGTGCTCGCGGGCAGCGTCTCGTGCCCGCTCGATCCGGTGGCGCAGCCGGTGCTTGCCCTTGCGAACGCGACGCCGGAGCTTCAGCGCGTCGGCGTCCTCGCTCCACGCCGGTTCCCGCTGCCAGCGTCTGATCTCAGCGTGCAGCGCGGCGTAGCGCTCACCGTCCAGCACCGCCAAGACCCCGTCCCGAGCGGCAGTTCGCCGGCGCGACACCCCGTCCTCGATCCAGGCGCGCACCGAGCCGATCACCAACGTGGGCTCGAGTTCGGCCAGGGCGGCGAGGCTGCGCTGTTCGACGATGTCGAGGTCGCGGAGCCGGCCCAGCACGTCGGCGTACCAGGCCGCCTCCTCGATCAGGGTGCTGCGCTCCGGGTCGCTGAACGCGCCGGCAAAGGTGCGCAGGGTGCTGCGCAGCCGCCGGATGGCCACCCGGGCGTCGTGCACCAGTTCGGTCGGCGGCGGACCCGACTCGGCCGGGTCGCCGGCTCCGTCCGGGCCGGCGGCGCGCAGCCTGGAAACCAGCTGGCCCTCGGCGGCCAGGATCACCGAGCACTGGGCGTCGAGGTAGGCCGACAAGAGAGTTCGGGGGGACAGATCGGATCGCGTTGTGTTCATGGCTCTCCAGATGGTCGATTGGAGAGATCAGAGGTCGAAGTCGGAGTCGCGGAACTCCTCCGGGCCGCGTTCGGCTCGCTGCTCCTCGGCGATGCGCAGCTCGACCCGGCGGATCTTTCCGCTGATCGTCTTTGGCAACTCGGCGAACTCCAATCGCCGGATTCTCTTGTAAGGCGCCAGATGCTCGCGGGCATAGGCCAGAATCGAGCGCGCCGTATCGCCGTCCGCGGGATGGCCGGCGGCCAACACCACGTAGGCCTTCGGGACGGCCAGCCGGAGCTGATCGGGCGCCGGCACGATCGCCGCCTCGGCCACGGCGGGATGCTCAATCAGGACCGACTCGAGCTCGAACGGGCTGATCCGGTAGTCGCTGGCCTTGAACACGTCGTCGGCGCGTCCGACGTAGGTCAGATAACCCTCCGCGTCCCGGCTCACCACGTCGCCGGTGTGGTAGACCTCGCCGGCGAACGCCTCGGCGTTCTTCTCCGGGTCGAAGGTCTCGGAATCGGCCTTGTAGCCGGCCATCAACGGCAGCGGCCGCGGCGACAGTCCGAGGCACAACTCACCCTCGGTCTCGTTCTCGGCTCCGGTGGCCGGGTCGACCAGTACCGGCCGGAAGCCGGGCAACGGGCGACCCATCGATCCAAGCTTGAGCGGCTGACCCGGCGGGTTGCCGACCTGGGCGGAGGTCTCGGTCTGGCCGTAGCCGTCCCGGATGGTGATGCCCCACGCAGCCCGGACCTGTTCGATCACCTCCGGATTCAGCGGCTCGCCCGCCGACAGGCATTCCCGGATCTCGTTGGGCGAGGACGCCAGATCGCTCTGCACCAGCATCCGCCAGACCGTGGGCGGGGCGCAGAAGCTGGTCGCGTGCGTCCTGGCCAACACCTGCAGGAGTCCGGCCGGGTCGAACCGGCTGTAGTTGTAGACCAGCACGGTCGCGCCGGCGATCCAGGGGGCGAAGAAGTTGCTCCAGGCGTGTTTGGCCCATCCGGGGGAGGAGATGTTGCAGTGCACGTCGCCGGGCTTGAGCCCCATCCAGTACATGGTGGCCAGATGGCCGATCGGGTAGGAAACCTGACTGTGCTGGACCAGCTTCGGCTGGGCCGTCGTGCCCGAGGTGAAGTAGAGCAGCAGCGGATCGGCGGCCTTACTGCAACCCGGGAAGCTCACTTCGCGATCGTCGGGTCGTGCGGTGATCTCGGCGTAGTCCAGCCAACCGCCCGGTATCGGCAGGCCGGTCCCGCCGCCGTCCACCCCGATCCGTCCCAGCTCGACATCGAGGTCGGCGAACTTGGCCGCGTCCGCCAGGTCGGCGACCAGCATCTTGGCGTGGCCCCGGGCGACCCGATCGGCCAGATCGGCCGGCGAGAGTTGCGGCGTGGCCGGGATCAGGACGGCTCCGATCCGGATCGCGGCCAACATCACCTCCCACAGGCCGACGCAGTTGCCGAGCACGACCAGCAGCCGATCACCGCGCCGCAGACCGTGGTCACTCAACCAGCGCGCCACCGCCAGCGACCGGTCCCGCAACTCGGCGAAGGTGAGGGTCTGTTCCCGCCCGGACGCGTCACTCGACCCGGCGGGTGGGGGATCGATCACCCACAGCGCCGTCTGCTCACCGCGCTCCTCGGCCAGTCCGTCGAACCAGTCGGTGGCAAAGTTGTAGATCGGGGGGTCGGGCCAGCCGAAACCGGTGTAGGCGATCTGGTAATCCTCCCGGTGGAGAAGCAGGAAGTCCCGTGCCGCCCGTACCTGTGGATGCAGTGGCATAGGCCAGACGGTACCGCGCCGTGAGCGAGCTCACTGCCCGGAGCCGGCGAACGTGCCCCGCAGCTCGATGGCGATCTGGTCCGCGTCGAGGTTGGCCAGCGCGTTGGTCAGGACGTCGGCGTCGAAGGTGCCGTTGTCGCGGGCGTCCAGTAACGCCGAGCGCTGGGCCTGCAGCACCGCGAGTCGGTACTGCTTCGCCACCTCCAACTGCTCCTTGCGCGGCCGGTCCGTGGAGCGCGGTCGGTTCGTCGATCGCCTCGCTCCTCGAGCGCATCAGCTCCAATTACCCGGGTTCGCTCTGCGTCCAACTCCTCCGCGGCGCCGGCGTCGGTCGACGCCCGGCTTGATCAGCGCGAGCAGGGGCCCGATGGTTCCGCCCTGGACCAGCAGCGACATCGCCGCGACCGCGAACGCGATCAGTACCAGAACCGCCCGCTGTGGCGTGTCGTCGGCCAGGGTCTGCGCCGCGGCCACGGTGACCGCACCCCGCATCCCGGCCCAGACGACCGCCGTCCCTTCCCGCAGCCGAGCGGCTCGCGCCGGAAGTACTCGATGTCGGCCAGCACCTTGGTGACCCGGACCGAGAAGCGCTCAGTTCGCGCTCGGAGGCCCGGCGCCGACGCCGGGCGTTCACCTCGTCGAAGGATTCCCGCTTGCCTTCCGGCGTGGCCATCTTGTCCTGCATGCCCTGCAGCCGTCCGCGCAACTGCTCTCCGCGATGCGACAGCATGCGCGAGCAGCCCCGAGCAGCGGGGCGACGTAGGCCGCACGTACCACGACCGTCAGGACCAGCGCCGCCGCCGCGATCAGCACCGCCGGCCCGACCCCGGCGTGGTCGGCGTGGACGTTGCCGACGATCGACTTGATCTGCAGGCCCATGGTGAGGAACACCGCGCCCTCCAGGACGAGCTCGACCGTTCGCCAGTTCTGGGAGTCCGAGAGGCGGTTCTGCGGCGACAGCTCACGCGGCGCGCGGATCCCGGTGATCAGCCCGGCGACCACGGCCGCGACCAGGCCGGAGGCCCCGAGGTAGCCGGCCGGCACCGAGGCGACGAACGGCACCGCGAAGGAGATGACGGTGTTGACCGTCGGGTCCGTCACCCGCTTGCGGACCTCCAGGTTGAGCCAGCCGACCAGCCAGCCGATCAGCAGCGCGATCGACCACCGAGTAGGCGAAGGTGCCGAGGGCGCCCCAGAAGGAAAACCCCAGTGCGGTCGCGGCGGTCGCGGTCCGGAGCAGCACCAGGGCGGTGGCGTCGTTGAGCAGGCTCTCGCCGTCGAGCATCGCCACCACCCGCTTGGACACCGAGGTCCGCTTGATGATCGACGTCGCGACGGCGTCGGTCGGACTGACGATGGCGCCGAGCGCGACGCCCCAGGCGAATCCGAGCCCGGGGATGACCAGCATGAAGAACAGACCGAGCAGCAACGCACTGCCGACCACGAGCAGCACCGACAGCCCGCTGATCGCGCCGAACTCGCGCCGGAAGTTCATCGCCGGGATCGACACCGCCGACGAGTACAGCAGCGGCGGCAGAACGCCCTCCAGGATCCACTCGGGGTCGATGTGGACGCCGGCGAATACCGGCAAGAAACTGGCCCCCACGCCGATCGCGACCAGGACGAGAGGCGAGGCGATCCCCAGCCGGGGGCCGATCAGGGTGGTGGCGGCGATCACCACGAGAGCCGCGACGAGCACCACGAGCAGTTCGGTCACCGGTTCAGCCTGTCAGAACCCGGCTCCGGACCGTTCCGGTGTGGACGGTTGGAGCGGACAGGGTGGAGCGGACAGGGTGGAGCGGACAGGGTGGAGCGGACGGGTGGAGGGTGGAGCGGACAGGGTGGATCGGACAGGGTGGAGCGGATGGGTAGGGCAGCGTCAGGCGGGAGCACCGGTGCGAACGTCCGGGGCCCCGAGCCGAGCGGCGTCGGCGGACAGGTCGTCGGGCTGGTGCTGAGATTCCCGTTCGGCGGCCACCCGCTTGAGGTAGTGCTCGACCTCCCGGTCGACGTCTGCCTCTGACCACCCCAGAACCGGCGCGACCAGCCGGGCCACCTCGGAGGCAGCCGCCTCACCCCGGTCCCAGGTCTCGATCGAGATCCGGGTCCGGCGGGCCAGGATGTCGTCCAAGTGCAGCGCGCCTTCGTGCGAGGCCGCGTACACCGCTTCCACCTTCAGGTATTCAGGCGCCGACTCCAGCGGGGTGCCCAGGTCGGGATCCGCCGTGATCAACGCGGTCAGCTCGGGCCACAGGGTGCCGTAGCGTCCCAGCAGGTGCTCGACCCGACCGAGCGGCAGACCGGTCCGCTGGGCGATCAGTTCGCGGCTGTTCCAGGCTGCGGCGTAGCCGTCGGCGCCGAGCAGCGGGACGTTGTCGGTGATCGACTCGGGCACCACCCGGTTCAGGTTGTGCACCACCGCGTCGACGGCGTCCTTGGCCATCACCCGGTAGGTGGTGTACTTTCCGCCGGCGATCATGGTCAGCCCGTCGACCGGTGAGGCGACAGCGTGTTCCCGGGAGAGTTTGGAGGTCGACTCGTCCTCGCCCGCCAGTAACGGTCGCAGACCGGCGTAGACCCCGACCACGTCGTCGCGGGTCAGCGGGTCGGCCAGCAACGCGTTGGCGTGGTCGAGCACGTAGTCGATATCGGCCTGACTGGCCGCCGGATGCGCCAGGTCGAGGTTCCAGTCGGTGTCGGTGGTGCCGAGCACCCAGTGACTGCCCCAGGGGATGATGAACAGCAGGCTCTTCTCGGTCCGGGTGATGATCCCGGTCTTGGAGTTGATCCGGTTCCGCGGCACCACCAGGTGGATGCCCTTAGAGGCCCGCACCTTGAACTGACCACGGCCGCCGACCAGATCCTGGATCTCGTCGATCCAGACCCCGGCGCAGTTGATCGTCTGCTTGGCGCGGATGGCGAACTCCTCGCCGGTCTCCAGGTCGCGCACCGTCACACCGGCGACCCGGGCCGCCTCCCGGATGAAGCCGGTGACCCGGGTGCTGGTGGCCACGACCGCGCCGAAATGGGCGGCGGTCCGGGCCAGGAACATGGTGTGCCGGGCGTCGTCGACCTGCCCCTCGTAGAAGGTGATCGAGCCGGTCAGGGCGCCGCGCTTGGCCGAGGGGAACGACTCGTAGGTCTTGCGCTTGCCGAGATGCCGCAGATGCGACGGCACGCCGCGGCCGGCGCCCATCACGTCGTAGACCCCGATGCCGAGTCCGGCGTAGGCCCGGTCGATGCCGGCCCGCTGCAGCGGATAGATGAACTGCACCGGACGGGCCAGGTGCGGGCAGAGCTTCTCCAGCGCCAGCTTGCGCTCCTTGAGCGCTTCGAACACCAGGTGGAAGTTCAGTTGCTCGAGATAGCGCAGACCACCGTGGAACAGCTTGCTGGAGCGGCTGGACGTCCCGGCGGCGAAGTCACGTGCCTCGACCAGTCCGACCTTCAACCCGCGGGTAACCGCGTCCAGGGCGGCACCGGAGCCGGTCACGCCGGCGCCGATCACCAGCACGTCGAGCTCTTCAGTGGCCAACCGGCGCAACGCTTCGGCCCGGCCGGCCGGGTTGAGATCGGATCGATTCAGGCCAGGTTGATTCAGGCCAAGTTGATTCGGCCCACATTGATTCGGAGGAGCGGTGAGGTCTGCCATGGTGACTCCATTCAACTGCGGTGCCGACGAGCTCAGTGGCTCGGGGTTCGGACGGGCGATGCTGGGACCGGCTACCGGATCAGGACACGTCCACCCAGTCGAGGGACCGCTCGACGGCCATCTTCCAGCGCTCGTGGCCGGCCTCGCGTTCTTCGCCGGTGAGCTGCGGCTGCCAGCGGATGTCCTCGTGCCAGTTGTCCCGCAGCTCTTCCGGGTCGTCCCAGAAGCCGACGGCCAGCCCGGCGGCGTAGGCGGCGCCGAGTGCGGTGGTCTCGGCCACCTCGGGCCGGACCACGTCCACGCCGAGCGTGTCGGCCTGGATCTGCATGCACAAGGATGTTCTAGGTTACGCCACCGTCCACCTTGAGCACCTCCAGGTGCACCCCGGAGTCCTTCTCCATCGCGTCCACCACGTCCTTGGACTGATAGCAGATCGCCTCCAGGGTGGCCCGGGCGATGTGGCCGCCGGTGTTGAACCGGGACAGCCCGACGATCACGCCACGGGCATCGGATCGCCAGTAGGGCGCGAACAGTCCGGAGAACGCCGGGACGAAGTAGACGCCGCCGTTGTCCTTGACCGTCCGGGCCAGCGTCTCGCTCTGCTCGGCGCTCCGGACGATCCGCAGCTGGTCGCGCAGCCACTGGATGGCCGAGCCGGTGACCGCGATCGAGCCCTCCAGCGCGTAGACCGGCTTCGCGTCGCCGAACTGGTAGCAGACGGTGGAGAGCAGTCCGTTCTTGGAGCGGACCAGCTTCTCGCCGGTGTTCAGCAACAGGAAGTTGCCGGTGCCGTAGGTGTTCTTGGCCTCCCCGCGTCCAGGCAGACCTGACCGACCATCGCCGCATGCTGGTCACCGAGGGCGCCGGCGATCGGCACCTCGCCGTTCAGCGGACCGGTGTCCAGGGTCATGCCGTAGAAGTTCGGATCCGAGGACGGCCGGATCTCGGGCAGCATCGAGCGCGGGATGTCGAAGAAGGACAGCAGTTCGTCGTCCCAGTCCAGCGTCTCGATGTTCATCAGCATCGTCCGGCTGGCGTTGGTCACGTCGGTGATGTGGACGCCACCCCGGTGGCCCGCCGGTCAGATTCCACAGCAGCCAGGTGTCGGTGGTGCCGAAGATCGCCTGCCCGGCCTCGGCGTCGGCCCGGACGCCATCGACGTTCTCCAGGATCCACTGCACCTTGCCGGCGGCGAAGTAGGTGGCGGGCGGGATGCCCGCCTTCTGCCGGATGACCTCGCCCTTGCCGTCGCGTTCCAGCGCATTGGCGATCCGGTCGGTCCGGGTGTCCTGCCAGACGATCGCGTTGTAGTAGGGCCGCCCGGTCCTCTTGTTCCACACCAGGGTGGTCTCGCGCTGGTTGGTGATGCCGAGCGCGCACAGGTCGCAGGCGTCGATCCGTCGGGCGTTCACCGCGCTCTGCAGCACCGAGGCGCTGCGCTCCCAGATCTCCATCGGGTTGTGCTCGACCCAGCCCGGCTTCGGCAGGATCTGCTCGTGCTCGAGCTGGTACTTGGCCACCTCTTTGCCGTCGTGGTCGAACAGCATGCAGCGGGTGCTGGTGGTGCCCTGGTCGATTGCGGCGACGAAATCAGCCATCTGCGCTCCTGGTGTTCTGTGGATCCGCTGTGATCGGTGAGCGGCGGTTGTACGCCGAACCTACCGACCAGCGCGTCGGGCGACGCGGCCAGTCGAGCCATCCAGCCTTCGGAGGAGGCATCGTGAAGTCTGCTTCGTTGCGTAGGTTGTGACCGTGAGCGAGGTGTCCTTACCCCCGGGGTATCCGAGCGAATGGGAAGCCGACGTGCTGCTGGCCGACGGCGCCCTGGCCCGGCTGCGTCCGATCAGGCCGGCCGATGCCCAACTGCTGGTCGACTTCTACGACCGGGTCTCACCCGAGTCGAAATACTTCCGCTTCTTCGCTCCCTATCCGCGGCTGAGCGCTCGTGACGTCGCCCGGTTCACCCAGGTCGACTACGTCGATCGGGTCGCCTTCATCATCGTCTCCGGTGGCCTGATGATCGGAGTCGGTCGGTACGAGCGGTTGGCCGACTACCGGGCCGAGGTCGCGTTCCTGGTCGAGGACGCCCACCAGGGTCGCGGGGTCGCCCAGCTGCTGCTGGAACACCTCGCCGAGGCGGCCCGGGAGCGCGGCATCACCGGCTTCATCGCCGAGGTGCTACCGGAGAACCGGCGGATGGCCCAGGTCTTCGCCGACGCCGGCTACCGGGTTCAGCGGGGGATCGAGGACGGCGTGCTGCTGGTCGAGTTCCCGATCCTGCCCACCGACACCTCGGTGGGGGTGATGGAGCGGCGCGAGCACCGGGCCGAGGGCGCCTCGATGCAGCGGCTGTTGACTCCGGGCCACGTGGTGATCGTCGGTCCCGGGGCCCGGGCCCAAGACATGGTGGACGCGATGCTGCGCGGCGGTTTCCGCGGCTGGATCACCGCGGTGGCCACCGACGGGCACGAGGTGAACGGTGTCACGATCGGCCACGTCGCTGGCCACCGTCGACCGACGGATCGATCTGGTCCTGCTGGCCGTGCCGACCGCCGACCTGGGCGGTGCGGTGATCGACGCCGCCCACAAGGGCGCCCACGGGATGGTGGTGCTGGCCGGCTCGGACATCGGCCCGGACGACAACGACACGGTGGTCACGCTGGCCCGCGCCTACGGCATCCGAGCGCTCGGCCCGGACGCGCTCGGGCTGGTCAACACCGACCCTGCGGTGGCGCTGAACGCCAGCCCCGGGCCGATGCCGCGCGCCGGCTCGGTCGGTCTGTTCTGCCAGTCGGCGGCGATCGGCGTGGCGCTGCTGCGCAGCGCCGTCCGGCAGAATCTCGGCATCTCCTCGTTCATCTCCACCGGCGACTACGCCGACGTCACCGCCAACGACGTGATGCAGTTCTGGGAGGACGACGAGGCGACCCGGGTCTGCCTGCTCTCGCTCGAATCGATCGGTAACCCGCGCAAGTTCAGCCGAATCGTCCGCCGGCTGGCCCGGCGCAAACCCGTGGTGGTCTTCGCCCCCGGCCAGGCCCGACGGGACGCCTATTCGGCCTACTCGGCCGACCGTGGGCGGCTCAGCCACGCGCCGGAGGCCGCCATCGACGCGCTGTTCCGGCAGTCCGGGGTGATCGTGGTGCACCGCCGGGAGGAGATGTTCGACATCGCCCAGATCGCCGCAAGACAGCCGCCGCCCGGCTGGCCCGCGGGTCAGGGTGATCACCAACTCGGCATCGATGGCCCATCAGCTGGTCCAGAACATCACGCTCCAGCGGCCTGGTCGCCACCGATCCGTGGGTGACGATGCCGCACGATCCCCTCGAGCGGGTGGCCGACCTGGCCGACGAAGCGATGGCCGAGGACGGCTGCGACTCGGTGCTGTGCGCCGTGGTGGGGGTCTTCGCCGGCGGATCCGATCAGGCTCGATGGTCGCTGGCCCAGGTTGCGGGGCACAGCAGCAAACCCCTGGTCAGTACGTTTCTCGACTTCGACGAGCCCGATCACTCCGACGAGGACCCGGAGAACTCGCACGGGCTCCCGATCATCGACGGTCCCGCCGACGCCGTCCGGGCACTGGCGGCGGTGACCGCCCACGCCCATTGGCTGGAGCGGGACGCCGGCGCGGTGCCGCTGCTCGACGTCGACGACGCGGCCGGCCACCGGGTGGTCAATCGGGTGTTGGCCCAGGAGTCCGGCGGTCGTCGGCTGACCGACGTCGAGGCCGCCGAACTGCTGCGCGCCTACGGGATCGCGCTGCTGCCGCGGACCCGGTCGGAACGGTCGACGAGGCCGTCCGGCCGCCGGTGAGTCCTACGGCTGGGATGTCGTGCTCAAGGCCACCTCGCCGGAGTTCCGCGGTCGTCCGGACCTGGCCAACGTGTTCCGCAATCTCGGCGACGCCGACGGAGATGCGGTTCGCCTGGCGCGATCTGTGTGCACTGGCCGCTGAGCTCGACCGTCAGCAGCACCGCCAGCAGGATCCGGCCGGCGGGGTGCCTGATCCGGGTTGCTACTCCGAGGCGGAGATGATTGCTGCGGGCCGAGCCGGTGGTGCAGCCGATGGTGGCCCCTGGCGTCTCGCTGGTCGCCAGTAGCCGCGAGGACGCCGCGTTCGGACCGATCCTTGCGCTCGGGCTGGAAGGGATCGCCAGTGAACTGCTCGGCGACACGGTCTATCGGGTGCCGCCGCTGATGACCTCGGACGCGGCGGCCATGGTTCGAGATCTGCGAGCCGCAGAGACTCTGTTCGGCCGCAACGGCGGACCACGCGCCGACGTCGATGCCGTGCAGACTCTGATGCACCGATTGGCCGAGTTGGCCGACGACCTGCCCCAGGTGGCGTTCGTCCGGTTGTCGCCGTGCATCGCCTCGACCCGGAGGGGGTCGCTGTGCTCGGCGCCGCCGTCCTGGTCGCCCCGGCCAGCTCCCGCCGCGACCCGATGGCCCGCAGCCTCGCCTGACCCACCGCGAGCGTTGAGCCGGAGATGCCCAAAGTCTCGACCTCAACGTCAGGCTTATGCCAGTTTCGGAGAGTTGTCGAAGACGTTGCTGAGAGAGTCCTGGAACCCGCGACACACGGGTTTCAGGCGTAACACACGCCCCATTCGATGGGTATAGCTCGAATTACAGCTCTGTGTTTTGTCAATACGACACGCCTGTGACAGAAGGGAATTCTGGGAAGGGTGTTTCCAACGAGACGAATTCCTCTTACGGTTCTGCCTGAGTCCTCGTTCAGGTGCCTGAGCGGGGGAGACGACACGGTCTGATCCGATCAGAAGGTCGGGTCGGTGAGAATCCTTCGGCGTTTGAGCCGCAGTCACCGAAAGAGGATTCGATGTCGAAAGTCCGCATCAGCGGTCGAGCCGGTTGTGTCAGTCTCACGCTCGCGTTGAGCCTTGGGGTTGGTCCTGTCTGCCAGCCCGTCGGCGAAGGCGGATCCGCCGATCCCGAGCCAGTCCGACGTCCAGCAGGCTCAGCAGGCGGCGCAGACAAGGCGGGGCAGGTCAACGCGATCGAGGCGCAGTTGCCGGCGCGCAGACCAATCTTCAGACCCTGCAGATCGCCGAAGAGCTCGCGGGACAGAAGTACGTCGGCGCGTCTGGTGCAGCTGCAAGCGGCCAAGGCAACGCTGGCCAGCCAGCAGAAGGCGGCCACCGCGGCCCAGACCGCCGTCCGCACCGCGCGGGCCAGGTCGGCGAGATGGCCCGATCGGCGATGCAGGGCAACGCCGGACTGTTGGCCTGGGCGCCGATCTTCAACGGCGGCACCCCGCAGCAGATCATCAACCAGGCCGGCACGTTCAACTCGGTCTCCACCGTGATGAACGGGCAAGCTGGAACAGCTGCAGACGGCCGAGACCAAGGCGAGCGCGGCCCGAGACCGCAGCGGTGGCGGCAGCCAAGGTCGTCCAGACCGCCACCGACCAGGCCAAGGCGACCAAGCAGGCGGCCGACACGGCCGCCCAGAACCAACAGTCCGCGGTAAACGGCTACGCCCTCGCCGATCGGCGCTGATCGTCCAGCTGGCCGCGGCACAGCGGACGTCGGTGGCCATCGCCAAGCAGCGTCAGGACGGGCTCGAGGCTCAGGCCCGGGCCCGCCGGATTGCGGCGGCCAAGGCGGCCGACGAGGCGATGCAGCGTCGGGAAGCCGCCGCGGCGAAGGCGGCGGCCCTGGCCAAGCAGAAGGCCGAGGCGGCCAGGGCGGCAGCAGAGCGCAAGGCCGCAGCCGACAAGGCGGCCGCCGAGCAGAAGGCGGCAGCAGCACGAGCCGTGGCCGCGCAGAAGGCGGCCGCAGCGACCGCACGGGCCAAGACCGAAGCGCAAGCTGCCGCTCGGGCCAAGGCCGCGGCCAAATCCCGGGCGGCACGGCGAGCGGCCCAGCGCCGAGCCGACGCCGCAGCCGCAGCGGCGGCTAGCGCCCGGGCGCAGCAGAAGGCCGTCGCTAGCGCGAAAGCCAACGCGCACGCCGCAGCAATCCGCGCCGCTCGGGCAGCCAGGGCCGAGCGGGCGGCAGCCGCAGCGCGGGCGGCCAGAGCAGCCAAGGCAGCTCGAGCGGCACGGGCGGCGAGCCGGAAGGCCGCCACGCACCACTCCAGCTCAGCCAGCAGCAGTTCGAGCTTCTCCGGTCTCAGTTACTCCTCCGGAGGAGGTTCGGCGGCGATCTCCTTCGCCCGCCGCCAGCTCGGCAAGCCCTACGTGTTCGGTGCCACCGGCCCTTACACCTACGACTGCTCCGGTCTGACCATGCGGTCCTGGCAGCAGCCGGGGCCCAGATCCCACGGACCGCAGCCGCGCAGTACATCGGTCTCTCGCACATCTCGATGAGTCAGCTACGCGCGGGAGACCTGGTCTTCTGGGGATCCAGCCCGGGCTCGATCTACCACACCGCGATCTACATCGGCGGCGGCAGGATCATCCAGGCCCCGCGGCCGGGCAAGAACGTCGAGGTGTCCGGGAATCTACGACTGGATCACGCCCGCAGTACTTCGCCCGTCCGTGACCTTCGCCCGTCCGTGACCTTCGCCCGTCCGTGACCTTCGGTCCGCCGGGACGCTTGGTCCCGGCCTCATCGGTCGTCGGCAGGCCACCTGGGCCGACCGTGGCAGGATGAACGCCATGCAGGCATCCACCACCATCCGTTCCGAACTCCGCGCCGACATCGAGTCGTGCGGATATTTCCCGGACCTGGTCGAAGACGCCGTTCTGCTCGCCGTGGGCGACGAGCCGATCCTCGACTTCGTCGTCCATCACGAGCCGACCTTCGACCACGAAGAGATCCACCGGCACCTGACCGTGCTGCTGCTCACCTCGACCCGGCTGATCGTCGGTCACACCGACGACCACCCGCCGGAGCCCGGGATGAGCGGAACGTATGCCGCCTCCTCGACCGAGGCGGTCGCGCTCGGACTGATCAACACCGTGGTGGTGACCCGGGTGGTGAACCAGCCCGAGCAGTTCGACCGCAGTACGTCGGCGGTCCCGGAGACCTGGGCCACGATCGGCTGGGGCGGAATGCGCCGGATCGATCTCGAGCCGGCGACCTGCACCGACCCGCAGTGCGAGGCCGATCACGGCTACACCGGAAACGTGGTGGGCGACGATCTCACCGTGCGGATGAGCGCCGCCGCCGACGGCGCCGAGCGGGTCGAGCGCCTGATCCGGTTCGCCACCGCGCTACAGCGCGTGGCCGGGCTCTGAGCCCGTCCCGGACGGGGTCGCGGGTGACGACGCTGGAGAACCGGTCGACGGCCACGCCGGCTGATCAGCCGCGCCCCGGGATGGTGCGGCCGACTTACGGCGACTCGACGCTGGCTGATCTGATGCCGAGCATCGGGGCCCACCTCGGCGTTCCCGGCTGCGCCGCGACCTGCTCGACCTGCCGTCATCCGATCGCTTTGTGGTGATGTTGGTCGACGGGCTCGGCTGGCATCTGGTCCGCCGCTCGCTGCGCGAAGCGCCTTACTTCTCCGGGCTACTGGGCGACGCACGGCCGCTGACCGCAGGAGTGCCGAGCACGACGGTGACCAGCCTGACCAGCCTGGGCACCGGGCTGCCACCCGGCCAGCACGGTCTGGTCGGCTACAGCTCCCGTGTTCCGCACAGTCATGAGGTGCTGAACGCCCTGACCTGGGACGCCGACGTCGACCCGGTCGCCTTCCAGCCGAGGCCCACTTTCTTCGAACGCGCCGCTTCGGCGGGTGTCCAGGTCGGTTCGGTCGGGTCTGTCCCGGTTCGCCGACAGCGGTCTGACCCGGGCGGCGCTACGTGGCGGTGACTTCTTCGCCGCCGACGAATGGGACACCGAGGCACGGATAGCGACCGTCAGCGCGGCGGCCGGCCGGGGCGACCGCAGTCTGGTCTACGTCTACGAGCGACAACTCGACCACGCCGGCCACGTCCACGGGTGCGAGTCGAGCCACTGGCTGGCCCAGCTCAGCCGGATCGACGACTTCTGCGAACGGTTGCGGGCCGCCCTGCCCGCGAGGTCGACCGTGATCATCACCGGGGACCACGGCATGGTCGATGTCCCCGCCGGGCATCGACTGGTCGTCGAGGATGTGCCGGCGCTGCAGGTCGGGGTCGAGCGCACTGGCCGGCGAAGGCCGGTTCCGGCAGCTGTACCTGTCGACCCTAGACGAACCGACGGCCGGTGGCCGCCCGGTGGGCCGATGTCCTGCAGAGATCGGGCCTGGGTGCGCACCCGGACCGAGGCGATCGAGGACGGCTGGTTCGGCCCGGTCGAGGACGGCGTGCTCGAGCGCTACGGCCACGTCCTGGTGGCCATGCGCGAGGACTGGGCGGTGATGTCGCGTCGATATCCGCGGGAGCTGTCGCTGGTGGGTATGCACGGCTCGCTCACGCCGGCCGAGATGACCGTCCCGCTGTTCTTCGACTGAGGCCGCACGGACAGGGAGGGGGCGACGATGGCCGAATTCGCCTATTTCACCGGGCCGATGGATTGCGGCAAGTCGACGCTGGCGCTGCAGATCGACTACACCCAGGCCACCGCCGGTCGGCTGGGCCGGTTGTTCACCAGCCGGGACCGCGCCGGCGAGGCCACCATCTCGTCCCGGCTCGGGCTGCAACGTCCGGCGGTCGAGGTCGGGCCGGGTTCGACTTCTGGGAGTACGTCGTCGGCCAGCTCACCGGTGGCATGCGGATCGACTATCTGATCTGCGACGAGTCGCAGTTCTACACCGGCGACCAGATCGACCAGTTGGCCCGGATCGTCGACGACCTCCGCATCGACGTCATCGCGGTCGGCATCCTGACCGACTTCCAGACCAGGCTGTTCCCGGGCTCGCAGCGGCTGGTCGAGCTCTGCGACCGGATGGAGACGCTGCAGGTCAGCACCCTGTGCTGGTGCGGGGAGCGGGCCACCCACAACGCGCGGACGATCGACGGGGTGATGGTCACCGAGGGCGATCAGGTCGCGGTCGGGCGACACGGACGAGGACGGTGAGCCCAGTGGATCGGCGCCGCCCGAGATCGCCTACGAGGTGCTCTGCCGCCGGCACCATCGGCGCGGCGTGACCCGTGCCCTGGCCCGGTCGACGCTGTCCGACCCGCTGCCGTTCGAGCGTAACGACGACGACCGGCTACCGACCGAGGACCGTGCCCTCGACGAATGAGGCTCGGTCTCGGCCGACAACGAGACCTTGCGCCATTCTTCGCGCAACTGGTCGATCTGTTCTCTAGCCCTCGTCAACGCCCCAGCCGGTCAACATTTCGCTACCTCGGCGCGGTGCAGCGAGTTCGGTCGAGCGATCCTGCTGCCTGTCGTGCTGCGTCGCCCGGTGGCCTTCGAAGGCAAGACGGAGGAGAATCTGGGCCCGACGCAGGCCCGGCCCACGACTGCTCGATGCATCAAGGGCTTCGGCCAGATCATCGGTCTCGTTGACAAAGTCGGCGTGGGCGCGTGGGCGCGTGGTCGGCGTGAACCGGGCTCAGCACCGACGTTGCCGGTTCTGCCCCCACACGACGATCTAGCCGATCGCCAGCCCGGCGGGGTCGACGACGCCGAGCGGGGCGCAGTTCCAGCGGACCTGGCTGACCACCGCTGAATCGGTCGGGCCGCGCTGCCCGGTGACCAGCAGTCGGTGCGGGGTCTTGAAGAACGTCACTTCGGCCGCGAACTCCTCGGGCGAGGTCCAGCCGCCGGTGCCGGCCACGCCGAGGCGTCGATCGCCGACGATCAGCTCGGCTCGGACCCAGCCGCCGTTGCGGATCGGGATCCGGTAGCCATGCTCGGTCGCTCACCCCGGGCATGCCGATGATCAACACGGCGTCATGATCGTCGTCGGTCAGACCGGGATCGGGGCCATCGACCAGCTCGAGGACGGTCGGCAGTTCGCTAGCGTCAAGCCCGGAATCGCTGCTCCAGTGAAGATCTGAGCTGCTCGGCGGTGCCGCCGAGGTGGTGGTTGCCGGGAGGGCGAGCGCGTCGAGTCGTGCGGCCAGCCGCTCGGCCCGACCATGATCATCGGCCAGCTCGGTCTCGCCGAACCCGGGCAGCAACCGGTGCCAGACCAGGTCGAGCAGCCGCTGCATCTGCTCGGTCGCCGACGTGGTGACGATCACCGCGTCCAACTCCGGCAGGATCACGCAGAACTGGCCGAACGCTCCGTCGCCGCGATAGCCGTTGTGCCGGGACCGCCAGAACTGGTAGCCGTAGCCCTGGCGCCAGTCGGGCTCGGGCTCGTCCGGGTTGGCGGTGTGTCGGCTGCTCGCCTCCTCTACCCAGCCCGACGGCAGCAGCTGACGTCCCTTCCAGACGCCGCGATCGAGATAGGTCTGGCCGAACCGGGCGATCGACTCGGTGGTCAGGTGCAGTCCGCTGAACCCGATGTTCCGGCCGGGCGGAAGCTCTGCCAGTAGGGCGGCGCGATCCCGAGAGGATCGAACAGTCGGGGCTGCAGATAGTCGGTCAGGGTCTTGCCGGTCACCTGCTGCACGACCGCGGCGACCAGGTAGGTGCCGCCGTTGTTGTAGCAGAAGATCGATCCTGGCTCTTCCTCCGGCGGAGTGTCGAAGAAGCCGCGCAGCGGTTCGCCGCGTCCGCCGCCCGGTTGACCTGCTCGATGGTGTCGTTGCGATGCCCGGTGGCCATCCGCAGGGCGTCCCGGACCGTGAGTCGACGCAGCCGGTCGTCCTCGACCTCGCTCGATCCCGGGCAGATATTCCCAGGCGGGCCGGTCCAGATCGAGCAGCCCCTCGGCCTCGGGCGAACCCGGCGGCGGTGGAGGTGAAGCTCTTGCTGAGCGAGTACAGCAGATGGACGTCGTCGCGTCGGTAGGGCTCCCACCAGCCCTCGGCCACCACCGACGCCGTGGCGCAGGATCATCAGTGAGTGCAGTTCCAGGACCGCGTCGGCGGCCACCGCGTCCAGAAATCCGGCGATGGCCGCTGAGGACAGTCCCTGGGCCTCGGGGGTGGAACGGGGCAGCGGCTCGGATCTCAGAGTGGCGTGTGCTGGGCATACCCGGCACGCTATCGAATCCAGATGAACGATGACGAGCCCTCCGGCTGCGGCGTCGGCTCAGGCGCAGGAATGCCGGCGGTGGTCGGCCGGGAAAAACGAGGAGTGCGATGGCCAGCGGAGCGAGCAGCCGACGTACTGATCGGGTCGAGGAACTCGCCGCCCTGACGGCGACGAGCCAGCTGGTGCTGGCCGACGTCCGCTGGCGGCTCGGCGGCCCGCCGGGTGAGCCCGAGTTCGAGGCCGGGCATCTGCCGGCGCGCAGTACGTCGATCTGGAGACCGAACTGACCGGCCCGCACGGCCCGGATCCGTCGATCGCGCAGCCGGGCGGACGCCACCCACTGCCGGCGGCCGACGTCTTCCAGGCGGCCATGCGTCGGATCGGCATCGACTCGGATTCGCTGGTGGTGATCTACGACGACGCGAACGCGCTGGCCGCAGCCCGGATGTGGTGGCTGCTCAGTGACGCCGGGTCACGCACGGGTCCGGGTCCTGAACGGCGGTCTGGGCGGCTGGACGGCGGCCGGTCGGCCGCTGGATCACGGTGCCGCGCCGGCGGTGCCGGCCGGCGACTTCCTCGCTCGCCCTGGACAGCGGGCCAGCGGATCGACGGGAGCCGTCTCTGGCCGCGAAAATCAGCTGCGCGCGAGACGACGGCGCTGGCTGACGTCCGCGCCCACGAGCGGTTCACCGGGGCGACCGAGCCGATGGATCCGGTCGCTGGTCACATCCCGGGTGCGGTCAGTCTCGCTTCGATGGCCAATCTGGACGAGCAGGGCCGGTTCGGTCCCCCGGGGCAGATCCGCGAGCGCTATCGGCGCCTCGACGCCGGCGAGGGAACGCCGATCTTCTATTGCGGTTCGGGCATCACCGCCGCGCACACGCTGTTGGCCCGGGAGTCGGCCGGTCTGAGCGACGGGATGATCTATCCCGGCTCGTGGAGCGACTGGATCAGTGACCCGAACCGTCCGGTCGTGGACGGCGAGGGTGACCGCTACTGACCGGCCACCAGCCCGGGCCGGTTCGGCCCGACCGCAGAATGGGGCGATGGATGCATGGGAACGACAGCGGGAGCTGAGCCGGACGACGGTGGCCTGGTCGGCGGTCAGTATCGCCGGCGGACTGCTGCTGCTTCGGCGCGACGATCCGTGGTGGCGGGCGTTCGCCCAGCAGCACATCGGCTGGGGCGCCGTCGACCTGGCCATCGTGGCCGTCGTCGACGGGCTGCAGAACGGACGGATGCGCCGGCTGGCCGATCCCTACGCGCCGGACGCCGATCGAGCACGAACGGCGGCGGCTCCGGATCATCCTGGCCGCGAACGCGGTCGCCGACGCGGGTTACTGCGTGTTCGGGGTCTGGATGTGGCGCCGCTCGTCCCGACCGCGAGCCGCGGGCGCCGGAGCGGCCATCCTCATTCAGGGAGCATTTCTGATGCTGCACGACAGCTATCACGCGATCAGGTCCGGTCATGGCGTGCCGGCTGAGCGGACACTCGCCGCTCGACTCCGTCGACCCCGAGGCGCTGGCGGCGGCTCGTGGTGCCGACGCGTGCTGGACCGATCTCGGCTCAAGTGTCCGGTGACCGACCTCGTCCTCATCACCGCGACGCCGAGCTCGAACGGCTGCTCGAACTAGGTGCCCGGACGGCGCGACGTCGGGCAGACCGGAGCCGAGTCTGGAACATGCTCGCCGCTACCCCGCGGGCAACGAGTTCTGCATGCTGGGACAGCGTCTCGACCCCGTCCGGCCGAGGCCGCATCCGGGCCAGGCTCATCCGGCCAGGCTCATCCGGCCATGCTCAGACGCGCTTCGGGCAACAGCCGACCTCAACGGAACCACCTACGCGCCCGGCCATTGCTGCCGGCAACTGGTGGCCGGTGGACGTGCCGGCACTGGTGGTGATGGTCGGGAGCGTGGTGACCGCACTGCTCGCGCTGCCGGGCCTGACCATGTTCGCCCGGGCAGAGACCGCGGTGATCGCACTCTTCGGCGGATGTGTCGCCGCTCTCGGAGGTGCGGTGCTGACCCACCTGATCCACCGCGCGTCGCCGAGGCTGCCGTCCCGGCACGACTGATCCGTGCACCATGCCAGCTCTCAGCGGAATCCAATGGCGGGGTTCAAGGAAATGGGTTCATGGGGGCTTGATTCAAGGGGCTGGATTCAGGGCCGCTTGGGCCCGCCGAACATGATCTCGTCCCAGCTCGGCACCTCGGCCCGCTTGCGCTTCTTCGGTGGGCCTTCTTCGCGGGGATCTGAACACCGGATCCGTCGCCGTCGACCTCGTCGCGCACGTCGCCGGGCGCGGCCGCAGACGTGGATCCGGCGGCGGCGGCCGAGGCAGGCGCCTCGGTCGACTCCGGGATGGCGTCCTCCACACTGGCGTCGTTATCGGTCACCGCGTTCGGGGCCGGCGGCAACTCGACTCGTCTCTTCCAGCGGCAACTCGAGTTCTTCGGGTTCGTCCTGCAGTGTCGAAACTCCGCCTCGATCGACGTCCTGCTCCTCTTCATCGCTGGTGTCGTCCGAAGGCGCTGCCGTGGCGGGATCCCGCTCGGCGCTCGGCTCGTGTTCGGCGACCGGCTCGACCGGGTAGTTGACGACGACGGCCGGCTCCCAGCCCGCCTCAGCACCCGGCTCGGCCAACCCCGGGTAGACCCGGCCGGAGTCTTCGCTGTAGCCCTCGCCACCCAGCATGTCGAACAGCAGATCGAGTTCTGAGGCCTCATCGAGTTCGGCGACCGAGTGGTCGTCCTCCGAGGCATCCTCTTCGGCCTCCGCCGACCCGACCACAGCCTCGGCCGATGCCGGCCGCTCGGCATCAGGCCTGGTCCTCGGACGGATGACCGTCGGCTCACCGGCATCCGGCTCGCCCGGACCAGTCTCATCGGAATAGTCGACATCCACCTCGATCGCGACCTCGGTGATCGTGACCTCGGTCTCCGTCACCTCGGTCACCGCGACCGAGTCGAAGATCGGATCGGTCACGGCAGGGTCCTGAATCGCCCGGACCAGCGCGAGTTCGTCGTTCAGGTCGAGGGTCAACTCGCTGTCGGGGTCTGCGGGTCCGTCTCCATCAGCGTCCCGGCCACCCGCCGGACGCCGTCGGCCGGGTTGCGGGCCGTGGGCGGGGGACTGCTCACCGAGCAGCCAGCGGGCCTCGTCGTTCGCCGGCCACCGAGAACCGGCCCCTGGGGTCGAAGATAGAAGACCGCCTCGCGGGTGGCCTCGCCGGAGGCATAACTCGCGCTGACCGACCAGCGGCCGTCTTCCATCCGCAGTCGAATCCCAGCGCATGGTCTCCGGGTCGACGCCCCGGGTCGGCAGAGCCGTTCGGCCACAGCGGTGCGCAGCATCCGGTGACCGGCGGTCTCGCCCCGGCGTCGGACCGAGCCGCGTTGAGCCTGGGCGGCGATGTGTTCCCGCTCGGCCAGCACCGGTCCGGCGTAGGGTTCGATCCGCTCGACCGGGACGCCGGCCGCGCGGGCGACGTCGTCGACCGACTCGCCGGCCCGGATCCGGGTCTGGATCTCGCGAGGTCTCAGTGCGCTTTCCATCTCGATGTCCAGTTGCCCCTGTCGCTCGCCGTGCCCGTACCCGACCTGCCGACTCCTTGTCGTTCCGTCCGCTCTGCTTCTCACTCGCCCGAGCGCGCTTCGCGCCTGCCGGACTCGACCCTCACCTTCGCATCGAGAACGCCACTCCTACCCTCGATCGGGTCCGCTCGTTGGGAGCTCAGGCCTGCTCCGGACGAGCGCCCGATGATCGGCCGGCCGCCGCCTCGTGACCCCGGTGGCCGACTGGCCGGCGCGGTGAGGAATAGCGTGACATTCCCGGCACGGGTCGATCCGACTCTTTCGCTCCGGTCGTAGTGTCGATGAACATGAGCGAAGAGCACGTCCAGCCGCTTCCGTTCCACCAACGATTCCCCCTCCGGATCTGCGTCCGGACCGGTCACGGCGCCGGACCCCGACCGCACGTCGCACGGTGGCCGAGTTGCGCGACTCCGGCTGGCGCAGCCGGAGCGTCAAGGCCGAGATCCGCGACAACCTGATCACCCGGTTGCGCGGCCGGCAGCCGGGCTTCCCGGGCATGGTCGGGTTTCGACGATTCGGTGCTGCCCGAGCTGGAGGCGGCCCTGCTGGCCGGGCACGATCTGGTGCTGCTGGGCGAACGCGGCCAGGGCAAGACCCGGTTGATGCGCACCGTCGGTCAACTGCTGGACGAGTGGTCGCCCGAGGTCGCGGGCTGTGAGATCCACGACGACCCGTACGCGCCGGTCTGCGTTCGCTGTCGTGGCCTGGCTGCCGATCTCGGCGACGACCTGCCGGTGGCCTGGCGTCACCGCGAGGACCGCTACACCGAGAAGTTGGCCACTCCCGACACCAGCGTCGGCGACCTGATCGGCGACGTCGACCCGGTCAAGGTCGCCCAGGGTCGGACGCTGGGCGATCCGGAGACCGTTCACTACGGCCTGGTGCCGCGGACCAACCGCGGCCTGTTCGGGCTGAACGAACTGCCCGACCTGGCCGAACGGATCCAGGTCGCGTTGTTCAACGTCCTGGAGGAGCGCGACATCCAGGTCCGCGGCTATTCGCTCCGGCTGCCGCTCGACCTGCTGTTGATCTCCACCGCCAACCCCGAGGACTACACCAACCGCGGTCGGATCATCACCCCGCTGAAGGACCGGTTCGGGGCCGAGATCCGGACCCACTACCTGAGCGAGCTGGGCGACGAGATCGCCCTGCTGGCCCAGGAGTCCGAGGTGGTCGCCGAGGTCGGTGAGCACCTGCTGGAGGTGCTGGCCCGATTCACCCGCAGCCTGCGGGAGTCCTCGGCGATCGACCAGCGCTCCGGTGTGTCGGCCCGGTTCGCCATCGCGGCGGCCGAAGGTGTCTCCGGCTCGGCCCTGCGCCGGGCGGCCCGCACCGGCGACCTGCTGGACCACCCGGTGGCCCGGGTCTGCGACCTGCCGCAGGTGGTGCCGACCCTGCTGGGCAAGATCGAGTTCGAGATGGGGAGGAGGGCCGCGAGCGTGCGGTGCTGGACCACCTGCTGCGGATGGCCACTGCCGAGACGTTCCGCGACCGGCTGGGCGGGCTCGACCTCTCCGGTTTCACCGCGGTGTTCGCCGAGGGATCGGTGGTGGAGACCGGCGACCTGGTGCCGGCCGGTGAACTGCTCATCCCAGCTGGGTACGCTGCCCGGGTCTGTCGAAGGTGCTGGACCGGCTCGGCTACGGCGACGACGCCGGACCCGGGCAGGTCGCGGCGGCGGCCGAATTCGTCCTGGAGGGCCTGTTCCTGACCCGCCGGATCGAGAAGGACACCGTCGACGGCCGGACCGTCTACGGCGGCTGACCATGAGCACCGGCGGCGATCGCGTTCCATCACGTGCAGGAGAGGTTGAGGATCGGAGTGCAGCAATGAGCGGTCGCTACGACGGACGATTCCGCTACGGCGCCTGGCGGGGCGGGCCCGATCCGCTCGCCCCGCCCTACGACGTCCGGGCCGCGATGGACCGGCTCGGACAGGACATGCTCTCCTCGGGCAACCTGAGCGAGGCGATCCGCGATCTGCTGCGCAAGCGGCCTCGACGGTCGGGGCGGGCTGGACCGGCTGGCCGAGAAGATCCGCCGGCTGCGGACAGCAGGCTCGCCGGCGCGGCAACCTCGGCGGCACGCTGGATCAGGTCCGAGCCGCGCTGGACCAGGCGCTGACCGCCGAGCGCGAGACGCTGGCCGGCGAGGACAGCGACCGACGCCCGGCTGGCCGAGATGGAGCTGGACACCCTGCCCGACGACGTCGCCGGTGCGGTCCGCGGCCTCGACTCCTACGACTGGCACTCGGCCGAGGCCCGAAGCAGATCTACGACTCGATCAAGCAGATGCTGACCAACGAGGTGCTGGACGCCCAGTTCAAGGGGCTGAAGCAGGCGCTGGAGGACCCCGATCCGGCGGCCATGCAGCGGGTCAAGGACATGATGGCCGACCTGAACTCCTTGCTCGCCGCGCACGCCCGGTCACGAGGACACCGAGGACCAGTTCCGCGAGTTCATGGACAAGCACGGCGAGTTCTTCCCCGACGACCCGCAGAACGTCGACGAGCTGATCGACTCGCTCGCCCGGCAGCAGGCGGCCGCGCAGCGGATGATGAACTCGCTCAGCCCCGAGCAGCGTGAACAGCTGGGGCAGCTGATGAGCCAGGCGATGAGCGATGCCGACCTGGCCTCGGAGATGGCCCAGCTGTCGGACAATCTGCGGGCGCTGCGTCCGGGTCTGGACCGGTCGTCCCCGACCGGGATGGCCAACCAGCCCGGCCAGGGTGAGCCGATGGGCTACAGCGACGCGGTCAATGCCGTCGCCGACCTGGCCGACCTGGAAGCACTGGAGGATCAACTCTCCCAGACCGGGGTCGGCTCCACCTTGGACGACGTCGACGTCGAGGCCCTGGAGCGCCATCTGGGCGGGTCCGCTATGCGCGACTTCGCCGCCATCCGCGACCTGGAACGTGAACTCGAGGATCAGGGTTACCTGCGCCGCGGCGAGGACGGCATGCGACTGACCCCGAAGGCGGTCCGCCGGCTGGGGGAGTCGGCGCTACGCCGGGTGTTCGCCCAGTTGGAGGCCCGCGGGCACGGCGATCACGACGACCGGCGGACCGGCGCGGCCGACGAGCCGACCGGTCTGACCCGGGCCTGGAGCTTCGGCGACGAACTGCCGATCGACGTCCCTCGGACGGTGCAGAACGCGCTGCAGCGCCGTAGCTGCGTCCGGACTGGCGGCCTCGGCCGGCGCGGCATCGTCACCTTGGAGGTGGACGACTTCGAGGTGACCGAGACCGAACGGCGGACCACCGCGGCGGTCGCGCTGTGTGTCGACCTGTCGAACTCGATGTTCCTCGACGGCCGGTGGGGACCGATGAAGCAGACCGCGCTGGCGCTGTCGCATCTGGTCGCGACCCGGTTCCGGCAGGACGAGTTGCAGATCATCGGCTTCGGCCGGGTGGCGCACCGGCTGGACGCGGTCGGTCTGGCCGAGGTCGAGCCGCAGCTGGGTGCAGGGCACCAATCTGCAGCACGCGCTGATGCTCGCGGGTCGGCACGTCCGTCGGCACCCCGACGCCGAACCGGTGATCCTGGTCGTCACCGACGGCGAGCCGACCGCCCACCTGCTGGACGACGGCGAACCGTTCTTCCACTGGCCGACGACCACCGAGACCGTCCGGGCCACGGTGGCTCAGGTGGACGAACTGGTCCGCTACGGCGCCACCATCAACACCTTCATGCTCGGCGAGGACGCCGGGCTGGCCCGGTTCGTCGACGCGATGGCCCGCCGGGCCGGCGGCCGGGTCTTCACCCCCGACATCGGTCGGCTCGGTGAGTTCGTCGTCGCCGATTACCTCCAGGCGCGTCGCGGCCGCCGATGATCTCGAGCGATTGACAGATCCGAATCGTCGGTTCTCAAGGTCAGACCTCAGTGGTCGGCACCGGGTCCAGCCGGTGCCGACGCTCGAGGTAGGCATAGACCAGCCGGCGCTGTACTGCTCGTAGGGCCGCCATCGTGTTGCCGACGCGGACGTCGGTCTTGGACAAAAGGCCGTCTTCGAGTTCGGCGAGCTGACGGTGCATGGTGGCCGCCGATTCGGCCTGCTCACGAGCCATCTGAACACTGAGTTGGGTACCGCTGATCCGGAAAGCGGCCAGCGGTCCAGGCGCGACGACCAGCCGGCCGCGCAGCAGTATCCGGCAGTAGGTGGCCTGGTCGATCATGAAGCCCGGCCGACCGTGCCAGCCGCCGACGGCACCGATTGCCTCTCGTCGCAGCATCGTGCAGACCGGCTCGCCGAAGATGTTGGCTCCCCTCAGCACCGAACGACGGAGCGCGGCCCGACCGTCGATGACCCCGGTCAGCCCGCCCAGCCCCGCGTCGGCGACGACGACCCGACCCGCGGCGTCCACGATGTCGCGGGACGACGCCGCCATCACCGTTTCGACGCCGGCCGCGTCCAGCGCCTCGACTTGACGCGCCAGTAGGTCGGGATAGAGCAGGTCGTCGCCACAGACCAGCTTGATCAGCTCACCGCTCGCCTCATCGGTGACCCGGTTCCAGTTCCGCTCGGCACCGCCGCCCGTCGGGGTGGTCAGCAGCCGGACTCGCGAGTCGTCGGCGTAGCGCTGCAGCAGTTCGGCGGTGCCGTCGGTGGAGGAGTGATCGGCGACCACCACCTCGAAATCGTCGTAGGTCTGGGCCAAAACCGAATCAATCGTGGCTTCGATATAGCGGGCATTCTGGTACGACGGGATCACCACCGAGACGTACGGGCTCACGACTGCCTCCCGCTGACTCCCGACTTCCGGCGAAACGAGAAGAGTCGATGGCCGAAGAAGGTGCTGACTATCGACCCACATGTGGCCAGGGCCTGGGCGACCAGCACCTGCAGGTGCACGACCTCGACGAAGAACGGCAGCAGCACGGCGTTCACCCCGAGCGCACCGAGGTTGACGATCTCGAATCGGCCCAGATCGAGCCAGAGGTGGCCGCGGACCTTGAACACGAACCGGCGGTGCAGCACGAAGGCACACAGCACCGAGCAGACGTGGGACAGCGCCAGGGTGCCCATGTAGCCGACGTAGGGTCCGGCAATCCGGTGGAAGAGCACGAACCAGACAAAACCGATCCCGGTATTGATGCCGCCGACGACCAGAAACGCGAATCGCTGGTCACGCAGCAGCCGGGTCAGCGGACCAGGCGGCGGCGATTCGGCGGCCGTGGACGGCTCGATGACAGCCACGGACGTCCTCCGCCTCCTTGTATGGATCCAGCCGTGCGGAGTTATGGATCCAGCCGTGCGAAGTCATGGATCCAGCCCTGCACCTGAGAGCGACTATAGTCGGGGCCCGTGGTGGCCGACGGCAGTGAGCTCCCGATCGAGCACCTGGTGTCGATCGTCGTCCCGGTGTACCAGGGTGAGCAGCATCTCCGCACCTTTGCCGACGATGTCGCGCGCTACACAGCGAACCGCACCACCAAGGCCGGCCACCACTTCCGCGTGGTCGAGCTCATTCTGGTCAACGACTGTGGTCCGGATGATTCTCCCCGCGTGCTGCGAGAACTCCAGCAGCAGTATCCGTGGGTTCGGCTGGTGTGGCTGAGCCGTAACTACGGCCAGCACGCCGCGACCTTGGCCGGAATGGCGTCATCGTCGGGGGAATGGATCGCGACGATGGACGAAGACGGCCAACACGACCCGGTGTTCTTGGCCGACATGATCGATGCCGCTATCTCGGCGCAGGCCTCCGTCGTCTACGCCGATCCCACCAACAAGCCGCCACATTCGGTGTTGCGTAATCTGACCAGCCGGGTGGCCAAGGGCGTCGTGACAGCTCTCGGCCCCGGGATCGACGCGTCGGTCTTCCAGAGTTTTCGTCTTGTGCTGGGCGAGGTGGGCCGAAGTGTGGCCGCGTATTCCGGCGCCGGCGTCTACCTCGATGTGGCCCTCGGTTGGGTGGCCGGCCGCCCGGCGACGACCCCGGTCCAACTCAGGGACGAGGGCGGCGAACGACGCTCGGGCTACCGGCTCCGCACCCTGCTCTCGCATTTCTGGAGAATGGTGCTCACCGGCGGCACCAGAGGTCTGCGGGTGGTGAGTGGTATCGGAGTGCTGTTGGCCGTGCTGGGCTTTCTCTTCGCCGTCTATCTGATCATCAGGCGAGTCGCCGATGCAGGCCTGGTTCAGGGCTGGACCTCGATCTTGGTCGTCGTGCTGGTCTGTTCGGGCGCAAGCCTCTTCTCCTTGGGCGTGATCGCGGAATACCTCGGGGTAGCCGTGAACATGGCCATGGGCAAACCGCCGTACCTGATCGTGAGTGATCCGGCTCGCGGCCCGCTCGGGCGGGGAGTTCCTGAACAGCGCGCCGATCAAGTTCAGGTCGTCGCTCCTGCGGCCGGCCGGAGTCCGGACGCCAGTCGCACACCCTCCGGCCGGCCCGTCGCTGAGCGCGGCGCGGAGCCCCGTGCCCCGGGGCGTTGAGACGACGGCCATCGAACCGCTGACGCTCGTCATCGGATCCGGAGGACTTCTCGGTGGCGCGCTGACCCGTCATCTGCTGCTCACTGGACACGAGCTTCGAACTCTGGTCGTCGACTGGCTGGACACCGATTCAGCCAGGCGAACAGTTGCCGCGGCGGCCGTCGACGTAGTCGGATCCGGTCGGCCCTGGCGGATCGCCTGGTGCGCGGGAGCGGGAGTGGTTGGTACCACCCAGGACGCGCTGGACGCCGAGTTGCTCGTTCTCCGGTCGCTGGTCGACGGGGTTCGGATGGCACTCCGCACCGGTGCGGAGGGCGGGGTGTTCTTCCTTGCCTCCTCGGCAGGCGGGGTCTACGCGGGATCGGGCAACCCTCCGTTCAGCGAGTCGACCCATCCCCAGCCCCTTGCTCCCTACGGTCGGGCCAAACTCGCGGCCGAGGACCTGGCCAGCACGCTGGCCGAGGAACCCGGCATGTCCGTGGTGCTCGGCAGACTGTCCAACCTCTATGGCCCAGGGCAAGATATGACGAAACCACAAGGGTTGGTCTCCCAACTGTGTCGAGCCCACTTGACCCGGCAGCCTGTTTCCATCTACGTGCCGTTGGACACCGCCCGCGACTACCTCTATGTCGGTGACGCCGGCCGAATGCTGGCCGCAGCGATCCAGGCTGCGGTCCAATCTCCCGGTCTACAGGTGAAGATCATCTGTAGCCACCGGACCGCCAGCATCGGCGCGCTGCTCGCCGAGATCAGCCGGGTCGGCCGCCGCCGGCCACCAGTGATACTCGGCACGTCGCCGTTGGCCGCTTTCCAGGTTCGCGACCTGAGCTTCCGCTCGTCCGTCTGGCCCGACGTCGACCATCTTGCGCGGACCACCCTTCCGGACGGGATCTCCCGGACGCTCTCCTCTCTTCGCCAGATGCTTCTCGACGGACGGCTCCAGGCCGGCTCTCACTGATGTCGGCAACTGAGCTCCGCCGGCAGACCGAATCGCCGGGCCGACACCTGCCGGTTCGGGGTGACGTGCGCGGGTAGGCTCCTGTGCCAGGCGGCGGGTGCCGGACCAGTGCCGGTATCCCCGGAACCTCCACGTCCGCTGTAGCCGGATCCCCGAACATGTGAGGACGAGATCGTCGATGGCTCGCCCCACCGCGCTCGATCGTCCGAGCGCTACGGAGGGGCTGCCGGCGGCGGCGAGCAAGACCGGGGTGGAGGGCGTCGCATCGGAGAAGACCGCACCAGCTGTCCCCCTACTGCCGATCGACCAGGCCGATCGGACGGAGACGATCGACGTCAGGGATCGTCTGTGGATGGTCGCCGTCGTGGTCACCGTGTTGGGAACAGCGCTGATTCCGCTGGCCTGGCAACCGCGCTGGTACTTCTTCGGAGACACCCAGATCGGCGCGTACGGGCAGTGGTACCACCTCGGTCGTCTTCTCCGGGCCGGCCATTGGCCGGTACTGGACGTTCAGGCGTGGTCCAGCGGGAATTTCGCTGCTGAAGGCCAGTGGGGTCTGTTCAGCCCACTGACCGCGTTGATCGGGCTGGCCGCGACCGTCGTCCCCAACGCGGTCGTCTTCTCGACCGTCGTCAAGATCGTCCTGCTGGTCGGCGGGGCGGTCGGTGTGTTCTGCGTGGTGCGGTCCTACCGGGTCGGGCCGGCGGCGGCCTACCTGGCCGCGGTTGCGGTCACCACGGGAGGCGCGACGCAGTATCTGGAGTCGCCGTCCTGGGTGACCGGCCAGATGGTGTGGGCGATGTTGCCCTGGCTGTGGTTCCAGCTCCGACGAGTCGCCCGGCAGCGGGCCAACCCGGCCCCGGCCCTGGTGTTCGGCCTGTCGATGGTCGCAGTCGGCTACGTCTACGGCGTCATCTACGTCGCCATCGCGGTGCTCGGCTGCATGGTCGACGCCTTCCGGTCCCGGAACCATCCTGGTGCGGCCCGGACGGTGTTGGTCGGCGTGCTCTGCGCGTTCCTCTCGATCGCCGTCTACCTGCCGGGAGTGTTGACGGCCCCGGTCACCATCCGTGGCGAGGCCGTGCTCCTGAGCGACGGCAGGCTGCAGGGAACGGTCTACACGATCGTCACCGGCATGTTGCCCGTCTCTACCGACGCCGCCAGCTACGTGATCTGGTTCCTGCCGGCATTGGCTTGGCTCAGTCTGGCCAAGTTGCGTGCGCTGCTGAGGCCTCTCACCGGACTCTTGATCGGGCTGGTGCTGACCCTCGCCTGGGTGATCGGACCCAACCAGATCGGGCCCATCCGCTGGCCCATCCGGGTGCTGCCGATTCTCACGTTGTTCGTCGTCATCTCTGCCGTCATTGCTCTCGCCCGCGCGCGAGTCGATCGGGTGAGCGTCGGCCGCCTGCGGGCGAGCCTGGTGATCCTGGCGGTTGCCGCCTTCATCGCGGTCTCCCGCAATATCGATTCGGCCGCCGCCATCGTGGCGGGCACCGGCGTAGTGGCCCTCGGTCTGCTGCTGGCTTGGATCACGCTGCGTGGCGTCGCCTCGCCGGGTGCCCGAAAGCCGCGGTCGAACCCCGCTGCAGTCCTGGTTATTGCGGTTGTCACCTCAGCCGTGGTGGTGCTCCAGCATTCGTTCTTCCCGCAGCCCCCCTCGGCGAACCGGAACATGCCGACGTCGCTCGCCGGATACGCCGGCCAAGCGAGTGCAGCGGTCGGCGACGTCTTCGTCGTCGGCGATCCGGAGCAGGCACTGGTCAATGACCCGCGCACCGCGGCCGACTTCCTGATCGCCTCGTCGTGGTACATCAACCCCCAGAGCGTCCAGAACGAGTACACGACGATCGGCTATCGCTCCTACGTACAGCGCTACTGCGTCCGCTACAACGGAACGACCTGCCCGACGGTCCTGCAGACACTGTTCGCCGACGACCCGGCTACCGGAGTGCCCAGAGTCGACCTGTTGTCGATCAGCACCTTGCAGATCTTTCGGTCGGACTTCACCGACCAACAGCTGGCCTCAGCACCCACGGGCTGGTACGTCGCGGCCTCGACGCCCTCGGCGCTCACCTGGGTCCGGGACGACCCGCTGCCGACCTCGGGTGGGGTCAGCTGGTCATCGGCGGGCACGCAGGTAAGCGTCGTATCGGAGTCCGCGCGGACTCTGGTCCTCTCGGTGGGTGAGGTGCCGACCGGCGGCGGTCGGGTGGTGCTCAGCCGGCTCGATTGGCCGGGCTACCAGGTCAACGGGGCCGGTCACGCCGCTCCGACCGACGGTTACCTGCTGACGCTCGACGTCCCGGCGTCGGCGACGGGCTCGACGATCACGGTCAGCTTCCAGCCACCCGGATGGACCCTGGAGAAGTGGGCGGTCGCGGCGGCGGTGGTCGGGTCATTGCTCTGGATCGGTCTACACCTGGTCCTGGTCGCTCGTCGACGCAGGTCGGATGATCACTCCGCGGCCGAACCGCCGGCGTCGACGGATCCGGATTGAGACCGACCAGCGCCCAGGCCGATGGAGCGACTGAGGAGGAGAGCACGATGGCTGATCAAAACGACGCCGACCACGACTCCGACCACGACGCGGACCAGCTGAGCGACACGGCTTCGGAAGCGTATGCCCGGCGGCTCCAGGCCAAACAGCAGGTGTGGTGGAAGAAGCTGCTCGACGTCCAGGCGCCGTACCGGTGGAATCTGCGCCGTCAGCAGTTGGGTCGTACCCTCGACGTCGGCTGCGGCATCGGTCGCAACCTGGAGACGCTCGGTGTCGGCTCGGTCGGCGTCGACCACAACGCCGCCTCGGTCGCGGTCGCCCGTGAACGGGGCGGTATCGCACTGACCACGCAGGAGTGGCAGGACTCCGAGTTGCGCCGGCCGGCCGCCTTCGACGGGATGCTGCTGGCCCACGTCGTCGAGCACATGACCAACGAGGAGGCGGCGTCGCTGCTGAACGACTACCTGCCCTACCTCAGACCGGGCGGCAAGGTCTTCTTCGTCTGTCCGCAGGAGCGTGGCCTTGCCAGCGACCCGACCCACGTCGAGTTCGCCGACGGTGCGGCGCTGACCGCGCTGGCGCAACGGGTCGGTCTCCGGCCCCGGCCGTGGTTCAGCTTCCCGTTCCCGCGCTGGGCGGGTCGGCCGTTCATCTACAACGAGTTCTGCCTGCTCGCCACCAAGCCCTGAGAGTCCACGCACAGCGTTCGACGAAGGCGGCCTGTTGACCGGCGTATTGACCGGCCTGGCGCTCCGGCTCGTCCCGTCGTGCGGTCCGCTCATCGAGGGGTTCGTCGCAGTCGTGGCACGGCGGGTCGGGGGCGATCTCGGGCAGCGACAGACAGAAGCCGCAGGTGCCGTCGCGGTAGTGCTCGGCTCCTGGTTGTCGGCCACGATGGAGTCGCCAGGATGAGCCAGCCGTCGGCCCCGCACGCGCCGGAGGCTGTGACGTGGAAGGTGACCGGAGCAGGAGGGAGCCCGGCGACCGTCGTCGACCACGCTGGATGATCATCGCCGGTGCGGCCCGACGCCGGCGCGGCCTTCGTGCAGGCTCGTCAAGGCTCAGGCGTTTCTGCAGGGTCGGTCCGGACGGCCAGCGATCCCAACACCAGCAGTAATCCGGCGACGCCGATGGCCAGGAAACCGCCGAAGGCGTGCCAGCTGTCGACCGTCCGCCCGACGGCGGCACCGCCGATAGCCACGCCGGCCGCCAACCCGAGCTGAGTCCAGCCCAGCGATTCGGCGAACCGGGTGGTCGGAACACTGGACTGCACCACCGCGACCGAAGCGATCAGCGTCGGGGCGATGGCGAGTCCGCTGATGATCAAGACCACCGCCAGCAACCATGGGTGGCTCAGAAACGGCAACGGCAACACCGATGCGGCCAGGAAGACCGCACCGATCCGGAATCGCCGGGCCGCCGGCGCCCGCCAGCTGATCGTGCCGGTGACCACGCCGGCCAGCAGCGAACCGGCCGCCCAGGCGACGGTGAACAGGGCGGTGTAGGCGAGGATGTCGCGCTCGGTGGTGTACCCGACGATCGCCACCTCCATCCCGCCGAAGATCACCCCCAGCGCGGCGCAGCACAGCACCAGCGGCGCGAGACGGGCCCAGCCGATCGTCCCGTGCCGCCGGCCGGCGGTCACCGGGTGGGCCGGCGGCTCGGTGCTGCGCTGGGTGGCCAGGGCCAGGCCGCCGCCGAGGGTCAGGACGGCCGAGAACGCCAACCCGAGGGCGGGGTGGATCGCCGTACAGACGAAGGTCGCCAACACCGGGCCGAGAATGAACACCACCTCATCCACCACGGCTTCGAGGGCGTAGGCCACGTCCAGTCGGCCGGGATGGCCAGGTGTGACATCGCTCGAATCGGCCGTGCCGGGATCGCCGAGCCGGTGTGCCCACCGGGCACGAACGGCGCTGCCGGCCTGCGAGATACCCAGGCCGGCGACCACGGCCGCCCCGATGGTGTATCCGAGCGGGAGCCGGACCAGCACCGTCCAGATGATCAACGCGGCGCCGACGGTGAACAGCAGCGACGTCGCGACCAGGATCCGGGCCTGTCCGACCTGGTCGATCAGCCGTCCCCACCACGGAGTCACGGCTGCACCGGTCAGCGTGGCCACGGCGGTCACCAGCCCGGCTCGTCCGAACGACCCGGTGACGATCGAGATCAACAACACGATGCTCAGCCCGGTCATCGAGATCTGCATCCGGGCCAGCAAGCCCGGCGGCGCTGAACGCTCGCGCCCGGGGGTCGTCCAGGAGCCGGAGGTAGACCCCGAACCCGCTCGTCGGACCGGTCGCCGCTCCCGAGGTCATGTCGGGAGTATGGCGGACGAGCAGATTCGGGTCCCTCTCAGCCGGAGAACCTCAGCGCTCGAACCGCAGCGTGACGATCTGGAACGGTCGCAAAGCCAACTCGACCGACCCGTCGGCGGTCCGGGTGATGGCCGTCGGCCGGTCGGTGGAGGCGGACAACGGGCGCTCCAGCAGGTCGGTCTCGCTCGCCCCGGCCCCGACACGGCAGTACAGCTCAGCGTTGCGGCGCTCCGTCCGCCGCGCGATTCGTAGAGCCGGACGATCAGGTCGCCGCTACGGTCGTCGGCCAGCTTGACCGCCTCGAGCACTACGCCGTCACCGGTCACCGCGACCAGGGCCGGTACTTCGGCCGCGCCCGGCTGACGCCGTTCCGGCAGGTTCAGGTCATAGCCGGCCTCGATCGCCGCGCCCGACCCCGTCGCTGACCAGCAACCGGGTGCGCACGTGTGCTCATCCTGGTCGGTCCGCGGGTCAGGGAAACGCGGACCACGGATCAGCGACTGCCGCACGATCGAATAGCTGCCGCCTCCGGCCACCGGATGCCGGGAGACGTCGTGGCCGTAGGTGGAGTCGTTGGCCAACCCGACGCCGAAGCCGGGCTCACCCAGCTGGACCCAGCGGTGGGCACAGACCTCGAACCGGGCGCTGTCCCAGGACGTGTTCTCGTGGGTCGGTCGGTAATGATGGCCGTACTGGGTCTCGTAGGCCGCCCGGTCGGTGTGCACGTCGACCGGGAACGCCAGCTTGAGCAGATGTTCCTGCTCGTGCCAGTCGATCGAGGTGGTGATGTCGATACCGGGCTGGCCCGGCGCCACCACCAGCGACTGCCGGATCGCCGAAGAGCCGAAGGAACGCTGCATGCTCACCTCGACGCACCCGTCGGAGCGTGCCTCGGCCGCGCAGCGAGTCGACGTCGGTCAGGTCGGTCACCGTGTTGCGGTAGAACTGGTCGATGTCCCAGGCGTCCCAGTGGTTGGGGAAGTCGTGGTGCAACTGCAGCAGGTTGGCCGCCTGCCCGGCCGGGACGACGTCCCGGCCGCTCGGCGCGTCGACGGCCGAGGTGATCAGACCCGCGGCTCGTCGATCCGTGACGGCTGAGCTGGCCGTTGTCGACCAGGTAGCCGCCGCGGACTCGGTCAACCCGACCGGCTGAGCATGATCGGCCTCCGGCGACGCCGACAGGCCGGCCGACCGTGCACGGGCGAAGGGCGATCCGTTGAATACGGTCTCGTCCGGTGCTCGCCCTGATGCGTCGCCGCTTGCGTTCCCACCGCCGAATTCCGCGACCAGCGCCTGCTGCGCTCGATCGATCAGGGTGGCGAGTTCGGCCATGATCGCGGCGTACTGCTCCCGGGCGACGCGGTGCACCCAGGCGATCGACGATCCGGGCAGGATGTCGTGGAACTGGTTCAGCAGCACCGGCCCGCCACATCGGTCCAGATCCTCGTACGGGTAGGAGAAGTCCGGCCTGCACGGCGGCAGCGGCCGACCACTGCTCGGCCTCGCGCAGCAGGTGTTCGCTGTGCCGGTTGCCCTGCTTGGTCTTGGCCTGGGAGGTGTAGGTGCCGCGGTGCAGCTCGAGGTAGAGCTCGCCCTTCCAGACCGGCGCGTTGGGGTACTCGGCCGGCCACGTCGGTGAAGAAGTCGTGCGGCGAGCGGATCACCACCTTGGGCGAGCCCTCGAGATCGGCCGGTCCGGCGGGCGCGCGCGATCATCTCGCGGGTCGGGCCGCCGCCGCCGTCGCCGAACCCGAACGGGGCCAGCGAATGCGAGGAGGCGGCCTTGTCGCTGGAAGTTGGCCACCGCGTGGCCGAGCTCGCGACCGGACAGGTCGGAGTTGTAGGTGTCGACCGGCGGGAAGTGGGTGAGCACCCGGGTGCCGTCGATCCCTTCCCACATGAAGGTGTGGTGCGGGAACTTGTTGACCCGGTTCCAGGAGATCTTCTGGGTCAGGAACCACTTGGCCCCGGCCAGCGCTGACGATCTGGGGCAGTGCCGCCGAATAGCCGAACGAGTCGGGCAGCCAGACCTCCTCGCACATCATCCCGAACTCGTCGTTGAAGAACCGCTGACCGTAGGTGAACTGCCGGGCCATCGCCTCGGAGCCGACCATGTTGGTGTCGGATTCCACCCACATGCCGCCGACCGGGACGAACCGGCCCTCGGCCACCGCCTTGGCCACGCCTTCGAACACCTCCGGCCGATGTTCCTTGATCCAGGCGTACTGCTGGGCCGAGGACATCGCGTAGACCAGATCGGGATACTCGGCCAACAGGTTCAGCTGGTTGGCCGCGGTCCGGGCGACCTTGCGGACGGTCTCGCGGGTCGGCCACAGCCAGGCGGAGTCGATGTGGGCGTGGCCGATAGCGGTGATCTGGTGCGCGCTGGCGTTCGCCGGCTTGGCGAGCGCCGGGGCCAGGACCTCGCGGGCCCGATCGGCGCGTGCCGATTACGTCGCTCACGTCGACAGGTCCATCGCCTGGTCCAGCGCCAGAGCGATCTGTGCCCGCCGCGGGTCGGCCTCGGGCAGTGCCGCGCCGAGCTGGTCCAGCACGTCGACGTCGGCCGACAGCTCCCAGACCTGCTCGTTGAAACGGTCAGGTCGATCCGGTCGACGCTGTAGATCGGCGTGGTCGGTGCGGTCAGCTTGTCGCCGAACTCGGTCGAGGCCAGCGGCGGCTCGCTTCGATCACCGGGTTGGACGCGGCCTCGAGGTAGAGGTCGATCTCGGTCGCTGCCCGGCTCGATCGGGATCCAGCTGTTCATCGGGTTCAGCGCCTTGACCACGCTGCCGTCCGGCTCGATAGACCAGCGCCTCGCACTGGAAGCCGGCGGAGTGGCTGCGACCAGCCGAGCTCGGCGATGATCTCCAGCCGTTCGCCGCGGTGCTCGATCGGGATCTCACCGGTCAGGTGGAACCAGGTGGTGCCCCAGGCCGGCCCCCACGCCTCGCCGATCGAGAACGGCCGGTAGTCGGCCTGCTGCTTCGGACCCGGCAGAGCCTGGGCCGGCGGCACCGGCTCACCCTGGCCGCCCTCGACCATCCACGCCTCGACCCGCGGACTCGCGATCGTGGTGTGAACGGCCGGGCGCGATCCGCTCGGTGTGGACCCGGGTGACGCGATCGGCAATCTCTGACTGGTGGTCGTGCATTCTTATCCGACTTCCGTTCTCGTGTAAGACGTTCGTTCTCGAATCGGTGGCCGAGCCGACGGGCAGCTCAGTAGAGCAGGCGGTAACGCGAGGAGTTCCAGGCCAGTACGGCGAAGACTTGGACCATGGCCGCCTGTTCGATCATGGCGGTGATGTCGCTGTCGGCGTCGAAGTGGAACAGACCGGTGTCGGCGTCGCGCTGCTGTTGCCAGACGCTTTCGGCCCATGTTCGCATCCGGTCCAAATGCGTCGTTCCTCCGGTCACCGATTCCAGTAGCAGCAGGTTCTTGAAGTAGATGGAGTTGAAGAACGGCGGTTGCTTGGCCAGTCGGTCCTCCACGCCGAAATAGCGGTGTGCCGCGTCGGCGATCCGCGCTGCCTCGGCGAGGTAGCGCCGGTCGCCGGTGATCTTGGCCCCCAGGGTGTTGACGCCGATCGGAACGCCCTGGTTGTAGGTCCAGATGGTCTCCTCGACCTCGCCGGTCAGGCTGAGATTGTCGTGGTAGAGCCCGTCGGAGCGTTGTAGCCACCGATTTGTCCAGTGATACATCCTGGTGGCCCAGTCGAGATAGTGCTGCTCACCGGTGATCTGGTGTAGCCGCAGGCCCAATTCGGCCCCGGGCATGTTCGAGACGGTGTTCCGGGAGCTGCTCCACGGCGCCTGGGTCCAGAAGACACCCCCGTCGTCGGCGTGACTGTGGTCGCGGTCCCAACCCGAGACGACGAGTTCGAAGATCTGGCGAGCCTGCTTGAGGGCAGCCTGATTGCGATACATCAGCCACTGTTGAACCTCGAGCAGTCCGACCCACTCATTGTCGTCGTAGAACAGATCGCCGCCGCTGCCGAGCGGGGCCACCACGTAGGAGGCGAAGCCGGGCCGGCCGGTGGTACTGGTCCGAATCCAGTAGTTCTGCTGTGCCCGTTGATGCACGCGCAGGAAACGCCGATAACGGCTTGAAGCTCCAGTCATCCCAGTCAGGTCGAGCGCCGCGACGTGGGCTTGCGAGAACGGCCATTCGTAGGAATAGCTGTTGTCGCCGGACTGCACCGGATACTGCTCGTGGTAGAGACCTGTGCCGTCCGGAACGAGAAAATAGCGCTGCAGCGCAGACCAGGAGACCGCGGCCCGGTGGGACCAGACGTCGCCGGATCTCGCCGGCCCCGTCGTCGTCTTCGTCGCCTGCGACGCCGCTCGAGCCTGGCCGGACCGAGTGGAGAGAAATGCCGCTCCGGCGGCTGTGCCGAACGCCGACGTCACTGTTCGCCGTGCAACGCGATGATCTTCTGTGGCCGTCATGATCACGAACTCCTTCGTTCGGTGGTGCCCGTCATGGAAACGTATCCAGCGGTCTAGGCCGCAGTCAAGAAGGAGACCGGGATCCGAGCCCTGATCCAAGGAATCGGCAAGCGGTAGGAAATATCTGCCCGCTCGACGCGGTTCGGTGACATCCTGTCGGTTATGTCACCCCCGGGAACGCCGCCACGAGATCCGGGGCCGACCCGGCGAATGACCATGCGTGATGTCGCCGATGCCGCCGGCGTCGGGGTGGCGACGGTCTCCCGGGTGGTCAACGGGCTGGATACGGTGAACGAGAGCACCGCCGAGCGGGTACGCCGAGCCATCGACGCATTGGGCTTTCAACGCGACGAGATCGCCCGGTCCCTACGCCCCGGACAGAACTCCATGACCCTCGGCCTGATGCTCGGCGACCTCACCAACCCGTTCTGGAGTGGGCTCGCCAAGGCTGCCGTGCAGCACGCCCGGGCGGCCGGCTACGCGGTGCTGGTCACCACCGCCGACGAGGATCCCGAGGCGGAGCGTCGTTCCGTCGATGAGTTGATCAGTCGACGCGTGGCCGGTCTTATCGTCGCGCCGGGATGCGGTGACCACAGCTTTCTGAGGGACGGCCGCGGCCAACCGCGGGTGCCGGTCGTCTTCGTCGACCGGCCACCCCGGGGTGTCCAGGCCGACGTCCTCGTCTTCGACAACGACGGCGGTGGGCGGATTGCCACCCGGCATCTGATCGAGCACGGTCACCGCCGGATCGGGGCTATCGTGGCGGGGTCGTTCTACACCACCGGTCGCCGGTTACGAGGCTACCGTCGCGCGCTCCGCGACGCCGGACTGCCGATCGAGGACAGCCTCATCGCCCAGCTCGAGCACGGCACCGTGGCCGACGGTTTCGCCGCCACCGAAGAGCTGCTGCGCCGACCCGACCCGCCGACGGCGATCTTCTCCACCACGAGCTTCCTCACCGAGGGAGTGCTGGCCGCTCTCGGTTCACGGCACGACCAGATCGCCGTGGTCGGTTTCGACGATTTCCGGCTGGCGTCGGTACTGCCCACCCCGGTGACGGTGGTGGCGATCGACACCGAATCCCTCGGACGGCGGGCCGCCGCGATGCTGTTGGAGCGGATCGACGGGTCGACGGCGGCGGTGCGGCGGGTCAAGTTGCCGGTGACGCTCATCCCGCGGGGGAGCGGTGAGTTGCCGGCACCCCGCGGGAAGCCAACCAGGCGTACATCACCGGCGTCGGGAAGGCTGGCGTCGGAGAGTGCGGCGTCGGGAATGCCGGCGCCACGTGATCCGCCGACACCGCGGATCAGGCCGGCTACTGACAGGCGGCAGCCGGTCCGACTGTCATGATGGCGCGATGAATTTCGAGCACCATCATGTCGACGGGGAAGGCTTGATCGATCCGGACCTCCTGCAGTCATGGACATCTGCGGTGTCACGGGTGGCCGGAGAGCGGTGCGGGACACTGTTCGCCGCCGCCCTGAAGCGAACCCTGCAGCGCACGTTGACCCGGCTCGAGGACGGCACGGTGTTCGTGATCACCGGAGATATCCCGGCGATGTGGCTACGCGACTCGACCACCCAGCTGTTGCCCTATCTGCGGTTGGTCGAGTCCGATCCCGGCGGTGAGTTGGCGGGAGTCCTCGGCGCCGTGGTGCGTCGGCAGATGACCCTGATCGATCACGATCCGTACGCCAACGCCTTCAACCTCGAACCCAACGGTCGCTGTCACGATCCGGCCGATCTCTCCGACGATCCGTGGCTGTGGGAGCGCAAGTACGAGATCGACTCGCTCTGCTTCCCGTTCCTGCTCGCCTTTCGGCTCTGGCAGGTCACCGGTCGGACCGATCACCTCGACGGCGCCTTCGCCGGCGCCTTCCGGGCGGCGGTGGCGACCTTGTCCCGTGAGACCCGGCACGAGGAACGTTCGGACTATCGGTTCGTCCGGCGAGGAGGTCCTGCCTCCGAAACGCTCAGCCGCGACGGTCTGGGCGCCCCGGTGGGATGGACCGGGATGAGCTGGTCGGGCTTCCGGCCCAGTGACGACGCCTGCACGCTCGGCTACAACGTGCCAGGCAATCTGATGGCGGCCCACACCCTGCAGCAGACCGCCGCGATGTGCCGCACGGTGTTCGCCGACCGTCAACTCGACGAACTCGCCGCCGCCGTGAGCGAAGCTGATCAACTCTCGGTGCAGATCTGCGGCGGTGTCGAACGCTACGGCGTGGTCGAACATCCGCAGCACGGCGAGGTCTTCGCCTACGAAGTGGACGGCCTCGATCATCGGGTTCTGATGGACGACGCCAACATGCCCAGTCTGCTGTCATTGCCCCTGACCTCGGCGGTCGCACTCGACGACCCGCTCTACGTCCGGACCCGAACCCTGGTGTTGTCGGAGGAGAACCCCCACTTCTACCGCGGTCGGGTGGCTTCCGGAATCGGCAGCCCGCACACTCCGGATCGACATGTCTGGCCGATCGCACTCGCCGTCGAGGGTCTGACCGATCCCAGTCCGGGACGTCAGCTCGAGTTGCTTCGGCTGATCGTCTCGACCGCGGCCGGGACCGACCACATCCACGAGAGCTTTCACGCCGACGACGACACCGTATTCACGCGGCCCTGGTTCTCCTGGGCGGACGCGATGTTCTGTGCCCTGGCGATGCAAGTCGCGACGCCGTCCGGCTAGCATCGGTCGTCCGCCGGTTCTACCCTCTCAGCTCCACGATCTGAGCCCGGTCTCAGCCCGCGCCAGGGCCCGGTCGTTGACAGCGGATGACTGGCGGACGATACTTCCGAAACAGCCTGGAAACGTTTCCCAACGCGTTATCATTTCCGGGCAATTACTTGCACAGCTGACAACCTCCGAGGAAGAAGGTTGAGACTGATGACTTCGCTGCGGCGACGTGCCGCGCTGACGCTGCTGGTCGCCGCGACGGTGTTAGCCACCGCTTTCGCACCGGTCACGGCCTTAGCTGCGCCGTCCCAACCGGCTCATCGGGGCGGCGAGCAACCGGCGGTCGACGGCTCGACCTCAGTGGCTCGTGCGCGGGTGGCCGCCGATGAGTTGATGCAGTCCTACGACCCTGATCAGGCCTGGTTCCCCTCCAGCTGGTGGAACTCCGCCGTTGCCCTGCAGACGGTCGGCGACTACATGCAGCGAACCGGCGACCGGCGCTACCTCGGTCAGCTGGACAACACTTTCGAGAAGGATCGAGGTCGGTTCCCGGCCGGTGAACTATCAGGGGATCCTTTGCTCGGCAACTTCACCAGCCGCGCCATCGACGACTCCGAATGGTGGGGGCTGACCTGGGTCGAGGCCTACGACCTCACCGGGAAAAAGAAGTATCTTGACATGGCGGTCACCATCGCGACCTACGTACAGGGCTATTGGGATACCGGGACCTGTGGTGGCGGGGTGTGGTGGAACGCCGAGCGCACCTACAAGAACGCCGTCACCAACGGGCTCTACATTCGGCTCACCGCCGAGCTGCACAACCGGATCCACGGGGACGCCCTTTGGTTGTCGCGGGCGCAGCGCGGGTACGACTGGTTCACCCACAGCGGGTTGATCAACGCTGACGGGCTGGTCAACGACGGGTTGACCGACGGGTGTGCCAACAACGGTCAGACGGTCTGGAGCTACAACCAGGGCCTGGCCATCGGCGGAGCGCTCGAGCTCTATCGCGCCACCCACAATCCGGCTCTGCTGACTACCGCCCGCCGCCTCGCCGACGCCACGCTGGCTTCGAAAGCCCTGGTCAATAACGGGATTTTGACCGAATCGTGCGACGCCACCGACCAGACCTGCGACGACAACGGCAAGCAGTTCAAGGGCGTTTTCATGCGCTACTGGATGGATTTGGCCGACACCACCCACGCGCGGCGGTACACCGACTTCGTCACCCGGCAGGCTCGCAGCGTCTGGAACCATGACCGGACCGCGTCCGAACGACTCGGCACGCGCTGGTCGGGAGCGGGCAGCAGTGATCACCCGAACGTTTTCGATTGGCGCACCCAAGCGAGTGCACTCAGCGCGCTGATCGCCGACGTCCCCCGTCACGTCCCGAACCGTTCCCTGTCGGCCACCCTGACCCCGACCGAGCCTGTCGTGATGCCGGCCAAGTCCGGGGTGACCCAGCTACCGATGACGCTGACCGCGGCGGCGACCGCGCCCCGCTGGCTGCCGATCTGGGCGCACGCCAACATCTCCGCCCCGGCCGGATGGACGGTGACACCTCGATCGGCCCGCGGTCTGCTGCTGGCCCGCGGCAACGCGACTCCGGTGACCCGGTCGGTCACCCTAAACGTGGGCATTCCGGCGGACGCCAAAGCTGGGCACCATCGGATCACCGTCCGGGTCAGCGCCCGGCCGGGACTGGCGTTCACCGCGCAGGCCGACGTGCTGGTCGCCCGCACCATCGATTTTGACACCGGCACCACCGCGGAAACGCCGTGGCTGTGGGATGCGGACGGCTCTCAGAGCAACGGGGTGCAGAACCGCTTTGCGGACGGCGACCACGACTTCGTCTACCGGTTCCCACTGCCGCGCGACACCACCGCCGCAAAATTCGTTCTGACCATCGATGCCGAGTATCTGGTGCAGGTGAGCCGGGATGCGAAGACCTGGACAACGGTGTTGAGCGAGTCCCAGCCGGTCACCGACGGATCGAACAAGGGCGACCGGACCGTCGATCTCGCGCCGCTCCTCGGAATGAGCGCTGACGTGGACAAGACCGTCTACCTGCGGATCGCCGACTCCTTTCCCGACGACGGGTGGGGCGGTCGGGTCTACCACGTTCGCGCCGATCTGGAGGAGGGCCGGTCATGAGCCGCAACCCCACTCATCTCAACGACGTCTGACTCATCAACCAATCAAGGAAACTGCGACTGTCGCCGGTCACCGGCGTCGTCGAACCGAATCGAGGAGGATTCTCCATGGGCCGTTTGGTCGAGATCGCCAAGAGGCGCTGGTCGAAGCGAGGCCGCACGGCGGCGAAGGTCGGGGTGGCTTGCGTAGCGCTGGCCATGACCGCGACCGCCTGCACCGCCGGCAACGCGCCCGGCGGCAGCAGCGGTGGTGGAGGTGGTGGTGCGTCGACAGCGGCCTACCTCAAATATTCGCCCTGTTGCACCTGGAACTCCACCTGGTCCTTCAATCCGTACAACACCAACGGCCTGATCTACCTGCAGCCTGATTTCCTTCTCCTCCGGCTGGCCATCCAGAAGTACCCGAGCCTGACCGACTACGAGCCGCAGCTGGCCGACAAGTGGTCGGTCAGCGGCAACAAGATGACCGTGCACATCCGGACCGGAGCCAAATGGCAGGACGGCACCCCGGTCACCAGCACCGACCTGTACGACACCGCGATCCTGGACGGCCTGAACGCATCCGGTTTCTGGAACGACATCACTGACGTGGCGAAATCCGGAACGGACAGCGTCGTCTTCACCCTTCGAAAGGGTCAGCCGACCGCCCTGGCCTACAACGACATCCTGAACAACATCTTCACCTACCCCTCCAGCCAGTACGGCAAGTTCGTCACCCCCCAGTTGGAGAAGGACGTCCCGGCATACTTCACCGAGTTCCAGAAGGATCCCGACGCCGCCGGCAAGATGCCTGAGTACACCCGAATGAGTGCCGCCTTCAAGACGCTGGCTTCCTTCAAGCCCACCACCATGCTGGGCAACGGTCCGTTCAAACTCGACAACATCACCACGTCGCAAGCCAAGCTCAGCAAGTGGAGCGGCTTCTACGACGCGGCCGCGATCAAGGTGCCGGGCATCGACTTCGGCAACGGCAGCAACCAGACCGATCTATCCGCAGCTGTTCTCCGGCCAGGCCGACTTCTCCAACGTCTATCTGCCGCCGCCGATCCTGCAGCGCTGGAACAAGACCAGTGGCGCCAACGTCGCGCTGCCGCAGGCCTTCGGGTTCGTTATGTCGTTCAACAACCACGAGTACCCGCTCAACATGACCGCGGTGCGGCAGGCACTGGCCTACGTCATCCCGCGGCAGACCATCTGCCAAGCGGCCTACGGCACCACCGCGGGCGCCGGTGGCAAGTACAAGGAGGTGAACACCGGCATCTCACCGACCTTGGAGAGCCTTTACCTCACGCCGCAGCAGACCAGCTCGCTGAACACCTACCCGGTGGATCCGAACAAGGCCACCGACCTGCTGCAGCAAGCGGGCTTCAAGAAGAACGGCGGTCAGTGGATCATGCCGAACGGCAAGCCGTTCACCCTGACCTTCAACGCCAACTCCGACACCTCCGACATCGTCACCTCCTTCACCTCGGCCGCCAAGGCTCTGACTTCGTTCGGTATCAAGTCCGACGTCAATGCCACTTCCGGTGCTCAGCAGGCGGCCAACCAGTTGAACGGCAACTTCGACGTCGGGATGAACTTCGTCAGCAGTAACAATCCGCTGGGGATGTACCAGATCATGATGGGCTCGGCCAACAACTACCCGAGTCTGGGCAACTACGGTGGCAAGCGCGGCATGGGCGTCGGCCCGAAGGCGGACATTCCCGGTCTCGGCAACGTCAACGTCTCGGCCACCCTGGACGCCCAAGCACGCAACGTGGCTCCGGATCAGAAGATGAAGGATCTGACCTGGGACTGGGCGCAGTTCGTCAACCAACAGGTTCCCTACATCTGGTATGCGACCAAGGTCTACCAGTTCTCCTACTCGACGAAGAACTACACCAACTGGCCACCCAAGGACGCCCAGGGCACCAGCCCGCTGTGGGACATCGTCGGTGGTAACACGTCAGCCGGAATCCTGCTCGCCATGGAGCAGGGCTACATCGTGCCGAAGAGCTGAGCGACGAACATGGGTGTCTATCTGGCCAAGCGGGTCGCGATGGCCATCGTGATCATCTTCATCGTCGTCACGCTGTCCTTCTTCATGGTCCGGCTGATGCCGGGCAACGCGATGGACGCCCTGCGCGCGCAGTTACAGGCGCAGGGCGGCCTGACCCCTGAGCAGATCCAGGCCAAGATCAACTCGGTGTACGGCATGATGCCCACGGGGTCGATCTGGCACCAGTACCTCACCTACGTGGCCAACACGTTCCGCGGCAATCTGGGCACGCCGATCACCAACCCCGGAACTACCGTCGTGGCGGTGATTGCCCAGGCGCTGCCGTGGACGATCCTGGTCGTCGCCGTCGCTCTGGTCATCAGCTTCCTGATCGGGGTGGCGATCGGGTCGTCGATGGCGGCCTTCCAGAACGGTGTCTTCGCCAAGGTCATGACCTTCGTGGTCTCGTTCTTGAGCGCGATCCCGAGTTACCTGATCGCCATCGTGCTCCTCTACCTGGTGGCGAACATGTACCAGATCTTCCCGACCGGTGGCGCCTACTCGATCGACGTGACGCCCGGCCTCAACATCGCGTTCATCGGCAGTCTGCTCTACCACGCCATCCTGCCGATCGCGGCCTACGTGATCACCTCCTTCGGCAGCTGGGCGTTGGCCATGAAGGGCAGCGCGATCTCGGTGCTCGGTTCGGAGTACGTCCGGGCCGCGGAATCGCGAGGGCTGAGCGATCGGCGGATCACCCGCTCCTACGTGGGTCGCAACTCGATGCTGCCGATGATCACCCAGCTCGCACTGTCGGTCGGGTTCATGTTCGGCGGATCAGTGTTCATCGAGACCTACTTCCAGTACCCCGGGGTCGGCTACTACCTGATCCAGTCGGTCAATCAGCGGGATTACTCACTGATGATGGGCTGCTTTCTGCTGATCACCGTATCGGTGGTGATCACGAACCTGCTGGTCGATTTGCTCTATCCACTGGTCGATCCCCGGATAGCCAACCCGGCCGCCCGGAAGCGGACTGCGGACTCGCCGTCCGCCGACTCGAGCGGCGACACGGTCGTGGTCGGAGGCTCGGTCGCATGAGGTTCTGGAGTGACCTGTGGCGGATCCTCCGTAACGACAAGGGAGCTCTGGTCGGCGGCGTGATCGTGCTGATCTACTGCATCACCGCGATCATCGGGCCATGGGTGGTGCACCTGAGCAACACCCAGGACCCGAACCTGGCCTACCTGCCGCCGTCGCTGAGTCATCCGCTCGGCACCGACGCACTGGGGGAGAGCGTGTTCTCCCAGATCATCGTCGGCACCCGGCCGATCATGATCGTCGGAGTCTTGGCCGCGGTGATCCAGATCTTCGTCGGCGTCCTGGTCGGGCTGGCCAGCGGCTATCTGGGCGGCCGGATCGACGGCATCATCATGCGGATCACTGACGTGTTCCTCACCATCCCGGGCCTGCCGTTGGTGATCGTGATCGCCACCATCGTCCACACGGCCAATCCGGTGACCCTTGCCGTGGTGCTGTCCATCACCGCCTGGGCGGGCCTGGCCCGGGCGATCCGGTCCCAGGCGATGAGCCTGCGGAGCAGCGATTTCGTCGAAGCCGCCCGATTACAGGGCGTTCCGCTGCGCAACATGATCGGTCGGCAGTTGCTGCCCAACGTCGGTCCGTACGTGGCCATCCACTTCCTGCTCGCCATCACCGGCGCCATCTACGCCGAGGTCGGCCTGTTCCTGCTCGGGATCGCGCCGATCAGCGGTACCAACTGGGGGATCATGATCAATCTCGCGATGAGCCAAGGGGCGCTGTACACCTCTGACAGTGCCTTCTACCTGTTCTCACCGATGGCGGCGATCGTCATCCTGCAGGTGGCGTTCGTGTTCTTCTCCCGAGCGCTGGACAGCGTCTTCAACCCGAGGCTGAGGGTCCAGTGACTCTCATCGACCGGGCACCCACGGCCGATTCCGCGGACACCGGCGACGCGCTGCTCGAGGTCGACGACCTGACCGTGGCTTTCGGTGACGGGCCAGGCTCGGTCCGCGCCGTCGAGAACGTCAGCCTGTCGGTCGGAGCCGGCGAGATCTACGCTCTGGTCGGGGAGTCCGGCTGCGGCAAGTCGACACTGGCCTACTCCCTGCTCGGCATCGTCCCGCCGCCGGGCCGGACCGCGGGTGGCGACGTCCGATTCCGCGGTCGCAGCACCGTCAGCATGGACAAGCATGAACTGAACGAGCTCCGCGGAGCGGAATTGTCGATGGTCTTCCAGGGCGCGATGAACGCGTTCAACCCGGTATTGACCATCGGCACCCAGGTCGAGCACATCCTGCAGGCCCATCCCGGTAGTTTCGACAGCAAAGAAGACGGCAAGGCGTACTTCGACCACCTGATCGAGCTGGTGCAACTTGCGCCGGAGCGCATCTGGAACGGTTATGAGAGTCAGCTCTCCGGCGGGATGAAGCAGCGGGTGGCGATCGCGGTGGCCCTGCTGCTCAAGCCGTCATTGGTCGTCCTGGACGAGCCCACCACCGCGCTCGACGTGCTGAACCAGCGGCTGGTCATCGACATCCTCAAGTCGTTGCACCGCGAACTCGGGATCACGATCATCTTCGTCACCCATGACCTGGCCGTGGTCGCCGAACTGGCCAGCCGGGTGGCGGTGATGTACGCGGGCCGGCTGGTGGAATCCGGCACGGTCGACGAGATCTTCGCCGGTGGTGGACGTCGTCATCCCTACGTCAAGGCGCTGATCAACGCGATCCCCAGCGTTCTGGACGCCGGACTCAAGGTGAAGCCGATCGGCGGCCAGGTCCCCAACCTGGCCCAGCTGCCGCCGGGGTGCCGGTTCGCCCCGCGCTGCCCGTTGGCCGAGGACATCTGCTCGCAGGTCGAGCCGCCGCTGGAGAGCGACGCCCATGATCACCTGGTGGCCTGCCATGTGGTGAACCGCAGTCTGGAGGAGTCAGCCGCGTGAGTCTGCTGGAAGTAAGCCACGTCACCCATCGCTACGGCGCCGGCGAAGGACGGCCGGTGCTGGACGACGTCAGTCTGTCGCTGGAGGCCAACGAGATCGTCGCCGTTGTCGGTGAGTCGGGCTGCGGAAAGACCACTCTCGGCCGTCTGGTCGCCGGCCTGATGGAACCCAGCCAGGGAACGGTCAGCTTCGAGGACCGCGACATCTGGAAGCTGCGCGGCGGACGCCGGCGGGATTGGCGGCGCCGGGTCCAGATGGTGCACCAGGATCCGTACGGCTCGTTGAACCCCGGCCTCACCATTGGCGCGACGATGTCGCCGGGGCTGCTGCACCACAAGCTGGCGACCTCGCGCAACGTCCAGGAAGTCATGCTCAAGACGTTGCAGCAGGTCGGGTTGGACGCGACTCCCGCCTTCCTCCAGCGCTACCCTCATCAGCTTTCCGGCGGCCAACGGCAGCGGGTCTCGGTGGCCCGGGCGATCAGCCTTCAACCCGATCTGATCGTGGCCGACGAGGTCACCAGCATGCTCGACGTGTCGATGCGGGTGGCCATCCTGGATCTGTTGTTGTCCTTCCAGCGCGAGCACGGGATCGGATTCGTGTTCATCAGCCACGACTTCGGGGTGGTGCGCTACTTCGCCCAGGGCGGCCGGATTGCGGTGATGTTCTTCGGTCTGGTGGTCGAGGAGGGGCCGGTCGAGCAGCTGGTCACTGCGCCCAAGCATCCCTACACGCATATGTTGCTGCAGGCCATCCCGGTCCCCGATCCGGAGTTGGCCCGGCAACGCGACGCCGAGCAGGCCGAGCTCGCTCAATCGGAAGCGGAACGAATAGTCGGTGAGCCCGCCGCCACCGGGTGCGTGTTCGCCAATCGGTGCCCGATCGTCCAGGACGTCTGCCGGACGACCGCACCACCGCTGGCCGAGGTCGAGCACGGCCATCGCGCGGCTTGTCTGTTTCCGGACCAGGTCCCACCGTTGCGGCATCTAGGAAAGGAAAGGGAGAGCGATGTCTCCAGTGTTGACACCGACGGAGTTGGCGGCCAAGGTGCTCGTCCGAGCCGGGCTGGCCATGTTGATCTTGTCGTTCCTGTGCCGGCTGGCGGCACCGACCGCAGCTAGCGGGGTGGTCAGTGAACTGGCGATGATCGCCAGTCTCCTGGTGGTCGTCACCGGGGTGATCACCCAACGGATCTCTCTCCGCCGCGATGCCGCCCCCGATCGCCAGGAGCGCCGGGATCCCGACAACCGTCGGGACAGCCGGGGGGTTCGCAGCACCCGGTCGTGACTCGGACCCGTCGAGCTCGCCGGCCGGAGCGGAAAAGCGTTACCGGATGGGGTCGGCCGTTGACACAGTGAGGTCACCGTCAACATGCCGTCGATGATCGTCACTCACCGGCTGGTCAAGGAGTTTCACCCGTCCCGTTCGGCACACCGGCCGTCGGGCGGCGTCCGCTTGGACGAGATCGACCTCACCGTCGAGCCGGGAGAGTTGGTCGGTCACCTCGGTCCGAACGGCCCCGGCAAACCGACCACGATGGAGTTGTTCACCGGGTCGATTCGGCCGCGCCGGGCCAGGAGACGATCTCGATCCCGGGTGCAATCGCGTCTGCGGCCGCCGAGTGGCAGTCGGTCGGCGACAACGTCGCCGCGCATGGAGCGACGGTTGCCTGTCATGGGCAGGCACTTGCTTGCTTCCATGAGGCGCCCGAAGCCGCTCAGTCGCTGTCCTCGATTTACTGTCCTTGACCAGCCCGGTCGAGCGAAACGCGGACGTTTTCGGCTCGAACGGCGCGAGTAGCCGCGGCGCTGGAGTCGTGCGCGGAGAAAGCTGACCGGGTCAAGAGAGCAATCACCGACGTCCGGTGTCACGCCGTGGGCCTCCGTGCTTTGTGACCGTCAGCAGCGACGCTGACGTTCGATCTTCTGAATCACCGACATTGGCGGCCGAGAACACAGCTAGGGCGGCCAGCAGCGAGTTGGCCTTTTAGATCAACCACGGGGCTGCTGTGCAGACCGTCTTCTTCTGCCAGAACAGCCAGTCGGCCATCTCGCCGCCAAGCAAAGGTGCGCGGCCACCATCGCCGCCTGTACCGACCCAAGCACAGGGTCGGACGCCGGACCTGTCCGATGTGGGTTCTCGGCTTGTTAGCCATCTTGATCTCGCTTTGACCAGGGAACGACAAGATGTTCGGGCGTCTGCCTGCTTGACATCTTGTTGGTTTACTTGGCTCGGGCGACCTCCCGTGATCGGTTCGACTGGACCTTTGAGGTGTGCCGCAAACCCTCCTTGCACGACGCGGGGAGGGGCCATCACCAACGTCGTGAGGTGTGCCAACTGGGGGTAGTCACCCTTCGAGCTCGCGCCGACCGGCAGCGCGGCGGCGAGGCATTCACCCGCCCGGGGGGACCGTCGGCCCGGACCTGACTCTCCTTGAGGCCGGATTCGACCGAGCGCCGCGGGCTATGGGTGAAGAGCGCCGGTGAGCGACCGACGCGGCCGAGCCCAGGGTGCGTTCATTGGGTGGAGTTGGCTGTGTCGGGGCTGCCGCACACTCGCCGCGGGTACGCAACGGGTGGGCAGGCGCGGTCCTCACGACGGGTGGGGCGGCGCGTCGGCCGCGTGCTCGAGCCGGTAGGCGCGGCCCGCCAGGAACAGGTCGACCAGGGTGCGAAGCAGAGTCCGCTCGATCACGAAGCGCGCGGCCCACGGAGGGCGCAGCTCCGCCGCTGAATGGTGCTGCCGTCGGTCGCTAGTCGAGACGCCGCCGCCCGATAATCGCTTTTTGCTGGCAAGACCGCGCAACGCCAGGACGAGGACGCCAAGACCTGCGCCGACTGTGTGGAATTCCCAGCGATAGGGGAGGGGAGGTCGCTGCTTGTCCATGGGTTTCCTGTTCTGGCTGGTGGGGTTTGTTGGTCGAACGAGTGGGGCGACCCCGTGGAGGAAGCTGCGTGGGTCACCTGCTGTCGCGCGGACGCGCACTGGTCATGGTGCATTTCAACGTCTACGCCGCGAGGTCGATGCGACGTCAGGCTACAAGGGCTGACGTCATCGACGGCTATGGCCTGCACCGGGTGGTTGCTCGGGTCGACGCCCGCAACCCGGCTTCAGTCGCAGTGCTACGCAAGTCGGCCTGCGCCAGGAGGCGGTAGGCGCGCGGACTGCGGTGATCAGGACGATCGCGGCCAGGGTGACGCTCCGGTGCCGAGGTTCAGGCCGCCCTCGGCGGGGTGACGGCAAGCCAGTCGGCGATAGACGCGCCGAGGGGCCGGGTGAGGATTAGGCACACCAGAACGTGACGACGGCGGTGGCGCCGAGCCGGTGCGCGAGGGCCGCGATGAGCACGACACATAGCAGGATCGAACCGAGGAAGCCGAGGTGCCAGGCCACGGCCGCCAGGTCGCCGACGGCGGTGCCCATGGCGAAGATGAGGAACACCGCGACCCTGGGGGACCTTGCTGAGCAGGGTCGAACCGGCGGACCGGAGCCCCGCGCAGCGCCTCCACGTCGACCTCGCTGCGGGTGAGGTTGCGCGCGTACACAATCCGACCAGCAGCGATCCGATCCGTGCTCTCCTGGTCGGCGTTGTCCTGGTGAGAGAGGTTCCGGTCGGCGCTGTCCTGGTCGCTGCTGGTCGAATTACTGCTCTCGGTGGTCACAGGCAGGAGCCGGGGTCTTGGCTCTGGCCGATGATGTCGAGGAGCATGCGCCGCAGCAGGGCGACCTCGTCGGTGGAGAAGCTGCGGAGCGCCGCTTGCTCGACCTCGGCGGAGGCTTCGGCGACCGTAAAACGGACGGTCTCCCCCTGCGCGGTGATGTGGGGGATGCGGGCGCGTCGGTCTCCTGGCAGGTGGCGGCGCTCGACGAGTCCGGCTCGTTCGAGGCGGTCGAGCTGGCTCATCAGGGTCGTCTTGTCCAGGCCGAGGGTCTTGCCGAGCTCGGCCTGGGTGAGGTTCGGGGTCTTGTGCAGGGCGCTGAGCACGATGTGGTCGCGCAGCTGGAGTCCGTGCTTCTCGGCCTGCCCGCCGGTCGCGGTGCGCATCCGCTGGGCCGCGCGGTGCAACAGCCAGGTGATCTCGGAGTCGAGCGCAGGCTGCGGGCCCGGGGGAGCTGGTCTCGGCGGGTTCGAGGCGACGTTGTCCACGGCGGTGCTTGTCATGAGCGGGCCTGCTCTGCGGCTGTCTCGGTGGAGAAGTGTGCCGGCAGCTGCGGGATGGTGGCGTAGGCGTCGCGGTCGTGGGCGGGGACGACCGTCATGACCTCGGTGAGGGCGATGGCGCTGAGCAGGCCGCGGCGGAGCTGTTCGGGGTCGCTGTCGGCGAGCTTGCTCAGCAGCCAGGGGCGTTCGACCCGGCGCCGGATGCCGTCGAGCTGCCAGGTCAGGTCGCCGATGAAGGCGTAGCGCTGGCCGGACGCCAGGGTGACGAAGACGACGACGGAGCCGAGGGTGTGCCCGCCGGCGAAGGCCACGACCACCGATCCGTCGCCGTGCACGTCGAGGCTGGTCGGGAACCCGAGGTAGGCCGGGCCGTCGAAGGCGTACTCGTGGATGTCGAGGCCGGGGGAGACGTGCCGGAACACCTTGCCGTCGGGGTCTTCGGCGGCGTAGGCCCGCTCCGCGGCGTTCATCCAGACCGGGACGCGGAGCTCGTCGAGCCCGCTGACGTGGTCCCAGTGGGAGTGGGTCACCAGCACGCCGAGCAGTCGGCTGCGGTCGTAGCCGCTCGCGTCGAGCTGCTCGCTGACGGTCCGCGACGTCACGTACGGAGCGCGCGTGAGAGGCGGGGCAGCATCGCGACGTGCTCCGCCACGTGGGCGCCGAAACCCGCGTCGATGAGCAGGTCGCCCGCAGGGTGCCGGACCAGCACTGCCGTCGCCGCGAAGTGCCGCTTGTCGCGGAACGAACCGCCCTTGACCGCGAGCGCGGCCCGGGTCTCGTAGGTGCCGGTCGGCAGCTGGTAGACCGCCGTGCCCTGCGGCGGATGAGCGACGGGCAGCGGACCGACCCAAGGCGGAGGCTTTGGAAGCGAGTGCACATCTAAACCTTACGAACTCGGAACGTCCGATTCAAGAGTATCCTGTCACAGATAACCGGGACGCAGGTGGATCGGGAGGACGACGAGGATGGCGTGAACCGGCTTCAGGTTGAGTGCCTCCGACCTTCGCCAAGAGCCACCGCGAGCACGCTTCGCCTACGAAACAGCGTGTCCTTACCGGACTGGCGGTCGGCGAACAGGTCAGGACAGAGCGGCTCAAGCACGCCTCAACCGTCGACGTGACGTTTGGGGACACCGGTTGGAGGAGGAGTGGCGAACCGTCAGTGGGATGCTCGGAAACGTAACTCGTGGTAAAGGAAATTTCTGGCATCGGCAGTGCCACCCACACAAACGCAGAGCAGATCAGAGGATCATGGGCGGGTCCTCATCCAAAGCTCTCGAGCGACGGTAACCGTTAATCAGCGACGATGGACTGGGGCAGTTTCGACCTCCGTCTTACACGCCGCGGCCAGACAGATCGCAAGTAACTTAGAGCTGCTCGTCCGGGGGCCGATCTGTAGAATTATGAGCCAGAAGACCCTTCAATGTGTTGGCATCCCTATCCGAGTGACTGCCGGTCCACAGGGGATTCACCTGGTGAGGAGTCATTCGATGTCTCGGCTTGTACGCCGAAATCTTTGGCTCGGGAGACTAAGACCATGGTGCACCGATCAGCCGTGATCACCTCATAATCAGCATCTTGAACTCAGATCAGGTCCGAGATTTCCTACTGGATAAGTTGAGTCGAAGCTGATTCCGATTGGTAGGCCTTGAAGGACGGCTCGGCCGCATTGGTCACCGGGACTTTGGAGACTACCGACACCGATTAAAAGCTCAGAAGCGATCCGACCGGCAACCCGCATATTTTAGACTCTTGTGAACTCAGGTGTCGCACTGAAGGTGAAGGGGTGATTGTCGAAGAAAGCCGCAGATGAGCTTGCAAATCACCATTTGTGTCCTTTTGCTCATCACGTACTACTCATTTCTGCGGCTGCAGAACGGCTCTACGCGTCGGCGGGCCAGCCAGAGCTCAGCGGTTACCAGCAGTGATTGCGCTGAGGTCGTTGCCGGAGGCCGGCGAACCCGATCTCAACCAGGGCAGCGGCTCGAGCAATGCGGTTGGTGCGGTGTGTGAGGATCGATCACGTGACAGCCGGAGGACTTGATCCGTATGACGCCGTTGTGCTGGTGTCGTTCGGCGGACCGGAGGCGCCGGACGAAGTGGTGCCGTTCCTGCAAAATGTGACCCGCGGGCGCGGCATCCCGGACGAGCGGCTGCGCGAGGTGGGCCAGCACTACTTCGACTTCGGCGGTCGCAGCCCGATCAACGACCAGAACCGGGCGTTGCTGATCGCCATCAGCAACGAACTGGCCTGCCGAGGGATCGCCGTGCCGATCTACTGGGGCAACCGCAACTGGGTGCCGTATCTGCGGGACAGCTTCGAGGAGATGGTCGGCGACCATCGCCGCCGGGTGCTGGCGGTGATCACCAGTGCCTACCCGTCGTACTCGTCCTGCCGGCAATACCGGGAGAACCTCTTCGATGCCGCCGACGGCCTCGATCTGGTCGTCGACCGACTTCGGCACTACAGCCCCGATCCCGGATTCGTGACCGCCAACGTCCGCGCGGTGTTGGCCGCACTGTCCGAGGTCGACGCGGGGGACGAACCGGCGCGGCTGGTGTTCGTCACCCACTCCATTCCAACGGCGATGTCGGTCGGTTCCGGGCCGCCGCCGCGTAGCGAAGCAGGGGGTTACGTCGACTGGCATCGAGCGGTGGCAGCGGAGGTCGCCCGCCAGGTCAGCGAGCAGACCGGCGTGAGATACGCCTTCGATCTCGTCTACTGCTCCCGCTCGGGACCGCCCGGCCAGCCGTGGCTGGAACCCGACGTCAATGACCACCTACGCGCCTTGGCGGGCGACGGCGTCAAGGCGGTCGTCGTGTCCCCGATCGGATTCATCTCCGACCACATGGAGGTGATCTATGACCTGGACACCGAGGCCGCCGAGACGGCGAGAGAACTTGGGCTGACGTTCGTCCGGGCCGCGAGCGCCGGGCTCGACCGCGACTTCGTCGCCGGGCTGGTCGATCTGGCATTGGAGCGCGCGGCCGCTGCTCGTGGTGAAAACGTCGACCCGGTCGTCATACCCGGCGGTCGGGTTGGACCGTACGAATGCGTTCCCGGCTGCTGTCCGAATCTCCGCCAGCCCGACCGGCCCGCGCTCTGCGGTCAGGATCAGGGTGCTCGAGATTGACCCTTACGGCGATCCACAACTGGTCGAGCTGTACGACCTGGATAATCCCGACGGGCCGGATCACGTCTTCTGTTGTGCACCGGAAACGCCATCATGCATCTCGGGCCGGACGAACTATCGGTTGATCTGGCCTCGGTCGCCGCGAGTCTCCGCCGAGGCGCGACGTTCACGTTCGAGACTCACAACGTCATCGACGGCGCGGATCGGGTCTCTCCGACCGTCCTGCACTTCCATCGACTGGACTGGCTGGTCGAGCAGTTGGCGGACGTCGGGTTCGGGGTTGTCGTCGTCGACGGTGGTTGGGTCGGTGAGTCGTTCACCTCGAGCTCCAGACTCGCGGTGGTCCGGGCAGAACTGTCCTAGCCCTCTCCTAGGGTGAAGCTGTGCCGAGAGAAACCGAACTGACAACCCGTCCGCAGCTGCCGCCGACCGGGGGCGCGTCGCCCTGGATCGATCTGAACGCCTACATCGGCCTACCACGCCTTCAGAGTCTGGTGCTCTCCCCGGACGGGCAATCGCTGCTGGTCTCCGTCTCCTCACTGGACGCCGATCGGACCGGCTACGTCAGCGCCTGGTGGCGGGTCGATCCGCACGGCGTAGCCGCCGCCCGTCGCCACACCCGCTCGGTGGAGGGCGAATCGACCGCCGCCTTCACCTCCGCCGGCGATCTCCTGTTCACCTCGGCCCGGCCGGCCCCGCCGGCCGGCGCTCCGGTGCCGGACCCGCCGGGACCGAAGTCCGAGCCGACCGCTCCTGACTCGTCGGGGGACCCCAGCGCCGAGACCGACCCGAACGTCGTCTGGTGCCTGCCCGGGGGTGGGGGCGAGGCCTACCCGTTGGCCCGCCGCAACGGCGGCTGGGAGGGGATCGCCACCGCCCGTCAGGCCGAGGTGGCGGTGTTCAGCGCGGGCTATCACGTCGGCACCAGCACGGAGGCCGAAGACCAGGCCAGGCGAGCCAGCCGTAAGAAGAACAAGATCAACGCGATCCTCCACGAGGGTTACCCGGTCCGTTACTGGGACCACGACCTGAACCGCACCGACACCCGGTTGTTCGCGGTCAGGCTCGGCGGCGCAGAGCCGCTTGATCTCGATCCCCGATCCGACGACCTCACCGACCTGACCGGCACGACCCGGGGGATCGGCGGCGTCCAGGCCGTCGCCGCCGACGGCAGCTTCGCGCTGGTCACGCAGCAGGTCCGGGAACGGGCCGGCTGGACCGTCGAACGGCTGATCGAGGTCGACCTGCACACCGGGGAGGCGACGGTGCGGGCCGACGAGCAGGGCTACGGCTACGGCGACGCGGTGCTGTCCGACGACGGGCGCTGGATCGTCTGTCGGCGCGAGTCGGATTCAACCCCGACGAGCGCGCCTCGCACCCAGCTGTGGCTCATCGACCGGGAGTCCGGCGAGGGCCGGGTGCTGGCTTCGGAGTGGGACCGGTGGCCGAGCCCGGTCGCCTTCGACCCGGCAGGCCAGACCGTCTACGCCGTGGCTGATGAGGACCAACGCTCGCCGATCTTCGCCGTCGACGTCGCCAGCGGGGCAGTCACCCGACTCAGCGGTGACGGGGCGTTCAGCGCCGTCCGGCGCTCACCGGACGGCGGCACGCTCTACGCCCTGCGCACCTCCTACACCGATCCGGGCAGCGTGGTCGCCGTGGCGACCGCAGACGGCTCGATCACGGAGCTGCCGAGCCCCACTAACTATCCGGAGCTACCCGGAGATCTGGTCGAGGTGGAGACGACGACCGAAGACGGTGTTCAGGTCCGCGGGCTGCTGGCCCGGCCCACCGGCGCGTCCGCCGACCAGCCGGCTCCGCTGGCGTTGTGGATCCACGGGGGGCCACTCGGCTCCTGGAACAGCTGGTCCTGGCGTTGGTGCCCGTGGCTGATGGTGGCCCGCGGCTACGCCGTGCTGCTGCCCGACCCGGCGTTGTCCACCGGCTACGGCCAGGAGTTCGTCCAACGCGGCTGGGGCAGTTGGGGCGGCGCCCCGTACACCGATCTGATGGCCATCACCGACGAGGTGGAGCAGCGGTCCGACGTCGACGCCACCGCGACGATCGCCATGGGTGGGTCGTTCGGCGGCTACATGGCCAACTGGGTGGCCGGGCACACCGACCGGTTCGCCGGTATCGTCAGCCACGCCAGCCTGTGGAACCTCGAATCGTTCGGGCCGACCACCGACGCCGCCTGGTACTGGGGCCGGGAGATGACCCCGGAGATGATGCGGGAGAACAGCCCACACCGGTTCGCCGACAAGATCCGCACCCCGATGCTGGTGATCCACGGCGACAAGGACTACCGGGTGCCGATCTCGGAGGGAATCGCCTTGTGGTGGGCCCTGGTCTCGGGCTTCGACGGGCCGTCGGAGGAGCTGCCGCACAAGTTCCTCTACTTCCCCGACGAGAACCACTGGGTGCTCTCGCCGCAGCACGCGATCGTCTGGTACGAGACCGTTCTGGCCTTCTGTGAGAGTGCTCGGACGGGAGGGAATTTTGTCCGCCCTGAGACGTTGTAGCCGGTGCTCCTCTCGCCGGTCGGCGAAGTGTGATAAGCATTGCCCTCGGATTTGCTGTGCGGCTGTGTGATGAACAAGGCACGTGGGCTCCGACCGGCAGCCTCAGCAGGGAGCATGTCGATCACGATTTGAACCGGCGGCTGAGGACGATTACAGCCCGGAAGGACGGAAATGGCGACCGATTACGACGCCCCACGCAAGACCGACGAAGAGCTCAGCGAAGACAGCATCGAAGAACTGAAGACCCGCCGCAACGACAAGAACTCCGGCAAGGTCGACGAGGACGAGACGGAGGCGGCCGAGTCATTCGAACTGCCAGGTGCCGACCTCTCACATGAAGAACTGACCGTCCGGGTGCTCCCGCGACAGTCCGATGAGTTCACCTGTGCCGGCTGCTTCCTGGTCCGGCACCGCAGCCAGATCGCAGAAGAGAAGAACGGCATGGCCTACTGCGTCGACTGCGCCGCCTGATCCGGGCGAACAGGTCGACCCGATGAGCGGTGCCTTCGCCGAACGGCTGACCATCCCGGCGTTGTGGTGGTTGCTGGTCGGACTGTTCGCCGGGTCGCTGTTCGTCGCGATCGGGTTCTACTTGGGCCTCGCGTGGGGGATCGGTGCGGCCGGGGTCATCCTGATCATCATCGTGCCGATCTTCCTCGGCTACGGCAGCGCCGAACTCCTCGTCCTGCCGGATCGGTTCCAGGCGGGCCGGGCGAGCATCGAATGGCGCTACATCACTGACGTCAAGGCCCTGAGTGCCACCGAGACCCGTGCACGTCGGGGCCGGGACGCCGACGCCCGCGCCTGGTTGTTGGTCCGCCCCTACCTGCCCCGTTCAGTCGAGATCAGCCTGGACGACCCGGATGATCCGGCGCCGTACTGGTTGGTCGCTACCCGACATCCGCGACGGCTCTCCGAGGCTCTGAACGTCCGCCTGCTCGAGTCGAGCGGGCGCAGCGGCACACCCTGAGGTCGCTTGCCGCCACCGTGCACGTTGACGTCGAGAAGTGGCGGAAGCGGCCCGGATCGCCGGTAGCGTGATTGCCGTGAGCGAGTTCTCCTCGGATCCGGACAGCGCGACAGCGGAAGCGGTCGACGTGCCGATCCTGCTGCTCGACCCGGACCTGGATGCACCGAGTTATGCCCGTCCCGGGGATGCGGGCGCCGATCTGCGCACCACCGAAGACGTCGAATTGGCCCCTGGCGAGCGGCGGCTGGTCGGTACCGGGGTGGCCCTCGCCCTCCCGGACGGGTACGCGGGATTCGTCCATCCCCGATCCGGCCTGGCCGCGCGTCACGGGCTCAGCATCGTCAACGCGCCCGGCACCGTGGACGCCGGCTACCGGGGCGAGATCCTGGTCTGCCTGATCAACACCGACCGGCAGACGCCAATCATGCTGTCGCGCGGAGACCGGATCGCTCAGCTGGTGGTCCAGCGGGTCAGTCGGGCGAACTTCCGTCCGGTGGCACAATTGCCCGGGTCCGTTCGCGGGGACGCCGGTCACGGATCGACCGGCGGCTTCGGACGGTGGGGCCTGATCAGGCCCGAATCGGACGTCGAGCAGCAACAGGGAAGTCAGGAGCAAGGATGATCTTCGGGTCTCGCAAGAAGCGCCAGGCCGAGGCCGCACCGTCGGGTGGCCGCGACCAGGCGGTCGAGCAGGAGACCCCGCCGGTGACGGTTCCGGCCGGCGACGGCGACGCCGACCTCGAGAACGCCGATCCCGCGAGCGCTGTGCAGACCGGGGACGCCGAAGAGGTCCCTGGAGATGGCTCTGGAGAGAGCTCCGCCACTCAGGACGCCGACGACGCCGACGACGCCGCCGACGCCGACGCCGACGCCGACGCAGCCGACGCACCGACGCAGGCACGCCGGCCTCCCTGAGGCGGCTGAACCCGAGCAGGAAGAGATCGACGTCGACTATCTGGACGCCCAGGACTGGCGCACCGAAGGTCCGTGGGACGAGTCCGAGGTCGACATGGAGGAGTTCGCGGCCGCGGTCGACGTCCCGCGGATCGATCTCGGCAGCCTCATCCTGACCGGCACCGAGGGGATGGACGTCCAGCTCCAGGTCGCCGAGGACACCCAGCAGATCGTCTCGGCGATGATGCTGCTCGGCGAGCAGGTGAGCGTCGACGACGAGGTGCACGATCTCGGATCTGCGCTCGAGGTGGCCGCGTTCGCTGCCCCGCGCAGTGGCGGATTCTGGCCGGAGATCCGTGAGGAGCTGATCGAGGCGGCCGAAGAGGCGGGCGGCAACGCCGGTCTGGTCGAGGGTCCGTTCGGGGTCGAGGTGCGGCGCCTGCTGTTGATCGACACCCCGGACGGCGAACAGGGATATCAGCCATCGCGGATGTGGGTGGCCGAGGGTCCCCGTTGGATCCTGCGCGGTGTCGTTTACGGTCACGCGGCCCTGGAAGGTGTCCCCGGCGGTCACGCAGAGCGGGTCGAGGACCTGTTTCGCAAGATCGTGGTCCGGCGCGGAGACGAGCCGATGGCACCGGGGGACTTGCTCGCGCTTCGACTACCGGAGAACATGGTGGAAGAAGCGACTGAGGAGTCCTGATGGGTGCACACCCGAGTGACGATGGCAGATCCAAGGCCGAGACCGAGGCTGACCTGACCCGGCGCGGCAACGTGTTCAGCCGCGCCTTGCACCGACTGGCTTCCTCCAACGAGGATCTCGAGTCGGAAGATCTGCAGCGGGCCGTGCGCGAGTCCGGTTCGACGCCGATCAAGTCCTGCACCGACCGCGAGAAGGTCGACCTGATCGGCACCATCGCCACCGTCACCATCCATCCCCGCGACGGGAACCCGGCGCTCGAGGTGGAGGTCCGCGACGGGTCGGGGACCGTCTCGCTGGTCTGGTTGGGCCGCCGCCGGATCCCCGGCATCGATCCCGGCCGCACCATTGCGGTCACCGGACGGATCAGCTGCCACAAGGGCAAGCGGGTGCTCTACAACCCCAAGTACGAACTGCTGGACGCCAACACCGGCGCCTGACCGGGCCCAGCCGCCGAGACCTGGAAAGCTCACCGTGCCCGACAAGAGCGCCCTGATCACCGGGGTCAGCCGCCCGATCGGTCTCGGCGTCGCGGTCGCCCGCGCGCTGGCCGAGCAGGGTCATCACGTCATCGTCACCGCGCGTGACGGCGATCAGGCCGAGGCCCAGGCGGCGATCCTGGTCGGCGAGGGGCACAGCGTCACCAGCCTGCGTCTCGATCTCACCGACACCGACGACTTCGCCCGGATCGTTGAGCACGTCCGGGCCGGGTACGGGCGCCTCGACGTGCTGCTCAACAACGCCAGCACCCTGCCCGACACGGACGCCCGGTCGGCCCTCGACGTCGACATCGCCGGTGCTCGGAACGCGCTCGATGTCGACGTATCGGCGCCTGGGCGCTCGTCCAGGCAATGCTTTTGCTGCTCGAGGCGGCGCCCGCGGCGCGGGTGGTCAACGTCACCAGCGGCGTCTGGGACCAGATCGCGGCGGGTGCCGACCTCCCGGGGCAGGTGATGGCCCCCCGCTCACTCGTTCGCCAAGTACCCGCTCAACGTGCTCACCGCCACCCTCGCCTGGGCGGCGACGTTGCCCGGGGACGGGCCGACCGGTGCCCTGTTCCTCGACAGCGAGCGGCTCGGCTGAACCGCCGTCGTCGCGGGCAAACCTCGAGGGTCGAAGCCGCGATGTCAGATGACTTCGGGGGTGGTCCGGATCGTGGGCGTGGTCCCACGCGGGGACAGCATGTTGGCCAGTTCGCGCTCGAAGGACTGAGCGGTGATGAACAGTAGTTCGTCGTTGGACTCCAGCGCGCCGTCGACTTCGGGCGCCTGGGAGTGGCCGTCCCGGATGATCGCCACCAGCACGACGTCGCCGGGCCAGTCCAGATCGCCGATGCGCTGACCGACGCAGGGGCTCTCTTCCGGCAGCGTCATCTCGACCAGGTTGGCTTCGCCCTCGCGGAAGGTCAGCAACCGGACGAGGTCGCCGACCGAGACCGCCTCCTCGACCAGCGCCGACATCAGCCGCGGGGTCGAGACCGAGATGTCCACACCCCAGTCGGAGTTGAACAACCACTCGTTCTTGGGGTGGTTGACCCGGGCCACCGTCCGAGGCACCCCAAACTCGGTCTTGGCCAGCAGTGACGTGACCAGATTGGCCTTGTCGTCCCCGGTGGCGGCGATGGCGACGTCACAGGTGTCGATCCCGGCCTCTTCGAGGGAAGACAACTCGCAGGCGTCGGCCAGCAGCCACTCCGCTGCCGGCAGGGTGTCGGCCTTGATCGCCCGTGGGTCGACGTCGATCAGCAGGATCTCGTGCCCGTTTTCGAGCAGCTCGGCGGCAATCGAACGGCCGACGTTTCCGGCCCCGGCGATGGAGACTCTCACGATACGTTCTCGCTCTCTGGCTGGCACTCGGTCGTGGTCATGGTCGGTTGGCGGCGCTGTACGCCCGTCCGCTCGTGTGGTTCGGCTCCGGCCGTCCTCATTCCGGTAGGGGCGCAGCGTTGAGCACGTCTTCGACCGCACCGACCCGGCCGTTCTCCACCGCGGCGAAGATCAGGTCACCGTCCTGGAAGATCGTGCTCGACTTGGGAACCATGCCCTGACCGAGCCGGAAGAGGAACGGAATCCGGGTCTGCGCCGCTTCTTCGATCTTGCCGATACTGCGTCCGACCCAGCCGTGGTTGACGTGGACCTCGATCAACCGGACCGATCCGGACGGGTCACGCCAGTGAGGTTCGGAACCGGCCGGCAGCAGTCGTCGCATCACCTGGTCCGCGGTCCAGCGCACGGTGGCAACGGTGGGGATGCCGAGCCGCTCGTAGACCTCGGCCCGGCCGGGGTCGTAGATCCGCGCGACGACGTTGTGCACGTCGAACTTCTCTCGGACCACCCGGGCCGACAAGATGTTGGAGTTGTCGCCGCTGGAGACGGCGGCGAAAGCGTCTGCCCGTTCGATCCCGGCCTCGATCAGCACCTCACGGTCGAAACCGACGCCCTTGACCGTCTGGCCGCCGAAGTCGGGCCCGAGCCGGCGAAAGGATTCGACGTTGACGTCGATCACCGCCACGGTGTGGCCGCGCTTCTCGAGGCCGCGGGCCAGGGTCGAGCCCACCCGACCGCACCCCATGATCACGATGTGCACATCTACTCCTAGCCAGGCGCTATTTGGGCGCCCGGAACTGGTCTCCGGCTCGGCACGCCGACGCTACACCGGCTGCCTGGTCATTGTCCCTTGTCCACGCAGCTGTCCACGTAGCCTGCGGGTTTCCGACCACCCGGGTTGCCGGTGCCCGACCCAGCCGGTTGTTGGTTCGTCGCTGACGCGGTTCGTGAGGCTAGAGTTTGCGCTCGTGAGTCTCTCCGACGCAGCTAAGCGGCTGATCATCGGCCGCAAGCTGCAGAGTGCGCAGCTGGGCGAGACCCTGCTGCCGAAACGGATCGCGCTGCCGGTCTTCGCCTCCGACGCCCTGAGCTCGGTCGCCTACGCCCCGGACGAGATCCTGCTGACCCTGTCGCTGGCCGGCGCCGCGGGCTACATCTTCTCCTGGCGGATCGCCATCCTGGTCGCGGTGGTGATGCTGGTCGTGGTCGCCTCCTACCGCCAGAACGTGCACGCCTACCCCTCCGGTGGCGGCGACTACGAGGTGGCCACGGTCAACCTCGGGCCGAACGCCGGGCTGACGGTGGCCAGTGCGCTGCTGGTCGACTACGTGCTCACGGTCGCCGTCTCGATCTCCTCCGGGGTCCAGAACGCCAAGGCGGTGCTGCCCTTCGTCAACGGCCACGAGGCACTGATCGCCTCCATCGCGGTGATCATCTTGATGGCCCTCAATCTGCGCGGGGTGCGGGAATCGGGCACTCTGTTCGCCGTCCCGACCTACTGCTTCATGGCCGGCATCTTGTTGATGGTGATCTGGGGGCTGTTCCGGATTTTCGTCCTCGGCGATCACGTGGTGGCCGACAGTGCCAAGTACGGCATCGTCGGGGCACCGAAGTACACGGCCCTCAGCGGCTTCTTCTTCATCGCGCTGCTCGCTCGGACTTTTTCCTCCGGCTGCGCCGCACTGACTGGGGTCGAAGCGATCTCCAACGGCGTGCCGGCGTTCAAGAAGCCGAAGAGCAAGAACGCGGCCACCACCTTGCTGTTGCTGGGCACCATCGCGGTGACCATGCTGATCGGCGTCATCGTGCTCGCCAATCTCACCGGACTGAAGCTGATCGACTCGCCGCAGTCGTCCTACACGCTGAACGGCCGGCCGGTGCAGGTGGTGGAGCAGACCGCCATCGGCCAGTTGGCGCACGCCGTCTTCTCCGACTTCACCCCCGGCATCTATTTCGTCATCGCCGCCACCTTCATCATCTTGTTCCTGGCCGCGAACACCGCCTTCAACGGCTTCCCGGTGCTCGGCTCGATCCTGGCCCGGGACGGCTATCTGCCGCGTCAGCTGCACACCCGCGGCGACCGGCTGGCCTACAGCAACGGCATCGTGCTGCTGTCTTTCTTCGCCATCGTGCTGATCGTGGCCTTCCGGGCCGACGTGACCTCGCTGATCCAGCTCTACGTCGTCGGCGTGTTCGTCTCCTTCACCACCAGCCAGACCGGGATGTTGCGGCACTGGACCCGGCTGCTGAAGACGGAGAAGAACCCACAAGAGCGCAGCCGGATGCGGCGGTCCCGGGTGATCAACGGGATCGGTCTGACCATGACCGGCCTGGTGCTGATCATCGTGCTGCTGAGCAAGTTCCTGCAGGGCGCCTACATCGCCATCATCGCGATGGTGATCATCTTCATCCTGATGAAGTCGATCAAGCGGCACTACGATCGGGTGGCGGTGGAGACCGCCTGGGATCCGAGCGCCGACCGGATGCTGCCCAGCCGGGTCCGGGCCGTGGTGCTGGTCAGCAAACTTCACCGGCCGACGCTGCGGGCGCTGGCCTTCGCCAAGGCGTCCCGGCCGAGCAGCCTGGAGGCGATCACCGTCGACGTCGACACCGAGGAGACCGAGAAGCTGGTCAAGACCTGGGAGGAAGCCGGCCTGCCTGTTCCGCTGAAGGTGGTGGCCTCGCCGTACCGGGAGGTGACCAATCCGGTGCTCGACTACGTCAAGAGCCTGCGCAGCGAGAACCCCCGAGACGTCGTCACCGTCTACATCCCCGAGTACGTCGTCGGACACTGGTGGGAGCAGATCCTGCACAACCAGAGCGCGCTCCGGTTGAAGGGACGACTGTTGTTCACCCCCGGTGTCATGGTCACCTCGGTGCCCTTCCTGCTGCAGTCCTCGAACAAGGCCCAGGAGCGGTTCGAGCGGTCCGACGCCACCGACAACGTCCGGCGCGGCACGTTCACCGGCCCCTGACGAGACGACGAAGCGCGATGACAGAGCCCGCGGTCGGCACCCGTCTGGAGCAGGTGCGGGTCGGGCCGATCGCCCACGGCGGCCATTGCGTCGCCCGGCACGACGGCCGGGTGATCTTCGTTCGGCACGCGCTGCCGGACGAACTGGTCACCGTCGAGTTGACCGACGTCGCCCACGACCGGTTCTGGCGCGGGGACGCGATCGAGGTGCTGGAGCCGAGCCCGGACCGGGTCGAGGCGCCGTGCCCGATCGCCGGCCCAGGTCTGTGCGGCGGTTGCGACTTCCAGCACGTGGGCCTGGCCGCGCAGCGCGAGCTGAAGGCGGCGGTGCTGGCTGAACAGTTGGATCGGCTTGCCGGGATCAGCCGGCCAGTCAGCGTGTCGGCCCTGCCGGAAGCCTTATCGGTGGGTACGACCTCGGACACGTCGACCGGATTGGGCTGGCGGACCCGGATGCGTTATCAGGGTGACGACGATGCCCGGCCGGGACTGCGCGTCCACCGTTCGCACCGGGTCGTCGCTCTGCCGGACGGCGGCTGCCGGATCGCGGTGGCTGAGCTCGCCCGTCCCCCGGCCGACGTCGAGGTGGCGGCCGGCGCCGAGATCCTCGGGGTGGCCCCGGACGAGGGACCCGCGGTCTGGCTGGACGGCGGCCGACCCGGCCCCGAACTGACCGAGCGTGTCGGCGAACGGGCGTTCCGGGTGCGGGCCGACGGGTTCTGGCAGGTTCATCCCGCGGCCGCCCAGACGCTGCAGGACGCCGTCCTGAGCGGGCTCGAGCCGCTGCCGGGGGAGAGCGCACTGGACCTGTACTGCGGGGTGGGGTTGTTCGCGGCCGCGCTGAGCGATGCCGGGTGTCGACCGGTGGTCGGTGTCGAGTCGTCGGCGATCGCGGTGGCCCAGGCGCGGCAGAACCTTCTCGGTGCCGCGGACGCCCGCTTCCTGGCCGGCCGGGTGGACCGGCTGCTCGGCACCCCGCATCGGGGCGTTCCGGCGCGGGTGGACCTGATCGTCCTCGACCCACCGCGGACCGGCGCCGGACGCGCCGTGGTCGCTGCGGTGGTGGCACGGCGTCCACGCCGGATCGCCTACGTGGCTTGCGACCCGGCGGCGCTGGCCCGGGACCTGAAAACGTTCGAGGAGCGCGGCTACCGACTGCGCGGTCTGTCGGCGTTCGATCTGTTCCCGATGACGCATCATGTGGAAGCGGTCGCGATCCTGCAACGAGTGCCAAGCTGAGGCCATGACTCCTCGACGTGCAATCCTTACCCGCTGCGGGTTCGGTGCCACCGTCGTGGCGGTGGGTTCCGGCCTGGTCGTCCAGCTCATCCTGGTCATCAGTGGACGGTCGGTGCTGACCGCGGAGCAGGAGGTCGGGCTGGCGGCCCGGCTCGGACGATTCGTCGGCTACTACACGATCCAGTCCAACCTGTTGTCGCTGGTGGTGGCGGCCACCCTGCTGCGCCGTCCCGGCCGACTGGGCGGCCTCGGATGGCGGGTGGCCCGGCTGGACATGATGCTGGGAATGACGGTCACCGGTCTGGTGCACTGGTTCCTGCTCCGACCGCTGCTGCACCTCCAGGGCTGGGCCTACGTGACCGACAAGATCCTGCACGTCGTGGATCCGCTGCTGGTCCTGATCGGTTGGTTGATCTTCGGACCCCGGCCGCGGATCAACCTCCGGGTCGCCCTGCTGGCGCTGCTCTGGCCGATCGTCTGGGTGCTGGTGATCCTGGTGCAGGCCCCGGCCACTGGCTGGTACCCCTACCCGTTCCTGAACGTCGAGCAGAACGGCTTGGGGGCGGTGGTGATCGCCTGCCTCGGCATCACCGTCGCGTTCCTTCTACTGGATGCGCTCTTCTGGCTGATCGACCGACGCCTACCGCGGACCGGCGAGTCGGACCCGGAGTCGGCAGAGAACCTGTCCCCGTCCGCCGGCACCCTAAAGGTAGGCCGGGCGGAGGTAGGCGAGAGGTAGGCCGGGCCGAGAGGTAGGCCGGGAAGAGATCGGCGGGGAGAACGGGTTATCCACACCCTGGCCGCTGATCCGGTCCGATTCGTTCCGGCGTTCCCAACGTAGTGGTGTGAACCCACGACACCGACAGATCGCCGACATCATCGCCCGCGAGGGTCTGATCCGGCGCAGCGAACACCCGGATCTGGCCAACCAGATCGGCTGGCTCGTTCGGACCGGACACCTGGTCCCCGTCCTTCGCGACGTCCTCGTGCCCGCCTCACTCGCCACCGACCCGATGACGCGGATCCTGGCTCTCGGTCACAGCATTCCCGATGCGGTCGTGCTCGGCGACGCCGCGGCGCGGGTCAGCTACCTGCCTCACCGACAGGTGCCGGTGGTGGCCGCGGCGTTGCCCTACCGTCGCTCCGATCCGTCCGGCTATGCGTTCTGCCAACGCAGCATCCCGACTGATCTCGTGGTCGAGCGCGGCGGGATCCGCTTCAGCTGCCCGGCCCTGACGGCGCTCGAGCTGACCGATGTCGACGGTGGCGACGCCGTCGATGAGGTGTTGCGGCGCCGAGCCGCCACGCTGAATCAATTACATCAGGCGCTCGGGCTGACCCACGGTCGACGGGGCCACCGACGTCGCCGAGCGCTGCTTCTCGATTCCCGGGACGAGCCATGGTCGGCGGCGGAACGACGGTTCCACCGGATCCTGCGCCTGCTGGGCTATTCGGGCTGGCGGGCCAACCACCGGGTCGTGATCGAGGGGCACACGTTCTTCCTCGATGTCGCCTTTCGCCGGGCCCGGGTGGTGATCGAGATCGACGGACGACTGGCCCACAGCGGAGACGCCGCCTTCGAGAGCGACCGGTTCCGGCAAAATCTCCTGGTGTTGTCCGGCTGGCAGGTCATCCGCTTCACCTGGGCGATGCTGGACGACTTCGACCTGATTGCGCGTGTTCTTGCCTCGGCGTTGGGAAAACCCCACGCGGCACTGCTCGATGCCTCGTAGGCGCCGAATCAGGGTCGATTCGGCCATCGAGCAGTGTCGCGTGGGGTTTCTGAGACGATGCCCGGTGTGAGTGCGGTGGAGAGGGAGGCGAGTGCGATCTCCGACGGGGACCGTGGGATCACCGACACGCTGGATCTGTGCCTGCGAACCGGCGAGCTGCTGATGTCGAACGGAGCAGGCGCAGCGGACGTCACGATCACCATGGATTCGTTGGCTCGCCACTTCGGTCTGCACAATGTCGAGATCGACGTCACCTTCACTGCACTGTCGATGGCCTACCAGGCCGGTCCGGGACAGCCGTCTCATTCACTGCTGCGCCAGGTCAAGCGGCGCACCATCGACTTCGGCGACCTGACCAGTGTCGATCACCTGGTCAGTGCCATCCTGACCGACCAGCTCGATCTGACGGGCGCCCGGAACCGACTGGTCCGGATCGGTTCGGCTCGTCGGTCACGGCGGTGGTGGGCGATCAGCCTCGGCTGGGGCGCGATGTGCGCGGGCATCGCGGTGATGCTGGGCGGCGGGCTGGTGGTGGTGCTGGTGGCCACGGTGGCCGCGATCACCATCGAGCGGTTGCAGGCTCTGTTGAACCGCCGCCGGCTGCCGACGTTCTACATCCAGGTCGTCGGCGGCGTGGTGGCGGTCGCTTTCGCGGTGCCGGTCAGTCTCGCCCCGCTGGACACCTACCCGTCCCTGGTGATCAGCGCCAACATCGTCTCGCTGCTGGCCGGCGTCGGCTTCGTCGGCGCGCTGCAGGACGCCTTGTCCGGCTACTACCTGACGGCGACCGCGCGGCTGCTGGAAGCGCTTCTCTCCACCGCCGGCATCATCGCCGGTGTGGCCGGTGGGTTGGCGCTGAGCAACCTGCTGGACGCCTCGATCGGCCAGCTCAGTTCCGGCTACGGGGGTGGACTCTCGTTACTGGCCCTGGGGATCGGTGCGACCGTGGCCGCAGCCGGATTCGCCTACGCCTCACTGGCCCGGAAGCGGGTGCTGCTGCCGATCGGGCTGTTGTCCGGCGGCACGCTGGTCGTCTCGCGGATGATCGAGACGGCCGGTGTCGGGCGGATGTTCTCGGTGGCGCTGGCGGCTTTCGTGATCGGCCTTCTGGGCTATCCGATGGCCCGACGGTTCCGCGTCCCCCCGCTGGTGATCGTCATCTCCGCAGTGGTGCCGTTCCTGCCCGGACTGACCATCTATCAAGGACTCACCGTGCTGTCGGCCCAGGTGGGGACGGCCGAGAACGTTGCTGCCGGAATCTTCTCGATGGTCGAAGCCGCCTCGATCGCCCTGTCCCTGGCCGCCGGGGTGATCCTCGGGCAGTACATCGCCCAACCCCTGGCCAGTGAGGCGCGCCGACTCGAACGACGACTGGCCGGACCGCGGTTGGTCGGCCCGATCCGGTGGCAGACGGTACGCGGGCCGCGACGCCGGCACCGACGGCCGAGCTGACCAGCCCGGGCCGAGCTATCAGCCGGATACGACGGTTCGTCGTCAGGCCGGCAACCGTCCGGAAACCGGCGTTACCCATCGATGAGTCCGGGGTGTTCTGGGAGCGCGCAGCGTTGCGGTATCGGTTGCAGTAGGAGTCGTGGCACAGATAGGAGCCGCCGCGGAGCACCCGCTGTTGACCGTTGCGGGGTCCGGCGGGATTGCGCCTCGGCGAGGACGGGTAGTAGCGCGGGAGTACCAGTCCGAGCACCACTCCCAGACGTTGCCGACGGTCTGCCACAGCCCGAAGCCGTTGGGGCGGTAGCTGCGGACCGGGGCGGTGGTGAGCCACCCGTCGGCTCGGCTGTTCTGGCTCGGGAAGCGGCCCTGCCAGATGTTGCAGCGCCAACGGTTGCCGGCGCGTCGTTCGGGTCGAGCAGCTCATCGCCCCACGGATAGCGCTTGGCGACCAGCCCGCCGCGGGAGGCGTATTCCCATTCGGCCTCGGTCGGCAGTCGACGACCGGCCCACCGGCAGTAGGCCTGCGCGTCGTTGAAGCTGATGTGGGTGGCCGGGTGGTCGCCGATCTCGCCCACCGCAGAGTTCGGTCCGCCCGGATGGGCCCAGTCCGCTCCGCGTCACGCCGTACCACCAGGGCGTTCCGTCGGCCGGACCCATCACGTCGGCCCGGTCGGCGGCCACGGCCAGATGGAAGACGGCTGAGAAGCGAACGTCTCGGCTTCGGTCCGATAGCCGGTGGCCGCGACGAACCCGGCGAAGTCGTCGTTGGTCACCGATGTCGCGTCGATGCTGAAGGCGTCCAACTCGACCTCGTGCACCGGTCCTTCGCCGTCGGCCGCTCTTGCCGTCACCGTGGGCATCGCCCATCTGGAACCGCCAGCCGGAGAGGACTGTTCGATCTGGTGCCGTGCCGGGGAGGCAGGCCCTGCTGGTCGGGTGCTGCGGCCGTAGCCGTGACCGGTATCGGGCCGGCGGCGGGGACGCTCTCGACCGTGTGGCCCGCCCGCTGCTCGCCGTGGCAGCGCGGGCCGGGGGATGGCAACAGGGCGAATCAGAGCCCGACATCTCGACCTCCTAGGCTTGCTGGAGTTGACGGATCTGATGATATCTTGACGTCAAGATACCTTGTGGGTCCGGCGACGGCCGGCTCCATCAGGACGACACCCCAGACGACGCGGAGTTGAGCGATGAGCAGCAGCAGTGTCAACAGTTTCGGAGCCCAAGCCAGCCTGGAGGTGGGTGAGAAGAGCTATCAGATCTTCCGGCTGGACGCGGTCGACGGCGCGGACAAGTTGCCCTACAGCCTCAAGGTGCTGCTGGAGAACCTGCTGCGGACCGAGGACGGCGCCAACATCACCGCCGACGACATCCGCGCGCTGGCCGGCTGGGATCCCGAAGGCCGAGCCCAGCAAGGAGATCCAGTTCACCCCGGCCCGGGTGATCATGCAGGACTTCACCGGCGTCCCGGCCATCGTCGACCTGGCCACCATGCGCGAGGCGATGGCCGACCTCGGCGGTGACGCGACCAAGATCAATCCGCTGGCCCCGGCCGAACTGGTGATCGACCACTCGGTGATCGCCGACGTGTTCGGCACCGCCGACGCGTTCGAGCGCAACGTCGAGATCGAGTACGGCCGGAACAAGGAGCGCTATCAGTTCCTGCGCTGGGGTCAGGGCGCCTTCGACGACTTCAAGGTCGTGCCGCCCGGCACCGGCATCGTCCACCAGGTCAATATCGAGCACCTGGCCCGGGTGACCTTCGCCCGCGAGGACGAGGACGGAACCACCTGGGCCTACCCCGACACCTGCGTCGGCACCGACTCGCACACCACCATGGTCAACGGTCTCGGCGTGGTCGGCTGGGGCGTCGGCGGGATCGAGGCCGAGGCGGCGATGCTCGGTCAGCCGGTCTCGATGCTGATCCCGCGGGTGGTCGGCTTCAAACTGTCCGGTTCGCTGCCCGAGGGTGCGACCGCCACCGACCTGGTGCTGACCATCACCGAGATGCTGCGCAAGCAGGGTGTGGTCGGCAAGTTCGTCGAGTTCTACGGACCGGGCGTCTCCGCGGTGCCGCTGGCCAACCGGGCCACCATCGGCAACATGAGCCCGGAGTACGGCTCGACCATCGCCGTCTTCCCGATCGACTCCCACACCACCGACTACCTCAAGCTGACCGGGCGCAGCGCCGAGCAGATCGCCCTGGTCGAGGCCTACGCCAAGGCCCAGGGCCTCTGGCACGACGACGACCGCGAGCCGGCCTACTCCGAGACCCTCGAGCTCGATCTCGGCGACATCGTGCCGAGCATCGCCGGACCGAAGCGGCCGCAGGACCGGGTGGCCCTGAGCGAGGCCAAGATCGGCTTCCGGGAGGCGCTGAAGAACTACACCGAGCGACGACGTCACGGGCTACGACGAGGCGGTCGAGGAGACCTTCCCGGCCTCGGACACGCCTTCTCACACCGAGCCAGACGAGTGCTCCGGCGCCCGCAGGACCACGAGCACGCAGCGACCATGATCAACCGGCCGATGAAGCCGACCCCGGTCACGCTGGAGCGACGGCACCGAGTTCGAGATCGATCACGGCGCGGTGGTGATCGCGGCGATCACCTCCTGCACCAACACCTCCAACCCGAGCGTGATGATCGGGGCCGCGCTGGTGGCGAAGAAGGCGGTCGAGCGCGGCCTGAACCGCAAGCCCTGGGTCAAGACGACGCTGGCCCCGGGCTCGAAGGTGGTGATGGACTACTACGACCGCGCGGGCCTGACGCCCTACCTGGACAAGATCGGCTTCAACCTGGTCGGCTACGGCTGCACCACCTGCATCGGCAACTCCGGCCCGCTGATCCCCGAGGTCAGCGACGCGGTGAACGCGAGCGATCTTGCCGCGGTCTCGGTGCTGTCGGGCAACCGCAACTTCGAGGGCCGGATCAACCCGGACGTGAAGATGAACTATCTCGCCTCGCCGCCGCTGGTCGTCGCCTACGCGCTGGCCGGGACGATGGACATCGATCTGCAGAACGACTCGTTCGGCACCGACGAGCAGGGCAACGACGTCTTCCTGGCCGACATCTGGCCGACCGAGGCCGAGATCGACGAGATCGTCGCCTCCTCGATCGGTTCGGAGATGTTCACCGAGGACTACGCCGACGTGTTCGCCGGTGATCAGCAGTGGCAGTCGCTGCCCACTCCCGAAGGGCAAGACCTTCGCCTGGGTGGACGATTCGACCTACGTCCGCAAGCCGCCGTACTTCGACGACATGCCGGCCGAGCCGGAGCCGGTCACCGACATCAGCAGCGCCCGGGTGCTGCTCAAGCTCGGCGACTCGATCACCACCGACCACATCAGCCCAGCCGGCTCGATCAAGGCCGACAGCCCGGCGGGGGAGTACCTGAAGTCCCACGGCATCGAGCGGCGCGACTTCAACTCCTACGGCTCCCGGCGCGGCAACCATGAGGTGATGATCCGCGGCACCTTCGCCAACATCCGGCTGCGCAACCAATTGGCGCCGGGAACCGAGGGCGGCATCACCCGCGACTTCACCGCCGATGGTCGGGCCGCAGACCAGCGTCTACGAGGCCTCCGAGCACTACCTCGACGCGGGCATCCCGCTGGTCGTGCTGGCCGGCAAGGAGTACGGCTCGGGCAGCTCGCGGGACTGGGCGGCCAAGGGCACGGCGCTGCTCGGGGTGAAAGCGGTCATCGCCGAGTCTTACGAGCGAATCCACCGGTCCAACCTGATCGGGATGGGTGTCCTGCCCCTGCAGTACCCGGCCGGCGAGTCGACCGAATCGCTGGGCCTGACCGGCGAGGAGACTTTCGACATCACCGGAGTGACCGAGCTGAACGACGGCAAGACGCCCCAAGACGGTCAAGGTGCAGGCCGGCGACGTCAGCTTCGACGCGACCGTCCGGATCGACACCCCCGGTGAGGCCGACTACTACCGCAACGGCGGCATCATGCAGTACGTGCTGCGTTCGCTACTGAAGAAGTAGACCCGAGCAACGACGGCGGCGCCCAGACCTAGTCGTCCGGGCGCCGCTGCCGGTTGGTCCGAGGGTTGCCCACGTCGCACACCGTCGACCCGCGTCGCACACCCAGCAACGTGTGCAACGCGTACGACGATGTGCGACGCCGCCCGACCTCAGTCCTCGCTGCCGGGCTCGTCGGTGTGGGCGTCGGTGTCGCTGTTATCGATGGTCCCGTCGGACGGGGCGTCGCCTTCGGCTGGCGCCGCGGCCGCATTGGGACCGGCGCTGGCCGGCGCGTCGGCCGCACCGGGGTCGGCGCTGGCCGGCGCCGGAAGAGCCTCGTCCGGCAGTGCGTCGGCCGCCGCGTTGCGGGCTTCGTCGATGGCCTTCTGCGACCGCTCCAGGGCCTCGTTCTCGCTCATGACAATCCTCTCTGCATGCTCGTGATCGCGTTTTCGGTGTGCCCGCTCATCGTCGCAGGCCCGTCGGGCGAACCGTTCCTCGGCCGTGCCGGCTCCAGGCCTCAGCACTAGAGTGATGATCATGGTCGTTGACGATGGGCAGAGCCGATCCTGGACGATCAGGAACGTCCGGGTCTTCGACGGCGACACCGTGTCCGCAGCGCGAAGCGTCCGGCTGGCCGACGGACTGATCGCCGAAGCCGACGCCGAACACGACGCCCAGATCGACGGCGGTCACGAGTTCGATGCGGCCGGCGGCACGCTGTTGCCTGGCCTGATCGACGCGCACGTGCACTTCGACGCGGTCCAGAATCTCGAGGTTTTCACCCGATGGGGCGTCACCACCGCGATGGACATGGCTACCCGGGCCGAGTTGGTGGCCGATCTCCGTGCTCACCCGGGCCGCACCGACGTCCGCAGCGCCACCAGCCCGGCTTCGGGCCCCGGCGGGTTACCGACCGCGTCCGGCGGGTTCGACCCGTCGACCGCCGTGCAGGGGCCCGAGGACGCGCTCCGGTTCGTGGCCGACCGGCGGGCCGAGGGAGCGGACTACATCAAGGTCATCATCGAGGACCCGGCGCGGGTCGGTCCGGTGGCCTTGTCGGCCGACACCATTGCCGCACTGGTCACCGCTGCTCACCAGCACGGTCTGATGACCGTGGCGCACGCCTCGTCGACGGCGGCCTACGCGCTGGGGATCGAGGCGCGCGTCGACGTTCTCACCCACGGCCCGCTCGACGCCCCACTGGCCGCCGATCAGATCGCGGCGATGGCCGAGCAGAAAATCGCCGCCATCCCCACCCTTTCGATGATGGCCGGGATCGCCGACACGGTAGGGATGCCGACCGACGGACCTGGGCCGGGTTATCGACACGTCGCCGCCGCTGTGGCCGCGATGCACGCCGCCGGAATCGTCATCGTCGCCGGTACGGACGCCAACAACACACCGTTCGTACCGTTCAGTCCGCCGCAGGGCGAGTCAATCCACGGTGAACTGCAACTTCTCGTACAAGCGGGTCTGACCCCGACCGAGGCGTTGCGCAGCGCGACGTCGTCAGCCGCAGAGCTGTTCGGCCTCGACGACCGAGGGACGATCGCGCCCGGCCGACGTGCCGACTTGCTGCTGGTCGACGGCGACCCCACCGCTGAGATCCGGGCCACCCGAAATGTCCGTGGTGTGTGGATCGCCGGGATCAGAGCAAGCTGAGCCGGGGCATCAGTGCCCGGCGCGCGGCCGGTCGGAGGCGGCCGTATCGGCCGTCTGATCGGTCGGATCGGGCTCGGCGCGCTGCGGGTTCAGCTTGGCCCAGAGCAGGAACATCAGAGCAAGGACGATCATCCCGAGCCCCAGCCACAGGTTGATGTTGATCCCGGCCGCCTTGGCCAGCTCGGCCGGTGTGATCACGAATCCGTAGATGGTCAGGATCACCCCGTAAACGACGAACAACGCACCGATCATGATCCGGATGTCGAACAGCTTCGCCGCCGCCGACTTGACCGGCTCGGACATTTCTTGTCAGTCTCTGACTCGCTCATGGTCTGCTCCTTCCGGATCAGATGAAGATGAGGGACAGGACGAGGACGATGCCCAGGGCGGTGAAGCCCAACAGCTTGGGCGATTCGTACCACTTGCGGACGTAACCCTCGTGCGGGTCACCGGCGTCCGGATCGGGATTGCCCCAGACCAGACCCCTGAGCTCGGAGAGCGGCTTGGACTTCGTAAGCAGCGTCACGATGACCGTGACGACCGCATCGGCCACGAAGGCCGTCATCGCCGCATAGAAGTTGATCATCTGCGCGTTGGGATCTTGGGTCATGTCGCCGCCCAGGATACATGTAGGACCAGTTCGGGCCGATGAAATTCTGGTACACGGCCGCGCCGGCGGTGCCGGCGATCAGGCCCCAGAGGCCGGCCGCAGGGGTTGTGCGCTTCCAGAACATCGCGATGATGAAGGTGGCGAACAGCGGTGCGTTGAAGTAGCCGAACAGGGTCTGGATGTAGACCTGGATGTTGTTGTAGCCGGCCGCGATGAACGCGGTGCCGATGCCGACCGCGACGCCGATGACGGTGACGACCCGACCGACGTTCAGGTAGTAGTGGTCGGGCATGTGCTTCTTGAAGTAGGTCTGCCAGATGTCGTAGGTGAAGACCGTGTTGAACGAGCTGACGTTGGCCGCCATGCCGGCCATGAACGCGGCCAGCAGACCGGCCAGGGCCACGCCGAGCACGCCGTTGGGCAGGTAGTGGTTCATCAGCGCCGGAATGGCGTCGTTGTAGGTCGGGTTCCCGTCACCCGTCTGACCGAGCTTCGGGATCACCGCGACGGCCAGCAGGCCGGGGATGATGGTCAGCGCGGGGATGAAGATCTTCGGGAAGGCGCCGATCAGCGGGGTCCGTTCGGCGGCGGAGAGGTTCTTGGCCGACAGCGCCCGCTGTACCTCGGCGAAGTTGGTCGTCCAGTAGCCGAAGGAGAGCACGAAGCCCAGGCCCATCACGATGCCGATCCAGTCGCCCAGCGGGTTGGTCCAGTGCCCGACCGCGGTGCCCGACCAGGTGCTGAACATCTTGTCGCTGACCCCGGCGGTGGCGTTCACCTTGGCCTTCAGTCCGGACCATCCGCCGACGTCCTTGAGGCCGATGATCACCACCGGGATCAGACCGGCGATGATCACGAAGAACTGCAGCACCTCGTTGTAGATCGCTCCGGACAGACCGCCGAGCGTGATGTAGGCCAGGACGAAGACCGCGGCGACCACGATCGCCAGCCACAGCGGCCAGCCGAGCAACGCCTGGACGATGATCGCCATCGCGAACAGGTTGACACCCGCGTTCAGCACCGCAGCGACAGCAAAGCTCCACGCGTTGAAGAGGTGGGCGCCCCTGCTGAACCGACGCTTCAGGTACTCCGGCACGCTGCGGACCCGGGAGCCGTAGTAGAACGGCATCATCACCAGGCCGAGGAAGACCATGGCCGGCACCGCGCCGATCCAGTAGAAGTGCACAGTTGAGATGCCGTACTGGGCACCTTGGGCGGCCATGCCGAGGATCTCGATCGCCCCGAGATTGGCCGAGATGAACGCGATGCCGGTCACCCAGGCCGGCAGCGATCGGCCGGAGAGGAGGAAGTCCTCGCTGCTGGCCACCGCGCGGCGGGCCAGCACGCCGATCGCGATCACCAACGCGAAGTAGATGATCAGGATGCCGTAGTCGACGAAGTTCACACTGAGTCGTGTCATCGGAGCCTCCTTGCTCTCGAGCGGGGAAGTGGCGGATCTCGCTCGCCGACGAAGCTGGTGTCATCAGGCGGACGCCGCTGCGTCCGTCATGTGAATCCGTCCTGCAGGGCCGGGGAACCCGCCTTTCTGAACCGGTTCTGCACCGGCCGGGGCTGAGCCTACGACAAGATCATCGCCAGGTCACCGGTAGATCGCGTGCTTTTTGCTCGTGTCGAGTCGGCGGCCTCAGCCGAGGTCGGCCAGGGCGCTACGAAGCGTTGGCGGCATAGTCCTGCGCCTCGCCCTCGGCGTAGCGGGTCCGGGGCCAGAAAAAGCCGCGCAGACCGTCTTTGCGGACCCGGGGAACAACGTGCAGGTGGAGATGAGGGATGGACTGGCTGACGACGGTGTTCATGGCGGTGAAGCTGCCGTCGGCTCCGAGGGCGGCGAGCTGCGCCCGGGTGATCGCCCGGCCCAGCCGGAGCAGTGGGGTCATCAGATCTTCGGGCAGATCGATGAGCGAGTCGACGTGCGGGATCGGGCAGACCAGGGTGTGGCCCTTGAACACCGGGTGGTGGTCGAGGAAGGCGATCATCGTCTCGTCCCGGTAGACGACGTCGGCGTCGAGCTCGCTACGGACGATCCGGCAGATCACGTCGTCGACTCACCCCGGCGATGCTAACGGCCGCTCCACGGCGCCGGGCCCGGGCTTGGCTAGGCTGACGCCACTACAGATTCAGACGAGCAGAAACGGGGGCCACGATCGCTCACCTGGAATACCTGGGACTGATGGTCTTGTGCCTGCTGCTCACCCTCCCGTTGGAGTTGGTGCTCGGGGCCCGGGTCTACCGGCGTCCCCGAGCGCTGCTGCTCGCCGTCTTGCCGGTGGTGATCGTCTTCTCGGTCTGGGACGTCTACGCCATCCATGCCGGGCAGTGGACCTACAACCCCCGCTACGTCACCGGGCTAGAGCTGCCGCTCGGTTTACCGTTGGAGGAGGTCGTGTTCTTCGTGGTGATCCCGATCTGCGGCCTGCTCACCTACGGCGCGGTCGGCAACGTTCTGGCCCGGCTCCGGCAGCGGACCGGCAGGAAGCCGATCGGCGCCGAGTCCGGAGCCGAGGTTTCCGATGGCGGGGGCTCCGAGTGAGCGCCAGTTACACCGTACTGACGGTGGTCGCCATTCTGGTCGTCGTCGCGGTCGAGTTGCTCTGGTTGCGGACGGGGGTTTTCCGCACCGTCCAGTACTGGTGCGCGATGGTGATCGTGTTCGCTTTCCAGATCCCGGTCGACGGATGGCTCACCAAGCTCACGGCACCGATCGTCATCTATGACGACGGGCAGAATCTGGGCGTGCGCCGGCCGTGGGACATCCCGGTGGAGGACTTCGGCTTCGGGTTTGCCATGGTGACGCTGGCGATCCTGATCTGGAAGCGGGCGACCCGCGTCGAGTCGCAACCGGAAGCAGACCTCAGCGGGAACAAGCGCGAGAGCACAAAGGAGCCAAGATGACCGCCGAGGCGACGGTGATCAACACCGAACTCCGGGACGGATTCGACCAGGTCGCGCCCCGCTACGACCTGATGGTCGGGTTGAACCCCGGTTATCACCGGCACCTGCGCTCGGCCGCCGATGCGCTGGTCGACCGGTTGCGTTCTCGTTCGTCCGGCGACCGATTTCGGGACCGGGCCGGAGGCTGCGAGCTGCGGCTGGTCGACCTGGGTTGTGGGTCAGGTGCCTCGACCCGGGCACTGGTCGATGCGGCCGGTCCCGACACCCGGATCGTCGGGGTGGACGCCTCGTCGGGAATGCTCGATCAGGCGCGGGCCAAGAGGTGGCCGAGCGGCGTACGTCTCCATCACGGCCAGGCCGAGGACGTTGCCCTCCGGCGGACCTACTGGGACCTGGCCGAGCCGCAGGACGGCGTCTTCGCCGCCTACCTGTTCCGCAACGTCGCCGACCGCGATCACGCACTGGAGGCGGTCGCAGAGGTGCTGCGACCGGGCGGCTGGCTGGTCAGCCAGGAATATTCGGTCGCCGGCAACGTCGCGGCCCGACGGATCTTCACCGCGGTCTGCTGGCTGGTCGTGATCCCGTTGAGCTTCCTCACCTCCGGTCAAACGGCGCTGTATCGCTATCTGTGGCGCAGCGTCCTCGACTTCGACTCGGTGCAGGGTTTCGTCGACCGGCTGAGCGCGGCCGGGTTCGTCGACATCGAGGTCCGGACGGTGCCCGGCTGGCAACGCGGCATCCTGCACACCTTCCGGGCTCGGCGTCCGGTCCTCCCCGGTGAGGAGACCTCCGGTCCGTATGGCGACTGATCACCCCGAGCTCACTGTCCGCAGACCCAACCGACCGAGCCGGACCCTGCCACGGGGCGCGCGGTGGATCCCGGGACGCGACGCCAGAGCAGTCCGGCATCCGGCGGGTCCCGGAGACCTGACCGCGCCAGATCGCTCGGTGCTGGTCGTCGGCGGCGGGATCGCCGGCTTGGCCGCGGCGACCGGACTGGCCGAGCGCGGGGTCCGGGTCACCCTGCTGGAGCGCGAAGCGCAACTGGGGGGCCGGGTGGCTTCCTGGGCCGTTCCCGACGGCGCAGCAGGTGTCGAGCGGACGATGAGCCGCGGCTTCCACGCCTTCTTCCGCCAGTACTACAACCTCCGATCGTTACTGCGCCGCAGCGACCCGGCGTTGCGGCGGCTGGTGCCGGTGCAGGACTATCCGTTGGTGCTGGCCGGCGGACACCGCGACTCCTTCGCCGCCATCCCTCGGACGCCACCGCTCAACCTGCTCACGTTCGTCGCCCAGAGCCCGAGCTTCACCGCCCGCGACCTCGGCCGGGTGGACATCCCGGCCGCGCTGGAACTGCTCGACGTCGCCTTTCCCGCGACCTACTCCCGCTACGACGGCGAGAGTGCGGCCCACTTCCTGGACCGGCTGCACTTCCCCGAGGCCGCCCGACATCTGGCCCTGGAGGTCTTCGCGCGGAGCTTCTTCGCCGACCCGGACGACTTTTCGGCCGGCGAGTTGGTGGGGATGTTCCACAGCTACTTCGTCGGGTCGTCCGAAGGGCTGCTGTTCGACGTGCCGGACGACGACTACGACGCCGCGTTGTGGGCGCCGCTCGGTCGCTACCTGGCCGGGCTCGGCGTCGACGTCCGGGTGGGCGTCGAGGTCGCGTCGGTCGATCTGTCCGGACCCGGCCCCCGGATCGAACTGACCACGGGCGAGACGCTGGGCGCCGACGCGATGGTCCTCGCCGCCGACCCGGTCGGCAGTCGGGACCTGATCTTGTCGGCAACCGGTCTGGCCGGCGGCACCGGCAAGGCCGGTGACGACGCCGAAACCGACGACGACGCGCGACCGGTCGGGCACGACTGGCGCCGACGGATCGGCGCGATCGGCCAGGCGCCACCGTTCGCGGTCTGGCGAGTTTGGCTCGACCGGCCGGTGGAGGCCGGGCGGCCACCGTTCCTGGGCACCAGTGGCTACGGGCCGCTGGACAACATCAGCGTGCTGGAACGGTTCGAGACCGGGGCGCGACGATGGTCCGATCAGCACGGTGGGTCGGTGGTCGAGATGCACGCCTACGCCGTCCACCCCGACGCCTGGACCGGTTCGGAGGATCCGGCGGAAACCGGCTCGCTGGAGCAAGAGCTGAAGGACCGGCTGTGGTTCGAAGCGGCCCGGATCTATCCCGAGCTGGCCCGGTCCGAGATCGTTGCCGACCAGTGGCTGCTGCGCCAGGACTGCCCGATGATCGGAACCGGCCCGTGGCGCGACCGACCCGAGGTGGTCACGCCCGATCCGCGGCTGGTGCTCGCCGGGGACGCCGTCCGCTGCGACTTTCCGGTCGCACTGATGGAGCGTGCGGCGACGACCGGTTGGCAGGCGGCCAACACGCTGTTGGCCGGCTGGGGCGTCCGCGGTCATGATCTCTGGACGGTGCCGCTGTCCGGACGGGTGCCGTTGGCGGCCGGCGCCCGGAGGCGACTCGGCCGCTGAGGGTCAGCGCCTCGACGACCAGATCGTGTTCGACCTCATCGCCGACGCCGGAGCCCACCGCCACGCCGACCTGGGTGGCGACGATCCGGATCGGCACCGCACCCCCGTCGAAGGCGTACCGCATCGGATCGACCATCCGGGCGCCGGCGGGATCGGTAATGCCGTAGGCGGCGAGTTGCGTCGCGACGAACAGCGACGCCTTGTCGAAACGCCGGACCACAGCGGCCTTGCGGTTCATCCAGCCGTCGTTGTCGGCGGGGCGTGGCGGCCCGCCGCGACGCTCGCCGAAGCCGGACGCCAGCACGCCATCGCAGGCGGACTGATGGGTCGGGTTTGACCGGATCGCGGCGTCGGACCACCTTGACCAGGGCGTGTCCGGTGTTGACGCCTACGCCCGGGCCATGACGGCATCGGGTCTGCCGGGAAGATCGACGTCGTCACCGTCGGCTTCGGCGAGACCGACGGGCAAGCGCCGCCACCCGGCTGCCGGCCTGTGACCGGCTTCCGACGGCAATCGTGTGCCGCAGCGACCACTGCGCGGCCGGGTTGCGGGAAACTCTCGCCCTGGCCGGCCTACGGGTGCGCCGGACGTGCCGATCACCGGCTAGGAAGACACCGACGTCGCCTGTCAACCGCGGTGGGCCCTGCCTCTTGGTTTCACAGTGCGATGGGTTGGCCGTCAGCCACGAAGGTCTGGCGGCCTGCTCTCGCTCAGTCGACGGAGTTGGAGAGTTCGTCCATCGCGGTCACGTCGTCGGCGTCGATGTCGAAGTCGAGTTCGGCGTTGGCCTTGATCCGTTCCGGGGTCACCGACTTCGGCAACGGAAGGACGTCCTTCTCCAGCAGGTAACGGATCGACAGCTGCGCGACGCTCTTGCCGTACTTCTCCGCGATACCCGTCAACCGGTCGTCGTCGAGCAGTTTGCCGGTGGCCAGCGGAGAGTAGCCCTCGACCAGGATGTCGCGTTCTTGGCAGTAGGCCGTGGTCTCGGGCTGGGTGTTGCCGACGAACCAGCGAATCTGGTTGACGTGGGGCCTCGTCTCCGTGCCCGAGGCGAGCGACTCGAGGTCGTCGACCTCGAAGTTGGACACCCCGATGGAGCGCACCCGGTCGGCGGCGTGCATCTCTTCGAACACCTTCCAGACCTCGATGTTGCCCGCCTTGTGGTCGGAGCCCATGTCCTGCCAGGGCCACGGGGCGTGGATCAGCCACAGGTCGATCGAACCAAGGTCGAGGTTGCTCGCCGAAGTCTCGAACGCCTCCCGCGCACCCTTTGCGTCCTTGACCTCGGCCGGCAGCTTGGTGGTGATGTAGATCTGTTCGCGGGGCACCCCGGAATCCCGGATTGCCCGACCGACGCTCTGCTCGTTGCCGTAGGCCAGCGCCGAATCGATGTGGCGATAGCCGATCTTCAGGGCCTCGGTCACCGAGTCGTAGGCATCCGACCCTTCTGGGATCTGCCAGGTACCGAACCCGACCTTCGGGATCTGGTGGCCGGAGGAGAGCGAAAACGTATCGGTGAGAATGGGCATAGCTTGAAACTACCTGGCGCGAATCAACTGCCTCCGCCGAGGTCGGCCGAAAGCCAGTGCAGCGGCCTCATCCGGATCCTGTGTTCGTGAGCGGCGAACGCGACGTAAGGCTCGACCTGCTCCGGCGACAAGTACCGGCGGGCCATCCGACGGATCTCCTCGGCCGTGGCGGGCGCCGTGTCGACGACCGGCCCTTCGACGCTGACGTAGCGATTTGTCGGGTTCGTCCGCTGCACGAGGAGGGTGAACCGGCCGGCTCGTGTGATCAGCTTCGCCTTCCGGGAGCCGGGTGGGGTGAGGACCCACACCAGATCGCCAGGAACGAAGTCGTACCAGATGGGCACCGTCGACGGCCCACGCTCGGCTCCGGCGTTTACCGACAAGGCCGCGACGTGTGGCTGAGCGAGGAACTGTTCGCGCTCGTCGACGGAAAGCGGCACGGTCGCCACCCTAGGGCTGTTGCCCGGCCGTCGCCGCGGCCGCGATCTGGTTTCGGCCCGAAAGCACGAGCCGTGGTCGGTGCCCGTCCTCTAACGTCGGGCCGGTGATCTATCAGCATCCGCTCGGGTATCTGCTCGGCGTTCAGGGTCTGGCGTTGCTGCGAGCCTGGGCGGGGGAGGGCGAGCACGACGAGCCGTTCGTCCGGCGCCGGCTGGAGGCGATCCGCGGATTACTGGACGACCCCGACCTCGCCAGGACGCCCGGGGTGACGGTCGGGCAGGACGCCACCGCGCCCGCGTACGCACAGTGGGCGCCAAGTTATGACGACCCGGACAACGGACTGTTCGCCATCGACGAGCCGATCATCGACGCGGTCCTGGATGGACTTCCGGTGGGCATCGCGTTGGATGCGGCCTGCGGGACGGGGCGGCTGGCGGCTCGACTCGCGGCCCGCGGGTTCGAGGTGATCGGTGTGGACACCTCACCCGACATGGTCGACCTAGCGAAGGATCGGGTGCCCGGCGCCGAGTTCGTGCTGGGCGACCTGGCCGCCCTGCCGACCTCGGACGACGCCGTGGATCTGATCGTCAACGGACTGGCCCTCACCCACGTGCCCGAGCTGAAACCGGTGTACCAGGAATTCGCCCGGGTGTCGAGGCCCGGGGGCGACCTGATCGTCTCCGATGTCCACCCCCTTCAGGTACTGCTCGGATCGACGGTGAAGGCCAGAGGTCCGGACGGGCGGGCCTGGCTCGCCGCGACCCACCGACACGGTCTCGGTGACCATCTGCGCGCCGCCCTGTCAGCCGGCTTCGCAGTGATCCGCTGCGAGGAGCGCCCAGAACCTGCATCGCGGTCGGTGCCGTCGACCGGACCGGGGACCGGACCGGTCCGAGAGATCGGCGACTGGGCGACCTGGCCGTGGACGTTGCTGGATTGGGATGCCGAGGCGTCCCGCAGTGCCTGGGACAATCCTGCGGTCACCGTCTGGCATTTCCGCCTGCGAGACGAAGCCTGACCGGCCGGCCGGTATCTGGAAATAGCTCTGTCAGGTTTCGCCGATGGCGTGTAGCTTCGCCGTGTGCGCCGTCTCTGCTCCGCAATGATCGCCATCGTCACCGTTGTCTGCCTGCTCGGCTTGGCAACTCCGTCGAGCGACGCCGCTGCGGCCTCCGGGAATTCCCGGGCAACGGAGACGTCGCCGGCCGCCGGCCGCGCTGTCACCGAACGCTCACTCCTCACTTCCGTCAAGTCGGAGGGGCTCGGTGAGCTCTACGCCCTCAACCATCTGACCGGCCACGTCGTTCGGTTCGACCTGCGACGTGGCGCGTGGCAGACCTCGCTGATCGGCTCCGACTGGGCTGACCCGAGCGCGCTGGCGGTCTCCCGGAAAGGGGTCGCCTGGGTGCTCGACAGCGGCAAGAAGGCCCTCGTGCGGGTCGCCGCCGGCGGCAACCAGCGCACCGTCGCAACCCTCAGCCATCCCGAAGGGTCGTTCCTGGTGGTCGATCGGGCCGGTAATGCCTACTACACCGACGGCGATCGGGTGCTGAAGGTGTCGAGATCGGGCGAGGTGGTCACCGTGCTCGGTTCGGTGACTCCGGCCGAGGGCACACCGAAGGGCTTGGGCGTCGACGCCCAGGGGCGGGCAACCGTGGTCTATGTGGGGCCGACGGTCACCCTCGACGGCGTGCTGGCCAACGTCGTCCTGGCGACCTTCCCCGCCGTTCCCGCTCCGGGTGATGCGCCGAAGATGCGGACCGTGGCCGCCTTCGCCTACGACCGCGACTGCTGCATCACCGACGTCCGGGAGGCGTCCACCGGCGCCGTTACCCTCAAGGAGTTCGCCGGCCTCGGCTCCGGCTACACCGGCCTCGACTGGTTCGCCGCGGGAGCGACCGCGGCCTCCGGGCTGCACGGCCAGGCAGCCTTCGACGTGCGGGGGCTGCTGTATGTCGCCGATCAGCGCGTCTCCTGCCTCGATCCGGCGGTCGGCGACGGCAGCTGCGTCCCGGACCGGGCGGTCGACACGGTGATGGTCTATCCGGCCGCGGGGGGATCGGTCCACGGCACCATTCCGACCAGCAACCTCCATCAACCCACCGACCTTGCGGCCACCGTACGAGGCCGGGTGTTCGCCGTCGACGGCTCCGAACTGAAGACCATCCCTCCGGGCGGCGGGCCCGCCTACACCATCCTGCACGGGCAGTTCTCCGACCTCCAGACGGCGAGGTAGGACGCAGAAGTCGTCGAGGTTTCGCGGCATCGTGTTGAATGAGCCACCCAGGCCCTAGCCACGCCGCGTTTCACCGGCTCTGCCGTCGGTCTGACCGGAACCATGGCTGTCCCGGCGCCGAACCGAGCAGGAGGAACGAACATCAATCCGGTCTTCGATACCGACGCAGTCAAGATTTTCGGCGTAACCCTGGTCGGGGTCAGCAAGACCACCGGGGTCAAGCTGCTGTTCAGCCTCGCGCTGATCCTCGTGGTGCTGCTGCTGCGCGGTCTGGTGCTGCTGCTGGCCCGTCGTGCGCTCGGCGGCAAGGTGGCCGACCAACGACGTTTCTGGACCCGACAGGGCATTCAGGTGCTGGTGGCCATCGTGTTGATCCTCGGGATCGTGTCGATCTGGGTAACCCCGAACACCAACGTCGCCACCGGCCTCGGGCTGATCAGCGCCGGTCTGGCCTTCGCGCTGCAGCAGGTGATCCTCTCGCTCGCGGCCTACTTCGTCATTCTGCGCGGGGACACGTTCGGCGTGGGTGACCGGATCATCCTCGGCGGAGTCCGGGGCGACGTCGTCCGGCTGGGGTTCCTGAAGACCACGATCATGGAGATGGGTCAGCCGCCCGCGGTCGCCGGCACCGATCCGGCGGTCTGGGTGAATGCCCGCCAGTACACCGGACGTCTGGTGACCGTGACCAACGGCGTCATCTTCACCGATCCGGTCTACAACTACACCCGCGAGTTCCCCTACGTGTGGGAGGAAATCGTGCTGCCGATCTCCTACACCGACGACCGGGACAAGGCCGAGCAGATCCTGCTGGCCGCCGCCCGCGAACACGGCGTCGTCGACGACTCGGCCTCCCGACGAGCGCTCGAGTCGATGCAGGCGCGCTACGCGGTCTCCGAGGTGTCGCTCGAGCCGGCTGTCTATTGGCGGATCACCGACAACTGGCTGGAGTTGTCGCTGCGCTTCCTCGTCCCGCAGCGCGGCGTCCGCCAGATCAAGGATCGGATGAACCGGGACATCCTCACCGCCTTGGACGCCGCGGGTATCGGGATCGCCTCGGCCACCTTCGACATCGTCGGACTGCCGTCGATCAGCGTTGCCGGGAGCGCACCGCGAACGGACTGACGACGGCCGCGTCGAATCAGGCTCAGTCAACTCGGCTCGGTCAACCCGGCTCGGTCAACCCGGCTCGGTCAACCCGGCTCGGTCAACCCGGCTCGGTCAACCCGGCTCGGTCAACTCGGCTCGGTTGAAGTCAGCTCGGTTGAAGTCAGCTCGGTTGAGGTCAGCTCGGTTGAAGTCAGCTCAGCTGAATTCGGCGCTGTGCTCACGCACCCAGGCGATCTCGGCCTCCTCCCGTTCGAGCGCACCGTCGACCACCCAGCTGCGCTGCGGTTCCTGACCCGCTCGCGCCAGGTCGGCGACCAGCTCTGAGGTGGCCCGCATCCTGGCCGTGACGACCTCGGCCACGTCGATCTCCGGCAGTCCGCCGTAGCCCTCGATGAACGCACCGACCCGCCGGCGACGGTCGGGGACGGCGGGGAAGTGATGCCAGTCGAGCACGAACTCGTTGCGGCGAAGCGGCCCGAACCAACGCAGGGCGTAGCCGACGTCGTCGAGTGCCGGGCCCGGATGGAGGTAGTCCCAGTCGATCAGCCCGACCGCCTCGCCGTTGCGCCAGACGAAGTTCCACGGACCAGGATCACCGTGGCAGAAGACGAGATCGTCGCCCGTGGCCGGCGGCGCGCCCCACACCGCCGTCGCCGGTGGGACCCAATCTCGGCCGGCGTCGTGGATGGTCCGCAACAGGCGGGCCGCCGAGACCAGGCCCTGCTCGGTGTGCTGGTGGTACCAGCCGTCGCCCCCGGATGCGCCCTCCAGATAACTCAGGGTCTCGCCCTCGTCGCCGAGGAAGACTGGCTCCGGCACGCACCGCAATCCCTTGCTCCGCAGATGTCGTAGGTAACCGTGGACGGTCCGGCTGGCCGGCGAGGCCGGCCGGTGGACGACGCCGTGCTCGATCGTCACCGGACGGAATTCGGCGTTCGCGTCCGCAGCTCGTCCGGCGGCATCGATTGCGTTCTCTGCCTCGTCCACGTCTCCAACCTGGCACTCACGCTCACCTGGGACAACCGGCGAGTCGGCCCTTGCACAATGGGGACATGACGGTCCTGGGCGTCGCCCACACCGGGGTCACCGTGCGCCGGCGGGATGAAGCGGTCACCTTCTGGGTCGAGGCGCTGGGCGCGGAGCTGGCCGATCACCGAATCGAACTGCTGGAGTATCGGGCACCTGCGGACTGTGAGATGGTTCGGCCGCGGCCGAGCCAGTGGTTCGTGGCATCTCGCCGTCGCCGACTGTGGGAGGTTCGGCCGGCGGTTGGCCGGCACGGTGGCGACGGTGTCAGCCGGCCCGAAAGCAGGGGCACGATCCGCCTACCTCGTGACCGCGACGGGTCGACCCTCGAACTGGTCCAGCCGCCGACCCGGCGGCGCACGGTTCGACCTCAGCTGCTCGATCGCCCGGTCCCCGGCGTTTCCGGGGCAGACTGCCGACCATGGACGAACTGATCGCTCCGACCCCGGCGACGGACCGGATGCGGTGGCTGCTCGACGGGCTGGCCGGTGGCTGGCCTGCCGGGATGGACCCGGCCGCGGTGTTCGCGCCCTCGTTTGCCGCCCAGGTTCCACCGGAGAGATTCGTAGCGGTGATGCGGCAGCGTGCGGTCGCGATCGCCCCGTACCGGCTGCTCGGGCTCGAGGTCGAGGACCACAGCGCCCAGGTCAGGTTCCGTAGCCGTGACGGCGAGGCGTGGATGGCACGGGTCGCCGTCGAACCCGAACCGCCGCACCGGATCCTCCTCGGGTACGCCCAACCGTGCGTGCCGGACTACCTCAACCCGCCGCTGCCCGATCGGTTCGCCGTCGACGCTCTGCCGGAGCCGAGACCGGGGCAATTCCTGATCGCGTTCGCCGGCGTGCCCGGCAGCGGGAAGTCGGCGCTGGCCGAACGAGTCGGCACCGAGCTGGGGGTCGCGGTGTTGTCGATCGACTGGGCGATGGGTGCCCTCAGCCCGTTCGGGCTTCGTCACCGCGATGACCTGATGCGGATCGGCGAAGAGATCATCACCACCTTCGCCTGTCGGGAGCTGATGGCCGGCCGTTCGCTGATCCTCGACAGTCCGGGCGAGACCGTCGCCGTCCGGGAGCGCTGGCAGAGCCTGGCGGCGCGAATCCGGTTCGTACCGGTCATCTGTGTCTGCTCGGACGCGGCGGTGCACCGGCAGCGGGTCGAGACCCGGACGCGGGGGATCCCGGGCTGGACCGACGCCGGGGACTGGCACGACGTCCAGCTCCGACGGGCCGCGTTTCCGGCCTGGCCGGGCGCGCTCACCGTCGACAGCATCGACCCTCTCCACGCCTGCGCCAGCCGCGTCAGGAGGACCCTGGCGGACACACCGTTGGGCCAGTCGGTCGTCGACCACGTCGGACCCTGATGTCAGAGCACAGTTGGCGGAATCTAGCGTTGAGCCATGACGATCACCGGAGTCCGTCCCGTGTTGTCCGACGCCGACATCCAGCAGTTCCACGAGCAGGGCTTCGTGGTGGTGAAGGGGGCGCTGTCGCCCGACGGAGGCGGAGCGCTACCGCCAGCGGATCCTGTCGCTCGTGCCGCCGAACCTGGACATGCCCGACTCCTGGAGCTCGTGGGACGGGCGGATCAAGCCGATGTACACCCCGGGCAACCACACGTTCGACACCCCGGAACTCCTGCCGCTGATGACGAATCCGACGCTCTACGCGGGCCGCGGCCCAGTTGCTGCAGTCATCCGAGCTGCGGGTGCTGGACGGCTCGATCGGCATCACGCTGCGCAACGACGCGCACACCAGGACACCCCGCTGAGCCAGACGCTGCACATCGACGCGTCCGTGCCGACCACCGCTGACGACTTCACCTTCGAGCATCGAGGAGCTCCAGGTCGGTGGCTGCTACTACCTCACCGACGTCGAGCCCGACGGCGGCGGCATCCACGTCGTTCCGGGCGGTCACCAGATCGTCGAGGAAGAAGCCACGGGCCAGTCGGCCGGGCGGTCGGCACCTGCACGAGAACTGGAAGCAGATCAAGCACCTGCAGAGCCAGGAGATCACCGGCGAGGCCGGCGACTTCGCCCTGCTGCACCACCTGATGCCGCACGGCGCCTCGCACAACCGCAACGCCGACCAGCCGGGTCGCCTACTTCGTCCGCTGGGTGCGCGAGGACCAGACCTGGGGCGCCGGAGCAGAAGCCGGCAGCACGGTCGCTACAACACCCAGCAGCGCGAGGCGATGGGTGAGCTCGGCCGCAAGCTGTTCGGCGTCGACGACTGGTGACGAACTGGCGACGACTCGGTGAAAGATCGTTCGCTCAGCCCGGGAACTCGCCCCGCCGGCGCAACTCGTAGCGGCGTTCGGCATAGACCAGATCGTCGACCCACAGCTTGGCCTGCGTCCGACGCATCAGCGGACGGATGGCCGGGCCGAGGCCACCGGGCGACGGCGAAGCCGGTCCGGGGGGAGTGGGCGATGGTCGCCTCGGTGACCATCGTCAGCGGCAGACCGGCCTCGTTCAGACCCGAGCGGGGTGGCGTGGGTCTCGACCACGCTGCCCGCGCCCTCGCCCTCGGTGATCGTCATCACGATCGTCCGGGTGTCGGGGCAGGTGAACTCGGCCCGGACCGGAACCCCCCAGGTCCTGGACAACCGGAAGGTCACGTCGACGACGAGGGTGTCGTCGTCGCTGGCCTCGTCGTCGACGATCAGGTGGCTGAACGAGTAGGGGTGGAACCAGGCGCCGTGCCACGGGTCGAGCCGGTTCGCGATCACGTCCATCGGCTCGCAGACCCCGGGATGAGCCACCACCGCGGCCAGCGACTGGGCCAGCGGCGGCCTCGGTGGCAGCACCGGCGATTCGGTGTCCGGCTCGCCCGCCGTGGCCAGCCCGACCCAGATCAGGACGCCGTCGTCGTAGGCCCGGTAAGGCCGCCAGGTCGGATCGCCGTCCCGGTTGAGGGCGAGCCCGTGCCAGCGGCAGTACATGGTGCCGTCGATGACGGTCGAGTCGTTCAGCAGGGCTCCCAGGTGCGGGCAGGCGCCCGGGCCGGCGATCAAACTGCCGTCGGCGTCCCGCCAGAAGACCACTTCGCGGCCGCCGATGGTGCGGGTGATCGACTTCTTGGCGCCCGACGTCGGCGCTGGTCCCGGCGACGTACCAGCCGCCGGAATTTCCTGCCTGAACACGGTTCTGGGCCACGTCGAGGCTGCGAGCGATCCGGCCGGGCTTGGCCAACCGCCAGGTCGGGTCCATCCGGTCCTCCGGTGGCTGCGGCACCCGGACGATCGGCACCTCGGTGCGGATCCGCTCGGAGATCTGCGCCCGCAGACCTCGACGACGGTGCGGCGTCGGCGGGGCGAATTCTGAAGCGTCATCAGGAGTTCCTTCGGCTCGTCGTCAGCTGGGCAGAGACAGTGCAGTCCGGCGGTGCCATCGCCGACTGGACGCTACACCGGTGATCATGATCCGCGCCGCGGTCAGCGCCTTGCGCCAGGTCGGTACCCGGATCCGGTGCGAGAAGACGTCGTAGTCGGCGGCCTCGATCCGGTCCAGGATCTGGGCGTAGAGCACCCGGGCCGCCCCGACACAACGGTTCGAGCGTCCGGGCAGATAGGCCAAACCCTCGTCGGCGATCGCGTACAGCTCGCGGTTCCGGGCGATCTCGAAAGCCATCAGCGCACGCCAGGCCGGGGTGACCTTCCGGGTCCGCACCAGCTCGGGCAGGTCGACCCCGAACCGGCGTAGGTCCTCGGTGGGCAGGTAGACCCGGCCGCGGGCCAGGTCCTCGGCCACGTCGCGCAGGAAGTTGGTCAACTGGAAGGCCAGCCCGAACGAGCGGGCCGGCCGATAGGCGGCCGGACTGGTCGGCTCCAGCACCGGCAGCATCATCTCGCCGATCACCGCCGCCGAGCCCTCCATGTAGCCGCAGAGGTCTTCCCAGCTCTCATAGCTGGTCCACGGTCAGATCCATCGTCATCGCGCCGAAGAATCGGTCGAAGCACTCGGGGTCGATGCTCCCGCTCTCGAACCGTGTTGGCCACCGCGGCCAACACCGGATCGGGGCTGGACCCCGTCCCTGACCGCCCGGACTGAAGCCGCGCCGAAGTCGCTGAGCAGGGCCGCCGTTTCGGCCGGGTCGCGCTCCTGGGCGTCGTCGTCGTCGACGATGTCGTCGGCCAGCCGGCACAGCGCGTAGACGGCGTGGACGTCGTGGCGTCGCTCGGGCCGGAGCAGCGCCGCCCCCCAGCGATAGGTGGTGCCGAACTGTTCGGTCAGCTCGGCGCACCGGGCGTACCCGACCGCGAGCTGCGGGTCCGTCGATCGTGCTGAGCGAACCGGCCCTCACCCGGCCGCCAGTTCTCGACTCGACCGGCCGGGCCCCACCTGATCGGGCCGGGGCAGATATTCGTTCACGCGGGCCGCGGCCAGCTTGCCCGAGATCAACACCATCGGTACGCCCACGCCGGGACGGTACCGGAGCCGGCGAAGATCAGACCGGGCAACCGACGTTCGACGTTCGGCGGCCGGAACGGTCCGGTCTGGGGGAAGGTGTGGGCCAGCGCGAACGGGGTGCCGGCGGCCATGCCCTGATCGCGCCAGTCCAGCGGCGTGACCAGCTCTTCGGTGACCATGTCGTCGGGATAGCCGGCTTGCGCCGAGGAAGGCGTGTAGCCGGTCGCGCATCGGCGCGGCCTCGGCTTCCCAGTCGACCTGCCGTCCAGGTTGGGTATCGGTTCGAGCACGAACAGGCTGGAGCAGCCTTCCGGGGCCACGGCCGGGTTCGTCCAGCGAGGGAATGGTGACCAGGCGGGACGGGTCGGGCATCAGTCGACCCTGCTTCGATCAAGGCGTCGAAAGCCGAATTCCACTGCTCGCCGAAGTGGATGTTGTGATGGGCCGCCTCGGGCTCGGGCAGACCCCGGACACCGACGTGCCAGACCACCGCGGACGGCGAATAGTGACCGTCTCCAGACCGCTCGTGGGGGACGCAGATCAGGGAGTAACCGCTCGTAGGCGGTGGGCAGATCGAGGGTGCAGATGACCGCGTCGGCCCGGATCTGTTCGCCGTCGGCCAGCCGGACGCCGGCGGCCCGGCCGGTGGGACTGCGCAGGACCTCGCTCACCTCGGCGCCGTAGCGGAACTGCGTGCCGGCCTTCTCGGCGGCGATGGCCAGCGCCCGGGGCATGGCGTGCATACCGCCTTCGGGGAACCAGACGCCTTCGATGCTGTCCATGTAGGTGATCACCGCGTACAGCGACAGCGCCGACTCCGGAGCCAGGCCGGCGTACATGGCCTGGAAGCTGAACAGCCGATGCAGTCGCGGGTCGCGGAAACGACGCCGGACTTCGGGGCCGAGGCGTCCGAAGGCACCCAGCCGCAGCAAGGTCGCGGCCGCCCGGGGGCGGGAGACCAAGCCGAGCGGAGAGTTGAAGTTGCGGTCGATGAAGTTCGGCATCTCGGCCAGGTAGAGCTTGCGCAACCAGTCGACGAAGCCGGGGAAGGCGGCCGCGTCGACGCTGCCGCAGGTCTCGGCGATCTCTTCGCGCATCGCCTCCAGGCCGTAGCGGACCATGATCGTGCGAGCCGTCGGCGAACCGACCGCGATAGGCCGGGTCGAGCCGGCTCATCGGCAGCAGGTCATCGATCCGGCTGCCCGCGGCGCCGATCGCCTCCGCGACCAGGTCGCGCATCGTCAGCACCGACGGGCCGGTGTCGAAGGTGAACCCGTCCCGGATGCAGCTGACCGTTGCGGCCACCGGGAACGTCGGCCCGCTCGACCACGGTGACCCGGTGGCCCTGCCCGCTGAGGTGGCAGGCCGCGGCCAGACCGGCCAGACCGGCGCCGATGACATGACCTCGCTCATGATTGCTCCATCCGACGTTGTGGGGCTGGGGGCATCAGCATCATCGTTGTCCCGATCAGCATGGTCTCGATCAGCATGGTCTGGATCAGCATGGCCTGGATCAATGATCCCGCCAGGCGATCTGGTGGGCCATCCGGGCGAGCTGTTCGGCGCCGTCCGGGTCGAGATGTCCGGTCGTGATCGCCTGCAGAGCCCGGTCGACGTGCCCGGAGATCCGTTGCTCGACCGCGCTCACCACCCCGTAGTCGGTGAACGCCTGCTGCAGGACGACGATGTCGGCCTGGGCTGAGCTCGGCGTGACCGACCCGGGCCAGGGTCGTCCGGGCCGACCCGCGCAGCCGTTTCTGCGGCCAGGCCACGATCACCGTCGGCTTGCCCGAGATCAGGTCGTCGCCGCTGGGTTTGCCGGTCCGCGCCGGATCGCCGATGACGCCGAGCAGATCGTCCCGCAGCGCGAACGCCTCACCGACCTCGCGTCCGTAGTCGGCCAGGCAGGCATAGACGACGTCCGGGGCCTGAGCGGCGGCGGCACCGAGTTCGAGCGGCCGCTCGACGGTGTAGGCGCCGGACTTCATCCGGGCCACCTGCCGGGCGTGCCAGAGATCGCGCCGGCCAGCCGCGCCGCCGGTGATGTCGCGACGTTGGCCGCAGACCAGCTCGACGACCAGTGACCGCCAGATCTTGCGCATCGCGGGCGGTAGTTCGGCCGCCAGCTGGTCGGCCTCGGCGTGCGCCAGATCGCCGAGCAGGATGGCCACGCTCTCGCCGAAGCGTTGCGGGCTGCCGCGCCCGTCGGAGTCGAGGTGCTGCTCGGCCGCCCGGGTGTGCACGGTCGGTCGGCCGCGGCGGGAATCCGACTCGTCCATCACGTCGTCGTGGACCAGGGCGAACAGGTGCAGCAGTTCCAGTGCCGCGCCGACCCGGACGACGTCGACGTGGCCGACCTCGCGGGCTCGTCCGCTGGCGCTCAGCCAGCCGAGATAGGACAGCATGGGTCGGAATCGCTTGCCGCCGTTGCTGATCATGGATTCCATCAGCTGCGGCAGATCGTCGTGGCCCAGGATGTCGACCGGACCGTGATCGGCGAGATGCCCGGCCCACAGATGGGCGAGGTCGGCACACACCTCGGTCAGCAGCTGATCGACCAGCCGCAGGTGAGCTGGCCACTTCGGGGCCTTCCGCCGGCCCGGGCAGCGCGGACACTCGGCTCGTGCACGGGTCTCGCCCGGCTCAGTCACGAACGGCTCCCCTGGGCTGACGTCGTTGCGTCGTCTCATCGAGTGTCTCTCCTCGTTGGTCTGATACCTCCTGCTGATCGACCTCGGCCGGATCCGGTGGGCGACCCGCAGACCCGACTGGTCAAGCCGTCGGCACGATCGAGCCGGACTCGTGCTCGAGTCGCCGCAACTGCGCGACCTGACCGACCGCCCAGGGACTGAAGGCGAACGGTGTCTGCCGACGATCGAAGTCCGGGCCGACGGCCAGGCGATCCAGGCCCAGTCCAGGACTTCGGCAGGATTCAGCCTGAGGACGGCGTTCGGATGCAGCCGGGCGGTGAAGACCGGGCACAGCTCGTTCTCCTGGATCCCGTCGGCGTCCTCGGCGCGATAGGCGAAATCGGGCAACACGCAGCGATAGTCGAGCGCGTCCATCCCCAGCTCGTCGCCCAGCCGGCGCCGGGCGGCCTCCTCGGCCGACTCGCCGGGGGCGGGATGGCCGCAGCAGGTGTTGGTCCACACCCCGGGCCAGGTCTGCTTGCCCAACGCCCGACGGGTCATCAACACCTCGCCCCGCTCGTTGAACAGGTAGAGCGAGAACGCCAGATGCAACGGGGTGTTGGTCGAGTGCACCTCGGCCTTGGCCTGCCGACCGATCGGCCGTCCGTCGGGGTCGACCAGCACGACCAACTCTTCGGCGCGATCCGGTGAGGGCGAATTCGGCAGTGTCATCGGGCCGGGGTCGAGCGGGTCAGGGTCGAGCGGGTCAGGGTCGAGCGGGTCAGGGTCGAGCGGGTCAGGGTCGAGCAGGTCAGGGTCGAGCGGGTCAGGGTCGAGCGGGTCAGGGTCGAGCGGGTCAGGGTGAGGCGGATCAGGCTGAGGCGGATCAGGCTGAGGCGGATCAGGGTGGTCGACACGGTGAGGGGCTCGACAATCATGGCGAAACCCTACAGACATCGGTACCCGCTCTCGGCGTAGTGGTTGGGCCGACGCCTGACGTTGCACCCGCTCTCGGGGCTGTCCTGTCTGGTCGAACTCGTCTTTGCCCCTTGACAGGGGCGATCGACGGTCGGCGGGGGGAAGGGTAGCGGCCAGGCCGGGCTTGCCGGCGGGGTCCAGTCGGTGATCTGTCGCCCGACGACCTGGCCGAGGGGCGATCGGCTTGGTCCTCGGCGTCCGACAATGGTTAAATTAGAACGTGCATACGAATAGAACCCTCCGGATTCAGACCGGTTTTCGCCCGCCGGGGTGGCCGGCGGCGGTCCGGCCGCCGGGCAGCGACGATTGGGTGCCACGGCGGTCGCCTTCCTGTTCGACTGTTGCCCGCCCGACTTTCGCGGCTATCCGGTGCTGCGTCGCCACCCGGTCGTGCTCGCCCGGTTCGCAGCCCGCTTCGTCCAGGCCCAGAGCGCGGCGGCGACCGACGGGCTGGCCGAGATCCGGGTCAGCCTGCGCGGCGAGGTTGGTGTAGAGGTGATCGACGCGGCGGCAGAGGCCTGGCAGGAACAGCAGGCCCGCTGGCCCGGACCGCCCGTGCCGTCGGACTGGTCGAGCAGGCGCTGCGCGGGGAGGTGTTCGTGCCGCAATTGTGATCGCGGCCAGCCGATACGTGGGTCGTCCGGGCAGCGACGCCGCCGGGTGCCCGGTTGCCACAACTACCGCGCCTAGACTGGCGGTTATGTCTGTGCTGGACTCGATCACCGGTCCCCGCGACCTGCGCGGGCTGTCGGCAGAGCCAGCTGGCCCAGCTCAGCGAAGAGATCCGGGCCTTCCTGATCCACCAGGTTAGCCGCAGACCGGTGGGCACCTCGGGCCCGAACCTGGGCGTGGTCGAACTGACCCTGGCCCTGCACCGGGTCTTCGACTCACCCGCCGATCCGATCATCTTCGACACCGGCCACCAGAGTTACGTCCACAAGATCATCACCGGCCGCCAGTGACGCTTTTCCCACCCTGAAACAGAAGAACGGATTGTCGGGCTATCCCAGCCGGACCGAATCCGAACACGACTGGGTCGAGAACCAGCACGCCTCGGCCTCGTTGTCCTGGGCCGAGGGGATGGCCAAGGCGTTCCGACTTCGCGGCAATCCGCACACCGTGGTCGCGGTGATCGGCGACGGTGCGCTCACCGGCGGGATGGCCTGGGAGGCGCTGAACAACATCGCCGCCGACGACGACCTGCCGCTGGTCATCGTGGTCAACGACAACGGTCGCTCCTACACCCCGACGGTCGGTGGACTGGCCCAGCACCTGGCGGTCTGCGCACCAACCCGCGCTACGAGCAGGTGCTGGAGGTGGTCAAGCGGCAGGTCAACCGGGCGCCGATGTTCGGCTCGGCGGCCTATGAGGTGCTGCACGGGATCAAGACCGGGCTGAAGGACGTACTGGCCCCGCAGGGGATGTACTCCGACCTCGGGCTCAAGTACGTTGGTCCCATCGACGGTCACGACGTGCTGGCCGTCGAACGGGCGTTGATCCAGGCCAAGCAGTTCGGCGGACCGGTCATCGTGCACATACTGACCCGCAAGGGCAAGGGGTTCCCGGCGGCCGAGAACAACGAAGAAGACCAGTTCCACACCGTCGGCAAGATCGACGAGGTCACCGGACTGCCGTTGTCGGTAAGCGAGCGCATGACCTGGACCGACGTGTTCGCCGAGGAACTGCTTCGGCTGGGCCGGTCGAACGACCGGATCGTCGCGATCACCGCGGCCATGCTGTATCCGACCGGTCTGCACCGTTTCGCCGCCGCCTTCCCCGAGCGCACCTTCGACGTCGGCATCGCCGAACAGCACGCGGTCACCTCGGCGGCCGGGATGGCCACGGCCGGTCTGCACCCGGTCTTCGCGGTCTACGCGACTTTCCTGAACCGGGCCTTCGACCAGGTGCTGATGGACGCTGCGCTGCACCGCTGCGGCGTGACCTTCGTCCTCGACCGGGCCGGCATCACCGGCAACGACGGCGCCAGCCATAACGGCATGTGGGACATGTCGATGCTGCAACTCGTTCCGGGCCTGCACCTGAGCGCGCCGCGCGACGGCACCCGGTTGCGCCAGGCCCTGGCCACGGCGGTCGCAGATCGACGACGCACCGAGCGTGATCCGTTACTCCAAAGAAAAGCTGCCCGCCGACATCGAGGCGATCGACCGAGGTCGGCGGGGTCGACGTGCTGCGACGATCACGAAGTTCTCCGCCAGCGGTGGTGACCTCGAGCCGGGCCCGGCCGACCTGCCGCCCCGGGTCCTGATCGTCGGCTACGGACAGTTGGTCGGAACGGCGCTGGGGGTGGCCGATCGGCTGGCCGACCAGGGTATCGACGTCACCGTGGTCGACCCGGTCTGGGCTCTGCCTGTCGATCCCGGCCTGTTCGAGTTCGCTGCCGAACACCAGCTGGTGATCACCATCGAGGACAATCTGGTCATCGGCGGCTGCGGAGCCCGGCTGGCCCAAGAACTGGGTGCTCACGGCGTGCGGACGCCGGTCGCGGCAGTTCGGCATCCCGCAGGAGTTCTTGCCGCACGCCGGTCGGGCCGAGCTGTTGGAGGACATCGGGCTGACTCCGCAAGAGATCGCCCGCTTCGTGGTCGAGCTGATGGTCGAGCGGATGCCGGTGGACGATCCACTGGTCGAGGCCGATCTCGGCTGAGGCAGACGTCAGCCCCGGCTCTGACGTTGAGGATCTGGGTCTTCTTTTTACTGGGTGCTACGCTGTCGCACATGATCGTGGGTGTTCGAGATTTGCGGAACGACACATCGAGGGTGCTCGATGCGGTACGCGCGGGCGAGCGGGTCACCTTGACGGTTCACGGCGATCCGGTTGCCGATATCGTGCCCCACGGGCAACGTAATCGTTGGCTTTCCGGCGAAGCGCTGGCGAAGCAGCTGACCCAGCGGTCGGCAGACCCCGGTCTGCGTGCCGACCTGGATGACCTCGCAGGCCAGACGCTGGCCGACGTGTGAGTGCGGGACTGCTCGATACCGGCATCTTCATCGCGAGAAAGACCGGACGGCCGTTGGGCCAGCTGCCGGAACGGGTGGCGTTGTCCGTCGTCAGCCTGGGTGAACTCGAACTCGGAGTGCTTGCCTCAGCCGATGCTGACATCAAGGCACGGCGTGCCGACACACTTGCGCTGGCTAGAAAGTCAGATCCCATTCCGTTGACCGAATCGGTGATGAGCGCCTGGGCGAACCTGGTCAATGACTGTCGAGGCGCTGGCATCCAGTCAACAATCCGGTTGACCGACGCGCTCATCGCCGCCACAGCCATTGCACACGGGCTGCCCGTCGTCACTCAGGACGGAGACTTCGAGCGATTGGCGGCTGCGCACCCCCGGCTGGACGTTCTCAGGGTCTGATCGGACCGCGCGGGCTACCGACGCAACCGCTGGAAGATAACGTGCGGGTTTGCTGCGCTCTTCGCCTCCAGAAGATCTCGACCGTCATGCCCGCCGGTTGGCGAGCCAGGCCAGGGGATCGTCCTTCGTACGCCTCTCGCCCTTGCTCTTCAGCTCGTGTACCGATCGAGTGCAAGAGTTCGGGGTCGGACATGACGACCACCGTCTCCTCGAGAGTTTCGAGGTCGTCGGCGGGAATGACCATCACCACGGGAGGCCGTTCTTGATGACGGTGATGCACTCGTTAGTGATCTCCACCGACGTCACGAGTTCGGAGAAATTCCTCGCCATCAGCCAGCGTGATCACCATCACGATGACGACTATGACCGACCCGGGCGCGGAGGACTGTCCTGAACCACCGAGCCGCGGCCGAAGGTAGTGCTTACCCCGTCGGAAAACAGCACCGAGTCCGGCGGGCGAGCGGCCAATCCCGGGAAACCGCCTCGGCCAACAGCTCGTCCTGAAGGTCGACCAAGCCGGGCCGGGCGCAGCGTCCACGGCTGGTGCTCGTTGGGCAGATACAGGGTCCGGCCGAAGCGGTGGGTGTGCAGACCCCAGCGGGCGGTCAGGAATCGAGCCAGCGGGTCGTCGACCACCGGCGCGGCTCGTCGATCTCGACCAGTCGCCCGGCTGCGTCGGCCGGATCCGCCCCGATCCGCCGACGTGAGCGGTAGCGATCCGACCGGTGTTCTCGCTACTCGGTGATCGACATCCGCGACCAGCGGTAGGGCAGTCCGAGAGCGAGCTGGGCGCCGAGGACGAAGGCCAGTCGCTGCGATTCCAGCGTGCAGAACACCACGCCTCGGCGGCCCTGGTCGTCCACGCTGTAGAGCCGGACGTTGGTTTCGGCGAAGCTGCCGACCCAGGGCAGCGGCACCGGGACGCCGAGCCAGGCGTCGGTCAACCGGAACGGGATCAGAGCCCACCCAGGCCGAGCCGTCGAAGAGGTCCGGGCCGACCCCGGTGGCAGCAGCGGCGCCACCTGCGTCGGGCGGCACCCGCCAGTGCAGGAACGTGAGGGTCCGCCAGCGCTGACCGAGCAGCGCCCGGCCGGCCAGGGCGGTGGCGCCCGCGCTGATCCGGGCGCCGGCTCCACAGGCCACGCCCGATCCGTCAGGCGACGCTGGCCACGCCGGGCGGCAGCAGTCGCCGGCCGAGCAGCTTCTCGCTGTAACCGCTGCGGTCCAGCAACGGGGTGACCCCGCCGTTGTGGAAGGGCCAGCCGGCGCCGAGGATCATGCACAGGTCGATGTCCATCGGGGCCGCCACCACGCCCTCGGCGAGCATCAGGCCCGTCTCCTCGGTCAACGCCGCCATCGCCCGGTCGCAGATCTCCTCGGCGCTGCTCGGCTCGGTCGCCGCCGGCGAACATCGCCCGCACCTCCTCCGGCACGTACGGGCTTGCCGTCGTCACCGAAGGCATAGACCCCCTTGCCGCCTGCCTGCGACCAACTGCTGCAGCCCGGTCGAGACCGCGAACCGGTCGCCGAACCGGTCGTGCAGGGTTTCGGCCACGTGCAGGGCGATCGGCCGGTCCGACCAGCCCGAGCAGCGCCATCGACGACATCGGCAGCCCGAGCGGACGCAGCGCGGCGTCGGCCACCTCGATCGGCGTGCCCTCGTCGATGGCGGCCATGATCTCGCCCATCATCCGGGTCAGCAGCCGGTTGACCACGAACGCCGGATGGTCGGCCGACCAGTACCGCGTTCTTCTTCAGCTTCTTGGCCACGGCCAGCGCGGTCGCGGTGGTGGCGTCGTCGGTCGCCTCGGTCCGGGCCACCTCCAGCAACGGCAGCACCGCCACCGGGTTGAAGAAGTGGAAGCCGATCAGCCGTTCCGGATGCGCGAGATCGGCGGCCATCTCGGCCACCGACAGCGAGGACGTGTTGGTGGCCAGCACGCATCTCGGCACCGACGTGGCGTTCCAGTTCGGCGAAGACCGCCTTCTTCACCTCGACCTCTTCGAACACCGCCTCGATCACGAAGTCGCAGTCGGCGAACTCGGCCTGGTCGGTGGTGCCGGTGATCAACGCGTTGACCCGGTTGAGCTCGTCGGGACGGATCCGACCCTTGCCGGCCAACTTCTCGCAGCTCGCCGTCGGATCCGATCGAGGCCGGCGCTCCACCCGGCCCTGGTCGAGGTCGGTGATCACCACCGGCACCTCCAGCCGGCGGGCGAACAGTAGCGCGAGCTGGGTGGCCATCAGGCCGGCGCCGACGACGCCGACCTTGCGTGACTTCCCTGGCCAGCAGCCGATCCGGGGCACCGGCCGGCTTGCGGGCCCGCTTCTGCACCAGGTCGAAGGAGTACAGCCCGGCCCGCAGCTGATCGGACATGATCAGGTCGGCCAGCGCGTCGTTCTCGGCCTCGAACGCGGCGTCAGGGTCGGCGGTCTTGGCCGCCGCGATCAGCTCGAGCGCCCGGTGCGGCGCCGGCGCAGCGTTCCCGATCTTGCTGATCGGCGACTTCCGCCCGCCGCGCCACGGCCGCATCCCAGGCCTCGCCGCGGTCGACCGTCGGGCCGATCGACCTCGACCGCGCCGGTGACCACCTGGGCGACCCAGTCCAGCGAACGCTCCAGGAAGTCGGCGCCGTCGAACATCGCGTCGGCGATCCCGAGCTCGGCGACCTGCGGCCCGGACAGCATCCGGTTCTGGTTCAGCGCGTTCTCGATGATCACCGTGACCGCGCGGTCGGCGCCGATCAGGTTCGGCAGCAGGTACGCGCCACCCCAGCCCGGCACCAGCCCCAGGAAACATTCCGGCAGCCCGATCCCGCCGGGCGGCGGACGACACCGTGCGGTAGTGGCAGTGCAGGCTCGATCTCCAGTCCGCCGCCGAGAGCCATCCCGTTGATCAGACCGAAAGTCGGCACCGAAGCGCTGCCGCAGCTTGGAGAAGACGGCGTGGCCGATCTCGGCGATCATCCGGGCCTGGTCGCCGTTCGGTGATCTTGGGCACGCCGGTCAGATCGGCGCCGGCGGCGAGGATGAACGGCTTGCCGGTGACCGCGATGGCGACGATGTCGTCCCGGCCAGTGCGCCGCGTCCAGGGCCGCGTTCAGCTGCACCCAGGCTGCGCGGGCCGAAGATGTTCGGCTTGGTGTGATCCTGGCCGTTGTCCAGGGTGATCAGGACGCGCGGTGCCGGCGCCGTGCGGCAGCGCGACGTCGCGGCTCAGGGCCTGGGTGACCAGCTCGTCTGGCGCTCAGCGGCGGCGGCCTCGGTGATCAACTGGTCTGCAGCTGCTCGGCGTTCATCGGCTCGGCTTTCACTGGTCGCGCTCCAGTTCGGGTTCTCCCAGATGACGGTGCCGCCCATGCCGAGCCCGACACACATGGTGGTCAGGCCGTAGCGGACCTCAGGATGATCACGGAAGGTGCGGGCCAGCTGGATCATCAGCCGGACCCCGGAGCTGGCCAGCGGGTGACCGAGGGCGATCGCGCCGCCGAACGGGTTGATCTTCGGGTCGTCGTCGGCCAGGCCGAAATGATCACAGAAGGCCAGCACCTGGACGGCGAACGCCTCGTTGATCTCGATCGCGCCGATGTCGTCGATGCCCAGCCCGGCGCTGCGCAGGGCGCGTCTCGGTCGCCGGGATCGGTCCGACGCCCATCACCTCGGGTTCGACCCCGGCGAAGGCGTAGGAGACCAGCCGCATCGCGGTCGGCAGACCGAGTTCGGCGGCGACCTCCTCGGCGGCCAGCAGGCTGGCGGTGGCGCCGTCGTTCAGTCCGGCTGCGTTGCCGGCGGTGACCCGGCCGTGCGGGCGGAACGGCGTGCGCAGGCCGGCCAGGGTCTCGGTCGTGGTGCCCGGCCGCGGCGGCTCGTCCACGGTGGCCAGCCCCCAGCCCGTGCTCGGCGCTGCGGGTGGCCACCGGCACCAGCGCCTCCTGCAGGATCGCCGTCGGCGTAGGCCTGGGCGACCCGATCCTGGCTGAGCACGGCGAACGCGTCGGCTGCGCTGCCGGGTGATGGCCGGGATACCGGTCGTGCAGGTTCTCGGCGGTCGAGCCCATGATCAGCGCCGAGGTGTCGACCAGCTTCTCGGCGACGATCCGCGGGTTGGGGTCGACCTGCTCGCCCATCGGGTGCCGCCCCATGTGCTCGACGCCGCCGGCGATCGCCACGTCGTAGGCGCCGAAGGCGATGCCGGAGGCGGTGGTGGTGACCGCGGTCATCGCGCCGGCGCACATCCGGTCGATGGCGAAGCCGGGCACCGAGCGTGGCAGTCCGGCGAGCAGCGCCGCCGTGCGGCCGATGGTCAGGCCCTGGTCGCCGATCTGGGTGGTGGCCGCGATCGCCACCTCGTCCACCCGCTCGGGCGGCAACTCGGGATGGCGGCGGAGCAGTTCGCGGATGCAGTTGATCGACCAGGTCGTCGGCGCGGGTCTCGGCATAGATGCGAGCCGGCCTTACCGAACGGGGTGCGGACGCCGTCGACGAAGACGACATCACGAGAAGGACGGGGCATGGTCGCTATATTACTCACGAGTAACAAGATCTGCGGTCGCCTGGATCCGTGGCACGCAGCAGCCGGATTCCTCCTCACGCCTCCTTATGCAGATGGCGGGTCGGGGAGGAGAGGCGTGATCAGCGGCACGGCGATCTGGCGCTGCCAGGAGCGGGCTCCCTGGTCGGCCAGGAAGGCGTCGACCGACCCTTCCTCGATCCGGGGTGGCGGCGTCCAGGCGAGGCGGCGCAGGTAATCGGGGGTCAGCAGATTCTCGATCGGCAGGTTCAACGTCCGGCCGCACGATCGATCAGCACGGCCCGGACCCGGTGCAGGCGGGCGGCGGCGACCGGATCGCGACTGGCCCAGATCCGCGACTGCGGTGGGGCGTCGCTCAGTCGATGCAGCGGCGGCAGCTGATCCGGCGTCAGCGCGAGAGCCGTGTCGAGGGCCTTGAGCCAGCTGGTCTCGTACCGCTTGACCGTCCGCTTGTTGAACGAGGGCAGGGTCTGCAGCGTCCGTCGGCTCGGGTGATCGCTGACTGGCCAGATCGATGATCGCCGCATCGGGCAGCACCCGGCCGGGAGCCCGATCGGTGCGTCGGGCGATCGCGTCGCGGGTCAGCCACAGTTCGGACGACGATGGCCAGCCCGCCGGCGGTGCGGATCCGATGGATGCCGGAGGTCCGGCGCCACGGGTCGACCCGCGGCTCGCGCGGCTTGGTCGCCTGCCCGACCAGCTAGTCGAACTCCTGCCGGGCCCATTCCGCCTTGCCCTCGGCCTCCAGCTGGGCCGCCATGCTGTCGCGCAATTCGATCAGCAGCTCGACGTCGAGGGCGGCGTAGGTCAGCCACTCTCGGCGGCAGCGGACGGACCGACCAGTCCGAAGCGGAGTGCTCCTTCAACAGCCGGACGCCGAACAGCTGCTCGAGCAGGGTGCCCAGATTCACCCGGGGATAGCCGAGCAGTCGACCGGCGAGTTCGGTGTCGAACAGTCGTTGGGGGACCAGACCGATCTCCACCAGGCACGGTAGATCCTGGGTCGCCGCGTGGACGATCCATTCCGAGGTCTCGATCACGGTGGTCAGGGCGCCAAGATCAGCCGCGGTTTCGGCCTGCGACGAACGCGTCCGCGCGCCGGACCGGGACGATCGGGCCGTCGTCTGAGCTGACGCCTGGGATCTGGCCTGATCGGCGGCGACGGCGACCGGGTCGATCAGCCGGGTGCCGGCCCCCGCCCGACGGAGCTGGATCAGGTAGGCACGCTGGCTGTAACGGAAGCCGTGCGCCCGTTCGGCGTCCACCGCGATCGGACCGCTGGCGGAGGCCATCTCGGTGACCAGCTGCTGCAGGGCGTCCTCGGTCTCCACCACGTCGGGCAGGCCGTCGGCCGGGGCAGTCAGCAGGACCGCCGCTTCCGGCCCGACGGAGTCTGCCGGCCCGGCGCTCTTGCTCGGAAGATTGCGCGATGTCGTCCGGGGAAGGTGACAACGAGCTCAAAGGGTCCGGCTTCGAGCGCGGGCCGTCCGTCTCGACGGCATCGAGACCACCCCCGGCGGCAGCGGCGGCAACCCGGCCGTGGTGCAGAGCAGTTCACCCCAGGCGTTCAGGTGTGGGGTGAGGAAGGAGTCGCCGCTGAGATCAGGGGTCCAGGAGGCGCGGACCTCGACCTCGGCTCGCGGCGGATCCTCGGCCATTCCGCCGAAAGACTCGCTGGCCACCGAGGTGACGGTGCCGCTCGGCGCCAGGTAGTCGGCCTCATGGGCGTCCAGGGCGTCGATCAGCCAACTCCACCCGACCCGGGCGAGCAACGGGTCCGTGACCATCTCGGGATCGACGTCGGCCCGCGCGAAAGTGACGCAACGGAAGGTGCCCTGCCAGGCGGCGTTCCCGGCCGGATCGTGCAGCAGCACCAGCCGACCGCTGCCGACCTCGTCCTCGCCGATCAGGACGTCGGCGGTGATCGCGGCGGCGTAGGGGGCGATCCGCTGCGGGGCCGGTATCTGCTCGACCAGCAGTTCCGAGCGCCAGGAGGCGGCACTCAGCTCCGCGGCGACGCGTCGGAAGGCGTCGGGCACGGCGGCAGATCCGGTGTGTGCAGCCACAGGCCGACCCTATGCGCCGGGCCCGAAGCCGATCGGCTCGACGCGCCGGATTCGGACCCCGTGGGAAGATTCACCGCGTGCCACCCGAGACGCCCGTGCCGACCAGACCTGCGCCGACCCGATCCGAGCCGACCCGAGCTGAGCCGACCCGATCTGAGCCGACCCGATCTGAGCCGACCCGAGCTGAGCCGACCGGAGCTGCGCCAAGCGGAGCCGCCTCGAGAGAAACCCCGGTCGGGTCGGAGCCGACCACCGATTCGTCGCTGGTCGCGGCCTGTCGCCGACGCCAGAGCGATGTCCCGGTGTGGTTCATGCGCCAGGCCGGCCGATCGCTGCCCGAATACAAGGCCGTCCGGGCCGGGGTGCCGATGCTGGAGAGCTGCACCCGACCCGAGCTGGTGGCGGAGATCACCCTGCAGCCGGTCCGGCGTTACGGCGTGGACGCGGCCATCTTCTACAGCGACATCATGGTGCCGCTGAAGGCGATCGGCGTCGATCTGGACATCGTCAGCGGCACCGGCCCGGTGATCGCCGACCCGATCCACGACGCTGCCGGGCTCGACCAGTTGCGCGTTCTGACCGCAGACGACGTCGGCTTCGTCACCGAAGCGGTCGGGCTGCTCGTCCGCCGAGCTGGGGGACGACGCCGCTGATCGGCTTCGCCGGGGCACCCGTTCACCCTGGCCAGCTATCTGGTCGAAGGCGGACCGAGCAAGGACTACGCCAAGACCAAGGCGCATGATGCTCGGCGACGAACGGCTCTGGGGTGAGCTGTGCAGCCGGTTGGCGGCGATCTCCGCGGAGTTCCTGGCCGTCCAGGTCCGGGCCGGCGCCTCGGCGGTGCAGCTGTTCGACTCCTGGGCCGGCAGCCTGAGCGCCGCCGACTACCACCGCTTCGTGCTGCCCTACTCGACGCAGGTGCTCAGCCGGATCGCCGAACTCGACGTGCCGCGGATCCACTTCGGGGTCGGCACCTCGGAACTGCTCGGGTCTGATGGGCGCGGCCGGGGCCGAGGTGGTCGGCGTCGACTGGCGGCTGCCGCTGGCCGAGGCCAGCCGCCGGATCGGTCCGGGTTACGCCGTGCAGGGCAACCTCGACCCAGCCGTGCTCGGCGCCCCCTGGCCGATCCTGGCCGAGCGGGTGCGCGAGGTGCTGCGGTCCGGCGCCGAGGCGCCCGGCCACATCTTCAACCTCGGCCACGGCGTCACCCCGTCCGTCGATCCCGACGTGCTGGCCCGGGTCGTCGACCTGGTACAGGACGAAGGGGCGGCGATCCGGGCCGACGTCCGGGCGAGCCGGAGCGGCCCGGTGACGCCGGTGAGCCGATGCACGAGCCGATGCACGAGCGGCCGGACGAGCCGGTGAACCACCACGCGTCCCGGCGTCCGCGGTGGTGGTCGGCGGAGGCATCGCCGGGCTGGTCGCCGCCCGCACCCTGGCCGCAGGCTGACCTGGCGGTGACGGTGATCGAGGCCACCGGCCGGCTCGGGCGGCAAGCTGGCCCGGACGACCTTCGAGGCCGCCGCCGAAACCTCCGGACCCACCGAAACCACCGGACCCACCGAGGGCGTAGAGGGCACCGGCGGCGCCGACCCGCTCGCCCTGGACGTGGGGGCGGAGTCGATGCTCGCCAGGCGGCCCGAGGGAGCCGCCCTGATCGACGATCTCGGGCTGACCGAGCGTCAGGTCCGCGCCGACGGCCGCCAAGGCGCAGGTGCTGATCGGCGGACAGATCCGGCCGCTGCCGACCTCGGCGATGGGCGTCCCCACCGACCTGGACGCACTCGCCGGCTACTCTGAGCGCCGAGGGGCTGGCCCGGGCGCGGCGGGAACCCGAGCTGCCGGCCCCGCGCTCGCAGCCGACGTCGGCATCGGGGCCTACGTCGCTGACCGGTTCGGTACGGAGATGACCGACCGGCTGCTGGAGCCGCTGCTCGGCGGGGTCTACGCCGGCCGCTCCCGTGACCTGTCCTTCGCCGCGGTCAACCCGGCTCTCTTCGCCCGGGCCGCCGAGGGCGGCTCGCTGCTGGCGGCCGCGCAGGAGTTGATCCGCCAACGGCCGACAGCGGCGGCCGACACCCCGGTCTTCGCCGGCCTGGTCGGCGGGGTGCACCGGACTGATCGACGCCCTCGAGCGACGAGCTGACGCCGCCGTGAGCGTCGAGCTCCGCCTGCGGTTCGACGGTCCGGTGGACTCGGCCGCGCGCCGCCGGCGGTTACGTTCTCGATCTCGGGCGGCGACGCTCAGGACTCGAGGCTGATGTGGTGGTTCTCGCCGTGCCCGGCCGGCGGCCAGCGCCCGGCTGCTGTCGTCGTTGTTGCCGGAGGCGTCGAAGGAGCTGGCCTCGATCCCGTACGCCTCGGTGGCGGTGCTCACCCTGATCGTCCGCGGCGGCGAGCTCTCCGGCTCCGGCCTGCTGGTCCCGCCGGGCGAGCTGCCGACGGTGAAGGCGCTGACCTACTCCCACAACAAATGGGCCTGGATCGCCGAGCGGCGGCCCGGCAGTTCGGTGAGCCGGTCGCTGTGGTCCGGGCCAGCGTCGGCCGGTTCGGTGAAGCGGCGCTGCTGCAGCTCCGGACGACAGCCGCTGATCGCCCGGACCGTGGCCGAACTCGCCGGCGTCCCGGGCTGGGCCGGCAGCTGGTGCTGCGGGCCCGGGTCCGGCGCTGGGGTGGCGGACTGCCGCAGTACCTGGTCGGGCACTCGGACCGGGTGCGGCGGATCCGGCAGCGATGGGCGAAGTCGAGGCGCTGGCGCTGGCCGGCGCCTACCTCGACGGACCCGGACTGCCGGCCTGCATCGGCACCGGTTTGATCGCCGGCGACACAGGTACTGGCGGGTCATCGGACCGAGCAGTCGAAGAACAACTTGAGACGAGCTTAGATCGAGAACGAGGAGAGATGAAGGCACGCGACATCAACGACACGATCCGCTACACCATGTGGTCGGTCTACCGGCTGACCGAGCGCGCCCCGAGGGTGACCCGAAAGAGCTCGCCTCGGCGGCGATGGCCGACATCGAGCAGGCCACGGCGGCCGCCGATCTGGACATCCGCGGCTGGTACGACGTGGCCGGCCTGCGGGCCGACGCCGATCTGATGGTCTGGTGGCACGCCCCGGACTCGGAGACCCTGCAGGAGGCCTATCACGCGTTCCGGCGCTCCGAGCCTCGGCGCGCACCTCGCCCCGGTCTGGTCGCAACTGGCGCTGCACCGGCCGGCCGAGTTCAACAAGGGCCACGTGCCGGCGTTCATGTCGGGTGAGGAGGCGAAGGCCCACCTCTGCGTCTATCCGTTCGTCCGCGGTCCTACGAGTGGTATCTGCTGCCCGAGGCCGAGCGCCGGGCGATGCTGGTCGAGCACGGCCAACTGGCCCGGCCCTACCCCGACGTCCGGGCCAACACCGTCAGCTCGTTCGCCCTCGGCGACTACGAATGGATGCTCGCCTTCGAGGCCGACGAACTGCACCGGATCGTCGACCTGATGCGCGAACTCCGCAAAGCCGAAGCCCGCCGCCACACCCGCGAGGAGATCCCGTTCTACACCGGCCGCCGCCGCGACCTCGCCGACATCGTCGCTTCCTGGTGAGCCCTCTCGCGGAGTTCCGGCCCGTCATGAACATCCCGTGTTCAGCACCGGCCAGAATCGCGGGCGGAAAAAGGGCGTCGAGCCGGCGTCGGGCTCGAAGGTCATGCTGATCGAGTTGATGCAGTAGCGCTGGTCGGTCGGCGTGTCGTAGCCCTCGCCCTCGAACACGTGGCCCAGGTGGGAGTCGCAACGGGCGCAGCGGACCTCGACCCGCTTCATGAACATCGTCTTGTCGGTGATGTAGCGGACCCGGTCCTCGGCCAGCGGGGCGAAGAAGGACGGCCAGCCGCAGTGCGAGGAGAACTTCTCGTTGCTGCGGAACAGCTCGTAGCCGCAGGCGCGACAACGGTAGACGCCGGCCGGTCGTGGTGTCGGTGTACTCGCCGACGAACGGCCGCTCGGTGCCGGCCTCGCGGAGCACGTGGTACTCGGCCCGGCTGAGCTGCTTGCGCCACTCGTCCTCGGACTTGACCACCTTGCCGACGCTGACTGGCCGGATTGCCCGCCGTGGGATGGTCGGGGTGGTCGAGGTGTCGATCGGGGTGATCGTGGGCGTCGGTCATGGTTCCTCCTGTGTCTCGGTAGGCATAACCACCATGGCTGTAGCCGTGTTCCCTCCAGTCTGCTCGCTACCATGAGCCCATGCCGACACCTGCGGTCGAACTCGAGGTCGGTAACCGGACGGTAAGGGTGACCAGCCCGGACAAGGTCTACTTCCCCGAGGTCGGTATCACCAAGCTGCAGATGGTGCAGTACGTGCTGGCCGTCGGCGACGGGATCTTCGCCGCGCTGAAGGACCGTCCGGTCACCATGGAGCGCTGGCCCGGCGGCTACTCGCCGGAGGCGAAGCTCAGCACCCGCGACGGACGGCTTCGGCGACGCCTTCTATCAGAAGCGGGTGCCGACCAAGGGCGTGCCGGACTGGGTCGAGTCGGTCGCAGATCACCTTCCCGTCCGGCCGGACGCGCCAACGAGGTGTGCGCGACCGAACTGGCCACCGTCGTCTGGATGGCCAATCTCGGCACGCTGCGCTATCACCCCTGGCCGGTGACCAGGGCCGATCCGGACGTCGTCGACCAGCTCCGGATCGACCTGGACCCGCAGCCCGGCACCGACTTCGCCGACGCGGTCCGGGTCGCCCACGCGCTGCGGGAGGTGCTCGCCGACGCCGGGCTGGCCGGCTTTCCCAAGACCAGCGGCGGACGGGGCGTGCACGTGTTCGCCCCGGTCGAACGCGGCCACGGCTTCGTCGAGGCCCGGCACGCGGTGATCGCCCTCGGCCGCGAGCTGAGCCGCCGGATTCCCGACCGGGCGACGATCAACTGGTGGAAGGAAGAGCGGGGCAGCCGCATCTTCGTCGACTTCAACCAGATGTGCCGGGACCGGACGATCGCCTCGGCCTACTCGATCCGGCCCACGCCGACCGCCGTCGTCTCGGCCCCGCTGACCTGGGACGAGCTGTCCGAGGTCAGCCCGGAGGACTTCACCGTCAGCTCGATGCCCGACCGGTTCGCCGAACGCGGCGACGTCTGGAAGCCGTTCTACCACCGAGTCGCCCGGCACTCTGGACGCGGCGTTGGAGATGTACGAGCGGGACGTCGCGCGAGCTGGGCACCGGCAAGTACGGCGGCGCCGAGATGCCGTATCCGCCTGACCATCCGAAGATGCCGGGCGAGCCGTCCCGGGTGCAACCCAGCCGGGCCCGCGCGGACAATCCCGACTTCGCCTGAGACGGCCCGGCCGAGGGCCGATTCCTCAGCCGAGCCCGAGCAGGATCCAGACCATCAGGGCCGAGATCAGGAACACCGGCACGACGAGGGCGATCAGGCCCGCCGGGCTGAGTCCGGCTCCGCGACGCGACGGGGCCGTCCCGCTGGACGGAATCCGCGCTGGGTCGGACGGGGCGCCGGTGCCGGCCGCGTTCGGAGTCCGGTCGGGGTCGGACTCGGAATCGGCCCCGCGCTCGGTCCGGGTGGCCGTAGCCGGTTCGGCGCCCATCGTCGTCGCGGCCGCGGGCCGATATCCGGTCCGGGTTCGCAAAGCGATGGTGCTCTGCTCGTCCGGCTCGCGCTGACCGCGCCGCGATCCGCTTCAGCCGGTCGACCAGTTCGAGGGCCGAGGACGGTCGCCGGGCTGGGTCGAAGGCCAGCGCCTCGGCCAGCAGGACGTCCAGCGCTCCGCCATCGTCCACGTGCGGCCGGCCGCCGGCTCGGGTCGCGTCGGGCCACATCGGAGAGGCCGCGCTCGTCGGGGAACGGCGGCCGTCCGCTGACCAGGGCGTAGCTGACCGCCGCCATGCCGTAGACGTCGGCGCGCGGGCCGAGCGGCAACCCGCCGTGGGCCTGCTCGGGGGCCATGTAGGCCGGCGTGCCCGCCGACATGCGTCAGACCGGAGGCCTCGGCCAACGCCTTCGCGGTCCCAGATCGGCCACCATCAGCTGGTCGGCCCGGCTTTCGCGCGGCGCAGCAGCATGTTGCTCGGCTTCATGTCCCGGTGCAGGATCTGCTGGTCGTGCAGCACCTGCACGGCCCGGCCGACCTCGATGGCCAGCTCGAGCGCCGTCCGACGGTCCACCCCGCCGACCAGATCGGCCACGGTGCCGCCGTCGGCGAAGTCCATCACGAAGTAGCTGCGGCCGTCCGGCAACGATCCGATGTCGTGCACGCCGACCACTCGGGGGTCGGAGATCCGGCGCAGGATCCTGGCCTCCTCGACGAACCGGGCGCGGACGTCGGCGTTGTGCGTCCAGTTCTCAGCCAGCACCTTGATCGCCACCGGCACGTCGAGCTCGTCGTCTCGGCCAAGCCAGACGGTGGCAAAGGCACCGCTGCCCAGCACCCGGCGGGTCGCGTAACGCCCGATCCGACCCGCGTCCGGGCCCGCGTGCTCCGTCATGGCGATCTCTCCGGTCGCTAGTGTTCCTGGTGGGTGAGCGTCAGGTCAGACTGTTACCCGCCCGTTCGAGCGACCACCGCTGCACGGTCGGAGGGTAACGGTTCACCGCGGGTCACGCTCGGACTGCGGTGGTGTCGGACGGCCCGCGGTGGAGCCGGATCCGGAGTGTGATCGGTGCCGAGGGGTCGGGTCGAGGCCGGCAGACCCTGAACCGCTGGCGAAGAGGAGGACGGCAATGGGGCGCGGAGCCGTAGCAGCGGCTGTCCTCGCTGCGCTCTGCGCCGGGTGTGCCACCGGTCTCGGTCTGAACGCCTGGCACCCCGATCCGCTGTCGCTGGCCCCCGGACGCAATCAGGTCGATGCACCGTCGACCAGCAGCAAACCTTCCGATCCGAGCGCCCGCCCGACCGGTGCGCCCACGGGAACGGCGACACCGTCGGCCTCTTCTCCCACCTCGACCTCGACTTCCTCGAGCCCGACCAGCCCGAGACAGACCCCCAGCGCGACGCCGGACCCGAACTTCGACCGTCGGGCGTTGATGCGGACGACCGACTTCACTGCACATGGCTGGGGCACCGCCCGGGTGACCGCCAGTTATCCGCAGCTGCCCGACCCGCCGATCACCCCGTGCACCAGCATCACCGACGACGACCGCGGACTGGTGGCGGGCTACGCCGGCGGCTGGAGCAGTGACCACACCGAAGCCGAGGAGGTAATAGCCCGCTACGTCGACGTCGCCTCAGCCACCGAGGAGTACAGCCGGCTGCTCGTCCAGATCGGCGACTGCAGACCCTCCGAACTGCGCACCACCGGCTTCGCCCGAACCGCCGAGGCCTCCGGGGTGGACGCGATCCGCTGGTACAACACCCGAGGGCCGGACGACAGCCTCGGGATCATCGGGGTGGTCCGGACCGCCGACCGGCTCGCGCTGTTCTACGTCAGCTCACCCGACAGCGACCCCGACGACACCCATCCGCACGGCACCACCGACATCAACGCGCTGCTGGGGATCGCCGGGCAGCGGCTGCAGTGAGCCCGGTGCCGGCGTGCCTCAGCCGAGCGGCGCATCCTTCGGAATGCTCCAGCGGGTGATCATGGTGTCGTCCTCGCCGAGGAGGCAGTGTTCGAGCCGACAGTGCACTCCACCACCCTCTCTGCCAGCCCCTGCGCCACCCCCGCCGTCGATCAGAGCCCCGCTCACGGTCCGTCCCATGTCACCGCCGATCATGGTCGGGGCCAGGGTCAAGCAGACGTCGTCGACCAGCCCGGCGGCCAGCAGCTGCCGGTTCAGGACGGCCCCGCCCTCACACAGGATCCGCACCAGTCCGCGCCCGGCCAGGATCGCGACTGCGGCCCGGGCGACGTCGGTGCCGGTCACCGCGATCACCTCGACATCGTTACTGCGCAGCGATCCCCGGTGCAGATCAGGGTTGTCGGTGATCACCAGCACCGGACCGGCCAGCTCGCTGTCGACGGCCGTGGCCAGCTCGGGATCGAGGTCCAGGGAATGGCTGAGCACGGCCAGCGTCGGCAAGGAGTCGAACCCCAACTGCTGCCGGAGATCGCGTTGCCACGGGGCCAGCGTGATCGCGCGGTAGCCCTCGGCCCGCACGGTGCCGGCCCCGACGAGGACCACGTCGGCGTGGGCCCGGAGCAGTGCGAACACGTCCCGGTCGGCGGCGGTGTTGATGCTGCCGGTGAGACCATCCGGACCGGCCGCCGCGCCGTCCAGGGTGGCCACGAAATTGGTCCTGACCCAGCCCCGCTCGGGTGCCGGATGGGTGTAGAGCGCACTCAGGGCCGACCGATCCAGAAACGGGCCCATTGCCGGATGCGGCCCGGTGCGACGGTAGAGCTGCCGAAGTGCCGCTGGGCCAGTCATGGCGCGACCCTATCGACGTGCGGCAGACTCGGGATCATGCCTCACGAGACCACGGGCGGTCCGCTGTCGGACCAGCTCAGACTTCTCTCCGGTTCGGTCGACCTCGCCAGCTACGACACCCGGGCCACCACCGGATTCCCGGGGAAGAAGAAGCACGCGCAGCGCACGGTCGACGCACTGACCCCTGAACTGTCCGATCTGCAGGAACGACTGTTCGCCGCCGGTCGGGCCGATCCGATCGGGGCGCCCCGAGTGCTGGTCGTCCTGCAGGGAATGGACACCTCCGGCAAGGGCGGCGTCATCCGGCACACCTTCGGCCTGGTCGACCCGCAGGGCTTGCACCTGACGGCGTTCAAGGCGCCCACCGGCGCAGAGCGGCGACACCCGTTCCTCTGGCGGATCGAGAAGGCCCTGCCGCGGCCGGGATTGATCGGCATCTTCGACCGCTCGCACTACGAGGACGTGCTGATCGCCCGGGTGGACAGTCTGGTCGACAAGAGCGTCTGGCAGGCCCGCTACGCCGAGATCAACGCGTTCGAGGCCGGCTTGGTCGACTCGGGCGTCACGGTGATCAAGTGCTTCCTGCACATCTCGGCAGAGCAGCAGAAGGAGCGGCTGGCCGAGCGGCTCGAAGATCCGACCAAGTACTGGAAGTACAACCCCGGTGACCTGGCGGCCCGGGCGAAGTGGGACGACTACGTGCGGGCCTACCAGGTCGCGCTCAGTCGCTGCCACACCAAGGCCGCCCCGTGGTACGTCATTCCGGCCGACCGGAAGTGGTACCGCAACTGGGCGATCGCCCAGCTCCTGCGCGAGCAGTTGCGGACGCTGGACCTCGGCTGGCCGCCGGCCGACTTCGACGTCGAGGTGGAGCAGGCCAGGGTCGCCGAGAGCTGACATGCCGGCATCGGTACGGATACGGCGGCCAGGTTCAACGGTCGGGCTGGAGGGTGGAGCTCAGGCCCCGACGACGCTGAGATGGCGCACCGGCGCCGGCTCGTCGGCGACCATCTGGTCGAGGTCGATCAGCTCCATCGCCGCCACCACGTACCGGGTGAGGGTCGCCGAGATGATCTCCGGATCGCCGCCGAGCGGTTCGGACACCGCGACCGCACCGTGCTCGATCGCCTGCTCGGCCAGCCGGATGAAGTCCTGGTCGTGGGCGAGGAACATGCTGCCGACCGCGATGTGTCGGCGACCCTGAGCGCGCAGCGACCGGATCGCCTCGGCCACCGAGGGTCCGCTGTCGTGGGCGAACGCGGTCATGCACGGCAGCCGGTGGTGTCCCGACCACTGCCGGGCCCGGCGGGCGACGACGGCGTGGCTGCGGGGGTTCGAACCGCCGGCGGAGGCGAAAACCAGACCGTCGAGTTCGCTGACCCGGCGGGCCCGCAGCGCGTCCCGCAGTCGACGATCGACCACCTCCAGCAGATGCGGGTCCGGACCGATCGGCTTGGCCGCTATCAGCGCCAGACCGGGATGCGCGGCCCGGGCAGCGGCGAGCAGTTGCGGCAGCTCACCGTGGACGGGTCCCCGATCGCCCAGCACCAGCGGCACGACGACGACTTCGCTGACCCGCCGACGGGCCAGCTTGTTGATGATCTGCGGCACCGACGGCGAGCCCTGGTCGACGAACGCAGCGTGCACGTCCAGCTCCGGACGGAGTTCGGCGACACCGTCCCGGATCTGCTGACCGACCCGCGCGGCCCGCGGATCGTGGCCGCCGGCGCCGAGCAGGACGAGGGATGGTGCGGTCATGAGACAACCTCGGAGTCAGATGATGATGGGGGTGCGGTCGGAGCAGGGGTGGGTCCGGCAGCGCTGTCGGCGGCCTGGGCATTCAGTGACGTCGGGCCGGACATCCCGGCGCCGAGCGTCCAGCCGTCGTTCTCGTCGACGATGATGAACGCGCCGGTGGCGCGGTATTCGCGATAGGGGTCGATCGGCAACGGGGTGGCCAGGGTGATCTTGATCCGTCCGATGTCGTTCAGCCCCAGGGTGGTCGCCGGTCTCCATCGCGGTAGTCCACCCGCACCGATGTCGAGATCCAGCACCTGCTCGATCTCGGTGATCACGGCCTTGGTCAGGCTGGTGCCGTGCTGGACCAACACCCGGCTGCGGGCACCGACCGTCCGGTCGCTGAGCCAGGACACCGTGGCGTGCAGCTCTTTGGCCGGCGCCGGGGGTGCTTCGGTCGAGGCGATCAGGTCGCCGCGGGAGATGTCGACGTCGGTGGTCAACCGGATGATCACCGACTGCCCGGCGATGGCGTGCTGCAGCGGACCGTCGGGGTGTCGATCGCGCTCACCCGCGCCCGCGAGCCCGCGCGGCAGCACGACCACTTCCTCACCGACCGCGACCCGCCCCGATTCGATCTTGCCGGCGTAACCGCGGTAGTCACCGTCGACGTCCGGTGCCTGGTAGGCCCACGGCGCCAGCTTCGCGCCCTGCGGCCGGATCACGTTCTGCACCGGGAAACGCAGCTCGCCGCCGACCGCGATCCGGGTGACGTCCACCGACTCCAGGAAGCCGAGCACGGTCGGCCCGTCGTACCACTCGGTCCGGTTCGACGGGATGGCGACGTTGTCGCCCTCGGTGGCCGAGACCGGGATGCAGTGCAGATCCGGCAGCCCGAAACTGCGGGCCAGGACGGCGAAGTCGGTGGCGATCTCGGTGAACACCGCCTCGGAGAAGTCGACCAGGTCGATCTTGTTCACCACCAGCACGACGTGCGGCACGCGGAGCAGCGCCGCCACCGCCAGGTGGCGCCGGGTCTGCTCGACCACGCCGTTGCGGGCGTCGACCAACAGCACGATCACGTCCGCGGTGGAGGAGCCGGTCACCGTGTTGCGGGTGTACTGCACGTGCCCGGGGCAGTCGGCCAGGATGAATTTCCGTGCCGGGGTGTGGAAGTAGCGGTAGGCGACGTCGATGGTGATGCCCTGCTCGCGTTCGGCGCGCAGACCGTCGGTCAGCAGAGCGAGGTCGGCGCTGGCCAGTCCGCGCCGGCGGCTGACCTGCTCGACGTGGTCGAGGGTGTCGCTGAGCACCGAGTTGGTGTCGAACAGCAACCGACCGACCAGGGTGGATTTGCCGTCGTCGACCGAACCGGCGGTGGCCAGCCGCAGCAGGGTCCGGCCGGCTCCCGACCCCGGTGCTGCGTGTCGATCTCGGCGGTCATCAGAAGTACCCCTCACGCTTGCGATCTTCCATCGCCGCTTCGCTCAGCCGGTCGTCGGCCCGGGTGGCCCCGCGCTCGGTCAGCCGGCTCGCCGCGACCTCGGTGATCACGTCGGCCACCGTGGTCGCCTCGGACAGCACCGCGGCGGTGCAGGACATGTCGCCGACCGTGCGATAGCGAACCGAACGCGTCTCGACGTCTCTCGCCGTCCCGCAGCGGGGTCACCGGGGTGATGGCCATCCACATCTGTCCCGCTGCGACCACCTCGCGCGGATGGGCGTAGTAGATCGAGGGCAGCGCGATCTTCTCGGCCTCGATGTAGTCCCAGATGTCCAGCTCGGTCCAGTTCGACAGCGGGAACACCCGGACGTGCTCGCCGGGGGTGTGGCGTCCGTTGTAGAGCGACCACAGCTCCGGTCGCTGGTTCCGCGGCTCCCACTGGCCGAACTCGTCGCGCATGCTGAACACGCGCTCCTTGGCCCGGGCCCGTTCCTCGTCGCGCCGACCGCCACCGAAGACGGCGTCGTGTTGGCCCTGCTGGATCGCGTCCAGCAGCGGCACGGTCTGCAGCGGGTTGCGCTGCCCGTCCGGACGCTCGCGCAGCCGGCCGTCGTCGATGTAGTCCTGCACCCGGGCCACGCTCAGCGCGGCGCCGTAGAACTCCACCGCCTGGTCGCGGTACTCCAGCACCTCAGGGAAGTTGTGCCCGGTGTCGACGTGCAGCACCCCGAACGGCAGCGGCGCCGGCCAGAACGCCTTGGCCGCCAGATGCAGCATCACGACCGAATCCTTGCCGCCGGAGAACAACATGGTCGGAGAGCGGAACGTCGCCGCGACCTCGCGGAAGATGTGGATCGACTCCGACTCCAGGCTCTGCAGCTCGGACAGCGGACGCAGCGTGTCGATCATGCGCCGATCTCCGTCGAGCAGGCGGCTTCACCAGATCCGCGGCCAGCCCGACCGACGCCGACCAGGTCGAGTTGCTCGGTGTCCAACACCAACTCGGCCGCGGCCGGCGCCTCGTAGGGGTCGTCGACGCCGGTCATCCCGGTGATCTCGACCGCCGCGCGCCTTGGCGTACAACCCTTTGACGTCACGGGATTCGGCGATCTCCAGCCGGGTCGCCACGTGCACCTCGGCGAAGGCGACGCCGTGCTGATCATGGTCGGCGCGGACGGCGTCCCGGGCCTCGGCGTAAGGGGCGATCACCGGCACCAGGGTCACCACGCCGTGCCCGGACAGCAGCCGGGCGACGTAGCCGATCCGGGAGACGTTCAGGTCTCGGTCCCGGCGGCTGAAGCCCAGTTCCGAGGACAGGTAGGGCCGCACCTCGTCACCGTCCAGCACCTGGACGTCGAGTCCGGTCCCGCATCAGTTCGGCGGCCAACGCGTGGGCGATGGTCGACTTGCCGGCCGACGGCAGTCCGGTGAACCACAGCGTGGCCCCGGCCGGATCGGTCGGCTGGTCGGACATTTCGGTCGGATCGCTGATCGGGCACGGTCAGATTCTGAGTGGTCATAGCTGGATCCCGCATTCGGTTTTGCCGAGGCCGGCCCAGCGGCCGCCCCGGGAGTCGTCGCCGGTCGGCTTGGCGGTGCACGGCTCGCAGCCGATCGAGAGATAGCCGTCGGCCAGCAGCGGATTGCTGATCAGCCCGTGCCGCTCGACATAGTCGGCCACGTCGTCGTCGGTCCAGGTGGCGATCGGCGCGACCTTGATCATCTGCTTGCTCTCCGAATAGGAGACCACCGGTGTGTTCGCCCGGCCGACGCTGTCGGCCCGCCGGACGCCCGGTGGCCCAGGCCATGTACGGCGCGAGCACCCTGGCCAGCGGCTCGACCTTGCGCATCCGGCAGCACAGATCGGGTTCCCGGGCAAACAGATCCTTGCCGTAGGTCGACGTCCTGCTCGGCCACGCTCAGCTCCGGCGGCACGTTCACCACGTGCACGTCGAAGATCGACTCGACCGCGTCCCGGGTGCCGATGGTCTCGGCGAAGTGGTAGCCGGTGTCGAGGAAGATCACGTCGATCCCCGGGGCGACCTGCTCGGCCAGATGGATCATCACCGTGTCGACCATCGATGAGGTGACGGCCAGGCGGGAACCGAACTCGGCGAACGCCCAGCTCAGGATCTCCTCCGCGGACGCACCCTCCAGCCGCTCGTTCGCCTGCTCGGCCAACGCGCGCAGCTCGGCCGGTGTCCGCTCGCGACCTGAGTGATCCACATCGGCCTCACCGCCGACGACGTTCTCGACCATGACGTCCCGCACCGCTTCGTCGACACTCATCACTGCTCACCTCGCGTCAGTCCCAGGAACTTCACCGAGAACGCCCGCAGGCAACTCCGGCATTCCCAACCGCCGTCCTCAATCGGGAACAGGGTCTCTTCGGCGCAGTAGGGGCAGTACATGACTGCCTGGCGGGTGGTCGGCTCGCTCATCGCGCCCCTCAGACCAGCGCCGACTCGTCGGCGCGGGCCACCCACTGGGCGAACCGTTCGCCGTCGGTGCGCTCGCTCGAGATAGGCCTTGGCCAACCGCTCGACGTAGTCGGGCAGATCGTCGGCGACGACCTTGTGGCCGCGGAGCTTGCGACCGAAGCCCGCGTCCAGCCCGAGGCCGCCACCGAGATGGACCTGGTAGCCCTCGACCTGCTTGCCGTCCGGGTCCGGACACCAACTGGCCCTTGAGCCCGATGTCGGCGACCTGGATCCGGGCGCAGCTGTTCGGGCAGCCGTTGAGGTGCACGGTGATCGGGGTAGTCGAGATTGCCGAGCCGCTGCTCGAGTTCGTCCACCATCCAGGCGGCCCGGGCCTTGGTCTCGACGATGGCCAGCTTGCAGAACTCGATTCCGGTGCAGGCCATCACCGAGCGCCGCCAGGCGTTCGGATTGGCCGACAGGCCGAGCTCGGCCTTCGACGTCGGCGATCAACGCGTCCACCTGGTCGGCCGACACGTCGAGCACCAGCAGCTTCTGCATCGGCGTGGTCCGGATCCGCGACGATCCGTGGGCCTCGGCCATCTCGGCCAACCGGACCAGCTTGTCGCCGCTGACCCGGCCGGCGATCGCGGCGAAGCCGACGAAGAACTTCGACCGTCCTGCTGCGCGGAGACGCCGACATGATCACCGGGAGCGACCGGGACGGCGGGTGCCGGGCCGTCGATCAGCGCCCGGTGCAGGTATTCGGTCTCCAGCGTCTCGCGGAACTTCTCCGGACCCCAGTCGGCGATCAGGAACTTGATCCGGGCCCGGGTCCGCAGCCGTCGGTAGCCGTAGTCACGGAACACTCCGACCACCCCGGCCCAGACGTCGGCCACCTCGGCCAGCGGCACCCAGGCGCCGAGCCGCTGGGCCAGCATCGGGTTGGTCGACAGACCGCCGCCGACCCACAGGTCGAAGCCCGGACCGTGCTCGGGGTGCTCGACGCCGACGAAGGCGACGTCGTTGATCTCGGGAACCACGTCCTGCAACGGGTGGCCGGTGATCGCGGTCTTGAACTTGCGCGGCAGGTTGGAGAACTCCGGACTGCCGAGATAGCGGTCGGTGATCTCGGTGACGGCCGAGCTGCCGTCGATGATCTCGTCCGCGGCGATGCCGGCCACCGGCGAGCCGAGGATCACCCGCGGGCAGTCGCCGCAGGCCTCCATGGTGGACAGCCCGACCGACTCGAGCCGGCGCCAGATCTCCGGCACGTCCTCGATCCGGATCCAGTGCAGCTGGACGTTCTGCCGGTCGGTGACGTCGGCGGTGCCGCGGGCGAAGTCGACCGAGATCTGACCGATCACCCGCAGCTGCTCGGTGCTCAGCGCGCCGCCGTCGATCCGGACCCGGAGCATGAAGTAGGAGTCGTCCAGCTCGTGTCGGTTCGAGCGTGGCGGTCTTGCCGCCGTCGATGCCGGGCCGGCGCTGGGTGTAGAGACCCATCCAGCGGAACCGGTTCCGCAGATCGGAGGGATCGATGCTGTCGAAGCCGCGGACGGAGTAGATGTTCTCGATCCGGGCCCGGACGTTCAGCGCGTCGTCGTCCTTCTTGCCCTGCTCGTTGGCGTTCAGCGGTTCGCGATAGCCCAGTGCCCACTGGCCCTCGCCCTTCTTGCGGCGGGGACTGCGGTCCGGTGCGCGGTGCCGCTGAGTTCGGCTGCAGATGTGGCTGGACATGTGGCCTGGGTTTCGGTGGGGATCGTTCTGGGGCTGTTGCCTCGGTGCTCATCGCTTCCTTCGGGTCGGTCGTCGATCGGACGGCTGGCCGGCGCCGAGCGGTCGTGGGCCCCGAGCCGTCCTGGAGTCGTCGTACGCAGCAGAGACGGGTGCGGACGAGTCAGGCCGTGCGACAGATCATCGACTTCATCCGACCGAGGTCGACGAAGCGGCGCACCGTCCAGCGGCACGCGAGCCAACGGTCGCCGGACAGGCAGATCCGATCGGCTGAGGTGCGCATGGGATCCAATCTCGGTCAGGACGGGACGCGAATCAAATCTAATCTCGTCTGGTGAGACACAGGTCCATATGCTGATACGTCAGGCGGGGAGCGAATCTGTGGACATCGGGTTCAAGACCCGGTCGGGCAGCACGGCGTGCACGCCCCAGGTCCGATTGGCCACCTGGGTGACCCGCAGGTCGACCGTGACACTGGCCAACGCGAGTGCCGTGCCCCGGTCCAGATCGAGCAGCTGCTGCAGCCAGGTCACCATCGCCGCCAGCGCATCGCCCATCGCGACGTTCAGGTCGGCGTCGAAGCCGTAGCAGATTCGTCCCGCGGGCGTCCGCGGCGTGCACGGTGTCGAGCGGGCCGGCGCCACCTTCGCCGGGCTGGACCAGCCCGACGCTCAGCTCGGTGGTCATCGCACACTCGATCGCCGTCCCGCCGACCTCGCCGTCACCCTGGGCGGCATGACCGTCGCCGAGATAGAGCAACGCCTCCGGTACAGCCACCGGCAGGAAGAGGACCGATCCGGCCACCAGATCCCGACTGTCGATGTTGCCGCCGGAGCCGGTTCGCGGAGGGATGGTCGAGTGCTCACCCGGTTCGGCCGGCGCCACCCCCATGACGCCGAGGAACGGTGCCAACCGACGTCGGAAGCCGTGCTGCTCGGTGCCGACCCCGGTCTCGGCGTCGAGTTGCCAGAGCAGGTGGGCCGGCGGGCCGTCGGACAGCCCGAGCCGCCGGGTCACCGGAGTGTCGGCCGCGGCCGCGACGGTCCACCCCCACGGGCCCGGACGGAGGTCGTGCAGTGTGAGCGCCAGCAGCTGCCCCGGAACGGCTCCACGGACGGCGATCGGACCGGTCAGACAGTGGCCGCGCGGCTCGCTGATCATCCGCGGCGGTTGGTCGCCCGGCTGGCGCTGGCGTTCCAGGAAGCCGGACGCGTCGAGCGAGCCGACCACGAGACGGTCGCCCGGATCGATCCGCAGCACCGGGTGATGATCGGAGGAGAAGGCGTCGACGGTAGTGGCCGGGGTCGGGTCCAGCTGGTGTCTCATCACGATCTGAGCTTCGAATCGGAAAGGCCGTGGTTCTCGCTGTGGTTCTCGGTGTCGGCCCGGGTCCCAGCCTCGTCGTCGGTCGCGGCTTCGCCCCCGTCCGGCGGCGGCGCGGCGGCGATGGCCCGGGCGTCCAGCGGGCTGTCGACCACTTCGGCAGGCTTGTGCTCCTGCCGATGGTCCAACCCGGTGAGTTGGGCCAGATGACGTCGACGGCGGAGTTGAACGCTGCCCCGATCAGGACGGCGACCGACATCACGTAGAGCCAGATCAGGATCGCGATCGGCGCGGCCAGCGGGCCGTAGATCGTGGTGCTGCCGGTGCTCGCGTTCAGAGCGAATTTGAGTAACGCACTGCCGACGACCCAGATCAGCAAGGCCAAGCCGGCGCCGGGCAGATCGGTGCGCCAGCGGCTCCGAATCGGCACGGCGACGTGATAGAGCGTGGTCAGGAAGAGCACCGAGCTGAGCAGCAGGACCGGCCAGTACAGGTCCCCCAGGATGTTCAGCTGCGGCGGCAGCAGCCGGTCGACCAGACCCGGCCCGGCCAGCAGCCAGGGGATCAGCACCACCCCGACACCAGGATCACCAGATAGAACAGAAAGACAGCGCGCGGGTCCTGAAGACGCTGCGGCGACCGCCGAGGCCGTACATGATCGTGATCGTGTCCAGGAAGACGTTCAGCGCCCGCGAACCCGACCAGAGGGCCAACACGAAGCCGATCGAGATCACCGAGTAGCGTCCCGCCGACAGCACGTCAGACAGGGTCGGCGCGATCACCGCCTGCACCGACTGGCTGTTCAGCACCCGGGAGGCCAGCGCCAGCAACTGGTCCTGAAAGCCCTCGATCGTGGTCGCATTGAACTGCTGGGCGATGAACCCGATGGCGCCGGCCAGTCCGAAGATCAACGGTGGCAGGGACAAGATGGTGAAGAACGCGGCCTCTGCGGCCAGCCCGGTCACCCGATAGCGGAAACACCCCTTGAAGGTCTCGGCCGCCAACCGTCCGGTGGTCCGCCGGCGCGCCGCACCGGACCGCGGCAGTCGGTGAACCGCCGCGGCGGGCAGCTCGCCCCAGGCGGTCATGGTCCCAGCGTAGGACCGCCGACCGCACGTCGGGAAAATCAGCGGGACCGGCGCAGACGCGGGCGCGACCCCGCCAGAGCTTCCGCTGGGCCAGCAGGGTCAGCACGCCGGCCACCGTCATACCGAGCAGGTTGATGCCGAGCTGAGCCGCCGAGCCGGCCATCTCCGAGGTCGATCCGAACGCCAGGGAGAGGGAGAAGTCGCCGGCCGCCGGGACCGTGGTGACCGAGATGAACACACCGACCAGGGCGTTGGTCTTGCCGGCGGTCTGGGACAACACGCCCGCCGAGCCGGCCAGCACCGCCACCACCGCCGACCAGATGTCGGGGCGCCAGATGAACCGGGTCAACGGCCGGGCGTCGGTGATGTCGTGGATCGAGACGACGCCGAACCAGCGGGCCAGCACCGCGAAGCCGCAGCTGATCGGCGATCGCCACCACGAAGCCGCGGACCAGCAGCCAGAGCGCCTGACCGGCCAGAGCACCGTCCTTGAGGGCCATGCCCAGTGCGAGGGCGGCGACGACCGCGAACTCCGGACCCACCACCATCGCGCCGACCACCAGGATCGGTGAGTCGGTGATCACCGCGACCGCCGCGATCATGGTGGCCAGGGTCAGGAAGACGTAGAACGACCAGGAGCCGCGTATCTCGTCGCGGCGCCGCCGCTGCACCTCGTCCCAGACGATCGCGTCGTCCGGCGCGCCCAGCGCCGCCCGCTCGGTAGCTCGGCGTTACGAGACGGAGTGGCGTCGATCTTGGAGATCGTGACCGAACCCTTGTCGTAGAGTCCCGGCCGACTTCAGGTAGTCCAGCACGTCGCCGGCCGCCTCGCGGGTGACGTCGCAGTGGATCAGGTCGCCATGCGGCGAATATCCGACACCCGGCAAGTAGATCGACCGCGGTGACCCGCGGATCACCGACCAGGTGGTCGCGGACCGCTGCGGCGCAGTCGCCGGGCGCGATCAACCGCAGGTGCATCACGACCAGGACTCTATTCCGGCCGACCCGGCCCGAGCGTAGGCTCAGCCGAAAGAATGCGCGCAGCGAACTCGCGCGAGGAGGTCCGATGGACAACGCCAACTTCACCCGGCGCGGCGAACCGGCTCTGCTCAGTGCGCTGCGCCGCTGTTGGCGACTGGTCACCACCCCGCCCGTACCGGACTACCAGCCCGTTCCGGGCCGGCCGAAACGGCAGCTGCCGCCGCGTGAACTGCCGGCTGCGCGAACTCGAACGGACCCTGGATCTGCTGGAGCGGACCAAGCTCAGAGTCGCCGAACGCGGCTGGACGGCCGGTGGCTGGTTCAGCGTCGCCGGCAACGGCCCGCCGGACGGCGGACAGACCCGAGCAGCCAGTCACGCCGAGGCCCTCGCCCTGTTGCGTCGCCCTTCCGGAGCCGGCCCCGCCTGCCTGGCCGGCAGCATGCTGTTGCTGGCCGACGACCTGGACACCGCACACACGCTGGACGACGTGTGGCGGGCGGTCGACGAGCTGTACGAGGCGGTCCACGAACGATCCGGTCGGGACAGCTTCCCGCCGGGTCACCGGGCGGACCCCGTGACGCGAACGCACCGGCTGCGGACGCTTACCGCCTGGAACGACCGGTCCGGACGGACCCAGGGTGACGTGATCGACCTGCTCAACCGCGGGATCTCCCGCACCATCACGGCCTGCGTCAGCTGAGCGTCGCCACGAGAGCCTGGAGAACCCAGAACTCGAGGGGAACCTGAAGATTTGAGTTGGGGACCGAATCGTGATCTCACCTTCCGGTTCACCAGGCACCCTTGTTTTCGTGAATGTCTCCCACCTCGGCCTGGTTGATCTGGCCATCGGCCTGATCATCGTGGCCAGCATTATCGGTGCCTTACGCCGTCGGGCCGGACTCATCGCAGCACTCGCCTCCGGCGTCGGCACCGCGGTCGTCCTGTGGCTGATCGCCGGGGGCCTGATCGCCTGGGCACCGGACGACCTCGGCACCGCGACGACAACAGCGCCCTGATCTCGTTGGTGCCGCCGCCCACTCATGCGCTGCATCAACTCGGCGAGCTGGTGGCCACGCAGTTCGACCGGCTGGCGCCTGAAGCGGCCGCTGATCGGTAGCGTCCGGGGAGCCGACCGCGACGCTCGCGGTCGGATCCGACGCACCTCGATGCGAATCGGGGCACTGAGGCTCCACTGTCGCCCGGCCGCGGCCCAGCCGACCCCGCGGACCGTTCCGCCGCTGGCGTCAGTATCTGGCCGATGAGCGGGCCGAGGGTGCGGTCTATCGCGACCTGGCCAGCCGCCGAACCGGCGAAGAACGCGATATCCTGCTCGACCTCGCCGCGGCGGAGAAGCGGCATGAAGAGCACTGGGTGGCCCTGCTCGGCGACCAGGTCGGCCCGCCGCTGCGGGGCGATATCCGGACCCGGCTGCTCGGCTTCCTGGCCCGCCGAATCGGTTCGGTCTTCGTTCTGGCGCTGGCTCAGCGGGCCGAGTCACGCTCGCCCTACGACACCGACTCCGACGCGACCGCGGCCATGGCCGCCGACGAACGCATCCACGAAGAGGTCATCCGTGGGCTGGCCGTCCGCGGCCGCAACCGACTGTCCGGGACCTTCCGGGCCGCCGTTTTCGGGGCCAACGACGGCTTGGTCAGCAACCTCTCCCTGGTCCTCGGGGTGAGTGCGAGCGGCATCTCCAACCACTTCGTGCTGCTGACCGGGCTGGCCGGGTTGCTGGCCGGTGCGCTTGTCGATGGGGGCGGGGGAGTACGTCTCGGTCCGATCCCAGCGCGAGTTGCTGGAAGCCTCCACGCCGGCGGCCGGACACCCAGCAGGTGCTGCCCGCCCTCGACCTCGACGCCAACGAGCTGACCCTGCTCTATCGGGCCCGCGGAATGGAGCCCGACGAGGCGGCCAACGCACGCCGAGGAGGTGCTGTCCGAACCTCACTCCGACACCCGACCCGGCAGGCTCAGCGCGAACCGTGGTCTGGTCGCACCCGATCGAGGTGAACCGACGACCACGAGGCGGTCGGGAACGGCTGGAGTGCAGCCCTGTCCAGCTTCTGCTTCTTCGGCTCCGGCGCCGTCATCCCGGTGCTGCCCTACCTGTTCGGCGCGGAGGGCCTGACTGCGGTGATCTATCGCCGCCGTCCTGGTCGGTCTGGCCCTGCTCGGCACCGGAGCGATCGTCGGACTGCTCTCCGGCGCCTCGCCACTGCGGCGCGGTCTGCGCCAGCTGCTGATCGGCTACGGCGCAGCCGCCGTGACCTATCTGCTCGGCCTGCTGTTCGGAACCGGTTCGGCCTGAGCCGACTTCGCTCCGACCCGGACCCGAGCGACGACCAATCCGATCGGCCGTGGCCCCCGAACACCGGGTGAACAATCAGCGTGTCGACAGCTCCGCGCTTCACGGGGGAGAACTCGAGGCAGTGCTGCACGCTCGAACGGAGCCCTCCGCCGCTGGGTACGGGGGCAAGGTCCGAGCACCATTCCTATCCGTTCTGCAGAAGGACCAATTCAATGTTCGGAAAGAAAACCATGGTTGACATGATCAACCGCAGTGCCGCCAACGAGACGGATCGGCGTCACTTCCTCAAGGCCACCGGCCTTGCGGGTGCCGGCGTCGTCGGCGGTGCTGCTCTGCTCGGCCCACCGGCAGCGGCAAGGCGCATGCCGACGGCGTCGTCAACGACGAGTCGATCCTGAACTTCGCGCTGAACCTGGAGTACCTCGAGGCGCAGTTCTACCACTATGCGGTCTACGGGACCGGCCTGCCGTCCTCGATGACCAGTGGCAACGACAACGTCGGCCGGGTCACCGGCGGCGCGAAGGTGCCGTTCTCCAGCTCGTTCGTCAAGGCCTACGCCACCGAGATCGCCGGTGACGAGCTCGCGCACGTCAACTTCCTGCGCGCCGCTCTGGGCAACGCCAAGGTCGCCATGCCCGACATCGACCTGAAGACCAGCTTCTCCAACGCGGCCGCCGCGGCCGGCCTGGTCAAGCCCGGTCAGCCCTTCGACCCGTTCGCGAACGAGAACAACTTCCTGCTCGGCGCCTTCATCTTCGAAGACGTCGGGGTCACCGCCTACAAGGGTGCCGCTCCGTTCATCACCAACAAGACCTACCTGGAGGCGGCCGCCGGCATCCTCTCGGTCGAGGCCTACCACGCGGGCATCGTCCGCAGCGCGCTGTACAACAAGGGCCTGGCCGACGCGGCCAACGCCATCTCGAACGCGCGGGACAGCCTGGACGGAACGTCCGACGACGACCAGGGCATCACCCTGGGCGGCAAGATCAACCTGGTCCCGACCGACGCCAACGCCATCACCTACAGCCGGACCCCGGCTCAGGTGCTGAACGTGGTCTACCTCAACAAGGGTCAGGTCAGCGAGGGTGGGTTCTTCCCGCACAGCGTGAACGGCACGCTGCGCATCAGCCAGAACAACGGCTGACCTCCTGCATCACTGATTCACCGCTTCATCACTGCGCCCGCGGCCCCCGACCGGATTCCGGTCCGGCACCGCGGGCGCGGTCGTTACCGGCGTCGCCGGGGCGCTGGTGGATCAGCCCACGATGCGCAGCCGGGTCGGCGTCGTGGTCGCCGGTGCGGGCAGCCGAAGCGGCGCCTCGCCCGGCGTGATCGAGCCCAGGATCGACGGAGCATCGGCGCCGGTGGCCGATGGCCGATGCTCCGGCCAGTCCGTGCATGGTCAAGAAGCCGAGCAGGGCGAACAGGTAGGCCTCCTTGGCCTGCGCGGGCAACCCGAACTCGTCGATCAGGCGTGATCGCCGTCGGTGCGGCCAGAGCGGCGATCCGGCTCATCAGGACCGGGTTGCGCACGCCGCCGCCGGAGACCACCAGCTCCGCCAATCGGTGCTCGCGGCACGTGTCGCCGACCAGGACGGCGCTCAGCTCGGTCAGGGTGGCGACCAGATCATCGCCTGTCCGTGCCGCCACCGGCGCGCGTCGGCCCCCGATCCAGCACGAACTCGGCTCAGATAGCCGGAATGGAACAACTCCTTCCCGGTCGATTTCGGAGCCGGCCGGGCATAGTAGGGCTCGGCCAGCAGTCGGTTCAGCAGTTCTGCGTCGACCCGGCCACGGGCGCGCTCTGGCCCCGTCGGCGTCCATCCGCTCGGCACCGTCGGTGGCGGCCACCACGGCGGCGTCGATCAGGGCATTGGCCGGCCCGAGGTCGTAGGCCCAGCGGCCCACGCCGATCGGGTTTCCTCCGCCGTCGCGACTCCGGCCCAGCACGGTGATGTTGGCGATCCCGCCCAGGTTCAGTGCGCCGCTGGGCCGCGGCCGATCAGCCAGCAGCATCGCGTCCAGGGTGGAGGCCAACGGCGCCCCGTGGCCGCCGCGGGTGATGTCGCGACTGCGCAGGTCGGAGACGACCGGCAGGCCGGTCGCGGCAGCGATCCAGGCCGGCGCACCGAGCTGCAGGGTGCCCAGCGGTCGGCCGTCCTCGACCCAGTGGAAGACCGTCTGGCCGTGCGAGACGATCAACTCGGCCGAGCCGGCCGCCGGTACCGGCACAGGCGCCCGCGGCCGCCGCCACCGAACAGCTGACCGAGCTCGGTGTCGAGCCGGCACACCTCCTCGATCGGTGGTGGGATTGCGGCGGCAAGCACGGCGCGCGATCCGGGCCCGCAGACGTCCGGGCCATTCCGTGCTGGCCAGCCCGAGCGGACGCAGCGTCACGACGTCGCCGTCCAGCTCGAGATCGGCGGCCGCCGCGTCGATGCCGTCGTAGGACGTTCCGCTGATCATCCGACGACTCTCATGTCGCTGATCTGTCGCCGATCGGACGGGCTGAGCCGCGTGTCACCGCCGGAGAGGGTCACCGCCGGAGCTGAGTCCTGGTGGAGCTGAGGGTCACTGGTGGCAGCCGCGGTGCACGGCGTCCAGGGCCAATCGCCACACTCGGTTCGTGCGGGCGCGGCCACCCGTCGACGTGCAGCCGGTTCGTCGACCAGCACCACGCTGGCCCGGTGCCGCGGGATGATCGCGACGGCTGACGCCCGGGAAAGCCCGGGTGGCCGTAGACCGCTCGCCGCGCAGTCGCCGACCGTCGAGCTCTCGACCCGGAAGCCGCGCGACTGACCCTGCGTCCGGGCCTCGGCGAGGAAGCGTCTCGATCGCCGTCCGGGACTGAGCGGGCCGGCGCCGTCCAGGCTGTCAGCAGCGTGGTTCCGAAGTCAACAGATCCGGCACGGTGGAGAAGAGACCGGCGTGCCCGGCCGTGCCGCCGCAGCGCATGAAAGGCGTTGCCGTCGTTGACCTCGCCGACCAGGACCCGCTCTCGCCAGCCGGCGAAGTCCGCGGGCCGCCCCGAACCGGGTAGGGCAGCCCGGTCGTCGACCATCCGCCGCTCGATCCGGTCGCCGACCGAGGAGGCCGCCACCGGTCCTGGCCCGACGGGAGGCCGTAACCGGTCGTGGTGCACAGCGACCACGGCTCGAACACGAGTTCGTCGACCGCCTCGGCCAGCGGAGCGCCGGCGATCGCAGGGACGGACCACCGCGCCGAGCAGCAGAAAGCCGAGATCGGAGTAGTGCCGCCGCTGCCCTACCGGATAACGCAGCTCGAGTGCGGCGATCTTGGACGACGTCGACCGGGCTCTGAGAGTGGAGGCTGTGAGAGTGGAGATAAAACGGCCACCACTCCCAGAGCCCGGCGCGGTGCAGCAGCACCTGATCGATGCTGACCCGGGACCAGTGGCGGCGCGAGTTCGCCGAGGAACCGGCCGAGCGGGTCGGTGAGTTCGAGTTCTCCGCGCTGCCGCAGCGTCATCAGCGCGGTGGTGGTGGACGACGATCTTGGTCACCGACCCGAGATCGACGGCGGTGTCCGGTGTCATCGGCAGCGGGGTGCGTCGACCCCGATCGTCTGGCGGACGCCGAGCACCGCGACCGAGTGTGGAATCCGGCGTCCGCACGGCCAGACGTCCGCCGGGCGGCGCGTCACCGGGGCTGGTGCACGGGGGCGAGCGACAGCACTTCGAGCGTGTCGGTGAACATGACGGGTCCCGGCGGGGCGGCCACGTTCAGCGGCAGCGAGACACCGCGGACCTCGTCGACCGCCGACGCCGACTTCCTCCACGTCCTCGTCTTGTCCGGAACACCGGACTTGGAGGCGAGTTTCACGACGCCCGCAATGACCAGCAGCCAGTCCGACCAGTTGGACGGTCAGCTGGATCGCGCGTCGATCCGGCGGTCTCGTCCAGCACGACGCCCCGAAGCCGAGGGCGACCAGGACCTGGGCGATGTTGAGGACCGGTGCGCTGACCGAGAGTCGTGTGGCCTGGTAGGCGCGCTGATTCGACACGATCGCGGCCAGTCCGACCACCAGCAGCACCTAGAACGGCCAGTAGCTGAGCACCGCGAGCCGAACGTCGACTGCTGAGGCGCTCGCAGCACCAGCTTCGCCTCACCGGCGACCAGACCGAACAACACCCCCGCGGCAAGCACGCGAGGAAGATCCCCGCGCCGTCGCTGATCCGAACGACTGGCCGGCGACCAGCAGGCCGCCACCGAGCGATCGCCCCGAGCCCGGTGACCACCCCGGCCGCACCGAGGTCGGGTGACCATGGTCGTTGACCGCTCGGTCGCGCGATCAGGAAGATGGCCAGGCCGAGCCAGGTCAGCATCAGCCAGAGCAGCGTTCGGGCCGGCGGCCGTCTGATGCACCAAGCCGGCGCGTGATCAGCACCGCGAAGACGATCCCGCTGACGATCACGGGCTGGACCAGGGCCAGATCGCCCTGGCTGAGCGCCGAGGCGTGCAAGGTGAACGCCACTGCGCTCAGCAGCAGTCCGACCAGCCAGGACGGCTGGTGGACCAGCCGCACCACGAAGTCGAGTTCGTCTCGTCGCTCGCCGGAGAAGCTCCGGCCACCCGGTGTTGCAGCGCCGACCCGGCCGCGAAGGCAGCCGCGGCACCGAAGGCGAGCAGGACAGCGAGAACCATCGAGCCACCTTCCCGAAGTCGCCACGCCAAGTCAGAAGCGACCAGCGGATCAAGTCTAGGCGTATCAAGTCGGATCGCCTCGGAACCGGGTCGCAGGCTCTCAGCTCGACGTTGGTGGTTCGTGCTGGGGTGCTCGCCAATCGGTCGGCGGAGAGTCGCTCCGAGATGGATCAAGACGAGACGGATCAAGACAGAGACGGATCAAGACAGAGGTGGATCAAGACAGCGGTGGATCAAGACAGCGGTGGACCAAGACAGAGATAGGTAAGAGAGGAGTCGATGAAGGCGGAACGTCATGTGGTGCTGCAGGACAGCCGCCTTGTTGCTCCGACCTCTCAGCGGTTCGGTCCGGCCGACGTCGACGCCGTCCGGCAGGTGGCGGACGATTATGGCTCGGCGGTGATCGGCCGCTATCCAGAGCGACTCACGGTGCAGCCGGCCGGGACGGTCCGCGTGATGTCGAGGGCCTTCGGGTGGAGCTGGCCGGCTTCGCCGGACCGACCGGTGAGTTCCTGGCCGCGAGGGTGAGATGTCGGTATCGGCCGAGCTCTAAGCGATCGTCACCGCGGTCCTCGGTCTGGACTCCAGTCCGGTCGCCGACCGCACTGTCGGATCGGACACCAGCCTTACCGTCCAGGACGACACCCGACAGATGCTGCAATGCTCGTCGACGAGGCCTCGTTGAGCATTGAGTGGCTTAGGTGATGAGCAAAGCGGTGGTGTGGCGCACGTGACACGGCCGGCGAGGCGAGCAGCGGGAAGTTCCGACGGCGGCCAGTCGCCCTCGCGCACATGCGGGCCGCCGGTTGGCCGCGCAGGTGACCGAGCTGCGTGACGGCTGGCGCGAAACGGTGCGGGCCCGATCCGACTCGGCGGTTTGGAAGATCCTCGACCTGCTGCCGGCTCACCCGGTCATCGACGCGGAGACGGTGGCGCGGGAGACCGGCTAGAACCCGGCCAACGTCCGCCGCTCCGCCGGTCCGCTCGTCGACGCGGGCATCCTCGTCGTCAGCCAGCACTTCAAGAGCCACAAGCTTTTCTACCGGACGCCCGCGATCCTCGGTCTTCTCGACGACTACGCAGCCGAGGTCGGCCGCCGCGCGCGCTGGCTGGGCGTCAGTCGGCTCCCGGCCCGCGCTGACCGCACCCGTCGCGGTGATCCCGGTTCCTCCCGGCGAGGTCGGCGTGGGCGGCTTCGAGGACAGGAGCAGACCCGAGCGCTGCCGCGGTCGTCTACCCCGACCCGGGACGGCACGCCGACGTGTCGGTGCCGCGGAGTCAGCTGAGCGGCGGCGCCCACGTCCCAGGTTGGTCGATGTAGCGGGGTGGAGTGGAGTCGTCGGCTGGTCCCACCTTGCACGGCGTCGTCCACGTTGCACGCGTTGCAGGATGTGCGAGGTGGAGGAGAGCGTGCGAGGTCGAGTGGAGTTGGGGCCTGGTCCCACGTTGCACGGCGCCGTCCACGTTGCACGCGTTGCAGGCTGTGCGAGGTGGAGGAGCGCGTGCGAGGTGGAGTGGACTCGGGCGGCTGGTCCCACCTTGCACGGCGCCGTCCACGTTGCACGCATTGCAGGATGTGCGAGGTGGAGGAGCGCGTGCGAGCCGGCGAGGAGTCGGGCGGCTGGTCCCACCTTGCACGGCGTCGTCCACGTTGCACGCGTTGCAGGTGTGCGAGGCACCGGGACCGCTCCGACGACCTCGGGTGAGTGGCCGACCCAGCGTCGGAATCCTCTCAGACAAGGCGAACAGTGGTGGGCGATACTGGGATCGAACCAGTGACCTCTTCCGTGTCAGGGAAGCGCGCTACCGCTGCGCCAATCGCCCAGGTGAAACCTGGTGGTCGTGCTGGGGTCGTGCCGTGCGAGGTGGGTACGGGATTTGAACCCGTGTACACGGATTTGCAGTCCGTTGCCTCGCCTCTCGGCCAACCCACCGTGTCGAGGAGGACCTCCTGGAGTGGAGACCCGCTCCGAGCGGACGACGGGATTCGAACCCGCGACCCTCACCTTGGCAAGGTGATGCTCTACCACTGCGCCACGTCCGCGCGCCACCGACCGTTTCCGAGCGATCACCCGGTCGTCTGCGGTGCGGTGAGCAACCATAGCTGAGGCGGTGGGCTGCCACAAACCAGGTCGCCCGGAGCCGGACGCGCGAGCGCCGTTTCGCTCCCGCGAGGGGGACATGATGGAGCCATGACCACGACCGAAACCCTAGCCGACGACGCCCGCCCGACGCCAGCACCGCTCCGGTCACCGATCATCTGCCGCATCTGGGTCAACGGCACCCGCTACGCGAGTCCCGAGCAGGCCACCGTCTCGGTCCGCGATCACGGCCTGGTCGTGGGCGACGGCGTGTTCGAGGCGCTCAAGGTGATCAAAGCAGGACCGTTCAGCGTCCAGCGGCACCTCGACCGACTGTCCCGCTCGGCTGCCTCCCTCGGGCTGCCGGCCCCGACCACGACCAGCTCCGCGAGGGCATCGAGGCCGTGCTGGCCGACCGGAGCTGGGACGAGGGCAAGATCCGGATCACCTACACCGGGGGTCTCGGTCCGCTCGGCTCGCAAGCCGCCTTCGGGCCGACCACGTTGGTCGTCGCGGCCGACTCGCGGGTCGTCTCCGACCCCGACCGGCACCATCGTCACCGTGCCCTGGACCCGGAACGAGAACGGGGCCATGGCCGGCATGAAGAGCACCTCCTACGCCGAGAACGTCCGCGGCCTGGCCTTCGCCGACCGAACGGGCGCCGACGAATCGATCTTCGTCAACACCGCCGGGCACGTCTGCGAAGGCACCGGATCGAACATCTTCTTCGTCTTCGGCTCCGGCGCCGACGCCGAGGTGGTGACCCCGCCGCTGAGCGCCGGTCCGCTGCGCGGGGTCACCCGCGACCTGCTGCTGGAGTGGTGCGACGATCACCGAGCGCGACCTCACCCTCGACCAGGCCAAGGCCGCCGACGAGGTGTTCATCACCTCCTCGTTGCGCGACGTGCAAGGCGTCGAACGCTGGGACGACCTCGGCTACGACGCGGTTGGTGCCGAAGACCGCCGAGATCGCCCGGACCTTCGCCGAGCGCTGCGTGGCCGATCTGGAGCCGTGATCGCCGATCGGTTCAGACAGCGGGGCGCCTCACGTAGAGTGTGCATCTCGCTGCGGGCGATTGGCGCAGTGGTAGCGCGCTTCGTTCACACCGAAGAGGTCACTGGTTCGAAACCAGTATCGCCCACCCCGATATTCGACGCCCGTCATCTGTCCGCTGACCGCACGCTCAGTTGATAACGCCGGAGAGACCATGGACCTGATCCTGTGTTGTCACCGGCGCGGGTCCGGCATCGGCGCGGCGATCGCTGCCCGACTGCACGCCGACGGCTGGTCGCGTGGTGGGCGTCGATCTCACCGAGCCCTACCGTCCGGAGAGCGAATTCGGTCATCGCTGAGCGCCGACGTCGCCGATCGCGCCACCGCCGAGCGTGCCGCCGACCTCGCCGAACAGAACGGACGGCTGACCGGTTGGGTCAATTGCGCCGGCATCGTCATCAACCAGAGCGCGGCTGAGCTGACCCAGGACGCCACCCGGCGCCAGTTCGACGTCAACCCCTCGGCACCGCCTGGGGCTGCGCGGTCGCCGTCCAGCGGATGCTGGCCGCACAGACCGGCCGGTGCGATCGTCAACATCAGTTCGGTGCAGGCCCAACGCTCGATGCCGAGCACCTTCGCCTATGCCGCCACCAAGGCCGCCGTCGCGCGATGGCCCGTCAATCGCCGTCGAGTACGCGGGCGCGGGCATCCGGGCCAACGCGGTGTTGCCGGGCGCCATCGCCACGCCGCTGAACGACGCCAAATTCGCCGCCCAGCCCGACCCTGACCAGGCCGGCCGCCGGGAGGCCTGGTTGAGCCCGATCGGACGGCTCGGCGACGCCGGCCGAGGTCGCGGCCTGCGTCGCCTGGCTCCTGAGCGCGGACGCGGCGTTCGTCAGCGGTCATGCGCTGGGCGTCGACGGCGGCGCCGCCGCCTGGCTGACCAGCTCGCCACCCGCCGCGACCGAGGATCCCGCTCTTCGCTGAACCGTCCGAGCTCGAGCCGAGGTCGCCGACCGGCGGTCAGTCGCGCGCAGCACCGACTTCTGCGGCCAGCGAGCGGGCGTTCGGCTCCCAGCCCGAGCTCGACCCGCGCCTTCGATCCGCTGGCCTGCTGATCCAGCAGCAACGCTTCGGCGAACGCCGCACCGAGTCGCTCCGGTCGGCCTCCGTCGGCTGATGCCCGCGGCGACGGCGCCGTCCGGCACCGACGATCGCCTCGCCGATCTCGCGAACGGTCGGGTTCTCGCCACCCGCGCCGATGTAGACGGTGTGTCCCGTCGGACGCTCCAGCGCCATCACGTAGAGCTCGGCCAGATCGCTCGCCGCCACCGTCGCCCAGTGCTGGTCACCGGAGCCGAGCAGCACCAGTGCGCCGGCCTGCGTCGGTCGGGCCGTCCTTGATCATCCTCGGGATGCCCGGTCCGCCCGGGCCGTAGACCACTCCGGGCGCGATCACTGTCGCCTTGACGTCGCGAGGCGAGCAGTTTGCCCTCCGGCCCGGATCGCCAGGCGGTGATCGCCGGCGGCTGCTGCGGGTCGTCCTCGCTGATGTCGGAGCCGTCGCCCCAGACCCAGACGCCGCCGGTGTGCACGTACGGCTTGTCGGTGCCACCGAAGGTCGCGATCACTGCGTCGGTGACGGCCTCGTCCATTCCCGGGCCCTGGTTGTCGGCGGCCAGGTGGATCGCGCCGTCGACGCTGCCGAGCTGCTCGCTCGAGCCAGCCGACGTCGGTGATGTCACCGAGCGCCGCCGTTGCGCCGGCCTCGGTGACCTTGTCGGCCGCCGAAGAATCGCTGCGCACCGGCCAGCGACCTCTGGTGCCCGGCCGAGCGCAACGCCTTCAGGGTGGGCGAGCCGATCAGCCCGGTGCCACCGGTGAGAAGTACGCGCATGGTGTGCTCCTATCGAGTTGTCACGATCACGTCGAGGTCAAGCGGTACAACCGGGCGAACCTGATCCCGGCCGCGAAATTCCCGTCCGGCGCGCGACCCGCACAGCCAACCCACAGACGCTCACAGAGGCGCTGCCCAACCGGCCCGGCCAAAGTGGTGACCTCAGGCGCTCCCCGCGCCACCGAAGGAGGCGTCCATGACGCAGACCGTCGCGCCCGCCGATCCGAGCGCAGCCGCCCCGACATCCGGACGGTCCGGACGATCCGGACGGTCGCCGGTCACCGCGCCCCGACTGGTACTCGCCGCTCTGGTGGTCGCCGCCCTGGTGCTGCGCTGGAGCCTGCTCGACATCCAGACCGGGGACTATCGGGCCTTCCTCGACCCGCTGGTACACCCATCTGCAACAGGCGACCGGCCTGTCCGGGCTGGCCGACGTCTCCTCGAACTACAACACGCCGTACCTGGTCCTGTTGGCCCTGATCGCCAAGACCCCGATCCCCGAACTGTCGCGATCAAGACGATCTCGGTGATCTTCGATCTGCTGCTGGCCTTCTTCGCCTTCCGGATATCGCCGCCGTCAGGCCCGGCGCCGCTGGCTGCCGACCTTCGCGGCCGGGGCGGCGCTGTTCCTGCCCACCGTGGTGATGAACAGCAGCGCCTGGGCCCAGTGCGATGCGATCTATGCCTCGCTGTGCCTGGGCAGCCTGTACTTCCTGATCAAGCGACGGGCCTGGCTGGCCTGTGTGATGTTCGGCTGGCCTTCGCCTTCAAGCTGCAGGCGGTCTTCTTCGCCGCCGGCACTGCTCGGCGTGTTGGTCATCAACCGGATGCGAGTCCGGGCGCTGTTGGCCGTCCCGGTGGCCTTCTTCGCAGCCCTGCTGCCGGCCGCCTTGCCGGTCGCAGCCTGCTCACCCAGCTGCTGACGTACCCGAACCAGATCGACCGACGGCTCCGGTGGCGGGCGCAGGCGGCGGGGCGGGGGGGCGGGGGCGGTTTCGGTGCGGCCCGGCAGGGGACCGGCGGCGCTCCGTCCGGGTCGGGTCTTCAGCCGGGCCACGCCGGCGGTTTGGCCCCGGGAGCAGGGCGAGGCGGCGGATTCGGTGGCGGTGCCGGCGGTGCCGGCGGTGGTACGGGTGGCGGCACCGGATCCGTCGGGACCGGATCCGTCGGCACCGGTCACGCGTTCACCGACAACGCCCCGACCTGGTACGCCTGGCTTCCCGCGGACGCCGCCACGGTCTGGAAGTACGTCGGGTTCGGCCTGGCCGCGGCGGTGGCCGTCGTCTTCGCGGTGATCCTGGTCCGCCGACGCCGGCTCAGCTCGCGCCGGCCGAGATCCTGCTGGTCGCCGCCGCGTCCACCTTGATCATCCCGCTGCTGCTGCCAGAGATGCACGAGCGCTACTTCTATCTGGCCGAAGTGCTGACGGTGCTGGCGATCTTCGTCGGCCGAGGATGGATCGCGGTGGCGGCCTGCATCCAGGCCGCGAGCATCACCACCTATCTCGCCTACCTGACAACACCAGCTACCGTCCCGCTGGGGCTGGCCGCGGTGGCGGCGATGTGTGCCGCGCGCGATCGCGCCGATCCTGTTGCTGCTGCGGGCGCTACGACGCGACGATCGGCAGTACCCGGCAGACCGGACCGAGGTCGATAGCCTGACGTCATGGTCCCCGACGCCTTATCACGACTTCTTCGTCGCCTCCGCAGGAGTCTCCGGTGCCCTGATCGGCCTGCTGTTCGTCGCTATCTCGGTCAATCCCGAGCCGGCGTCTCGGCCGACGACCTCGGCGACGTCCGGGCTCGCCCGGCGGCCGCCCTGTCGGCGTTTCCTGAACTCCGCTGGTGATCTCCCTGGTCAGTCTGTTGCCGGACGGACAATGGGTATCAGATCCTGGTCATCGCCACCGTGCGGCCCGGCGATGATCGGCTCGATCGTCTATCTGCTGGCCGAAGGCCGGACCGCGGCATCCGGACGGTCGCCCGGACGCTGCTCAGTCTGGTGTTCAGCTCGCGACCTACGTCGTCCAGTTGTGCGCTGCCGGGTACGCACCATCGCCGATCCGGACAATCTCGACGTGCGGTCTATCCGGTGGCCATCACGATCCTGGTGTTGTTCAGCACCGGGATCGACCGGGCCTGGGAGTTCGTCGGAGCGCAGCAAGGTCAACCTGATCGGTAGCGTGGCCGACACGATCCTGAACCCGGGTCACGGTGAAGCTGACCGGGACAGCGCGGGGTAGCCGGTCCGGGCGACGACGATCCAGGGGAAGTCGATCGGCGGGAAGACGACCGGGGCGGATGCCGATCCGGGGGAAGCTGCTTCGGGCGGGGACCACACGGTGCAGAACGAGTCCGGCCGAGGTGCAACACCGTTAACGATGTGGGAGCCGTCGGCGGTGTCAATTAATGTGTTGCCTGCACCCCGGCGGCCGCCGAGGATGCTCTGATCAGGATGTCTGCCGAGGAAGGTACGTGTCGTGTCCGCCATGTCGATCACCGTGGTTCGCGCTCGAGGCTCGGGGGAGCCCGAGACCACGCCGCAGGTGATGGACAGCACCCAGACCGCGCTGGACCTGTTCGGCGACGACAAGTCCGTCGTCGCGGTCAGGATCGACGGCGAGTTGCGCGACCTGGCCACCGCCGCTGGTCGACGGCGTGCAGGTCGAGCCGGTCCTGATCGGCAGCTCCGGAGGGGCTGGCGATCCTGCGGCATTCGGCCGCCCACGTCGCCGCCCAGGCCGTGCAGAGCCTGCGGGCCGATGCCAAACTGGGGATCGGGCCGCCGATCGTCGACGGCTTCTACTACGACTTCGACGTCGACCGAGCCGTTCACCCCCGGAGATCTGAAGGCGATCGAGAAGTCGATGGGCCGGATCGTCAAGGAGCGGCAGCGGTTCCGGCGCCGGGTGGTCACCGACGACGAGGCGCGGGCCGAGCTGGCCGACGAGCCGTTCAAGCTGGAGCTGATCGGCCTCAAGGGCGGCGTCGGTGAACACGGGCCCAGCGACGACGACGGTTCCAGCGTCGAGGTCGGCGCCGGCGAGCTGACCATCTATGACAATCTGCGCCGCGACGACTCGGTGGCCTGGCGCGATCTGTGCCGCGGCCCGCACGTTCCGCACACCGGCTACATCCCCGCCTACGCGCTGATGCGGAACTCGGCCGCCTACTGGCGCGGCGACCAGGCCAACCCGCAGCTGCAGCGGATCTACGGCACCGCCTGGCCGAGCCGGGACGAGCTGAAGGCCTACCAGACCCGGCTGGAGGAGGCGGCCAAGCGCGACCACCGCAAGCTCGGCCGCGAGCTCGACCTGTTCTGCTTCCCCGACGAGATCGGCTCCGGGCTGGCCGTCTTCCACCCCAAGGGCGGCATCCTGCGCAAGGTGATGGAGGACTACTCCCGGCAGCGGCACGTCGAGGCGGGCTATGAGTTCGTCAACACCCCGCACATCACCAAGGCCGAGCTGTTCGACATCTCCGGCCACCTCGGCTTCTACGCCGACGGCATGTTCCCGCCGATGCACCTGGACGAGGAGCTGCACGCCCGACGGCAGCGTCAAGCGGCAGGGCCAGGACTACTACCTGAAGCCGATGAACTGCCCGATGCACTGCCTGATCTTCCGCGCCCGCGGCCGGTCCTATCGCGAGCTGCCGCTGCGGCTGTTCGAGTTCGGCAGCGTCTACCGCTACGAGATGTCCGGTGTCGTGCACGGGCTGACCCGGGTCCGCGGCATGACCCAGGACGACGCGCACATCTACTGCACGCCCGACCAGCTGCAGGACGAGATCAAGTCACTGCTGCGGTTCGTCCTCGACCTGCTCGCCGACTACGGCCTGAACGACTTCTACCTCGAGCTGTCCACCCGCGACCCGGAGAAGTCGATCGGCACCGACGAGGAGTGGGAGCGAGCCACCGCGGCCCTGCAGGAGGCGGCCGACGACTCCGGTCTGGACCTCGTCCTCGATCCGGGCGGCGCCGCCTTCTACGCGCCCAAGATCAGCGTCCAGGCCCGGGACGCGATCGGCCGGACCTGGCAGCTGTCGACCATCCAGGTCGACCTGATGCTGCCCGAACGGTTCGGGCTCGAGGTCACCGCGCCGGACGGCACCCGGCAGCGGCCGGTGATGATCCACCGGGCCCTGTTCGGCTCGATCGAGCGGTTCGTCGGCGTACTGACCGAGCACTACGCCGGCGCCTTCCCGCCCTGGCTGGCCCCGGTCCAGGTGGTCGGCATCCCGGTCGCCGACGCGTTCAACGACTATCTGCAGGCGGTGGCCGAGCAGCTCGAGATCGCCGGCGTCCGGGTCGAGGTGGACACCAGCGACGACCGGATGCAGAAGAAGATCCGCAACGCCCAGCAGCAGAAGGTGCCTTATCAGCTGATCGCCGGCGGCGAGGACGCCGCGGCCGACGCGGTCTCGTTCCGCTATCGCGACGGCACGCCAGAAGAACGGGGTGCCGATCACCGAGGCGATCGTCGAGATCGTCGGCGCGATCGCCGACCGCCGGCAGATCTGATGAGGCGGATCTGAGGTGGATCACATCGGAGGACAGTCAGTCCAACCAAGTCAGCGGGCAGACCGGTGGCCAGTGCAACGGATCCGACGACGGCACGAGACGAACCCGGACGGACTACGCCGGCGTCCCGGACGCGTTCGAACGGCTCTGGACGCCGCACCGGATGGTCTACATCAACGGTGAGAACAAGCCGACCGGACGCCGGCGCGCCGAGCTGCCCGTTCTGCCCGAGCCCGCAGCGAGGCGACGCGCGACGGCGCTGATCGTGCACCGCGGCGAGCTGGCCTACGTGGTGCTCAACCTCTATCCGTACTCACCGGGCCACCTGCTGATCTGCCCGTACCGACACGTCGCCGACTACACCGAGCTGACTCGGCCGAGACGGCCGAGGTGGCCGCGCTGACCCAGCAGGCCATGCGGGTGATCCGGGCGGTCAGCGCCCCGCACGGCTTCAACCTCGGCATCAACCAGGGCGCGGTCGCCGGGCGCCGGGATCGCCGCTCACCTGCACCAGCACGTCGTGCCGCGCTGGTCCGGCGACGCCAACTTCCTGCCGGTGATCGGCCAGACCAAGGCGCTGCCGCAGCTGCTCGGTCAGACCCGCGAGCTGGTGGCAGCCTGGGCCGAGTTGGCTGCAGGCGCGGACCAGAGGCCACGCCGAGAGCCACCCGATGATCGACGCCACCGCCTGATGCTCGAACGCTTCCGCGCGGCCTGGACGAAGGTGATCGCCCCGATCGCCGCGCTCTTCGTCCGACTCGGCATCTCACCCGACGTGATCACCGTGGTCGGCACCCTCGGGCGTCTGCGTCGGCGCGCTGGTCTGCTTCCCCAACGGCTGGCTGTGGCAGGGCGTGCTGATGATCACCGCGTTCGTCTTCGCCGACATGGTGGACGGCCAGATGGCCCGCATGCAGCGGCAGGACCAGCGACTGGGGTGCCTTCCTCGACTCCAGTCTCGACCGGCTCGGCGACGGTGCCGTCTTCGGCGGCATCGTGCTCTACTTCGTCGGCCAGCATGCGTCACGGCCGGGCGATTCGATGCTTCTGGGCCTCGATGACGCTCTGGGCCCTGGTCACCGGTCAGCTCACCTCCTACGTCCGGGCGAAGGCGGAGAGCCTCGGCTTCACCACCAAGGGCGGGCTGGCGGCCCGCGCCGACCGGATGCTGGTGATCCTGCTCGGCGCCTTCCTCGCCGGCTTCGGGGTTCCGTTCGCCCTCGAGATCGCGGTCACGCTGCTCGCGCTCGGCAGCTCGATCACCGTGGTGCAGCGGATTGTGCAGGTAAGACGACAGTCGCCGTCGGCCAGGTTGATGCTCTGACCGACGCTGGCGCCGGACTCGACGGACCGATGCTCTACCGCTACGGCTGGCGGATCGGGTCCAGGGTGCCGCCCGGCTGACCCGGTGGATCACCCGGCAGGGCGCCGCGATCGCCGTCCGCCGGGGCGGGCCGCTATCAGGATCAGCTGCGGGCCAACCTGGAGGCTGGCCACCGGACACCCGTGGGCCCGGACGTGCTGCACGCCGCCAACGCGTCCTACCTGCGGAACCTGCTCGAGATGTTCGCCCTCCCCGGCTGGACCCGGGCGAGGATCATCGCCCGGGTCAGCACCACCGGCGAGGAGGTGCTGCGGCGGACTTCGGCGAACGGGGTGCGGTGGTGGCGCTGCCGCACAGCGGCAACTGGGATCTGGCCGGAGCGTGGGCCTGTCACACCGGGATGCCGGTGACCACGGTGGCCGAACAGCTGCTCGGCCCGGAGTTCGAGCGTTCCTGGAGTTCCGGACCGGGCTGGGTATGCGGGTGCTGAGCCACACGGATCCGGGCGCGATCGGCGAGCTGGTGCGACGACGTCACGGGCGGACGTCTGGTCTGCCTGGTCGCCGACCGGGATCTTGCGGGCACCGGTCTACCGGTGACCTGGCGCGGCCGACCGGTCCGGCATGCCGGCCGGTCCGGCCCTGGTGGCCCGCGCGTCCGGGCGCCGCGCTGATCCCGGCCGTCTGCCGGTTCACCCCGGACGGAATGCGTCTCGACTTCGGCACCGAGGTCGCCGCGCGACCGGCCGGGCCGGCCTGGTCGCGATGACCCAGCAGGTGGCCGACTTCTTCTCGGCCCGGATCGCCGAGGCTCCGCAGGACTGGCACCTGATGCAGCCGTTCTTCACTGCGGTCGACACCCGACCGATCGATCCGACGCCGACCCCACCCGTGACGTCGGCGCAACGGAGTCGGCCTGCTGCGGACGGGGCGATGCGGATGGGGCGATGCGGATCGGGCTGGTCTGTCCGTACTCCATGGCCGCTCCCGGTGGGGTGCAGAACCACGTCCTCGGCCTGGCCGGCTATCTGGGCGCTGCGGGTCACCAGGTCCGCGTCCTGGCCCCCGGGCGGCCCGCCGGCAGCGACTGCGCGACTACGGGTTGAGCGCCGACCAGGTCGACAGCGCCGGGGCCACGATTCCGCTGCCGTACAACGGCTCGGTCGCCCGGGTGAACTTCGGCCCGCTGAGCCTGGCCCGGGCCCGCCGCTGGTTCCGGCGCCGGCGATTTCGATCTGGTGCACCTGCACGAGCCGATCACCCCGTCGATCTCGGGCTGGGCCCTGGTGGCGGCCGACAGGTTCCGGTGGTCGCCACCTTCCACACCGCGACGCCGCGTTCGCGGACGATGGAGCTGGCCGGCCGGCTGCTGCGGTCGACGATCGGCAAGATCGATGCCGGCATCGCGGTCTCCAACACCGCCCGCCGGGTGGTGGTCCAACACCTGGGCCGAGACGCCGTGGTGGTCCCGAACGGCTTCCGGCGCTCCGACTTCGGCCCGGGCGGCCCGGACGCCGGGATCTCGACCGGCAAGTCGGCCGGGGCAGGTCCTGGCGGGCGGGCGGCTATCCGAGGATCGCCTATCCTGGGTCGGCTGGACGAGCCGCGCAAGGGCTTGGACGTCCTGCTCGACGCGGTTCCGGCAATCGGTGCGGCGTACCCCGATCTCGAGCTGATCGTCGCCGGGCAGGGACGGCGCCGAGTGAACGCCGGGCAGGGACGGCGCCGAGTGAACGCCGGGAGGGGACGGCGCCGAGTGAACGCCGGGCAGGGACGGCGCCGAGTGAACGCCGGGCAGGGACGGCGCCGGTTCACCATCGCTCGTACCGAGCCCACGGTGACCAGCAACGTCCGGGTGCCGGGCCAGGTCGACGACCGGGAACGCGCCGAGTTGCTCCGGCTCGGTCGACCTCTTCATCGCACCGCACGTAGCCCGGGAGAGCTTCGGCATCGTCCTGATCGAGGCGATGGCCTCCGGGACCGCAGTGGTGGCCTCCGATCTGGTTCCGTTCGTCGATCTGCTGACCGACCGGACGCTCGATTCCAAGACCGACCACGCAGGCGACCAACCGGGCGACCACGCAGGCGACCGGACCAGCAGGCGACCAACCGGGCGACCACGCAGGCGACCAACCGGGCGACCACACGGGCGGCGAGCCGGGCGGGCTCGGCTACCTGTTTCCCGCCGGTGACTCGGCCGCGCTGGCGCGAGCGGTGATCGCGGCGCTCGCCGACGACCGACGCGAGCTGACCGAGCGGGCCCGGGCCAGCACCGCCCGGTTCGACTGGTCGCAGGTGGGTGCAGAGATCCTGGAGATCTACCGATCGGTACTGCACCCGCGCGGTCGCCAGACCTGCTCTGGACCACCCAACTCGGCCGATCGGGCGGCTCAGCGGGACCCGGCTTCGGCCTGAAGTCGGCCCCGGTGGCGGTCGGCCGATACGGATGTTCGATGCCGGGACCAAGATCAGCATCGGTTCCTTGCACACCGCGCCGCACACTCAGTACGCTCGGTCCTCGTCCTCGCCCCGCTCGGGCGCTCAAGCACACCATTCGTCGTCAAGGAGCGGTCATGTCGAACTATCCCGAAGACCTGAAGTACACCCCTGAGCACGAATGGGTCCGGGAGGGCAATGAGGCCACCGTGCGGGTCGGGATCACCGACTACGCCGCCGAACAGCTCGGCGACATCGTGTTCGTCTCGTTGCCCGAGGTCGGTGAATCCGTCTCGGCCGGCGACGCCTGCGGTGAGCTGGAGTCGACCAAGAGCGTCTCGGACCTGTTCGCCCCGCTGACCGGGGTGATCACCGCGGTCAACCAGGTTCTGGACGGAACCCCCGAGCTGGTCAACTCCGACCCCTACGGCGACGGCTGGCTCTTCGACCTCCAGATCGGCGACGACGCCGACGTGGACGCCTTGCTGGAGGCCGACGCCTACGCCGACCAGGTGGAGAGTGCGAGCTGATGCCGTACTGCACCCACTGCGGCCACGACAACCCCGACGGCAGCAACTTCTGCGCCAACTGCGGTCGCCCGCTGAACCGTCCCACCGGGCCGGCCCAGCCCGAGTCCGCGTTCGCCGACGGGGACACCACCAAGACCATCCCGGCGATCCCCGACGAAGCGGACGAGCGCGGTCTCAGCGCCGAGGACGAGGCGGCCGTCAAGGCGCTGCCGCAGGGTTCGGCGCTGCTGATCGTCGAGCGCGGGTCGAACGCCGGCAGCCGATTCCTGCTGAACACCGACCGGGTCGACGCCGGTCGCTCACCGGACTCCGACATCTTCCTGGACGACATCTCGGTCTCCCGCAAGCACGTGGTGTTCGTCCGTACCGACGAGGGCGTCATCGTCCGCGACGTCGGCAGCCTGAACGGCACCTACGTGAATCGGGAGACCGTCGACGAGCGGCTGCTGCACGACGGCGACGAGGTGCAGATCGGAAAGTTCCGCCTGGTGTTCTACGCCGGCGATCCAAGTTGATCTTCACCGGCTCGATCTACCCGTCGAACCGCCACCGGTCGCCTATTGTGTGAAGCTCTATGGCTGGTAAGTCGACACTGCGGAGCATCGGTCAGGTGCTGAGCAGCCTCAAGAGTGAATTTCCCGAGGTCTCCATCTCCAAGATCCGATTTCTGGAGAGCGAGGGACTGCTCGCACCCGAGCGTGCCCCGTCCGGTTACCGGCGCTACGCCGAGGACGACATCGAGCGGCTCCGCTACATCCTCAGCGTGCAGCGGGACCAGTATCTGCCGCTGCGGGTGATTCGGGAGCACCTCCAACTGATGGACGCCGGTCACCGACCACCGGTCGTGGTGGCCCGTCCGGATCCGGCCGACGGCGACAGTCAACAGGTCCCGGCTCAGCCGCCGAACGGGGTGTTGCCGACCGCGGCCGGAGCGGCTCCGACGCCGGTGACACGTTCCCGGAGGATTCGCAGGTGCGGGAACCGACGGGCCGGCGCCTGGGACGGGGCCCGGGACGGCCCAGCGGACGAACCTGCCGGGGCCGGCCGGGCCGGCCGTTCCCGGCAGCAGACCTGTCCCGTCGGCAGAGCCGGTCCGGCGGCCACCGATCCGGCTGTCCCGGGCGGATCTGCTCAAGGCCAGCGGCCTGTCCGAGCCGGCGCTGGCCGAGCTGGAGCGGATCCAGGTGATCCAGCCCCGGCGAGGGTCCCACCACTACGGCCGGGAGGCGCTGGCGCTGGCGGTAGCGGCCAAACGGCTGGCGGTCTACGGCATCGACAGCCGTCATCTGCGGGCCTTCAAGATGGCCGCCGACCGCGAGATCGGACTGGTCGAACAGGCCATCGCCCCGCACGTCCGCCGGGCCAAGGGCAGCTCGGACGTGGCCGCCGAGGTGACCCAGTTGATCATCAGCGTGCACGCCGCCCTGGTCCGGATCGGAATGGATCGCTGATCTTTCGAGCCCGGGTCATCTTGCCACCCGGCCCGACGGACGTAGTGTGGTGCCATGCGTGAGCTCGATGTGGTCGGAGTGCGTGTCGAGATGCCGTCGAACGCGCCGATGGTGCTGCTCCGTGAAGTCGGCGGATCCCGTTATCTGCCGATCTGGATCGGGGCCGGGGAGGCGTCGGCGATCGCCAACGCTCAGGAGGGGATCGTCCCTCCGCGTCCGTTGACCCATGACCTGATGGTGGACACGCTGGCCACCTTGGGCCACCGGCTGACCGAGGTGCACATCACCGAGCTGGACGGTGGGACGTTCTACGCCGTCCTGCTGGTCGACGGGATCGAGGTGAGTGCCCGGCCGTCGGACGCGATCGCGCTGGCCCTGCGGGTCGGTTCGGACATCTACTGCGCCGAGGACGTGCTCGACGAGGCCGGCGTCGAGGTGCCCGAGGGCGAGGAATCCGAGGAGTCCGAGGCCGAGGGCGGTGAGCCGGTCGACCGCGACAACGAGGTCGAAAAGTTCCGGGAGTTCCTCGACCACGTCAACCCCGACGACTTCGTCACCGGCGAAGAGCCTCGACCCGAGCGCTGAGCCCTCGACTCGACCGTGCGACTGATCCTGCTCGTGGTCCTGCGCCTGCTCCGGCGACTGCTCCGGCGCTGATCGGCTCTCCGATCGGCCCCTGATCCGAGTCGGCTTCCGGCCCGGGGCGAAGCCTCATCCTCGGGTTGAGGCCAGTTCACTTCCGGCACCGCCGCCTCGGCGTGTCGTTGACCGGCTCAGGGCCCCCGCCGTAGCGTTTCTCAGGTAATCCCGTGGCTGAAATTACCTAGGCGCACTTCTCGGGCGAAGTTCCTGGGCCCGGACACGGAATGCACGGCAGGGACGGACAGGGCCGGTCAGCCCACGAGAAGCGCGCAGGACCCGATGACCGGTCGATCAAGGGTCGGGGGGCCCGAAGACCAACCCGGAGGCGTACGTGATCGGCAAGGAAGACGGGGGCACGCTCGACCAGACCGCGCTCGAGACCACGGCGGTCGCGGACGCACAGGATCTGCTCTTCGACGGCGACTTCTCGCCGATGCCGAGCGACATCGGCTATCGCGGTCCGATCGCCTGCAGCGCCGCCGGTATCACCTACCGCCAGCTCGACTACTGGGCCCGGACCGGCCTGGTCACCCCGGAGATCCGCGGAGCCCACGGCTCCGGCAGCCAACGGCTCTACAGCTTCCGCGACATCCTGATCCTCAAGGTGATCAAAAAGCTGATCGACGCCGGGATCTCGTTGCAGCAGATCCGGACGGCGATCGAGCACCTGCGGGCCCGCGGCGTCAACGACCTGAGCCAGGTCACCCTGATGAGCGACGGGGTATCGGTCTTCGACTGCACGTCTGACGACGAGGTGATCGACCTGCTGCGCGGCGGCCAGGGTGTGTTCGGGATCGCGCTCGGCGGCGTCTGGCGAGACATCGAGGGCACTTTGTCGGAGTTGCCCGGCGAGCGGGCCGAGGTGGTGGAGTCGCCGACCGCGCAGGACGAGTTGTCCCAGCGCCGCCGGGCCCGTTCGGCCGGCTGAACCGTCCCGGCGGATTCTCCTGACGGAGGCTAGACTCGGGATTGCTGCATCGCCGACGCGGGAGAGTTCATCACCGTCGATGGCGCCGAAGGGGCAACCTCCCCGGAACCTCTCAGGCACCCAGACCGCGTCGTGCAGCGCTCGGCCCTGTGCCTTCGGCATGTCGGCAGTGCGCAACACTCTGGAGCCACCGGGTGACAGAGGGGGACCGTAGCTCGCGGACTGAATCGTGACGGTGATCCGTCGCGGCGATCTCGACGAGTGCGGAACGACCCTCGGACGAGAGACCGGCTCAGCATGACTCAGACCGCTGACCTCGACAACGCTGACCTCGACAACGCTGACCTCGACAACCCTGAACTCGACGCCTCTGGCGCTCAACTCGAACCGGCGGATATGGACCCGGCCGTTCTCGAGCCGGCCGCTGACGCCGTCCGGGTGACCGCGGCACCCTTCGTCGGGCGGCACATCGGCCCGCAGGCCGACGAGCAGGCCACCATGCTATCCACCGTGGAGCTGCCCGACCTGGACGCCCTGGTCGAGGCCGCGCTGCCGCGATCCATCCGGATGTCGGGTCGGCTTGAGCTGCCGGCACCGCTCTCGGAGCCGGAGGCGCTGGCCTGGCTGCGGAGTCTGGCCGCCCGCAACGAACCCCGGCGGGCGATGATCGGGCTCGGCTACCACGGCACCGTCACCCCGTCGGTCATCCGCCGCAACGTGCTGGAAGACCCGGCCTGGTACACCGCCTACACGCCGTATCAGCCCGAGATCAGCCAGGGCCGGCTGGAGGCGCTGATCAACTTCCAGACCGTGGTCTCCGACCTGACCGGTTTGACCACCGCCGGTGCCAGCCTGCTGGACGAAGCCACCGCCGCCGCCGAGGCGATCGCGCTGGCCCGACGCAACGTCCGGACCGGCAGCGTGGTGCTGCTGGACGCCGACACGCTGCCTCAGACCGTGGCGGTGATCCGGACCCGGGCCGCCGGACTGGGCTTGGACGTCGAGGTCGCCGAGGGGCCGCTGGAAGAGGTGCTGGACGGTCCGGACTACCGAGTCCCGGACGTGTTCGCCGTGCTGGTCCAGACCCCCGGCGCGGGCGGGGCGCTGCAGCCCACCGAGACGCTGCGGCGGATCGCCGACCGGGCGCACGCCGCGGGCGCCATGGTGATCGCCGCCTGTGACCTGCTGGCCCTGACCCTTGTCACCCCGCCGGGGGAGTGGGGGGCCGACGTCGCCGTCGGATCGAGTCAGCGCTTCGGCGTCCCGCTGTTCTACGGTGGCCCGCACGCCGCGTTCATGGCCGTCCGGTCGGGGCTGGAGCGCTCACTGCCCGGCCGGCTGGTCGGCATGTCGAAGGACGCCGACGACGTCCCGGCCTACCGGCTGGCGTTGCAGACCCGCGAACAGCACATCCGTCGGGACAAGGCCACCTCCAACATCTGCACCGCCCAGGTGCTGCTGGCCGTCACTGCCGCGATGTATGCCACCTATCACGGCCCGGACGGACTGCGGGCCATCGCCGAGCGGGTCCACCGGACCGCCGCCGAGCTGGCCGCCGAGCTGAGCGAGTCCGACGGCGTCGAACTGCTGCACGAGACGTTCTTCGACACCCTCACCCTGCGGGTACCCGGGCAGGCGGACGCGATCGTCGAGGCAGCCCGAAACGGTGGGGTGCATCTGCGGCGGATCGACGCCGACCTGGTCGGCGTCTCGATCGGCGAGGACGTGACGCAGGACGATCTGCACGCCGTCCGCGAGGCGTTCGGGGCCGATCGGAGCCGACATTCGTTCCCGGAAGCCGACGACGACCTGGCGGCCTGCCGGCGGACCAGCGACTTCATGACCCACCCGGTCTTCCACGCCCATCACAGCGAAACCTCACTGTTGCGCTATCTGCGCAGCCTCTCGGACCGTGATTTCGCCCTGGACCGGGGGATGATCCCGCTCGGCTCCTGCACCATGAAGCTGAACGCGACCACCGAGATGGAGCCGATCTCCTACCCCGGGTTCGCCGATCTACACCCCTACGCTCCGGCTGAGGACGCCCAGGGCTACGCCGAGCTGATCGAGCGGCTGGAGAGCTGGCTGGCCGAGATCACCGGTTACGACCGGGTCTCCGTCCAGCCGAACGCCGGCAGCCAGGGCGAACTGGCCGGTCTCCTGGCCATCAGCGCCTACCACCGCGCCCGTGGTGACCACGACCGGGTGGTCTGCCTGATCCCGTCCTCGGCGCACGGCACCAATGCCGCCTCAGCGGTGATGGCCGGGATGAAGGTGGTGGTGGTCAAGGCCGGCGACGACGGCGGGGTCGACCCCGACGACCTGGCCGCGAAGATCGAGCAGCACCGGGACGCGCTGGCCGCGATCATGGTCACCTATCCGTCCACCCACGGGGTGTTCGAGGAGGGCATCACCGACCTGTGCGCGGCGGTGCACGAAGCCGGCGGCCAGGTCTACATCGACGGAGCCAACCTGAACGCGCTGCTCGGGCTGGCCCAACCGGGTCGGTTCGGCGCCGACGTCAGCCACCTCAACCTGCACAAGACGTTCTGCATCCCGCACGGCGGCGGCGGCCCGGGCGTCGGTCCGGTCGGCGTCCGTGCCCACCTCGCGCCCTTCTTGCCGGGTGATCCGCTGGCCTGCAGTCAGGGCGACGGGGCTCAGCGGGACGGCGAGGCAGCGGCTGACGGAGCGGGCGCGGTCTCGGCAGCCCGCTACGGTTCCGCCGGAATCCTGCCGATCAGCGCCGCCTACATCGCGATGATGGGTGCCGACGGACTGACGTCGGCCACCGAGCACGCCCTGCTGGCCGCCAACTACGTCGCCCGGCGGCTGAACGAGCACTACCCGGTTCTCTACGCCGGCCGCAACGGCCTGGTCGCCCACGAATGCATCCTCGATCTGCGTCCGCTGACGAAGGCGACCGGAGTCAGCGTCGATGACGTCGCCAAACGGCTGATCGACTTCGGCTTCCACGCCCCGACGATGAGCTTCCCGGTGGCCGGCACCCTGATGGTCGAGCCGACCGAGAGTGAGAATCTGGCCGAGCTGGACCGGTTCTGTGACGCGATGATCGCCATCCGGGCCGAGATCGACCGGGTCGGCTCAGGCGACTGGCCGGTGGAGGACAATCCGCTGCGAAACGCCCCGCACACCATCGCCGCCCTGACCACGGACTACTGGACGCATCCGTACTCCCGGCAGCAGGCCGCCTTCCCGGCCGGACAGCATCGTGGCCCGATCGGGGCCTCCGGCCAGGACAAATACTGGCCGCCGGTGGCGCGGATCGACGGCGTCTACGGCGACCGACACCTGGTCTGCTCCTGTCCACCGCCGGAGGCCTTCGAAGACTGAACAACCCTCAGGTCGCCGTGGCGGAGCGTTGACCTGCGGATCGGTGGGTGGTTCGCTGTCCCTCACCCCCACCGCCTCCCCGACACTTCCCGAGAGCAGGCCCTGCCGTGCCCCGATCCGTTCGTGTTCGCCTTCTCGGTCTCAGCTGTGTGTTGACCTGTCTGGCGACGGTCGTTCTGTCGCCGTCGGATGACGCCTTCGGCTCGCCGTCGGTCCGGCCACCCCGGCTGGCCCCGACCGCAGCCGAGCTCGCTATCTCGAGCTCGGCCGGATCGAACGCGGCTGATTCGAGCTCGGCCGAGAAACGGACCCCGACCGGCTCCGTCCGGGTGCAGCCCCTGTCGCGTCGGTTGAGCCGGGCAAGCGGAGCCACTCCGCCGACGACGGCGCAGTGCGAGGCGTCCCTAGGGCTTGCCTGCTACGGACCGGCACAGCTCCAGCGGGCCTATCACCTGACCTCGCTCTACCAGCGCGGACTGACCGGCACCGGGAGCACGATCGTCATCGTCGATCCGTTCGGCTCACCGACCGCGCTGGCCGACCTGAAGCAGTTCGACAGCGACTACGGACTGCCGGACCCGCCCACGTTCACCATCATCCAGCCGGCCGGACCGGTGCCGGCCTTCGACCGGAACGACGCGGAGCAGGTGGGCTGGGCCGAGGAGACCAGCCTCGATCTGCAGTGGTCGCACGCCATGGCGCCCGGGGCGAACATCCTGCTGGTGGAGACGCCGATCTCCGAGACCGAGGGCGAGCAGGGCTTCTCCGAGATCGTCCAGGCCGAGAACTATGTGGTCGACCACAACCTCGGCGACGTGATCTCGCAGAGCTTCGGTGCGACCGAGAACGCCTTCCCCTCCGCCCAGGCGGTGCTCAACCTGCGCAGCGCATTCGTCAACGCGGCCGCGCACGGGGTCACCGTGCTGGCGGCCTCCGGAGACGCGGGAGCCACCGACTACCAGGCCGACGGGGTCAGCCTCTACCCCTACCGGGTCAACTCCTGGCCGTCCTCGGATCCACTGGTCACCTCGGTCGGCGGCACCCAGTTGCACCTGGACGCAGCCGGCAACCGGACCGCGGCCGACACCGTGTGGAACGACACCGCGAAACTCGGCGGCTTGGCGGCCGGCGGCGGTGGTGTCTCCTCGATCTTCGCCCGACCCGGTTATCAGTGGGCCGTGGCAGCGTCCGTCGGCAGGCACCGCGGCACCCCGGACGTCAGCATGAGCGCCGCCGTCGACGGCGGGGTGAACGTCTACTTCGGCTTCACCGGCGTCGATGTCACCTCGACCGGCTACTACATCCTGGGCGGGACCAGCGAGGCCGCCCCCGAGTTGGCCGGCGTCGTGGCCATCGCCCGGCAGCGCGGCAACCACCGGTTGGGACTGCTGAATCCGTCGCTCTACCTGCTGGCGCAGCGGCGGGCGGCCGGCCTGCCCGACGTGACTGCCGGAAACAACTCGGCCACCTTCGACCAGAGCGGCGCGACCTACACAGTCACCGGCTACAACGCCGGCTCGGGCTTCGACCTGGCCTCCGGCCTGGGAACGGTGAACGCCGAGGCCCTGACCGCCGAGCTGACCCGCGGCCGATTCTCCGCCGGCCGGACCCGGACCGCCACCGCAGCCCGCTCGGCGGCGACCCGGGACGCGGTCAGCTCTCGACGCTGATCTGACTGGCCAGCTCGATGTCGGTCTGGGTCAGGCCACCGGCGTCGTGGCTGGTCAGGGCGAGATGAACCTTGTTCCAGCGGATGTCGATGTCCGGGTGATGCTCGGCGGCTTCGGCCAGCACAGCGATTCGGTTGACGAAGGCCAGCGCCTGGAGGAAATCGTCGAATCCGAAGTCGGCGACGATCTGGTCGTCCTCGCGCTGCCAGTCTTCGAGATCCGCCAGCTGCCGGGAGATCTCTTCCTCGCTCAGCAGTCGTGCCATGAACCCCAGTGTCACCGACCGCGTGAGAAGCTGACGACGGGCCCTGGGCGTGCTCGCCACCGGCCCGGCGAGGCCGGCACCGACAAGGCCGGCACGGCGAAATCGGCACGCGAAATCGGCACGACGAAATCGGCACGACGAGAGGGAGAGCGGTGTTGACTGCCCCGATCCTGGTCACCGGAGCCTCCGGGTTCATCGGCTCGCGCCTGTGCGAGGCGCTGACCGAGGCCGGCTGGCCGGTCCGGGCGATGACCCGGCAACCGGACGACTACGACGGCGCCGGCGAGCCGGTGGCCGGGGACGTCTCCGAGCCGGCCACTCTGCGCGAACCGCTGGCCGGCGTCCGGGCCGCCTACTATCTGGTCCACTCCCTCGACTCCGACGACTTCGTCGAGAAGGACGCCGAGGCTGCCCGGGCGTTCGGTGAGGCGGCCGCCGAGGCGGGGGTCGAGCAGATCATCTACCTGGGCGGGCTCGGCACCGACGACGACCTGTCGGACCACCTTCGATCTCGACGTGAGGTGGAGGGACTGCTCGGCCTGGCCGGAGTGCCGGTCACCGTGCTGCGGGCGGCGATCGTGATCGGCCACGGCGGCATCTCCTGGGAGATCACCCGGCAACTGGTCAAGAACCTGCCGGTAATGGTTGCCCCGATCTGGGTCAGCACCAAGAGCCAGCCGATCGCGCTGCCGGACGTGATCCGCTATCTGGTCGGCGTCCTGGACGAATCGCGGGCGATCGGCTGCGTCTTCGAGATCGGCGGTGCCGACGTCCTGACCTACTCCGAGATGCTGACCCGGACCGGGAAGATCCAGAACGGCCGCGAGATCCCGGTGATCACCGTCCCGCTGTTCACCCCGAACATCTCCTCCTACTGGCTGGCCCTGATCACCGACGTGAACGTGGCCACCGGCCGCAATCTGATCGAGTCGATGGCCACCGAGGTGGTGGTGCACGACAACAGCATCACCGACATCCTCCCCGGGGTGCCGATGGGCTACGACGATGCCGTCCGGCTCGCCCTGGCCGAACGGGAGACCGCTTCCAGGAAGAAAATCCCGGCTGCCCGGCCGACCCGAGCCGGCTCGGGTGCAACCCGACACGCGCGCTGAGCGAATCATCCCCGTGAGCGATCTGTCGACCTCCGGTGCGTCGTTTCCCGAACGTCTGCCCGGCCGGCAGGCCGCGCTGGGCGGGCGGCTGGGCGGGCGGCTGGGGCGGGCGTGCTGGGCGGACGGCTGGTGGAGCCACGGGCCGAACCGCCGACCCGGCGACGGATCATCGTCGTCGTCATCACGCTGGTCATCGGCGCCACCCTGCTCGGCCTGGGCCTGACCACGCCCGCCGGGGATCCGCTGTTCTATCTGCTCACCGGATCCCTCGCGGTGGTCTGGGTCGCCGGTGCGTTCGCCTCCGGTGCGCTGCACCTGGGCCGGGTGGAACGGCGCAATCTCCAGCGCCGACCGGTACTGGCCCCGATCGTCCTCGGGCTGCTGGTCGGGGCGGTCTTCGTGGCCGGCGGCCTGATCGTCCGGGTCATCCCGCCGCTGCAGGAATACACCCACACGATCCTCGCGCACGCCGACGGCGGCGCCCGGCTGCCCCTCGTGCTGCTGATCACCCTGGTCAACGGGGCCGCTGAGGAGTTGTTCTTCCGGGGTGCGCTCTACGCGGCGCTCGGGCGCTTCGCGCCGGTGCTTGCCACCACCGTGATCTACGCGCTGGCGACCGCGACGACCGGCAACCCGATGCTGGTCTTCGCCGCGCTTGTGCTGGGTGGCGTGCTCGCGCTGCAGCGACGCAGCACCGGCGGAGTGCTGGCCCCGATCCTCACCCACGCGGTCTGGTCACTGGTGATGTTGTTGCTGCTGCCGCTGGCCGTCGGCTGAGCCAGCCCGCCGGTTTGCGGGCCGTCGGACCGCTCAGGCCTAGTGTGGCGCCGTGCACCTGGCGGAGTTGTTCGGGCGAGTCGGTCCGATCCTCGGGTTCTTGGTCTGCATCACGGTGGTGGCTGAACTGGCCGACCAGATCGGCCTGTTCGACGTCCTGGCCCGGGAGGCCGCCGAGCTGGCCCGCGGTTCGGTGCTCGCGCTCTGGCTGTTGGTGGTGCTGGTCGGCGGTCTGAGCTCGGCCGTCCTGAGCCTGGACACCACGGCGGTGCTGATCACCCCGGTCGTTCTGGTGCTGGCCCGTCAGCTCGGACTGAGTCTGGCCCTGTTCGCCTACACCGCGGTCTGGCTGGCCAACACCGCCTCGCTGCTGCTGCCCGTCTCCAACCTGACCAACCTGCTGGCCTGGGACCGGCTCGGCGAGGAAGTCGGACGCTTCGCCGCGCTGATGTGGCCGGCCGCCGTGGCCGCGTTGCTGATCACGGTCGCGGTCGCGGCCGCGCTGTTCGGTAAGTCCCTGCGTGGCCGCTACCAGAACCCGCCACACGTCAGGATCGCCGACCGCTTCCTGTTCTGGCTGGCCGCGGGCGTCTGCGCGGCGCTGGGGCCGGCGTTCGCGCTCGGGGTGAACGTCGTGGTCGCCGCCGGCTCCGGCGCTGCACTACTGGTGATCGGCTGTCTGCTGCGGAACCGCTCGTTCCTGACCTGGCGGTTACTGCCCTGGAAGTTGCTGCTCGGCGTCAGCGTGCTGTTCGTCGCTGTCCAGCTCGCCCAGGAGCACGGTCTCTCGGACGCGCTCGGCCACGCCGCCGGGAGCGGCGACGGCTGGCTCGATCTGCTGCGGCTCTCCGCAGTGGCGGCGCTGAGTGCGAATCTGGTCGACAACCTGCCGGCCTATCTGGCCATCGAGCCGCTCGCCGACTCGCCGCTGCGGGTCGCCGCCCTGCTGATCGGGGTCGACGCCGGACCCCTGATCCTGCCCTGGGGCAGTTTGGCCACACTGCTGTGGGCGAGCCGCTGCCGAAGTGCCGGAGTGGACGTCGCGTGGCGCTCGTTTGCGGTCCGCGGACTCACCCTGGTGCCGCTGCTGATCCTGGGCTGCGTCAGCGCTACCGTGCTGGTCCATTGATCCGGCGTTGCCGGTCCGACCGGGGCACAGCACTCACTAGACTCAGCGCCGTGATGGACCACCTCGGATTTCCCGTCGCCGACCTGATGCGGACGATCGGCTTCTACACCGGCGTCTTCGGTCCACTCGGACTGCACGAGGTGACCCGGTTTCCGATCCCGGGCGGCACCCTCGTCGGGCTCGCCTACGCCGACGACAGGCCGTTCCTCTGGTTCTCCGCCGACGCCGGCACTCCGGAGGGCGAGAGCCGCGGCGGCGGTGTGAGCCAGGAACTGCACCTGGCCCTGGCCGCCCCGGACGTGGTTGCGGTCGACCAGGTCCATCAGGCGGCCGTCGAATTAGGGGTCGAGGTGCTGCACTCCCCGCGCGTCTGGCCCGAATACCACCCGGGTTACTACGCGGTCTTCCTGCGCGACCCGGACGGCCACAACGTCGAAGCCGTCACCCACAGCGCTGCCCCGATCAGCTGAGGAGTAGCGGATGAGTTCTGTCGTCACCAAGGCCAAACGACTGGCCGACAAGCCCTGGATCAAGCACCTGCTGCGGGCGAGCCAGCGTTTCAGCGGACGGCTGGGCAGTCAGTTCGGCGCCGCGATCACCTACTTCTCGGTGCTTGCGGTTTTTCCTATTCTGTTGTTCGCCTTCTCCCTCGTCGGGCTGGTCCTGACTGTCGTCTATCCGGGGGGGCTCAGCTTCGTCCTCGACCAGACCAGTTCGGCAGCGACCAACCTGGGGCTGAATGGCACGACTCGGACCAGCGTGCTCAACTTCATCGACAACGCCCTGAGCAACTGGGCCGCGCCCGGAATCGTCGGCCTGCTTTCCGCGCTGTATTCAGGAGCGGGGTGGGCCGGCAACCTGAAGAATGCCGTGCGAGCTCAAACGGTCGACAATTTCGACGGTCAAATTATCGAGAAGGAGAACATCGCGGTCAGAACGGTCAAGAATCTCGGCATCCTGTTCGGTCTGTTGATCTCCATCGTGGTGACCTTCGCCATCAGTTCGGTGTCGACCATCTTGTCCACCACGATCATCTCCTTCCTCGGTCTGGACGACGTCGGCTGGCTCGAACCGGTACTGCAGATCGTCCCGATAGTCGTCTCCATCGCGGCCGGTTGGGTCGTCTTCATGTACCTGTTTATCGTGCTGCCCGAGGAGCGTGAGGAATGGCCGGCGCTTCGACGCGGGGCCTTGATCGGCGCGGTCGGGCTGGCTGTCCTGCAGTACGGCGCAGGGTTGTTGATCAAGCTGTTCAGAAAGAACGAAGCCGTCGCTCTCTTCGGCCCGGTCATCTTGGCCATGCTGTTCTTGAACTTCTTCGCCCGGCTGATCCTGTTCTGCGCCGCTTGGGTCGACACCTGGGAACAGCCGGTGCTCGAGTCCAAGACCAGCAATGCGCCGGGGGAGTTCCCGTCGGAGAACCGCCGACTGCAGACCGCGGCCCAGTCCGCCGCAAGGGGCGCGCCACCGATGCCGGCCGTCGATTCGGGCCCAGATCGACTCGACGGCATTTCCCAGCCGCAGGGGAGCGTGCCCGCCAAGGTGGCGTTGCGATCGAGCCGGTTGAGCCTCGGCGCCGGCTACGTCACCGGCGCGGCCACGGGAGCCGGGCTCGGTGCCCTGCTGGCCCTTGCGGTAGGCAGGATTACCGGCCGCCGCCGCTGAGAAGGCGCTCGAGGCCGGACAAACGGCGCGGAGCCGCCACCGCCGGGCGCTCGAACGGCCACGACCCGCCTGCTCAGTGTGCGTCGGACGGGGCCGCCTCCGCCTCCGGCTGCCCGATGTCGGACAGCAGCTCGGCGAACCAGTCGGTGCCGATGTCGAACGGCTTGCCGCCGGCGATCCGGTCGAGTTCGATCGCGCGTAGCTCGCCGTCGAGCTCCTCGTCCTGGCCGATCACGCCGGGCTCGCCGCGCAACGCGCAGTCCACCGCGAGCTCGGTCATCGCTGCGATGAGTTCACGATCCTGCTCGCCGGCCGCGGCGGAGCGGGAGAAGTAGCCAGACTTCTGCACCAGCACCTTCTCGGCCGAGAGCCGCTGGGCGAACTGCTTGCCGAACCACTCGCCGGGGTTGATCGTGTCGATCCTCACGTGACCGAACGGATCTCGGGCCACCTCCTCGCCGGAGCGTTCGATCTCGGCGACGATGGAGTCCAGGCCGGCGCCCTCGGAGACGAACAGGTTCACCGATCCCACCTCGTCCATCACGGCCTGCAGCCGTTCGGCCTCGGCCTCCAGGTCGAACCGGGCCTCGGGCAGGTAGACGCCGTGGATGTCCCAGGCCGGTTTGCTCAGCCCGATCTCGGGCAACCAGCGCTGGGCTTCGACCCAGCGCCGGTAGGAACGGGCGGTGGCCGCGGTCAGCCAGCCGCAGTTGCGACCCATCACCTCGTGCACGATCAGCATCCGGGAGCCGGAGTTGTGCTCGGCGATGACGTTTTCCGCGAACAGGGCACCTTGATCGGCCGCCGTCCAGGCACCGAGGGACTGCCGGATCGGAACGATGTCGTTGTCGATGGTCTTAGGCAGGCCGACCACCGTCAGCGGGTGACCGTGCTCGGCCAGATAGGCGGCCAGGTCGGCGGCGGTGGTGTTGGTGTCGTCGCCTCCGATGGTATGCAGCACGTCGACGCCGTCGGCGGTCAGCCGTTCGGCCGCCGCCTGGAGCGGGTCGACACCGTCGGCCACCAGCCCGCGCTTGACCAGATCGGCCGCGTTGGTGAGCTTGACCCGCGAGTTGCCGATCGGCGAGCCCCCGAAGTCGCGCAGCAGGCCGGCGTTCTCGCGGACCGTCGAGTTCACGGTGATCGAGTCGCCGGCCAGCAGGCCTTGATAGCCGTGCCGGTAGGCGATGATCTCGATCTCCGGGGCGACGGCGCTGTAGCGCTCGATCAGGCCGGCCACGGCGGCAGACAGGCACGGGGCGAATCCACCAGCGGTCAGCAGGGCGACTTTGTTAACCATGACCTCAGCCTAGGGGAGCTGCCGCCGCGCCCCTGTCTGGCCTGGTCCGGCCGACCCGCCTCACCGGCCGGAGCGCGGTGCTCTAAGCGGAGCCGAATCCGGTGGTCGACGATGGTGCGCTCAACCCGGATCTGGTTCCAGGTAGCGCGCACCCGTCCCGGCCGCCGCCGCCAAGTCGTCCGGATTCTGCAGAGCGCAGCGCTGAAGGCTGAGACATCCGCAGCCGATGCAGCCGTCGAGCTGGTCGCGCAGCCGCTCGAGTCGCTCGATCTGCTCATCGAGCCGAGGCCGCCAGCCCCGCGACAGCCGGGCCCAGTCGGCCTTGGTGGGCGTCCGGCTTTCCGGCAACTGGGCCAACGCTCCGGTGATCTCCTCCAACCTCAGCCCGACGCGCTGGGCCGAACGGATGAAGGCCAGCCGGCGCAGGGTCGCGCGGCGGAACCTGCGTTGGTTCCCCGCTGTCCGTTCGGCGCTCAACAGCCCGTTCGCCTCATAGAACCGGATAGCCGACGGGGCGACGCCTGACCGCGCCGACAGATCGCCGATGGTCAACAGATCGGTCGCTTGCATGGTCGGAGCATACCGAAACTTCGAGTCAACTTTAGCTATCATCCACGACCGGATTGCGCCGAGGATGAGATCATGCCCGGATGGCGCTGCTGCTGTGCGATCTGGACGACACCCTGGTGTCGCGCGACACCGTATTCGCCCGCTGGGTGGCTGACTTCGCCGCTGGGCGCGGGCTGGCCGAGACCGAGATCGACTGGCTGACCCGTTTCGACGATCACGGGAGGCGGGACCGGGCCGACTTCTTCCGCGGGCTGCGCGAACGGTATCCGATCGAGTTCACGGTGCCCGAGCTGATCGCGCAGTGGCACCGCGAGTTCGCCTCCCGGTACCGGCTCACGCCCGCGATCCGTTCGGCGTTGAGCGACGCCCGCCGGGCCGGTTGGAAGATCGGAGTGGTGACCAACGGCTGGGAACGGGTTCAGCTGGCCAAACTGGACGCCTGCCAGTTCTATCCGGTGCTCGACGGGGTCTGCATCTCCGAAGAGATCGGCGCCGCCAAACCGGATCTGCGGATGTTCGCCGCCGCCGCCAACCGAGCCCGGTGCACCCTGCGCGGCGGCTGGATGATCGGTGACAACCCCGAGGCCGACATCGCCGGCGGTCGGGGCGCCGGACTGAAGACGGCCTGGCTCAGCCTGGGCCGGAGCTGGGCCGGGCCCGGCCCGACTCCCGATCTCGTCGTCGAATCCTTCCCCGAGGCGGTCGCCAAGATCCTGGCGGCAACGGGCCAGCCGACAGACCGGCCGCCAATCCACGGACCCGATTAGGCTCCGCAGCATGGCGCGCTACTTCGACGTCCACCCGGTCAACCCGCAACCCCGCTCGATCGATCAGGTCACTCGGCTGCTGCGCGACGACGCCCTGATCGTCTACCCGACCGACTCCTGTTATGCGCTGGGCTGCCAGCTCGGCAACCGAACCGGTCTCGACCGGATCCGGGCGATCCGCCAGTTGGACGACAAGCACCACTTCACCCTCGTCTGCGCCGATTTCTCCCAGCTCGGTCAGCTCGTCCAGATCGACAACGCCGTGTTTCGGCTGATCAAGGCCACCACCCCCGGCCGTTACACCTTCATCCTGCCGGCGACCAAGGAGGTGCCGCGGCGGGTGCTGCATCCGAAGAAGCGGACGGTCGGGGTGCGGATCCCCGACCACGTGGTCACCCAGGCGCTGCTGGCCGAACTCGGTGAGCCGTTGCTCTCCAGCACGCTGCTTTTGCCGGGAGAGGACCAGCCGATGACCCAGGGCTGGGAGATCAAGGACACCCTGGACACCAGCGTGGACGCGGTGCTCGACTCCGGCGACTGCGGATCCGAGCCGACCACCGTGGTGGATCTCTCGGGTGACGAGCCGGAGATCATCCGGTTCGGCGCGGGCGACCCCGCACCGTTCGAGTAGACGGACGAATTGGGGGAGGAATACGGGGAGATACGGGGAGGTACGGGAATGTTCGGACGGCCGGCTGGCAGGCCGTTCAGCTGACCGCGTGTTTCGGGGTAGCTTTCGAACCGGGCAGCGTCGTATCCGCGGAATGCTCGGCGTTCGCTTTCGGGCCGCTACGGCGCAGCAGATCGATTACCCCGATCACCAGAGCGAGCAGCACGAAGCCGACTGTCGTCCGCAGGCTGATCGACAACGCTTCGCTGTAGTCGCCACGGGTGCCGGCCAGTTGGGCGAAGAACTGCGCCAGGACCAGGGCGACCCCGATGGACGATCCGACCCGTTGCGCGGTCTGCAGCATGCCGCCGCCGGACCCGGCCTGGCTCGGATTCACCTCGGACAGGGTGAGCGTGACGTTGGGTGAGATGACCAACCCGCCGCCGATACCGCAAAGTAGCAACGACGGCGCCAACTTGATACCGATGTCGCCGGAGAGATGGGGCAGCAGCAGATCGATGCTGATCAGCCCGACACTGACCGCGACCAGCCCGATGACCACCAGGACCCGACCGAAGCGCTGGACCAGCCGTCCGCCGACCCAGGCCGAGACCGCCGAACCGATGGCGAACGGCATCTGGGTCAGCCCCGCCTGTAACGCCGAATAGTGCAAGCCGGTCTGCAGGTACAGGGTGACGACCAGGAAAATCGAGGTGAAGCCGGCAAAGTAGGCGGTACCCAGGGTGAGTCCGAGCATGTAGGAGCGGACCTTCAGCAAGGTCAGTTCGATCAGCGATTCTCGTTCGCGGGACCGCCAGTACCGCTCCCAGAAATAGAAGCCGACCAACACCACGACCGCCGGCGCCAGCAGCCACCACGGTCGCTGGCTCAGTGGCGTACTTTCCCCGCTGGCCACGAGCGGGTAGAGGATCAGGACCACCGGAATCGCGAACAGCACGATGCCCACCGGATCCAGCGACTGCTTCCGTCCGCCCACGGCCTTGGGCAGCAGTCGCGAGGCCAGAATCACCAGCACGATCCCGATCGGCACGTTGACGTAGAACACCAACCGCCAGCCGAAGTCCTCGCCACCCACTTTGACCAGCAGACCGCCGAGCAACGGGCCGATGGCCGTGGAGATGCCGACCGAGGCCCCGAACAGACCGAACGCCCGGCCCCGCTCAGGACCTTTGAACAGATTTTGGATGAAGCCGGACACCTGCGGAGCGATCATTCCGCCGGCAAACCCCTGCACCACCCGAGCGATGTTGAGCCAGATCGGCACCTGCGCGGCACCGGCCGCCGCGCTGGCCAGGGTGAACATCGCGACCCCGATCATGAACACCGTTCGCCGGCTGCGGGCATCACCCATCCGCCCGGCGGGCACCAGGGCGATACCGAAGGCCAACGAGTAGCCGGCCACGATCAGCTGGACGTCGCTGTCGCTGGCCTGCAGACCGGCGCGGAGCGAGGGCAGGGCGACGTTGACGATGCTCACATCCAGCAGCGTCATGCCGCCGGCCACCAGGCAGACCGCAAGTGCGCGCCACCGAGCGGGGTCGGGAGTCGATTCGGGTTCGGCCACGCATGCAGATTAGGCGTCGATGCCGACAAAGCGTGCGCTCGGTCGATCTACGGGCGCGAGGATATCGTCGTCACCGTTTCTACCCTGACGTCGAGCAGGCACCTGACCCACCGGCTTAGTCTGGGCAGGTGCGTGCAGCCGAGTTCAGCGACGACGAGCGGCGCCGGCACGCCGCGACCTTCGGAGCCGCGGCCGAGGCCTACGAACGGGGTCGGCCAGGTTATCCCGACGCTGCGCTGGATTGGCTGCTCCAGACCACCGGCCCGGAGTCGACGGTCTGCGATCTCGGGGCCGGCACCGGCAAGCTCACCCGGTCGTTGGTCTCTCGGGGCCTGGTGGTGAACGCGGTCGAGCCGTCGGCCGAGATGCTCGATCAGCTGAGGTCGACGGTGCCCGGGGCCCGGGCGATGATGGGTACGGCCGAGCGGATCGGACTGCCGGACGCCTCGGTGGATGTGGTGCTGGTGGCCCAGGCCTGGCACTGGGTCGACCCGCAGGTGGCCGTGCCCGAGGTCGCCCGCGTCCTCACCGACGGCGGCATCCTGGGCCTGTTGTGGAACCTGCGCACCGAGTCCACCGAGTTCGGCCGTCGGCTGCAGGAGCTGATGGGAGGCTCGGATCGCGACCGGTGGAGTCATGCCGACCCGTCGGAGATCCCCGGCTCGCCGTTCGAGAGCGGTGGGCACCAGGTGGTCGAGTGGAGTTACCCACTCACTCCGGAGAAGCTGGTCGACATGGTCGCCTCCCGCAGCTACGTGATCGCCATGGATCCGGCGCCCCGGAGCGATCTGTTGCAGCAGGTGATGAGCCTCGGCGAGGAGTTCGCCGTCGCCGAGGCGCCTGGTCCGGAGCTGGTCCGCGTCCCGTACCAGACCAGGTCACTGCGCTACCGCCGTCGAGTCCGGTAGCCACGCCGAGATGGACTGGCGCGCGAACCGGATCACCACCGCCCTTCGGGGAAGCAACCCGACCGTCCTGCGACGGATGTCGGCGGCCTTCGCCGTGATCGGTGACGTCCAGTTCCTTCCCGGCTACTGCGTGCTGCTGATCGACCGGCTCGGGGTCGACCGGCTCTCCGATCTCGACCGTCCCGAGCGAGCCGCGTTCCTCACCGATCTCGATCGGCTGGCCGAAGCCGTCCAGAACGTGTGCGGTCGCCGAGACGCAGCGTTCCGCCGGGTGAACCTGGAGATCCAGGGCAACCTCGACCCGTTCCTGCACGCGCACGTCTGGCCCCGCTACGACTGGGAGCCGGCCGATCGGGTGACCCGGCCGGTCGGGGCGTATCCGGAGTCGCAACGGCGTGACCCGGTGACCCGCCTCGGTCCGCAGCACGACGGCTGGCGGGCCGATCTCGGCGCCGAGCTGGATCGATTGGACCGGTTGGACCGGTTGACGCGCTGAGGAGCGATCGTCCGACCCCTGGTTTTCTTCCACTCGTCAGCGTCGGCGGGTCTGATCCAGGCGTGATCCAGCGGCCGGGTCGTGACGACGTGCAGATTTTCAGGGCCTCGACCACGACCCCCGCCGACGACGGGTCAGAACTCTGCTCAGTTCACCCACTGCAACCCGGTGTAGCTCTTGTCCGCGGCCGGCAACCACCGGTTCGTCTTCTGGTAGTAGACCTGCCCACGCACGCTGCCCGTCTTGGTGTCGATGGTCAGCAACCGGGTCGGGTTGTCGTGGTTGTCGTGGAAGCACTGCAAGAAGCTGGTGACCGGATTGCCCGAGCGGGAGTCGACCCGCGAGCCGTAGGTGCCGACGTGGCCCGACAGCACCACCTTGATGTTGGGGTTGGTGGAGACGAGCTTGTCGTAGAGGTACTCCGGCGAGGTCGCTCCATAGTCGTTGTCGCTGCTGATCGCGCTGGAGCTGGTCAGGTAGGAGTGGGTCTCCAGGATGACGTTGTCGTGCGGATGCGTCTTCACCACCCAGTTCGCCCAGTTCACCACCCCGACCCGCGGCCAGAGTTCAAGATTCAGCAGCATCCAGGTCTTGCCCTCGGCGGTGAACTCGGAATAGCTGTTGTCGATCTTGCCGGCTTCGTAGATGCCCCGTACCGCCCGGAAGCGATCGACCGGGAAGTAGTGGTTGAAGGTCGCGGTCTTGCGGAGGCCGATCCGGACGTCCGTGTGCGGGCAGGCGGCGCCGCCGACACAGGTGGCCGCCGCGTCGTGGTTGCCGATGGTCGGTGACCAGGGCACTCCGGCGTTCTCCAGCACCGACATCGCCTGGCTGGCGTGCACATACTGGTCGTGGTTGGGCGTGTCCCAGTTGACGAGGTCGCCGACCTGGGTTGCGTAGCGCAGGTCGAGCTTCTCCCGGTTGGCCACCAGCCAGCGGTTGCGGTCGGCGAACCGGGTGTCGGTGCCGACCTCCAGCTGGGTGTCGGGCAGCACCGCGATCGTGAACACGCCATCGGTGTCCGAGGCGCCGCTGGAGGTCAGCGGCGGGGTGCTGTACCTGGACGGCGCCGGAGCAGAGGTGTAGCCGACGGTCCAGGTGGGCGTGCTCGCCGTGCTGGTGTCGGCCGCGTAGAACGTCGGGCTCTGGGCGGTCCAGTGGTTGCGGATGAGCACCTCGGCCGGCAGCGTCGGCGCACTCACCTGATGCTTGCCGTTCAGGGTGTAGCGCTGCACGGTCACCGAGCACGAACTCGACCCTGCGGTGGCGGCATAGAACCGGATGCCCTGGTCGGCATAGCCCTGCTGCCGCATCGCCGCGATGTCGGAGGCGCTCTGGGCAAAGACGAAGTCGCCGCTCTTGAACATGCGGTGCACGCCGGCCAGACCGGACCCCGGGATCATCGAGACCTTGAACGGCGCGCCGTAGGAGAGGGTGTAGCCGTACTTCGCCGAAGCGTTGTCCGATTCGCCCTTCCAGGTGGTCAGCAGGCTCGCCCCGGTACGTGCGTTGATCTGGTAATGGACCGGGGTGGTCATCTCGGCGCAACTCGTGGCAGCGGCCGCCGGCAATGCACCGAACGTGCCGGCCACCAGGGCGGCGCCGAGCAGAGCGGTGAGGACGGGCGGGCGCGGGAGTCGGGCGAACCCGGACACAACCCGGATCGGGGGGAATCCGTACATGGCGGCCATGGTGCCTCCATTTTTGGGTTCCGATGCTCACGTAACGCGATCGTTACGCAGCTGGACGATCGTTATCGCGGCGTGACCTTGCTCGCTCGCCGAACGGATGCCAGGTCGTCGTCGGCCGCGCTTTCCAGGCTCAGACCGGTGGATCTGGGTCCGAACAACCCGACGTCGAGACAGAGGACCGCCATCACCACGGCCGATCCGCTGAACACCCCGACCGCGCCGAACGAGTCGAGAGCGGCCACCGCCACGAACGGCAGCACCGCCGAGACCGCCCGCGACAGCGAATAACAGGTGCCGACCGCGCTGGACCGGATCGCCGTCGGGAAGATCTCGACCTGGTAGACGTGGTAAGCGTTGGAGAAGACGTTGCTGGCCACGGTGAGTAGGAAGCCGGCGAGCACGATCAGCACCGTGTTGGTGGCGAAGCCGAATACGATGCCGAGCACGGCGATGGCCACCACCGAGACGATGATCAGGTACTTGCGTTCCAGCCGCTCCACGATCGGCACCGCGAGCAGGGCACCGATCGGGTAGCCGCAGAAGGCCAACGCCGCGTAGCCCAACGAACTGGTCACGGTGTAGCCCTTGCTGGCCAGTACCAGTGGAGCCAGGGTTCCGAAACCGTAGTAGCCCACGGTCTGAAGCACGTTGAACACCATCATCATCACCGTCCGGCGCCGGTAGTCCGGGCCGAACAGTTCGTGAAAGCGGACCCGACGGATCGATGCCGGGACGCCCGGCGCTGGATCGCCACCCGCCCCTGAACCCGTTGCGGTGCCGGCTCCGGTCTCCGCCCGGTACTCGACGCCGGCCCGTCGTTCGACCTCCGCCACCACCTGCTCGGCTTCTGCGGCTCGGCCGTGGGTTTCCAACCAGCGTGGTGATTCCGGCAGTCGACGCGCGGACCAGCAGGACGAACAGCGCGCCGAGACCGCCGGCGATCAGCAGCCATCGCCAGCCGTCCAGACCGAGCAGCTGGTGCTGCGCAACGGTTCGGGCCCCGATCAGCGCAGCGACCGGAACACCGAGGAAGCCGACCACGTAGGCCCAGGAGATGTAGCCGGCCACGCACCCGGCCGGGCAGGAACTCGGCCAGATAGGTGTCGACGAGGACGAGTTCCGCCCCGATCCCCACTCCGGCCAGGAACCGCAGGACCACGAAGAAGGTCAGATTCGGGGAGAAGCCGGCGCTGATCGAGAGCACCGAGTACGACTGGCCAGATTGATCATGAACACGTGGCGCCGGCCGATGCGGTCGGCCAGGCCGCGACATGACGTTGCGCTCCGACGAACATGCCGGCGAACGCCGCGGCGATGACCATCGCCTTGCCGCGTGGTGCCGAGGTCCCACTGCTGGGCCAGCACCGCGGCCAGGACCCCGCCGAGGAACACTTCGTAGAGGTCGAAGAAGGATCCGATCCCGACGATGGCCGTGATCTGTCGGTGCCAGCCGGAGATCGGCATCCGGTCGAGCCGGACGGCCAGATCGATCGGAGTGCCCCGACCGGGAACGGTGGTGGCAGACATGAATCAGCCTCGATTCAGCAGATTGTTCGGGCGGGGCGGCGGGCCGGAGTTGCGCTGCGGTGAAGATCATACAAAGCTTCAGTATTCGTTCAGCTGCCGTTCAGACGAAGGGACTCATCGTGGCGACCCAGACCACTGATCGCGATCAATCCGGCGACCCCAAGCTCAAACGCCATGTCGGCGTGATCGGTCTGCTGTTCGCCAGCGTCGGCTCGATCATCGGGTCGGGCTGGCTGTTCGGCGCCCTCAACGCAGTCCAGGAGGCCGGGCCGGCCGCGATGATCTCCTGGGCTCTGGGCGGGGTGCTGATCTTGCTGCTGGCCCTCGTCTACGCCGAACTCGGCGTGATGTTCCCGCTCTCGGGCGGCGTGGTCCGGTTCCCGCACATGGCTTTCGGCAACTTCGCCAGCTTCACCAGCGGCTGGATCACCTGGGTCGCCGTCTCGACCACCGCACCGATCGAGGTCGAAGCGGCCTTGCAGTACGGCACCAAGTACGCCCCGTTCACGGTCGCCCATACCGTCGCCGGAGACACGGTGCACACCCTCACCGCGCTGGGCTACGGCGCAGCGGTGGTGCTGATGGCGATCTTCGTGGTGATCAACTACTTCGGCGTTCGTTGGTTCGCCCGGATCAACTCGGTGTTGGTCTGGTGGAAGCTGTTCATCATCGTGCTGGTGATCATCGCCTTCGTCGTCTCCGCCTTCCACACCTCGAACTTCACCTCTCCGGCTTCAAGCCGCAGGGGTTCCACGGCGTCTTCACCGCGATCGCCACCAGCGGCATCGTCTTTTCCTACCTCGGATTCCGCCAAGGCATCGAGCTGGCCGGCGAGACCGACAACCCCCGCCGCAACGTGCCGATCGCGGTGATCGGCTCGGTGCTGTTGACCGCGGTCATCTACATCGCCCTGCAGGTCGCGTTCGTCGGCTCGCTCGATCCGTCGGTGCTGACCCGGTCGGGGAGTTGGGCGAACCTGTCGTTCCAGAACGACTTCGGACCGCTGGCCGCACTGGCCACCGCCCTCGGTCTGGGCTGGCTGGCCGTGATGCTCTACGTCGACGCGGTGATCTCTCCCGGAGACACCGGCCTGATCTACACCACGGTCACCTCCCGGATCACCTTCGCCATGGCCCGCAACGGCAACGCTCCGAAGATCCTGGCCAAGACGACCAACCGGGGCGTACCGGCGTTCGGCCTCCTGCTCGCCTTCGTCGTCGGACTAATCGCCTTCCTACCCTTCCCGAGCTGGCAGCAGCTGGTCGGTTTCATCACCTCGGCAACCGTGCTCTCCTTCGCCTCCGGACCCCTCGTGCACGCGGCACTGCGGCAGCAGATTCCTGACCAGGAACGGCCCTTCCGGCTGCCCGGCGGCCACGTCATCCCGCTGCTTGCCTTCTGGGGTTCGAATCTGATCGTCTACTGGTCGGGCTGGTCGACGGTGTGGAAGCTGATGGTCGCGGTGTTGATCGGTTTCGCCGCCTTGGGTGTGATGACCGCCGCCGGGCAGTTCAAGGACCGGTCCTTCGACATCAAGTCGGGGATCTGGGTCCTGGTCTGGCTGGCCGGGCTGACGCTGATCTCGTTCCTCGGCGACTACGCCGGCGGGCTCGGGGTGATCCACTTCGGGGTGGCCATCCCGATCGTGCTGGTCTTGTCGGTGATCATCTACGTGATGGCCTATAAGATGCGGCTCAGCCCGGAGCAGGCCAAGGCCTACATCGAGGAGAGCCTGCGGGAGGCCGCGGTCGAGGACGACCAGCTCGAGAAGGCCTGAGCGGTCGAGCCCGTCGGCGCGGGTCGAGTGCAGGGCCCCGTGAGGGCCGGGTGATTTCAGAACGCCGACAGACGAGGTTGACCGATGACCGACGAGGACCTGCTCCAGACGGCGGCCGGTCTGCTGGCGAAGAGCAGTTCACTGGAGTCGCTGAGCCGGCCCTTCCTCGACCTGCTCCACCAGCTCACCGGCCTGGAATCGGCCTACCTGACCGAAATCCGGCCGGACGAGGGCGACCAGTTGATCCTGTTCGCCGACAACCGTGGTCGGTTGCAGATCGACGAGGGCCAGCTCGATCCCGTGGCGGGACACGGTCTGTCGGCGAGCACTCGAAGCGGGAGTCTCGGCGACCAGTGACGTCGAGACGGATCTGCCCGGCAGTCCGATCGCCGCTCAGCTCGGCATCGTCAGCTACATCGGAGTTCCGGTGTCGGCGCCGACGCCGAGCTGCTGGGCACGCTGTGCACCGCGAGCAGTGACTCGGTCCGGATCCGGCCGCAGTTGGTGGGCGTGATGCGACTCCTGGCCCAGCTGATCGGCGATCAGTGGGAACGGGACCGGCATCACGCCGACGCGATCGCCCGAGCCGAGGCCGCCGAGAACCGACTTCGCGAGCGCGCCGTGTTCCTGGCTGAGGTCGAGCATCAGCTGAAGTCGCCGCTGACGGTGATCCGGGGTTGGTCCGAGCTGCTCGTGCAGGACTGGGCGAGTCTAGACGACGAGCAGCGGGCGAACGCCGCGCACACCGTGCTGGACGCCTCCCGGCAAGCTTCGGAGCAGCTCGACACGCTGCTCACCGAGGCCCGCAGCGAGGTGCGGTCGTTGGACCTCAGCTGGACCGAGATCGATCTCAACACCCTCCTGATCGACGTCGGTCGACAACTGGAGGGCATCGTCTCGAGCGGCACGCGGTCGGCATCGGACCGGTCGAGCCAGCCGAGGAGGGCGTGCTGACGGCCGACCGCGACGCGCTCTGGCAGGTGCTGTGGCACCTGGTCGAGAACGCCGTCAAGTACTCTCCCCACGGCGGCGAGATCCGGATCGACGCCCGGGTCGACGGACCCGAGATGATCATCGAGGTCTCCGACCACGGGATCGGGCTGCCGACCGGCGTGGACGTCTTCGCCGCCTTCACCCGCGGGCCGCGGAGTCAGGTCGGCACCATCGCGGGGACGGGCCTCGGCCTGCACATCGTCCGGAATCTGACCTCTGCTCTCGGCGGCACCGTGACCGGGACGTCCTCGCGAGACGGTGGCGCCTGCTTCCGGGTGACGCTTCCCCGCCACCATGAGCGTGAGCCCTGATCAAGTGTCGCCGGTGATACGTGCTGGATATGGATGTCGTACCCGTACGGGAACTCCGACACCACGGGGGAGAAGTGCTCGGCCGGGTGGCTCGAGGTGCAGCCCTGGTCGTCACCCGCGACGGAGCCGCGTGGTGGGGGAGCTGACCGGTCGCGGAGTTTCGGTGCCAGACCCAGGTGGTGAGAACTCCGGAGCCGAGCACCGCAAATACTCGCGGGATGCTCGACACCTCGACGGCAGTTCTGCTCGGCAGGCTGACCGATCCGTCCGACCTGCCCGAGAACTCAGTCGTGAGTGCAGTGACCCTTGCCGAGTTGTCCGCGGGTCACATCTCGCGCGTACCGGTGAAGAGCAGGTTGCCCGCCAGTCGCACCTTCAGCGGGCTGAGTCCGACTTCGAGACCGTCGCGTTCGGCTCGACGCCGCACGAGCCTTCGGTCGGCTGGCCGCGAGCCGGCCACGAGGGCCACGACGCAGTGATCGCCGCGGCAGCAGCTTCGAAGCACGTTCCGCTCTACCCCTGCAACCCGGGTGATGTCGCCGGGATCACCGAGCTCGACCTGCGCGTCGTAGCGCACCCGGACCGGTAGCCCTTCACCACGCGTCCAACGCACCTGATCCCGTGAGAGGGGGCCCGAGTCGCGCTGCGGGTGATGGTGTGGGATGCTTGGGGCTTTGTAGCAGTTCTTCAGTTGTGGCACCGGTTACGACCCGAAGAGTTTGCGAGGGGCGCACCATCGCCCCGACAAAAATTCTGAGCGTCGTGAAGTGCGGCCTCAACTCAGTAGGAGAAGTACATGGCACAGGGCACCGTTAAGTGGTTCAACGGCGAGAAGGGTTTCGGCTTCATCGAGGTCGACGGCGGCGGAGCGGACGTATTCGTTCACTACAGCGCCATCGATTCGACGGGCTACCGCTCGCTGGACGAGGGTCAGCGGGTCGAGTTCGACACCGCTCAGGGTCCGAAGGGACCGCAGGCTGAGAAGGTTCGCGCCATCTGAGCTCGGAACCACCACCTGATCAAGCGCCGGCCCTCAGGGCCGGCGCTTTTTCGGTCTGCCGAGGTTCTCGACCGGTGCTCCGTGACGGAATCAGATCCGGCAGGCTGGTGCTCATGAATGGCCCCTCCGACCTGACCGGCACGATTGCGATCTCAGCGGCGCCACCCTGGCGGTCACCGGCAGCGACAGTGCGCGTCGGTGACTGAGCCCGGCCGGCCTGACCGCGCGACATCCCAACCTGTGGAATCCGAGCATGGTCGGACCGTGGTCGCACTCGGCGCCGGACTGGCCGCGGTTGCTGGTGCGGTCGACGTTCTGGCCTTCACCCAGCTCGGTCAGACGTTCGCCAGTGTGGTGACCGGCAACCTCGTGGTCATCGGGGTGGCGGTCGGTGAGGGCGACCTGCTCGGTCTCGCGCACGCCGCTACCGCGCTGCTGAGCTATGCGGCCGGGGTACTGCTCGGCAGCATCGGCATCCGGCGGGTCGCCGGCACGAACGTGCGCTGGCCGGTGCAGTCGAGCATCCTGTGTGCGGTCGAACTGGTGGTCCTGGCGGGTCTGGCCTGGCTCTGGCTGGACGCCGGCGGTCGGCCACGCGGCGCTACGCAGTATCTGGCCTTGGTCGCCGCCGCACTGGCGATGGGTCTGCAGACCGCGGCGTTCCGGGTCGTTGCTGTGCACGGCGTGACCACCACCTACTTCACCGGCACTCTGACCGGCCTGCTCGCCGATCTGGTGGTTCACGGTCAGCTCCGGATGACCTCGCTGGTGGCGCTGCTGGCCCTACTCGCCGGGGCAGCGGCTTCCGGCCTGCTGGTCGCCCACGCCCTCGGGTTCGCGGTGATCCTTCCGCTCGGTCTGCTCGTCGTCGTCCTGGTGGTCAGCCTCATCCGCCGGAAAGCGCTCTGGCACAGTCCGCGGCCTACAGTCTGAACCCAGCTCGCCGACCGGGGTTGGGCAGCCGGGTCGGCAGCCGCCACAATGAGTCGGGTGGGGTGGCGCCGGCGAGATCTCGATCCGTTTCGGCGGGTCGACGCCCGAGGTTCCCTCCGGCGGAGCACGTCCACCGTGCCGCAGGTCCGCAGGTGCGGCGCTGCGCTTCGCGCAGTCTTGCACCCGCACGTGCACGACAGGTCGCAGGGCGCCACCCCCACATCCCCGGTCTCGACGGCACCGACCGGTTCGGCGCCGACGTCATCTTTGGCGCCGACTTCGCTGTCGGCGCCGACTTCAACGCCTCGATGACCAGACCGCATCCGGACGAGGATCTGGCCCGAGCCCTGGGCTGGGGGTTCCTCTCCGCATCCGGTTGGGACCGGCGGGCGCTGATCGCCGGGGCCGCCGTCACGCTCGGCCGTCGCCACCGGTGGCTCGGACGGGTGGTGGATCCGGTGCTGGCGGCTTACCCCCGCGCGCCGGCCGACCGCCCCTACGAACTGTCCCGGTTCATCCTCGGCTCCACCCCGCTGGCCGAGGTGGCCGGCGCGGCCCGAACGCGGGGCCGACCGCCCCGGGTGCACGCGGTCGCCACCGCTCCCGGCGTGATGGGCCGGTTGCGCTGGCCCGTCCCGGAACTCCCGGACCTGGTCGCAGTGGCCAAGCTGCTCGAGCTTCCGCCGGATCAGCTCAGCTGGGCGGCCGACGTCCGCGGGCTGCAGCGCCACGTCCCCGCCGGTCCACTGCACACCTACCGCCACCGTTGGATCGCCCGCCCGGGAACCACGCCACGACTGCTCGAGGCGCCGACGCCGTTGCTGCGGGCGGTGCAACGGCGGATGCTCGAGCGCATCCTGGCGTGGGTACCACTGCACCCGGCGGCCCACGGCTTCGTCCGGGGTCGCAGCGCCCTGACCAACGCCCGTGTCCACGTCGGGGCGGACACCGTCGTCTGCCTGGACCTGCGGAGCTTCTTCGCCGGCCTCACCGCGGCGCGGGTGAACGGCCTGTTCCGGTCGTTGGGTTATCCGGAGGGCGTCGCCTGGACGCTCACCGGCCTGTCTACCCACCCGACCCCGGTCGGGGTGCTCAGCGGGCTGCCGGCCGGCGGGGACAGCTCGGCCCGGCACCGGTTGCGCGCCGCGCTGCGCGAGCGGCATCTGCCGCAGGGCGCTCCGACCTCACCGGCGCTGGCCAATCTGGCCTGCTTCGGACTCGATCGGCGTCTGGCCGGTTATGCCGCGGCCGCCGGTCTGACCTACACCCGTTACGCCGACGATCTGACCTTTTCCGGCTCTCTGGTCCAGGCTCCGCGTCTGGTCCACGCGGTGGCGAAGATCGCGGCCGAGGAAGGTTTCGCGCTGAACGGCGACAAGACCCGTGTCCAACGCCGGAACGGACGCCAGGCGGTGACCGGCGTCGTCACCAACCGCCAGCTCGGGGTGCCGCGCGAGGATCATGACCAACTTCGCGCGGTGCTGAACGACGCCGTCCGGAACGGGCCGACTGCGGCCAACCGCACCGGGCAGCCGCAATTCCGTGAGCACCTCAACGGCCGAGTGGGCTGGGTCGAGTCGGTGAACCCGGTCCGCGGCGCCCGGCTGCGGGCCCGGTTCCGGCAGATCACCTGGCCGGGCTGAGGCAACCCGGGCTGAGGGCAACCCGGCGCGGAGCCCGGCGACCGGGGTCGACCGCTCTTCTCAGTTCACGAGGTCGTACCGATCCGCCATCATCACCGTGGTCCAGGCGGAGGCGAAGTCCCGGACGAACTTCTCGCCCGCGTCGTCGCTGGCGTAGACCTCGGCTAGGGCCCGGAGTTCGGAGTTGGAACCGAAGACCAGGTCGTTGCGGGTTCCGGTCCAGAGCACCTCACCGCTGGCCAGGTCGTGGGCCTGGTACGTCCCCGGCTCACCCTCGACCGGTGTCCACTCCGACCCGAAGGCCAGCAGGTTCACGAAGAAGTCGTTGGTCAACAGCCCGAGCCGGTCGGTCAGCTGACCGTGGGCTGACCCGCCGGTGTTCGCGCCGAGCACCCGAAGCCCGCCGACCAGCACGGTCAGCTGCGGTGCAGTCAACCCGAGCAGGTTCGCCCGATCCACCAGCAGATACTCCGCCGGCAGCCGGTGGCCCTTACCCAAGAAGTTGCGGAACCCGTCGGCGGTCGGCTCCATCGCGGCGAACGACTCGACGTCGGTCTGCTCCTGGGAGGCGTCGGTGCGGCCCGGCGTGAAGGGCAACTGCAGCGAGAAGCCGGCATCGGCGGCGGCCTTCTCGACCGCGGCGTCACCGGCCAGCACGATCAGGTCGGCCATCGAGATCCGGGTCTGACCACCGGCGTTGAACTGCGCCCGGATCGCTTCCAGCGCCTGCAGGGCATGGAACAGCTCGTCCGGTTCGTTCACCTCCCAGCCGGACTGCGGAGCCAATCGCACCCGGGCGCCATTGGCTCCGCCGCGCTTGTCGCTGCTGCGGAAGGCCGAGGCCGAAGCCCAGGCGGTGGCGACCAGCCGGGGGACACCGAGACCGGAGTCCAGCACCTGCTGCTTCAGCTCGGCCACCTCGTCGTCGGTGACCAGGGAATGGTCCACGGCGGGCACCCGGTCCTGCCAGACCAGCTCTTCGGCCGGCACTTCCGGACCGAGGTAACGCTGGATCGGCCCCATGTCGCGGTGGGTGAGCTTGAACCAGGCCCGCGCGAAGGCGTCGGCGAAGGCGTCCGGGTCGGCCAGGAACCGTTGGCCGATCTCGGCGTAGACCGGGTCGACCTTGAGCGCGATGTCGGAGGTGAGCATGGTGGGGGACCGCACCAGCGAGCCGTCCTCGGGATCGGGGACGGTGTTGGCCGCGGCGCCGTCGGCCGGTCGCCACTGCCAGGCGCCGCCGGGGCTCTTGGTGAGCTCCCATTCCAGCCCGTACAGGTTTTCCAGGTACTTCATGCTCCACCGGATCGGAGTCGAGGTCCAGGTGACCTCCAGCCCGCTGGTGATCGCGTCCCGGCCGCGGCCGCTGCCGAAGGTGTTGGCCCAGCCGAGGCCTTGAGCCTCGATGTCGGCGCCTTCCGGCTCGGGCCCGACGTGAGCCTCAGGGTCGGCGGCGCCGTGGGTCTTGCCGAAGGTGTGACCGCCCGCGATCAGCGCGAACGTCTCTTCGTCGCCCATCGCCATTCGGCCGAACGTCTCCCGGATGTCCACCGCGGAGGCTTTGGGGTCCGGGTTGCCGTTCGGGCCCTCGGGGTTGACGTAGATCAGTCCCATCTGGACGGCGGCCAGCGGTGATTCGAGCTCACGCTCGCCGGTGTAGCGCTCGTCGCCGAGCCAGGTGTCCTCAGGACCCCAGTAGACGTCCTGGTCGGGTTCCCAGACGTCGCGACGGCCGCCGCCGAACCCGAACGGCTTCAGCCCCATCGACTCCAGCGCGCAGTTGCCGGTGAAGATCATCAGGTCGGCCCAGGACAGCCTTGCGCCGTACTTCTGCTTGACCGGCCACAACAACCGGCGGGCCTTGTCCAGGCTGGCGTTGTCCGGCCAGCTGTTCAGCGGGGCGAAGCGCTGCATACCGGCCCCGGCACCACCGCGTCCGTCGGCCACCCGGTAGGTGCCGGCACTGTGCCAGGCCATCCGGATGAACAGCGGACCGTAGTGGCCGAAGTCGGCCGGCCACCACGGCTGCGAGGTGGTCATCACCTGCTGGATATCACCGCGCAGTTCGTCCAGATCGACGCTCGCGAACGCGGCCGCGTAGTCGAAGTCGGCGTCCATCGGGTCGGAGGCGTCGCCGTGCTTGCGCAGCACGGACAGGTTCAGCGAGCGTGGCCACCAGCGCTGGTTGGCGTTCCCGCCCTCGGTCGGGTGGCTGATCCGGCCGAAGTCGACCGGGCAGCCGCCGGCCTCCTGAGTGTTCATGAACCCTTCGCGGGTGCTGTCGTCGACGTGCTCGGTGCGCTCGGTGTCTGACATGCGGCGTTCCTCTGGTGATCGTGGTTTACGGGTGCGGGTGGTGGTCGTGGGATCGAGAACCTCGGCGGCGGAGTCCGGAGTAGCAAACCTAACTCGGCCGGCCGTGACGGCGCTGCCGGCGTAGGCCGTCTCCTAAAATTGCCGGACACGCGACGTCGCCTGACCGCTGCCAGCCCGGCCGGACCCCGCTGTCCGAACCCCCAGGATCAACAGGGAAGCCCGCGTGACCATCTCCGCGATCCCCAAGAACGCCCGTGCCTGGCGTGAGGTGCTGATCCCCGTCGTTCTGCTGCTGATCCGGGACGTCGGCGTCACCGTCTTGTACTTCAACGACAGCACCCACTTCGAGGGCGTCGACATCCAGTTCACCGTGTTCGGAACGGCGATCGCCCTGTTCGTCGGATTCATGGTGAACGTCTCCTACGCCCGCTGGTGGGAGGCCAGGACGCTCTGGGGCCAGGTGGTCAACTCCTCCTGCAGCCTGCCCCGGCAGGCCACAGTGCTGATCGAGCGCGACAGCGACAGCGACGGTCTGGTGGACTAGATCACCCGGACGATCGAGATCGACCTGACCGAGATGATCGGACAGCGCCCGCCCGAGCCGGTGCAGCCGGTGGCCGAGGTCTTGTACTGAGCTGCGGATGCTCCTGGGGGTCGGATGCTAGAAAGAGCCATGACCTCACTCGACAACCCTTCCGACACCGCTTCCGCGGCACCGATCGCCGAGCCGACCGGATTCAGCCACATCCGACTCACCGTCACCGACATCGCCACCTCCAAGGCGTTCTACACCGCGTTGTTCGGGGCCGAGCCGACCGCGGACTTCAGCGACTCGGCCGATGAGCCAGGCGTTCGGGAGGATCCGGAGCGGCTCTACGGCGGCTGCACCTTCGCCGTCGGCGCGAACCAGATCCTCGGTCTGCGGCCGGTCGCCGTCGCCGGCGACCGGTTCGATTCGACCCGGGTCGGACTGGATCACCTGAGTCTGGCGGTCGGCTCCACCGACGACCTGGACGCGGCGATCCAGCGGCTGAACTCGGCCGGGGTGAGCCACGGTGAGGTCACGCCGCTGCAGGATTTCGCGATGGCCATCTTGTCCATTCAAGATCCGGACGACATCAACCTCGAGTTGTCGGCACCCCTGTCCTGAACGACGCCGTCCTGAACGACGCTCGCCCTGAACGACGCTGCCCTGAACGACGCTGCCCTGAACGACGCTGCCCTGAACGACGCGAGGCCACGTCGCCGCTGATCTGCACGGATGTCACGCTCCGGCGCCTACCCTTGGCCGCATGTCTGTCGAGCCACGGCCCGGATCTGCGCCGTCCTTGACCTTTCGTCGGGTCCGCGCACTGGTGCTGGTGGTGGTGGTGATCGCCGTGGTGGCGCTCACGGTCCATCTGGTCCGCAGCGGCAAGGCGCCGGCGAACGCGGTGCCGGCCACCGGCGCGACCGCGACCTCCGACGGGGCCAGAACCGCGGCGTCCGACCCCACCTCGGATACGTCGATCTCGACGACGACGCCGACCGCACCGACCTCGACGACGGCCGGCCCGACAACTTCCGCGACCCCGGCGAGCCCGTCGGCTCCGACGTCGGCCGCCGCCGCCGCACTGCTGGCCGACGCGGTTGAGAACGATCAGCTGTCCGGTCGGCTCTCGGTCGCCGTGACCGATCTGGACACCGGATTGACGCTGTCCTACAACGCGAAGGATCATTTCGCGACCGCCAGCATCGTCAAGGTCGACATCTTGGCCACCTTGCTGCTGCAGCACCAGGGTGACCTGTCCAGCAGCCAACGCGGCCTGGCCACCCGGATGATCGAGCAGAGCGACAACAACGCCGCCAGCGCGTTGTGGACCCAGATCGGGCGGGCTGGTGGCCTGGCCGAGGCCAACGAGCAGTTCGGGCTGACGGAGACCACCGGCGGCAGGGCCGGCTACTGGGGGACCACCACCACCACCTCGACCGACCAGTTGCGGCTGCTGCGGATGGTCTTCACCGACGACAGCCCGTTGACCGCCAAATCCCGCAGCTACCTCAAGGGCCTGATGGGGGAGGTGGAGAGCGACCAGGACTGGGGCGTGCCCGCAGCGGACACCCGCAGCGGCGAGCACTACTACGTCAAGAACGGCTGGTTGCCCCGCTCCACCGGCTGGGTGATCAACAGCATCGGGTCGGTCGACTACCACGGCCACCCGCTGCTGATCGCCGCGCTGTCCGACCGACGCTCGTCGATGCCGTCGGCCGTCGACGCGCTCGAGAACGTCTCGACCAAGGCCGCCGCCGCCGCGACCGGCAGCTGAGCAGCGCCGCAGACACCCGCAACGGTGGACTGGCGGCTCTGCCTGATCGCCTGAAGTTGACGGCGGCCCTGCTGGCTCCAGCGCCCTACTTGACATAATGTCGCTTATCGGACAGTCGCCCAGGTTGTGTGAAGGGCACTGGATCCGGCTCCGGGCCGAGTTCGCCCAGCCGCGTTTCAGGCGTCCTGATGCGGTGGCAGGTCGGCTACGGACGAGTCCCAACTCTCACGTCCCGGCAGCCACGGAATCTCCACGTCGGCACCCGATCGATTCATTCGAATCGCACTCAACACCCGCGGCCTCCCGCGTTGACGACGAGCGGATCAGCCGCGCCGTAGAGAGATATCCGACAGGTCCAACCCGGACGGAGATACTTCGGAAGCCGATCAGGGACTCCCCGGACGATCATCTAGCGTGTCCGACATGTACATCCGCCCCGCTGCCGCAGCTGACGCCGAGGCTCTCACCGAGCTGCATCTCGACGTCTGGGAAGAGGCGTACGGCGGTCTCATTCCCGCGAAAATCCTTGACGCCCGGCGGGCGTACAGCTCGGACCGAATCGAGCGGTGGCGCGAGATCATCACGCACGGCACGAGCAGCTCTTTACTGGCGTGGCCGGACGGCGGTGCTCGGCTGATCGGCTTCGTCAGCACTGGCCCCGGACGCGATCAGCCCCGAGCCGACCTACCCGAGGTGGAGCTCTCGGCTCTCTACGTCCGGGCGGAGGTCTACGGTCGCGGGGTCGGATACGCGTTGCTACACGAGGCCATCGGGTCCGTAGCGGCCTATCTGTGGGTTTTGGAGGGAAACCAGCGGGCCATCGACTTCTACCGACGACAGGGTTTCCGATTCGACGGATGCTCCAAAATAGAACCGGTCGGGATCGAACACCGGATGGTACGACCCGGAATGAACTGAGATCGGGGTGACCTCAGACCACTGGTTTCGGAACCGGCTCGATCCACTCCCCCCGCAGAGGCTCGTGCCAAGCTTCTCGCCGTGACCCTCCTCCGATCGGTGCTGAGCCTGGACCAAGCCGAGGCGCTGTTCGCCAGCGCTGCGTTCGTGGCCTGGTGGGGCATGCGGGTGAAGAGCGTCGACTTCGGAACGGCCACCGTCGTGCTGCCCAGCGCGCCGCACCTCATCCGTCCGGGGAACGTCCTGCACGGGGCTACCTACGAGGTGGCTGCCGATGCGGCGATGTGGCTGGCCATCGCGACCCGGCTCGGCCCGGATGCGCACGTGGTCACGGTCGAGATGAAGACGAACTTCCTGCGTAGCACCGGGACCTCCCTCCACTCGACCGCCACCGTGTTGCGGCTCGGCCGGCGGATGATCTTCGGGACGGCCGAGACTCTGGACGACCAGGGTCGGCTGGTCGCCTACTCCAGCCTGACCTACACCCACCTCGAAGCGCCGGCGGCGTCGATCGATTCGGCCGGATGATGACATCGCTGCGGTTGGTGGAGCTCGGCGGCGTCCCCGTCCTGACCCGGGTGGTGACCGACAACCGCGGGTTCATAGCGCCGTGGGATCCCGTCCGGGATCGAGCGCGGTGCGTTCCAGTCCGGTCGACTCGGCCACTGGGTATGGATGCGTGCCAACGGATGCAGTCGCCTAGGAGCCCCGCCCCTCTACTGCGCGCACCAACCGCCGTCCATGGTGTAGCTGGCGCCGGTGATCATCGCCGCGCGGTCACCGGCCAGGAAACCGACCAGGTCGGCCACCTCCGCCGGCTCGACCAGCCGCTTGATTGCGCTGTGGGCGAGCATGACCTCCTCCACCACTCGCTGTTCGTCCAGTCCGTGGATCCGGGCCTGGTCGGCGATCTGGGCCTGGACCAGCGGCGTCCGGACGTATCCCGGGTTCACGCAGTTGGAGGTGACGCCGTGCGGGCCCCCTTCCAAGGCGGTCACCTTGGACAGCCCTTCCAGGCCGTGCTTGGCCGCCACGTAGGCCGACTTGAACTCCGAGGCTCGCAGGCCGTGGACGGACGAGATGTTGATCACCCGGCCCCAGCCGCGGGCATACATCCGCGGCAGGCAGGCCCGGATCAAGCGGAACGGCGCTTCCAGCATGATCGCGATGATCCGGGAGAACGTCGCCGGCTCGAATTCCTCGATCGGGCTGACGTGCTGGATCCCGGCGTTGTTGACCAGGATGTCGACGTCCAACCGCAGATCGTCCAGCGGCTGCAGTTCGGACAGGTCCACCGTCCAGGTTTGCGCCCCGAGTTCGTCGGCGACCGCGGCCATGACCTCGACGTCGAGATCGGCAATGGTGATCCGAGCGCCCAACCCGGCCAGTTCGCGGGCGACGGCGGCTCCGATGCCGCTGGCGCCGCCGGTGATCAAGGCGTGTCGACCAGCGAGCTCCATCGCTCCCCTCCTCTGCCGTCGGTCGTCCCGACCGTCGTCGGTCGATCTCGGCCTGACTCTACGATGGCCCCACCGGGCCGATGAACGGATGCGCCCACAGCCCCACCAGGAGGCAGGCATGCCAAGCTCGTCGACAAGAACGCGGCGCCCGCCGCTGCTGATCACCCTGCAGACGGAGGCGACGATCTTCATGTCGCTCTCGATCGGTCAGGCCGGGCTGGCCGCAGCCTTCATCTCCAAAGCGGCCGCGGTGAAGAACATCCACGAGATCAACGCGTTCGTGATGGGTGGGTTGGCCATCGTCATGGTGGTCACCGCGATCTTCTACCGCCGCGCGGGCGGGCCACTCTGGATCGTCCCGGCCGCCGGCTTGCTGGTGGTCTTGATCGTCGCCCAGATCAGTCTCGGCGAGCTCAAGGTGGCCGGGGTGCACATCTTCCTCGGCGTGATCTACGTCGTGCTGGCCGTGCTGTTCACGTCCTACCTGTTCCGACCAGGATTCACCCCGAGCCGCACCTGAGAGATCCGCTCGTCATCCCTACGCTCGCGAGAGGTCCGTCCCGGCTCTACTCGTTTTGCGTCTGCTGCGTTTTGCAGCACTACTCGTACATGACGTACTCGGGCTCCGGCTTCAGGGCCAGTACCTGCTTCGGAGTCATCAGCGCCCCGTGATCCCTGTCTTCGTGGAAGAACAGCTTGAAACCGGTGTGGACGAAGTCCGGCGTGCGCCTGTTCACCACGTTGTAGGTGTTGGTCTTCTCGGCCCGGGTGCCGATGCCGTCCACCGACTTCACCCAGGCGATGCCGGGGTAGGACTTCAGGTCCGACTCGTTCCTGACCACCGACACCGCGACCTGGTGATAGATGATCGCCTTCTGCGGAAGCTTGTCCTTCTTCACGATCGCCGCCACGTAGGCGCCGACCTGGTTCAGCTCCTTGCCGGTGGTCGAGCCGTAGGTGCGACCCGGAACCTGTCCTGGACCCATCGCCCACTCCGGGTCGAGAGCCAATCCGACGTCGGGTTTGGCGAGCCAGCGGTCCAGCGTCTTGACCTGGCTGAGGAAGTCCGAGCGGCCGGGCTGGACGTTGAGCAACAACATGGCGTGGTGACGGCGGGCGGCGGCCAGATACGTCTTGATCACCGAGTCCGAGATGCGGGCCCGGTATTTGCCGCTCGGGCCCGGGTCGCTCTGGACGACGACGGCAATCAGTTCCAGCACCGGCATCAGCCTGCGGCCGTCGGTGTAGCCCCGGCCGCGCTTGACCAGAGCGTCGGCTTCGGAGTCGAGGTTGCCGATGCCGAGCTGGCCGAGCGCCGACGATCCGGGGTAGCCGACGTAGCCGACCATCCGATAGGTCGGGAAGATGGTGCGACCACCGCCGGGCAGTTCCGCGTCCTGCGTTCCCGCCGAGGAAGAAGCGGAAGACGAGGGGGACGAGCCGACAGACGACGAGCTGGGCACCGGGGCCGACGCGGAGCCCGAAGACGTGGCCGCCGAACTCGCCGACCTACCGGTCCCGCCGGTGGCCGAGCCGGCACCGGGCGACGACACACTTTGAGCGGTCGGCGCCACCGGAGTGGTCCCGCACCCGATCACCAGGGTGCCGATCGAAGCCGCGGTGAGCGAGGCTACGAGCGCCCGCAACGGGCGGGAGCCGGCTGCCTTCGACCCACCGGCTGCACCACGTCCGTCGTGAGGCATGTTCAATTCTCCAACCTGTGCGGTCCGGCGCAGGCGAGTGCGAGCGCGGCGTGGGGTTCCCTGCGGTCGGCGCAACGGTAACCGCCAGGTCGCCGTCAGCAGTCATTCTGTCGGCCCACGTGACGGTTTTGTGACTAAACCGACGTGGAGCGCGTCCAAACCGACCCGAAGAACAGAAAGCCCATAAACGACTGAACCAAACCTAACCCAACTGAGGAGTCAACTGATGAGCATGAAGGACAAGGCCCAAGACACCGCTTCCGACGTCACCCGAGCGGCCAAGAAGGGCGACGGAATCGTCGGACGACTTTCCGAGGCCGGCTTCAAGAGCGAATGGGCCTACATCGGCGCGTTCGCCTCGATCGGCCTTTCGCTGGTCAGCTGGCTGGCCAGCCGTAACAAGACAGGCGACGACAAGTCCCAGTCCGATCGCTGGGGCATCTTCATCGGGCACTGGGCGCCGACGTTCATGGCGTTGGGTGTGGCTTTGAAGCTCGAAGAGGAAAGCTGAGCTTTCGCTCACCCTGCCGTCCAGCTGAAGGTCAGTTGGACCACGGCATCGAACAGCCCGTCGGCGGCACTGTCATTAGTGCCTCCGGCGGGCTTTTCGGTGTCCGCGAGTTCTGAGGAGGACCGCTCAAAGGTTGATCATGTGGCCGGAAATGCCGTGGGCGGCTTCCTTCAGCGCCTCCGACAGCGTCGGGTGGGCGTGAATGTTGCGGGCCACCTCGTGGGCGGTCAGGTCGAACTGCTGGGCCAAGGTCAGCTCGGGCAGCAGTTCAGTGACGTCGGGGCCGATCATGTGGGCGCCGAGGATCTCGCCGTACTTGGCGTCGGCGACGATCTTGACGAAGCCGGTGGCGTCGCCCAGCCCGTGGGCCTTGCCGTTGGCGGTGAACGGGAACTTCGCCGTGGTGACGTCGTAGCCCTCGTCCTTCGCCTGGGACTCGGTCAACCCGAAGGAGCCGATCTGCGGCTGGCAGTAGGTCGCCCGTGGCACCATCCGGTAGTCGATGGCCATCGTCTCGGCTCCGGCGATCGTCTCGGCGGCCACGATCCCCATCGCCTCCGCGTTGTGGGCCAGCATCAGCTTCGCGGTGACGTCGCCGATCGCGTAGATGTTCCGAACCGAGGTCCGCATGAACTCGTCGATGGCGATCGCGCCGCGCTCGGTCATCTCCACCCCGACCTTGTCCAGGCCGTAGCCCTCCGAGCGGGGGGCGAAGCCGATCGCCTGCATCACCTTGTCGGCCTCCAACGTCTGGGACTCTCCCCCGGCTGCCGGGCTGACCGTGACCTTCACCGTGTCCCCGGAATCGTCGATCTGCTCCACCTTGGTCGAGGTCATCACCTTCACCCCGAGCTTCTTGAAGGCCTTGGCCAGTTCGGCTGAGATCTCCGGCTCCTCCAGCGGCACCAGTCGGTCCAGGAACTCCACGATGGTCACGTCGACGCCGTAGTTGCTCAGCACGTATCCGAACTCGACCCCGATCGCCCCGGCTCCGGCGATGATGATGGAGCCCGGCACACCGTCGGTCATGATCTGCTCTTCGTAGGTGACGACCTTGTCGCTCAGCTTGGTTCCAGGCAACAGCTTGGTGGTCGCGCCGGCGGCGATAATGGCGTTGTCGAACGTCACCTCGCCGGCGTCCTTGCCCTCGACCGAGAGGGTGTGGGCGTCGGTGAAGGTGCCCCAACCGTTGATCTCGGTGATCTTGTTCTTCTTCATCAGGAAGTGCACGCCCTTGACCATCCGGTCGGCGACGCTGCGGCTGCGCTTCCAGGCGGCGCCGAAGTCGAAGGTCGCTTCCCCGCTGATGCCGTAGGTCTTCGCTTCCTTGGTGAAGATGTGGGACAGCTCGGCGTTGCGCAGCAGCGCCTTGGAGGGGATGCAGCCCACGTTCAGGCAGACCCCGCCCCAGTACTTCTCCTCGACGATCGCGACGGACAGACCCAGCTGCGCGGCGCGGATGGCGGCCACGTAGCCGCCCGGTCCGGCGCCGAGGACGACGACATCGAAATGTGAACTCATGACTTAACTCTAGAGAGCGTCCGCACCACTGAGCACCTGACCCGATCCGCCTCCGGCGAACGACGCGCCCGGCGGACGGTCAAATGCTGAAATATCTCGGATCTGAGTTATTGTCTTCCGCGTGACCGAAACAACTCTCGACCACATCGGTGGCCTGATTCGCGACGCCCGCAAGCATCGCGGCCTGACCCAGATCCAACTTGCCACCCGGCTGGGCACCAGTCAAAGTGCGGTGCACCGGATCGAGGCCGGCAACCAGAACATCAGCGTCGACATGGTGAACCGGATCGCTCAGGCCCTGGACTCCCCGATCCTTGCTGTCGGCGGCGCCAGTCCGACCCATTTGCGGGTCCAGGGCGGAGCCAAACTGAGCGGCCGGATCCCGGTCCGGTCGTCGAAGAATGCGGCCGTCGCCCTGCTCTGCGCCAGCCTGGTCAACCGCGGCACCACCGTGTTGCGCGGCATCGCCCGGATCGAGGAGGTCAACCGGATCCTCGAGGTCCTGACCTCGATCGGCGTGCAGGCGAGCTGGTCCGATGACCGAGCCGATCTGACCCTGGTTAGGCCCGAGCAGCTGGATCTGAGCGCGATGGACGTGGAGGCGGCGCGCCGGACCCGTAGCGTGATCATGTTCCTCGGCCCGCTGCTGCACGCCTACGACGACTTCTTGTTGCCCTACGCCGGCGGCTGCGACCTCGGGGCCCGGACGATCGAGCCGCACCTGCAGGTGCTGCGCCGCTTCGGCTTGTCCGTGGTGGCCACCGACGGCTACTACCACTGCACCGTCGATTCCGAGGTCGAGCCGTCCCGCCCGATCACCCTGACCGAGCGCGGCGACACGGTCACCGAGAACGCCCTGCTGGCCGCGGCCCAGACCCCGGGCGTGACCATCCTGCGCAACGCCAGCCCGAACTACATGGTGCAGGATCTCTGCGCGTTCCTGATCGCCCTCGGCGTCCGGATCGACGGCATCGGCACCACCACCCTGACCGTGCACGGGCTCGAAGAGATCCGCACCGACGTGGAGTACTCACCGTCGGAGGATCCGATCGAGGCGATGAGCTTGCTCACCGCCGCCATCGTCACCGAGTCGGAGCTGACCATCGAGCGGGCGCCGATCGAGTTCCTGGAAATCGAGTTGGCGATCCTGGAGGAGATGGGCCTGGACTTCACCATCGGCGAAGAGTATGTCGCCGAGAACGGGCTGACGCGGCTGGTCGATCTGACCGTGCGGCCGTCGGTGCTCAGGTCACCGATCGACAAGATCCACCCGATGCCGTTCCCCGGGCTGAACATCGACAACCTGCCGTTCTTCGCGGTCATCGCCGCCACCGCCGAGGGCAAGACGATCATCCACGATTGGGTCTATGAGAACCGGGCGATCTATCTGACCGAGCTCAACCGGCTCGGCGCCCGGGTCCAGCTGCTCGACCCCCACCGGGTGATCGTCGAGGGCCCCACCCGGTGGCGCGGTCAGCACGTGGTCTGTCCGCCGGCGCTCCGGCCGGCGGTCTGCATCCTGCTCGGCATGCTCGCCGCCCGTGGCGAGTCGGTGCTGCGCGACGTCTACGTGATCAACCGCGGCTATGAAGACCTGGCCAACCGGCTGAACGCGGTCGGGGCGAACATCGAGGTCTTCCGAGACTGAGACCTGACGCCGTCAGATGCCCCAAGCGCGCCGACACTAGTCGGCGGAGGTGTCTGCGACACGTAGCTGCGTCACGGCAAACCGGTGCGACGGCTCGACCAGCTCGTGCTGGGCAGCCACCAGTTGTAGTTCGGATTCACCGGAGTCATGGGTCACGCTCAGCACTCCGAAGACGATCGCTGCGGTGTCGGCCAGCGCCCGGGCCGGATCGCCGGACTCCAACAGACCGGCCAGGAACATGGCGGCGGTCAGGTCGCCGGTGCCGGTGAAGTCCTGCGCCAGCCGAGGCGTGCTGACCGACCAGGCTCCCCCGCCGTTCACCACCACCATCTCGATCGTCCCGGTCGCCGTCCGGTCGTGCCGGACGCTGGTCACCAGCACCGTCTCCGGCCCCAGTCGTCGGGCCGCCTGCGCGGCATCGAGGACGTCGTCCAGCGTCCGGATCGGCCGCTCGGTGAGGAGCCCGAGCTCGAACTGGTTCGGGGTGATGATCTGCGCGGTCGGCAGCACCCGGTGCTTGATCAACTCCGGCAGGGCAGGCTGCACGTACACGCCCCGGTCGTCGTCGCCGATCACCGGATCGCAGCAGTAGACCGCTTCCGGATTGCGCTCCTGGATCAACTCGACCGCAGCCAGGATGGCCTCACTGACCTCCGCTGCTCCCTGGTAGCCGGACAGGACGGCGTCGCAGCGCCCCAGCACCCCGCGTTCGTCCATCCCGGTGATCACGTCGAGCACGTCCCGGGCGCTGAACATCGGGCCCCGCCAGGACGGGTAGCCGGTGTGGTTGGAGAAGTGCACGGTGAGCACCGGCCAGACCTCGATTCCGCGGCGCATCAGCGGGAAGGTCGCCGCGCTGTTCCCGACGTGTCCGTAGGCGACCGAGGACTGGATCGACACGATGGTGCGCATCTGGTCATTCTGTCAGCCGACAAACCGGTTGCCAGAACTCTGCGCCGCTGTCAGGGTGACGGCCTATGCCTGAGCACGAACGGCTGCTGCGCGCCTATGACGACCAACTCCGAACCGAGGCTGAGACTCCCGGGGCGATCGCGGTCGCACGCAACGGTCCGCTGTTGCTGGCCACCTATCCCGGCGGCCGCGGCTTCATCACCTACCGCGACCTCGGCGGCGCCGACGCCGACCGGCTCCGACGGCTGGTCGGCGACGGGCTCGACCACTACCGGTCCGACCAGGCGATCAGCCGGGTCGAGTGGAAGACCCGCGGTCATGATCATGCTCCGGACTGCTTGCTGCCCTGCTGGACAACGGATTCGTGGCCGAGGAGACGGAGTCGATCATGGTCGGGCCGGCCGAGGCGTTGGCCGTCGACGTTCCGCTTCCGACCGGGGTCACCCTGCACCGGGTCAGGACGAGGTCGATGTGCGCGCCATGGAGGCGATGCAGGCCGAGGTCTTCAGCGACCCGACGTCCGGCGAGGCGTTCGACTCGATGCTCGCCGACTCAGGCGACTCTCAGACGACGGGATGGAACTCTGGGTCGCCGAGGCCGAGGGGCAGGTGGTGAGCGCCGGCCGGCTGGAACCGGTCCCGGGCACGGACTTCGCCGGGATCTGGGGCGGGGCCACCGTGCCGGCCTGGCGAGGGCGGGGCATCTACCGAGCCCTCACCGCCGCTCGGGCCCGGTCGGCCCTCGCGCTGGGCAAGAGCTTGATCAACAGCGACTCGACCGAGTTCTCCCGTCCGATCCTGGAACGCTCCGGGTTGATCAAGGTCTCGACCACGACGCCTTACCAGTGGAGACGCTGAGCCGGCACCCGGGTCAGAGGGTGATGGCGCCCATCCCGCTGTCCTTCTGCCAACTGGACCAGGAGAGGTTGTAGACCGAATAGCCGTTGGTGCCGTCGGCCTTGCCCCGGGGCGAACCGGTGATGGTCACCGGGTCGCCGATGCTGACGTGCTTGTAGTACCACTCGGCGTTCGACCAGGACAGGTGCACACAACCGTGCGAACCGTAGCTGTGGCCCGGGTGCGGATCAGCGTCGGAGTAGTGCACGAAGGTGCCGGAGTTGGTCAGCCGAACCGCCCAGGGGTAGTAGCCGTCGTAGTAGTCGGAACTGCTCTTGTTGCAGGTGATCCCGGCACTGCAGGAGGTCATGTGCTTGTTGCGGGTCTCATTGACCACCGACATCGTGCCGGTCCAGGACGGGAAGTCCGGGCTGCCCGCATCGCTGGCCATGGTTCGGATCAGCTTGTCGTTCTGGTAGACCTTCGTGGTGTGGTGGGTGACCGAGATCTTGGTCTCGAAGTCGTTCCCGATGGTGAAGTTGTGCTTGTAGGCGTGGGTTCCGTAACGGCCGTGACCGTCGCCGACGTGGTTGAACTCGGCGTCCAGGCTCACCTTGGCACCGCTCGGCCAATAGCCCTGGGGCCGGAAGTCGACCTGGGTGTCACTGAACCAGTGCCACGCCCCGGTCACCGCTTTGCTCGAGGTCAACTTCATCGCCTGTTCGATCTTCTTGCGGGCAGAACTCTTCACCGGGTGGGAGAAGACGACCACGATCGGCATCGCCACCCCCACGGTCGACTTGTCGGCCGGGACGATCGTCTCCAGCAGCATGGGTGGCCCGGACGGGTACGACGACGCGCTCGAGGACGGACTGGACGATGCGGTGGAGGACGGGGTCGATGACGAACTCGATGAACTCCTCGGTCGGTGAACTCTCGGTCGGTGAACCGGACGGGCCGGCCGACCCGGACCCGGTCGACGCCGCCGTGCTGGACGGATCCCCCGCGGGGCTGCTCACCGAGGTGGGTTGACCGCCGGCGACCGACGTCTGGCCGCACGCGGAAGCGACCAACAGAACCGACGCGGTCACCGCGACGGCACCTGCCCCCACTCGCCGAGACCGAAACAATCCCTTCATACCCATCGATACTCCATTCGACGTCACGTCCCGCGCGGACGCGGACTGCCAGTCACAGTCCTCGCCATGTTAACCGTCATCCTTGCCGCCGATCGGTCCGACGCGACCCGGCAGATGGTCGATCGACGCTGGGCCTGAGACCTTCCTGAACGAGATACTCGATCTGCTGCCTCCGGTGTTCAGGCAGACTGAAAGCGTGCCCACCGAGCTGGAGAGAATCGTGCGCGGTCACATCGCCGACGCGGTCGCCGGCCGACCGATCGAGGTGTCAGTGAGTCTGGTCGGACGTCTGGGCACCGCTCTGGCCATCGACGAACGACGGCCGCACTACGCAGCTAGCACGATGAAGCTGGCCGTACTGCTGGCGGCCTACCGCGAGCGCGACGCGGGGCGACTGGATCTTGCTGCACCGGTCAACGTCCACAACGACTTCGTCTCTCGGATCGGCGGCCGGTTCGGCGTCGAGGAGGGGGAAGACTCCGATGACGAGCCGTGGGCGAAGGTCGGCCGGACCGCGACGCTGGAGTGGCTCTGCCGGCGGATGATCGTCCGGTCGAGCAACCTGGCCACCAATCTGGTCGTCGAGCAGGTCGGGTTCGGCCCCATCGAGGAAGCGGTCCGGGGCAGCGGAGCCACCGGGATCAAGGTGCAGCGGATGATCGGCGACTTCGACGCCCAACAGCACGGCCACTCCAATCTGGTCACGACCGCCGGTCTGACCACCATGCTCCGTTCGGTCTCGGAGGCGACCTGTGCGGCGCCTCGGACCAGCGGCGAACTGCTCGACATCCTGGCCGCGAACGAGATGGATCGTGACATCCGGTCCGGGCTTCCCGCCGGCTGCTGGGTGGCGCACAAGAACGGCTGGGTCAGCGATGCCGTCCATGACGCCGCCCTCGTCCGGCCGGACGACGCGGCCGAGTTTGCCCTCGCGGTGGCCAGCAGCGGGCCCTGGGAGGGCGAGGACGAGGGGCACCCGCTGATCCAGCAGATCGCCCGGGCCGCCTGGCAGCATCGGCACGACCGGTCGGTAACGCCTCCCGGGAGTGACGCCGCGAAGTAACGCGGGTCGGGCTCGTGGCGTCCCAGAAGCGACTGAGAACGGGCCTCCGCCGAGCGATCCGGGTTGATTTTCCTCCTACAGTGGTTCCATGCCTGCGCCCGTCGACGAGACCGAGGAGCCGGCCGCCGGACTGCGCACTCGGGGCGACGTGACCACGCCGTCCGAGCTGGCCCAGCCGGCCGCGGCGCCCCACGAGGACCGCTGGCACTGGCGTCGCCGGATCCGGGCCGATCCGCGCAAGCGGGCGATCTATCGGGTCCTGGTCGGCTTCGCCGGCGGATTCTTCATCGTCGCCGGCCTGGTCACCGGGCCACTCCCCGGTCCGGGAGGCATCCCGCTGGTGCTGCTCGGGCTCGCCGTCTGGGCCAGTGAGTTCCAGTGGGCCCATCGGCTGATGATGCGGTTCAAGTCGATGCTGGACCGGTTCCGCAGCTGGAGCCGGCCTAAACAGGTGCTGTTCTGGGTGATCTTCTTCGCTTGCTGTGGTCTGTTCGGCTGGCTTTATCTGGTCGTCCTGGGGATGCCGACGTGGATGCCGGCCGTCGTCGCCGGCTGGCTGTCGGTGCTCCCCGGCGTCTGAGCCCGCCACCAGACCACGCACCAGACCAGATCGGCGACGGTCTCGACCCGGGACCTTCCTCCGCGATACTGGGCGGCATGCGGGCGGATGACTACGGCTTCTTCGACGCGCCGTTCCTGGCGTTCGCCCACCGCGGCGGGGCGACCTACCCACCCAACGTCGGCCGGGAGAACACCCTGTTCGCCTTCGAGCAGGCGGTCGCGCTCGGCTACCGATATCTAGAGACCGATGTGCACGCCACCGCCGACGGTGTGCTGGTCGCCTTTCACGACGACCGGCTGGACCGGGTTACCGATCGGCACGGGATGATCGCCGACCTGACCTGGAGCGAGTTGCACGACGTCCGCTTCGGCGATGAGGAAGCGATCCCGACCTTCGCCGATCTGCTGGAGCGGTTCCCGCAGGCCCGGTTCAACGTCGACGCCAAGGCCGGCGCCAGTGTCGATCTGCTGGCGGCGGCAATACGCGAGCACGAGGCCTCCGAACGGGTGTGTGTGAGCTCGTTCAGCCCGGCGCGCCTGCACCGGCTGCGCCGGCTGCTGCCCGGAGTCGCCTCGGCGGTCACTAGCCGCGGGATACTCTGGAATCGGCTCGCGCCCGGGTTGACCCGGCTGCTCAACTCCCCCGCGCCGGCCTTTCAGTTGCCGATCCGCCACGCCTTCCGCGGTCGCGACGTCACGATCCTGACCCCGCAGCTGATCGCGGCCGCTCACCGGGCCGGCAAACAGGTGCACGTCTGGACCGTAGATGAGCGATCGGAGATGCAGGGGCTGCTCGATGCGGGTGTCGACGGGATCTTCACCGACCGAATCGATACCTTGAAAGACGTGTTGACCAGCCGGAACCTGTGGCCCTGAGCCCATGAGCACCTCGACCAGCGATCTGGAACCGGCCGAGGCCGCCGCCGACCTGCCGGCACCGAAACGCCGGACCGTGCTGGCCTGGGCGTCCTGGGACTGGGGCTCCTCGGCGTTCAACGCGGTGATCACCTCCTTCGTCTTTGCCCCGTACGTGGTGCAGGGCGTCGTCGGCGACGCCCGGCCGGGCGGGCTGACCGGCAATACCTGGCTGGGTATCTCCACCGCCTGCGCCGGCGTCCTGATCGCCCTGCTCGCTTCCGTTACCGGTCAGCGCGCCGACGCCACCGGGCACCGACGGCGTTCCCTGGCCATCTGGACCGGGCTCGTCGTCGGAGTCTCGCTCGCCCTGTTCAGCGTCAAGAACGAGCCGTCCTATCTCTGGATCGCCCTGGTGCTGCTGGGCGCCGGCGCAATTTTCATCGAATTCGCCGGCGTCTCCTACAACGCGATGCTCCGACAGGTTTCCACGCCAGCCACGGTGGGCCGGGTCTCCGGATTCGGCTGGGCGATGGGCTACGCCGGCGGCATCGTGTTGTTGCTGGTGCTCTACCTCGGGGTGATCCATCCGGCGGTCGGCTGGTTCGGCGTCACCTCCACCGACGGGCTGCGGTTCCGTGCGGTCGCCGTCATCGCCGCCGTCTGGTTCGCGGTGTTCGCGCTACCGGTGCTGTTCGCCGTCCCCGAGACGAAGGCCGGCCCCCGATCACGCCGGGTCGGTCTGCTCCAGTCCTACCGGCTGCTGATCCGTGACGTCCGCGAGCTGTACCGCAGTGATCGCAACGCCGTTTTCTTCCTGATCGCGAGCGCGCTGTTCCGGGACGGGTTGGCCGCGGTGTTCACCTTCGGTGCCATCCTGGCCGTCAGCGTCTACGGGATGGCCCAGGGCACCGTGCTGATCTTCGGCATCGTGGCCAACGTCGTGGCCGCGATCGGCGCCCTGGTGCTAGGCCGCTTGGAGGACCGGATCGGGCCGCGAACGGTGATCCTGATCTCGCTGATCGGTCTGATCAGCTCCGCGACCGTCCTGCTGTTCGTTCACGGCACCACGGCGTTCTGGATCTTCGGCCTGCTGCTCACCCTGTGGGTCGGACCGGCCCAGGCCAGTTCGCGGTCGTTCCTGATGCAGGTGGCGCCGCAGGGTCACGAGGGGCAGATGTTCGGCCTCTACGCCACCACCGGCCGCGCCGTCTCGTTCATCGCCCCGGCATTATTTGCCCTCTTCTCAGGCCTGTTCGGTGACCGAATCGGTATCGTCGGTATCGCGCTGGTCCTCCTTGCCGGTTTGCTTGCGCTGTTGAAGGTCCGACCGCCCGGTCGGGACCAGTCCCCCTCGACCTGAGCTCTCGACCCCCGACTGAGGAACAATTCGGGGCGTTCGGCGGTTCTTATGATGTAACCGACACGTGGGAAGGAACTACGCCATGGCTGATCGTTCACTGAAAGGAACGGGGCTGGGTGCCAAGAGCTTCGAAGATGAGGCAGGCGTGGAGTTCGCGGCTCGCCAAGAGGTGAGCTACAACTGCCCGCGCGGCCACCACTTCACCCTGGTCTTCGCCGAAGAGGCCGACATCCCCTCGCTCTGGGAGTGCCCCCGCTGCGGAGCGGAGACGTTGCGTTCGGACACCGAGCGTCCGCAGGCCAAGGAAGAGAAGCCGGCCCGGACGCACTGGGACATGTTGCGCGAGCGTCGCTCGATCGCCGAGCTCGAAGAGCTGCTGGCCGAGCGGCTCGATCTGCTCCGGTCCGGCACCATGGGCCCGAACTACCGCGCCACCGGCTCCAAGAAGAGCGCCTGACGCCTCACTCACCGCCTCATCCGGTCTGAACCGGGTGGGGCGGTGTTTTGCTGTCCGCGGGTAGCTGGCCGTAACCGGACGGGTGAGCAGCCGCCCACCGCGGTCTGGGGCCACCAGGTCGCCGACGAGATGTCTATCGGTCGTCGAGTTCGCCGCGGATGACCACCGGGTCGTTCTGGTCGACGACCTCACCCTCGATCAGGTCCTCGGAGTTGCCGCGGAATCTGCCCGGGGTGAGACCGGAGCGGTCGATCCTGAAGCCGGCCAACCGCCGGGCCACGAACAGACCGAGCACCAGCCGAGCCAGCGGCCGGGTAAACGGGATCAGGCAGATGAATCCGAGCAGTCGGTCAAGAAGCCCGGGACGATCAACAGCACGCCACCGATCAGCACCAGAGCGGCGTCGGCGAGTTCTCTGGTGGGCGTCCGGCCCTCCGACACGGAGGTGTTCAGCGCCCGCCAGGCTGTGCGACCCTCGCGTTTCATCAACCAACCGCCGAGCAGAGCCTCGGCGATGATGATCCCGACGGTCGGCACGACCCCGATCAGTTGACCGACCTTGATCAGCAACCACAGCTCGAACAGCGGGATGGCGATCAGCAACACGACGATGACCACGGACGACACGGTGCTGCGACGTTTCATGATTTCCATGGTCCCGCAGCCGGCCGACGGATCCCAAGGACGGGTTGCACGCTCCAGCCCTGAACCATCCCTGATTCCGGACGTAGTACGGGTCGCGGCCGCGTCCCAGACGCAGTACGGGTCGCGGCCGCGTCGACGGGGCGCGATCGACCGGCCCCGGGGCTAGGCGTCGATCAGGTCGCGCTTGCGATCCCCTCGGGCCAGTCGAAGGAGTTGACGAGCGCGATAGGCGATGCCCCAGAGCGTGGTCCGCAGCAGCGCCTCGATCACGATCCGCTGGCTCATCTTGGAGTCGCCGTACTCGCGCTCGATGAACGTGATCGGCACCTCGACGACCTTGAAGCCGGCCCGCACCGCCCGCCAGGCCAGGTCGACCTGGAAGCAGTAGCCGGCCGAGGCGACGTCGTCCAGCCCGAGGCCGAGCAGCGTCTCGCGGCGGAAGCGTCCGATACCCGCCGGTGGCGTCGCGCAACGGGATGCCGAGCACCATCCGGGTCCACAGGTTGCCGCCCCGGGACAGCGACCTCACGCGACTTGGGCCAGTTGACCACCCGGCCGCCCTTCACCCAACGGGAGCCCAGTACCAGGTCGGCGTCGCGGCAGCGCCTCCAGCAGCGACGGCAGTTGCTCGGGCTGATGCGAACCGTCGGCGTCCAGCTCGACCAGGACGTCGTAGCCCCGGTCGATACCCCAGTGGAAGCCGGCGAGATAAGCCGCGCCCAGGCCGTCCTTGCCGAGTCGGTGCAGCACGTGGATCGCTCGGATCGATCTCGGCCAGCTTGTCGGCCAGCTCGCCGGTGCCGTCGGGTGAGTTGTCGTCGGCGACCAGGATGTGCGCGTCCGGCACGGCGGCCCGAACCCGGCCGGTGATCCGCTCGACGTTCTCGGCCTCGTTGTAGGTCGGGATGATGACAAGAATCTTGCCCAGGTCACTCACGGTGATGTCTCTCTCTCTCGGCGTCGTTGTCCTCCGGGACTTATTCGGACCTGCTGGATCGCTCGGTCGGCCGAGCAGACCGCGATGCCGCTCGAGGTCAGTCACCCATCCTGGCGCACTCGGGCCCGTCCCGGCCAATAAGCGGATCCGGACGCCGTCCGCCGAGGCCGCCTCAGCGGCCGACCAGCCGGCCAGCAGAACAGCACAGCCAGCCCCGCCAGCCCACGGTCGACCCACGCGCCGTAGCGCACCCCCGGGGTGATCGAGGATGCGCAGCGGCATCGCTGACCACGTGGTCGGCGTGGGTGAACTGGTCCGAACGCCAGCACCACCCGGCCGTCCCGGTCGATGAAGCCGGAGACGCTGTTGGTGGTGGCCACCGCGATCTCGCGTCGGGTCTCCATCGCCCGCGCCCGGGTGATCGCGAACTGCTGCTCGATCTGACCGGTACCGCCGTAGGTGGCGTTGTTGCTCTGCACCATCATCACCTGTGCGCCGGAGGTGATCGCCTGGTCGACCGTCTGGTCGTAGGCCAGTTCGAAGCAGATCACGTCGCCGACCGCGACCCGCTGCACGACCGGCGCTGGTCTGGACCGGGACGTTCATCACCCCGGGCCGGGTACCCGGGATCGACTGCGCGCCGACCAGCTTCAGGATCGGGACCAGCGGCAGCAACTGCTCGCGATAGGGGATCCACTCACCGAACGGCACCAGATTGCGCTTGTTGTAGCGGGCCGCGATTGCGCCGCTCCGGCTGCCACCAGAGCGCCGACGTCTGCCGCTCGTCCGGGCCCGGACCCTCCATCACCGCGCCGACCATCACCGGCAGCCCCGCGATCCTCGCGGCCGCGTCGCACCACGATCTTGGTCTGGGCGTCCAGCGTCGGGTCGATGTCGGTGGAGTTCTCCGGCCACAGGATGAAGTCGGGCTTCGGAGCTCTGACCGAGCCGGACCTGGGTCATCAGATCGACGGTCTGGCTCAGATGGTTGATGGTCACCGTCCGGGCCCGACCCATCGCTTCGATCCCCCGCCCGGGCACGTTGCCCTGCACGATCGCCCACCTTACCGAGCCGCGGGTGCCGGCCGCCGGCTCGGGCTCCCAGCTCGCAGCGGCAGCCCGACCCCGAACAGCACCGCCCAGGCGAGCACGGCGACGCAGCAGCCGAACGGCCGGGCGACGGGTCTTCGACCGGGCTCGGCCCGGCGCGCTGCGGGCACGAGCCAGCAGCACCCAGGCGCAACAGGCCAGCTGCCGACCAGCGCGGCCAGGAAGCTGACGCCGGCGACACCGACGAAAGGCAGGAAGCCGGCCAGTGGGGTGTCCACCACCGCGTACCCGATCCGGGTCCAGCCGAATCCGCCGAACGGAATCCGGGAGTAGCCGAACTCGACCAGCACCCAGGCCGCAGCCGCGCCGACCGGCCACCACCGCAGCCGGGTGATCAGCGCCAACGCCAGACCGAGCAGCCCGAAGAACAGCGCCTCCAAGGCGATCAACACGCCGCCACCGGAACGCCGAGGACGTGGATCCAGCCGATCGCCAGCACCAGCATCACCAGTCCGAAGACGAAGCCCAGCCCGAAGGCGCGGCGCGGCCGGGCTCCGATCACCGCCAGGGTCAGAGCGGCGACGCCGACGAAGAGCAGCGGCCACAGTCGGTAGGGCTGAAAGCTCAGCCCGACCGCGGCACCACCGAGCACGGCGAGCACCAGCCGGCCCCAGCCCTTCGCGGTCGACTCGACGCCAACCCGCTGTCCGCTCACCACGGCGCGGCGCGCACTGGGGGCCGCCCGGCCGTCGCCGGCCGGTGCGCCGCCGCCTTCGACACGCCACTGCGCCGGGTCGGTCGTCCGCTCGACCTGCGGTGACAGCGGAACGGTCTTCGACACGGCACGAGCCTACGCCGAGATCAGCACCCGAATTGGTGAGTTCGCGGGATCAGTCGGCTTCGGGAGCGATAGCGGGGCGGTCCTCGTACGGAATGGAGAGAACGACGGTGGTGTGGGTGGAGACCTTGCCCGCCGTCCGGATCTCGGCCAGCAACTTCTCCAACTCGACGGTGTTCCGGGCCTGGACCTTGAGCAGATAGCTCGTCTCGCCGGCCACCGAATAGCAGGAGCAGATCTGCGGGATGTGCCGGATCAGCTCGGGGGTGTCGTCGGGCTGGTCGGCGAAGAACGGCTGGATCTGGACGAACGCGGTGAGCATCACCCCGATCGCCTCCGGCGTCGATGGTGGCCCGGTATCCGGTGATCACGCCCCGCTGTTCGAGTCGCCGGACCCGCTGCTGGGCCGCCGACGTCGAAAGTCCCGGTCTCCCGCCCGATATCGGTGTAGGACATCCGGCCGTCCTGGGCCAACAGCGTGAGGATCTGGCGATCAAGCGACTCCATCGGGCCATCGTGCCAGGATCGGACGCGTGACGACCGAGCGTTTGATGCTTCTGGACACCGCGTCGCTGTACTTCCGGGCCTTCTTCGGCGTGCCTGATTCGCTCCGCGCGCCGGACGGGACGCCGGTCAACGCGGTCCGCGGACTGTGCGACTTCATCACCCGGCTGGTCGAGCGAGTACCGGCCGAGCCACCTGGTCTGCTGCTGGGACAACGACTGGCGGCCGGACTGGCGGGTGCGAGTTGATCCCGTCCTACAAGGCTCACCGGGTTGCCGGCGCCGGGGGCAGTGGCATCACCGAGATGTCCACCTCGGCCGAGACCGCGGTGGAGGAGTCGCCGGACGGGCTCGCCGTCCAGGTGCCGCTGATCCTGCGAGGTGTTGGACGCGCTCGGGATCGCCGTGGTCGGCGCCGACGGCTACGAGGCCGACGACGTGATCGGCACCCTGGCCGAGCGGTTCACGCTGCCGCACCGTGCAGGAAATGGCCCGGCAAGCGGGATGCCGGTCGACGTGGTCACCGGCGACCGCGATCTGTTCCAGCTGGTCGACGACGACCGCGGCGATCCGGGTGCTCTACATCGCCCGCGGCGTGGGCAAGCACGAGCGGGTGGACGACGCCTGGATCCAGAACCGTTTCGGCGTGCCCGCCGCCCGCTACGTCGACTTCGCAGTCTTGAAGGGCGATCCCTCCGACGGGCTGCCCGGAGTCTCCGGGGTCGGCGACAAGACCGCCGCCGGACTGGTCGACAGCTACGGCGACCTGGAACAGATCCTGGCGGCCGCCAGTGACCGACCCGACGGCGACGGCCAGCCCGATCAGCGTCGGATCCGCGTCCAAGCTCGCGGCGGCGATCGACTATCTGGCCGTCGCACCCACCGTGGTCTCCGTGGCCCGCGACATCGAACTCGGCGTCGAACTGGACGATCTGCTGTTGCCCCGCACCCCGGCCCACCCGCGCATCTTCGCCGGGCTCACCGAAGAACTCGGGCTCGGCACGAGCGCCGACAGGATCGTCGCCGCGCTCGGCGGTGGGGAGCACGATTAACCGGGTCGGCCTCTCGACCCGGACAAGGAACCCACCACCATCGCCAGCTGAACCGCCGGCGGCGCAGCCTCGCACCACGCGTCGACACGGCCTCGTCCTCACCATGCGCTCAAGGGTCTCGGTGTGGGTCCGCGGTCCTCAGCGTGGCATGGCGTGGAACCAGCCTGCCCGATCGAGAGGGTCGGGTCCGCGGCGGCGCCTGAACGGGGCTGGGCCCTGGGTGGTGGTGTAGTGCGATGCCCGGGTCGAGAGCACGGCCTCACCGCTCGCGGCATCGGGCAGAGCACGCGCGAGGTCGGCTGTCCGGGCCGCCGGCAGCTGACCGATCAGGGCCGTCCAGCCGCGCTGAGAACTCGAGCCGTCGACGACGGCTCCGAGCCGGCCCAGCAGACCCAACGCCGAACTCACCTGCTCATCAGGTGTGTCGAGGTCGAAGTGGTCGACCGGCTCGCACACCCGGGTCCCGGCAATCCGCAACGCGGCCATCACGACCACCTGGGCCAGCAGGCGGAAGTCCGCCCCGACACTGGACATCGCCTTGCTGAACTTTTGGTGAGCGTGGCTCTGCCGTGGGTAGTAGCCGGAGGCGGTCATGCTCACCACGCAGTCCGTCACCGGCCAACCGTGCAGCCCTTGCTGCAGCGCCGCTCGCACACCCTCCTCGGTGGCGGTCAGAAATGCCGCCGGAAGACGGCCCGCGTGCCCCGCGGGCCGGAACTCGACACCACGGCCGGCCAGGGTCGACTCGATCCGCAACCCGATCGTCGCGAGATAAGGATTGTCCTCGACCGCGATCCGTTCGAGCGCCTCCCCGACGCCGACCACCTGCTCGATACAGACCACCGACAGGGTCCGGAACCGAACCGGAACGCCGTAGCGCTCCGCCAACAGAGCGCCCAGGATCTCCTGCTGCACCTGGCCGTGCAGGCTGACCGCCGCCTGATCGTCGTTGTCGTCCAGCCGCAGGCCGATCAACGGATCCTCATCAGCCAACTCGGTCAACGCGGCGAACATCGCGATCCGCCGGCCGGCGTCGACGGGTTCCACCACCGCCTGCAACGTCGGCGGGGCGAAAGAGTGCGACACCCGTCGAGGCGGTCGGCCGAGCACATCACCGACCCGCCAGGTCTTGGGTCCGCGGATCTGGACCACCGCACCGGCGTCGGCGGCAGGACGCACCTGTGCGCCAGCGGGACCCAAGACCGCGATCTCGGTGATCCGTTCCGGATAGCCGCCGCGAACCGCATACCGAGCGCGTACGCGGAATCGTCCGGACCACATCCGCAGCCACACCCGGCGACCGCGATCGTCGTGGTCGACGGCGAACACCGTCGCCGCCAACTCGCCTCCATGCTCGTGTGCCGACTCATCGCTCCCGATCGCGACCGGCAACAACTCCGCGATAGCCCATCTGAGCTGCGGCATCCCTGCCCCGGTGAGCGCCGACCCACACAACAGCGGGGTTACCGCGCCCCGGCGTATCGCCCGTCTCACCTGTCCGGCTTCGACCGGACGACCGGCAATCCAGCAGCCCAGCACGGCCTCATCGACCTCCGCGAGGGCCTGCACCACCGATCCGCTGGTCAACGACACCGAGCGGACAACCGCTTCCCGGGTGCCGATCCTGCCGGCCCGGGCCAATGGCGCAATCCGCGCGGTGAGCCGGGCCAGGATCTGGCTCTCCAGCCGCGCAAGATCGGCGCCGCGTCGGTCGATCTTGTTCACGAAAAGCAGAGTCGGGATGCCGGTCCGGACCAGAGCACGCCACAGCAGCACGGTCTGTGGCTGGACACCCTCCACCGCCGAGACCACCAACACGGCAGCGTCCAACACGGCCAAGGATCGCTCGACTTCGGCGATGAAGTCCGGATGGCCCGGTGTGTCGATCAGCTGGATCTGCAGATCGCCCATCGCCAATACCGCGACATTGGCGCGGATCGTGATCCCCCGCCGCCGCTCCAGATCCATTGAGTCCGTCCGGGTGGTACCCGCGTCCACACTGCCCGGCGCCTCGATGACACCGGCCTCATAAAGCAGACGTTCAGTCAGACTGGTCTTCCCGGCATCAACATGCGCGAGGATACCCAGGTTGAGCAAGGACATGAGACAACTCCACGGCTAGACATAAAACGGTCCGAAGCGTGGACGTTGCGCGCATGTGCTTCTCCTCAGGACTCGGTGTCGGTTGCCATCAACGGTGCCGGCCGCGTCAAGCGGATTAACGGCTCAGCTCGGGCCCGTCGCGGAGGGCCGTTGCCGGAAAACACAGGCTGGCCAATCATCGACCGGCAGGCAGGCCCTTTGGCGGTGGAGCTCCGAACCCGAGTAGGCGGGACCCAGTACCGGCGGACTCGACACTAAGCGTACGACCGAAACTTAACCAGGGCTGTGAAAGTCGGGCTCCGGCTAAGTCAATTCAGCCCGACGTCCGCAGCTGGCCCCCCGGCTGGAGATACTGAAACCGCGGCTAGCAAGAACCCGATCTGCAATCCCGGATCTGGTGATCTTGCACCCGCGCCGCGCTTCACCTTTGACCCTGCCGGAACCGGCAATGACCAACAGGAGTTAACCATGCGTCACCTCACCAAGATCGCGGTCGGCGCCGCTGCCCTCGTCGCCGCCGGCGGTACCTCAGTCCTGGCCGCCCCCACAGCGCAGGCCGGCGGCACCTACGAGGGCTGTCCCTACGGCGCCGTCTGCATCTACCCAGCTCTCAAGGGTTGGAACAACGGACATCCTGAAGCCGGCGGGATCTTCTGGAGCCGCGGTGCGCACAACCTGTCCCACCAGTACGGCGTCCACCGCGTGTTCAACAACCAGTACAACCATTGGTACGCCACCCTCGACAAGCACTACGGCGGCGGAGATCCGGTGTTTCGGATCAACGAGTACTACGTCACCGATTACAACCTGACCCCGATCAACTCCATCACCCTGAAACCCTGACCTCGGCCACCGTTCCCGAACAAGAGAAAGCATTAAACCTAAAATAAGAGGAACCGACCTGAGACTGCCGGGAACCCGTGCCCAGAACGTTTCGCGGTAGTGGTCACTGTCGCATGGAGCGCCTCTCTTCCGGATCTTGGCCAGGTGGCAGCGAAGCGACCGAGACGATTGGCACTGACACCGCAAGGGCCGTCGGAAACGGCGCTCTGGTGCTCTCTCCCACTTCGCCGTGCGAGGATCGGCCTACTGCGTTGTTGCGAGCACCAGTCGGGACTTTCTGGAGATCGCCGACGGCTACCGTCACGCGTTCCCCGAAGCAGATGGTCCTTTTATGGTCTTGGCTCGGCTCACTGGAAAACTCGGAGAGGTGGCGAGCGCTGTCGCCCATCGGAAGCGGCACGGCGCGAGGTTCGCTAGATATGGCGAGCTGAGCGTTGCTTTTCTCGCCCAGGAGCTGTCAGATAGCTGCACGGGCCAGGAAACCTACACCCGTGCCGCGCTGCCAGACGTGGGGCAAGCGGGAAGCCTGATGTATCCGGGTCGGCGCCCGAACATCACGCGACGGGCCCCGACCTTTCCTGTTGGACGTTCCAGGCTGTCAAGATGACGGCGTGGCCGACCTTTCGCAACCGAGCCTGGCGCTCGTGTATCCGACCCTTTTCCAGCCTCATCCACACACCTGGGGAGGGGTCGAACACAATTACACGCTGCAGATGACCTTGGATCTGCCGGCTGACGACCTCGTCGTCAACGTCCGGGTCATCGCGGTCGAGAACGGCCGCGTCGTGGTCTGTGAGACGGCCGAAGGCTGGCGAACCCTGCCCGGCGGCAGCCGGGAGGAGGGCGAGCCCGTCGAGCGGACCGCTGTCCGAGAGCTGCAGGAAGAGGCCGGATGTGTCCTGACCGGGCCGCTCATCCGCGCCGCAAGCTTCACCGTTACCAGCAACACGACACCTTGGCGGGCGTGGCACCCGTTCCCTGTCACGGCCTGGCTGGTCTGCGTGGCCTCAGTCAAACGAATCGGACCACCGACCAATCCACCCGAAGGCGAAACCGTCGTCAACGTGCTGACCCTCGACCCGGAAGAGGCGATCGATTACCTCTCCGGCTTCGACAACGGTGGCCAGGCTGAACTCGTCGCCCTGGTCCGAGATCTCGCACTCATCGGCATCTGACCGGTCGCCGTGCGGAGATCCCGATTGCTTACGAGCCGACGATCTCCGAGCGGCCGGCCGCAACGGAGCCGGTCACGCCACCCGTCGAGCCGTCGGCCTCTGCGAGCGGGTGTTCCGGCCGCTGCATGTCTTTGCCGTCTTCCGATTCCTCGTCGCCTGAACCGCGCTGACTGTCAGCATCCTCCGGTGAATCAGGAAGGCTTGACCTCCGGTCGGCCGCACCGGAGCCGTCCACGGCGGCGGCCGCAGCCGTGACGAACGGCCGGTCGTCGCGGGGATGTTCGCCCAGGTACCGCCGACAGACGGCCGGCCGCTCGTCCGCCTTCGGGTCGGTGACCAGGAGGTCCTCGACCCAGGCGGCGGCTCCATCAGCGACCCGATCGGCGCTGACCAGATACGCGGCCCGGGTGCTCGGATAGTTCGCTCGGGCCTGCTCGGGCGCCACGCCGGCGGGCAGCACCACCGCATACGGCTTCTCCGTCGCAAAGTAGTCGACCAGCACACTGCCGATGTCGGTGACCAGGGCGTCGGAGTCGTCGAAATTCGACGCGAGTGCGATCCCCCGGTTTTCCGTGGCCAGCCGGTGCGCCCGACCACTCGTGTCCCGGTCGGCCCGCAGCAGCGCATCGACCTCCTCGATCTGGTCCTGCTCGCCGCCCAGCCAACTGAACGGATGCGGTCGGAAGGTGATCTCGGCCCCGGCAGTCGATCAGCGCGGCCACGATGCGGGGCGAGACCGGCAACGAGCTGACCGCGCTGACCGCGTTGTAACCGCGCCAGGTCGGGGCGAGCAGCACCCGCGCCTTGGCCGGATCCGAGCGGGTACCGGCACCGGTTCGGCAGCGTAGACCGGCGAGTTGCGGCCGACCGACGATGACGAACTTGTCGGATTCGATCCGCACCCCGGCCTCCGCATACCGATCGACCGCGGCCTGTCCGGCCACGAAGATCTGGTCGAACATCGCATGCATCGGGTGCACCGACATCTCCTTGTCGGAGTCGCCGTGGCCGAGATAGACGTGCTGCGAGCTGGCGATACAGGACGAAGTTGGTGTTCTCCGAGACGCCGTTGACGTAGAACGCGGCGCGCAAGACTCGGCACCAGCAGCGCATCCAGATCGGCGACCGGTCGGGCAGCAGACCACCGGGGCGCCGGGTGAGCTGCGGGCGTGCGGCGATCGCCTCGGGGTGCCGGACGACGACCAGATAGGGCAGGCCCAGCTTCTCCAACTGCGGCAACCACATGGCGAGCTGATAGGAGGCGTCGTTGCGACGAGCGGTGTAGACGACGAACCTGGGCTGAAAGCCGGTCAGTGCATCGGTCAGCGCGGTCCGCCGCTACGCACGGCGTCGCAGCTCGGCCAGCAGCCGGGCGACGATCACCGCCAGACCCACGTCGACCACGGCAACCATGGCCAGAGCCAGCGGTGTCAGGCCGAAACCGGTCGAGGTGAGCACCAGACACACCACAGCACCGGCGCCGACCCGCAGCAGCCGGATCGACGGGCGCGGCTGGGTCGAGCGCAGTCCGGGGACGCCGTTGACCACCAGCAGCCGTTCCCGGTCCAGCAGCGCCACCACCGGCAGCGCCAGCAGCAGCGCGACGACACCGAGTGCGGTGAGCACGTTGACGGCGCCGCCGACGAACCGTCCGGTCCCGAGCCGGCCCACGGCCAGTACCGCCCAGCCCATGGCCACCGCGAGCAGCAACTCGACCCCGACGGTCGACAGCCCGCGGCGGATCACGACTCCGCCCGACGTGCGCTGTGGTGGGAGCGTGACCGGGCGGGTCGACGAAGCCTCAGCCGAGCCGGCTCGGCACCCTTACTCCGTTCCACCCGCCCGCCCTCGTCTCGTTCCAGGCTTCCCCGACCACGTCCCCGGCCACTTCCCCGAGCACCGGCGACAGGCCCCGTCGCCAGTCATCCGCATCCTGGCCGGCCGAACGGGACGCGTCGGTCCGAGCCTAATGCTCGACGACCGATCCGGTGCCGATCACCGCTCGCGCCTCCTCGAGGAAGCCGTTGGCGTAGGCCCCACCGGCGAAGTCGCCGAGGTAGTACGTCCTCAGGGCGACCCGTCGGCTGCCCAGTCCTTGCTCACCGGCCACCTCGGCCAGCAGCCGGTCGAACAGGTCGTCGAGCCGCCGCTCGAAGGTCGGCCCGGGCTCTCCCGCGTCGGCGTCCAGCAGGTAGCCGCCGCGGGCCGCCGGGACGTCGGCGTACAGCTCCTCCGGGGTCCGACCGACGGCCACAATGGCGAACGGTTTCGTCGACTGCAGATAGTCCGAGACCATCGCCGACACGTCGCTGATCATCGCGTCCGATTCGTTGAAGCAGTCGGTCACGCTCCGCTCGCGCTCGGCGGCGTCGCCCCACAGATGAGGACGGCCGGTGTGCTGCCGGTCCCCATCCAGCAACCGCTGGATGACGGTGATCATCGCGACCGCGTCCGGGAACCGGTAGTTGAAGGGATGGGCCCGGAAGACGACCCGGACCCCACGGCGCATCAGGCCCGCCACGATGGCCGCGCCGATCGGCAGCGAATAGAGCTGCGAATCCGCGTATGGGCCGCGCCAGGTCGGCGCGTAGAGCACGGTCGGCGACGCCCCGGTGCCCACCAGACTTTCGATCCCAGCCTCCGGCGCAGCTTCAGAGTCGACCCTGGACGGCAACTCGATGCTCTCCACCTGCGGCCGACCGACAATCCGGAACTTGTCCACCGGAATCTCCACGCCGTGCCGGGCGTAGCGGTCGATTCCGGCCTGGCCCGCGGCGAAGATCAGGTCGTAGATCGCATGCACCGGGTTGAAGCAGGCCGGCTTCTCGGAATCTCCGTGGTTGAGCCAGACGTGGGTCAGCTCGCGTCGCTCGATCAGGTGGGTGTTGCGGACGGCGTTGTTCACGTAGAAGGCCGCCGTCAGTCCGGGCACCAGGATGCTCTCCAAGCTGCCCAGCGTCTCGCGCAACAACAACGGGATCTCCCGCCCGGCGACCAGCGTCCTGATCTCGGCGAAGGACGACCGGTCCCGGCAGACGATCAGGTACGGGAGCCCGATGCGTTCGAAGAACGGTAGCCACATGCCCAACTGGTACGAGGCGCCGATCCCGGACCCGAAATAGACGCAGAACTTCGTCCGGCGGGCCGTCAACACCTCCCCCACCCGATGCTCGGCCCGGATCGAGCCGAGAGCCCGCCGCAGCGAAGAACGCAGCAGCGTCGTCGCCGGCACTGCGGCGAGTACGGCCACGACGACGATCAGGATCAGCAGCACGACCGGCGCCGGCGCGTTCGGCCTCGCGAGCGCCCACCCCAACAACAGCCCGTCCACCACCAGCGCGACCGCACCGGCCAGCGGCGCGGACAGCTGCCGGGCGACCGAAACCTCCCGCACCCGCAGCTCCGGCAGGTGAGCGGCGACCACCCCCGAACCGGTCAGCAACTCGACCACCGTCGCCTCGGCGAGGATCGAGGCCACGAACGCCACGAGCAGCACGACCGAAACCACCGGGACCACCGGCACCCCGGGTGTCGCGCCAACGCCCGCCAGACCGGCCAGACCGGCGGTCAGCGTCAACGCGAGTGCCACCCGGGCCGCGTCGAGCACGGTGAGCCGGTCGCTCGGCCGGTCGATCGCCGCCGGCACTGCTGCCTCGCTCCCCGACCGTCGAACCGAGCCCGGAATCGCCCGCCACCGGGTCGACAGGGTGCCGATCACCAGCAGCAGGGTCAGTAGCGCGGCTCCGCAGCAGAGCACCAGCGAGCCGGTCGATCCGGGCGCGTGGCCGGTGGCGACGACAAGCGCTGACGTCAGGGCCAGCGTCGAGAGCAGCAGGCCGAGCAGCGTCCGAGCCAGCGTCCGAGCATGTCGTTGGACGGTGTCCCGGCTCAGTCGGGCGGTGCCGTCGTCGGTTTCGGCCGCCGGCTCCGGCGGGCCGGCCGGCGCGTCCAGCACCTCGGTGACGGCGTCGACGAACGTCTGCGCGTAGTCCGCGGCGCCAGCACCCGCACCCGGGTCGCCGTCCGGGTCGGCTGGGCTCGCCGCGAGCTCGCCGAGATAGTCGGCTCGCAGCTCGCCCCGGCGCCGGGCCAGCGGGTCGGCGCCCAGCAGCAGGCCGAGGGCCTCGTCCAGTCGGCTCAGCGCGGGGTCGACCAGATAGGCCCCCCGCGCGACCGGATAGTCCTGGGCGAACCGGACCAGATCGTCGACCGTCGCGATCATCGCGTACGGCTTGCCCGAGAACAAGAAGTCCGAGACCACGCTGGAGACGTCGGAGACCAGAGCGTCGGCGGCGTTCATCGCCTCGATCACGCTGCAGTCGGTCTCGGCGGCGTCCCCCAGCGATGCGCCCGTCCGGTCTGCGGCGCGTCCTGCGGCGAGCAGGCTCTGGATCCGGGCGATGGTGGCTGCGTCTTCGGCGAAGTCGTAGCTGAACGGGTGCGGTCGGAAGATCACCGTGGCGCCGCGGTCCAGCAGCCCCTCGACGATCTGCTCACCCGACGTCCAGCGAGGACAAGGCGGTCTCGGCTGACGTGACCCCGCCAGGTCGGGGCGTACAACACCACCGGGTCGGCGCGCCGGCCAGCTGCCCGACGGGCCGGCTGCACCGACTCGACCTGCGGCCGGCCGACCACCGGAACTTGTCCGCCGCGATCCGTCACGCCGTGCTCGGCGTAGCGTCGGACGGCGGCCGGGCCGGCGGCGAAGATCGGTCGAACATGGCGTGGGTCGGGTTGTAGGACGGCGGTTTGTCGGAGTCGCCGTGACCGAGATAGACGTGCGCCAGTCGGCCGGAACCGGGTCAGGGCACCGTTTCCCGGACGAGGCGTTGACGTAGAACGCGGCCCGTACGGACGGAACCAGTGCCGACTCCAGATCGCTCGCCGTCCGGCGTAGCACCACCGGGACGTCGGTCAGCTCGGCCAGCCGTTCGGCCGGCATGGCGCCCGGGTGATGATCACGAACCGGCGACCGGTGCGCTGCAGATAGGGCAGCCACATCGTCACCTGATAAGACGCGTCGTCCGGTCGCGCGGTGTAGAGGACGAATTCCGGCGCGTAGTCGGCCAGTGCGGCGGGGATCCGGCGCAACAGCGCCGCTCCGGCCCGTCGTCGGGCCCGGGTGTGCACGACCACCCACGCCATCGGCACCAGGCTGATTAGCGCGACCAGTGTCCAGCACCACCCAGGCACACCGACCAGCCAGAACGCGGCACCAAGGATCAACCCGGCCACCGAGAACCAGCTGATCGCCGGCACCAACCGCGACGGGGCGGTCGGCGGCCGGACGCCCGGCAGCGCGTGCACGAACGGAACCGGCAGCCGGAGCAGCCGAAGCACCAGATCTTCGACCGCGATCACCCCGGTCAGCATCAGAGTCGCCAGTCCGGCCCACCAGAGGTCGGTGACCTCGCGGAAGCGCCAGCCGCAGAGCAGCACCAGCACCGCTGCACTGCGCAGGGCGGTGGCCGCGCCCAGCACGAATGCCGCTGCGGATCAGCCCGGGCCCGCCGCTGCGCCCCGAGGAGGGCCACGACGCTGACCACGGCGACTACGGGTACTCCGACCGCAGCGCCGGCCGGCACCATGATGATCAAGGCGGCGGCGATCGCCAGCACGACCGCCGACGACAGGTCGAGAGCCGCTCGACGGACGGCCGGAGTCGTCTCCTTCGTTTCCGGACTCGGGATTGGCCGGGCTGGCACGGCGCTGGCTCGCTCTCTGTGATGGTTCTGGCGCCGGCTCGAAAGCCCCCGAGTCGGCGCCGGGCGGCCCTCACTCTAGATCCGACCGCACCGGGCACCCGATCGGCAGGCCGGGAGGCCTGTGCCCTTCGTGTGCCCGAACGAGACAGCGGCGGGTCACTGAGCGCGCCGTAGACGGGCGGTGCACGGCCGGGTCGGTATGGTCGAGGTCGTGTTTTCTCGGTCTTTTGCTGCCCTGTTCCGATCCACCCTCGTAGCGGACGGTGGCCGCTGAGATGGCCCGACCGCGCATGCGGTCTATCAACGGGCTCGCGAGCTGTGCGACGTCCCACTGCGGCTGCTTCCACCCCGAGCCCAGTCGCTGGTCCGCCGGGCCGGCCGGAGCCTCGTCCCCCAGGCCCGACGGGTGGTCAACTCTCCCCTGCTGCAGCCGCTGGTCAGCATCGTCGTACCGGTCTACAACGTCGAGATCTTCCTGGGCGAGTGTCTGGACAGCCTGGTCGCCCAGACTCATCGGCGACTGCAGATCATCGCTGTCGACGACGGTTCGCCGGACGGCTCGATCGACATCCTGCGCGACTACGCGGCCCGCGACTCCCGGATCGAGATCATCCGACAGGCCAACGCCGGCCTCGGCGCGGCCCGGAACGCCGGCGCGCGCAAGGCCAGGGGTCGGTTCTCTGATGTTCCTCGACTCCGACGACGTCCTCGTCCGGGACGCCATCGCAGCTACGTCAATGCGCTGCGCCGGTCCGGGTCGGACTTCGCCGTCTCGTCCTATCGGCGGATGAACGCCGGCGGCACCTGGCCTGCGGCCAGTTGGATCCGCGAGGCGCACCGGACCACCAGCTACGCCACGACCCTGGCCGAGTCCCCGGAGATCCTGGTCAACGCAGTCGCCTGGAGCAAGTGCTATCGACGCGACTTCTGGGAGCGCAACCACTTCGCGTTCCCCGACGGCGTGCTGTACGAGGACCAGGCCGTCTCGGCCCGGGCCTACGCGTTGGCCGAGCATTTCGATCTGCTGGCCAAGGTCACCCTCAACTGGAGGGTCAGGCACGACCGGTCCTCCATCACCCAGCAGCAGGCCGACCTGGCCGACCTGCGAGCGCGGTTGAACGCCGCGTTCACCTCGCTGGACGAGCTGTCCCGGGCCGGCGCCGGGCTGGGCCACGACGTCCGGCTGGCCCAACTGCTCGGCAACGACTTCCCGCAGTCGATCCGGTCCGCCCAGCACGGCGACGACGAGTTCTGGGACGGTCCTCTCCGACGGGCTCCGACGGCTGGTCGCGCAGGCCAGTCCGGAGGTCTGGGCCCTGAGTTCCGCCTCAGCATCGGCTGGCGATCAGGCTGGTGGTGCGGGCAAATACGACGAGGTGGTCGAGTTCATCGGCATCGGCCACGACGACCGGAAGAGAACCCCGGCGCTGATCAAGGACGGCGCGGTCTACGTCCAGTTCCCCGCGCGGGCGCGCTCGGCCTGCCCGAGGACGACCCGGTGCTGGCTCTGACCGAGAGTCAGCTCGGCCACATCACCGGAATCCGCAGCGTCCGCTGGCTGCCGGAGGGACGACTGGAGCTGCGCGGCTGGTCCTATATCGACAACGTCGACACCGTCGAGGCACCGCCGCGTCAAACCGGCATCCTGACCCCGCTGGTCGGGCGTACGGTCCTGTCCGGCAGCGCGGTACCGACGGAATCTTCGGTACCGACCGAATCCGCGGTACCGACCGACAGTGCAGTACCGACCGACAGTGCAGTACCGACCGACAGTGCAGTACCGAGCGACAGTGCAGTACCGAGCGAAACAGCCCGTCCCGGCGATACCGACCCGATGCGGGTCCGGGCCGTGATCACCCCCGACCCGGCGGTCACCGCGATGTCGAAGCATCGCTACGTCGACTACGAGAACGCCTGCTTCACCCTGGTGGACGACGCGGCGATCCCCGCCGGGGACAGCGCGCCAGCCGGTGGCGAATCGAGATGGAGGTCGAGCAGGCGGGACTGCAGCGTGAAGGACCGCTCAAAGGCCTGCTGGTGGCCGGTTCCGGCGGTCGGTTGCCCGGCGCCTTCCTGCCGGACGGCCGGCGGGCCATCCTCACCTACACCGGGCGGGACGGACTGATCCTGGCCGTGACCAGCCTCGGGTCATGGTGGACGGTGCCGAACTGGTCGACCGCCGGCTGGAGCTGACGGTCCGCGGCCGGAGACTTCGTCCCACGAGAGATCGAGGTCGTCGGCTCCGCTCCCGCCCGGTCCGGCGGCCGACCGACCCGGCTCAAGCTCCGTGCGCCGATTCGACCGAGCGAGATCGACCGACTCATCGGAACCGCGAGCATCACCGTGCCGGACCCGCTGGCCGACATCGATCCGCTGCTCAGCCCCCGATCCTCCAGGCCGACCCTCTGGACCGTCCGCGCGGTGTCGATCGACGGCCGCCGGGCGCCGATCGGGGTGGACGACCCGCCGTCGGCTGACCTACCATCCGTTGGCCAACCCGCGGCTGCGGATCACCGCCCACGGCAATCTGGGCCTGATCGACGAGCCTCGCGCTGTCCGGATCTCCGACGTGACCGTGCACGACACGACGTTCGGCTGTCCGGCCTGATCATCGGCGCCTCCGCGCCGGTCCGGATCCGACTGACCGCACCGCACGCTCAGGCCGAGGTCGTGGTCCAGGCCGGCGCCGGCGGCAAATTCGAGGCCGAGCTGTCGCTGCGGTCCGATCCCTGGCAGCGCGGCGAAACCCATTGCCGGTCGGCAGCTACCGGATCAGCGCCGAACTGACCGACGAGCTCCAGCCGGCGAGACGGAGCGTCGAGCACCAGCGTGCGTGCCGGTCGAACTGACCGAAGAGATGATCTCCCGGCTGCCGGTCGAGTTCAGCACCGATCAGCTCCGCGGCACCCTGCAGCTGGCTGAACCGGTCGGACTGGCCGTCACCTTGGCCCTTCCGTTCAGCGAGGTCGAACGCGGCGCTCGTCCGCAAGAACAGCTGCAACAACGGCTGATCCGGCGACTTCCCAGCCCGGACAAGGAATCCGGTGCCGTCTTGTTCCGCTCCTACTTCGGTGAGACCTGCAGTTGCAACCCGCTGGCCGTCCATCAGGAACTGCGTCGTCGCGACAGCGGTCACACCCTGTACTGGGGAGTCAGAGACCACTCCGTCGCCGTGCCTGACGGCGGCGTCCCGGTGATCCACGAGAGCGCCGAGTGGTACCGACTGCTGCATGAGGCCGAGTACTACATGGACAACATGCACCAGCCGATCTATCACCGCAAACCGGCCCATCAGGTGCAGATCCAGACCTTCCACGGATATCCGTTCAAGCAGATGGGCCGCTCCCACTGGGCCTGGCAGAACCGCGACGCCGCCCACGTCCGCTCCTATCTGGAGCGTGCCGCCGACTGGGACTACCTGGTCTCGCCGGCGACCTACGGCACCGAGGCGCTGGTCGAAGAGTTCGGGTTTCCCAACGAGGTGTTGGAGATCGGCTATCCGCGTAACGACGTGCTGCAGAGCGACCGGGCCGAGGATGTCCGGGCGCGGGTCCGGGCGAACTTCGGGATCCGACCCGACCAACAGGTGGTGCTGTACGCACCGACCTTCCGCGATCACCTGGCCCAGAACGATTTCCGGGCCGCGATGGTCGACTTCCTGGACACCCCGCAACTGTCGGCCGAGCTCGGACCGGACTGGGTGATCATGGTCCGCGGGCACGCGTTCAACGCCCGGGTGGCCAGTCGGCTCGGATCGCACGGATCGGTGCTGGACGTCACCGACTATCCCGACATCAACGATCTCTGCCTGGCCTCCGACGTCGCGGTGCTGGACTATTCGTCGTTGCGCTTCGACTATGCGCTGACCGGCAAGCCGATGCTGTTCATGGTGCCGGATCTGAAGCTGTGGTCGGAGAGCTCGCGGGGCACCCTGTTCGACTATCCGCCGACCGCACCCGGGCCCGATGCTGGACAGCACCACCGAGGTCGCCGCAGCCCTGCTGGATCTGGACGCCGATCCGGGCCGACTACGCCGAGGCCTATGCGACCTTCCGCGCCACCTTCTGCGACCTGGACGACGGCCACGCCGCCGAACGCCTGGTCGACCGGGTCTTCGACCACTGAGTGGTCGGGGAGCCGAGCGGGCCGGTCAGCCGGGGCTCGCCGAGCAGCAGGTCGACGGCACGCTGCGTCGCGCTGGCCGTCGTCGAACGGATTGAACTTCGGACGCCCAGGCCCGGTAGCGCTCGGCGTACTCGGGCGGTACGCCGTCGACGGCGCGCCCGATCTCGTCGGCCACCGCCGCGGTGCTGGTCACCAGCGGACCGGGTGCGAGCTCGCCGAGATCGAAATAGGTGCCCCGCAGAGTCTTGGCGTAGTCATCCAGATCGGGGACGAAGAAGATCAACGGCTTGCCGGTGATGGTGAAGTCGAACATCGCCGAGGAGTAGTCGGTGATCATCACCTCGGCGACGGAGAACAGATCGGTGATCTCGGGGTACCGGGTCACGTCGATCACCCCGTCCGCCCGCAGCGGCGAACCGCTACGCACGGTGTTGGCGTGGCCGCGGACGAGGATCCGCCATCCCGGCCCGAGCCGAGCGCGTAGCCGAGCGGAAGTCCAGACCTGTGGTCGCCGCCCGGCCGTTTTCCCGCCAGGTCGGCGCGAAGAGCACCGCACGTTCTCCGGGCGCCAGGCCGAGCCGCAGCCGAATGCGGTCGAGACGGTCGTCGTCGGGGTCCAGCCTGCAGCACGTCGTTGCGCGGATAGCCGATCTCGGCGAGTCGGACGCCCGCCTCATCCAGGCGGTACGCGCGGGTGAAGATCTCGGTGCTGTACGGGTTTTGCGAGATGAGCCAAGTCCATTGACCGGTCTGGCTGACCAGGTCCGAGCGATAGGCCGCCGACTCGTCGACCCCGATCCGGTCCAGTCCCATCCGTTTCAGCGGGGTCCCGTGCCAGGTCTGCAACACCCGTTGATCGGGATGGGCCTGGAACTCTGGCGCCCAGCCAGCAGTTGGTGACCACGAACTGAGCCCGGGCCCGGGCCTCGAAGTGGGCCCGGCTGTGCAGGATCACCGGCACGGTCCCGTCCGGAACGGGGACGGCGTTGTCGGCGACCACCCAGTAGGCCCGCAGGTCGGGTCGGCGCCGCAGCAGCTCGTGATGGATCGGACGTGGATTGTCGCCGCTGGAACGACCGTCGAAGCAGTCGAACAGTGCAGCCGCGGCGAGTGGTTCACTGAACGGTCGCTCACCCGTCGGACCGCCGGGTCGATAGTTCGCGGCCAGCTGCAGCATCCGGATTCGGCCCGCCTGGCCGACCGGCCGAGGTGCGGCGATCCGGATGGCGAACTCGCCCCGACCGCTGCGCTCGATCCGAACGCTCAGTCGCTCCAGTTCGGTCCGATCGCCCAACCGCAGCGCCAGCTGCGCGCCGATCGCCGCCGAGACGAACCCGGGATTCGAGTCCTCAGGCCCGCGGACTGCTGCTCCCCAGACCAGCTCCCGACCCAACCGGAACACGTATCGGTCGCTGATCAACGGCCGCACCTCGGAGCCGAACGGAACCTCGCCCTGAAGCGTGAACTCGACACTCAGACCACCAGGACCCGTACTCACTGCGGTCGCCGACACCCGTTGCCGACTGCTTTCCAGCGAGAACCGGTCGGCCAGCTCTGAGGTCGGATCGTGATCAAAAGCCAGCCCACCGACGGTCAACCGCAGCCGGTCGGGGCCGGTCAGCAGCTCCGCGATCACTGACCCGCACCGCCTCGGCACCCACGTCGATCCGGAACAAGCCGGTCGGAGAACGCAGCAGTCGGAATCCCTCGCCGGCCAGCTCGGGGTCGGCCGTCGTCAACGACCCGCCGGCGGACTCATCGGTCGGGCTCGCCGAGGGAGAGGCCCACCGCAGCATCCGGCGACGTCCGGCGACGTCGCCCAACTCGATCGTCCAGCGCCCCTCACTGGTGCCCCCGCCCGGAGCATCGAGCTTCGCGAGGTCGACCTCGAGCACACCGCGAACCGGGCTCAGCCGAAGAGGCAGCTGATCGGACGGACCGGCCGGCGGGACGGACGTGGCCCGCGCTTCGGGCCGTCGCACCAACACGGCGTCTTTGGGCCAGAAACGTGCGGAGTGGCCGACTCGGACCCGCAACCGATCAGTGGTGAGGTCGACGGTGCGGGCCCACGCGTCCGGCTGCTGGACGGTCAGCACCAGACCGTCCTCGTCGGCCTCGGCCCCGATCAGTCGATCCGGCCGCGACCCGACCGACAGCACCGGAACCATTCCGGCGGTCCCGAACTGAGCGACCGCACCGAAGGGCTCCTGCCGGATACCGGCCCGGTCCTCGATCCGCACCTCGATCCGCCACCGATAGTCACCCGACGGTCCTGCGGAGACCAGCGCAATCAGATCGATCTGGGCGACGAAGCAGGCCGACGACCGGTCGTGATTCCGGTCGGTGTCGGAGCGGTTGACCTCCTCGTCCGGTCGCAGCCGGGCCGGGAAGAGCACGTCTGTTGAGCCGTCCGGCCCCACCGCGATCAGGGTGATGGTCGACGGGTTGTCACCGGCGGAGTGGCGACGGAAGGCCCAGCCGGTCACCTCCAACCGGTCAGACGCACCGGGTCTGATGCCGCGCACCTGACTGTTCAGGTCCCGGTCGGGACGTGCCTTCGGCGGTCCCGGGTCGGCAGCGGACGGAGGGACCAGCGGCCATAGCCGAGGCGACAGCCGACTCAGCGGGGGCAGGTGCCGGACACCGCCCCGGGCTCGACGCAGAATTTCCCGACGCAGCTGCCCGAGGATCCGCCGTGGCGTGGCGGCGGCTGGTGAGGCAGGCACCCGCTGAGATTAGCGGACGGGCGTGGCGTGGTCTGACCAGAGTTGGCGCGAATTCAGAATTAATCTGCCGTCTGAACGACTGCCCGCAGACTCGACGGTGACAGGGAATCGCGGACTCGGGGCACTAGGCTGCCGCGGTGAGTAATTCGACACCTCCGCAGGCCTCCGCACGACCGCTGCGCACCGTCGCGGTGGTGCTGGCCGGCGGCACCGGAACCCGGGTCGGGCTGGACATCCCGAAGCAGTTGATCAAGATCGCCGGCAAGCCGATCATCGAACACACGATCGGCGTTCTGCACGAGTCCGAGCTGATCGACGAGATCATCGTCATGATGACACCCTGGCCACCTCGATCCGGTTCGAGCCATCGTTCGGGAGAAGGGGTTCACCAAGGTCAGCCAGATCCTCGAGGGGCCGGCACCCGCAACGACACCACCGCCGCCGCGCTCGCCGCGCTCGGTCCGGATGAGTGCAACGTGATCTTGCACGACGCCGTCCGCCCGCTGGTCTCCCAGACCATCATTGCCGCCAACGTCGCGGCCCTGCAGCACTACTCCGCGGTCGACACAGCGATCCCGTCGGCCGACACGGTCATCCAGGTCGATCCGGACGCCGGTATCGACCCGGCGGTCTCCTCGACCATGATCGACGTCCTGCCACGGCATCTGCTGCGCCGCGGCCAGACTCCACAGTCGTTCCGGCTGTCGGTGATCCGACGGGCCTACGCCAAGGCGGCCGAAGATCCGGATTTCACCGCCACCGACGACTGCAGTGTGGTGCTGCGCTACACCCCGGAAGTGCCGGTCGCGGTGGTGGCCGGACATGAGCGCAACATGAAGGTGACCGAGCCGATCGACGTCTACATCGCCGACAAGCTCTTCCAGCTCACCTCAGCCGACCAGCCGACTGCGCTGGCCGACGATCAGTACGCGACCGCCCTGGCGGACAAGACCATGGTGGTCTTCGGCGGCTCCTACGGGATCGGCGGCGACATCGCCGAATTGGCCGAGCGTCACGGGGCACGGGTCTTCACCTTCTCCCGCTCCTCCACCAACACCCATGTCGAACGACGAGCCGACGTGGCCGCAGCCGCAGCTCAGGTGTTGGCCGCGGCCGGCCGGATCGACTTCGTGGTCAACACCGCCGGTGTACTACCGATCAGTGCGTTGGCCGAGACCACCGAGGAAGAGATCTATGCCGCGACCGAGATCAACTATCTCGGCCCGATCTTCATCGCCCAGGAGTTCTTCCCGCACCTGGCCCAGACCCGTGGATCCCTGCTGTACTTCACATCCTCCTCCTACACCCGCGGCCGGTCGGGCTATTCGCTCTACTCCTCGGCGAAGGCGGCCGTGGTCAATCTGACTCAGGCCCTGGCCGACGAATGGGCGGGCAGCCGGGTCCGGGTGAACTGCATCAATCCCGAACGGACAGCCACCCCGATGCGGACCCGGGCCTTCGGTGACGAGCCGGCCGGAACGCTCCTCAGCTCGACCGACGTGGCCGCCCGCTCGCTGGACGTGCTGTTGTCCGCCCAGACCGGGCACGTGATCGACATCCGCCGAGAAACCGGACCGGCCGCGCTGGCCAACGGCTGAGGTGCTGGCCGGCCGGTTGAGGATCATGACCGGACGCGGCAGTCACCAGACCAGGTCGGAGGTCACCAGATCGTGGTCCGAGGGCCGGAGTCGACTCGTCAGCTTGATCACGTTGCTCCACCTGCGACGCCGTGGAAGCCCTTGCTCATGATCTTGTCCAGCCGGGTGCCGAATTTGTTCACCCCCAATGCGAGGTGTCGGCCAGGCCGTTGAAGGTGCCGTATTGGCTGTTGAAGGTCTGACTGGCGGCATAGCTGTCGGTGTAGCGCGCCGCACATCAGGACGTCGTGGGACGAGTCGCCGTAGCGATCGTTCTGCCAGGAGTTCGAGTCGCCGGCGATCATCACCGGCACGTTGGGATGTTGATTCTTGCTGGTGAGTCCGTTCAGAATCCGCTGTCACCTGTGCCGCGCGCAGCTTGTCGAAGGAGGTCTGATCGGCGGCCGTGCCGGTGTGCCGCCGATCCAGATGCACCGAGACGAAGTAGAACTGTTTCCCGGTGACCTTGTCGGTGAACTCAGCGAAGCCGGCGAACCGGGTCAGTTTGTTCGGGTCTGCGCTGCGCAACGGCAACCGGATAGCTGCAGTATCTGTTGTAGTCATGGGATGCTGGTCGTGTTCGGGCAGTTCGAGTCGAGCCGACCCGGCTGCTGTCGTAGAGGATCCGCTCGCCCTGGGTGCCGACCGGTCGTCCGGCGTGGTGTAGGCGGTGTCGCGGACCAGCCGGTACCGCTCAGTCCGATCTGTTCCAGCTGGGTCACCAGGCTGTCGGCCTGGCCGCGGCGTGCCGGCGCCACCCCTCTTCCCGTCGGCCCGCCCGACGTTCAATTCCTGCAGCGCCATCACCGCCGGCGGGAAGAGGTCGATCGTGCTTGGCGATCTCGGTCAACCGCTCTACCACGGCAGGCCGGGCGCCGTCGCGGTCAGCACGTTCCAGGTGGCGAACCGGAGCCGGGGCCCGATATAGCTCGGCGCTTTCGGCATGCCGGCCTGCAGATAGGGGTAGGCTCGGTTCTGGTTGGTCGTCCCTACCTGGTCACGGGCCGAAAGCCGGAAGTAGACCACGTTCCCGGTGCCGAACGAGCCGCCGGCGGCCCTCGAGTTCGGGGACCGAGAAGGTGAACGAACGGGCCGTCCGACGCGATGGTGAACAGGTGAATGTCGCGCCGGTGTAGGCCATCGCCGAGTTGGTCTTGCTGAACGGACTGAGACCGGTCTCCAGCTGATAGGACGTGGTGTTCCGGCCGGTCTGCGACCAGTGCACGGTGAAGGTGCCGGCCCGGGTGGAGTCGACCGAGACACTGGTGAAGCCGGCCGGCAGGGAGTCGGCCTGGGCCGGAGTGGCCGTGCAGACGCCGGCGACGAGGAGGGCGAGGGCGCTGGTTGCGGCCAGGCAGGGGCGAAGTCGAATAGACACCGGGGGGCTCCGATCAGATGAACCCAGAGCACCCTGGTGGCGCGCTGGGGATGAAAATCCCCCCGGCAATTCGCCCCGGCGACGAAATGAACTCCCACAATGAGAAATTCTCGCGATCGGGGCCGTCTTGCCTCCGGCCCCCACCGGAGAATATGCCTGTACTTAAGTCGACTTGTCGCCCGGAAGCAACCCCTATCCGCATAGTGAGAAGCCGAGCCCGGCGCCGGTCCCCGACCGCTTGGTCAGGGGACCGGCGCGTATGAGACTCAGCCGGCGGCCGCAGTCACCTCGGCGCGAACCGTGCGGGTGGCCGCAACCAGGTTCTGCAGCGTTGCCTCCACCTCGGCGTAGGCCCGGGTCTTGAGCCCGCAGTCGGGGTTGACCCAGACACGGTCGGCCGGGAAGGTACTGACCGCGCTACGGATGCGGTCAGCGATCTCACCGGCGGACGGCACCCGGGGCGAGTGGATATCCCAGACTCCGGGACCGACCTCGCGCGGGTACTCAGCCTCGGCCAGCTCGCTGACGATCGACATCGCCGACCGGGCCGCCTCGAGACTGATCACGTCGGCGTCCATCTCGATGATCGCGGACACGATGTCGGAGAACTCGGCGTAGCACATGTGGGTGTGGATCTGTGTCTCCTCGGCGACACCGCCGGTGGCGAGCCGGAAGGCGTCCACCGCCCAGCGCAGGTACTCCCCGATCTGGCTCTCCCGCAGCGGCAGCGTCTCCCGCAGCGCCGGTTCGTCGACCTGGATCACCGCGATCCCGGCAGCCTCGAGATCAGCCACTTCGTCCCGCAGGGCCAGCGCCACCTGGCGAGACACGGCCGGGCGCGGGAGGTCGTCGCGGACGAAGGACCAGGCCAGCATGGTCACCGGACCGGTCAGCATTCCCTTCACCGGACGATCGGCGCGCCGCTGGGCGTACCGCGCCCAGCGCAGCGTCATCGGTTCCGGCCGGGCGACGTCGCCGAACAGGATCGGTGGCCGGACGCAGCGGGTTCCGTAGGACTGGACCCAGCCGTTCTCCGTGGTCAAGAACCCGTCGAGTTGCTCGGCGAAGTACTGCACCATGTCGTTACGTTCGGGCTCGCCGTGGACCAGGACGTCGAGTCCGATCCTCTCCTGCAGCTCGATCACCCGGTCGATCTCCGACTCCATCGCCTGCCGGTAGCCCTCCTTGTCCAGCCGACCGACCCGCCGGGCCGAGCGTGCGCGTCGCACCTCGGAGGTCTGCGGAAAGGAGCCGATGGTCGTCGTCGGCAGCAGCCCCAGGTCGAGCCGGCGACGTTGCTCGGTCCGGCGCCTCTCGTAGGGCTGGCTGCGTCGCAGATCCTCTTCGGTGACCGCTTCGGCCCGATGGCGGACGGCGTCCACCCGGGTCAGCGGCGAGTCGGCCCGACCGGCTCGCCGCGCCCGGTTCTCCTCGAGGGCGGTGGCGACCGGCTGCGGCTGTGAGCTCGCGTCCTGCTCCGAGACCGCGACCGCCCGAGCCAGCAGGGTGATCTCGGCCAGTTTCTGCCGGGCGAAAGCCAGCCAACTGCGCACCGTCGGGTCGAGTCCGGATTCGGCGTCCAGATCGATCGGCACGTGCACCAGCGAACAGGATGCGGCGACGTCCAGCCGGCCGCAGAGCGGAGCCAGCCGGCGCAGCAGATCGAGAGAATGCATCGAGATCGTCGGCCCAGACGTTGCGGCCGTCGACCACGCCGGCCAGCAGCCGCCGACCGGGGATGCCACCCAACTCGATGAACTGGCGGGCGTTGGCCTCGGCGGCAGGACTGAAGTCCAGAGCGAGACCGTCGACGGCGCTGTCGAGCAAGATCGGCATCGCTTCACCGACCGACCCGAAGTAGCTTGCAACGATCAACTTCGGGCGGTGTTCGAGCGAGCTCAGCGAGGCCAAAATCGTTTGCAGGGCGACCGATTCGTCGCGCTCCAGATCTCGGACCAGGACCGGTTCGTCCAGCTGTACCCAGTCGGCGCCGAAGGAGTCCAGTAGTCCGAGCAGCTCGACGTAACACGGCAGCAGGCGGTTCAACAGACTCAGCCGGTCGAAGTCGGTACCCACGGATTTGGACAGCATCAGAAAGCTCAGCGGGCCCAACACGACCGGCCGCGACGCGTAGCCGGCTTCCCGGTGCTCAGTCAGTTCGGTGATCAACTTCGAGGCGTCGAGGTCGAACTGCTGGTCCTCGCTCAGCTCCGGAACCAGGTAGTGGTAATTGGTGTCGAACCATTTGGTCATCTCCAGCGGTTCGACGGTTGCCGTGCCCCTGGCCATCGCGAAGTAGCGATCCAGTCGATGCTCCTGGCTGGCCACCGAGGGGACTGCGTCCCGGTGCCGTTCAGGGATCGCCCCGAACATCCAAGCGGTGTCCAGGACATGGTCGTACAGCGAGAAATCGTTACAGCACAGCTCGGTGAGCCCGGCGGCGGCCATCGTCGCGCTGCGTTCGGCCCGGCGATCGCTTGCTGCCTCGAGCAGCTGCTGGGCGTCCATCGAGCCCGCCCAGTAGCCCTCGATCGCCCGCTTGAGTTCTCGGCGCGGGCCCTGCCGCGGGTAACCGTAGACGGTGGCTCCCACGGTCGGTGCCGCCCCTCCTGAGGACGATGGAGTCGAGGCGGAGCGGGCCGACGTGGGAGAAGTGGTGGGAGATGTGGTCGAAGACGGGAAAACGGATGTGGACACGAACTCTCCTTCGCGAGTTGTGGAGTGTCCTACGACTGGAGGCGCCTGCGCCGGCCGGTCGAGGTGGTCCGCCGGACGCTTGCCCGAACGGGCGGCTGGCAGGTCTTCGGACTCAGGGGCTCGGACGCTGCCGTGCTCGCGACAGCCGCCCACCTACTGATCGCCGCTTCCCAGCTCAGCCCGCGGCCGACTCCGGGCTGTAGCCAGTGCTTCGACTTGACCGGCCGAGCCGATTCGACCTGCGTGATCGACGGTTCGGCAGGGCATCCGAGGCGATGGTCGTTCCTCTTCACCGCTGCGGGGCAGTCCCGGACTCACACCGGGTTCCCTCTTGCGACGCACATCGTTCGGACGGGGTACCCCGACCGATGCGACGTGCGAACCAGCTGCACAGGCGAGCTTAGTGATCAACGACCTCTGCCCGGCGGCTGTCCAGATCCTGTCGGATCCGTATCGCCGACCGATCAGCGGTCGACCACCGCCAGGACGGCCTGGTAGGTCTCCTCCACCTGGCCGGTCCGACTCGTCACGACCTGGGCGCGCGGCCGGCTCGGCAGTAGGGCCACCAAATCGTCGTAGTACCGGTCGAGTTGGGCGAGGCCCCCGCCGATCTCGAGCATCTCGGCCGCTTCCCGGTGGCCCGCGTACAGGTGGTCTGTTGCCATCCGGTCCGCTGCCGGGTGTTCCGGACCCGACCGGGATGAGGAGCGGGCGGCTTCGGTCCGCTGGACGAACCGCGTCCGGGTGTTCTCCTTGCTGTCGAGCAGGACGATCTCGACGAAGGCGACCTCGACCTCGGCGGCCGCTGCGTCCAGCTGGTCCAGGAACCCGACCCGGGCGATCAGCTGCGGGACGATCACGTCGTGGCCGGAGCCCAGATGCGTCATCGCCGCCGCCAAGGCGATCGCCCGCGCCGCCCGGCCGGCGTCGCCGGGGGTGTCGCGCCAGCGCCCGAGCATTGCCCGAACCCGGTCGATGTCCAGGTTCAGCGCCAAAGGGTGGTCCTGGACGTAGCGGTCGGCCAGCGTGGACTTTCCGCTGCCGGGTGGTCCGTTGAGCAGGATCAGCTGGGGCACGGGTCATCCTCTCTCGCCGGGGCGACCCGCTACTCGTCGCACTAGTGCCGGTAGATGTCGTGGAACGTCGGCACGAACGGCCGGTGCTTGAGCTTCACGTGCGCCTGTTCGGGGGTCAGCCCGCCCTTGTTGCCGTTGCAGCGTTCGCAGGCGGCGACCACGTTCAGCCAGTCGGTGCCGCCACCCTGGCAGCGAGGTATCACGTGGTCGACCGTGGTGGCCGGCCGCTCGCAGTAGGCGCAGCGGAACCGGTCCCGTCGCATCACACCCTGCTTGGAGTAGGGCAGCATGCCGGTCCGGTCCCAGCGCCAGCGGGCGTAGACGTAGCGCAACAGCATCACCGCGCGCGGCAGCGGGTAGGGCCCGTACATCTCGCCCGGGACGGACTCGTGCACCTGCGCTACCTGGCGGTAGAGCATCTTGATGGCGTGCTGGAGAGTGACGACGCCCAGCAGTTCGCCGTCGAGGTTGTAGATCATCACCTGGCTCATCGCGGTGGTGCTCCCCTCGTCTTCCGCCTTGCTGCTGCTATTGAACATCCCGTGCGCCGGCCGGCGGGGCACATCGCCTCGTGGCGCAGGTCACAGTCACAGGAAAGGTAGGCGGAAGATGGTCACGATGTCCAGACATTTGGCCCGGGCGTCGCTGGGCGTTCATGTTCGCGGCCAGCTCAGGCGGCCAACTCAGGGCGGCAGCTCAGGGCGGCAGCTCAGGGCGGTCAGCCCATGCTGAGCTGGCCGTCGATACTCTCTCGGATGATGTCGGCGTGACCGGCGTGCTGCGCAGTTTCGGCGACCAGATGGATCAGCACCCGGGGGTTGCTCCCCTGCCCCTTCTCGAACCAGGGCGCATCGGGCAGTTCGTGGGCGGCGTTCGGATCGACGGTTCGGGGCAGCTCCGTCGCCCGCGACGCGACCGCCTCGTAGTCGGCGAGGACACCGGCCAAGGTCTCGTCCGGCATCAGCTGGAAGCCTTTCGCGAATTCGGCTCGGGCGTCCTCGCCCAGGCTCTCCCAGTCCCGGCCCTGCTCGTCGGGGGCCCCGTGCTCGATGAAGTCCAGCCAGTCCGAGTCCGTCGCAGTGACGTGCTTGACCAGCCCGCCCAGGCTGAGGGCGCTGACGGTCGGGGTGAGCCGGGCCTGATCCTCGCTGATGCCCGAACGGTGACCAGGAACAAGCCGCGGTGCTTTTCCAGCAGGGCGACCAGTTCCTCCCGCTCGCGGTCAGCGCCGTTCTGCGTATTCTCGGCCATCCTGGGCCCACTTTGGGTTCGAACGGGTGCACCGGGCCGGGGATCGCCCGCCTCGCTCACTTCCGCCACGCTAGAGCAGACCCGCGCGTCTTCGCCAGCAGTTCAGATGAACTCGTCTGTCGGGATGACAGGATTCGAACCTGCGACCCCCTGACCCCCAGTCAGGTGCGCTACCAAGCTGCGCCACATCCCGTTCGGCCCGAGTTCCGGAGGGGAGTCACCCGGATCAGGTCCGACCGGGAACTCTACTACGTCAGACCGGGCTACTTCTTCCCGCCGCGCTTCTCCCGGGCCCTGACCTGCACATGCACCGGCGATCCGACGAAGCCGAACTCTTCTCGCAGCCGCCGCTCGACGAAGCGCAGATAGCCGGCCTCCAGAATGCCGGAGGTGAACAGCACGAAGGTCGGGGGCGCCGTCTGGGCCTGGGTGCCGAACAGGATCCGGGCCTGTTTGCCGCCCCGCACCGGGTGCGGGTGGGCCGCGACCAGCCGGCCGAGAAAGGCGTTCAGCTTGCCGGTGGAGATCCGGGTCTCCCAGCCGGCCAGTGCCTCCTCGATGGCCGGGCCGAGCCGGTCCAGGTGTCGTCCGGTCTGGGCCGAGATGTTGACGTGGTGGGCCCAGCCGAACTGGATCAGGTCGCGCTCGATCTCGCGGTCGAGATAGCGGCGGCGCTCTTCGTCGGTGAGGTCCCACTTGTTGAACGCGATCAGCAGCGCCCGGCCGGATTCCTCCACGCTGGACAGTATCCGCAGATCCTGCTCGCTGATCGATTCGCTGGCGTCGATCACCACCACGCACACCTCGGACCGTTCGATCGCGCCCTGGGTCCGCAGGCTGGCGTAGTACTCGTGCCCGGAGGCTTCCTTGACCCGGCGCCGGATGCCGGCGGTGTCGATGAAGCGGTAGATCTGACCGTCGACCTCGACCAGCTCGTCAACCGGATCGACGGTGGTGCCGGCGACGTTGTCGACCACCGAACGCTGTTGCTTGGCGATCTTGTTCAGCATGCTCGATTTGCCTACGTTGGGCCGGCCGACGATGGCCACCCGGCGCGGTCCGCGCTCGATACTCTCCCGCTCCCGCGGGGCCTCCGGCAACGCCTGCAGAATGGCGTCCAGCAGGTCGCCGCTGCCCCGGCCGTGCAGGGCGGAGACGGCATACGGCTCTCCCAATCCGAGATTCCACATCGCGGCGGCCTCAGCCTCGGTCCGCTGGTCGTCGACCTTGTTGGCGGCCAGGATGACCGGCTTCTTGCTCCGCCGCAGCACCCGGACGACCGCCTCATCGCTGTCCAGGGTGCCGACGGTGGCGTCCACCACGAAAACCACCGCGTCGGCGGCGCCGATCGCCAGCTCGGCCTGCTCGGCGATCTGCGCCGCCATCCCCCGGGCATCGGGGGCCCAACCGCCGGTGTCGACCAGGACGAACTCCCGACCGCTCCAGTTGGCGTCGTAGGAGACCCGGTCGCGGGTGACGCCGGGGACGTCCTGCACGACCGCCTCGCGCCGGCCAAGGATCCGGTTGACCAGCGTCGACTTGCCCACGTTGGGACGCCCGACCACCGCGACCACCGGCGGGGTCACCACCGGACCCGCGTCCTCGGCGAACTCGCCGGAGAGGTCGTCGGGCAGGGTGTGGTCGTAGTCGGTGGTGCCGTACTCAGTCATGGTCTACCTGTAGTCGGTCGGGATGCAGCAGCTGGGGTTTCGGCTTGGGCGGGCCGGGCAGCGGAAAATCCGTCAGCTGCTGCGCAAACTGGACGTGCTCGGCGAGGTGGGCCCGGATCCGCTCGGTCTGGACGGCGACCGCGGACTTGCGCCGCGGCCATGGTGACTGCGGAACCCGCAACGGCTCACCGTACACGACGTGGATCTCCGCGCCACGCCGCGGAATTCCCGAGGAGGTCTGGCCGGCCTCACGGGTGCCCAACATCGCCACTGGAATCACCGGCGCGCCGGTGACCATGGCGAGGTAGGCCGCGCCGCCGCGCGCGTGGGTGACCTCGCCGGTGCCCCGGTAACCCTCGGGAAAGACGGCGAGCACCTGCCCCAGCCGCAGCAGCTGAATCGACCGGGTGATGGCGCCGACGTCCAGGGCTTGCCGGTTCAGCGGGATCTGTCCGACCCACAGCAGCGGCCGCCCGAGCGGGCCCTGGAACAGCTCGATCTTGGCCAGCGTGAAACACGGCCGGGAGGTGGCGCCGACCAGGATCGGCCCGTCCACCGCGCCGAGGTGGTTCGCGGCCAGGATCACCGGCCCGCGCCTCGGGACCAGCTCGCGGTTGTGGACCTGGATCCGCCACCAGCGGTTCAGCAGCCAGTTGCCGGGACGATGGATGACGGTGAGCAACGGAGCCATCGGGTGGAGCTGGCGCCTCGTCCTGGGCAGCCCCGGGTCGATCGAGACAGTCACCGACTCAGCGGCTCAGCTCGGCGTACGGCGCGGCCATCCGCGAGATCCGGTCGATCACCTCGTCCAGGCTGAGGTGGGTCGAGTCGACCACGGTGACGCCCGGCGCCGCGTCGGTGAACGCGGCCACGGTCGAGTCGTCGGCGTCGCGACGGATCACCTGGTCGGTGACGTCGGCCCCGGGGACAGCCGCACCCAGCTCGGCCTGCCGACGGGCCACCCTGGCTTCGGGATCGGCGACCAGCAGCACCCGGACCTGCGCCTGCGGGGCGACGACAGTGGTGATGTCGCGACCCTCGACCACGATGCCGTGCTCGGTGCCGGCGATCAGCGCCTGCTGCCGGCCGATCAGGTCGTGCCGGACGTCGAGATTCGTGGCGACCACACTGACCGCGGCCGACACCTCCGGCGTGCGGATCGGCTCGCTGACGTCGGTTCCGTTGACACTGATCGTGGCGCTTTCTGGATCCAGGTCGACCTCCAGCTCGGCGCCGGCGACCAGGGTGCTCAGCTGCTGAGGATCTGTCGAACCGGCGCCCGACTTCAGCTCCAGGCCGGATCGCAGGGCGAGCCAGGTGGCGGCCCGATACATCGACCCGGTGTCGAGGTAGCACAGCCCGAGGCGCCGGGCGACGCCGCGCGCCGTGCTCGACTTCCCCGACCCGCTGGGGCCGTCGATGGCGACGACGAGCTGATCAAAGGTGTCCGACACGCCTCACAGACTACTGGAGAGCATCGACAAACCGCCGCGAGCGCGTGCCAGCGGAGAGGCGGCCCGAACCGGTGAACCGGTCTCGGTCATTCCGGGGGCGACGAATCGGCCAGTCGGGCCCGCCAGCCGCGCTGCCGCATGGCATCCGACAGGCCCGGGCCGAACTCGCCGCTGACCGCCAGAGAGAGATAGCCGATCTCGCGAACCTGGTCGTGCTCGATCGAGATGTCCTCGACGTTGACCCCGGCCTGGTCCACGTCGGCGAACAATCGGGCCAGCGCTCCGGGGGTGTCCGGGATCTCGACCACGACCTGGCTGTAGGCGGTCGGCGCCGATCCGTGCTTGCCGGGGATCCGCTTGGTGCCGGCGACGCCGCGTTCCAGCTGGCCGCGGACGGCGTCGCCCCGGTCGGCCTCCGGAGCCTCGACGGCCGCGATCAGCCCGGTCAGTTGGTGCTGGACGGCGCGCAATTCGGGAAGCAGGGCAACTGCGTTCGCGCCGATGATCTGCTGCCAGAGCACCGGATCACTGCCGGCGATTCGGGTGACGTCGCGCAGCCCTTGACCTGCGAGTTCGAGCTGAGCCGGATCCACCTCGGTCAGCCGTTGCGCCATCAGCACCGACATCAGGTGCGGCAGGTGGGAGACCCGGGCGACGGCGGTGTCGTGCACCTCGACGTCCATCACCACCTCGCTGGCCCGGCACCGCTTGACCAGCTCACGGACCATCTCCACCCCGGTCGGCGCCGAACGCCGGTGCGGAGCGATCACCCAGGTCCGGTCGACGAACAGGTCGGCCCGCGCGGTGACCGGCCCGGTGCGCTGCGAACCGGCCATCGGATGCGAGCCCACGTAGCGGCGCAGATCGGCTCCGGTCTCCCAGAGCTGGTGCAGAACGCCGGCCTTGACCGAACCGACGTCGGTTACGGTGGCGTTGGGGTAGTCCCGGAGTGCGGCGGGGATCACCGTGGTCAGAGCCGCGGGCGGCACGGCCACCACGACCAGCCGGACGTCCTCGGCGACCGCCGGCTCCACCGTTCCGGCGCCCAAACTGGCCGCCACCCGCGCGTGCGAGATCCGCAGATCCTGCAGATGGACCCGTTCCCCTTCTTCGGTCAGCGCACAGCCGACCGAGGCTCCGACCAGGCCGGCCCCGATCACCACGACCGGCGACAGGCTCACCTCGACCCGGCCCCCGGTTCATCCGTGGGAGCTACCTCGGCCGGAGGCGCATCCGCCACCACCTCCGGCAGCTGGTCGAGCACCTTCTCGCCCACCGAGCCGACTTCCGGCTCCTCCGACGGGCTTCCGGTTGCCGGCTCCGCAGCACCGCGGCCCAGCAGACCGGCCAGGCGGTCACCGGCGATCCGGCGGAACTTCCGGGGCAACGCACGGGTCCGGTCCAACACGGCGACCTCGAGAGCCTCGACCCCCAACTCGCGCTGCGGCGCGGACGGTCCACCGTCACTGCCCAGTCCGCGGACGGCCAGGGCGATCGCGTCCGGCAAACTCATATCGGCCGCAAACCGTTCCCGGATCGCCGTCGCGATGGTCTCAGCCGAACCGCCCATCACGGCCAGATCCTGCTCGTCCTGGACCGAACCGTCGTAGGTCAATCGATAGATCTGGTCCTCGGTCGGCCGGGCGCCCAGCTCGGCGACGAACAGTTCGACCTCATAGGGCTTGTCACCGCCGGAGGAGAAGATGGTGCCGAGCAGCTGAGCGTAGGCGTTGGCCAGCCCGCGGCCGGTCACGTCGCGGCGGTCGTAGCTGTAGCCGCGCAGGTCGGCGTGCCGGATGCCGGCGATCCGGAGGTTCTCGAACTCGTTGTAGCGACCGACCGCGGCGAAGCCGATCCGGTCGTAGATCTCGCTCACCTTGTGCAGCGCCTGCGAGCGGTTCTCGGCGACGAACAGGATCCCGTCGGCGTAGTGCAGGACGACCACCGAGCGGCCGCGGGCGATGCCCTTCCGGGCAAAATCGGCCCGGTCCTTCATCTGCTGTTCGGGCGCAACGTAGAACGGCATGCTCATCGCGGGCCGCCCTCCTCACACGCGTCCAGACACGCATCCAGACACGCAGCCAGACACGTATCGATGTCAGAGATCTCGATCGTCACGGTCGCCAAGTCAACCACGGCACTACGGTGTCCGGGCCGGGCTTCCCCGTGGTCGTCCCGAACGACGGTGCCGCTCACCGCAGCGGGGCGGCCGGGCCGTCCGGGCGCTCCATCCGGGCCGCCACCACGGAGTTCACCAGTTCGGCGACCTGGTCCTCGGCGAGCCGCTGCACGCCGGCGGCGGTGGCCGTCAGGATCACCGGATAGATCCCTCGGGTGAGGTCCGGCCCGCCGGTGGCCGAGTCGTCGTCGGCGGCGTCGTAAAGCGCCTGGATCACCGCGAGGGCCGCCGAGCCCGCATCGAAATCGGGGCGATAGAGCTTCTTCAGCGAACCGCGGGCGAAGATCGATCCGGAACCGACCGAGTAGAACTGCTGCTCTTCGTAACGTCCGCCGGTGACGTCGTAGGAGAAGATCCGGCCCCGTTCCTCAGCCTCGTCCCACCCGGCGAACAACGGAATCGCGGCCAGCCCCTGCATGGCCAACCCGAGGTTCTGCCTGATCATGGTGGCCAACCGGTTCGCCTTGCCCACCAGAGAAAGCGGCGCACCCTCGATCTTCTCGTAGTGCTCCAGTTCGACCTGGAAGAGTCCGATCATCTCCAGCCCGATGCCCGCCGACCCGGCGATCCCGATCATGGAGAACTCATCGGCGGCGAACACCTTCTGGATGTCGCGCTGGGCGATCATGTTGGCCATGGTGGCTCGCCGGTCGCCGGCCATCACCACACCCTGTTCGCCCGGGCCGGCGTCGAACGTCGCCGCGATCAGCGTGGTGGCGTGCGGGCTCAGTTCAGCGGCCGGACCGGAGAGGGTCCGGGCACCGGGCAGCACGCTCGGCGCCACCTCGGCGGCGAAATCGGTGAACGACGAGGACCCTGATCGGAGGAAGGCCCCGGACAGGCCGGTCCCGGCGCCGCTCACTGGCCGCCCTTCTGGACGAAGGAACGCACGAACTCCTCGGCGTTCACCTCGAGCACGTCGTCGATCTCGTCCAGCAACGAGTCGACGTCGGCGTCCAGCTCGGACTTCTTCGCGGCGTCGGTGGTGGGGATCTCGCTGGCCTCGGTCTCGGTGTCCTCGCGACGGACCCGACGCCGGCTCTGCTCGGATTCAGCCATGTCACTCCTCGGTGGTCTGGACTCTCAGCCTAATCACCGCATCCGACAACCGGTGGGCGATTGCTCCGGATGGTCGGGAAGCGCCCGGGGTGAGGTCAGCCGACGAGCTTCTCGCTCAGCTCCCACAGGCGGCGGGCGTCGTCTGGATCGAGCATGGCCGAGTTCGCGTCAGCGGGAATGTTGTCCGCCGTCAACGGACGGTCCTCGTCGTCGAGCACGGCGACGTCGTTGTCCTTCAGGTAGACCCCGCCGACGCCGTCGAGCAGCGGGCTGACCGCGCCGAACACCAACGTGGCTGCGCCCTGCTCGACGGTCTTCTTGCCCCGTTCGGGATCGATGACTGTGGCGCCACGCTCGTCGACGAGGCCTTGGTCGCGGTAGGAGGCAAGCCGATCCGGGTTGTGCGGGCCTGGCCCGATGATGACGCCGGGATGCGCGGCGAAGGCCCGGATCCCCTGGTCTGCGTACCGGCGGTCCAGTTCGACGGTGAAGAGCGTGTTCGCCCGTTTGGACTGGCCGTAGCCGGCGCCCGGATCGTAACCGGTGCTGAAGTCGAGATCGTCCCACCGGATCTGGCCGAACCGGGCCGCGCCCGACGTCACGCTCACCACCCGGGAGCCGCCGGCGGCGCGCAGGGCGGGTAGCAGTGCACGGGTGAGCTGGAAGTGGCCGAGGTGGGAGGTCGAGAACGCCAGCTCATTGCCCCGGGCGTCGAGGCGCAACTGCGGGCTGAACAGCACCGCCGCGTTGTTGACCAGCGCGTGCAGCGCCCGGCCGGATGCGTTCCAGCGCTCGGCGAAGGCGTCGATCGAGGCAGGCTCGGTCAGATCGAGCTGGTCGATCTGGATCCGGTCGGGCTGGTCGATGCCGGAGATCGCCGAGGCTGCCCGTTCGGGATCGCGGGCGGCAACGGTGACGGTCGCACCGGCGGCGGCCAGGGCGCGACTGACCTCGCGGCCGAGTCGGCCGTGCCCGCCGGTGACGATGACGTTCCGACCGCTCAGGTCGAGGCCGTCGAGGACGTCGCCGGCGGTGGAAGCGGCGGTGAACGGAGCGCAGAGCGGGATCTGTTGCTCGATCATGGCTCCAGTGTGATCCGGCGGCCGCGATCGGCGAACCCGAGCCGTCCGCACGGGTGGACGGACGGGTCTGGTCCGGTCGAGAATGATGCCGACACCAGTCATCAACAATCGTTGACCTTGCGGGCTCCCTATCGTTCGTTACTGCCGTGCGAGATCGCTGTCGGCCCCTGATCAGTACGCGATCACCCATCACCGTCGGAGGCTGACCGTGAAACTGCTTCTCACCTCCGGCGGCATCACGAACCCGAGCATCGCTGACGCACTGGTTCGTCTGCTCGGCAAGCCGATCGCCGCATGCTCGGCCCTGGTCATACCGACGGCGATGTACGGTCAGCCGGCGTGTTCGCCGATGACGGTCTGGCAGGCCCTCGCCGGCCAGGGCTTGTGCTCCTTGGGGTGGAAATCGGTGGGCGTCCTCGAACTGACCGCCCTGCCCAGCATCGGTGAGGACCGGTGGCTGCCGTGGGTGCGGGCGGCCGACGTGTTGTTGGCCGAGGGCGGCGAGGCGACCTATCTGTGCCACTGGATGCGACAGTCCGGGCTGGCCGATCGCCTGGAGTCGCTACCCGGGACGGTCTGGGTCGGGCTGAGCGCCGGCAGCATGGTGATGACCCCTCGAATCGGGTCCGAGTTCGTCGACTGGTCGGAGGCCGCCGGCGACGAGGGGCTGGGGGTCGTGGACTTCTCCATCTTCCCCCACCTCGACTATCCGGGCTGGGTTGACAACTCCACGGAGGCGGCACGCCGATGGGGCACGAACATGCCGGGGCCGGCGTACGCGATCGACGATCAGACCGCGATCGCGGTCATCGACGGTCGGGTCGAGGTCGTCTCCGAGGGGCACTGGGAACTCCTCGAGTCTCGCTAACCATCACCACGTGATCCAGCACCACGTGAACCATCACGCCGAACCCGGCCGCCGACGGCACCGCCTCATGGCGAACACCGATACGCACGTCCCGACCTCCTCCGCATCCCCGACATCATCAGGTCGGCCGACCTGACCGACGTCATCGACGCCTCGCCCGAGCTCGGGCTGATTCCGTTGCTGGATCCGGAGGACTACCCGGTGCTGTAGCACCTCGGTCAGCAGTCGGGCCGGCGAACGAACTGAGGGCCGTTGCCTGTTGGCAGTGCGTCGGAAGGATCTACCTCACACCGGTGATCCGCTCACCTGCCGAGCGCGGCGAACAACTCGGCCACGTCGTCGCACCCGTCCAGCAACTCCCCCACCTGGGCCTGCGTGCCGCGCAGCGGGTCGAGCAGCGGCACCCGCTGCAGGGCCGGCCGGCCGGGTACGTCGAAGATCACCGAATCCCAGGAGGCGGCCACCACCGACGGAGCGAACTTCTCCATCACCCGACCGCGGAAGTAGGCCCGGGTATCGTCCGGCGGGCTGGTTCGCGCTCGGTCGATCTCAGCCTCGTCCAGCAGTCGCCGCATCTTGCCCCGGCCGACCAGCGCGGCGTACAGGCTGCGCCGGGGATTGACGTCGGCGTACTGCAGGTCGATCAGGCTGAGCTTGGCGGCGTCCCAGCCGAGCCCGTCACGGGCTCGGTAGGACTCCAACAGGGCTAGCTTGGCGACCCAGTCCAGCTGGTCGGCCAAGGCGGTCGGGTCGGCGCGCAACTGGTCCAGGACGGCCTGCCAGCGGGTCAACAGATCGCGGTTCTCGTCCTGCTGGACCATCGGCAACTCGGCGCCCGGACCCTCCTGCCAGACCAGACAAGCGTCCAGGTAGGCCTGCTGCAGATCGATCGCGGTCAACTTCCGGCCGTCGGCCAGATCGAGCACGGCCCGGCAGCCGGGGTCGTGGCTGACCGTCTGCATGGCCGGCACCGAACGCAACAGCCGCAGGCTCTGCGGCAGCCCGCCGGACTCGATCATCGCCAGCACCAGAGCCGCCGTGCCCACCTTGAGATAGGTGGATATCTCGGACAGATTCGCGTCCCCGGTGATCACGTGCAGCCGCCGGTGCCGGCTGGCGTCGGCGTGCGGTTCGTCCCGGGTGTTGATGATCGGCCGGTTCAGGGTGGTCTCGAGACCGACCTCGGCCTCGAAGAAGTCCGCCCGCTGGCTGAGTTGGAAGCCGGCCCGATCGCTGGTCTGACCCAGCCCGACCCGGCCGGCTCCGGTGACGATCTGGCGAGAGACCAGGAACGGGGTGAACTGGGTGACCACCCGGTCGAACGGCGTCCGCCGATCCAGCAGATAGTTCTCGTGCGTTCCGTAGGAGGCACCCTTGCCATCGGTGTTGTTCTTATACAGCCGGACCGGACGGCCGAGCCGCTGGGTGGCCTGGTCGGCGGCGATGGCCATCACCTGGTCGCCGGCCTTGTCGAACCGGACCGCCTCGCGAGCCATCGTCACCTCGGGCCCGGAGTATTCGGGGTGGGCGTGGTCGACGTAGAGCCGGGCACCGTTGGTCAGGATGACGTTGGCCATCCCCAGGTCGGAATCGGTGAGCTGGTCGGGGTGCGCCTGGTCGCGCTCGATCTCGTAGCCGCGGACGTCGCGCAGCGGTGACTCGGTTTCGTAATCCCAGCCGGCCTCACGGTCCCGGCCGCCGGTGAGGTCGGCGTAAGCCTTGACCACGTGGTTGGACAACTGCATCGGATGAAGTTCCTCGCCCTGCGGTTGCCCCAGGGCAGAGATCCCGTATTCGGTCTCGATGCCGAAGACCCGGGCTGGTACGGCGTTGACGGTCTCCTTGCTCACCGACAAGACGCCTCCGGCGTCGTTTTCGACCCGCGGTCTGTCGGCCTGAGCTTCATACCCGGAGCCTAGCTGGAGCCGGCGCTGTCGGCCGGGCGCCCGCTAAGACACTGACCTCTACTCCTACCTGATCAGGCAGAACGGGTGCCCAGCCGGATCGAGGTAGACCCGGAAGCCGCCGTTCTCCGACGGTTGATGCGGATGCACCCGGGCGCCGGCAGCGATCAGCTCCGGTTCGGCGGCGTCGATGTCGGCGACAGAGAAGTCCAGATGGATCTGCTGGGGATGGGCACCACCCGGCCAGGTCGGTTCGACCCAATCCTCGATCCGCTGGAACGACAGCGTTGTTCGACCGTCGGGTCGTTCCGGACTGACGCCGCCGCCCGGCGGCACCAAGTTGGCGAAATCGGCGTTCGAGCCCTCCTCCACCTCCCACCCGAGGATGTCGGAATAGAACTGGGACAGCACGAGTGCGTCCGGGCAGTCCAGAATCACCAGATCGAACGTCAGATCGACAGCAGCCATCTGCGGATCCTAGTCAGGCGAAGCTGGTCCGGCTAGGCCGGCAGGCGCACTCCGTGCTAGTGATAACGACATGGCTGAGAAGAAGCAGGACGGGTTGTTGGTGGCCGGGGTCGACGTCGGGGGCACCAACATCGAGGTCGGGTTGGTCGACGACGGGCACACGGTGCACGGACGGGCCAAGGCTGCCACCCCGACCGAGGGTCCCGACGCCGTCCTGGACACGATCGCAGAGCTGATCAGGTCACTCGACGCCACACCGATCGCAGCCGGGGTGGGCATCCCGGGGGTGGTGCACGAGGGCCAGGTGCTCACCGTGCCGAACCTGTCCAACTGGAACGAGAAGTTCGATCTGGTCGAGGCGCTGCAGAAGCGGATCGATCTGCCCATCGCGTTGGGCAACGACGCCAACGTCGGGCTGCTCGGCGAGTGGTTGAACGGCGCCGCCAAGGGCTCACGCAACGTCCTCGGGCTCTGGATGGGCACCGGCGTCGGCGGCGGCCTGATCCTGGACGGTCGCCCCTACAACGGATCCCGCGGTGCGGCCGGCGAGATCGGCCACGTCGTCGTCCAGGTTGGCGGCGCGCTCTGCACCTGCGGTCGCCGGGGTTGCGCCGAGGCCTACGCCGGACGCCGCTCGATGCGCGGCGTCGCCTCCTCGATGGTCGAGGCGGGGTGGAAGACCTCACTGTTCGACATCCAGGAAGAGGAGGAGAAATCCACCCTGACCTCGAAGGTGTGGGCCGAGGCACTGGACGACGGCGACGACCTGGCCACCAAGCTGTTCGACACCGCAATCGAGATGCTGGGGGTGGCCGTCGGGTCGGCGGTGAACCTGCTCGACCTCGAGGTGGTCGTGGTCGGCGGCGGGCTGGCCGAGAAGCTGGGCTCCGACCTCGCCGACCGGATCGCCGAGGCCGCCCGGCCGTGGATGCTGCAGCCGAACCCGGAATTGCGCTTCGTCGTCTCCGAACTCGAGGACGATGCCGGCGTGGTCGGTGCCGCCTCCCTCGGTCGGGCAGCCCTGCTCACCGAGTGAGTGCCATGAGGTGGTGGCTGGCTCTGGCGATCGACGTGGTCGCGATCGTCATCTTCGCGATGATCGGACGACAGGCCCACGCCGAGAGCAGCGACGTCCTCGGCGTACTGAGGACCGCCTGGCCATTCCTGGCCGGCGTATTCCTCGGCACCCTCATCGCGCGCGCCTGGCGGGCCCCCCTCTCTCTCCGGACCGCACTGTCTCTCCGGACCGCACTGTCTCTCCGGACCGCACTGTCTCTCCCTTCCGCACTGTCTCTCCCTACCGCACTGTCTCTCCCTACCGCACTGATCGTCTGGGTCGCCACCGTGACGGCGGGCATGCTGTTGCGACTGGCCAGCGGGTCGACCGACCAGTTCTCGTTCGTCCTGGTGGCCGCCGCGGTGCTCGGGGTCTTCCTGTTCGGTTGGCGACTGCTCGCCCGCGGGATGCTTCGGACCCGTCGCCGGACCACCACCACGGCTCAGAGCAGGCGCTGAGCCAGCGCCGTCAACCCTGTTCGTCGGATGGGTCCGAGCGGATCGACGGCCTCCTGCCGCCGCCGGAATGCCCCCGGTGGACTGCCGTAGGCGCCGCGGAACCGTCGGGAGAAGTGGTAGGCGTTGGCGAAACCGGTCGTTTCGGCGACCGTGGACAGCGGGGCGTTACTGCGTTGCAACGTGATCGCCGCGCGGGCCAGCCGGACCAGTTCCAGGGCGTGAGCCGGACCGAGACCGGTGCGCTGCCGGAACAGTCGGTAGAGGTGGCCGGACGAGAGATGGGCCGCGACAGCCAGTTCGGTGACCTCGATCGCCCGCATTCCGTGCTCGGTCCAGTCCTGGCGAACGTAGTCGACCATGACCTGCAGGCTCTCGGGCCAGTCGTCCGGCGCGGCGGGACGCGGCCCGGTGAGAAAGATGTCCAGAATCAGCGCGACGATCTGTTCGGTCCGCGCTCGAGCGGCGATCGAGGACAGTCCGGACAGTTCCATGAGATAGCCAGACAACCCGTCGAGGACCGGCTCGGCGGCGGTGCTCTGCACCGCCGGCCAGTCACACTCCGGACCCCAACGGACGGGCGGCTCGACGCTGAAGTGGACGTAACCGTGCCGAGACGGTCGGCCGGAATCCCAGCGATAGGCGTCCCGGCTCCCCGGACGGGCCAGCGCGAGCGTGCCCGGCCGAAGCGTCAGTTCCCGTTCGTCTCCGAGCTGACGGTCGGGGCCGAGATCCTGCCGGATCCAGCGCGCGGAACCGCTGAGCAACCAGACCAGTTCGTAGTCCGAGACCCGACGCGGACCGAAGGTCGCGCCCGGCGGATAGTCGGCCACCTGGACTCCCGTACCGAGGGCCACCTGCGGCAGTGGGGACACATCGGCAAGGGGCTCGAATGTCACTTCTGGATAGTAAACGGTTCCTCGCAGACATTGGCCGCCGGCCCCGGACGTGAGAGCGTGAAGACCTGGTCGCGGTATGCGGCCAGCGAACCAACCGACGAACGGAGTTTTCGTGACTGCCACCCTGGCCGATCAGGCCACCAGTCCGCTACGCCTCTTCACCTCAGCCGGGCCAGAACTGACGGAAGCGTTCCGGCAGAACGGGTTCGCCCTGCTGGAGGGAGCATTGAGCCCGGACCAGGTGGCCGAGATCACCGCCGAGGCCGAACGGCTCTGCCGGGGCGACCTCGGCGAGATTGCCGGCGCCGATCCTGGTGTCGCCGAAGCGATGTCCGGATCAGATATGGACGGACTCGCCGAGCTGAGTGCTGACGAGGTGATGCGGCGGTTCTTGTGCATCCACAACCCGCACAAGATCTCCGACGTCGCCCGCCGAGCCATGGCCGAGCCCCGAATCGTCGACGTGCTGACCGACGTCATCGGTCCGAACATCAAGTCGATGCAGTCGATGCTGTTCATCAAGTCCGAAGGCAAGCCGGGCCAGCCCTGGCACCAGGACGAGTTCTTCATCCCGACCCGGGACCGGTCGCTGACCGCGGTCTGGATTGCCCTCGACAACACCACGGTCGAGAACGGCTGCCTGTGGGTGTTGCCCGGCTCACACCGCCGCGGTGTGCTCTACCCCGACCGCGAGCAGGACGACCCCAACTTCGACTGCTCGATCGAGGCCTACGACTTCCCCTACACCGACGCCGACGCCGTCCCGGTGCAGATCCCGGCCGGCACCGCAGTCATCTTCAACGGCTACCTGCTGCACCGGTCACTGCAGAACTCCGGCGCCCACGGCTACCGCCGGGCCCTGACCAACCACTACATGAGCGCCGAGTCGCTGCTGCCCTGGCAGACGCTGCCCGAGGACGTCCACATCGGCAAACACGACTTCCGCGACATCGTCCTGGTGGCCGGTGAGGACCCCTACGCCTACAAAGGTCTTGCCGACCTCACCAAGCCGCACTCCCGGCCGGATAAGGACGGCGGCTGCGACCGCTGAATTCAGCCCCGAGAAAGGCTCGATCAAGGCCGGCGAGGCCTGATCGGGGCCGGCGAGGCTCGATCAAGGTCGGGCGAGGATCTCCCCGTGCAGCAGCGAGAACCAGCCGTCGGGATCGTCGGCCCAGGACCGCCAGGCCGCGGAGATCTCCTCCAGCTGGTCGCCCGTGGCGTCGCCGTCGGCGACCAGTTGTCGGGCGAGCGCCGAATCGAGGATGCGGTCGGCCCACATGTCGCCCCAGCCGTGCCGAGAATCCGGGTCGGCGTGACACCAGGTACTCGCGGTGGCCTGCACCGCGCGGAACCCGGCGGCGCGGGCCCAGGCAAGCATCCGGCGGCCGGCATCGGGCTCGCCTCCGTTGCGCGCGGCGGCCCGGCGGTAGAGCCGGAGCCACTCACTCAGCGCAGGTGAATCCGGAAACCAGGTGAAGGCCGCGTAGTCGGCGTCCCGCGCCGCCACCACCCCGTCTGGTCGGCAGACCCGGCGCATCTCGCTTAGGGCCAGCACCGGATCGCCGACGTGCTGCAAGACCTGGTGGGCGTGCACGATGTCGAAACTGTGATCGGCGAACGGCAGGGCGTGCACGTCGGCGACCCGGAAGTCGATGCTGTCGATCCCGTGCCGATCCGCTTCGGCCCGGCCCAGGCCGAGTGCCTCCTCGTCCACCTCGGTCGCCGTCACCGAGCCGCCGAGCCGAGCGGCGAACTCGACGGTGATCGTGGCCGGACCGCAGCCGACGTCCAGCAGCGACAGACCCGGCCGCAGGTACGGCTCGAGATAGGCCGCCGAGTTGGCGATCGTCCGCGACCGGTGCGAGCGGAGCACCGAGCTGTGGTGTCCGTGGGTGTAGACCGCGCCAGCCCGGTCTTCGTGTTGCCGGGTCACCTCGTCCTGGGGGCTCACCGGCCCATTCTGGCTGATCGTGACCTGCAGATCAGAGGTGGCTCAAAGATACTGGCCGGTGTTGCTCACCGTGTCGATCGAGCGGCCCGGCTGGGTGCCCTTGTTGGAGCTGATCAAGGTCCGGATGAACACGATGCGCTCACCCTTCTTGCCTGAGATCTTGGCCCAGTCATCCGGGTTGGTGGTGTTCGGCAGATCCTCGTTCTCGGCGAACTCGTCCACGCAAGCCTGCAGCAGGTGGCCGATCCGCAAACCCCGGACGCCGGTGTCGAGCACGTCCTTGATCGCCATCTTCTTGGCCCGGTCGACGATGTTCTGGATCATCGCGCCGGAGTTGAAGTCCTTGAAGTAGAGGATCTCCTTGTCGCCGCCGGCATAGGTGACCTCGAGGAACTGATTCTCCTCGGAGTCTTCGTACATCCGGCTCACGGTGCGCTCGATCATCCCGCCGACCGTGCGCTCGCGGTCGCCGTCGAACTCGGCCAGGTCGTCGGCGTGCAGCGGCAACGTGGTGGTCAGGTACTTACTGAAGATGTCCCGGGCCGACTCGGCGTCGGGCCGTTCGATCTTGATCTTGACGTCCAGCCGGCCGGGTCGCAGGATCGCCGGATCGATCATGTCCTCACGGTTCGAGGCACCGATGATGATCACGTTGTCCAGGCCCTCGACGCCATCGATCTCGCTCAGCAGCTGCGGAACGATGGTGTTCTCGACGTCGGAGCTGACGCCGGAGCCGCGGGTGCGGAACAGCGAGTCCATCTCGTCGAAGAAGACGATCACCGGCATCCCGTCGGAGGCCTTCTCGCGGGCGCGCTGGAAGACCAGTCGGATGTGTCGCTCGGTCTCGCCGACGTACTTGTTCAGCAGCTCCGGGCCTTTGATGTTGAGGAAGAAGCTCCGACCTTCCTTGCCGGTCTTCTCGATCACCTTCTTGGCCAGCGAGTTCGCCACCGCCTTGGCGATCAGTGTCTTGCCGCAGCCGGGCGGACCGTAGAGCAAGATGCCCTTCGGTGCCTTGAGCTCGTGCTCCAAGAACAGGTCGGCGTGCAGAAAGGGCAGCTCGACCGCGTCGCGGATGGCTTCGATCTGGTTGCCCAGGCCGCCGATCACCGAGTAGTCGATGTCCGGCACCTCTTCCAGCACCAGCTCTTCGACGTCGAGCTTGGGCACCCGCTCGTAGGCGAAGTGCACCCGACGGTCGATCAACAGCGAGTCGCCGGCCCGCAGCGGCAGCTCCTTCAGCCGGTGGGCGACCCGAACCACACTCTCTTCGTCGCCGTGCCCGACGATCAGTCCGCGCTCGCCGTCGGCCATCATCTCCTTGAGAGTGACGACCTCGCCCACCTCGTCGAACTCGAGCACGCCGACCACGTTCAACGCCTCGTTCAGGATCACCTCGCGGCCACGTTCCAGCGGATCCAGATCGACCTCCGGGCTGACGCTCACCCGCAGTTTGCGACCGGCGGTGAAGATGTCGGCGGTGTGCTCGTCGACCGCCTCCAAGAAAATGCCGAAACTGGCCGGCGGCTGGGCCAGCCGATCCACCTCGGTCTTCAGGGACACGATCTGATCCCGCGCCTCACGCAGCGTTGCGGCCATCCGGTCGTTGTTGGCCGCACTCGTCCGGGCCTCGGCCCGGGCGTCGGCCAACCTGCGTTCCAGCGTGGCCAGGTCGTGCGGGTGCGTGGACACGCGCTCACGTAGTCGGGCCAGCTCAGCGTTCAGCCGCTCGACCTGGCCCGCCTCGGACCGGCCTGCGGCATCATGGCGCTCAAAAGATTCGGTCATCCAGAACACCTCCTCAATGACGACCTTACCTGCGGCCACCGACAGGTCTTCGGATTGCTGCCGGATCGGGATCGTGCCGCCCGCCTCACCGACGGGAGCTCAGCGCCAATCCATCCATGGGCGCTCAGCGGCAATCCATCAGCTGGGCGCTCAGCGCCAATCCATCCATGGGCGCTCAGCGCCGCGGGCCGGTGTAGTCCTCGCCGTAGGCGCCGGGTGCCGGGCGTCGCTTCTTCTCCGGCGCCATCACCCCGGGAGCCAGCCGCCGGGCCGTGATCAGGAAGCCGGTGTGGCCGACCATGTTGTGCGACGGCCGAACGGCCAGTCCCTCCGCGTGCCAGGACCGCAGCATCGACTCACTCGCCGCGGGCTCGGTGAAACCGGTGTGGGCCCGCAGCGTCTCGACCGTTCGGCCGAGCTGGGTGGTGGTCGCCACATACGCGCACAGCACCCCGCCGGGCACCAGTACCTCGGCCAGCAGGTCGACGCACTCCCACGGTGCCAACATGTCCAGCACCACCCGGTCGATCTCGATGCCGGCACCAGACTGCTCGGCCAGCTCGGCCGTGAGGGTCTCCACCAGATCGCCGACCTGTAGCCGCCAGGCCGGGTGCTCCGCGCCGAAGAACGTGGTCACGTTGCGGCCGGCGACCTCGGCGAAGTCCTCGCGCCGCTCGTAGGAGGTGAGCCGACCGGTCTCGCCGATCGCCCGCAGCAGCGCACAGGTCAGTGCCCCGGAACCCGCGCCGGCCTCGATCACCCGGGCGCCGGGGAAGATGTCGGCGTCCATCACGATCTGGGCCGCGTCCTTGGGGTAGATGACCTGGGCTCCCCGGGGCATCCGGACGGTGATCTCGGCCATCAGCGGTCGCAACGCGAGGTAGGTCACGCCCAGGGTGGACTTCACCACCACCCCCTCCGGGCCGCCGATCAACTCGTCGTGGCTGACCGCGCCCTTGGTGGTGTGGAACTGGCCGCCCTCGGTGAGCACGATCGAGTGCCGCCGCCCCTTCGGATCGGTCAGCGTCACCCGGTCGCCGACCCGCAGCGTCCCGGTGGTCACCCCGGAGAGCACCGGCGTCGCCGTGGTCGTGTTCGTCGTGGTCGTCCTGTTCGTCGTGGTCGCGGTCACCTCAGCCTCCGGCACGGCTCAACCCCCACAGGCCGAGTTGCCAACCGGGGCCGTACGTGGTCGAGGTGGTCCGCACGCCGCTGGCCGTGTAGACCACCTCGTTGCCCTGGGTCATCGGTAGCACGACGTCATCGGTCGCCGCCTGCTCCTGCAGCGTGGCCAGCGCGGCGTCCCTGACCTGCGCGTCGTCGGAGGTCCGGGCCGTGGAGTCGGCGCGGTCGATCGCCGCCTCGCTGCCGGGCAGTGGCGAGTCCAGGACCGGCTGCAGCCAGGCGATCGGGGTCGGCGTCGGCGCCTTGCGGTCCTCCAGCAGCAGGTCGGTGTCGCCGTCGTTGGGCCGGAGCCGGACGCTCATCCCCCCGGTGTCCTCGAGCCGGCTGCGGACCTGGTTGGCCAGGTCGCTTCCGTCCGGGATGGAGGCGTCGTATCCCAGAGTCAGCGGGATCCGGTTCGACCAGGTGATCTCGGCCTTCGAGCTCCCGCCGAGGGGGAAGGACGTGTGATGGTCGGGAATGCCGTACGGCACCACCGAATCGAGGGTCCGGTCCTCCTGCAGGGCACCGGCGATGACCTTGCGCAGGGCGGCGTTGCTGCGGAACCGCGACGTCGGGTTCCAGCGCAGCTGCAGCACCCGCGCCCCGGGCAGGACGTGCTGGGAGAATCCGGCGGCAGTCTGTCTGTCCGACGACGCCTGCACCTGGGCCGCCAGCCGGGCGAGCGCCGCACTGGAGAGACCGCGCCACACCATGTCGGTCTGATGGGCCTTCATCGCGTCTTCGATGCTCGCCGAGTTCGGCTCGGTCAGGATCTGGATCTGGGTCAGCTGCCCGGCGGTGCGGCCGATGTATCGGTTGAACTTGGTCAGCAGCAACTTCTTGTCCGTGAAGGAGGTGACCTTGAAGGGGCCGGAGCCGACGATGGGAGCGTCGTTGGGCTGCAACTCGTCGGGGTTGTAGACCTTGCGATCCACGATCGAGGCGGCCGGGCTGGCCAGCGCCCAGCTGAACTGACGGTCGTAGCGACTGAGCACGAACCGGACGGTCATCGCGTCGGGGGTCTCGATCCGCCGCAGCGAATCGAGTGCCGAGGCCGACGAACCGGCGACGTCCAGCCGGGCCGCCCGGTCGATGCTGAACTTCACATCGGCCGAGGTGATCGGATCACCATTGGAGAAGGTCAGACCCTCGTTCAGAACGCAGGTGTAGGCGGTCGGGGCGCTGAACTGGCAGTCCCGGGCCAGGTCCGGCTTGGTGAACGTGCCCCCGGGATCGGAGGTCATCAGTCGCTGGAAGACGTTTTCGACCAAGATCATCGAACCCTGCTCGGTCACCTCGGCCGGGTCGGCGGTCCGGATCTTGTCCGTGGTCATGATGGTGAACGGTCGGACTGCCGTGCTGGCTCCGGGGCTCGGCGTCGGCGTGTCGGCGTTTTGGCTGCAGCCGGCCAGGACCAGTGCCGCCAGCAACACCGCAGTCACGAACCGGACCGACCGCGACGGGCGGAACCGGAACGGGCCGAACCGGACGGGGCCGAACCGGACGGGGCCGAACCGGGACGGACGGCTCGGTCCGAGGGCGTGCTCAGCCCGCATGCTCACCCTCTCGGACTTCGGCCAGCAACCGGGCGACTCCGTCGGCGTCCAGACCGGTGAGCGTGTTCAACCGGATCCGCCGGGGAGCCTCAGCCAGCGGCACGATGTGCTCGACCGCGATCACCAGTGCACCGGAGGCGTTCCCGGACGCGGCCCCGGGCGGGGAGTCCTCGAAGACCACACAGTCGTACGGATCGACGCCGAGCATCTCCGCGGCCTTCAGGTAGGGCTCCGGGTGCGGCTTGCCCTCGGTCACCTCATCGCCGGCCACCGAGAGCGCGAACGAGCCCTCCGGCAACAACCCGATGACGGCGTCCAGCAGGGACCGGTAGGAGGCCGAGACGAGCGCGCACGGCACTCCGGCCACACGGAAGGACTCCAGCAGCTCCAACGCTCCCGGACGCCACGGGATCGGGTTGGTCTTGACGAAGGCCACCACCTGAGTGATCAGCTGGTCGACGATCCAGGCCGGATCGAGGTCGGGCCGGCCGATCGCCGCAGCGATGAAGGAGCCGGACTCCAGCAGTGAGTTGCCGACCAACTGGTGGGCGAGATCGTCGCTCCAGGTGCCGCCGAGACCGCCGATCAGCTCATACTCGGCTTCGATCCAGATCGGCTCGGTGTCGACCAGGGTGCCGTCGAAGTCCCACAGGGCAGCCGCCAACCCGGTTGATCGGTCTGCGGATCGGTCCGTCGATTTGTCTGCAGGCCCGTCTGCGGATCCGTCCGGGGACCGGTCTGCGGGTCCGTGCGGGGATTGGTCGGGCGTCGTCGCGGTGTCGCTTCTCATGGCGTCGGCCATTCTCCCAGCAGATCGGCGGTTCGGGCCATTCGGGCGCGCGGCCCGACCCGACCGGACTCGGCGCATCCCCTCAACGAGCGTTGAAGTACTTCGCCTCCGGGTGGTGCACGATCAGCGCGTCGGTGGACTGCTCAGGATGCAACTGCAGCTCCTCGCTCAGCTCCACCCCGATCCGCTCCGGCCGCAACAGGGCGACCAACTTGGCCCGATCCTCCAACTCCGGACAGGCCGGGTAGCCGAAGCTGTAACGCGAGCCGCGGTAGGCCTGGTCGCGGATCATCTCCTCCACGTCGCCGTCGTCGCGGGCGAAGCCCAGGTCCGAGCGGACCCGGGTGTGCCACATCTCGGCCAGCGCCTCGGTCAACTGGACGCTGAGCCCGTGCAGCTCCAGGTAGTCCCGGTAGGCGTTCCTGGCGAACAGCTCACCGGTGGCGCCGGCCACCTCGGCCCCCATGGTGACCAGGTGGAAGGCGATCACGTCCGGGCCCTTCTCCTTGGCCAGCTCGACGCTGCGGAAGAAGTCGGCCAGACACAGGTGCCGGCCCCGGGTCTGTCGGGGGAAGGTGAAGTCGCAGAGCACCGCGGTCGGGTCGCCGACGTCGGGACGGGCGGGGTCCAGCACGTAGACGGTGTCGCCGGAGCTGTAACAGGGCCAGTAGCCGTAGACCACGGAGAACTCGGCGATCCCCTCGGTCTGGATCCGGTTCAGCCAACCCCGCAGCCGCGGCCGGCCGTCGGTCTCGATCAGCTCCTCATAGCTCGGTCCGTTCCGGCTGCCCTTGAGGCCCCACTGCCCCATGAAGGTGGCCCGTTCGTCCAGATAGCCGGCGACGTCGGCCAATTGGATGCCCTTGACGATCCTGTCGCCCCAGAACGGCGGGGTCGGAACGTCCACGTCGAGCGCCACGTCCGAGCGCTGCGGCACGGGACTGCTGACCTGATCGGCGCTCGGCCCGGCGGGCGCCTTGGCCTTCACCCGGCGCTCACGCGGGGCCGGCAACGCGGCCCCCTCCTCGCCCCGTTTGACCGCCATCAGCGCGTCCATCAGCCGCAAGCCCTCGAAGGCGTCCCGGGCGTAGCGCACCTCGCCGGCGAACACCTCGCGCAGATCCTGCTCGACGTAGGCCCGGGTCAGCGCGGCACCGCCCAGGAAGACGGGGAAGTCCGCGGCCAGACCGCGGGAGTTCATCTCCTCCAGGTTTTCCTTCATCACCACCGTCGACTTGACCAGCAGACCGGACATGCCGATCGCGTCCGCGCGGTGCTCGGTGGCCGCGTCCAGGATGGTGGTGATCGGCTGCTTGATGCCCAGATTCACCACGGTGTAACCGTTATTGGTCAAGATGATGTCGACCAGGTTCTTGCCGATGTCGTGCACATCACCCTTCACCGTGGCCAGCACGATGGTGCCCTTGCCCTCGGAATCGGCCTTCTCCAGATGGGGTTCCAGATAGGCGACCGCGGTCTTCATCACCTCGGCCGACTGCAGCACGAACGGCAGCTGCATCTGCCCGGAACCGAACAGGACGCCGACCTCCTTCATGCCGGCCAGCAGATCCTCATTGATGATGGCCAATCCGGACTTGTCGGCCAGCGCCTGATCGAGATCGGTCTCCAGCCCCTTCGCCTCACCGTCGACGATCCGGCGCTGCAGCCGTTCGGTCACCGGCAGCGAGGCCAGTTCGGCGGCCCGCTCGGCCCGGGTGTCGGCCGCGGTGACCCCTTCGAACAACTGCAGGAAGCGCTGCAGCGGATCGTAGGCCGGCTCGTCGTCGGTGGCCGGACGGCGCCGGTCGTAGACCATGTCGAGCGCTGCTTCTCGTTGCTCGTCAGGGATCCGGGCCATCGGGACGATCTTGGCCGCGTGCACGATGGCCGAGTCCAGCCCGGCGTCGATGCACTCGTTCAGGAAGACCGAGTTGAGCACGATCCGGCCGGCGGGGTTGAGCCCGAAGCTGATGTTGGACAGGCCGAGGGTGGTTTGCACCTCGGGCCAGCGGCGCTTGATCTCGCGGATCGCGTCCATCGTCTCGATCCCGTCGCGGCGGGTTTCCTCTTGTCCGGTGGCGATCGGAAAGGTCAGCGCGTCGATGATGATGTCGGAGGTGCGGATCCCCCAGTTCTCGGTCAGGTCGGTGATCAGGCGCTCTGCGACCCGCACCTTCCACTCACAGGTCCGGGCCTGACCCTCTTCGTCGATGGTCAGCGCGATCACCGCGGCGCCGTAGGTCTTGACCAGTGTGGTGATCTTGGTGAACCGGGAGTCCGGGCCGTCGCCGTCTTCGTAGTTCACCGAGTTGACCACGCAGCGTCCGGCCAGGCTGGACAGTCCGGCCTCCAGCACCGCCGGTTCGGTGGAGTCGATCACGATCGGCAGTGTGCAGGCGGTGGCGAACCGGGACGCCAACCGGCGCATGTCGGCCGGCCCGTCCCGGCCGACGTAGTCGACGTTCAGGTCGAGCAGGTGGGCCCCATCGCGGACCTGGGCGCGGGCGATATCGACGCAGTCGTCCCAGCGCTCCTCCAGCATCGCCTCCCGGAAAGCCTTGGAGCCGTTGGCGTTGGTGCGCTCGCCGATCGAGAGATAGCTGGTGTCCTGGCGGAACGGGACCTCGGCGTAGAGCGAGGACGCCGATGCGCCGGGCTGAGGCTTCCGCGGGGTCAGCGGCCGGGCGCGGACCCGGTCGACGACCTGACGTAGGTGCTCCGGCGTAGTGCCGCAACAACCGCCGACCAGTCCGACACCGAACTCCGCGGTGAAGGTGTCGTGGGCGTCCGCCAGCTGCTCGGGAGTGAGCGGGTAGTGGGCACCGTCGGAGGTCAGTTGGGGTAGACCGGCGTTCGGCATGCAGGCCACCCCGATCCGGGCGTGCCGGGACAGGTGGCGCAGATGCTCGCTCATCTCGGCCGGCCCGGTGGCGCAGTTCAGGCCGATCAGGTCGATGCCCAGCGGCTCGAGCGCGGTCAGCGCGGCACCGATCTCGGAGCCGAGCAGCATCGTCCCGGTGGTCTCGACCGTAACGTTGACGATGATCGGCACGTCGCGGCCGGACTCGGCGATCGCCGCTTTGGCGGCCAGCACGGCGGCCTTGGCCTGGAGCAGATCCTGCGCGGTCTCGACCAGCACCGCGTCGATGCCGCCGGCGATCATCGCCGCGACCTGGATCTGGTAGCCGTCCCGGATCTCGACAAAGGTGATGTGGCCGAGGGTGGGCAATTTCGTGCCGGGTCCGACGCTTCCGAGCACCCAGCGCGGGTGTTCGGGCGTGCTGTGGGCGTCGGCCGACTCGCGCGCGATCCGGGCCCCGGCCTGGGCCAGCTCGGCGATCCGGTCGGGGATGTCGTACTCGTTCAGGGCGGCCAGGTTGGTGCCGAAGGTGTTGGTGCCGACGCAGTCGGTGCCCACGTCGAAGTAGGCGTCGTGGATGGCCCGGACCACGTCCGGCCGGGTCACGTTGAGGATCTCGTTGCAGCCCTCGAGCTGGTCGAAGTCGTCCAGACCGAGGTCGTAGGCCTGCAGCATGGTGCCCATCGCCCCGTCGGATACGACGATCCGGCTGGCGAGGGCGGCACGCAGGTCACTGATCACCTTCTGAGAATAGGCGGCGCGCCGCGGCGGGTGCCGGCGGAACCACATGGTGGCGGCGTCGAGATCAGACCACGATCTGCCGGACGTCGGCCGGACGTCGGCTGGGCATCGGCGCGAGATCGCCCAGAGTGGCCGAGAGCCGACAGACTCGACCCGCGGTTGTGATCTCCGCATTAGAGTGACGGGTATGGCAGATGAGTCGACAGGTAAGGGTTTACGCGACCTGACGGACCCTTTGGTGGTGGTGGCTTTCGGCGGTTGGAACGACGCCGGCAACGCCGCATCGCAGGCTGTGGAGCATTTGGCCGAGACCCTCGGCGCCCGTCCGGGCTTCAGCATCGACCCCGACGACTTCTACGACTTCCAGGTCAGCCGACCGCAGGTGCAGTCCACCGAGGACGGTCGTCGCGAGATCGTCTGGCCGAGCACCGAGCTGCGGATCAGCTCCCTGCCCAACGGCCGGGATCTGGTTCTGGTCAGCGGACTGGAGCCGAACTTCCGCTGGCGCCAGTTCGTGGCCGCGCTGACCTCTGCGCTGCGCTCCACCGGTACGAAGGAGGCGTTGGTGCTCGGCGCGTTACTGGCCGACCACCCGCACACCCGGCCGATCCCGGTCAGCACCACGACCCCGGACCCCGAGCTGGCTCGTCGGCTAGGTCTGACCGACTCGACCTACGAGGGGCCGACCGGCATTGTCGGGGTGGTCTCGGACGCGCTCGACCGGTCCGGCGTCGAGGTGATCAGCCTGTGGGCCTCCATCCCGCACTACGTCTCGCACTCCCCCTGCCCCAAGGGCACCTTGGCGCTGCTCGCCCGAATCGAGGATCTGCTCGACGTCACCCTCGATCTCGGCGATCTGCCCGAGATGGCTCGGGCCTGGGAGCGGGGCGTGGACGAACTGGCCGCCGACGACGCCGAGGTCGCCGAGTACGTCAGCACCCTGGAGCACCAGCGTGACGAGACCGAACTGCCCGAGGCCAGCGGCGACGCCATCGCCGCCGAGTTCGAGCGCTATCTTCGTCGGCGCCACGACAACGGCTGAACCCGCTCCTCCTTCGCCCACCCTTCCCGCCCGTCCCCCGCGGGCGTTGTCCGGCTCACCCTTTGCGGCATCACTCTGCTCGGGCGTCGCACACCGTCGTCCGCGTCGCACACCGACCAACGTGTGCGACGCAGAACGCAGGGGTGCGACGGGCAGACCGCTCACCCTTTGCGGCATCACTCTGCTCGGGCGTCGCACACCGTCGTCCGCGTCGCACACCGACCAACGTGTGCGACGCAGAACGCAGGGGTGCGACGGGGTTAGCTGCGGTCGGGTCCGATTACCAGCGGTCGGAGGTTCAGCAGTACTCGCCGGCTGGGCGCCCAGTCGAAGCGCAGGCTCAGTGACGCGCGGCGGCGTCGGCGGCGTCGCGGAGGGCGTTGACCATGGCGTCGGGGTCGTCGGCGCCGAAGACCGAGGATCCGGCGACGAAGGAGTCGGCGCCGGCGGCCGCGGCTCGCTCGATCGGTGTCCATCGAGACACCGCCGTCGACCTGCAGCCAGACGTCGGCCTCGATCCGGCCCAGCAGCTCGCGGGTCCGGGTGATCTTGGCCAGCGTCAGGTCCAGGAACGACTGACCGCCGAAGCCCGGCTCGACGGTCATGATCAACACCATGTCGACCTCGCCCAGCAGGTCGGCGTACTGATCGATCGACGGTCGCCGGCTTCAGCGCGACGCCGGCCCGCGCACCCGCTTGTGCAGCTCGCGGGCCAACCGGATCGGTGCCTTGGCCGCCTCGATGTGGAAGGTGACCGACTCGGCCCCGGCCTCGGCGTAAGCTCGGCGCCCAATCGTCGGGATCCTCGATCATCAGGTGGATGTCGAGCATCTTCTCGGTGACCGCCCGGATCGACTGCACGCACGGGCAGACCCAGTGTCAGGTTCGGGACGAAGTGGTTGTCCATCACGTCGACGTGGATCGCGTCCGCGCTCGGGATCCGCTCGATCTCGGCCTGCAGGTTGGCGAAGTCGGCGTTCGAGGATGCTCGGCATGATGCGGTTCGGCACGCATCACCCTAATGCCGTCCGGGACGGGTCACCGCCTGGCCGGAGCGGTGCCGCGCTCGGTGCCGGCGCGGCGCCAGACTCAGTGCAGGCGCGGTCAACGTTGCGCCGGAGCAGCGCCACGAACATGGCGTCGGTGCCGTGCCGATGCGGCCAGAGCTGCAGATAGTCACCGTCAGCGCGCCTCCGGCACCTCGGGCAGCAGCGCGGCCGCCGGCATCACCTCGACGTCGTCTCGGCCCCGCCCGGACCGACTCGACCAGCTGCGACGGTCTCCCGCCGGTGCGGCGAACAGGTCACGTAGCCGACCACACCGCCGCCGCGGACCGCGTCCAGCGCCGTGTTCAACAACTGCGTCTGCAATCCGACCAGTCCGTCGAGGTCTGCGGGATCGCGTCGCCAGCGCGACTCGGGTCGCCGCCGCAGCGCGCCGAGGCCGGTGCACGGGACGTCGGCCAGCACCCGGGCGAAGCTGCCGCACCGCCAGGCCGGCCGGGTCCCGTCGGCGACGATCACCCCGAGCGTCGGGGCTCGTGCGGGTAGCCGATCAGCGCCCCCCGGACCAGTTCGGCCCGATGCGGAGCGATCTCGTTGGCCAGCAGCGCACTCCCCTGCTCGCGGGCCAGCCCGGCCAGCAGCGCCGTCTTGCCGCCCGGCCCGGCGCACAGGTCGAGCCAGGGCCCGGCCGGGCGCGTCGGCCCGGGCCAGGGCGAGCGCGGCCAGTTGCGACCCCTCGTCCTGGACGCCGGCCCGACCCTGGCGAACCGCGGCCAGATCGGCGGGATTGCCGCTCCACTGCGCCGCGTACGGCGACCAGCGGCCCGGGCGCGCGCCGCTTCGACCAGCTCCTCGACCTCGACCAGACCCGGGACGGACGGCCAACGTCACCGCCGGGCTCTCGTTGTCGGCGGCCAGCACGGCCCCAGCTCATCGGCGGGCAGCCGGTCGGCGAACGCCTCGACGATCCAGCGGGGGTGGGCGTAGCGCAGGGCCAGTGCCTCCGGACCGGTCCAGTCCGACGCTCAGCTGGTCCAGCCATCCGGGCCCAGTCCGTCTCGCCCACCCGGCGCAGGACGGCGTTGACCAGCCCGGTCACCCGTCGTCCGACGGTGCGCCGAGCCAGGTCGACGGTGGCGGCGACCGCCGCGTGCGGCGGCACCCGCATCGACAGCAGTTGGTGGGCGCCGAGGCGCAGCAGGTCGATCACCGCCGGCTGCAGCGTAGCCAGGCTCGACCCGAGGCCGCCGCGATGATCGCGTCGTAGCTCCCCTGCAGCCGGCACGTCCCGGCCAGTAACTCGGTGGCGAAAGCGGCGTCCCGAGCTGTTCACCCGATGCCTGTTCAGCTGCTGCGGCAGGGCGAGATTGGCGTACGCGTCGTCGGTCTCGACGGCGCGCAACGTCTCGAACGCGGCCAGCCGGGCGGGATCGGCCGACCGTGAGCCGCGTCGCGGCCCACGTCCCGGATTGCTCACCCGGGACGAATCCTGCTCCGCGGAGGTCACCGCCCGAGCGTCTCGGTCGCGATGATGCTCGCGCCGCGGGCCCAGTCGGCCGCCGCCATTGGGCGTCTTGCCCTGCGCCTGCACTCGGACCAGCTCCAGTGATCCCGCCCCGGCGCCGACCCGGACCGACCGCTTGGTCACCGACAGTGGCACCGGCCCTCAAGCCGCCGGCCTGGGCGATCGGGGTGGCGGTGATGATCTTGAACCGCTCGCCGCCGGAAGGTGCTCCAGGCCCCCGGCGCCGGCGTGCAGGACCGGATCAACCGGTCGATCTCGACAGCCGGCCGACCCAGTCGATCTCGGCGTCCTCGGTGGTCACCTTCGGTGCCAGACTCACGCCGTCGGCAGGTTGCGGCCGCGGGACGAGCCTGCCGGATTCGATCCCGGTCAGCGTGTCGCGGAGCAGTTCGGCGCCGCGGGTCGCCAGCCGTTCCAGCAGGTCACCGGCAGTGTCGGTCGCCTCGATCGGTTCGGTGAGAGTGTCGTAGACCGGGCCGGCGTCCAGCTCGGAGACGATCGAGAAGGTGGTCGCGCCGGTCACCGGGTCGCCGTGGCGGACGGCGTGCTGCACCGGAGCCGCTCCCCGCCAGGCCGGCAGCAGCGAGAAGTGCAGGTTGACCCAGCCGTGGCGCGGGACGTCGATCACCGGCTGCGGGATCAGCGCCCCGTAGGCCACGATCGGTACGCAATCCGGCGCCAGCTCGGCCAGCTCGGCGATGAACTCCGGCCCGCGTGGGCGGCGCGGGCGCAACACCGGCAATCCCTCGGCCAGGGCCCGTTCGGCCACCGGACTGGGCCGCAGGGTCCGCCCGCGGCCGCTCGGCGCGTCCGGACGGGTGAGCACGGCGAGCACCTGGTGATCGGAAGCGAGCAGGGTCTCCAACGTCGGCAACGCAACCTCGGGCGTACCGGCGAAGACCACGTTCATCAGGCAAAGTGTAGGGCGGCCGGCGAGCAGTGCGGACCGGCTCGACACCGACCGCATCGGGTCAACCGGGAATCAGCTCGGTCCAGACGGCAGCCCACGGTCCGGCGCACGGGCCGGCGCACGGGCCGGCGTGGCCGGTTTCCCGACGTCGCCACCCGTGAACCTCTCGGGCAACGCGGCGCTGGACATGTCGAATGCCCGGGCGCGACACAGTCGCAGTGCCGGTGACTCCCGATGACCAGGGCAGTATGACCAGGGCAGTATGACCAGGGCAGTATCACCAGGGAAGTCAGCATCAACGTGATACCGCTCCGTCAGCCGATCGCGACCGGATCGACCTGGATCCGCAACGCACCCCCGGCCTTCTTAGCGCTTCGGATCGCCGCGACCGCCTTCACCGCCCGGACCAGCTCGGCCCCCTGGCCGAGTGGCGTCCGCAGAGTCAGCCGGTACAGCACGACGTCACTGTTCGCGCTGGCACCGAGCTCGGCCGGGCCGAGGACATCGGCCGGTTCGGGCAGGACCAGTGTCTCCGCTACCTCGGTCAGGCTCTCCCGACGCCCGTCGACGGCGATCAGCTTCACCGCCGGCGGGAACCGCGCCTCGACCCGGTCGACCAGCTCCCGGGTCGCGAATCCGGCGGCGTCCAGCCGGATCAAGGCCTGCAGTCCGCGGGAGTCGGCCGGCCCGACGGCGATCACCGTACCGCCCTCGGCGCCGGGCCGGACCAGCGCAACCGCGTTGAACCACCGTCGGACGGCCTCTTCGGTGGCCCGCAGGTCGATCCGTAGCAGAGCGAGTTGCGCGTCCAACAACACTGCGGCGGCGTAACCGCTCGGTGCGTCCGGTTCGGCCCCCGGGGTGGCCACGACCAGGGACGGCACGTCAGCCAGATCGGCCGGCACCCGACCGCCCGAGGACTGCCGGACCGGCACCCCCGGGAAGGCCCGGCCCAGCTCTTCGGCGGTCCGGATCGAGCCGACGACCGGCGCCCGCCAGCGCTCCGAACCGCATTCCGGACAGCTCCAATCAGGGAGTAGCCGGCCGCACCAACGGCAGCTGAGCTGTTCAGTCCGGCCGTCGGTCCGGCCGTCAGTCCGGCCGTCAGTCCGGCCGTCAGTCCGGCCGTCAGTTCGGCCGGAGCCCGCAGGCCCGACCCGATCGGCCCGCGCAGGTCCGTGGCAGTGGGTGCACCGGACCGGCGTCCAGCAGTCGTGACAGGCCAGGCTGAGCAGATACCCGGTGCGCGGTACCTGGACCAGCACCGGACCCTGGCTCAGACCGGCACGGATCACCTCGAACACCTCGTGCGGAAGCCGGCTGGCGCGCGCTGCCGGATCCCGGGCCAGCGCCTGGTCGGAATCGGCGGCGATCCGGATCCGCGGCGCAGCCTGTCGGCCCGGCAGACGTTCGGCGGCCAGTTCGTGGAGCCAGCCGTTCTCGACCAGGCGCTGCACCTCACAGCTGCGCGCGTAACCGGCGAACAGCACTGCCGTCCGCTGCTCGGCGGCCCGCAGGGCCAGGACTTCGCGCGCGTGCGGATAGGGTGCGCGAGGCTCGGCCAGCAGGTCGTCGCCGTCGTCCCAGAGCGCAATGAGACCCAGATCGCGGACCGGGGCGAACGCCGCCGCCCGGGTTCCGATGACCACCGACACGTCGCCGCGCAACGCGGCCAGGAAAGCCCGATAGCGCGCCGCCGGGCCGAGATCGGCGGTCAGCTGGACGAATCCGGACCGACCGAGCAGCCGCTCACATGCGGTCGCCAGCCGCTCCAGATCCCGCTGGTCCGGCACCACCAGTACGGCGCCCCGGCCGCTGCGGACAGTGGCCGCGGCCGCGACCGCGAAGCCGGTGGCCCAGTCCCCCGCCTCGACCGCGGCAGGGATCAACTGCCAGCCGGCCCTCGGTCGGTCACCGCGGGCCAGGGCGGCCACCAATTCCGGGCCGTTCGGATAGTGGGCGAACGGTCCGGGCCGGGCAGCCGGCTCGGCGGGTTCCTCGTCCGGCTCGGCCCTCGATCGGGTCTGCGCCTTCTCGGTTGCCGCATGCCGGGGCGGAACCGCCAGCCGCATCACGTCGGCGAAACAGCCGGCGTAGTGGTCGGCCACCGCGCGAATCAGGGTGGCGACCTCCGGGGTCAGCACCGGTTCGGCCGAAACCACCTTGTGAACGGTCGCCAGTTGCCGCTCGTGCTCGCTCGCGGCCACCCGCTCCAGCACGAATCCGTCCCGCAACCGCCCGGCGAACCGGACCCGCACCCGGGCCCCCGGCACCGCCAGCGCGTCCAACTCGGGCGGCACCCGGTAGTCGAACGGTCGGTCCAGGTGACTCAACGAGACGTCGACGGCGACCCGAGCCACCGACAGCTCAACCACGGCCGCCGGCCCCGCGTCAGCCCGGTCGACGGCGGTCGTCAGCCCGGTCGTCAGCCGGTCGACGGGGCGGTCGTCAGCCCGGTCGACAGCCCGGTCGACGGGGCGGGCGCTCCGATCCTCGAGTACCGCCGCCTCGGGATCGACTTCCAGCCCCGCCTGACCTGCTGACACACGATGCATCGTAGGGACGGCCTCCGACAGTCGTCCTGGTGGCTGTTGCCGTGCCTGCGATGTCAGAGTGGGCCCGTGACCGACCACCCACCGGATCGATCGGATCCAGACCGATCGGATCCAGACCGTTCAGACCAGGTCGAGGTCCGGATGCTGCTGGCGCACCTGGGCACCGCCATGACCGCGACCGGGCAACCGATCCACGAGGTCGAGGCCGATCTGGGCCGTGTCGCCGAGCGACTGGGTTATCCCGATACCCAGGTCGCTGCGGCACCGACCGGCATCACGGTCTGCTTGGGCAGCGGTCAACCGTCCACCTTCGAGGCGCTGAACGGACCGCTTCGCCTGGACCAGGCCGCCGACGTCGTGGTCATCCGCTATCGACTCAGCATCGGTTCGATCGGCGCCGGGCAGGCGCTCGGTCTGCTCGCCCAACTCCGGGCCAAACCGCCGCGGTATCCGCGCTGGGTGCGCTATCCCGGCTGGGTGCTGGTCTCGGCCGGCATCACCTTGATCCTGCAGCCGGGTGGGCCGAACGTCGCCGTGGCCGCGGTCAGCGGACTCGTGGTCGCCGGCATCGTCGGATTGGCCGAAGGACGCCAACTGATCGCCACCCTGCTGCCCACCCTGGCCGCCTTCGTGGCCGGCTGTCTGGTCTTCGGGGCGGCCGGTCTGGGCTGGATCGATGGGCCACTACGGACGCTGCTGCCGCCGCTGGCCGTGCTGCTTCCCGGCGCGACACTGGTCACCGGCATCTCCGAGCTCGCCGCCGGGGCGATGGTGGCGGGCACCTCAAGACTGGTCTACGGCTCTGTCCAACTCCTGCTGTTCGCCCTCGGGGTGATCGCCGCCGCACGGGTGATCGGCACCCCGGCGCCGGAGTTGGGCAACATCGCCGTCCACCAGCTCGGGCCGTGGGCGCCGGTGGCGGGACTGGTGATGATCGGCTTCGGCGTCTGCCTGCTGGAGAGTGCGGCGTTCGCGCTGATGCCATGGATTCTCGGCGTCCTGGTGCTGGCCTTCACCGCCCAGAGCCTGGGCCAGCACTTCGGTGGGGCGGCGGTGGGACCGTTCCTGGGCGCGGTCGCCGCGACGCTGGGCGCCCGGCTGGCCGAACTGATCCGGCCCACCTTGCCGCGGCTGGTGGTGTTCCTGCCGTCGTTCTGGCTGTTGGTGCCGGGCAGCCTCGGACTGCTCGGGGTGAGTCAGCTCGGTCTGGACCCGACGAACGCGACCACGGTGGCCTTCGGCGCGGTCACGGTGATCGTCTCGATCGCTCTTGGGCTGATCGTCGGCGCCACCATCGCCCGCGGTTTCGCCGGGATGGTCCGGCGCTCGCGGCACCGTCGCGGCGTCCACCCCGATCTACCGGTCGAGCCGTCTGACCCAGCTTAGAAGTCAGACGATCAGCCCTTGACCGCCGCCGCCAGCGCATCGGCCCGATCGGTCCGCTCCCAGGTGATCTCTGCGTCCTCACGACCGAAGTGGCCGTAGCGAGCCGTGTTGGCATAGATCGGACGCAGCAGGTCGAGTGCGGCGATGATCGCGCCCGGGCGCAGATCGAACACCTCCCGGACGGCGTCCTGGATCTGGCTGACCGGCACCTTCTCGGTGCCGAACCACTCGACGTAGAAGCCGACCGGGTGGGCGGCGCCGATGGCGTAGGCGACCTGCACCTCGCACCGATCGGCCAGTCCGGCGGCCACCACGTTCTTGGCCACCCAACGCATCGCATAGGCGGCCGAGCGGTCGACCTTGGACGGATCCTTGCCGGAGAACGCCCCGCCGCCGTGCCGGGCCATCCCGCCGTAGGTGTCGACGATGATCTTGCGACCGGTCAGGCCCGCATCGCCCATCGGGCCGCCGATCTCGAACCGGCCGGTCGGGTTGACCAGCAGCCGATAGTCGCTGGTGTCGATGTCGTAGCGCTCCAGCACCGGCTCGACCACGTGTTTGCGGACGTCCGGGGCTGAGCAGTGCGTCCAGGTCGATGTCGGCGGCGTGCTGGCTGGACAGCACCACGGTGTCCAGCCGGACCGGCACATCGATCCCGGTCTTGGGATCGGGCGCGTATTCGATGGTGACCTGGCTCTTGCCGTCCGGGCGCAGATAGGGCACGGTCTGGTCCTTGCGGACGAGCGGCCAACTGCTCGGCCAGGCGATGGGCCAGTTCGATCGGCAGCGGCATCAGATTCGGGGTCTCGGTGCAGGCGTAGCCGAACATCAGCCCCTGGTCGCCGGCGCCCTGAGCATCGAATTCGTCCTGGCCACTCGGTTCCGCACCGGCGCCGGTCCGCTCCTCGTAGGCGCGGTTGACGCCCTGGGCGATGTCGGCAGACTGCTGGCCGATGGCCACGCTGACCCCGCAGGAGTTGCCGTCGAAGCCTTTGGTCGAGGAGTCGTAGCCGATCTCGACGATGCGCTGGCGGACGATCTTGGGGATCTCGACGTAGGCGTCGGTGGTCACTTCACCGGCCACCACGACCAAGCCCGTGGTCACCAGCGTCTCGACCGCGACCCGGCTCTTGGGGTCCTGGGCCAACAACGCGTCCAGGATCGAATCGCTGATCTGATCGGCGATCTTGTCCGGGTGACCCTCGGTCACCGATTCGGAGGTGAACAGTCTGCCGGTCATGAGCGCCTTCTTCTCGGTCGGGCTTCTCGGTCGGGCTTCTCGGTCAGGCGAGATCTCGGAGCGATCCGGATCCAGCCGCAGTGAAAGGTCAGGCTAACGCTGGTCGTGGACCGATAAAGCGATATCCCAGATCGAGATGGGCCAGCGAGTCTTTGCTGCCGGCGTGCGGTCCGTCGGCACCCGTCGCGGACAGGACGGTGATCTCGCTGTCGGTCCGGCCGAAAACCCGGCCTCCTCCGACCGCGTTCAACACCAGCAGGTCACAGCCCTTGCGGGCCAGCTTCGCGCCGCCGAGGGCGAGCAGCTCTTCGGTGCTCTCGGTCGTCTCGGCGGCGAAGCCGACGATGACCTGCCGGTCCTGGACGTTCGGTCGCGGGCCGGCTCACCATCAACGGGCCGATCACCGAAGCCGATCACGATCTCGGACCAGATCCCGCCAGGATGTCCGGAGTCTGCACCAGGGCTAGTTCCAGACCGACGTCGTCGTGCTTCTTGATCTTGCCTGCGCGGTAGTCGGCCGGGGTGAAATCAGCCGGCGCGGCCGCCATCACGACGATATCGCTGACCTCGGCCGCGACGGTCATCTGTCTGGGCAAGTTCCCGGGTCGTGGTGACCGGATGCAGCCGGGCCGCCCCGGGCGCGGGCCGATCGACGTTCGCCGCGATCAACTCGACCGTCGCGCCACGCGAGCAGCGCGGCTCGAGCCAGCGCCCACCCCATCAGCCCGGAGGATGAGTTGCCGAGGAACCGCACCGGATCGAGATGTTCTCGGGTACCGCCGGCCGAAATCGCGACCCGCAAGCCGCTCAGATCGCGGGCAGCAGCCCGTTCGGCCAGACGCCGGGTCGCCAGCACAGCCTCGACCAGCGGCCGCGATCTCGGCCGGCTCGGGCAACCGCCCCGGACCACTGTCGGCACCGGTCAGCCGCCCCGCGTCCGGCTCCATCACCACAGCTCCGCGAGAGCGCAGCGTGTCGACATTGGCCACGGTGGCCGGGTGCTGCCACATCTCGGTGTGCATGGCGGGGGCGAAGATCACCGGCGCCCGGGTGGTCAGCAGGCAGTTGGTCAGCAGATCATCGGCTCGGCCGGCCGCCGCTCGGGCCAGCAAATCGGCGGTTGCCGGGGCGACCAGGACCAGACTCGGCCTCCTGGCCGAGTCGGACGTGTGGCACCTGGTCGACGTCGGCGAACACCGACGTCTGCACCGGGCGTCCCGGACAAGGCCTCCCAGGTCGCAGCGCCGACGAAGCGCAAGGCGTTCGTCGTCGGCACCACAGTGACCTCGTGCCCCGCTTCGGTGAGCGCGCGCAACAAACTGCACGCCTTGTATGCAGCGATGCCGCCGCTGACGCCGAGCAGGATCCGGCTCACGACATCGCCCGGCGTCTCAGTCCGCATCGGAGTTCACCCGTGGCGAGCCGTCAGGCCGCTCGTCCGCCGCTCAGGCGGTCTCGTCCGGGCCCGGGAAGTTCGCGTCGGTGAACTCGGGGACGGCGCTGACCGGCGCGGCCTGCTCCTCCTCGGCGTCCGGATCGATGTCGGTGCAGGTCAACACGCCCGCATTGACCTCGCGCAGCGCGATCGACAGCGGCTTCTCCTGCACGCCGGTCTCGACCAGCGGCCCGACGTGGTCGAGCAGCCCCTCGCCCAGCTGGGAGTAGTAGGCGTTGATCTGGCGCGCCCGCTTGGCGGCGTACAGCACCAGCTTGTACTTGGAGTCGGACTTGGTGAGCAACTCATCGATCGGAGGGTTGGTGATGCCCTCTACGGCCGTGTTGTTGACAGTCAAGATGTTCCTTACGAAGGCGCAGATGCTGAAGCTGGTTCACGAAGATCGACGCAGCGGTGGACATCGACTGCCTCACAGACCGAGCAACTCTACCAATTCCCCGACCGCGCGGTCGATGTCGTCGTTGACGATGACGTGTTCGAACTCGTCCATCGCCGCCAGCTCGCCCTTGCGCCGTGGCCAGCCGCCGGTCGCGCTGGGCTGCGTTCTCGGTGCCGCGACCGGTCAGACGCCTGGTGAGCTCAGACCATGACGGCGGCTTCAAGAACACGAATCGCGCCTCCGGCCAACTCTCGCGGACCTGCCGGGCGCCCTGCAGGTCGATCTCCAGGATCGCCTCTCGGCCCTGCGCCAACGTTTGCAGCACCGGTGCGCGCGGGGTCCCGTACTTGGCCGCCCCGTGGACCACCGCCCACTCCAGCAGCTCGCCGCGGGCGATCAGCTGCTCGAACTCGAGCGTTCGCCGACGAACAGGTAGTGCTGGCCGTCGATCTCACCGGCCCGGGGCGGCCGGGTGGTGGCCGAGACCGAGACCCAGACCTCGGGGCAGACGACCCTCAGCCGGCCGACCAGCTGTGCCCTTGCCCACTCCGGCCGGGCCGGAGATGACGGTCAGTCGCGCCGCAGCGTCGGGCACGGACCAACGGCTCGGTGTGCCCGGCTACCGGGCGATCGGCGCGGCCAGCGAGGGACGAGGGCTCATGAGAACTCGGAGATTAGCCCTGCCATCTGGTGTTTGCCCAATCCACGAAGCCGCCGGTTGGTCGCAATCTGCAGTCGCTCCATCACCGGGTCGCCCGGACGATGCCGACCCGGGGCAGCGACTTGAGGATGTCGTTCACCTTCGTGTGGGCGACCACGTCGTCGGAGAGAGCCAACCGAAGGACCTCGGACAAGCTTATCGAGCCCGTCCGCAGCCCCAGTTTAACCTCCGCGCGCCGCCGACGCGCTTCGGTTGCGGCCGTCCTGCGCCTGTTCACGTTGCTTTTCGCTGAGCGGTGGGATCGACACCGATAACTCCTAAGTCACGCGGCGAACGGAACACCGGAACGGCATTCGAGGGTTGGCCGACGACGCCGGTCTCGCCTCGTGGCTGGACGAAGGACCTGTGGTTGATCGCAGCTGATCTGCCCGGGCGGATCGGGTATAAGGATTCCGTATCGCTCGTGACGAGCGACTATACCGCCCACACCCCGAAACTACACTTAGGGTCGGCGGGTCTTTTCGGCCGGTGCACGTCGGTACCGGTGGCCGGTCGTCGTCGGGATCAACCGAGCAGCTGTTGCGCCTGCGTGATCGCCGCCACGAGAGCGGCCCGGTCCGGACCGGCGGCCATTACCCCCGGCTGGAGGCCGGCAGCACGAACGTCAGCGCCGGACCGAAGACCCGACGGAGGTCGTCCGGCCCGCCGCCCTGTGCGCCGACACCCGGGGCCAGAATCGGTCCGCCGACCCCCGACAGGTCGAGGGCCTCCGTCATGGCGTGATCGATGGTGGCTCCGATGACCAGACCCACCGAGCCCCACTCGCCCCGGTTGCGGCGGCAGCGTTGCGGCCGACGGCCGCCTCCATCACGGCTTGGGCCACGACCTGCCGTCCGCCCGCACGGCGGGTCCGAGTCGGCAGCCAGCCCGCTGGAACGGCCCGCTTCCGGGTTGGACGTTGCCGCCAGCAGATAGACCCCTCGGCCGACGCCAGTGCCGCCTCGATCGCCCGTCCAGCGAGCCGACGCCCAGATAGGGGCTGAGGGTGATCGCGTCGGCGGCCAACGACGAACCGTCGCTCAGGTAGGCCGCGGCGTAGGCGTCCATGGTCGAACCGATGTCGCCGCGCTTGACGTCCAGCAAGGACAGACAGCCCGGCCGACGCGACACTCGCCCAGAACCCGTTCCAAGACGGCGATCCCGGCCGATCCGAACGCCTCGTAGAAGGCCGACTGAGGCTTCACCTGAGCGGCCCGGCCGGCGGCCGCCTCGACCATCGTGCGGGCACAACGTTCGAGCCCCGTCGCGTCCACCGGCAGTCCCCAGGCGCGCAGCAGCGACGGGTGCGGGTCGATCCCCACGCACAGCGGACCGTAGATCGATCGCTTCGGCGAGCCTGAGCCCGTAGGACGGTTCAGGCTTCGGTTCGGTGGTTTCCGACGTCACGACCGTCCCTCTGGTCTGGTCTGGTCTGGTCTGCTTTCTGGTCTGCTCTGCTCTGATTCGCTCGTCACGGCATAGTCGGCGCCGGGGCGTCCGGCCAGCCGCCGGTTGATCTGCCGGACCAGTCCCGGACCGGCGTAGATGAATCCGGTGTACAGCTGCACCAGCCGGGCGCCGGCGTCCAGCATGGCCGTGGCGTCGTCGGCGCTCATGATGCCGCCGACACCGATCACCGGCAGCCCTGTGCGCTCGGCTCAGATAGCTGACCACCTCGAGGGCGCGCGCGGTCAACGGCGCGCCGGACAGCCCACCGGACTGCCGGGCGGCGTCGAGGTCGGCTGTAGTTGAGCCGATCCCGGGCCAACGTGGTGTTGGTGGCGATCAACCCGGACACCGCCGGTCTCGGCACACACGGCCAGCAGTTCGTCCAGGCTTGCCAGTCGAGATCGGGAGCGATCTTGACGAAGATCGGCACCGGGCTGGCGGCATCACGGTCGATCCGGCCACCGCGGCTGTCGTCAGCGTTCCAGCAACTCGCGCAGTGCAGTCCGATCCTGCAGTTCGCGCAGACCCGGTGTATTCGGGCTGGAGACGTTCACCGCGACGTAGTCGGCGTAGTCGCTGACTGCGGCGAACGAACGCAGATAGTCCTCGGTCGCCTCGGCCAACGGGGTGATCTTGGCTCTTGCCGATCGAGACCCCGATCGGGATGCCGACCGCCCCGTTGCCGCGCCGCACGCCGAGCGAGTCCAGTCGGGCCGCCAGCGCCTCGGCACCGGCGTTGTTGAAGCCCATCCGGTTGATGATCGCGCCGCTGCCCGGCAACCGGATCAGCCGGGGCTTTTCGTTACCGGGCTGAGGATCCGCGGTCACCGTCCCCAGCTCGGCGAAGCCGAACCCCAGAGAGCCCCACGCCCGGACCGCCCGTCCGTTCTTGTCCAGCCCGGCGGCCACCCCGACCGCGTCCCGGGAAGTCGATTCCCGGCCACCCTGATCACCGCCTGCGGGCGAGTTCCGAGAAACCGCCGCCGCGGCCCGCCGAATCGGCACCGAACGGCCTCAGAATTTCCAACTGGGCCAGAGTTTCCTCGTGCACCCGCTCGGCGTCGCCGCCGTAGCCGCCGGAACAGCACCGGACGCAGCATGCGCTGGTATCCGGTGATCAGCACGCGGCAGGCTCGCCGTCTCGACAGCGCACACTCGACTCATCATAGTGACGGCGGCACCGGTCAACGAACCGGACTCCGGCTCGGCGGTGCCGGCGTCGGTGCGCCAGCTCTGCAACGAGCGGACGCCGATCTCGCCGGCCAACATCGCCTCGATCCCCTGCACCGCGGCCGAAAGTCCTTGCACGGTGGTCACGCAGGGCAGATTGCGCGACACTGCAGCACTGCGGATCTCATAGCCGTCGAAGCGCGGCCGACCGTCCGGGCTGAGCCCGTGCGGGGTGTTGAAGATCAGATCGACCTCGCCGTCCACGATGGCCTGGACGATCGTCTTCTCCCCGTTCGGACCCGGGACCCTGGCTGTGCTTGCGGACGGTGGTGACACGCGATCCCGTGCCGCCGCAGCACCGAGGCCGTACCGGCGGTGGCCAGGATCTCGAAGCCGAGGTCGGCCAGCCGCTTGACCGGCAGGATGACGTGCCGCTTGTCCCGGTTGGCCACCGAGATGAAGACCGCACCCTTGGTCGGCAGCGGACCGAACGCGCCGGCCTGGCTCTTGGCGAAGGCGATCCCGAACGAGACGTCCAGACCCATCACCTCGCCGGTGGACTTCATCTCCGGCCCGAGGATGGTGTCCACCGACGTGCCGTCGACGGTCCGGAACCGGTTGAACGGCATCACCGCCTCCTTCACCGCGATCGGCGCCCCGTGCCATTCGGTGGTGCCGTCGCCGCGTCGGCTTGAGCATCCCCTCGGCCCGCAGCTCGGCGATCGAGGTGCCGAGCATGATCCGGGCCGCGGCCTTGGCCAGCGGGGTCCAGGTCGCCTTGGACACGAACGGCACCGTGCGCGAGGCCGCGCGGGTTGGCCTCCAGCACATAGAGCGTGTCGCCGTGCAGAGCGAACTGGATGTTGATCAAGCCCCGGACGCCGACCCCGCGGGCGATCGCCTCGGTCGAGACCCGGATCCGGTCGATGATCTCGACGCCCAGGGTGATCGGCGGCAGCGCGCAGGCCGAGTCCCCGGAGTGGATGCCGGCCTCCTCGATGTGCTCCATCACCCCACCGAGATAGAGATCCGTGCCGTCGTAGAGGGCGTCGACGTCGATCTCGACCGCGTCGTCGAGGAACCGGTCGACCAGCACCGGATGCTGCGGCGAGACCTCGGTGGCCCGGCCGATGTAGGAGCTGAGCGCGGTCTCGTCGTAGACGATCTCCATCCCCCGACCGCCCAGCACGTAGGAGGGCCGGACCAGCACCGGGTAGCCGATCTCGTCGGCGATGCTGCGGGCCTCGAGGAACGAGCGCGCCATCCCGTGCTTGGGGGCCGGCAGGTTCTCCGCGGCCAGCACCTCACCGAACGCGCCCCGTTCCTCGGCCAGGTGGATGGCCTCCGGACTGGTGCCGACGATCGGCACCCCGGCGTCCTTCAGGGCCTGGGCCAGCCGGAGCGGCGTCTGGCCGCCGAGCTGGACGATCACCCCGGCGATCGGGCCGGCCGCCTGCTCGGCGTGCACCGACCTCGAGCACGTCCTCCAGGGTCAGCGGCTCGAAGTAGAGCCGGTCGGAGGTGTCGTAGTCGGTGGAGACCGTCTCGGGGTTGCAGTTGACCATGATCGTCTCGTAGCCCGCCGTACCGACAGGGCCATCGAGGCGTGCACGCAGGAGTAGTCGAACTCGATCCCCTGCCCGATCCGGTTCGGACCGCTGCCCAGGATGATCACCGCCGGCTTCGATCGCGGGGCACCACCTCGGTCTCGGCGTCGTAGGAGCTGTAGTGGTACGGCGTCCGGGCCGCGAACTCGGCCGCACAGGTGTCGACGGTCTTGTAGACCGGCCGAACCCCGAGCGCCCAGCGGACCCCGCGGACCACGTTCTCGTCCAGGCTGCCGCAGCTGGGCGATCTGCGCGTCGGAGATGCCGTGCCGTTTGGCCAGCCGCAGCACCTCGGCGGTCAGCTCCGGTGCGTCCTGCGACGACCTCGGCGCCACCTCGGTGATCAAGAACAGCTGGTCGACGAACCACGGATCGATCTTGGTCGCCTCGTGCACCTGCTCGGCGCTCGCGCCGGCCCGGATCGCCTGCACCGCCAGGCCGAGCCGGCCGTCGTGCGGTCGGGCGCGCCTCGGCCAGCAGCTCGGCGACGGACGTCTGGTCGATCTCGCCGGCCAGGTCGAACGGCGCCCGCGGATCCTCCAGGCTGCGCAGCGCCTTGCCCAACGCCTCGGTGAAGTTGCGGCCGATGGCCATCGCCTCGCCGACGCTCTTCATGTGAGTGGTCAGTGTGCTGTCGGCCGTGGGGAACTTCTCGAACGCGAACCGCGGCACCTTGACCACGACGTAGTCCAGGGTCGGTTCGAAGCTGGCCGGGGTTCCGTGCCGCGCGGACGACCCTGCTCGCCCTTCGGGGTGGTGATGTCGTTGGGGATCTCGTCCAGGGTGTAGCCGACCGCGAGCTTGGCCGCGATCTTGGCGATCGGGAACCCGGTCGCCTTGCTGGCCAGCGCGCTGGACCGGGAGACCCGCGGGTTCATCTCGATCACGATCATCCGCCCCGTCGGCCGGGTTGATCGCGAACTGGATGTTGCAGCCGCCGGTGTCCACCCCGACCGAGCGGATGATGGCGATGGCCACATCGCGCATCCGCTGGAACTCCCGGTCGGTCAGGGTCATCGCCGGGGCGACGGTGATCGAGTCGCCGGTGTGCACGCCCATCGGGTCGAGATTCTCGATCGAGCAGACGATGACCACGTTGTCGGCCCGGTCGCGCATCACCTCGAGCTCGTACTCTTTCCAGCCCAGGATGGATTCCTCGATCAGCACCTCGGTCGTCGGGCTGGCATCCAGCCCGGCGCCGGCGATCCGACGAAGATCGGCTTCGTTGTGGGCGAAGCCGGAGCCGACCCCGCCCATGGTGAAGCTGGGCCGCACCACCAGCGGATAGCCGAGCTCGGCGGCGGCGGCGATCACCTCGTCCATGGTGTGGCAGACGATGCTCACGGCCACCTCGGCCGGCCCGCCGGCGACCCCGGTCAGGCCCTCCACGACCTCTTGAAGGTCTCCCGGTTCTCGCCGCGCCGGATCGCCTCCATCGAGGCGCCGATCAGTTCGACGCCGTAGCGGGCCAGGACGCCGGAGTCGTGCAGGGCCATCGCGGCGTTCAGTGCGGTCTGACCGCCCAGCGTGGCCAGCAGCGCGTCGGGGCGTTCCTGCTCGATCACCTTGGTCACGTAGTCGGGGGTGATCGGCTCGATGTAGGTGGCATCGGCCAGCTCGGGATCGGTCATGATCGTCGCCGGGTTGGAGTTGATCAAGATCACCCGATAACCCAGTTCGCCCAGCACCCGGCAGGCCTGGGTGCCGGAATAGTCGAACTCGCAGGCCTGACCGATGACGATCGGGCCGGAGCCGATGACCAGGATGGAGGCGATGTCGGTGCGCTGCGGCATCAGCGGCCCTCGGCTTCGCCATGCCTTCGACAGGCTCAGGCCGCGTGACTTCCGGGCCTTCGACAGGCCAGTCCAGGCCCTGAGCTTGTCGAAGGGCGTTCTCGTCATCATCGTCGATGAACCGGTCGAAGAGGTAGCTGGCGTCGTGCGGACCGGCAGCCGCCTCGGGGTGGTACTGCACAGAGAAGGCCGTCAGCCGGCCGCCGTCGTCACGCAGCTCGAGACCCTCGACCACGTCGTCGTTCAGGCCCGACATGGCTGACCCGGGCGGTGCCGTACGGCGTCGGTATGTCGGCCCCGATCGTCGCGTCCACAGCGAACCCGTGGTTGTGCGCGGTGATCTCGACCTTCCGGGTGCCCAGATCCATCACCGGCTGGTTGATGCCGCGGTGGCCGTAGGGCAGTTTGTAGGTGCCCAGGCCGAGAGCGCGACCGAAGATCTGGTTGCCGAAGCAGATCCCGAAGTAGGGCAGTCCGTCGGCGAGCACGTCGCGGAGCAGATCGATCGGTCCGCTCGAGGCGGCGGGATCACCGGGCCCGTTGGAGAAGAAGACGCCGTCGACCTCTCAGCGCGCGGATCGTGGCCAGATCGGTGTCGGAGGGCAGTACGTGCACCTCGATGCCCCGCTCGGCCATCCGGTGCGGCGTCATGGACTTGATCCCGAGATCGATCGCGGCGACCCGGAACCGCGGCGGCGCACCGTCGGGCAGTTCGGCCGGCACGACGTAGCCCTCCCGCACACTGACCTCGCCGGCCAGATCGGCCCCGGTCATCGTCGGCGCGGCGCAGACCCTGGCCAGCAGTGCCGCCGGATCGCGTTCGGTGGTGGAGATGCCGACCCGCATCGCGCCCCGCTCACGCAGATGGCGGGTCAGGGCCCGGGTGTCGATGCCGGAGATCCCGACCACGCCCTGGGCCCGAAGTTCGTCCTCCAACGACTCGACGCGACCGCCAGTTCGACGGCACCCGAGCCGGATCGCGGACGACGTAGCCGGCGACCCAGATCCGGGTCGACTCGTCGTCCTCGTCGTTCCAGCCGGTGTTGCCGATGTGCGGCGCGGTCGCGACCACGACCTGGCGGTGATAGCTCGGGTCGGTCAGCGTCTCCTGGTAGCCCGACATCGCGGTGGCGAAGACCGCCTCGCCGAACGTCTCCACCGGCCGCCCCGAACGACTGGCCGACGGAAACTGCGACCGTCCTCCAGCACCAGCAACGCCGGAGAGTGGTTGCGGGCTGACCGGATCGGGGTGACGTCGGACATCAACCGTCCTTTCCTGCCTCACCGGACAGGTCTTAAAGGGTGGCTTGTACGGCTGGAGATTACCAGTGCCGATCGCTCCGGACCCGAACGGCCGCGATCTCTGCGCATGCTGACCAGACCAGGCACACCACTGGTCCACATAGTTGCCCTATGCATACGAACTAGTTTATAGTTGTATGCAGCAACCAAAGGAGTCGCTGATGTTGTCGGAGCCCCGAGCCGCCGAACTGTTGGCCTCGCTGTCCACCCTGCTCCGCACCAGCCGAGCGGTCAGGCACGAAATGCACGGCAGCCTCGATCACCGGAACCCAGGTCGGCGCCTTCAAGGTCCTGTCGGCCGACCACGAGCTGCGGATGGGCGACCTGGCCGACCGGCTGCTGGTCGCACCGTCGGTCGCCTCCCGGGTGGTCGCCACGCTCGAGCAGGACGGACTGGTCGAGCGGCATCCCGATCCTGCTGACGCCCGGGCCTGCCTGCTCGGCCTGACCGACCTCGGTCGGGACCGGCTGCGACGAGCGCCAACGCTTCTCCCTGCGCCCTGATCTGCGACGTGCTGGCCGACTGGACCGACGAAGAAGCGGCGGCCGCGACCGAAGTTCGATGGACCGGCTCGACCGCCGGATCCCCGACTTCACGCCCGGATGCTGATCAACCCGCGTCCCACCGCGCCCCACCGAGCTGGCCGCGGATCAGCATCGCCCGACCCGCCTCCGACGACACCCGCCCAAGACCCCGCCAGCCAGCACCCGCAGCACGACCACGCCCCAGACCGACCAGTCTCGAAACCACGTTCTCGAGATGGAGCACGTTTCCGCATGACCACCGCAACCGCAACGGCCACCGCCGTCGAGCGCACCGAGCACCGGGCAGACGAGACACCGGCAGGCAGCCCGGACAGCTCGCCGACCCACCGCCGGGTCCCGACTCACCCGCAAGCACTGTCCACCCGGAGATCCTCGAAGGTGATGACCGGCCTGCTGGCCGCGCTGTTCACCGCTCTGCTCTCCTCGACCATCGTCTCCACCGCGCTGCCGACGATCATGTCGGATCTGCACGGCACCCAGCGTCAGTACACCTGGGTGATCACGTCTTCGCTGCTGGCCCTGACCGTCACGACGCCGATCTGGGGCAAGCTCTCCGACCTGTTCAACAAGAAGCTGCTGGTCCAGCTCTCGATCGTGCTGTTCGTCGCCGGCTCTATCGGCGCCGGGCTTCGCAGAGCGTGCCGCCGATGATGGCCTTCCGCGCCGTCCAGGGCGTGGCCATGGGTGGTCTGACCGCGCTGACCCAGTCGATCATCGGCTCGATCATCCCGCCCCGCCAGCGTGGCCGCTACAGCGGCTACATGGGCGCCGTGATAGCGGTCAGCACCGTCTCCGGCCCGTTGCTCGGCGGCGTGATCACCCAGCACCTCGACTGGCGCTACTGCTTCTTCGTCTGCGTCCCGCTGGCCGTGGTCGCCCTGATCCTGCTGCAGAAGACGCTGCATCTGCCGACCATCAAGCACGAGGTGCACTTCGACTACCTCGGCGCCGTGCTGATCGCCGTCGTCGCCGCACTGCCGATGCTCTGGGTCACCTTCGCCGGCAAGTCCTACGGCTGGATCTCCTGGCAGTCCGGTCTGTTCCTGATCGGCTTCCTGCATCGCCGGCGTCGCCACGGTGATCACCGAACTGAAGGTCCGGCAGCCGATGGTGCCGATCCGGGTGCTGAGCAACAGCACCACCGCTCTGATGATCGTGGCCAGCCTCGGCGTCGGCATCGCCCTGTACGGCAGCAGCACCTTCCTGACCCAGTACTTCCAACTGGCCAAGGGCGACACCCCGACCCTGGCCGGGCTGATGACCATCCCGCTGATCCTGGCCCAGATGGTGGCCTCGACCATCGGCGGCCAGATCGTCAGCCGGACCGGTCGGTGGAAGCCGATCATGGTGTTCGGCTCGATCCTGCTCGCTGATCGGCCTGGCCGGCATGGCCACCATCGACCACAACACCCCGTACTGGCACGTAGCGATCTTCATGGCCGTGATGGGCATCGGCGTCGGCACCCTGATCCAGAACATCGTGCTCGCCGTGCAGAACACCGTCGACGTCAAGGACATCGGCGCCAGTTCGGCGACGATCTCGTTCTTCCGCTCGCTCGGCGGCGCCGTCGGCGTCACCGTGCTCGGTGCGGTGCTCGCCGACCGGGTCGGCAACCAAGATCGCGAACGGCCTGGCCCGATGGGTGTCGCGGGCGGCGCGTCCGGCGCCGGCAGCGCAGCCTGAACATCACAGAGCCTGCCGGCCCCGATCCAGGCCCTGGTCCACACGCTCCTACGGCGACACCTTCGGCACGCTGTTCCTGATCGCCGGTGTGGTCGCGGTGGTCACCCTGATCGCGGTGATCGCGGTCAACGAGGTCCCGCTGCGGACCACCATCGAGCTCAAGCCGCAGGCCGACCAGGCCGGCGCCCCGAACAGGTAAGCCCAGCGGCCGAGGAGTCCAATGCCTCTGAAGACGCCGGGAGCAGGGGTTCCGGCAGCGAAGAGCCTGACCCTGTCGACGCCCGTGTCACTCACGAGGAGAAGGCCCAGGTCGGTGGATCGACCGACGGACGGGAATCTGCCGGCGAGGCTGCTGGTGCCCGGCACACGGCATTCGACCACAGCCGGTTGGACGATCCCAGTGAGCGGCTCTCGATGGCGGCGATGGACGTTCTGGCCGCCGCGCAGGACCAGGCGCGCGCGGGCAGCCTGACCGGGCGGGAGAGCAATGAGCAGATCGCCGAACGGATCGACCAGCTCGGCCGGGACGTGGACGCCGCGCTGACCCGGTTCCACGGCCAGCTCGATCAGATCAAGGCAGGTCTGGGGGCCGACCGTACTGAGGCCGGCGGTGAGCACGGCGTCGGTGGTGCTCATCTCCGCGAGTACGAGTACGGCCTGCTGCTCAACAGCCAGCAGACCGCCGAGCGGGTCACCCGGATCGCCCGGCTCGAGGCCGAGCGGATCCTGACCGAGGCTGACGCCCAGGCCGCCGAACTGCAGAAGCGGATCGATCTCCTGCAGGAGACCGAAGCCGACCTGTCCTCGCGGGTGAAGCAGCAGCTGGACGCCTGACCAGCCGAAGCTGTCCCGGATCCGGCCGCGACTACGCGGTCGGATCCGGAGGCACTGCTGCGTCACCCGGGAGCAGGCCATGGCCTTCAGGACCGGATCGCCGCGTCAGGCACGGCTGCTGCCTGAACAGCGTTGGAGCCGACTGAGCCCCGGTGTGTTCTGCACCGGCTCCGGGATGACCTGGCCGGCAGCGGCCTGGGCGGCTGTGCTTGTCGGCGGTGACCGCGCTCGACTGGGTGGCCGCGCCGCCGGCTTCCTGGCGGGCCGGGTGGACGAGCCGCCGGACGACATCGTCGTCCGGGTGGCGGCCGCCGGCAGCACACCCGTCCGACAGACACTGCTCCCCTGTCGGTGGACCGTCCGACGGGATCGGCAGGGCCTGCGCGGGAGCTCCGTGCTCGGACATCCACCTCGCATCCGCACCGGCGACGTGGTGCTGGACCTGATCGCCGAGGCAACGGAAACCGAGGCGATCGATCTGATGACGGCCGCCGTCGGGCGTCGGCTGGTCTCACCCGCTCAACTGGCCCGGGCCCTCGACCGACGTTGCGCTGTCCCGAACCGGAAGCCGCTCGCCGCGGTGCTGAACGATGTGACGGCCGGCGCGCACAGCCCGCTGGAACTGCGTTACCTACGCGACGTCGAACGCGCTCACGGACTGCCCGCCGGAATGCGGCAGGTCCGTCGGCAGTACACCGTGATCGACGTGCTCTATCGCGACTAGGGTCTGGTCGTTGACCTCGACGGTCGCCTCGGACATTCACGGAGCCGGCCGGTTCGGCGACCTCGACCGGGACAACTCCGCCACCGCGAACGCCTGGCCACGCTGCGCTACGGCTCGGCCGACGTCAACGGGCGACCTTGCGCTGTGGCATTCCAGGTCGGCAGTCACCCTTCAGCTGCGGGGTTGGGACGATCTGACCATCCGCTGCGCGCTCCGGTGTCGTCTCGTCCCGGATCTCAGCCGCGTTGTCGCGGCCGAATCCGGGACAACGTCGTGAGCGACGACTCAGCCGCGGACGATGGTGCCCAGGACGCCGTTGACGAAGGCCGGAGAATCGTCGGTGGAGAGGTCGGAGACCAGCGCGACGGCCTCGGAGACCACGACGGCCGGGGCCACCCCCGAGTTCGTCCAGCTCGAAGACGGCGATCTGCAGAGCGATCCGGTCCACCCGGGGCAGCCGGGCCAGCGTCCACCCGCTGGCCAGCGCAGTCACTGATCCGGTGATCGATGCCGCGGGCTGCCGATGGACGCCCTCGACCAGTTCGGTGGTGTAGTCCCGCACCGGCGGTTCGGCGTCGGCGCTGCGTTCGCTCAGCGTCCAGATGACGTCGTTGCCGCGCAACTCGGCCTCGAACAGGATGTCCAGCGCCCGCTTGCGCGCCTTGCTCCGGGTCGAGTGGCGGGACGCACTCGGCCCAGCGACCGTGGCGCACCGGCTGCGGCCCGGGAATCGGACCCCGACGGCCGCCGGGTCGGAAGCCGGTTGCTTCGGGCTCAACTGCCGATCCGGCCCAGATAGTCCACCGGTCCGGGTGTCGACCTTGACCTTCTCGCCGGTGGTGAGGAACAGCGGCACCTGGATCTGCAGGCCGGTCTGCAGCGTCGCCGGCTTGGTGCCGCCGGTGCTCCGATCGCCCTGCAGGCCGGGCTCGGTGTAGGTGATCTCGAGCTCGACCGAAGCCGGCAGGTCGATGTAGAGCGGGTTGTCCTCGTGGATCGCCACCGTGGCGGTCTGCTCTTCGAGCAGATAGTTTTTCGCGTCGGCGACCGTCTCGTCGGGAATCGTCATCTGCTCATAGCTGGCGGTGTCCATGAACACGAAGCCGGCACCGTCGTGGTAGAGGTACTGCATCTCGCGTCGGTCGACGTTGGCGGTGTCGACCTTGATGTCGGAATTGAAGGTCTTGTCCACCACCTTGCCCGAGAGCACGTGCTTCAGCTTGGTCCGCACCACCGTGTTGCCCTTGCCGGGCTTGTGATGCTGGAACCAGACCACCGACCAGAGCTGTCCGTCCAGGTCGAGCACCATGCCGTTCTTCAGGTCGTTCGTCGAGATCACGCGAATTCCTCATCCGTACTCGTTCGTTCATCAGGATCCCCGATCAGCAGCGGGACGCCACCGTGTTCACCGGCGTCCGACTCCGGGGCAGCGGCCCAGTTTAGCCTTCTCCCGTGATCCGCACCGAACTGCTGGCCCGGCAGCCGACGCTCAGCACGCAGCGACTCCGGCTGAAGCCGATGGGCCCGCGCTACCTTCCGCAGGTGCTGCGCTCGGCCACCGACCCCGAGGGCCGCGGCTGACCGGCACCCACGCGACCCGGACGAGGCCCACACACGGCCTTCTTGGAGCAGGTCGAGGGCAACGACCAGCGGGCCGACTGGGCCATCATGCGGGCCCGACGCAGCTTTCTGGGTGAGGTGGTGCTGAACGAGCTGGACGCCGACAACGCCTCGATGAACTATCGGATCTCCTTGCGGGGCAGCGAAGTCTACGGCCAGGGCTACGGCACCGAGGCCGGGCGGGCGGTGATCAACTTCGGCCTGGCGTGCTCGGGCTGCACCGGATCAGCCTGCAGGTCTATGCGTTCAACGAGCGGGCCATCGCGCCTATCGCAAGCTCGGTTTCAGCACGAGGGCATGCTGCGCCACGCGTTGCGCTGGGAGGACGAGTGGCACAACGCGCTGGTCATGTCCATCGTCGCCGGCGACTCGATCCCCGACTGACCGCCCTTCCAGCCGTTCACCCGTTCACCCGTTCACCCGTTCACCCGTTCACCCGTTCACCCGTTCACCCGTTCACCCGTTCACCCAGAAGGTAGCCCCATGAGCGACACCGCCACCCCGACGACCCGTGCGCTGAGCGGCGGCGAACCCACCCCGCTCGCGCGCTCGGTGCTGGCCTATCACCAGATGGATCTGGGCCGGGTGGCCCAACACCTGTACGCCTTGCTGCTCCGCAACGTCTCCAGCGACGGCTTTCCGTTCACCGATTCGACCCACCAGCTGGTCTCGCTGCCGGGCTGCGTGATCGCCGCGCCGTCCTATCCGGCCAACGCCCCTGGCATCAGCCAGGACTACGTCTTCAACTGGGTCCGCGACGCCGCCGATCGTGATGCTCGAGATCAGCGCCGCGTCCGACGCCGACCGACCGTCGGCGAGCGCTGGCCGACTATGTCCGGTTCGCCGATGCCTGCGAGCAGAACTCGGCACCGACCAAGGGACACGCCTGCTTCACCATCGAAGCCCGCCGCGGCCCTGGTCGGAGCAGAACGACGGGCCGGCGATCCAGACCGTGGCGCTGCTGGCCGCCTTCGCCAGCTCGATCCCGACACCCGGTCGACGGCGACCGACCTGATCGCGCGCAATCTGGACTTCCTGCTCGGCTGCTACCGCGACCCGACCACCAATCTGTGGGAGGAGCATCGCGGGTATTCGTTCTTCGCCCGCGCCGGTCCAGTTGCGCTGCTTCCGTGAGATCGCCGACAACGAGCTCGGCCTCCGGTTCCCGCCGGTCTCGCCGAGGCGATCGATTGGCTGAGCAGGCGCTGGCGGAGCACTGGAACGGTGAGTACTACCTCAGCATGATCAACGACGGCGCCGACCCCGCGTCGACCATCCCGGGCTACGACCCGAACATCGACATCGTCCAAGCCTGGATCTACGGCGCACTTCCCTGCACCGACACGAAGATGCTGGCCACCGCTGCCCGGCTGCGCGGACCTCTGGACGGACCCGTCCTCACCCAAGGCCTACCCGATCAACCTGAGCGACGCCGAACTCGGTCTCGGTCCGATGCTCGGGCGCTATCCCGATGATCGTTACGACGGCGGCTCCGGCAGCGCGGGCGATCATCCGTGGCCGCTCTGTACGGCGAACTTCGCCCAGCTCTACTACCAACTCGCCCGCAGCATCAGCGCGTCGGGCTCGTTACCGCTGGACGACCTGTCGGAGCCGTTTTTTGCCCAGGTCGGCATCTCGGCCGAGACCACCGCGGCCGACGCCGTCGCAGCCCTGGACGCAGCCGGCGACGCCATGCTGCGCGCGGTGCTCTCGCACAGTGACCAGCTGGAACTCAGTGAGCAGTTCGACGGGGTCACCGGCTATGAGAAGAGCGTTCGCGACCTGACCTGGAGCTACGCCGCCTTCCTGTCTCCGGTCCGTCCGGGCCCGCCGTCACGGAAACACGGTCGGCACAGCTGATGCTCGACGCCGACAGTCGCACCGTCTCTTCGCCCCTTCCGCCGAGCAGACGCCTGGCCGCTGCGCCGAAGGGAGGAGCGCCAGGGCTCGAGCCGACGGATCGGGCGGGCGAGGAGCAGGATGAACACCACGGGAACCGCGTTGTCGATTCCGACCGGCGTCCGCCACGACCAGCGCCCCGCCGCGGGCCAGACGATCTCCTCCCCCCGGGACATCACCATCAAGAAGGCCATCGTGCCGAGATAGAGCGCCAGGGCGCTCCGGTCGTGCCGGCCGTTCACCTGGACCACCGTCATTACCGGTAAGCCATGATGCCGGCCAGCCAGATCATGTTGACGCCCGAGCAGCCGGGGAACACTCTTGGTCGCCCGGTCGAAGAGCTGGTGGTGCGCCATCCAGAACGCCGCGATCACCGTGAAACTGATCCCGCCGCGACCAGGTCGGTCGCGTTAACACGGAGGAAGTCCAGACCGCTGCCGCCGGCTAGATCCCGCGCGTTGTCTACCAGAGGCAACGCGACCAGGGTGATCGCGATCGCCACCACCGCGTTGCTGAGGACCAGCCGTTCCCGGTTGCGGACCTCACGTTCATCGGCGCCGACGCTACCCGTGCCCGACCGGGGCCGGGGAGCGCGGCGAGGCCCTGGCGGGCAGCTACTCGATGCCGGCGACGCCATCCAACCGCTGGAGCAGTTCGTGGGCCGCCAACTCGATCTTCTTGTGCCGCCATTCGCCGGCCCGGTAGACGCAGGCGATCAGACCCGAACGATGAACCCGACGGAAGTCGCCGACCACGAAGGCGTACCGGGCCTTCGTCTCGTCGTTCGCCCCGACACTCAGCCCCAGGTGCCATTCGCCGTAGGCGTCCCAGCCGTGCTGGTCCAGATAGTCGTTCTGGGCTTCCGCGCTGGGCTGGACATCACCCCAATCGCTGTCCAGCTCGTATTGCTTGGCGGCGATCAGCTCGCCGATTCTGGCCACCGCCGCGTCGTTCACCTGATAGCTCGCCATGACGTCTACCTTGCCAGCTACACGGCGATCGCCGTGTAGCTGTCGCGCAGCAGAGACTCGGTCGGGCCGGCGAGGATCGGACGCGCTGCCCCAGCGCGTCCAGGATGACGAACCGCAGGGTCGAACCGCGGGTCTTCTTGTCCAACGCCATCGTGGCCATCAGGTCGTCGAAGGCGCCCGGACCGGATAGCGGGTGGGCAGTCCGACCGCGGCGAGCGTGCTCCGGTGCCGCGCAGCCGTGGCCGCGTCCAGGTGGCCCGGCCCGGCGGGACAGCTCGGCGACGTACACCATGCCGACGCTGATCGCCTCACCGTGTCGCCAGCGGTAGTTCTCCCGGCGCTCGATCGCGTGCCCCAGAGTGTGCCCGTAGTTCAGCAGCTCGCGACCGACCCCTCGGACCGCCGACCGAGGTCGACCTCGCGAAGGTCGGCCGAGACCACCGCCGCCTTGACCGCGACGCTCGGCGCACCAGCTCGGCCAGCACCGGCACCGGTCGGATCCCGCGGCCCGCTGGATCGTCCTCCACCAGGTCCAAGATCATCGGGTCGGCGATGAAGCCGCACTTGATCACCTCGGCCAGTCCCGGAAGCCAGATCGGCCGGGGTCAGGGCGGTGAGCTGACCAAGATCACAGAACACGCCGATCGGCTCCCAGAACGCGCCGACCAGATTCTTGCCCTCGGCGGTGTTGATGCCGGTCTTGCCACCGACGGCGGCATCGACCATGCCCAGCAGGCTGGTCGAGACGGTGATCAACTTCACCCCGCGTAACCAGGTCGCGGCCACGAAACCGGCCAGATCGGTGCTCGCTCCGCCACCGACCCGATCACCAGATCCGAACGGGTGAAGCCGTTCCCGACCGAGTACCGCCCAGCAGTACGCCAGCACCTCGGCCGTCTTGGCCGCCTCGGCGGTCGGCACCGGAGACGATCACGACCTGCAGACCGGCGGCACCAAGGCGCGGCTCAGCTGGCCTCGACCAATGCCGGCACAGACCGGCGGGTGGATGATCGCCACCCGCTGCACTCGGGCTGGGCGGCCGCCAGGGCGACCACCTCGTCGATCAGACCGACGACCGATCCGCACCGCGTAGGGCGTTCGGCCTGAACCTGACCGTCTCGGCGCTCAGCTCGGTGCTCATACCGACTCCGAATCCGACGCCGAATTCGACGCGGGCCCGAATTCAGCTCGGTCATGATCAACTCCACCACCTCCTGCGGAAGATGATCATCGGTCGGCACCGTGATCGTCGCCACCTCGCGGTACAGCACGGCCCGCTCGCCAGCAGCCGCATCAGCTGCCCGCGGACGTTGCCGAGCAGCAACGGCCGGGACTCGTTCATCCCGATCCGGCGGGCGGCCGAGGTGGCGCTGACCTGCAACCAGATCACCCGCTGCCCGGCCAGGGCGCGCCCGGATCTCGGTGGAGGTGACCGCACCGCCGCCGAGCGAAACCACTCCCCCGGCGCTGTCCATCACCTCGAGGGTGGTCTCACGTTCCAGGGCCCGGAATGCCGGCTCGCCGTCGACGGTGAACATGTCGGCGATCGACTTGCCGGCCCGCTCGGCGATCACGTCGTCCACGTCGATGAACCTCAGCCCCAACCGGTCGGCCAGCAGCGCGCCGACCGTCGACTTACCCGAGCCGGGCGCGCCGACCAGCACCACCGTGCGACCAGCTGCCCGGCGCATCCCGCTCGTCCATCCGAGACCGCTGTGCTCACGGCTGGATCTGCAGACCGCGTTCGCCCAGATCCTTGAGGTACGCCTGGGCGTTGCGCGGCCGACTCGACCACCGAGTCGCCGCCGAACTTCTCCAAGCAGACCTCGGCCAGCACCAGGGCCACCATCGCCTCGGCCACCACGCCGGCCGCCGGTACCGCGCAGACGTCGGAGCGCTGGTTGTTGGCCACCGCCTCCTCACCGGTACTGACATCCATCGTCCGCAGCGCGCGCGGCACGGTGGAGATCGGCTTCATCGCCGCCCGGACCCGCAGCTGGCCGCCGACGCTCATCCCGCCCTCGGTACCGCCGGAGCGGTGTGAGGCCCGACCGATCCCGTCCGGCACCGCGGACGATCTCGTCGTGGGCGGCACTACCCCGCATCCGGGCCAGTTCGAAGCCGTCACCGACCTCGACGCCCTTGATCGCCTGGATGCCCATCAGCGCTCCGGCCAATCGGGCGTCCAGTCGCAGATCGCCCTGGATGTGGGAGCCGAGCCCGGGCGGCAGTCCGTCGGCGACCACCTCGACCACGCCACCCAGCGTGTCGCCGTCCTTCTGCGCGGCCTTGACCTCCTCGATCATCGCGGCCGCAGCATCGGGATCGAAACAGCGCACCGGACTCTCGTCGACGGCGTCCAGATCGGCGATCGTCGGCAGCACGCCGTAGGGCGCGCGAACGGTACCCAGCTCGACCACGTGGGAGAGCACGGTGATGCCGAACGCCTGCTGCAGGAAGGCGCTGGCCACCCGGCCGACCGCGACCCGGGCCGCGGTCTCCCGGGCACTGGCCCGCTCCAGGATCGGCCGGGCCTCGTCGAAGCGGTACTTCTGCATGCCGGCCAGGTCGGCGTGCCCTGGACGCGGCCGGGTCAGCGGGGCGTTGCGGGCCTGGGCGGCCAGCTCTTCGGCCGGCACCGGATCCGGCGACATCACGGTCTCCCACTTCGGCCACTCCGTGTTCGCCACCTCGATGGCCACCGGCGAACCGATGGTGCTGCCGTGCCGGACGCCACCGAGCATGAGTGACCTGATCGGCCTCGAACTTCATCCGGGCGCCGCGGCCGAACCCCAACCGTCGCCGGGCCAGCGCGGCCTGGATGTCCTCGGTGGTCACCTCGACGCCGGCGGGCACGCCTTCGAGAATGGCCACCAGACCCCGACCGTGCGATTCCCCCGCCGTCAACCACCTGAGCATGACAGTCCTCGCCGGACGGGCCTGAAGTCGCTCCGCTCCTCTACCAACATGATGACCAGTGTTTCACGCGGGGTTACGCGCGCCGAGCGCCTTTCGGCCCGCAGACAGCAGCACCGCCGGCGACACCTGCCGCCCGGTCATCAACTCGATCTGGCCGACCGCCTGATGCACCAACAGATCCAGCCCGTTGACCAGCGTGCAGCCGGCGGTCTGCGCGGCTCGGGCCAGCGGCGTCGGCCACGGTTCGTAGACCACATCGAACACCGTCGAGACCCGACCGAGCTGATCGGTCCGGTCGGCGGCGGCTTCGGCGGTGACGGTGGAGATGACCAGGTCGGCCGCGCCGAGTTCGTCGCCCCAGCCACCCGGCCGGAGGTCGATCCCGAGGCGCTGCGCCAGCGGAGCGCAGCGCCGCCGCCTGCTCGGGCCGCCGGGCCAGCACCCGGACCCGATCGGCGCCGAGGTCGGAGAGTGACACGAGTGCGGCCCGCGTCGTCCCGCCGGCGCCCAGGATCACCGCCTCCGCGACGGCGTCGATCCGCGCCGCCTGCAGGGCGTGGGTCAGCCCGTCGATGTCGGTGTTGTGGAGCTGTCGGCGGCGGTCGGCGGAGAGGATCATCGTGTTCGCCGCCCCGGACAGCCGCGACCTGCTCGTCGGCCTCCCCCAGTGCCAGCGCCGCCGCCTTGAGGGGTTTGGTCATACTCAGCCCGCGCCAGTCGGCGTCCAGGCCCGCGACGAACCCGGCAAGGGCGTGTTCGTCTACCTCGAACCGGTCGTAGCTCCAGTCGGTCAGTCCGAGTTCGGCGTAGGCGGCACGATGCAGAGCGGGCGAGAGCGAGTGCTCGATCGGCGACCCCAGCACGGCACACCTCGTCATCACCGGCACGTCATCTCAGGTGCAGCGCCCGGCGTGACCCTGACACCAGGCTTGGAACTCGTCCACGTTCTTCTGGTGGCCGGCCAGGTCATCGGCGAACTTGGTCTCGCCGGTGTCGAAGTTGACCGTCGTGAAGTAGAGCCAGTCGCCCTTGGCCGGATTGGCCGCCGCCTTGAGAGCAGCCTTGCCCGGGGCCGAGATCGGTCCGGGCGGTAGCCCCTCGTGGAGGTAGGTGTTGTAGGGCGATTTGGTCTGCCGGTCGGCACTCGTGGTCGTGGTGGTCTTCAGGTTGAGCGCGTAGATCACCGTGGAGTCCAGCCCCAGCGGCATTCCGTTGTCCAGCCGGTTGTAGAGCACCCGAGCCACCTTCGCCCGGTAGCGCTCCTGGCTGACCTCCTTGTCGATGATGCTGGCCACGATCAGCACCTGGTAAGGCGTGTAGTCCATCTTCTTGGCCCGGTCGTTCAGATCGACCTGACCGGCCACCGTTGCGTAGCGGGCACTCATCTGCCGCAGCACCGTGGTCGCGGTGGCGCCCTGGGTCAACTCGTAGGTGTCGGGGAACAGCAGCCCTTCGGGATTGTTCTTGGCATAGCTCGGCAGGCCCAGCGCCTTCGGATCGGCTAACGCCTTCTGGTAGTCGGCGGCGCTGAACTTGGTGCCCTTGACCAGGGTGGCGACCTGGGCGGACAGCCGCAAGCCCTCCGGAATCGTGACCTGGTTGCGGATCCGGTACTTTCCCGGGTCGAGCAGGATCTCCAGCGCCCGACTGGCCGGGATCTGGGTGCGCATCAGGTAGCTGCCGGTCTGCACCGTCGGCGTGCTGTCCTCGGCCTTGACCGCCTTGTCGAACGCCTTGGTGGAGCGGATCACGTCCTTGGACTGCAGGATGGTGCCGATGTCGGTCAAGGTGCTACCGCTGGGAACCGTGATGGTGACGTTGGCCTTACCCGCGGGATCGGTGTAGTCCGGCACGTCCTCCATCGAGGCGATGAACGTGCTCGCCTTGTCCCAGAGGAAGTAGGCACCGCCGCCGAGGATGGCCAACGCCACGATCACCGCCAGACAACCCTTGGCGCGGGCACCGATCTCCTTGGCCGGGTGTGGTTTGTGCTCCGGGTCGAGCAGCTGGGTCACGTCGGTCGGTCTCCTGAGTCCTGACCCGGCCTGATCCTGGCCCGGTGGGGTGGTCGTGGTCGAGAGCGGCCCGGCCGCCACTCATCCGGGCGATAGTACTTCGCCCGGCGGCCTGTCCTGGCCCCGTTCAGCCGTCAAGGCATGGTCGAGGATCTCCCGAGCCGCCGCCTGGTCGATCACCTGGCGATAGTCGCGAGAACGCTTTCCGCTCCGCTGGAACTGCTTGACAGCCTGCACGGTGGAGAGCCGTTCGTCGACCAGCCGCAGTGGGATCGGCGTGTCGCGACCGGCCAGGGCCTCGGCCAGGACGCGTGCCTTGGCCCGGACCTTGACCGCCGCCGGGCCCTCGGTGCCGTTCAGCGAGCGCGGCAGCCCGACCACCACCTCGACCGGCTCGTACTCGTCGACGACGTGGAGCAGGGCCGCGATCTCGTCCTTGCCGGCGGCCACCGTCAGCACCGGAAAGGCCATCGTTCCCGCCGGATCGCAGGCGGCCACCCCGATCCGGACGTCGCCCCAGTCGATGCCGATACGGCGTCCGGTCCGAAACGTCACCCGAACCTCACCACAACTTCACCAGGTCTTCATCCGGCTTCACCGGATCTTCACCAGATTTCTCACCAGGAGGCGGACTGCAGGACGTGGCCGATGGCGTGCTCGACCGCGGTCAGCGCGGCCGGGACCTGGCTGCCGTCGGTGCCGCCGCCCTGGGCAATGTCGTCCTTGCCGCCGCCCCGGCCGCCCAGGGTCCGGCTCGCCGTGGTCACCAGCTCACCGGCCTTCAGCCCCCGATACCGGGCGCCTTCGGTGGTGGCGACGACCACACTCGGCTTGTCCGCCGTCCCGCCGACCAGGCAGATCACCGCCGCCCGGTCCCGAACCCGGTTGCGGATCTCCCCGACCAGGTTGCGCAGGTCGCCGCCGGCCACGGCGTCGGTGCGCGGGTCGAAGACGTGGCCGATGTAGTCGACACCCCACATCTCATGCGCCCCGGCCAGGATCGGGTCGATCTGGGTCGTCAAGTTCGCCGACCTCAGCGCGGCGATCTGGCGTTCGGCGTCCCGGAGCTGGCTGACCATCCGGTTGATCCGGTCGACCAGCTGGTCGGGCTGCACCCGCAGTGCTTCGGTCAACCCGTTGACCAGCGAGCGCTCCCGCGCCAGATGCCGGAACGCCTCCATCCCGACGAACGCCTCGACCCGGCGGATGCCGGAACCGACCGAGGACTCGGCGTTGATGGCCAGCAGTCCGACCTGGGCCGACTGCTGGACGTGGGTGCCGGCGCACAGCTCGCGGGACCAGCCGTCACCCATCTCGACCATCCGGACGACGTCGCCGTAGACCTCGCCGAACAGCGCCATCGCGCCCAGCGCCTTGGCATCCGACAACGGCATCTCGGTCGCGGTCACCCCGAGATCGTCGCGGATCGCCTCGTTGGACAACGTCTCGATCGCCGCCCGCTGGTCGTCGTCGATGCCGTGACCCCAGGCGAAGTCGAGCCGCAGGTAGCCGGGACGGTTGAACGAGCCCCGCTGCAGCGCGGTCGGGCCGAGGATCTCGTGCAGCGCCTCGTGGATCACGTGGGTCGCCGAATGCGCCTGACAGGCGCCGAGCCGCCAGTCCGGATCGACCTGCGCCGAGACCAGTTGGCCGGGCCGCAGTTCACCGTCGGCGACGGTCGCGTGGTGCACGACCAGGCCCTTGACCGGCCGTTGGACGTCGGTGACGTCGAGTCGCAGACCCTCGGCCAGGATCAGCCCGTGATCGCCGGACTGGCCGCCGGATTCGGGATAGAACGGCGTCTCCTCCAGCACCAACTCGATCCTGTCCCCGGGCCGGGCCGACTCGATCAACCGGCCGCCGGAGATGATCCCGCGAACCGGGGTTTCACCGGTGAGGGTGCGGAAGCCGCTGAACGGCGTCTCGCCGCGGTCGCGCAACTGCCGGTAGGCGTCGCTGGCCGCGACCCCGCCCTTCTTCGACTTTGCGTCCGCCTTGGCGCGCTGACGCTGCTCCTCCATCAGCGAGCGGAACCCGGCTTCGTCGACCGCCAGACCCTGCTCGCCGGCCATCTCCAGCGTCAGGTCGATCGGGAAGCCGTAGGTGTCGTGCAGCTGGAAGGCCCGGTCGCCGGACAGGACGGCGGCGTGCTCACGTTTGACGTCGCCGACCGCCAGATCGAAGATCTGGGTGCCGGCGGTCAGGGTGCGCAAGAACGCGTCCTCCTCGCCGTAGGCGACCTCGCTGATCCGGTTCCAGTCCGCCTCGACCTCGGGGTAGGACTGCTTCATCGCGTCCCGGCTGACCGGGAACAGCTCGGCGAAGCTCGGCTCGTCCACGCCGAGCAGCCGCATCGAGCGGACCACCCGTCGTAGCAGCCGGCGCAGCACGTAGCCGCGGCCCTCGTTGCCCGGGGTGACCCCGTCGGTGATCAGCATCAGACCGGAGCGGACGTGGTCGGCGATCACCCGCATCCGGACGTCGTCGGCGCGATCGCGTCCGTAGGTCTTGCCGGCGATCCGTGCCGCCTGGTCCAGCACCGGCCGGACCTCGTCGATCTCGTAGAGGTTGTCCACCCCCTGCAGCAGGGTGGCGATCCGCTCGAGTCCCGCGCCGGTATCGATGTTCTTCCCGGGTAATGGCCGGGCCACGTCGAAGTCGGATTTGCTGCGAACCGCGGACAGCTCCTCCTGCTGGAACACGTTGTTCCAGATCTCGAGATAGCGCTCCTCGTTCACGTCCGGGCCACCGCCCGAGCCGAACTCGGGTCCGCGGTCGAAGAAGACTTCGGAGTCCGGACCGCCCGGACCCGGCACGCCCATGTGCCAGTAGTTCTCGGTCAGGTCGCGGCCGTAGATCCGATCCTCGGGCATCCCGATCGAACGCCAGATCTCCCGTGCCTCCAGGTCGCCTTCGGGATAGGCCGGATGGAAGCCCTCGCCGAGGACCGAGACCGAGATCCGCTCGGGATCGAAGCCGAGGTTGCCCGAGTCGGTCGACCCGGTCAGGAACTCCCAGGTCCAGGCGATCACCTCGGCCTTGAAGTAGTCGCCGAAGGAGAAGTTGCCGAGCATCTGGAAGAAGGTGCCGTGCCGAGTGGTCTTGCCCACCTCCTCGATGTCGAGGGTGCGGATGACCTTCTGACAACTGACCGCGCGCTTCCAGGGCGCCGGCTCGATCCCAGTGAAGTACGGCACCATCGGCACCATGCCGGCGACGACGAACAACAGGTTGGGGTCGTTCGAGATCAGCGAGGCACTCGGCACCTCGGTGTGTCCGTGGCGGACGAAGTAGTCCAGGTAACGGCGCCGGACTTCGGCGGTTTTCATGATCGATGTCCTCGGGGTCTGACGTGCCTGACGTGAGTCACGGCTGGTGGTCGGATCGCGCACCGGCTGATGCGCTCCAGCGAGATCCCGCCGCACCCACTCACGTGGTCGGCAGAGGTCTCACTCGGGACGGCCGAGCGCGTCGCGGAGTTCCGCTTCGCGTTCGGCCCTGGCAGCTCGGAACCGGGCGGCGAAGTCCTGCGCCGAAGCTGCGACGTCGTTGGCCCGCTCGCCGACCCGGTGGCCCACGGCCTGCGGGGTCGCCTGCTGCAGGTAGTGCCGGACCTTCACCAGGGCGTACACCCCGACGCCGGCACCGACCGCGAACCAGAAGACCTTACCGATCATCACTCGGCCCGCTTCGCGCGCCGGCCGCGGGTTCCGTCACCGCGGACGGCCTTGCGGATGCCGTAGGAGATCGCCGCTGTGCGGACCAGGGGTCCGCCCAACGTGGCCGAGAACAGGGTGGTCAGTTGAGCCGCGTTCTCACTCACCGTGGTGGCGTTCTTGCTCACCCGGGCGACGTCCTCGGTGACCAGCGACAGCTTCTCCAGCTCGGAGTTGGTGGCCCGGACGGTGCCCTGCAGCTCGGTCAGGATCGGCACGCTCTCGTGACCGATGTCTCGGACGGCGAGCCGGAGTTCTTCCAGCACCCGGCCCAACTTGAGTAGCGGGATGGCGAAGAGGATGACCAAGATGGCGAACGCGATGGCCGCGATCAGCCCCGCGATTGCTCCTGCAGTCATGACGGTCGCACTCCTCGTCCTCGGTGTCCGCCGGTGAACTCCGGCAGGCGATGTCCGCAGACGACCCTACCGTGCACGCGCGTCCGGCCCGAACGGGATTGCCGTGGACTTAGGCAAGTCTCCGGCGAGAGGGTAGAGCGATCGGTCAGCTCGGATGCAGCTCCGGCTGCGGCTGGGCGCCCACCCGGGCGGCGACCTCGCCTGCGGTACCGAGATCGGCGGTCTCGGCCTCGCTGAACAGCCGCGAGCGGATCAGGAACCGCTGCCCGGTCGGCGCCTCGACCGAAAAGCCGGCGCCCCGACCCTTGACCACGTCGATGGTCAGGTGGGTGTGCTTCCAGTAGGCGAACTGCTCGGCCGACATGTAGACCGGGATCGGCTCGGGTGTGCCGGCGTCCAGATCACCGAGGTGGACGTCGGCGTCGCTGATCAGGAACTCGCCGTCCGGAAAGCACATCGGCGACGAGCCGTCGCAGCAGCCACCGGACTGGTGAAACATCAAGGGGCCGTGCTTGTCCCGAAGGCTGCGGAGTAATTCCGCAGCCTTCGGGGTCACGGCGACACGCTCGGTCATACCTGACTACTCCCGTTCGTTGTCACAACTCTTCCGTTTCGTCGGCGTCCGGCACAGGTCGAGACCGACCGGGACGCCGATCGATCAGAAGAAGCCCATGGCGTTCTGGTCGTAGGACACCAGCAGGTTCTTGGTCTGCTGGTAGTGATCGAGCATCATCGCGTGGTTCTCCCGACCGATACCCGAGGACTTGTACCCACCGAACGCCGCGTGTGCCGGGTACTGGTGGTAGCAGTTCGTCCAGACCCGACCGGCCTGGATGTCGCGGCCGGCCCGGTAGGCGGTGTTGGTGTCACGCGACCAGACGCCGGCGCCGAGGCCGTACAGGGTGTCGTTGGCGATCTCGATCGCCTCGTCGTAATCCTCGAAGCCGGTGACCGAGACCACCGGCCCGAAGATCTCCTCCTGAAAGATCCTCATCTTGTTGGTGCCCTGAAAGATGGTCGGGGCGACGTAGTAGCCGCCGGACAGATCTCCGCCGAGGTCGACCCGCTCGCCGCCGCAGATGATCCGGGCGCCTTCGGCGGTCCCGATCTCGAAGTAACTGAGGATCTTCTCCAGCTGGTCGTTGCTGGCTTGGGCGCCGACCATCGTCTCGGTGTCCAGCGGGTTGCCCTGTTTGATCGCTTTGACCCGGTCGGTGGCCGCCGGCAGGAACTGGTCCAGGATCGAGTTCTGGATCAGCGCCCGGCTCGGGCAGGTGCAGACCTCACCCTGATTGAGGGCGAACATCGCGAAGCCCTCGAGGGCCTTGTCGTAGAACGCGTCGTCCTTACTCGCCACGTCCTCGAAGAACAGGTTCGGGCTCTTGCCGCCGAGTTCCAGGGTGACCGGAATCAGGTTCTGGCTGGCGTACTGCGAGATCAGCCGGCCGGTGGTCGTCTCGCCGGTGAACGCGATCTTGCGGATCCGCTTGGACGAGGCCAGCGGCTTGCCCGCCTCGACGCCGAAGCCGTTCACCACGTTGAGCACGCCCGGCGGCAGCAGATCGGCGATCAGCTCCATCAGCAGCAGAATCGAGGCCGGGGTCTGCTCGGCCGGCTTGAGCACGACGGCGTTGCCGGCGGCCAGCGCCGGGGCGAGCTTCCAGGTCGCCATCAGGATCGGGAAGTTCCAGGGGATGATCTGGCCGACCACGCCGAGCGGCTCGTGGAAGTGGTAGGCGACGGTGTTCTCGTCGATCTGGCTCAAATGCCCTTCCTGGGCACGGATCGCGCCGGCGAAGTAGCGGTAGTGGTCGACGGCCAGTGGCAGGTCCGCAGCCAGGGTCTCGCGGACCGGCTTGCCGTTCTCCCAGGTCTCGCCGACGGCCAACATCTCCAGATTCTGTTCGATCCGATCGGCGATCTTGTTCAGGATGTTCGCCCGCTCGGCGACCGAGGTCTTGCCCCAGGCCGGCGCTGCGGCGTGCGCGGCGTCCAGCGCCAGCTCGATGTCCTCGGCGGTTCCGGCGGCGACTTCACAGAAGGTCTGTCCGGTCACCGGCGACGGGTTCTCGAAGTAGTTCCCCTGTACCGGTGCAACCCACTCGCCGCCGATCCAGTTGTCGTAGCGCGATCTGTAGCTGACGACGCTTCCCTCGGTACCCGGTTGTGCGTATACGGCCATCCAGCTCCACTCCTTCGTGGTGAGTTCGGTGAGTCTGCCCGGATCTCGTCCGGGCACCTCACGGTAGGTCGCTCAGGGTTGCAACAACGTTGCGCCCGAGCCTCCGGCCAGCGCGGTCAGGCCAGCCGGATGCTCAGGTCGGCGCAGTGCGACTCGACCTGGGCCAGCCGGGGCGACTCCGCGGGCAACGCGGCCAATGCGGCCTGCCAGACGGCGAGGTCGTCCCTTCCGTGCTCGGTGTCGGCGAAGCTGAGCAGTGCGTCCGGGTCGCCGCCGGCGATCAACGCTGCCCGAAGTTCGTGGTGCATCTCGTCCCGGATCCGCACCACCCCCGGCGCCCAGGACCTCGGCAGCACGGGTCCGGGATAGCCGCCGACCGCGGCCCGGAGCCGACGGCTGCGCAATGCCTCGCGTACGTCGTCGACGTCGGTCCGGACCGGACTGAGCAGCCGGTAGGGCCGTGACCCCATCGCCATCGGCAACACGGCCCGCAGCCGGGACAGCTCGGCCCGCACGGTCACCGGCGACAGTTCGGCCTCGGACAGCCTGACGGCGAGTTCCTCGGCACTGAGCCCGTCTCGGGCCTCGGTCAGCAACAACACGATCTCGCTGTGTCGCTGCCCGAGTTCGATTGCCGCCACGCCGGTCGATCGGGACTCGCCGCCGGTCGAGCCGCAGTACAGCAGCGCTCCACGGCGACCGAGCACCTGCAGTCCGGCCGTCCGACCGGCGGGCGTGGGGCGGCTGGCCCGCAGCCCGACCCGGCCACCACCGCTGTGGTCGACCTGTTGCTCGCGGAGCAGTCGCTCGAGCAGCAACTCGGATTCGACGGCGGCGACGGTGGCGCGGACGATGGCCATCCCCCGGGGTCCGGCGACGTCCGGGCCGCCGGTCAGATCCAGCACCCCCAGGACGGCGCCGCTGGCCGGGTCATGGATCGGCGCGGCCGAACAACTCCAGGGCGTGACCGGACGGGACAGGTGCTCGGCCCCGAATATCTGCACCGGCCGGTCGAGCGCCAGCGCCGTACCGGGCGCATTCGTTCCGGCCGAGGACTCGCTCCAGTTCGCGCCCGGGGCGAAGGCGATCGACTCTGCCCGGGAGCGAAGCTGAGGTGACCCCTCCACCCACAGCAACCGGCCGGCCGCATCGCTGACCGCGACCAGCAGACCGGCGTCGACGGCGGTGTCGACCAGCAGCCGGCGGATGGTGGGCATCGCGGCGAACAACGGGTGCTCGGACTGTGCCGCCAGCAACGCGTCGTCGAGGAGTTCCATCGGAGCGGCGGTGTGTTCCGGGTCCAGACCGGTGCTCAGGCAGCGTTTCCAGGATTCCAGCACCACCGGACGCAGCCGCGCGTCGGAGCGTCCGGTGGCGACGAAGTCGTCGTGCACCCGGTTGATCGTGCGGGCCAGGACCTGCAAGTCCGATCCGGCGTTGATCGGAAGGTCCCACTCCCCGTGCTGCCCCGCAGCCGGCATGGCCTGAGCTTAGGCTTCCGGACCGCCGCCGACAATGGTTGCGGGTTTCCCGCGCTGCTCCCTCAGACCCTCAGCCAGGCGGTGGCGTCGGCCGGGAGGATGCGGCCTCCGTCGCCGTCGGCATGGTCCTCGAGCGGCGTCGAGCTGAGCAGCAGCTCGCCGTCGGGTAGCGGGTAACCGGCGGGTCCGAAGTTCACCACGCAACGGAATCCGGGCTCGCGGTGGAAGGAGAGCACCCTCTCCGGCGCCTCGTCCCAGGTCATCGTTCCGTCGCCGAGCGCCGGCACGGATCGCCGCATTGCCAGAGCGGATCGGTACAGGGCCAGGGCGCTCATCGGGTCACCGTCCTGATCGGCCACCGTCCGTCCGTGCCAGTGCTTCGGCTGCGGTAGCCAGGGCGGCTGCGCGTCCGTACCGAAACCGAACGGCGGCTCACTGCCCGACCACGGCATCGGCACCCGGCAGCCGTCCCGGCCGCGCCGGGTGTGACCGGATCGTTCCCAGGTCGGGTCGTCGAGGACGGCTTCGGGCAGATCCTCGATCTCGTCCAGCCCCAATTCGTCGCCCTGGTAGACGTAGGCGCCGCCCGGCAGCGCCAACTCCAGCAGCGCGGCGGCCCGAGCCCGGCGGCGACCCAGTTCGAGATCGACACCGACGGGCTCGGCGGCGCCCTGCAGGAAGTCGTTCAGCTCGGCCGCCGAGGCCGGGTCGATCCCGCCGGCGACGAACCGGACGCCGGAGGTTTCGCGACCGTATCGGGTGGCGACCCGGACGACGTCGTGATTGCTGAGCACCCAGGTCGCCGGCGCGCCGACCGCGCCGATGCCGGTCAGGCTGAGATCGATCACGTTGCGCTGCGAATCGGCCGTCCACTCACACATCAGTGCGTCGAAGTTGAAGGTGGTGTTCATCTCGTCCGGCCGAACGTAGCGGGCCAGCTTCTCCACCGGGCTGACCCAGGCCTCGGCCACGAACACCCGTGGGCCCTGAGGTGTGTCGGCGTACTCCTCGGCGACGCTCCGCCAGCGACGCAGGATGTCGTGCACCCCCGGTTGGTCGAAGAACGGGACCTCGCCGCTGATCTGGTCCAGGTGCGCCCTGCCGGTCGACGGATCCACCGGCAGGTCGGGCAGTCCCGACTCCTTGGCCATCGAATTGGCCACGTCCACCCGGAACCCATCGACGCCGCGGTCGAACCAGAACCGCAGCACGTCGTCGAACTCACGTCCCACCGCCGGGTTGGTCCAATCCCAGTCGGGCTGTTCGGGCGCGAACAGATGCAGATACCACTGTCCGGGGCGCCCGTCGGGGTCGGTGGTGCGGGTCCAGGCCGGTCCGCCGAACATGGACGGCCAGTTGTTCGGCGGCAGTTCACCGTCCACACCCCGACCGTCGCGGAAGATGAACAGGTCGCGTTCGGGCGCACCTGGATCCGCCGGCCAGTGCGGCCTGGAACCAGACGTGCTGGTCGCTGCAGTGGTTGGGCACCAGGTCGATCAGCAGACGCAGGCCGAGTTCGTGGGCTCGCTCGATCAGTGTCTCGGCGTCGGCCAACGTCCCGAACTCCGGCCGGATGTCGCGGTAGTCGCTGACGTCGTAGCCTCCGTCGGCCATCGGCGACGGATACCACGGACTGATCCAGAGCGCGTCGACGCCGAGCTCGACCAGATAGGGCAACCTGTTGATGATGCCGGGCACGTCGCCGGTTCCGTCGCCATCGGCGTCGGCGAACGAACGCGGGTAGATCTGATAGACCACGGCGCTTCGCCACCAGGGCGACGTCTGCGAGTCAACCGTGTCGGTGGCAGCGGCTTCGGTACGAGGCATTCGGCGAGCCTACGAGACGGACGACGGCGAAACGGCTCGGGTCTTCGTCGGCTGTCCGATGCCGCGGAACACCCTGGAATTCGCCATCGCCCGCTGGACCGCACAGCAGCTGACCGCCGACCAGCGCGCCACGGCGAGCGTGTACACCTCGAGTGAGCACTGCCCGAGGTGCTCGGCGGCGCACGCCTGGATCGGTCTCGGCCGGATCGTCTACGCCGGTACGGCCGCCCAGACCGCCCGGTGGTGCGCCGAAGTCGGTGCCGGACCACTACCGGTGGGGCCGCTGGCGATCACCGCGGTCGCGCCGGGCGTAGCGGCGACCGGGCCGGTCGAGGAGTTCGCCGCCGAGGTGGGGAGCCGCATCGGCGCCGGTTCGCCCGCGACCGGTGGTGATCGCCGACCGCCGGCCGGAATGGCGTGGTCACTGCGCCGGCGGTCCGTCCCGGCCGAGCAGCTCGTTGATCCGTCGGTAGCGCTCCGACAACTTGGCCTCGGCACCGTGATCGGTCGGTCGGAAGTACTCGGCCCCGACCAACTCATCCGGCAGGTACTGCTGGGCGGCGATCCCGTGCGGCTGGTCGTGGGCGTACAGGTAGCCCTGCCCGTGGCCGTAGTTCTTGGCGCCCGGATAGTGCGCGTCCCGCAGATGCGCGGGGACCAGCCCGATCTTGCCGTCCCGGACGTCGGCCAGAGCCGCGTCCACCGCGAGGATCACCGCGTTCGACTTCGGAGCCAGGGCAAGGGCCACGACGGCCTGGGCCAGATTGATCCGGCCCTCCGGCATCCCGATGAACGCCACCGCGTCGGCCGCGGCGACCGCGGTCGACAGCGCGGTCGGGTCGGCCAGTCCGATGTCTTCTGAGGCCGAGATCACCAGACGCCGGGCGATGAACCGCGGATCCTCACCGGCCTCGATCATCCGGGCCAGATAGTGCAGGGCGGCGTTCACGTCCGAACCGCGGATCGACTTGATGAACGCGCTGATCACGTCGTAGTGCTGGTCACCGTCGCGGTCGTAGCGGACGGCGGCCTTGTCCACCGCGCCCGCCACCACCTCGGGGGTGATGTCGGCCGACCCCAGCGCGGCTGCGCCGGCCGCGGACTCCTCCAGATAGGTCAGCGCCCGTCGGGCGTCACCGCCGGCCAGCCGGAGCAGATCGGCGCGGGCCTGATCGTCGAGACGGAAGCCCTCACCGTCGCGGGTCAGCAACCCGCGCTCGTCGCTCAAGGCCCGCTCCAACAGCCCCGAGATGTCCTCGTCGGTCAACGGTTTCAGGGTGAGCAGGAGGGACCGGGAGAGCAGCGGCGAGATCACCGAGAAGCTCGGATTCTCGGTGGTGGCGGCGATCAGGGTGACCAGCCGGTTCTCCACCGCCGGCAGCAGGACGTCCTGCTGGGCCTTGGAGAAGCGGTGCACCTCGTCGACGAACAGCACCGTCTGCTGGTTCTGCACCAGGTCGCGGCGGGCCTGGTCGAGCACGGCGCGGACGTCCTTCACCCCGGCGGTGACCGCGGAGATCTCGACGAAGCGTCGCTCGGTCTGCTGGGACACGACCGAAGCGATGGTGGTCTTGCCGACCCCGGGCGGACCCCAGAGAAACACCGACATCGGCTCGCCCTGAGCCAGTCGCCGCAACGGTGATCCCGGAGCCAGCAGGTGCTGCTGGCCGACGATCTCGTCCATCGTCCGCGGTCGCATCCGGACGGCCAGCGGCAACGTCGATGAGCCACGGTCGTGACTGAGGCTGCCGCCCTGGGTGGCGTTCGTCGTCGGGCCTGCCTGAGCCGATCGGGGTCCGGCGGGCGCGGCGGTGTTGCCGAACAGGTCCTCGGTCATGGCCCCATCTTCTCCCAGCCTGGACCGGTCACCGGACGAGTAGCACCAGGGCCGGGATCGGCACGGCGACGATCAGACCGGCCACCAGATGGGCCCAGCGGTGCCGGGCGACGATGGCCACGAATTCCCGCAGGATGGCGCTGGGCCAGTAGTAGCCGGCGGTCGGCGCCCCGAACGCCTGCGCGGACAGGCCGAGTCGGCGGGCCAGTAGCGCCGCCCGCATCGCGTGATAATTGCTGGTCACGATCAGCCCGGGATCGGCGGCTTCCGGGCCGAGCAACTCCCGGGTGAAACGCAGGTTCTCCTCGGTGCTCCGGGACCGGTTCTCGATCCTGATCCGCCTCGGGTCGGCGCCCTGATCGACCGCCCAGGCGGCCATCGCCTCCGCCTCCGGCAGTAGCTCGTCCTCGCCCTTGCCGCCCGCCATCACCAGCGTCCGCGCCTGGACCCGGGTGGCCTGGGCCAGACCCGTCCGGATCCGGGACGCCAGCAGGGGCGGCACCCGTCCGCCTTCGCCCAGGCCGGACCCGAGCACCACCACCCAGTCCGCGGACCGGCCGGCGACGATTCGACGGTAGATCGCCGAATAGATGACGAAGTTGATCAGGACGAAGCTGAAGTAGGCCGCCAGGATCAACAGGAATCCGGTGATGGCGATGGCGACGGTTCCGCCATGGGCCAGGACGACGAGCACCGGCAGGACGCAGAGGAACAGCAGAGCGAGACCGAGCAGCAGGGCCAGCAGATTGCCCAGCGAGCGGGACTCCCGGCGAACCATCTGCGCTCCGTTGATGATCAACAGGACCGACAGGACGAGCACGAGGAACGGACTCAGGGCCACCAGCACCCCGATCAGCACCGAGGCCAAACTGGCCCCGGAACTGCCGAGGCCGGCGAGCACGTCGACGGCGAGCAGGAAGGCCAGCCCCAGCAACACTCCGTTCGACAATCGGCGTGGCTCGGACCGGGTCCGGCGGAGGGCGAGCCAGCACAACCCTGCGACCAGGGCCAACGAGACGAGACCGAGGACGATCCTGACGGTCAAGGCGCTCACCGGACGAGCATAGGGTCCGCCGGCCGTTCCGGGCGCGGTGACGAGCCTGCCGCCGGACGCGCGGGCGGGTCGTTGGGGCCTGCGGCCGGTCGGGGAGGATGAGGTCATGTGTCGGCTCTTCGGGTTACACGCCGGCGAGGCTCCGGTGGGTGCGACGTTCTGGTTGCTGGACGCGCCGGACAGTCTGGCCGAGCAGAGCCGCCGCAATCCGGACGGCACCGGGATCGGCACCTTCACCGCAGCCGGCGAACCGGTGGTGGAGAAGCAGCCGATGGCCGCGTGGCAGGACACCGAATTCGCCGCTGCGGCCCGCGACCTGACCGGACGGACGTTCGTGGGTCACGTCCGCTACGCCAGTACCGGCGGGCGAGCCTCGGCCAACACCCACCCGTTCGTGATGGACGAGCGGTTGATGGCCCACAACGGTGTGGTCCTGGGACTGGACCGGCTGGAGGAACGCCTGGACCGGATAGGGGTGTCCGGTCTGGTGCACGGACAGAGCGACAGCGAGCGGGTGTTCGCACTGATCACCGGTGAGACCCGACGCCACGGCGGGGACCTGCAGACCGGGCTGGTCGCCGCGATCGACTGGATCGGATCCGAACTGCCGTTGTACGCGGTCAACCTGGTGATCGCCACCGACACCGAATTGTGGGCCGTCCGCTATCCCGGCACCCATCCCCTGTTCGTGCTGGAACGTGGCGCCGGCGGGCGGTCGGGACAGAGACACCTGGACGTCCGGAGCAGTCGAATCCGCGCCCACGCCACCGAGTTCGCGGCCCGACCGGCGGTAGTGCTCGCCACCGAGCCGATGGACGCCGATCCGGGCTGGCAGCCGATGGCGGCTGGTGAGCTGCTCCGGATCGGCCCCGATCTGGCGTGTCACCGCAGCACGCCGTTCGTCGAGCCGATGCGGTTGCTCAGTCTCGCCGAACTCGATCCCGCGGCCGCCGCCTCTCAGCATCCCGGCTCGTAAGGACGCGGCGGTCACGCCGGGTCACGCCGGGTCGCCGGGTCGGACCGGGTCAGCGGGTCGGACCGGGTCAGCGGGTCGCCGGGTCGGACCGGGTCAGCGGGTCGACTCCGGCTTGGCGTCCACGCCGGCCTCCTTGCGCTGCTGCGCGGTGATCGGGGCCGGCGCCTCGGTCATCGGGTCGACCCCGCCACCCGACTTCGGGAAGGCGATCACGTCGCGGATGGACTCGCTGCCGGCCAATAAGGCGCAGACCCGGTCCCAGCCGAAGGCGATACCGCCGTGCGGCGGTGCCCCGAAGGAGAAGGCGTCGAGCAGGAAGCCGAACTTTTCTGCGGCCTCGGCCTTGTCCAGTCCCATCACCGCGAACACCCGCTCCTGGACGTCTCGGCGGTGGATACGGATCGACCCGCCACCGATCTCGTTGCCGTTGCAGACGATGTCGTAGGCGTAGGCCAGAGCCGAACCGGGATCGGAGTCGAAACTCTCCATCGACTCCGGCTTGGGCGAGGTGAAGGCGTGGTGGACCGCCGTCCAGGCGCCTGAGCCGACCGCGACGTCCCCGGCCGCGACGGCCTCGCTGGCCGGCTCGAACAGCGGCGCGTCGACCACCCAGACGAACGACCAGGCCGACTCGTCGATCAGCCCGACCCGACGGCCGATCTCCAGCCGGGTCGCGCCGAGCAGTGCCTGCGCCCCGGACCGCGGGCCGGCGGCGAAGAAGATGCAGTCCCCCGGCTTGGCGCCGGTGGCCCCGGCCAGGCCAGCCCGCTCGGTCTCGCTCAGGTTCTTGGCCACCGGGCCGCCGAGCTCGCCGTCCGGCTGGACCAGCACGTAGGCCAGCCCCCGGTGTCCGCGCTGCTTGGCGAACTCCTGCCAGCCGTCCAGGGTGCGGCGCGGCTGGTCGGCACCACCGGGCATCACCACGGCACCCACGTAGGGCGCCTGGAAGACCCGGAACGGGGTGTCGGCGAAATAGTCGGTCAGTTCGGTGATCTCGACCTCGAAGCGCAGATCCGGCTTGTCGCTGCCGTAGCGGTCCATCGCCTCGGCGTAGCTGATCCGCGGGATCGGCAGCGACACCTCGATGGCCGATCAGCTGCCAGAGGTTGGCCAGCAGCTCTTCGCTGAGGGCGATGATGTCGTCCTGGTCGACGAAGCTCATCTCGATGTCAAGCTGGGTGAACTCGGGTTGCCGGTCGGCCCGGAAGTCCTCGTCGCGGTAGCAGCGGGCGATCTGGTAATAACGCTCCATGCCGGCCACCATCAGCAGCTGCTTGAACAACTGCGGACTCTGCGGCAGGGCGTACCAGGTGCCGGGCCGCAGCCGGGCGGGAACCAGGAAGTCCCGGGCGCCCTCCGGGGTCGAGCGGGTCATCGTCGGGGTCTCGATCTCGACGAACTCGTGGTTGGCGAGGGTTTCGCGAGCCATCCGGTTCACCGCGCTGCGCAGTCGGATCGCCTTGGCCGGGGCCGGTCGGCGCAGATCGAGGTAGCGGTACTTGAGCCGGGTCTCCTCGCCGACCTCGGTCCGTTCATCGATCTGGAACGGCAGCGGCGCGGCCGGGTTGAGCACCTGGAGCTCGGCGGTCACCACCTCGATCTCGCCGGTGGGAAGGTCGGGATTGGCGTTGCCCTCCGGACGCAACGCGACCTCGCCGGTGACCAGGACGCAGTACTCGTTGCGCAGTTCGTGGGCACCGGAGGCGTCCAGGATCTCGTCCCGGACTACCACCTGAGCCACGCCGGAGGCGTCCCGCAGATCCAGAAAGGCGACGCCGCCATGATCACGTCGGCGGGCCACCCAGCCCGCCAGCGTCACGGTTGTTCCGGCGTGCTCGGCACGAAGAGCGCCGGCCTCATGGCTGCGAATCACTGCTGTCCTTCCTCAGTCGGCCCCGATGGCCGTGAACCTCGCTCGACGGATGCGAGCAGTGTTCGATCCTACGAGGGCCGGGGCAGCCAGGCCCAACCGGTTTCTGTCCGGTGACTGCGCCGACGTACACGGACGTACACGGACGTACACGGACTTCATCAACGGAAGTCCCGGGACTTATGCCGGACCGGCAGCATCGCGGCCACCTCGGGATAGACCCCACTCAGCCGGTCCAGCCGGTCGGCGACCAGATTGGTGACCCCCTCCTTGTGTTCGATGATGCCGCGGACGATCAGTCCGGCCGAATTGCGGGCGACCCGACGGTAGCGGTTCCACAGTGCCTGGGAGCAGACCACGTTGAGCATGCCGGATTCGTCCTCCAGGTTGAGGAAGGTCACTCCGCCGGCGGTGCCCGGTCGTTGCCGGTGGGTGACCAGACCGGCGACCCGGACCCGGCAGGTGTCCTGAGCCGGCCCCAGATCGGCGACCCGGAGGATCTGGTGCCGATCCAGGATCGGGCGCAGGTGGGACATCGGATGGTCCTCGGGAGACACCGTGGTCGCCCACAGATCGGCCAAGGTCGTCTCGATCACGTTCATCCCCGGCAATTCGGGCGGAGCGCGTCGATCGCGGTGCCTTCGAGCAGGTCGGGACTGTCGGTGTAGCCGGCACTCCACAACGCCTGCCGGCGGGTGAGCCCGAAGCAGTCGAACGCCCCGCGGTGGCCAGCGCCTCGGCCTGCTTCGTACGCTGAGCCCGGCACGCCGGATCACGTCGGTGATCGAGGAGAACGGATCGGATCGCCCGCTCGGCCACGATCGTCGCAGCGACCTCTGGCCGATGCCCTGCACCGAGGTCAGTCCGAGCCGGACCGCGCACCGTCCGTCGCGGCGATGAGCCGGTGTCGGATCGGCCACCGCCGGGTCGAAACGCTCCGACCGGGGGTTGATCGCGCTCGAGGCAGGAGTCCATCCCGGTCGGTGCTGTCTGCGGTGTGCTCTGCCCTGTCGTCTGCGGTGTGCTCTGCGATCCCGTCTTCGGTGCCGTCTTCGGTGCCGAAGGGCCCGTGCGGGGACCTGGCGTGCGGGGACCTGGCGTGCGGGGACCTGGCGTGGGATGAGCCGTGCCGGGCGTCGACCGATCCGAGCGCAGAGCCGTCGTCGAGGAGTTCCAGGCCGGCGGTAGCACCGGAGAGAGCAACGTCGGGGCGCCGGATGACCACACCGTGGCGGCGGGCGTCGGCGACCAGCGACTGCGGAGAATAGAAGCCCATCGGCTGAGCCCGGAGCAGTCCGGCCAGATAGGCGGCCGGGAAGTGCAAGCTTGAGCCAGGCCGAGGCGTAGACGAGCAGGGCGAAGCTGCAGGCGTGGCTCTCGGCGAACCCGAAGTTGGCGAAGGCGACGATCTTGTCGTAGATCTCTTCGGCCAGTTCACCGGTGATGCCGTGGCTTTCCATTCCGACGAACAGGGCGGCCCGGAGACGTTCGATCTTTTCCACCCCACGCTTGGATCCCATCGCCCGGCGGAGCAGATCGGCGTCGTCCCCGCTGCAGTTGCCGACCGTCATCGCGATCTGCATCAGCTGCTCCTGGAACAGCGGGATCCCCTTGGTCCGCTTCAGTACCGGCTCGAGCAGCGGGTGGGGATAGGTCACCTCCTCCTTGCCGGTGCTGCGCCGGACGTAGGGGTGCACCGCCCCACCCTGGATCGGACCCGGTCGGATCAACGCCACCTCGACCACCAGGTCGTAGTAGCGGCGCGGCTGCAGCCGCGGCAGGGTGCCGATCTGGGCCCGGCTCTCGACCTGGAACAGACCCGACCGAATCGGCCCGGCAGAGCATGTCGTAGACCGCCGGCTCCTCCTTCGGGATGGTCTCCAGCCGCCAGCGCTCCCCGAGCCACTCATCGACCAGATCGAAGGTCTGCTGAATCGCGTTCAGGATTCCCAGCCCGAGGAAGTCGAACTTGACCAGGCCCATCCAGGCACAGCTGTCCTTGTCCCACTGCAGCACCGTCCGGTCGTCCATCCGCCCACGTTCGATCGGGCAAACCTCGCCGACCGGCTGCTCGGTCAGCACCATCCCGCCGGAGTGGATGCCCAGATGCCGCGGGGACTTCAGCAGCTTGTCGGCCAGCTGCACCACCTCGGCCGGGATGTCGTGATCCTCGCCGCTGCCGATCGAGCTCCAGCTGTCGATCTGCTTGGACCAGGCGTCCTGCTGGCCGGTCGAATAACCGAGCGCCTTGGCCATGTCGCGGATCGCCGACTTCGGACGGTAGGCGACCACGTTGGCCACCTGAGCGGCGTTGCGGCGACCGAACCGGCGATAGACCTCCTGGATCACTTCTTCACGGCGTTCGGAGTCGAAGTCGACGTCGATGTCGGGCTCTTCGTCGCGGGTCGAGGCCAGGAAGCGCTCGAACGGCAGATCGAACTTGATCGGGTCGACCGCCGTCACGCCGAGGGTGTAGCAGACCACCGAATTCGCGGCCGATCCCCTGCCCTGGCAGAGAATCCCTCGACCCTTGGCGAACGCCACCATGTCGTGCACGATCAGGAAATAGCCGGGAAAGTCCTTGGCCTCGATCACCGCGAGCTCTTTGTCGAGCCGAGCCTGGGCGACCTCGCGTAGATGCGGATACAGCCGATCCGCACCACGTCGGGTCAGCTCGCGCAGCCAGCTGATCGGGACTGTGATCCGTCCGGGACGTCCAGCTTGGGCAACCGCGGACTGGCCGCACGCAGATCGAAGGCCAGCTCGTCGGCCAACGTGACCGACCGCTGCACCGCGCCGGGATAACGGGCGAACCGAGCGGCCATCTCCGTCGCCGGAGCGCAGGAAGGCGGTCGGCGGCGGCAGCCAACCGTCCATCTCGGACAGGCTCCGGCGACCCCGGACCGCAGCCATCGCACTGGCCAACCGATAGTCGTCCGGTCGGGCATAGTGCACGTTGTTGCTGGTCACCAACGGCAGCCCATGATCATGGGCTAGTGCGGCCAAGGCGTCGTTGTGGACGGAATCGAGCGGCAGTTGATGATCGATCAACTCGACGGCGACGTGATCGAGACCGAACAGCGCGGTCAGCCGGTCGAGCTCGACCGCCGCTGACTCGGATACCCTGCCGGACGCCGTCGCGGACCAGAGCCCGGCGGACCGCCCCCTTGCGGCAGCCGGTCATGATCATCCAGTCGCCACCGGACTGGGCGGCGAGTTCGTCGACGTCGTAGACCGGGCGGCCCTTCTCATCGCCCCGCAGCTGGCCCTCGGTGATCGCTCCGGCCAATCGGTGATAGCCGGAGACGCCGGCGGCCAGCACCAACAGGTGTTCACCTTCGGGATCGGCGATCCCGTTCTGCGGCGTCCGGAGACCGAGGGACAACTCGGCCCCGAAGACCGTCTTCAGCTCGTACTCCTTGGCCGCCTCGGCGAATCGGGAGGCGCCGTAGAAGCCGTCGTGGTCGGTCAACGCCAGCGCATGCAGGCCGAGCCGCACCGCCTCTTCGATCAGCGACTCGGGATCGCTGGCCCCGTCCAGGAAACTGAAGTCGGAGTGCGCGTGCAGTTCGGCGTAGGGAACGGCCGGAGCACGCGGAGCCGTCGCCTTCGGATCGGCTTCGTAGCGCGGCTTGTGTTCCCAGCCTGGCGAGCCGTCGCCGTCGCCCCACGGCTCCCATGGACGAGGACGTTCTTTCGGTGATCCGGCTTTCGGTGATCCGGCTTTCGGTGATCCGGCTTTCGGTGATCCGGCTTTCGGTGATCCGGCTTTCGGTGATCCGGCTTTCGGTGATCCGGACTTCGGTGATCCGGACTTCGATGATCGGGACTTTGCCTTCGACGGCTCTGATCCCCGCCGGCTGTTCGGATCCGCTTGTGCTTCGGGGAAAGCACTTGACGGCGTCGTCTTGGGTTTGGGACGACCGGACAGCCGACGTTCCAGCTCGGCCCACGAAACGTCCGGATTCTGCCAACCCATCAGCGGCTTCCTCGGGCGAAGGCTTGCCGCGCTTCGGCAGTGACCCGAGTGTCCATGACTGAACCGTACTCGAACATGTGTTCGAATACAAGAGGAATATCAGTCGTAGCGCGCCTCGACCCACCAGCTACCCCGCTCGACCACCAGCAGCCAGGCGCTGCCGTCCACCCCGACCAACTGGAACCGGGCGATCTGCCGCGCATTCTGCGGATCCCACCAAAGTTCGTCGATCGGCCACGGACCGGCCCAGGCTTCGACCGCGATCGCGGCCGTGTCCTCGCCCGGGCGAAAGCTGGCCGGGGGCCCGTTGATCCCGCCCCGTTCGGTCAGGGTGATCGGCAATCCGTCGACGTTGCGCACCTGCGCCGGCCGGGGCTGGGGGAAGATCCGCGACGGAGCTGGGGCAGGCAGGCTTCCCGGCCAGGGCAGACCGGCCCGCCGCGGAAGCACCGTCTCTTCACCCCAGGGCGTCAGCTGCTGGCGCTCGGCCGGCTGTCGACCGCCCTGGATCTGTGGAGACAGCACGCCGTCGAACCCGACCACGCTCTGCACCCGGGCCATACCGCGTTCGATCTGCTCGTCCGGCGCACTGCCCCACAGCCCGTCGCCGGTGTTGCCGAGCAACTCGACCACTTCGGGCGAGAACCGGACCGAGCTGACCGGATCGGGAGCCGGATCGGCCTGCAACTGCCAGCGCAGCCGGTCGATCACGTCGCCGGCGGAGAACCAGCGCGGATGCGACCAGCGGCGATGCCCGTGCCAACCGTTCTCGGTCTGCACCTCGATCCGGATTCCGGTGCAGACCTGACCGAGATGAGCGAGATCGCCGACGAACCGCTCGGCGGTCTGCCGGCTGCTGAAGGCGATCGGCTCGATCGTCTCCAGCCCGGGAGCGAAGCTGATCTGCTGGATCAGTTCGGGCGGCGGCCGGCGTCCGACGGCGATCCGCTGTTCGCGGCCGTTGGCCAACCGGTGAGCCCACACCCCGAGGTGGCCGAACCGGGTGGCCACGTCGGCGGCCGGCAGCGAGCGAAATCGCCGAGCGTCCTGATCCCCATCCGCTTCAGCAGACTGACCATCTCGGCCTCACCGAGCACGCCGACCCCGAGCCGGCCGAGGAAAGCCGCGAGCCGACCCGGCTCGATCACCACACAGTCCTGTTGCGGCGGCGCCGCGGGCCGCCTGCTCGGCCGCGAAGAGGCTGTCGGCCACCCCGAACCGGCAGTCCCAGACCTCGGTCTCGACCAACCGCTCGGCGATCACCGCAGCCGCCTCGGCTTCGCCGCCGTAAAAACGGCTGGGCACCCGCAGCGCGCACAGACCCGGACGCAACGGCTCGACCCCGGGACTGACCTCCTCGATCGCCGCCAGCACCGACTCGAAGGCGCGGACGTCCCGATCGGCGTTCCGGTCGACCAGCAACAACTCCGGGCAACGAGAGGCCGCATCCCGGCGACGCATCCCGCGCCGGACACCCCCTCCATCCGGGCGGCGGCGAGCAGGCGAACACCTCGCCGTTGTCCAACACCGCCACCGGCAGATGGCTGGGCAGATTCTCTTCGTTCATCGCCGCGACCACCGGCCAGTCCGGACACCACACCACCAGCACCCGGGCGCCGGTCGTCGAGCGTTCGTCGAGCCGGGCCGGGTCAGCTCGGACAGGATCAGCTCGGACAGGATCAGCTCGGACAGGATCAGCTCGGCCGCGACTCAGCTCCGTCTGTCTGAGTCATCAGCTCGCCTCGACCGCGTGCAGCCAGGACCCCGGGCAGGATCGACCACCGCCTCGACCGACGGCTCGACGATCCGCACCTGGGCGTCCACGTCGGGCAGCCACAGCTCGGCCTCGGCCGACGCGGACCCGACCCGGCCCGAGACCACCCGGACCCGACGGGCGCTCAGATGCCCGTGGCCCTGGCCGATCCCGGACCAGCGGGTCTGCACCGCCCGCAGCCGGGCGTCGCGCGAGGCCAGTCGCCGAGGGCGATCAGCACCGACTCGCGCTGCCGCAACCGGGACGTGAGCCGGGCCGCCTGATGCGGGCTGACCTGCTGACCCAGCGCCTGCCGTCCACCCGTGTCCGGTCGCCCCAGGTGGTTGGACGACGACCACGCTCAGCACGTCGATCATCGCGGCGGCGACGTTCAGCCAGTCCTCCCCGGGCTCGGGCACCAGCATCGTGCGGTCCGGGTCGACCCCCAACGCTGCCGCGGCCTCGACCCCGAAGTCCGGCATCCCGACCACCCCGCACCAGGCCCCGGCCGAGGACGGACCGGCCATCAGCGCCATCGCTAGGACCGGCGAATCCACCGCATAGCTGGCCCCCGTGCGCAACTGGACCAGGGGCCGCAGGGCCGGCAGTGTCTGCAGCGGATGCGAGACTGCTGTCCCCTGCATCCGGTGGACCCGGGCCTGCAACGCCCTGATCGTCTCGTCCGCCCCCAGTGGGGTCGCCGACCGCGACGACCGGCTCGGCGAGACTCGCAGGAACACTCACTCCTCTATAATCGAACACGTATTCGACTGAGTCAATCCCTTGGATATCTGATGACTCTCGGCGCCGGATCGATCAGACTGCGGTGGTGGCCAGAGTTGCGTTGATCACCGGAGTCGGACGTCGCCGCGGCATCGGCGCCGGGATTGCCGCCGGGTTGGCTGCCGACGGCTGGGATCTCGCGCTCTCCTACTGGAGCCCGTACGACGAGCGGCTCGACCTGGACCGCGGCGCCGACGATCCGGGCGCCCTGGCCGACGAACTCCGGTCGTTGGGTCGCCGGATCGAACTGCTGCCCGCCGACCTGGAGAACCCGAGCGCCGCGACCGGACTCCTCGACCGAGCCGTCGATCTCGCTGGGCCCGCTCAACGCCTTAGTCATGTCGCACTGTGAAAGCGTCGACTCGAGCATTCTCGACACCACGGTGGAGAGCTTCGACCGGCACTACGCGGTCAACGTCCGGGCGACCTGGCTGTTGATCGCCGCCTTTGCCCGGCAGCTGGACCGGCAGTTGGACCGGTTGGACCAGCAGCGGGACCGGCCCTCCGGCACGGTGCTGGCGTTGACCAGCGACCACACCGTCCACAACCTGCCCTACGGCGTCACCAAAGGCGCCCTGGACCGGTTGGTGCTCGCCTCGGCCCACGAACTCGGCGAGCGAGGCCTGCGGGCGAACGTGATCAACCCCGGCCCGGTCGACACCGGCTGGATGACCGACGAGATCCGGGCCGCTGGTCTGGCTCAGCAACCGACCGGCCGCCTCGGCACTCCCGGAGGACGTGGCCAATCTGGTCCGGTTCCTGCTGTCCGAGCAGGGCAGCTGGATCAACGGTCAACTGCTGTACAGCAACGGCGGTTACCCCAGCGGATAACTACCCGTCGATCGCACCGGCATCAGCGGTGTCCGATCGCGGTGCGTGATCAGATGCCCGATCAGGTCCACGTTCAGTTGCACAATCGAGGTGCACGATCGAGGTGCACGCTCAAGTAGAGCCGGTGCACCGTGATCACCAGGGCCAGCCAGGCGGTACCGACCAGCCAACCGAACACCACATCGGTCAGCCAGTGGTGGCCCAGGAACACCCGCGACAGACCGATGGCCAGCGCCCAGCACGCCGCCACCGCGACGGTCAGTGCCCGCGCCCAGACCGCCCGCAGTCGGCGCAGGATCAGATAGCCGATCAGCCCGGCGATCACCGTGCTGTTCAAGGCGTGCCCGGAAGGAAAGGACGGTGCGAACTCGTACGGCGGCACGGCATCGACCAGCGGCGGACGCGATCGTCCGACCACGGCCTTACCCACCGCGGTGATGGTCAACGAACCGGCGACCCCGATGATCATGACAACCAACGGGGTCCGCGACCGCCAGGCGATCACCATGATCACGGTCAGCAACCCGGCGATGATCGGCATCCCGATCGGCCCGCCCAGTTGAGTGAATCCGTTCACCAGCGAGGTGATCGTCGCTCCACGGTGACCGATGACCCAATCCAGCACCGGCACATCCAGCGCGGCGATCCCGTCGCTCTCGGTGACCGCGTCATAGACCCCGCCACCTGCCGCCGTCAGCCCGACAGTGATCACCAGACCGATCGCCGTAATGATCAACACCGCCGCGTGCACCGACGTCACTTCGGCCAGCCGAAGCACCAACCGCACCAGTCGACGTCCCAGCCACGACGGCCACCGGGTCAGATCCCGGGCGCCGATCCGATCCTCGTCGGCCGGCGGTTCGCGCCACCAGCCCGACATCGGTCCGGTCAGACGTTCTCTTCGATGTAGGTCTTCGGGTCCTTGTCCTCGACCGGAACACCTTCGGTGTGCTCGGCTTCGTAGGCCGACGAACTGGATGGCGATCCGGTGCCGGGTCCTCGAGGTCGATGTTCAACCGGAAGTCCTTCAAACCCTCGTGTTCTTCTTCACCCATGTGCTCGTCGTTGGCCTCCCGGGACGCGTTCACGCCCTCCCACCACCCCTCGGAGCCGACCGCATTCTCGCGGCCTTGAGGATGCCGTCCCTGATGTCGTTGTGGTCTCCGATGGCGTCGTCGGTTTCCTCGGCCTCTTCGGTCTCGGTCGGGTCGTCCTTCGGGTGCAGCCGTTCGCCGAGTTTGAGCAACTCGGGATAGAAGTAGATCTCCTCGGCCTGGGCGTGCACCTCGAGCAGGGCGGCAGAGCGCTTCCATAGCGCACCGAGAGTCTTGGTGTCCTTCGGGGTCGATGTCGTCGATCATGGCGAACTGGCGCCGCTGCTCGTGATGGTCGGCTCAAGATGAGTCGCAGATGTCCATGTGAGGATGTTTCCTCCAGGTAGTTTGGTGCACAGTCGGGACTAACGGGTCGGTCGACAGCCTGACACGAGGCATTCAGGCCGCGGCGGACGCTTGGCCACGAAATAGGCGTGGAGCCGGCGGTCGCCGCCGACCTCGGGATGGAAGGAGGTGGCCAGCCGGTGATCATCTTCGACCGCGACGATCCGGCCCCGGGCGTCGGGATCGCTCGCGTGCTCGACCCGCCCCAGCACCCGGACGTCCGGCCCGCACTCCTCGACCCACGGCGCCCGGATGAAGACCGCATGGAACGGACCGCCGTCGATGCCGGCCAGTTCGACCTCGTCCTCGAACGAATCGACCTGACGGCCGAAGGCGTTCCGCCGGACGGTGATGTCCAGCCCGCCGAAGCTCTGCTGATCGGGACGGCCGTCCAGAACCTTCGAGGCCAGCATGATCATTCCGGCGCAGGAGCCGTACGTCGGCAGCCCGTCGGCGATCGCCTGCCGCAACGGGTCGTGCAGGCCGTAGATCCGGGACAGCTTGTCGATCGTTGTGGACTCACCGCCAGGCAGCACCAGCCCGTCCAGACCGGGAACCTGCTCCGGCCGACGAACCGAGATGGTCTCGGCCCCACTGCCGACCAACACCTGCAGATGCTCGCGAACGTCGCCCTGCAAAGCCAGCACCCCGATCAACGGACGGGCCGCTCCCTGCCGGAGTCGAGCCGCCGTCACCAGCCGCGCTCGGCCAGCCGGTGCGGCTCCGGGACGTCCTCGACGTTGATCCCGACCATCGCCTCACCCAGCCCGCGGGAGACCTTGGCGATGACGTCGGGATCGTCGTAGAACGTGGTGGCCTTGACGATCGCCGCCGCCCGCTCGGCCGGATTGCCGGACTTGAAGATGCCCGATCCGACGAAGACGCCTTCGGCACCGAGCTGCATCATCATCGCCGCGTCGGCCGGGGTGGCGATCCCGCCGGCGGTGAACAGCACCACCGGCAGTTTGCCCAGCTCGGCCACCTCGGCGACCAGACGTGTAGGGCGCCTGCAACTCTTTGGCGGCCACGAACAGCTCGTCGCGTCGATATCGAGGTCAGCCGGCGGATCTCGCCACGGATCGAACGCATGTGGGTGGTCGCGTTGGAGACGTCGCCGGTGCCGGCCTCGCCCTTGGAGCGGATCATCGCCGCACCCTCGGTGATCCGGCGCAGCGCCTCGCCGAGGTTGGTGGCCCCGCACACGAACGGGACGGTGAACTGCCCACTTGTCGATGTGATGGGCGTAGTCGGCCGGCGTCAGCACCTCGGACTCGTCGACGTAGTCGACACCGAGGGACTGCAGCACCTGGGCCTCGACGAAATGACCGATCCGGGCCTTGGCCATCACCGGAATCGACACCGCCTCGACGATGCCGTCGATCAGATCCGGATCGCTCATCCGGGCCACCCCGCCCTGAGCGCGGATGTCGGCGGGCACCCGCTCGAGGGCCATCACCGCCACCGCGCCGGCGTCCTCGGCGATCTTGGCCTGCTCGGCGGTGACCACGTCCATGATCACGCCGCCCTTGAGCATCTCGGCCATACCCCGCTTGACCCGCGCCGTCCCGGTCTGGGCTGTTCCACTCGCTGTTCCCCACCCTCGTCACACCTTCGATTCGTCCGTGCGGCAGCATCTCGCCGCACGATGCTCGAGTCTATGCCGCCTCGGTTCCTCGCGGCCGGGCCGGACCACGGAGGTGGAGACCGCAGCTCAGCGCGGACGAAAAGCCGATCCCAGGTCGTCCAGGGCGCCCTCCTCGGCCGGCAGCACGCCCCGCCGGACCGCCTCGGACCAGCAGGGCGTGGTCGGCCTCGGTCTGATCGGCGTAACGCCGGGCGAATCGGCCCAGCGCCTTCGGCCCACCTTGCCGCCGCTTGCCGATGTAGCCGGCGATCATCGAGGCGCCGCTGGTGCGAGCGTGGCCCTTGGCCAGCAGGTGGCCGACGATCCCGGCGTAGTCAGCGAGTGCCGCCGGACCGATCGCGTCCAGGGCACGGTCCCCTTCATGTTGCGGAACTGGCGCACGTAGAGCTGCCGGTCCTGCACGGTCGTCCAACCCAGTAACGGATCGCTGACCGTCTGCAACGCCTGCTGGTACTCCACCACCCGCTGCCCCTGATGGCGGTGCCAGGCCGAGTCGCCGTGCACGTGCTGGGCCAGCACCGAACGTCTGGCCTGCTTCAGCTGCAGGAAGACCACGTCCTCGGGCGTGCTGCCCTCCAGCAACGCGACGTAGGCCCGCAACCCGACGCTGCCGACCCCGACCACCTTGTGGGCGATGTCGACCAACGTGTATCCGCCCAGCGCCCGTCGCCAGTGCGGGGCCAGGGTGTTCAGATACTCGTCCAGACCCTCGGCGACCGCCTCGTACGTCCGTTCCGGCGACCCGGACGATCAGCGGCGGCTCGGCGACGATCTGGCGGCGGCCGGCGTGCTCGCGGGTAAAGCGCGGCAGAGCGCGGTCACTGGTCCGCCTCCGGGCCCGCTTGGCAGCCCGGTCGATCTCTCGCCGCAGCGTCTTCTCGGTCGCGGTCTCGTGCAGCCGGCCGACGTCCAACCGGTTGTAGGACCGTTCCAGCAAAGGCATCTCGGCCAGGAACCGGCCACCTCGTCGCGATAGGCGCCGGACGCAGCCGTCCACCGCAGTCCCGCACTGGTCCTCGGTCGCCCCGTTCTCCCGTCCCGCGACCCAGATGCTGGCCACCAGTCGACGCAGATCCCACTCCCAGCCGCCCGGATGCGCCTCGTCGAAGTCGTTCAGATCGATCACCAGCTCGCCCTCGGGCGAGGCGTAGAAGCCGAAGTTGCCCAGGTGGGCGTCACCGCAGATCACCGGCGTGATCCCGGTGGCCGGCAGCCGGCGCACGTCCTCGGCCATCACGATCGCCGTGCCCGCGCAGGAACCCGTACGGCGAGGTGACCATCCGGCCGACCCGGACCGGGATCAGTTCGTCCAGCCGGCCCTGATGCGACTCCTGGATCAGCTCGATCGGGTCGGGTCGGTTCGCCGGTGGATCCCAGTCGCCCAGAGGACTTCCGCGGCACCTTCTTCCGCAGCTGCCGCCCCAGGGCGTACCGCTCGGTCCGCGAGGTCGGGCGGCGCCGAACCGAGACGAAGGAGTCACCCTCGGCCGAGGACAGCACGGTGGCCGTGTGACGGGGTCGGCTCGGGTCGGCCATCCATCGACGTTAACAGCAACGTCCACCGTGACGGATCATCGCCATCCATCCTGGTCGGAAGCGGTGGACCCGGTGTCGGAGCGATGCTGCAGGATGTGCCACATCCCAACGCATCGCATCGACGAGAGGAACCTCGATGCTGGTCCTCATCGGGGTCGCCCTGGTGGTGATCGGCTTCGCGCTGCGGATCAACGCCCTGGTGGTTGTAGTGGTGGCGGGCATCGTCACCGGCCTGCTCGGCCAGATGTCCCCGGTGGCGATCCTGAACGCGTTCGGCTCGGGTTTCGCCAGTTCCCGCTCGGTCACCATCTACGTGATCGTGCTGCCGGTGATCGGACTGATCGAGCGCTACGGGCTGCAGGTCCAGGCCCGTCGGATGATCGGAAAACTGCGGGGACTGACGCCGGGACGGCTGCTGGCCTTCTACCTCTTGATCCGGCAGGCCACCGCCGCGGTCGGGCTGACCTCGATCGCCGGACCCGCCCAGACCGTCCGACCGCTGATCTACCCGATGGCCATCGGGTCGGCCGAACGTCGCTACCCCGACGCCGACGAAGGCACCCTCGACCGGCTTCGGGAGAAGCTCAAGGGCCACGCCGGCGGCGCGGACAACGTCGGCGCGTTCTTCGGGGAGGACATCTTCGTCGCCGTCGGCTCGATCCTGCTGATCACCGGCTTCGTCGACGCCACCTACGACCTCAAGCTGGACGCCCTGCAGATCGCGCTGTGGGCGATTCCGACCGGAATCTGCGCCCTGCTCCTGCACGGTGCCCGGATGATCTATCTCGACCGCCAGCTGGACAAGCTGGTGCGGACGGGCTCCGGCGGGTCGCCGGCCGCGCCGAGGCGGGATCCGCGAGCCGACGAGACCGCCCGATGATCGGTACCGAGTGGATCTACTGGGTGGTGGGCGCCCTGTTCGTCGCGTTCGGCGTCCGGGCCGCCACCGACCACACCAACCCGAAGCGGATCGGCAGCGCCACCTTCTGGCTGCTGCTGGGGCTGGCCTTCGGGTACTCGTCGTTCGTGGTCAGCAAGCAGGCGCCCGCCTGGCTGCTCGGGGCCGCCATCCTCGCGCTGACCGCGATCGTCGGGACCCGGCAGCTTTCGCTCGGTACCGCCGGCGCTCCCACCGAAACGGAGCAGGTTCGGGGTGCCGACCGGCTCGGCAACCGGCTTTTCGTTCCTGCGTTGATGATCCCGGTGGTGGCGATCATCTTCGCGGTCGGCATCGTGCGCATCACCATCGGCGGCACGCCGCTGCTGGCCAGTGGCGATCAGACTCTGATCGGGCTGGCGGTCGGAGCGATCCTGGCCGTGCTGGTTGCGATGATCCTGGCCCGGGAACGAAACCCGCTGGCCCCGGTCCGGGCCGGTGGACGGCTGGCGGAGACCATCGGCTGGGCGCTCCTGCTACCGCAGATGCTCGCCACCCTCGGCGCCCTGTTCACCACCGCCGGCGTCGGTAAGGCCATCGGCACCGTGTTCGGCGCGATCGTACCGGCCAGCTCGCTGATCGGGTCGGTGATCGTCTACTGCGTGGGGATGTTTCTGTTTACCGTGATCATGGGAAACGCCTTCGCTGCGTTCCCGATCATGACCGCGGCGATCGGCTGGCCGTTGCTGATCGGCGCGTTCCATGGGCTCGCGCCGGCGGTGTTCGCGATCGGCATGCTGTCCGGCTTCTGCGGCACCCTGCAGACGCCGATGGCGGCCAACTTCAATCTCGTCCCCGCCGCTCTGCTCGAGACCCGCTCGCGCTACGCGGTGATCAAGTCCCAGTCGGCGACCGGCATCGTGTTACTGGCGGTGAACATCATCCTGATGTACGTGATCTGTTTCTGAACCGAGGGCGCTGCACCACACGCTGTATCGAGCAAGGAGAAGACGACGATGACCGTGACCGACAGTCAGGCCGCGGCCTGGACCGCGCTCGCGTGCCGCAACCTGAACCAGGAGTTCCCGCACAGCAGTCACCACACGGTCAGCCGACCGGACGAACCGAGCCGGCCGAGCGCGCTGCACCCCTCGTTCCATGGCAGTTTCGACTGGCACTCGGCCGTCCACATGCACTGGCTGCTGGTCTCGCTGCTCGGCAGTCACCGCGCGGCCATCGATGTCGATCCGGTGCTCACCATCCTCGACACCAACCTCAGCGAGGATCGATTGGCCGTCGAGGCCGGATACTTGCGGGCCCACCCCAGCTTCGAGCGACCCTACGGCTGGGCCTGGCTGCTGGCGCTGCACTCGGCAGCCGCCCGATCACCCGAGCCGGCCGCCGCCTCCTGGGTCGACGGCCCTGGAACCGACCACGGAGGTGCTGGTCGAGCTGATCCCGCGGTGGCTCGAATCGGCGTTGCCGATCCGCTACGGCATGCACCAGAACAGCGCCTTCGGGGCCCTGCTGGTCCGCGCGGCCGCCGCCGACGTCGGACATCCCGATCTGGTGCACGCGGTCGATGCAGCGGCCCGTCGCTGGTTCGCCGGGGATCACGTCCGCGCCCTGGCACACCGAACCCAGCGCGCACGACTTCCTCTCCCCCGGGCTGAGCGAGGCGGCGCTGATGGCCCGGGTGCTCGGCGGCGGCTTCCCTCGCTGGTGGGCATCCTTCGTCGGCGACCCGGCCGCCCTGCAGCAGCTCAGGCCGGCGGCCGTCGCCGACCCCAGCGACGGACAGCAGGTCCACCTCTACGGCCTCGGACTGTCCCGGGCCTGGGCGCTACTCGACCTCACCGACGCTCTCGGCACGGATACCGACACCGCCGAACTGTCGAGCCTGGCCGAAGACAATCTTGACTACGGTCTGGCCGCAACCGATACCGAGGGCGAGTTCATGAGCGACCACTGGCTGGCCAGTTTCGCCTACCTGGCGCTCCAGCGTCCGTTCTGACCCGCCCCACCGAAGACCGCGACCGAGAGTGGCGCGGCATCATCGGTCCCAGTGGGTGACCACCCCGGGGCGCCGATCGACGTCCGCCGGTGACCAACGACCAGGGTCGGCCGGCAGCTGCTCGCCGCTGCGGATGTCCTTGATCTCCCCGTGCGCACCGGAACCGAACCAGACGTAGGGAATCGAGCGCCGGTCGGCGTAGCGGATCTGCTTGCCGAACTTGTCCGCCTTCGGTGCCACCTCGGTCGAGATCCCCCTGGCCCGCAGCTGCTCGGCCACCGCGATCGCCTCCTCGCGGGTGTCCTCACTGTCCACGGCGACCAGCACGCAGGTCGGCACCGAGCGGGATGCGGTGACCGCCCCGCGGGCGAGTAGCGGCGCGAGCATCCGGGTCACCCCGATGCTCAGCCCGGTGCCCGGATAGCTGACCTTGCCGTCGCTGGCCAGCGAGTCGTAGCGGCCGCCGGAGGAGACCGAGCCGAGGTAGCTGTGTCCGACCAGCTCGGTCTCGTAGACCGTGGCGGTGTAGTAGTCCAGGCCGCGGGCGATCTTCAGGTCGGCGACCAGTCGACCCGGCGCGTGCCGGGCAGCTGCCGAGACCACCTCGGCCAGCTGGTCCAGCCCCTCGTCCAACAGCTCAGAACCCACCCCGAGCGCCCGCACCTCGTCGACGAAGGAGATGTCCGCGGTGCTGATGGCGGCCAGCCGGACGCAGGCCGCGGCCTGGCCCTCGGTCAGCCCGCACTCGGCGACGAGCGAACTCCGGACTCGTTCCGGACCGATCTTGTCCAGCTTGTCAACCACCCGTAGCACCGCGGTCGGATCCTCGATCCCTAACCCGGTGTAGAAGCCCTGGGCCAGCTTGCGGTTGCTGACCCGCATCAGCACCGGCGGTAATCCGAGATCGGTGTGCAGCCGCTCGAACGCGGCGAGGGTGACCAGCGGAACTTCCACGTCGTGGTGCTGGGCCAGCTGCCCGACGTCGACAATGTCGATGTCGGCCTGGGTGAACTCGCGATAGCGCCCCTCCTGCGGTCGCTCGCCCCGCCAGACCTTCTGAATCTGATAGCGCCGAAACGGGAACTGCAGTTGCCCGGCGTTCTCCAGGACGTAGCGGGCGAACGGCACGGTCAGGTCGAAGTGCAGACCGAGCTCGTCCCGGCTGGCCTGCTCGGCGTGCACCCGCCGGACCGCGTAGATCTCCTTGTCCACCTCACCCTGTTTGGCCAACCGGTCCAGCGGCTCGACGGCGCGGGTTTCGATCGAGGCGAAGCCGTGCAATTCGAACGTCTCCCGCAACCGATCGAGGACGAACTGCTCGACGATCCGCGCGCTCGGAGAGAACTCGGGAAAACCGGACAACGGCGTGGGGCGGGGCATGAGTGGACTGACTCTTTCTTCGATGACGGGTGAGCGCTCGTTCTTCGATGACGGGTGAGCGCTCGGACGGATACCTCATGGGTCAGCAGCTGACCGTGATCATTCTCCGTTACCGGTCGAACGGGAAACCAGATACGGGTTGCTTGTCCGCTCGCGCGCCAGCGTGGTCTGTGCACCGTGACCGGGCAGCAGGATGGCGTCCTCGGGCAGGTTCAGCACCACCTCGTCCAGGGTGCGCAGCATCCTCGGGTGGTCTCCGCCGGGCAGATCGGTGCGCCCGATCGTCCCGGCGAAGACCACATCGCCGGTGAACACCACCGTCCGCGCATCCACCGCTCCGCCTGCGTCGTCCCCGTCCCCGTCATCGTCCCCGTCATCGTCCCGGTCTCGGTAAGCCAGCGAGATCAGGGTGGAGCCGGGCGTGTGACCGGGGGCGGGAAGCAGGGTGAAGTCCAGGCCGGCCAGCCGGACTGGACCGGGCGAGAGCTGCAGCATCGTGGCCGGCATCGGGCGGCTGCGTTGCTGTCCGGACCCGCCGTCGGCGGCGAGCAGTTCGACGAGCATCGGATGCAGGTCCTCCGGCAGCCCGCTGAGCGGATCACTCAGCTGACCGAAGTCGCCGGCGCCGACCCAGCAGCCGACTTCGTACCGGTCGGCCACCAGCGCGGCCGATGCGGCGTGGTCGACGTGCCCGTGGGTGAGCAGCACCGCGACCGGGGTGATGTCGTGATCGGCGACGATCTGGGCGATCCGGTCAGCCGAGTCCATTCCGGGGTCGACGATCACACAATCGGTGTGCGAATCTCGCGCCACCAGGTAACAATTAGCTGCCAGTGGACCGGCCGCGAATGATGCGAGGAGCACATCGAGGACACTATCGGGCAGGATGAAGCCATGAACGACGACGCACGCACTGGGCCCCGCCCACAGGCGCCGCCGCCACAGCAGGCGTCGCCGTCCGGTCAGGTACGCCCGGACGAACCTGCCGTTACCCCGAACCCCACCGCGCCGGACGACTCTGCGGCGGCAGCGTCCGCGACATCCGATTCCACGGCCGACGAGCCCACGACACCCGAGCCCACGGTCGACGAGCAAACGGTCGACGAGCCCACGACACCCGAGCCCACGACACCCGAGCAAACGACACCCGAGCAAACGGCGACGAGCAAACGGGCGACGAGCCCACGGCCGACGAGCCCACGGCCGACGAGCCCACGGCCGACGGACCCACGACACCCGAGCCCTCGGCCGACGGACCCACGACACCCAGGTCGGCGACACCTAGACCTGGACGGCCAGATTCTCCTAAGCCCAGGCCCGCACCGCGTGACCACTCACTCCGCGACCCCGCACCGCGTGAGTCAGCACCGCCCGTGTCGACGCCTCCGAAGTCGGGCCAGCCCAGATCGGCGTCGGCGAGGTCGGCACGCCGGGACTCTCCGCCGGCCACGTCGTTCGGCCGGGTCGGCGACGACGGGACGGTCTACGTTCGGACCGCTGACGGCGAGCGCAGCGTCGGGCAGCTGCCGGACGCCGGACCCGACGAAGCACTGGAGTTCTTCGTCAAGCGCTACACGGCGCTCGAACTCGAGGTCTCGTTGCTCGAACGCCGGATCCGCTCCGGAGCGCTCTCCCCCGACGACGCCGGTTCGTCGATCAAGACGGTTCGGGGCGCGGTGGCCGAGGCGCACGCAGTGGGCGACCTGGACCGGCTGCTGGTTCGGCTGGACGCGCTCTCACCGCTACTCGCCCAGCAGCGGGCCCGTCGGCGTGCCGAGCGGGCCAAGCAGTCCGAGGCGACCCGGGCCGCGAAGGAGCAGTTCGTCACCGAGGCCGAACGCCTGGCCCAGGGCAACGACTGGCGGGGCGGGGTGAACCGCTTCCGAGCCCTGCTGGACGAATGGAAGGCGCTGCCCCGGCTCGACCGGGCCACCGACGACGCCCTCTGGCACCGTTTCTCCAGCGCCCGCACGCAGTACACCCGGCGGCGCAAGGCCCAGTTCGCCCAACAGGCCGAGAAGCGTGACTCGGCCCGAACGATCAAGGAGAAGATCATCGTCGAGGCCGAGGCCCTGGAGGGCTCCACCGAATGGGGCCCGACCACCGGCCAGTTCCGCGACCTGATGACCCGCTGGAAGGCGGCCGGTCCGGCACCCCGCGACATCGACGAACAGCTGTGGCACCGGTTCCGCGGCATCCAGGACACCTTCTTCGCGGCTAAACAAGCAGCGATGTCGGAGCAGGACAGCGAGTTCGAAGCGAACCAGAGGGCCAAGGAAGAGTTGCTTATCGAGGGCGAGCGGCTGCTGCCCGTCCGCGATCTCGAGACGGCCCGCAACGGCTACCGTGACCTGCTGGAGCGCTGGTCGGCGATCGGCAAGGTCCCGCGCGACGCGATGCGACCGCTGGAAGGACGGCTCCGGGCGATCGAGACCGCGATCCGGGAGGCCGAGGAGGACCGCTGGCGGCGGACCAACCCGGAAGCCCGGGCCCGGGCGGAGGACACCGCCGCCAAACTGCAGGCCCAGATCAGCGCCCTGGAAGAGCGGGCCACCAAGGCCGCGGCTCGCGGGGACGCGAAGGCCGAGCAGGAGGCCACGAGCAGCGCCGACACCTATCGGGAGTGGCTGACCCAGGCCGAGCGAGCGGTGGACGACTTCAGCGAAGGCTGATCAGCAGCCCGGCCAGACCGGCTCGGGGATCCCGGAACGCCATCGTGGCGCTGCCCTCCTACCGGCCTCGTCCGCCGCGATCACCGTCTCTGCGCTTCGCGCAGTCTTCGTCTGTGCCGGCGCGGATTCGTGCCAGACAGCGGCGGCTTAGCGCGGGGTCCGATCCGCCGGGTAGGCGTAGGTCTCCTGCGCGGGTGGGAGGAGTCGGCCTCGCTTCGGCTTCGACCGCGATGGCGTAGCGGGAGGGCCATATGGCTGGCCGGTCCCCGCTGGTCGCCGGACGGATCTGCACGGCCGCGATGGTCGTGGATTCGCTCCGCTGAAGGGTTGCTGAAGCTCGGGCCGATCCGGTCGCGATCCGAGCCCGTGCCGATCGAGACTGATGGACGTCCGGTTCGGACACCGTGTCCAGCCCGTCTGAGCAGAAGAGGTTCACCGATATGAAGATGAAGACCAAACTGATCGCCGCCGGCACCACTGTCGCCGCCCTGTCCGCCGTCGGCGTCGGAGTCGCCGTGGCCGATCCGTCGAGCACCCCGAGCTCGTCACCCAGTGCGGGCTCGAGCGCGTCGCCGAGCACGGGGCCGAGCACGGGGCACGCGCAGAAGACCGGCAAGAAGCAGAAGCACCAGCTGCTCAAACGCTCCCTGCACGCCCAGGTGACACTCGGCGGTGCCAAGCACCAGCGGGTGGTTGAGGTCCAGCGGGGTACCGTCACCGCGGTCACCGGCAGCACGGTCACGGTCAAGAGCGTCGACGGATTCAGCGCCACCTACCAGGCCGGCAGCAAGACCAAGGTGCGGGTGGACAAGAAGCAGTCCGCCATCTCCGCCGTCAAGGTCAACGACCGGGTCCACGTGGTCGGCGTCAAGGACGGCTCGACCGTCACCCTCCGGGCGCTGGGTGACCGCGGGGCCAAGTGAGCCGCCGGTCCTCGACAAGAGGGGGGGACAAGACCGGGGGGACAGGACCGGCGAGATGAGCTTGCCGGGATGACATTCGCGGGATGACTCGCGAGCTGAGACTGGCGCCCGGCGGCGTCCCGCTCTTGGGGGGATGGAACGTTGCCGGGGGTCCGGGGGTCGGATCAGACGCCCGAGTCGCTAGACCGACCGAACGGCTCGGATCGCGGCTCGGGCGTCTTTCCGTTTCCAGGGCACTGCGGCGCGGAAACGGCGCCGGCTACTGGTTGACCCGGTAGACGTCGAAGACCGCCGGCACACCGTTGACCGCCCGCAGGACGTGGTCCAGATGGGTCGGATCGGCGGTCTCGAAGGTGAACTTCGCCTTGCAGATCCGATCCTTGCTGGTGCTCAGTGCGGCGGACAGGATGTTCACGTGCTGATCCGACAGCGCCCGGGTGATGTCGGCGAGCAGCCGGTTACGGTCCAGCGCCTCGACCTGGATAGCGACCAGGAAAGCGCTCTTGGCCGTCGGCGCCCAGGTCACCTCGACCAGCCGCTCCGGCTCGGCCTGCAGGCTCTCGGCGTTCACGCAGTCCGTGCGGTGCACCGAGACCCCTGACCCGCGGGTGACGAAGCCCATGATCTGATCGCCCGGAACCGGAGTGCAGCACTTGGCCAACTTGACCCACAGGTCGTTCTGGCCGACCACCTGGATGCCGGATTCGCTGCCGCCGCGGTGCCGGCGACGACGGCCGGTGACGACCCGGTCCTCGCTGGTCTCCTCGACCGCGGCGTCCTCACCACCCTCGGTGCTGATCAGCCGGTTGACCGCGGAGCCGGCCCCGACCGTGCCCTCGCCGATCGCGGCGTAGAGGGTCGCGACGTCCTTGAGCTTGAAGTAGTTCGCCACCGCGGTCAGATGTTCGACGGTCAGCAGTCGCTGTAGCGGCAGACCGGCCCTGCGCAACTGTCGGGCCAGCTGTTCGCGACCTTGCTCGATCGACTCCTCGCGGCGCTCCCGGGTGAAGTGGTGGCGGATCTTGTTCCGGGCCCGCGGGCTGTTGACGAAGTTCAGCCAGTCCCGGCTCGGTCCGGCTCCCTCGGCCTTGGAGGTGAAGATCTCGACCACGTCGCCGTTGGCCAGCGCCGACTCCAGCGGCACCAACCGTCCGTTGACCCGGGCGCCGATCGTCCGGTTGCCTACCTCGGTGTGGATCGCGTAGGCGAAATCCACCGGGGTCGACCCGGACGGCAGCGAGAGCACCTCGCCCTTCGGGGTGAAGGCGAACACCTCGCTGGAGTTGATCTCGAACCTCAGCGAGTCCAGGAACTCACCGGGATCGGAGGTCTCGCGCTGCCAGTCGAGCAGCTGCCGGACCCAGACCAGGTCGTCGCCGCCGCCCTTGGCCGTCCCCGGGGTCTCGCCGAGGTTCTTCGCGCTCTCCTTGTACTTCCAGTGCGCGGCGACGCCGAACTCGGCCCGGCGGTGCATGTCGTCGGTCCGGATCTGCAACTCGACCGGCTTGCCGCCCGGCCCCAGCACGGTGGTGTGCAACGACTGGTACATGTTGAACTTCGGCATCGCGATGTAGTCCTTGAACCGCCCGGGCAGCGGATTCCAGCGGACGTGCATCACCCCGAGTGCGGCGTAGCAGTCGCGCGGGTTCTCGACCAGGATGCGGAGCCCGACGAGATCGTAGATGTCACCGAAGTCGCGACCGCGGACGACCATCTTCTGATAGATCGAGTAGTAGTGCTTGGGTCGGCCGGTGACCGTCGCCCTGATCTTGGCCGCCTTCAGGTCGGCCGACACCTGCTCGATCACCCTGGCCAGCAACTGGTCCCGCTGCGGTGCGGCCTCGGCCACCAGCCGGACGACCTCGTCGTAGACCTTCGGGTGCATGGTGGCGAAGGAGAGATCCTCCAGCTCCCACTTGATCGCGTTCATGCCCAGCCGGTGGGCCAGCGGGGCGTAGATCTCCAGCGTCTCGGTGGCGATCCGATACTGCTTGTCCGGCCGCAGATAGTGCAACGTCCGCATGTTGTGCAGCCGGTCGGCCAGTTTGATGACCAGGACCCGGATGTCCTTGCTCATCGCCACAACCATCTTGCGAATGGTCTCCGACTGGGCCGCCTCGCCGTACTTGACCTTGTCCAGCTTGGTCACGCCGTCGACCAGCAGGCCGACCTCTTCGCCGAAGTCGCGGGTCAGCTGGGCCAACGTGTACGGGGTGTCCTCGACGGTGTCGTGCAGCAGCGCCGCGCAGAGGGTCGCCTCGGTCATGCCGAGCTCGGCCAGGATGGTGGTCACGGCCAACGGATGGGTGATGTAGGCGTCGCCGCTCTTGCGCTTCTGCCCGGAGTGCATCCGCTCGGCGATCCGGTAGGCGCGCTCGATCACGTCGATGTCGGCCTTCGGGTGATTCGCCTTGATCACCATGAACAGCGGGTCGAGCACGGCAATCTGCGGCCGGGTGGTGCCGAACCGGGCCAGCCGCTGCCGCATCCGGACCCGTGGGTGTTCGGGCCCGGTGGCCACCCGGACCGGGGACCGCCGGCGTCGTCGTCCGGGCCGGGGTGGTGCGGTCGGGAATCGCGCGGTTCTCTGGGTCGGGGTGCGGCCGACCACCGGCTGCGAGCCCCCAGACGGCGAGGCGGCCGACCGCGCCGCGACGCCGGCCGCATTCACCACTGCGTGGTCGGCCGACCGACGCGCTATCCGGTCGCGCCGATCCTGGGCCGCGTCGTCGGTCTCGGGACCGACGGCGGCGGGCTCGCTCACTCAGGTACCTCCGTACCCTCACAGATCCGGTGCCGTGCACCGATGCGTCCATCGTGCCGGGAACCGGAAGACGTCCTGCCGGCCCGGTCATCACAACGCGGATGTCGGCGAGTCTAGTCCCGGGCGACCGCGACGGCCCAGGGCGCTGACCCGTCCGGTCAGGGACCTTCGACGGGTGGCGACGCCTGATCAGCGCGCGCCGTCGCTGCCGATCGCCCTGCGAACGACGACCAGCTGATCGCCGGCCTGCAGTTCGGCCACGGCGGGATCGTAGAAATGCCGCAAGGTCTTGTTCCGGACGACCCCCAGCACCCGTTCGCCGGGCAGGTCGGCCGGGTTCTGGCCGACGTCGGCCGGGCGCACCTGCCGCTCCGCGATCTCCAGCCCCTCGTCGGCGGTCAGCAGATCCTCGATCACCGTGCCCAGATTGGGGCTGATCGCCGATAGTCCGAGTAGCCGGCCGACGGCGTCGGAGGAGGTGATCACCGAACTGGCGCCGGACTGGCGCAGCAGCGAGACGTTCTCGCCCTCGCGGACGGCGACCACCATGTGCGACGCTCGGGTTGAGCTGCCGGACGGTCAGCGTGACCAGGATGGCGGTGTCGTCACGGTCCAGGGTGACGATCACCTCCCGGGCCCGGCTGACCTCGGCCCGGCGCAGGATCTCCCGCCGGGTGGCGTCGCCCTGGATCGCGGCGTAGCCGGCCAGGTTCGCCTCGGCCACCGCGGAGGCCGAGTCGTCGATCACCACCAGATGACCGGCCTCGATCCCGCTGTTGCGCAGGGTCTGGATCGCACTGCGGCCCTTGGTGCCGTAGCCGATCACGATTACGTGGTTGCGCATCTGCTTCCTCCACCGGGAGTCCCGAATGATCCGCCGACCCTCACTGGCCAGCACCTCGAGAGTGGTGCCGACCAACAAGACCAGGAACGCGATCCGCAGCGGCGTGATCAGGATGGCGTTGATGATCCGGGCGTGCGGCGCGACCGGGGTGATGTCGCCGTAGCCGGTGGTGGTGATGGTGACCGTCGCGTAGTAGATCGCATCGATCAGCGAGACCGAGCCGTCGGAGGTGTCGGTGTAGGCGCCGCGGTCGAACCAGACCAGCACCACGACGACGAGCAGCAGGCCGAGCGCGATCAGTCCCCGACGGGCCAGTTCCCGGCCGGGTGAGCGACGCCGGGACGGCAGGCTGACCAGGGTGGAATCGCCCAGATTCGGACGTCCGTACGAGTCTCGTCCGAGGGCTCATTCGCCGGCGTCGGAGGCGGTCGAACGCAACGCGATGAACTCGTCGATGCCGCTTTCGGCGAGCTTGTCCCGACCGTCCAGGAAATCCAGCTCCAGCAGCACCATCACGGCGACCAGATCGGCGCCGAGTTTGCGGATCAGCCCGGCGGTGGCGGCGACCGTGCCGCCGGTGGCCAGGATGTCGTCGACGATCAGGACCCGGGAACCCGGGGTGATCGCGTCGCTGTGCACGGTCAGCGTCTCGGTGCCGTATTCGAGGTCGTAGGTCTGCTCGATCGTCTCCCAGGGCAGCTTGCCGGCCTTACGGATCGGGACGAACCCGGTCCCGAGCCGCAGCGCGACCGGGGCGCCGAAGATGAAGCCGCGGGCCTCCATCCCGACCACCACGTCGATCTGTTCCGGCGCGCGCCCGACCAGTTCGTCGATGGCGGCGGCAAACCCGCGGCCGGAGGCCAACAGGGTCGTGATGTCCTTGAACAGGACGCCCGGCTTCGGGAAGTCGGGCACGTCACGGATCAGCGCACCCCAGTCGGAGTCGGGCTCGGGCGGGGACGTGCTCATGGCGCCTCGTCACTTCTTCCGCTGGCTGCGGGGCTTCTTCTCCGGCTGCGGCCGTTTGGCCGCCCCGTCGTTCAGCGGCGAGGTCGGCCGTTGACTGCTCATGGACAACGTGATCGTGCGCGGCCCGGAACCCGCCCCGGCCGAAACCTTGTCGTCCTCGCTGCGGCCCTGGACCTCGCTGCGCCCCTCGAGTTCGGTGCGGCCCTCGACTGCGGTGTCGACCGCCGCCGCAGCCACGTCGTCGGCCGCCGTTGCCGCGACGACCTTCTTGGCGGCGCCCCTCCTGTCGGCACCCCGCCGGCCGGTGTCTTCGGCGTCGGCCGGTGTTTGCCCGCCTCGCGCTCCCGCCGCAGCTCGACCCGGCGGCGCTGCTTTCGCATATCCGGCTCCCGCTCCTTGAGCTGGGCCAGCAGCGGGGTCGCGATGAAGATCGAGGAGTAGGCCCCGGAGATCATGCCGACGAACAACGCCAGCGCCAGGTCCTTCAGCGGACCGGTGCCGAGGATGACGCCGCCGGCGAACAGCAGCGCCGCGACCGGCAGGACGCCGATCACCGTGGTGTTGATCGAGCGCACCAGCACCTGGTTGACCGCGCTGTTGGCCGCCTCGGAATAGGTCTTGGTCGAACTCGCCTTGATGTCGCGGACGTTCTCGCGCACCTTGTCGAAGACGACCACCGTGTCGTAGAGCGAATAGCCCAAGATGGTCAGCACGCCGATCATCGTGGCCGGTGAGACGGTGAATCCGACCAGGGCGTAGATGCCCACGGTGAGGATCAGGTCGTGGGCCAACGCGGCCAGCGCGGCCAGGCCATCTTGCCGTTCCGGAAGTAGATCCAGATCACCAGTCCGACCAGACCAGGAAGACGACCAGGGCGATGATCGGCCCGGTCGGTGATCTGGGAACCCCAGGACGCACCGATCAGGCTGTAGGCGACGTTGGTGCTGGTCGTACCGACTCCTCGGCGATCGCCGCCCGAACCTCGGGCACCTCGGTGGTCGAGTCCAGCGTCCGGGTCTGCACCCGGATCTGGTTGCTGCCGATGGTGGTGACTTCGGCTTCGCTGCAGATTCGGGACGCCGGAGTTCTGCAGCGCCGTTTCCATCCGCTGCACCGTCTGGGACTGGCTGCTGATCGTCGCCGGGGCCTGGAAGTCGGCGCCACCGCGGAACTCGATGCCGAAGTTCAGCTTGAAGATCAGGAACGAAAGATCGCGACGCAGGATCAACACAGCCGAGATGGTGTAGAAGCGGCGGCGGTGGCCGATGAAATCGTAGGAGACCTCACCGGCGTAGAGCTGATGGCCGAGTCCGTCCGAGTTTGGACATCAGACGTCACCTCCTGCGGTGGCGGTGCCGTAGCGGTGGCCGCGTCGGGGGCGGCCGATCCCCGGACCCGGGAGCGCGATCCGGGTAGCCGTCTCACGCCGAGGTGTTCGGGGTCGAGCCCGGAGCAACTTGTGTCCCACCGCCGAAGAACTTCGTCCGGGCCAGCAACGTCATGATCGGCTTGGTGAAGAAGAACACGACCACGATGTCGATCGATCGTGGTCAGGCCCAGGGTGAACGCGAAGCCCTCGGACTGGCGCCGATAGCCAGGATGAACAGGATGAACGCCGAGAGCAGCGACACCGCGTCGGCGATCAGCACGGTCTGCCGGGCCCGGCGCCAGCCGGTCTCCACCGCCGAACGCAGACTGCGACCCTCGCGGACCTCGTCCCGGATCCGCTCGAAATAGATGACGAAGCTGTCGGCGGTGATCCCGATGGCGACGATCGCGCCGGCGATGCCGGGCAGGCTCAGGGCGAAGCCGGCGGTGGAGCCGAGCAGCACCATGGCGGCGTAGGTGATGGCGGCCGCGATCACCAGCGAACTGACCACCACGATGCCCAGACCGCGGTAGTAGAGGAAGCAGTAGAGCACCACCAGGGCCAGACCGATGATGCCGGCGATGATCCCGGCGTGCAGCTGCTCACCGCCCAGGGTGGCCGAGACGTTGTCGACACTGGAGACCGTGAAGGCCAGCGGCAGCGCGCCGTACTTCAGCACGCTGGCCAGGGACTGGGCCGAATCCTGGGTGAAGTTTCCGGTGATCTGGGCCTGTCCACCGGTGATGGCGCCGGTGGTGACCTGGGGCGCCGAGACGACCTTGCCGTCCAGCACGATGGCGAATTGGTTCTCCGGGGTGGTGCTTGGTGGTCAGCAGGCCGGTGACCTTGGCGAACTCGTCCGAACCCTGGGAGTTGAAGTTCATGTTGACCTGCCAACCGATGCCGCTCTGACCAAGACCCGGCGGTGGCGTCGGTCAACTCGTTGCCCTCGATCACCGTCGGGCCGAGCAGGTATTTCGTGGTGCCGGCGTCGTCGCAGGCGAACAGCGGCTGGTCGGAGACGTCCGGGTAGTACTGGGCGAGATTCGGGTCGCAGCTGAAGGACGCGAAGTCGGCGGTGTCCTGGGCGGACGGGGTATCAGCCGGTGGCCGCGTTCTGCGGCGTCCCCTTCCCGGCCGACGCTCGGCAGCGGGCCGACGGCGGGGCCGGCGGAGCGGTGGGCAGCATCGGTGCCGGTCGTCCGTTGCCGGTCGCCGTCGACGTCGGAACGCTGCTGGTCTCACCGGAGGCCCGGTGGCGCTGCTGCTGGCCTCGCCGGAGCTGGTCGCACCGGTCGGAACCGGGCTGGGTCGTCGCCGCGCCCTGGACCTGGTCCTCCTGATACACCATCCGGAACCGCAGCAGCGCAGTCTGGCCGACCCGGGCGACCAGGTCGTCGCGGCTGACGTTCGGCACGCTGACGATGATCTGGTTGCTGCCCGAGGTGCTCACCTCGCTCTCGCCGACGCCCAGGCTGTCGACCCGCTGCTGGATGATCGTCTTGGCCTGTTGCAGGTTGGCCGGATCGACGGCGGTCTTGTTGTCGGTGTTCGATGCGGTCAGCGTCACCGTAGTGCCGCCGCGCAGATCGAGACCGAGCTTGGGCGTCCAGCTCTTGGTGAAGGCCATCACGCCGTAGAGCAGAGCGATGACGATGGCCAGACCCACCAGGACGCGCAGTGGATGGCTGACTTTGGATGGCACGACTGATCAGACCTCGGGGCTCGTCATTCCTTGTTCGGCTGGCCTGCCGACTGGCTTCGGACTGCTCGGTCGAGCTGTCGGCCCGGTCGAACGCACTGGAGTTCAGCGAACTCTGGCCGAGTGAACTGGACCGTCGGCCGCCTGATCATGGCTCTCCGCGCCGGCCGCCCACATGTCGGCTGGCGCTCGGTCTGCGGGTCGGTGCTGCTCGGCGCGCTCGGTGGCCAGACCGGCTCGGTTGCGAGCCGTCGGCTCCGTAGCCGGCATCGTTGCCGTAGGTCTCGATCGGCTGATCCGTAGGTGGCTGGCCCAGGTAGCTGGGCTGCTCTGGTAGCCGCTCTGCGCCTGTGTCCAGGCCGGCGGCGTCCCCTCGGGCTCGTTGCCCTCGCCGGCCAGCACGCTCGGGTCGTCCTCGTCGCCGGCCGGAACCGCCCGCGACATGGCCTGCTTGAGGATGGTCAGCTGCACACCGGGTCGAGGTCTCGACCACCATCTGCTTCTCACCCACCGCCAGCACCGTGGCGAAGATGCCGCTGGTCAACATCACCCGGGTGCCGGGCTCGATCGCGTTCAACGTCTGCTGGCCTGCTGCTGTTGGCGCTTCTTCTGCGGGCGCAGGATGACGAAATACATCAGCAGGACGAGTACGGCGATCAGGGCAACGGACGCGTACGGACTGTTCGGCATGGCTCCAAAATTCTTCTCGGCGACGTTTTCGGGACGACCGCACCGAGCGGCCGGCTGCGCCGCGATGCACGCCGCGCTAGATGTCTTGACCGCCGTACTCTACCTACTCAGCCCCAGAAACTCCGATTGCCGCACGCGGCGCGAGCCATCCGAAGACCTGCGGGTCCGGCCTCAACCGAACAGATCCGGCTCGTCGGCGGCTTCGGGCGGTCGGGGTGTGCCGGACGCGACCGGAGGCACCGCCGGCGGCGTGGGGATCGGTGTTGCGGTCTGCGGTGCGGTCGGCGGCGCGCTCAACCCGAGATGTTGCCAGGCCAGCGGCGTCGCCACCCGGCCGCGCGGCGTCCGCATCAGGAATCCCTCCCGGACCAGGAACGGCTCGGCGACCTCTTCCACCGTCTCGGCCTCCTCGCCGACGGAGATGGCCAGCGTGGACAGGCCGACCGGACCACCGCCGAAACGACGACAGACCGCGTCCAGCACCGCCCGGTCGAGCCGGTCGAGCCCGATCTCGTCCACCTCGTACAGATCGAGCGCGGCGCGGGCGACCTCGACGGTGATCACCCCGTCGGCCCGGACCTGGGCGTAGTCGCGGACCCGGCGCAGCAGCCGGTTGGCGATCCGGGGGGTGCCGCGGGCGCGGCGGGCGATCTCTTCGGCCCCTCCGGTCCGTAGCGGCGCACCGATCAACGCCGCCGAACGGACGACGATGTGCTCGAGTGCGTCGGTGCCGTAGAAGTCGAGCTGAGCGGTGAAGCCGAACCGGTCCCGCAGCGGACCCGGCAGCAGGCCGGCGCGGGTGGTCGCCCCGACCAGGGTGAAGCGCGGGATCTCGAGCGGGATCGCGGTGGCGCCGGGGCCCTTGCCGACCACGACGTCGACCCGGAAGTCCTCCATCGCCAGATAGAGCAGCTCCTCGGCCGGGCGGGACATCCGATGGATCTCGTCGAGGAAGAAGACCTCACCCTCGACCAGTCCGGACAAGATGGCGGCCAGATCGCCGGCGTGCTGGATGGCCGGACCGCTGGAGATCCGTAGCGGTGCCCCCATCTCGGCCGCGATGATCATGGCCAGCGTGGTCTTGCCGAGCCCGGGAGGGCCGGACAGCAGCACGTGGTCGGGCACCGTGTCGCGGTGTCGGGCGGCCTCCAGCACCAGACCGAGCTGGTTCCGGACCCGCGGCTGGCCCTCGAACTCGGTCAGTGTGCCCGGCCGCAGGGCCGACTCGGCCGCGCGTTCGTCCGGGTCGGGCTGCGGATCGACGAGTTCGCGATCCTGGGTCACGGAGTCCATTGTGGCTGAACCCGAGCCCTGGCTGGCCCGGCCCTGAGCCTGTCGAAGGGTCGAGGGCACCCGTGGCCGATCACTTCTTGGCCAGGATCTGCAGCGCAGCCCGCATCAGCACGGCGACGCCGACGTCCGGATCCTCGGCGGCCATCGGCTCGACCCCGGCGCAGGCCGCATCGGCGTCCTTGGCCGACCAGCCCAGCCCCTGCAGACCCTGGGAGACCTGCTCGCGCCACAGCGCGGGTGGGCCGGCTGATCCGGCGTCGGTGAGTTCGTCCGGCTGAGCCGTGGACAGGCTGTTGATCTTGTCCTTGAGCTCGATCACCAACCGCTGGGCACCCTTGCGCCCGACGCCCGGAACGCGCATCAGGGAGACCAGGTTCTCGGTCCGGATCGCCGTCCGCAGATCGTCCGGGCTGAGCACGGCGAGCGCGGCCTGGGCCAGCTTCGGCCCGACCCCGGTCGCGGTTTGCAGCAGCTCGAAGCAGTCGCGTTCTTCGTCGGTGCCGAAGCCGTACAGCGTCAGGGCGTCCTCGCGGACGACCAGCGAGGTGGACAGCGTGGCCGACTCGCCGACCCGGAGGGCGGCGGTCGGTGTTCGGGCCGCACAGAGCCCGCAGTCCGAGCCCGCCGACCTCGACCACCACCGACGTCGGCCCCAGGGCGAGGACGGTGCCCCGCAGCTGGGCGATCATCGGTTCGGGCGCTTCTGGGCAGTCGGGCGGTTGCTGGCTAGTCGGGCGCTTCTGGGCGGCGGCCCGGACGGCGGCGAAGGCCCGGCGCTGTCGCTCGGCCTGCTCGGCGGCCGCGGCCATCGCCCCGGTCAGCCGCTCGGTGGAGGCGCCCCGCCAGATGTGACAGATGCGCCAACGCGAGGGCGTCGGCGGCATCGGCCGGCTTGGGGGTCTCCTCCAGCCGCAGGATCCGGGTCACCATCAGCGCCGATCTGGGCCTTGTCGGCCCGACCCGAGCCGGTGATCGCCGCCTTCACCTCGCTCGGCGTGTGCAGCGCCACCGGGATGTCGTTCCGGGCGGCGACCAGCATGGCCACCCCGGCCGCCTGCGCCGTCCCCATCACGGTCTGGACGTTGTGCTGGGCGAAAACCCGCTCGACGGCGACCCGGTCCGGCCGGTGTCGCTCGATCCAGTCCTGGAAGGCCCGTTCCAGCAGGACCAGCCGCTGCGGCACGTCAGCGTGGCGTCGGTGCGGACCACGTCGACCTCGACCAGCACCGGCGGACGTCCGGGGGTGCTGTCGACCACACCGAACCCGCACCGGGTCAGCCCCGGGTCGATGCCCAGCACGCGCACGTCCGCCCCTCACGTCGTCATCGAACAACTGTTCGATCCTAGGGGTTCGTCGCCGGACCACAGCACGTGCGGCCACGCCGCAGGCCAGAGTCAGCCCACTCCCGATTGCGCCCATTGAGATGTCATCGCGCCCGTCTGCACTGGGTGCGATCGCCGGAGGAACGGGCGCAATGACAAACTCAGGAGCGAGGGATCAGACGCAGTCCGGACGCGAAGGCGCGGCGCAGCCGGTCGCTGATCACACTCGCGGCCGTCGGAGATCGTCCCAGGTCCACCGCACCACCTGCAGACCCTGGTCGCGGATGGCGTCCTCTCTGTAATTTCTCCAGATAGACCACCTGCTCGATCGATTGTCCAGGCTTCAGCAGTCTGCCGTACTTGACCTTGCCCGTCGAACTCGCCGACCGTCCGCTGCGCTTCCCAGAGGAAGTCGATCGCGCCCCACCAGGACAGCCGTCCTGATCGATGATCTCGCGTTGCAGATCAGGGACAGGCAGTCCAGTCTGGGCCACCAGAGCCCGGCTCATCGACTCCCCGGGGCTTTCGCTGCGCCCATCCAGGAAGGCGCAAGTGCGACGGGCCCGGATGATGCCTCGTCGGCCTCGGGCCAGCTGCAGCCCGCGTCCAGCTCGCCGGGTCAGGCCAGCCGACAACGCCGCATCGCCAGCTGACGACGGCCTGTGGCCAGCGGCAACGAACGGGCGAGTCGACCACCGTCCGCGCCAAGCGTCGTCACCGGGTAGCCGGCTCAGCATCGTGACTTCGACTCGGGTCCAGCGCAGCGACGTAGTTGATGGATGTTGCCGCGACGCTTCCCGCTGTCGACCTCGGGTCTGGTCACCTGGACCTCATCCAATCGATCGAGCGCGAGCGGTAACCCCCAGAGAACGGCGGCCGACACATGGCTGATCACCGACCCGGGCGCCTACAGCCCAGCCGTGCCCATAATCAGTTGCCGATGCCGTCCGGGCTAACCATTCCGGCTGGCCTCTCGGTGTAGGCGCCTCGTCTCACCCTGGTCAGTTCGCCCGACCGGATCAACCGCGCCAATTCGTCCTGGGTAAAACCGTCGGCCCGCAACTGGCTGGTGGAGATGACGTCACGCACGCCTTATGCGACCACGCCCGACACCACCTGCGCACTACCCCCTGTGGATAACTCCAAGGGCTTCTGAGCCCGAAGTGGCGTGGTCGACGCTCAATCCGCCCTCATCGCGCCCGTTGGTCGGTGATCGCGCCCGCTGCAGCGGGCGCGATCGGGTGCGATGCAGAGGGCGCGATCAGGGTGCAGAGGGCGCGATCGGGGTGCAGAGGGCGCGATCAGCGGTGCCGGGAGCGCGTTGCGGAGTCGTGCGGCGATAGGGTCGAGAGCGACCGGACGGGTTGAGTCCGGTCAGGCGTCGACGAGGGCTTCGTCGGGGGCGTCGAAGTTGGCGTAGACGTTCTGGACGTCGTCGGAGTCCTCCAGGGCGTCGATCAGCCGGAACACCTTCTCGGCGGTCGGGACGTCGATCGGCTGGGTGAACTCGGGGACGAAGGAGACCTCGGCCGACTCATAGTCCAGGCCGGCGTCCTGGACCGCGGTACCGGACCCGGACGGTGGCGGCCGGATCGGCGATGATCTCGAAGGTCTCACCCAGATCGAGGACCTCTTCGGGGTCGGCGTCCAGGGTCGCCTCGAGCACGTCGTCCTCGGAGAGCGTCTTGCCGTCCTGAGCCTTGGCCACCACGACCACGGCCTTGCGGTTGAACATCCGGGCGACCGAACCGGCGTCGGCCATCGAACCGCCGTTGCGGGTGACCGCGACCCGGACGTCGGAGGCCGAACGGTTCCGGTTGTCGGTCAGGCACTCGATCAGCAACGCCACGCCGGACGGGCCGTAGGCCTCGTACATCAGGGTCTCGTAGTCGGCACCGCCGGACTCGGCCCCGGAGCCGCGCTTGACCGCGCGGTCGATGTTGTCCTTCGGGACGGAGGTCTTCTTGGCCTTCTGGATGGCGTCGTAAAGGGTCGGGTTGCCGTCGACGTCGCCGCCGCCCATCCGGGCCGCGACCTCGATGTTCTTGATCAGCTTGGCGAACGACTTGGCCCGCCGGGCGTCGACGACGGCCTTCTGGTGCTTGGTGGTCGCCCACTTGGAGTGTCCGGACATGGCCCCGATGCTACTGCGGTCAAGCCGTGGGTGACTGCGGTGCCGCCGGCCTGGTAGCCGAGCTTGCGGTAGAGGCCGAACGCCCCGCTCGGGTTCTCGGTGTCGACGCCCAGTCCGGCACCGTCCAGCCCGGCGTCGACGAAGGACCGCATCGAGGCGGTCAGCAGCGCCTGGGCGATGCCACGACCGCGGAACGCCCGGCATACTCCGAGCCGGTCGGTCCAGCCCTCTCGGACGCCTTCGTCCCAGTCCTGTTCGTAGGCCGAGTTCATCGCGTACCCGACCACCCGAGGCGGGCCGGCACCGTCCGGCGCCTGCACCATCACCCAGGACCAGTCCGGCCGGAAGGTCGCCGAGGCCAACTGTTGGTTCCAGCGCAACTCGGTCCACCGGCTGGGAGCCCCAGTGATCGGCGAATGCGGCGTTGTGCGCGGCCCGCACCGGCTCGGACAGCGCGGCGGTGAACGGACGCAGCACGAAGCCGGCCGGCACCCGGGGCTGCGGCACACCCTCGACCGATGCGTCGAAGCGCAGCGACATGTCGGCGAACCAGCGCAACGGTGCGAACCCGAACCGTTCGTAGAGGCTCAGCTGGTCGGTCAACGTGGCGTCGGCGTAGGTGCTGGCCTGCAGCGGACCGTGCTCGGGACGTCGGGTTTCGGCGTACCACTCCCGGGCTCGGGCCAGTTGCCAGGCCAGGACGGCCGAGCCGATCCCCGCACGGCGACGGTCCGGATGAACGCCACCGAACAGGAAGGCCCGGCGCGGATCGACGTCGCCGGCCACCGGGTGCACCCAGCCGTAGGCGACCACGGTGCCGTCATCGTCACGGCCGATGATCAGGTCGCGGCCGGGGTCGGCGCCCTCTTCGTCGTAGGACTCTTCCAGTTTGGTCAGGCTGTGTCGCTCGATCGGATGGTCGTACGCCTCGATCGCGGTCAGCAGGACGCTCAGGTCGGCCAGCTCAGCACGGGCCGAGGCCGTCCAGCGCAGCCCAGTCCCCGTCGGGGCACTGCCGCTCGGTGCCGACATCCAGGTACCTCAGTTCAACCAGATCCTCGGTCGGTCCGCCTGGCCGCCCTTGCCGGGCGGCTGGGTCTGCTGCCAGATCCGCGCGCCAGCTGCCCGCCGGCGGGTTGATCGCTGCTGCTCAGGGTCTGCGGGTCGCGCTGGGCCTGCCACCAGGTGGTGGCGTCCTCGGCGATCAGCTGTTTCACCGCCGGCGATCTGGTCACCGACCTCGGCCGGGTCGGCGCGCGGCTTCGGACGCAGTGCCGTCCCGTAGCCGACGCTGATCCGCGACCGGCTGTCCTCGCCGCCGAGCTGGATCGGCCAGGGACGCCCGCGCGGCATCACCGCGTAGGTGCCGCGCACCCCGGCCGGCACCAGCGGCACCTGGTGGCGAATGGCCAGCCGGGCGGCCAGATCGGCGAACCGGCCGAGGAAGCCGTCGACCGAACGACCGCCCTCGGGATAGATCAGCAGATTCCAGCCGGCGGCGAGCAGATCGTCGGCCCGGACCCGGCCGGGCGGCGTGGTGATCCGTCGCCGCATCGGCCGGCATCGAGGTGTCGAGCAGCACCGCGTTGAAGATCAGCGCCGAGGCCTGCCGGCGCCAGCCGCTCTCGAACAGCGCGCCGCCGACCGCCGCGACCACCGTCCGGCGCCGGACCTCGGCTGGCAGCGTGCTGAGCAGCACCGGGGTGTCCAGGTGGCTGGCGTGGTTGGCCACGATGATCATCGGCTGGCGCGCTGAGCCGGCCGGTCGGCGGGCTGCTCGGCCAACCCGGCCGCCAACCCGGCCGCCAACCCGGCCGCCGACCCGGCCGCCAACTCGGCGACCTCTTCGCTGCCCCGGCTCTCGACCTCGACCTCGGACCTCAGCACCGGGCCGAGGGCCAGCCGCTGGACGAGCTCACGCAGCGCCCGGGCCGGTGCGCTGCGGGACCAGCCGACACCGACCGGTCCGTCGCCACCCGGATCGGTGCGTCGGGGCGGCTCAGCGGACATCGGCCAGCACCCGCGGCGGGTTGTGCAGATAACGGATCTTCGGGCTGTGCCCGACACCGGCGGCGACGATCTCGAGAGCATCGGCCAGGGTCGAAGCGGCCCGCATCCCGAGCCGCTCGGCGCTGCTCCGGTCGCCACCGACCACGACCACGTCGCCGCAGTGGGCCAGCGCCGGCGCCATCGCGTACCAGCGGTGGAACGGGTGGATGCCGTGGAAGGCCTGCGACGTCCGGTACAGGTGGCGCCACCACGGGTCGTCGGCGAACGTGGCCTCGTGATCGGCGGCCATCGTCGCGGCGTCGGTGGTGGTGGTCAGCACCGAGGAGAAGAAGTCGACGTAGGACGGATGGTGCAGCGGGCTGAAGTCCGGGCCGAGCGGGTGATAGAGGATCACCGCGCCGCCCGCACGGACCATCGGCTCGCCGGTCGTCGAGCCGAAGCTCGCCCCGAGCGCGCTCCAGGCCGCCAACACCGGGTTGGTCAGCGAACCGATGCTGTAGGCGGTCAGATCGGGGACGCCGAGCACCAGCACGTCGGCCTGTCCGCTGACCTCGACCCGCTGCTGGTCGACGACCTTCGCCTGGCTGACCCGGTCCACCGCGGTCGGGTCGCCGGCGCTCACCTGGCTGACTCCGCAACCGGCCTCGCGTATGGTGGCCAGCCGCCGCGGAACCCGCCCCGGGGCGAGCGCCAGACCACGACGGACGGCCTGGAACTTCGCCTGCGCGGCCAGACCCCACTCCCACTCCCGGCGGCCCAGGAACTCCAGCCCGCCGACGATAGCCGACGCCGGTCGAGTACCGCCTCGATCGAGAACACCGGCACGGTGGCCACCGATCGCAGCCGCGGCGCGCTCCGGCCGCCGCCCCGGAGCCAGCCCGGCCAGCCCGAGCTCGGCCTCGATCGTCGTCCGGGAGCCGAGCCGCTGGCTGATCGCGGCGAACCCGCCGCCGCCCTGACCCTCGACCAGGTGCACCACGACCACCAGATCGGACTCGGCGGCCCGGCGGTGGATGGCCAACTCGGGTCGCCCGGGCGCGCCCGCCTCCGGCGGGGTGCATCAGGCTCGGCGTCGGCGATGGTCAGTGTGTCAGCAGTCCGGATCCTCGGCGTCGTGCTGGAGCAGCCGTCCGCCGGCCCAGAACGATCGGAACACCCGTTCGCCCAGCAGGTGCCGCAGCTCGGCCTCGGTGTTGCGCCGGTTCAGTCCGATGCGCGTTGATCAGCACCACGTCGTCGACCCCGGCGGCGGCGGCCAGGCTCAGCACCCGCTCGATGATCCGGCCCCGGACGTCCGGGGCGCGCAGCTTGGCCGACGGGACGCTGAGGTCGTCGAAGGAGATGGTCAGCCTCATCCCCGGCCGCAGCCGGTCGGCCAGCGGATCGGAATCGAGCGGTGCGCGCAGGCCTCGTCGACGGCCTCGATCAGCTCGTCGACCGCGCTGACCGAATCCGGCGGGATAGAGCACTTCGGTGCCGAGCGGGAACTGTTCGAGCCGCAAGCCAGGCCCGTTGTGGACCAGCAGCGGTGGCGTCCGCTCGTCGACCTCCAGCACAAAACCCGGGCGGGCCATCAACGGTCTCCATTTCTTTGCGCGCGGTTTTCCTCCGCGCGGTTTTCCTGCGCGGTGCCAGCCTAGCGGCATCCGGCACGGTCTCCGCAGGGTTCTCCGCCGACAACCCCGTCGGGCTCGGAGACGTCGCCTGCGCCGGCAATTCGGTCGGCCGCGGTGTGCCGGGCGGCGGAACCGTCCGGGCATCGGCGGACAGCCCGGCCAGCGACCAGCGCGAGTTCTGCGGTTTGATCTTCCACTCCACCTGCGTCCACTGCTGCGCGTTCGGCGGCCCGCATCAACGGGATGTCCGGGCTGACCGCGACCGGCTTGCCGACCGTGGCCAGCATCGGCAGATCGGAGTGGCTGTCGGCGTAGGCGAAGCTCTTGCTCAGATCGATGCCGTGCAGTCCGGCGTAGTGGTTCAGCCAGGCGGCCCGCGACTCCCCGACCAGCGGCGGCCCGGTCAGGATAGCCGGTGCAGCGGCCCTTGGCGTCGACGGCCAGATCGGCGGCCACGATCACGTCGAACAGCGGCGCGCAGCGGCCGGGTCAGCGGCCGGATGCAGCCGGTGATCAGGATCGTGGTGTGACCGGCGGCGCGGTGTTCGCGCACCCGGCGGACCGCGTCCGGGCTGAGCCGACTGAGGATCTCGGTCGACATCGCGGTGTCGACGAACTCTTCCAGCGCGGCCAGATCGGCCCCGGCGTAGCGCCGGTAGACCGCCCGCAGGAACATCCCGCGGTCGCGTCGCTCGGCCCGCAGATAGCTCGGCAGCTTGCGGATCACCCGACCCAACTCGGCCACCTGCTGGGCCCGGTCCAGCTCGGGCAGCTTCGACCACAGGTACTGCTCGATCACGTTGGTGGACATGATGGTGCCGTCCAGATCGAAGACGGCCAGCACGTCGGCCGGTCCGTCCTGCCGGCGGCGTTCGCCCGGTCTGGCCCGTTCGACCTCTTGGTCAGATCGGCCCAGGTGCTGGGCCGGGCCCCGCGCTTGCGCCGGATCGCGTCCATCCGCCGCACCGGGGCGGTGATCGACGGGCAGTGGATCTCCTCGACGTATTCGGTCCAGTCCACCACGCCGGTGTCGAAGGCGAACGTCGCCTGGTCGGCCGGATCGAGCGAGCGGGTCAGCCGCAAGGTGTTGTCGTCGACGAACAGCAGCTCGGACTGGGCGTATTCGTTGTAGAGCCCGAGATAGCGGCGCAGGAAGTCCAGCCGGGTCCGGGTCCGGTCCAGATCCCTGGCCAGCTTGCGGATCCGGGGTGATCGGGGCAGCCGGATCAGGGCCCGCTCGGCCACCGCGTGCGCCCGCTCGGAGGTGGACAGCAGCCGTTCCACCGACCCGGCACCGGGGAACTTCCACTGCGGCAGCCGGGCCGCGCCCCGGGGACCACCCTCGAACGGGTGGGCGGTGAAGTAGTTGCGGATGTGGACGTAGAGACCGGAGAAGGTGACGGGATTCCGGGCCCCCGAACTGACGTGGTAGTACTCGGCCACCCCGATCTCGGGCTCGGTCGCGCAGACCGCGATGGTCGCGTTGACCACGTGGTCGCAGGGCACGATGTCGACGGTGGAGTCCGGCGAGGCCGGGAACTCGGGCAGCTCGCCGCGGCCGTAGGCCAGGATCAGCGGCTCGGCCATCTTGAAGCCCTCGATCCAGCCCGGATAGGGGTGCACCAGGGACGATTCGACGATCGCCGGCCGGACGATCGAGACCCGGATGTCCTTGCCGAGGTCGGCCACCACCCGCTCGCCGAGCGCCTTGGTGAAGGTGTAGACGTCGGTCCAGCCGAGCGAGCGGGCCCGCTCGGTGCCGGCCTCGACCAGCTTGGCCCGCACCCACTCCTTCCGGCGCCGCTCGGTGTCGGCGGCGGTGGTCAGATAGCCGGCTGCCCGGTGCTCACGTTCGGCCTGCTTGCGCAGCTTGATCAGTTGCGCCGACGTCCGCGACTCGGCCTCGATCAGGTCCCGCATGGCCAGTCCGGCCTTGGTCTCCTCGACATAGTCGATGCCGTGGGCGTGCGGCGCCTCGCCGATCGCCCCGCGCCTCCGGCCCGCGGTGTAGGCGGTGGAGATGTGGACGTAGTGCGGGATCCGGATCAGCTCGCCGTCCTCACCGCGGCAGGCGGCCAGCATCTGCTCCATCAGCGCCTGGGTGCCGACCATGTTGGTCCTGAACGCCTGATCGATCGGCGGGTCGAAGGAGACGTCGCCGGCGCAGTGGATCACCACGTCCAGGTCGGCGGGCAGTGCCGGGACGTTGGGCAGATCGCCCTCGATCACCTGGACCCGGGCGGCCAACAGCTCCTCCGGCCCGCCGGCAGCTTCCCGAACGTCGGTGAAGATCTTCTTCTTCACCACCGAGATCATCCGCTGGTGGGCACCGGCCGAGCCCTTCCGGCGGACCAGTACGGCAATCCGGGTGTCGGGCAGGTCGGTGAGGATCTTCCACAGCAGCTGCTCGCCGATGAAACCGGTGACCCCGGTCATCACGATCAGCTTGCCGCCGAGCAGATCGCGCAGCCGCCCGTCCAGGCTCGGGCCGGGATGGTCGGCGGCGGTGGCCAGTTGGAACGACTCGGCCGGAGCGACGCTCATCGGGAACCGGCCCGGGTGTCCGGTGCTGCGCCCCGGGCGACGGCCAGGGCGTCGGCGAGGGTGAAGTTGCCGACGTAGAGCGCGGTGCCGATGATGGCGCCCTCGACCACACCGCCGTCGGCCCGCTCGCCGGCTCATCGCGGTCAGCCGGGCGATGTCGTCCAGGGTCGAGATGCCGCCGCTGGCCACCAACGGCTCGTCGGTCCGCTCGGCGATCTCTGCCAGCAGATCGGTAGTTCGGCCCGGCCAGCATGCCGTCGGAGGCGACGTCGGTGACCACGTAGCGGGCACAGCCGGCCGCCTCCAGCCGCTCCAGGGTCTCGAACAGGTCGCCGCCCTCAGTGGTCCAGCCGCGCGCCGCCAACCGGTGGACCCGTTCGGCCCCGTCATGACGTCGAGCCCGATGGCGATCCGTTCGCCGTGCTCGGCGATGACCTCGGCACACCACTCCGGCTGCTCCAGCGCGGCGGTGCCGATGTTCACCCGGGCGCAGCCGGTGGCCAGCGCCCGCTCCAGGCTCTGCTCGTCCCGGATGCCGCCGGACAGTTCGACGTTCAGCCCGACGACGCTGGTCACCTCGGCGATCACCTCGGCGATCACCTCGGCGTTGCTGCCGCGGCCGAACGCGGCGTCCAGATCGACCAGGTGGATCCAGCTCGCGCCGGCCTCGGCCCACCGACGGGCGGCCGCTCGCGGGCTCACCGAACACCTTCTCGCTGCCCGCCCGGCCCTGGACCAACTGAACGGCCTGACCGCCGGCGACGTCGACAGCGGGCAACAGCACCAACGAACTCACCAGCAGACCCTATCCGAGATGGGCGCCTCGGCCGGAGATGCGGCAGAACCGGTCACCGGGCACTCGGTGCCGCGCAGGTCGCTCAGCGCCATCGTACTCGCTGCGACCTCGCCCGGACACAGCGGAGCGAAGCAGGTGCGGAAAGCCGGTCCTCGACCACCACCGGACCCGACAGCCGACCGGGCTCCAGCCGGAGCACGGCCAGATCGGCGTCGGCGAGTCGCCGAAGACCCGCTGACGGACGCCGGCCACCTGCTCCCCGAACGAACAGTGGACGAAACCCGCCTGCTGATAGCTGCAGCCCACGACTCGACCAGGGGTAGTCGTCGGCCAGCTCGGCCCGGCGCCACAGCGAGCGTTCGACCAGGTGATAGACCGGCGTACTCGGCGGACGCCGCGGCCCCAGACAGCCCAGCCGGACAGCTCGTCCCGCAGGCCGTCGGCGTCGACGAACCGCCAGGTCTGCAGACCGAGCCCGGCGGCGGCCTCGCAGTTGGCCGCCGAGTCGTCGATGAACAGGGTGCAGCGCCGGATCGAGCCGGTGTCGCTCGATCAGCCGGCGGAAGATCGCCGGATCCGGCTTGGCCAGCTTCTCCTCACCGGAGACCATGATCGACTCGAACCGGTCCAGCACGTCGAACCGTTGCCGGGTCTCGGCGAAGGTGTCGGCGGCCCAGTTGGTCAGCGCGAGCAGCCGCACGCCGGCCTGACCCAGCTCGGCGATCAGCGCCGTCGTGCCCTCCACCATGCCGGGAATGGCCAGCGCGAAATAGCGTCGATAGGCCAGGACCGCCTCCCGTCGGTGCGGTAGCCGGGCGATCAGTTCGGCCTCGCCCTCGCTCCAGTCATGACCGGCGTCATGGCTTCGATTCCAGTCAGGGAAGGAGATCTCGTCAGAAAGTCTTCGATCTCGTCCTCGCGGCAGCACCTGGGCGAACGCGGCGCTCGGCTCCCATCGCAGCACCACGCCGCCGAGATCGAAGATCACCGTGGTCGGCGTTCCCGGGATCGCCGGCATGGCGCTCACAGCGTTGCGACCCAGTTGGACAACAGCCGGGCGCCCGCCGCCCCGGACTTCTCCGGATGGAACTGCGTGGCGCTGAGCGGGCCGTCCTCGATCGCGGCCACGAAGCGGTCGCCGCCGTGCTCGGCCCAGGTCACCCGGCCGGAGGCGTCCAGATCGAAGTCGGGAACACCGTCGGCACGGACGCCGTGGGAATGGACGCCGTAGGAATGGACGAAATAGAACCGTTGATCCGCGACCCCGTCGAACAAGGTGGAATCGGCCGGTGCGTCGACGTCGTTCCAGCCCATGTGCGGCAACCGGGTCGCGTGCAGCCGCTCGACCACCCCGGCCCACATGCCGCAACCCTCGGTCTGCTCACCGTGTTCGACGCCACGCTCGAAGAGCACCTGGTGCCCGACGCAGATGCCCAGCACCGGTCTGCCGGCGTCGATCCGTTCGGAGATGATCTCGTCGCCGCCGACCGCGCGCAGCCCGGCCATGCAGGCCGCGAACGCGCCGACGCCCGGGCACGACCAGGCCGTCGGCCTCGGTGGCCGCTCGCGAGTCGGCGGTCACGGTCACCTCGCTGCCGGTCGCCGCCAGGGCTCGTTCGGCCGATCGCAGATTTCCCGAGCCGTAGTCGAGCACCACCACCCGGGCCGGACGGTGCCCGCGGGCGACGGTGCTCACAGGGCGCCCTTGGTGCTCGGCACACCCTGCACCCGCGGGTCGAGTTCGACCGCAGATCGCAGCGCCCGGGCCAACGCCTTGAACTGACACTCCACGATGTGGTGCGGATCCCGACCGGCCAACACCCGGACGTGCAGACAGAGGTGGGCGTGGAAGGCCAGCGTCTCCATTACGTGCCGGGTCAGTGAACCGCTGTACGGCACGCCGGGCGTGGAGGAGTCGGGTGCCGCGCCGCCACCGATCAGCACGTACTCCTGGCCGGCGGGCTCACCGGAGTGGACGCAGTACGGACGACCGGACACGTCGACCACCGCTTGGGCCAGCGCCTCGTCCAACGGGACGAGCGCGTCGCCGAACCGGCGGATGCCACGCTTGTCGCCCAGCGCCTGCCGGATCGCCTGGCCGAGCACGATGGCGGTGTCCTCCACCGTGTGGTGGCCGTCGATCTGGGTGTCGCCGCGACTGACCACCTCCAGGTCGAACAGCCCGTGCCGGGCCAACGCGGTCAGCATGTGGTCGTAGAACCCCACCCCGGTAGAGATGCTGGACTCGCCGCTGCCGTCCAGGTCGAGCTTCACCGAGACACTGGACTCCGAGGTGGACCGGGCCAGTTCGGCGATCCGGTGCTGGCCGGTCATCGAGCCATCTCCTTGTGCGGTTGGGAATCTGCCCGGTGTTCGTCGAGAACGGCGATCAGGGCGTCCTTGAACGCCGTCATCTCCGCAGGCGTGCCGGCCGAGACCCGGAGCCAGCCTTCCGGTCCGACCTCCCGGATCAGCACTCCGCGGTCCAGCAGGCCCAGCCAGATCCGGTGCCGGTCAGGGAAGGTACCGAAGAGAATGAAGTTTGCGTCGGAGTCGGCGACCCGCAATCCCTGCCTGGTCAGCCATCCGGCCAGGTCGTCCCGGGCCCCGCGCAGCGCGGCGACCTGCCGCAGCATCTCCGGCGCGTGCGCCAGCGCGACCCGGGCCACGGCCTGGGTGACCGCCGACAGGTGATAGGGCAACCGGACGATCCGCAACGCGTCCACGAACGCCGGCGCGGCGGCCAGATAGCCCAGTCGGCCGCCGGCGAACGCAAAGGCCTTGCTCATCGTCCGGCTGACCGCCAGCCGCGGGAAGTCGGGCAACAGCTCCAGCGCGCTCGGCGTCCCCGGCCGGGCGAACTCGAAGTAGGCCTCGTCCACCACCACGACGCCGGGCGCGGCCCGGCACAGTACGGCCAGCATCTCCGGATCGATCGCGGTGCCGGTCGGGTTGTTCGGGCTGGCGATCAGGATGACGTCGGGACGGTGTTCACCGATCGCCGCGAGGCAGGCGTCGAGATCGAGGGTGAAGTCGTCGCGCCGTGGGAAGGTCAGCCACCCGGTGTGGGTGTCGCGGGCATACTCCGGATACATCGAGTAGGTCGGCGCGAAGGACATCACCGTCCGGCCCGGGCCGCCGAAAGCCTGCAGGACGTGCAGCATCACCTCGTTGCTGCCGTTGGCCGCCCAGATCTGCTCGGCGGCCAGGCCGTGCCCGAGGTAGCCGGCCAGATCGGCACGGAGGGCGAGCGCGTCCCGCTCCGGATAGCGGTTCAGGCCGGCGACCGCCTCCGCCACCGCGCGAGACGCGTCGGCCACCACCTCCGCACTGGGCGGATACGGGTTCTCGTTGACGTTCAGCAACACCGGGACGTCCAGCTGCGGGGCGCCGTACGGTGCCTCGCCGACCAGCTCCGGGCGCAGCGGGAGGTCGGCCAGCCTCGGGTTCGCCGTTCCGCCGGTCATGCCGTTCCCCCACGTGTCCCGGTTGCCTTGCGCTCGCGGGCCTCACGCCGGATGGCCACGGCAGCCCCATGGGCCGGCAGATCCTCGGCCTCGGCGAACAACTCGACCCCGCGGCCGATCTCGGCCAAGGCGTCCTCGTCGTAATCGATCACGTGCACCGCCTTGAGAAAGCTCTTCACGTTCAGCCCGGAGGAGTGGCAGGCGCAGCCGGCGGTCGGCAGCACGTGGGTGCTGCCGGCCGAATAGTCGCCGAGCGAGACCGGCGAATACGCACCGACGAAGATCGCGCCGGCGTTGCTGATCCGCATCGCCACCCGATCCGCCTCCCGGGTCTGGATCTCCAGGTGTTCGGCTGCGTAGGCGTTGATCACCTGGACGCCCTGGTCGAGGTCGGCGACCATGATCATCGCCGACTGCCGCCCTGTCAACGCGCTGGCTGATCCGGTCGGCTGTGCTTGGTCGACGGGACCTGCCGCTCGAGCTCGGACGTGACGGCGTCGGCCAGCTCGGTCGAATCGGTGACCAGCACCGAGGCGGCGTTCGGATCGTGCTCTGCCTGGGAGATCAGGTCGGCGGCGACGAAGGCTGGATCGGCGGAATCGTCGGCCAGGATGGCGATCTCGGTAGTCCCGGCCTCGGAGTCGATACCGACCAGACCCTTGAGCAGCCGCTTGGCCGCGACCACGTAGATGTTGCCCGGACCGGTGACCAGATCGACCCGCGGGCACAGACCGGGGACGCCGTAGCCGAACATGGCGATCGCCTGCGCGCCACCGACGGCGTAGACCTCCTCCACGCCGAGCATCGCGCACAGGGCCAGGACGTTGGGGTGCGGCAGACCGCCGAACTCCCGCTGCGGCGGCGAAGCCAGCGCCAGTGAGCCGACGCCGGCCTCCTGGGCCGGAACGACGTTCATGATCACGCTCGAGGCCAGCGGGGCGAAGCCGCCCGGCACGTAGAGCCCGACCCGGCCGACCGGGATCATCCGCTGGCTGACCACGGCGCCGGGGGCCAACTCGACCGTGACCGCCGCCCCGCCGCGTTCGGCCCGGCTGACCCGGCGACGGCGATCGATCGAGGTCTCGAAGGCGGCGCCGGAGATCGGGATCCAGGTCGGCCCAGTGCCCGCTCAGCCGTTCGGCCGGGCACCCGGAAGTCGTCGGGGACGACTGATCGAACCTCATCGAGTATTCGGCCAGCGCGTGCCGACCGTGATCACGGACGGCCCGACAGATCGGACGGACCACCTCGACGGCGGCGTCCACGTCGAATTCGGCGCGCGGCACCAGCGCTCGATAGTCATCGAGGCTCAGTGCGCCCGCCCGGTCGCGGAGATCGATCTGGCGTAACACGTGGCGAGTCTACGGACGACCGCGAGGCAGTTTTACCCCTCGTCCCAGCCGGTGGCGGCCAGCACCGCGTCGACGACCTCGTCCGGCGCGAGCCCGGTGATGTCGATCACCGCGTCATCGGCCGCGGCCGACTCCTGGATCGCCGCCAGCTCACGGATCCGGTGCAGGTGCCAGGCGAGATCAGCAGGGTCGGCGTCGTGCCGATGCCGTTCTCGCAGCCGGGTTTCGATCAGATCCGGGTCGGCGATCAGTCTGATGACGGTCACCGGCAGTCCGAGGGTCTCGGCCTGCCGGCGGCGGCCGGACGCATCCTCGATCACGTCGGCCAACACCAGCCGCCGAGCGCCGTGCCGGACGTAGTTGGCCGCCACCAACGCCAGATTCTCCAGTCCCAGCCGGCCGTTGTGGGGATCATCCGGCGGTGCCGGCCAGCACCAGCGCAGCCGGTCGACGTCGATCACCGCGCCGGGCACCCCCGCGTCGCGCCAGCGATCGCCGATCACGTCGGCGGTGGTGGTCTTGCCGACGCCGACCGTCCCGTTCAGCACCAGACAGCGGGCACGCTGACCCACGGAATCCCGACCCACAAAATCCTGACCCATGAAATCCTGACCCACCGAATTCGCCACGGGATGAAACCTACGGGTCCGCGGACGCCGGCCTGGAATGATCGGCTCTCGTGTTCCCAGGATTCGGCACCGTCGTCAACGTGGCCGCCGTGCTGACCGGCTCCGGCCTCGGCGTGCTGCTCGGCCACCGGCTGCCGGAGCGGACCCGGAACACCGTCACCGACGCCCTCGGTCTGGTCACCCTGCTGATCGGGGCCCTGTCGGCGATCACCGTCACCTCGGCCCGACTCTCGGCGACGGTCGGCCCGCACGCTCCGGTGCTGATCGTCCTCGGCTCGATGCTGTTCGGCGGCATCATCGGTTCGCTGATCGACATCGAGGCCCGACTGGAAGGCCTCGGCGGCTGGCTGCGGCGGCGCCTGACCCGGATCGACCCGGCCAGGATCGACTTGGCCAGGATCGACTTGGCGGACACGCAGTCGGAGGGCGTCGTCGGCCAGCCGGCCCAGCAGGAACGGTTCATCGAAGGGTTCGTGACCGCCTCCCTGGTCTTCTGCGTCGGCCCGCTCACCATCATCGGCTCGCTCAGCGACGGCCTGGGCCTGGGCTCGGACCAGTTGATCGTCAAGGCGGTGCTGGACGGCTTCGCCTCCATCGCGTTCGCCGCCTCGCTGGGCATCGGGGTGATGGCCTCCGTGGTCTCGTTGGTCGTCATCCAGGGTTCGCTGACGCTGGTCGGCTTCCTGCTCGGCAGCTTTCTGCCCGGAGCACATCTGGACGCGCTGACCGCGGTCGGCGGCCTGCTGTTGATCGGTGTCGGCCTGCGGCTGCTGGCGCTCAAGCAGGTGCCGGTGGGCAACCTGCTGCCCGCCCTGGTCGTGGCACCGCTGCTGGTCCAGTTGGTGGCGGTGCTGCGATGACCGGGAGCGGGGTGCCCGGACCGGTAGAGGTGCCCCTGGCCCGTTCAGAACGTGCCCCGCTGATGCGGGCGGCGATCGGCCTCGGCCTGTACGCGGGCGCCTTCGGAGTCGCTTTCGGCGCGCTCTCGACCGGGACCGGGCTGAGCTTGCTGCAGACCATGGTGCTCAGCGTGCTGATGTTCAGCGGCGCCTCCCAGGTCGCGTTGGTCGGGGCGGTCAGTCTGGGTTCTCCGTTCGCGGCGATCCCGGTGGCGTTGTTGCTCGGCCTCCGGAACGCGTTCTACGGCGTCACCTTGTCGGAGCTGTTCGATCTCCGCGGCTGGCGGCGACCGCTGACCGCGCACTTCGTGATCGACGAGACCACCGCGATGGCCCTCGGCCAGCCGAAGCCGCGGGCCAAGCGGTACGCCTTCTGGGCCACCGCGCTGATCCTCTTCGGGTTGTGGCAGACCGGATCGCTGCTCGGCGCGCTGCTGGGTCGCAGCATCGACCCTGCCGCTTTCGGGCTGGACGCCGCCGCGCCGGCTGTCTTCCTCGCGCTGCTCTGGCCCGCGCTCAGCACGGCCGGCACCCGGCTGGTCGCGGTTGCCGGCGCGGTCGTCGCGCTGCTGCTGATCCCGGTCGCCCCGCAAGGGGTTCCGGTGATCGCCGCGGCCGGCGTCGCGGTGATCGCCGGCCTCACCCGCGAATCGAAGTCGGCCTCACCAGACCCGACGCCGGAGGACCCGAGGCCCGAGGTCGTCTCGTGACCGCGCTCTGGTTGGTGGTGATCGTCTCCGCAGCCGGATGCTACCTGCTCAAGCTGGCCGGGGTGTCGCTGCCGAAGACGGTCCTGAACCAGCCGAACGTTCAGCGGATCGCCCGCTATCTGCCGATCGCCATGCTGTCGGCCCTGGCCGCCGTCGAGTTGTTCGACGGCGGACACGGAAACTACCGGTTCGACTGGAGAACGGTCGTCGGCGTCCTGGCCGGGGTGGTGGCCCTGCTGCTGAAGCGCGGCTTCCTGGTCGTCTTCCTGGTCGCCGTCGGGGTGACCGCTCTACTGCGCCTGCTGACCTGATCGGCTGACCTGATGGCGAAGAAGAAGCCCGGACCATCTCCCGGCGGGACGCCGGCGACCGCGGCGCTGAGCAAGGCCGGGATCGACTTCACGACGCACGCCTACGACCACGACCCGGCGACCACCGCGTTCGGCGACGAAGCGGCCGAGGCTCTCGGCGTGGACCGTCGGCGGATCTTCAAGACGCTGATCGTGACCCGACTCGGCCGCGGGTTGGCGGTCGCCGTGCTGCCGGTCGCCGAACATCTCGACCTCAGGGCGATGGGCGCCGCGATCGGGGTCAAGCGGGTCGAGCTGGCCGATCCGGCCGCCGCGCAGCGTAGCTCGGGCTACGTGCTAGGCGGGATCTCACCGATCGGCCAGCGCACCCGGTTGGCTACGGTGCTGGACGCGTCCGCGCTCGACTTCGAACTGATCGTGGTCAGCGCCGGCAGGCGTGGCCTGCAGGTCGAGCTGCGTCCGCAGGACCTCGTCACGATCACCGGCGCCGGGACTGCGCCGATCGTCGCCGGCCGCGCCTGATCAGCAGTCAGCTGCCGGAACCCCAGACCGCCCGGGCGCCGCTGTCGCCGGTCAGCACCACCTGATAAACGGATCCGATCCCGACCACCAACGCCGCCACGATCAACACCACCGTGACCACGGTGGCACCCCGGCCGCTGATCCGTTCCCGAACCGAAGCCAGCACCGGACCGTGCCAGAGCCAGACGGCGACGGCGACCACCAGCAGTACGATCGACCACGGCAGCAGCGCCTCGCCGCGCTCCATGTGCTCGCGGACGTTCAGCCCGGGCAGCGATCGGAGCAGCGCCTGGCCGGCTTGCTGGGTGATCGGCACGAAGATCAACACCGCCAGCGCGGCCAGTGGCGTGATGATGCCGAGCCGACGCCGGGCGACCGGCCAAACAGCGTGCAGGATCACCGCCAGCGCGGTCAGAGGCATGCCCACCACGATGATGTGGACGAGGAGTGGGTGCAGGGGTAAGCCGTTGACAGTCATGCTCGTCCTACGAAGCCGGGAGTCCGAAGGTTCATCTGTTGTCCCTACTGAACACGTGATTGAACGAATCAGCCTCGGCCCCCGTACTGATGCTGTGGAGCCTAGCGGACCGGGCGGAGAAGCGGTGGAAGAGACGACACGGTGGCAGCTGGCCGACCTCTTCGACCAGCACGCCGACGCGCTCTGGCGCCACGTCGTCCGGTTGACCGGTACGCCGTCCGGCGCCGACGACATCGTCCAGGAGACCCTGTTGCGGGCCTGGACCAAGCGTCGCAGTCTGCATCGGGAACCGGAACGGTTGCGGCCGTGGCTGTTCCGGGTGGCCCACAACCTGGTGATCGATGACGTCCGCACGGCCCGGCACCGGCGAGAGTCACCGAGTGATCGACTACCGGAAACGCCCACCGCTGACCGCAGCAACGCCGTGTTCGACGCGATCGTGATCGAGAGCGCGTTGGCCGAGCTCAGCCCGGACCACCGGCTCGCCCTGGTTCACGCCTACTACCGCGGGCTGACCGTGCCGGAGATCGCTCGGCTGCTCGACGTACCGGAGGGCACGATCAAGTCACGACTGCACTACGGCCTGCGGGCGCTCCGGCTCGCGTTGCAGGAGAAGGGAGTGACCCGGTGAGCGGCCACGATCCACGCTTCGACCGGCTCGACGGGGCCTACGTGCTGGGCGCCCTGGGTCCGGAGGACCGGCGCGGCTACGAGGATCACCTGGCCGGTTGCGCACAGTGCCGGGCCGACGTCGCCGAACTCAGTGGGATGCCGGGTCTGCTCGGCCGGGTCGGCAACGACCAGGCGCTGAGTCTGATCGGGATCGGCGAGGCCGCGCAGCCGTCGGACCGGACGCCCGTCGTGGACGACACCCTGACGCCGCCGGCCGACTTGTCGCAGCGATTGCAGCAGCGGGCGCGGCGGCGTCGGCGGCGCCCGATCCTGGCCGCGGCCGGTGCCGGGATCGCCGCGGCCGTGCTGATCGTCGCCGCGGTGCTGGGCATCCGGACGTTCACCACGCCCTCCCCGACCCTGACCGCCGACCTGCAACCCACCGCGGCGGTCGCGGCCGGCGGCGGCAGTGAACAGCTCACCGCCTCGGTCCGGCTCTACGCGAAGGCCTGGGGCACCGAGGTGGACACCCAGTGCCGGCACTCCGTCCCGGCCGGACAAACCTGCCGGACGAGTCCGGCGACGGCTACGGTCTCTACCTCGTCGACGCCGAAGGCCGCACCTCGCTGGTCTCCAGCTGGCAGGGCGCCCGCCAGTCACCGATCAGCACCACCGCAGCCACCGCGACCCGGATCACCGAGATGCGCCGGCTCGAATTGCGCTCGCTCGAGAACCAGACCGTACTGCTGAGTGCCCCGGTCCGCGGCTGACCTGGCACGGTTTCCCGGCTCGACCGATTAGTTCACCGCACCGGACCCGGCCCGGGCTGGCAGTGCGGACACCACCAGGTGCGCCGCTGGTCGGGATCGTTGTCCACCTGGTCGCGGACCTCGACCATGGTGCCGCAGCGCAGGCAGTTCCGGTGGGCCCGGCCGGCGACCCAGTGCTGCTGGCCGCGACGGTTGAGGCCGGTGGTGACCTGGTAGGCGCCGGGCGCGGTGGCCGAATGCTTGATCATCCGGGCGGCGAGCCGGACCAGTCCGGTCAGATCGACGTCGCCGACCCGGGTCCAAGGGCTGATTCCACGCAGGAAGCAGATCTCGTTCACCCACAGGTTGCCGAGGCCGGCCATCCCCCGCTGGTCGAGTAGCGCGGCGTTGATCGGCCGGTCCGGATCCGCGCCGATCCGGACCACCGCGGCCGCCGGATCCCAGTCCAGGTGCAGCGGATCCGGGCCGAGATGACCGATCACCTGATCCTCTTCCGCCGTCCGGATCAGGTCGGTGACCGGCAACGAGAGACCGTAGGCGGTGGGTCCGGTGATTCCCTCCGCTCCGACGCCGAGGACGACCCGGACGTCGGGGTCCAGCCGGCGCGGCAGTTGCTTTCCAGGACCGATCACCGTCCACGAGCCGTCCATCCGCAGGTGGGTGTGCAGCGTCCAGCCGTGGTCGAAGCGGGCCAGCAGATGCTTACCGTGGGTGGCGTTCGCCACGACCCGACGGCCGACGAGCTCGACCCCGGCCAGTTTGGCCCGGCGCAACTCGGCCCGTACCAGCGGACGGTCGAGCAGCACGTCGAGCTTGCGGGCCACCAGCCAGACGCTGTCGCCCTCAGGCATCGACGGTGCTCAACTGGCCTTCTTGGCGGGCGTCTTCTTGGCGGGCGACTTCTTGGCGGGCGACTTCTTGGCGGGCGACTTCTTGGCGGGCGACTTCTCGGCGGGCGACTTCTCGACTGCCTTCTTCATCGTCGACTTGTTGGTCGCCGTCGACTTCTTGCCCGCTTTCTTGGCCGACGTCTTCGCGGCCGGCGCCTGCTCAGTTGCCCCCGCAGAACCGCTGCGTTCGGCCACACTGCGCCGCAGCGCCTCGACCAGGTCGATCACCTGCCCACCGCCGTCGTCGCCGTCGTCGGGCTCTTCGCCGAACGTGGCCGCGGTGTCGACCGCGTCGCCCTCGGACAGCTTGGCCTCGATCAGTTGCTTGAGTTGATCTTGGTAGTCGTCGGAGAACTTGTCCGGCGCGAAGTCGGTGCTCATGCTGTCGATCAGCTGCGCGGACATCTTCTTCTCGTTTTCACTGACCTTCACCGATTCCTTCAGGGACGGGAAATCCGCCTCTCGCACTTCGTCGTCCCAGAGCAGCGACTGCAGCATCAGCACCTTCCCACGTGATCGCAACGCCCCGAGCCGGGTTTTCTGTCGCAACGAGAACTGGACGATCGCCGTCCGGTCGGTCTCCTCCAACGCTCTACGCAGCAAGGAATACGCCTTGACCGCCGACTTGTCGGGCTCGAGGAAGTAACTGCGATCCAGCATGATCGGGTCGAGCTGATCCGACGGGACGAACTCCACCACCTCGATCGCGCGGTCACGCTCGACCGGCAACGAGTCCAGATCGTCCTCGGTCAGGATGACGGTCCGGTCGCCCTCGTCGTAGGCCTTGTCGATGTCGCCGTACTCGACCACCTTGCCGCAGACCTCACACCGGCGCTGGTAGCGGATCCGGCCGCCGTCGGCGTGGTGCACCTGGTGCAGCGAGACGTCATGGTCCTCGGTGGCGCTGTAGACCTTGATCGGCACGCTGACCAGTCCGAAGCTGATGGCGCCCTTCCAGATCGATCGCATGGCGCCAGTACACACAGACCGTCCGCACCGCACAAGCCCGGCCCCGGGAGTGCTGAGTCCCAACGGCGACGAAAACAAGGTCAGCGGCGCGCCGGTCGGGTCGGGACGCCAGTCTCCGCGGCCTTCCGGGGTCAGGTCCAGGGCGCCCCACAGCGTCCACAACAGGTCGAGGTGGCAGTCGTCCTCCGCCGCCGCGCTCGGCTCCTTCTCGGTGGCGTAGAAGTGGTGGATCGTCTCCTCCCGCCGGGTGAAGACGTTCATCCGGCTGGTCAGGTCACCGGTCACGGTGATCCCGCCATAGTCGTAGGAATAAGCGTTCGCCGCCGAGGAGACCAGCCGGACGTTGCGCCAACCTCGCTGCCGGGCGTAGCTGCGGAGCCGCTCCAGCGGAGCAGCAGCGACCACGGCAAACTCCACCCGCGCTCCGAGATCGGCGGCCGCGCCGTCGAAGCCGTCGATCAGCGAAGTGCACATCCGAAATGGGTCTCCGGCGGCGTCACCGAGCATGAACCCGTAGAGCAGCAGAGCCTGGTGTGAGCCGAACAACTCGCTCATCGCCACCGGGCGGTGCGGTCCGCTCGCCTCGAGGTCTGCGGGACCCTCGTCGAACCGGTAGTCCTCGGGCACCGGTCCGCCCAGCGGCATCCGTCGCCGCTGCTCGGCGACCGCTTCGACGCGCGGCTCAACTCGTGCTCGGCCACGGTGAGCGTTGCGTGCCGCCTGATATTCCAGGCTCTCGCCGGGTCAGCGGTGGCCCGCCGCGGCCTCGGCCTTCGCTGCCGCGTCTGCACCCGGATCGTCCTGCATGTCGACTCCTGTCGCTGGGCGTCGGCATCAGTATCGGGCTCCGGGCCGATCCGTACACCGCGCTCGGGTCGTGGACCGCTTGGCATGATGGGCCCATGCCCGGTGAGGATCCGCAGACCGTGACCGTCAGCGGTCGGCGGATCAAACTGACCAATCTGGACAAGGTGCTCTATCCGCAGACCGGCACCACCAAGGGCGACGTGCTGGCCTACTACGCCGAGATCGGCGCGGTGATGATCCCGCACCTTTGCGATCGTCCCGTGACCCGTAAGCGCTGGGTGCACGGCGTCGGCACCGAATCCGAACCCGGCTCGGTCTTCTTCGAGAAGAACCTCAACCCCAACTCGACTCCGGACTGGGTTGCCTGGCAGCCCATCCCGCACTCGGACCGGGTGAACCACTACCCGATGGTCAACGACCTGGCCACGCTGACCTGGCTGGCTCAGCTCGCCTCGCTGGAGATCCACGTACCGCAGTGGCGCTTCGGCGCCGACGGCCAACCGGAGAATCCCGATCGGTTGGTCCTCGATCTCGACCCGGGGCCTGGCGTCGGGCTGCCCGAATGCGTCCAGGTGGCCCGCTGGGCCCGCGAGCTGACCGACGACATCGGCCTCGTGCTGTTTCCGGTGACCAGTGGCAGCAAGGGCATCCACCTCTACGCCCACCTGGACGGCGACCGCTCCAGCCACGACGCCTCGATGATCGCCAAGGAGGTCGCGCAGACCCTGCAGTCGGCGCATGCCGACCTGGTGGTGGCCGAGATGGCCAAGGCCCAACGCGGCGGCAAGGTGTTCATCGACTGGAGCCAGAACAACGGCAACAAGACCACGATCGCCCCGTACTCGATGCGCGGCCGGATGCGGCCGATGGTCGCCGCCCCCCGCCGCTGGGACGAATTGGACGAGGATCTGGAGCAGCTGGACTACGAGCAGGTACTGGCCCGCGTTGCCGAGTTCGGCGATCTGTTCGCACCGCTGGCTCCCGACGCGGCCGATTCGGGAGATGAGTCGAGTCCAGCGAAGACGAGACCGGACCGGCTGAGTACCTACCGCGGGATGCGGGATCCGAAGAAGACCCCGGAGCCGGTGCCGGCCGAGGCGCCGGCGCAGACAAACGGACAGAGCTTCGTCATCCAGGAGCACCATGCGCGCCGGCTGCACTACGACTTCCGGCTCGAACACGACGGGGTGCTGGTCAGCTGGGCCGTGCCCAAGGGCGTCCCCACCGAACCGAAGACCAACCATCTCGCCGTCCAGACCGAGGACCATCCGCTGGAGTACGGCACCTTCGAAGGATCGATCCCGCACGGCGAGTACGGCGGCGGTGAGGTGTTCATCTTCGATCACGGCAGCTATGAGCTGGAGAAGTGGCGGGACGGCAAAGAGGTCATCGTCACCCTGAACGGCAGCCGGGAGGGCGGGGTCGGCCGCGGTTGCCAGGTGGCCCTGATCCACACCGGTGGCAAGGGCAACCAGCCGGAGAAGAACTGGCTGATGCACCTGATGGCCGGGACGCCGTCCGACCCGGATCCGGTGGACGTCTCCCCCGGCTCGACCGATCCACGCCGGCACGTCGCCGCCGAGGCGACCTGGTCGCCGGAGAGAGGGCGGATCCCGCTCGGGCCCGAAGTGAAGTCCGAGCCGGGCGTAACTACCGGGTATCACGCTGGGTTGCCCGAGGAGATCGCTCCGATGCTGGCCACCGCCACCACGGTGGAAGCCTTCGGCGATCCGGACGGCTGGGCGTTCGAGATGAAGTGGGACGGCGTCCGCGCGGTCTGTTATCTCGCCGGCGGCGAGGTCCGGATGCTCAGTCGGCGCGGATACGACGCCACGGTCACCTACCCCGAGGTCGCCGAGGCACTGGGCCGGCTCGGGGTGGAGTCGGCCGTGTTGGACGGCGAGGTGGTGGCTATGGACGATCATGGCCGGCCGAGCTTTTCCCGGTTGCAGCAGCGGATGGGGCTGACCAAGCCCGGCGACGTGGCCGCCGCCCGGCGCAACGTCGGAGTTCAGCTGGTGCTGTTCGATCTGATGTCCCTGGACGGGCAGTCGCTGTTGCGTCAGGACTACGACACCCGGCGCGCGCTGCTCGTCGAGCTGCTCGGCGATCAACGAGGTCTGATTCAGGTGCCGCAGAACTTCGACGGCGGCCCCGACGAGGTGCTGCAGATCAGCAAATCCCTCGGCCTGGAAGGGATCGTGGCCAAACGTCGTTCGTCGATCTATCAGGCGGGCAGCCGCGGTCACACCTGGCTCAAGATCAAGAACCTCCTCACCCAAGAGGTGGTGATCGGCGGCTGGAAGCCCGGTCAGGGTCGCCGCGACGGCGGAGTCGGCTCGCTGCTGCTGGGCATCCCGAACGCGGACGGGCTGGCTTACGTCGGCAAGGTCGGCACCGGTTTCACCGACGCTATGCTTACCGACATCCAAGCCAAGGTGGACAAGTTGGCCCGCAAAACCAGCCCGTTCATCGACGTCCCGCGGATCGACGCCAAGGACGCCCGCTGGATCACCCCGTCCCTGGTCGGCGAAGTCCGCTACGGGGAGTTCACCCACGACCAGCGGTTGCGGCACCCGTCCTGGCGCGGTTGGCGCCCGGACAAAACGCCGGACGAGGTCAGGATGGAGGCGCCCTGACCCACCTGACGTTGCACGGTTTCCTCCTCCTCGCACGTGTTGCAACCCGTGCACCCTGGATGTCAGCGTGCGAGGTGTCCGCGCGGATCGCACGGGCTCGTCCACGTCGCACGGATTCGTCCACGTCGCACGGATTCGTCCACGTCGCAGCCGTTGCAGCACGTGCGCGGTGGACGTGGCCGTGCGAGGTGGGTCAATTCCGGCGCGGAAGGACGGCTGAGTCGAACCGTTGGGCGAGCGTCATGGGGGTATGGAGGTCTGACCAGTCCCAACGCAAGACACCCCAGTCGAGCCGCCGAATGGCGTTTTCGCGATTTTTTTCGCGGATCACCACGTCGCTCGCCGTCTCTCCGGGGCGCAGCAACGTCGTGTATTTCACCTGGCCGTCGAACTCGCCGATCAGCCGCTGCTCCTCCCAGCAGAAATCGGATCGGGCGATCACCACGCCGTCGGTGTCCACGATTTCGTACTGCAGGTGCGACGGTGGCCGTCCGAGTCGGCACCACTCGACCCGACTCCAGGATTCACCAGCTGATTCGCTCCGGCCGTCGGCGAACCCCACCACCCGTCGGGCCCGGCCGTTTCCCGGTCGGCGCTTCGCCGACTCCACCGAGTCGGCGAGCACCCCGCGGTCGAGACCGAGGTGTAGTGCTGCATCCGCGGCTGCCACTGCCTGGACGAAGGGGAGATGCCGCGCCAGGTCAATCACCGTCCGCTCCAGTGAGGTGACCGCGAGACCGTCGACCAGGACGACCTCGTGCGGAGCGAGCGGTGCGGCATAGACGTGGATCTGCTTCAGAGCACGACCGCCGCTATTCCTGTTGCGCGTCCAGTGGACCTGGCCGAGTCGGCTGGGCCAGACCGGCAGGCCGTGTAGCACCGCGGCCGAGATGTGGCTCAGCACGGCATCCGGTGAGATCAGGCCGACGGTGGCGGTGATGAGTTGGCGATGATTCTCGCGCGCGCCCGGCCGTTCAACGCCTTCGACCGTTCGAGCCCAGGCTCCACGGCGCAGCGAGGTCAGTTCGCCGCGTCGAGCCATCGCGGCGATCTCGCTGGGGTGGTGCGGTTCTCGTAGCAGGTCCCGGGTCAAGACGACATCGTTCATGCTGCCAAGCCGAGCAGTTCGCGCGACAAATCGAAAGGCCCTCAGCCATCATCTGTGGACAACTCGCCGGAAACCCGCACGTTGCCTTCACCTCGCACAAACTCGTCCACGATGCACGCCCTGCAACGCGTGCAACGTGGAGTTCGGCGTGTGAACTGGACGGGCCCGTGCGAGGTGGATGAACCCGTGCGAGGTCGATGAACCCGTGCGAAGTAGACGACCCCGTACGAAGGTGACCCGAGCTTTGCGCCCACCCTGCACGCCCTCGTCCACGTTGCACTGGCTCGACCACATTGCACGCCCTTGAACGCGTGCAGGGTGGAGTAACGCGTGCAGGGTGGAGTAACGCGTGCAGGGTGGAGCAAGGCGTGCAGGGTGGAGCAAGGCGTGCAGGGTGGAGCAAGACGTGCAAGGTGGGCCAAGGGAGGGACGTGAGAGTTGGTCAGGCGTCCCAGCCGGGGTCGGCCGGCCCGTCACCGAAGTCGGGGATGGCCAGCCGGGCGGCGTCCTGCCGGGCGGAGTCGAACGCGACCACGCCGGGCAGCGTGAACCGGGCTGCCCGCCAGGCGTTCACCGGCGGGTGGGTCTTCGTGGTCACGGCGCGGACGAAGTCGTCGGCCAGGAAGTGGTGGCTGCCCTCGTGCCCGTTGTGGGCGCCCTCGAACTCCTTCGGCAGTCGGGAGCGATCCTGCACCGGGGCCGATGCCGGAGGCGAAGCTCTGCATCAGTGCCGGGTCGACGTCGCCGAAGTCCTCCGGCGATCTGCCCTTGCCGGGGTGAAGAAGAGGTCGCCGATGTCGAGAGTCTCGCCCTTGGCGTAGTCCTCGCCCTCGGTCTTGACGCTCAGCGTGGCGCCGTGGCCGGACTGCTCGAAGACCTGCTCGGTGCCGTAGAACCGGAACCGCGACTCGTGGCCGTTCCAGTAGCCGACCCGGCGGAACTCGTTGGTCCGCATGGTGCCGCCGTCGGCCAGCTCGAACAGCGCGGTCATGTTGGAGAAGTCGTTGCCCCACTGCGAGACGTCGCGATCGAACACCCCGTCGCCGCGGTCGTCGGGGATGCCGATGCAGCTCACCGAGGTCGCGTACGTCGGCAACGCACCGAGCACGCCGCCGATGGCGTGGGTCGGGTACAGCATCGGCGGGTAGCTGGCGGTGGACTTCCAGTCGTCGCCGCCGCTGTACTGGTAGGCGGCGTAGAAGCCGTTGTCCATGTCGTGGATGTAGTCGCCCTCGGAGTAGAACACCCGGCCGAAGTCGCCGTCGGCGATCTTCCCCCGGGCCCAGACCACCGCCGGGTTGTAGTAGCTGGTCTCCCCCATCATGTAGATCAGGCCGGTCTGCTCGACCTTCGCCACGATCGCCTAGATCTCCTCGACGCTGATCGCCATCGGCACCGCGGAGTAGACGTTCTTGCCGGCCTCGAGAGCCTGCAGCACCATCGGACCGTGGGTCCAGCGCTGGGTCATCACCGCGACCGAGTCGACAGTCGGAGGCCAGCAGCTCCTCGACGCTGGCGAAGCTCCGCGCCAGGCCGTACCGCTCGACCTGCTCCTGCGCCCGCTCGGGAACGACGTCGGTGACGTAGACCGCCTCGACGTCGGGATGCAGCTGCCACAAGGAGATGAAGCTCCCGGCGAACTGCCCGGTACCGATGACGCCGATCTTCATGACTGATGTGATCCTCTCAGAACTGATACTGATCTCGACCCGGCGCAACTGCCTGGTGCCCGGGCTCACGCTATCGGTAGCGCCGGCCGTCACCACAGCCGACCGAGCTCAACCGCCGCCAGGTCCGGGTCGGCTGATCCGGGACGACCGGGATCACAGCACTGCGACGAACGCGGTCAGCCCCTAGAACAGAAACCACGGATCCCGAGGAAGGAGTGCCAAGCCGGAGCGCGTCGGTTCGCTTCCGGTTCGGTCCTACGACGTCGGCCTGAACCAGCAGGCCGGCTGCGCTCAGTACGCTGCCGTAGCCGATCAGCACGATCGTCCCAGCCATCCGAGCCGCCAGACACGCCGCGCAACCAGCCAGAGCCCGGCCCTCACGACTGGCCCGCTCGCTCGTCCGAGCTTCAACGAACCGCCGATCGTCACCACCAGGGCACGCCCAAAAGCCGCTGATCGTCGCGTGAGCGGGCGCGAGGACGGAGGCGATCACCGCGCCGGCACGGCCTACCGCGGCACCGGCCGATAGCTCAATGGGCCTCGGGTTCAACCGCTCCCCGGGTTCGGCGCACGAAGAATCAGCTCTCCTCGGAACGGGCGGCCGTGCGCTTGGGTCCACCGTCCTGGCTTGCCTGGTCCTCCTCGTCCCGGCCGAGCGAAGCCCGCAGCAGAATCGGGATCACCACCGCGAACGCCCAGATGACCAACGACGCCTTGGTCCGCAGCGTCAGTTGGACGCTGACCACATCGCCGGGCCGGGCCGCGGCCATCCGGTCGGTGAACGAGCTGGGACCGAGATGGAACCCCACCCACCAGCAGACCAGGGCGGCGACCAGGGCCCCGATGACCGCGATCAGCACCGTCGGCCAGCCGAGGGGGTGAAACCAGCGCCAGGCCACCAACCCGAGGCCGAGGCAGAACACGAACCCGAGCGCACAGAACCACGCGTCGCCGCCGAACATGGCGGCCAGGCCGCGTTCGGTAGTGGTGGCCACCCCGCTGCTGCCGACGGTGTAGCTGGGTAACGGAACCAGTTGTTCCCACAGCACCCCGACGCCGGCGCCGACGATCACCGACAGCAGCAGGAAAACCAGCAGCCAGCCACTCACCCGGCCGGGCCGCAGCGGGGCCGGAGGTTCGACCACCTCGTTCCCGGCGACCTGGCCTGCACTGGGCCCGAGAGCTTGTCCGGCGCCCGGAACGCGCTCGCTCACGAGGCGAGACAGGACGGACCGAGCAACGCCTTCAGATCGGCCATCAACGGCTGCGACGGAGTGACCCGCAGTTGCTGATCGACGCCGCATCAGCGTCGTCTTCTCCGCAGTCAGCAGCCGGAGCCGGACCTCCGTCATCCCCGGATGGGCCTGCAGTACCGACCGCAACTGCTCGACCACCGGCGGCGTGCAGCGCACCGCGGGCAGCGAGATCACCACCGGCCCGCTCGGGCCGTCGGTGACGTCGGGCAAGGTGAGCTCCTGGCCGATCATGGCCACGCCGTCGTCGTCGGCCCTGATCCGTCCCTTCACCCGCACCACCACGTCGGTGGCCAACACGGTGGAGACCAGATCGTAGGCCTTCGGGAACAGCAGCACCTCGATCGAGGCCTCCAGGTCCTCGACGGTGATCACCGCCCAGATGTCGCCACGCTTGGTGGTCTTGCGGGTGACCGAGGTGATCATCCCGGCGATGGTCACCATGTTGCCGTCCCGGCCCTCGCGGGACCTGGGTTCGTTCCGCTCGGCGGTGTCGCCGTCGGCGATCAGCTCCCCGATCCCGAGGTCGCGCTCGCGGTGCAGCACGTGCTCGAGGCCCTGCAGCGGGTGGTCGCTGACGTAGAGACCGAGCATCTCGCGTTCGAAGGCCAGCTTCGTCCGCTTGTCCCAGTCGTCCAGCTGCGGCACCTGCCCGGTCAAAGCCGCCGAACCGGACTCGTCGCCGTCGCCACCGAAGTCGCCGAACAGGTCGGACTGGCCGTTGGCCTCGTTCCGCTTCAGATCCAGGACGCCGTCCACCGCAGCCTCGAAGACCGTCATCAGCGCCCGCCGGGTATGCCCGAGGGACTCGAAGGCGCCGGCCTTGATCAACGACTCGATCACCCGCTTGTTGCACACCACCAACGGCACCTGGTCGAGGAAGCCGTGGAAGTCGGGGGCCTTGCCGTGTTCTTCCCGGGCGGCCACGATCCCGTCGACCACGTTGGCCCCGACGTTGCGGACGGCGGTCAGACCGAAGCGGATGTCCGGGCCGACCGGGGTGAAGTTGGCTTCGGACTCGTTCACGTCCGGCGGCAGCACCTTGATCCCCATCCGCCGACACTCGGCGAGATAGATGGCCATCTTGTCCTTGTCGTCCTTGATGGAGGTGAGGACGGCGGCCATGTATTCGGCCGGATAGTGCGCCTTCAGGTAGGCCGTCCAGTAGGAGACCAGGCCGTAGGCGGCACTGTGGGCCTTGTTGAAGGCATAGTTGGAGAACGGAACCAGGACGTCCCAGAGCGCCTTGATCGAGGCTGGGGAATAGCCTCCTGCGATCATGCCGGCCTCGAAGGTGACGTACTCGGCGTCCAGCACCTCTTTCTTCTTCTTGCCCATCGCCTTGCGCAGGAGATCGGCCGAGCCCAGGCTGTAACCGGCCAGCTGCTGGGCGATCTTGAGCACCTGCTCCTGATAGATGATCAGGCCCCAGCTCTCGCCGAGGATCGGGGCCAGCGCCTCGGCCAGCTCCGGGTGCAGGTAGCTGATCTCCTGCTGACCGTTCTTGCGCAGGGCGTAGTTGGTGTGGGAGTTGGCCCCCATCGGCCCCGGTCGATACAGCGCACCCAGGGCCGAGATGTCCTCGAACCGGTCCGGGCGCATCAGCCGACACAGCTGCCGGTAGCCGGATGAGTCGAACTGGAAGACGCCGAGGGTGTCGCCGCGGCTGAGCAGCTCATAGGTCGGCTGGTCGTCCAGGGTCTTGCTGAGCGCATCCAGATCGACCTGGACGGCCCGGTTGAGCAAGACGTTGTCGAGCGCGTCGCTCAGGATGGTCAGGTTGCGTAGGCCGAGGAAGTCCATCTTGACCAGACCGAGCGACTCGCAACTCGGGTAGTCCAGCTGGGTGATGACCGCGCCGTCGGCCTCACGCTTCATGATCGGGATGATGTCGATCAGCGGATCCGAGGACATGATCACCCCGGCCGCATGCACGCCCCACTGCCGCTTCAGGCCCTCCAGACCCATCGCGGTGTCGACCACCCGGTGAGCGTCGGGGTCGCTGTCGTAGAGCTGCCGGAACTCGCCGCCCTCGTTGTAGCGGTCGTGGGCGGAGTCGAACAGGCCGGTCAGCGGGACATCCTTGCCCATCACCGACGGCGGCATCGCCTTGGTCAACCGCTCGCCGACCGCATAGGGGTAGCCGAGCACCCGACCGGCGTCCTTGACCGCCTGCTTGGCCTTGATGGTGCCGTAGGTGACGATCTGGGCGACCCGGTCGTCGCCGTACTTGTCGCTGACGTAGCGGATCACCTCGCCCCGACGACGGTCGTCGAAGTCGACGTCGAAGTCGGGCATCGACTTACGTTCGGGGTTCAGGAACCGCTCGAAGATCAGGCCGTGCTGAATCGGATCGAGATCAGTGATCCGCATCGCGTAGGCACACATCGAGCCGGCGCCCGAACCGCGGCCCGGACCGACCCGGATGCCGTTGTCCTTGGCCCAGTTGATGAAGTCGGCGACGACCAGGAAGTAGCCCGGGTAGCCCTTGCCGACGATCACCTCGATCTCGTAGGCGGCCTGTTTGCGGGCGGCATCGGGCACGCCGGTCGGGAACCGGGCGTGGAGTCCACGCTCGACCTCCTTGATGAACCACGACGTCTCGTCCTCGCCGGGCGGGCAGCCGAACCGGGGCATGAACCGGCCCTCGCCCTCGGTGAAGCCGATGTTGCAGCGTTCGGCGATGGCCAACGTGTTGTCGCAGGCCTCCGGAAGCTCGGCGAACAGCGCCCGCATCTCGGCCGGGCTCTTCAGGTAGTAGCCGTCGCCCTCCAGCCGGAACCGGTTGGCGTCGGCCATGGTCGAACCGGACTGGACGCAGAGCAGCACCTCGTGGCTCTTCGCGTCCTCCTGGTGGGCGTAGTGCAGGTCGTTGGTAGCGACCAGCGGCAGCTGGAGGTCCTTGGCCAGCCGGAGCAGGTCGGCCCGGACCCGAGACTCGATGCTGAGCCCGTGCTCCATCAGTTCGACGTAGTAGTTCTCGGCGCCGAAGATGTCGCGGAACTCGGCCGCGCTGGCCACCGCCTCGTCGTACTGGCCGAGCCGGAGATAGGTCTGCACCTCGCCCGATGGGCAGCCGGTGGTGCCGATCAGGCCCTTGGCGTAGCTGTTGAGCAGCTCACGGTCGATCCGCGGCTTGTAGAAGAAGCCCTCCAGCGAGGCCCGGGAGCCCATCCGGAACAGGTTGTGCATGCCCTCGGTGGTCTCGCTCAGCAGCGTCATGTGGGTGAACGCGCCGCCGCCGGAGATGTCGTCACCGTTCGCGGCGGCCTTCGCGTCGCCCCACCGGACCCGCTTGCGTTCGGAGCGGTGCGTCTTCGGGGTGACGTAGGCCTCCAGGCCGATGATCGGTTTGACCCCGGTGGCCCTGGACGCCTTGTAGAACTCGTAGGCCCCGAACAGGTTGCCGTGGTCGGTGACCGCCAGAGCCGGCATCCCCATCCGCTCGCTGCCGGCGAACAGGTCGCTGACCCGGGCGGCGCCGTCCAACATCGAATACTCGGAATGGACGTGCAGGTGGACGAAGGAATCACCGTTCGACCTAGACCCAGAAGACGACGAACCGGAACCTGACATGAACGCGCTGACCCCTCCACTGCTCCGCTGGTGCCGACACCTGTGCCAAACCTGCCGGGCCGGCGTACGACCGATCTAGAAGTGTGCTCGACCTGCTCAAGCGCTGGGGGAAGTCAGCGAGAGCAGTCAGGCTAGCCCTTCCAGACGAGGATCCCATTGTGCGACGCGCCTCCGACAATTCGCGACACCCGTACCGGCCGTCGTCGCCGCGAGAACCACTCACCGGCAGCCGGACCAGGGCGTCGGCTCCGAATGTTGGGTGTGCCCACACGACGCGATCTGCTCCGGTACGTCGGCCTCGCCGGACTCGGTACTGTCGGGCTGGCCGGGCTCGGCGGCTGCAGCCGGGGCGGCGCGGTCTCGCAGGCCGCAGCCGGTGCAGCCCAGAACGGAGGACGAGGGGTGCAGACGGTCCGCTACGGCAGTGATCCCAGTCAGTTCGGAGAGCTGAGCTTGCCCGACCCGGCGGCCCACCCGGCACCGTGGCCGGTCGTCGCGGTGGTGCACGGCGGCTTCTGGCGGACCAGCTACGGCCTCGAACTCGGCCGCCCGTTGGCCGCAGACCTGGTCGGGGCCGGCGTTGCGGTCTGGAACATCGAATACCGCCGGGTCGGTGCGGGGTCCGGTGGCGGCGGTGGCTGGCCGGTCACCGGGCTGGACGCCGCCGCTGCGCTGGACGCCCTGGCGGGAGAGGTGCAGACCGCCGCCGGTGGCCGGCTCGACCGGGACCGCGTGGTCGCCCTCGGACATTCGGCGGGTGGTCAGCTGGCCGGTTGGCTGGCGGCCCGTACGACGTCGCCGAGCGGCTCGCCCGGCGCGGAACCGGCGGTCCGGCTGCGCGGCGCCGTCGCCCAGGCCGGTGTGTTGGATCTGCTCGAGGCGGCCCGGCAGCAACTCGGCCTAAGCGCCACCCAGTCCTTTCTCGGCGGTAGCCCCGACGAGGTGCCGACCGCGTACGCACAGGCGTCTCCGGCTGCCCGGTCGCCACTGCCCGTTCCGGTCGTCTGCGTCCACGGGACCTCCGATCAGAACGTCCCGTTCAGCCAGTCGCAGCGATTCGTCGCCGCCGACCAGCGTGCCGGCGGCAGAGCGACGCTCCGAACGGTAGACGGCGACCACTTCGCCCTGATCGACCCCGGCAGCAGCGCGTGGCAGGTGTGCCGCAGCGAGGTCCTCCGGCTGCTGGGCTGAGTCCGACCTTGCCTGGCGCCGCAGCAGGGCGAGCTGTTGGCGCGGGAGGAGGGCAACAACTCAGTGGCGGGCCTCGATCGGCCAGATCTCACTGACTCCGGGGTGCTCGCCGCCCTCGTCGACGACGTGCAGCCGGCTCCACATGTTGGTGGTGCCGCAGGCGTGGTTGGGCACGATCCGGACCAGGTCGCCGACGGCCAGCGCGGCGGTGCCCGGCCCGGTCAGGAAGCCGTGCTCTTCGTTGGCCTCGCCGAAGTCGATCCCGACCAGCGGTTCGAGATGCAGGTCGCAGACCAGGCCGAGACCGCCGAGGGCGGCGACCGCGTCCATGCTCATCGCCTTGGTCCCGGCATCGATGATCACCCGGCCGTCCCGGGACGCGTTCACCACCCGGCCCAGAACGCTCAGCGCGCACTGCTCGAGTGTGGCGCTGCCCAGCCGGAGCTGGGTGCGGTCGTAATAGACGTAGGTGCCGGGCCGGGCCTCGCTCACGCCACCGGTCAACGGCACCGAGGCGACGCCGGGCGTCGAACCCACCGAGACCACCTCGATCTGGTGACCGGCGACCCGTAGGTCTTCGGCCAGCCGGACCATCCGGACGCCGACATCGCTGCCCGCCCGGCCGCGCTCGTCGACCCCGACCAGAGCGCTGAGCTGGCCTTCGTGGGTGGTGATGCCGCGGCAGCGCAGTCCGGGCAGGGCGACCAGTCGATCGAGGACGTCCAACGCTTGGCCGGCGTCCACTCCCGTCCGACCCTGGCCGGTGTTGACCTCCAGCAGGTACGGGACGACGACACCACGGTCGGCGGCCGCCTCGGACACCGGCAGGCCGACCTCGACCGAATCGAGCTCGACGGTGACCCGGCCGGTCCCGGCCGCCCGAACGGCGAAGTCGACCTTGGCCGGACCGACCGGCAGGTGCGCCCAGAACAGGTCCTCGACCCCGTGCCCGAGCAGCCAGGACATCTCGGCCGGGGTCGAACAGGTGAACCCGATCGCCCCGGCATCCAACTGACGCTTGGCCACCGGCCAACACTTGGACGTCTTGACGTGCGGCCGCAGCGACACACCGGCCGATCCCAGCGCAACGGCCATCCGGCTGATGTTCTGCTCAAGCCGACCGCGGTCGACCAGCAGGGCCGGGGTGGCCAGCTGGTCGAGCCGGGCAGGCAGGGCGGGATCGGTCAACGCTACGAGCTTGGCCATGGACGAAAACCTAATGCGTACGGCCTTTCCACCCTCGCCGCGGTCCACTCCCGTGCGGTCAGCGGTCGATGAGAGCGAGGATCTTCTCGATCGTGCGGACGTTGCGGGTAGTGGCGGGCACGCCGAGTGCCTTGTCCAGCGAGACCGCCAGCTTGCTCCGGGCCAGCCCACCGCCGAAGTCGATGAAGATCTCGCCCGGATGCAGGGTGAACCGCTCGTTCTCCGTGGCCAACGCCTCGATCCGATCCGCGGCCCCGGCAGCGATGGATCCGGCGACGAAGGCGACGGTCACCTGCTTGGGATCGCCCTCCGGATAGGGATTCAGCTCGACCAGCTGTCGCAGCCGGGCCGCTGTCCTGATCACCACCGGGACCGCGAACCCGAACTCGTCTTGCAGCGCCGACTCGAGCCCGGCGGTCACCGCAGCCGCCGCGTGCGTCGAGGTGAGGATCAGGTTCCCGCTGTTGATATAGGTCGTGACGCCGGTGTGGCCCAGCCCCTCGGCCAGTTCGCGCAACCGCGCCATCGGCACCGTGTGCCGTCCGCCCACGTTGATGCCGCGCAGCAGCGCCACCACCTGCGTCATCGCCACGGTCCCGGCGGTCGATCAGCCATAGCCCGCACCCTAACGCCGCTTCGGCAGAGCGTCGCTCAGTCGAGGCAGAATTCATTACCCTCCGGATCGTGCATGGTGATGAAGCCGGCATCCATCGCCGTCGGATCGGGTTCGACCCGGTAGGCCACGATCGCGCCGAGCCCGGTCAGTCGGTCGGCCTCGGCCTCCAACGCAGCCATCCGGTCTGCGCCGACCAACCCGGGCGCGGCCCGGACGTCGAGGTGCAGCCGGTTCTTGCCGGACTTCTGCTCGGGCACCCGTTGGAAGAACAGCCGCGGACCGCCCGCATCCGGTACCAACGCCGAACGGCTGTTCCATTGATCCTGCGGCACGCCGAAGCTCTGCAGGGCGGCTTCCCAGGAGTCGAAGCCCGCCGGCGGCGGCTGAAGTCGATAGCCGAGAACCTCGGCCCAGAACCTCGCCAACCCGGCCGGGTCAGCACAATCGACGGTGATCTGCAGGTCTCTGCTCATGGCCAAGACTATGCCGCGCGCCGCTGACAGTGTTTCCGGACGGTCACGGCCGCCAGCCGGGGGAACACTCTGGGGTCTGTTCACGGACCGTTCAATGCGGCATGCTGTCGCCAGAGATCAGGACTAGACCACCGATCGGACGGCCGCTGCGCCGGCCCGCCGAGGTCATCACCCCACGAGGACGACAGATGAGCACTGTGACCTTCGACCGCCTGAGCTCCGGCACGGCGACCGGCCGGCACCGAGTCGTCGTGCTGCTGGCCGCCCTGCTCCTCGTCCTCGGTGCGTCCGTCCTCGGTGCGTCCGTGCTCGGTGCGTCCGTGCTCGGGATGCCGGCCGCCTCGGCCGCTCAGACCACCTCGGTGCTGGTGGTCGCTCCCGGCGGCGACGACGAGGCCGCGGGCACCACCAGCCATCCGCTGGCCACGATCGGTGTCGCCGTCCGCCGGCTCTCCCGCGGGGGCACGGTGCTGTTGCGCTCCGGCGTCTACCACCGGCGAGTCAGCCTCGCCGCGACTGTGCACGACCTGACCATCCGCCCCTACGGTCACGAGCACCCCATCCTCGACGGCACGCGTCTGACTCCTCCGGCCGGCCGGAGCGCGATGGTGGCAATCGACGGCAGCCGGTCGGTGACGATTCAGGGCCTGGACATCCGCAGTTACGACACCGTCAGGTTGGCGGCGTTCCCGATCGGGATCTACGTCCACGGCGGGGCGCGGGACATCCAGCTGCGCGGTAACCACGTCCACTCGATGGGCAACTACAACGGCACCCTGGGCAGCTTCGACCTGAGCGCGCACGGCATCGCGGTCTACGGCGACTCGGCCGACCATCCGATCCGCGGCCTGGTGATCGAAGGCAACGAGGTCGACCACCTGGCGCTCGGGGCCAGTGAATCGGTGGTGGTCAACGGCAACGTCGACGGCTGGCGGATCAGCGCGAACTTCATCCACGACAACAACAACATCGGCATCGACGCCATCGGCTTCGAGCCGACGCTCAACGGTAAGAATCGCTACACGATCCACAATCGGGCCCGGAACGGGGTGATCGCCGACAACGTCGTCCGCAACATCATCTCCCGCGGCAATCCCTCCTACTACGAGGACGGCTCGTGGTGCAACTGCGCCGACGGCATCTACGTCGACGGCGGTACGAAGATCCGGATCAACGACAACACCGTCACCGGGAGCGACATCGGGATCGAGGTGGCCGCCGAGAATGCGCGCGGTAGCGCCGACCACGTCCTGGTCGAGCACAACACCGTCTCGCACAGCAAGTACGTGGGGCTGGCCACCGGCGGCTATTGCAACGGGACGGACGGCTGCGGCGGCGTCAAGACCGGGACGTCGCACGACAACGTCTTCATCGACAACCGGTTCTTCGACAACAACACCCTCGACGACGGCTCGCCCGAGGTGCTGGTGCAGTACTACGCCTACCGCAACACCTTTGCCCACAACACGGTCTGGGCCAACGACGACGCACGCGCCGTGATCGGCACCGTGCCCGGCGCGAAGCAGGACGGGTTGAGCACGCCGTTGGCCGCCGACCACAATCTCTACTGGACCACCGGCGGCCGGTCGCAACGGGCCACCTTCGGCTCGCTCGGCCACACCTACACCGGGTTCGACACCTACCGCCGGGCCACCGGCCTCGATCGACACAGCCGGTTCGCCAAGCCGCCACGGGCCTGATCGGCGTCCTGGTCCTCCCGGAAAGGCGCCCCCCGGGCGCGACCTGGCAGGCTGAGGTAGTGGCTGATCAACTCGGGCTGGATCCGGTCGAACGACGGGTACTGGGCGCCCTGCTGGAGAAGCAGCGGACGGTGCCGGACAGCTATCCGCTGTCGCTGAACGGACTGCGGACGGCGTGCAACCAGAGCACCAGTCGCGATCCGGTGGTCGACTACGACGACGCGACGCTGATCGAAGCGCTCGGCCGGCTCCGGGATCGCGAGCTCGTCCGGTTCGTCAAGATCACCGGGATCCGGGTGGTCAAGTATCACCAGCGGCTGGAAGAACACCTCGAGCTCGACCCAGCTCAGACCGCGGTGCTGACGGTGCTGCTGCTCCGCGGCGCGCAGTCCGCCGGCGAGCTCCGGACCCGGACCGAGCGGATGCATCCCTTCGCCGACCGCGGCGACGTGGAAGCCTGTCTGGCCATCCTGGCCGAGCTCGACCCGCCGGCGGTCCGGGAGCTACCGCGTCAGGCCGGTCAGCATGATCCGCGCTGGATCCACCTGCTGTCCGGCGACCAGCCGGCCACGGCCGAGACCGGCTCGATGATCCGGACCGCAGGTACCGCAGATTCCGAGCGGCTGCTGGCGGGCGGTGCTGCGGCGAGGGACCGGCTGGTGGCCACCGAGTGGGACCAGCTGGCCGAGCCCTACGCTGCCGCCTTCGCCGGTGAGCTGGCGGACAAGCCCTTCGACCGTTGGCTGCTGGACCGGGTGGCCGCCCAGGCGGGCGCGGCGGGTGCGACCTCGGGTGAGGAGATCCAGGGGCTGGACGTCGGCTGCGGTCCCGGCCAGGTCACGGGTTATCTGGCCGGCCGCGGAGTGGCTATGACCGGTCTGGACTTCTCCGCCGGCATGCTCGCCCGCGCTCGCGTCGATTGGCCGGATCTCCGGTTCGTGCACGGCAGTTTCACTGTGCCGCCGATGCCGAGGGGTGGTGACCCGCGCCGGCCGGGCTGGGCCGTGATCACGGCCTGGTACGCACTGGTCCATCTCGCGGCCTCCGAGCTGGTCCCCGCCGTGGCCGCGCTGGCCCGGGTGCTGCGTCCCGGCGGTCTACTGGCCATCGCCCTGCACGTCGGCCCGAACGGCTACCGACTGGAGCATCCGGGAGAGCTGTTCGACACCCCCACCGAGCTGGGCTTCGCGATGCACGACGCCGGGCTGGTGCTGGAGGCGGCCCAATCGGCAGGACTGGTCGAGATCGAGTGGTACCGCCGCGGCCCCATACCACAGGAAGTCCAGACCGAACGGCTCTATCTGCTGGCCCGTCGGAACTAGTCTGCCGGACATGGCCGTAGCTCAGGAGCAGCTGATGCCGCGCTCCTCGCCCATCGGGATTTGGACGGTCGGTGGGCCGGTGGGGCCTACTTCCCCAAGCAACGCGAGGAGAACGATCGGCCCGCCGACGTTGACGGCGAGAACGGCGATGGCCCCGGCAAAGACGGTGACGACGGCCAACCGTGGAGCGCGACGACCTGGCGCCTGACCACCCTGCGCGAATGAGGTCGGGACGCCTCGGCGCTGGTCGGTACGGCCGAACTACCGGCCGGGATCGGCCGGTGGTTCGTTCTGCACCAGCAGGCCGACGGCGGCTGGTACTGCGGGTGGGTGGAAGGCTCGAAGCGGTCGTTGTTCCGCTCCATCCTCAATTCGCCCGAAGGACTGCTCAGCTATGAGCAGTCCACCGGCGGCAGCGACGCACTACCTGCGGCCCGACATCTCGGTGAGGCCTACCTGCTCGAACGCCGACTGCTTTACCGACGCTCCGACGGCGATCAGGTCGGAACCTGGGCCGCCCACGTCGGCTACCCGTTCCGCTGGCTCTACAGCGCAGTGAACGGGTCGACCATTTCCGCCCGGCGTCCCGACGGTCGCTGGCGCCGGGAGCGGGTGCACCCGGGGTCGGTCTGGTTCGACGTCGACGTGCCGCTCGGCGAAGCGTCGCCCTGGCTCACCTTCTACGCCATCCGGGCGTTGGACTGGTGGGACGGATCCGCCGCCGGCTGGTCGAAGCAGTCCGGCTCAGACGGACGTGGCCCCGGCTCAGACCATCATCTGCCGGGCGGTCGGCGGGATCGGCTTGGGCAACTTGGTGCTGCCGGAGAGGTAGGCGTCCACCCCGGCGGCGCAGGCCCGACCCTCGGCGATGGCCCAGACGATCAGCGACTGGCCGCGGCCGGCGTCGCCGCAGGCGAAGACCCCGTCCACGTTGGTGGCGTAGTTGTCGGCCCGGGCGATGTTGCCGCGCTGGTCGAGTTCGACCTCGAGACCGGCCACCACCGTGTCGGCCTCCGGGCCGGTGAAGCCCATCGCCAACAGCACGAGTTCGGCCGGGATTTCCCGCTCGGTGCCTTCCACCGGGCTGAACCCGCCGTCCGCGAACTTCACCTCGCTGATCTTCAGCGCCGAGACGTTCCCGTCCTCGTCACCCAGGAACTCCGAGGTGGAGGAGGCATACACCCGTTCGCCGCCCTCTTCGTGGGCCGAGGACACCCGGTAGATCATCGGGTAGGTCGGCCACGGCTGAGCGGCCGGCCGGCCCTCCGGCGGAGTCGGCATGATCTCCAGCTGGGTGATCGTCTTGGCTTGCTGTCGGATCGTGGTGCCCAGGCAGTCGGCCCCGGTGTCGCCGCCGCCGATGATGATCACGTTCTTGCCGGTCGCGACCACCTGCTGCTCCGGGGCCTTGCCCTTGACCGCCCGGTTGGCCTGCGGCAGGAACTCCATCGCCTGGTAAATGCCGTTCAACTCCCGGCCCGGAACGGGCAGGTCGCGTCCGATGGTCGAGCCGATGGCCAGCACCACCGCGTCGTAGCGCTTCTGTAACTCGGCCCAGCTGACGTCGAGGCCGACCTCAACCCCACAACGAAAGTTGGTGCCTTCGTCCTTCATCTGCCGGATGCGCCGGTCCAGCACCTTCTTCTCCATCTTGAATTCGGGAATGCCGTAGCGGAGCAGCCCGCCCGGCGCGTCGGCCCGTTCGAAGACGGCCACGGTGTGCCCGGTCCGGGTCAGCTGCTGCGCACAGGCCAGCCCGGCCGGTCCGGAGCCGACAACGGCGATCGTCCGCCCGGTGTGCCATTCCGGCGGCTGCGGCGTCACCCGGCGGTCGTCCCAGCCCTTGTCGATGATCGCGACCTCGACGTTCTTGATCGTCACCGCATCGCGGTTGATCCCCACCACACAAGCGGTCTCGCACGGCGCCGGGCACAGCCGCCCGGTGAACTCGGGAAAGTTGTTGGTGGCGTGCAACCGCTCCAACGCCACCTCCCAGTCGTCGCGCCAGACCAGGTCGTTCCACTCCGGAATCAGGTTGCCCAGCGGGCATCCGGTATGGCAGAACGGAATCCCGCAGTCCATGCAGCGGCCGGCCTGTTCGGAGATGATCGGCAGCACGGCCCGCCCGGGCGTCCCTGGATACACCTCTTTCCAATCGTGCACCCGCTCCGCCACCGGCCGTCTCTCCGCCACCTTCCGCGGCGTCGTGATAAACCCCCGTGGATCAGCCATGACCAACCTCCAACCGAATACGATCCCTACCGGAAACACCTAAAGAACAACGGGAACTACAAGCTGCGCATCGACAAACCGCACACCGACAAACCGACCCGGCGGGCAGAGACGTGGCGCACGAAGTGCGCCCCTTAGCCACCCCAGTACCGGGCCGGACGACCACGCTCAGGAGTTCTGGGTCGGGGGCAACCCTCCAGGGACGTGGATGGGTCTGGCAGCCGAGCGAGCCTGCGAGTGAGGCCGGTTGTCCCGGGAGGGTTGCCCCCGACCCAGAACGACGACCCACGCACCGCCCAAGAACGACCTTGTTCACCCCGCAGCAGCCTGCATCATCCGAAGAGTCGTCGTCTCCTCGTCCAACCCGTCCCGCTCCGCTTCGTCCTTCGCCTTCAACACCCGCGCATAATCCCGCGGCAGAATCTTCGCGAACCGATCAATCGAAGAAGACCAGTCCGCCAATAGCTTTTCTGCCACCGCCGACTCCGTCTCTTCGAAGTGCTTACGCACCAGCCCTTCGACCAGCACTTGGTCATCCGCATCGAGGGGGACCAGATCCACCATGTCGCGGTTGAGTCGTCCCTCGTCCAGATCCAGGACGAACGCAACACCCCCCGACATGCCGGCGGCGACGTTCCGCCCCGTGGCCCCCAGCACCACGACCACCCCTCCGGTCATGTACTCGCAGCCGTGGTCGCCGAGCCCCTCGACCACCGCGGTGGCCCCGGAGTTGCGGACGCAGAACCGTTCGCCGACCTGGCCGCGGATGAAGATCTCTCCCGAGGTGGCGCCGTAGCCGATCACGTTGCCGGCGATGATGTGGTCTTCGGCGACGAAGCCGGCGTTCCGGGCGGGACGGATGATCAACCGGCCGCCGGACAGGCCCTTGCCCAGGTAGTCGTTCGCTGTCGCCCTCCAGCCGCAGGGTGATGCCGGCCGGCAGGAACGCCCCGAAACTCTGGCCAGCCGAGCCGGTGAAGGTCAGGTCGATGGTGTCTTCGGCCAGCCCCTTACCTTCGGTGCCCAGGGTCACCTCGTGACCGAGGATGGTGCCGACGGTCCGGTCGATGTTACGGATCGGCAGCGAGGCCCGGACCAGTTCACCCGAGGTCAGCGCCGGCTGGCTGATCCGGATCAGCTCCTGGTCGAGCTTGTCCTCCAGTCCGTGGTCCTGACCGGTGACGTTGTGCAGCGGCGTCCCCTCGGGCAGCTCGGGCCGAAACAGCACCGGTGCGAGGTCGAGACCGTGGGCCTTCCAGTGCTGCACCGCCGGGGTGACGTCGAGCGCCTCGACGTGGCCGACCGCCTCGTCGATGCGTGCGGAAGCCCAGCTCGGCCAGGTATTCGCGTACCTCCTGGCCGATGAACTCGAAGAAGTTGATCACGAACTCCGGCTTACCGCTGAACTTGGCCCGCAGCTCGGGATTCTGGGTGGCCACCCCGACCGGGCAGGTGTCGAGGTGACAGACCCGCATCATCACGCAGCCGCTGACCACCAGCGGCGCGGTGGCGAAGCCGAACTCCTCGGCCCCGAGCAAGGCACCGATGATCACGTCCCGGCCGGTCTTCAGCTGGCCGTCGACCTGGACCACGATCCGGTCCCGCAACCCGTTCATCAGCAGGGTCTGCTGGGTCTCGGCCAGGCCGAGCTCCCACGGTCCACCGGCGTGCTTGAGCGAGGTCAATGGCGCGGCCCCGGTGCCGCCGTCGTGGCCGGAGATCAGCACCACGTCGGCCTTGGCCTTGCTCACCCCGGCAGCGACGGTGCCGACACCGACCTCGGCGACCAGCTTGACGTGCACCCGGGCAGACCGGGTTGGCGCACTTCAGGTCATGGATCAGCTGCTTGAGATCCTCGATCGAGTAGATGTCGTGGTGCGGCGGCGGCGAGATCAGCCCGACGCCCGGAGTCGAGTGCCGGGTGCTGGCCACCCACGGGTAGACCTTGGGCCCGGGCAGCTGACCACCCTCGCCCGGCTTGGCCCCCTGGGCCATCTTGATCTGGATGTCGGTGGCGTTGGTCAGGTAGTCCGAGGTGACCCCGAACCGGCCGGAGGCGACCTGCTTGATCGCGCTGCGCCGCACCGGGTCGTGCAGCCGGTCGGTGTCCTCGCCGCCCTCACCGGTGTTGGACTTGCCGCCGATCCGGTTCATCGCGATGGCCAGCGTCTCGTGCGCCTCCTGGCGAGATCGAGCCGTAGCTCATCGCGCCGGTGGAGAACCGCTTGATGATCTCGCTGACCGGCTCGACCTCCTCGATCGGGATCGGGGCCCGGCCGCCGTCCTCGGCGGCCGGAACTTCAGCAGCCCGCGCAGCGTCATCAGCCGCTCGGCCTGGTAGTCGATGTGGCGCGGTGTACTGCTTGAAGATGTCGTAGCGGCCGGCCCGGGTCGAGTGCTGCAGCCGGAAGACGGTCTCGGGGTCGAACAGGTGCGGCTCGCCCTCGCGACGCCACTGGTACTCCCCGCCGACCTCGAGCCGACGGTGGGCCAGCGGGATGCCGTCGGCCGGGTAGGCCCGCAGGTGCCGCTCGTCGGACCTCCTCGGCGATCTCGGCCAGCCCGATGCCGCCGAGCTTGCTGGTGGTGCCGGTGAAGTACTTGTCCACCAGCGTCGCGCGACAGTCCGAGCGCCTCGAAGATCTGCGCGCCGGTGTAGGAGGCGACGGTGGAGACGCCCATCTTGCTCATCACCTTCAGCACGCCCTTGCCGAGCGCCTTGATCACGTTCTGGACCGCGTCCTCCGGCTCGGTGTCCGAGATAGACGCCGCGTCGGGCCAGGTCCTCGGCGGTCTCGATGGCCAGGTACGGGTTGACCGCCGGCGGCGCCGTAGCCGATCAGCAGCGCGACGTGGTGCACCTCGCGGACGTCGCCGGCCTCGACCACCAGGCCGACCTTGGTCCGGGTCTTCTCCCGGACCAGGTGGTGGTGGATCGCCGCGGTGAGCAGCAGCGACGGGATCGGCGCCAGCTCGGCGTTGGAGTGCCGGTCGGACAAGATGATCGTCCGGGCGCCCGTCGGCGATGGCCGCCGAGACCTCGGCGCACAGTTCGTCCAGCTTGGCCGCCAGCGCCTCGCGCGCCGCCGCTGGCACGTCGTACAGGCCGCGCACCACGTAGGTCGCGTAGCCGGGCAGGTCGCCGTCCCGGTTGATCGTGACGGATCTTGGTCAGGTCGTCGTTGTCGAGCACCGGGAACGGCAGCACCAGCCGGCGGCAGGACGCCGGGCCGGGCTCGAGCAGGTTCCACTCCGGGCCGATGGTGTTGTACAGCGAGGTGACGAGCTCCTCGCGGATCGCGTCCAGCGGCGGGTTGGTGACCTGGGCGAACAGCTGGGAGAAGTAGTCGAACAGCATCCGCGGCTGGTCGCTGAGCGCGGCGACCGGGCGTGTCGGTGCCCATCGAGCCGATCGGCTCGGCGCCGCCGGTGGCCATCGGGGCCAGGATGATCCGCAGGTCCTCCTCGGTGTAGCCGAACACCTGCTGGCGCCGGGTGACCGAGGCGTGGCTGTGCACGACGTGCTCGCGCTCGGGCAGGTCGGAGCAGCCCGAGCCGGCCGCCGCAGCAGCCACTCGCCGTAGGGCTGCGGCGGCGGCCAGCGAGCTCTTGATCTCGTCGTCGGAGATGATCCGGTGCTCGGCCAGGTCGGCCAGGAACATCTTGCCCGGCTGCAGCCGGCCCTTGCTAGACCACTTGTCGACTGGTCGATGTCGAGCACCCCGGCCTCGGAGGCCAGCACGACCAGGCCGTCGTCGGTGACCCAGTAGCGACCGGGGCGCAGCCCGTTGCGGTCCAGCGTCGCGCCGATCACTGAGTCCGTCGGTGAAGACCACCCCGGCCGGGCCGTCCCAGGGCTCCATCAGGCAGGAGTGGAAGGCGTAGAAGTCGCGGCGGGCCTGGTCCATCTCGGCGTTGTTCTCCCACGCCTCCGGAATCATCATCAGCACCGCGTGCGGCAGCGACCGGCCGCCCAGGTGCAGCAGCTCGACCACCTCGTCGAAGGAGGCGGAGTCGGCGCGCCGGGGGTGCAGATCGGGAAGATCCGCTCCAGGTCGCCGGGGATCAGATTGCTGGCCAGCAGGTTCTCCCGGGCGCGCATCCAGTTCCGGTTGCCCTTGACGGTGTTGATCTCGCCGTTGTGGGCGATCATCCGGTACGGGTGGGCGAGTTCCCAGGCCGGGAAGGTGTTGGTGGAGAACCGGGAGTGGACGACCGCCAGCGCGCTCTTGACCGAAGCGATCGCTGCAGCTCGGGGAAGACCAACTCCAGCTGCTCGGTGGTCAGCATCCCCTTGTAGACCAGCGTTCGCGAGGACAATGACGGGAAGTAGATGCCCGTCTCGTGCTCGACCCGGCGGCGCAGGCAGAACACCATCCGCTCCAGCGCCAGCCCTTGGATCGGCGTCCCGGTGGCGGCGAGCAATAGCTGCTCGAAGTGCGGCATCACCGCGAGCGAGACCTCGCTCAACAGCGCCGGCTCGACCGGCACCTCGCGCCAGCCGAGGACGGTCAGGCTCTCCTCGGCGGCCAGCTCGGCGATCTGCTGCTTGACCTTGGCCGCCTGCTCCGGATCGGTGGGCAGGAACGCGTTGCCGACGGCGTAGGTGCCGGCCGACGGCAGCTCGAAGTCGCAGTGACTGCGCAGGAACTCGTCCGGCACCTGGATCAGGATGCCGGCGCCGTCGCCGGCCTGGGCGTCCTTGCCGGTGGCACCGCGGTGGTCCAGATTGCGCAGCGCGGTCAGGCCCTTGACCACGATGTCGTGGCTCGGCTCGCCGGTCAGGGTCGCGACGAACGCCACCCCGCAGGCGTCGTGCTCGAAGGCCGGATCGTAGAGACCCTGCCGCGGATGACCGATCGGCGCGAACGGACGGTTCCGGTTCGAGCGGAACTGGTCGTGACGGCCCTGATCGGGACGGGGCGAGTTGAGGTCGCTACGAGGCTGCCCAGCAAACATGGCGTACTCCCGTGGTCGGTGCCGGCTCGGAGCTGGCGTCGGATCGGAGTCGGAGGGCTCGCGTGGTCCGGCCGGGGCCGGAGCGGTTCCGTGTGGGTTCTTGGCTGTCCAGCGGCGCGCACTGAGTCGTGCCGGTCGCCGACCGGCGCAGTGCCGCCCGGGACGGGTGTCGGCGCAACGGGACGACGTTGGCCCTACGTGTTGAGCGAGCCTAGCCTAGATCGTGGAGCCGATCCGACGCTGAACTCTCGCGATGTGAGCGACGAGATGTTAGCCGGAATCGGGCAGGTTGGATGCGTTTCGAGGGACCGGATCCGCCACCCACGAAGAGTACGTTCGAGGACCACTCAGCCCGATCGGCCGACGGTCGCATCCGCTTCCTCGGCCGGACGCTCACCCGCCGGGTTCTCGCTCGGCCCGGTCGACCCGGTCGGCCCTTCCGCTTCGGCACCCTCGCCCGGCGCGGCAGCCGGACCGGCGCCCTCGACGATCTCCTCGCGGCCGGGCTTGCGCCTGACCAGGTAGAGGAAGAACAGCAGCGCGGCGACGAAGACGATCACCGACGTGTAGTCGTTCAGCCGGAAGCCGCCGATCCGGTTGACGTGGTCGATCCGCAGCGCCTCGATCCAGAAGCGTCCGGCGGTGTAGAGCATCACGTAGAGCGTGAACACCTTGCCGTGCCCGAGCCGGAACCGGCGGTCGGCCCAGATCACCACCGCAGCCACCCCGAAGTCCCAGATCAGTTCGTAGAGGAAGGTCGGGTGGAAGGTGGCGTACTGCTCGAACCCGGCGGGCCGGTTCTGCGGGGCGATCTCCAGCGCCCACGGCAGGGTGGTCGGCCGCCCGAACAGCTCCTGGTTGAAGTAGTTGCCGACCCGCCCGATTCCCTGGGCCACCACGATGCCCGGTGCGAAGGCGTCGGCCAGGGCCGCGAACCGGACCTTACGACGCCGACAGACCAGCCAGCCGCCCAGCGCACCGAGGGCTACCGCGCCCCAGATGCCGAGCCCGCCCTCCCAGATGAAGAACGCCCGGTACCAGGTCCGCCCCGGGCCGAAATAGAGCTCGTAGTCGGTGATGACGTGATAGATACGCGCGCCGATGATGCCGAACGGGATGGCGACGATGACCACCGACTCGACCGTGTCCCGGGTGCCGCCGCGAGCCTCCCAGCGCTTGATGGAGATGACCATCGCGACGATGATCCCGGTGATGATGCAGAGCGCGTAGGCCCGGATCGGGACGGTGCCGAATAGATACCAGACGCCCCGGCTCGGGCTCGGGATGAACAGCGGCAGGATCTGGTCGTCGATCGGCACGCGGGCTACGTCCTCCGGTCTGGGCTCGGCTTGCGGGTGGCCAGGGGTAACGGCTACGGGGTCAGCGGGTGAACAGGGTTAACGGCTGGACAGGGTTGACGGCTGGACAGGGTTGACGGCTGGACAGGTTTCACAGGGGTCAGCGGGAGTTGGCGCCCGCCGGTCCGGCCGGCGTCGAGCGGGTTTGCTGGGAACCATCATGCAGCGTCCCGGCGGGCGATGTCGCCTCCCACTACGGCGTTCACGGCTCCGGAGGCCGGATTTCGACCATCGGCGTCCAGGCCCAGGTCATCCGCGCCGATCAGGGCGTCGGGGTCGCGGACGCCGCGCCAGAAGCCGTTCAGGGTCATTCGGGTCCGTGGTCGCCACACCAGCCAGCCGGCGGCCAGCAGGAAGGCGATGTCGCGCACCAACTCGCCCGGATAGCCGGTCTGCCCCGGCGCCACCGGGCCGCCACCGCCGAAGCACCCGCAGTCGATACTCAGCCCGCGGGCCGCGACCGAGACGACGGCCGCGACGAACACCAGCAGCACCGTGGCTGCGGCCGCCGCGACCACTCGAGGGAAGAGTCCGCTGGCCAGCAGCAACCCGAGCACGATCTCGACGAACGGAAGTCCCCAGCCGACGACCTCGGCCAGCTCGGCCGGCAGCAACTGATAGGCCCGGACGGCTTCCACCGATGACGTCGGATCGAGTACCTTCAGTGCCCCGGCGACCACGAACACGCCGGCCAGCCCGAACCGGACCAGGGTGCGCAGCCAGATCAGCGCCCCGGGCTCGGCCACGTCAGCCGAACCGGACAGATGGGGCGAATGCGGCGATTCGGCGCCCTCGATCAGCGCGATGACGGACCGCCGACGGGTTCGGGGCTGCCGGCCCGGACGCCCGACGCCAGGTCGGCGACCACCGTGCGCAGCGCGCTCAGGTCATCGGGAGTGCCGGCCTCGTCGGCGTCGACGAGGGTCTGGACCAGCGCCGATCCGACGATCGCCGCGTCCGCGTAGCCGTTCACCCCGTTGGCCTGGGCGCCGTCGGAGATCCCGATCCCCACCCCCACCATGGCCGAGGCGTCGTGGGCCCGGACCCGGGCCACCAGTTCGGGCGCCGCCGCGCTGGCCTGCGCCCGGGCCCCGGTGACCCCCATCACCGCCGTGGCGTAGACCCAGCCGCGGCAGGCCTCCAGCGTGCTGGCCAGCCGCTCGTCGGTGGACGACGGCGAGACCAGGAAGACCCGGTCCAGTCCGTGGGCGTCCGAGGCGGCGAACCATGCCTCCGCCTCGTCCGGGGTCAGGTCGGGGGTGATCATGCCGGACCCGCCGGCCGCGGCGAGGTCGCGGGCGAAGGCGTCCACGCCGTAGCGCTCGACCAGGTTCCAGTAGGTCATCACCACGGCTGCGGTGCCGGTCGCGGCCACGGTCTCGACCGCACGGAACACGTCCGCGGTCCGGACGCCCCGCTGCAACGCCCGGGTGCCGGCCTTCTGGATCGTCTTGCCGTCCATCACCGGATCGCTGTAGGGCAGCCCGATCTCGACCAGGTCGACGCCCGGACCCTCGCCGTCGCCGGTCAACGCCCGGAACGCGGCCAGGGAGTGTTCGACCGACGGATAGCCGACCGGTAGGTAGCCGACCAGGCCGCCGCGGCCCTGCTGCTGTCGGAGGTCGGCGAACATCCGACCGGTGTGGCCAGGATCGCTCACAGGTTGCCCCGTTCGGCGACCACCGTGGCGGCCGCGTCCTCGGCGGCGTCGGCGCCGGCACCCGGACGGTCGGCCTCGTTGTCGGCGGTGCCGTCGATGTCGAACCAGCTCATCGCGGTGCCCACGTCCTTGTCGCCGCGGCCGGACAGGCTGACCAGCAGGAGAGGTACGGAGTCCTGATCGGAGCCGGTGCTCCCGGCTCGGCGGCCGCACGTCTCTGGGCGACCAGACGCGGCCCGAGCCGGAGCGCGCCGGCCAGCGCGTGCGCGGACTCGATCGCCGGGATGATGCCTTCGGTCCGGCAGAGCAGCCGGAACGCGTCCATCGCCTCGGCGTCGGTGACCGGTTCGTAGTGGGCCCGGCCGGCGTCGGCCAGCCAGGCGTGCTCAGGACCGACCCCGGGATAGTCCAGCCCGGCTGAGATCGAGTGGCTGTCCTTGGTCTGGCCGTCGGCGTCCTGCAGCACGTAGGTGCGCATCCCGTGCAGCACCCCGACCTCACCCTCGGTGATGGTGGCCGCGTGCCGACCGGTCTCCACCCCGTCGCCGCCGGCCTCGAAGCCGTAGAGCTGAACGCTCTCGTCGGGAATGAAGTCGGCGAAGATGCCGAGGGCGTTCGAGCCGCCCCCGACGCAGGCGGCGACGGCGTCCGGCAGTCGTCCGTAGGTCTGCAGCAACTGCGCCCGCGCCTCGCGGGAGATGATTCGTTGGAACTCCCGGACCAGCTCGGGGAACGGGTGCGGTCCCGCCACCGTGCCGATCAGATAGTGGGTGGTATCGACGGTGGAGACCCAGTCCCGCATCGCGTCGTTCATCGCGTCCTTGAGCGTCATGGTGCCCGAGTCGACGGCGATCACCTCGGCCCCGAGCAGCTGCATCCGGGCCACGTTGAGCGCCTGCCGCTCGGTGTCGACCTTGCCCATATAGACCCGGCACTCCAGGCCGAACAGCGCGGCGGCGGTGGCGGTAGCCACCCCGTGCTGTCCGGCGCCGGTCTCGGCGATCACCCGGGTCTTGCCCATCCGCCTGGTCAGCAGGGCCTGGCCGAGGACGTTGTTGATCTTGTGGCTGCCGGTGTGGTTCAGGTCTTCGCGCTTGAGCACGATCCGGGCGCCGCCGGCGTGCGCCGAGAACCGTGGCACCTCGGTGATCGGGCTGGGACGCCCGGTGTAGTTGGCCTGCAGGTCGGCCAGCTCCGCGGCGAAGGACGGGTCCTGCATTGCGCGCCGGTACTCGCGCTCCAACTGGTCCAGGGCGGCGTACAGGGCTTCGGGGACGAAGCGTCCGCCGAACCGGTCGAAGTGACCGGAGGCGTCGGGCCGGCTGGCCGGGCGGGAGGACGTGGGCGGTGCGACAGAAGTGGACATGGTTACCTCAGCAGACTGGAACGGTGTGGCGGCGCGCCGAGTTCGTGACCCGGACGGGCGCCTCCCTCACCAGCGACGATAGTGCGCGGACGAACGGCAGCGGAGCGGCCGCCTCGCTCGCCGCTCAGCCCAACAGGCTGAGCCGACGACGAACCGGACCGCGGTCGAGCTTCACCATCGGTGCGAGAGCGCGGGGTGCGCACCGGCCGCGACCAGGTCCGCAACCCCGGCCCGTGGGTCCCGCCCGGTGACGAGTGCCTCCCCCACCAGCACCACGTCCGCCCCGGCCTGGGCGAGCTCGATCACATCGTGCGGGCCGCGGACGCCGGACTCGGCGATCCGGACGATGCCGTCGGGGATTGACGGGGCCAACCGGGCGAAGGCGCCGGGATCGACCTCGAGGGTCTGCAGGTTGCGGGCGTTCACGCCGATAACCGTGGCGCCGGCGTCGACGGCACGGGTGACCTCATCGGCGGTGTGCACCTCGACCAACGGGGTCAGCCCGATCGACGTCGCGCGTTCGATCAGGCAGATCAGTTCGCAGTCACTCAGAGCGGACACGATCAACAACGCCAGATCGGCGCCGGCGGCCCGGGCCTCGAAGAGCTGATACGCGGTGACGATGAAATCCTTGCGGAGCACCGGGATGTCGACGGCCAGCCGGACGCTGACCAGATCGGCCAGCGAACCGCCAAACCGGCGCTGCTCGGTCAGGACCGAGATCGCCGCCGCACCGCCGGCCGCGTACTCTCCGGCCAGTGCGGCCGGGTCGGGGATGCTGGCCAGCGCGCCCTTGCTCGGACTGGACCGCTTCACCTCGGCGATCACCGCGACGTCAGGCGCACGGAACCTGGGCAACGGGTCCAACGCCGGGTCGACCCGGGCCACCCGGTCCTTCAGTTGGCGCAGCGAGACGACGGCTTCGCGTTCGGCGAGATCTTTGCGGACCCCCTCGACGATTTCGTCAAGAACTCCCATACCGATTCCCTCCCGTCCTCCCCCGTATTCGTGCAGAGATTCTTCTGGCGCTGGTTGGCAAGGCGCCGCTTCTCAAGCTGCCGCCTCTTGAGATCCCGGTTTTCGGTCCCGGTTCTTATGGCACTGGTTCTTTTGGTCCCGGAGCCTCAGTGGCGCCGAGGCTTGGCCCCGAGCCCCATCACCTGGAGGATCCGGGTCACGATCAGGGCGACCACGATCATCCCGACCCCGACCCAGAACACCGGCCAAATCGGGCCCAGGATCAGGCCGATACCGCCGACGAAGAAGGCGACCAGCGAGATCATCGCACCGGCCCAGGCCGCCGGAGTCTTGCCGTGGTGGACCTGTTGGTCACCGTGGCCGTTCGCCAGGGATGGATCGGCCGCCCGGGAAGAATCACTGTGTGTGGTCTCGGTCATGCCTTCAAGTCCTCCTGCAAGTGCGGTCGATAATCCCGGCTCTCGGTCTATTCTCACTCGACCCCCGGCGATTGACGAATCAGGGTGAGTCTGGCCCTTTGTCTCGATTCGGTGACGAATCCGGAGTCGATTCGCCGGCCCTGCTCATCGCTTCGCCGGGACGGCGGGTGTCGCCGTGCCTGGGGTCGGCACCGGAGTCAGTGTTCAGCTCGGGGGCGCCGGTCGGGTCGACGCCGGCGTCTTGGGCCTTCCACCACAGGGACGGGTCGGCGTCGGGCGCCAACATCTGGGCGCTTGGATCGAGGTGGGCCACCGCGGTCTCCGCCTGGCGTTGGAACCGGTCGGCCCGGCTCGGCCAGCGGCCGGCGCGCAGCAGCATCAGCGCAGCCGCCAGCAGAATCAGTAGGCCGGCCGCGGCGTAGCCGTAGTTCCAGAACGTCGGATCGAGCCGGTAATCGTCCATCAGAGAGACCTGCCGGACCTTGTCCTGCACGGCACCGGCCCCCGGCCGCAACCGCAGCGCACCGATCACCGTGATGCCGACACCGGCCAGGGCCAGTACACCGCCGAGCACCCGACGACCCACCGAGCGCAGCGCCAGTGCCAGCACCCCGCCGGCCAACGCCACCACGCCTAGGGCCTGGGTCAGTCCGGCGGTGGCGTCGGTACCGCTGAAGCTGACGCTGGTGCCGTCGCCCTCGGCCCGCCACCACGGTTGGCTGCCGGCGACCAGACAGAGCAGTCCACCGACCAGGACGGCGGTGAAGGCGACGCTCCGGCTGCGGGTCTGCTTCATCGCGCCCCTCGATCAACGGGTGAGCCGAAGCTCTCGGCCATCGAGATCGCCCGCACCACGGCGGCCGCCTTGTTCTGCGATTCCTGGTCTTCGCTGGCCGGAACCGAATTGGCCACGATCCCGCCACCGGCCTGGATGTAGGCGACCCCGTCGCGCAGCACCGCCGTCCGGATCGCGATCGCCGCGTCGGCGTCCCCGGCGAAGTCGAGGTAGCCGACCACACCGCCGTAGAGTCCGCGGCGGCTGATCTCGAGCTTGTCGATGATCTCCATCGCGCGCACCTTCGGCGCCCCGGAGAGAGTGCCGGCTGGGAACGCGGCCAGCAGGACGTCGAAGGCCGTCCGACCCTCGGCTACCTCGCCGACCACGGTGGACTCCAGATGCATGATGTGGCTGTAGCGGCGGACGTCCATGAACTCCACCACCTCCACACTGCCCGGCGTGCAGACCCGGCCGAGGTCGTTGCGGCCGAGATCGACCAGCATCACATGTTCGGCGCGCTCCTTGTCATCGGTGAGCAACTCGTTCTCCAAGGCCTGATCTTCGATCGGATCCCGACCCCGCGGCTTGGAACCGGCGATCGGGTGCGTCATGGCGATCTGTCGTCGCGGCCGACCTGGCCCACCCGGCTGATCGGACCGCACGGCTTCGTTGACGGCTGCCTTCACCGTGACGAGCGCCTCCGGACTGGAGCCGACGATGTCGAAGCCGTCCATCCGCAGCAGATACATGTACGGCGACGGATTGGTCAGCCGGAGCACCCGGTAGACGTCGAGCGCGTCGGCCCGGGTGTCCAGCTCGAACCGCTGGCTGACCACGATCTGGAACGCCTCACCGGCGCGGATCTCCTCGACGGCGGCCAGCACCGCCTGTTGGTATTCGACCGCGCTGCGCTGGCGTCGGATGGGCAGCAGCCGGCCGACTTCGGCGGTCACCGCGGTGGACGGCGTGGGTTCAGACAGCTGCTCGGTCATCCGCTCCACCCGAGCGACGGCGTCGGCGTAGGCCTCGTCCACCCGCTGGTCGCTGCCGTCGTGGTTGAACGCGTTGGCGATCAGCCAGATCTCTCCGGTCTCGTGGTCGAGAACGGCCAGATCGCCGGCCAGCAGGAAGCCGACCTCGGGGATGTGCAGGTCGTCGACGGTCGTGTCGGGCAACAGCTCGACCCGGCGGACCGCGTCGTAGCTGAGATAGCCGACCAGGCCCGAGGTGAAAGGCGGCAGCTGCTCATCCCGCGGGGTGTGCAAGAGCCGGAGGGTCTCGGCGATCACCTCCAGCGGATTGCCGCCCTCGGGCAGCCCGGCCAGCCCGTGGCCGAGCCAGCGGGCCTCGCCACCGCTCTCGGTCAGCGTGGCCGTCGTCCGGACGCCGATGAAGGAGTAGCGGGCCCACACGCCGTGGTGTTCGGCCGACTCCAGCAGATACGTCCCGGTGGCGTTGGCGGCCAGTTTCAGGTAAAGCCCGACAGCGGTCTCGGAGTCGGCCAGCAGCCGTCGGTGCACCGAGATGACCCGGCGCTTCGTCGCACTCTGCCGAAACTCCTCCAGGCTCGGGTGGATGCTGCCATCGGGTCCGGTGGCGGTCATCCGAGCTGCCCGTCGGGCCGGCGGTCGGTCTGCGGATCAGTACGAACACTGGGCAGCAGATCGGCGTCGAAACAGGTGCGAGCGCCGGTGTGACAGGCCGGCCCCTCCTGACGGACCTTGACCAGCAGGGTGTCGCCGTCGCAGTCCAGCCGGACCTCGTGCACCCACTGCCGGTTTCCGCTGGTCTCACCCTTCACCCAGTACTCGTCCCGGCTCCGGGAGTAGAAAGTGCTCCGGCCGGTGGTCAGCGTCCGCTGCAGGGCGACGTCGTCCATCCAGCCCACCATCAGCACCTCACCACTGGCCTGCTCCTGGATGACCGCCGGCACCAGTCCGGCCCGGTCGCGCTTGAGCCGGCTCGCGATCGTCGGATCGAGCACCGGCGCCGGGGCCTCGTTCGTTGCACTCACTCCCCCATTGTTTCCTGATCCCGGCGATACCGGCGCCCGGTCCCGTGTCCACCGGGCCTGTGAAGCGGCTCAACCGGGACCTCGGCACGATGTGGGGGCAGCTGCTTTGGTGGCCTACGATCAGCTTCCATGACCTTCGCCAAGTCCGAGCGCGCGGACCTGTGCGACCTGCTCGATTCCGTCGGGCCGGACGCCGCCACGCTCTGTACGGGGTGGAGCACCGGCGACCTGGCCGCACATCTGTGGATCCGGGAGAACGATCCGGTCGGAGTGTCGGGGATGTTGGCCAAACCGCTGGCCGGACTGACCGAGCGACGGATGAACGAGATCAGGGAACGCTGGCCCTACCCGGAGTTGGTGGACCGGATCCGTCGTGGCCCGGCCCGGTTCTCGGTCTTCGCCATCCCCGGGGTGGACGAGCCGGCCAACACCACCGAGTTCTTCATCCACCACGAGGACGTCCGGCGGGCAGGCCCGACGCCGATGCCGGCGCGCGAGCTGGAGCCGGGCGTCGAGGACTGGATGTGGCGTCGGCTGAAGCTACTCGGCCGGGCCTTCTTCCGACGCTCACCGGTAGGGGTGACCCTGGAGCGCACCGTCGACCCGGTCCGACCGATCGGTCCGGTCGACCCGCTCCAGGCGAGCACACCCCCGGTCGACGCGGAGACGCTGCGGGCGATGGGCGGCCCGCAGATCGTCACCCTGATCGGCCGGCCGAGTGAGCTGATGGTCTTCGCGCACGGCCGCACCACGGTCGCCGACGTCAAGCTGGTCGGCGAGTCCGCGGCCATCGACCAGTTGAACGAGGCCGATCTGAGACTCTGAGCTCACCAGGTTCGGCCCGGCTGCTCCGATGGGCTTGTCCTGATCGGCTTGGTCTGGCCCTTAACACTGGGTGGATGACGCGCCGAATGCCGACCGTCCGAAGCACTCTCCTCGTCCTGACGACCGCACTGTCACTGACCGCAACCGGTTGCAGCACGCCCAGTACGCCGATGGCCCCGCCCGACTCGGGCAGTAGCGCCCCCGGCATCGCAATCAGCAGCACCAGGACCGCCGATCCTGACGCCAATGCCGACAGCTCTCTCGGCGTCGATCCGATCGGCCGCGGCCTGTCCGCCCCCTGGGGTGTGGTTCCGCTGGACGACGGGCGCGCACTGATCAGCGAACGGGACAGCGGTCGGATCCTGCTGGTCGACCCCCGCCGAGCAGACTCGCCGGCCGGTTCCGGGCAGATCGACGCCAAGACGACAGTGCTGACCACCCTGCCCGACGTCCAGCATCGCGGTGAGGACGGCTTGCTCGGACTGGCGCTGACCCCGGACGGAGATCGGCTGCTGGCCTACTACACCCACAGCGGAGCCAGCGCCGGAACCAACGTTGACGCCGACGACAACCGGATCGTCAGCATGAGCTGGAACGGTTCTGAGTTGGGCGAGCCGGAGGTGATCCTGTCCGGCCTGGGCAGCAACTCGACCCACGACGGCGGCCGGCTGGTCTTCGGTCCGGACGGCTACCTCTACGTCGGCACCGGCGATGCCCAGACCCGAAGCCTGCCGCAGGACACGAAGGCGCTGAACGGCAAGGTGCTACGGATCACCGCCGACGGCCGGCCGGCGCCGGGCAACCCGTTCGGCAACGAAGTCTGGAGCTACGGCCACCGCAACGTCCAGGGCTTGGCCTTCGACAACCAGGGTCGGCTGTGGGAGTCGGAGTTCGGACAGGACACCTGGGACGAGGTCAACCTGATCAGCAAGGGCGGGAACTACGGCTGGCCCGAGGTCGAGGGCTCCGATCGCTACCTCGGTGACCCATCGCCGAACTACACCGCCCCGGTGGCGGTCTGGCCGACCGACTCGGCCTCACCGTCGGGGCTGTCGTTCTGGCGCGGTTCGCTGTGGCTGGCTGCGCTGCGTGGCAGTCGGTTGTGGGAGATTCCGCTGTCGGCCGACGGGGCGGCGGGGCAGCCGGTGGCCCACCTCGCCGGCGAGTACGGTCGGCTGCGTACTGTGGTGCCGGCCTCCGACGGAAGTCTGTGGCTGACCACCTCCAACACCGACGGGCGAGGCCAGGTGCGCTCCGGTGACGACCAGCTGCTGCGGATCACGCCGAGCTGAGCTGACTCCGGTATCTGGGGCTGACCACAAGCCGCATCCAGGCCGCAACAGAAGGAACATGATCATGGGCAAAGTGCTGACCATCGTCGGTGTGGTGGCCATTCTCCTCGGCGGACTGTGGATCGGTCAGGGCTCCAACCTGATCAAGGGCAGCGCCATGACCGGCGACTCCAAGTGGCTGGTGATCGGGGCCATCGTCCTCCTGGCCGGTGTGTTGTTGATCATCGCCAGCGTGGACCGTCGCCGGCGGCGGAGCGCCCGGGCCCGCTGACGGCGCATCGGATCGACCAGCGAGAGCGGTGTTCACCGAGGCTGGCCGGGCCGCGATCCGCACCGCCCTGCTGGACAAGGCCCGCACCGACCGATCGATCCTGGCCGCGGCGATCGTCGGATCGGTGGCCGCCGGCCGCGAGGACCGCTGGTCCGACATCGACCTCGCGCTGCGGCTCGCGCCGGGTCAGCAACCCGTTACGGTGGCCGACCGCTGGACCGCCGAGCTGTCCGGGGCCTACCCGCTCGCCGACCAGCTCGACGTCTGGGCCGAGCAGACGCTCTATCGGGTGCTCCTGCTGTCGGACTCATTGCAGATCGACGTCTCGTTCTGGCCCGACCAGGACTTCGCCGGCACCGGTGAACCGTTTCAGATGGTCTTCGGACCTCCGCCCGACGTTTCTCGGCCCCGCCTGCCTGCGGCTGATCGCCTGCCTTCGGCTGATCGCCTGCCTTCGGCCGATCGCCTGCCTTCGGCTGATCGCGTGCCTGAGGCTGACCGAGACAGCGTGGATCGCGAGATCGCTATCGGACTGATCCGCACCGGCTGGCTGCACGCGCTGCACGCCCGGTCGGCGATCCGGCGCGACCGGCCGCTGCAGACGGTTCTGATGCTGGACGGTCTGCGGGCCGCGCTGGTCGAGCTGTGTTGTCTGGTTCACGCATTGCCGCGCCACCACGGCCGGGGCGTCGAACGACTGCCCGCAGACCTACGGGATGCGTTCGCCGCCACCGTGCCGTTCGGGCTCGAACCGGTGGCACTGGCCGAGGCGTTCGGCGCCGAACTCGATCTGCTCGGCCGGCTGGCGGCCCGGATCGATCCCGTGCTGGCCCGACGGCTCGCCGACCCGCTGCAGATCTTGCGCGTGAACGTCAACGTCACCTGACCACGAACGGCGGACCCGAGCCCTCGACCCGCTGACGTGGGCTGTTGCGTGCTGCGCAACGAGATCGCATTTTTGTTACGTGTCGCGAACAGTTGGCACCGGCACCTGGTGAGGACCGAAGCCACTGGTCCACGCTGTGTCATATTCACGGCGATGCTCATGCCGGGCGCCGGGACGTGACGAGCCGACGCGACGAGTCTGAGCGACGAGGGAGCGGGTGGGATGTCGGGACTGTTCATCGACGGTGGCTGGCGAGGGAGTAACGCCGGCACGACCCGAGAGATCCGCTGCCCGGCCGACCAGCGGCTGGTCCGCACCGTCAGCGAGGCCGACGCGAGCGACGTCGAGCAGGCGGTGGCCGCGGCGCGGTCGGCCTTCGACGACCCGAGGCCGGACCGACCCGGCTGGCGTTCGTTCGGATCGTTGCAACGCTCGACCCTGCTGCACCGGGCCGCCGATCTGATCGAGCGGGACCAGAAGGCCTACGCCGAAGCTGAATCGGCCGACACCGGCAAACGGCTGGTCGAGAGTCAGTACGACCTGGCCGACGTGGTGGCGGTGTTCCGGCACTACGCCGGCTTGGCCGGGGCCGAGGCGGGCCGGGTGGTCGACACCGGCCGAGCGAGCGTGACCAGCCGGGTGGTGCACGAACCGGTCGGCGTCTGTGCCCTGATCACCCCGTGGAACTATCCCCTGCTGCAGACCTCCTGGAAGGTGGCCCCGGCCCTGGCCGCCGGCAACACGTTCGTGCTCAAACCGAGCGAGCTCACCCCGTCGACGGCGATCCTGCTGATGGACACCCTGACCGAGGCTGGGCTGCCGGCCGGGGTGGCCAACCTGATCACCGGATCCGGCCCCGAGGTGGGCGCAGCGCTGAGCGAGCACGCGCAAGTCGATCTGGTCTCGTTCACCGGCGGACTCGCCACCGGGAGGACGATCATGGCCGCCGCCGCAGGGACGGTGAAGAAGATCGCCCTCGAGCTCGGCGGCAAGAATCCCAACATCGTCTTCGCCGACGCCGATTACGCCACAGCGCTCGACTTCGCCCTGACCGCGGTCTTCCTGCACTCGGGTCAGGTGTGTTCGGCCGGTGCCCGGTTGATCGTCGAGTCCTCGATCAAGGACCGGTTCGTGGCCGACCTGGTGCAGCGGGCCGACGCGATCCGGCTCGGCGGGCCGAACGACCCCAGCCGCCGAAACCGGTCCGCTGATCTCGGCGGCACACCGGGACAAGGTGGCGGCTTACGTGGCGGCCGGGCTGGCCGAAGGGGCGACGTTGCGATGCGGCGGTGCCCGTCCTGACGACCCGGCACTGGCCGACGGCTTCTACTACCGGCCGACGGTGCTGGACGACTGCAACACGTCGATGTCGGTGGTCCAGGAGGAGTCCTTTGGCCCGGTGCTGACGGTGGAAACCTTTGGCGGTGAGGATTCCGGGGATGATCGCGGTGTCGATCCACGTGCGGCGGAGGATGCGGCGGTCCGGCTGGCCAACGACAGCCGCTACGGTCTCGCCGGAGCGGTCTGGACGCAGAACGCCGGCCGCGCCGAACGGGTCGCCGCCCGGCTCCGGATGGGCACGGTGTGGATCAACGACTACCACCCCTACGTACCGCAGGCCGAGTGGGGCGGATACAAGCAGTCGGGCATCGGACGCGAACTCGGCCTGGCCGGTTTAGCCGAATACACCGAGACCAAGCACATCTGGCACAACATCGCCCCGGAACCCCAACGCTGGTTCGATTCTGCTGGTTCGGACTCCGAGACGCCCGACGATCGCGCCGTCAGCAGGCAGCCGTGAGCAAGCCCGAGCGCTACGACTACGTGATCGTCGGTGGTGGTTCGGCCGGCTGTGCGCTGGCCAACCGGCTCAGCGCCGACCCGACGACGTCGGTGCTGGTGCTCGAGGCGGGCCGCAGCGACTTCGCCTTCGACCCGCTCATCCATATGCCGGCCGCGCTGCCGTTCCCGATCGGCAATCGGTTCTATGACTGGAAGTACGAGTCCGAACCCGAGCCGTTCATGAACGGTCGCCGGGTCTGTCACGCGCGCGGCAGGGTGCTCGGCGGCTCCAGCAGCATCAACGGCATGATCTTCCAGCGCGGCAACCCGTTGGACTACCAACGCTGGGCCGCGGATCCGGGGATGGAGCACTGGGACTACGCCCACTGTCTGCCTTATTTCAAACGGATGGAGACCCTGCTCGGCCAGGACGGACGCAGCGGGGCCAACCCGTGGCGCGGCGGCAGTGGACCGCTGGTGCTGGAACGCGGACCGGCGACCAATCCGCTGTTCGGCGCCTTCTTCGAGGCCGTCCAGCAGGCCGGGTATCCGCTGACCGACGACGTCAACGGATACCGCCAGGAGGGTTTCGCGCCGTTCGACCGGAACCTGCACCACGGCCGCCGGTTGAGCGCCGCCCGGGCCTATCTGCACCCGGTGCTGAACCGGCCGAACCTGGAGCTGGAGACGCTGGCCCAGGTCACCGGCCTCATTCACCGGACGTCCTCCGGCACCGCTCCGAGGATCACCGGGCTGGATTACCTGCGGGCCGGCCGGTTGCGGCGCCACGTCGAGGCCGGTGAGGTGATCCTCTGTGGCGGCGCGATCAACTCACCCCAGCTGCTCCAATTGGCCGGCATCGGTCCGGCGCAGTCTCTGCAGCAGTTGGGAATCGACGTGATCGCCGATCTGCCCGGAGTCGGGGCGAACCTGCAGGACCACCTCGAGGTCTACCTCCAGTACGCGAGCCGGCAGCCGGTCTCGATCGCGCCGTGGATGAAGCACCGGCACAAACCGTCGGATCGGCGCCGAGTGGCTGTTTCTGCACTCCGGGGTCGGTGCCTCCAACCACTTCGAGGCGGGCGGCTTCATTCGTAGTAACGCCGATGTCGACTACCCCAACGAAATGTTCCACTTCCTGCCGATCGCCATCCGCTACGACGGCAGTCAGCCGGCCGCCGACCACGGCTATCAGGTACACATCGGCCCGATGTACTCCGACTGCCGGGGCACGGTGCTGATCACCGGCACGGATCCGCTGCGTCATCCGGCGCTGCGGTTCAACTATCTGTCCACCGAGAACGACCGGCGGGAGTGGATCGAGATGGTCCGGGCGGCCCGGACGATCCTGAACCAGTCGGCCTTCGCGCCGTTCAACGCCGGCGAACTCTCCCCCGGTCCGTCGGTCGAGACCGATCAGGAAATCCTCGACTGGGTGGCCGCCGACGCCGAGACCGCGCTGCACCCCAGTTGTACCGCCAAGATGGGCACCGGCCCGGACGCCGTCCTGAGCCCGGAATCACTGCGGGTGCACGGAGTCGAGGGTTTGCGGGTGGTGGACGCCTCCGCAATGCCCTACATCACCAACGGCAACATCTACGCCCCGGTGATGATGCTGGCCGAGAAGGCCGCCGACCTGATCATGGGCAACACCCCGCCGACCCCGCTGGCCGTCCCGTTCTACCGCCACCGGCTGGGCGACCCGCTCTTCCCACCCGGCGATCCGCGTAACGACCAACCGCATCTCGATCCTCGACCGAGCCGTGACTCGAACCCGCAGCTGCCTCAGAGACAGGACGTGATGTAAATGACGACGGCCGATTCCGCCCTGAGTGCGCCGCCCGTCCGACCCGAGGAGGCCGGAAGACCTGAGGAGAAGAGCGCCGAACCGGCAGTCCGGGTGCGGAACCTGTGGAAGGTGTTCGGCCCCGGTGCGGACAAGATCCCGGGCAGCCCCGACGGTCGCCTCTCCCGGCCCGAGCTGCGCCGAAAGACCGGCTGCGTCGCCGCGGTCAGGGACGTCGCCTTCGAGGTAGCCCAGGGCGAGGTGTTCGTGGTGATGGGCCTGTCCGGCTCCGGTAAGTCCACCCTGGTCCGCTGTCTGACCCGGCTGATCGAGCGACCGCCGGCGAAGTGCTGATCGGCGTTGAGGACGTGGCCCAGATGCCGGCCTCCCGGCTCCGTGATCTACGCCGACGCCACGTCTCGATGGTCTTCCAGCACTTCGGCCTGCTGCCGCACCGCCGAGTGATCGACAACATCGCGTTCGGTCTGGAGGTGCGCGGGGTGTCCAAGGCCCAGCGGTTGGCCCGGGCCCACGCGATCGTCGAGTTGGTCGGCCTGGCCGGCAACGAGCAGTCCTTCCCCGACCAGCTCTCCGGCGGGATGCAGCAGCGGGTCGGGCTCGGCCGCGCGCTGGCCGCCGACCCGTCGCTGCTGTTGTTCGACGAGCCGTTCTCGGCGCTGGATCCGCTGATCCGCCGAGACATGCAGAACGAGGTCATCCGGCTGCACCACGACGACGGCAAGACGATGATCTTCATCACCCACGATCTGGCCGAAGCCCTCAAGCTGGGCGACCGGATCCTGATCATGCGCGACGGTGCGGTGGTGCAGATCGGCACCCCGGACGAAGTGGTCGGCGCCCCGGCCGACGACTACGTCCGCGACTTCGTCTCCGACATTCCGAAGTCCCACGTCCTGACCATGCGCTGGGTGATGCGGGAAGCGGCCGACGGCGAGGGGGCCAACGGGCCGACCCTGCCGCTGTCGACCACCGTCCAACAGGCCGCCCGCATCGTGCTGAACGCCGACGGACCGGTCCGGGTGGTCGACGGCGACCGGTGTGTGTCGGGGTGGTCAGCGAGGACGCCATCCTGCGGGTGATCGTCGCCGAGGAAGATCCCCTGCCCAACCCCACCGCACCGGCCCGCAGCGCGCCAGACCGCAGCGCGCCGGTGGTCGGATGAGCACCGGCCTGGCCGAGCGCCGCCGAGCGCCGATCGAGGAACCACCGCCCACTCCGCCGCCGAAATCCCGAACCGGCCCGGCCCCGCGGACGCTGGCCCTGATCGGGGTCGGGTTTCTGACCGTGGTGCTGGCGCTCGTCCTGCAGAACCGGTCGAGTGAACCACCGCCCACTCCGACCTGTCCGGTTTCCAGACCTGGGTGAACGGCGTCCGGGACGCGTTCGGCAACCTCCGGGGCAGCAATCCGGCGCTGCAGATCCTGGACGCGGTCAGCAGGGGCCTGACCGCGGTGATCACCGCGGCCCAGGAACTGTTCTCCCAGGCTCCGCCGGGACGACCCACTCCGCAGGTCGGCTGGCTCGGCGTGTTCGTGGTCGCCGTGTGGGCGATCTTCGCGGTCGCGGGCTGGCGGCTGGCCATCGTGACCGCCGTCGTATTCGGCGCCTTCGGAACGTTCGGCTACTGGGCTGAGAGCATCGACACCCTGATCATCACGTTCGTCGCGATGATCCTGGTGCTGGTGATCGGTATCCCGCTCGGCCTGTGGATGGGCAACAGCCGACGGGCGAACGCCGTGATCGTGCCGATTCTCGATCTGATGCAGACCATCCCGTCTTTCGTCTACCTGTTGCCGATCACCCTGCTGTTCGGCATCGGCGGCGCTCCCGGCGTGGTGGCCACCTGGATCTACGCCGTGCCTCCGGTGATGCGGATCACCGCCGAGGGAATCCGCACCGTCGCCCCCGGGGCACTGGAAGCCGCCGGCTCGCTCGGGGTGACCGCCGGCCAGCGACTGCGCCTGGTGCAGCTACCGATGGCCCGCCGGACCATCATCGTCGGGGTCAACCAGTCGATCGATGGCCGCCCTGTCGATGGTCACCATCGCCGCGTTCATCAACTCCCCCGGACTGGGCTCGCCGGTGATCACCGCGCTGGCCTCGCTGGACGTCGGCACCGCGTTCACCGCCGGCATCCTGATCGCCTTCATGGCCATCCTTCTCGACCGGGCCACGACCGCGGCCGGCGAACGGACCCGACTGATGCGCACGGTGCGGCAGATCCGTCGCCGTCGGATCGGACTGGCCGTCGGCCTGATCGTGGTCGGGGTGGCGATCTACTACTCCCACATCTTCCTGGCACTGGCCCAGTTCCCGACCCGGCCCGAGCTGGGACAGCCGGTCTCGGCCGGCGCCCAGGGCGTCGCGGACTTCGTCTCCGACCACGGCTCCGCGATCACCGGGCCGATCTCTCGCGGCTTCACCATCGGGCTGCTCAACCCGTTCCAGGCTCTGGTCGCCAACTCGCCCTGGTGGCTGATCGGCGCCGCGTTGATCCTGATCTCCTGGCTGGTGGCCGGTCTGCGCTCGGTGATCACCACCACGGTCTGTGTGGCGGTCATCCTCGGCGTCGGGATCTGGCACGAGGCGATGATCACGTTGGCCACCGCGCTGGTCGCCACCGTGTGGTGTCGTCCTGGCGCTGGTGTTCGGCGTGCTGATGGCCAACAACAAGCTGGCGGACCTGATCATCCGACCGGTACTGGACGCGGCCCAGACCATTCCCGCCTTCGTCTATCTGGTGCCGGCCGGCCCTGTTCGCCTCCACCCGGTTCACAGCGATCGTGGCGGCGGTGATCTACGGCGCGCCGGTGGCGATCAAGCTGGTCTGCGACGGCATCCAGGGCGTGGCACCTTCCACCGTCGAGGCAGCTCGCTCGGTGGGCACCAGCCGTTGGCAGTTGGTGTCGCGGGTGCAGTTGCCGATGGCGCGCTCCAGTGTGGCGCTGGCGGCCAATCAGGGTCTGCTCTACGTGTTCGTGGTGGTGGTGATCGGTGGCCTGGTCGGCGCCGGCGGGCTCGGCTATCTGGTGGTCGCCGGCTTTTCCCAGAGCAACCTCTACGGCAAGGGCGTCGCTGCCGGCATCGCGATCGCTGCCTTGGCCATCATGTTCGACCGGATGGCCCAGGGCTGGGTCCACCGTTCCCAACTCAGGTAAATCCGATTTCAGCAGCTCCACCCGGCAGCTCCACCCAGCAGCTCCACCCAGTAGAAGGAGAACGCATGCCAGAACGCGACCGAGCATCGGTCAGACCCGAACGGTCGGGAAGATCGCGACCGTGCTGGCCGCCTGCGCCAGTCTGGTGCTGGCCGGCTGCGGAGGTGGCGACATCGCCTCGACACCCGCGTCGGCGAAGACCTGCAGCACGACGATGAACATGGCCGTCAACCCGTGGGTCGGCTACGAGGCCTCGGCCTACGTGGTCGGTGAGGTGGTCAAGCAGAAGGTCGGCTGTCAGGTCTCCTACAAGGAGCTGAAGGAGGAGGTCTCCTGGCAGGGTTTCGGTAGTTCGATCGACGTGGTCATCGAGGACTGGGGGCACCCCGACCTGGTGAAGAAGTACGTCAGCGGATCCAACCCGACCGCGGTGATGGACGGCCCGGACGGCGACATCGGTCAGATCGGCTGGTTCGTGCCCCCGTGGATGGCCAAGAGGTATCCCGACATCACCAACTCCGCCAATCTGAACAAGTACGCGGACATGTTCAAGACCACCGAGTCCGGCGGCAAGGGCCAATTGCTGGACGGGGACCCGTCCTACGTCACCTACGACGAGGCTCTGGTCAAGAACAACAACCTGAACTACAAGGTGGTTTACGCCGGCAGCGAGGCGGCGCTGATCACCGCGTTCCGGCAGGCCGAGAAGAACCAGACTCCGTTGATCGGCTACTTCTACTCACCGCAGTGGTTCCTCTCCGAGGTGCCGCTGGTCAAGGTCGACCTGCCGAAGTACACCGTGAGTTGTGATTCCGACCCGGAGAAGATCACTTGCGACTACCCGGAGACCACACTGAAGAAGGTGGTATCGGTCAAGTTCAAGCAGACCGGCGGTGACGCCTACACCGTGGTCGACAAATTCACCTGGACCAATGACGACCAGAACCTGGTGGCCAAGTACATCGCCGCCGACAAGATGTTGCCGACGGCCGCAGCCGACAAGTGGATCGCCGCCAACCCCGGACAAGGTCAAGGCCTGGCTGCCCGCCTCCTGATCACCGCTTCCTGATCACCGCTTCCTGATCACCGCTTCCTGATCACCGCTTCCTGATCATCGCTTATTCGATGGCCGCAAAACGTCAGACAGGCCTGAGCGCGACCGCCGGGAGGTCGCACTCAGGCCTGCGTTCATGGGCCCGTCGAAGACGGGTCAGTTCCGCACGTAGAACGGAACCGCTTTGCCGCTCGCGTCGTTGACGTGCAGATCCGAGGTCAGCATCTTCTGGCTCGATCCGGCGTAGGTCCGCTGGATCTGGAAGTCGAAGTAGCCGGGCTTGGAGCCGCCGTCGAACGTCGGCGACGTGACGTAGAGCTTCAGCGAGTCGGTGGCCGAGCCACCGCCGACGTGTCCGCCCACGTTGCCCTGGTCGTAACCGACCGGCTGCTTCGGGTCGGTGCGGTTCAGGTAGTTGCAGATGAAGGTGCAGTCGTCGAGGTGGAACGTCCCGGTGCAGTACTCGAAGTTGAAGCAGGAGCCGGAGAGGCCCCAGCCTTCGGTCGGGTCGTAGCTCGCGACGCCGCCCGACCCGCCTGATCCGTTGTATTCCGAGCGAACCCGGGTGAACTGACCGCTCGAACTGCCGAACATGGACGGCATGCCGCCGACGGCGTGGTGGAAGTAGCAGTCCTGGACGAGCAGGTTGTTACACCACCCCATCATGATCGGCGACGATCCGACCCGCTTGCCGGTCGCGTCGCGACACTCCACCTCCGAGCGGAGCACGGTGGCCTTGTCCACGTGCAGGAACAGGAACGCGGCGGTCTCGCCACCGGGAGAGTTCCGGAACCCGCGGTGGGCGGCGTTGGCGTAGACCTGGACCACCTTCGAACCCGGCTTGGTGAAGGCGAGTGCGTGATAGGCGATGCCGCCGAGGTCGCGGCCGCGCATCTCGAAGTTGGCGAAGATTCCGTTGGCGGTGCTGCAGCCGATCGCGCGCTCGTTGGCGCCGCCGTCCTTCTTGAGCTGTTTGGGTGCGCGGTAGGAGGACGGGCCGATCTCGACGACCGCCCCCGGGCCGGCACCGACCAGGCCGCGCTTGACCCGCACCATCTCGTTCCACTGGTAGTTGTTGCTCACGAACCCCTTCGAGGAGTCCACGTAGTAGGACTCGCTGGCCTCGGGGAGCACCAGGATGTCGTTGGCGCCGAGCTTGGCCACCGCGTCCTGGATGTAGGCCGATCGCGGCGAGTTGTAGGGCCACCAGACCAGACGGGCATCGCTGGGAATCCCCAGTGCGGCGCGACCGACCGACTCCGAGGTGTACTTCACCGGGCCGTAGCCCTTGCTGGCCGCGGCCTGGGCCGTCGACGGCGCGGCGGCGGCCAGACCGCCGCCGGCGAGCAGCGTCGCCGCAGACAAGCCGCCGAGGCCGAGGAACTGCTTGCGGGACATCCTGCTGCGTGGGGTCGAGACGTCGACTGAGGGTCGAGCGTCGAGCTGGGTCGGGGCCGCGTAGGGGCTGCGGTCTTCGGTCATGACTGTTCCCTTCGGTGCGGCGCCGGCTCGCCACGAAAGTTGAATCGGCCGTGTGCATCGGTCCCGCGAATCGCAGAAGTGCGGATTCGGGGCCCTGCGTCACAGCCGGTAGCTGATGACCTGCGGGAACCTAGCCAGGGCCGTGCACCCTCGTCAAGCCCGGCGTTTGCTGAGATAGCCTCAGGTGCACCCGGAACCCGGCTCGGTCGGCCTTCCGGCTGTTGATCTTGGATGGGTCTACACGCTCGCCAGGCGGGTCGCCGAAAACGCAACCAGAGATCGAGTTTGAGCGAAGTCGAGCTGATTTGCCGACGAATTGCCGAGTTGACCGGCACCCTTCTTTGAATGCCCAGGCTGAACATACATTGAGATATTCTCAGTGAAGTGTCCCGGCTGCGACAGCTGTAAGGACGTGGTGGCCGCGCCTGGCCGCGACGGTAAGACGCCGCTACCGGAGTTTCGGTTCGGAGCGATTCCGAGCGGAGTCCGAGCGCTCGTGGCGCCGGTGTCGGCGGCGCTCTGTACCAGCTCCTGAGCGTGATCCGCGCCGACCGGCTCACGGCTGATTCCCTTCGGAGACCGATGCCGGTGATCCCTTCGGCGGAACCGCGCACTCGGTTACCGACGGCGCCCCGGACCGCTTGAAGAATCAACCCTTTGTCGGACATCGAGAATAGCCCGGCTGTTCCGACAACGCGAACCCAGCCGGACGTCGACGTGATCCAGTGACCAGCGGCGACAAATGCCCGAGCCGACAAGGGCCCGGACGATCGCCTGGTTCGTTTGGCCTATCGGCCCGCCCGAAATAGCCGCTGCCTCGGGATCGAGTTCGGCGAACCCCGGCGCAAGCGGTTTGACGCCCGCTCTTCCTGCCATCTAAACCAGCCATCCGCATACTGAGACGGAGCGCCGGCCGGGCGTTGGCGCATCATCGTCAGGTCAGCTCAGCTTCTCCAGAATCAGCTCCCGGACGCGCCCGGCGTCGGCCTGGCCGCGCATCTGCTTCATCACCGCGCCGATCAGTGCTCCGGCGGCCTGAACCTTGCCGTCGCGGATCTTGTCGGCGACGCCGGGATTGGCCGCGATCGCCTCGTCAACCGCCGCGCCCAGCGCGCCGTCGTCGGAAACCACCGCGAGCCCGCGGGCGGCCACCACCTCGGCCGGGCTGCCCTCGCCGGCGATCACCCCCTCGAACACCTGGCGGGCCAGCTTGTCGTTGATCGTCTTGTCCTCGACCAGTGCCTGGACCTGCGCCACCTGCTCCGGGCTGACCCCGACCTCGTCCAGCTCGACGCCACGCTCGTTGGCGTGCCGGGCCACCTCGCCCAACCACCACTTCCGGGCCGGCTGGGGCGCCGAACCAGCGGCCACCGTCGCCTCGATCAGCTCGACCGCCCCGGCGTTCACCACGTCCCGCAGCTCCAACTCGGAGAAGCCCCAGACCTCACTGACCCGCTTGAGTCGCTCGGCCGGTGGCTCGGGCAGGCTCGAGCGCAGCTCGTCCACCCACTCCCGGCTCGGCGCCACCGGCACCAGGTCCGGGTCGGGGAAATAGCGGTACTCCTCGGCCTGCTCCTTGCTCCGGCCGGCGGAGGTCGTGCCGGAACCTTCCTGCCAGTGCCGGGTCTCCTGCTTGATCCGGCCGCCGTCGGTGAGTACCGCGGCCTGTCGGGTGATCTCGTAGCGGACGGCCCGTTCGACACTGCGCAGCGAGTTGACGTTCTTGGTCTCGGTCCGGGTCCCGAACTCCACCTCGGGACTCGGCCGCAGCGAGACGTTGGCGTCGCAGCGCAACGAACCCTGCTCCATCCGTACGTCGGAGACGCCGAGGCCGCGGAGCAGATCGCGAAGCATGGCCACGTAGGCCCGGGCCACCTCGGGCGCCTTCGTCCCGGTGCCCTCGATCGGCTTGGTGACGATCTCGATCAGCGGCACTCCGGCCCGGTTGTAGTCCAGCAGCGAGTGGTCGGCACCGTGGATCCGGCCGGTGGCCCCGCCCACGTGCAGCGACTTGCCGGTGTCCTCCTCCATGTGGGCACGCTCGATCCCGATGCGGTAGGTCTGGCCGTCCACCTCGACCTCGGCGTGTCCGTCGTAGGCGATCGGCTCGTCGTATTGGGAGATCTGGTAGTTCTTCGGCATGTCGGGATAGAAGTAGTTCTTCCGGGCAAACCGGCACCACTCGGCGATGGAACAGTTCAGCGCCAACCCGATCCGCATCGCCGACTCGACCGCCTTGGCGTTCACGGTCGGCAACGATCCGGGCAGACCGAGGCAGACCGGGCAGGTCTGGGTGTTCGGCTCGGCGCCGAACGCGGTCGAGCAGCCGCAGAACATCTTCGAGGCGGTGTTGAGCTCGACGTGCACCTCGAGACCGAGCACCGGGTCGAAGGCGGCCAGCGCATCGTCGTAGGGCAGTACCTTCGCGGTCATGCCGAACCCTCCATCCGACTTGTCTGCGGCAGCGCCGGGATCCGGGCCAGCAGCGGCCCGCCCCAGCGCGATTCCAGTTCCCGCTCCAGCGCCGCCCCGACCCGGTAGAGCCGGTCATCGGCCAACGGGGGCGCCATCACCTGCACCCCGACCGGCAACCCGTCCTCGGGCGAGACCCCGGCCGGGAACGAGGCCGAGGCGTTGCCGGCCAGGTTGGACGGGATGGTGCACAGGTCGTTGGCGTACATGGCGAGCGGGTCGTCGATCCGTTCCCCGAGCTTGAACGCCGTGGTCGGGGTGGTCGGGCTGATCAGCACGTCAGCGGCGGCGAAGGCGGTCTCGAAGTCGCGGATCACCAGCGTCCGGACCTTTTGGGCCTGGCCGTAGTAGGCGTCGTAGTAGCCGCTGGACAAGGCGTAGGTGCCGAGGATGATCCGGCGCTTGACCTCGGACCCGAATCCCGCCTCCCGAGTCGCCCCCATCACCTGCTCAGCGCTGTTCGTCCCGTCGTCGCCGACCCGCAGCCCGAACCGCATCGCGTCGAACTTGGCCAGATTGGAGCTGGCCTCGCTGGGCAGGATCAGATAGTAGGCGGGTAGCGCGTAGACGAAGTGCGGGCAGGAGACCTCGACGATCTCGGCGCCCAAGCCGGCCAGCAGCTCCACCGTCTCGCGGAACCGCTGCTCGACGCCGGGGGCGTAGCCCTCACCGCCGAGTTCGCGGACCACACCGATCCGCATCCCCGAGACGTCGCCGGAGCGGGCCGCGCCGACCACGTCCGGCACCGGGGCGTCGATCGAGGTGGAGTCGCATGGATCGTGGCCGGCGATCACCGCGTGCAGCAGGGCGGTGTCCAATACGGTCCGGGCGCAGGGTCCGGGTTGGTCCAGGCTGGAGGCCAGGGCGACCAGGCCGTAGCGGGAGGTGCCGCCGTAGGTCGGCTTTACCCCGACCGTGCCGGTCACCGCGGCCGGCTGCCGGATCGATCCCCCGGTGTCGGTGCCGATGGCCAGCGGGGCCTCGAAGGCGGCCAGAGCGGCCGCCGAGCCGCCGCCGGAGCCGCCGGGGATCCGGTCCAGATCCCAGGGGTTGCGGGTCGGACCGTAGGCGGAGTTCTCGGTGGAAGAGCCCATCGCGAACTCGTCCAGATTGGTCTTGCCCAGGATGACGATGTCGGCGTCGAGCAGGCGCCGGGTCACGGTCGCGTCGTACGGCGGCCGCCAGCCCTCGAGGATCTTCGAGCCGCAGGTGGTCGGTGCGCCGGCGTAGGTCAAGACGTCCTTGAGGGCCAGCGGCACCCCGGCCAGGGGGCCGAGGCTCTCACCGGCGCTTCGGCGTTCGTCGATCCTGGCGGCACTGGCCAGCGCCCGGTCGCCGTCGACGTAGAGGAAGGCGTGCACCGCCTCGTCGGCGGCCGCGATCCGGTCGAGATGGGCTCGGGTGACCTCGACGGCGCTGACCTCGCCCGAGGCCATCGACGATGCCAGGTCGGTCGCCGAGGCGGTGGTCAGTTCGCTGCCCGGACGGCTTCCGGCGACGTCACTCACGCTTCCTCCTCCAGGATCCGCGGAACCCGGAACCGGTCCTGCTCGGCCGCCGGCGCTCCGGCCAGAGCGGCCTCGCGCTCCAGCGACGGCTGCACCACGTCGGGGCGGAAGACGTTCTCGAGCGGCAGCGGGTGAGACGTCGGTGGCACGTCGGCCACGGCGACCTCGCTCACCGAGGCGACACTGTCCAGGATGCCGTCCAGCTGGGGTGCCAACCGGGCCAGCTCGGCCTCGGTCAGGTCGATCCGGGCCAACCGTGCTAGCGCGGCGACATCGTCGGGGCTCAAGGCCACGAGTACTCCTTCATCGATTCTCGGTTCAGCTCGTCAGCAGGGGCCGCCGCAGGCGGCAACCCAGTGGTCCATCCTAGATTCGCCGCGGACGAGGCGGATCAGCGCGGTTCGACCAGGCTGCGGATCACCAGGCCCGTCTTGAGCTTGGGGGTGAAGAACGTCGACTTCGGTGGCATCAGCACGCCCTCCCGCGCAGTCCGCTCGATTTCGGACACCTCGACCGGACGAATCAGGACCCCGGCCACGGCGTCACCCCCGCGGACGGCGGCCACCGTCTCGGCCAACCCGTGCTGATAGTCGACCTCGACCGGCACGTCGGCCAACGCGTTCTCCAGCCACAGTCCGTCCAGGGCGCGGAGTTCTGCGAAGGCTCCGGGTCGCGGCGACAGCCGTTCGGCTCCGTCTGGACCGATCAACACCAAGACCCCCTGCTCGACCATCGCGGCCAGGGTCGAGGGAGCCGGCGGATCGCTCGGAGACCGCTCGAAGCGCCGGTCGAGGGCGTCCCGGAGCGTCTCGAAGCCGACACCGCGATACAGCCGGTGGATGGCCTGGACGCTGAGCTGGTCGGCCACCAGTTCGTTGACGAAGGCGAGCGTCTGCTCGGCCGGCCCGGACGCGGCGCCGGCCTCCCGGATCTCGTCGCGATAGGTGCGGCTGACCTGGTAGCGATGGTGACCGTCCGCGATCAGCACATCGTCGCCGGCCAACGCGTCCCGGATCGCCGCGATCCGTGCCGGATCAGCGATCCGCTCGACCCGGTGCTCGACCCGGTGCTCGACCCGCTGATCGACCCGCTGATCGATGCTCGGCCCCTCGTCGACGACCAGTCCGACCAGCTCCCCCGGCTCCTGCAGCAACTCGGTCAGCCCACGGGCCAGGGACAGCCCCCAGATCGGTGACAGGTTGGCCTCGGTGGCCCGGGTCAGCTCGAGCCGGTCGGTGGACGCCTTGGGGGTCGTCCGCTCGTGCGGCAAGACCCCGCCCGCTCCGGCGTCGACGACCTCGAGACCGCCGAGGACGCCGGAGATCTGTCGGGCCTCGCCAGCCGCGTCGGTGAAGGACAGCCGATAGATGGTGAATGTCGGTGCGGCGTCTCGGATCAGGACGCCGCCGCGCTGCCACTGCGCCAACCGGGCGCCGGCCTCGATGTAGCGATCGGACCCGCCCCGCGGATCGTCGAGGTGACTGATGTTGTGCTCCGAGCTCACCTGGAGTTCGCTCACCTCGGACTCCGACAACACGTCGTAAGGCGGTGCGACCTGCGCCTGGAGGTCGCTGCCGGCGTAGCGGAGGGCGCGAAAGGGCTCGAAGCGTGGCACCGGCTCAGCCTGTCATGCTCCACGGTGCCCGGGAATCACGGTGCAGGCGACATCGCCCAAATTGTCGCCGCTATGCGGCTCGGATATCGATGGTGAGCGGAAATGGGCACGAAACCTCGCGGTAATGCCGATGGGCGAAGATAGCCCGATGTTCTTGGTGCGTGTCTCCTTGCCGGACGTCCCCGGATCGCTGGGGTCGGTCGCGACGGCGATGGGTGCGGTCGGCGCCGACATCGTGGCGGTCGAGATCGTCCAGAAGCAGGGCGGCACGGTCGTCGACGACTTCATGCTGACCCTGCCACCGGACAAGCTGCCGGACAGCCTGGTCAGCGTCTGCCAGGCGCTGGCCGGGGTGAACGTGGTCTGGATCTCACGCTATCCCGAGGGTGGTGGGCTGCAGTCGGATCTGGAGACCCTGGAGCAGATGACGGCCGACCGTGAGCACTCCGCGGAGACTCTGGTCTCCGCCTCGCCGACGGTGTTCCGCTCGCACTGGGCGGTGCTGTTGCAGCTGTTGGACGGTGGCGAGATCAAGTCCGTGTTCACCACCGCTCAGGCGCCGGATCTGACCACCGAGACGGCCTCGCGGCTGGCCCCGTTCGACCGGACCCACCGGCTCGACATCGACGACGACTGGTTGCCCGGTTGGAGTGACTCGACCGTCGTGGTCACGCCGATCGGACGACAGCGGGTTATCGTGGTGGGACGGATCGGCGGACCGGCCTTTCTCGACTCCGAAATCGCCCGGCTGCATCATCTGGCCCACCTGATCGACTGAGCAGCTCCGGCTCCGCCGCTCGGTCGGCGCTTCGGGCCCTACGTGTCCAGGCCGAAGCCGATCCGGCCGGTGGTGGCGTAGTAGACGTACCAACCCAACAAGAAGCACGCCAGCATGGCGACGAAGAGGGCGAGACCGACCCAGATCCGCATCCGCTTCTTCTGCTTGGTGCTCGGCACCTTCGCCGGACCCCACTCGCCGATCGTCGGCTGCACCCGGGGCGGCGTCCGCCCGTCCAGATTCAGGTTGCTGAAGATCTTCGGCACGCGCCAAGCGTACGTGCCGTTCGCGTCACGGACCGCCGTCCGGGCCGGTCTGCCGGTGACGCCGACTTCGATTCGGCCGGACCTTGACCGAATTGTGATGCGTACGGCCCACGCGAAGCTAAGGCAAGCTCTACGGTTTGGTCGATATCTCGCTCCGAGATGCACCCGACGCCCGTGGGAAGGCGCCGGTGCGCAAGCCCTGGATCATCTGATGGAGCACCGCCATGCCTTCTGCCGTGCAGCCGAGTTACGGCACCGACGGCCCACAGGGTCCACCCCTGGGCTGGAACGGACCGCCCGTTCATCAACTGCCGCCGAAGAAGAAGCACACCCTTCGAACGGTTCTGCTCATCGTCGCAATCGTGGTGGTGTTGTTTGTCGCCTCGTGCACCGGAATTGTCATCAACGCTGCGAGTAAGACCGGCTCGAGCGGAACACCGGTCGTCCTCACTACTCCGACTACCGGTTCGCCGACCGGTTCTTCGACCGGGAAATCGAAGCCGACCCCTCACGCGTCCGCAACGACCACCAAGGCGGTCAAGGCTCCCACGATGTCACCGACCGAAACGGCGAAGCCCAAGGCGCCATCAGCTGCGGAGACGTCAACCAGAGAGTCCACGAAGAGTCCACTTCAGAAGCCGCGGACGAAGAGTCCGAGCGCGGAGCAGGAAGAAGCGATCGGGGCTGCTCAGGATTACCTGTCGGTGTCGGCGTTTTCCCGCACGGGGCTCATCGATCAACTGTCCTCTGCCGCCGGCGACGGGTATTCGAAGGCCGACGCCACCTACGCCGTGGACTCCTTGGACATCGACTACGACAAGCAAGCGGTGAAGGCGGCAAAGGACTACCTCTTTGTGGGCCACTTCTCCCATCAGGGCTTGGTAGAGCAACTGGAGTCCAGCTCTGGCGACGGCTACACCCATGCCCAGGCCGTCTACGGCGCCGACCACTCCGGAAGTTCAGCCTCGACGACGAGTAAGGGATCGATGAAGAGTTCGACCAAGGGCCCGACCGCCGAACAGAAGAACGCCATCGGCGCGGCTCAGGACTATCTTTCGGTTTCTGCCTTCTCTCGCACCGGCCTTATCAACCAACTGTCCTCCGACGCCGGTGATGGCTACTCGAAGGCCGACGCCACCTACGCCGTGGACTCCTTGCACGTCGACTACGACAAGCAGGCGGTGAAAGCGGCCAAGGACTACCTCTCCGTGGGCCACTTCTCCCATCGGGAACTCATCCAACAACTGGAATCCAGTTCCGGCGACGGCTACACCCACGCTCAGGCCGTCTATGGCGCCGACCACGCGGAGTGACACTCCCTGACGGCCGCGTCACTCTCCGGTCCGTGCCACCTCGGTGGCCGCATCGGCGCCCTGGGTCAGCAGGGTCTGAAAGCCGTCGGCGTCCAGGATCGGGACCTTCAGGGTGACCGCCTTGTCGTATTTCGACCCGGGCGACTCCCCGACGACGACGAACGAGGTCTTCTTCGACACCGACGAGGCGATCTTGCCGCCCCGGTCGGTGATCGCCTTCGCAGCCGAATCGCGGGTGTAGCCCTCCAGCGCACCGGTGACCACGAACGACAGACCGGCCAGGCTCTGATCGAGGTACTCGCGCGGTGCGTCCTTCATCCGGGCGCCGGCGGCCTGCCACTTGCGGATGATGTCGCAATGCCAGTCGATCTCGAACCATTCGCTGATCGCCTCGGCCAGGGTCGGGCCGATGCCCTCCACCGCGGCCAGCTGGTCGGTGTCGGCCGCGGCCAGCGCGTCGATGTCGCCGAAGGCGGCGGCGATGTCGGGTGCCACCCCCTTGCCGACGTGTCGGATGGACAGCGCAACCAGGAATTTGTCCAGCGGTCGGGTCTTGGCCTCCTCCAAGTTGGCCAGCAGCTTCTTCCCGTTGGCCGAGAGGGCGCCGGCCTTGGTCCGGAACAGCTCGGTCTGCAGCAGGGTGTCTTCGGTCAGGTCGAAGAGATCTCCCTCGTCGGTGATCAACTTCGACTGCAGTAGCGCCGACGCGGCGGACTCGCCGAGCACCTCGATGTCCAACGCCGCCCGACTGGCTACGTGGAAGATCCGCTCCCGCAGCTGGGCCGGGCAGGACCGGGTGTTCGGGCAGCGGATGTCGGCGTCGCCCTCCTTCTCCGGCCGCAACGCCGTCCCGCAGGCCGGACAGCGGGTGGGCATGACGAACTCGCGCACGAGCAGTTCGTCCCGCAGATCCAGCACCGGCCCGACGATCTCGGGGATCACGTCGCCGGCTTTGCGCAGCACCACGGTGTCACCGATCAGCACGCCCTTGCGCTTCACCTCGCTGGCGTTGTGCAGGGTGGCCTGGGAGACGGTGGAACCGGCGACCAGCACCGGCTCCATGACCCCGTAGGGGGTCACCCGACCGGTCCGGCCGACGTTGACGGCGATGTCGAGCAGCTTGGTGGTCACCTCCTCCGGCGGATACTTGAACGCGATCGCCCAGCGCGGGGCGCGGGAGGTGAACCCGAGCTGGTCCTGCACCGACCGTTCGTCCAGCTTGATCACCGAACCGTCGATCTCGTGCTCGAAGGTGTGCCGGTTCTCACCGGTGGCGTTGATGTAGGCCCAGACGTCGTCCAGCGTCCGGCAGAGCTCGGTGTGCCGTCCGACTGGGATGCCCCAGGAAGTGAGCGCGTCGTAGACCGCCGACAGCCGATCGGCCCGGAACCCCTCCACCGCGCCGAGCCCGTGGGCCACGAAGCCGAGCTTGCGGCTGGCCGTCACCTTGGGGTTCTTCTGCCGCAACGATCCGGCGGCCGCGTTGCGTGGGTTGGCGAATGGCGCCTTGCCGTCGTTCATCAGGGTGTCGTTCAACCGCTCAAACGCCTGCGGAGACAAGAAGATCTCGCCGCGGACCTCGAGCAGACCGGGCACGGCCGGACCCTGTGGGGAGACACTCAGCCGGTGCGGGATCTGGCCGATGGTCTTCACGTTCTGGGTCACGTCCTCACCGACCCGACCGTCGCCGCGGGTGGCCGCCCGGATCAGCCGGCCGTCCTCGTAGACCAGATCGATGGCCAGCCCGTCCACCTTGAGCTCGCAGAGGAAGCCCGACCGGCTGATCTGCTCCTCACCCAGCTCACGGATGGCTCGCTGGGCCCAGCGATCCAGCTCGTCCTCGTCGAAACAGTTGTCCAGACTGGTCATCGGCTGGATGTGCTCGACCGCGGCGAAGCTGGTCGACGGTGCCCCGCCCACCTTCTGGGTCGGCGAATCAGGCGTCCGGAGGGATGGGAACTCCTCCTCGATCCCCTCCAGCTCGCGCATCAGGGCGTCGAACTCACCATCGGCGATACTCGGGGTGTCCAGCACGTAGTAGCGCCAGCGATGGTTCTCGATGACCTCGCTCAGCTCGCGATGCCGCTCCTGAGCCTGAGGTGTCGGCTCCCGCACCGTGGTTGGATCGATCTCGGTCGTCTCACTCACCGCTTCAACCTAGCGCCCGGCGCAGACAGAATTCATCGGTCGGACCTGCCGCCTCCGCTGACTCAGTCGGCCAGCTGCTCATCCACCAGGGCTGCCGCCCGACCCAGCACGCGATGGGCGCGGATCGCGTCCGGAACGGAGGCGGCGGCCAGGCCGCAGGCCGGGGTGAGCAACAGCCGCCGGGTCAGCTCGGGATCCAAGCTCAACCGCCGGACGGGTGCCAACACCCGTCGGACGACCTGGTCCGGGGTCGCCGTGGCCGCCCGATCCGCCGGCAACGCGCCGAGGGCCAACCGGCCGCCGTTCTCGAACAGCCCGGTCACCTCGTCCCAGTCGGCACCGTCCAGCAGATCGAGATCGACCGCTACGGTCTCGAAGCCGGCCGTCCGCAGCAGCTCGAACGGCGGCCGCCGAGCACAGCAGTGCAGGATCAGGTCGAGCCCGGTGTTCACACCGGCGGCGAGGGTGGCCAGCAAGTCGCGATAGGACTCGATCACCTCGTTCTGCTCGATCTTGCGGTGCTTGGAGAAACCGCTCGCGGTGGGCAGCGAGCCGGCCAGCACGGCGGGCAGCAGCGGCTCGTCCAGCTGCAGCATCACCGAGGCGTCCGGCAGCCGGGTCGCGATCTCACGCAGTTGGTCGGTCAGACCCTCCGCGAGGGACTGACCGAGCTCGCGGCGAGCACCGTGGTCGGCCAGCGTGCGGTCACCGCGCGGCCGTTCGATCGTCGCCGCCATGGTCCAGGGCCCGGCGAAGGCGATCTTCAGTGGACCGGCGTAGCCGTCGGCAACCTGGTCCAGGTCGTCGAGGTCGGCCCGAAGGAACGACCGGGCTCGACGCTGATCCTGGCCGGCGCCGTCGGTCAGCCGCCAGCCGGCCGGCTGCAGGTCGACCGCCAGTCCCGACAGGATCGCTGCCGTCCGACCGATCATCCCGGCCGGTGCGCCCCGGTTCGGGAGCTCAGCCAGATAAGGCAGTTCCGGGCTCTCGGCGAAGATGATCTTGAGGGTTTCGACCATCGACTCACCGGGCCAGGAGCCGATCCCGGTCGCGGTGACTTTGCCGAAGTCGATCATCGGGTATCGGCGATGGTCGCACTGCCGACCACCGCGCTGCCCCGGTAGCAGACCACGGCCTGGCCCGGGGCGATGCCGAGTGCCGGCTCGTCCAAGATCACCCGGAGTTTGTCGGCGGTGGCGTCCACGGTGCACGGAAGGTCGTCACCGTGCGCCCGCACCTGCGCCGTCCCGCTCCATCGCCCCAGTTCGGTTTGGCCGGTCCAGGTCGGTCGGATCGCCCCGATCTCGCTGATCTGCAGAGCATCCCGGGGCCCGACCGTCACGGTGTTGGTGACCGGCGAGATGTCCAGCACGAAGCGCGGCTTGCCGTCCTCGGCGGGCGTGCCGATCTTCAGCCCGCGCCGTTGCCCGATCGTGTAGTGGTGACTGCCGTCGTGGCGGCCGAGTACGGAACCGTCCCGATCGACGATATCCCCCGGCTCGGTCCCGAGCCGGCCGTCGAGGAAGCCCTGGGTGTCGCCGTCGGCGATGAAGCAGATGTCGTGGCTGTCGGGCTTGGCGGCCACGCTCAGACCACGCTGCTCGGCCTCCGCCCGGACCTCGGACTTCAGCGACCCGCCGAGCGGGAAGTAGGAACGTTGCAGCTGGGCCTGATCGAGCACCCCGAGAACGTAGGACTGATCCTTGGCCGGGTCGACCGCGCGGTGCATCTGAACCCCGTCGTCGGTGCGGACCAGCCGGGCGTAGTGACCGGTGCAGACGGCGTCGAAGCCGAGCGCCACTCCGCGGTCGAGGACCGCGGCGAACTTGATCTTCTCGTTGCAGCGCAGACACGGGTTCGGCGTCCGTCCGGCCGCGTACTCGGCCACGAAGTCGTCCACCACGTCGGCGGCGAACCGGTCGGAGAGATCCCAGACGTAGAAGTCGATCCCCAACCGGTCGGCCGCCCGGCGTGCATCGTGGGCGTCCTCCTTGGAGCAGCAACCACGGGCGCCGGTGCGGAAGGACTGCGGGTTCTTGGACAGGGCGAGATGCACCCCGGTGACCTCGTGACCGGCGTCCACGGCCCGCGCCGCGGCCACGGCCGAATCGACCCCGCCGGACATGGCGGCCAACACCCTCATGACAACCTCACTGATCGAACCTCGCGAACGCCCCAGCCTAACCGGTGGCGCGGGCTGCGTCTCGAGCCCGGGAGACCGCATCCGGCAATGCCGCAACCAGGGCGTCCACATCGGCTTCGGTGCTGGTGTGGCCGAGGGAGACGCGTAGCGCCGACCGGGCCTGCTCGACCGAGCGGCCCATCGCCATCAGCACGTGGCTCGGCTGGGCCAATCCGGCGGTGCAGGCCGAACCGGTCGAGCAGTCCAGCCCGGCCCGGTCGAGCACCATCAGGACGGCGTCCGCATCGGCGCCGCTGAACTCGACGTTCACGATGCCGGGGTGCCGATCGGCGGACCCGACCGGCGGCCCGTTCAGCCTGGCCTCCGGCACCGTGGTCAACACCCGCTCGGCCAGTCGATCCCGCAGCCGGCCGACTCGGGCGGCTTCGACCTCCCTGACCGACGTCGCCTGACCGACCGCGGCCGCGAAGCCGGCGATCGCGGCCACGTCGAGGGTGCCGGAACGCAGGTCGCGCTCCTGGCCGCCGCCGTGCTGGGTCACGGCCAGCTCCGCACCACGGCGCAGCAACAGCGCGCCGACACCGACCGGCCCGCCGAGCTTGTGGGCGGTGAAGGTGGCGGCGTCCAGAGCGGAAGCGGCGAAGTCGAAACACAGGTGTCCGACACTCTGGACGGCATCACTGTGCACGATCGCGCCGCTGCCGGCGGCGGCCGCAGTCAGCTCGGTAACCGGAATCAGCACCCCCGTCTCGTTGTTGGCCGACATCATGGTGATCAGTCCGACCCGGCCGCGGTGATCGTCCAGCAGCTGTCGGAACTGTCCGAGATCCGGACGACCGGACGGGTCGACGGCCACGAAGATCACCTCGGCGCCGTGCCGGGATTCCAGCCAGAGCAGACAATCGAGCACGGCATGATGCTCGGTGGCGGTACTGATGATCACCGGACGCTGCCGATTCAGCTCAGCCAGGCAGGCGCCCTTGACCGCCAGGTTGTCCGACTCCGTGCCGCCGGAGGTGAAGATCACTTCCGACGGATGGGCACCGACGCCGGCGGCGATCTGCTCGCGCGCGTCCTCCACGACCCGACGAGCCTCGCGCCCGGTGCCGTGCAACGAGGAGGCGTTGCCGACGCGTCCCAGCTGCGCACTCATCGCCTCGATCGCGGCCGGCACCATCGGGGTGGTGGCGGCGTGGTCGAGATAGATCCGACTGGTCATCGCCCACCCACTCCCTCGGCCCGATCAGCCCTTGCGCTTGGCGACCTCGGCGGTGACCGCGGGCAGCACGGTGTGCAGGTCCCCGACGACTCCGAGGTCGGCGAGGGCGAAGATCGGCGCCTCCGGATCCTTGTTGACCGCCACGATCGCCTTCGAGGTCTGCATGCCTGCCCGGTGCTGGATCGCGCCGGAGATGCCGGCGGCCAGGTAGAGCTGAGGCGAAACCGTCTTGCCGGTCTGACCGACCTGGTAGCTGTGCGGGTACCAGCCGGAGTCCACCGCGGCCCGGGAGGCGCCGACCGCAGCCCCGAGGGCGTCGGCCAACTCTTCGACCTGCGCAAAATCGCCGCCGGTCCCCCGGCCGCCGCTGACCACGATCGCCGCCTCGGTCAACTCGGGCCGTCCGCTGGCCTGCTTCGGCTCGGAAGCGGTGATCCGGGCTCCCTTGGACGCCTCGGCGATCTCCACCTCCAGCTGCTCGACAGCCGGTTCGGCTGGTGCTGCCTCGGGAGCGCAGGCGTTGGCCTTGACGGTGATGATCGGGGTGCCGTGGTTGATGGTGGCTTGCACCGTCCAGTTGCCGGCGAACACCGACTGGGTGGTGACTGGGCCGTCAGCGCCGGCTGTCAGGTCGACGGCGTCGGTGATCAGACCGGAGTCGGTCCGGACCGCCAGCCGAGCGGCCACCTCTTTGCCCTCCAGGGTCGAGGTGAACAGCACCGCTGCCGGCTGCCGCTGCTCGACCACGGCGGTCAGGACGTCGACCTTGGGCCCGACCAGGAATTCGGACAGGCCCGGGTCGGAGGCGACCAACACCGATGTCGCGCCGTACTCTGCGAGCCGTTCGGTCAACCCCGCTGCCTCACCGAAGACCACCGCCACCGGCTCGCCCAACCGCCGGGCCAGGGTCAGCAACTCCAACGTCGGCTTGGCCACCGCTCCGTCGGCCTGCTCGACGACCACCACTACCTGCGCCATGACCTACTCGCCTTCCCTGCTGCCGGATGTATTGGCTTCTGGATGTATTGGCTTCTGGATATATCGGATCAGACGTACTTGCCGGCGGCCAAGAAGTCGACCAGGGCCGACGAGCCGGCACCGTCGTCGTCGCTGACTTGCCGGCCGGCTTCCTTGGGCGGCCGCGGACTGGTGGTCTGCACGGCCGTCCAGGCCGCACCGAGTCCGACCAGAGCCGGTTCCAGGCCGAGATCGGCCAGGCTCCACTCCTCCACCGGCTTCTTCTTCGCCGCGAGAATGCCCTTCATCGACGGGTAGCGCGCTTCGCCGGACTGGTCGGTGACGCTGACCACCGCGGGCAAAGTCGCCTCGATCGTCTGGCGGGCCACGTCGCCGTCCCGCCGGATCGAGACGGTCCGGCCCTCCAGCGCGACCGTTGCGCCGAAGGTCACCGCCGGCCAGCCGAGCCGCTCGGCCACCATGCTCGGGACGACCCCCATCGAACCGTCGGTCGACGCCATCCCACACATCACCAGATCCGGCTCGGCCTTGCGGATCGCCGCGGCCAGCACGGCACTGGTGGCCAGTGCGTCGGATCCGTGGACCGCGTCGTCGAGGACGTGGATGCCCGCACCGACGCCCATCTGCAGCGACCGCTTGATCGCGTCGCGGGCGTCGCCGGGACCGACGGTCAGGGCGGTCACCTCGATCTCGGTTCCGTCCGGGGCGTTTTCGGCCAATTGCAGGGCCTGTTCGAGCGCGTATTCATCCAGCTCGGAGAGCAGTCCGTCGGACCCGGCGCGATCCACCGTGTGGTCGGAGGCGAAGCTGCGCTCCCCGGTGGCGTCGGGCACGTACTTGACCAGGACGACGATCTTCATCTCACTCACAATCTGTTCGGGACGAGATCGATATTACTCATCGGTAACAAAGGTCGTCCAGCCGACGAGTCGTCACGACCCGCGTGGAGGCAGAGGTGGCCGCCGACGCCGGAGCTGCGCTCATCAGCCTGAAGTAGCTGCTGTTCGGCACCCGATCCCGGTGACCGGATCCCAGCGCCAGCGCCGTCATCCCGCGAAAAGCGGGCTGGCCAGGCTGGTGGCGCCGATCCGAGTAGCCGCCACCGGCGCCGTAGAGGAAGCCGAGCGGGGTCCAGTTCTTGCCGTTCGCGGACAGCGAGTACTTCTCGGTGCCCCAGCCGGTGTCGAAGATCCGGTTGCCGCCATAACCGATCGCGGTCGAGGTGCCGCCGACGGCGGTCACCGTGGGCAGCGTCGCCGGGTAGTCGGCCTGATTCAGACCGGTATTGACCAGTTCGTGGCCGGAGTCGCCGGAGGAGAACACGAAGCTGACCCCCTCGGCGGCACCCTGCAGCATGATCTGCTGGTAGGCGGCCGCTTGCGCGCGTGGGCCACCTGCGCCCGTTGGCCAGCTCGCCCGCGTCACCACAGGAGTTGCTGACCACCGGCAGGCTCGGACGAACGGTTTCGTTTCCCTTGCGTGACGAGTCCAGCAGATAGTCGATGCACGGATCGAGCGGTCCGCTGACACCGGGGCCGATCGGTTCAGCGTCCGACGAACCGAGCCTGACCCGGTCCGCGTTCGACGAACGAGGTCATCCCGATCGTCTGGTCCTCGGTGGCGAACAGCGCCGCAAACTGCTGTCGCTCGATCTCGAGGCCGGTGTCGAGGTCGAGCGAGCCGCCCCGGTCGACGCAGGTCTTCGCCGCCCGGAGAGCCAGCGCCGGCCCGCCGACGAATTGCGCGGCCCAGGCCTGAGCTGTGCTCAGCACCTGATCGGCGGGGACCACCTGGTCGACCAGGCCGATGGCCAGCGCCTCCGCGGCGGGCACGAACCGCCCGGACAAGATCAACTCCTTGGCCCGGGACGGACCGACCAACCGGGTCAGCCGCTGGGTTCCGCCGGCACCCGGGATGATGCCCAGTTTGATCTCGGGCTGGCCGAGGGTGGCGTCCTCGGCCGCGATCCGGATGTCGGCGCACAGCGCCAGTTCGCAGCCGCCGCCGAGGGCGTAGCCGTTGACGGCCGCCACCACCGGCTTGCCGATCCGGGCGACGGCCGTGAAGGCCTCCTGCAGCCGGACCGAGTGCGCCGCCATCTCGGCGTAGCCGAACCCGACCATCTCCTTGATGTCCGCGCCGGCCGCGAACACCCGCTCGCCGCCGGTGATCACCACGGCCGCGATGTCGTCCCGGCGGTCGCACTCCAGGGCAGCCGAGCCGAGCCTGCCCTGGATGTCGGCGTTCAGCGCGTTCATCTTCGGCCGGTCGATCCGGAGGGTGGCTACCCCGTCGACCACCTCGAGCCGAACGACCGCGGGAGAACCCGAGTCAGCCGAGGGATCCGGGGGTTCGGTGTGCGGTGCGGACGGTGCGGTCATGCTTCGGACCTTAGCCACTCGGGATGCGGACACGGGTGGTTACCGTCCGGAACGGCTCGGCCCGCCGTCACGTAACCGGTTGCCCATGATCGGGCCCACATTATGAGCTCTTCCGGGTCGGACGGCACAATGGACCGTCCGCGGTCCTTATCGGGCTGGAATCTGCTCGGAGGGCCGATCCGGCGCAACCCGTTTCAGGGGTTGGCAGCGAACGGTACGAGACGAGACGATGCAAGCAACCGAAAGTTCGATATGACTCAAGTGCAGCTCACCGCGCCGACCGACACGGCGTTGCTCGGCGCGCATGTCCGCGACGGCGGTACCACCTTCGGTCTCTGGGCGCCCCGGGCGACCCGGGTCGAACTGGCCCTGGTGGACGCCGACCGCTCCCAGCACAACATCGACATGCGCCAGGGCGGCGACGGGGTCTGGACGACCCACGTCCGCGGCGTCGGGGCCGAGCAACGCTACGGCTACCGGGTGCACGGTGAGTGGGCGCCGGAGGACGGTCGCCGGTTCAACCCGGCGAAGCTGCTGCTGGATCCGTACGCCCGGGCGATCACCGGCGGCGTCGACTACAGCGGACCGATCTCGGACCACACGCCGGAGTCGAACTATCTGCCCGACCCGACCGACTCGTTCGCCGCCGTCCCGCTGAGTGTGGTGGTCGCTGACTCGCCCCCGCCGGAGCCGATCGCCCAGCGGCACCCGATGTCCGACTCGGTCATCTACGAAGTGCACGTCAAGGGGTTCACCCGGCTGCATCCGGCCGTGCCGGAGCACCTGCGCGGAACGTACGCCGGCCTGGCCTACCCCGCCGTGATCGAACACTTGCTGGAGACGGGCGTCACCGCGGTCGAGTTGTTGCCGATCCACCACTTCATCTCCGAGCCGTTCCTGATCGGACGCGGGCTGAGCAACTACTGGGGCTACAACTCGCTCGGCTTCTTCGCCCCGCACGCGGCCTACTGCTCGGTCGGCACGATGGGTCAGCAGGTCCGCGAGTTCAAGGAAATGGTCACCGCCCTGCACCGGGCCGGGATCGAGGTCATCCTCGATGTCGTCTACAACCACACCGGCGAAGGAGGCCACGAAGGCCCGACGCTGGCCTACCGCGGCCTCGACCACGCCGGCTACTACCGACTTACCCACGACCAGCGCAACGACTACGACGTCACCGGCTGCGGCAATTCCGTCGACACCTCCAACCCGGGCGTGCTGCGGATGATCCTGGACTCGCTGAGGTTCTGGGTCACCGAGATGGGGGTCGACGGGTTCCGCTTCGACCTGGTCACCACCCTGCTGCGGAACGGCGAACATCACGTCAAGCAGGATCATCCGTTCAAGGCCGCGATCGCCGACGACCCGGTGCTGGCCGACGTCAAGATGATCGCCGAGCCGTGGGACATCGGCCCCTACGGCTATCAGGTCGGGGCGTTCGGCCCGCGCTGGAGCGAGTGGAACGACCGGTTCCGCGGCTTCACCCGGGACTTCTGGCGCGGCAACATCGGCGGCGTCTCCGAGCTCGCCGTCCGGATGTCGGGTTCACCGGACGTGTTCGACCACAACGACCGGCCGACGACCTCGGGGATCAACTTCGTCACCGCCCATGACGGGTTCACCCTGCGCGACCTGGTCACCTACGACGTCAAGCACAACGGCGCCAACGGGGAATCGAACCGGGACGGCAGCGACGACAACCGGTCCTGGAACTGCGGCTACGAGGGCGAGACCGACGACCCGGGCATCAAAGCCCTACGGCACCGGCAGGCCAAGAATCTGATGGCCACCACCTTGCTGGCCACCGGGGTGCCGATGATCGTGGCCGGCGACGAGATCGGCCGGACCCAGGGTGGCAACAACAACGCCTACTGCCAGGACAGCCCGATCTCGTGGGTGCACTGGGACACCCAGCAGGAGTGGGCCGATCTGCACGAGTTGACCAAGACGCTCACCCGGCTCCGACACGAGCACCCGGCCTTCCAGCGGACGTCCTTCCGCCATGGGGAGGACGTGCGAGTGACGAAGGGACGGCGTAAGACCGGACGGCAGAACATCGCCTGGTTCAGTGGCTATCCGCACGACCGGTCCGGCGAGATGACACCCGAGCAGTGGAACGATCCGGGTCGCCGCACCCTCGGCATGTTCCTCGCCGACGACCGGCCCGAGCGCGAATCCGAGGACGCCTTCCTGGTCTGGATCCACTCCGGCAACGGCTCGGTCGAGGTCGAGCTGCCCGGCGGTTCCTGGGCCAGTGGCTACCGACTGATTGCCCACACCGGCTTCGACGGGGAGATTTCCGGAACCGAGTTCGCCGCGGACAGCCGGCTGACCCTCCCCGGCCGCACCGTGGTCGTGCTCCAGGCCAAATAGTCCCGCAGCTGGAGGCCCCAAAACAAAACGCAGAACTTCCCATTCTCGATGGCGATTCGGGCGCCTTCGGCGGCGAATCGACGATCGAGGATCGGAAGTTCTGCGTTTCCTCTTGCCCTCACAGTGAGCGGACAGCCTGGTCGATCGGGTCGGGCCCGCTGATCGCCTCGAACTGCCGGCGCACGGCGAGTCCGCCACTCAGACAATCGGCGATCAGCGCCGCGACGTCCGCCCGGGGGATGCTGCCGTGTCCGGTGCTCGTGGCCAGCCGAACCGAACCGGTGGCCGAGTCGTCGGTCAGACCGCCGGGCCGGATGATCGTCCAGTCCAGCCCGGTGCCCCGCAGGAACGCATCCGCCTCGCTCTTGGCCCGCAGATAGACCTGGAACCCGTCGGCACCGCCGACCTCGTCCCCGGTTCCGGCCTGGTCTGGATCGAAGTCGTCGGTTGCGATGGCCGAGACCATGACGTAGCGACGCACCCCGGCCGCCTCTGCCGCGCGGGCCAGCAGGGTTGCACCGTCCCGGTCGACGCTGAGTTTGCGTTCGGCGCCGCTGTTCGGTCCGCCGCCGGCCGCGAACACCACCGCGTCCGCGCCGTCGATGGCCAAGCCGACCTCGTCGACCGAGGACAACTCGAGATCCAGCACCAGCGGTTCAGCGCCTGCCTCACGCAGGTCGGCAGCCTGATCGGCACTACGGATCAGGCCGAGCGGCTGATGCCCCGCGTCGGCCAGCAGCCGGGACAACAACAGGGCGATCTGGCCGTGACCGCCGGCGATGACGACGCGCATACGTTCCTCCTGGATCAACCTGCACGGATCAAGCTAGCCGGACCAGCCTGGCGGTTCAGTATGGCCCGATCGGTGTGGCCGCTCAGCCCTGCCGAGTCAGCTCGGATTCGCGCTCGGCGGTGTCGGTAACGCCTCCGGCAGCGCAGCCAGCCCCATCTCGGCCACGTTCACCAGATCGGGATGGCTCGGCACCACTCGGACCGTGTAGCCGATCGGGCCGGTCCGGCTGGCGTTCACCACGCCCTCGTAGCGACGCAGACCGGTGTCGTCGACGGCAGTGCCGGTCGGGAACGGATAGCTGCTGGTGTCGCGCAGATTGTCGCTGGCATCGACCCGGCCGGCGACCAGCTGCACCTCGACGTCCTCGGGCTTCAGGCTGCCCAGCCGCACCAGCGCACTGACGGCGATCTCGGCGCCGACCTCGACCGCGTCGCCGGTCAAGCTCTCGACGTGATCGACCGCCACCTGCGGCCAGGCCGCGCGCACCCGCTTCTTCCAGACCGCCAGTTCGTGGGCGCTGTCGGGCTGTTCGCCAATCTCCCGCGACGACGACGACGCCGGCGTGTAGAGCGTGGTGACGTAGTCCCGGACCATCCGCGAGGCCAGCACCTTCGGGCCGAGCCCGGCCACCGTGTCGGCCATCATCTGGATCCAGCGCTGCGGCACATTGTTGTCGTCCACGTCGTAGAAGCGCTCGACGATCTCGTCCTCGATGATGTCGTAGAGCGCCTTGGCCTCGATGTCGTCACGCTGATCGGGATCCTCGGTGCCCTCGGCCGACGGGATCGCCCAGCCGAAAGCCGGTTCGTACCACTCGTCCCACCAACCGTCGCGGATCGACAGGTTGGCCGCACCGTTCAGGGCCGCCTTCATGCCGGAGGTGCCGCAGGCCTCGTAGGGCCGCAGCGGGTTGTTCATCCAGACGTCGCAGCCCGGATAGAGCGGCCGGGCCATCGAGATGTCGTAGTCGGGCAGGAAGACGATCCGGTGCCGGACGTCCTCGGCGTCGGCGAACTGGACCATCTGCTGGATCAGCGCCTTGCCGCCCTCGTCGGCCGGATGGCTCTTGCCGGCGATGACGATCTGGATCGGCCGGTCGGGATCGGTCAGCAACTTCTTCAGCCGCTCCGGCTCGCGCAGCATCAGGGTGAGCCGCTTGTAGGACGGCACCCGGCGGGCGAAGCCGAAGGTGATGACGTCCGGGCTGAGCACCGTGTTGACCCAGTCGGCCGACAGACCGCGGTTGTGGCAGCTCTCGGTCAGCCGGGTCCGGGTCATCTCGATCAGCTCGCCGCGCATCCGCCGCTTCAGCGACCAGATCGTGTTCGGATCGACTTTATGCAGACCGGCCCAGTCGTACCCGTCGATCACGGTGCCCTCGTTGCCGCGCGAGCTCTCCAGCAGCTCCAGCAGTTCTGGATGGACCCAGGTCTGGTGGTGCACGCCGTTGGTGATCGAGGTGATCGGCACCTCGGTGGTGTCGAAGACCTCCCACAGGCCGTGGAACATCTCCCGGGACACCTCGCCGTGCAGCTTGGACACGCCGTTGGCCCGCTGGCCGAGCCGGAATCCCATCACCGCCATGTTGAACTTGCCGGTGTCGCCGCCCGGGTAGTCCTCGCTGCCCAGCTGCAGTACGCGCTCGATCGGCAGTGCGCCGAAATCGCTGAAGTTGTCGGAGACCAGTTGCTTGTCGAACCGGTCGATGCCGGCCGGCACCGGGGTGTGGGTGGTGAACACCGTTCCGGCCCGGGTCCGCTCGAGGGCGGTGTCGAAGTCCGCCCCGGCGGCCATGTACTCCCGGATCCGTTCCAGGCCGAGGAAACCGGCGTGGCCCTCGTTCATGTGATAGACGTCCGGCTCGGCCGCCCCGGTGATCGCGCAGTACTCCCGGATGGCCCGGACGCCACCGACGCCCAGCAGGATCTCCTGGGCGATCCGGTGGTCGACCCCGCCGCCGTACAGCCGGTCGGTGGTGTCGCGTTCCGGACCGGGGTTGGTCTCCACGTCGGAGTCGAGCAGCAGCAACGGCACCCGGCCGACCTGGGCCACCCAGACCTGGGCGTGCAGCGTCCGGCCACTCAGCGGCACCTCGATCCGGACCGGAGTCGCCCCGTCCGGAGTGTTTTCGTGCAGCAGGCTCAGCGGCAGCGCGTTGGGGTCGATCAGCGGATAGCGCTCCTGCTGCCAGCCGGCGGCGTTCAACGACTGCTTGAAGTAGCCCTGCCGATAGAGCAGGCCGACGCCGATGATCGGGACGCCGAGATCGCTGGCCGCCTTCAGGTGATCACCGGCCAGGATGCCGAGACCACCGGAGTACTGCGGCAGCACAGCGGTGATGCCGAACTCGGAGGAGAAATAGCCGATCCCCTTCGGCGCCGACGGCGTCTCGGCGGCGTACTCCTGATACCACTGGTCGGCACCCATGTAGTCGGCCAAATCGGCCCGGATCAGCGCCAGGTTCTTGACGAACTTGCGGTCCCTGGCCAGCTCCCGGAGCCGGTCGGCGGAGATCTCACTCAGCAGCCGGACGGGGTCGCCGCCGACCTCGGCCCAGAGCTCAGGGTCCACACTGTGGAACAGCTGCTGGGTCTCCGGGTGCCAGCACCAGCGGAGGTTCAGGGCGAGATCGGCCAACGGGGCGAGGGATTCAGGGAGCACCGGGCGGACGGTGAATCGACGGATAGCGCGCACCGTAATACCGTATAGGTCCGCCGTCGCCGACGAGAAAATCCGCGGATACCGGGCAGGCCCGATCCCGGAAACCCCGAGCCGCTAGGTTTGAGGAGTGACCTCCGCTGCTCAGACCACGCCCGCCCTGGTGATCGACGAACCGGAGTTCGGAACGCCGATCGGCCGGATTCCGGTGACCAAGGTGTCTCCCCTGATCGAGGGTGGGGCCTACCCGGCCAAGGCCACCGTCGGTGAGGTGATTCCGATCGAGGCGACGGTCTTCCGGGAGGGCCATGACGCCGTCAACGCGACGGTGGTGCTGACCGATCCCCAGGGCGCGCAGAGCACCGCACCGATGGAGCGGGTGCCGCCGGCCGGCTTCGACCGCTGGGGCGCTTCGGTGGTGCTGGACCAGGTCGGACTCTGGCACTACCGGGTGGAGGGTTGGGACGACCCGTTCGCGACCTGGGTGCACAACGCCGAAATCAAGATCCCGGCCGGAATCGACGTCAGCCTGGTCTGCACCGAAGGCACCCGGTTGTTCGAACCGGCGGCCGGCCGGGCCGAGGAGGACGGGGACAGTGAGGCAGCAACCCTGCTCCGGGACGCGGCCGCCGCCTTGTCCTCTCCGCAACAGGTCGAGGACCGGCTCGAGGTCGCCCTGTCGGATGAGGTGATGGAGGCGATGCAGAGCTATGGTCCCCGCGAACTCGTCTCGCCCACGCCCGAATACCCGATCTACTGTGACCGCCGGACCGCGCTGTTCGGTTCCTGGTACGAATTCTTCCCGCGCTCGCAGGGCTGCAGCTACGACGAGGCGACCAAGACCTGGACCTCAGGCACCTTCGCGTCCTCCTACGAACGGCTGGAAGCGGCCGCCGCGATGGGCTTCGACGTGGTCTACCTGCCGCCCATCCACCCGATCGGGACGACCTTTCGCAAAGGCCCCAACAACACCCTGGATCCCGGACCGTCCGATCCCGGCTCACCCTGGGCGATCGGTAGTCCGGAGGGCGGCCACGACGCCATCCATCCCGATCTCGGCGACATCGACGACTTCGACGCCTTCGTGACCAAGGCGAAGTCGCTCGGCCTGGAGATCGCGCTCGACTTCGCCCTGCAGGCCTCGCCGGACCACCCGTGGGTGAAGGACCACCCGGAATGGTTCTCCCAGCGCGCCGACGGCAGCATCGCCTACGCCGAGAACCCGCCGAAGAAGTACCAGGACATCTATCCGATCAACTTCGACCGCGACCGGGACGGCATCTACGCCGAGTGCCTGCGGCTGCTGCAGTACTGGATCTCGCACGGGGTCAAGATCTTCCGGGTCGACAACCCGCACACCAAGCCGGTCAACTTCTGGGCCTGGCTGCTGGCTCAGATTCGCCTCACCGATCCGGACGTGCTGTTCCTGGCCGAGGCATTCACCCGTCCCGAGATGATGCACGCGCTCGGCCGGGCCGGCTTCCACCAGAGCTACACCTACTTCACCTGGCGGAACGAGAAGTGGGAGATCGAGGAGTACCTGACCGAGCTGAGTCGGCAGACCGACAGCTACATGCGGCCCAACTTCTTCGTCAACACCCCGGACATCCTGCCCACCTTCCTGCAGTCGGGCAGCCGGACGGCGTTCACCATCCGGGCGGTGCTCGGCGCCACGTTGTCGCCGGTGTGGGGGGTTTATTCCGGCTTCGAACTGTTCGAGTACCAACCCGTCCGACGGGGCAGCGAGGAATATCTGGACTCGGAGAAGTATCAGTACCGACCGCGGGACTGGGCCGGCGCCGATGCGAGCGGAGACTCACTGTCGCTGTTGATCGGGCGGCTGAACGAGATCCGCCGCGGCCATCCGTCACTGCAGCAGTTGCGCGACATCACCTTCCACGACGCCCCAAACCCGAACGTGCTGGTCTTCTCCAAGCAGGCCGAGGGCGACGTCACCGTCGTGGTCTGCAGTCTCGACCCACTCCAGGTCGTCGAATCCGAGATCACCCTGGAGATGGCGGAGCTCGGCTTGGCTCCGAACGAGGTCTTCCTGGCCCACGACGAGATCACCGGTCAGACCTTCCGCTGGGGGTCGCGCAACTTCGTCCGGCTCACCATGGACGATCCTGCGCACATCCTCACCGTGGTCAAGCCACCTCCGGCGGCCGCAACTCCTACTGCCGAGGGCCCGCTGGGCGAGGAGGCCGCGCCGTCGACACCGGCACCGAGTGTCGACTCCGCCGTGGATCCGGCCACCGGGACGGCGGCCCCGTGAGCCAGCAGAACAATCACACCTCGGACGATCACATTTCGAGCAACGACACCTCGAGCAGCAACACCTCGAGCAACAACACCTCGAGCAACAACACCTCGAGCAACAACACGGCCCGGACCGGCGTCGAGGTCGTCGCCGACCGGTTCACCGCACTGCGGGACTACATCGGCACCGCGCGCTGGTTCGGTGGCAAGGGCCGCAGCTTCACCATCGACGCCGTCACCGATCTCACCTGGCTGAGCGATCCGGCCGCCGGTCACTGGCCGGCGGTCCGCACCGAGATCGTCGAGCTGAGCTATCCGCAGACCGCCGGACTGGACGACGGCCTGGGCACCGACGCCGATACCGAGGCGGGAGAGCTGGCAGGCCCGGCTGGCCTCGCCGACACCATCGCCGACGACTCGACCGACGATCCGGCGACGGACTTTTACCAACTGGCCATGTCCTACCGCCGCGAGAGCGACGGTCTGCCGGAGGGGCTGGCTGCGGTCTGTCGGATCGAGGATCCGGAACAGGGCGCTCTGATCGGCGTCGACGCCACCCTTGATCCGGCGGCGCGGCGGGTGCTGTTGATCCGGCTGCTGGGTCAATACGCCGCGACCTCGGAGCAGGGCTCGGTCGCCTTCCGGCTGCGCGATCGCGATCAGGTCAAGAACGACGGTTTGCACACCGACCTGTCGAGTTCGGTCTTCGGTGGCCAGCAGAGCAACACCTCCATCATGTTCGGCGACGTGGCGATGCTGAAGCTGTTCCGTCGGCTCGAACTCGGGCGTAACCTCGACATCGAGGCCCATCAGGTGCTCAACGACGCCGGGCTCGGCGGCGTCGCCAGGCTGTACGGCTGGATCGAGGGAACCTGGCGGACCGGCGGCGGCGCACGGCACACCGCCGATTTCGCCATGGTGGTGGAGAAGCTGCGCGAGGCCACCGACGGCTGGGATCTGGCGCTGGAACGGCTGAGCGCAGGTGAGGACTTCGCCGCCGACGCGGGCGCCCTCGGCCGGGCCCTGCGGGAAACCCATCAGGCACTGCGAACCCACTTCGTGACCGACACGATCGCCGGCGAAGAGTTGGCCGACGTGATGAACGACCGACTTCGGGCCGCGATTTCGGCCGCCCCGCAGCTGGAGGACTACGCAGCCGGCCTGCGTGCCTGTTTCGACGAGCTTCGTGGCCGCGACCTCGACACCCAGCGGGTGCACGGCGATTTCCATCTCGGCCAGACCCTGCACACCCCGGACGGCTGGAAGATCATCGACTTCGAGGGCGAGCCCGCCAAGACGATGGCCGAGCGGGTCGCGCCGGACAGCATCTGGCGCGACGTGGCCGGGCTGCTGCGCTCGTTCGACTACGCCGCCGCCAGCGTGCCGGACAGCACCTCGGCCGGCGCCGACTGGGCGAAGAACAGTCAGGACGCCGTTCTGGCCGGTTACGCCGGCGGAGCGTCCCTCGATCCGGATGCGGACCGGTTGCTCCGGGCCTACGTGGCCGACAAGGCGGTCTACGAGGTCGTTTACGAGGTCCGCAACCGACCGGACTGGGTGCACATTCCGTTGGCGGCGGTCGCTGGTCTGACTCAGACCTGACCGCGACTCGGACCCCTCACCCCACCGAACCCGATCACCGACGTTTCACCGAGCGCAGTGCCCGCACTGCGCCGACAAAGGAGTAACTGATGGCATTCGATCCGACCGCCGGCCTGACCGGCTGGGATCTGCAGGGCTTCCACGCCGGCCACGACACCGAGTGCTGGAAGCGGCTGGGAGCCATCGAGACCACGGTGGTCGACGACGAGCGCGGCGAGCTGTTCGGCACCCGGTTCTCGGTCTGGGCCCCGAACGCCAAAGCGGTCCGGGTCACCGGGGACTTCAACTGGTGGAACGGCGAGAGCCACTACCTGCAGCTGGTTCCGGGATCGGGCGTCTGGGCACTTTTCGTCGAGGGGGTCAGTACCGGCACCCTCTACAAGTACGAGGTGCTGGGGATCGACGACGTCTGGCGGCTCAAGGCCGACCCGATGGCCCGCTTCTACGAGGCCGCCCCGCACAACGCGTCGATCGTTCATCAGTCGCAGTACAGCTGGGGCGACGACGACTGGCTCTGGTATCGCGGCGAGGCCGCAGCCCACTTGCGTCCGATGAGCGTCTACGAGGTGCACATCGGCTCCTGGCGCAAGGGGCTGACCTACGTCGACCTGGCCCGCGAGCTGGTGGAGTACGTCAGCTGGCAGGGCTACACCCACGTCGAGTTCATGCCGGTCGCCGAGCACCCCTACGAGGGCTCCTGGGGTTATCACGTCACCGGCTACTACGCACCGGTCTCCCGGTTCGGCTCCCCCGACGAGTTCCGCTATCTCGTCGATCAGCTGCACAAAGCCGGTATCGGCGTGATCGTCGACTGGGTCCCCGGGCACTTCGCCACCGACCCGTGGGCGCTACAGCGCTTCGACGGCACCGCCCTCTACGAGCATGAGGATCCCAAGCTGGGTTGGCATCCCGACTGGGGCTCCTACATCTTCAACTTCGGCCGCAACGAGGTGAAGAGCTTCCTCGTCTCCAACGCGCTGTTCTGGCTCGAGGAGTACCACATCGACGGCCTCCGGGTCGACGGCGTGGCCTCCATGCTCTATCTGGACTACTCCCGCAAGGAGGGCCAGTGGATCCCGAACAAGTACGGCGGCAACGAGAACCTCGAGGCGGTCGAACTGCTGCAGACCGTCAACGCCCACCTCTACGCCCGCAAGCCCGGCATCATCACCGTGGCCGAGGAGTCGACCTCGTGGCCCGGGGTGACCCGGCCGGTCGACTGGGGCGGCCTGGGCTTCGGCTTCAAGTGGAACATGGGCTGGATGAACGACTCGCTGCGCTATTACGGGCAGCAGCCGATCTTTCGGCAGTACCACCACAACCTGATGACGTTCGCGATGTCGTACGCCTACTCGGAGAACTTCGTGCTGCCGATCAGCCACGACGAGGTAGTGCACGGCAAGGGCTCGATGTACGAGCGGGCGCCGGAGGACGAATGGCGCAAGTTCGCCACCATGCGGGCCTTCTACTCCTTCATGTGGTCCCACCCCGGCAAGCAGCTGTTGTTCCAGGGCCTGGAGTTCGGGCAGAAGCGCGAGTTCAGTGAGCAGCGCGGGATCGACTGGGAGGACAGCAACCTCTGGGGCCACCGTGGCGTCCAGCTGATGGTCAAGGACCTGAACGCCATCTACAAGGCGCATCCGGCGCTGTGGAAGCTCGACACCGATCCGGCCGGGTTCCAGTGGGTCAACGCCGACGACCGCGGCGGCAACGTGTTCTCCTTCCTGCGCTACGACGGCGACGGCGAGATGATCCTCTGCCTGACCAACTTCGCCGCCGAGCCGCGCTACGACTACCGGGTCGGGCTTCCCGTCCGGGGCACCTGGAAAGAGATCTTCAACAGCGACTCCAGCGTCTACGACGGCAGCGGTGAGATCGGCAACCTCGGCCAGGTGGTGGCCAGCGCGGTGCCCACCGACGGGTTCCCCGCCACCGCGAACGTGACCATCCCGCCGTTGGGCGCGGTCTGGCTGCGCTTCGACCCGGACGCGCCGACCGACGAGCCGGTCTCCACCGCCGACGAATCGTTCGCCACCCCGGCGCCGGCCAAGAAGATCACGCCGCGGAAGGCCGCCAAGCCGACCAGCACGTCCGCCGGCAAGTCGACCGGCACCCGGCGATCGACCGGATCGGAGGGTTCGGCCGACACGCCGGACACCGAGGCACTGCACACGCCGACCAAACAGACCGCATCGACGTCGGACACGACGGACTCCGACTAGCGCTCGGCGCTCCGGTCCAGAGTGGGCCCAGGTCGAACTCAGGACGAATCGGGCTCAAGGGAATCAGGCTCAAGGGAATCAGGCTCAAGGGAATCGGGCTCTAGGGAATCGGGCTCTAGGATCGGAGCCAGGGAAGCGGAACCATGGCCGAGTTCAGGACGCACCTCGCGAAGGTGGTCGACGGCACGGTCGTGCTGAGTTGGTCGGGCTCTGCGGAACCTGATCGGCTCGAGTCGACGGTCCGGGCGGCCGCTGAGCAGGCGTTGAGCGAAGCGACCGTGCGCCGGGTGGAGATCACGTTGCCCGCCGACGACCGTAGGGGTCGCCGGGCAGCGTTGCGGGCCGGCTTCCGGGTCGAGGGCGAGCGCCGAGCCGTCCTCGCCCGTCCCGACGGCACGTTCGGCGACCAGACGCACTTCTCCCGGCTGGCCGGTGATCCGGTCGGCGGGGCGCACGGGTTCTCGGCGGTGATGAACTCCGCTCTGCCGCGCAAACGGATGATTGCTCACGTGCTGATGCGGGATGCGGCGGGCCGCATCCTCTTCTGTGACACCCGTTTCAAGGTTGATTGGGAGCTGCCGGGCGGCATCGTCGAACCGGACGAGTCGCCACGAGAGGCCGCGATCCGCGAGGTCCGCGAAGAGCTGGGCATCGACCTGCCGGTCGGTCGGCTGCTGGCACTGGACTGGATGCCGCCCTACCTCGGCTGGGACGACGCGTGTGAGTTGATCTTCGACGGTGGCCTGATCACCGAAGGCGATCTGTCCGGGTTCGTCCTGCAACCGAGCGAGATCGCGGCGGTCCAGCTGCTCGATCTGGACGCTGCAGTCGAGCACCTGACTCCGCTGTCGGCCCGGCGGCTGGTGGCGATCACCGCATCGGCACCGGGCGAGACCGTCCTGCTGGAGAACGGATCGCCGGTGATGAGCGCGTCGCGATTCCCCGACGTGAACCCCTAGCCCCATCGCGCCGCTTGGCGCCCTTCAAGGTGATGACTGCGCTCTCCATCGCGGGCGCAAGGACCTCCGGTGGGCCGCAAAGCCAACTCCTAGCCGCGAACCACCTTCTGAATCAGGCCCGGGCGACCAGCGCGATCTCGCCTGACCAGCCACAGCGCTCATCGCAACAGCCACAGCGCAAGACTGCGGCACCACGGTTCAGAACAGCGCGCTCATCAGGGCGCGGCGGGCCTTCTGGACCCGCGGATCGGCGTTCCCCAGCGTCTCGAACAACTCCAGCAGTCGGACCCGGGCACGCTCCCGGTCGTCGCCGGCCGAGGTCTGGACGACGCGTACCAGCCGGCCGAAGGCCTGTTCGGCCTGGCCGCCGGCGAGCTCGACGTCAGCCGCCGCCAGCTGCTGCTCGACGGTGGCGTTGCTTGCTTGCGCATCGGCCAGCACCGCGTCCGGGTCGAGCGCCGAACTGCGGGCCAGCAGCCCGGCCTGGGCCTTGCCGGCTCTCGCCTCCGCGTCGTTGGGGTTCTGGGCCAGCAGAAGGTCGAACTCGGCCTCGGCGCCGGCAAAATCGCCCTGTTCGAGCGCGGCGTCGGCGGCCGCGAAGCGCGGATCCGGCTGACCGTCGTCGGCCTCCTCCTCGGCCGGGGCGGGGCCGCCGACCGGTTCGGCCCGTCCGACGATGCCGTTGGCCACGGCCGCCTTGAGCAGTTCGTCGATGTAGGCCTTCGCCTGGTCCTTGGGCAGTGCGCCTTGGAACAGCGGAGCCAGTTGGCCACCGATCGCGCCGATCACCGTGGGCACCGCCTGCACACCGATGGCCTGCGGAATCTGGGAGCCGTCCACGTTCAGCCGGGCCAGCACGAACTTGCCGGCAGCCTCCTGGGCGAGGGCGGCCAGATCGGCCGACAGCTGGTCACCACCGGCGCCCACCCGCGGTGAATAGAACTCGATCACGATCGGGTACTGCGCCGACTTGCCGATGATCTCGGCCTCGAACGTCTGGTCACTCAGCTCGATCACGTAGCCCGAGCCGGTTCCCGTTGCGCCGGCCCCTGCCGCACCGCCGCGGCCAGCACCTGCCGCACCGCCGGCCCCGCCTGCGTTCTGCTTGGCCTTTGCGGCGAGCTGGGAGAGGTCGATCGCACCGGGTCGGTTGAAACTGGAGCTCGTCATGGGTCCATCCTGTCAAAGCAGGCCGTTCGGTACCGACGAGGTCCAAGCCTCACCCGTCTCGTTGTCGCTCCGGCCGTCCTTCCCGCCAGGTCCTCGCGCCGCGCGGTACGCCGTTCGGCATGATGAGGCCATGGCCCACCCACGCGCTGGCACCGTCGCCCTGCCCGAAGATCTGATCGACGTCGACGAGGTGGTCTCCGCCTACTACGACCGGATCCCCGATTCCGACAACCCCGACCAGCAGGTCGTCTTCGGCACGTCCGGTCACCGCGGGTCGAGCCTGGACACCGCGTTCAACGACGCCCACATCGCCGCCACCACCCAGGCGATCGTGGAGTACCGCGCCAGCCAGGACATCGTCGGCCCGATCTTCATCGGTAAGGACACCCACGCGCTGTCCGGGCCGGCCTGGAAGACCGCGATCGAGGTGCTCAGCGCCAACGGGCTGACCGTGCTGTGCGAGAACGACGAGGACTACACACCCACCCCGGCCGTGTCCCGGGCGATCATCCAGCACAACCGGACGGCTTCGCGAGACCGGATCGCCGACGGCATCGTGGTCACCCCGTCCCACAACCCGCCGCGGGACGGCGGATTCAAGTACAACCCGCCGCACGGCGGCCCGGCCGACAGCGATGCGACCAAGGTGATCGCGGCCCGGGCCAACGAACTGCTGCGCGACGGATCGGCGATCCGCCGTCAGTCCTTCGACTCGGTGGCCGCCGAGCTGCACCGCTACGACTACCTGCGCGGCTACTGCGACGACCTGCGCAACGCCCTGAAGCTGGACGCCATTCGCGACGCCGGCGTCCGGATCGGTGCTGACCCGCTCGGTGGCGCATCGGTGCAGTACTGGGAATACATCGGTGAAAATCTCGGTCTCGACCTGACGGTGATCAACCCGACGGTCGATCCCCGGTGGGCCTTCATGACCCTGGACACCGACGGCAAGATCCGGATGGACTGCAGCTCGCCGAACGCGATGGCCAGCCTGATCGCCAACCGCGACGCCTACGACATCTCCACCGGCAACGACGCCGACTCCGACCGGCACGGCATCGTCACGCCCGACGCCGGCCTGATGAATCCGAACCACTATCTGGCCGTGGCCATCCAGTACCTCTACGCGAACCGCGACGGCTGGCTCCCCGGAGCCGGCATCGGCAAGACCCTGGTCAGCTCGTCGATGATCGACCGGGTGGCCGCCGACCTGGATCGGGCGCTGGTCGAGGTGCCGGTCGGCTTCAAGTGGTTCGTCGACGGGCTGCGCTCCGGCGAGATCGGCTTCGGCGGCGAAGAATCGGCCGGCGCGTCGTTCCTGGCCCTGGACGGCAGCACCTGGACCACCGACAAGGACGGCATCCTGCTTGCCCTGCTGGCCAGTGAGATCCTCGCTGTCACCGGTAAGACGCCGAGCCAGCACTACGCCGAACTCGAGGCCAGGCACGGCTCGCCCGCCTACGCCCGGGTGGACGCCCCGGCGAATCGGGAGCAGAAGGCCAAGCTGGCGGCGCTGAGCCCGGACGACGTCAGCGCCACCGAGCTGGCCGGCGAGCCGATCACCGCCAAGCTGACCAGCGCCCCCGGCAACGGGGCCCCGGTCGGCGGCCTGAAGGTGACCACCGAGTCGGCCTGGTTCGCCGCCCGCCCCTCCGGCACCGAGGACGTCTACAAGATCTATGCCGAGTCGTTCCGCGGCGCCGACCACCTGGCGGAGGTCCAGGATCAGGCCCGCGCGGTCGTTTCGGCGGCTCTGGGAGGCTGAGTGGTCTCAGGGTTGTCTGGCGACCGTCCTCGGAAACCGCTTCATCTCGATCTGGCCAGGCTGAACGCTCGCGGAGTTGATCCACCTCCGACGACCTTCTCGCTTCCGCTGGGCTGAACCTGAGAGCCTGGATCGGCGAAGATGTACAGCAGGTGAACTCTCGCCGACAAGATGACCCCGAGGGCCTTCCCGGGTCGACCGCAACCATTCCGTGACCCCAGAATCATGGTCGTGACCGAAGCCTTCTTCATCCTCGCCGTGGTGGTCGTGACCGCAGTCGCGTTCGACTTCACCAACGGCTTCCACGACACCGGCAACGCGATGGCGACCTCGATCGCCACCGGAGCCCTCAAGCCGAAGGTGGCCGTCGGCCTGTCGGCCATCCTCAACCTCGTCGGCGCCTTCCTGTCCGTTCAGGTCGCGCTGACCATCAGCAACAAGGTGCTCGACATCCAGACCAAGAGCGGAGCCCCGATCCCCGCGCTGATGGGGGCGCCGATCCTGACCATCGTGTTCGCCGGACTGGTCGGCGGTATCTTGTGGAATCTGGCCACCTGGCTGCTCGGCCTGCCGTCCAGTTCTTCGCACGCCCTGATCGGCGGTCTGGTCGGCTCGGCAATCGCCGCGCTCGGATTCGCCGGCGTCAAGTGGTCCGGTGTCATCACCTCGGTGGTCATCCCGGCTGTCGCCGCGCCGATCATCGCCGGGCTGGTCTCGGCCGTCGGCACCCGGGTGATCTACACGATCACCGAGAAGATCGCCGTCAAGAGCCGCGACAAGGGGTTCCGCTGGGGCCAGATCGGCTCGGCCTCGCTGGTCTCGCTGGCCCACGGCACCAACGACGCGCAGAAGACGATGGGCGTCATCACCCTCGCCCTGATCGGCTACGGGTCCTGGACCTCCACCACCTCGATCCCGGTCTGGGTCAAGATCGTCTGCGCCGCCTCGATCGCCGCCGGCACCTACATCGGCGGCTGGCGAGTCATCCGCACCCTCGGCAAGGGCCTGGTCGAGATCGAGTCGCCGCAGGGCATGGCGGCCGAGTTCTCCTCGGCCGCGGCCATCTTTTCCTCGGCCCACCTCGGCATGGCACTGTCCACCACCCACGTGGCCACCGGTTCCATCCTGGGCACCGGCCTCGGCAAGAAGGGCGCGACCGTGCGCTGGGGCGTCGCCGGTCGGATGGTCGTCGCCTGGGTCATCACCTTGCCGCTCGCGGCCGTCGTCGGGGCGATCTGCTGGGAACTGGCCAACCTGGTCGGCGGCGGCGTCGGCGTCGGCGTGGTCTTCGTCGTTCTGCTCGCCGCCTCCACCTTCATGTTCATCCGCTCCCGCAAGACCGCGATCACCTCCAAGAACGTGAACGAGGAATGGAGCGGCAGCCTGGCCCCCGCCGAAGAGCAGCGCCCGAGCCAAGACTCCGGCCGGCGTCTGAGCAACCAGAGAAAGGGACACGATCATGGACATCTTGGCCACCGCGGCAAGTGAGATCTGGAAGGTCGCGCTCGGTGCGCTGATCCTCGGCGCCGGCCTGCCCGCCCTGTTCGCCCTCGGCATGCGATCGATGGCCAGCGGCCAGACGGTCGCCGCCGGCGCGGACGGCGGCGAGGTGATCAACTCCGGCTCGACCACCGCAGCCGGAAAGCTCGGGGCGATCGATCTGCTTCGGCATCGTGATCGCTGCTGTGCTGTTCGGCATCGTCGTGCTCATCTGGGGCAAGCAGATCTTCGGCAAGTGATCGCTGCCGGCGCCTACCACCGGTCAGCCGGTGGTAGGCGTCGCCGCTTCCGCATCGGCGACGCCCGCGTGGCTTCCTGCCTGACTACCCCGTACGCATCAACTTCCCGGAGAGACCCGATGACCATCCCCACCGGAATCACCACCCACGAGCCGGGCACCGGCGTCTTTTCCCGCGTCCTGGGCTGGCTGACCGCCGGCTACCCGCAGGGAATTCCGCCGCAGGACCGGTTCGCCGTGGTCGCCCTGCTGAAACGCCGGCTGTGCGACGACGAGATCAAACACATCGTGGCTCGATCTGACCCGGACCGGATCGGCCGGAAGCCGGCCGACCGCATCATCACCGACGCCGAGATCGCCACTCTCACCCACCGGGTCCTCTCCGAGCGACCGAGCGATGCCGATCTGGCCCGCGTCTCGGCCAAGCTCGCCGCCGCCGGCTGGCCCTTGGAGGGCGAGAGTCGTGGACGAGGAATCCAACCTGATGGCCTTCTCGTTCGGCTCCGTGCTCAACTGGCTCAAGGCCGGCTACCCCAACGGGGTTCCCGATTCGGACTACATCCCGCTGCTCGCCGTGCTGGCCCGCCGACTGTCCTCCGACGAAGTCCGGCGATCGCCGAGAGAGATCCGCCGCAGCGACCAGTCGCCGGCCGACAACGTCGACATCGGCGTCCTGATCACCAAGGTCACCGCCGAGATGCCGCGCGAAGAAGACGTCCGCCGGGTCCGGGCCAAGCTGGCCGGAGCCGGCTGGCCGCTCGCCGACCCGGTCTGAGCCGACCTGGGGCCGGTGCCAGGCTCGGAACCCGGGTGTCCGGACCGGGTCAAAAACGGGCGGTCTCGGTGTATTCGCCCCACTCGGCCCGCAGCAGCGTCGCAGATCTCGCCGAGGGTGGCCTCGACCCTGGCGGCCGCCAGCATCGGCTCGATCATGTTTCGATCGTCCGCGGGCGGCCTCGGTCAGGTCGGCCAGCGCACGGTCGACCACGGCCTGGTCCCGTCCGGCCCGGCGCTGCGCCAAAGCCGCGTTCTGGTCGACTTCGACCTGCTGGCTGACCCGCAGGATCTCCAACTCGCCGCTCACGGTGGCGGTGTGGACATTGACGCCGACCACCCGCTTCTCCCCCGCCTCGACCCTGGACTGATAGGCGAACGCGGCGTCGGCGATCTCGCCGGTGAACCAGCCGTCATCGATGCCGCGCAGCAAACCTGCGGTGATCGGGCCGATCGGGTGGCTTCGCGTCGTCGACTTGGGGTCGGCGCCGAGCTGCTCGATCCGGGCGAAGATCTCCTCGGCCTCGGCCTCCAGCCGGTCGGTCAACGCCTCGACGTACCAGGAGCCGCCGAGCGGGTCGGCGACGTTCAGCACGCCGGTCTCCTCGGCCAGCACCTGCTGGGTCCGCAGCGCGATCTCGGCCGAGGATTCGGTCGGCAGAGCCAGCGTCTCGTCCAGAGCGTTGGTGTGCAGCGAGTTCGTGCCGCCGAGCACCGCGGCCATCGCCTCGACCGCGGTCCGGACGACGTTGTTGTAGGGCTGTTGGGCGGTCAGCGACACTCCCGGCGGTCTGGGTGTGGAAGCGCAGCCACTGGGCTCGGGCCGTCGTCGCCCCGAACCGATCGCGCAACCAGCGCGCCCAGATACGTCGGGCCGCCCGAAACTTGGCGATCTCTTCGAAGAAGTCGACGTGGGCGTCGAAGAAGAAGCTCAGCCCGGGGGCGAACTCGTCCACGTCCAGCCCCCGGGAGAGCCCGAGTTCGACGTAGCCGAACCCGTCGGCCAGGGTGAAGGCCAGCTCCTGCGCGGCCGTCGAGCCGGCCTCGCGGATGTGATAGCCGGAGACGCTGAGCGGCTTGTAGTCGCGCATCGAGGCGTTGGTGTACTCCATCAGATCACCGATCAGCCGCAGGTGGGGCTCCGGGGCGAACAGCCACTCCTTCTGGGCGATGTACTCCTTGTAGATGTCGGTCTGCAGGGTCCCGTTCAGTCGCGGACGCGATCGAGCGCCCTGGCGTTCGGCGGCGACCACGTACATGCAGAAGATCGGCACCGCCGGCCCGGAGATGGTCATCGAGGTCGAGACCGCGCCAAGATCGATGCCGGCGAACAGTGCCTCCATGTCGGCGGCGGAATCGACCGCCACCCCGCAGTGGCCGACCTCGCCCAGACTCTTCGGATCATCGGAGTCGCGGCCCATCAACGTCGGCATGTCGAAGGCCACACTGAGGCCGTCGCCGCCGGCGGCCAGGATCATCCGATAGCGCTCGTTGGTCTGCTGACGGCGTTGCCGAAACCGGCGAACTGACGGATCGTCCACGGCTTGCCGCGATAACCGGTCGGGTACAGACCGCGGGTGAACGGGAACTCCCCCGGCCAGCCGATCCGCTCCTGCTGCGGATCGAACGCGTCCTCGGCCGGGTCCGTAGACCGGATCGACCTCGACCCCGGACAGGGTGGTGAAGTCGCGATCGGCGATCCTGCCGCTGGCCTGCGCCTCCGCGTAGGCCCGCTGCCAGCGCTTTCGTCCTGACCCGCCCTGGTCAGCCTCGACCTGGTCTGATCGCCGTCGTGCGTCGTCCGGCGTCGTTGCCGAGACCTCGCGGTCATCGAATCCTCCTGCGGAAGATCGTGGACGTCCTACTGAATGCCCGACGTCAACTGAATAACCTCGACAGGCTCAGGGCACGGGGCAGACAGGCTCAGGGCGCGGGGCAGTCAGGCGCACGGTGCCGGGGCGGGCACCTCGGGCACGGCAGGCGGGGTCAGGCGCGGGAAGATCTGGAATTCCGTGCCCTGAGCCTGTCGAAGGGCAATCGCTCGCAGAACCGCTCAGAAGTCGCCGGCAGACTCGCGCGGCGTGGTCAGCAGCCCGGTCAGCTCGTCGCAGGCATCCTCGTCCAGCGAGGCGAGCCCGAACTGCGCCGGGTGATCAGCTCCGTTGCCTGCTCGGTCACCGCCCGACCGCGCGGGTGATCGAGGCCAGCACCGCCCGTCCGTCCTCCGGGTGCGGATTGCGCTCGATCAGCCCGGCCGCCTCCAACCGCTTGACCAACGGGGTGACCGAGGTGGCGTGCACCTGCAGCCGCTCGCCGATCTTGCCCAGCGGCAGCGCACCGCGCCGCGAGAAGGAGAGCAGCACCAGCACCTCGTAGCGGGCGAAGGTCAGTCCGAGCGGGCGGAGCAGCTCGTCCAGCTCGGTCAACACCAGCTGATGGACCCGCATCAGCGAAGTGACCGCCCGCATCCGGGCATCTCGGGCCAGCGGTCCGCCCACTGCCGCGCCGCCTGCTCGATCGGGTCGAAGGGCAACGCCGGCCGTTCGGTCGGGGCTGCATCCCCGGCTCAGTCGTCCCTGGCCTCAGGTTCGGCCCTGGCTCAGTCATCCCCGTCCTCCCGCTCGGGCGCCATCGAGGACCGCAGCCCGGATCGCTGGATCACCCGCTGGATGGTCAGATCGCGCTCGTCCGGCCGCCCGACGAAGCGGATCAACCGCAGGCCCTGGTCCTGGGCCGCCGTCTCGAAGATGAAGTGACCGTAGTTGAAGATCCGTCCGATCGAACGGCTTGTCCACGGTGATGTCGAGAATCCGCGACATCGGCATGGTGGCCGTCTGCTGGGCGAAGATGCCGTGCACCCGGAACACCCGCATGTTGGTGATCACGAACCGGTCCATATGAGCGCTCAGGATCCGGCGGACGGCGAACAGCACCACGATCACGCCGCGAGCACGATCGGCACCCAGGCGTAGTGCAGTCCGACGTACGAGCGCGCTGAACAGGATCAGCGCGGCCAGGATGCAGTTGCAGGATCGCCGGCAGCGATGGCCATCGGGTGCCGTTTGCACCTCGTCGATGATGATCTCGCCCTGGTCCGAGATCAGGTGCGAGGTGACCTTGGGGTCGAAGAATCCGCCGGCCACGCCTGCTCGTCCTCCCCTGTTCCATTCAGGCGACGAGAGCGCGTTGAAGAACGTGATGATCGAGTCGAAGGCGTTGCCGACGGCACCGCCGGCGGTCTTGACCGCCTCGGCCGCGCTCTCCGGACGGGTGAACAGATAGAAGAGCGCGAAGATGACCACGATAGTCACCACGACCCGTCTTGATCCACTTCACGGTTCGGTCCCCTGATCTGGTTCGGCGTTCGGACGGTGCAGTCGACAGACCCAGCAGGCCCATCGGTGCCTCGACGACCTCTTTCTATCGCAGTCCCACACCGATCAGGACGGCGGCGCGCCGGATCAGCACGGCGCGCGATCACCTGCTCGGCGGCCGAGTAGGGATCGAGCTCGCCGCCGCGGACGCCCGCTCGGCGGCACGTCCAGGCCGATCGCGGCCTCGGCGGGCGATGCGCGGCCTGCACGCGTGGCCAGGGCCGAGTGCACTCGATCTCGGTCCGAGCCCGGGCCAGCCGTCGTCGCTGCCGGGTGCCGTCGGCCTCGGTGTGCTGCTGGTGCCGGCCCAGGCCGCAGACAGACTCCTCGATGCCCTCGCCGCGTGGAGGCGACCGTGCTGATGATCGGCGGCTTCCAGTCCGTCGGGTCCGCGCGGGGTCATGCGCGATCATCGACCGCAGTTCGCGGAGCAGCGGCTGGGCGCCGTCCCGGTCACTCTTGTTCACCACGAAGACGTCGCCGATCTCGAGGATGCCCGGCCTTGGCCGCCTGCACCCCGTCGCCCATCCCGGGCGCCAGCAGCACCACCGTGGTGTCGGCGGTGGCGGCGATGTCGACCTCGGACTGGCCGACGCCGACGGTCTCGACCAGCACCGGGTCGCAGCCGATCGCGTCGAAGACCCGGAGGCCTGCGGCGCCGCCACCGACAGCCCGCCGAGCTCGACCCCGGGAGGCCATCGAGCGGATGAAGACCTCGCCGTCGAGGGCGTGCTGTTGCATCCGGACCCGGTCGCCGAGCAGGGCGCCGCCGGTGAACGGCGAGGACGGGTCGAGCGCCAGCACGCCCACCCGCCGACCCGAGCTGCCCGCAGCGCCGCGACCAGAGCCGCAGTCGTGGTCGACTTCCCGACCCCGGGGGTCCGGTCAGTCCCGATCACCTGGGCCGAGCCGGTGTCCGGGGCCAGCTCGGCGGACAGGGCCCGTCGTGCCCGGTGCGTCGTTCTCGATCATCGAGATCAGCCGGCCGACCGCGCGGGGTCGCCCGCTCGCGGGCCCGGGCGATCAGCTCGGTCACATCGGTGAGTTCGGCGTCCACGGTCAACTCGACTCAGGCGGGCACGGTCAGGATCAGCGCATCGCCCTGACCTCCACCGCCGCACAGCGCGGCCACCCCGACACCGCCGCCGCGCTGCCGCAGGGCCAGCGCCAGGTGCAGGACCAGCCGGGCTCCGGAGGCGCCGATCGGGTGCCCGATGGCCACCGCCCCACCGTCGACGTTGACCCGTCGGTCGATCTCGGCCTCGCTCAGGCCGAGGGCCCGCGCGCTGGCCACACCGACCGCGGCGAACGCCTCGTTGATCTCGATCAGGTCCAGAGTCGGCCACCGACAGGTCGGCCTTCGTGCAGGCGGCGAGGATGGCGTTGGCCGGCTGCAACTGCAGCGACGAGTCCGGTCCGGCCACCTGGCCGTGGGCGCCGATCTCGGCCAGGACGTCGAGCCCGAGCCGTTCGGCGGTCTCCCGGCTGGTGACCACCAGGGCGGCGGCGCCGTCGGAGATCGGGCTGGACGACCCGGCGGTGATGGTGCCGTCCGGCCGGAACGCCGGCTTGAGCGCGGCCAGCGATTCCACGCTGACCCCGTCCCGGACTCCCTCGTCGGCCGCCACGACCAGATCGGGTCCACGTCGCTGCGGCACGTGCACCGGCAATCACCTCATCGGCCAGCGAGCTCGCCGGACGGCGATCGCGGCGCTCGGCGCGCTGGTGGGAGCGGGCGGCGAACGCGTCCTGGTCGGCCCGGGACACCTCGACCACGGTTTCGCCGCCGGGCCGGTCGTTGGTCGCTCGTTGTGTCGGTCGGTCAGCGCGCCCATCGGCTGATCGGTGAAGGCGTCCCACAGACCGTCCAGGGCCATGTGGTCACGCAGTTCGACGTCGCCGTACTTGAAGCCCGAACGCGATTTCGGCAGCAGATGCGGGGCCTGGGTCATCGACTCCATGCCGCCGGCCACCACGACGTCGCATTCGCCGGCCCGGATCAGCTGATCGGCCAGCGCGACGGCGTTCAGCCCGGAGAGGCAGACCTTGTTGATGGTCAGGGCCGGCACCGACATCGGGATCCCGCCCTTGACCGCGGCCTGGCGGGCCGGGATCTGGCCGGCGCCGGCCTGCAGCACCTGACCCATGATCACGTAGTCGACCTGGTCGCCGCTCGAGGCCGGACCGCTCCAGCGCCGCGGCGATGGCGACCCCACCGAGATCGGTGGCGCTGAGATCCTTCAGGCCGCCCAGCAGCTTGCCGACCGGTGTCCGTGCTCCGCCGACGATGACCGAACCCATGACCGAACCTCCACGCATGAAGCGCTGCTCCGACCCATCCGACCACGGCTCGACTCCCGAGCCGTCCCGTCATGACTCACCGCCCGGGCATCGCTGGGTCCCGGCCCGATCGCTCTGGCACTCTTGACCCGTGACCCCGAGACCGGACGATCGACCGGGCGTGGCTGCCGGACGACTTCGGCGACCAGCTGATCCGGATCGACCACGTCGGCCTCGCCGTAGCCGACCTGGATGCCGCGATCGAGCTCTACACGACGACGTTCGGCTTCACCCTGGTGCTGCGCGAGGACAACGTCGAGCAGGGGGTCAGCGAGGCGATGCTCGCCGTCCGCCCGGCCAGTGGAGACCGTCGCGACCGAGGCTACCTCGCGGAGCCGCGGCGGCCGCCCAGCTCCAGCTGCTGGCTCCGCTCGGGCCGGACTCGACGATCGCGCGCTTCCTGGACCGCTCCGGACCCGGGCTGCAGCAGCTGGCCCTGACCGTCCGCGACGTTGAGCTGACCGGCGCCGACCTGCTGCGTGACCAGGGGATCCGGGTGCTCTATCCAGAGCCGCGGCCGGGGACCGACGGCTCGATGATCAACTTCGTCCATCCCCGAGACGCCGGCGGAGTGCTGATCGAGTTGGTGCAGCCGCGCGTCGACCCGGCGCAATTGCGGCGCCTGCCCGAGGAGAATGCGCTGATCCGTCGGCCTTCCGGAACGGTTGCCTGCGCGAGGCCCTCGGTGGATAGATTGAGGCCTGATTTAAGCCAGATGACCAGAAGGACTGACAGTGAGTGATTCCGAGGGCGGCAACGGCCTGAGCCTGTTCGACGAGACCGCGAGTGCGGCCGGCAACTTTCCCACCGCTCTGCGCGGCTATGACCGGGCGGCGGTGGATGAATACGTCCGGGCGCTGGAATCGCGGGTGCTGACCACCGGCCACCAGCAGAGCGCCATGGAGCAGCAGGTGAGTCAGCTGCAGGCCCAGGCGGCCCAACTGCAACGCGAGTTGGACACCCGCCCGACGGGCGAGATCGACTACTCCAGCCTGGGCGGACGGGCCAGCAACATCTTGCGGCTGGCCGAGGAAGAGGCACGCGAGATGATGGAGAAGGCGACCACCGACGCGAAGGCGCTGCGTGACGCCGCCACTCGTGAGGCCGAGGACCTCCGCAGCACCGCCGAGACCGAGGGCGCCGAGATCAAATCCAGCGGGACCGACGAGATCGCCCGGCTCCGGGACCAGGGCGTGATCGACGTCAGGCCCAGGTCGAGCGGGCTCGGGCCGAGGCGCAAGTCGCTGGTCGATGCGGCCCGACGCGAGGCCGAGGCTCGTCCGCCGCGAGGCCACCCAACAGGCCGAAACGGACGCGCCAGACCGCCTACCTCGAAGGCGAGAGCCAACAAGCGCGCGGCCGAGAGCCGAGGCGGCCGAGATCCGCAAGGAGCGTCACCGCCGAGCGCGAGAACGCCCTGGCCGAGCTGCGGCGGATCCACAGCGAGTCGGTGGCCGCCACCGGCGCCCTGCTGGCCGAGGCGACCCAACACCACCAGGAGGCCGGGCGCCCGGCTGAGCGAAGATCTCGAGCAGGCCACCAAGCTGCGCTCGGAACGCCGAGAGCGAGGCCGAGCAGACGAAGCTGCAGGCGATCGGCGAGGCCGACGCCACCTTGACCGAGGCCAAGAAGCAGGCCGCCCGGTTGCGGCAGCGGACCCAGGCCGAGTTCGACTGGCGCAAAGAGCAGTTGCGGCGCGAAACCGAGAACCTGGAACAGCGCAAGCAGGCCGTGCTGAGCCAGTTGTCGAGCCTGTCCGCACTGGCCTCCGCAGAGTGCGCTCAACACCCCCGATCTGCGCCCGATGGCCGATCTCTCCTCCGAGTTGGAGGAGTTCAGCCTGCCGCTGCCGCCACTGGAGGACGACGATCTCGACCTGGACCTGGAGTCGTCCGACGCCGACGGACCGACGACGCACCGAAGAGACAGTCGACGAAGACACCGGGCCGACCGATCCCGACCGCCGCGGCCGACATGACCGGACTCGGGTCGATTCCTGCCGTGCCGAGGTGGAATCACGGCTCCGAAAGTGGCACCGAGGGCGCCGAGCCGACCACCGAGACGTCCGACGACGCGACGAGCGGTGCGGAAGGCGGATCGAAGCCACTGCGCTGACCGAGCCGGTCGCCGGCTCGGACGCACTGAGAACGTCGCGAGTCTCAGAAGAGCCGTTCGTCGGCCTTGTCCATGCCCGCGCAACGCGTCGTAGTCCACGGTCAGGCAGCTGATGCCGCGGTCGGTGGCCAGCACCCGGGCCTGCGGCTTGATCTGCTGCGCGGCGAACATGCCGGCCACCTCGCCGAGCAGCGGATCGCGACGCATCAGCTCGAGGTAGCGAGTCAGCTGCTCGACGCCGTCGATCTCGCCGCGACGCTTGATCTCGACCGCGACGTAGCGTCCGCCGGCGTCGCGGCAGAGCAGGTCGACCGGCCCGATCGCCGTCATGTACTCCCGCCGGACCAGGCTCCAGCCCGTCCCGAGGGTCTCGGGATGCTCGGCCAGCAGGACCTGCAGATGAGCCTCGACCCCGTCCTTCTGCAGACCGGGGTCGATGCCGAGGTCATGGCTGGAGTCGTGCAGCACCTCGGCCAGCGAGATCTGCAGGGTGTCGCCGTCCCGGCCTTTGACCTCCCAGACCGCGGTCAGCGGCTCACGCCGGATGCCGCCCCGACCCGGCCATTCCGGTTCACCGCCTCCGAGCGCGCCCGTTCGATCAGCGTGCAGGGTGGGCTCATCCAGTTCAGCGGCTTGTAGGCCCGGTCGTCGGCGTGGATCGACACCGAGCCGTCGGACTTGACCAGGATCAGCCGGGTCGCCATCGGCAGGTGGGCGGTCAGCCGGCCCGCATAGTCGACCTGACAGCGGGCGATCACCAAACGCACGCCCGACACCCTACCGGTGCTCGCCGGCCCCTCCTCCTGCTCGACGGGCGCGGCATCCACCGCGGCGACGGCGGTGACCCGGGCTGATCCGCTTCCTCGAGCTGATCACTGTGCTCGAGATAGCTGGAGTAGGGCTCCTGGCCCACGCAGATCGATGCCCGTCGCAGTTGACCGATCACCGCATCCACCGCGCTCGGGATAAGGCCGTTCCGGGTGCGGCAGTACCCCCTCGATCAGCGGCGGCAGCGGCCGGCCGCGGCCGGCGTTGCTCGGTCTCCGCCAGGCTGTCTGGCCCGCAGCCGCTCTTCCACGTCGAGTTCGCTGAGCACCTGGTCGACCGCAGCCACGATGGCGCCGCGCATCAGCCAGGCCGAGTTGTTGCCGCTGGGCGTCGACCAGGATCAGCTCGGTCAGGATACGCGCGGGTCTCGCGCAGGATCTCCACGTTCTCGGCCGTCGCCCGCTCGGTCTGGGCCTCGTCACCCTCCGCCTCGGCCACGACCAACGCGCCGAAGGCCCGCAGGCACTGACCGGTGTCGGCCAACAAGGCGCCGAAAGCCCGCCGCAGTTCGTCCCCGGCCGGGTCATCGGACCAGCTTTCTCCGACCTCGCTCGACCGGACTCGATCGCCGGACTCCTGATCAGCCGGCAGCTCGGCCAACATGGCGACGAACAACGCACGCACGGCCAGCAGGCACCGTTCCAGGGTTTGCACCGCGCTGGCCAGCACCGGCTCGATATCGCGGGTGCCGAGTGCCCGGGGGTTGAAGCGGCGACTGTCCCGCAGGGTGGCCAGCCGTTGGTCGGCCGCACCGACCTCGGCCACCGCGGCCCGTGACTCGGCCAACCAACCCTCGGCCTGATCGCGGCGCGGCGGGCCGTCGCTGAGCACCCGCGCCGCCCACGTCAGCGGCGACGCCGTGGCTTCGGCCACCTTGACCACCGAGCGCCGGGCGGCCGGGGTCTGCATGGCGATCGGGAACAGCAGGCCGAAGGCGATCCCGACGCCGGCGCCGATCAGCGTGTTCAAGATCCGGGTCTCGGCGGCGACGTCACTGGCGCCGACAGCCAGGATCAACATCGCGCTGATCGGCGTCTCCAACGCCTGGTCCCCCAGCCGGAAGATCTTGCCGACCAGCAGGGCCGCCGCGATGGCCAGCCCGAGACTCCACCAGGTCAGACCGATCCAGTTCGACAGCGCGATCGCGATCAGCACGCCGCCGAGCACCGCGCCGACCCGGACCAGACCCATCTTCAGGGTGGACAGCGCACTGGCCTGCAGCACCAGCAGGGCCGTGAGCGGCCCGGTCAGATCGACCTTGCCAGGTCCGAGAGCGACGGTCAGTGCGAACGCGATCACCGCGGCGACGGTCAGCCGGGCGGTGGTGGTCAACGTCGGGCGGAGCGGCCTCCGGCAGATCGGCCCAACGCCTCGGGTGGCCGGGCCAGACCAGACCTGAGCAGTCGAGCGAGCACCCGACGCGCGAGCGTCCGGCTGTGCTCGTCCGATTGGGGCTCGCATCCGATCGCGGCTCATCCGTCGAGCCTGTCACGCCCGAGGCTCGGCGGTCCCAGGGCCGCACGCTCGGCGTGCCGGACCGGCCTGTCATGCTTGTCGGGGGCCGAGAAACGCAACGTCGGCTCGGAGACGTTCGCGACGGGTCGGATCTGGAAGGTGCGCGCGAGTGGCCAAGGCACGGCGACGACCGAAACGCCCGCTGCGCGACCAGGTCCGACCGCTGGCCATCGACCAGAGCGCCGATCAGAAGCGGGACGGCCGCTGGATCGTCCGGCCGATGAGCGGCAGCGCCACCCTCAAGCCCTATCGCTGCCCGGGTTGTCAGCAGATCATCCCCGCCGGGACCGGGCATCTGGTCGTCTGGCCGGAGCTGCCCAGCATGCTGGCGGCGAGTGGGGTCGAGGAGCGTCGGCACTGGCATCGCGCCTGCTGGCAGCGTCGGCCATGAGCGGCGCGGAGTCCACCCCAGGCTGCACCAGACTCTGCTCGGTGCAGCACGGCGACCGGATGGTCTTCCTGCACGGTCTGTTCGGTCAAGGCAAGAACTGGACCTCGATCGCAAAGACGTCTCGCCACCGACCACCGGATCCTGCTGCTGGATCTGCCCGACCACGGTCGTTCGGACTGGACCGAGCGAGCTGAGCTATGCCGACATGGCCGCCGCGGTGGCCGACACTCTGGCCGAGGTCGCGCCCGGCGAGCGCTGGACCGTGATCGGCCACTCGATGGGCGGCAAGGTCGCGATGCGGATGGCACTGACCGAGCCGGGGTTGGTCGATCGGCTCTGCGTGGTCGACATGGCCCCCGTCGACTATCACGGTCTGACGTCGTTCGGCCGCTACGTCGAGGGGATGCGATCGGTCGACCTGGACGGCGCTGCGCACCCGCGCCGACGCCGACGCCGCGCTGACCGAGCCCGGGTGCCCGACCCGGTGATCCGGGGTTTCCTGTTGCAGAATCTGCGCCGCGAGTCCGGCCCGGACGGCGTGCGGTGGCGCTGGCAGATGAACCTGCGGCTGCTCGGTGACCAGCTGGACGTGCTGTCCGGCTGGCCGGCGCCGGGCGACCAAGCCGTTCGCCGGTCCGGTGCTGTGGATCGCCGGCGCGGAATCGGACTACGTTCGCCCCGAGTACGCACCGGACATGCGCGCCCTGTTCCCTGCCGTCCGGACGATCACCGATCAAGCACGCCGGCCACTGGGTGCATGCCGAGCAACCCGAGATCTTCACCGCTGTGCTGCCGCCGGTTCGTCGATCAGCGCATTCCCTGAGCGCCCACCTCGAGACGCCTCTGCTCAGCCGAGCCGCCGCGGCTCGATCCTGGTCTCGACCGCGGTTCCGTCCGGGCCGGGCTCGACCCGGTAGGCCGCCTTGCTCTGGTCGGGACCGGTCTCGCTGACCGCCTCGACGAGGTCGGTGCCGCGATAGAGCAATCCGACGCCGTCGTCGGTGGCGAAGCCGGCCGGCAGCGTGCCGTCGGCGATCAACGACTGGAACAGCGGACGCCGTTGCGGCTCGGCGTCGTAGTGCACACCGTTGGAGTACGGCAGCCAACCGAGCCCGTCGGTCACCGGGCGCAGCTCGGGCCCGAACGAGTCGGTGGTGCCGCCGACGTGCCAGCAGATCGATCCCGCCGAGATCGCCGGTCAGCACGACCCCGGACTGCCAGACCCGCCGCATGATCGGCGTCCCAGCCGTGCAGCCGCCAGATCGCCAGCAGCCCGGCCACGCTGCCGCCAAGCACCCAGACCACGTCCTGATCGAGCAGGTGTGCCTCCGGATCGGGCAGGTTGGGCATCGAGAACGCGCTCAGGTGGGAGGCGTGGAAGCCGCGCAGGCTGGCCGCCTCGTAGAGCGAGGTCAAGGCGAACGGGCTGTCCCCGCGCGGCGGTGGCCAGGAAGCAGATCTTCGGCGCGCGGCCGCACACCCCGGACAGCTCCACCGCCTAGTCGGTGAGGCGCGCTGAACTCCCATCGGGTCCGATCGAACCGGGCACGATGCCGCCGGAAGTGGCCAGGATGGTCGGCGCGTCCGCACTCATCCGAGCACTTTAACCGAGCTCACGGAGCACCTCGAGGTATCAACGTCGGCACGGTCATGACCCGCACTGGTGGAATATCGGTCGCCCGCCCCGCCGTCAGGATCTACGGTTCCCGGGTGAGCATTCGGCTGCAGTTCGATAGTGACCCGGCCTCCTTCCTGGCGGTGGCCGGTGATTATCTGCGGGCCGACCCGGTGCTGAACACCGTCTGCGCATCCATCGCCCAGCGCAACGCCGCCGAACGCGCATCCGGCCTGGCCGCACGCGCCGACGACTGGTACCTGAGCGTCTGGGATGACTCCGACCACGATCGCAGCACGGTCCGCGGCGTCGGCATGCGGACCGCCCCGTTCCCGCCCCGCCCGCTCTATCTGTTGCCGATGCCGGACGCCGCGGCGGCGCAACTCGCCCGGGTGTTGAACGAGCGGGACGAGCCGGTGGCCGGCGTAAACGGCGCTTTGCCGACCACCGCGACTTTCGCCGAGGAGTTGGCCCGGCTCTCGAACGCCACCGTCGAGGTCGGGGCCCACACCCGCCTGTTCGAGCTGCGCTCGGTGATCGACCCGCCTTCGGTCCCGGGCGAGCTCCGGAGCGCCACCGCTGCCGACACCGACCTGGTGCTGGATTGGTTCACCGCCTTCCATCACGACGCCGACGTCCAAACTGGCCGCGCTTCGGCAGACCAGACTCCGACGGCAGTGCAGCCTGACGTAGTCCGCCGCAAGATCGGGGCCGGACTCATCTGGTTGTGGGCCGCACCCTCGGGCAAGCAGTGCACCTGACCGGCGCGAACGCGGTCAGCTTCGGAGCCCAGCGAATCGGGCCGGTCTACACCCCGCCCGAGCACCGCGGTCACGGCTACGCCAGCGCCGCCGTCGCGGAGATATCCCGACGCTTCCTGGCCGCCGGCTCCCGCCCGTGTCTGTTCACCGACCAGGCCAACCCGGTGTCGAACAGGATCTATCAAGCCATCGGCTATCGACCGGTGGTCGACATGATCAACCTCGAGATCGGCTGACCAACCGGCACCACGTCGTGTCGACGATCATGGTCGGCGCATCCGGGTGGCCGCCGGTGAGAGAAGATCAGGTAGACCGGTGCGATCAGGAAGACCTGTGTCCAACGACAGAGATCGGAGACGAGCATGCTTTGGCTGATGCTGCAGTTCAGTCTCGTCGTGCTCCAGGTCCCCAGCGCTTCTCCCACCGCGGCGGACGTCTATCCGGCCCGGACCAACGGCTTTGCCGCCGAAATCGTCCCGGCCCTGCTGGCGGTCGCCGTCCTGGCCCTGTTCGCGATCTGGCTGAGCAGCAAGCCCAAGCGAGGTAAGACGACCGGACGGGCCAACAAGTCGCGTCGCCGGTCCTCATGAGCCGTCGCCCGGTCCTCAGTAGTGATCGATAGATGACGGTGCCGACGATCTCGCCGGCGGTCCGGGTCCAGTTCGGGAACGGGTTGGTGACGACGTAGACGGACGGCGCGATCAACTGCCGCTCGTGCATCCGCACTACGACGTAGGTCAGCGTGACGTCCTCGATGGTGCCCCGGTCCTCCTCCCAGAGGGTCGCTGCCGAAGGCCGATCAGAACTTTGGCGTGAAAGGACTCGCGTCACTTCTCGACGACGGAGATGATCTTGGCCGGGTTGTTCGGCTTGCCACCACCGGCGCTGCCGGCGCTGCCGTCCTCGCCCTCGGCCTGAATCTTGTTCACCACCCCGAGCACGCCTGGTCCAGCTGTCCGAAGACGGTGTAGGACGGCGGCAACGGCGAATCGGCGTAGACCAGGAAGAACTGCGACCCGTTCGTGTTCGGCCCGCTGTTGGCCATCGCCACCGTCCCGGCCGGATAGGTCTCGGATCCGCTCAGCTCGTCGGCGAAGCTGTAGCCGGGGCCACCACTTCCGGTGCCGGTCGGGTCGCCGCACTGCAGGACGAAGATGCCGGAATCAACCAGCCGGTGGCACCGGGTGTCGTCGAAGTACTTCTGCCGGGCCAGTGACTCGAAGCTGTTGATGGTGCACGGCGCCTTCGACCGGTCCATGGTGATGGTGATCGGGCCCTCGTTGGTGGTGATGACGAAGACGACCGTGCCCGTCTCGGCCACCCCGGTGGTCTTCGGCGGCTGAACCGGGCGCGCCGCCTGTCCGTTGGATTCATAGACGCACTGCTCGGCCCCACCCGAACCAGCACTCGAACCCGAAGGCTGGCCGGGCACCTGACTGGGCGCTTGGCTAGAGTTTTGGCTGGATGAGGGGTCGGCCGACGATGAGCCGATCGGCTGGCCCGGCAGCGCGCCGCACCCGGCCAAGACCAGCCCCGAGGTGATCAACACGACGACGACCGGGACCGCACGGACGGCGTGGATGCCGGCTCGCAACCGCGGCATACGGATTAGTGAGAACACTGCCCAAGCGTGCCACGACGACGCCCTCGCCAGAGCTGCCACGCGGGCCAACCTCGTAGGCTGAGGCGCGTGGTGAACCTGACCAAGATCTACACCCGAACCGGCGACGCAGGCGAGACCCGGCTGTCGGACATGTCGGTGGTGGCCAAGACCGACCTGCGGGTCGAGGCCTACGGCGACGTCGACGAGGCCAATTCGGCGATCGGGCTCGCCCTGGCCCTCGGCCCCGATCTGGGCCCGGGCGTCCGGGAGTTGCTCAGCCTGATCCAGAACGAGCTGTTCGATCTGGGCGCCGACCTGTCCAACCCGCTGACCGCCGATCCCGAGTTCCCGCCGCTGCGGGTCACCGCGGAGTCGGTCGAGCCGGTTGGAGGGCTGGTGCGACCACTACACCGCCGCGCTACCCACTCTGCGGTCGTTCATCATGCCGGGCGGGACGCCGGCCGCGGCCCAGCTACATCTGGCCCGGACGATCACCCGGCGGGCCGAGCGCGCGGCCTGGCGGGCGGCGGACGCCTACGGCACCCAGACCAGTCAGGGCAGTCAGGGCAGTCAGGGCAGTCAGGGCAGTCAGAGCAGTCAGGCCGACGGGCCGGACGGATCGGGCGGGGTCAATCCGGTGGCGCTGCGTTATCTGAACCGCCTCTCGGACCTGCTGTTCATCCTGACCCGGGTGGTCAACGGTATCGAGCACGAAGTGCTGTGGCTGCCTGGCGGCGAACGTAACCCGGAGCGGCCCCGCCGGGCCGGCTGAGGCCTGCCGCGATGAAGATCGTCAGCTACAACCTGCGCTACGCCAGCGAGGACGATCCACAGCCGTGGTCGCGTCGCCGCGGCCCGATGATCGGGCTGCTGCGCGAGCTCTCACCTCACCTGATCGGCACTCAGGAAGGCCTCGAGCATCAACTCGTCGAGATCGACGACGGCCTGGGCGAGCGCTACCGCTGGGTCGGGCAGAGTCGACACGGTGGGATGACCGAGGAGTTCTCGGCAATCTTCTACGACACCGACCGACTCCGACTGGACGACGTCGAGCACCACTGGCTCTCCGACACCCCCGAAGTACCCGGGTCGCGGAGTTGGGGCAACGATCTGCCGCGACTGGTCACCGCGGCGGTGTTCACCGATCTGAGATCGAAGACCGAGCTCCGGATGATGAACACCCACCTCGATCATCTGAGTGGCACCGCCCGGGAGCGATCGGCGAGCTATCTGCGTGATCTGATCCGCAGCACTCGTCCACCCGCCGTCGGTCGACGCCAGGTGATGGTGCTGACCGGTGACTTCAACGTCGCCGCCGAGTCGTCCGGGCCCTACCGCATCCTGCTCGGAACTCCGATGGCCGACGCCGTGCTGGCCGCCGCCGAGCAGGGTCCCCGAGTGGCCACGTTCGCCGACTACCGGGCGCCAGAACCCGACGGCGATCGGATCGACTGGATCCTGGTCAGTCCCGGCGTGCGGGTGCGCCGTTCCGAGGCCGTCGACCGGGCACCTGACGGCCAGTACCCCTCAGACCATCTGCCGGTACTGGTCGAGCTCGACCTCGGCTGACCGGACCGCCTCACCGCTGGAGCCTGGAAGCGGGCGGTGATGAACAGCGGAAAAGGTGATTGTGGAAGCGGCTGCACTCGCACCGGGTCGTCCGGATACCGGACGTCACGACGACCTCTCAACCCTCAGAGAGAGGTCGAACAGCCACCCCGAAGCATGCCTCACCATGCTTCCGCTTCCACAATCGATCGACCGGACGAAGCCGGCGCGATGGACGAGCTCCCGGTCAGACCGGCGCCCCGGCTGCCACCGCCAGCCACGCTCTCACCGACACCTCGCCGACTGCGTCGACCCAACGCGTACGTCGCCAAGACATCGGTCACCGTCAACGACATGACGTCGAAGAGGGGCGTGAAGGCTTCAGACAGGGGGCGTGCTGACCCCGGGTGAATGCGAGTGGGGGCCGCACAGATCTCGTCCAAAGTTCAAACGGGGTATCTCTGCGGCAGCCGAGGGAGGTCGGAGATGGTGCGCGGCCAGGACGGCGCTCCACTTGCAGGCCAGCTGCCGGATGCAGCCAGGGAAATTCAACGCCGGAGCGTCCCGCCCTGTCAAGTTCAGATCGGTCGTGGCTACCCTGTTGGTAGTGAGCCGAAGCCCTGTTCTCCGCTCTGACGGCCGGGGAAGCTTCGGTCCGGCCCACCGACGAAGCCAGAATTGCGAGCACCATGACAGCCGAAGACGTACCAGACCAGCGACCGGACCCGGGCGCCGAGGAGATCGAGGGCATCGATGCACTCGATGTCGCCCTGAGCAAGAGCATCGGAGCTCTGTCGAAGCTCTCGGCCGCGCATCTCGGCCTGGAGCAGACCTTGATCAGAGTGGCCCAACTGGCGGTCCGCGCGATCCCTGGTGCCGACGGGGCCGGTCTCACCCTGATCGAACAGGATCGGGCCGACACTGTCGTCTCGACCCACCCGTTCGTGATCGAGATCGACGACATCCAATACGAGATCGGTCAGGGACCCTGCATCAGCGCGGCCGCAGCAGGCCGGACGTTGATCTCGGCCTCGCTGGGCAGCGACCCGCGCTGGCCGAAGTTCGGTTCGCGGGCGGCCAGGAAGGGCGTCCACAGCGTCGTCTCGCTGCCGCTGCTCACCCCGGACGGGGTCAAAGGATCGATGAACGTCTACGCCCACGCGAAGAACGTCTTCGACGAGCGAGCCGCCGCCTTGGGCGAACTGTTCGCCGAGCCGGCGGCGATCGCGGTCGAGAACGCCCAGATCCTGGCCCAGAGCCAGCGGCTCACCCAGCATCTGCAGACGGCCCTCGAACAGCGCGGGGTCGTCGACCGGGCCGTGGGCATCATGATGAGCCGCAGCGGTGGCAGCCCGGAGCAGGCCCTCGAGCGACTCCGTCGACTCAGCCAGAGCGAGCACCTGAAACTGGCGGTGGTGGCCGAGAACCTGGTCGACGAAGCCGTCCGTCGCGTTCTGGCCCTCCAGCAACAGCCGGCGCCCGGATCGAATCCGGAGAAGTCGGTGGATCAGGACTAGGGTGGACCGGACCCTGGCGTTGCGCCGACCCGAACGCCGCCATCGTCAGTGCACGACCGACGAACCGCGCTCTGCGGTGGTCGGACCAGGCAGAGTGAGGGCGCGCGGGCCGCTTTTCGGAGACTGCAGGTGGACAGCACCATGCGTCTCCTCAGGGACGTTCGAACGCTGGTCGACGGGCTCGGATTGGATGCCCTGAGCATCCTCGAGCCGTTGGGAACCCTGCGCGAGCAGTTGCAGGGCGCCGTCGAATCGTTCTCCGGTCTGCGGCTGACCCTGGGTGCCGAGTCGTCCCGGATCGTGCTCAGCGACTTCCGCAGCAGGACCGCCGCCGTCGGCTCCCGCACGTCGCTGGCTGTGACGTTGAGCCAACTCGAGCGTCACCCGAGCGCGGGCGAAATCGTCTTTTACGCCGGCCGTCCGGGGGCGTTCGTCGACCTGTCCGCCGATCTGCACTTCGCCCTCGATCTGCGGCCGGGCGCACTCGCCATCGACCATCGACCTCCGCCGTCGCCGCCCTTCAACGCCGTGGTCGGACTGGCCGAACGCTCGCAGATCAACCAGGCGGTCGGTGTTCTGATCGACCGCGGTCGAACCCCGGAGGTTGCGCTGCAGGAGCTGCACCGGAGGTCTGCCGATGAGAAGATCAGCCTGGTCGAGGTCGCGACGTCGGTGATCGACTCGATTCACGCCGACGACGCGGGCGGCTGAGCGCGTACCTCAGCCGGCACCCGTCCGGTCGACCCCGCTGTCGGGCGAGCAGGTTCGGGCTAAGAGGTCAGGGCGAAAAGGTCAGGGCGAAAAGGTCAGGTGCAGCAGGTCAGAGTGTGCGTGGCATCCGGCCGGGTGGAGCGGCCTCCAGCCAGCTCATCAGTCCGGTCAACGAGTCGCCGCTCATCGCCAGCTCCCACTGTTCCGGCCCGGAGGCGTGCCCACTGCTCTCGTCCTCGACGAGTTCGACCACCTGCTGACCCGAGTAGAGCGCTACCGCTTCCACCGCGTCCGGGGCACGGCTGGCCAGCACCCGGACCCGATACCGCGGGAACGACTTGCGCGGCGCAAATCGGTAGGAGAAAAACCGGTACCACTCGAGCATTTCACCGCTGTAACGCGCGACGCCGAGCACCCATCCGGTGCCCGGCGTCGCGTTGTGCAGCCGCAGACTACATTCGAAGGTGCCGCCCTTTCGGGCCAGCCATCGTCGTCTCCCGGCCAGCACGATCAGGGCCAAGGCCAGGACCACGACCACAACAACAACGATCTCGACGCCTCCGAACCACCCGCGCAGCACGAGGTCAACGTCCCCTGTCTCGTATCGTCACGGCCGGCTCAGTCTGGATCGGTGGACTTATCTGGCCTTCTGGGCGGCACGGACCTGAGCGCTGGCCCGGCGGAAATGCATCCGGGTCTCTTCGCTGTCGTCCCCACCGTCCAGTTTCGAGCGGGCGTCGGCCAACTCCTTCTCGGCGTCGGCCACACTGAGCTCCTCGGCCATCCGGGCGTACTCACTGAGGATCGAGACGCGACCCTGAGCCACCGAGATGAACCCGCCATCGACCGCGACGATTTCGCGGCTCCGACCGTCCGGACAGACGATCTCGACCCCGCCGGGGACAAGCAGCGCCAGCACCGGGGCGTGCCCGGGGAGGATGCCCATGTCGCCGTCCACGGTCTTGGCGATGACGGTCTCGGCCTCACCGGACCAGACCACCTTCTCGGCCGAGACCACCTCGACCTGCAACGGATCGGCCACGACTACTGGTCCTTCTCCATCTCAGACCAGCGCTTCTCGACGTCGTCGAGGGTGCCGGTGTTGAAGAAGGCCTGCTCGGCGATGTGGTCGACCTTGCCGTCGCAGATCATCTTGAACGACTCCACCGTCTCGCCGACCGGCACGGTCGAACCCTCGATATTGGTGAACTTCTCGGCCATGTAGGTGTTCTGGCTCAAGAACTGCTGGATCCGGCGGGCTCGGTTGACCGCAACCTTGTCCTCCTCGCTCAGCTCATCGACACCGAGAATGGCGATGATGTCCTGCAGTTCCTTGTTCTTCTGCAAGATCTGCTTGACCCGCACCGCGGTGTCGTAGTGCTCCTGGCCGATGTACTGGGCGTCGAGGATCCGGCTGGTTGAGGTCAGCGGATCCACCGCCGGGTAGAGACCGCGGGAAGCGATTGCCCGGCTCAGCTCGGTGGTGGCGTCCAGGTGAGCGAAGGTGGTGGCCGGCGCCGGGTCGGTGTAGTCGTCGGCCGGCACATAAATCGCCTGCATCGAGGTGATCGAGTTGCCATGGGTGGAGGTGATCCGCTCCTGCAGCTGTCCCATCTCATCAGCCAGGTTCGGCTGGTAGCCCACCGCGGAAGGCATCCGGCCGAGCAGGGTGGAGACCTCGGAGCCGGCCTGGGTGAACCGGAAAATGTTGTCGATAAACAGCAGCACGTCCTGGTTTTGGACATCACGGAAGTACTCGGCCATGGTCAGCGCGCTCAGTGCCACCCGCAGCCGGGTCCCGGGCGGCTCGTCCATCTGGCCGAACACCAGGGCCGTGTCCTTAAGGACGCCCGCCTCTTCCATCTCGTTGATCAGGTCGTTGCCCTCGCGGGTCCGTTCGCCGACACCCGCGAACACCGAGGTGCCGCCGAAGTTGTGGGCGATCCGGTAGATCATTTCCTGGATCAGCACCGTCTTGCCCACCCCAGCACCGCCGAACAGGCCGATCTTGCCGCCCTGGACGTAGGGGGTGAGCAGGTCCAGAACCTTGATGCCGGTCTCCAGCATCTCGGTCTTCGACTCCAGCTGGTCGAACTTCGGGGCCAGCCGGTGGATCGGCCAGCGCTCGGTGATCTCGATGCTGTCGGCCGGGACGTTGAGCACGTCACCGGTCACGTTCCAGACATGGCCCTTGGTGACGTCGCCGACCGGGACCGAGATCGGTGCGCCGGTGTCGCGCACCTCACTGCCCCGGCGCAGACCGTCGGTCGGCTTCAGCGCGATCGCCCGAACGATGTTGTCGCCGACGTGCAGCTCGACCTCCATCGTCATCGTGGTCGTCTGGTCGCCGATGGTGGTGTCGACCTGCAGGGCGTTCAGGATGTCGGGCATCTGGTCGCCGGGAAACTCCACGTCCACCACCGGGCCGATCACCCGGGAGATCCGACCTACGCCACCCGTTGTGGTCTCTTCTTGCGTCTCGTCAACCGTGGCCGTCATCGCTCACTCACTCTCTGCGTTCTCATTCGGACCTGCACAACTGCGTCTTCACGTCGTCTGTTGAAAGCGTCTGATCAGGCCGTCTGGTCAGGCGTCATCTTGGGAGTCGGCCAATGCGTTGGCACCACCGACGATTTCACTGATCTCCTGGGTGATGCCGGCCTGCCGCGCCTGGTTGGCTTCCCGGGTCAGACTGTCGATCAGTTGCTCGGCGTTGTCGGTGGCCGCCTTCATCGCCCGCTGACGGGAGGCCAGTTCGGAGGCAGCCGACTGCAGCAGGCAGTACTGGATCCGCGCCGCCACGTAGAGCGGCAACACCTCGTTCAGCACGGTGTCGGCGTCCGGCTCGAACTCGTACAGCGGCAAAAGGTCGCCCGGATCGGGCCGTTCGTCGCCTTCCACCACCTCGAGCGGCAGCAGCCGGATGACCTCCGGCTTCTGAACCAGCATCGAGACGAACCGGGTGTAGACGATGTGGATCTCGTCCACGCCGCCCTCCTCGGTCGGGGCGTTGAACGACTCGATCAGCGCGTCGGCGATCTCTCGGGCATGGGCGTAGCTCGGCGAGTCGGAAAAGCCGTTCCACGAACCCGCGACCTGCCGTTTACGGAAGCCATAGAACTGGAGCGCCTTGCGGCCGGCCAGGAACGGCACCGTCTCCTTACCCTCGTCCCGGAGCAACTGCATCAACTGCTCGCCCTGCCGGATCACCAGCGAGGAGTAGGCCCCGGCCTGACCACGGTCGGAGGTGACCAGCAGCATCGCCGCCCGGGTCGGATTATCCTTCTCCGTGGTCAGCGGATGGTCCACGTTGGAGTAGGTGGCAACCGCTGAGACCGCCCGGGTCAATTCACGCGCGTACGGCGCCGCCGCCTTGGCGTTGCGCTGTGCCTTGATGATCCGGGACGCGGCGATGAGTTCCATCGCTCGGGTGATCTTCTTGATGTTGGAGACCGACGTACGGCGCTCCCGCAGCTCACGCAGACTCGCCGGCATGAGGACTCACCTTCCCTTCGGCTGACTCTTCCATCAGAACTCCCAACGCCTCTGACACCAATGCTCTCGGCTTCACCACTTGTCGCTTTACTGCTGCTGAACTCACCGCTTCTGGGCGACGATCTGCTCCTGCTCGACCTCGTCGTCGTCCAGCGGCTCGTGGTCCTCGCGACCGGGCAACAGCTTGCCGTCGGAGGTCTGGAAGCTCTTCTTGAACTCGTCGATCTCCTTGGTCAGGGTCTCGGCGGTCGAGTCGTCGAACACCTTGGTCTCGCGGATGTTGTTCAGCACCTCGGAGTTGTGTCGCAGATAGTCCAGCAGCTCGTTCTCGAACCGGAGCACGTCGTCGACCGGCACCTCGTCGAACTTGCCGTTGATGCCGGACCAGACGCTGACCACCTGGTTCTCGACCGGGTACGGCGAATACTGCGGCTGACGCAGCAACTCCACCAGCCGGGCACCACGATCCAGCTGCCGCCGGGTGGTGGCGTCCAGATCGGAGGCGAACATCGCGAACGCCTGCATGTCGCGATACTGGGCCAACTCGATCTTCAGTGAGCCGGAGACGTTCTTCATCGCCTTGATCTGCGCCGCGCCACCGACCCGGGAGACCGAGATGCCGACATCGATCGCCGGTCGCTGGTTGGCGTTGAACAGATCCGACTGCAAGAAGATCTGGCCGTCGGTGATCGAGATGACGTTGGTCGGGATGAACGCCGAGACGTCGTTGGCCTTGGTCTCGATGATCGGCAGCCCGGTCATCGAGCCCGCACCCAGATCGTCGGACAACTTCGCGCAGCGCTCCAGCAACCGGCTGTGCAGATAGAACACGTCGCCGGGGTAGGCCTCGCGTCCCGGCGGGCGGCGCAGCAGCAGCGACATCGCCCGGTAGGCCTCGGCGTGCTTGGAGAGGTCGTCGAAGACGATCAGAACGTGCTTGCCCTGATACATCCAGTGCTGACCGATCGCGCTGCCGGTGTAGGGCGCGATGTACTTGTAGCCGGCCGGGTCCGAGGCCGGTGCGGCGACGATGGTGGTGTACTCCATCGCCCCGGCGTCCTCGAGCGCACCGCGGACGGAGGCGATGGTGGAGCCCTTCTGGCCGATCGCCACGTAGATGCAGCGGACCTGCTGCTCCGGATCGCCGGTCGCCCAGAACTCCTTTTGGTTGATGATCGTGTCCACCGCGACCGCCGTCTTGCCGGTCTTGCGGTCGCCGATGATCAACTGCCGCTGACCGCGACCGATCGGGGTCATGGCGTCGATCGCCTTGATCCCCGTCTGCAGCGGCTGTCGCACCTCTTGGCGGTCCATCACACCTGCGGCCTGCAGTTCGAGAGCTCGCCGCTCGTTCAGGTCCTTGATCTCGCCCAGTCCGTCGATCGGGTTACCCAGCGCGTCCACCACCCGGCCGAGATAGCCGTCGCCGACGTCGACACCCAGGATCTCGCCGGTCCCCTTGACCGTCGAACCCTCCTCGATCCCCTCGGACTCGCCCATCACCACGACGCCGATCTCGCGGACGTCGAGGTTCAACGCGATCCCCATGGTGCCGTTCTCGAATTGCAGCAGTTCGTTCGCCATCGCCGAGGGCAGACCCTCGACCCGGGCGATGCCGTCGCCTGAGCTGACCACGGTGCCGACCTCTTCGGTGGCCGCGGCGTCGGGGTGGTAGTTCTGGACGTAGGCGTCCAGAGCCTCTCGGATCTCTTCCGGTCGAATCGTGAGTTCCGCCATCGCCTCTCGTCCCTGCTCTCTATCTCGTTCTGCTCGTCGTTCCGTGGTTACTGCGGTTCTGCTTGGTTATGCCTTCTGTTCTACCCGATCAGCGAAGCTGTCGGCGGGCCTCGTCCAGTCGGCCGGCGACGGTCCCCTCGATCACCTGGCCGCCCATTTCGACCCGGACGCCACCGAGCACCTCCGGATCGACGATCTCCTGCAGAGCAACCTTGCGACCGGCCCGGGTCTGCAGCGCCGCCGACAGGCGTTCGCGCTGCTGGTCGGTCAGCGGCTGCGCGACCCGGACGGTGGCGATGGTCCGGTCGCGCATCTCGGCGGCCAACTCGACGTATCCGTCCAGCGTCCAGCTGAAGCTACGCTCGCGGGCCCGGACAGCTCTTTTCGCCAGCACGATGGTCGTCAACCCGACCTTGCCCTCGAGCAGGTCGTCGATCAGCTCGCAGCGGCGCTCCAGGCTCGCGCTCCGATCGGTCACCGCGGCGCGCAGGTTCGAGTTGCCGTCGACCAGCCGACCGAACCGGAACAGCTCGTCCTCCACGCCGTCCAGACCACCGTTGTCCTCGGCCACCCGCAACTGGGCCCGGACGGCCTCACGTTCGATCGCGTCGACCAGATAGCGGCCGCCCATCCAGCGCAGTGCGGTGGCCTCGGCCAGCAGGGTCGCCGCCGACTCGCTCAGCCGGGAGTCGAAGAACGCGTGGGTGAAGCCTTTGCGTTGCTCGTCCGGCATGTTGGGGTCGGTCAGGGTGCGCTTCAGCGATGGTGAGGCGTCCAGCGCCTCGACCAGTCCGAACAGCTCGACCGACAGGTCTTTGCTGACCGGCAGCCCGTCCAGGACGTCGTCCAGGGCCGCCAGCCGCTTCGATCTCTCGCTTCTCATCCCCTACCTCCTCCTCTGTTCGGCTGCCTGCTGATCCGTCGATCGACCACCCCGGTGCTGATCATCAGCTCAGCGCGAGGCTCCCGAGTCCGCGGACTCGTTCGTCTCGGCCTCGAGTTGCTCCAGGAACCGGTCCACGGTGCGCTGGGCCCGGTCGTTATCGTCCAGCGATTCGCCGACGATCTTCCCGGCCAGCGTGGTGGCCATGCCGCCCACCTCGTTCCGCAGTTGGGAGACGACCTGGCTGCGTTCGGCCTCCATCTGGTTCCGGGCATTTTGAACGATCCGGCTGGCTTCGCTCTGAGCCTGCTCTCGCATCTCGGCGATGATCTTGGAACCCTCGGTCTTGGCGTCCTCTTTGATCTTCGCCGCTTCACTGCGCGATTCGGCCAGCTGCTCTTGGTACTGCTTCAGCGCTGCGGCCGCCTCGGCTTGAGCCTTCTCCGCCTTCTCGATGCCACCTTCGATCGCCGCCGTTCGGGTCTGGTAGGTCTCCTCGAACCGAGGGACCACAGCCTTGGCGATGATGAAGGTCAGGATCCCCGCAAAAACTAGCGACGCGATGATCTCGGACAGGTGTGGCAGAAGTGGGTTCTCTGTCGCCAACGGGATGATCAGCATGGAGCTCCTAACCCGCGAAGACGAAGGCCAGCGCGATGCCGATGATGGCGAGCGCCTCGGTCAGCGCGAAGCCGATGAACGCGGTGCTGAGCATCGCGCCACGCGCCTCGGGCTGGCGGGCGGTGCCCTGGATGACGGCGCCGAAGATCAGGCCGATGCCGATACCAGGACCGATCGCCGCCAGGCCGTAGCCGACGATGGCGATCGATCCGTTGAGTTCCATGGGAGTCATGGTGTGTTCCTTTCGATGTTCACGAACGAGTCGAACTGGATGAGATGGTCGTGGAGGTGGCTTCGTCTTCTGGGATCGAGATCAGTGCTCCTCCGAGAGCGCCGAGCCGATGTACTGCGCGGTCAACATGGTGAAGATGTATGCCTGCAGCACCTGAACGAAGAGCTCGAGAGCGAAGATCGCCATACTGAAGATGAGCGAGAACACGCCGGCGATGTTGTTGATGATCGGCGTGCTCTCCACCAGCAGGTACTCACCACCGACGACGAAGACCAGCACCAGCAAGTGGCCGGCCAGCATGTTGGCGAACAGTCGCAGCGACAAGGTGATCGGCCGCACCAGGATGTTGGAGATGAACTCCAGCGGGATGACCAGGAAGAACATGTACCAAGGAACACCCGGGGGCATGGTCACGTGCTTCAGGTAACCGATCGGACCGTACTTCCGGATCCCGATCGCGTTGTAGATCACCCAAACCATGCCGGCCAGGCCGTAGGCCCAGCCGACGTGGGCGGCTGTCGGGCAGCAAGGTCAGTGGAAAGACGCCCCACAGGTTGTTGAACAGTACGAACGAGAACACCGCGATCAGGAAGGGCAGATACTTCTTGAAGTCGTGGCCGACCACGTCCCGGCCGATCGAGTCCCGGATGAAGAAGTAGGCCGACTCGCCGAGGAACTGGCTCTTGCTCGGCACCAGTTTGTTCTTCCGGGCCATCACGATCCAGAAGGCGATGATCAAGATCGTCGCCACGATGGCCTGCAGCATGTACTTGGTGAAGCCAGGGGATGCCGAACAGGTCGGGGAAGTCGAAGTCGCTGACGCCCGGCGGCGTGGTAGCGCTCCATCGGGATCAGCAGAGGGGCCAAAGCGGTCATCGTGGTGGTCATCGGTCCGCTCCCCTCAGTTGCTCATGTCGACTGCGGATGGTGTCGTCGATCGCTCGTTGATCCGACTGCCGAAGGACGTCCTCCGGCAGATCCGGCGGCGCCGTTCAGCCTCCTGACCGAAGCGGACGATGATCAGATAACAGGCCAGGCCGGCCCCGATCACGATCCCGATCGGGATCAAGAAGCCCGTGTGCAGGAAGTGGTCGGCCAGCCAGCCGAGACCACCCCAGACCAGCACACCGGAGATCAGATAGGACAGCGCGCGGGCAGCCTGATCCATCCCCTCGGTCTGAGCCCGATTCGAGGGCTCGGGGTAGACGGGACCTGATCGCGATGCATCTTTGCCATGGCCTTCCACACGGTAGCAGTCAGTTTCCGAACCAGTGAACCGCTTGCCCATCAAGCTCACCGCGGCTCGAGTGAGCGGCGCTCGTCCGGTCGGCCGGGACATCTCCGGCCCGCTCCTGATCGGCGCCGGCGTCGGTCGGAGAGACGTAGGGGCTGTCGAAGGCGTCGATCCGCAGCCGACGGAACACCAGCACCTCGACGATCAGCCAGCCGGCCACCACCGCGACGGTGGTGATGAACAGCGCGCGTCGGCTCGATCGCGGTCCAGGTCGTCCGGTGGGAGTTGAAGAACAGCAGGATCAACCCGAGGATGATCACCCGCGCGGTGTAGCTGAACATCGACACCAGCAGCAGCGTTCGGGCGCCCGCGTCGGCGAACCGCACCATCACCAGCTGGCCGCCGGTGTAGAAGAACAACACCATGGCTGCGGCCAGCGCCGACGAGGCCGAGCCCGACGACACCGAAGACGAGGTAGAAGACGACCAGACAGATCATCGACGGCGCCGAGCCCCTCCGACCAGACCGCCGTAGAGCAGCTTGCGGGCCCGCACGACATGGATGCTCGGCCCGGACCGTTCCCGGGTCGATGAGCTCTCAGTCGTCATGACGGCGGCTGTCCTGTCTGACGGCAGTCACCTGCCGTGGCACTCGTGCGGAACCGGGATCGCCGATCGTCGCGGGCTGGATAAGTCTGTGAAAACTAGCACAACTGCCCGACCCGGGTCGATTCAGAGCACCCGCTGGACGGGCTGCGGCGGCGTCGGCCGCGCATCGGCCGGCGAGGTGACCTGGCCAGGCGTGGCGTGGCCTTATCGCCCCGGACCGACCGCCCCAGGGTCAGGATGGACAGGACCACGACGATCAACACGATCAGAGGCCACGACCGCAATGCCCACCCGCAAGCTCTGGACGCGGCCCAGCCCGATTACGCCGAACGAGACCACAGCCGACCAGATGTACATCAACAACACGGCGCGCCGGTGGGAGTGACCGCGCTCCATCAGCCGGTGGTGCAGATGCTGTTTGTCGGCGACGAACCACCACCGACCGGCGTAGGTGCGACGGAAGAACGCCAAGGTGAAGTCCAGGAACGGTAAGAACATCGTGGCCACCGGCAGCAACAGGGGCAGATAGGCCGGCACCAGACCGCCATTGGTGTCCTCCAGCTGGGAGGAGTCGATCTGACCGGTCAGGCTGATCGTCGAGGTGGCCAACAAGAACCCGAGCAGCAGGGCGCCGGAGTCGCCCATGAACATCCGGGCCGGGAAGAAGTTGTGCGGCAAGAAGCCGAGACAGGCCCCCGCGATGGCCACGGTGATCAGGCTGGAGGTGGTGGCCCGGACCAGGTGCTGGTCCACGTAGAGCAGATAGGAATAGGCGAAGAAGGCCAGAGCGCCGATGCAGACCACACCGGCAGCGAGCCCGTCCAGCCCGTCGACGTAGTTCACCGAGTTCGAGCAGAGCACGATGAAGAAGACGGTGATGGCGATCGAGGCGGTGTCGTCCAGCGAGATCGTCCGGTTCTGCAACGGGATGTAGAGCATCTTGACGCCGAAGTGGACGACCAGCCCGGCCGCCAGCACCTGGCCGGCCAGCTTCGCCAGCGCGTTCAACTCGAACAGGTCGTCCAACACTCCGACGGCGCAGATCACCGCCGCTGCGATCAGTACGGCCCGGAATCGTCCTGCAGCACCGCCTGCTTGCCCAGGAACGGCAGGTTGATGGCCACCAGAAACGCCGCCGCCACCCCGGCCAGGATGGCCACCCCGCCGAAGTAGGGCATCGCGACGGTGTGCACGTCCCGGTCACGGACCTTGGCCACCGCACCGGTCTTCAGCGCGATCCGGCGGCAGAGCCCGCTGACCAGGAAGGTGGTCGCCGGCGCTGATGGCCAGCACCAGCAGATATTCGCGCACCCGGTCAGGCCCTCGGCGGTTGCAGGGAGAACCGACTGGCCCCGACTTCGGGGCGCGGCGGGTGCGGCCTCGCCGGACCCTTCTTCCTCCGCTACGCCGCGGGAGGCGGACTCGTCACCGCCCTCGGCGTTGCCCCGGGCCGATTCGGGCTCGGGGATGTCGGCCAGCTCCGGGACGACCTCCCGAAGGGTGTCCAGGCTGATCGCACCGGCCCGTAGCAACTGCCCGTGCTCGGACCGGGAGAAGTCCACGATGGTCGAGGGCGGCCGACCGAATCCCCAGCCGTCCGCCGTCGAGGTAGACGCTGACCCGGTCGCCCAGCTGATCGACCGCCTCGTCGCAGTCCAGCGCCGCCGGCCGGCCGCTCAGATTGGCGCTGCTGACCGCCATCGGTCCGGTCTGGCGCAGGAGCGTCCTGGCCAGCTCGTGGTCGGGCACCCGGAGGGCGATCGTCCCTTCGGTCTCCCCCAGGTCCATCCGGGAGCTCGCGCGGGCCGAGACGATGATGGTCAACGCCCCGGGCCAGAAGGCGGCGGTGAGCCGGTCGGCTGCCTCGGGGACGTCCGTGGCCAGTGCCCGGACCAGCCCGGCGTCGGCGATCAGCACCGGCGGCGGCATGTCGCGACCGCGTCCCTTCGCGTCCAACAGCCGTTGCACCGCCTTCGCGTCGAAGGCGTCCGCGCCGATGCCGTAGACCGTGTCGGTCGGCAGCACCACGCACTCACCGGCCTCGACCGCGTGCCGGGCCGCCTCGGCCCCCTGCGTCAGCCGGCCGGGATCGGTACAGTCGAAGCGGGACGAACCCGGGCTCGGCGACGCCGGCTCCCTCAGGGCCTTCTCCTTCGGGTCGGGCGATCACCCGGGCGACGCGGCCCGACTCAACCTCTTCCGGCCGGTCCTCCACGACGTCCTCAGTGGCGGCCGGATCAGCGGTCGCCGGATCGGCAGCTTCCTTTGGGTGCTGCTGATCCTCGGTCGCCTGCTCGCTCACTCGTCCCATCCTGCCATCTGGATCGCCCGATCCGGCTCAAAGCCGTCGGCCGGTCATGAATCGGGGCCGATCGTTGAGGTCGTGTGGTCGCGAACGTCGACGAAGGCGCCGGTAACGAGGAAAACCTCCGCTGCAGTGTGCTCCTGCAGCTCAGCGTGCTCACAGCAGAAAACGCCGCCCGGGTCGCAGCAGTCTCGCGGACGTCGTGGCCACCACGGCGATCGCGTCAAGTCCGTCCGGACCGGAGAACAACGCCAGCTCCGGATCGTGGTCACGCACCTCGGCGGTCACCGATTCCCAGGCCTCCAGCGGAATGTAGGGCGGGTTCGCGGTGATCAGATCGACCTGGCCGTCGAGCTCGGGCAAGGCCGCGCGATGTCCTCGACCCGCAGCTCGACCGGCCGCCCGGCCAGGTTGCGGCCCGCGTACCCGGCTGCCGTCTCGGACAGTCCGACCGCATAGAGCCGAGCGCCGGGGGCTTCCTCGTCCAGCGAGGCGACGACGGCGCCGGAACCGGTGCACAGATCCACCGCCACCGGGATCCGATCACCGCCGGACCGACCGTCCCGACTCTGGATACGTCGGCGGAGCTCATCGATCGCCCAGCCGGTCATCACCTCGGTCTCGGGTCGCGGCACGAACACGCCGGGACCCACCTGCAGACTGATCCGGCGAAAGTGCGCAGTGCCGGTCAGGTGCTGTACCGGCGTCCCGGACACACGCCCAGCGATCAGCTCGTCGAAGCGGGCCGCGTCCGCGAGGCCGACGCCGTCCAGAACCAACAGCTGAGCCATGCCACGATCCAGCACGTGGCCCAGCAGCTGACGCGCCTCGGCGGCGGCCACCTGAACCGGGGTGCCGGATTCAACCAGCCGGTCTCTTCCGGCCCGGATGACCGCCTGGACTCCGAGGGTCTTCGAGGTCGCCGGTGAGGACGGTTCCGGAGACGAATCGGAAGATGGATCGGTCGCGGGCACAGCAGATCATCGTAGTCGCCGAGCGGATGTTAGCGTCCGATTCGAGACCCTTCATTGGGGAAGGGCTCGATCAGGAGGCGAGCGGCGGATGAGCAGCGGCACGTCGAGCGGCGAAGCACCAGCCGGCACGTCATCGGCCGAGATGGTCTGACCCAGGCGCAACACCGCGATCTGGTTTTTCGGCACTCTCGGCGGCATCCTCTGGGGTTACGACACCGGGGTGATCGGCGGAGCCTGCTGTTCATCGGTCGTGACATCACGCTGGACCCGTTCGTCGAAGGCATGGTGGTCAGCGGCCTGTTGTTGGGCGCGATGATCGGGGCACTGGCCGCCGGCCGGCTCGCGGACCGGCTGGGCCGGAAGAAGTTGATCATCAGCGGCTCGATCGTCTTCGTGATCGGGACCATCGGGGCAGCCCTGTCGGTCAGCGCGCCGATGCTGATCGCCTTCCGGTTGGTGATCGGCCTCGGAGTCGGCATCGTGTCGGTGTGGTACCGATGTACCTCAGTGAGCTCGCTCCGAAGCAGATTCGCGGTGCGCTTTCTTCGCTGATGCAGCTGATGGTGACCACGGGCATCTTCGTCGCCTACCTCGTCGACCTCGCCTTCTCCGGCGGAGGTATGTGGCGCTGGATGATCAGCCTCGGAGTGGTGCCGGCCGGACTGTTGTTCTTCGGCATCCTGACCCAGCCGGAGAGCCCGCGGTGGTTGATCGGCGCTCATCGGGGCGAGGAACAAGGCCCGCGAGACGCTGATCAGGCTGCGAGGCGGAGAACGGGCCGCGGACGCCGAGATCGAGGAGATCAAGCAGAGCGTCGCGAAGGAGGACGCCGAGACCGAACCCCTGCGGCTACGGGATCTGTTCGCGCCACGGCTCCGGCTGCTGTTCATCATCGGCATCCTGCTGGTGTTCTTCCAGAACTGGGGCGGGATCAACACCATCATCTATTACGCCCCGACCCTGCTGAAGAACGTCGGATTCACCGACCGGCAGCGCCATCGCCGTCACGCTGATCGGGATCGCGGTCTACATCGCCTCGTTCGCGATCTCGTGGGGGCCGGTGCGGTGGGCGATGCTGCCCGAAACTGTTCCCGCTGCGGATCCGGGCCGGCGCGATGGTGCATCTGCACCACGCTGAACTGGCTGTTCGACCTGGCCGTCGCCCTGTTGTTCCCGACTCTGCTGGCCAAGTTCGGTGCTGGTCCCAACTTCTTGTTCTTCGCCTTGACCACCTTCTTGGCACTGATCTTCGCCTGGCGGTTGCTCCCCGAGACCAAAGGCAAGAGCCTGGAGGAGATCGAGCAACAGCTCACCTTCCACGCCGACAGCGACCCCGCCGCCGCGGCCGGCTGAACCGCCAACCGCTGAACCAATTGCATCTGGACCGGTCCGGTCGGAGAAGCTTCTCCCGTGCCCGAGCTTCCTGAAGTCGAGTCCGCCCGCGCCGTGATCGAGCGGACGGCTCTCGGCCGCACGATCACCGACGCCGACGACACCGACGAGTACGAGTGTCGTCCGCACCGGCCGGGACAGATCCGCGAGGCGTTGGTGGGCCGGAAGCTCACCGGCGCGTTCCGGCGTGGCAAGTCGATGTGGTGCGAGACCTCAGGGATCGGTCGGTCCCGGACGCCGGGACCGACACTGGGCATCCATCTCGGAATGGCCGGCCGGATCATCGTCAGCGATAAGGACGGTCTCCCGTTCGAGGGCGGCGACCGCCTCGGCCGCTACGCGACGGCCCTGGAACAGATCTCCCGGAAGCCGGTCTGGGTTAGGTTCCGGCTGGACTTCGACGACGGCGGATCATTGCAGCTATTCGACAAGCGACGCCTGGGAAGGGTCCGGCTCGACCCTGACCTGGACGCATTGGGACCGGACGCAGAGCAGGTCCGGGTCGCCGAGTTCCGCGAGCGGATGGGACGCGGCTCGGCGCCGGTGAAGGCGCGACTGCTCGACCAGTCGGTGATCGCCGGGGTGGGCAACCTGCTGGCCGACGAGACGTTGTGGCAAGCAGAAGTCGACCCGCGCCGCCGCGTGAACGAGTTGTCGAGCGACGAGCTGACCGAGTTGCACCGGGCGCTGCACAAGGCGACCAAGGCGGCGATCCGCAATGGAGGCGTGCACACCGGCGAGATCATCGAGTCCCGACACAGCGGCGGACACTGCCCGCGCTGCGGAGCAGAGCTCCAGCGAGCAACCGTCGGCGGCCGCACCACCTGGTTCTGCCCCGAAGACCAGCACTGACCTGCGCCGTCACCTGCTCGGGGGCTCCAGTCAGGAGACCGCCGTGGTCGCGCGACTTCGTACTGGGCGGCGGATGCCCATTGCACCCCTCCGTCCACTCCGCACCCGCTGCAACGCGTGCGAGATGGACGACGACGTCCGACGTGGACGACCGCGTGCGAGATGAACGACGACGTGCGACGTGAACGACGAGGTACGACGTGAACGACGACGTCCGACGTGGACGACGACGTCCGACGTGGATGACGGCGTGCGAGGGGGACGACGACGTCCGACGTGGATGACGGCGTGCGAGGGGGACGTTGCACCCCTCCGTCCACTCCGCACCCGCTGCAACGCGTGCACAGTGGATGAGGTCGTGCGACGTGGACGACGGCGTGCGACGTGGACGACGACGTGCTCGGTGGAGGACGGCGTGCGAGGGCGACGTTGCACCCCTCCGTCCACTCCGCACCCGCTGCAACGCGTGCGAGATGGACGACGACGTCCGACGTGGACGACGACGTGCGAGATGGACGACGACGTGCGACGTGGACGACCGCGTGCGACGTGGACGACCGCGTGCGAGGCGACGTTGCACCCCTCCGTCCACTCCGCACCCGCTGCAACGCGTGCGAGATGGACAACGACCTGCGACGTGGACGACGACGTCCGACGTGGACGACCGCGTGCGAGGGCGACGTTGCACCCCTCCGTCCACTCCGCACCCGCTGCAACGCGTGCACAGTGGATGAGGTCGTGCGGCGCGGACGACCGCGTGCGAGGAGGACGTTGCACTCCTCCGTCCACTCTGCACCCGCTGGAACGCGTGCGAGATGGACAACCGCGTGCGAGGTGGATGGTCGGGGCGAGTGGCGGCGTCAGGCGAGGGCGAGGCGTTCGGCGGTGTCGGCCTCCTGGAGGGCGCCGACCACAGCGCCGAGGTCGCCGTTCAGGACGGCGTCGAGGTTGTAGGCCTTGAAGCCGATCCGGTGGTCGGCGATCCGGTTCTCCGGGAAGTTGTAGGTGCGGATCCGCTCGGAGCGGTCCACCGTGCGGACCTGGCTTTTCCGAGCCGCCGAGGCGGCGTCGGCGGCCTGCTCCTCGGCGGCGGTGATCAGGCGCGAGCGCGAGCATCCGCATCGCCTGCTCACGGTTCTGCAGCTGCGATCGCTCGTTCTGGCAGGACACCACGATGCCGCTCGGCAGGTGGGTGATCCGCACCGCCGAGTCGGTGGTGTTGACCCCCTGACCGCCGGGGCCGGACGAACGGAACACGTCGATCCGCAGATCGCCGTCGTCGATCTCGACCTCGGTCTCCTCCACCTCGGGCATCACCAGTACGCCGGCCGCCGAGGTGTGCACCCGCCCCTGGGATTCGGTCACCGGGACCCGTTGCACCCGGTGCACGCCGCCCTCGAACTTCAGCACGCCATAGGGCATCGCGTCCGGCTCGCCCACGCTGGACGCCTTGACCGCGACGGTGACCGACTTGTAGCCGCCGAGGTCGGTCTCCTGGGCGTCCAGTACCTCGACCTTCCAGCCGCGCGTCTCGGCGTAGCGGGTGTACATGTTCAGCAGATCGCCGGCGAACAGGGCCGACTCGTCGCCCCCTTCACCGGACTTGATCTCGATCAGCGCGTCGCCGGAGTCGTTCGGGTCGCGAGGGGCCAGCAACCGGGTCAGCCGCTCGATGACCTCGTCCAGCTGGATTCGTAGCGTCTCGGCCTCGGCCGCGAAACTGTCGTCCTCGTCGGCGAGCTCGCGTGCGGCCGACAGATCGTCGCTCAGTTGGTGATAGCGGTGCAGACCCGTGATGATCGGGGTCAGCTCGGCGTAGCGGCGCCCGATCCGACGGGCCCGAGCGACGTCAGCGTGGACCTCGGGGTCGGCCATCGAGGTCTCGAGCGCGCTGAACTCGTCCTGCAGGTGTTGCGCGGACTCGAACATTGCTCCTCCTCACTCGACGCACCGAGGCGTCCCGGACGTGCAAAGCGCCGGGACCCTGGTCGGATCCCGGCGCTGTCGCAGCGTTTACTTCTTCTTCGCGTACCGCTTCTCGAAGCGGGCGACCCGACCTCCGGTGTCCAGGATCCGCTGCTTTCCCGTATAGAACGGGTGGCACTGCGAACAGGTCTCGGAACGGATGACGCCCGTCGGCGCGGTAGAGCGGGTGGTGAAGGTGTTACCGCAGGTGCAGGTCACCTGGGTCTCACCGTACGCGGGATGAATGTTGGCCTTCATGATGTCTCCTCGGAACTGTTGATGCCCCGGGTCCTCGCGCGACAGTGCGGAGGTGAACCGGTGCCAGCGGATAAGTCTGCCGCACCGCCGATCTGGAAGCCAAACCCGACGGTGTCCTCGACTCCTTCATCTCAACGCTGCGGCGGCCCATCTATTCCGCTCCGGCCCGCCGCAGCCCTGATGACTCCCGGAGATCCCGACTAGTCGCTGGCGCCCGGCATCGTCCGGGTGATCGCGGTCAGGAACTCGTGGTTGTTCTGGGTCTTCTTCAGCCGGTCGAGCAGCATCTCCAGCGCCTGCTGACCATCCAACCCGGACAGAACCCGGCGCAACTTCCAGATGATGGCCAGCTCTTCCTTGCCCATCAGCAACTCCTCGCGGCGGGTGCTGGAGGCGTCGACGTCGATGGCCGGAAAGATCCGCTTGTCGGCGTACTCGCGGCGGAGCCGGATCTCCAGATTACCGGTGCCCTTGAATTCTTCGAAGATCACCTCGTCCATCCGCGAGCCGGTCTCGACCAGCGCGCTGGCCAGGATGGTCAGCGAACCGCCGTGCTCGATGTTGCGGGCGGCGCCGAAGAACTTCTTCGGCGGATAGAGAGCCGCCGAGTCGACACCACCGGACAGGATCCGGCCGGACGCCGGGGCCGAGATGTTGTAGGCCCGACCGAGCCGGGTCATCGAGTCGAGCAGGACGACCACGTCATGGCCGAGTTCGACCAGCCGCTTGGCCCGTTCGATCGCCAGCTCGGCCGCCGTGGTGTGGTCATCGGCCGGCCGGTCGAAGGTCGAGGCGATGACCTCACCCTTGACCGCCCGCTGCATGTCGGTGACTTCTTCGGGACGCTCGTCCACCAGCACCACCATCAGGTGGACCTCGGGGTTGTTCTCGGTGATCGCGTTGGCGATCTGTTGCAGGACGATCGTCTTACCGGCCTTGGTCGGCGAGACGATCAGACCGCGCTGGCCCTTGCCGATCGGGGCGATCAGGTCGATGATCCGGGTCGTCATGATGTTCGGACGCGGTCTCCAGCCGCAGCCGCTCCTGCGGGTACAGCGGGGTCAGCTTGCCGAACTCGGGACGGTTCTTCGACTTCTCCGGGTCGTCGCCGTTGATGGTCTCGATCCGGACCAGCGGATTGAACTTTTCCTTGCGGTCGCCCTCCTTGGTCGAGCGGATCAGCTCCGGTGACCACGTCGCCCTTGCGCAGGCCGTACTTCTTGACTATCGACAGCGAGACGTAGGCGTCGTTGGAGCCGGGCAGGTAGCCGCTGGTCCGGACGAACGCGTAGTTGTCCATCACGTCCAGGATGCCGGCGGCCGGTACCAGCACGTCGTCGTCGCTGACCGTCGGCTCGGACTCGTAGCGGTCCATTCCGCCGGAATTTCCGCCACCGCGGCTACGACGGTTCTGCCGGTCCCGGCTGCGCCGACGACGACCGCGGCGGCTGCCGCCCTCGTCGTCGTCCCGATTGGACTGGTTGTTGGGGTTGTCGCGAGTCTGGCTGTTGTCGCGCTGGTTCTGGCTGTCCCGGTTCTGGCTGTCCCGGTTCTGATTGTTCTGGCTATCCCGGCCCTGATTCTGGTTCTGACTATTGCGATTGCGTCGGCCACCCTGACCGTTGTCGCGGTTCTGGTCACCACGGTTCTGATCACCACGGTTCTGGTCACCACGGTTCTGGTCACCACGGTTCTGGTTGTCCCGGTGCTGGTCGCCGCGATCGGAATCGCTGTCGTTCTGCTCGTCGTGGTTCTGGGTGGCGCGCTCGTCATTGCCGTTGCTGACGTCAGCGTCGGCGGACTGGCGGCCGTCAGTACCACGGGCCGACTCGGTCCGGTTCTGCTCGCTGCGGGCCGGTTCGGTCTGGGGCAGGGTCGCCTGAGCGGCCTGTGGCTCGCGTGTCTGCTGCGTCACAGCGGCATTGCTGTGTTCAGACGACCGCCCGCTGGTGCCGCTCGCCCCGTTGGTGCCGTTCGCCCCGTTGGTGCCGTTCGCTCCGGTGAAGCCTTGACCTGCGTCCACACCGTTCGCCGCATGACTGGCACCGTTCGGCTGCTCAGCACTCCGGCTGGTCTCGGCACGCGCGGACTCCCGCGGCGCCGACTCGGTCCGAGCGCCCGGCCGTCCACCACCCTGAGCGGACTGGATGGCGTCGATCAATTGGCCCTTGCGCATGGCACCGGTGCCCTTGAGGCCCAGCGACGAGGCGAGCTGTTTGAGCTCAGGCAGGACCATGGCGTCCAGGCCTGCGCCCTTCCGCCTCCGTCCGCCGCTCTGCGCGCCGGTCACTTCGGCTGTTTCTGTCACGTATGTCCTTTCGGAATGGGCAACTTTGGTGCCCGTAGATGCCCGCTGTTCTCCAACTGGGCAAGCAGTGTCAGGTCGTGATCGCGTCCTGGAGCCCAAACGTCGGCTTGGGGGCCGCCTAGCTCCGCCAGCAATCACTGCGACCTTGCGGGGAATATGGTCGCTGCCGGATCGTTCCAGGCGAAAGCCGCCCTGTGGACGAACCCGTTGCTGGAGGATGATCCGTAGACATCGCGCCTGACCTGTGCGGCGCTCGAGTCCGGATCTCGCATCGCGAGGATGCTCTCGTTTCTCTAGTTCTAGATTAGCACTACGGTGGGCTTACTTGACCAGCGACGTCATACGTGTCACCTGCGATGACGCGAGTGACGTCGCTCACCAACTCGTTCCGCCGACCCCGATCCCGAGTTCGTGGGTCGTGAACTCGTCATCGCCGAGGCTCTGCGCAGTCGCAGTCTGCCGGGCGTCGCCGAGCATCAACACGGTCGGCCCCGCACCGCTGATCACCGCAGCAAGACCGTGCTCGCGCAGCCGCCGCACCAACTGGGCCGAGCGAGGCATCGCCGAAGCGCGGTAACCCTGGTGCAGCCACTCTGCAGTCGCCTCGAACAACAACCCGGGGTCTCGGGACAACGCCTCGACCAGGAGCGCTGCCCGCCCCGAATTGGCTGCGGCGTCGCGGTGCGGGACGGTCGCCGGCAACAACCCGCGTGCCCGCTCGGTCGACAACGGCTCCGCCGGGACGAAGACCACGGCCCGGACGTCCGGATGCACCGCAAGCGGCACCGCGAGCACCCGAGGCCGGCGATCCGTCCCGTCCGGAGTTACGGAACTCAGTACTTGGCCAGCGATCAACGGGCCGCCGGCCACAGTGGCAACTGGATAAAAGGCCAGCACGAATCCGCCGTAGAGGGCCGCCGCGACGTTGTCAGGGTGCCCCTCGATCTCGGTGGCCAACTGCAGCCAGCCGGCCGGATCGCCAGCAGCCTCGGTTCCCACCAGGCCGGCCGCCCCGAGCAGACCGGCGACGATCGCGGCCGAGGACGAACCGAGACCGCGGCCGTGCGGGATGGTGTTGTGGGCGTGGAGCGCCAGTCCGGGGACCTCGTAACCCAGATGGTCCAGCGCCCGACGAGCGGTGGCCAGCACGAGATGCCGCTCGTCGGTCGGCAGTTGGCCCGCGCCTTCGCCGGTGACCTCTGCCCGCCACCCCCGCTCGACGACCTCGAGCCGGCAACGGTCGCGCCAGTCGAGCGCCAGGCCGAAACAGTCGAAGCCCGGCCCGAGGTTGGCGCTGGTGGCCGGCACCTCGACCGTGACGCTCCGCCCAACCGGAACTCGACCCAACGGCCGGTCGGCTTCCGCCGACACCGCGCGTCGTTCTGATCCGGCGCCGGGCATCTCGGGCGGCTCAGCCGAGTTCGCAGGCGGCAGCCACCGAGGTCAGCTCGGCCGCGACCACCTCGGCTTCGATCGTGCCCTTCGCCGACAGTGCGGTGTCGATGTCCTTCAGTCCGTGTCCGGTCACCGTGACGACGATCTGTTGACCGGGATCGAGCTCGCCGCGGCCGTGCTTGGCCAGCAACCCGGCCACGCCCGTCGCCGAGGCCGGCTCGACGAAGACCCCTTCACGGTCCGCGAGCAGCGACTGCGCCTGCAGGATCTGGTCGTCGTCGACGGCTTCGAACAGGCCGCCGGACTGCTCCTGCGCAGCCCGGGCCAGGTGAGCCGAGGCGGGTCGCCCGATCCGGATCGCCGTGGCCAGCGTGTCCGGGTTGTCCACCGGGTGACCCAGCACCATCGGCGCCGCGCCGGCCGCCTGAAAGCCCCACATCCGTGGGGTTCGGCCGGCCAGTCCAGCCTCTGCGTACTGGAGGTAACCGCGCCAGTAGGCCGAGATGTTGCCGGCGTTCCCGACCGGCAGCACGTGCAGGTCCGGAGCGTCGCCGAGCTCGTCGACGATCTCGAAGGCGGCCGTCTTCTGCCCCTCGATCCGGGCCGGGTTGACCGAGTTGACCAGCGCCACCGGATAGTTCTCGGCCAGTTCCCGGGCCAACGTCAGGCACTGGTCGAAGTTGCCCTCGATCTGGATCACCTGGGCGCCGTGCATCACCGCTTGGGCCAGCTTGCCCGCGGCGATCCGGCCCGCAGGCAGTAGGACGATGGGCTTCATCCCACCTCGGACGGCGTAGGCCGCGGCCGAGGCGGAGGTGTTTCCGGTCGAGGCGCACACCACCGCGGTGGCACCCTGACCGGCCGAGACGCTGGCGGCGACGGCCATCCCGCGGTCCTTGAACGAGCCGGTCGGATTGCTGCCTTCGACCTTCAGCCAGACCTCGCAGTCGAGGCGGGCCGACAGGACGGCGGCGTGCACCAGCGGGGTGTCGCCCTCACCGAGGGTCAGCACCGGGTCGCCGGGAGAAATCGGGAGCCAGTCGCGATAACGGGCGATCACCCCCCGCTTGGCACGGTCCCGGGCGGGTCGAGCGGCCGCCGATCCTGCGCCCAGCACCGGCCCACGGGTGGACGTCGTCATCTCACTCACCTTCAACTCTCATCACGCTGGTGACCTCCGACACCACGTCCAGTCTCCGGAGGGCGTCAACCGTCGCACTCAGCGCCGCGTCGCTGGCCCGGTGGGTGACGATCACCAACTGGGCGTCGGCCTGCCGTCCCTGCTGCCGGACCGTCTGGATCGAGACGCCTTGTTCGGCAAAGCAGTTGGCGATGGTCGCCAGCACGCCGGCGACGTCGGCGACCTCGAGCGAAAGGTGGTAGCGGGTGACCACCTCGCCGATGCCGGTGACCACGCGCTGGGCATAACTGGACTCCCCCGGCCCGGACGCGCCGCGGACCCGGTTCCGCGCCACCGTAACGAGATCGCCCAAGACGGCACTTGCGGTCGGCGAACCGCCTGCGCCGGGTCCGTAGAACATCAGCCGGCCGGCGAACCGGGACTCGACGAAGACCGCGTTGTAGGCGCCGCCGACCGAGGCCAGCGGGTGAATCCGCGGGATCATCGCCGGGTGCACCCGGACCGAAACCGTCCGTTCACTCGGCCTGCCTTCTGCGTCGGGGGTGCCGTCGGTCAACTGGCAGATGGCCAGCAGTTTGACCACGCAACCCATCTCCCGCGCGGAGGCGATGTCGGAGGCGGTCACCTCGGTGATGCCCTCGCGGTAGACGTCTGCGCTGCGCACCCGGCTGTGGAAGGCCAGACTGGACAGGATCGCCGCCTTGGCCGCCGCGTCGAAGCCTTCGATGTCGGCAGTCGGATCGGCCTCGGCGTAGCCCAGCGCCTGCGCCTCGGCGAGCGTCTCGGCGAACCCGGCGCCCTCGGAGTCCATCTTGTCCAGGATGAAGTTGGTGGTGCCGTTGAGGATGCCGATCACCGCGGTCACCTCGTCGCCGACCAGCGATTCCCGCAGCGGCCGGACAATCGGAATCGCGCCGGCGACCGCGGCCTCGTAGTAGAGGTCGACCCCGGCCTGCTCGGCGGCGTCGTAGAGGGTGGCGCCGTCCTCGGCGAGCAACGCCTTGTTGGCGGTGACCACCGAGGCGCCGCCCTTGAGCGCGGTCAGGATCAGGTCACGGGCCGGCTCGATGCCCCCGATCAGCTCGATCACCAGGTCGACGTCGTCGCGCGCGACCAGCGTGTGTGCATCAGTGGTCAACAGTGCCGGGTCGACGCCCGGACGGACCCGGTTCGGGCGTCGGACGGCGACGCCGACCAGTTCGAGTCGCCGGCCTATCCGCGCGGTCAGATCCTCGGCCTGCTCGGTCAGCAGCCGAACCACCTCGCTGCCCACGATGCCGCAGCCGAGGACGGCGACGCGCAGCGGTGGGTGGGACCCGGTATCCGGCGGGGTTTTCATCGACGAGACCTCATGATCGGGCGGGCCGTCGACGGTGCGGGTGCTCCGGGCGGCGGTGAGGCCAACATTCTTCACTATCGGCCGGAGACGAGGCGAACTCTTGTCGCTCTGCGGACAACCGGCCGCAATCCTGATGGCGCTTCATCCCACGTCGAGCGCGAGGATGTCCGCCAGGGTCTCGCGCCGCAGCAGGGTCCTCAGTTCACCGTCGCGGACGGCGACCACCGGTGGCCGCGGGACGTGGTTGTAATTGCTGGCCATCGAGCGGCTGTAGGCCCCGGATGCCGGCACGGCCACCAGGTCGCCGGGCGCGATATCGGCCGGCAGGAACTCGTCGCGAACCAGGATGTCGCCACCCTCGCAGTGCTTGCCCACCACCCGGGCCAGCGCCGGCGGGGCGTCGGAGTGTCGGGAGGCGAGGGTGGCCGAATACTCCGCGGCGTACAGAGCCGTCCGGATGTTGTCGCTCATGCCGCCGTCGACGGCCACGTACAACCGGGTCGCGCCGCCGTCCAGCTGAACGGGCTTGACGGTGCCGACCCGGTAGAGCGCGAACCCGGCCGGACCGCTGATCGCCCGCCCCGGCTCGATCGACAGGTGCGGCACGTCGATCCCCAGCGCAGCGCACTCGCTGGTGACGATGGCCTGCATCCGCCCGGCCAGCGCAGCTGGGGTCGCGGGCGTGTCCACGCTGGTGTAGGCGATGCCGAAACCGCCACCGAGATCGAGCTCCGGCAGCTGGACACCGGTCTCGGTCGCGAACTCGGCCTGCAGCATCAGCGTGCGCCGGGCAGCCGCTTCGAAGCCGGCGGCGTCGAAGATCTGGGATCCGATGTGGGAGTGGATGCCGATCAGCTCGAATCCGGGATGATCGTGGATCCGGCGTAGCGCCTCGCCAGCAGCACCGCCGGAGATAGAGAAGCCGAACTTCTGGTCCTCGTGAGCGGTCGCGATGTATTCGTGAGTGTGGGCCTCGACGCCGGTGGTCACCCGGACCATCAGTCTCGGCCGGGGGACTGCGGCGAACCGGCGATCGGCGACCAGCTCCGCCAGTCGGGTGATCTCGTCGTGGGAGTCGACGATGATCCGACCGACCCCCGCCTCGAGGGCGGCGACGAGTTCGGCCTCGTTCTTGTTGTTGCCGTGCAGCCCGATGGTCGCCGGATCGACGCCGGCCCGCAGTGCAACCGCGAGTTCGCCGCCGGTGCAGACGTCGACCCCGCAACCTTCCTCGGCCACCCAGCGGGCCACCGCTGTACAGAGGAAGGACTTGCCGGCGTAATAGACCGTCCAGCCGTCGAAGGCCCGCACGAACGCTCGCGCCCGGGCGCGCAGATCGGCTTCGTCGATCACGTAGACCGGCGTGCCGCAGCGCTCGGCGATCTCCACCACACTCAGGCCGGCGACGCTCAGCACCCCGGCCGGGTCCTTGACCGCGCCGTCGCTCCAGAGCCCGGACAGCAGCTCGTTGACGTCGTCGGGCACCGCCAACCAGCCGGGAGCACGGGAGGCGACGTCGGCGTGGATCGAGCCGGCGACATGGCTGTGAGTCATGGAGACGACTGTGCCAGAGTCCTCCGACACTGTGCCGCGGTCGGCCGGCCGCGGACGGTCGACCAGCGGGTGGAGGGGAATGGCTGATACATTTCTCTTCGGCCGTTTCGGCCCCCGTAGCTCAGGGGATAGAGCACCGCCCTCCGGAGGCGGGAGCGCAGGTTCGAATCCTGCCGGGGGCGCCGTCGCCTGGGTCTGGTCCGATCGCCTGGGTCTGGTCCGATCGCCTGGGGCCGGTCCGATCGCCTGGGTCCGGTCCAGCGGCCCAGGATCTCTACCGGACGGGCAGTAACTGATGAGTGGCACCGATGAGTAGCGTCTCGGAGGTCGCCCGGGTCCAAATCCTTCATGCCGACTATGCGGCAGCTGACGCCTCGGACAAGATCAACGCACTCGGCGTCGGGTTCCAGCTCTGTCTTCAGCAGCCCAACGGGCTGACCAACCCGTCCGCGGTGGCGGTCATCATCGACATCCCGCCCGACCAGGTCGGTGAGGACTTCGCCCTCGAGTTGAGTTTGATCGACGACGCCGGGCACGTCGTCCAGACTCCAGGCCCGAGCGGCTCGACGCCGATCCGGTTCGGCCAGAGCGTGACCGTCGCACCGCCGGCCGTCCGGGTTCCGGGTCTGCGGATCCCTCGCGGCGCCCTCTGGTCGCGTCACCAGATGATCGTCAACCTGCAGAGCGGCGTGCCGGTCGCGGCCGGACGGGCGTACGAATGGCGGGTCTCGATCGACTCGATCTCTCCCGACCACTGGGCCGTTCGCTTCTACGTGCCCGGTCCGGCCGGAGACCTCGTCGTCGGCTGATCGGGCACGCCGCCGTCATCGCAGCGAGGTCGACGTCATCACGTCGCGCACGTCGCGAGCGCACGCGGCCTGCCCCATGGAGGGGTCGCAGGAGGCCTCGACCAGGTGTGCGCCGACGTCGGCAGAATTGCCTCGCGTCGAGAGGCTCGGGCGTCTTGGATGGAACCATGACCCACGACCTCATCCATCCGCCGAAAGCGCGACCCGGTGATCGGGTGGCGGTGCTGTCACCCTCGTTCGCCGCCCCGGGCTTCGCCCCGGAGGTGCATGAGCAGGCGATGCGGCGACTGGGCGAGGTCACTGGGCTGGTCCCGGTGGAGTATCCGACCACCCGCCGGCTCGGCGCCTCGGCCCGGGACCGCGCCGCAGACCTGAACGCCGCCTTCGCCGACCCCGGGATCCGCGCGGTGTTGGCCACAGTCGGCGGCGACGACCAGATCACCGTGATCCCGCACCTCGACCCGACACCGATCCGCGCCGATCCGAAACCCTTCCTCGGCTACAGCGACAACACCAACCTGCTGAACTGGCTCTGGACCACCGGGGTGGCCGGCTTCTACGGCGGCTCTACCCAGGTCCACCTCGGCCCGGGACCGGAGGTCGATCCGGTCCATCGGACGTGTCTGCGGGCGGCTCTGCTGGGCGGGGAGTCATTGACTCTGACGGAGCCGGGTGAATCCGAGGACTTCGGCGTGGATTGGCGGGATCCGGCGGCCTTGACCGATTACGGCGAGCGCCGGCCCACCGAGCCCTGGCGATGGGCGGGTCCGAGCCGCCGGGTGCGTGGCCGCGCCTGGGGCGGCTGCCTGGAAGTGGTCCAGTGGGCGCTCACCGCCGGCCGGTTCCCCGCCGATCCCGCCGTGCTGGACGGTGGCGTACTGCTGGTCGAGACCTCCGAAGAGTTGATCCCACCCATCGAGGTCGGCCGGATCCTGCGTTCGCTCGGCGAGCGCGGGCTGCTGGCTGTCGTCGATGCCGTGCTGGTGGCCCGGCCGCCGACGTCGAGTTTCACCGATCGTCCCGCCGATGATGTCCGGGCCGACCGCCGCGCCGCCCAGGGCGACGTCGCGATCGAGACGATCGCCGCCTATAACCCGGAGGCGGTGATCGTGGTCGGTGTCCCGTTCGGTCACACCCGGCCGCAGTGGATCCTGCCCTACGGTGGTGAGATCACCGTCGACGGCGTGGGTCAGCAGGTGGTCGCCGACTACCGCTGACCGGCTGGCGAGGAGTCGCTCAGAACACCACGGTGGTGGTGCCGTTCAGCAGGATCCGGTCCTCGGCCTGCCAGCGGACGGCCCGGGTCAGCACCGCGCGCTCGATGTCGGCACCCCAGCGCGTCAAGTCGGCCGAGTCGGCCTCGTGGGTCACCCGGACGACGTCCTGCTCGATGATCGGGCCTTCGTCCAGGTCGGCGGTGACGTAGTGGGCGGTAGCGCCGATCAACTTGACCCCCCGCCGTTTGGCCTGGTCGTAGGGCCGGGCGCCGGCAAAGGCCGGCAGGAAGGAGTGGTGGATGTTGATCGCCGGGATACCGCGCTCCCCCAGCGCCGTCAGCAGGTCGGCCGAGAGCACCTGCATGTAGCGGGCCAGGACGACGAAGTCGACCGCGTCGTCGATCAGCGCCAGCGCTTCCCGCTCCGCCGCCGGCTTGGTCTCCCGAGTCACCGGCACGTGGTGGTAATCGATGCCGAACTGCTCGACCTGCCCGCGCAGATCGTCGTGGTTGGAGATCACCGAAACGATCTCGATCGGTAACCCGCCCTGTTGACTCCGCCACAACAACTCCAACAGGCAGTGGTCGTAGCGGGAGACGAAGATCACCACCCGCTGCCGGTCGGTGACCCGGGTCAACCGGACGTCCATCGCGTAGCGGTCGCCGACGGAGGCGGCGAAATCGGCGTACAACACGGCCAGCCGGTCACCGAGACCGGGCAGGTCGAAGACCAGCCGGAGGAAGAACCTCCCGCCGACGGGATCGGAGGAGTACTGATCGGACTGGACGATGTTGGCGCCCCGCTCGAACAGGAACGAGGTCACCGCCGCGACGATGCCGGGCTGATCCGAACAGGAGACGAGCAGTCGACCGGTGTCTTGCGCCAGCTCGTCCGGCCCGCGTCCAGCGGTTCTGCGCATCATCACTCCGTTCCGGAACCGCGGCTGTCTGCCCGAACGGCCCGGCCCAGTGTGGCAGGACCGGTTGACCGAGCTCGCCGGTGGTAGATTCTGCCCCGCTCGACCGCCCGTCCTCGGTCCGCCGGATCGTCTCAGAGTCGACCGATCGAGGATCTCACCACCAGTGAAAGCGACCGTGTCCGACCAGATTCCGCCCGCGTCCGGGTCCGTCCCGCCCCGGCGACGTGGCGGCCGGAGCGTCATCGTGGCCTGGCTCGTCACCCGGGTACTGATAGTGGTGCTGATGCTCGCCGCCGAACGGGTGGCGTTGGGCGATCCGACCTATTACTGGCGCAAGATCACCGCACTGTTCGACGTCGGGCTGGCTCAGACCCTGAACGAGTACCCGACGCCGGTCGCCTGGCTGCTGACCATCCCCTACGCGCTGGGCGGCGGCACCCGGCTCGGGTACCGGATCGCCTTCATCGTGTTGATGATGGCCCTGGACGGCGTGTTCACCTGGGTGCTCTGGCGGTTGAACGGCCGGCGGCGCGACACCGCGGTCAACTTCTGGCTGGGCTTCATCTTCCTGATCGGCCCGCTCACTTACCTGCGTTTCGACCTGGTGCCGGCGGTGCTCGCCGGGGGCGCCCTGCTGTTCGCCCGCCGTCGGCCGGGGCTGAGCGGGGTGCTGGTCGGCGTCGGAGCCGCCATCAAGCTGTGGCCGGCTCTGCTGATCGGAGCAGTCGGCGCCGAGCGCCGCGTCCGTCGGCGCAGCCTGCTCGGCTTCGGCATCGCGGGCCTGGGGCTCGCGGCGGTCAGTCTGTTCTTCGGAGGGCTCCCCCGGCTGGTCTCACCGCTGACCTGGCAGTCCGACCGCGGCCTGCAGATCGAGTCCCTGTGGGCGACCCCGTTGATGGTGGCTCGCGCCGTGGCGCCGCAGACCTGGCGGGTCGACATCTCCACCTATCAGGCGTTCGAGATCTTCGGCCCTGGCGTGGACGCCTTCCTGGTCGCCAGCACCGCCGCCATCGCCCTCGGGCTGGTGATGATCGCCGCCCTGATCGTGCGCGCCTACCGCAACGGTGCGCCGACGCCGATCGCCGTCGGGCTGATGATGCTGGCCATCATCGCGGTGATGACGGTGACGAACAAGACGCTTAGTCCGCAGTACCTGCTCTGGCTCGGGGGCCCGGCAGCCGCCCTGCTCTTGATCGAGGGTCGGAGCCCGTCCGGACGGCCGAGTCTGGTTCGGCGGATGACCGTCCAGGTGCTGATCCTGGCTCTGCTCACCCATCTGGTCTATCCGCTGCTCTACACCGGCTTGGAGGGACTCGGCGGCCCGGTCCTGCTGGTCGCCTCGACGGTCGTGCTGGTGTTGCGCAACCTGGCCCTGCTGATCTTCACCGTCTCGGCCTGCGCCTCTGCCTGGCGGGCCCTCTCCCGGTCCGCCGACAGCTCGTTGCGGCGATTCGCTTCCGGCCCGACACCACCCACCCTCGGACCGGAAATGACAGCTTCGACGTTCCCCGGGTGACTGATCCTGCAGCTGACGCGTGAAGCTGGCATAGATGATCAACACCGGCGTCCCGGTGACCACCACAGCGGCGAGCAGCGCGCCGACGTCCACCGGATACCCGCGAGAAGCGAATCGCACATCCCCTGCATCAGCACCGAGGCCATCCCGTACCTGGCCATCGGCAACCTCACGAAGTGCCTGTTAGATCGGATGGGCGATGTATCGGATCGGACCTGTGTCGCTGTCGTTCAGCTCAGCACGTCGTCGCCGAACCGATCGCAGACGCGGCGCGTGGGCGGTGTAGTGCTACCGACCACAGGTCGACCGCACCCGGCATTGCCGGATGGCTTGAGATGATCGGGCGACCGCTAGAGAAGTGCAGAAGTGGTCCAGTCCACGTGTCGCCTTGCTTTCCGAGCAACCGAAGGACGGTGAACAGATGAGCCGCGAGCTGGTCCTCGGCGCCGACATCGGTGGGACCTCCACCCGGATGGTGCTCGCTGACCTCCGGGGCCGGATCGTCGGATCGGCCCGCGGCAGTTCGGGGAACCCCAAGGCGGTGGGCCAAGCGGTGGCCGCCGCCCAGATCCGAGACGTGCTCGCGAGATGCCTCGCCGACAGTTATGCCGACAGTTATGCCGACAGCGATGCCGACAGTGATGCCGACAGTTCCGCCGCCGCTGCCGCGGCCATCGGACCCGATCGGATTCGGGCGGCCGTCCTGGGACTGGCCGGCCTGAGCGGCCTGGGCGACCTGCCGACGTTCATCGACCAGGCCCTGCCCGGGGTCGACGGATCGGTCGTCCGGGTGCTGCCCGACTTCGCCGTCGCCTTCGCCTCGGCCACCCCCGAACCCTCCGGTTACGTGGTGCTGGCGGGAACGGGAGCCGGCGCCATGCAGATCGTCGACGGCGCCCCGGCCGGCCGGCGGGACGCCTGGGGCTGGCTGCTCGGCGACGAAGGCTCCGGCTTCTGGCTCGGCCGGGAAGCCGTCCGAGCCACCCTGGTCGAGTTGCAGCGGGGACAGCCACCAGGTGCCCTGGGACGGGACGTGCTGCACCGGACCGGCAGTACGGATTTCGACTCGCTGATCGCCGCGGCCTATGACCACCCGCCGATCCGGCTGGCCGAACTGGCCCCCGCGGTCAGCGCGAACGTGTCTCGGGATCGATCCGCGGCCCGGATCGCCGAGCGGGCGGCGGCACTACTGATGGCGTCCTTGACCGATCTCCATCCCGTACCGGGGCAGATGGTGGTGACCGTCGGTTCGATCCTCGGGCCAGACTCACCCGTCCGCCGCGGCCTGGTGCAGGCCATCGCCGGCGAGCTGGACAATCCGGTCCGTTCCGCCTCTGACGGATTGGCCGGCGCTCTGTGGCTGGCCTACCGCGACCTGGCCCATCACGGCCGCGGCGACGCCGACACCGACGTTCTCGATATCAACACCGATTTTCACGCCGCACTGGTGGCTGAGACACTCCGCGCCACCCCGAGCTGAGGTAGGCCGAGATTTCCGCCCGGCTTGTGGGTAGCCTAGGGAGAGGTTGGTTCTGCTCGTCCGTGCATCGCGTTCACCGCTCGCGAAGACTTGTCCGCTCGCACCGCTCGGCGGTGGCAGCCCCGCTTGGTTCCAGTCGGATCGGATCCAGGTAGCTGCCGGGGAGACCGATCGACGCACGTACCGACGAGGAAGAAGGCGATCGTGGCCACCGCGCCCGAACAATCGACCAAGAACGAGCAGCCCGGAGTCGCAGACGAATTCGGCGCGAACGACTGGCTGATCGAAGAGATGTACGACCAGTACCGCTCCGACCCGGCTTCGGTCGACCAGCGCTGGGTGGATTTCTTCACCGAGGCCAAGAAGCCGAACGGCCAGGGGCAGAAAAGTCAGGGTCAGAACGGGCGCAACGGCCACTCCGAGACCGCGGTCCCTGCGGTTCAGAAGAGCTCCGAGAAGGTGACGTCGACGACGGCACCACAGCCCGCGCCGAGGGCGAAGGCCGAGCCGGCCCGAACCGAACCGAAGTCCGCGCCCGCCCAGACCACCCCCGCCAAGACCACGCCCGCAAAGGCCGAACCGGCCACGAAGGCCGAACCGGCCACGAAGCCCGAACCACAGCGCGCCCCGGGCAAGCCGGTCTCCAAGGTCGAGCAGTCCCCCGACAGCTCCTCGGCCCGGCCGAGCAGCAAGGGCGCCGTGCCCGCTGATCCGCCCAATCCCGGCCAGCGTCCCGACGTCGACATCGAGGAACCGGAACGGATCGTCCTCAAGGGCGCGTCGGCCCGGACCGCGAAGAACATGGACACCTCGCTCACCGTGCCGGTCGCCACCAGCGTCCGCTCGTTGCCGGTGAAGCTGCTGATCGACCAGCGGATCGTGATCAACAACCACCTGCGCCGGTCCCGCGGCGGCAAGGTCTCCTTCACCCACATCCTCGGTTACGCCATGGTCAAGGCGCTGGAGTCGGTTCCCGGGATGAACTACGGCTTCGACGAGACCGACGGCAAACCGACCTTGGTCCGCCCGCGGCACGTCAACCTCGGCTTGGCCATCGACCTGCCGAAGTCCGACGGCACCCGACAGCTGTTGGTGCCGAGCATCAAGAGCTGCGAAAATCTCGACTTCGCCCAGTTCTGGGCGGCCTATGAGGAGGTCGTCCGGAAGGCCCGCGGCGGCAAGCTGACCGTTGCCGACTTCGCCGACACGACCATCACCCTGACCAACCCCGGCACGATCGGCACCAACCACTCGGTGCCCCGGCTGATGAACGGTCAGGGCTGCATCATCGGCGTCGGCTCGATGGACTACCCGCCGGAGTTCCAGGGCTCCGACCCGGACCGGCTCTCCGACATGAGCGTGTCCAAGGTGCTCACCCTGACCTCCACCTACGACCACCGGGTGATCCAGGGAGCGCAGTCGGGTGAATACCTGGCCCGGCTGCACAAGCTGCTGCTCGGCGAGGACGGCTTCTACGATGACATCTTCGCCGCCCTGCGGATCCCTTACGAACCGATCCGCTGGGCGCAGGACCAGAGTGCCCACCACGAACTCCAGGTTTCCAAGCAGGCCAGGATCTTCGAGTTGATCCACGCCTACCGGGTGCGTGGTCACCTGATGGCTGACACCGATCCACTGGAGTACCGGCAGCGCAGCCACCACGATCTCGACGTGCAGAGCCACGGCCTGACGTTGTGGGATCTGGACCGCGAGTTCGCCACCGGCTCGTTCGGCGGTGGCCGGGGTCTGATGAAGATGCGCCACATCCTGGGCATCCTGCGCGACTCCTACTGCCGGACGACCGGTATCGAGTACATGCACATCCAGGAGCCGGCCCAGCGCAAATGGATCCAGGACCGGGTGGAGCGCCCGCACGAGTCGCTGCCGCGTGAGGAGCACCTGCGGATCCTCGACAAGCTGAACGAAGCCGAGATCTTCGAGACGTTCCTGCAGACAAAGTTCGTCGGGCAGAAGCGGTTCAGCCTGGAGGGCGGCGAGTCGACCATCGCGCTGGTCGACGAGATCTGTGAGCAGGCCGCCGACGACGGGCTGGAAGAGGTCTGCATCGGGATGCCGCACCGCGGCCGACTGAACGTGCTGGCCAACATCGTCGGCAAGTCCTACGGCGACATCTTCCGCGAGTTCGAGGGCAACATCGACCCGCGGACCGTGCAGGGCTCGGGCGACGTCAAATACCACCTGGGCGCCGAAGGCCAGTTCACCTCGTTGAACGGGAACGCGATCAAGACCTCAGTGGCGGCCAACCCGAGCCACCTGGAGGCCGTCGACCCGGTACTGGAGGGCATCGCCCGGGCCAAGCAGGACATTCTCGACCGGGGCGTGGAGTACCCGGTACTGCCGTTGCTGATGCACGGCGACGCCGCGTTCGCCGGCCAGGGTGTGGTGGCCGAGACGCTCAACCTGTCCCAGCTGCGCGGCTATCGCACCGGCGGCACCATCCACGTGATCGTCAACAACCAGGTCGGCTTCACGACCTCGCCGACCGAGTCGCGCAGTTCGATGTACTGCACGGACGTGGCCCGGATGATTCAGGCGCCGGTCTTCCACGTCAACGGCGACGACCCCGAATCCTGTATCCGGGTGGCGAGGCTCGCCTACGAATTCCGCCAGGAGTTCAACAAGGACGTGGTGATCGACGTCGTCTGCTATCGGCGTCGCGGGCACAACGAGGGTGACGATCCAAGCTTCACCCAGCCCTTGATGTATGACCTGATCGAGAAGAAGCGCAGCACCCGGAAGCTCTACACCGAGGCGCTGATCGGCCGTGGCGACATCACCGTCGAAGACGCTGAGGCGGTGATGACCCGGTTCCAGCAGCGACTGGAGAGCGTCTTCAAGGAGGTGCGGGACGCGAACGCCCCGAACGAGCAGCCGGACTACCGGCGGGTGCCGCGCTACCCCGCCAAGTCCGGGGCCAAGTACGGTACGGCGATCAAGATGGAGACGCTGAAGACCATCTCCGACGCGCACACCAACGTGCCGGACGGCTTCACCGTCCACCCCAAGGTGATGCCGCAATTGCAGCGTCGCGCCGCGGCGATCACCCAGGGCCCGATCGACTGGTCCACCGGAGAGATCCTGGCTTTCGGTTCGCTGCTGATCGAGGGCCGCAACGTCCGGCTCAGCGGGCAGGACAGCCGTCGGGGCACCTTCGTCCAGCGGTTCGCCTCGATCGTCGACCGGGTCACCGGTGAGTCCTGGCTGCCGTTGCAGCATCTGGAGGACGACCAGGGCAAGTTCATGGCTTATGACTCGCTGCTCAGCGAGTACGCCGCGATGGGCTTCGAGTACGGCTATTCGGTGGCCCGGCCGGAAGCGCTGGTGCTCTGGGAGGCCCAGTTCGGCGATTTCGCCAACGGCGCCCAGACGATCATCGACGAGTTCATCACCTCCGGCCAGGCCAAGTGGACCCAGAAGTCCGGTGTGGTGCTGCTGCTGCCGCACGGTTATGAGGGTCAGGGCCCGGACCACAGTTCGGCTCGGATCGAGCGATGGCTGCAGCTGGCGGCCGAAGACGCGATCAGCGTGGCGCAGCCGTCCACCCCGGCCAGCTACTTCCATCTGCTCCGGCAGCAAGCACTGGGATCGCGGCACCGTCCACTGGTGGTGATGACCCCGAAGCGGATGTTGCGGATGAAGGCTGCGGTCTCACAGCCCGAGGACTTCACCGAGGGCGAGTGGCGTCCGGTGTTGTCGGATCCGACGATCAGCAACCCGAGCAAGGTCACGAAGATGCTGCTCTGCACCGGGATGCTCCGCTGGGATCTGATCGCCGAGCGGGACAAGCGCGGGCTGAACGAGACCGTCGCCATCGTCCCGGTGGAGCGGCTGTATCCCCTGCCAGGCAAGGAAATCTCAACTGAGCTCGGCCGGTTCGAGAATCTCGAGCGGCTGCACTGGGTCCAGAACGAGCCGGAGAACCAGGGCGCTTGGCCGTTCATGGCCCTGAGCCTGAAGGCCGCGCTGACCGAGCGAGATCCGCGCTTCGAGCTGGACGTCACCGCGATCACCCGGCCGGCCTCCTCGGCGCCGTCGGTCGGCTCGGCCAAGGTGCACGAGTTGGAGCTCAAACAGCTGCTGGAGAGCGCCCTGGGCTGACCGGTCGCGCTAACGGGCCGTCTCGCTCCCGCGATCAGGGCTCGAAGACGATCTTCCCGAAGACCCCGCCGTCGATCATGGCGGCGAATCCGTCGCGGGCCTCGGCCAGCGGCAGAATGCGGTCGACCAGGGGGCGGACTCCACTGTTGACCAGCATCGCGGTCAGCTGCGCCAGTTCGTCCTTGGTGCCCATCGTCGAGCCGACCACCTGCAGCGGCTTGAAGAAGATCTTGGTCAGCTCTGCCGACTTCGGCGCCGGGCCCGACGTGGTCCCGGCGATCACCACGGTGCCGCCGGGACGGAGCGAGTTGATCGAGTGTGACCAGGTGGCCGCGCCGACGGTCTCCATCACCGCGTCCACCTTCTCGTGCAGCCGTTCGCCGGACTCGAACGCCCGGTGGGCGCCGAGCCCGACGGCGCGGGCTCCCCGCTCCGGATCGCGTGAGGTGACCCAGACCCGAAAGCCGGCCTGCCGCCCGAGGGCGACCAGCGCGGTGGCCACTCCCCCGCCCGCCCCCTGCACCAGCACCGTGTCGCCCGGCCGCAAGCCGGACCGGACGAACAGCATCCGGTAGGCCGTCAGCCAGGCGGTGGGCAGACAGGCGGCTTCGGCGAAGGTCAGTTCGTCCGGCTTGTCGACCAGGTTGGTGGCCGGCACCCGGACCCGTTCGGCGATCGTGCCCGGCCAGCGTTCGGAGAGCAGGCTACGACGGGGATCGAAGGTGGAATCCGGCCCGGTGAAGGCCGGGTCGTTGATCACCGCATGCACGATCACCTCGCGCCCGTCCTCGGTCACCCCGGCCGCGTCGCAGCCCAGGATCATCGGTAACGCTTCGGCGGGCAGTCCGACTCCCCGCAGCGAGAACACGTCGTGGTGGTTGAGCGTGGCGGCCCGGACCTGCACCTCGACCCAGTCCGCCGGGGTGTCCGGCGGGTCGATCTCGTCCACGACCAGTGCGTTCAGCGGCTGGTCCGGGTCGGCGGTGACGGCGTGGGCGGCGAGCATGGGCTCACGATACGTTCAGGGCATGAGCGACGTCGCAGACCAGGCCAGCCGTGTGGTGAGGCAGCAGTTCACCGAGCAGACCGGTACCGAGCCGACCGGCATCTGGGCTGCGCCGGGCCGGGTCAACCTGATCGGTGAGCACACCGACTACAACGAGGGATTCGTGATGCCGTTCGCCCTCGAGCAACGGGTGACCGTGGCGGCCGGCCCGCGAACCGACGGCAGTTGGTCGGTGCGCTCGATCGAGGAGGGCGAGGCGAAAGAGTTCGGTCCGGACGATCTGACGCCCGGCATGAAGGGTTGGGCCGCCTACGTCGCCGGCATCGTCTGGGCCCTGACCGAGGCCGGTCACAGAGTCGGTGGGGCGGACCTCGTCCTGACTTCCGACGTCCCGGTGGGGGCCGGGCTGTCCTCCTCGGCCGCCCTGGAATGTGCCGTGCTTACCGCGTTGGCGGATCTGAACGATCTGGAGATCGCCGGGTTGGACCGGGCGAAGCTGGCCCGCCGGTGCGAGAACGAGTTCGTCGGCGCCCCCACCGGACTGCTCGACCAGGCGGCCTCGACGCTCTGCACCGCTGATCACGCGTTGTTCTTCGACTGCCGCAGCAACGACAACGAAGCGGTCCCGCTGGCGCTGGCCGACTCCGGTCTGGAGTTGCTGGTGCTGGACACCAAGACCCCGCACTCCCACGTCGACGGTGAGTACGCCGACCGTCGTGAGTCCTGCGACCGGGCGGCCGAGATCCTCGACGTGGCCGCGCTCCGCGACATCACCCTCGACGACCTGGACGAGGCCCTCGGCCGGCTGAACGACGACGAACTCCGGCGCCGGGTCCGGCACGTGGTCACCGAGGACGCCCGGGTGCTGCAGGCCCGGGACCGGCTGCGGGAGCGCAATATGGACGCGTTCGCGACACTGCTGAACGCCTCCCACGCCTCGATGCGGGACGATTTCGAGATCACCGTGCCCACCGTCGACCTGGCCGTCACCGCCGCCAAGGAGGCGGGTGCACTGGGTGCCCGGATGACCGGCGGCGGATTCGGCGGCTGCATCATCGCCCTGGTGCCGATCGGCGAGTCCGACCGGGTTGCCGCGGCGATCGCCGACCGGTTCGCCGAGCGGCAGTACAACGCGCCGGAGCACTTCGTGGCCGTCCCGTCCGAGGGGGCCCGGCGACTGAGCTGACCGGGTCCGTCCGTCGAACGATCTGGCCGCTCCTCAAGTTCTCATCTCGCTGGGCCGACATCTACCCTGTCGAGATGAGCGAGGAGCTGGACATCCGGCGGCCCGAGCTGCTCGGGGTCGAGCGGAGCGGGACGGTGCGCTGGTATAAGGACGAGAAGGGCTACGGCCGGATCGCCGCCGACGACGGCGAAGTGCTCTTCGTTCATTTCTCCGGGATCCTCGCCGAGGGGTACCGGAGCCTGACGACTGGTCAGCGAGTCGGCTTCGTCTGGCGTGGCAGTCTCGGCGACCACGGCCGTCACGCTGCTGAGAACGTGGTTCCTGGCTTGTGGGAGGCGGGCGATGACCCGATCGATGACGAAACGGAAGCCGGACCGATCGACCAAGGGTGAGAATGCGCTATTACGAAGCGGAGAATATCGAGGGTTATGCGCGGATAAAGGCCGACGGGCTCAGCCAGTGGAGCGACCTGCACGAGACCCTGGACGGCTTCGACGACTTTCCGAACCGGGCGTGTCTGGAACGGCGGCTGCCGCCGGTCACCACCGGCGCCCGTGTACGAGTGTTGGAGTACGGCTGCGGCACTGGGCCGGCTGCCTGCTTCTTGGCCGCACGCGGTTATCAGGTCACCGGGATCGATCTGGTGCCGGATGCGATCGAACTCGCCCGTCGGCACGCAATCGGACGAAGGGTGTCGGTCCGGTTTCTTGTTGAAGAGGTCTGCCGGTGGAAGGAGGACACAGCGCCGGAGGACAGAGTGTTGTTCGACGTGGTCCTCGACAGCTACTGCCTGCAGTCGATCGTCATCGACAGCGACCGGAGCCGAGTCCTCGCCGGTGTTCGGCGACGTCTGAAGCCCGACGGTCGCTATCTACTGTCCACTGCGATGTTCGAACCGGAGCGAGATTACGGGCCGGAGCACTATGACCCGGAGACAGGCATCGTCTGGTCGCCGACGATGTCACCGATGGAGGATGGTCGCCAGATCGGCGCTGGCTGGTACCTGCCGTACCGACGGCACCTCACCCCAAGGGCCCTGCGCACCGAGCTCGAAGGCTTCGGTTTCCGCGTCATCGAACAATCCGTTACCGGCGGAGATGTCGTCTGCATGGTCGATTCGGTTCGGTGACAACCGCGCCCAGAACAGTCCGAGCTCCATCTCAATTTTGCGGCGGTAGAAGCCGCCTTGCGTCCTCGGAGCCCATGGATGAAAAACCCCGAGACCGGCAAACGGAAACAACGCGGCGAAAAAAAGATCGGTAGGACCAGCAGCAGCAAGACGCCGGTGGAACTGCTGCCCACGTCGAGTATGGCAGCGACGAAGAGGCCGCTGAACAGCACGCAGGCCCAACAGTGACCGGCATTCCTCGGGACCACAGCCCGGCGGTCAGTACGACGAGGGCTGCCAGCGCAACCGGTGACAGGAGGTTCTGGGCGAGCAAGCCCGCCGACCAGGAATCCCACTCTGCGCCGGCCCCCAAGCAGATGAACAACCCGACGAGGAAGATCGCGTCCGCGGCAGTGAGGAGAAGGAGCAGCCGGCCTTCGCACTCACGAGCCGTAGACCCCGCGGTCGAACGCTGTTGGCCTGCACAGCGGCGGTCGCCCGATTCATTCGATCAGTTTCGTCCGTCTGATCCGACACAGCGGGTACGGCGCACAGATCTTCGCCGAATCGAGATCAGCCCCGGGGCCAGATCAGGTCGTCACGGTAGCGACCTCAACGTGATCTGGCCAAGCAGCAGGTCGCCGTCTTGATCCGGCCGGGGAAGAACGCGTTGCGGAGAACACCACCGATCTTGATTACCCGATCTCCTGGATCCAGCTGACATTCCACTCCGGACCTAGTCAACCGGAGCGGCGCCGGTGACCTCGGGGTCGGAGGCATCGAGCCAACGGTGGATTTCGTCCATGGTCGAGCCGAACGCCGTTTCGAGGTCGACACCGTAACAGTCGGCCAGGATGAGGATGGCCCAGAGGCAGTCGGCGAGTTCATGGCTCAGCTCGGCGTCGGTGTTCGAACTGGGCGAACCGCGCCCGAACGGCGCGCGCCCTCTGGGTGAGCTCGGCGATCTCCATCAGCCGATCCTCTCAGTACGACGGCCGGACGGCTCCTGAGCCGGTCGGTGGAGGCGGAAGCGAGGGACCTGTTCACCAATGCGCCTGAGGGTGGGCTCGCAACGACGGTCGATCTGTTGAGCACGGACGAACGGCACCGACATCGATTTCGGCTATGCGTCCGGAACTGACGCTTCGCTCCGCCGTGCTCTGAGGTACGTCCTGGACCCGTCGGCCACTGAACCGACTATTGGTTGGAGGCACCTCACTCGAGACCCACAGGGTTCCGATCGGGCTCCGAGATGCAGCCTGAACAGTCCTGGCACAGCCCGAATCTCGGCCGCCGACCTGGTCGCGGGCCCGTCCCGATCAGGTTGCAATCAGGTTTCCGGCCCCGCCTGGGCCCCCCGCCGCCGCCGATCAGTGGCAAAATTCCCCGAGCGGTTCTAGCACCGCGGGCTGCCCGGCAAGCCGGTGTCGTGGCAGACCCACCGATTCGTACGCGGGGTCACGAGCCCGCAGGAACGAGGACCAGCCCGTGTCGAGAGCCCAGAAGCCCCGGGCGCTTGCCCTGACGGCGATCACCGTAGCCGCACTCAGCCTGAGCGCCTGCGGCTCGAACTCGCTGAGTGGCACGCCGTCGACCAGCAGCGCGCCGACCCAGTCCCAGAGCGTCGACCAGTCGCTCTTCGACAAACTGCCGGACAACATCAAGTCGAGCAAGACGATCACCATCGGCACCGATCCCACCTACGCGCCGAACGAGTTCCTGAAGGGCGACGGCAAGACCATCCAGGGCGCCGACATCGACCTGTTCAACGCGGTCGCGGCCAAGCTCGGGGTCAAAGCGCAATACGAGTCCTCCACCTTCGACACGATCATCGTCGGGGTGCAGAGCGGCAAGTACGACATAGGAGTCTCGTCCTTCACCATCAACGCCGACCGGGAGAAGCAGGTGAACATGGTCAGCTATCTCGACCGCAGGCACCCAATGGGCCACCCAGGCCGGCAACCCGGACAACATCAGCCCCGACGATGCCTGCGGCAAGACGGTGGCCGTCCAGAAGGCCACCGTGCAGGACACCGACGACCTGCCCGCCCGGCAGAAGAAGTGCGGCAGTAACCCGATCAAGGTGCTCCGCTTCACCGGGCAGAATCAAGCCACCGCCGCCGTGGTCAGCGGCCGGGCCCAAGCAACACTGGCCGACTCGCCGGTGACCGCCTACGCGGTCAAGCAGTCACGGAGCAAGCTGGCCACGGTCGGCGATATCTACGATGCGGCCCCCTACGGGTACGTGGTGAAGAAGAGCGACACCGACTTCGCCGACGCCCTGGCCGGCGCTCTGAAGGCGGTCCAGGCCGACGGCAGTTACAAGGCGGCGCTGGACAAGTGGGGCGTCGCCGACGCGGCAATCACCGACTTTGCGGTCAACCCGACGTCATGACCGAGGCCTCCGTCTCGGGCGCTGCCGGCCGGTCGGCAACCCCGAGAGCAGTCGGCCGGCCCACCTCCGGGCAGGATGGATCCGAAGGCGGGACTCAGCGCCCGGGCTTGATCCGCGCGGTCCCGGTCCGGCATTACGGACGCTGGGTCGCGGTAGCGGTGATCGTTGTCCTGGCGCTCATGTTCGCCAACATGATCATCTTCAACCAGGCCTTCGACTGGCCGTTCGTCTTCGAGGTGATGAACCAGACCCCGGTCATCCAGGGCCTGTTCGTCGGCACTCTGCTCGTCACGTTGTTGACCATGATCGTCGGCATCGTCCTCGGGGTTGTGCTCGCCGTCATGCGGCTGTCGGACAATCCCATCCTGCGTGGCGTTTCCTGGGTCTACACCTGGGTGTTCCGGTCCATCCCCCGGATCGTGCTGCTCACCTTCATGGGCGCCGCGATGGGGCTGATTTTCCCCCAGGGCATCGCGCTCGGGGTGCCGTTCGACTACAAGTTCATCCAGTGGTTCGGGCTGCGGGGCGACTGGCGGTTCCTGACCCTTGACGCCAACACGCTGTTCGGCGGATTCCTGGGCGCGATCATCGGTCTGGGCGCCTCCGAGGCGGCTTACATGGCCGAGATCGCCCGAGCCGGCATCCTCAGCGTCGACCGGGGTCAGAAAGAGGCGGCGTTGGCACTGGGGATGAGTTCGAGCAAGGCGATGCGGCGGATCGTGCTGCCGCAGGCGATGCGGGTGATCGTGCCGCCGACCGGCAACGAGACCATCGCGATGATGAAGGACACCTCGCTGCTGATCGTCCTCGGCTCGTTCACCAGCGAACTGTTCTACCAGGTCGGGGCGATCGCCACCCGCACCTATCAGATCGTCCCGGCCTATCTGGCTGCGGTGCTCTACTACCTGATCGTGACCAGCATCCTGATGGTCGGGCAAGCCTACCTGGAACGCCGGTTCGGCCGGGGTTTCGGCAGTCGGGCGGCGGCCAAGCAGGGCCTCACCAACGCTGCGCAGGTCGACGTAGACGCGGACGGGGCAACGCGTTGACGACCGTGGCGCCGGCCACGGCGAGCGATCAGCCAGCTCCGGGCGAACCGTTGGTCCGCGCGGTGAACGTGCTCAAGTCCTTCGGCCACCACCAGGTGCTGAAGGGCATCGACCTCGAGGTCCAGCGGGGCGAAGTGGTCTGTCTGCTCGGGCCCAGCGGCTCGGGCAAGACCACCTTCCTGCGGCTGATCAACCAGATGGAGACCCTGACCGGCGGCCGGATCTGGGTGCACGGCGAGCTGATCGGGATCAAGGAGGTCAACGGCCGGCTGCACGTCCGCCGGGACACCGACATCGCCCGGCAACGCTCGCGGATCGGAATGGTGTTCCAGCGCTTCAACCTGTTCCCGCACAAGACCGCGCTGGAGAATGTCACCGAGGCACCGATCCAGGTCAAGCGGATGCGCAGATCCGAGGCACGCGCCCGGGCGCTCGAGCTGCTGCGGACCGTCGGGCTGGCCGAGCGGGCGAACTTCTACCCGTCCCAGCTCTCCGGCGGCCAGCAGCAGCGGGTGGCGATCGCCCGGGCCCTGGCCATGGACCCGGATCTGATGCTGTTCGATGAGCCCACCTCGGCCCTCGACCCCGAGCTGGTCGGTGAGGTGCTGGCCGCGATGCGCAGCTTGGCGGCACAGGGCATGACCATGATCGTGGTCACACACGAGATGGCCTTCGCCCGCGAGGTCGCCGATCGGGTGGTGTTCATGGACGACGGTGTGGTGGTCGAATCGGGCAGCCCGACCGAGGTGTTGGTCAACCCGCGGGAGGAGCGGACGAAGTCGTTCCTGAGCCGGGTCAAGCGGGAGGCGGACACCGAACTCGAGGAGGTCAGCGCCAAGGACTCGTTCAGCGATCAGGCGGACTGACCGCGGCGTCCTCGGCGATCAGAGCGTCGGTGGAACTGGGCAGGAAGACACAGACGAGGACGACGATCGCGGTCAGGGCGAGCAGAACCGCAACCCAGGCCGTCTCTCCTTCCCGGAAATTCCAGGCGAGCGGTAACTGGATCAGCTGGGTCGCCACCACCGGTCCGCGGCTCCACCGCCGAGCGCGGACCAGACCCCGGGCCAGCAACACCAGGGCAACCCCGTAGGCCACCAACAGCAGTCCGGCGCCCAACCCGACGACGAGTCGGATCGCGTTGATCTGGGTCGCCTCGAACACTCCGTAGCCGAAGGCGGCGATCCCTTCGAGCACGAGGACGACAGCGGCGGGGCGCAGCGCCGGCGCCGAGGTCACACGGGTCGGGTCGGGCTCGGTCACGTCGCCACTGTACGGCCGTGCCGAGAATGGTCCCCGAGTTCGGGACAGCCTTTGTGGACGACACCAGATACCAACTGTGCAGGCCGGGAACAGACTTTTCCGTCACGAAACCGTCACCTGAGCGCAATGTGAGCGACTCAACGCCGCTCACCCTTGTTTTACCGGTCAATCCTTGACAGGCTGAGAGGCCGAGTGAGTCAGTGACCCACCCTCGCTCGTTCAGATACTACGGAGCCCAGGCCGCCAACCGCGTCCGTCGGGCTCTCGACGTCAGTAAGGAGTGTAAACGCCCATGGATTGGCGCCATAAGGCAGCCTGTCTGGACGAGGATCCGGAACTGTTCTTCCCGATCGGGAACACCGGACCGGCTCTGCTCCAGATCGAGGAAGCCAAGCAGGTGTGTCGCAGGTGCGACGTGCGTGACGCATGCCTGCAGTGGGCCCTCGAGGCCGGGCAGGATCATGGTGTGTGGGGCGGACTGAGCGAGGACGAGCGACGGGCGCTGAAGCGTCGCGCGGCCCGTTCTCGGATCCGTACCGCCTGAGCCGACAGTCATCCTGGCGGTCTCGCCAGGGTGCTTCGCCACACCGTAGTACCGGGAGCGAACACGACCCGACACCAACGACACCGCACCAACGACCGCGCAACGACACCGCGCGCAACGACACCGCACGCAACGACACCGCACGCAACGACACCGCACGCGACGACACCGCACGCGAACCGCGCCGGAGCCTGAGGGCTCCGGCGTTTTCGTTGTCCGGGTCCCGCTGGGTGAGCCACAGTGGTGCGAGAGGGTCAGCGAACCCGCTGGGGCAGCCGGATCGTCGAGGACGGGATCTGGATCTCGGCCCGGGTGCCGCTGCCGTCGGTCCGGCGGCTGAGCCGGAAGGTACCGCCGAGCTCGCCGACCAGACTGGACACGATCGACAGACCGAGGCTGCGGAGATTTTCCAGATCGAAGCCTTCGGGCAGTCCGCGACCGTCGTCGCGGACCTCGAGCGAGAGACGCTCGCCGTCCACCGTCGGTGACACGACCACCTCGCCGGAGCCGGACGCCAGACCGTGCTCGATGGCGTTCTGGCACAACTCGGTCATCACCAGGGACAGGTTGGCCGCGATCCCGGCCGAGACCTCGCCGAAGCTGCCTTCGCGGCGGGCCACCACCGCACCGTCGTGGGCGGCCACGTCGCCGACCATCTTCGAGGATCTGGTCGGCCACCTCGATCGAAGTGCACCACCTCGTCGAAGGTCTGGGACAGCGTTTCGTGCACGATGGCGATCGAGGCCACCCGGGCCATCGCGTCGCGCAGGGCCAGCTTGGCCTCCTCGGACTCGATCCGTCGGGACTGCATCCGCAGCAGGGCGGCCACCGTCTGCAGATTGTTCTTCACCCGGTGGTGGATCTCGCGGATGGTGGCGTCCTTACTGATCAACTCGCGCTCGCGGCTGCGCAGATCGGTGACGTCGCGGCAGAGCACGATCGCGCCGGTGTGGACGCCCTCCGGAGTCAGACGGCAACGAACGCAGGAGGACATGCGCGTCCCCGGCCACCACCTCGGCCTCGCGGGCCTGGCGACCGGACAGCACCGAGCGCAGCGATTCGTCCACCGGGCCTTCGTGGCTTGCGGCACCAGCTCATCGGTCAGGGTAGCGAGATGGGCGTCGACCAGGTCGGCGGTCAGCCCCAGCCGGCGATAGGCGCTGAGCGCGTTCGGGCTGGCGTAAACCACCTCGCCGCCCGGATCGAGCTGGATGAACCCGTCGCCGGCCCGCAGCACGACAGTCGGATGATGATCGTTGCACCGGGAACGTCGCCGGCGCGGACCATGTCGGCCAGCTCGGTCGCGGTCTGCAGATAAGCCTGCTCGAGCGCACCGGCGGCCCTGACGGCGAGTTGGTTGGTGTGCTGCTCGACCACGGCGATGATCTGCCCATCCCGGCCGACCGGCAACGCGTGGACGCCGACCGGAATGCCGGCCTGCAGCTTGCCGTTCGCTGGTCTGGGTGATCTGACCGCTGAGGAAGGCCTCGGTCACCAGGTGTTCGGGAGAGTAGGCGATCAGGTCTCCGACCACGTCGTCGACCAATGCCGTCGGCCCGGTCGTCGGTCGGATCTGGGCCGCAGCCCAGAAGACGTTGGCGTCCGGCTCGGGCACCCACAGCACCAGATCGGAGAACGCCAGATCGGCCAACAGCTGCCACTCCTCGACCAGCGTCTGCAACCAGCGCTCGTCCTCGGCGGACAGTTCGGTGTGTTCAGCGATCACCTCCGACATCGACGGCATGGGACAACGGTGCCACAGACTGCAGCACGGTCCCGCAATCCGGCGATCCGGCACGCGTCCCAGTACCTCGAATCGCACCCTCGCAGTACTGGCCCCGGCGCATCGCTCGTGATATTCCTGTGCGCATGACCGACGATGATCATGGCGGGCACCGACCCGCGCTGGCGACTGAGCCCGACCAAGATCGTCGTGGCCGTGATCCTGCGGGTGGCGATCGTGGTGCCGCTGCTGGTCGGCAGCTATGCCCGGGTCGAACCGCGGCTCTTCGGCTTCCCGTTCTTCTTCTGGTACCAGCTGGTCTGGGTCTTCCTGGCCGCGTTGGCGTGCGCCGATCTGCTTTCGCCTGCTGCGCGGCCGAACGGCGCCGATTCGAGGCGGCCCGCACCGGCCGAGCAGCCCGGCGCACGGCACGGGACGGTGCCCGATGACCCATCAGGTGCACTGGGTCGCGCTGATCGATCCTGATCGTGCTGTTCCTGATCGTCGCGGTGATGGGCTTCCTGGCGGCACGGTGGCGGCGCTCGGACAGCGGCCTGACCTCGCTGAACGAGTGGGGTCTGGGCGGCCGCTCGTTCGGCACCTGGATCACCTGGTTCCTGCTGGGCGGCGACCTCTACACCGCCTACACCTTCATCGCCGTGCCGGCGGCGATGTGGTCGGCCGGTTCGGTGTCGGGATTCTTCGCCGTGCCCTACACGATCGTGCTCTATCCGATCATCTTCTTCTTCCTCGGCCGGATGTGGTCGGTCGCCCACCGGCACGGCTACGTCACGCCGGCCGACATCGTCCAGGGCCGCTATCAGACCCGCTGGCCTGAGTCTGGCCATCGCGGTCACCGGCATCCTGGCCACGATGCCCTACATCGCCTTGCAGCTGGTCGGTATCGAGGCGGTGCTGGAGGTCGCCGGGGTCGGCGGCACCGGACTGGCCCGCGATGTCCCGCTGCTGATCGCCTTCGTCGTGCTGGCCGCCTACACCTACTCCTCCGGCCTGCGGGCGCCGGCGATGATCGCGGTGGTCAAGGACGGCCTGATCTACATCGTGATCATCGTGGCGATCATCTACCTGCCGATGAAGTTCGGCGGCTGGACCGGGATCTTCGACGCCGCCCAGGCCAAGATGGCCACCCCAAAACCCACGGCGGCCAACCCGGCCGCGCTGACCGGCGTCTTCGTGCCCAGCGCGAAGCTCTACTGGGCCTACGCCTCCCTGGCTCTCGGCTCGGCCCTGGCGTTGTTCATGTATCCGCACAGCGTGACCGCGGCGCTGAGTTCCAAGGACCGCACCACCGGACGCCGGAACGCGATGATCCTGCCCGCCTACTCGCTGCTGCTCGGGCTGTTGGCCCTGCTGGGCTGGGTGGCGATCAAGGCCGGCACCAAGCCGGTCGGCCTGGACGGCAAGATCAATCCGCAACTGGTCATCCCGCAGCTTTTCATCGACAACTTCCCGTCCTGGTTCGCCGGGGTCGCCTTCGCCGCCATCGCCATCGGCGCCCTGGTTCCGGCGGCGATCATGTCGATCGCGGCGGCGAACCTGTTCACCCGCAACATCTACAAGGCGTTCTTCGTGCCCAAGGCCACCGACGCCCAGGAGGCCAAGGTCGCCAAGATCGTCTCGTTGATCACCAAGCTCGGCGCGTTGGGTTTCGTCCTGGTATTGGACAAGCAGAACGCGCTGAACTTCCAGCTGCTGGGCGGGATCTGGATCCTGCAGACGCTGCCGTCGGTGATCTTCGGGCTGTTCACCCGCTGGTTCCACCGCTGGGCGTTGCTGGCCGGCTGGGCGGTCGGCATGGTCTACGGCACGGTCACGGCCTACGGCGGCTGCACCGCCTGCACCACGACGACACACTTCGGCAACTCACTGGCGGTGGTTCCCGGGCTCGGCCAGGCCGGCTACATCGGGCTGACGGCGTTTGCGCTCAATCTGCTCGTCACGGTGATCCTGACGCTGATCCTCCGGGCGGCCAACGTGTCGCAACGGGTCCGACCTCACCGTGCAGTCGGACTACTTCGCCGACGCCGGCGACCCCGGGTCTCCGATGAGCTCGATGTGACCGCACCCGTGCACTGAGTGGCACACCTTGGTTCGGGCAATCTCGAACGTTCACGACGTACGCAGCCAGCAAGGAGAACTCAGATGGGTAAGACCGGTCGTAAGCGCCGCGCCCGCAAGAAGAAGGGCGCGAACCACGGCAAGCGCCCCAACGCCTGAGGACGCTGCAACCCAACACCACAGCCAATGACCAGGCCCGCACCGATCGGTGCGGGCCTGGTCGTTGTTGCGTCATTCGTTTTGCGTCCTGGTCGCCGCGCCTTGGTCGATGGTGTCCCCGACCCGGGGCTTCTGCTCAGCGCTCCTGGATCCGGATCTGGGTCGCGGTGATCTTGGCCATCACGCGCAGCCGTAGATGATCGGGTGCCTGATCGCCACCACAGCGCCGCTGAATCAGCGATTTCAGCGCCTGCTCGGCGTCGAAGGCCTCCAGGCACGGCTCGCAAGCAGCCAGGTGGGCACGGATCTGATCCGAATCCGCGGTTTCGATCTCGTGATCGAGGAACTCATAGACCCGAGCGAGCACCAACGTGCAGTCCTCGGACTGCAGCGGCTGGCCGGGACCGCTGGGGTCTGAATCTGCATGGGCGTGGTCAGTGTGCTCACTCATGTCCGGCCCCCTTCGTCGAACCACCGGCGCGGACCAATCCGCGATCTCGGGCGTAGTCGGCCAGCAGAGTGCGGAGCTGCTTACGACCACGGTTCAGCCGGGACATCACCGTGCCGATCGGGGTGCCCATGATCTCGGCGATCTCCTTGTAGGCAAAGCCTTCGACGTCGGCCAGATAGACGGCCAGGCGGAAATCCGGAGCGAGCTGACCCAGAGCGTCCTTGATGTCGGAGTCGGGCAGGTTCTCCAGCGCCTCCACCTCGGCCGACTTCAATCCGCTCGAGGTGTGGGACTCGGCTCGAGCGAGCTGCCAGTCCTCGACTTCGGCTCCGTCGGAGATCTGCGGCTGGCGCTGCTTCTTGCGGTAGGAGTTGATGTAGGAGTTGGTGAGAATCCGGTACAACCACGCCTTGAGATTGGTGCCCGGACGGAACTGGTGGAAAGCCGAGTACGCCTTGGCGTAGGTCTCCTGGACCAGGTCCTCCGCGTCGGCCGGATTGCGGGTCATCCGCAGCGCGGCGGCGTACAGCTGGTTCAGATACTCCAGCGCCTGGGACTCGAACCGGGCGTTGCGCTCGGCGACGGTCTCGTCGCCGGCCCGGTCGAGGTTGTCCGGATCGATTTCGAGGTCGATCGAACTGCGCAGGCTCGGCGCGGCGCCGTCGATTCCGGGGCGGTCTCGTTCGTCGATCCAGCAGGAATGGTCATCAGGTATGAGCGTACCGGCGACCGGGACACGCCTCCCCCGAGCCACCGGAGCTTCGTTCGAGAGTCGCTTGAGTCACGTCCGATACAACAGACGAGCCGTCCGGCTATTCCCGTCGGCCCGGCCGTCGGCGGCTCAGCCGAGCACGCCGTCGACGAAGCCGAGCACGCTGTGGACGAGCAGGGTCCCGCACCTCGGCCGGCGGTGATCGGCCCGTCTTCCGAGTCGCATCGAGTGATCGGCGCCGGGCATCCGCACCACCTCGACCCCGGCCGGCCGGCCGGCGCCTCTCAGCCCGGCCGTCCGGATCCGCATCCGGCGGCAGCCAGGGCGGTCCGGAGCTCGTCGGCGCCGCCGAACGTGTCCCGATCGCCCTGCAGCACCAGACGCGGGACGCAGGGGGCCAGCAGCTCGGAGCACGCGGGACCGCTCCGGCCGGTCCGGGCGGGTGCAGCGGGAAGGCGCAGGCGACCACACCGGACACCCGTCCGGCCAGCGGCCCCTCGGCGCTGGTCCGACAGGCGACCCGGGCCCCGGCGCTCCGACCGCCGACGAACAGCGCTGCGGTCGGCTCGACTCCGGGTAGCACGATCCGCCGGTCCAGCACGGCGCCAGCAGCGCATCGTTCCAGGCGATGTCCAACCGTGGCGGCCGGCTGGCGACCCGACCGCCTGCCGTCCGCCACGGCTGCTCGAATCGGACGACGGTGATGCCGTGCTCGGGCAGCGCTCGGGCCAGCTCGCTCAGGTCGACGGCATCGACCCCGCCGCCGGCCCCGTGGCCGAGAAACAGCTGGGCGCGAGGATCGACGGCCGGCGCAACGAAGAACCGGCCCGTCCCCTCGGCGGTGTCGACCTGGATCAGCGCCTCGCGGTGCACCGTCGCCGTCCCTGCTGCGGCATCAGAAGAGGGCATCGTCCCCGGCGGCCTGGATGTCGGTCTCGTCCTCGATCGGACGGATCAGATCCGGGATCGTTGTTCTGCACGCTGTTCACCTCGGTCGAGACGGCGTAGGCCTCCAGTGCCGACGGTTGGATCACCGTCAGCAGCTCCCGGGCCCGCTCGGGGTCGGTCTGGGCCGGGTCGAGCCACGCGTCGTAGCACTCCGGGGTGAGCACCATCGGCATCCGGTCGTGGATGTGTCCGAGTGCGTCGGTGGCCTGGGTGGTGATGACCGTGCAGGTGCGCAGCCAGGCCGTCTCGTCGTCCCGGTCCTTGGCCGGATCACGCCAGATCTCGTACAGGCCGGCCATGGCCAGCCGTCCGCCGTCGGAGCGGTGGATGAAGAACGGCTGCTTCTTGGGCTTACCGCCCCGTGGTCCCCGGTCGAGCCCGACGGGCTCGTACCACTCGTAATAGCCGTCGGCCGGCAACAGGCAGCGCCGGGCCGCGCAGGCCTTGCGGAAAGCGGGCTTCTCGGCGACGGTCTCGAACCGGGCGTTGATCATCTTGGCGCCGATGCCCCGTTCCTTGGCCCAGGACGGCACCAAGCCCCCAGGTCAGCGGGCTGAGCCGGCGGCGGACCTCACCGCTGGCGCCGATCGGTCCGCTCCAGCACGGCCGGCACCTCGACGGTGGGCGCGACATTGAAGTCCGGACCGGGCAGCACACCCAGGATGTCGTCGATGTCGAACTCGTCGACCAGCTGGTCCGGGTTGGCCGAAGAGGCATAGCGACCGCACATGTCGGTGAGGCTAGCCGAGCTCGCTGACAACCCCGGAGGCATCGGAACCGGACCGACAGATCGGTTCGCAACCGTGAGGGTCGGTGGTTGGCGTTGTCGGTCCGACACGATAGGAATAAGCCATGAGTCTTCTGCGCGCCGCCGCCCGCCCGATGCTGGCCAGCTACTTCATCGTCAGCGGTTTCAAGGCCGTCAAGAACCCGGAGCCCCTGGTCGACGGGGCCGCACCGGTGGCCGACCGGCTGGTGCCACTGGTCAAGCGAGTCGCCCCGGATTCGGTCTCGGGAAGCATCCCCGAGGACACCGCGACCCTGGTCCGGATCAACGGTGCCCTGCAGCTCGGCGGCGGTCTGGCCCTCGCCACCGGCAAGGGCCGGCGGCTCGGTGCCGTCCTGCTGGCTGCCTCACTGATCCCGAGCACGGTCTCCCGACACCCGTTCTGGACCCGGGACACCCCGGAGGCCAAGGCCGAAGATCGCGCCCACTTCCTCAAGAACGTCTCGCTGCTGGGCGGTGTCCTGCTCGCCTCGGCCGACACCGAGGGCAAGCCGAGTCTCGCCTGGCGGGCCCAGGCCGGCGGAGACAAGCTTGCCAAGAAGGGCCGCAAGGCCGACGAAGCAAGCGCGCTGAGCGGCAACTCCGACTCGCTGCCGGACTCGGTCGGCAAGGGTGGCAAAGAACTGGGTGAGCACACCCAGGAACTCGCCGGCGCCGCAGTGGCCGGCGGTGCCGGATTGCTCAGCACAGTCGAGAAGCAGACCCGGAGCCGTCGCAAAAGGCCAAGAAGCAGGCCAAGAAGGCGGCGAAGAAGTTCGCGCCGAGGCCAAGGCGCAGGCCAAGGACGCGCGGGCGCGGCCGAGAAGCAGGCCAAGAAGGCCGCCAAAGAAGCACCGAAGCTCGCCAAACAGGCCAAGAAGGCGGCCAAGCAGGCCGAGCAGGGCGAGGTTGCCGCCAGAGCAGGCCAAAGGCGGCGCCGAAGCTGGCCAGTACGCCAGGAAGACGCGAAGTCGGAGGCCGAGGAAGCCAAGTCCAGAACGCCAAGAGCACCGCCAAAGACGGCAAAGTCGACGCGAAGAGACTGCCGCCAAGGACGCCGCAGATCCGTCGCCAGCATCCAACGCCAAGGACGCGGCCGAAGGACGCCGAAGACCACGCTCGCAGGCGACCGCGAGGTCGCGTAGACGAGCGGCCGACAAGCCGGCCTCGAACATCCGACTCTGGGCCCAACTGTGCCGCACGCCACGGAGACTCGGGCGCGTGACCGAGCCTGAAACCGTGCCGTCCGCCGATCAGCTCCGAGCGTCCGACCGGACCCTGGGCCGCGCCGATCGCCGGCGTGCCGGTGAATGCCACAGTCCGGGTTCCCGGCTCGAAGTCCGAGACCGCTCGTGCGCTGGTCCTGTCCGCTCTTGCCGATGGTCCGTCCACGATCAGCGGCGCGCTGGACGCTCGTGACACCCAGCTGATGCGCGACGGCCTCCGGGCCCTCGGGGTCGCAGATCGACGACAGCTCGCGAGGTCTGGCGGATCACCCCGCCGGCCCAGATTCACCGCGGGTGGCCGGATCGATTGCGGTCTGGCCGGCACGGTGATGCGGTTCCTGCCGCCGGTGGCCGCGCTGGTCGACGGGCAGACCGAATTCACCGGCGACGAGGCCGCCACCGCACGACCGATGGCCGGGTCTGCTGGACGGGCTTGGCCAGGCCGGGGCCCGGATCGGGTCGGTGGCCGAGGGCAGCTCCGCGGACCGGTGGCGCGGACTGCCGTTCACGGTCACGGGCCGCTCCGATCTGCCGGGCGGAGCGGTCACCATCGACGCCTCCGCGTCCAGCCAGTTCGTCTCCGGGCTGCTGATGATCGGGGCCCGGCTGGCCGGCGGCCTGCAGTTGCAGCACGACGGCCCGCCCGGTGCCGAGCCAGCCCAACATCGCCATGACGATCGCGCAGCTGCGCGAACGCGGGGTCGCAGATCGACGACTCCGAGCCCGACCGCTGGCTCGTCAGCGCCGGACCGATCAAACCGGCCGACGTCGTCGTCCGCCCGGATCTGGCCAACGCCGCGCCGTTCCTGGCCGCGGCGGCCGTCACCGGCGGCCGGGTCACCGTCCCGGACTGGCCCGACGCCACCGACCAGCCCGGCAACCGGATCCAGGAGATCCTCGACCTGTTCGGGGCCGAGGTGGTCCGCACCGAGGACGGTCTGACCGTTCAGGGCACCGACCAGCTGCACGCGGTCGACCTCGATCTGCCGACGCCTCCGAACTGACCCCGGTGGTCGCCGTACTGGCCGCGCTGGCCGACCACACCTCCCACATCCACGGGGTGGCCCACATCCGCGGTCACGAGACCGACCGGCTGGCCGGGCTGGCCACCGATCTCGACGCGGTCGGCGCCAGCGTCCACGAGACCGACGACGGGCTACGGATCCATCCGAAGCTGCTGCGCAGCAACAACTGGCTGACCTACGCCGACCACCGGATGGCCCACGCCGGCGCCCTGCTCGGCCTGGTCATCGACGACATCGTGCTGGACGACATCGGCTGCGTCAGCAAGACCATGCCCGACTTCGTCCACCGCTGGCAGCGGATGCTCACCGACTCGGTCGTGGCCGAGCAGCGGCTCGCCGAGCTGGACGAGGACGCAGCGGAGACCGTCGACCTCACCTCCGAGGCCGGTGCCGATGCCGACACGCTCGCCGACACTGAAACACCGGAGCCCGGCCAGTCGTGACCTCCCGGGTGATCGGCGAAGATGATCATGCTCGATTCGAGCGACCCGGTCGTCGCAGCCGTCCCCGGACCAAGGACCGACCCGACTATTCCACGGCGCAGGTCGCCACGGTGATCACCATCGACCGCGGCCGCTATCACTGCCTGATCACCGACCGCGAAGCCGGCCCCGGCCGGGAGCTGAATGAGCACGAACTGGTGGCCACCAAGGCGCGACAGCTCGGACGCAAGGGAGTGATCGTCGGCGACCGGGTCCGGGTGGTCGGCGACACCTCCGGCGACGAGGGCACCCTGGCTCGGATCGTCGAGGTCACCGAACGCGACTCGGTGCTGCGCCGGACGGCCGACGACGACGATCCCTACGAGCGGCCGATCGTGGCCAACGCCGACCAGCTGGTGATCGTCACCGCGCTGGCCGACCCGGAGCCGCGGACCGGCATGATCGATCGGGTCCTGGTCGCCGGTTACGACGCGGGGCTCGATCCGCTGCTCTGCCTGACCAAAGCCGATCTGGCCTCGCCGCAGGCGCTGATCGACGCCTACGCCCCGCTGGACGTGGCGATCGAGGTGACCCGACCTGGCGCCGACCTGGACAGTCTGCGGGCGAAGTTGGCCGGCCGCCGCAGCGTCTTCGTCGGCCACTCCGGCGTCGGCAAGTCGACGCTGGTCAATGCGCTGATCCCCGGCGCGTTCCGCGCGATCGGGCACGTCAACGAGGTGACCGGCAAGGGCCGCCAGACCTCGACCGCCGCGATCGCCCTGCGGCTGCCGGCCCGCGAGGACGGTGCCGACCCGGGCTGGGTGATCGACACCCCCGGTGTCCGCTCGTTCGGGCTCAGTCACGTCACCCCGGAGCGAATCATCGCCGCCTTCGGCGACCTGGATGCCTACACCGCCGACTGCCCCCGGGGCTGCACCCACGCCGCCGACCAGCCCGAATGCGGTCTGGACGCCGCGGTGGCCGCGGCGAGCTGTCGGCGACCCGGCTGGCGTCGTTCCGCCGGATGATCGGCTCCAGCGATTAGGGTCGGACCATGCCGTCCGCCGATGCCTCGCTGACCGACGACCTGCGCCTCGCGCATCTGCTGGCCGACGACGCCGACTCGATCAGCATGAGCCGGTTCAAAGCGCTCGATCTGCGCGTCAGCACGAAACCCGATCTGACTCCGGTCTCGGACGCCGACACCGCGGTCGAGGAGTCGATCCGTCGGACGCTCGGCCGCGCCCGACCGCGGGACGCGGTGCACGGCGAAGAGATGGAAGACACCGGCTGGGGACCGCGGCGGTGGGTGATCGACCCGATCGACGGCACCAAGAACTACGTCCGCGGGGTTCCGGTGTGGGCCACCCTGATCAGCCTGATGATCAACGACGAGTCGGTGGTCGGCGTGGTCAGCGCGCCGGCTCTCGGCCGTCGCTGGTGGGCGAGCCAAGGGCGGTGGCGCCTATGTCGGCAAGTCGTTGATGCAGGCGAGCCCGTGCCGCGTCTCCGAGGTGGCCACCGTCGAGGACGCCTCGCTGAGCTACAGCTCGATCGGGGGCTGGGTCGATTCCGGCCAGGGCCAGGGCTTCGTCGACCTGATGCGCGACTGCTGGCGGACCCGGGCCTACGGCGACTTCTGGTCCTACATGCTGGTCGCCGAGGGTGCGGTCGACCTGGCCTGCGAGCCGGAACTGGCGCTGCACGACATGGCCGCGCTGGCGGTGATCGTGTCCGAGGCCGGCGGCACTTTCACCGACCTGGAGGGGAATCCGGGGCCCAACGGCGCCGGCGGTTACGCCTCGAACGGTCGGCTGCACGACGATCTGCTGAAGCGGCTGAGCCTGACCGGTTCGACGGAGTAGATTTCGGCCATGGAGTCGAGCCGTCCGTTCGCGGTCGCCAGCCCGGGGGTCGACCACGACCGGGTCTGAGGGGTCCGGCCTGGACGCCCGAGGTCACGGACCGGCCGACAGCGAGCCGACGTCCACCGGTGCCGGTCCGGCCGGCGGCGGCGCCCAGTCCGGTGGCGCCTCCGGTGTCACCGCGGCCTCCAGCGGTGCCGTCGAGCCGCCGCCCCACCCGGAAGCTCCGTGGACGCCGCCGAGCATCGGGCCCGAAGAACTGAGCATGTTCGACACGGCCGTCCCCGTTCTCGCCCGGCGCTACGGTCCGGCCGCGCTGGCCGGTCTGAGCGCACTCTCGGTCGCACTGCTCGTGCGCCGACGACGCCATCGGGACCGCTGAAGCACAGCCCCGGGGACGGCTCGCTCTGATCAGCCGATGACGCGCAGGCCGACCGTCTCCGGCAGGCCGCGCAGCTTGGCCACCAGTTCTTCGGACAGAGCGCAGCCGACGTCGGTGACCACGAAGCCCAGGTCGCCGCGGGTGGACAGCGTCTGCTGCTCGATGTTGGCTCCGAAATCGGCCAGGATGCCGTTCGCGGTGGCCAGCACGCCGGGCACGTTGCGGTGGATGTGCAGCAGCCGGGAGGCCGACCCCTGGAGTTCGGCGATCTGCAACGGCGGCAGGTTGACCGACATGGTGGTGGCGCCGCCGCCGACGAAGTCGCGGAGCTTGCCGGCGACGAACCGACCGATGTCCTCCTGCGCCTCCTGGGTCGAACCGCCGACGTGTGGGGTCAGGATGACGTTCGGAATTCCTTGCAGGCCGGAGATGAACGGGTCGCCGGCGATCTTCGGCTCGTCGGGAAAGACGTCCACCGCGGCCCCGGCGATGTCGCCGCTGAGCAGCCGCTCGCGGAGCGCCGCGTGGTCGACCACGAATCCTCGGCAGAGGTTGAGGAAGAGACTGCGGGGCCGCATCAGAGCGAACTGTTCGGCCCCGAAGAAACCGGCGTTGCCGGCCCGGCCGTCGACGTGCAGTGACACGGTCTCGGCCTCGGCCAGCAACTCCTCGAGTGTCTCGCATCGACGGGCGTTGCCGAGGGCCAGCTTGTCGGCCACGTCGTAGAAGATCACCCGCATGCCCAAGGCTTCGGCGACCACCGAGAGCTGGCTGCCGATGTTGCCGTAGCCGACGATGCCGAGCGTCCGGCCGCGGACCTCGTGGGCGCCGGCGGCCGACTTGTCCCACTCCCCGTTGTGCATCTTGGCGTTCTTGTCGGTCAGGTGCCGGGCCAGCGCGATGATCTCGCTGACCACCAGTTCGACCACACTGCGAGTGTTGGAGAACGGCGCGTTGAACACCGCGACGCCGCGCTGCGCCGCGGCGTCCAGGTCGATCTGATTGGTGCCGATACAGAAGGCGCCGATCGGCCAGTAGGTCCGGGGCCTGGGCCAGCACGTCCGCGGTCAGGTTCGTCTTCGAGCGGATGCCGATCAGCTGCACGCCCGGCAACGCCTCGACCAACTCATCGGCGTCCATCGCGCCCTTGCGCAGATCGACCTCGAAGCCTCGTTCGGTGAGCAGCCGAATCGCCTCGGGGTGGATGTTCTCGAGCAGTAACGCCTTCATCGCGTGCGGGTCTCGCCTTCGATTCGCCGGGTGCGGTCTGTCCGGTCTGTCTGGTCAGTCTAGGAACTGCGCCTGGCCCACGCCGGAGGTGTCTCAGTCCACGACTGCCGCAGGGCCGGGCGGCGCGATCGCCGGCACCAGCGCGCGGTAGGCCGGCCAGGGTCCGCGGCCTTCGGCAGACAGCATCGCCCGCAGACAGGCTCGGGTGAACGTCTGGGCCGCGACGTCCAGCAGGGCGTTGAACCAGGCCACGGCGGCGTAGGGGTCCGCCGGCGGGCCGATCCGGCCGGAGGCGAGCGCGAAGACCGAGTCGCCGTCGGACATCGAGTGGATCGGCATGATCGCCCGGGCCATCCCGTCGTGGCCGACGGTGGCCAACCGCGAGGCCTGAGCTTTGGTCAGGGTGGCGTCGGTGAGCAGCACGCCGATCGTGGTGTTCAGCGCGGGCGGCGACGACCTCATCACTTCGCGCAGTGCGCAACGTTCGTCCTCGTTCGGCGCCGGCAGCTGCCGGTCGCGGTCGGCCCACAACCGACCGGTTCGCTCGTCCACCGCCGAACCGGCGGCGTTGACCGCGACCGCGGCGCCCATCGAGACCCCACTGGCCAGCGTGGTCTGGGCGTAGCCGAAGCCGCCCTTGAGGCCGCCGCAGCTCGCCCCGGTACCAGCACCCACCGTCCCCTCGGCCGGATCCTCGGCGGTGTCCGGACCGAGGGCCGAGCCGACGGCCTCGCGGCCGAAATCCGCGCTCGGCCGATGGCCGAACTCACCGCCGCGCCCGAGGTCGAACAACACCGCCGCCGGCACGATCGGCACCAGCTGATGGGGCTCGGGTCCGACCGGAAAGCCGAGCCGGCGCCGCTCCAGCTCGGCCATCACTCCGTCGGCGGCCGCCAGTCCGTAGGCGCTGCCGCCGGTCAGCAGGACCGCGTTGACCCGCTCGACCAGCGTGGTCGGGTTCAGCAGATCGGTCTCCCGGGTGCCCGGTCCGCCGCCCCGGACGTCCACCCCGCCGACTGCGCCGTCGACTGCGGCGACGACCGTGCAGCCGGTGAGCCAGCCGTCGCCGTCGCGGGTGGCGTGTCCGATCCGGAATCCGTCGATCATCGGATGATCATTTCAGCGATGCAGATCCGTCCGCGGTGGCGGTGCCGATAACGCGCCGATCCGTGGCGTAGGGCGCGAGGTAGCTGTGCCGGTCGGACTTCACCCGGTAGCCGTCCGGCACCGCGGGCAGAGAACCCTCGACCCAGAGTTGCCAGACCACCAGGTCGCGGAGCAGTCGCTCGCGCACCTCGGCCAGCCCGGGCGAGGCCACAGATCTCCAGCTGAAGCGGATCGGCGCGCAGGTCGAACAGCCGGAAGTCTCCGGTGAGATCGGCGTAGAGGCTGGGATCACCCGCGGCGGACCTTACGCCGCCGGCCACGCTGGGTGGCGGCGTTCAGTTCGTCGAACCGCGGCTCGCCGTGCGGCCGTCCTGGAGTAGCCGCGGAAGGTCCGTCTCAGCGTCGGGCCAGTCGTAGGGCAGACCGCCCATCCCCCGTTCGACGTAGCAGATCGGGACCAGGTCGGCGATCGAGACGTGCGCATCGTGAGCCTCAGGGGAGCCGGTGATCCGGACACCGGAGGTGGCCAGCTCGGCGATGAACGGGTTGGTGTCGAGCGGAAAGCCTTCCCGTCGGGTCAATCCGGCCCGATGCTGATCGATGACCACGACGATCAGGTCGGGAAGCTGACCTCCGGCCCGGTCGGCGCCGTGTTGTGCCATCGCTGCCTACGCTGGTGATGACGGCTCGGCCGATCATCCCTCGGATGGCCTCGACCCTAGATCTTGCCGCCTCGCAAGCTCTAGGCTGCGCTAGTGATCAGCCGCGAGAAGCGACGCTCAGCGCTGGTCGCCGTCCTCGCTCTGCTCGGTGCCGTCCCGGTCGCCTCCGGCACCGCCGGCATCGTGCTCGGGCCGTCCGGCCTGCCCGGAGCGGAGCGGACCGGCAGCACCGTGGACAGTGAGTACCGCTTCGTGAACGTGTTCTGGCTGGCGGCCGGACTGGCCCTGTGGTGGTCGCTGCGCAAGCCGGAGCAGCGCTCGACGGTGACTCGGCTGGTACTCACCCTGGCCTCGGTCGGCGCCGGGCCACGACTGTTGTCCTGGGCCCGGACCGGCGCACCGCACCCGGTGTTCAGAGCCACTCTGGTGCTCGAGTTAGTGGTGGTGCCGCTCGTTCTGATCTGGCATGCGCGGATCTTCCCGCACCGATCGCGTCGGAACGGGCAGAGCTCTGCTCAGAGGGTGATCTCGGCGCCGACCCCCGCTGAGGCGTAACAGGCGTCGATGATCCGGGCTCGGGTCAGCCCCTGCTCGCCACGGTGTTCCGACCAGTCGTCACTCAGCACCTTGGTCAGGAAATCGGCGACACAGCCGGCGTGACCACTGGTGGGTCCGACTGCCGGGGCCAGCTCGGCCGGGGTTCCCTGCACATCGGTCCAGACCCGGAGCGACTGGTCCCGGCCGCCGGACGCGCTCCAGAGGATGCTCGCCCCGCCATCGGTGCCGTACAGGGTGCAGTAGATCTGATCTTCCGGAACGAACGATGCCCAGCTACTCTCCAACAGCAGGGTCGAGTTCACCTCTGGACCGCTGAGCCGGATGAACGCACTGGCCAGATCCTCCACGTCGAAGCCGGCCTCGCCGGCGGGACTCCATTTCACCCCGGCCGGGCCGGCGCTGCCGCCTCGGCCCCGCGGGCCGAACTCGGCGTAGGTCGACCCGGTGACCGTGGTCACCGAAGGCTCGCCCATCAGGTGCAGCGCGATGTCCAGCATGTGCACGCCGATGTCCATCATCGGGCCGCCGCCGGCCAGCGCCTTGGTGGTGAACCAGCTGTCAAGTCCGGGGATGCCGGCCCGGCGCAGCCAACCGGCCTTGGCGTAGTAGATCGGGCCCAGCACACCCTGGTCGACGATCTTCTTCGCCGCGATCACGTCGCCGTTACGGCGATGGTTGAACGTGACGTCCAACACCCGGTCGCCGGCCCTGGCGGCGTCCACCATCCGCTGCGCGCTGTCCGCGTTCTCGGCCATCGGCTTCTCCGACAGCACGTGGATTCCTGCGTTCAGTGCGCCGATGGCCATTGGTGCGTGCAGGGCGGTCGGGGTGCAGACACTGAGCACGTCCAGCTCGGTCTCGGCGATCATGGTCTGCCAGTCGGCGTAGCGGTGTTCGACACCGTACTGATCGCCCAGCCCGACGAGCCGGTCGGCTTCCAGTCCGGCCAGTGCCACGAGCTCGGCTCGGTCGTCGAGCTGATAACTCCTCATGTGCTGCTGACCGGCCCAGCCCAGGCCGATCACGCCGGCCCGAAGCGTGGCCGGACCTGCACTCACTCGGTGGTTCCGGTCCGGGGGAAGAACGGCTCGGTCCGGTTCAGCACCGGCGGCGCGACGAAGTCGACGTCCTCGACCGGCGCGGCCCACCGGACAGCGTTGGCCAGCACCCGCTTGATGTCCGGGTGGTGGTAAACGGGGTAATCCTGGTCGCCGGGTGAGAAGTAGAAGACCTTCCCGTTGCCGCGCCGGTAGCAGTTGCCGGAGCGGAACACCTCCCCGCCGCTGAAGGTGGAGAGGAAGACCTGCTCGTCAGGCGCCGGGATGTCGAAGTACTCCCCGTACATCTCCTGCTGCTCGATCCGGATCGGATGCGGGACGCCCTCGGCGATCGGGTGCGACGGCGCGACCGTCCACACCAGTTCGGTGTCCTCGCCGTCGTTGCGCCAGCGCAGCGAGCAACTGGTGCCCATCAGCTTGATGAAGATCTTGGAGAAGTGGGCCGAGTGCAGGGCCAGCAGACCCATTCCGCCCAGCACCCGCCGGTGCACCTTGTCCACCACGGTGTCGGCCACGTCGCCGTGCTTGGCGTGGCCCCACCAGGTCAGGACGTCGGTTTGTTCGAGAACCTCGTCGCTCAGTCCGTTCTCGGGCTGGTCCAGGGTGGCGGTACGCACCTCGACCCGGTCGCCGAGCAGTTCGAACAGGCCGGCGGCGATGGCGCCGTGCATGCCGTCGGGGTAGCGCTCGGCCATCCCGGGAGCATCGGCTTCGGCGTGCTCATGGTAGTTCTCGCCCCAGACAGTGACGCGTATCGGTGAGTTCACGAGGCCCTAGTCTGGCAAACCGTCTGAATCGATTTTGAACCGGTCCGGGCGACGGGCCGACCGGTCGACGCCGATTTGGGTTCGGTCCGGTGCTCGGGTATGTTCTTCTCTTGCAACGCGGGGTGGAGCAGCTCGGTAGCTCGCTGGGCTCATAACCCAGAGGCCGCAGGTTCAAATCCTGCCCCCGCTACCACAGCGAAGCCCGCCACAGATCTTCTGCGGCGGGCTTCGTCGTTCACCGGGACTTCGGGCCGCGGTGGCCTCAATCGGGCTGTCCGGTGAAGATCGCCACCGGGAACTCGGCGATCCGGATCCGCGCCGAGCCGTACGTGACCAGCGGAAAATCGAGCACAGGCAGCGAACTGCCTTGCGGGCTCTCCGGCAGTGGCGCAGACCCCTCCACCAGCTTCCAGTCACGCAGCGGTACGCCTCGGCCCGCGATCTGTACTGGCGCCGACTCGCGCTCGAACGGGACGCCAGAGACCGGACGCCGGGTGATCGACCACGACTCGAGCCCGGCCGGGTCGTCCAGCCACAGGCCGAGGTTCCAGTGCGAACGGGCGCTGATCTCCCACTCGGCCAATCCGCGATGGCCGGGCACCTCGCGCCAGATCTCACCCGCGCCGTTCACCATCACCAGCGGGCCGTAGCGCAGCCCGACCGCACCCCGGTCGCGGGGAACCACGCGGAGCTCCATCGGGAGCTGGAGAGTGATGGTCTCGCCGCCGTGCCAGGTACGACGCAACTCGACGTAGCCGTCCGGATCCGGCTCGACGGCCAGCTCGGCACCGTCGAGCTGCAGGCCCGGATTTCCACTCCAGGCGGGGATCCGCAGCCGGATCGCGGCCGTGACTGGACCGGCGGTGCCGACGGTGATGGCGATCTGTTCCTCGAACGGGTAGTCGGTGGCGACGTCGAGGCGGATCGGCCGACCGTTCACCTCGGCGCGAACCGAGCACGGACCGTAGGCGACAGCGACCAGCGCGTCGTCGGCCTGCATCCACAGTGAGCGGACCAACTTAGGCCAGCCCTGGTGCAGATTCGCGGTGCAGCAGCCGAAATGCGGTTCCAGGCCGAACACGTTGGCATCGGGGCCACTGAAGCTCCAGTCCCGCGGTTCGAAGGAGACCGAGACCTGGTTGGCCTGTTGGTGGTACTGGTGGGCCAGCATCCGCGGGTCGTTGGCCGCGGCCAGCAGGTTGTAGGCCGTCGTCTCCAACAGATCGCCGTAACGGCCCTCGCCCAGGATCGCCACCAACTGTTCCAGGGTGTACATCAGCTCGACCACCAGACAGGTTTCGACACCGTGGTGCGGATCCCTGCCACCCAGCCACTCATCGCCGGAGAACACGCTGTGTACCAGCCCGTGCAGCCGGTCGAGCGCGGCGAACATCCGGGCCGTCACCTCCGAGGCCGCTTCCTGGTCCAGCTCGCCGACCAGGGCGGCCACGGCGGCGGTCTTCAACCCCATCGCGACGTTCACCCCGTGCACCAGGTGCCGGAAGGTCGGCACCGGTCCCGGCGGCAACTCCTCGATCAGAAAGGCGCTCCAGTCCTCGGTCTGGTCGATGATCAGCCCGGCTAGTTCGAACAACCACTGCTGCCCCGTCCGTCGGTGCAACCAGAGCACCGAGAGCGCGTTGTCGGCACCGCGGGCCCGGCCCCAGCCGGTCAGCGGTCGGGTCGGCAGCTGTTCTGTCTGGTACGCGAAGTAGCGGCTCAACAGCGCGTCCATCCGATCGTCGCCGGTGGCGTCGGCGTACTGGATCAGCGCCTTGCACGCCACCATCCGCGGCCACCAGTCGTCCTCGTCCGACGAGACCTGATGGGCCGGACCGAACTGTCCGTCCGGTCGCTGACTGGCCAGGATCGCCTCGACCCAGCGCTGCGCCTTGGCCTGCAACGCCCCGTCGTCGAGGACGTAGGCCAGCGGGATCAGTCCGTCCAGGTAGTACGGCCCGCGCTCCCAGGACTCCCCCGGACCGCCGAGCCAGCCGCTGTCCGGGCCGACGTCGGTCCAGATCTCCTCCAGCCGTCCGGTCTGCCCGTCGGCCTGGAGTCGCAACTGGTCGGCGAGCCAACCGGTGGGGCGGATCGCACCCGGTGGCAGCTCGCGCAGTCGGGGTCGGTGCGTGCTCATCGGGACTCTCCTCCGGTCGGGAGACGCTGATGCGTCATGATCATCGGGTGGATTCTGCGTCGTGCCCACCGCCCGATCTCGTCCGGGTCCAGCGTGAGCCGCGCGGCGGCTGGCAGCCGCCGGCCGGCTCCGGGGTGGAGGTGTCCACCGGCCCGGACGGCGACGGCCTGCGGGTAGAGGTCTCAGCCGGTGGCGATCACAGGGACGAGCACGGCGGCGAGCTCAGCCGGCTCCACCTGCGTTGGCGCCGATCGACGCCGTCCGGGGTGCTGGTGCTGGGCGACGCCTGGGAACGCTCCTACGGAGAGCTGCAGTGGCGCGGCCTGCACGCCGAGCGGGTGCTGCCCTGGACGCTGCTGGTCCATGACCCGGCGGCGGGCACGACCTGGGGCGCCGGAGTGGACGTCCGCGGCGGCGCGTTCGCGAGCTGGACGGTGGACACCGAAGGCGTGTCGCTCTGGCTGGATCTGCGCAGCGGCTCGGGTCCAACCCGGTTGGGGTCCCGCACGCTGACTGCGGCGGTGGTCCGCTGGGTCCAGGGCGAGGGCGCTTTCGCTACCCAGCAACAGCTCTACGCGGCGCTCTGCCGGGATCCGTTACCGGTCGGCCCGCTGGTCGGCGCCAACAACTGGTACTACGCCTACGGGAAAGACTTCGACGCGGCGGCGGTGATCGGCGACGCCGCCCTGATCGCCGAGCTGGTTGGGGATCATCCGGTCCGTCCGTTCGGGGTGGTGGACGACGGCTGGACCCCCGAGGGCACGGCCGACGGTCGACCGGCCTCGGGCGGACCGTGGGACCGCGGCCGGGTGCCCGAGTTCGGCTCAATGGCCGAGGTGGCGGCCGGAATCGCCGCTCATCAGGTTCGGCCGGGCATCTGGTTCCGTCCGTTGCTGGCCCGCCGGCCGCCGCGGGCCGGCGCCCTGCGGCCCTGGCACGGTGGCTTCGCGCTCGACCCCAGTCACCCGGTGACGCTCGAGACGGTGGCCGAGGACGTCCGCCGGATCCGGGGCTGGGGTTTCGAGTTGATCAAGCACGACTTCTCCAGTTACGAGGCGCTCGGCCAGTGGGGATTCTCCATGGGGCCGCGGCCGGCCGCCGAAGGGGTCGAACCGTTCGACCGCAGCCGCACCACCGCCGAAGTGCTGGTCGACTTCTACCGCACCGTTCGGGACGCCGCCGGCGACGACGGCATCGTGCTCGGGTGCAACGTGGTCGGCCACCTGGCCGCCGGACTGGTCGAGGCCCAGCGCACCGGGGACGACACCTCGGGCCGGGTCTGGGAACGGACCCGTCGGATGGGGGTCAACACGTTGGCCTTCCGGCTGGCCCAGCACAAGCGCTTTTTCACACTCGACGCCGACTGCGTCGCCAGCACCCCGCAGACCGACTGGGCGTTGAACCGGCAGTTCCTGGACCTGATCGTCCGGTCCGGCACCGCCCTGTTCGTCTCGGTGGACCCGACCACCCGGAGCGAGGCGGTCGACGCCGACCTCTCGGCGGCGCTGCGGCTCGCGCTGGACGGCGGAGTCGGCGGCGGGGCAGAGCCGCTGGATTGGCTGCACACCACCACGCCGCAACGGTGGCGGTCCGCCGGTCAGGAGCTGAACTACCACTGGTTTTCCGAGGGCGGAGCAGACCCGCTGGACCAGACCGACGGGACCCCGCTCTGAGCTAGCGCGGCAGCATCCGACCGTCGAGGCTGATGTCCACCTTCTCGTTGTAGAAGGCGATCATGCCCGCCATCGTGGCGACCGCCGGAAACGGGAACTGATAGCTCCAGGCGAGATCGGCGTGCAGCTCGTCGCCCACCCGGACCGACCAGTACTGCGAGGTCACGCCCTTGTAAGGACAGACCGATGAGGTGTCACTCGGCTCGAGATGCTCGAAGAAGACGTCGGTCCGGTCGATGTAGTAGCGGGTGGGCAGCCCGGTTTCGAACAGCAGTGCCGGGGCCTCCGTCTCGGCCAGCAGCACGCCGTCCAGGTTGACCTGCACGTGTCGGTGCGAACGCAGCACATCGACCCGGGCGTAGGGATTGCGGGGATGACCGAGAATCGGTTCGTCCTCTTCGAACCAGTCCAGCGCGTTCCAGTCGAACCGGACGGTGCCGTCGAGTCGGTCGTCGACGATCTGCCCCTGCCCGTCGACCTGACCGGATCCGTCCCGCTGCACCGTCAGGTCTCCCGCCCTGCGTTGGTTGCGGACGTCGGCCGTCGGGATGGAGTACTGCGGGTAGTAGGGCACCTCCCAGACGTAAAGCGCCTGCACCGTGTCGAAGATCAATTCACCGTCGGCGTAACCGCGGATCCGGCGTGGGCACGGTTCGATTCGCCCGCGCTCCACGGCCATCTGTGGATAGTCCTGATCTGAGGTCATTAACCGAGCATGACACCGGCCTCAGACCTGCAGGGCGTCGACCGTCGGGAAGACCGGTCGCACGGTGCTGGGCCGATCGAGGTAGAAGAAGGCGGTGGAGGCGATGTCGTCGCGAAGCGGCAGATAGCGCCCACCGGACTGCCAGCCGAGGGCCTGGATCTCGACCCTGAGGTCGGTGGCGAAGTGCATCGGGTCGAGAACGTGCCAGCGATACATCCCGAACCGCTGCTGGCTGGCGTACAACCCGTCCGGTCGGAGCACCTGCGGCATCCCCAAATAGGGCGTGCTGAACTCGGTGTAGCCGCGTCCCGGGACGTCGAAGTTCCAGGCGCCCCCGAAGTAGTCCTCGGTGCCGGTGCCGCAGATGGTCGGGAACTGGTCGTCGCCGTCGAGGTAGAACTTCAGCTCGCCCTCGCCCCACCAGCCGGGGCTGTTCACTCCCCAGGCCAGATAGGTGCCGACGTAGTGGCCGTGACCGGTGACGCCGTCGAGCAGAGTGTGGTCTTCCCTGTCGGGCAGACGGATTGCTACGCCGGAACTGGGCGTGGAAGTAGCCGCGGTCGGCGCGCTCGTCGGCACTGCCCGCCGCTCGCTTCTCATCGATCTCGTAGTCGACCTGGAAGTAGAGCGTGGCCGCTATCGGCGCCGAGATTCTCTACCGTCAGCCGCGCCCCGGAGCTGAAACGGCATCGGCCAGTAGGCAGTTGAATCCACCGTGCGGATTGACCGCGACCATGGCCGAGTTGACCTGGGCGAACATGACCCCAGCCGTTGGCGAAGAAGTCACCGAGCGGCACCTCGACGGCCGGCTCGTCCGCACCGTCCCAGTAGGCGCGCAACACCAGGCGTGCGCCAGTGCGAGGTGTGGGTGGTCAGCCAGAGGTGGGTGATCGTCGAAGGACCTGTCGATGCCGGCCATCAGGTGCGTGGTTCCGGCCGCGATGTCCACCGAGGGCGACACCTTCCAGCCGCGGCCGAGATCCCGGGCCGCGGCCGCCCCGGTGCCCTCCGTGGCCCGGGCCCCGCCGGCTCGGGGCGCCGTCCGGATTCTCCGGGGTGATGGCGCGGCTGCTGACGTCGCGCAGTCTGGACAGATCGTGAGGTGCATTTATCGCCATGGAGCCATTGTCGAACAGGGTGGTCAAACAGGTTCGCCGAGCAAGATTGTCCGACCGGCCCGACCATCCTCACCGGGCGGCAGTCCTGGCAAGGCGACGTGGCAGGGTGAACTGTGCCCGACCGAGCTGCTCCCACCCGCCGCTTCACTCCGGCCGAACTGCAGGCGTTCCGCGACACCGAGGTCGCCGATCTGATCGGCCCGGGGCTGCGGTTGTTCTTCGTGGGTATCAATCCCGGCCTGTGGACGGCAGCGACCCAGACCCACTTCGCCCATCCCGGCAACCGGTTCTATCCGGCCCTGCTGCTGGCCGGCATCATCGACCGGCCGATCGACCAGGCGGCCGGCTTCACCACCGAGGACCGGTGCTACCTGATCGGGCGCGGCATCGGCATCACCAATCTGGTCCCCCGCGCCACGGCCCGGGCCGACGAGCTCTCGACCGGCCGAGATCCGGGCCGGAGCCGAACGACTGACCACCTTCATCGCCGAACGCTCCCCCGCGGTCGTCGCCGTCGCCGGCATCACCGCCTTCCGGATCGGCTTTCGGGCGTTCCAAGGCCCAAGCCGGCCGCCAGCTGGAACCGCTCGGCGGGGCATCGGTCTGGGTGGTGCCGAACCCGAGCGGTCTCAACGCCCACGAGACGGTCGCCTCGCTGGCGCTCGCCTACGCCGAGCCGGCCCGGGCCGCGGGTCTGCTCTGACGACCGCATCGTTCAGCACCATCGGCCGGCCTGATGGGATACGCCTGATTAGATGAGGTGGTGACCAACGCCGCCCGAGTCCAGCTCGACTACCCGATTCACGAGCGGACACTGGACAACGGCTTGCGGGTGATCATCAGCCCCGACCACAGCGTCGGGTCGGTGGCGGTCAACCTCTGGTACGACGTCGGTTCGCGGCACGAACAGCCGCAGCGGACCGGCTTCGCCCACCTGTTCGAACACCTGATGTTCCAGGGCTCGGCCAACGTCCCGTCCGGTCAGCACTTCGCGCTGCTGCAGGCCGCCGGCGCCTCGGTGAACGCCACCACCTGGTTCGACCGGACCAACTACTTCGAGGCGCTGCCGGTCGGCGGGTTGGACCTCGCCCTCTGGCTGGAGGCGGACCGGATGCGGTCGCTCCCGGTGGCTCTGACCCAGGACAACTTCGAGAATCAGCGCGAGGTAGTCAAGGAGGAGAAGCGGCAGCGCTACGACAACGTCCCGTACGGCAACGTGATGGAGCTGTTGATCTCGGCCACCTTCCCGCCCGACCACCCCTACGGCCACACCACGATCGGCTCGATGGCCGACCTGGACGCGGCCGAGGTCGGCGACGTCGCGGACTTCTTCGCCAAGCACTACCTGCCCAACAACGCCGTCTTGTCCATCGTCGGCGACGTCGGGGCCGAGCAGGGCTTCGAGCGGGCCGAGGCGTTCTTCGGCGGCGTCCCTTCCGGCCCGGTGCCCGAGCCGCCGCCGATGTCCGGCCTGCCGCCGATCCGCGGGTTGCCGCGGATCGACACCAGCGCGGACGTCCCGTCGGCGGCGGTCTACCTGACCTGGCGGCTGCCGCCGATCGGCACCGCCGACTATGACGCAGCCGATCTGGCGCTGACCGTGTTGGGCACCGGACAGAGTTCGCGGCTGCACCGCCAGCTGGTCCGCCGCGACGAGGTGTCCGAGTCGGCCGGGGCCAGCGCGCTCGGGTTGATCGGCGGCAACTCGATCGGCTTCGTCAACGGCCTGGCCCGGGACGGCGTCAGCCCCGAGCAACTCGAGGAGCACCTGATCACCGAGGTGTCCCGGCTGGCCACCGAGGGACCGACCGACCTGGAGGCGCAGCGGGCCAAGGCGACCTTCGAGCGGCAGTGGCTGCACGAGCTGGCCCGGGTGGACTCCCGCGCCGACGAGTTGAGCAACCACGCCACCCTGCACGGCGACCCGACCCTGATCAACACCCGGATCAACGCCATCGAGGAGATCGGCGGGCAGGAGATCGCCGGCGTGATCAAGGAGTGGTTCAGCGCCGACCAACGGGCGACAGTGATCTATCGGCAGGAGAAGTCATGAGCCCCCAGAACGCGGACGTGCTGGTCCCCCAGCCGGCGATCGAACCGGCCGGCCCGTGGTCGTTTCCGACCCCGGAGACCACCGAGCTGGCCAACGGCCTGCGGGTGCTGGTCTACCGGCTGCCCGGTCAACACGTGATCGGGACCAACCTGGTGCTGCCGATCCCGCTGGACGCCGAGCCGCGGGGGGCCGAAGGGGTGGCGGCCATCTGCGCCCGCACCCTGGACGAGGGGTCCGAGCTGCACGACGGCGAGACGTTCGCCGAGCTGATGGAATCCGAGGGCGCCGGTCTGGGTATCGACGTCACCCCGGTGGGGATGCAGTTGATCATGGACGTGCCGAGCACCCGGTTCGGCCCCGCGTTGGAGCTGCTCGCCGAGGCCGTCCGGCTGCCCGCGCACCACGCCGCCGACGTCGACCGGCACGTGCAGTTGCGGTTGGCCGAGATCGACCAGGCCTGGGCCAGCCCGGGCCAGGCCGCCGGAATCGCCTTCCGTCGCAGCGTCTTCGCCGACGGCAGCCGGCCCACCCGGATGACCGACGGTGAGCCGGAGACGGTCCGGCAGCTGGACCGGGACCAGGTCGCCGAGTTCCATCGTCGCTACTACGGACCCCAGGGCGCCACCCTGGTGCTGGCCGGAGACTTCGCCGACGACCCGGTCGAGTTGGCCAGCCGGGTGTTCGGCGACTGGGCGTCCGACCAACAGCTGGTCGATCCGCTGGCCGCCGCCCCGGGGCAGCGGAGCGCGGTCATCGTCGATCGGCCGGGCTCGGTCCAGGCCGATCTGCGGCTGGGCGGCTTCGGTATCGATCGGTTCGACCCTCGCTGGGCCGACGCGGTGATTGGCAGCTACGCCATGGGCGGCGCGTTCTTGTCCCGGCTGAACCGGGTGTTGCGGGAGGAACGCGGCTACACCTACGGCGTCCGGCTCGGCCTGTCGCCGCTGCGCCGTGGCGGCACCCTCGCGGTGCAGGGCTCGTTCCGAACCGAGGTGCTGGCCGACGCACTGGCCGAGGCCAAACGGCTGCTCGACGTCAGCGACAATCCGTTCAGCGCCATCGAGGTGAACGAGGCCATCGCCTTCTTCACCGGAGTTTCACCGCTCCGCTACGCCACCGCCGACGGGGTGGGCGACCAGGTCGCCTCCCAGCTGCTGGCCGGGCTGCCGAATGACTACGTCGACCAGAACCTGGCCCGGCTGCGCGCGGTCACGCCGGAGTCCGCGACCCAGGCCTACCGTTCGCTGATCGACCCGGATGCGCTCACCCTGGTGATCGCCGGTGACGCGGACCGGCTCGCCGGGCCGCTGGCCGAGATCGGCTACCCCGACCTGCGTCGGATCACCCGGACCTGACGCGACCACGCTGGCGCCGCTCGCGCCCCGCTCAGCGCCGTCCAGTCCTATCCAGCCCAAAGGCCTCAGCCGTTTGCGGCCTTCTGCGCGGCGGCGACGTGCGCCTCGGCCTCCTTGATCTGGGCCTGGTAGGTGGCCAGATCGCCGGACTTCAGAGCCTTGTCCGCGGCGGCGAAGTCGAGCCTGGGCCGCGGTCGACTGTTCTTCACCGTGCGGTTCGTCGTTCCGGTGCCCGTGCCCCGTCCCGGTGCCCGTGCCCGTGCCGTCTGCCGGTGCCCGACTCACCCGTGCTGGCCCCGGCGTCCCCTTGAACACCTGATCCAGCGCGTCCTGCAGGGTGGTGCCGATGCCGACGCTCTGGCCGAACCGGACCATCACGTAGCGCAGCACCGGGTACTGACCCCCGCCGGTGCCCTGCCGCTCGGTGTAGACCGGCGCCACGTAGAGCAGACCGCCGCCGACCGGCAGGGTGAGCAGGTTGCCGTACTGCACCTGGGTCGAGCCCTGGGTCGAACCCTGGTTGAGGAACGGCCGCAGCGTGTCGGCCACCGTGGTCGAGGTCGTCATCGCGGTGAAACTCTGGCCCGGTCCGTCGATCTGGGTCGTGTCCGACATCCGCAGGATGCGCATCTGGCCGTAGTCCGGACTGGCCGCGTCGGCGTTGACCGCCATGTAGCCGGCCAGGTTGGACCGGTTGTTCGGCACGAAGACGCCGGTCAGGCTGAAGTTCGCGGCACTCGTCGCCGGGCCATTTGACCGAGAGGTAGTAGGGCGACTCCAGCTTGTCGGTGGAGACCGGATCCTTCGGCACCTGCCACAGATCGCCGTTCTGGTACCAGGTGGTCGGATCGGTGACGTGGTAGCGGGCCAGGATCTGGCGCTGCACCTTGAACAGGTCCTGGGGATAGCGGAAGTGGTCCAGCAGATCCGCTGGAGATGCTCGCCTTCGGCAACACCGTGCCCGGGGAACGCCTTCTCCCAGGTCTTCAGGATCGGATCGGTGGTATCCCACTCGTACAGCGAGACGCTGCCGTCGTAGGCGTCCACCACGGCCTTGACCGAGTTCCGCATGTAGTTGATCTTGGTATCGGCCTGCGACCCCGATGGTGTTGGCCACGCTGCGGGTGTCGGCGGTCGCGTCCTGCAACGACACCCGCTGGCTGTTGGGGTAGGTGTTCGAGGTGGTGTAGCCGTCGACGATCCAGACCAGCCGGCCGTCGACCACCGCGGGGTAGGAGTCGGCGTCGACGGTCAGCCACGGCGCCGCCTTCTGCACCCGCTCCTTCGGCGACCGGTCGTAGATGATCTTGGACTGGTCGTTGACCCGGTCCGACAGCAGCAGGTTGCCGTCGGTGAACTTCGCCGCGTAGAGGAGCTTGCGCCACAGGCTGGACAGGGCGACCCCGCCCTTGCCGGCGTAGGTGTAGAGCTTCGGGTTGTTGCCCGTCGCCACCACCGGGGGTGTCGAGCTCGATCGGCTGGCCGTTCGGGGTCGCCCCGACCACCGAGTAGCCGAGCTGGTCGAGCAACTCGCCGTAGTAGATCCGTGGCTCGTGTCTGGTCGATCGAACCGGTCGGCGGGATGCCGCCGGTGATCCAGTCCGGCTCGCCGCCGGACTGACGCCGGTTGCCGTAGGCGGCGACCAGGCCGTAGCCGTGGGTGTAGACGGTGTGCAGGTTGTTCCAGCTCTGCTCCGGGATGCCGTTGACCGATCGAGCTCGCGGGCGGCCACCACCGAGTCGGTCTCGGCCTTGTTGATGGTGTAGCGGTCGACGTCCAGCACCGAGGGGAAGGAGTAGTAGCCGCGGACCTGCTGCAGCTGCTCGAACGCCGGCGCGACCACCGACGGATCGATCAACCGGACCCCGGGCAACGCCTCGGCGTCGGAGCTGCAGCTGCCCGGCGCGTCGCGGTCGTCTTGGCCGAGTAGTTCGCGATCTGCGACCTTGTCGACCCCGTAGGCCGCCCTGGTGCCGGCGATGTTCCAGGCGATGAAGGGACGCTCCTTGTCCGGCTCGTCCGGCCGGACGCTGATCGCCTGAACCGCGGCCGGGATAGACGATGCCCAGGACGATCGCCGACAGGATCAGCAGGGTCAGCGCGATGGTCGGCACCATCCAGCGCCGCAGCACGGCGTTGGCGAAGAACAGCAGGCGCGCAGATCCCGGCGATCACCGCCAGGATGATCTTTGCGTTGATGGTGGCGTGGTCGGCGGTGTAGCTCAGCCCGGTGAACTTCGGTGCGTCGGCGATCTCCAGGCCGTACTGGTCGAACCAGTAGCCGACGCCCTTCACCAGCACCGCCAGCCCGACGACGATCGAGAGGTGGGCCTGGGCAGGGGTGTTGCCACCGCGACGCGGTCCGGACAGCCGGATCGCGCCCATCACGTAGTGCACGATCGCGCCGGCGATGGCGGCCAGCACGAAGCACCGAGAACAGGAAGGACAGGACGAAGCGCCACCACGGGTAGTCGAAGACGAAGAACGAGATGTCCAGGCCGAACTTCGGGTCCTTGGTGCCGAACGGCTGAGCGTTCATCCAGGCCAGATAGATCGACGACCGGCCGAGCGCCGCACCGCCGCCGAACAGGCCCACCAGGATCGAGACCACCAGCACGATGACCATGAACCGGGACTCCAGGGCTTCGCGGTAGCGCTCGAGCAGCGGGGTCGTCGGGCTGCCGGACCGGATCCGGGGCCGCAGCCGGAAGGCGATCGCGGCACTGGCCAGCACGGCGCCGGCCATCACGATGCCGAAGGCGGCGAACAAGCCGATCCGGGTCAGCAGCAGCTTGTTGAACACACTGCCGTAGCCCATCGAGCACATACCAGAGCCGGTCGGTCCAGACGTTGGTGTAGATGGCGAACACGACGATCAGGACCGCGACGATGATCAGCGTCGGCAGGATCGCACCGCGACGCCTGGGCATGCGCACCGTACTCACGGCTGGCTGGTTCTCCTGTCGGTCGGCAATTCGGTCGACGGGTCAGTCGGCGAATCAGTAGGCAGTTCGGTCGTCACACTGCTGGCTCCGGGTCGGATCCAGTCTCGGGCTCGGCAAGGGTATGCGCCAAAACTGTGCCGAGGCCCGGCACGAGGTCGGCTGCGCCCAGAAGTTCATCGGGTTGTGACTTGATTCGCCCTACTCCGTGCCGGCTGCCGTCCCGGGTGACGCCGATCACCACCCGAATGTCCTGGCGCAACGGGTGGTCGGCGACGAACTGGGCTGCGACGCTCGGATCCTCGGGCACCTCGACCTCTGCGCCGGCCGGCAGGAAGCTGCTCTCCATGCTCAACGCGCAACCGAGCACGGTCGCGGGCCAGACGATTTCCACCAGGTCGCCGACCACGTCCACGCCGGGATCGAACTGGTCCTGCTCTATCGCGGTAAGCGCGTCCGGGTGCCCGCCCCGGTCGCTGCCCCGCAGCCCTTGCTGCTGCGCCAGTTGCGGTTCGGCGGCGATCAGTTCGTCGGTGAGGACCAGTGCGAACAGCCGTGGCGGCTGATCCCAGCCACTCTCTGCGACGTGGTGCTCCAGCTCGATCAGGGCCGCGACCAGCGCCTCGTCCATCGATCCACCCGGCGATCCACCCGGCGATCCGATCCCCGGCGACTCAGATGCAGACTCACTCATCAGCAGTGCGGCAGCTGTGCGGCGCCGCCCCCGGTGTTCAGGGTGGTCAGCGCGCTGATCGCATCCGGCAGGCTGGCGACCTTGATCAGGGTCATCTTCGTCTGCACTCCGGCCAGGTCTTCGCAGTTGTCGGCCGGCACCAGGAAGACCGTCGCGCCGTCGTTCTGGGCCCCGGCGATCTTTTCCTGGATGCCACCGATCGGACCGACGGAGCCGGAGGCGGTGATCGTCCCCGTGCCGGCCAGGTGCCGACCGCTCAGCAGTGCACCGGCGGTGATCTTGTCGTAGATGGCCAGTGAGAAGACCAGCCCGGCGCTGGGCCCGCCGATGTCTTCACCGAGGTCGAAGGAGATGTCGGGCGTGTACTGATAGCCGGTACCGACGGTGATCCCGACCACCGGACTGACCGGCCCGGATGCGGCGGTCTGGGACTTCACCGCGACCGACAGCTGCTGCTTGCCGCGGACCACCCGGAAGCTGACCGTCGAGCCGGCCGGATGTCGACGGACCAGCGAACCGACCTGGTCGGCGTCGGTCACCGCCGTCCCGTTCACCGTCAGGATGAGATCCCCGGGCTGGAGCTTGCGATACGCGGGGCCGCCGACCGTCACCGAGGACACGGCGAGCCGGGTGGACACTTGCTGGCCGGCCGCCCGGAGCGCGGCCACCACCGCGTCGCTCTGCGAGGTCTCCATGTTCTCGGTCTGCTCGGTCTTCACCTGCGCCGCCGACTGGCCCGGTGAATAGATGGCCTCCCGCGGCAACACGTCCCGGTTCGGCAACCAGTAGGACAGCAGCGCCTCCGGCAGCGTCAACCGCGAGTCCGGACGGGTCTCGGAGACGGTGGTCAGATCGAGGGCGCCACTGGTCGGATAGGTCTGGATGCCGGAGATCTTGATCACCGGCTGGCCCTTGACCGCGCCGAGGGTGTTCTGCACCGTGCCCGGACTCCAACTCACGAACGGCACCGGGACGATCACCATCAAGATCGCAGCCACGATGAAGGCGACGGCGGCCACGAACGCGGTCCAGGTCTGCCGGGTCACGTGAGACCGACCCACTCGGTGTCCCCGGCCACGAAGTGCTGCTCCTTCCAGATCGGCACCTCGAGCTTCAGGTCGTCGATCAGCCGATGACAGGCCTCCAATGCCGAGTGCCGGTGGACGGCACCGACCGCCACCACGACGGCCATGTCCCCCACCTCCAGGTGGCCGGTACGGTGTTCGACAGCGATCGAGACCACCTCGAACTCGCTGGCCACCCGCTCGGCCACCGCGGTCAACCGATCGGTGGCGCTCGGATGCCCGGAATAGTTCAGCGACGTCACCGCACGCCCGTCGTCGTGGTCGCGGACCACGCCGATGAACAGGCCGATCCCGCCGACACCGGGGTCACGGATGCTGCTCAGCAGACGATCGACGCTGAGCGGCTCCTCGGTCACCCGAACCAGCCTCACCACGGACTCGGTCATGGGTCGAGCCTATTCGGATCGACCGCGGTCTCTTGCCACGACCCGATCGAGTCGCCCACCACCGTCGAATGCCGGCAAACTTGAGTCTCCAGGACTCAGCCTGGAGCGAAACCCGGGCCCGGGAGGGCGCCATCGGTTGGTCGATGCGGTTCAATGGGAGCCAAGGACGCGATCGCCCGGGTGCGAGACCCGCAGCGAGGAACGTCTCCGACGACCTCGGGCAGACGACCCGTACAGGAGCAGACTCATCATGGCCGACGACGACGCCGAACAGCGGCGACCCGAAGGATCCGATCCCGAGGATCGGCCCGACGAGAGGTCGGCCTCCGACGGGAGCGCCGTCCCTGATCAGGGTGCGCAGCGCGAGCCCGGCCAAGACCGGCCGGCGCAGAAACCGCTCGGACCGAACCCATCCGGCGGCTCGGGCTTCGGCTCGGATTCGGGTTCCTCCTCGGGCTTCGGCTCGACCGGTGGCAATCCCGGCCCGGCGGGTTTCGGCTCGACGCCGTCTGCCGGGGGTGGATCGGGTTCGGGGCCGACCAACCCACTCGAGGCGTTGTTCGCCTCGCTCGGTGGCGGGATGGGCGGCATGGGCGGAGCGGCGGGCGGTAACCCCGACCTCGGTGCGTTCATGGAACAACTGCAGGGCGCCTTCTCGATGCTGGGCGGACCGGGCGGAATCTTCGGCGGTGGCGGCCAACCGCCGGACGGAGGGGTCAACTGGGAGGTGACCAAGGACACCGCACGCAAGACGGCGGCCTCGCTCGGCCCCGACCCGACCCCGACCGGTGCCGACCAGCGCGCGCTGGACGAGGCCGCCTCCATCGCCGAGACCTGGCTGGACGAGGCGACGTCGTTCCCGCGTACGGGCGGGAAGGTCACGGCCTGGAGCCGGGCCGAGTGGATCGAGAACACGATGCCGGTCTGGCGTCGCCTGGTCGAACCGGTGGCCACCCACATCGCCGACGCGATGGAAGGAGCGCTCAGCTTCTCCGCCGAAGATCACCCGGAGGCGGCTCAGTTTGCCGGGATGGAGCAGATGCTCCGTCCGATGCTGCGCACCTCGGGTGCCGGGATGTTCGGGATGCAGTTGGGTCAGGGGCTCGGTCGGCTGTCGACCGAGGTGATCGGCGCAACCGAGATCGGGCTGCCGCTGGCCGAAGACAACCGGGTGGCGTTGCTGCCTACCAACATCGCGGCGTTCGGCGACGGTCTCGATCAGAGCTCGACCGACGTCACGCTCTACCTCACCCTCAGGGAATCGGCGCGGTCGCGTTTGTTCGCATCCGCCCCCTGGTTGCGGGAGCAGATGCTGGCGCTGGTCGAGCAGTACGCGCGCGGCATCACCATCGACACCTCGGCGCTCGAGCAGGCGGTCAGCGAGATCGACCCGACCAACTTCGAGCAGCTCAGCTCGACCCTCGAGGGCGGATTGTTCGAGCCACAGAAGACGCCGGAGCAGCAGGCCACACTGCAGCGGCTGGAGACGATGCTGGCGCTGGTCGAGGGGTGGGTCGACGACGTGGTCGACGTGGCCACCGAGCGTTGGATGCCCGCTGCCGACGCCCTGGCCGAGACGGTCCGGCGTCGCCGGGCGACCGGCGGCCCGGCGGAGGCGACGTTCTCCACCCTCGTGGGGCTGGAGTTGCGACCCCGGCGGATGCGGGACGCGGCAAACCTCTGGGCTGCGGTCCGGGACGCCAGGGGTGCCGACGGCCGGGACGCGGTCTGGTCGCACCCGGACTTGACACCGACCTCGGCCGACCTCGACGATCCGATCGGCTTCGCGCAGAGCAAGCCGGCGGCGAACACCGACGACGAGTTCGACGCCGCGATGGCCGAGTTGCTGGACGAGGCGGACGGCACCGGGCCCACCGACCGGACGGAGCGTCCCGACGACGGTCCGACTCAGGCGGGCGACGCGGGTGACCAACCGGACGACGACGAGCCGGGATCGGACAACCGACCGGACCGGGACGCCTGAGCGCCGAAGACGCGGCCGGAAGAGCTTCTCCGGACGGTTCGAGAGGCTCGGTTCGCAGCGATGCGTTGACCGAGGACTGCCGGCGACGGCTGACCGGCTGGACCCCACCGGACGCCGACCAGCGACGGCTCCGCCGGCTCTATCTGCGGCATCTGGCCGATTACCCGCACGACGGGTGGTCCCGTAGCTGCCCGGCGGCGCATCTCACCGCCAGCTCGTTGATCTGTACATCGCAGCTCGGTGAGGACACCGGCGGCTCGGTGCTGCTCACCCTGCACCGACGGATCGGGCGCTGGCTGCAGACCGGTGGTCACATCGAGGTCGACGACGGGTCGTTGGTCGAGGCGGCAGCGCGAGAGGCGGTCGAGGAGTCGGGCATCGCCTCGTTACGGCTCGACCCGAGACCGCTCTGGCTCTCCCATCACCGGGTCCGGTGCGGCCAGGTCGAACCGTGTTACCACCTCGACGTGCAATTCCTGATGCTGGCCGAGACGGCCGCCCCGCCGGTGCGGAGCGCCGAATCAGCGGATCTGCGCTGGTTTCCCGTTGGCGAGCACCCGGGGGACGCGTCCGTGTCCGCCTTGGTCGATGCGGCACGACAGCGGCTTCGCGCCGGCAGCTGAACCTCAAGCCACCAGCCCTTCGCCCAGCACAGTCAGGTCAGCAGAAGTCGCACCTGATCCCACCCCTCCAGTCCAGGATCCAACCGGTCGATCCCGCCGGGTCGGCGCATCCGGTGCCAGCCAGGCACCCGCGCCACCTGCCCCCGCCGGGGCGCCGAACGGGTCAGCTCGGCGTGCGGATCGTGATCGAGGTCCAGATCGAGGTCCAGCCAGTCCGGCCACGGCAGCCGGACCCCGAAGGCCGCCAATCCGTCACCGCCGACCTCGGGAGCGGTACAGACGTCGGCCCGGTACAGCGCCTTGGCCACCTTGGCCAGCACCAGCCCGGGCAGGTCGGGGACGTCGGCTGGAACCAGGATCAACTCGGTGATCACCGCGCCCGGCCGACTGATGAGAACCCGCTCGAGCGCATCGGCCACCGTTCTCAAGTCGACGCCGCCACCGGGGTCCGGCACCGAGTGCGGCCGAGCGGACATCCGGTCGGGAGGGGGGTCCAGCGGGAGCAACAGATCTCCCGGCCACAGCAACTCGGCGAGGTTGTCGGTCTGGGGAGCTCCGACGGTGTAAGCGGGGTCGGTCCTGGCCAGATCGTTTCGGGCCGGATCGGTGCGGTCGGGGACAGCTCGCACGACGGCGATCCCGGCCAAGACCTCTTCGAGATCAGCCAGAACCTCATAACTGTCGGCCAGGCAAGCCGCCGCGAAGTCCGACTGCGCGATTCCCGGCGGTGGAACGGCCCGATGGTCGGCCAGCACCAGAGCCAATCGGTGCACGTCGGCCGGCCGGTCGGTCACGGCAATCGCCGTCCCGATCCGCACTGCCGGTCATGCGAGCCCCTCACCGCCCTCCGTCGGAGCCGAGGCCGATCCGGTCAGTGCCGATCCGGTCAGTGCCGATCCGGTCAGTGCCGATCCGGTCAGTGCCGATCCGGTCAGTGCCGATCCGGTCAGTGCCGATCCGGTCAGGGCTACTTCGGTCAGTGCCGATCCGGTCAGGGCTACTTCGCCGAGCGCCTAGGTCTTCGGCGCCTGTGTCTTCGGAACCTGTGTCTTCGGCACCTGAGTCTTCGGCACCTGAGTCTTCGTCGGAGCCAGCTCCAGCAGCGGCTTCGTCGCCGACTCCCACCTCCGATTCCCCGACCTCCGATTCCCCGAGGTCGAGCCCACTCCGGCCCTGCCCGGCCAGGAAACCCTCCAGAAATCCCTGAGCCTTCTCCGTCTCGGTGAAGGTGTTGACCAGCCGCCAGAACCGTGGCGAGTGGGCGGCCTCGACCAGGTGGGCGAGTTCGTGGACGAGCACGTAATCAACCACCCATGACGGCATCACCTGCATCCGGTGAGAAAGCCGGATGGCGCCTGTCCCCGGCGTACACGACCCCCATCGATGATTCTGGTTACGGACCCAGCTCACCGAGGTCGGGGCTGGTGCGAATCCGAGCTGCGGGGCCAGGAAGCGCCCGGACAGCTCGGCCGCCCGGGCCGCGAGGTCGTCGTCACCGCGGGGGGCTCGACGACGTCCTTCCCGGGCCAGCACCTTGGCCACCATGTCGGTGACGAAGGCCTGCTCGTCGGCTTTGCTCATCCGTTGCGGGATGAGCACCACGATGGTGTCCGCTTCGCGATACGCGGTGACGGTCCGACGCCGCCGAGCACTCCGCCGCACGTCGACCCGCGGCTGGGCGGGGGTGACTGACCCGTCGAGCATCGCCTGCTTCGGCCCGCGCATCAGCCGTACCACCGCCGGATCATCGTCAACCTCTCCCCCTCGTCTCACCGTTCGGGCATCCCCGAATCGGTCGCAGATGCGTTGCAAGCACTGTAAATGCCGACTCGGACAAATCGAGGAAGCAGCGTGGATCCGGCCGTGGCTCGCCGCCGTCCACAAGTGAACGGACGGCTAACGACCGGTGACGAGAGCCTGCTCCACAAGCACCTCCGATCTCTGCACACCGTGTCCACAGAGTTATCCACAATGGTGGATGAACTGCATCTCCGATGCCACGCCGAGTCAGCTCACTCGAAGACATCCCCGGTTTGAACCTGCCCGGCCTCCTGGTTGACGGGTCGCCATACTGTCCCCTAAGTTGGCCGATACGAGGCCCCCGGATGGTCCGCACGCTCGCAGGGGAAGGCAAGCGGTCGGAAACTCCCTGGGGGCTTCGTCATGTCCGGAGGACTTTCCGCACCTCTCCGAATCGCCGACCTGCAATCGGTGAGCCTTGCCGGACGCCTGATCGTTGCTCCGCATCCGACACGCCCACCAGCCCCCGGCCGACCTCACATTGTCGGGAAACCGGTCATCTCGCGTAAAGTGACGGGCGAAATCAGCGCCTGGGGACCAGATCATCCACAGCGAAGCGCACGAGCGAGGAGAGAACGTGGCGGCAGAGACCTACAGTGGCGAGTTTTACTGCGTCAAGTGCAAGGCCAAGCGGGAAGCTTCGGGCGACGTCGTGGTGAACGACAAGGGGACCCGGATGGCCAAGGCCAAGTGCCCCGTGTGCGGCACCAACCTGAACCGGATTCTCGGCAAGGCGTGAGCGCCGGCGCCTGATCATCGGCGCCTGATCCGCGAAGGGACAGCCCTGTCCGGCTGTCCCTTACGCGTATCCGGGCCGGCGTCGCCGCGCGTATTCGGGCCGCGCAAGCCCGGGACCGCTCGGCTGTCGGCCCGACGGTAGGAAAATTGCCTGTGGACAACTGCCCGTCACGCCGCCATCGCGGGCACAGACTGGATCGGTGCTTCCGATCCAGGAGTTCTCAGCCGATCCACGGAGCCAACCGGTGCTGGATTCGAGGCTGCCCATCCTGCAGCGCGAAGACGGTGAGATCCAGATCGGGTTGGAGCCCGAACGCGGATTGATCCTGACTCGAGCACCGGCCGGCCTCGCCGCTGTGCTCGGCCTCCTCGACGGTGATCACCGGTTGAGCGAGATCCGAGCGGCGGCCGCCCGGCTCCACGTCGACGAAACCACCCTCGACTCGGCGCTGGACAGTTTGCGCCGATCCGATCTCCTGACGGATCGGCGTGGCGCCCGATCAGAACACCGATCAGTACGCGAACCGGACGCCCGATCAGACGGTGCCGGTGCTGATCGGGCCGGGATCCGAATCCGGGTGATCGGGGCCGGCCGGCTCGGTCGCGAGGTCGCTCACAGCCTGGTTCGTGCCGGGTTCAGCCGGTTCGAGATCTGCGACCCCGGACCCGTCGACCCCGCGCTGTACCCAGGCCGGGCCCTGGCCGGAAGCCAGGCGGAAGCGCTCCGGCGCGAGCTGCGCAGACCCCAGCCCGGCACCGGGGCTGTTCCGTCCGGCCACGGAGCTCCGCTGCCCGGAGGGAAACCGGTCGCCGACGTCGGTCCGCATTGGAGCCAGTTGGTGGGATCGGCCGTCTCGACCAGCGCGATCACGGTGCTCACCGCGGAGACGACCGAGGTGGATCGCGCCATGGCGGACACGTTGCTCCGGGCCGACCAGCCTCATCTGGTTCTCCGTCCCTGGCTGGGTGGTGTGCTGCTCGGCCCGCTGGTGGTTCCGGGGGTGACCCCGTGTCTGTCCTGTCTGGATCTGAGCCGTGCCGCTACCGATCCGGCCTGGCCCCGGTTGTTGGCCCAACTCAACCGCCGACCCGACCGTCCCGATCCCGTCGTCCTGGCCTGGGCGGGTGCCACGGTCGCCGTTCAGCTGGTCAGTTGGTTGCGGAACGGCAGTTCCGAGCTGCTGGCCACGACGGTGGAGTTGAGCCCACCGGGCTATTCCCTCCAAGTCCGACGATGGCGAATTCATCCCAGGTGCGGGTGTTCTTGGCCGGTCACGGCAAAATGGGGGGCATGACGTCCGACGACTCCATGGCCCGCTCCGCTTTCCGGCGCGGCGCCAGGCTGGCCTCGCTACCGCTCGGGTACGCCGGGCGACGCACCGTCGGATTGGGGAAGCGCATCGGCGGCAGTTCGGCGGAGAGCGTGTCGGCGCAGATGCAGCAGCGGACCGCCGAGCAGCTTTTCCGGGTGCTGGGCGAGCTCAAGGGCGGCGCGATGAAGTTCGGTCAGGCGCTGAGTCTGTTCGAATCGGTCCTGCCGGATGAGGTCGCCGAGCCGTACCGGGAACACCTGGCCAAACTGCAGGACTCCGCCCCACCGATGCCGACCTCACGGGTGCACGCGGTTCTCGCCCGCGAACTCGGCGTCGACTGGCGCTCGAACTTCCAGAGTTTTGACCCGCTGCCGGCCGCGGCAGCCTCTATCGGTCAGGTGCACCACGGGGTCTGGTCCGACGGCCGCGACGTTGCGGTCAAAGTCCAGTACCCGGGGGCGGACGAGGCCCTTCGCTCGGATCTGCGTCAGATCGGCCGTCTGGCGGGGATGGCCGGCCCGATCTCCGGTGGGATCGACATCCGGGCGCTGGTCGCCGAGTTGACCGAGCGGGTCAGCGAAGAACTCGACTACCGGCTGGAGGCCGAGTCCCAGGAGCGGTTCGCGGTCGGGCTGGAGGACAGCGAGGAGTTCGCCGTCCCGCACGTCTTGGCCAACACGTCGAGGGTAATGATCAGCGAGTGGATCAACGGCCCCGCGCTGTCAATCGGCACCCGGACGGACGGCGACCGGATGCCGGAGGCCGAGCGGACCAGGGCGGCGATCAGCTACGTCCGCTTCCTCTTCGCCGGGCCGAGCCTGGTTGGGCTGCTGCATGCCGATCCGCATCCGGGCAACTTCAAGATCCTGCCCGACGGACGTCTCGGCGCCGTCGACTTCGGCCTGGTCGCGCAACTCCCGGACGGGCTACCCTCGGCGATGGGCCACATCATGCGGATCGCCATGTCGGGTGACGCGGACGCGATGACCGCGGGGCTGCGGCAAGAGGGCTTCGTGGTCTCCGACATCGACTCCCAGGATCTGATGGACTATCTGGCGCCGTTCGTCGAGCCGGCTGCGGTGGAGTCGTTCCACTTCAACCGCGGCTGGATGCGAGAGCAGTTCAAGCGGGTCAGCAACACCAAGACCGCAGGCGGAGTGGGCATGAAGCTCAACCTGCCTGCGAGCTATCTGTTGATCCACCGGGTCTGGTTGGGCGGCATCGCCGTGCTCGCCCAACTGGACGTGCGGGCGAACTTTAGAGCGGTGCTGGAGGAGTTCCTGCCCGGCTTCACCGACGACGAGACCGCTTCCTGAAGAAAACCCCGACAGTGATCATCCCGGCGATTCCGGAGGACCGGCCGGCGCCCCGCCGGCTCGGACGCCGGCCCTCCGGGCCTGACGGGTCAGCTCAGGAGAGCGCCCTGCTCAGCCAGAGGCGGACGGCGTGAAACACCCGTCCCGGGATCGCCACCCCGAGGGCTTCGTCCTCCCCCGGGGTGTGCCGGCCCAAGCCGAGGTCGCGGTCGGTCACGCCGCCTCCTCGCGTCCGGTCTGCTCGCGTCCGGCCCGCCCGTGCCCGACCGTCGGACGGACGGTCGGCACCTTCGTCGCCGCCGGCGCCACCGGTTCGGGCAGCGGGTGCTTCCGAGGACGTCCCCGGGGCCGTTTCCGGGCGACCACCACGCCCTGAACGAACAGCTCCCCGCCCCAGACTCCCCACGGCTCACGCCGCTCGAGTGCACTGGACAGGCACACTTCTCGGATCGGGCACTCCCGGCAGAGCGACTTGGCGTACTCGACATCAGCGGGCGACTCGGCGAAGAATAATTCCGGATCGACCAGCCGGCAGGGCAGTGACTCGAGGGTGGCAGCGCCTCCGGCCGAAGTGATCACGGATCCGCCGAGCAGCGGGCTGATCGTCTCTTCGACTGTTCCTGCGTCATTCATGTCGGCCAACTTGTCTTCCTCGAACCCGTCCCGATGGATCACACCGGTGGACGGGCTCTGCATGGCCGGGAAACACGAAGGCCGTGAATCCCGGATGTCTGTGGGATTCACGGCCTGGAGGCAGTCGGAGTTGGTGTTACTCCGGCGGTCTGCCAGGTGAGGATCCCCATCGGGTACCGAAGGTGTCATCGGCGACATAGCTGCCACCCATGACGTTGACGTGCTTGATTTCGCGGGCAAACTCGTCCTGCCGGCCGAATCGAGCCGGTTGAGCCGTGATCTGCTCGTCGGTCCGAACGGACGGCTGGGCCCCCTGCGGGCAGGAGGCGTCGAGCGCGAGCAGGCGAACGCGCGGCGAGGTGGGCACGGTCATGGCGGTGCGCATACGCCACTTACTGCCGATGGCGGTCGTGACCAACTCGCTCGCGCTGATCGCGGTGCAGATGCTGTCCATGTCGTCCCCTCCTCCCGGCTGATGTGCTGAGACCGATTGATCCCGCGTCGAACACACTAGGTAACTCCGCCGTGACGGAGCAACCGATTTATCGAATTCTGGCCAAAAACTTTTTCGCGGCCTTGTTGACCCGGCTCGTCAGTCGGTGTCGTCGCCGACGATGATCGCCAACACGGCCTTGCCGTACTTCGTCGCCTTGGCCGAACCGAGGCCGTGGATCTTGATCAACTCGGCCAGGCTCTGCGGCCGCGCCTCGGCGATCGAGACCAGGGTGGCGTCGGTGAAGATGCAGTAGGCCGGCAACTTCTGCTCGTCGGCCTGCTGCTTGCGCCAGTACTTCAGGTTGGCCAGGGTCTCGTCATCGAAGGTGGCCGGGCAGTCGGTGTGTCGACCGAGCTTTCGCTCGGCCGCGTCGTGCAGCGGAGCCCCGCAACTGCGACAGGTCGCGGACAACGCGGTGTTGCGAGCCCGCCGACCGCCGCCGATCTTGGCCTGCACGGGCCGGTCGCCGCCCGGCCGGATGCCGTCCAGGAACCGCGAAGGGTTGCGCTGGCCGCTGCCGTTGCGGGTACGCGACCAGGACAGCCGCAGGTGTTCCCGGGCTCGGGTGACGCCGACGTAGAGCAGCCGGCGCTCTTCTTCCACCTCTTCGGGACCGTCGGCGAGCACGAACGGGAGCGAACCCTCCTGGACCCCGACCACGGCGACCGCATCCCACTCCAGACCCTTGGCCGAGTGCAAGGTGGAGACCGTCACGCCCTGGGCGACCGGGGCGTGCTGGGCCTCGGCCCGCCGGTCGAACTCGGCCGAGATCTGGGCCAGCCCGACCTGGCCACCCTGAGCGCCCGCCTGCCGGTGCAGGTCCTCGGCCACGCCGATCAAAGCCGCCAGCGACTCCCAGCGCTCTCGGACCGCACCGGAACCCTCCGGCGGACGCTCCGTCCAGCCGGCGCTCCCCAGCACCGCCTTGACCCGCTGCAGCGCCTGCGCCTGCCCCGGTTCGTCTCCTGACTCCCCCGGATCGGTCTGGGACCCGTCCGGGACCGGGTCTCCGCTCCGGTCGGCGACCCGAGCCTCGTTGCGGATCAGCAGCAGCGCCTGCCGTACCTCGGGCCGCTCGTAGAACCGTTCGGCGCCCCGGACCAGATAGGGCACCCCGCGATCGGCCAGCGCCTGTTCGAACGCCGGTGACTGGGCGTTCACCCGGAACAACACCGCCATCTCGCGATAGTCGACGCCGTCGCCGTGTCGAGCCACACACCAGTCGGCGACCGACCCGGCTTCGGTGGCCTCGTCCGGCGCCTCGGCGAAGCCGACCTCCGGACCGGGCTCGCGCTGGGCTTGCAGGGTGACCGAACCGAGCGCGGCGTTGCGGCCACCGCTCGCGGAGGCCGCTGCCGATCCCGGACCAGTGATTGCCGCCGGGCGTCGGGCGGCCGCCATCACCGCATTGGCCACCTTCACCACCTGTGGGGTCGAGCGGTAGTCCCGAACCAGTCGGATCACCCGGGCGCCGGGGTGGCGGCGGGTGAATCCGGTCAGATAGCCCGCCTGCGCCCCCGCGAAGGAGTGGATGGTCTGGGCCGGATCGCCGACCACGCATAACTCGTCGGAATCGCCCCGCCACAGGTCGAGCAGCGCCTCCTGCAACGGACTGACGTCCTGGTACTCGTCGACCACCAGGTGCCGGTAGGTGCGGCGGATCTCGGCCGCCACCCGATCGTGCTCGGCGATCAGCGACGCGGCACACAACAAGATGTCTTCGAAGTCGATCCGGTCGCGATCCCGCTTGGCCTGCTCGTAGGCGGCGAACACCCGGCCCACCGTCTCCGGATCAGCGGAGGCCAGCTCGCGACCCCGGGCACTCGCCAGCCGTGGGTAGTCCTCCGGCGAGACGTTGCTCACCTTGGCCCAGCCGATCTCGGTGACCAGATCCCGCAACGCGGCCGTGTCCGTGCGGACGCGCAGCCGCGATGCCGACTCGGCGACCAAGCTCATCCGGTTCTGCAGGATCGAGGGCAGCTCGACCCCGTGCACCCGGGGCCAGAAATACTGAGCCTGGCGCAGAGCTGCTGAGTGGAACGTCCGGGCCTGCACGCCCCGGACACCGAGCTGGCTGAGCCGGCCGCGCATCTCACCGGCCGCTCGCTGGGTAAAGGTGACAGCCAGCACCGACGTCGGGTTGTAGACCCCGGCGGCCACCGCGTAGGCGATCCGGTGGGTGATCGCCCGGGTCTTGCCGGTGCCGGCACCGGCAATCACCGCGACCGGGCCGGTCAGAGTGGTGGCCACCTCGCGCTGCTCGGGATCGAGTGCGTCGAGGATCCGGTCCGGGTCGGCCCGACCCGCTGGCCGAAGCTCGTCCACCCGGTCGGTGACGGTGTCTGAGCTGTTCACCCGATCACCTTAATCGAGCGCACCGACGAAAACGGTTCAGCCGCCCCGGGTCTGTGGACAACCCCAAGCACGCGTCGGGAGTCGCAGCACCATCCGGAGCTCGGTCACCTCCGGCGAGTGCGGGTGCGGATGGGACCGTCGGCTCGGACCCAGGGCGACGGTAGACCCGAGCCGCCCGTTCGTTCGGCCCGGCCACCCAGAGCTGCGCCAGACCGGCGCCCTCGGCCCGGGCACGATCCACCACCGCCTCGATCAGCCGGTCCGCCAGTCCTGTCCCCGCCAGCCGGGCAGGACGTACATCCTGGGGCGTCCCGACGGCCCTCGATCCGGTCAGGGCGAGCAGGGTTCGACCGCTGGCGGCGCGGGCCGACGCCTCGAGCCGGATGTTGCACAGTTATCGCCAGTCGGATGCACGGCCGGGACGGACCGTCACGGGCCGGCCCCACCGAACCCGACGTCCTTGGGATGATCGGCGGTCTGGGGATCATCAGCGGTCTGGGGATCATCAGCGGTCTCGGACGAGGGCATGTTCCATCGTGACGGGAATAGGACCGGACCCCAAAGTGGTTTGTGCTCGCATGAGCGCGTTCACGATGTACACGACCGGATGGTGCGGTTTCTGCGCCCGGCTGAAGTCGCAGCTGAAGCGGGAAGGCATCGGCTACACCGAGATCGACATCGAAACCCAACCCGAGGCGGCCGACGTCGTCACCGAGGTGAACCAGGGAAATCGCACCGTCCCGACGTTGGTGTTCTCCGACGGCAGCGCGCTGACCAACCCGTCAGTCGCCCAGGTACGGACCAAGCTGGACGCGCTCGCGTCCTGAGCTCGTCACCGTTGGCCCGGCCGGAGGTGGCCGCGGGTGAGCTGACCGGTCCGTTCGTGTTGTTCGACCTCGACCGAAAGCTGGCCGACTCTGCCGACGGCGTCGTCGCCGGCATGATCTACGCACTGAGCGGGGCCCTGACCGGCCTCGGGCGGCACAGCATCCTCGCCACCGCCACGGCCAATCGGATCACCACCGCCCAGGCTTTCCTCCGTCGGCACCGTCTCGACCGCTACTTCAGCCTGATCGGTGGCGGCGACGAGGTGAACATCGACAAGTCCGACATCGTGACCGAGACCTGGCGGCGGCTCGGCAGCCCCGTCCCAGGTCGTGGCGTCATGATCGGCGATCGGGACTCCGACATCGCAGCCGGCCAAGCCGTCGGTTCGCACACCGTCGCCGTGACCTGGGGCTACGGCTCGGTCGACGAACTCCGCGCGGCCGCCCCCGAGCTGCTGGTCGATCGCCCGAACGACCTACCGGCCGCGGTCGACGCCGTGCTCGGCCGACTGGGAACTGTCAGAGGTCCGCTTTAGGCTCGGCGACGAGATGAGCCTCCACCTGCACCGTGCCCGGCGCGCCGACCGTCTGGTCGCCGCGCTCGCTGAGGTGCTCGCCGACCCGCTACCGGATCCGTTCGCCACCGAGATCGTCGTCGTCCCGACCCGCGGGGTCGAACGCTGGCTGGCGCAGTCGCTGTCCCGACGGCTCGGCCGGACGCTGCCCGCGAGCGTGGACCAGACGGCGGCGCACCGGGACGGGGTCTGCGCCGGAGTGGCGTTCTGGTCACCGTCGCAGTTGACCGGGGAGGTCACGTCGTCGGTGACCGGCGTCGAGCGCCGCGACGATTCCTGGCTCGCGCCACGGAGTGTCTGGCCTTTGCTGGAGATCATCACCGAGGCTCGCCGTGAATCGTGGGCAGCGCCGGTCTGGCGTTCGTTACGGCGGGCATCGATGACTGAAGCCGTGACGGAGGACCAGGCCGACAGCAGCGGTCGGCGCTACGGCATCGCCCGGCACCTGGCCGAGTTGTTACAGCGTTACGGCACCGCCCGACCGTCGATGCTGAGCCGATGGCAACGGGGCGACGACTCCGACACCGGCGGGCGGGACCTGCCGCCTGAGCTCGCTTGGCAGGCCGAGGCCTATCGCCGGCTGCGGGCCCGGATCGGCCTCCCGAGTCCCGCCGAGCGGTTGGCTGCGGTCTGCGAAACGGTGATCACCGCACCGGAGCGCACCCCGTTGCCGCAGCGGTTGTCGGTCTTCGGGGTCACCCGACTGCCCCCGGACCAGTTGGCCGTGATCGAGGCCCTCGCCCGCGGACGGGAGGTTCACGTCTGGCTGCCGCATCCCTCGCCGGCCCTCTGGTGCTTGGTGGCGGCGACGATGAGCGCGTCGGGCGACCAGCCACAGTCCGAGCTCGCGACGCCGCTGCCGTCGCGGGCCTCCGACCCGACCGCGCAACTGCCGCGGCATCGACTGCTGGCCTATCTCGGCCGGGACGTCCGCGAACTCCAGGTGCTACTGCACCAACAACCGATTGCGGACGACACTGACCATGATCAAGTCGAGGGGCGTGACCAACTCGAAGATCAACAACTCGAAGATGATCATGGTGAAGATGATCATGGAAAGCTCGACCTGCTGCATCGGCTGCAGCGCGACATCGCTCAGGATCGTTCGCTCACCGACCAGCCGGGGACGGGTCGTCTCCTCCCCGGTGACCACAGCGTGAGCGTGCACGCCTCGCACGGCCCGGACCGCCAGGTCGAGGTGCTGCGTGAGTTGTTGCTGACCCGGTTGCAGGACGATCCGAGTCTGGAGCCACGGGACGTCATCGTGATGTGTCCCGACATCGAGACGTTCGCTCCCCTCATCTCGGCCTCGTTCGGGGTGGAGACCGAGCAGCTCGACCGGCTCCACCCCGGCCACCGGCTCCGGGTCCGGTTGGCCGACCGGTCACTGCGACAGCTGAATCCGTTGCTGTCCGTGCTCGGGCAGGTGTTCGACCTGGCCGAATCCCGGTTGGAGGCCTCGAAGCTGCTGGATCTGTGCACCAGCGCACCGGTGGCCGCCAAATTCGGGTTCAGTGAGGACGACCAGCTCCGGCTTCGCGACCTGATCGGACGGGCCGGAGTGCGATGGGGGCTGGACGGCCAGGACCGTGCCCGGTTCGCCATGGGGGCCTTCGGCCAGAACACCTGGGCGGCCGGGTTGGATCGGTTGCTGCTCGGAGTGGCGATGGACGAGGAGGGCGAGCACCACCTCGGCACCGCGCTGCCGATGGACGATGTCGACTCCGGTGACGTCGAGGCGCTCGGCCAGCTGAGCGAGGCCGTGACCAGGATCGCCGACGTGCTCGATCAGCTCTCCAGCGCTCGATCGCTGGCGGGCTGGATCGAATTCTGCCGTGACGCACTGGACGCATTGACCGCGGTGCCGCCGAGCGAGAGCTGGCAGGCGAGTCAGGCCTACGCCGAGCTGGCCCGGATCGGGGCGGTCGCCGCCGAAGGCGAATCGTCGAATCCGTCGCCGATCGGTGCGGCAACGGAACCCGGCCGTGCTCAAGACGGCGGTCCGCTGTTGAGCCGGGCCGAGATACGGCTGCTGCTGGCCGACTCCTTCGGCGGGCGGCCGAGCCGGGCGAATTTCCGGACCGGCACCCTGACCATGTGCACCATGCTGCCGATGCGCTCGGTCCCGCACCGGATCGTCTGCCTGCTCGGGCTGGACGACGGTGTGTTTCCCCGGGCCGGTCAGCCGGACGGCGACGACGTGCTCGCCACCGACCCGTGGATCGGTGACCGCGATCCGCGCAGCGAAGACCGCCAGCTGATGCTGGACGCGATCATGGCCGCGACCGACGAACTGATGGTGATCTACTCCGGCGCGGACCCGAGGACGAACGCGATCAAGCCGCCGTCCGTGCCGGTCGGGGAGCTGATCGACGTGCTCGATCTGACCGCCCGGTCTGCGGACGGCGGCCCCGCTCGCGGCCAGGTCCTGCACCGGCACCCGTTGCAGCCCTTCGACCCACGGAACTTCGGCGGAGGCGGCTCCGAGCGGCCGTTCAGCTTCGACCGGGCCGCTCTGGCCGGCGCCGAGCAGCTCCGCAGCCTCGCCGAACGTGGTCCGGACCGTCCTTCCGGTGACAGCGGTGTTGCAGCGGCCCGTGCTGGGCTGGCCGGGCTGATCGGGTTGCCCGAGTGTCAGCTCCCCGACCTGCTCGAGCTGGCGGATTTGATCAGGTTCTTCCAGCACCCGGCGCGGGCTTATCTGCGGAACCGGACCGGCCTGTCCCGGTGGGGTGAGGATCCGGAGCCGTCGGACGAGATCCCGGTCGAGCTGGACGGTCTGCAGGCCTGGTCGATCGGCAACCGGATGCTCGATCTGCACCTGCAGGGAATCGATCTGGATCAGCTAGCCGCCGCGGAGTGGCGCCGCGGAACGCTGCCGCCGCGTCAGCTCGGAGCCCGGACCCTGGATCCGGTGGCCCGCAGCGTGACCGAGCTCGGGCTGCTCGCCGGCCCGTATCTCGAGGGAGCACGCCGGCAACTGGACGTCCGGATCGACCTGCCGGCCGGAGCCGACAAATCGCTCCGCGGGCGGTCGCTGGTCGGAACCGTCACCTCCATCGTCGACGACCGGCTGGTCAGCGTCAGCTACTCCCGGTTGAGTGCCAAACACCGACTGCGGTCCTGGATCGAACTGCTCGCCCTGAGCGCCGGCGAACCGGGCACCGCCTGGACGGCGATCACCATCGGCCGGGGCGGCCAGTCGAGGCTGGGCCCGGTTCCGCCTCCGACGGCGGCGCTGCTGCTGGCCGATTTGGCGGACCTGTACCGGACGGGTCTGAATGCGCCGATCCCATTGCCCATCCAGGTCGCGGCCGACTACGCCGCCGTCCGCTATCAGGACCGGTCGGTGGAGGTGGCCCGTGGCCGGCTGGAGAAGACCTGGGAACGCGAACACGACTCGACGTTCGAGTTGTTCTACGGTGCGGGTACCAGCATGGCCGATCTCCAGCGGGAGACCTCGATCCGAGCCGAAGAACGAGGAAATACAGCGGAAGCCAGCCGATTCGGAACCTTGGCCCGCCGCGTGTGGCAGCCGCTCATCGACAGCGAAATCCTGTCATGAGCGAGACTGAATTGATCAATGATGGCGGTTTCGGTCGTCCTTTGCCGAAGGATCCGACGCCGTTCGACCTGGGCGGTTCGTTGCCGACCGGCACCACCGTTCTGGAGGCCAGCGCCGGAACCGGCAAGACCTTCACCATCGCCGCCCTGGCTGCTCGCTATATCGCCGACGGTGTGGCCGATCTTTCGCAGGTGATGATGGTGACCTTCGGACGAATGGCCACCGACGAGTTACGACTCCGGATCCGGGAACGGCTGGCCCGCTCCGAGCGGCACCTGGCGATCGTCCTTCGCGCCAACCGAACCGCAGCCCGCTCCGAAGCCGACGACCGGGAAGCCGATGGACCTCAGACCGGCGGTTCCGAAACCGAGGGCCCTGGAACCGACGCGGTCGACCGGTTGCTCGCCGAGGGCACCGGGGATGAGATCCGCGCCCGACAACGCCGGCTGCGAGCGGCGCTGGCCGATTTCGATACCGCGACGATCGCCACGACTCACGAATTCTGCCAGGCGATGCAGGCCGGGCTTGGCGTTCTCGGCGATCACGATCCGGGCGCCCGATTCACCGAGTCGTTGTCCGAGCTGACCCGCGAGGTCGCGGCCGACTGTTACCTGCGACGGTTCGCCGCGCTGGACGTGCGGCCCTCGTTCGGCTTCGACGAGGCGGTGAAGATCGCGGACGCGGTGGTGCGGCATGCGCCGGCGGCGTTGGTCCCGAGCCTCTCCGACTTGCCGGCCGGTCACGCCGACTCGCCGGTCGGTCAGCGGGTCGCCTTCGGCCAGGATGTCCGGGCCGAAGTGGAACGACGCAAGCAGCGGTCCCGGCTGTACGGCTATGAGGACATGCTGACCGGGCTGCGCGATGCGCTGGCCGATCCCGAGTCGGGACCGCGCGCCGCCGAGCGGGTTCGACAGCGCTACCGGATCGTCCTGGTCGATGAGTTCCAGGACACCGACCCGGTGCAGTGGGACATCCTGCGCCGGGCTTTCCACGGCCACAGCACGCTGATCCTGATCGGTGACCCCAAGCAAGCGATCTATGCCTTCCGCGGGGCCGACGTCTACTCCTATCTCCAGGCGAGGGCCGATGCCGACGCGCTCTTCACCCTCGACACCAACTGGCGTAGCGACGCCCAGCTGGTCCGGGCCCAGCAGGCGATCATGGGCGGCACAGCGCTCGGCGACTCGAGGATCGTCGTGCGGCCCGTCCGCTCGGCCCATCCGGAGCCACGGCTGCGGCTGCCGTCAGCCACGACGAACGGCTCGCCCGCCCCGTCACACTCGCCCGCCCCGTCACGCTCGCCCGCCCCGTCACAGTCGATGGACCCTCGCATCGTCGCCCCAGTGCGGATCCGGCTGCGCGAGCACGACCCGAGCCAACCGCGATTCACCCCGGTCGGGCGGTGGCGGCCACAGGTTGCGATCGATCTGGCCCGCGACATCGCGACCCTGCTGTCGTCGGGGGCCGAGGTCTGTGACGACCTCTCCGGTGATCCGGACGAGGACAAGGACCAGGAACCCTCGCCGTCCGGGGAGGTGTCGAAGGCGTACAGGTGGCGTCGAATCACCCCCGGTGACATCGCGGTGCTCGTCCGGCAGAACGCTCGGCTGGAGCCGATCAAGACTGCCCTGGACGACGTCGGGGTGCCGGCCGTGATCCGTGGCGCCCGCAGTGTGTTCTGCTCGACGGTCGCTCAGGAGTGGCGTCGACTGTTGGTCGCCTGCGAGCAGCCGCGCCAGGCGCTGATCCGCGAGGTGGCGCTGACCAGCTTCATCGGCTGGGACATCGGCCGGCTCGCCGCCGCCGACGAGGACGACCTGAACCGACTCTCGGCCCAGATCCGGCGCTGGTCGCGGGTCCTCGCGGGACAGGGGGTGGCCGCGCTGGTCGAGGCGGTGACCGAGGAGACCCAGCTGGCGGCTCGGCTGCTCAGCACCGACGGTGGCGAACGGCTGCTGACCGACCTGCGACACGTCGGTCAGAGCCTGCATGCCGCCCAGACCCTGGGCCAACTCGGAATCGGCGCCTTGCTGGCCTGGCTCAGTGAGCGGATCACCGAGGCCGATCAAAATCAGGCCGACGAACTCAGCCGACGGCTGGAGACCGACGCCGAAGCGGTGCAGATCCTCACCATCCATCGCAGCAAAGGATTGGAGTTCCCGGTCGTCTACCTGCCCGAGGCCTGGGACCGTTGGGTTCCCGATGACGACGGGCAGGTGCTGCAACTGCACGCTGGGCATGGCGACGGGGCGGATGCAGACGGATCGACCCGGCCCCAGGATCAGCCGAACTTCCAGCACGACGTCGGTGGGGCGCTCGACATCGGTGGGGCGCTCGGCCCTGGTCGTCGGGACCGGTTGGCCCGTTCCCGCCAGGAGGAGGCCGGTGAGGATCTGCGGGTCTACTACGTGGCGTTGACCCGGGCCCGGAGTCAGATCGTCACCTGGTGGCTGCCATCAGCGAACACGGCCCGCTCAGCTCTGCAGCGATTCCTCTTCCGTGCCCGCGGCGACCGACCTGGGAACGGTTTCGCCTTGGACGGAACAGAACCGCTGGCCGCCTACGAGGTGACCGGCGACCCTGGTTCGCTGGCGTCGTTGAATCCGAGCCTGTTCTCCATCGAGCTGATGGCCGAGCGTCCGCCCATCCACTGGCGTCAAGACGAACCCAGCAACACCGAACTCTCCGTCCGCCGGTTCAACCGGAACGTCGACCTCGCCTGGCGCCGGACGTCCTACTCCTCCCTGACTGCGGCCGCCCATGGTCTGGCCGCGGCGCCGGCGGCAGCTTCCGATGCCGACCCGCGGTCGACGGCGGTGGGGCCGACCCCCGACTCCCCGAACCCGACAGCATCCGGACCAGCTGCCGTCGATTTAGGCGTCGGCAGCGAGCCCGATTTCGGCCGTGAGGACGACGAGTTCGCGGGCACCGACGTCCTTTCCTACTCCATACCGAGACTGCTGACCGCCGCAGATGCCGGGCTGGTCTCCCCGATGGGTGAGCTCCCGATGGGCACACAGTTCGGCACGGTGGTGCATGCCCTGCTGGAACAGATCGATCCGGAGGCCGAGGACCTGTCCGCGACACTGACCGCGTTGGCGGCCGACGAACTGTCCCGCGGGCCGGCCGGCCCGATGACGCCGAGCCAGCTCGGGCCGGCGCTGGTGCCGGCCCTGCAGACCCCGCTCGGTCCGCTGGCCCTGGAGCGACGACTGTGCGACATCCCGGTCGCCGACCGGCTACCCGAGCTGACGTTCGAGCTGCCGCTGGCCGGCGGTGAGCAACCGAACGCCGAATTGAGACTCGAAGACCTGCGACCGGTACTCGAGCGGCACCTCGGGCCCGGCGACCCGCTGCACGCGTATCCGGCCATGCTGGCCCTGCCTGGTCTGGCCGAGCAGCCGCTGCGCGGATATCTGAACGGCAGCATCGATGCCGTCCTCCGGGTACGTCCCGAGCCCGGTCGCGCCACCCCGACCAGCCGGGACCGGTATCTGGTGGTGGATTACAAGACGAACTGGCTGGGCGACCCGGATGTGCGTCCGCTGCCGGTGACGAACTACACCCCGGAGCTGATGGCGACCGCGATGATGCACGCCCACTATCCGCTGCAGGCCTTGCTCTACTCGGTGGCTCTACACCGCTATCTGCGCTGGCGACAGCCCCATTACGACCCGGAGACGCACCTCGGGGGCGTGCTCTACCTCTTCCTCCGGGGCATGGCGGGGGCGGAGACGCCACGATTCGACGGTCTGCCCTGCGGTGTGTTCAGCTGGCGGCCGCCGGGGGCGCTGATCACCGAGCTGTCGGACCTGCTGGACGGGCGCCGATGAAGCCCGGCTCCCACCTCCCGACCGCGCAGGAGCTGACCGGGCAAGTCCAGGCAGCCAAGGAACAGGCGGCCAAGGAACAGGCGGCGACACGGCCGGAACCAGTCGACGACGCCCGGTTGGTCCGGAACGCCACCGGGCTGCTCCGGATCTTCAACCAGGCGGGTGTTCTCGGGCCGGCCGATGTCCACACCGCTGTCCGGGTCGGCCGGATCTGCGGCGAGACCGACGATCGCGTTCGGCTCGCTGTCGCTCTCACGGTTCGAGCGCTCCGGGTCGGATCGGTCTGTCTCGACCTGCGAACCGTGTCCGACACCGCATTCGACGACTCCGAGCGGCAGATCGACACCGCGTCCCTCCCGTGGCCCGAGGTCGAATCATGGATCGAGGCTGTCCGAACCAGCCCGGCGGTCGCCGACGGCGCCGACGCGGTGCCGGGCCGGCCGCTTCGCTTCGCCTTCGACCAGCTCTACCTCGACCGCTACTGGCGGCAGGAGGAGACGGTCCGGATCGAATTGCGCCGGCGGGGGGCGATCGATCCGCCGGTGGTGGAGGAGAGCCGGCTCGCCGAGAGTCTGTCCCGGATGTTCGGCACGACCGGACTGCCGCCGGGAGAGCCCGACCGGCAGCGACTGGCCGCGGCGGTCAGCACACTGAGCTGGGTGACGGTGGTGGCCGGCGGCCCCGGCACCGGCAAGACCACGACGGTGGCGAAGCTGCTCGCCCTGCTCCACGACCAACAAGGTGCCACGACCGGTGATCAACGACGACCACCGGGCGATGACGAGAGTGCCCGACCTCTCCGTGTCGCGCTGGCCGCTCCGACGGGGAAGGCAGCCGCGCGACTGGAGGAAGCCGTCCGTGCGGCCACCCGACAGCTGCCCGAGTCCGACCAACAACGGCTGCCGGACCTGAGTGCGTCGACACTGCACCGACTGCTCGGCTGGCGACCCGACAACCGGAGCCGGTTCCGCCACAACGCACATCGACACCTGCCCTACGACGTGATCGTGATCGATGAGATGTCGATGGTCTCGCTGACCCTGATGGCCCGATTGCTGGAGGCGATCCGTCCCGACGCCCGGCTGATCCTGGTCGGCGATCCCGACCAGCTGTCCTCGGTGGAGGCCGGGGCGGTGCTGGCTGACATCGCCACCGCACCGGGCGAGCCCGATCCACGGCTGAGTGAGGCTCTCGACCGGCTCGGAGTGGCCGACGCCGAGCCGGTGCTGCACGGGGTGGTGCCGCTGCGTCACACCTGGCGGTTCGGGGGGGCGATCGACGCTCTCGCCCGCGCCGTCCGGGCCTCCGAGCCGGACGAGGTGCTGGCGGTGCTGCGCTCGGGCGACCCGGCGCTGGTCTTCGTCGAGCCCGACGGTGAGGCGATCGACCCGGCGATGCTGGGCAACCTGCGGGCCGAGCTGGTCGACTCGAACCGGGCGGCGGCGGTCGCGGCGGCCAACAGAGACGCCCCGTCGGCCCTGACCGCGCTGGATCGGCACCGACTCCTCTGCGCCCACCGCCGCGGGCCGTACGGAGTGAGCCGCTGGAGCCGTGAGGCCGAACGCTGGCTGATCGAGGCGATCCCCGGCTACGGTCTCGGCGGTGAGTGGTATTTGGGGCGCCCACTGTTGGTGACGGCCAACGACTACGAGATGGGTCTCTACAACGGCGACACCGGCGTGGTGGTCGAGACCCCGGTGGGCGTCCGGGCCGCGTTCGCCCGCGGCGACGAGCCGACCCTGATCGCCCCGGTGCGGCTGGACAGTGTGCAGACCGTCCACGCCATGACCGTGCACCGCGCCCAGGGCAGCCAGTTCAGGACCGTTTCCTTCGTCGTCCCGCCGGCGGACTCGCCGCTGCTGACCCGGGAGTTGCTTTACACCGCAGTCACCCGGGCCACGGCCAAGGTCCAGGTCTTCGGAAGCGAAGAGGCGATCCGTCGGGCGGTCGTTCGGCCCGCCAACCGGGCCAGCGGGCTGCGCGGCCGGCTGAGCAACTGAGGACGGTGACTGGCGGGCCGGGGCAAGCCAGGTACCTCGACCGACCAGCGAGACTTCCTACGGCGCCCGGACCACCTCAGACGATAAGCGGCCCGGACGGCCGACCCGTCACCCGGTCGCTGCGGGTACCACCCGGTCGTCCCGGCAGCGTTCGACCGCGGCCAGGATGGCCTGCCGATCGAGATCGGCGGCCGCGCCGCCGAGCGCCGGCCCGGTCAGGTTCTCGGCCAGGGCGACCGCCTATCGGCAACGATCCGCGGCACCGACCTCTCTGCTCCTGCTTGCCGCTGCCACCAAGACCTCCACCATCGACTCGGTCACGCGCGCATCCGTGGTCGGGTAGCGGGCGATCTCGATGAGCGGCTCCAGACAGTCGGCGAACGTCCACTGCCGAGCACTCACCACCACGCCCGCCACCGTGCTCTGGCAGATCGGCGGTAGATCGCGGTCGGCCAGCGGTTCGACCAGCCCTCGCATGTAGCGCAGGGACCGCGGTGGTGGGGTCGTTGATCCCCGGCGAGATCGCTCGGAGCGCGATGTCGATCAACTGCCGAATCCCGAATCCGGGATCCTGATCGATGTCGCGCTCGTGCCCGATGGTGATCAGCGGCATCACGCCGAGGTCGCCGCGTGTCCCCGGGAGTCCAGTAGGCCACCGGATCGCGGGCGGTGACGAAACACCGGATCTGACCACGATGCCCAGCCTCGCGCCAGGCGCCGCGCCGAACCCCTCGAGTACGTTCGCTTCCAGGTCCATCCGTTGGACCTAACCGGCCCGTCCCGCGTGCACGACGACCGGCCCGGAGAGATCACCGCGGGACCCGTCGTCGGTGAACGGTTCGGCGTGCACGGCGGCGATCTCGGTCGCGCTGTCCCGGGCGATCTCGGCGGTCATGCTGGAGACTTGGATGGTCCGGGCCAGGGTGTGGATGACGACGACGAGCATGATCAGCCCGTAGAGCGCCAGCAGCACGGCCAGCGCCACCCCGAGAGAAGGCACGAACGGCTCGTTGGCATCACCCGGAGCTCGGACGGTCACCAGCAGCAGCAAGCAGTACAAGAAGATTCCGATGAAACTGCCGGCGACCACCTGGGAGACCTGCCGACGCAGGAAGCCGCGGACCGCGCGCGGCGTGTACTGGTTGGACAACAACTGCAGGGTGACGATGGTGAGCGAAGCCGTCAGGCTGGCGATGGTGATCAAGGAGCCGGCGATGTTTATCGGTCAGGAAGATCGCCACGGCCAGCACCGGGCCGCCGGTGGAGACCAGCAAGTCAGGAACCAGAATCCGGCCAGCAGTTCGGTCCGCCGTGATCGGGCGCTCATCCGACGCCGGCGAGGCGTCACGTTGGCGCATCCGCGCATCGTTGCATACCGGCAGAACCGGCTCGGCGGGTTCACCAGCCAGTTGGGGCCCCGTAGCCGCAGCGCCGACACCCGCGGTCCCACGGCGCAGAGCGCCCCGGGTCCCCGGCCTGGGAGGATCGGGGTATGGAACAGTCGGCGGACGAGCAGATCGCGGCCGCCACGGCCGCCGAGCGTGAGTCGCTGAGTCAGGAGTGCCGGGCGGATCCGCTGCGGCTGTCCCGGCTGCTGGCACCCGACTTCCACGAGTTCGGTGCGTCCGGAGGCGAGTTCGGTTTCGAGGGAACGGCGGAGCGGGTCGCCGCGGCGACCGGCCCGAACGATCCGCCGATCCGGGTGGAGCGGATGTCCGGGCGGCTGCTGGCCGACGGATTGGTGATGGTCACCTACACCTCGCAGAACGCCGGCCGGTGGTCGAACCGCACCTCGCTGTGGCGGCGCAACGGGGACGGTCGTTGGCTGCTGTTCCACCACCAGGGCACGATCACCGGCGCGCCGACCGACTGAGCCCGTCGACCCGGGTCGACCGGGGGCCAATCCGGGCCGAACCCGACCCGTGCGGGTCAGCGCAGCCGCTTCTCCTGCCAGGCGGTGATCAACCGGTGTGCGATCGAGCTGGCCCCCGGCAGGATCAACTCGCCACGCTCGACCTCGTCCCGGACGCGCTCTCGGGTGTACCAGTCGGCTGCGCCGATCTCGGTGCCGTCCACCGTGATCTCGGTGCTGATCGCCTCGGCGCTGAAGCCGAGCATCAGCGAGCGGGGCATCGGCCACGGCTGGCTGCCGAAGTACGCCACGGCCCCGAGCCGGATGCCGCTCTCCTCGAACACCTCCCGGTGCACGGTCTGCTCCAGGGACTCCCCCGCCTCGTTGAAGCCGGCCAGCACCGAGACCCGGTGCGGGCCCCAGACCACCTGGCTGGCCAGCAGCAGCCGATCCTCCGGATCGGTGATCGCCACGATGATCGCCGGGTCGGTGCGCGGGAACAGGTCCCGCTGGTCGAACGGGCAGTAGCGCGACGACCCGCCATTGCGCACGTCGGTCGGTCGCCCGCAGGTCGGGCAGCGTGGTTCGGCCCGATGCCAGTTGGTCAAAGCGGCCGCGACCGTCGCCAATTCGCGGTCGGCCTCACTCAGCTGATGTCCGACCTCGCGGACCGAATGCGCATCAGCTTCGACCTCACCCTGCACGACGAAGTACGGCACCCCGTCGACCAGGCCGAGCAGCCAGTGCTGGGCCGGTTGATAGGCGCCATCGGCGGGGACCAGCTTGAGCCGGTGCCCGTCCTGTTCGGTGGCGAACTCACCACGGTCGGTGATCACCAGCAGCTGCGCCTGTCCTGATGACCAGAGTCCAGCCACCCACTCGAAGGAGGAACGCTGTCCCTCGGCTCGATCGAGTCGGCTTGCGGCGTCCCAGTTGATCACCGGCCCAGTCTCTCCCAGTAACCGGATCCAACCGCGCCCGGACCCTCGTCAAGCGCGGCAGGATGGCCCTGAGCCGTCCCGTCACCAGCCCGAACCAGCCGGACCAAGCCAAGACCTTCAAGAACGGCCACGCCCATCGACTCGCCGTCGGCCGAGCGCTCAGCTGTCGGACTGCGGCACCCTGAGCAGCACCCGCTCGATCTCGGCCCGATCGGCCAACCGGGGAGGCCGAACCAGGCGATCGGAGCCGACGAAGTAGAACACCGCGTCGACCTCGTCCAGATCGACTCCGGACAGCTCCGCCCAGGCGAGCCGGTAGATGGCCAGCTGCCACGGGTCGGCCCGCTCGGGTTGCTGGGAGCGGTCGGCACCATCGTGACCGGCGTCCGGAGCCGTCTTCCAGTCGATGATCCGATAGCGGAAGGACCGGCCGTCGGCCGGAAGCCGATCCGAGCCGGGTAGAGCATCGAGGGTTCCGGCGGCTTCCGGCGAATCGGCGCGATAGACGGCGTCGATCCGGCCGCGCACCACCCGACCACCGACCAGGACGGAGACGGGTGCCTCCAGCGCATGGGGAACCGCGCTGCCGAAGGGGCCGGCCGCGAACCGGTCGCACAACCGACGGAACTCGTCCTCGGTGCCGACCGCCAGCTCGACCTCGTCGGCGGAATCGTCAGGATCGATCAGGGTGGGTTGGGCGCCCGGAGAGGCCAGATGCTGCTCGACCCACTGGTGGAACCGAGTCCCGAACCGGGCCGCCGAGGACGGCGCACTGGGCATCGGACGCGCCAACTCGGCGGCGAACCGCTGCGGATCGGAGCGCAGGCGCAGCATCGCGCTGGCCGACATCGTGGCCGGCAACACGACCGAGCGGCTGCCGCGCCGGGCTTGCCGAGCCTCGGCCAGCAGATGGTCGAGGTCGGCGTCCCAGCCTGCGACCACCTCTTCCTCGTCGAGCATCAGCGGCTCGACGGCGAGTTCGCCCGGTTGGCCCACGGCCTCGAGCCCGGCGGGATCGACGGGCTCGTAGCGTCCGGTCTGTCGAAACCGCGCTCGGCTGGCCTCGACCAACGAGGCGGCGTCTCGTCGACGCTGCCACGCGTCCGGGTCGAGCGGCCGCGGCCAGGCCGTCGGCGCCACCGTGGTCTGGTGCGGGTTCGTCGCGGCCGGCGGCCCGGCTTCGGCCGCGACCTGGCCCTGCCGGCCCGCCTCAGTCAAGATCGCCTTCAGATAGACCGACGGCACCCTCGGCTTCACCGCCTCGGGCCGCCACAGGTGGCCGCTGCCGACCAGCACCGTCCGGGCCCGGGTGACCGCCACGTAGGCGAGCCTGTCCTCGGCCAACAACTGCTGGGTTTTGAGTTCGGCGGCGTAGTCCTTGATCGCCGCCGCGGTGCTGTCGGCGAGCTGCGGGATCGATCCGGCGTCGCCGCGCAGATCGGCGGGCAACACGGCGGCGGCACCGACCCAATTGTCACTGACCCGGTCGCTCGGGAAGGTGCCATGCATCATCGCGGGCAGATAGACGACGTCCCATTCCAGGCCCTTGGCCTTGTGCACGGTCAGCAACTTGACCGAGTCGGCCACGGTCGGCACCGCCTGCTCCAACCCGGTGCCCTGCTCGACCTCGGCCCGCAGGTAGGCCAGCAGTCCGCTCAGCGAAGCCTGGCCATCGACGTCGACGTAGTCGGCGACCGCGTCCAGGAAGGCGCCGAGCTGATCGCGCCGATGGGTTCGGGCGTATTCCGGTGTCGCGGTCAGTTCGACATCCAGGCCGAGTACGGAGATCACCCGGCGGCACAGGTCGAGCAGCGGTTCGTCGCTGTGCTGACGGAGATAGGCCAGTTCGCCGGCCAGGCCGGCGAACCGATCCAACGCATCGGCGGAGAACTGCTGATCCGACGACCGGCTGGCCGGGCGGTCGCCGGGTTCGTGGTCGCCGGATGAATCACCACACTGGTCATCCCCGGGCTGGTCATCGCCGGGCTGGTGGTGATCGAACCGAGGATCCGCCGATCCGCTCGGATCCGCGGGGACCGGGTCTTCGAGGGCGTCAAGGAGACTGACCACGTCGGTCGGGTCGACATCGGCGACGGCCTCTTCGAGGGCGTTCAGGATGCCGTCGGCGGGGGCTACCTCCCCCTGCCCGGCGCTACGGGCCAGCTCGCGGGCCCGCCGACCCAGCAGAGCGAGATCACGAGGACCCACGCTCCAGCGTGGTCCGCTCAACAACCGCACCAGTTCGGGGTTCGCGGTGACGTCGTCGACCAACCTCAGGGTGGCCACCACGTCCATCACCTCGGGCAGGCTGAGCAGACCACCCAGCCCGACGATTTCGGTCGGAATATCGCGAGCGGTCAACTCCGCGTAGATCGGACCGATGTCGGCGTTCCGGCGAGTGAGGACGGCGATGTCGGACCAGTGCCCTGCCTCGCCGTCGGACCGGTTGCGCAACACCTGGTCGCCGATCCAGCCGACCTCCTCCTCCCAGGTCTCGAAGGTGGCCGCTCGAACCCTTCCCGGTGCGGTACCGGCGGGCGCCCGCAGCGGATCGAGATCAACACCGTCGGCCTCACCGGTCAGCTGCGCCAGTCGCTCCGCAGTGTCGGTTCGCAGCGGCCGGGCCAGTTCGTTGGCCACGTCCAGGATGGTCGGCCCGCTGCGCCGATTGACGGTCAGAGCGAAGCGTGCGGCCGGCCGGTCGTCGCCGCAGCGGAAGTGGTCGGCGAACTGCAGGATGTTGCTGGCCGCAGCACCGCGCCAGCCGTAGATCGCCTGGAACGGATCACCGACCGCGGTAACCGGATGCCCGCGCCCGGTCAGCGGGGCGTGACCGGAGAACAGACCGCGCAGCATGATCGCCTGCGCCGCCGACGTGTCCTGATACTCATCGAGCAGGACCACCCGGAATGAGACCCGCAACTGGTCCGACACCTCGGGAACCTCGACCGCGAGCCGGGCTGCGATCGCCATCTGGTCGGCGAACTCGACCATGCCGAGCCGCTGCTTGAGCTGTTGGTAGTCGCGCACCAGGCTGGCCAGTTCCAGCCGCTCGTCGGCGGCCAGTACCGCCTTCTTCACCTCGGCGTAGACGTTGCCCCGCTGATTGACCGGCGCCGACTCGAGACCGACCCGGTGACTGCGGGCGTGTCCGTCCAACCGCGCCGGGTCGACGAGATGCTGCTGCAGGTCGGCGTCCAGCTTGAGCACCCGCTCGGTCACCGTGGCCGGCCGGAGCCGCGAGATGTGCTCGAACGGCCCCGCCGCCGCGCGGACCACCTGGGAGGCCAGCCGGAACCGGGTGGCACCGGTGATCAGGGTGGCGTCGGCGTCCACCCCGATCCGCAGGCCGTGCTCGGTGACCAGCCTCGCAGCGAAGGCGTCGTAGGTCATGATCAACTGCTCGCCGGCGTCGTCGATCCCCCGCTCATCGATCACTCCTGCCCGCAGCAAGGCCGACCGGACCCGAGCGGACAACTCGGCGGCGGCCTTGCGGGTGAAGGTCAGACCGAGCACCTCTTCGGGCCGGACGGCACCGGTGCCGACCAACCACACCACCCGGGCCGCCATCACGGTGGTCTTGCCCGAACCGGCCCCGGCGATGATCACGCCGGGCTCCAGTGGTGCGGTGATCGCCGCCAACTGCTCGGCGGAGAAGTCGATGCCCAGGGCTGCGACGAGATCGTCGGGAGACCGCAGCCGGGCGGCCGACAGCGGCCGGACGGGTAGCACGGTCACGCTCATGAAACCACCTGGCGTCCCTCGCGCTGGGCCGGACAGCTGGCGCGGAACGGACAGTAGCGACATGCCGGCCCGCTGATCGCGACGAAGGACTCGGACCGAATCACCTCGGCCGCGGCCGCCAGCCGTCGGTGTACCCAACTCGGCTGGGCCCGGTGCCCTTCCTCCCTGTCGTCGTCTCCCTCTCGAACTGAAGCCCCAACCTCGGTTGCACCGGTCGGTATGCCGACGGGGAACGGGACGTCGTCCAGGGACGCTTGACTGAAGACACGCGGCATCGTCGTGTCGCCGTCGGGCAGCCGGAGGTAGACCAGCTCGGCCCCGCCGCAGCGATGATCGTCGCCGGTGACGTCGGCGAACGCGCCTTGCTGGACGGCGAGCTGATAGACCCCGAGCTGATCCTGGACGGCCACCTCGGCCCCGGTCGGCGGCCGTTTGCCGGTCTTGAAGTCGACGATCCGGATCCGACCGTCACGGTCACGCTCCACCCGGTCGGCGGTGCCGGTCAGTGCCATCCGGTCCACGCCGAGATCGACTTCGCAGCGGAACTGCACCTCGGTGCCCAGCAGCGTGCGGTCCTGCTGAGCCTGCTGCCAGGTGACGAACCGTTCGAACGCCGTTTCGGCCTCCACCCGTTCGACGTCGGACAACCATTTGGCGTCGAAGTCGAGCTGATCCCACACCGACTCGAGATGATCGGAGATCTGCGTCCGGTCCAGGCCCGGCCGATTCAGCCCGCCGGCCTTCGCAGTCTCGATGGCCCCGTCAGCACCGTCGAGGTCGAACCCGTCGGCGCCGGCCTCACCCCAGTCCGCGCCGTACTGAGCCAGCACGTGCACCACCGAACCGAAGCTGGCCGCGCTGCTGCGCGCGGACTCGGCCGCCGCCTTGCGGGAGAGAAACCATTGCCGCGGACAGCTGAGGACCGAGGCGACTTGGCTGCCGGAGAGCTGGACGGCGGCCTGCGGCGCCAAGACCGGTCGCCCGCTGTCGGACAACGCGCGCATCCCCCACCAGCGAACTGGATCGGCTCCGGTGGCCAGACCGTCGCCGGCGTCGTCGACAGCATCGGCGAGTCGGGCCAGCCGGGCCGCCGCGGCGGCCCGCAGGGCCGGGGCGCTCTCGGGATCGACACTCACCCGACGCAGTTCGCCGACCAGTGCGGACAGCGAGAGCGGCCGGGCCGGACGGCCCGGCAGCCGCTGGATGCCGACCTCCAACTCGGCGAGGAACCGGGAGGGTTGGTCGCCCTCTCCTTCGGTGCCCTCCACCGCGGTGACGATCAGCCGCCGTCGCGCCCGGGTGCAGGCGACGTAGAACAGCCGGCGTTCTTCGGCGATCCGGGCCGCGGTCGGCACCGGCTCGGCCAGGCCGTGCCGACTCAATCGGTCGGCCTCGAGCAGCGAGCCGCGTCGCCGGATGTCCGGCCAGACTGCCCTCCTGAACCGAAGCGACCACGACCAGCGGCCACTCCAGGCCCTTGGACCGGTGCGCGGTCAGCACCCGGACCGCGGCACCGCGCAGATCGGACTCGTTGCGCGGATCGGCCGGGATCTCCTGGGCCTCGACTTCGGCCAAGAACCCGGTGACGCCACGCAGACCGGATACTTCCTCGGACCGGGCGGCGATGGCGAACAGGGCGCAGATAGCGTCCAGGTCGCGGTTGGCCCGTCGCCCGGGATCACCACCGAGCGCGGCGTCGCGCCGAAGGCGTTCCGGCCACCGAGTGCCCGACCACAGCGACCACAGTGCCTGCTCGGCCGTCGCACCCCCCGCGATCTCGGCCACCACCGTGCCGAGCAGCGTGGCCAGCCCGCGGGCCGCCGACACCTCACGGCCGGCAGGCAAGTCCTCGAGCCGGGCGGGATCGGCCAGCGCCCGGTGCAGCAGATCCTCCGACGGGCGGGCAAAACCGGAACCGGCCAGTACCTCCTGCTCCGCTCGTCGCAGGGCGCGACCCAGCCGGCGGACAGCCATACTGTCCAGCCCGCCGAGCGGGGACGTCAGCAGCTGCTGAGCCTCCTCACCCGTCAGGGCCAAAAACCTCCTCGCCCCGGCCCGATCGACGGGTCGGGCAGCTGCGAGCGGCCACCGCCAGAGCGGTGAGCAGCGGCCGAACCGCCAACTCCGACGTCAGCGGGATCTCGTCGCCGGCCACCTCGACGGGGACGCCGGCCGCCGTCAACGCTCGGGACAACGCCGGGATGCTCTGCCGCCCGGACCGGACCAGCACCGCCATCTCCGACCACGCCAACCCGTCGCGCAGGTGCGCATGGCGCAGCAGATCGGCGATGTGATCGGCTTCGGCCCCGGCGCTGGCGCAGGTGTAGACCTCGACCCGCCCCTTGTCCGCGGATCGGTCCGCCGATCGGTCCGCCGGTCGGTCCGCGAGTCGGTCACCGTGCGGCCGGCGCTCGCCTCCGCTGGCGAGAGGACTGGTTGGGGGTTCCGGAAGGTGGCGAACACGTCGCCGGGCAGGTTGCGCGGCACTCCGAGGCGACGGACGATCTGCCGGCTGGCGGCTAGAATCCGCGGCCCGAAACGCCGGGTCTGGCCCAGGGCGAGTACCGGGGCGGGAACGCCGTCCCGCGTTCGGAACAGATCGGGGAAATCAAGGATCCCGCGCGCCTCGGCCCCCCGGAAGGCGTAGATCGACTGGTCCGGGTCGCCGAAGGCGATTACGTCGCGGCCTTGACCGGCCAGCGTGTGCAGCAGTCGCACCTGGGCCGGATCGGTGTCTTGGTATTCGTCCACGAACACGCAGCCGATCTCCGAGCGCAACGTCTGCAGCACGACCGGGTCCGCCAGCAGGATGCGGCAGCGATGCACCAGCTCGCCGTAGTCCAGTACCTGTTCGGCGTCGAGCACGTCGAGATATTCGTCGAAGAACTCACCGACCGCCGTCCACTCCGGCCGGCCGGCCGCCTCTCCCGCCTCGGTCAGGTCTTCGGGATCCATCCCGAGTTGGCGGGCCTTGGCCAACACCGCCCGCACTTCGGCCGCGAAGCCGCGGGTGGGAAAGGCACGACCGACCGATGCCGGCCAGCGCGCCCGCCCGGTCTCCGGACTGCCGGCCAGTGTCTCCCGAACCCGGAACTCCTGCTCCGGCGCGGTGAGCAGCCGAGGCTGGCTGCCCGGCCCGGCGACCTCGCCCTTCGGACCACCTTCGGAATCGGTGCCGGGCGCGGAGAACCGACGGATCAGGGCGTAACAGAAAGCGTGGAAGGTCATGGCCAGCGGCGTCAAGGTGGAGCGGCCGAGCCGGCCGGCGATCCGGATCCGCAGGTCGGCGGCCGCTCGCCGGGAGAAGGTGAGCGCGAGCACCTGGTCCGGACCGAGCCTGCGGCTCTCGATCCGGTCGACGACGGCCTCGACCAGCGTCGTGGTCTTCCCGGTCCCGGGCCCGGCCAACACCAGCAGAGGGCCACCAGGATGCCGGACCACGGCCTGCTGGGCGGCGTCGAGCTCGGGGGCGGTCGCGCGCTGGGCGTCGGCCCGGGTCAACCGGTAGACCGGGCCCGGACCTGCCGGATCGCTCGGCGTGCTGGTCATGTGCCCATTGGATCAAACCCCACTGACAAAACCTCTCCGCGGCTCGGGCCGAACAGATCTCGTCGATGCGGCCGCCCGTCTTCGGCACCCACCTCGCAGAGACACCTACCCGCAGAGAGGAAACTCTGTGCCGGCCCACCGAACCCGCGTGAGGGCTCGACCGGACGGCTGGTTCACCGCCGCATCGTGTCGGTGAAGCTCATCAGAGCACCACTCCTCAGAGCACCTCGTCGTCGGCGCGAAGACGACCGAGGATCGCGATGAAGGTGGCGGCGACCAGAGCGGTGCCCAGGATCAGGTTGCCGGCGTTGCTGTAGCTCTCCGGGTCGCCCGGGCCGCCGGACTGGCGGGTCAACGCCAGATAGGCCAGCACGGTGACGCCGAGCGTGCTGTTGGCCAGCAGCAGCATCAGCCGGCTGGGCACCCGCAGCCTCCGGCCGTCCCGGTTGGCCCACTGCGAGCCGGTCAGCAGGTCCCAGGACAAGCCGAACATGGCCAACCCGACCCCGGACAGTCCGAGCACGGCCTGGATCGGGTCGGAGACGAAGTCCCGGCCGGCGAACAGACCCGACAGGATGAAGCCGACACTCAGGGTGATTGCGCGTTGTCGGGTGAGTCGTCCCCGGAGCAGCAGGGATACGCCGAACACCAGCAGTAACAACCCGGCGAGCAGATTCAGCACCCCCAGGTTCAGGGTGACCACGAAGGCATCCCGGCTGACCGAGGTGCCCGCCACCGCCAGCAGGGTCATCGCGACACAGCCGAGCAGCAGTGCGGCGCTCGGCCGGCTCCGGCCGGCGAGCCACCGGGCCGCGAGCAGGACGACCACGGCGAGCAGAGCGAAGGCCAGGCTGCCCGGTATCGAGGCGGCGATCCGGGAGATGGCGTCGGCGGCGGAACCGGTCGAGGGGCTCAACGGATTGACGATCAACACCACGGCGATCACACCGACGACCACGACGAAGACCAGTCCGCTCGCGGTCAGACCGGCGCCGATCGGCAACCCGTAGCGCCCCAGTTGTTCTCCCAATTCGGCCACCACCAACGATGGTTGCGGACCGCGACGCCGCCCGACCCGGTACAGCCATCGAGCCAGCACGGCGATGCCCGCCGCGGTCAGCGTGGTCAGTCCGATCGAAGCCGGTGGCGCGGCGACCAGATCCCAATGGGCGATCTGCCAGACTGCATGTCCGGTCCAGATCGACGCCGACAGCCCCACGATGGCGAAGCTGGCAGAACTCCCGACCAGCCGCCGCCCGACGTGCGCAGTCCAGACCGCACCGGATACCGTCACCTCGGCGACCGAGAGGCCGGCCGCGAACAGAACCGGGACGGCCAGCGAACCCAGGGCGACCATGGTTTCCTGCAGTAGGACCGGGGCGAGGTCGACCCCGTTGGCGACGCCGCGCAGATCCTCGGCCACACTCAGCACCGCTGAGGTGCCGATCGCCACCAGCACCGCCGGGAATTCCCACCAGACGTAGGAAAATCTGGCCCGGATGATCACCAGGATGAGCAGAACGGCCATCAGCAATCCGATCGTCAGCACGATCCCCGGATAGCTCAGCGAAGGCTTGCGGATCCCCCAGATGCCCATCACGCTCAGCGAGGTGACGGTGACCAAGGCCCGGATCCACCAGCTCGCGTGTAGAGCGGCCGTCTGCGCCAGAGCGAGGGTGAAGACGATCATGAACAGCAGCAGCCAGACGGTTGGCCTCGGCAGGACGTAGAGCTGCCGAAATTCCGCACTGGCCAACGGAAGCCCGGCCCGAAGTGGTCCCGACGCGGCGGTCAGCGCCAGGCCGACGACGAAGACCGCCAGAGCGGCCAGCACCACCGAACGCAGCCCCGGCGGCCAGCCGACGTCGCGCGGCCGCCCGGTACGAATCGGATCGGCGAAAACCCGGCCGGCCACGGTCCGGGCCGCCGCTGCGGCCGGCCCTACCGCGGGCCTCACAGTTTCCTCACCACCGCCCGTGTCGCCGACGTCATCGCACCACCTGAATGGTCCAGCCGGGAGCACTCATCGACAGCACTCCACGACTCCAGCTGACCAACGACCGACTCCGGCCCAGCACCAGGCCGGTGGGCAAACTCAGTGAGCCTCGGACGCGGCCCTGCAGATCGAGCACCTCGAGCCCGTCCTCACGCCAGCCCAGAAGCCGGCCCGACGCCGGGATCTGTTGTGCCGCGGGATAAGAGAGTTGACCGGCCGTGACGGGACTGAGCGACACATACCCGTCCAAGTGGGTGGACACCTGTCCGTCGTGGCCGACCACACTGCTGCCACCGGTACCTCCCACCACCAGATCTGTGCTCGCCGGGTCTGTGCTGGCCGGATCTGTGCTCGCCGGATCTGTGCTCATAGCGGCCAGACTGCTGATCTGACCCGGAACCACGATCCGCCAGCGCAGCTCGCCGACCGCCGCGCCATACGCGTCGACTTGGTCGCTGCCACCGGCGAGTACGAGGTCGCCGTCGATCAGCAGTCGTTCAACCGAACCAGCTGAGCGACTCCAGCGCCGCCGGCCGGTCGCCGCATCGAAGCAGGTCAGCCCGCCGGACCGATCGGCCACCGCCACGACGGAGCGATCCGCCGCCACCTGCACCTCGACGTCAGCGCCCACCGCGGCGCTCCAGACGGACCGACCCGTTCGCAGGTCGAGCTCCATCACGAAGCCGGTCGTGGTCACCGCGGCGACGTGATCGGTATCGACGCGGACCGGTGGATCGCGGATGAGATCGCTCAGATCGCGTTGCCACAAACGGAATCCGGTCGAGCTGTAGCCAACCAACCGACGCGCGGTGGTAGAGACCAGCACAAGATCTCCGAATGCCGCCAGCGTGAGAATCTGCCCGCCGGGATGCATCCGGACGTCGCTCACCCAGTCACCCGTCGAGGTCGAGTTGGCCGGCGGACGGATCCCCACCAGGTCATCGCCCGGGATCGTGGCCCGGAGGAGCATGTCGGTGCGCGTTACCGCCGGCGCGGCGAACGCCGCGAAGTCGACCATCGGGGCCGGCCCGAACCCGGGCGAGGACGACACCACGCCAACCGGGCGGTTCGTCCAGCCGGCGGGGTCGTTCCATTCACGGGTCGAGTCGCTCAGCTCGGCAGCCGGTGAGGACGGGGCGGTTCGGGTACCGGCCGCGGCGTTCAGCACCTCGGCCGATCCGTCGATCGACGTGGTCTGCGAACCGTCGTCGCCCGTCGTGCTCTCGGACACCAGACCGCGGCCCGGACACCAGGTCCGGGATAGCCGGTACCGGCTCCTGGTGCTGCTCGCGCCGCCGCGGCGGTACTGCACCGATCCCTGGACCTGTAGGCATCCGCCGGCCCCGGCGGTGGCGCTCAGGTCGGCCTGGTAGTCGACCCCGTCGCCGGCCGATCCGCTGCTTCGCCATCGTGATCCCGGCGCCGCGTCGGCCGGCAGTTCCACCAGCGCCGGGGTGAAAACGTGCGCCCGCCGGACGCCGTCGTCAGCTACCCGTTCGATGCCGCCGTCGATCCGGAACAACTCGGTCTGCTGGGCGTTCGTCGCTAGGACCCCAGCTGAGGCCGGCGTGCTCACCAGCCGCCAGAACCGCAGGTGTTCCAGGGCCGCCACGCCGAACGGTCGCAGCGCGCGGGTGGCCAGCGCCCCGCTCAGGGACTGGACCGCCACCAGTCCGTCGTAGCGGGCGGACTCGACCGACAGCCGTTTGTCGCTGCGGTCGCGCCCGTCGGCGAAGATTCCCGAACTCTGTCGGGCGGCATACCAGGCGCTTCCGTCGGCGGCCGCGAACACCGAATCCCGGCTGTCGGGTCGATAGGAAGGACGGTCGGCGACATACATTCCGCCGGCAACCAGGACACAGCACAGGGCCACCACCAGACCGGGCAGCCATCGCGGCGGTCTCCGGGTCTCGGGGCCGTTCTCGGCAATTGCCCATTCGGGCAGGCCGGAAGCGGGAGCGGTCGGCCGAGCCTCGGGGGCCGCGACGTCGTGCCGGGTCGGCGGATCGGTCGCCGTCTCCCCTGCTGCCGCCACAAGCACATCTTGTCATTCGATCGGCCGGCGCACCTGCCTCTCGCTATCAACCCAATGGCCAGGGCCAGCTGGCAGCTCAATCGGCGTCGGTCCGTTCCACGTCCACGCCGCGGATGCCGAGCATGAACAGGATCGCGTCCAGGTAGGGCACCGAGACCGTGGTGTCGGCCTGCTGCCGGACCACCGGCTTGGCGTTGAAGGCGATCCCCAGGCCGGCCGCGGCCAGCATGTCCAGGTCGTTGGCGCCGTCCCCGACCGCCACCGTCTGGACGAGCGGGACGCCCTCGGCGGCGGCGATCTCGGCCAGCAGCTCGGCCTTGCGGGCCCGGTCGACGATCGGGCCCACCACCTCGCCGGTGAGCACGTCCGTCGACCACCTCGAGCGTGTTGGCGTACGCGTGATCGAGATCCAGGTCGGCGCGCAGCCGGTCGGTGAACGACGGTGAAGCCGCCGCTGACGATGGCCACCGCGAAGCCCAGCCGCTTGCAGGGTGGAGACGAAGGTCCGGGCCCCCGGGGTGAGCCGGATCCGGCCCCGGGCCCGCTCGATCGCGGCTGCGTCCAGGCCCTGCAGCAGCCGGACCCGCTCGCGCAGCGACGCCTCGAAGTCCAGCTCGCCGGCCATCGCCCGCGCGGTGATCGCGGTCACCGGCGTCGCCGCAGCCGGCCTCGTCGGCCAGCAGCTCGATCACCTCGTCCTGGATCAGGGTCGAGTCGACGTCCATCACCACCAGCCGCTTGGCCCGCCGTTCCAGACCGTTGACCTGGACGGCGATGTCGATCGTGATGCGCTGCGCGACCTGGACCAGCGCGCGCCGCATGGCGCGGGCGTCGCCGGCGATCACCACCAGGTCGTAGGCCACCACCGGCTCGGTCGCCAGCCGGACGATCCGGTCGATGTTGCCGCCGGTCTCGGCGATGGCGTCGGCCACCGCGGCCAGCGTGGCCGGCCGGAGCGGCTGCACCGAGCACGGTCACCGCGTGCCGGCGCAGCATCGCGCGTTGGAGTGGCCTCCACCTGCTCGAAGTCGACCTCGAAGATCGTGGGTGAAGCCCCAGTACAACATGTCCTTGACCACCCGGTCGTCGGCGCCGCCAGCCGGACCAGGACGTCCAGCGTCAACCGCTCCCGGACGACCAGCTGCTCCATGTCCTCCAGCTCGGCACCGGCGTCGGCCAGCAGCCGCAGCAGGTCGCGGGTCAGCCGGGGCCGGTCGCGACCCGGAGACCCGGATCAGCAGCGGCCGCCTCCCGCTGGCATCGCTGTGGGGTCGGGTCACGGCGCCAACCCCCAGACCAGGATTTCGGCGGCGCTCAGCGCGGTCAGGCGAAGCGCGGTGGATCGACGTAACCGCAGGGCGTCGCCCGCACACAGCGTGCCGAGATTCTCCACCCGGATCTTCCCGCGGGCCACGAAGACGTGGGCCAGCGCCGCGTCCGGCACCGTCCGGCTCTCGCCCGCGGTGAGCACCGTGACCCAGAGGGTCGAGGCGTGGCTGCCGATCGTGATGGCGGCGTCCGGGTGGGATCCCGAGGCCACCGGAACCCAACCCGCGGCGAGATCAGCCGGCCGCACCTCGTCCTGCTGGTAGGACGGCGTCGCGTCCGGCTCGTCCGGCCGGAGCCACATCTGCACGAAATGCACCGGCTCGGTCACCTGCTCCGGATCGATCCGGTATCCACCGTCGGTCCGGTAGGCGTCGTTGCGTTCGGCATGGTCGATCCCCCGGCCGGCCGCACATCCGCTGCGCCAGCCCGGGATAGACGAGACCCTGCTGACCCCGTGAATCGGTGTGCAGCAGGGCACCGGACAAGACCCAGGTGACGATCTCGGCGTTCGCGTGCGGATGGAGGTCGAACCCGCGACCGGGCCCGACCCGCTCCTCGTTGCTGACCAGCAGGGCACCGAGGCCGACGTTCGCGGGGTCGTAGTGGGCACCGAAGGAGAAACTGTGCCGCGACGTCAGGCCGTCGCCCTCGGTCCGGAAGCGGTCCGCCGCGGGACGCAGCTCGGCCTGCCCACCCCGCTCGCCGCCCTCACCTTCCCCGGTCACCCGCACAATCTAAACGGCGCCCGGCTCAACGGCGTGCAGCTAACCCACGCCCCGCCAGAACGTAGGATCGAACCGTGTTCGGACGACCCAACCCAGACCAGCCAGGACCAGGGCAGGAATCCGTCTGGGACTATCCGCGGCCGCCGGCCCTGCGGTGCACCAGCGAACGTGTTGAGGTCGTCCTGGGCGGGGTGCAGATCTGTACGACCGGCCACGCCTACGCGGTGCTGGAGACCTCGCATCCGCCCACCTACTATCTGCCGCGTTCTGCGTTCGCCGACGGTTCGCTCCGGCCGGCACCCGGTCATTCCCTATGTGAGTGGAAGGGCCAGGCCAGCTATCTGGATCTGCTCGGCGGTGATCAGGTTGCCGTCGGGGCCGGCTGGTTCTATCCGTCGCCGACACCGGCCTTCGCCGAGCTCGTCGACCACGTCGCGCTGTACCCCGGCCGGATGGATGACTGTTTCGTCGACGGTGAACGGGTCGTCCCGCAGCCGGGCGGGTTCTACGGCGGCTGGGTGACCAGCAAGGTCACCGGCCCGTTCAAGGGTGGCCCCGGGAGCATGGGTTGGTGAGGTCCGGGTCTGGCCCGGAACTCAGATCGAGACAGAACGCCGAAGTTCAGGAGGTACCCGCTCAGGACGCACCCGATCAAGAGGCCTACGTCGAGGCCGTTCTGGCCATCGTCGAGTCGATCCCGCCCGGCCAGGTTGCCAGTTACGGCGACATCGCCGAGCTCGTCGGCCGAGGCGGACCCCGTCAGGTCGGTCAGGTGATGTCGCGCTACGGCGGCACGGTCTGCTGGTGGCGGATCGTCCGGGCGGACGGTCTCCCGGCCCGTGGTCACGAGCAGGAAGCCCTTGCTCGGCTGCAGTCCGAAGGCGCGATGTTCCGCGGTGATCGGGTGGATCTGCAGCATTCTCGCTGGTCAGGCCGGACCGGCGGTAGCGGGCAGCCTTTCGGTCGAGATCTCGGCAATGGCGGTTGAAAGGCTGCGGTAACCGGAGCCGACGAAATCAGCCGCCGGGGTTACGCGGTCAATCAGTTATGTGTCAGGCTGGATGTGCTGTTTGCAAGTGCTCTGAGTCGTGGTAAGTGCTACGCCCGGTGAACTTCGTGGGCGTCGCTCTCGGCGCCCGGCAGCTCTCGACGTCGTGAGGTGCGACGTCGAATGCCAGATGCAAGGAGATGTTTCATGGCGCAGGGAACCGTGAAGTGGTTCAATGCCGAAAAGGGCTACGGCTTCATCGCCGTGGACGGCGGCGGTCCGGACGTTTTCGTCCACTACAGCGCAATCGACTCGAGTGGATTCCGCAGCCTCGACGAGGGTCAGCGGGTCGAATTCGAGACGACCCAAGGCCCCAAGGGACCGCAGGCTGATCAGGTTCACGCGATCTGATCTCTCACAGCCGACGAGAGAGCCCCCGTACCGCTGCGGTACCGGGGGCTCTCTTCGTCAATGTCTGTTCTGTCCCGCTGGGGTCTGTCTGTCCTATCCGTTGGGCCGATTCACTCAGTAGGCCGGCTGGGACGGATCGATCTGGTCGACCCAGGCGCTGACTCCGCCGCCGACGTGAACGGCGTCGGCCAGCCCGGCCGCCTGCACGGTGGCCAACACTTCGGCCGAGCGGGTGCCGGCCTTGCAGTACAGCACCACCTGTTTGTCCTGCGGCAGCTGGGAAAGCGCGGCACCGGTCTGGAACTCGCCCTTGGGGATCAGGATCGAGCCGGGAATCTCGTTGATTTCCCGCTCGACCTGTTCGCGGACGTCGATCAGGACAAAATCGCGCTTACCGTCGTTGCGGTCGTGCAGCCAGTCCTCCAACTGCTTCACGCTGATCGTGTGACCGGCCACGGCGTCGGCAGCCTCGTCGGTGATCGCACCGCAGAAGTCGTCGTAGTCGATCAACTCGGTGATCGCCTCGGCTTGGGGATCCTTTCGCAGCTTCAGCGTCTTGTAGCTCATCTCCAACGCGTCGTAGACCATCAACCGGCCGAGCAGCGAATCGCCGATGCCGGTGATCAACTTGATCGCCTCGGTGACCATGATCGATCCGATCGAGGCGCAGAGGACACCGAGCACTCCGCCCTCCGCGCAGGAGGGAACCATCCCGGGGGGCGGCGGGACCGGATAGAGGTCGCGATAGTTGGGCCCGTAATCGGCCCAGAACACACTCGCCTGGCCCTCGAACCGGAAGATCGAACCCCAGACGTACGGCTTGTGGCTCAGCACCGCCGCGTCGTTGACCAGATAGCGGGTGGCGAAATTGTCGGTGCCGTCCACGATCAGGTCGTAGGAGGCGAAGATGTCCATCACGTTGTCGTTGTCGAGCCGGGTGTCGTGCACGATCACGTTCACCAGCGGATTGACCTCGGCAATCGACTCCTTGGCCGAAACGGCCTTGGACTTGCCGATGTCGGATTGGCCGTGGATGATCTGGCGCTGCAGATTCGACTCGTCGACGGTGTCGAATTCGACGATGCCGAGCGTGCCCACACCGGCTGCGGCGAGGTAGAGCAGGGCCGGGCTGCCCAGCCCACCGGCGCCGACGACCAGCACCCGGGCATTCTTCAGCCGCTTCTGGCCGTCCATCCCCACGTCCGGGATGATCAGGTGCCGGCTGTAGCGCCGGACCTCTTCGGGGGTGAGTTCAGCTGCGGGTTCGACCAGCGGCGGCAGAGCCACGACATCCTCCAGAGTTCTCGAGTCGGTGCTGCGATCTTGCTGGCCTAACGCCCGGTCGAGCGGGGCTATTCCGGATGTCGGACCTCGCTGATCCAATGACGGGTGATCGCACACCACTTCTCGACCGCACGACGTCCGACGCCGTTGCGCATCGAGGTCGGCGAGGACCAGCTGGAGGACCTGAGACGTCGCATCCGAGCAACCCGATGGCCCGAGTCGGCCACCACGGCGGGCTGGACCGAGGGCGTGCCGCTGGACTGTCTGCTCGACCTCTGCCGCTAGTGGGCCGAGGGCTACGACTCGCGCCACCGAGCGCCGGCGGAACGTCCTCCCCCCAGTTCCGGGTCAGACTGGGGGGCGATGGAAAGCCGTCGGCACTTCCGCCCGATTCGCGACCAGCGGACCCGCTCGGCATTCACTTCCTGCACGTCGAGTCCACCGAACCGAAAGCGATCCCGCTGGTCTTCACCACGGCTGGCCCGGGTCGTTCCTGGAGTTCGAGAAGTCCCTCGCCCTGCTCACCGAGCCACGACGATGTGGCGTCGCCGGCGATCCGGCCTTCCACGTGGTGGTGCCTTCGCTACCCGGCTACGTATTCAGCGACCGCCCGGCGCAGTCCGGTTGGGACGTTCATCGGACAGCCTGGGCCTGGGCCGAACTGATGGATCGGCTGGGTTATCGGCCCTTCATGGCTGCGGGCAGCGACTGGGGATCCAGCATCTCGACGAGTCTGGCGGCCAAGAAACAGGCCAAGAAGACCGGCCAAGAGTTGCAGGTCCCGGATCGCTTCTCGACCTGCACCTGATCCCGCCGTCGGTGGCTCCGAACCGGCCGCTGCTTGACCTGATGTCGGCCGAAGCTGAGGCCTTGGCCGAATTGGACGAACGCACCCGGAGCAGATCCGGCTATTCGGCGATCCAGGGCAGTCGGCCGCAGACCGTCGGCTACGCCTTGGTGGACTCTCCGGTCGGGCTGTGCTCCTGGCTGGTGGACAAGATCTGGGCCCGGGCCGACCACCGGTCAGATCTCGACTCGGTACTCAGCCGAGATCAGGTGCTGGACGACGTCAGTCTCCACTGGTTCACGACCAGCGCCGCATCCTCGGCTCGGTCGTGCTGGGAGAACTCCGAGATCAGCGGCTGGTTCACCAACCCGACCGAGGACCGGACAGCGCCCCGACCGCGGGACCGTCTTCGCGGCCGAGGTGCCGCGACCCTCGCGCCGTTGGGCCGAGCGCTGGTTCGACGAGCTGGTCTACTGGGGCGAGCCGGCCCGCAGCGGTCACTTCGCCGCCTGGGAACAGCCGGACCTGTTCCGCCGCCGAGGTACCCGCTTGCGCCCCGCCTTGGGACCCGGCCGGCGGGCTCGACCGGCCGCTACCGGCCGGTAGCATGCGGACCGTGGCAGATCCGGGGTCGAGCAGCGGCGCGAACGGGACGGCGATGCGCGCGACCCGGATGCCGCGGGATCAGCGGCGGGCCCAACTGCTGGACGCCGCCACCGAGGTCTTCACCAGCAGGGGCTATTACGCGGCCGCGATGGACGACATCGCCGACGCCGCCGGCGTCTCCAAGCCGGTGCTCTACCAGCACTTCCCGTCCAAGCTCGATCTGTATCTGGCGCTGGTCGACGCCAGCTGCGACACCCTCACCTCGCTGCTGGCCGCCGCACTGGCCTCGACCACCGACAACGCCGAGCGGGTCCGAGCCACGACGACGGCGTTCTATGAGTTTGTGTCCCAGTCCAGCGGCGAGTTCCGGTTCGTCTTCGAGAGCGACCTGACGGCCGAGCCGGAGGTGCAGCAGCGGATCTGGCGGCTGAACAACGAGATCGCCGACTCAGTGGCGCAGGTGATCGCCGACGACACCGGTCTCGGGCCGGCGCAGGCCAAGCTGCTGGCCATCTCGCTGGTCGGCAGCGCTCAGGTCAGCGCACGGTACTGGGTCTCCGAGGGGCGCGGCATCGATGCGGCCGAGGCCGAGCAGCTGATCGCCAACCTCCAATGGCGCGGGATCGGTGGCTTCCCTCGAAACGATGCCATCCACTGACCGACGACACTGAGCGACGGCGCCGGTATCGTGGCCAAACAGCCCGAACGAGTGTGCGCCCGGCCGACGAAGCGTACGAGGAGACCCCCGATGACCCTGAGCGCCCCCGGCTCAGCGGCCGGTGTGCCCGCCGCTGGTCAGGGCCGTCCCGACCCAACCGGGCCGAGCGATCCAGGCGCTCTTTCCGCCCAGCTCACCATGGAGCTCTCCCCCGCCGACCGGCCGCGGCTCGAGGCGTCGCGCAGCTGCCCGGTCTGCGGTTGCGTCGCACCGATCTCCGACGTGTTCTGCGAGAGCTGCGGGCTGCAGCTCACCAACGATCGTCAGCACTACAGCGAGCAGCCGGGACGTCGGCTGGCCGCAGTCAGCGACCGGGGACTTCGGCACGCTCAGAACGAGGACGCCTCGGCCACCGACGGCGACGAGGCGAACGGCTTCGGCATCCTGGTGGTCTGCGACGGCGTCTCGGCCTCGAGTCAGTCCGAGCTGGCCAGCCTGGTCGGTGCCCGGGCGGCCCGAGACGAGCTGCGCAGTGCCCGGGCCGACGATCGTGGCGCGCTCAGCGAGACCACCCTGATCGAGAGCGTCCTGGTCGAGACCATGAGCCGCGCCGTTCGAGCGGCGCACGAAGCGGTGTTACGCCAGACCCCGGACAGCAATGCCTCCAGCACCTTCGCGGCCGCCGTGATCGACGACGACCTGGTCTGCTGGGGAGCGATCGGCGACTCGAGGATCTACTGGCTGCCCGACCCAGGCAGCCCTGACCCAGGCAGCCCCGACCCAGGCAGCCCCGACCCAGGCAGCCCCGAGACAGACAGCCCCGACCCAAACACACCCGCGCCCGGCCCGAACGTGATCCAGCCCGTGCTGCTCAACCTGGACGATTCGCTCGCCGAGCTGCAGATCGCCGATGGTCTCTCACGTGACCAGGCCGAACGTGGTCCACACGCGCACGCCATTACCAGTTGGATCGGGCACGAGGCGCCCGAACTCAGGCCGCAGATCGGCCTGTTGCGCCCGACCGGCCCGGGCTGGCTGCTGGTGTGCAGCGACGGACTCTGGAACTATGCCTCGGAGCCGGCGGACCTCCGAGCCGTGCTGGATGTCCTCGCCCTCGCCGTTCGACCCGGCGCGCTCGCCCTAGCCGACGCTCTGGCCCGGTGGGCCTGTGATCAGGGCGGCAAGGACAACGTCACGGTGGCGCTGGCCCGGCTCCCGCTGGTCCCGACCCTCGATGGCCCTCCCGTCGATCGGCCGGCCGATCACGGCCATCACGGTTCGGGCGAGCGCGGATGACTGCGGTCTCCTGCCCCGCCTGCGGCGCGCGACGCTCGGTCGGCGCCCGGTTCTGCGAGAAGTGCGGTCATCGCCGGGCAGCCGGACCGTCGGGCGGCGATCCTCGGCCCATCCCGGCCAACCGTTGATCGACTGCGAGCACGATCCCGGGGTGAGCCGACGCCACGCCCGGCTGGGCTTCGACGGAAACTACTGGTGGGTGGAGGACCTCGGATCGGCCAACGGCACCTTCGTCGGTACCGTCGACCGACCGATTCCGTCCGAACCGATCGACGGAAGTACGCGGCGCTTGTGGCAGCCGGCCGACGTGCTCTACTGCGGCGCCTGGACTCGGATCCCGCTTCGTTCCCACTGAACCACCCTCGCTCGGATCAGCCGTCCGCGAACAACCCGTGGCCGACGCTGTTCCGTGTGGCAGGGTTGATCTTCGCGGCCGCCCGGAGACCCGACCGAACGGTTCAGGTTTCGAGGGTCGACGGTTCGGGTCGCAATCATCGCGCAGTCATCAGGAGGCACCAGGTGGAGATCAAGGTCGGCATCCAACACGTCAATCGCGAGGTCGTCCTGGAGGTCAGCGCGACGGCCGCCGAGATCGAAAAGTCGGTCATGAAGGCGATCACCGACGAGACCATGCTGAGTCTCACTGACGAGCACGGTCGGCGAGTGCTCATTCCGGCCGCCACCATCGGCTACGTCGACATCGGCGAGGAGAACAGCCGCCGGGTCGGCTTCGGCGGCTGAGCGACCTTCCCCATTGCCGCCCGACCGCAGCGCTCCCCTCCCCGGGTTCTGGTGAATAAACCACACCTGGCGTTCACCAGGGGCCAGAATGCGGGTGGGATCGGCGGGTGCTGGGTCAGGACTGGAGACCGAGCCGGGACATCCGTGCGGTGTGGTTCTCGATCAGCCGAGTGAACATCTGGCCGATCACGGCCAGATCGACGCCCGACGGTGCCGCTCCTCCGGTCAGCAGGTCGGTCAGTGACTCGCGGTCGAGGGCGACCCGCTGGGCCTGGCTGAGCGCCTCGCCGACCAGTCGGCGTCCCCACAGTGCGAGTCGTCCGGCGACGTCCGGCTCGGCGGCAATGCCTGCGCGGACCCGCTCGACGACGAACTCGGCGTGGGTCTCTTCGGCCAGGGTCTCGATCACCACGGCTCGGGTCTCCGCGTCGACGTAGGCCGCCACCTCACGATAGAAGTCGGCGGCCAGCCCGTCCCCGACGTAGGCCTTGACCAAGCCCTCCAGCCAAGTCTTCGGCGCCGTATGGCGATGGAAGCTGTCGAACGGACGCCGGAACGGAGTCATCGCCGTGATCGCCTCGGCGCCCAATTCACCCAGCCGTCGCTCGATCAGCCGGAAGTGCTCGAACTGGGCCGACGCCATCGCCACCATGTGGACGGTGTCGGCCAGCGTCGGCGCCATCCGCGCATCCTCGGCCAGCCGATCGAAGGCGGTCAGCTCGCCATAGCCCAACACGCCCAGCAGATCAATCGCTCCAGCCGCGGCGAGGTCGTGCTCACCGGTGTTATCGGTCGGGGTCGACATGCCCGCAGCCTAATGTTCCCACCCAGGTCAGCCCGACCCACGCGGTCGATCAGGCCCGTTCCGTCGGCGCGTCGGGGTAGACTCGCGACTGTACGCACACCAAGGTGCGTCCCTGAAGCCCTGGCGCAACCGTTTGGGGACCGTCGTGCCGGGCGGCTCAGGTTCATTCCTCGCCCGGCGCGGGCGATGCACTGCAAGGCTCAGATCCTGATAAACGAACAGCACGAGGCCGCAAGTTCCGGCCCGACCGACTCAGACGCCGATGCGGCCCAGGTCGATACATCCACCACCGACTCCGGCACCACCGACTCCAGCACCACCGACTCCAGCACCACCGACGAGGCAACCAGCGATACCTCCATCACCGATCCGCACGCCGTCGACGAAACCACCTTTGCCGATCTGGGTGTCGACGCGGAGATCGTGGCCGCCCTGGACGAGGTCGGGATCACGCATCCCTTCCCGATCCAGGCGATGGCCATTCCGATCGCGCTGACCGGGACCGACATGATCGGCCAGGCCCGGACCGGGACCGGCAAGACGCTGGCGTTCGGCATCACCCTGCTGCAGCGGATCACCGTCACCACCGACCGCGAGTTCGCCGACCAGGCCAAGCCCGGCGCGCCGCAGGCCCTCGTGGTGACGCCGACCCGCGAGTTGGCCAGCCAGGTCGGCAAAGACCTGCAGGTCGCTGCCACCCGCCGCAAGGCCCGGGTGATGACCGTCTACGGCGGTGTTGGTTACGACACCCAACTGGACACGCTGAAGAGTGGGGTCGAGGTCGTCGTCGGCACTCCCGGGCGGCTGCTCGACCTCGCCGACCGCGGCAGCCTCGACCTCAGCCACATCAAGGTCCTGGTCCTGGACGAGGCCGACGAAATGCTCGACCTCGGCTTCCTGCCCGACGTCGAGCGGATCCTGGCCAAGACCCCAGAACTGCGGCAGACCATGCTGTTCTCGGCCACCATGCCGTCGGCGATCGTCTCGTTGGCCCGAACCCACCTGCGGCATCCGGTAAACATCCGGGCCGAGTCGTCGAGCGACAGCACCACGGTGCCGGCCACCGCGCAGTTCGTCTACCAGGCGCACGATCTGGACAAGCCCGAGGTGGTGGCCCGGATCCTGCAGGCCGAGGACCGCAACCGGGTGATGATCTTCTGCCGGACCAAGCGGAGCGCCCAGCGCCTTGCCGATGATCTGCTCGAACGTGGCTTCGCCGCCGCGCCGATCCACGGCGATCTCTCCCAGGTCAGCCGGGAGAAGGCGCTGAAACGGTTCCGGGAAGGAAAGGCCGACGTTCTGGTCGCCACCGATGTCGCGGCCCGTGGCATCGACGTGACCGGGGTCTCGCACGTGATCAACTACGAGTGCCCGGACGACGACAAGGCCTACGTCCACCGAATCGGTCGGACCGGCCGGGCCGGCGCGACTGGGATCGCGATCACTTTCGTCGACTGGGCCGACCGGACCCGGTGGAAGGTGATCAACAACACCCTCGGGTTGCCGTTCGAAGAACCGCAGGAGACCTACTCCACCTCGCCGCACCTCTACCACGACCAAGGCATCGACCCGGGCGCCAAGGGCAGGATCGTTCCGCCGAAGCCGGCGGAGCCCGGTGAGCGCGACCATCGTCGGTCCGGCAGCGGCCGTTCGGATGCAGGACGCTCGGATTCGGGTCACTCGGATTCAGGACGTTCCGACTCGGGTGAGAAAAAGCCGAGTTCGCGGTCCCGTCGACGCTCGAAGTCCCGGGTTCGGTTGCACAACGGCGTCCCGGTCAGTCGGGAAGCGTCATCCAGCTGACTATCCGGTCAGCACGCTGACGGATGGATCGTCCGCTGGGACGGAGGTTTCCGGGCGTAGTGGCGATCTCAACTCAGCGGATCGGCGATGATCACCACGTTGCTCTGGTAGCCGCCCTTGCTCGGGATGTAGGCGCCGCCGCAGGTGATCAGCACCAACCGCTGCGCCCCGTCCTGTTCGAACGCGGTGCTGTCGCTGGACAGTGCGTCCTTGTCGACCAACCGGATCGAGCTGATCCGGAATCTGGCGTTCCGGACCGTACTGCCGGCCGGGTCCACCACCGCGAAACCGCGGACCGTGATGTGCTGCCCCTTCTTCAGGCTGAGCAACCGGGAGAAGAAGCCGAGACCCTCGGTGGCCGAGTCGATGTGACCCGCGATCACCGTCGATCCGTACGGATCCCCGACGTCGGCGCTGCCGTCCCACCAGCCCACCGTGCTGACGTGCTCGGGGATCTGCAGCACACCGTTTACGGTCTGAGCAGGCACCACGGGCGCCGACTTCCCACCCGGCAACTCGATCTTGGCTGGTTCGAAGGCCAGGTCGGGACGGGCTGGATGGCCGACCCGGACCGGTGCCGACGATGCCGCCGGATCACTGGCCGGCTGACTCGCGGGCTGACTACTGGATGAGGATGTCGGAGTCGCACCGGAGGGGCCGGCCCCGTCGGCGGACGCCGAGCGCGCCGGAGTGCCGTTTCGAAGCACACCGTCAGCGGCGCCACCACAACCGGCCAGACCCAGCCCAACCAGACCGAGCGAGACGGCCAGGGCCCCGGCGGCGGCGAACCGGCGCGCTCGAGAAACGTGAGTCACGACAGTCAGCCCAGCAGACGGATCAGATCAGCGCAAGAATGGCGCGAGCGAAACCGGACGAGCGTCGGCGGCCATCCCGGCCGAGCCGGTCGGAACCCGCTTGGGGGCACCCGAACCGGTGCTGCGGACGGCAATGGTGTGCACGGCGACATTCATGGTCTTGTCCGACGGGCGGCCGAAGGCGTAGACCCGGTTCAACGACCCGGCCTTGACCGCGAGCTTCAGCGGCCCGAGGAAGACCGGCGAGCTCTTGCCGGTCGGCACTACCTCGACCGAGTAAGTCTGTGCCGGCACGGTCAGGTTCAACGACTCGCCGTTGGCCACGTTGGAGAACAGGACCTTGTTGTCGACCTTGATGTCGGCCGGCGGCACCGCCGCGACGTGCGCGACGGTCAGGGTGGCCTTACCGTTCGGGACGGCATTCAGGTCGTTCTTGAACGTCGTCACCTCTTCACCGGTGCCGGTCTCCGGCAGGTGCAGGACGACATCGCCGTTCCAGCCGGCCTTGACGTTCATGGTGCGGACCAGGGTCGGCGCCCCGGCCCAGGCGAAACCGAGCTTGACGTTGCCGGCAGAAACCTGGAAGGGGCCGACCACCTTCGCTCCCGCGACGTTGCCGGCGACCTGCTTGCCGTCGACCGAGAAGTTGACCGCGGCACCGGGCACACCCTGGACGAGGTAGAGGGTGGCCTTGTCCGAGGCGCCGCTGGGCAGCCAGCCGGCAGCGACCAGGGCCCCGGTCAGCCCGACGGTGGCCAGAGTGCACCCGACCAGGCGGCGCACCGAGGTGCGACGGATGCGTTCGTGTGCCCGCGCGAAAAGACCAGACATGAGTTGTTCCCCCGAACTTGCGTCCCGACGGTCCCCACCGGCCGTCGTCGACACTCCCAGAAGACCAATATAGGCAAGGTTCTGCGTAACCGCCGCCAGTTCCGTGGATCCCGATAGAATTTTTCGAGGTCGGAACTGACACAGTGGGCGACAGGGCCAATGACGGATCGACTAACACAGGGGGTTGAGCAGGCGCGTGGCAATCGTGACCAGACGAGACGTCGTTCGGCGAACCGTCGGCGTCGTGCTGACCGCGCTGCTCGTCGCCGCTGCGGTCGTCTTCTTCATCAGCACACCGCGCTCAGCCTTGAGCGAGGGACGATCACCCGGAACGGCCGGCTCCGCGCCGACCGCCGGTAACTCCGGGTCCGGAGCGACCGGGGCGGGGTCGGTGGACCCCTCGGGTGCTGCCGATCCGAGCCCGAGCGGTAGCGGGGCCGACAGCGGTCCGTCGTCGGCCACCACCGGTAGCAGTTCGGACCCGACCCTCGCCACCGGGCCCGGCCGGACCGCCGCCGGTGTGCAGCTGATCGGCCAACCGCGCTCCGACGGCAGCTGGGACGTGGTGGAGTACGTCCGGCTCGCGAGCCCCGGCGCTCAGCTGGCCCTGGCGCTACCGCAGATCTCCCGGGCCGGCGGGCCGTTCGCCTCGAAGACCGCCAGGGTGACCGATCTGCAGGCCGACGCCGACGACCAAGTGGCCACCATCACCAGCCAGGGCCCGGACTGGCAGGTGGATTCGGCGACTCCGGCCACGCAGTACGTGCTGCGCTACGTACTCGGCGGAGCCACGGTCCGCAGTGTCCCGTCCAAGGCGGGCCGAGCACTCACCGTGCTGGCTCCGGTGGCCGATCCCGCGGGTGGCGCCGTCCCGGTACAGATCGTCGCGGTCGGCAGCACGATCCGAGCGGTTCAGTGTCCGCTGCTCAGCGGTGACGGACAACTCTGCCAGGCCGGCGCGGTGCCCAATCTTCGACTGGGGAGTCCACTGCCCGAGCGCGACGCGCTGGCGCTGATCCAGTTCGACCTGCCGGCCCCCCGTTGACGACCTCCGGTCTGCTGGTCGTGCTCGGGGTCGGCCGAATGCTCGGCTATCTCGGCTTTGCCCTGCTCGGTGGCGCGTTGTTGTGCTGGTCCACGAGCTGGTCCGCGCGGGCAGGCGACGGCCCGAGCGACGGATCGAGGTGGCTGTGGTGTGCCGGGCGCTTCGGATCGGTCGGGCTCGCGCTCTCATCTCTGCTGGCGCTGGCTGCCGTCGCCGGGCTGGGGAACGGCAGTGCGACCGGGCGTCCGCCGATCGCGCTCAACCTGATCGGCGGCAGCGCGCTCCTGCGGCTCGCCGTCCTGATCGCTCTGGTCTTCTTCGTGCCCGAACTCGCCCGGTCTGCGATCACTCGCGATCGGCGGATCCTCGGCCTGCTGGTGGTCACCCTGCTCGCGTTCACCCTGCTGCTCGGATCGCCGCTGGTCCAGCAGCGGCACTGGGTGCTGCTGACCTGGGCCGGCGGCTGGCAACTGCTCGGCCTGGCCGGTCTGCTCGGAGCGGGCGGATGGCTGCTCGCGCTGGTCCGTAGTCCCGTGACGGGAACTCGATCGGGCCGTCTGCAGCTCACCCGGATGTCGGTGATCATTGTCCTCAGTTCGGCCGCCCTGGCCGGCTCGGTGGTCATCGGGACGGCGGTCGCCGCGGCCGGCGGAGCCGGCCTCAGCTGGGCGATTATCGTCGTCGTCGGTGCGACCGGCGCCATCGTCTTGGCCCTGCTCGGTGCTCGACGAGCCCGAACGGTCCTCCAGACCACAACATCCTCAACTGCAACATCCTCAACCTGCAACATCCTCACCTGCGACATCCTCCGACGGGACGGCCGGCGCTGGCCGCACTTCCGGCCCGGCCCTGCTGGCGGCGAGTCTCGCCGCCGGCGCGGCGGTCATGATCATCACCAGCTGGTGGCCGGGAGTGACCGGCTGAGGCTCATTCCACTGTCAGTTCAGGCGACCGCCAGGAAGCGATCCAGCACCCGGGCGCCGAACCGGAGCGAGGCGGTGGGCACCCGCTCGTCCACCCCGTGGAACATCCCGACGAAGTCGAGTTCCGGCGGCAGCTGCAGGGGCGCGAAGCCGAAGCAGCGGATGCCCAGTCGATCCCAGGCCTTGGCGTCGGTGCCGCCGCTCATCATGAACGGGACGGCCTTCGCGGCGGCGTCCTCGGCCTGCAGGCAGTCCTGCATCGCCTCGACCAGGGCGCCCGAGAACTCGGTCTCTACCGACGGCTGGTCGTTCAGCACCTCATAACGCACCCGATCACCGATCAACTCGTTGATGGTGGCGAAGAACTCGTCCCGGCCGTGCGGCACGTAGCGGCCGTCAATCCCGGCGGTGGCCCGGCCAGGAATCACGTTGACCTTGTAGCCGCCGGTCAGCATGGTCGGGTTGGCGGTGTTGGACATGGTGGCGCCGACCATCCGGGCGACCGTACCCAGCCGGGCCAGCGTCGATTCTGCGTCATCCGGGTCGAGTTCGATCCCGAACGCCTCGGCGACGGCGTCGAGGAAGGCCTGCTGGGCACCGGTGATCCGGTTCGGCCATTCGTACGCCCCGATCCGCGCCACCGCGCCGGCAAGCTCGGTGATGGCGTTGTCGTCGTTGCGCATCGACCCGTGGCCGGCCGTGCCGTCAGCCAACAGATTGAGCCAGGCGATCCCCTTCTCGGCGGTCTGGATCAGGTAGAGCCTCAGGTCGTCGCGGACGGTCAACGAGAAGCCGCCGACCTCGCCGATCCCTTCCGTGCAGTCAGAAACCGTCTCGGGGTGGTTCTCGACCAGCCACTGCGCACCCAGTCCGCTGCCGGCTTCCTCGTCGGCGGTCAGCACCAACCGGACCGGCCGGCGCGGGGCGATCCCCGCCCGGGCCCGAGCCCGGATCACGCTGAGGACCATCGCGTCGAAGTCCTTCATGTCGACCGCGCCGCGACCCCACAGACAGTCGTCCCGAATCTCGCCCGCGAACGGAGGCACGCTCCAGTCGGCGGCATTGGCCGGCACGACGTCGAGGTGACCGTGCACCAACAGTGGCGCCAGGGTGCGGTCGACGCCGTCGGGTTCCCAGCGGGCAACCATCGAGGTTCGTTTCGGTTCGGACTCGAACATCTCGACGTCGATCCCCACCTCGTCCAGCAGGCCGGCGACGTACTCGGCGGCGGCCCGCTCGCCGGGTCCCTCGTCGGTGCCGTAGTTGGAGGTGTCGATCCGGATCAGCTCCCGGCAGATGTCGACCGCTTCCCCGTCGGGGTGGTAGTCCGAGGATGAAGCGGCCGAGGCGGCAGGCCAGCCTTGGTGCGAGGTCATGTCCCGATCCTCGCATCCGGGCCGCTCGGTGGATCGGCCCTGCCGTCGGCAACCGGCTCAGGCCTGGGCGTTGGCGCTCGTCTCGGCTCGCGAGCTGGAGCTGGTCTTGGCGGTGAACGGTGCCAGGCCTTTCGGCGTGCCGAGGCCGCTCGGTCCGTCCCAGCCGGTTCGCGAGTCGCACAGAGCGTTGTTGTAGCCCACGCTCTTGCAGTAGCCGATCCCGGCGTTGGTGCCCAGGGTGACGTCGTTGAACACCGAGGCCGAGTCGGCGTAGAGCGTGTTCGGCCCGAGCACACGACTGTTCTTGCCGGCCCGGGCGTACATGCCCGCGACGAACGGCGAGGACGCGCTGGTCCCGCCGACGACGATGAAGCCGTACGGCATGCCGCTGGCCGGGGCATAACTGTCATAGACCGCTACACCGGTGTAGGGGTCAGCCACCGCCGAGACGTCACTGGCGGTCCGATGGCCGTCGCAGTACTTGCTGATCGACGTCGGCTGGCCCGATCGCCGGCTTCACGTCCGGTGTGCAGCCGCTGCCGGCGCCGTTCCAGGCGACTTCGGCGTACTTCCGTGTCGTATTGGCCGCGGCGTACAACGAGGTGCCGCCGGCGGACGTCACCGTCGCAGGTTCTGCGGCCACTGCCCTGCATCGCCCAGGAATCCGTCGTCCCCGGAGGCGGACACGATGGCCATTCCGGGCACACTCATCATCGCGGCGATCTTCCCGCTGTCGGAGTAGTGGTCGGTGGGATAGCCGTAGCTGATGCTCACGGCGCTCGCCCCGAGCTTCTTGGCAGTCTGGACCCCGGTGGCGAAATGCAGGACGGCCGCGTGCAGCTGGGCGGTGCTGTCGGCATAACCGTCGGAAAGCGGTACCTGCAGGGAAACGATCTTGCAGGTCGGGCAGGCCGCCGACGCCATGTCCACGTCGAGCGCCGTCTCGACCGCGATCTCTTCCTCCACGTAGGAACGGAAGCTGCCGGTGGCCGGGCCGTAGGGCGCCCTGCCGAGGTAGTTCAGCTGCTTGAGACAGTGGTTGGCGATCGTGCAGGAGGGAAGCTGGTAGGTGGCTCGGTAGATTCGCAGGTCGGATTCCAACGTGGGATAGGCACCGGCCCCGATCACCACGATGGTGCCGGTGCTCGTCTTGGCGCCGGTCAGTCCGTACGCCTTGGCCAGTTCGGTCGCGCCGTAACCGACCGCCGGCTTGATCGCCAACGGTCCGGCGGCGCGGGATCGGCTGATCGGACCGGAGGACAACGGGGTCGTACTGCCCCGCTTCGTGGTGACCATCTCGGCCAGACAGTGCAGTTGCCGGCTCGCACAGACCTTGGACGATCCGTGGGTCCGGCCGAGGGTACCGGCGCGGAGTGCACCTCGGAGCTGGTCGACCTGGGCGGGGGTATGGGTCGAGGGGGTATGGGTCGAGGGGGTGTGCAGCGGCGGAGTATGCAGGCCTGGAGTCTGTAAAGGTGGAGTCTGCAAAGGTGGAGTTGCCGCCGCCGGGGTGGATGTCGACGGGGCGGCCAGGCCGAGCGGGACCAGTGCGAGGGCCGCCAGTGCGACGCCGAGTCGACGTCGCCGCGTGATCGGGCGACGGCCGACGGTCTGCGTCCCGGATCGCCCTAGGGTCGCTGGACCGGTCGGGGGTCCGTCGCAGTTGGCTCGGGGGAACCGTGATCGGAATCCTCGGCCGTGCGGCCGACCATGCGGGTTCATCACCCAGGTGCTCCTTGCTCGTGGGGTTCGACCCAGCTGGATCGAATTGCCGCTGAATCGAAATGGGGGGAAACCGCGGACTGTGCCCAGCCAGATCGTCTCGTTCGGTGCTGGCCCGGCGCATCAACCCGCAGGAGGATCATCGTCCACCCGTGGACGGATCTGGGGCAGCTACGAAACGCATCCGTGGACGATCAACTGTCGAGCGATCAGCAGCTGATCATCATCGGCCCGCCGAGCCGAGCACTTCCGCCGAGAGTTGCTCGAGCACCGCGCGGGCATAACCGAGCCAGAGTCGACCGACGATCGCGACGAGGGGGGCGGTCAGCGCCGAATGTGGGTAGAGAGTTCCACTCCCAGGTCGCCTCGGTTCCGGTGCCGACCGGAGCGAACGTCCAGGACTCGTCCACCCGGGCGACCAGCGGTTTGAACGGTCCGCTCAGCACGGTCAGCCGGTTGCTGAACTGCCGGGGGACGTCGATGGTCAGCAGCTCCTCGCGCATGCTGCCACCGTCCCCGGTGACGAAGACCCGGGTCTGGCCGGGGGTCTCCCACGGGCCTTGCTGGTCGCGGACCTCGACGATCGGCGGCATCGGGCCGTAGCGGCGGCGGTAGAGCTGTGGCAGTGGCAGCGACAGTGCGGCCTCGAAGACGGATTCGACCGGAGCGAGGACCGGACGGGTCCGGCGGACGGTCGTCGGCCGGGTGTTGATCACCGGTTCAGGGTTGGGCATGCCTGATCGTAGTGGTCTCGGCCTTGCCCTCACCAGGCCCGATGCACGCGAGGTCAGCCGACTGAACCGACCAACCGACCGACGGCGTAGGTGATGATCATCGCGGCGGCGCCGCCGACGACGTTACGCAGCACCGCCCGCGACGGCGCGGCCTGGCCGAGACGGGCGCTGGCGAAACCGGTCAGGGCCAAGGCGGCGACGACCGCGACGAAGGTCAGCGGCACCCGGACCGACGCCGGGGTCAAGATGATGATCAACAACGGCAGCAGCGCGCCGACGGTGAACGAGACCGCAGAGGCGAACGCCGCCGTCCACGGGCTGGAGAGGTCGTCGGCGTCCAGATTCAGCTCCGCCTCCAGGTGTGCGCGGAGGGCGTCGTGCTCGGTCAGCTGGACGGCGACCTGGCGGGCCAGGGCCGAGTCCAGTCCGCGCTGGACGTAGATCTCGGTCAGCTCGTCGAGTTCCTCCGCCGGCATGGTCGCCAGCTCGTGGCGCTCCTTCTCGATCAAGGCCCGCTCACTGTCGCGTTGGCTGCTCACCGAGACGTACTCACCGGCGGCCATCGAGAGAGCGCCGGCGACCAGCCCGGCGAGGCCTGCCAGGCCGATCGTGCCGCGACTGGCAGTGGCACCGGCGACGCCGACCACGATGCCGGCGGTCGAGACGATCCCGTCATTGGCCCCGAGCACCCCGGCCCGCAGCCAGTTCAGCCGCTGGTTGAGTCCGTCGGAGTGTGGTTCGTCGAGGTGTCCGGGCTGGTCGTCGCCGACGGCCGCACTTCTGCTGAACATGAGAACAACCCTAGGCTGCTCACTGGAATCGTTCCAGAAAGGACAGCCTAACCGAACCTCGCGGTCGGCGTCGGTTTCCGATTGGGCCGGGCCCGGGGCCATTGCTATAGTTCATGGGCTGTCGGCTCCGGGTCGACGATCCCGGTCCGGGTGGCGGAATAGGTAGACGCGCTAGCTTGAGGTGCTAGTGCCCCTTACAGGGCGTGGGGGTTCAAGTCCCCCCTCGGACACACGCAAGCGGCATGAGCTTGGCTCCGCCCTCGGCCGAAGCCACCATGTCGAACTCCGGCGGTCAGCGCCGGGCCGCGACCTCGTCCCCTGCCGAACGGGTCAGCCGGACCGCTTCCACCAGTGGAAACACCATCAGCACGGCGAGCAGCCCGAAGGCGATCCGGTAGCTGCCGACCGAGCCCGCGACGCCGGTCAGCGCACCGCCGAGCCGCAGCCCCAGCGCACCGACGGCGACTCCGAGACCGACCGCGATCTGCTGCAGGGTCGAGGACAGGGTGTTGGCGTCAGCCATCTGCTCCGGCGCGATGTCGGCGAACTGTAAGGAGTTGTAGGCGCTGAACCCGACTGAGCGGGCGGCCCCACTGAGGATCAGGACGACGATCACGATCGGCAACGGTGTCGCCGGATCGAGCCCGGCGATGGCCGCGAACAGCACCGCGCCGGCGGCGACGCTGACGATCAGCACAGCCCGGAAGCCGAACCGCCGGATCAGCGGCGAGGTGGTGGGCTTGATTCCCAGGTTGCCGACGAACAGCAACAGGACCAGCAGTCCGGCCCGGACCGGGGAGAGGCCGAAGCCGACCTGGAAAAGCAGCGGCAGCAGGAAGGGGACGGCGTTGATGGCCATCCGATAGACCAGACCGCCACGGTTACCGGTCCGGAAGGACGCCACCCGCAGCGCCCCGAAGCGGAGCAGCGGATGGGTCGCCCGTCGGAACCAGCGAACGGCCACCGTGGTCATCAGGACCGCGACCACCGCCGCCACGATCAGCGCGATCCGGTCGTCGGCGCGGGGATTGCCGAGCAGTTCGACGGCGATCAGGGACGCGCTCAGCACCCCGGCGGTGAGCAGGAATCCGATCCAATCCAGGGGCCCGAGGCCCTCGGTCCGATCGGTCGGCACGATCCGGGCGGCCAGCACGAAGGCGAGGACGCCCAACGGCAGGTTGATCACGAAGATCCACGGCCAACCGGCCACGGTGACGATCCAGCCGCCCAACGCCGGTGCGATCACCGGCGCCAGCAGGGCCGGCCAGGTCAGGTAGGCGATCGCGTCCAGCAGGTCCGCCCGCGAGGTGGCCCGCAGCACCACCAGCCGTCCGACGGGCACCATCAGCGCACCTCCCGCGCCCTGGGCGATCCGGGCCGCTACCAGCATCGGCAGGCTGACGCTGACTGCGCACAGGCCCGAGGCGAGGGTGAAGACGGCGACCGCCACCAGCAGGATCCGGCGGCCGCCGAACCGGTCGGTCAGCCAGCCGCTGACCGGGATACCGATGGCGATGGTGATCAGGTAGGCGGTCAGCGCCACGTTCACGTCCACCGGCGCCACGCCCAGATCCCGACCGATCGCCGGCGCGGCGGTGGAGATGATCGTGCCGTCGAGGTTCTCCATGAAGAACGTGCCAGCGACCAACAGGGCGAGGGGTCGGTTGAGCCGCGAACCCGGCCGTCCGGCAGCCCGGTGTCGCCCGATGGCCCGCATGGTGCTCTCCGATCTCTGACCCTTGCCGCGCCCTCGATACCCCCTAGGGGTACCTTGTCTCCAAACGGAAGGAGGACAGATGGAGATTCTGCACCAGATCCTGAGGGCGCTGGCAACGACCGGCCAGATGGCCTGGCAGATCGGCTGGTCGCTGATCCTCGGCTTCGGGATCGCCTCGGTTGTCCAGGCGTTGATCAGGAAGGAGACCGTCGCCTCACTGCTGCCTGACAGCCGACCGGGCAGCGTGGTGAAGGCGGCCGGGCTCGGCGACGGCGTCCTCGTCCTGTTCCTACGCGGCGGCGGCCTTGGCCCGGACGCTGGTCCGTAAGGGCGCCGACTTCGGCGCGGCGATGGCCTTCCAGATCGCCTCGACCAATCTGGTGATCGAGCTCGGGATCATCCTTGCCCTGCTGATCGGCTGGCAGTTCACCGCCGCCGAGTTCGTCGGCGGCGCGGTGATGATCGTCATCGTGGTGCTGCTGGTCCGGCTGATCGGACCGGCCTCGATCAAGGCTGCCCGGGACCAGGCCGAACGCGGCCTGGCCGGCTCGATGGAGGGCCACGCCGGGATGGACATGAGCGTGGCGTCCGACGAGGACGAGACTGGCTTGAGACCTCTGCTGCGCAAGCTTTTCAGCCCAGCCGGGCTTCACCTCGGTCTCGGAGATCTTCGTGATGGAGTGGGCGGCGATCCTCCGCGATCTGGTCATCGGACTGTTCATCGCCGGTGCAGCCGCCGCCTGGATCCCGGACGCCTTCTGGCAAGGCCTGTTCGCCTCCGGCCACCCACTGCTGGCCAAGATCATCGGCCCGCTGCTCGGCCCGCTGGTGGCCATCGCCACGTTCGTCTGCTCGGTCGGCAACGTCCCGCTGGCCGCCGTGCTGTGGAACGGCGGGATCAGCTTCGGTGGCGTGGTCTCGTTCGTCTTCGCCGACCTGCTGATCGTCCCGATCCTGTTGATCTATCGCCGCTACTACGGGGCGAAGATGACGATCAAGTTGGTCGGTATCTTCTACGTCGCGGCCGCCGCCGCCGGTTATCTGGTCGAGATCGTCTTCGGCCTGATCGGTCTGATCCCGCAGGGATCACGGAGGGCCAGCACCGGCACCGCCGGGATCAGCTGGAACTACACCACGATTCTGAACATCATCTTCTTCGCCATCGCGGCCGTACTGCTGATCCGCTTTTTCCGGACCGGCGGCGCCTCGATGCTATCGATGATGAACGGCGAACCGGCCGGCAACGACCACTCTCACGGCCAGTCCCAGCACCGTTCCGAGCACCAGGCAGACTGAAGGCTGCCAGAAGGACTAGACCAACACCTGCACGAACACGCGAGGAGTACCATCCGATGGAATACCGCACACTCGGCCGCAGCGGCTGCGCCGTCTCCACCCTCTGCCTGGGCACCATGACCTTCGGCTCGGAGAGCGACGAGGCGGTGGCGCACGCCCAGCTGGACCGATTCGTCGAGGCCGGCGGCACCCTGGTCGACACCGCCGACGTCTACAGCGGCGGCGTCTCGGAGGAGATCATCGGCCGGTGGTTCGCCGACCGACCGGCCGACGTCACCGAGCCGGTGGTGCTGGCCACCAAGGGCCGCGCCCCGACTGACGACTTCCCCAACGGCTCCGGGTTGTCCAACCGGCACCTGACCCGTGCCCTGGAAGCGTCGCTGCGCCGGCTCGGGCTCGACCGCGTCGATCTCTACCAGGTCCACGCCTTTGATCCGTGCACGCCGCTGGAGGAGACCCTACGGACCCTCGATCGGTTCGTGAAGGAGGGCAAGATCGGCTATTACGGCTTCTCCAACTACACCGGCTGGCAGCTGACCAAGGCGGTCCAGTTGGCCAAGGCGCTGAACCTGGCCGAGCCGGTCTCGCTGCAGCCGCAGTACAGCCTGATCGTCCGCGAGATCGAGTGGGAGATCGTCCCGGCCGCCGAGGACGCCGGGCTCGGCCTGCTGCCCTGGAGCCCGCTCGGCGGCGGCTGGCTGTCCGGGAAGTACCAGCGCGACCAGAAGCCGAGCGGGGAGACCCGGCTCGGTGAGAACCCGCAGCGCGGGATGGAGGCCTGGGACCGACGCGGCACCGACCGCACCTGGCAGATCGTCGACGCCGTCCAGCAGGTCGCCGAGCAGCGCGGCATCAGCATGGCCGAGGTGGCGCTGAGCTGGGTGACCGATCGTCCCGGGGTGGCCTCGACCATCCTCGGCGCCCGCACCGTCGAGCAGCTGGAGACCAACTTGGCCGCCGCCGACCTTCACCTGGACGCGGCGGAGACCCAGTCTCTGGACAAGGCCAGCGACCTGGCCGCCGCCGACTATCCGTACGGCGAGATGGGCGTCGGTCAGCGGAGCCGGAACCTGGCCGGTCGCTGAACAGTCGACTTCGTCGACAGAAGGTGTGGTGGCGCAAGCGCCGCGACCACTGGCTCCGCCAACCGAGCCGCTCGTTCCTCGCGGCCGGTTGGACGGTCAGTTGATCTGGTTGCGGGTCTCGCGCCACTTCACACTGGGCAGCAGCCGGCTCCGCTGGACCCGGTCCTTGTTCGCCTCCACGATGGCGAACATCGACTCGATCAGGGTGTCCGACAGCAGATGCGGCTGCAGTCCGAGCTCGATCAGACCGGTGTGGGCCACCTTGTAATGGTGCTCGGGTGCTTCGACCCGCGGGTTTTCCAGATGTTCGATCCGCACCTCGCCGGGATAGCGGGCCGCGACCAGATCGGCGATCTGGGCCACCGAGAAGCTCTCGGTCATCTGGTTGAAGACCCGGAACTCGCCCCGGTCGGCCGGATGGTCCACCGCCAGTCGGATGCACTCGACCGTGTCGCGGATATCGATCAGCCCGCGGGTCTGGTCGCCGGCACCGTAGACGGTCAACGGTTCGCCGAGCACAGCCTGGATCACGAACCGGTTGAGCACCGTGCCGAACACGGCGTCGTAGTCGAACCGGGTGGCCAGCCGAGCGTCCCGCGCAGTCTGCGGCGTCTGCTGACCGTAGACCACACCCTGGTTGAGATCGGTGGCCCGTAGCCCCCAGATCCGGCAGCCGAACTCGATGTTGTGGGAGTCGTGGACCTTGCTCAGGTGATAGAACGAGCCCGGCCGCTTCGGGTAGAGCATCCGGTCCTTGCGGCCGTTGTGCTCGATCTCCAGCCAGCCCTCCTCGATGTCGATGTTGGGCGTGCCGTACTCCCCCATCGTGCCCAACTTCACCAGGTGGATGTCCGGGTCGACGCTGGCGATTGCGAACATCACGTTGAGGTTGCCGATGATGTTGTTGTGCTGGGTGTAGGCGGCATGGTTCAGGTCGATCATCGAGTAGGGCGCCGAGCGCTGCTCGCCGAAATGCACGATCGCGTCCGGGGCGAAGTCGCGAACCGTCTCGGTGACGAAGTCGGCATCCAGCAGATCGCCGACATAGGTCCGCATCGCGTGGCCGGTGAGCTCTCGCCACACGTCCACCCGGACCTTCAGCTCCTCGATCCCGACCAGGCTCTGGGTGCCGAGCTCTTCGTCGTAGCCCCGCCGGGCGAAGTTGTCGAGCACCGCCACCTGATAGCCGTTGTCGGACAGATGCAGGGCGGTTGGCCAGCCCAGGTAGCCGTCGCCACCGAGTACGAGCACACGCACGGAAGAAACCTCCAAGAAATCATTCGAACGGTCATTGGGTCACCGGCAGCAAAACGTCAGAGCGGGCGTGCCGTCCGCGCCGATGGCGTCGAGTCGACATTGCCTCATATCGGCCTAAACATCGCCTCGACACCGCCAGCCTGATCCACCGGTCCGATCGGCTCACCGCGCACGGCCGTCCCGGATGGTCCATTGTCCCTGCGACAATGGCCAGGTATGGACGACGACGCGCTGCAGACCAAGCCTACCGACCCCGATCCGACCCGCGGCAACCACTCCCGCGGCGTCGACGAATCCGGGCACGCTGGGGACATCTTGCCTGAGAAGACTGTGGGAGCGCACATACGGCGGCGCCGGCGAGTTCAGCCGGGCCACCGGACGCGACCTGGAACGTGGGCCGGATCAGCCGCAATACCGGCGCTACCAGTACGACCTGATTGCCCCACACGTCGGTCGCTCGCTGCTCGAGGTCGGCGCCGGAATCGGCGACTTCGCCGCCCAGTTCGAGCGGCCTGGATCGGCTGGTGATCAGCGACGTCGACCCGGACGCGGTCGCGCTGATCGCCTGCCGGTTCGCCGACCGGGACGAGGTCGAGGCGCGGGTGGTGGACGTGTCCGATCCGATTGATCCCGCCGTCCTGGACGACGACCCGGTGGCGACGCCGACCACCGTGGCCAGGGTGGCCACGGTGGTGGCCATCAACGTGCTCGAACACATCGAGGACCACGTCAGCGCGCTGCGCGGGCTGGCCTCGCTGGTCGAACCGGGCGGCACGATGGTGATCTGGGTGCCCGCCTACATGGCCCTGTACGGCGAGTTCGACCGGCTGGTCGGCCACGTCCGCCGCTACACCCCGCAGACCCTGACCGCGGCGTTCATTGAGGCCGGGCTGGAGCCGGTGACGGTGCGACCGGTCAACGTGCTCGGCGGGCTGGCCTGGTGGCTGGTCGTCCGCAAGGGCGGCACCGGCGCCCCGAATCGCCGACTTGTCGCGATCTACAACCGGGTGGTGGTGCCGATCACCAGGATCGTCGACCGGATCGCGCATCCCGTTCGGCCAGTCCATCCTCGGCGTCGCCCGAGTGCCGGACGGACCGCGATGAGCCGGCCGAGGCCCGACGGGCAGGGTCGGTTGACCGAACTGGTGGCCGCAGCCGCTGGCGGTTGTGGTTTCGCTACGGCGCCTCGTCGGTGATCGCCGGTCTGATCAGCGAGGCCACCTTCGCGCTCTGCTTCTGGCTGGGCAGCTCGGCGACGGCGGCCAGCCTGATCGCCTTCGTCGCCGGCGCGGTGCCGAACTATCTGATGAACCGCTATTGGGCCTGGCAGCGCCGGGACCGGATCGGCGGCGCCCGCGAACTCGTGCCCTACCTGGTGATCATCCTCAGCACAGCTCTGCTGGCCACCCTGATCACCAACGGCGCCGATGCGCTGGTCCAGGGCCGGATCGAGATCCCACCTGGCCCGGACCGTGCTGGTCAGCGCCGCCTTCCTGGCCACCTACGGCGTCATGTTCGTGTTGAAGTTCGTCCTGTTCGACCGGCTGATCTTCGACGGCCGCCGACGTACTCGCGCAGCCAGGTCCCGACCATGACCCGGGCGTAGTTGGCGCCGTAGACCAGACTGCCGCCCTTCTTGCTCGCCCCGGCGCCCCGCAACCGCATGCTGAGGGGGACCTCGACCACCCGGGCCCGACGGGCCAACACCCCGAGCAGCAGCTCGGAGGCCTGGTACTGCGGCTCCCGCAGCGTGACCCCGACGGCCAACTCCGAGCGCATCGCCCGGAAGCCGAACGAGGTGTCGGTGATCGGCGTCCGGGTCAGCACCGAGGCCAGAGCGGCGAAGACCCGGACGCCGAGCCAACGGACGCGGCTGTCGGCCTCCTCCAGCCCGAGCCGTCGCGAGCCGGTCACGAAGTCGGCGCGGTCGTCCAGGATCGGCGCGATCAGCTCGGGTAGTTCGGCGATGTCGTACTGGCCGTCGGCGTCGGTGGTGACGATCAGCTCGGCGCCGTGCCGAACGGCCAGCTGATAACCGAGCCGGAGCGCGGCGCCCTGCCCGCGGTTGGCCGCGACGTCGGCGACCAGGACGTCGTGCTCGCGCACCACCTGGCCGGTCCGATCGCCCGACCCGTCGACGACGACCAGGACCGAGACGTCCAGCCCGGAGCAGTTCGACGGCATCCGCTCCAGGACGGGCCCGATCCCGTCGGCCTCGTGGTAGGCCGCGATCACCACGGTCAGTGGGGCCAACACCAGCTCGGGGTAGTCCTCGTCGAACTGCCGTAGCGCCAACGCGTCCACGGTGTCGGGAAACTCGGCCAGCGGCGGCCGCCGACCGGCCCCCGAATCTCCGGCACCTGGGGACCAGCCCCGTGCCCATCGGTCCAGCAGCGCACTCAGCCCGAGCACCCCGCCGATCGGCAGCAGGGTCAGAGCGGGAATCTGGTAGCGCCAGGAGAACTCGAAGCCGGCGGCACCGAGCAGCAACAACAGCCCCGATCCGGTGACCAGCAGGCCGGCCTGGCCGAGGCGTCGAGGGAGGTCGTCGCCGACCTCGTGGGTAAGACGCTCGGGTAGATGCTCGAGGGACAGTCGATCGAAGGGAAGGCGTGAGCGACGTCGGTACGGCACTCCCCCGGCCAGGCCGAGCACGGCCGCCAGTGCCAGCGCCGGTCCGGGCGTATGGCCCAGGCCCAACTGGTAGGCCCGCAGGAAGCGGGCCGGGCCGCCCCGGACACCAGGATCGACGTGGTCGAAGCGTTGTGACCAGTAGGTCGGCTGGGTGTCGCCCGGCGGGTCGACCGGATAACTGGTCTGGAACTGCCACCGCTCGACCGGCAGCCCGTCACCGAAGGTGATCTTGAACGGCGAGAAGTTGAGGACGAAGTCGCCGAGCACGGCGGCTGCCAGTCGACCGGGCTCGTGCCGGAACACGGTGAGCGCGAACTGCCGGGCCAGGGCGTTCTTGTCGGCGCCGTAGGGCAGGCCGGCCGGCCAGTTGTCGTTGCTGAAAACGGTGTTGGCGTAGTAGTCGACGTCCTCGCGCTGGCCCAATCGTTCAACCGGGCAGAACAGGCGCAGGGTCGGGCTGAGCGGCAGCGTGTCGCAGTCGGCGATCGTCGCCGCCCGACCGTAGAGGACGTTGCCCTGGGCGGTGGTCAACCCCCACTGCCCGGTGACCGCCTTGTAGTTGGCGGCGTAGCCGAGGACGACCACACCGAAGGCCAGCAGCGCCGCCAGGGTGCGGATCGGAACCCATACCAACCGGCGTCGGCCACCGACCGCCGGGCGCCGCTCGACCGGTCGAGGACGGGCCAGCGGTGCGAACAGGGCGAAGCAGGCCAACGGCACGATGACCACGGCACCGATGATCCGGACGAACATGGCCAGGCCGACCAGGCCGCCGGCCAGCAGCGCCCGCCACCAGCTCAGCCCGCGGGCCCCGAGCAGGAACCACAGCGCCGCCACCAGCAGCGCCACGAACCAGGTCTCGGACATGATCATCTCTTCGATCTGGACCTGATACCCGTCCAGCAGCAACGGCGCCACCCCCAGGGCGGCCAGCCAGGGCCGCAGCCCCATCCGGACCAGCAAGACGTACACCGCGGCAGCGACGGCCAGACCGAGGACGTGCTGGATCTCCACCACTCCGGTCAGCGTGCCGACGTCGTTGCCCTGCCCGTCCTGCAACAGGTGCGCCAAGATCAGCGGGTACCCGATCGGATCGATGGCGTCGGGCTCCAGATTGGTGCTGAGGTAGAGATAGCGGAACGAATCGATGTAGAGGATGGCGGGCCGGTAGGCCAGGACGGCCAGTACCCGGAGGCCGGCCCCGGCCAGCAACAAGATCAGGATCAGCAGGTGCCGGCGCAACAGCCGGATCACGCAGATCCGTTCTCACCAGCAGCAAAGTGATCGCGGAAGTCCTGCCACACCTCGGCCAAACCGTCGGCCAGCTCCACCCGGGGTACGTAGCCGAGCACGTCCGCACTGCGCCGAAGATCGACCCGAACCGCCGGCATCTCACCGGTCGGAGCCGGCACGTGCTCGGCGGGTATCGGCCGCCCGGTCACCTGGCGCACCAGCTCCAGCATCTCCAGCACCGACACCGATCGGCCGGATCCGATGATGGCCCGCCCGGTGAAGTCGGCGTCCAGCGCCAGCCCGACGGCCCGGGCCACATCGCCGACGTAGACGAGATCCCTGCTCTGCTCGCCGGTCCCGTAGATCTGGATCGGGGTCCCCGTGATCGCGGCGCGCATCATCCTCGGCACGAAGCTGTCCTTGGCGTCCATGCCGGGTCCGTAGACGTTGGTGAACCGCAGCGCACAGGCGGTCAGGTCGTAGCTCCCGGCGTAGCCGAGCGCAAGCATCTCCGCGGCCGCTTTGGTCGCCCCGTACGGGGTCAGCGGATGCGGGGCCAACTCTTCGGTGATCACCGACTCCCCGACGTCGCCCACCACGGCATTCGTGGAGGCCAGGACGAACCGCCCGACCTCTCGCACCCGGGCCAACTCCAGCAACTGCTGGGTGACGCCGACGTTGAGCCGATAGGTCTCCGCCGGAGCGCGGACCGAACCGAGGACCGAGGTGACCGCGGCCAAGTGCACGATGGCCGCTGTTCCGGGCCGGACCGCCGAGTCCAGCGTCGCCGGATCCCGCAGATCCGCTTGGATCAGCCGGACGCCGTCGTCACCGCTCCACGGGGGCGGCAGCGGCGCGAGATCGACCACGACGACCGGCACCCCGCGGGCCCGCAGGTCGGCGAGCACGGCTCGGCCGATGAACCCGCAGCCCCCGGTCACCACCACCGGTGAAAGGTCGTCCGGCGTTGTCCTCCTCCAGGGTTCGGTCACGGGGATAACGTAGAGGACGAGTCGCGGACGCCAAGGATCGCCGCTGGTCTTGGTGCCGGCCGATCCAGCTCGACGAAAGGTACGGCGATGAATCTGAAGGCTCTCGTAGTGATGGGTGGCGCCGTCGCCGCCGGCTACGTTCTCGGCACCCGATCCGGTCGGGTTCGGCTGGAGAAGATCGTTTCCCAGGCCAACGACGTGCTGCACGATCCGCGGACCCAACAGAACATCGCCGACGTCGCCGAGCAGGTCCGCAGCCAGGCCGGGCGGTTGCCGGATCCGGTCTCGGGAATCGTCCGCACGGCAGCCGACCAGGTCCATCAGCAGTTCGATCATGGACCGGTGAAGTCTTCGGATTGAGTGCCGAGAGGGATACGTCGGAGCCAAACAAATCTCACCTGACGCGGTGCGCTCGGCACCGGCCTCGATCCTGACAGCGCTGTAATAATCCGCGACGGTCGAGCAGACAGATTCCTTCCCTCATTGGAAAAATTAGCCATTACTTCCTTTCGGGTGTCAACTTTTTTCAAGGGCTACAGTCTTCCCGATCCGGCCGTGGACAGCACTCCGGATGACGATGATGTGCACAGCTCTTGCGAGAGGTGATCAGTTGAGCCCGCACGCCACGGCACACCCGACAAACGATCCTGACTCGGGTCTCACCGCCGGCCGGTCGTCCACCGGCCACCGGTCGAGCTTGAGTCAGCCCCTTCAGCCGGCGGCCATGCGCGAGGTCAATATGGGATCGCTGATGCGTGCGATCCGCATCCTCGGCCCGCGGGCGCGAGTCGAGCTCTCGGAGTACACCGGCATCTCGCCGGCGACCGTCACGAAGTTGGTCGCCAGCCTGGCCGAGGCGAACATCCTCACCGAGCGGGTCGATCCGAACGCCGTGCGGGTGACCGGGCGGCCCCGGGTTCCGGTCGACTTCGCCTCCGGCGCCCGCGTGGTGCTCGCCCTGCATCTGGGAGCCGAGAGCGCCACTGCGGCGGCGATCAACCTGAGAGGTTCGGTGCTGTCGGAGCGGACGAACAGCTATCCGGCCGGCCCGGCCGACAAGGCCGTCCAGAGCGCGGCCCGGATGCTGAACCGGCTGCGAAAGACACTTGGTCCGGACACGGTCCCGGTCGGTGTCGGCATCAGTTCCGACGGTGAGATCGATCAGCCCAACGGGACGCTGATCTCCCACCCTCTGCTCGACTGGCACCAGGTCGCGGTCCGCGACCTGGTCGCCGACCTGGTGGAGCTACCCACCGAATACGACCAGACCGTGCGCGGCCAGGCGCTCGGGGCCTTCGCCTCCGGTCAGGGCGAGCCGACCGACCTGGTCCACTGTGCGGTCAACGGACGGGTGCAGGCCGCATTCGTCCTGGACGCTGGGATCTATCGCGGCCACGACGGCTTCGCCGGTTCGATCGAACACTGGCCGGTGGCTGGGGTTCGCGGTCCGGCCTGTCGCTGCGGACAGACCAACTGCCTGGCCACCGTGGCCGGCGACGACGGTGTCACCTGGCTGGCCAGGGATCGCGGGCTGATCGGAGCGGACGACGGCTACCCGGCGCTGGTGGAGGCCGCCGAGGCGCGGGTCCGCGGTGCAGTGACCCTGTTACGCAGTCGGGCCCAGTGGATCGGCCGAGCATTGGCGGTGCTCGCCGACCTTATCGATCCGGCCACCGTGATGATCTCCGGCAGCGCGCAGCAGTGGAGCTCCTTCGAGTCCGAGGTGCGGGCCGCGCTGGACGCCACACCGGGTCGGATCGACTCGGACCGGCTGATCACGCTGCCGAGCTCGACCACCCCGGTCGTCGCCTCGGCCATGCTGTTCCTCGACCGCTATTTCGCCGACCCTGTGCACTACGAGCCGGAGCTGCAACGTCGGTTGTCGGCCTGATCCCCGCCGCGCGCTGACCTGCTCGTCGGATTGCCGCCGATCGGCTTCCGGCCGTACGGGATAACACGTACGGTGAGCGCATGCCACCACTCGATGCCGAGTGCCGACCCTTGATCGCGGCTGCTCGGGTTCTCCTGATCAGCAGCCGATGAACAGCCGATGAGCAGCCGATGAACACGGACGAGCGTGAAGAAGCCGCTACTTCGGCCCCCGAGGTGATGAGTGTCGGGCCCCGGCCGGTGCCAATGCGCCGATTACGCCTGGTCCTCGGCGGGCTGATCCTGGTCGGTCTCCTGGTCACCGGCGGAGTCCTCGGCTGGCGGGCCTACCGGATCCGGACCGACACGGTCAGCCTGGTGGAGTTGAAGACCACCTACGGCGCCTTCCTCACCCCGGACGGACGGAACACCGTGACGGTGATCCAGCGACCGTCCGGCGCCGGGAACGAGGACCCCAACACACCGGTCACCAAACCGGCCTCATGCGCGCCGCTGACGGCGGCGGCCATGCAACAGCAGTTTCCCGCGGAGGCACTGGACGGCGTCTCCACCTTCCAGGGCGGCGGTTTCAACTACGCGGTCTCGTTGTTCAGCTATCGGTTCGCCGATGCGAAGACCGCCACCGCCACCTTCGACGGCATCGCCGACACCGCCGACACCTGCAATCACCGTCAGCTGCGCATCTCCCAGCCGTTGAGCGCCGATGTCGCGGTGAGCATCGTCCCCTCCGAGGTCTCCAACACCGACGCCACCCTCGACCTCAGCCTGGCCGGCGACGGCGGCCGGGTGGTCTATGAGATCACTCTGGTCCGTTACAAGAACGTGCTGAGCTGGCAGTACAGCTACCGATCGGGCGCGAACGCCGCAGTGTCGGACCACAACCTGATCCAGGGGTTGAGCAGTCGTCTGATCACGGTCGACCGGGTCGGCGGCTGAGTCGTCGGCTCGCGGGCGGGTAGCGTGGCCGGGTGCCGGAGGACCACGAACGCCCACTCGATCGCCCCGAATCAGCGGCGACGGAGCCGATCGCGTTCATCGAACCTGAGGAATCAGCCGGTCGGACCGAGACCGGTGCGGACGAGGCCGGTTCGACCGGCGTCGGACGCAGTCCCGCCGACACCCCGATGGAAACCGGGGGCGACACCGCCACGGAGACCGTGGCCGACCCCTCGGTCGAGAAAGAGTGGTGGGACGACCCGCGGATGCCGTGGCGCGGTAAACCGGGCCGACGCGACATCGGGTTGTGGATCGCCTTCAGTCTCACCGGGGTCTACACGCTGATCATGCTGCCGCTTCGGCCGGTGCTGATCGGTGGCCTGCCGCTGCTGCTGGTCGGCCTGACCGGCTCCCGGTCGGGGATGGTCAGCATCGGCGCGTTGTGGGCGGTGGGTCGGGCCGACTGGTGGTGGGTCGGACTGGTCATCGGCAGCATCAGCTTGATCAAGTTCGACCCCATCTTCTTCTTCGCGGGCCGGTTCTGGGGTCGCGGGCTGATCGACGTCTTCGCCGGCCGGTCCAAGCGGGCCGCCCGGAACGCCGACCGGGCCGAACGGCTGGCCCGCCGCTTCAGCATCGCGGCCATCGTGTTGAGCTACCTGGTACCCATCCCCAGCGCGGTGATCTTCGCGACCCTCGGGGCGGCCGGGATGCGGCTGCGCACCTTCATCGCCGTCGACCTACTGTCGGCCCTGGCCATCAACTCGCTCTGGCTCTATCTCGGGCACCGGCTCGGTCAGCGGGCGGTCGACGTGGTGAACGTGATCGCCCGATACTCGACCTGGGTCTCCGTGGCGCTGATCGCGTTCATCGTCATCAGCGGGATCTGGGGCGCCCGGCGCAAGGCGGCACGTCAGGCCGACTCCAGGGCCGCTGAGGACTGAGCGGACTCAGCCACCGAAGAGGCCGGAATGCTCCGCGCTGGAGCGGCCGATCGCCACCCCGAGCCGACCCTTCGCCGAAGCCAGCCGGTCCCGAGCGTCGGCGGCCGACTCGCCCCGGACGACCATCACCGCCGCCGTCTTGATCTCGTAGTCGGAGCGCTCTAGAGCGCCGGCGGCCACCTCGGATCGGACCTCGGCGATCCGCGCCACCAGCTCGATCGCCCGGGCGCGCAGCTTGTTGTTGGTCGGATACATGTCGACCATCAGGTTGCCGTAGGTCCGGCCGGCGCGCACCATCAGCGCCGTGCTGATCATGTTCAGCACCTGCTTCTGGGCGCTGCCCGCCTTCAGCCGGGTCGAGCCGGCCAGCACCTCGGGTCCGGTCCGCAGCTCGATCGGATGGTGAGCCGCTTCGGACACGGCGGAGCCCGCATTCGCCGAAATCCCGATCGTCAGCGCACCGGCCTCACGGGCCGCGCGCAGCGCACCGATAACGTAGGGGGTGCGTCCGCTGGCCGCCAACCCGACCACGGTGTCGGGTGGCCCCGGGCTCAGCGCCTCGATGTCGTAGGCACCCTGATCAGGGTCGTCCTCGACCCCCTCGACCGCCGAGACGATCGCCGACGGCCCGCCGGCGATGACGCCGACCACCCGGCCGGGATCGGTGTGGAAGGTCGGCGGGCACTCGGCGGCGTCGAGCACGCCGAGCCGGCCGGAGGTGCCGGCCCCGACGTAGATCAACCGGCCACCGGCCGTGAACCGGGGCTCGGCGGCCCCGATCGCGGCGCGATCTGCGGCAACGCGGCCTCGATCGCCCGTGGCACGTCGAAGTCGGCGGTGTTCATCATCGTCACGATCTCGCCCACCGTCATCTCGTCGAGCAAGCCGAACCGGGGATCCGCCTGCTCGGTGATCAGGCCGTCGATGCGAGGGGTCGACGTTCGACCAGGTGACATATCAAGACCGTTCAGTACGGTGTGCATCAGCGCGATCACACAGAATTTACCCAGAAACCATGATCAAGGTAACTTCTCCACCCCGCGCAGGCAATACTGGGGCTCGTCGACGCCATCGTCACCGTTTCGACCCCTGATCAGGGCTTTCGGCGGCCGTTCCGACGACTCTGCACCGCGGCGTAGGTGCTCTCCAGCGCGTCGATCGACGCGTCGTAGGTCCGCTGGGCCACGCCGGCGAACAGGCAGTCGACCAGGGCCAGCTGGGCGATCCGCGAGGACATCGCCCCGGACCGGAACGTGGTCTCCCGCGCCGCCGTGACCAGCAGCAGATCAGCCTCCTGGCTGATCGGCGAGCCGTCGAAGTTGGTGATGGCGATCGTTTTGGCGCCCCGACGGCGGGCGGTCTTGAGCGCGTCGATGGTGTCGATCGTGGTGCCGGTGTGGGAGATGCCGATCGCCACGTCCTGGTCGGTCAGCACCGCGGCCGAGGTCAGCGCCAGGTGCGGGTCGGACCAGATGAAGGAGACCCGGCCGATCCGGTGCAGCTTGTGGTGCAGGTCATTGCCGACCAGCGCGCTGGCGCCGCAGCCGAAGATGTTGACCCGTCCGGGCGCCGGCCACCGCGTCGACCGCCTGCTCCAGGATGTCCAGGTCGAGGGCGCGGGCGGTGTCCTGGATCGCGCTGGCGTCGGCGTGGGTGATCTTGGCGACGACGTCGGCCAGCGAGTCGGTGGCACTGATCTGACCGGTCACCGGCGCGCCGGCCTTATCGCTCTCCTCCCACTGGGCGGCACGGGCCAATGCGATCCGCAGCTCGGGGTATCCGGCCAGCCCGATCGCCCGGCAGAACCGGAGCACCGTGGTCTCGGAGGTGTTGCACTGCCGGGCGACGGTGGTGATCGAACTCTCCGAGACGGCCGCCGGATCGGCCAGCACCGCCTGGGCGACCCGCTGCTCGGCCGGTCGCAGATTCGGCATCGCCCGACGGACCTGGATCAGCACCGAGAGGTTCGGTCGCGGTGTCGCACCGTTGCCGATCGAACGGTCGAGCGCCGCGTCGCCGCCGACCTGCATCATGATCTCCTGGCTTTCCGCGCCTCCGAGACCAACTCCCGGATCACTGTGTCCCCTGACCCTAGCGACCGAGCGCCCGATCAGCGGCAGTTCGGGTGAAAAATCTCCCTCCGCCGTGCTGCGTCCCTACCCGTCCTGAGGCGACGTATCTTGACGTCAAGATAGATTGCTGACCGCGAAGGTGAAGGCACGATGCCAACCTGGGATCCCGACCGCTACCTCGAGTTCGCCGACGAGCGTGGACGTCCGTTCCGCGCTCTCGTCGTCCGGGTCGACTGCCCCGACCCTCCGACGGTGGCGGACCTGGGGTGCGGCCCGGGCCGGCTGACCGCAGCAGTGGCCCGACTATGGCCGCAGGCCCAAATCATCAGCGACGCGACGCTGCAGTGGCTACCCGATCACCGGGCCTTAACTGCCCCGGTTGATCGATGCTCTGGCGCCCGGAGGCTGGCTGGCTTTCAGGTCCCGGGTAATTTCGACAAGCCCGGCACCGGCTACTTCACGAACTCGCCGCAGATCCCCGCTTCGCCCCGTTCACCGACGGGCTGGAGCGGCCCGGCGCCTCCGATGCCGTGGTCTATCTTGCGGATCTGACCGCCCTCGGCTGCACCGTCGACGCCTGGGAGACGACCTACTGCCACGTACTGAACGGTCCCCGATCCCGTCTTCAGCTGGATTTCCGGAACGGGAGCACGACCGATCCTGCAGGCCCTGCCCGATCAGCTGCGGGTGAGCTTCGTAGCCGAGTACAAGGAACTCCTGCAGCGGGCCTACCCCGGCCGACCGTTCGGCACCGTATTGCCGTTCCGCCGGATCTTCGTCGTGGCCCAGCGCTCCGAGTGAGAACCGGGGGCTAGCCTCAGGGCGGACGACACGAGAAACCGCGGGATCGAGAGGATGGCCATGAGGCTGGACTTCAGTCGGGACGACGACCAGTCGCGCTACCTCGCCGTCGAGGACGGCCACCAGTTGGGCCTGATCGACTTCCAGGCCGACGAGAGGACCCGAGCCGATCATCTTCGACCACACCGAGACCAACCCCAAGGCGCGTGGCCGCGGGATCGCCGACCAGTTGACCCGCTTCGCGGTCGACGACATCCGCGGGCCGGATCCAAAGATCATTCCCGACTGCCCGTTCACCAAGGCCTGGTTCGACAGCCACCCCGACGAGACCGGACCTGCTCGGCGTCGTCTGATCCTCGGCCGGGCCAGACCGAATCGCACCGAACTGAACCGAGTTGGACCGAATCGGACCGAATCGGACCGAGCCGAACCGGGCCGACGGGACAGCCGGACTGTCGCCTCAACTCTTGTCGCGCAGGCTCGCCTCGTCGCCGATCCAGAAGTCGATCAGCCCGCGGAAGTGAGCCATGAACCGGTCCTGCTCGGCTTCGGGATAGGTCGCGGTCACGGTGTCCCGCAGCAGTCGAGTCGAAGCTCTCGGAGGTCACCCACTCCAGCACCTGGTCATCGATGTCGGGCAGGGCCGCCTCGCAGAACTCGCGGTACCGATCGGTGTCGAAGTGCCGGTCGGCCAGTTGCTGATAGCCGGCGAGTTTGTCGGCGTAGTCCAGCGACTCGTCGTCGGCGATGGCGAACCACGGCTTCGCGTCGACCTGCATGTCGGCCACCCGGTCGGTGGCGGCGCAGAACGCCGTCCACTTCACCAGCGACTTCATCGCCCACGGGAAGTAGTAGTGCAACGAGGTGACCGCGACGTCCGGACAGGCGTTGGCGTAGTCGATCGGCAGCACCTGATCGCCCTGGACCAGCATCTCGCACGAGTTGAATTCCCAACGGAAGAAGGCGTTCACGGTCTGGCTGATGGTGATCGCCTCCTGCCCGACCCCGGCGGACAGGAAGTCGTGGTCGACGGCGTAGCGATCGTGCATCGGCAGATCCGGCCGGAAGTTCATCACCATCGTCTCCGGCCCGATGCTCAGTGACCGGGCGAAGACGTCGAACGGCTCGGCCGACTTCTGCAGGTGCATCAACATCTCGCCCGAGTCGTTGTAGGCCGCCCACAGATCGGCCTCGCTCTTGATCTTGGAAACCCCACGCCAACCGCCGCCGTCGAACGGCTTCATGAACAGCGGATAGCCCATCTCGGCAGCGATGTCGGCCAGGTCGAACTGATCGTTGTAGTTGCGTGGCGGTGTAGGCCCAGCGGACGTTGTCGATCGGATTCTTGTACGGCACCAGGACCGTCTCCGGCACCTTCATACCCAACCGCATCAGCGCGCAGTACGCCGAATGCTTCTCCATCGACTGGAACGTGAACGGCGAGTTCAGCAGATAGGTGTCGTTCATCAGCGCGGCCTTCTTCAACCACTCCCGCGGGTGGTAGTACCAGTAGGCCAGTCGGTCGATCACCACCTGGTGCCGGACGTCGTCGCGCAGGTTGAACGGAGCGATGCGTACCCGCTCGGTCTCCAGCCGGTGCCGCTCGCCTGCGTACTCGAAGACGCCGAGCCCCTCGGCCAAGGCCTCGAACGCCCGTGGCCAATCCTCCTCGGCCCCCAACAACAACCCCACCAAATGCGCCCGTGCGTCCACGTCCATCCCCCTCATTCGACGAGTGGCCAAATTACCGTAGAGCTGTCCTTCTTACGTCAGCAGAACCGCGGCAGATGATGGGCCAACTGCCTGCCCCACCAGGGCCAGTCGTGGGCGACATCGGTCCCCCACACGTCCAGTTCGCACGGCAACCCCCGCTCCTGCAGCAGACTTGGGCGAGCCGGATGTCGAGGGCAGCGCTCCGGTCGGATGGGTCTCCCAGGCGCCCTGGCCGACGGTGAGCAGGATCGAGGCCCGGCCACGCAGCCAGTGGAGATGATCACCGTGCAGGTTCGGCACGTAGTCGACCGGGTTGGCGAAATAGGTCGCCTCACCGCGCTCGCCCCAGCTGTTCCAGCTGCTGACGTCGTAGTTACCGGACAGTCCGATGGCCACTGGGGCCAGATCGGCGCGCTGGAGGGTGAACTGGACCGCGTGGTAGGCGCCCATCGAGCAGCCGGTGGTGATCAACTCGACCTCCGGTGAGCTGTCGGCGTGGACGAACGGCACCAGCTGATCGGTCAGCCAGCGGGCGTAGACGCCGTGTCGGCGAGCTCGCTCCTCGATCGGCAGCGCGCGATCGGACCAGGTCTGGGCGTCCAGCGAGTCGACGCAGTAGAGCTTGATCCGGCCGCCGTCGATCAGCGGCCGGAGCTGCCTCCACCATCCCGTTGTTCTCGAAATCCCAGGCGCGGCCGGCCTCGCTCGGGAAAGACCAGCACCGGACGCCCGTAATGGCCGTACCGGATGACGTGCAGACTCCTGCTCGATGCCGTGCTCCGAGCGGCAGATCGACGTCGTAGCGATCCACCAGCTCATCCTCGCAGCTGCACGGCCGTCCCGCTGCCGGTCAACAGCGTGGTTCGCCGCCTGGTCGCGTCGGGTAGCCGGAGTCCGTTGCGGCGGAGCTCCACCTCGGCCAGCGCGTCGATCACCTGCTGATCGCCGCGGCGCCAGGCCGCCACCGGATCGTCACTGATCCGCGCCAGGACGTGCATCGGCTGGGAGGTCATGGCGCGCAGGGCGAACAGGTCGAGATCGGCCTGGGCCGTCGATGAAGCGCTGGGCGGCCCGAGATCGCCGGACGAACCGGATCCGGGTCGGGCAGCCAGATGGCGAGCAGCATCGAGACCGGCACCAGGAAGACGAGCCAGCCGACGATGGTCGCCAGTCGTTCGATCGAGGCACCTGGTCCTGGGCGGCGGCGACGATCGGTTCAACGAGGTGACGGCCTGGTCGAAGGGTTCCCGCAGGGTCGAGCCGATGCCGGGGACCTTGTCCGATCCTGCCTGCCGCCGAGCTGAAGCCGCCCGACAGCTGCTGCGCCGAGCTGGCGGTCTTCGGGCCGGGCGTGGCCAGCACGCGATGGCAGCACTCGGTGAACCGCCCGATCAGCCACCAGACGACCAGCCAGACCAGCACGAACAGGTCGAATCCGACCTGGCCGACGAAGCGCCAGGATCGTCGGGCGTAGAGACTCATCCGGCCCTGCTCCTCACCCTCGTCCGCCCCGGTCGGCTGCGGGTCCAGGCCATCCTTGCCTACCGGACCACACCGAGACAGCAGGCACAATGGACCCGGTGAGGCAATCCCATCGACGGCCCGTCCGGGCGCTCGTCTTCGGCCTGGCGCCGATCGTCGCCCTCGCCGGCTGCAGCGGATCCGGCGGGACCACACCTCCGAACACCGGCGACGGGGCTCAGCAGGCCGCCACCGCACTGGCGGCGGCCCTGAGCAAGGGCGACGTGTCGACTCTGCCCTGGTCCGGACTGACCGGCGCCCAGGCCCAGACCGAGTTCCGGTCTGTCACCTCCGGCTTGGGCAGCGCGAAGCTGACCGCGACCAGCACCCGGCTGACGCCCGCCGGCATGTCAGCCGCCGCCACGTTCACCCTCAGCTGGACCCTCCCCGGGGTCGCTCAGCCCTGGACCTACCCGGTGACCGCGCAGCTCACCGAAGGAAGGGAGCCGTTTGGAAGCCGGTCTGGGCGCCGACCACGCTTCAGCCGGATCTGGTCGCCGGCGCGTCGGTTGAGCCTGACACGGACGCAGGGCAAGCGCGGCGACATCCTGGCCGGCGACGGCTCGGCCCTGATGACCGAGCGGGACGTCCGGCGGATCGGCATCGATAAGACCCTGGTCTCCGGCGACGCCGCGCTCACTTCGGCCGCCAAGCTGGCCAAGCTCGTCGACGTCGATCGCCAGAACTTCAGTCGCCGCAGTGAAGAACGCCGGGTCACAGGCGTTCGTGCAGGCCATCGTGTTCCGGAAGGACGCGACCGACGCTCCGAGCAGCAGCCGGCTGGCCAAGATCAAGGGGGCGATCGCCGATCGACGGCCAGGCGGTGCTGCCGCCGAGCCGAGGTTTCGCCCTGCCCCTGCTCGGCCAGGTCGGCGAAGCGAGCAGAGAAGTGATCGACAAGTCCGACGGCACCATCGTCGCGGTCGCGACCAGGTCGGCCTGTCCGGACTGGAGCAGCGCGATGAGAAACAACTCGGCGGGACTCCGACGGTCACGGTGAGGGCACTGCCGCCAAGCGGGTCCACCGCCTCGCCGACGGCCGTCGGTTCGCCGAGTGCATCCCCGAGTGCATCCCCGAGCGGCGCGTCCTCGAGTGCGTCCTCGACCGGCTCCGCCACCGGAAAGACCGTGTTCACGGCCGCCGGCAAGGACGGCACCGATCTGACGCTGACGCTGGATCCCGCGTTGCAGAAGTCAGCCGAACAGGTGCTCGCCTCGGTGCAGCCCGACAGCGCCCTGGTCGCGATCCAGCCGTCCACCGGAAAGATCCTGGCCGCGGCCAGCGGGCCGGGCTCCGACGGCGCGAACAGCTGCGACCTACGGCCAGTTCCCGCCGGGCTCGACGTTCAAGCTGGCCAGTTCGCTGGCCCTGCTGCGCGCCGGGATGAAACCGAGCACCGCGGTGGACTGTCCGAAGACGGTGGTCGTGAACGGTCAGACGTTCAAGAACTACAACGACTACCCGAGTTCGAGCCTGGGCCGGATCGATCTGGAGACAGCGGTCGCCCAGTCCTGCAACACCGCCTTCATCGGGTCGCGAGACAAGCTCTCCGGCACCGACCTGGCCGACGCCGCAGGCGTCGTTGGGCATCGGAACCGACTACGACGTCGGGTTCCCCGCCTATTACGGCTCCGTTCCGAAGCCCGGATCGCAGAACGAGAAGGCTGCCTCGATGATCGGCCAGGCGAAGGTCCAGGCTTCGCCGATGGCCATGGCCGGCGCAGTCGCCTCGACCCAGCAAGGCAAGACGGTGCTGCCCTACCTGGTCGACGGCATGCAGCCGACGTCCGAAGGCCAAGCCGCTGACCAGCAACGAGGCCAGCCAGCTCAAGACGATGCTCGCTGCGGTCGTCACCCAGGGCAGCGGCGCCCGGCTGAGCCCCTGGAACCTCCGACGCGTGATCGCCAAGACCGGGACGGCCGAGTTCGGCACCGACGATCCGCCGAAGACGCACGCCTGGATGGTCGCCGCCCAAGGTGATCTCGCGGTCGCCGTCTTCGTCGGCCTCGGTGACAGCGGATCGCAGATCGGCTGGACCGATCCTCGAGTCGTTCCTGAAGAGAAGACGCGCTGAGCGATGGCCGATCGGCGACGGACGCGGCACAGGTCACTCCCCGGGCACGCCCACAATCATGCCGCCGGAGCCAACCGGCGGGCGTTGGCGTCGTCTTCGTGATCACGGTGGCCAACTTCGCCGCCCAGGTGGTCGGCGCCGTGATCACCGGCAGTCTGGCACTGCTGGCCGACGCGGGACACCTGCTCACCGACGTGCTCGGACTGGCCCTGGCCCTGTTCGCGGCCAACCTGATGCTGCGCCCGGAGAGCCAAACCCGGACCTGGGGTTTTCGGCGGGCCGAGGTGCTCGCAGCCGCGGCGCAGGCGATGCTGCTGACCGGAGTAGCCGGCTACGTGATCATCGAGGGCATCCGGCGACTGGTTTCAGTCCGCCGGAGGTGACGTCGGGTCTGATGCTGGTCTTCGGCGTGGTCGGACTGATCGGCAACCTGATCGGCCATGCTGGTGCTGCGAGCCGGGCGCGGCTCGAACATGAACATGCGGGCGGCCTTCCTGGAGGTCGTCAACGACGCCCTCGGTTCGGTGGCGGTGATCGTCGCCGCGATGCTCATCGCCACCACCGGCTGGCTGCGCGCCGACGCGCTGGTCTCTCTGCTGGTCGGGGTGCTGATGTTGCCTCGGGCGCTGGCGCTGTTGCGCGACGCCGGCGCGGTGCTGCTGGAATCGGTGCCGAAGGGTCTGGACCTCGACGACGTGCGCAACCACATCCTGGAGACCCCGCACGTGCACCAGGTGCACGATCTGCACGCCTCCCAGATCGCCACCGGACTGCCGATCCTGACCGCGCACGTGGTGGTCGACGACAGCTGCTTCAGCGACGGCGACCTGCCGCAGATTCTCGATCATCTGCAACGGTGCGTGGCCGACCATTTCCCGGTCTCGATCGAGCACTCGACCTTCCAGTTCGAGCCGCTCAGCCATCACGCCCACGAACCGTCCCGGCATCGCCTGACCCGGCTGCCCGGACCGGCTGCCCGGTTTTCTCGGCTGATGGCCCATCTGCTCAGCGTCGCGGACGATAAGCCGTGACCGACCAGGCCAGGTGGCCGGAAGTGGCCTCGGAGTCGTGGACCAGCTCGGAGCCGCCGAGCGAGCTGGGCCAGCAGTCGACTGGGAAGCCCACGACCGGGCATAGATCGAGACGATCACGCACCCCCTGCGGACTCAACAGTGCCGGCATAGTGCTCGGCCGTTGCGACCGGGTCCGGCAGGTAGTAGAGCACCTCGTTCAGCACCACTGCGTCCGGCGACCGGTCGGGCTGAAGGCCGAACCGTCGGCGCACACGAAGCGGTCCGCTGGTCCGCACTTGTCCGCGCCGCTACTCGATCGGCCGAGGCGAAGCTGTCCACGCCCAGATAGCGGCGATAGCGCAGGCCCTCCTGCAGAATCCCCTGCGAGCAACCGATGTCGAGCACGAATCCGTCGGCGGCGTACCGCTCGGTGACTGCCCGCACCTCGGCGTACCGGGCGGTTTCGCCGGCGTTGCGCAGCCGGTTCCAGCTGTCCTTGGCGTTTTCGCGTGAGTTGTCATGGGTCAGGGCCCGTCGGACCAGCCACAGCGGCACCGGCACCGCGGCCATGATCGCCGACCGCCGGCCCGCTCGCCATGATCCGACCCACCAGCGTCTGTCCCCCAGGCCCGCTGACCGGGTGATCCGAGCCGACTGCCACGTCCATCAGCTTGCCAGACCGGGGCCGGCCCGGCAGATCCGCCATCCCCGCTCGGTGCCCTCGGCCAGCCCGAGCTCCTCGAGGGCGTCGAGTTCGGCCAGACAACGCGGCACGCCGAGCCCGGCGGTCAGCGCGACCTCTCCGACCGTCCGCCGACGGACTCGCCGGCAGTGCCTCGAAGACGGCGAGCGCGACCGGATCGAGTTGATCGGTCGGTCGCGGGGCGGCCTGCGTCGCGGACAACTCGGCGCGGCTGGCGCGCCGTCCATCGACCGATCGGCGAGATCATCTCCAGCACGTCCTCGGCGCAGGTGACCAGCGTCGCCTGCTGCTCACGGATCATTGCGTGCGGTGCCGCGGACAGCGCCGAATAGACCGGCCCCGGCACAGCCATCAGCGGTCGGTTGCATCCCGCGCCCAGGTCGCGGTGTTCCGAGCCCCGGACCGGGCGGCCGCCTCGACCACCACCGTGCCCGAGGTCATCGCGGCGATCAGCCGGTTCCGGGCCAGGAAGCGCAACCGGGTCGGGTGGGCGCCCGGCGGCAGCTCGGAGACCAGCAGCTGCTCCTGGGCCAGCTGCGCGAACAGCTGTGATTTCCGGGCGGATAGCTGACGTCGACCCCGCAGGCGAGGACGGCCACCGTGCGGTGCCGGTTCCGGCCGAATGCGCCGCGATGGGCGGCTGCGTCGATCCCGAATGCCCCGCCGGAGACCACGCAGACCCCGCGTTCGACCAGCTCGACGGCGAGATCGCCGGCCACCGTGTCGCCGTAGGCGGTCGAGGCCCGCGAGCCGACGATCGCCACCGATCGAGTCGTCACGGCATCCAACCGGCCCGGACCGCGCAGCCAGAGCCCGAACGGCGGCCCGCCGCGACGCTGCACCGGCTCCACTGAATTCGAGATCGCCCAGCCCGGGCGGCCATTCCGGATCGCCGGGGATGACGAACCGGAACCGACCCGTCCGAGCCTGTCGCGTCGAAGACGTCCGAGGTCGAACCGTTCCGCCCGCTGGGCCAGCGAGGCGTCCAACGCTCCCGCCCGGAGCTGGTCGCCAGACGGCAACCGCACCCTGCCGTCGCCACCTCCGGGCGCAAGCTGCGGATCGCCGGCCTCGACGACGCAGCTCAGTCCCATCCGGGCCCGCCGTTCGTCATCGCGCTCGGACCTCGACTCCAACTCGGCCGGAGGTCACCATCGTCATCGGAGTGCGCTCATGCCCGATCGGCCCGCTCGTCGTCCAACGATGTCGATCTCGGTGTTCCGCCACCGTCATCCGCGGCCACCGGCCCGGTGCTCGCTCGAGCTCGCGACCGTGCGCAGCGGCACCCGCGGACCGGAGAACTCACCGGCCAGCTCACCGCGTCGCATCGCCAGGGCGGTCCGCACCTCGGAGCGACTCGGCTGTGCCGCCCGGACAGGTCGGCCAACGTCCACGCGACCCGCGAGCACCTTGTCCACCCCGCGGGGGCTGAGCCGCCCGGCGGCGACCGCCCGGTCGATCAGCTCGGTCCCCTCGGGCAGCGGCAGCCGAGCCCGCAGGTAGGGACCGGACGACCTCCCCGTTGGTCGTCCAACCGGTGCCGCGAAGCCGATGCGCCTGCCGTCTCCCGAGCGCCGAGCACCCGCTCGGCCACCACCGAACTGGTCTCGGCCTGGGCCAGCGCGGCCTTGAGGAAGGCGCGCTTCATCGGCAGCAGCACCAACTGGATGTCGATCCGATCCCGGATCGGACCGGAAACTCGATCTCGGTAGCGGCGAACCGCCATCGGTGGGCACTGGCACTGCGCGCCCGGGCTCCCGGCCAGCCCGCACGGACACGGATTTGCCGCCAGCACCAGCTGGAACCGGGCCGGATATCGGGTCTGCAGCTCGCTCCGGCCGATCGAGATGGTGCCCGACTCCAACGGCGTCCGCAGCGCCTCCAGCACCTTCTGGTTGAACTCCGGCGCCTCGTCCATGAACAGCACGCCTCGGTGGGCCCGCGAGATCGAGCCCGGTTTGGCCATCCGCGGCCCGCCGCCCACGACACTGGCCACGGAGGCGGAGTGGTGCGGATCGGAATAGGGCGGGCGGGTGATCAGTCCGTCGTCGAGGGCGAAACCCGGCGAGGGAGTGGATGGCCGACACCTCGAGCGCCTCGGTCAGCTCCGAGGGCCGGCAGCAGGCCCGGGCAGCCGCTCGGCCAGCATCGTCTTGCCCACCCCGGGTGGGCCCACCATCGACAGGTGATGCCGACCGGCCGCCGCAACCTCGAGCGCCCACTTGGCCTCCGGCTGGCCGACCACGTCAGCCAGGTCCAGCGCCGGCCGGCCGAGCGCCGGATCGCGCTCGCGTGCCTCGACGTCGGCGCTGCGTCGATCGCCCGTCCCGCGTCCGCGGGTTCCGGCGAGCTCCGGGATCGGCTCGTCCCGCAGCAGGCGATCAGCTGCGGCAACGAGGCGATCCCGAACACCTCGAGCCCCTCGACCAGCTCGGCCTCCCCGGCCTGGACCCGCGGCACGATGGCCCGCCGGAATCCGGCCTGGGCTGCGGCCAGCAGCGCCGGCAGGATTCCTCGCACCGGCCGCAACCGCCCGTCCAGGCTCAGCTCGCCCATGAACACCGTCCCGGCCAGCTCGGCCGCCGGCAGCACCTCGTCGGCGGCCAGCACCGCGGCCACGATGGCCAGGTCGTAGTGCGCACCGGCCTTGGGTAACGTCGCCGGGCTCAGGTTGATGGTCACCAGCTTGTCCGGCCAGCGGTGGCCGCTGTTGCCGATCGCCGCCTTGCACCGGTCCCGGGACTCGTACAGCGCGGTGTCCGGCAACCCGACCATCACCGTCCGCGGCAGACCGGGGCCGATGTCGGCCTCGACCTCGACCACCCGGCCCTCCAGCCCGAGCAGCGCCACCGACCAGGCCGACGCGAGCCCCATCACCCCACCGCCTGACGTGGGTGATCTCAGGCTCGGCGGCGCCTTTGAAGTCGAGCACCACCCCGATCGCGTCGATCCGGATGTCGGACCATTCCGATCGCCGTGATCCCGGCGATCGATCCGAGCGCCCGCCGTGCGCCTCCAGCCAGTGCCCGGCCAGCCGGCGCAACCGCTGCATCTTGGCGAACGTGATCGACTCCAGTGGCGATCCGTAACCGCGCCCGGTCCGGGTCTTCACCTCACAGAACACCAGCCGCCGCCGCCCGTCGATCCGCTCGACCGCGACGATGTCGATCTCACCCCACCGGCAGTGCCAGTTCCGGTCCAGGATCTCCAGCCCCTGGTCTTGAAGGTGACGAGCGGCGATCTCCTCCCCGAACGCTCCAGTGCTCTGATTCGACCGAGCGCCCGATCGGGCCGCCGTCGACTTCCCCGGTGTGTCTTCCACACCTTTACCTTGTGCACGTCCGACGAAATCGGACCGCCGACCAACGGCGCCTGTGGATAACATCGAATGACGGTCAAAGTTGGAGAGATTCACCGGAACCACCGGCTCAGCTCAAACCGACCGATACGGTGAAGAAGTCCAGCGACGAAATCGCCGCGTGGACGAAGATCGCGACACCGAGCACCCTGATGGACCACCGGACACGATCCGGCATCGACCGGTCGCCGCAAGCCCGATCAAGAGAATTCCCACGGCGAACAGCCCGACGGGCCAACGGCCAAACCGAGGACGAGAACGCAGACGAGAACGCAGACGAGAACGCAAAGGATCACGAGCGGAACGACCCGTGCCGCCCTCCGCTCGCCAGCCGCCATCACAGCCGGCACTCCTGCGATCTTGGCCACGAATGCCCGTTCGCGTTCAGGTGGAACTTCAGGCAGAAGGTTTTCCAGACGCCGATCGGTCCGGCGCCAGGGGTGCTGGGCGCCCAGAGTGGCCGTTTCACGCGCGACGCCGCGACCTTCCCAGCCAATAACTCAGGTGGCTCGACGTCGGTTTCTCGTAACGATCCCAAAATAGCCGAATGGTCTGGCATACGCTCTGGCGACAGCAACCTTGGTTACCGTTCCGGATCGCGCGCAGATTCGCGTCGTCGGTCCGACCCCGAGCATCTTCGCGTGGGTGAAGCCTCCGTAGTAGGTGGCCTCGCCAGCTCTGATCCATTACCCCGCGACAGCCGTCTGAGGGCTGACCTCTGGGACCCCGCCGGCTAACCCGACCGTCGACGTCGCGCAGTTCGGCTCAAGGCTCACCTGGTCCCATTCTGTGGTCGACATCGTTTTCCACCTGCGCTCGGATCCTTCGCGGTCAGCAGTTCGGATGTCAGTTGGCGAACGTGCCTCGCAGTCGCGGCTTGAGCGGTGGGAACGTGCGCGGGAGGACCTGCACCGGCGACCAGCGCTGCAGCCGTGCCGATTGCCGCCATACTGGCCAGCTGGTCTTCTCCATACAGCCGTTCAGCCTGTTCGACGTCGACTGGTTTCACCGGTCCTGGCCGACGGCGCCGGACGACCGGACGAACCGGAAACCGGATCATCGAGCCGCGCAGTATTGCCGCGGTCTGGCGGAACTACACCAGCGCCGGTCCTCGGCGGCCGTCATCCCGGGCGGGATCGAGACCGCGGCGGAGCGCCGGCGCTGCGCCGAGGCGTTCGCGCTCCCGGCGAGATCGGTGTTGCTCATCGCCGGAAGCGATGTGGCCGTCCGTCGTCTGAGAAGCCGATCCGGACCGGATCGCCACGCTGCCTCGGATTGGCATCCGGAACGTCATCGTGCCCTGGCCTCGAAACTGCTGGCCGGTGGAGCAGACGTCGACCTTGGCACCGTCGAACTCTCAGCCCAGCCGGTCGCCCACCGCATCATCGCCCGCTTCAAGATCTAAGGGAGCGGCCTTGCGCGGAAGGCACCCGAGCACAAGCGCCACCTCCGCGGCTGCCTTGGGGTTCGCCCGACGGATCGCCACCGCCTCGCGAGCGAGGATCAGCCGCCGACGCTCTTGGGCACCTCGAGGTCGCTGTGCGCGATCTCCTCGATCGAGACGTCACGAAAGGTCAGCACCTTGGCACTCTTGACAAACCGGGCCGGCCGATACATGTCCCAGACCCAGGCGTCACCCATCGACACCTCGTAGTAGACATCGCCACCCTCGGTGCGAACCTTGAGGTCGACGGCGTTGCACAGATAGAAGCGGCGCTCGGTCTCCACCGCGTAGGTGAAGATGCCGACCACGTCCTTGTACTCCCGGTACAGCTGGAGCTCGAGTTCGCTCTCGTACTGCTCTAGGTCTTCAGCACTCATCGGGGCCAACCTTAGCTACCGCGGCGGTGGGTTCGGCACCGGCAGTCCGGGACTGATCCGGCTCGGCCGGCGCCGGCAGCACCCGGGGCGGCAGTCGGTAGAACCCGCGGGCGATCCCGACCTCCTCCGTCCGGGCGACGTTGTCGTAGCGCATCCGGTGGATCGGGGACGGGCCGTAGAGGTCGAGACGCTCCTGGTGCAGCGGCGTGCAGTAGCCCTTATGCACCGAGAAGGCGTACTCGGGGTAGGTCTCGTCCAGCTCACAGAGCATCCGGTCGCGGGTCACCTTCGCCACGATGGAGGCCGCGGCCACGCAGGCCGCCACCCGGTCGCCCTTCCAGACGGCCAGTCCGGGCAGGCCCAGTCCGTCGACGCTGAATCCGTCGGTGAGCACGTAGGTCGGCTCGAGGTCGAGGCGCAGCACCGCCAACCTCAAGGCGGTGATGTTGGCGACGTGCATCCCCAGCCGATCGCATTCGGCGGCTTCGATGCTGACCACCGACCAACTCAGCGCCTTGTCCACGATCTCGGCGAAGCAGCGTTCCCGCTGCGCGGCGCTCAGCAGCTTGGAATCGCGTAGCCCGGTGATCTGCTTGGATTTCGCGTCGGACAGGATCGCCGCACCCGCCACCAGCGGGCCGGCGCAGGCGCCCCGTCCGGCCTCGTCGGCACCGGCGACCGGAGTCAGACCGACACGTTTCAGCGCCCGCTCATAGCCGTAGAGGCCGCTGTCCTTGCGGACCAGAACCCGGCTGGGCGTCCGTCCGATCAGCGGCCCGGTCGTCTGAGTGCCGATCTCAACACCCGACATTCGGATCTTTGATCACTGCTTGCGCCGGGGCGGCAGACGTCGGAGCCGGGACGTCGGCGAATGTGGCCGGCGTCTTCAGCAGCTTGGCCCGATCGATCGGGAAGACGATAGCGAACGCAGGACCGACCACATCGGTCTCCGGCACGAACGCACTCGATCCGCGGTCGCCGTCCAGCGTCAGGTTGTTCAGGTGGCAGCGGGAGTCGGCACTGTCGTCGCGGTGGTCACCCATCACCCAGATCCGCCCCCGCGGAACGATGACGTCGAACTTGGTCTCCGACGGCGCCACCTGCTTGCCGCCTGAGCTGTAGAGATAGCTGGTCTCGTTCAACGCGTAGCCGTTGACGGTGATCTGACCGCGGGTGTTGCAGCAGATCACGTGGTCACCCGGCATGCCGATCACGCGCTTGATCAGGTGGCCGGTGCTGGTGTCGGGCAACACCCCGACGAACTCGAACACCCTGCCCACCGGCCCACGAGGGGTTCCCGTCTCATCGGCTCCGAGCCAGCCCCCCGGGTCGGCGAAGACGACGACGTCGCCGCGGTGGAAGTGGGTCACCTTCTGCACCGCGACCCGATCGCCGATGTCGAGCGTGTGTTCCATCGAGGCCGACGGGATGACGAACATCTGACCGAGGAACACCCGGATCAGCGAGGAGATGATGATCGCGCCGACCACCACGATCAGCAGTTCTTTGACGAAGGTGCCGAACCGACGTCCCGGCGTCGGGGTCCGGGTCTGGGGCTCTTCGACCGCCGTGTCCCTCAACAGTCCGCTTCCGGACCAGCCTGGACCCTCGGCCGGGCCGGAGCGGGTGTTTGACCGGGCGGGACGGCGGCAAAGGTGGTGGGCAGCTTCAGCGGGGAAGCCTGGGTCAGCGGCCAGTAGACGGCCACCGCCCGCCCGACGACGAGATTCAACGGCACGAAGGCATTATCCCCCTTGACCTGACGGGAGGCTGCATCGTTGAGATGGCAGCGGGAGTCCCGACTGAAACTGCGGTGGTCACCCAGGACGAACATGTGCCCGGCGGGAACGACGACCGAGAACCGGATGTCGGAGGGATGGTCCTGAATCCCGTCCGCCGCCCGGTAGAGATAACCGGTCTCGTCCAGCGGCTGGTCGTTGACCGTGATCTGGCCCTGCACGTTGCAGCACACCACCTGGTCGCCGGGCAGGCCGATCACCCGTTTGGTGAGGTGGTCGGTGCTGACGTCGGGCAGGATGCCGATGAACTGGAACGCTTGCCCGACGGGTCCGCGACGGGCCGTAGGCTGCCTCGTTCAGCCAGCCGCCCGGGTCGGCGAAGACGACCACTTCGCCGCGCTTGATGGTGCTGAGCTTCTCCACCACCACCCGGTCCTTGACCATCAGGGTGTTCTCCATCGACCCGGACGGGATCAGGAACGCCTGCCCGACGAAGGCGCGGAGCAACGCGGCCACGATCAGGGCACCGACTACCACCGCCAACAGTTCCTTGCCGATGATGACGGCGTTCCGTCCGACGCTGATCCGTCGCGCCTCGCCGGCAGTCTCAGCTTCGTCGGGATCCTCCACCCATTCGGGGCGGAGTGGTCCGGCGGGCTCGGTCTCGCGGGTGATCGTCCGGTCTTGTTTAGCCACGTCTCACCGGTGCCGGACCTCCCCCGCCGGCCAGTCAGCTGACGTTGTCGCGCTTTTCCTTGATCTTGGCCTTCTTGCCGCGCAGGCCGCGTAGGTAATAGAGCTTGGCGCGCCGGACATCGCCGCGTCGGTCGACCTCGATCTTGTCGACGATCGGGCTGTGCACCGGGAAAGTGCGCTCGACGCCCACGCCGAAGCTCACCTTGCGTACGGTGAACGACTCTCGCACGCCGTCGCCCGAACGGCCGATCACCACGCCGGTGAAGAGCTGGACACGGGAGCGGTTGCCCTCGACGACCTTGACGTACACCTTGACGGTGTCGCCCGGTCGGAAGGCCGGGATGTCAGAACGCAAAGAGGTCTGATCGAGCTCGCCGATCAGGCCGTAGGCCGCAGACTTGGCCATGATGTAGTCCTCGCCAGGTGCCACAGGTCACCATGATGTGAAGTTCTGGATGAGCGGCACCACTACGAGGATGCCCGCCAGAGCGCCACGGATGATCCCCCTGTGGCAGGAGCCGCGTGTTCTGACAACAGCCACTCAGTTTGCCACAGCCAACGGCTCCGGTCGAAATCAGCGATCCCGGCGCGGCATTGACTTACCTAACTGAGTGCAGTTAGGTAAGAAAGCGACAAGCCGCGACCGGACCTCGGCGTTTCACTGGGAAGCGTAGAGATCTCGGGGGGAGTGGTCAGTCGCTGGTGGCGACGGTCGGGCCCGGCCTGGTAGGTGTCGACGGGGGTCGACCGGTGGCTCGGCCGTCGTCACCGCCTCGTCACCGCCTCGTCACCGTCCCATCACCGCGGTTCGGCGACGAACGCCCTCGGCTCGCAGCGATAGCGCCACCAGACGTCGATGCCGATCTCATCGAGAAAACGCCGATCATGGCTGGCCACGATCAGTGCCCCGGGATAGGCGTTGAGCGCTGAAGTGAGCGCGGTAAGGCTGGCCAGATCCAGGTTGTTGGTCGGCTCGTCCAGGATCAGCAACTGGGCCGGCGGCTCCGCGAGCAGAAGTCCCGCCAGGGTGGCGCGGAACAGTTCACCGCCGGAGAGCGTGCTGACCGGTCGGGTGACGGCGTCCGCGCTCAACAGGAAACGCGCCAACCGGCCCCGCAGGGTCGCTGCGTCCGCACTCGGGGCCAACTGTCCGACCGCCTCCAGCACGCTCGAGTCGCCCGGCAACAGCGCAAGCCGTTGCGGAAGCACCCGGTAATCCACCCGGAGCTCGACGGTTCCCGATTGCGGTCGCCGCTTGCCCGTGACGGTGTCCAGCAGGGTGGTCTTCCCGCTGCCGTTCGGTCCGACTAGACCAACCCGCTCGGGGCCGCGGAGGTTCACCTCGGCCCGGACGCCGTTGCGCAGCACCAGCTGATCGGTGATCAATACCTCCCGACCGCGGGGCAGGCCGGCGGCGCTGAGGTCGACGCGGATCCGGTCGTCGTCGCGGATTCGCTCCACCGCCTCGGCCACCGAACGCCGGGCCTTCTCGACGTCGTCCTGCTGGCTGTCGCGGAGCTTTCCGGCCGAGACCTGGGCCGATCGTTTCAGCTCTTTCATCTTGGCCCGGGGCTGCCGCTTCTCGGCGAAGGCTTTGCGGCCGTAGCGACGACGCCGGTCGATGGTGGTCTGAGCCGCGATCAGGTCACGCTGCTCGCGCCGAAGACCCGCCTGGGCGCTGCGTACGGCCCGGTCGGCCGCGGCCTGGTCCAGCGCCACCGCCGCCTCGTAGGCGGTGAAGTTGCCCCCGAACGGTCGCAGTCGATGCTCCCGCAACTCGACGATCTGCCGACAGCGATCGAGCAAGTCCCGGTCGTGGCTGACCACCACGACGATGCCGGACCAGCCCTCTACGGCGCCGTAGAGGCGTTTGCGTGCGGCGTTGTCGAGATTGTTGGTCGGCTCGTCCAGCAGCAGCACCCGATGACCGGCCAGGAACAGCCCAGCCAGGGCCAGCAGCACCACTTCGCCGCCGGACAGGGTGCTGATCGGGCGATCCAGGTCGAGCTCGACGAATCCGAACCGGGACAGCTCGGCGATGGCGCGCTCCTCGACGTCCCACTGGTCGGCCACCCGGTCGAGCTCCTCGGGGTCGGCCACGCCGCTCTCGATCCGGCGCAGTGTCGCCCGCGCGTCGGCGATGCCGAGCACCCCTTCGACCCGCAGCGAGGAGGACAGCACCAGATCCTGGGCGAGATAACCGACGCTGCCGCGCCGTTCTATGGTGCCGGCGTCCGGGCTGAGCTCACCGCGCAGGATCCGCAGCAGGGTGGACTTGCCGGTTCCGTTCAGGCCGATCAGTCCGGTCAGACCGGGTGGGAAGTCGGCGCTCGCGTCGTCCAGCAGGACGCGGCCGTCGGGCCAGGCGTAGCCGAGATGGTCGCACGACAAGGAGGTGGGCACGAAGGTCTCCAGAGATCAGATCCTCACCCGGCCGCGGGATCGCGAGCGGGTCCGGGGTCGGTGATCTCAGAGGGACACGGGCACTCCACGGGTCGGGAACAGGACGGACAAACCGTCGGCGCGTCGGCGGGTAGTGGCAAGGGGATTTCCGTAGCCACGAGCAAAACCCCAGCCGGCACTGCTCGGTGTGTCGAAGTCGCCGAATCAGGCCTGGTTGCGCCATCGAGAAGTGTCGGGTGGGGGAATCAGCCCAACACTGGCAGCTTCGAGGCGAGGTCACCCAGACGCTGGCAATCGGCGGCGTCTGGCTCGGTGCGGCCGGTGCCGATCAGCACGGCGCGCTGGTCGGTCCAGTCCGCCGGCAGCAAGGTGCCGAGCAACGCCTCGATCGTCTCCCGAGCCACCCGCAGCGCGTCCGGCGCGAGCTGCGGTGCGGCAGGGCTGAGCCGTCCGGCCGCAGGTCGAGCTGATGGACGGCCAGCTCGACCGCCCAGGTGGCCAGAAAGTCTCCGGTGCTCAACCGGTAGCCCTGAAAGCCGAGCACGCCGGGCGCGGGTCACCGACCCGCGGCCCAGCGCGGCAGCGGTGTCGCGCCACTGGCCGAGCAGGCCGGACGGGCGCCTGCAGCGCCGAGAACAGCGTACGGACATAGCGGATGTGGGCGAACTGGTCGTCGCCGAGCTCTTCGGCCACCGGCTGGGTCCGCCAGTAGCTCGCCGCGTCCACGTCAGGGGCACCGTCGCTCGGTGAGGCCAGGCCGAGGAACATCTCCTGCAGCCCGAGATGGACGTGGACGACGACGTCACCGACCACCCAGCCACGACACCGGCTGGGCGCCAGCAATCCGTCGTCGCCGAGAGTGTCGAGATAGGTGGTCAGGGCCGCCAGTTGGCCTCAGGAAAGCGTCGCGGCCGCGGTCGTGATCGACCGCCAGGGCCGTCACCACCGGAGTGGTCAGTCCTCGCCGCGGTGGCTCAGCGCGCCGAGCAGATCGCGGTTCAGGCGCGAGATGGTCTCCAGCGGGATGCCCTTCGGGCAGACGGCCGTGCACTCGCCGATGTTGGTGCAGTTGCCGAAGCCCTCGTCGTCGTGCTGGGCGACCATCCCGAGCACCCGCGAACGACGCTCGGGCTGACCCTGCGGCAACAACCCGAGGTGGGTGACCTTGGCCGCGGTGAACAGCATCGCCGAGCCGTTCGGGCAAGCGGCGACACAGGCTCCGCAGCCGATGCAGGTGGCGGCGTCGAACGCGTCATCGGCGTCCTGCCTTGCGGACCGGCGCGGCGTGCGCGTCGGGCGCGGCGCCGGTCGGGGCCGAGATGAAGCCTCCGGCCTGGATGATCCGGTCGAACGCGCTCCGGTCGACGATCAGGTCCTTGATCACCGGGAACGCCTTCGGCCCGCCACGGCTCGATGTCGATCACGTCACCGTCGTCGAAGGACCGCATGTGCAACTGGCAGGTGGTGGTCTGCAGCGGACCGTGCGCCTCGCCGTTGATGACCACGCCGCAACTGCCGCAGATGCCCTCGCGGCAGTCGTGGTCGAACGCGATCGGGTCGTCACCCTGCCATGGTCAGCCGCTCGTTCAGGACGTCCAGCATCTCCAGGAACGACATGTCCTCGCTGACGTCGGGGACGTCGTAGGTCACCATCTGGCCCTTCGGCCTTCGCGTTCGGCTGCCGCCACACCCGGACCTTGATGTTCACGGTTCACATCTGCTTACCATCGCGCGGTCGAAATCACCACTGGCCTCGCGCAAGCTCAGGGAGCAGCGCGGACTTCCAGCCTGCGGCGAGCTGTCTACTTGTAGCTCGCGCTGCTTCAGTCTCGACGTATTCATAGACCAGGTCTTCTTTGTGCAGGATCGGCTTGGCTCCGCCGTGGCTGGCGGCGTCGCCGCCGTACTCCCAGGCCGCGACGTAGGCGAACTCGTCGTCGTGCCGCAGCGCCTCGCCGTCCTCGGTCTGGCTCTCGGCCCGGAAGTGCCCACCACATGATTCGCGCCGGTGCAGCGCATCGATGCACATCAGCTCGCCGAGTTCGAGGAAGTCGGCGACCCGGCCGGCCCGCTCCAGCGCCTGGTTCAGCTCGTCGTTGGTGCCGAGCACGCGGACGTCGGACCAGAATTCGGTCCGCAGCTCGCGGATCCGACCGATCGCCTTGCGCAGGCCCTCCTCGGTCCGCTCCATCCCGCAGTAGTCCCACATGATGTGGCCGAGCTCCTTGTGGAAGGAATCCACGGTCCGACTGCCCTTGATCGTCGAGCAAGCTTGTCGATCCGGTCCTGTGCACCGACTCGCCGCCTCGACCGCCGCCGGATGGGATGCGTCGACCTTGCTCGAACGGGCCGTCGGCGAGATAGTCGTTGATCGTGTTCGGCAGCACGAAATAGCCGTCGGCCAGACCCTGCATCAGCGCGCTGGCGCCGAGCCGGTTGGCGCCGTGATCGGAGAAGTTCGCCTCGCCGGCGACGAACAGACCGGGGATCGTTGGATTCCAGGTCGTAATCGACCCAGAGGCCACCCATCGTGTAGTGGATGGCCGGGTAGATCCGCATCGGTGTCTCGTACGGGTTCTCGCCGGTGATCTGGGCGTACATGTCGAAGAGGTTGCCGTACTTGGACTCGACCGAATGCCGGCCGAGCCGCTCGATCGCGTCGGCGAAGTCGAGATAGACCCCGAGCCCGCCCGGCCCGACACCGCGACCCTCGTCGCAGACGTTCTTGGCCGACCGGGAGGCGATGTCGCGCGGCACCAGGTTGCCGAACGCGGGTAGATCCGCTCCAGGTAGTAGTCGCGCTCGCTCCTCGGGGATCTCGCGCGGATCGCGCTTGTCCTCGCCGCTCTTCGGCACCCAGATCCGGCCGTCGTTACGCAACGACTCGCTCATCAGGGTCAGCTTGGACTGGTAGTCGCCGCTGACCGGGATGCAGGTCGGGTGGATCTGGGTGTAGCAGGGGTTGGCGAAGTAGGCGCCCTTGCGGTGCGCCCGCCAGGTCGCGGTGACGTTGCAGCCCATCGCATTGGTGGACAGGTAGTAGACGTTGCCGTAACCGCCGGTGCACAGCACCACGACGTCGGCGAAGTGGCGTCTCGATCTCACCGGTCACCATGTCCCGGACGACCACCCCGCGGGCCCGGCCGTCGGCCACGATCAGCTCCAGCATCTCGTGCCGGGTGTGCATCTCGACCGTGCCGGCCGCGATCTGCCGCTCGAGCGCCTGGTAGGCCCCGATCAGCAACTGCTGGCCGGTCTGGCCGCGGGCGTAGAAGGTGCGCGACACCTGCACGCCGCCGAACGACCGGTTGTCGAGCAGACCACCGTACTCACGGGCGAACGGGACGCCCTGGGCCACGCACTGGTCGATGATCTGGACGCTGACCTGGGCCAGCCGATAGACGTTGGACTCCCGGCTGCGGAAGTCGCCGCCCTTGACCGTGTCGTAGAACAACCGGTAGACCGAGTCGCCGTCGTTGCGGTAGTTCTTGGCCGCGTTGATCCCGCCCTGGGCCGCGATCGAGTGGGCCCGCCGCGGGCTGTCCTGGTAGCAGAAGCTGGTCACGTGGTAGCCGGCCTCGCCGAGGGTGGCCGCCGCCGACGCTCCGGCCAGGCCGGTGCCGACGATGATCACCTTGAGTTTGCGCCGGTTGGTCGGGTTGACCAGCTTGGCCGAGAACTTCGCGGCCGTCCCAGCGTTGCTCGATCGGGCCGACCGGAGCCTTCGTGTCGGCGATCGGATCGCCCACGTCGAAGATCGGGTCCGCGTCCAGACCGAGGCGATGTCGTCGGCGATCTGGTGCCTGATCTCGTTGGTTGATCTGCCTTGGAAGGTTCTCGCTCTGTCATTTCACCAACCCAAGAATGATCGCGTACGGAGTAAGCAGGAAACCGATGGTGATGACCCCGGTCACCACGTGGGCCAAGATGTTCAGTCGCCGCCGGGCGACCGGCGAGGTGTTAGCGCCCAGCGTGGTCAACGCGCTCCAGATCCGTGCCGCAGGTGGAAGCCGATCGCGATCATGCGCCAGCGTGTAGGCGAGCACCACCCACCACACGCTGAACCCGGCGACCAGCCGTCCGTACGGGCTGTCGGCCGGACCACCCGGATTGACCGTCCCGAAGGTCAGCTGCAGCAGGTGGAAGATCAGGAACAAGATGATCACCATGCCACCGCAGCGCAGCGTGAACGAGGCGTAGGTGCGCTGCACCCCACGCCGGGCCTTGGGGCTCTGGTAGCGCTTGTTGCCGCCGCGGGCCCGGTTCGAGCGAGCCCAGAGCCGCAGGGCCGAATACATGTGCAGGAACACCGCGAGCAGGAGCACCACCCGGATGATCCAGAGCAGCCCGGTGTGCGGCAGGATCGGCTCGCCGATGGTGCGCAGGTGGGCCGAGTAGTCGTTGAATGCCTCCGCGCCGGCAAACGCCTTGAGGTTGCCGTACATGTGAGCCAGCAGGAACAGGATCATGATCAGTCCGCTGACCGCCATCACGACCTTGAGTACCACGGTCGACCGAGCGGCCTTCTGGTGCGGAGTCAGGGTCATCGTCGCCACGATTCACACCCTAGTCCCCGGCTCCGACGATTCCTTGCTCAGCCGACGGCGAAACGGCCGGTGTGGCGAACACCTCATCGAGCCGGAGGCCACCCCTGACCAACAGACCTGCCGCCCCGGCGGCTCACAGCCTCGCCTCAGGGTCAAGTAGAGGTCGATGATGCTGGTGGAACGGATGTGCCGCAGGTGACGAAACGGGACATCAATGCTTACTCTTCCCTCGACTCAGCTCGCCGACCGGGGGCCGGTCCTCAGCCGATCTGGGATGAGGACCGGAGCGCGACCCTCGGGTCATTCCCCTCGCCCATCTTCTGACCCCCGAAGGAACCTCCCCATGCCTCGTCCTCCCGCTCCCCTCGCCCGCCCGGCCGGCCGGGGGCCGCTCGCCTCAGCTCTGGTCGGTGGCCTCGCGCTGCTGCCACTCACGGGTGCCATCTCCGCCGATGCCGCGCCGACCGCCACGCCTCGTGCCCACCTGCAACCCACCCGCGCCTTCGGCTCGGGATCGATGGGCTGGCGAGCAGCGGCAGGCACAGAATGCCGCGGGCGCCCGAAGCGCCTCGCCGCAGGCGCGCTCTGCGGCGACCTCACGCGCAGCGGCCAAGGCGCCGGCCGGCATCCTCGGCATCGACGTCGCCAGCTATCAGGGCAACGTCAACTGGAAGTACTACAAGTCGATCGGCAAGAAGTTCACCTTCGTCAAGGCGACCGAGGGCCTCAGCTATCGCAACCCCTACTTCGGCAGCCAGTACACCGGCGCCTACAAGGCCGGCCTCTACCACGGCGCCTACCACTTCGCGACCCCGAACGGGGCCGGCGGCGCCGCCCAGGCCGACTACTTCGTCGCCCACGGCGGCGGCTGGAGCCGTGACGGTCGCACCTTGCCGGGCGTGCTGGACATCGAGTACAACCCCTACGGCTGCCACCTGCTACGGCTTGAGCAAGCAGGCGATGGTGTCCTGGGTCAGGAGCTTCACCACCGAATACAAGAAGCGGACGAAGCGGGATGCGGTGATCTACAGCACCACCGACTGGTGGACCCGATGCACCGGCAACAGCTCGGCGTTCAGCCAGACCAATCCGCTCTGGATCGCCCGCTACTCCAGCAGCGCCGGCACCCTGCCGCGCAAGTGGGGCTACTACACGTTCTGGCAGTACAGCGCCTCCGGGATCGACCAGGACACCTTCAACGGCAGCAGCAGCCGACTGAAGGCACTCTCCCTCGGCTGAACCAGTAGACATCAGTGACTGCTCGACCGCTCGACTTCGAGCCGGGTCATGCGCTCCCGGGTCACGAAGTCGACAGTTCGACGCTCTCGGCCCCCAGCGGACGGCCACTCAGGTTTCGCTCAGAAACGTGCGTGATGATCGTGTCGAGGGAAGGAGACATGCGCATGCGAGTACTGGTAGTGGAAGACGAGCGGCGGCTGGCCGAGTCGATCCGGGTCGGGCTGACCGGCGAGGGTTTCATCGTCGACATCCAACACGACGGAACCAGCGGTCTGAGCGCCGCCACCGAGAACTCCTATGACGTGATCGTGCTCGACATCATGTTGCCGGCCAAGAACGGCTATGACGTCCTCAAAGAGATCCGTCATCGCAAGATCTGGACGCCGGTGCTGATGCTGACCGCCAAGGACGGCGAGTACGACCAGACCGACGCCTTCGACCTGGGCGCGGACGACTACCTGACCAAGCCGTTCAGCTTCATCGTCCTGGTGGCCCGGCTGCGCGCCCTGATCCGCCGCGGCGCCCCGGAGCGGCCCAGCAAGATCAGCGTCGGCAGCCTGAGCCTCGACCCGGCCAAGCGGGCGGTGATCCGGGGGCAGGCCGAACTGCAGCTGACCGCCCGGGAGTACGGGCTGCTGGGCTATCTGATGCGGCACGCCGGCGACATCGTGACCAAGACCGAGATCCTCAACAACGTCTGGGATCCCGCCTACGAGGGCAGCGAGAACGTGGTCGAGGTCTACATCAGCTATCTGCGGAAGAAGATCGACATTCCCTTCGATCTGCACACCTTGATCACCATCCGCGGCATGGGCTACCGGCTGATCCCCGACGTCGTACCCGCCGCACAGCTCAGCCGGCCCGGGTCTGAGCCTCACGTTCCGGTTCGAAGACCTCGGGCGCACGGCAGATCTCGGCTGAGCCGGCAGCGTGATCGCGAACCGACACCAGCCCCGTTCGGTTTCGGTCACCTCAATCTGACCCTGGTGGCCCGCCACGATCGCCGCACTGATCGCCAACCCGAGGCCGCTGCCTCCGCTGTCGCGGGAGCGTGCATCGTCCAGCCGGACGAAACGCTGGAAGATCCGTTCCCGCTGGTCGACCGCGATCACCGGGCCGTCGTTGTCGATCGGTGATCCGCACCTGATCCCGGACGATCACCGTGCTGATCTCGATCGCCGACCGCGCATGCCGAACGGCGTTGTCGGCGACGTTCCTGATCACCTGGGTCAGCCGATCGGGATCTCCGATCACCCGCGCCGGCATCATCTCGGCCCGCACGCGTCAGCCTGGACGCCGCCCGCAGCCGACGGACCTCGGTGTCGAGCACGTCGTCGAGATCGACGTCGACGTGCCGTAACGCCAGCCCGTGGGCGTCGACCTTGGCCAGCACCAGCAGATCCTCGACCAGCACGCGCATCCGACGGCTCTCGTCCAGCACGATGTCCTGCATCTCGATCCAGGTCCGGCCGGTCGGGTCGGCGGCGGCGACCTCGCCGGTGATCACCAGGGTGGAGATCGGGCTCCGCAGTTCATGGCTGGCGTCGGAGACGAACGCGCGCTGGGCCCGGTCGGCGACCTCGATCCGGTCAAGCATGGTGTTCATGGTGGCGGCCAGCGTCTCGATCTCGTCCCGGGAGTGCGGCACCGGAACCCGTTCGTTCAGTCGGGCGCCGTCGATCCGTGCCACCTGCCGGCGGATCCGGTCGACGGCACGCAGAGATCGGCCGACCAGCACCCAGACGGCGAGGGCGACGACGACCAACAGCAGCGGAGCACCACCGAACAGCACCAGGGCTACCGTCCGGATGGTGTCGGCCTGGGTCTGGAACGTCTCCGCCACCTGGACCACGTACGTCCTCTGACCGACGGCGAAGCCGTAGCCGACCACCAGGTAGTCATCGGTGTCGCCGACCGCGGCAAGACTGGGGATGGTCAGGTCGCGGAAACGGCCGGTATCCGGCCGCAACGACGGCGCCATGATAGAGGTCAGCCGCGGGTCTCCGGTGGCCACCACAATGCCCTTGGCGTCGATGATCTGAACCTCCTGGCCCTTCACCCGGTTCTGCTGGAGTTCGCGACCGACCGCGCTCGGCCCCTGCTCGGCGGCCAGGATCGAGATGTCGCGGGCCCGGCCCTGCAACCCGCCGAGGGTGCTGTTGGTCAGCGCGGACTGCAGCACGAACAGCAGCGAGGCCCCACCGACCAGCAGCGCGAGCCCCACCACCAGGACGGCGACCAGCACCGAGCGCTGCCGCACGCCTAGCACCGGCCGGCGACGGTCGCCCGGGCCTCCTCCAACCGGGCTTTCGTCAACCCCGCCGCCTCCAACCCCGCCCCCTCCAGCCCCGCCCCCGTGAACCGGGCGCGGCACGGCTACGTCGGCGGCACTCACGTCGCTAGTTTCTCCTGGACCGACAATTCAGCAGACCTGGACCCGCCGCCCGGGCGATGATGGACCATGGCTTCGGATTCGGCCGACCCGGCGCGCGCCGCGCTGCTCGAGCGTCACCGGACGGGCGGTCGGCGAGCCGTTGGATCCGTCGCTGCCGATCACGGTGCATTTTCACCCGGACTCTCCGGTGAGAGGGGGTGGAACGGTACTCGGGGCGATGATCGTCGACGACCGCTACCGCTCGCAGTTCGAGACCGGGACCAGTAACGGCGGGCTGACGGCCGGGCCCGGCGGGGCGCGGCGGCGCTGGGAGGACGATCTTTTCGCTGGCGCCTACCGCGACGCCGAGCCGTTCCAGCGGCCGACCTACGGCGCCCTGAACCATCGCCGACGGCGCGAGGGCGGCTCGATCCGGTTCGGTTCGGCCCACCTACGACTGGCGCATACGGTGCGGCCTCGGCTGACCTTCTGCTACCCCGACAGCACGTTCGAGCCCGAGAACTTCGGTACCGCCGAGCGGATGTGCCTGATCACGCTGGCCGAGTCCGACTCGCGGGACCGGCTGGACGACTACATCGAGGCGCACCTGCACGGGACGTTGGTGCTCAGCCGCGATGTGGAGGCGATCGTCCTCGACCCCAGCTTCGCCTCGACTCCGATCGAAACCATCGCCCGGGATTCGGGTCTGGGCGTCGAATGGCATCAGGGCTTCCGGCTGTCGCCGGCGGAGTTGGGACGGCGTCCGGACTACCGCGGTCCGGAGGTGGTGAACTTCGGCCGGTCGGTGGCCGAGGACGGTTGGTTGGACGCCCGAGTCGTCGGCGCGGCGGTCAGCGCCGGGGCCGACCCTCAGCTCGCCAAACGGCTCTGGCACTGCGTCGCGCGATTCGGCCAACCGACTGCATCCGGTACCGGCGAGGCTCCGGACAGGTCACCACGCGAGGAGAACCGATGGTGAACGAGACCCGGATCGACTCACCGCAGCGACTTGGCCAGGTGAACCAGTTCGACGCCGCTGGGCTGGTGGATCTCGCGGTGGGTCTCCCGGTAACCCCGGCGGGCGTAGAAGCTCAGGTTGTCCGGGCTGGCCGCGCCGGTGAACAGTCGCACGACCTCGCACCCCGTCGGCATCCGCTGCTCGATGGCGTCCATCAGATGCGAGCCGATCCCCTGCCCCTGCCGATCGGGGACGACCATCAGCCGGCCGATGACCCAACTTGCGCCGGCCTCGCCGGTGTCGACGTTGTCGTCCTCATCGACCGAGCCTCGGACCGAGCCGATCAAACGGCCGGCCTGGCGGGCAAGCAGCACCACCGGACCCTCGATCCCGGCCACCACCTCTGCCGTGACATCCGCCAGTGTCTCGACCAGCGGCGGGACGTCCCAACTCCCCTGCCGACGCCCCTCGTCGAGAAAGGCCGCCCGCTGCAGGGTGAGCAGTTCGCCGGCGTCGTCCACACCGGCCTCGGAGATCAGCACCGGTTGCCGATCGGCGGGCAGCAGCTCCGGCCGACGCTCCGCCGTTCGCTGCACCGCCTCGTGGCGACGCCAGACCGCGATCTGGGCGTGGTGGCCGCTGAACAAGATCGACGGCACCTCGAGCCCGCGCCAGAGCGGTGGTTTGGTGTAGAGCGGGTACTCCAGCAGCTGGTCCTGGCCGACCGCGTGGGACTCCTCGGTCAGCGACTCGGGGTTACCGATGACCCCGGGGATCAGCCGTACGGTGGCCTCGGTCACCGCCAACGCGGCCGCCTCGCCGCCGTTCAGTACGTAGTCACCGACGCTGACTTCGTCGGTTCGCAGCTGCCCTTCGGCCCAGGTCGCGACGCGGGCGTCGATGCCCTCGTAGCGTCCGCAGGCCAGGATCAGCCGGTCTTCGGCGGCCAATTCCGTCGCCAGCCTTTGGTCGAAGGGACGACCGGACGGGGTCAGCAGCACCAGCCGTGGTCGGTCGGGCGCCCGGAGCGGACGGCTCGGCCAGCAGGGCGTCGAGCGCCTCACCCCACGGTTCGGGTCGCATCACCATGCCCGCCCCGCCGCCGTAGGGGGTGTCGTCCACGGTGCGGTGCCGGTCGTGGGTCCAATCGCGGAGATCGTGGACGACCAGCTCGAGCAGCCCGGACTCGATCGCCTTGCCGACCAGGGATAGTCGCAGCGGAGCCAGATAATCCGGGAAGATCGACAGGACGTCGATCCTCACGCCGGGCCGTTCGCGTCCTGGGCACCGGGTTCGTCGCTCAGCAGACCGGGAACGTCGGCCGACGGTCAGTGTGCCGGCGACCAGATCGACCTCGGGCACCAAGGCGGAGACGAACGGCACCAGCCGGGGGCCGCCCTCGGTGTCGACCTCCAGGGTGTCCTGGATCGGCAGGTGCAGAACGGCCCGCACCGTGCCGACGCGTTCACCGTCGCTTCGGCGGACGGTCAACCCGACCAGCTGCCGGTCGTAGAACTCACCGTCCTCGCTCGGCCGCTCGTCCTCCTCGACGTCGGTCACCAGCACGATGCCCCGCGCCGACTCGGCTGCCGTCCGGTCCGCGACTTCGGCGAACCGGACCAGCAGTCGTCCCTGCGGCGGCGGCACTCGGTCACCGTGAAGGTCCGCCGTCCGTCCTCGGACCGCAGCCGGACGCCGACGGCGAAACGCCGTTCCGGCTCGTCAGTTCGCGGCACGACGCTCAGGTCACCGCGGACGCCGTGCGGTCGGCCGATGACGCCGACCACCACCTCAATCAGTGGCGGCCGTTCGACCGGCCGCGGAATCCCTGGCCACCGCGCTGCGGCTGCCGCCGATCCACGTCGACGAAGTCGACCCGGATCTGCTCACGGCCGGCCAGAGCGGTGATCACGGTGCGGAGAGCGGTCGCCGTTCGGCCGTTGCGGCCGATCACCTTGCCGATGTCCTCGGGATGGACTCGGACCTCGAGCAGCCGTCCGCGCCGCAGATCCTTGTCCTGGACCTGCACGTCGTCAGGGTTGGTGACGATGCCGCGGACCAGATGCTCCAAGGCATCCGACAGCACGATCAGGCCTCGCTGGCCGACTCGGCGTCGGCCGCCCCGGCGGCGCCACCGGAACCGGCGGCACCCGCCGCGGCTTCGGTCGGGACCGTCTCGGCCGAGCTGGACTCGCTGCGAGATTCCGCCGACTTGGCGGCGCGGCCACCACGGGGACGCGGTTCGTCGCCCTTGAGGGCCAGCGCGGCGTTGAACGCCTCGTCCTTGTCGGCTTTCACCGGCTGCGGGTCGATGCCCGACGGCGAGCTGTCCCCGGAGAACTTCTGCCAGTCGCCGGAGCGCTTGAACAACGCCACCACGGCCTCGGTCGGCTGAGCTCCGACGGACAACCAGTGCTGGGCCCGCTCTGAGTTCACCTCGATCACCGACGGGTCGTTCTTCGGGTGGTACTTGCCGATCTCTTCGATCGCCCGGCCGTCGCGCTTGGTGCGGGAATCGGCAACGACGATGCGGTAGTGCGGCGACCGGATCTTGCCCAGTCGCTTGAGTCGAATCTTGACAGCCACGGGTGTGGATACTCCTGTATGGAATGGACCGGGAACTGCCCCGGTCGCAATGGGTGGAAACGCAGGCCCGGAGTGGGGCACCTTGCGCACGTTCCCGAATGGATCCGTACGTCCGGGCGGTCAGAGGGCGCCGTTCGACACGGATGCGCAGCCAAGTGTGCCAGAAACGGGCGTGCGGAGGCGAACCGAGACGATGGACCCGACCAAGCCGGCCAAGCCGACCGAGCCGACCGACACCAGCCGACCGAGCCGACCGAGCCGACCGAAACGGGGGAAGCGGAGCGAGCCTACGGTGGGGCGATGGAAACCCGCGGGACCGAAGTCGCTCTCGAATTCTCCGACGGTGACGATCTGGCCCGGGCCGTGATGGTCCGGCCGATCGGGGAGGGTCCGTGGCCGGGGGTGGTGATGCTGCACGAGATCTGGGGTGTCGACGACGTCCTGCTCCGCCAGGCCGAGCGGCTCGCCTCGGTCGGCTACCTGGTGCTCGTGCCGGACCTGATCGGTGAAGGCAACCGGCTGCGCTGCCTGATCCGGGTGTTCCGTTCGCTGAGCGCCCAGCAGGGGCGTCCCTTCGACCTCATTTCCAGCAGCCAGCACGTGTTGCGGGCCGACCCGGACTGCACCGGGCGGGTCGGGGTGATCGGCTTCTGTGTCGGCGGCGGGTTCGCGCTGCTGAGCGCCACCCGCGGGTTCGAGGTCAGTTCGGTCAACTACGGACGGCTGCCCGAGGACCTGGATGCCGCCCTGGTCGGCGCCTGTCCGGTCGTGGCCAGTTACGGGTTGGCCGACAAGAGTCTCCGCGGCGCCGCCCGAAAGCTGGGCGAGGCACTGCTCGCGGCCGAGATCCCGCACGACGTCAAGGAGTACTCCGGTGCGGGCCACGCCTTTCTCAACGACGAGCCGAACGGGCCGAGGGTGATCCGACCGCTGCTCAAGGCGTCCGGCGCCGGTCCTGAGCCGGAGGCGGCGAAGGACGCCTGGGCCCGGATCGAGCGCTTCTTCGACCGCTACCTCCGCTGAGCTCGGGGGCGACCGCGGCCGACAGACCTCAGCTGGTGATGTCCTTGCGCAGGAAATGCCAGAACGCCAACGACAACAGGACCACGGCGTACCCGATCGACCACAGGGTGCCACTGATCATGTCGGAGTAGTCGACGCTGGGCGCCAGCGCGTCGGCCCAGGCGTAGGCGAAGTGACCCGGCAGCCCGACCCGCAGGCCGCCCAGCGCAGTGATGGTGTCCAGGATGGTGGCGACGATCATCACCAGCACGGCACCGCCGACCGCGGCCAGCGGCGCGTCGGTCCAGACCCCGATGGCGAAGGCGAAGCCGGCCACCGCGGCCAGGCTGACGATCAGGTAGACCACGATGACAATCAGCCGCAGACCGAACCGGCCGAGAGACAACTGGTCGCCGGTGGGTCCGATGTAGGGGCCGAAGCCGTAGGCCAGACCACCGACCACGAACGTCCAGACGGGCAGGATGATCAGGGCGACCGTCGAGAACAGCGCGGCGACGATCAGTTTCTGCCGCAACAAACGTTCCCGTCGGACGGGCGCGGCCAGCAGGTAGCGCAGGCTGGACCAGCTGGCCTCCGACGGCACCGTGTCGCCGACGAACAGGGCCACGATCACGATCACCAGGAAGCTGGTCGAGGCGAACAGGGCGAAGACGGTGAGGTTGGCGCCGCTGTCCTGGGCCAGGTCGACGAACCCCGGGGTCGCTGACGTGGAGTCGTCGCTACCCAGCCAGAACGCCAGCAGCAGGATCAGCGGTAGCACGGCCACCACGACGAAGACCCCGATGGTGCGGCGGCGGCGGAGCTGACGGAGGATCTCGGCGCGCAACGGCAGGGCCGCGCGACGGCGGATCGGCGCCCGTTTGGAGCTCGATCCGTCGGCGGTCAGCGTGGCTTCTTCGGTCGCCTGCTCGGTCATCGGTCCTTCGCCCCGACCCGGGACGGCGAACGGCCATGAGTCGTCTCGTCCGGCCCGGTGCCGGCGTCGGGGTCGGCGTCGGGGTCGGCGTCGGGGTCGGGGTCGCCCTGAGCATCCGAGTTGTCAGCCGCCGCGTCGGAGGGGGCCATCAGGCTCATGAACACGTCCTCCAGTTGGCGGCGACCGTCGACGTACTCGACCGCGATGCCGGCCTCGACCAGAGCGGCGACCACCTCGGCCCGCGGCCGATCACCGCTGACCCGGATCAGGTCGGTGTCGGTGCTGAACTCGGAGCCGCCGACCTCCCAGCCGGCAGCCTGCAGCACCGAGGCCGCCCGAGCCTGCTCGCCCTCGGCCACCCCGACCAGGGTGACGTGATCGGTCGCGGTCAGTTCGTCGATCGAGCCCGTCAGCACCACCCGTCCCCGGTTCATCATCACCACGTGGCTGCAACTCTGCTGCACCTCGGCCAGCAGGTGGCTGGAGACGACCACGGTCCGTCCGGCCGCGGCGTAGTCGCTCAGCACGGCCCGCATCGCCTTGATCTGGGGCGGGTCGAGTCCGTTCGTCGGCTCGTCCAGCAGCAACAGGTCGGGTAGCCCGAGCATCGCCTGGGCGATGCCGAGCCGCTGCCGCATGCCCTGGCTGTAACCGCGGACGGCCCGGTCCAGCGCCGGGCCGAGCCCGGCGATCTGCAGCGCCTCCTCGAGGTGGGCGTCCTCGATCGGACGCCCGGTGGCCGCCCAATAGCCGAGCAGGTTCTGCCGTCCGGTCAGGTGCGGCAGGAAGCCCGGCCCCTCGATGAAGGCGCCGACGGAGCCGAGGACGTCGGCGCCCGCGTGCACCGGCTGGCCGTTCACCCAGATCTCGCCCGCGTCGGGTCGGATCAGACCGACCACCATCCGCAGCACGGTGGTCTTGCCGGCACCGTTCGGGCCGAGCAACCCGACCACCTGGCCGGGGTAGGCGCTCAACGACACCCCGTCCACCGCCCGCAGGGTCTTGTTGTAGTTCTTGACCAGCCCTTCGACCTGGAGCGGCACCGCCGCCAATTCGGCCCGCGAGCCGACCGCCCGGCGACGGGCCCAGAGCACGATCAGACCGATGATCGCGGCCAGGACCAAGGCTGCGACGACGATGATCAACGGCACCGAGACGTCCAACGGCGGCGTGGTCACCCGCCCGGGCAACGAGGGCAGCCGGACGCTCTGGGCGGGCAGGGCGATGGTGTACTGCGAAACACCGGACGGTCCGGCGTAGGCCTGATCGGTGGTGGAGACCACCAACTGCAGTCGGTGTCCGATCGGCAGCCGGTGGACCACCGGGGGCAGGGCCACCACCACGTCGCGGGGTTGCCCGGGGGTGAGACCGCTCAGCCGGACCGGCGACACCTCGAGCGCCGGCAGGGTCGCCGTGCTCGGCCGACCGTTGCGGTCCGGTCCCAGATCCCAGGCGCTGACGAACAAGGTCGCGGTCGACGTCGAGCTGGTCAGCCGCAGCGTCACGGTCCCGCTGCCGGTCAGCGTCAGCGGGCTACCCAGCGTGGTGCTGGTGAAGGTCGCGGACTGACCGGGAAGCACCCCGAGGGCGTAGCCGCCGAGACTGGCCGCGGCGGACAGTGCACCACCGGTGCCGGGAAGGTTGGTCAGAGCGGCTGGGCTGCTGCCCGGTGGCGACAAGATGCTCTGTGGCGTCCCGGTCAGGGCCAGGGACGAGGTGGCGAGCGGCGAACCGGCCGGGTCCGCACCCGGGTAGGACGACAACGTGACCTTCTCCGCCGGCTGCCCACCGGTGTCATTCCTGCCGACCAGCGAGGTCTGGGCCACCGCGTAGCGGAAGGCGGGAACGCTCTGGCTCTGGTCGTGCTTGAGGTAGCGGCCGAACCAGGCGGTGATGTCGGGCAGCAGTCCGGTCAGATCGATACCGGTGTCGTGCCCGCCGGTGGACCAGATCATCGCGGACGGCGTGCCGGCCGGAAGTCCGCGCAGGTTGGCGTCGGCCTGATCGAGCGGGAACAACGTGTCGTCCTCACCCTGGATGAACAGTGTCGGCGCGTGCACGTCGCTCAGCAGACCGGTCGGACCAGAGGCGTCCAGCAGCGTGATCAGCGAGGCGCTCGGACGCCCGGTGGCGGCCGCCTGCTGATAGTCCTGGCAGAGTTCGGCCGCGAACCGGCCGCAGCCGGTGGCGGCACCCGGGGACACTGAACCGCCACCGCTCGAACTACTCGATCCCAGGCCGCCCAGAAAGAGCAGCGAAGCCCAGCGTTGCTTGAACACGCCCGCCTGATCGATCGGCGTGACGGCCGCCGGTGCACTCGGATTCCGTCCGCCGTGGACGGCGTACTGCGGGAACAGGGCCTGGCTGAGGCTGTTCCAGGTGAAGGACGGCACGATGGCGTCCACCCGTGGGTCGAGAGCGGCGGCCAGCAGTGAGACCGCGCCGCCGTAGGAGGCCCCGGCGAAGCCGATCTCCGGATCGCCGCCCTGGTGGATGATCTCCGGTCGGGTGGCGGCGAAGTCGACGATCTTGCGCGCGTCCCGGCCCTCGTAGGTCGGACTGTCCAGATGGATCAGCCCGCCGGAGGCACCGAAGCCGCGGGCGGTGTAGGCGATCACCGCGTAGCCCTCCCGGGCCAGGGTGCGGCCGGTCGGCAGCGAGTCGGCTTTGCTGCCGCCGAAGCCGTGAGCGAGCACGATCGCCGGCTCTGCGGTACCGGGATCGGTGGTCAGCAGCGTCAGGTCGAGCGTCACCGGGTCACCGCCCGGCTCGGGCGTGCCGGCGATCCGGAACACCGTCTCGGTCACCGGCTTCTCGTCGGCCCGGGCGATCGAACCGGCGTCGCCACTGCCCGGATCGGCCAGCACCGGAGCGACCAGCACCGGAGCGGCCAGTAAGAAGAGGGTGGCGGCCAGCAGCGAAGCAGCGAGCCGGCGGATCATGTGCCCATCCTCCGCGTCCGTCCAACTCGGTGGCCCGGGCGGGGTGGCAAACAACCCTTCGGCCCGATCTCAGGACGAACTTTCAGCAGAAAAGCGGTTTCTCTGCGGGACGCGGTGACGGCTGGCAGGATGGATCTGCGTCGTCGTGCTGAGCGACGGCGCACCCGAAGCGGTGGCCCGGTCGTGCCCGGGTGACCCGCTGAGACTGCCGGTAGGTCGATTGGTCGAACTGGTCGAAAGACCAGCGTGAACCACCGACCAGGCTTCGACGGGCTCAGGACGCGATGGTCGTTCGCTACCCCGCGAGCTGGTCCACCCAGGACCATCGCGTCCCTGAGCCCGTCGAATGCCGGAGTCGGACCGGAGTGTCGCGGTCAGCCCGCCGGCCCGTCAACCTTTCGCCCGCGCAGCAGGACGTGGCGCGGTCGCCGCAACTCGCTCAGATCGGCGCGCGGATCGGCGTCGAAGACGAGCAGGTCCGCCGGTGCGCCACCTTCGAGCCGAGCCGGGCGCCCGAGCCAGCGGCGCGCCTGCCAGCTACCCGCCGCCAGGGCCGCCGCCGGACCGCAGACGGTCGCCAAGGCATCGATCTCGTCCCGGATCCGGCCGTGCGGCTGGTAACCGCCGGCGTCGGTGCCGGCGAAGATGGGAACTCCGGCGTCTCGGGCCTGGCCGAAGCGGTCCCGCCGGGTCCGGTACAGCGCGCGCATGTGAGCGGCATAACGGGGAAACTTGGCGTCCGCGGCCTGGGCGAAGGACTCGAAGTTCTCCAGCTGGATCATCGTCGGGACCAGGGCGACCTGGCGATCAGCCATCAGCTCGATGGTCGCCGACGTAATGCCGGTGCCGTGCTCGATCCCGTCGATGCCCGCCTCGACCAGCTCGGTCACCGCCTGCTCGCCGAACACGTGCGCGGTCACCCGGCAGCCGAGCTGATGCGCCCGCTCGATCGCTGCCCGCGCGGCCTCGACCGGCCACAGTGGGGCGAGATCGCCGAGGTCACGATCGATCCAGTCCCCGACCAGCTTGATCCAGCCGTCGGACCGGACGGCCTGGCGCTCGACCGCCGCCACCACCTCGGCCGGTTCCACCTCATCGGCGTAGTTGCGGATGTAGCGCTTGGGCCGCGCGATGTGCCGACCGGCCCGGATGATCCGGGGCAGATCCTCCCGCTCGTCGATCCAGCGGGTGTCGGCCGGTGAACCGGCGTCCCGAAGCAGCAACGCGCCGGCGTCCCGGTCGGCTCGGGCCTGGGCCTCACTCTCGTCGTCGGGGACCGCACCGTGGGCGTCCAGACCGACGTGGCAGTGGGCGTCGACCAACGCCGGCATGATCCAGCCACCGTCCAGCCGGACGGCGTCGCGGACCGGTTCGGCCGAGATCAGCCCGTCGACGACCCAGAGGTCGCGCTGCTCCACCTCGGGCAACACGATGCCGCTGAGCTGCCACCTCTGGTCCACTGTGCCGACCTGACCCGTGACCGAACGCTTGGACGAACCGGTCCGGTTCGGCTACTTGCCCTGCTGCTTGAACATCTTCTGCAACTCCGACGGCAGCTCGAAGTTGCCCATCGCCTGCTCCAGCTCGGCCTGGCTCGGCTGACCGGCGCCAAAGGCCGCCCCCGGGTCGACGGCTCGCTGCGCCGCGCCGGCCGGGGCGTTCCGTTTCGCCGGGTTTCCCGACCCCTTGCGCGCCTTCTTCTTCGCCTGTTGCTTGGCCGGACGACGGGCGGCACCCCCAGCCATGCCGGGCATCCCCGGCATCCCCGGCATGCCCTTGCCGCTGGCCATCGAGTTCATCATCTTGCGGGCGTCGAAGAAGCGGCTGACCAGATTGTTGACCTGGCTGACCTCGACCCCGGACCCCTTGGCGATCCGGGCCCGACGGGATCCGTCGATGATCTTGGGGTTGTCGCGCTCGGCCGGCGTCATCGAGTGGATCATCGCCTCGATCCGGTCGATCTCCTTCTCGTCGATGCCGGCGATCTGGTCCTTGATCTCGCCCATCCCGGGCAGCATGCCGAAGATCTTCGACAGCGGTCCCATCTTGCGCACCATCTGCATCTGCTGCAGGAAGTCGGCCAGACCGAACTCCTTGCCGCCCCCGGTGGCCAGCTTGGCCGCCGCCTTCGCCGACTGCTCGGCGTCGAAGGTCCGCTCGGCCTGCTCGATCAGGGTGAGCATGTCGCCCATACCCAGGATCCGGCTGGCCATCCGGTCGGGGTGGAAGACGTCGAACTCGCGGACCTGCTCGCCGTTGGAGGCGAACATGATCGGCTTGCCGGTGACCCGGGCGATGGACAGCGCCGCACCGCCCCGGGCGTCGCCGTCCAGCTTGGTCAGCACCACGCCGTCGAAGCCGACACCCTCCCCGAACGCCCGGGCGGTGTTGACCGCGTCCTGGCCGATCATGGCGTCGACGACGAACAGCACCTCGTCCGGGTTCACCGCGTCACGGATGTCGGCGGCCTGCTGCATCAGGTCCGCGTCGATGCCCAGCCGGCCGGCGGTGTCGATGATCACCACGTCGAACAACCGGCGGCCGGCCTCGGCGATCGAGGCGCGCGCCACACCCACCGGATCGCCGTTGCCGATCCCGGCCGCCTCGCTGGAGGTGGTGTTGCCCGGTTCCGGTGCGAACACCTGGACACCGGCTCGCTGCCCGACGACCTGCAGCTGGGTGACCGCGTTCGGACGTTGCAGGTCGGCGGCCACCAGCAGTGGCGAATGGCCCTGGTCCTTCAGCCAGTAGGCCAACTTGCCGGCCAGCGTCGTCTTGCCCGCACCCTGCAACCCGGCCAGCATGATCACCGTCGGGGGCCGCTTGGCGTAGCGCAGCAGCCGGGTCTCGCCACCCAGGATGGAGACCAACTCGTCGTTGACGATCTTGATGATCTGCTGGGCCGGATTGAGCGCGCCGGACAGCTCGACTCCGCGGGCCCGCTCCTTGACCGCGGCGACGAAGTCTTTGACCACGCCCAGGTTGACGTCGGCCTCGAGCAGGGCGATCCGGATCTCCCGGCAGGTCGCGTCGATGTCGGCCTCGGACAGCCGACCCTTGCCGCGCAACGACCGGAAGGTCGCGGACAGCCGGTCTTGCAGAGTGTCGAACATCAGTGGTTTACCTCGGTGGTTCTCGCTCGGGTGGTTCTCGCTCGGATGCTTCTCGCTCGGGTGATGCGCGCATCGATCCTGACCGATGAGCCTACCCAAGGCGAAACCCGACTCGGACGACTGAGGAAAGTCGGCAGCGGAGTCGTGACCGGACCGAGGAGATTCGACCGGTGAGAGACTGGCCTCGATTCGCTGACCGAAGGGACTGACCGGTGCCTCATTATCGGGCTGGACGCACGACCCGACTCGCCGTTGTGCTGATCGCTGCCCTGTCGGCGGTCGCCGCGTCGATTGGTCTCGGTCTGTCGGCGGCGCCCACCGCCGCGGCCGGGACCTGCAGCGGTGATCCGGTGACCAAGACGTGGCGCACCCCGAAGGAGACGAAGCTCGGGGTGTCGCAGGCCAAGACGGTCCAGCTGATCGCCGCCACCAAGACGTCCTGCTCGGTGAAATCGATCAAGGTGACGGTCGGTAGCCCACTGCTGGACGACACGTTCTCGATGGCCAAGTACGCGACCCAGGACGACCGGGATTATTGGGGCGTCACCTACACCGTCAGTCCGTTGTCGGTCTACGACCTCGAGGCGGGTTCCTGGTCGACGAGCTATGCGGTCAAGCGCGGCTCCGGGCCGTTCACTCACCACTCCGCCACCTTCCGGATACTGCGAGCCGCACGGCTGACCACCGACGCCCACCCCGAACCGGTGACCAAGGGGGCGGAGCTGACGGTGACGGGAAGCCTGAAGAGGGCCGATTGGGAAAGCCAGAAATACACCGGCTTCGCTGGCCAGAAGGTGGAGCTGCAGCATCGCTCCGGAACCGGCGACTACCGACGGATCGCCACGGCCACCAGCGACCAGGACGGCGCGCTCCGCGCCAGCGTGAAGGCAACCGCTGACGGCTGCTACCGGTATCGCTTCACCGGCACGACCACCACTGGTTCGACCACGTCCCGGCCCGACTGCGTCGACGTCAGGTGAAACTCGCCCACCGGGCCGGACAGTCACCGCAAAGGCAGCGGCACCGCAGAGATGGCGTCGGATCAGAACCCTTCGGCTGCGCCGACTCCGGTTGTCGGGGCTCGGCCGAGAGAGGCCGAAAGTGGCTTGCCCCCGCCCCCGCCCCCGCCCCCGCCCCCGCCCAAGCCACAGCCGTAGCCGTAGCCGGAGCTTGCGGGCGTGAACGAGCTGCTGGAGCTCAACGAGACGGCCGAGCAGCCGGCGGCCTTGGTCGCCCGCTGTGCGCGAATGCTGACCGTGTTCGACCATCGCAGCCAGGATTCCGGCAACGTGTCCTGGCTCGTATCGACCGACCAGGGCGACCTGTTCGTCAAGACCGCGGGCCGGCCGGGCCGACCGCCGGCCGGAGCGCCGGTCCCCTACTACGGCCAGGACGACCGCATCCGGCTGTTGCGCAACGCCGTCATGATCGCCGGCTCCTGTGAACATCGCTGTCTGGCGCGGCTCCGCAACGTCATCGAGACACCTGGCGGGCCGATGCTGGTCTACGACCGGGCTGCCGGCGAAAACATCGGAACGAGGCGGGAGCGCCGCCGCGACGCCGGAAGTGCCTACCAACGTTTCGCCCAGCTGGCGGCTGAGCGGCTCCTGGGTGCAGTCGATGACCTCACCGATCTGCACCAGGCTCTCGCCGCGGCAGGCTGGGTCGCCGCTGACCTCTACGACGGCTGCCTGATCTTCGACTTCCTCACCGATCGGCTGACCGTCATCGATCTGGACAGCTACCAGCCCGGCCCCGGCACCAATCAGATGGGCCGGATGTTCGGCTCCGATCGGTTCATGGCACCTGAAGAATTTGTCCTCGGCGCGCCCATCGACCAGCGGACCACCGTCTTCACCCTGGCTCGACTGGCCTGGCACTTCGGGACCCGCACCACCGAACGTCCAGAACAATTCTGCGGGTCCGAGGCCGTCCAGTCCGTCCTCGAGCAGGCACTGCGAACCGACCCGGGCCACCGCTACCCCTCTGTCGCCGAGTTCGCCTCGGCGTGGTTCACCGCTCGACGGTGAGAATCCGGCTCGACCTTCCGCCTCCCGCCTCGCGCCTCCCGCTTTACGGAACCAGGGCCACCGGTCCGACGTCTCATCCCCATCAGTCCGCCGGCCGGCGGGCACCGTGAGCGTCCGCAGGGCGCAAGGAAAGGGACGTGGACGTGAAGATCACGTGGCAGCGACAGGTCACCACTCAGCTCCAGATGCCGCAACTCTGTGCGGTCACCGGTGAGCAGGCGACCAGCCTGCTCCCGACGCTCTTCCGGAACCGGACGGCTTACTGGTTGCCGGGTATCGGTCGGCTGATCATGAACGCCACCAACCCGACGATGATGGTCCGGGTTCCGGTCTGTGCCGCGGTCCGGCAACGGGCCATGACCTGGCGGATGGTGAGCCTGTTCGTGCCGCTAGCCGGCATCGCGCTCGGTTTCGTTCTCGCGGCGACCGTCGGCGACGTGGCCGGATCTCTGCTGTTCTTCGTGTTGCTGCTGGCCAGCATCGGGGTGGGCATCTTCGGACGGTTCCAGGCTGACGTCTTCGGCACCGACGTAAACGGTGACGCACTGTCGATGAGTAAGGCTCACCCGGCCTTCGTCGACGCGATGACGCGCTTCAACGCGCCCGGCATAGTCCAGGTTGACGGCAGCTCGTCGCCGTCCTACCGGCCGCAGCAGTACGGGCCGCAGCAGTACGGGACGCAGCAGTACGGGACGAGCTACTCGCGGCCGGCTCCCGACGCGAGCTACGACCCGCTGCCGGAATACCGCTCGCCGGACCCGTCCTGACCCTGGCCCGCCGTCGGGCCGCCATGTCTCATCCTCTGGAACGCCGGGAAGATCGGCCCGACGGGCGCGGTTGAGCTGCACATGACTACGACCCCGGACAAGATCGTCTACACCGCTGTTGCCACCTCCACCGGCGGACGCGCCGGGCGGGCCGTCAGCAGCGACGGCATCCTGGACATCTCGCTCACCGCGCCGAAGGAGACGGGCGGTCCGGGCACCGGAACCAACCCGGAGCAGCTCTTCGCCGCCGGCTATTCGGCCTGCTTCAACAGCGCGCTGGGCAGTATCGCCAAGCGGGGCGGCGTGGACGCGACCGGCTCGACGGTGACCGCCGAAGTCGGTTTCGGTCCGGAAGGCGACAGCTTTGCGTTGGCCGTCGAACTGAAGATCGGCATCCCGGGCGTCGATCTCGACAAGGTCCGCGAATTCGCCGAGGCCGCGCACCAGGTCTGCCCGTACTCCAAGGCGACTCGCGGGAACGTCCCGGTGACACTGACCCCGGTTCAGGTCTGATCAGGCCCGACCCGCTCCCGGCCTACTGCTCGGGTGGCCTACTGCTCGGGTGGCCTACTGCTCGGTCGGGCGGATGCCGAAGTAGACCGCGGCGAGGTCGTCGTCCGGGTGTCCGCGATCGGCGGCCCGGTCGAAGGCCCGGCGGACGGCGTCGATGATCGAGCCGTCGATTCCCGAACCGTCGGGCCCGGGTTCGGCGGCGGCGGCGATCAGGGAAAGATCCTTGAGCCCGCCGCTGACCGGGAACGACGCGGTGAAGTCGCCGGTCAGGATGGCCTTGCCCTTCAGGTGGGCGTAGTTGCTGTCGGTGGCGGTGTCGGCGATGGCGTCCAGGAAGAGTTGCGGATCCAGTCCGAACGACCGGGCCAACGCGATCGACTGGGCCGCGCCGGCGGTGATCGACAGCACCCAAGCGTTACAGGCCAGCTTCAGCGCCGACGCCTGACCAACCTCGTCGCCGGCCCAGATCGTCTTGGTGCCAACCGCCTCGAAGACCGGCTCGACCTGCTCGCGCAGTGCGGGATCACCGGAGGCCAACACCACGAGGGTTCCTTGCTCGGCGGGCTTCTTGGTGCCGAGCACCGGTGCGTCGATCAGGGCGATCCCGTGTTCGCTCGCGAACTGCCCCGTCCTCGCGGCGCCGTCGATGCCGACGGTGCTGCTCTGCACCCAGACTGCCCGCTCGCTCAGCGCGGACCTGGCCTGCTCCATCACGTCGAGGACGGCGTCGACGTCGTAGAGCATGGTCAGCACCACGTCGGCGCCGTCGACCGCTTCGCTGACGTCGGCGCACACCGTGACCCCCTCGTCGGACAACGGCTGGGCCTTCGCGACGGTGCGGTTCCACACCCGCACCTCGAAGTCACTCCGGGCCAGCACGGCCGCCATTCCGTAACCCATCAGCCCGGTCCCGAGCACTGCGATCTTCATGGCGACATTCTCATCGGTCGCCGGAATCAGCCGGCGAGTAGCCCCCGGATGTCGTCGGCCGACAACGCGCCGGGGGGCAGCCCGTCGCCGTCCATCACCGCCGAGAACAGCTTCTCTTTCCGCGCCTTGAGTTCCATCACCTTGTGTTCGATCGTGTCCTTGCTGACCAGCCGGTAGACCATCACCGGCCGGGTCTGCCCGATCCGGTGGGCCCGGTCGACGGCCTGGGCCTCCGCGGCCGGGTTCCACCACGGATCGCAGACGAAGCAATAGTCGGCCTCGGTCAGGTTCAATCCGAACCCGCCGGCCTTCAGGCTGATCAGGAACACACCGGCCGCGCCGGCCTTGAACTCTTCGATCACCGTGGCCCGGTTCCGGGTTCGGCCGTCCAGATAGCTGTAGTCGACGCCCTCGGCCCGAAGCCGATCGCCGATCCGACGCAGAAAGCCGGTGAACTGGCTGAACACCAGTGCCCGGTGCCCCTCGGCCACCAGCTCGGGCAGCATCTCCAGCAACATATCGATCTTGCTGCTCGGCACCCCGTCGTGCAGGTCATCGATAAGCGCGGCGTCCAGACTCAGCTGACGCAGCAGGGTCAGGGACCGCAGGATGGTGAACCGGTTCTCGTCCAGGTCTTCGATCAGACCGAGCACCTTCTGCCGTTCGCGCTGCAGATGGGTCTGGTAGATCCGTGCGTGCCGACTGTTCAGGTCGACCTCCAGCACCTGCTCCTGCTTGGCCGGCAGTTCCGCGGCCACCACGGCCTTGGTCCGGCGCAGCATGATCGGCTTCGATCCGCTGCTTCAGCCGGACCAACCTCTCGGGGGCCTCACCACGTTCGATCGGCGTCCGGTAGTACTCGGTGAACTTGTTCGGGCTCGGGAACATCCCCGGTGCGCTCAGCGACAGCATCGACCACAGATCCATCAGGCTGTTCTCCAGCGGAGTGCCGGTGATCGCGAAGGTCGAGCCGACGGCCAATCCGCCGGATCGCGGTGTAGGTCTTGGCCTGGTGGTTCTTCACGAACTGCGCCTCGTCCAGGATCATCCCAGCCCAGTCGATCGTCGCCGTAGGCCTCGGCGTCGATCCGCAGCAACGTATAGGAGGTGACCACCAGGTCGGCCCCGGCGAGGGTCTCGGCGAGGGCCCGCCGGCTCTTCTTCTCCGATCGGTCGATCGTCACCACCCTCAGACCAGGGGTGAATCGCGCCGCCTCGCTGGCCCAGTTGCTCACCACACTGGTCGGCGCCACCACCAGAAAGGGTCGGGCTCCCCCACCGCCTGAATCCAGATCGCCCGAGTTCAGATCGCCCGAAGTCGGGTCGTCCAGCTTCACGGGATCGTCTAGCCCAGGATTGTCCTGATTGGAGCGCTCCACCCCTCCTCGTGCTGACCTGTTCCTTCGCCGCGCAGATCATCGCCAACGCCTGGACCGTCTTGCCCAGACCCCATGTCGTCGGCCAGGATCCCGCCGAGCCCGAGCGACCACAGCCGCCACAGCCAGGCGTAACCGTCCTGCTGGTAGGGCCGCAGCTCGGCCTTCAACCCGACCGGCGGGTCGACGTCGGCGGGCTCGTCCAGCTCGGCCAGCGCCTTGATGGTCTGCACCAGCGCTCGGCCTGACGGGCGACGGTGCCGCAGTCGATCAAGTCTTCCCAGAGACTCTGCTGATAGCACGTTGATCCGTAACCCGCCACGGTCCCGGTCCTGCAGCGACCTGGCCTCCGTGATCAACTCCAACAACGGCGGAACTCCGGCCGGTCGAGAGCGAAGTAGACCCCGGTCTCCAGGATCAGATAGGGCTCCTCTTCGGCCAGCGCGCGGAACAGCTGGTCGAAGGGCACCAGCTCGCCCTCGATCCGGACGTCGACGACCAGGTCGAACCAGTCCGAGTGCTGCCCGGAGTCACCTGACTCCTCGATCTCGACGGTGCTGAACTCGATCTGCGGGCTGCGACTCGCTCAGCCGATAGTCCCGTTCGATCCCCGAGTTGGCTCGACCACCACCCCGGCCGCGGCCAGGATCGGCAGCTGTCTGGTCGCAGAACCGCGCCGCGTCCATGCCGCACAGCGCGACTGATTGCGCGGCTCGGGACGTCCTCGCCGGTTGAGCAACTGCGGCCAGCTGTAACGCGAGATCAATCACGCGCCACAGCTGCTGCTCGGCCGACGCGGTCACGAAACCCGGCGCCGTCAGCCTGATCGACCGGATCGAACGGTGCGCTCGACCCGTTCGCCCACCCCGACCGGTAGCCGACCGCCCAGCTCAAGCTCGATCTCGCCGGCCTGACCGTGTCGAAGCTCCAGCCACAGTTCCGGTGTCCGCCGGCGCGGGCAGCTCGACCGAGGCGTCGGCGGAGCTGATCGTGATCCGCTGCTGCAGTCGGGGATAGAAGTCCGCGAGGAACCGGTCGGTTCCTCCCCGGGGATTCGCACAGCCCTGCTGTTCGAGCCATTCCTGAACCGACGCGTCCAGCGTGGTGGTGAGCGGGACAGCAGCAACGAACCGTCCGGGTCGGGCGACTCCAGACCAGGCCGTGGGCGGGGTGCCCGACGAAGCCGAGCCGACGGTAGCCGAGTTCTGCGCCCGTCGATCCGCACCATCGGTGCGACGTCCACCGCCCCGTCGAGCGTCGCGGTCCGCAGGTCGAGGGTCAGCTCGGCCGGCGCCGCGGAGAACTCGACGGCCGCCGCCTTCCGCCCGGCCCCCGGCACCAGCATCACCCCGGCGCCCTCCAGTTCCGACAGCACCCTCCACACCGAGCGGGTGATGTCGGCGAGATCGACCCAGTCGCCGCGGCCGTAGTAGGTGTAGCGGTCTGCGGCCCGGCCGATCCGCGAGAGCTGCACCAACAGGTCACGCTGGGCCGGATCGTGTCGGCTGTCCCAGTCGTACTCCAACAGACTCCAAGAGATCCCGTCCTGAACCCAGTTACCGGCCCGACCGAGCCGGACCGGACGACAACGCAACCGCAACGGCTTTTCGGCCTCACGGCTGGTCGGCTCGATCCGCAGACCGATCTCGTCCCGTCACCGCCCGCCGGTCGTCACCGGCGGTCGCCCACCAACTGATCGAGGCTTCGCTCCCAAGCCGGACGGACCGGCGCAGGGACGCTCGGCTGGGGTCGCGGCCGGCCTCGGCCAGCTTGATCCGCAACCGCAGCAGCACGGCCGCCACGTGCTTGCAGTTCTGCGCGACGTAGCAGCCGCACGTCCCGTAGTGCAGACCTTTCCCCTGCGCCGCCAACTCGACGCTCGACCTCGTACGGCTTCTTCTGTGCCTTGCACCGGCCGGCCAGCACCGCCGCTCGGCGTCGAACTCCAGCCGCAGCACCGCGCCCTGGGTGGCGTAGACGAAGCCGCGCGCCAAGCCTCGTGCCCGACGCAGCGCGCCACGAAGGCGTCGCTGAGTGCATAGCTGAGGTTCACGATTTCGAGCCTAGTGCTGGCCTCTGACATGCCCTGCGCGAGCCGATGGCACGAGTTGACTGTCGGGTGACGAACGAGACGTTCGCACCGTGCAGCCGGCTTGTCCGTGCGCCCCGCGCGCTACGACGATCCCGGACGCAGTGACGCTGACCGCCGAGGTCCAGGCTACTACCGCGACCTCTACGGCGGCGAAGACACCAACCCGATCGAGGCCGACGAGTTCGCCGCGCCGGCCGGTGGATTCCTTCTCGGTTACCTCGACGCACGACCGGTGACGATGGGCGGCTGGCGACTGCATCCGGATCCGTTCACCCGTCCTGCACCAGACCTTGCGTCCCGACCGGCCGAGCTGCGACGGATGTTCACCCGGCCGGCGTTCCGAGGCCGTGGCTTCGCCCGTGACCTGCTGCTGGCCCTGGAAGATGGCGGCCCGCGGAGCAGGTGCCGATCTGATGATCCTGGAGACGGGAGCGCGCAGACCGACGCCATGGCTTTCTATGCCCGGCAGGGATATCGGCCGATTCGCGCCTTCGGCCATTGGGCGGGCACCCCGGGCGCGGTGCATCTCGGTCGGCGCCTCTAGACCGGCGCTCTCGAACGTCCGGACCGGGTGCGGCGAGCTGGGGCGATGGAGACTTTCAGCCGGGACGGCCTTCGCTTCGACGTACGCGACGCCGGCCCGGTCGACGACCCCGAACCGATCGTCTTGCTGCACGGCTTCCCACAGCAGCCGAGCGGCTTCGACGTGGTCGCGCGGCCTGCTGCGGGCGAGCGGACGACGGACGTTGATTCCGAGCCAGCGCGGCTATCTCGCCTCGGCCCGACCGAGAGCACGCCGCGCCTATGCCGCCACCGAGACCGCCGCAGACGTCGTGGCCCTGCTGGATGCGGCCGGCCTCGGCCGGGTACACCTGGTCGGCCACGACTGGGGCGGCGCCCAGGCCTGGACGGTGGCCGGGTCGCTATCCGGATCGGGTGGCGTCGCTGACCGTGCTCTCCACCCCACATCCGGGGGCCTGGCCCGATCATGGGTGAGCAGCTCCCAGGCGCTGAAGTCCTGGTACATGGCGTTCTTCCAGCTGCCGGTGCTGCCCGAGGTCCTGTCCGGCCGGACGCTGGCCAAGACGTTTGCCGACAGCGGTCTGCCCGCAGACCACGTCACCGAGTACGCCGAGGCGATGACCGCCTCGGGTGCCCGACCGGCGCACTGGCTGGTATCGCGGGATGCCGTTCGCTTCGCTCGCCCCCTCGGCCGATCACCGTGCCGACCAGCTACGTCTGGGGTCGCCAAGACTTCGCACTCGGTCGCAGGGCCGCCGAGCTGACCGAGCCGCTTTGGTCGACGCGCCCTACCGCTTCGTCGAGCTCGACGCCGGCCACTGGCTGCCCGAGACCCACCCGGAGCAGATGGCTGAGTTGATCATGGACCGGGCGACGGGCCTGATCCGACTCGGTCCGGACGAGGAATCCCGCTGCGTCTCGACGCAATCCGACTCCCGCAGCCGATCGGCCAGCCGTCGCCGGATCATCGGAGTGATCACGCCGCCCGCCCGGGACGGTCCACAGTCGCGGCCAGGCTGCGCGCCGACTCGGCCAACATCACCGCAGTGCCGTCGTAGCCCGGGTCATGCCAGGCGCCGATCCGGGTCCGATAGTGCGGGCCGGCGCTGCTCCGGCCGATCACGTCAACCAGGAAGCGGCCGTTCCGGCGGGTCCGCTCACTCGGCCCCTCGCCGGGATCCGGCAACACCAGATCCAGTGCTCGCCGGGTCGGGGCCAGGCTCATCCCACCCATCAGGGCGGTGGTGAGCCCCAGAACGCCCGCCGCGGCGAGGGCGCCCAGCGGACCCGACCGGTGTCGATCACTTCTCGGTAACGAAATCCCGGACCGTAGCCGCCGTCGGAGAGCGCGTCGGAGCGGAGCACGATCTGCCGGTTGTACCCGCCCATCATGAACGGTGCCTGCCACTCTCCGGTTCGCTCGTCCCGCCGGACGGGTCGCCGCCGCCGACGACTCGACGAGCCTTCCGACGACGAGCCCGGCGGCTCGGGTGTCTCGACCGTGAGCACGGTCGGATCAGCGATCAACCGGCGAGTCTCGGCATCGCGACCGACCTCCAACACCTGCTGACGCAGGGAATCGACGGTGCCGCCGCTGAGTCCGCCACTCATCGAGACGACGTGCAGCGTGGTCTGTTCCAACGTTCCGGCCCCGTCGCCTCGGACGCGCTCGGCAGTCAGTCCGACCCCGAGATCGGAGGGGATCGAGTCGAATCCGCAGGAGTGCACGATCCGGGCACCGGTCTCGAGGGCGATTCGGTGTGTCTGCTCGATGCTGCGCCGGACGAACAGCGTCTCCCCGGTCAGGTCGGCGTAGTCGGTTCCGGCTTCTACGCAGGCCCGGACCAGGGCTAGGCCACGGTGCAGATAGGGCCCGGCCGTACTGACCAGGACCCGTGTCCGGCCGCCAGTTCGGCCAGTGCCGGTGGGTCCGTCAGGTCCACGACGATCAACGGCCAGCCGGCGGCGGCGGGCGGCAACCCGGCCCGGGTCGTCTGCCAGCCTGGCCTCCGACCGCCCGGCCAGCGCGATCCGGAGACCGGGTTCGTGGACTGATTCATCATCGGACGGCGCCAGTCGCGCCGCGGTCAGCCGCCCGACGAAGCCGCTCGCTCCCAACAAAACGATGTCGAACTCGCGCTGCCCTCGCGACGTCACCATCGTCGGAGCTTAGTGGGCCCGTCCGAGCCAGGGCGGATCAGCCACCGGATAACGTGGCCGGCGATGCACCGTTCGAGGGAACGGACGGTTCAGTCAGGATCGAAAGGATCTCTTCATGATCGACCTCCTCTCAACGACCGACCAGGCCCGTTGATGCGTCTGGACCCGCTCGACCCCGCCGACCTCGACCCCGAGCTCCGCGGGTTGCACGACGACATGGCCGCGGCTGTGTCCGAGCACCTGCAGGGCTTCGTCTCCACCCGCGCGGACGGCGCCCTGGTCGGTCCTTTCCCGCCGATGCTGCACTACCCGGCCTGGGGTCGGCCGGCCTGGGACTACACGAAATCGTTGATGGATCACACGACGCTGCCCAAAACTGCGCACGAGGTCGCCATCCTGGTTACCGGCGCCGCCTTCCAGTCCCGCTACGAGCTCTACGCTCACGAGCAGGTGGCCGACCGGTCCGGACTGTCGGCCGACAAGATCGCTACCATCGCCGCCGGTCAGCGACCAGCAGATCTGGACGCCGAGGAAGCGGCCGCCTATGACGTGGCGGCCGCCCTCGCCAACGGTCGGCAGCTACCGGAATCGACCTATCGCCGGGCGATTGCGGAGTTCGGCGCCGAACAGACCGGCGAATTGGTTTACCTGATCGGCGGCTACTGCCTGGTCTCGGTTCTACTGAACGCCTTCGACATGTCCGTACCCGGAAGCGAGGAAGGACTGCCGCAGGGATGAGGGGCCGGTGAGGGCACGGGCAAGTCGGCAGCAGCGATGCACAGGAGAGCCGTTCAAGCGACCCGATCCCCGACACTGCCCTAACGAGGCTTCTCCGGTCGAGCCGTGGTGAGGGCTGGCGACCGAATTCTCACGGTGAACGGACTCGTCACCCCCGGGTATTGTGCCGGCGAAATAACCGACCACGGCTTGGCGTTGAGCGGCCATGACTCTTGCGATCACCGGTGCAACCGGACAATTGGGGCGGCTGGTCGTCGCCGACCTGCTCGACCGTGGCGTGGCCGCCGATCAGATCATCGCGGTGGTGCGGGATCCGGCGAAGGCGAGCGACCTCGGCGTCCCGGTGCGACAGGCGACCTATGAGGACCGCGCCGCCCTGACGGAGGCGTTCGCGGGCGTCGACCGGCTGCTGTTCGTCTCCGGCAGCGAGGTCGGCGACCGGATCGAGCAGCACCGCAACGTGATCGAGGCCGCGAAGGCCGCCGGGGTGCCGCACGTCGTCTACACCAGCGCACCGCACGCCACCGAGACCACGTTGATCCTCGCGCCGGAACACGCAGCCACCGAGAAGATGCTGGCCGAATCCGGTCTGACCGTCACGCTGCTGCGGAACAACTGGTATCACGAGAACTACGTCGGCACACTTGAGACCGCCCGCCAGACCGGCGCCGTCACTTCCTCGGCCGGCGATGGCCGGGTGGCCAGCGCCGCCCGCGCCGACTACGCGGCGGCGGCGGCCGTGGTGTTGACCGGCCCCGGCCACGAGGGCCGCAGGTATGAGTTGGGCGGCGACACCGCCTGGGACTTCGCCGAGTTCGCCGACGTCGTGGGCCGGGTGCTGGGCCGGGAGATCGCCTACCGGCCGGTCAGCGGAAAAGAACTCGATGCGCAGCTGACCGCGGCCGGTCTCGATCAGGCCACCCGCGCCTTACTGGTCGGCCTCGACCAGAACATCGCCGACGGCACGCTGGCCGAGATCACCGGCCAGCTGAGTGCGCTGATCGGCCGACCGACGACCACCCTGGAGGAGGGCCTGAGGGCGGCAGGCTGAGCCGGGTCGGCGCTGGATAGCGTCGACCGGATGAGCGACGTCTCTCTCCGCTTCGCGCCGGCCGAACCCGGCAGCCGTCGAACCGCCGTCCTGAGCGGCGACCTTGCTCCCGGCGCCCCGGACTGGGTCTACCTGCCGCTGGACATCCCGGAGGGGGTGAACCGGATCGAGGTCGGCTACGACTACGACCGACCGGCGGTCCCTGTCGGTGCGCTGGCCAACGCGTGCGACATCGGCGTCTTCGGTCCGAACGGATTTCGCGGCTGGTCCGGCGGCGCCCGGAGCGAGTTCACCCTCGGCACCGACATCGCGACGCCCGGTTATCTGGCCGGGCCGATCCCGCCCGGGCGCTGGCAGATCGTCCTCGGCCCGTACCGGGTCTGCGAGGCTGGACTGCGCTACAAGGTACGGATCGCCGTCGAGTTCGGGCCACTCACCGCAGGACCCGAGCCCGCGTATCCGCCGCCGGCCACCGACCAGACCGCTTCCGGCTGGTACCGCGGCGACTGCCACCTGCATTCGATCTATTCCGACGGTCGTCAGACCCCGGCCGACATCGCCACCGCCGCCCGGACCGCCGGATTGGACTTCGTCGTTTCGACCGAGCACAACACCCCGGCCGCCCACGGCGTCTGGGGCCCGCTGGCCGGCGACGACCTGTTGATCATGACGGGTGAGGAGGTGACGACCCGCAACGGCCACCTGCTCGCGATCGGGCTGGAGCCCGGCAGCTGGATCGACTGGCGCTTCCGGGCGGCCGACGACCGTCTCGCCAAGGCCGTGCTGCAGATCCACGATGCCCGCGGACTCGCGGTGGCCGCCCATCCGCACACGTCCATGGTCGGCGGCGGCTGGAAGTTCGGGTTCGAGCAGATCGACGTGATCGAGGTGTGGAACGGCCCCTGGACCACCGACGACGAGGCGGCGGTGCACAGCTGGGACGCCCAGCTCGCCGGCCCGTCCGGACACCGTTGGCGGCCGGCGATGGGCAACAGCGACGCGCACGCGGAATCGGACGTGGTCGGGCTGGCCCAGACGGTACTGTTCGCCGAATCCCTGAGCCGGGACGCGGTCCTGGCCGCGATCCGCGCCGGCCGAAGCTGGATCGCCGAATCGGCCGCGGTGGCGGTCGACTTCACGGTGCGGGCCGGCGCAGGTGCCGATCAACGCTGCGCGGGCATCGGCGAACGACTGTGGCTCGACCGTGACGAAGCCGTCGAGGTGCGGGCCGAGATCGGCGGTATCACACGCGGTCTGGCCCGGTTGATCACCGACGAGGGCCAGGTGCACCAGCAGCCGCTCGATCCCTGCGGCAGCACCGTGATCCGCTGGCGGACCACCGCCTCACTGGCCGCCTTCGTCCGGCTGGAGGTCCGCCACCGCCGCCCGGACGGATCGCTCGGTACCGGCCTCAGGGAAGGACCCGAACCGTTACTCGGGCCGATGGCCGCGCTCACCAACCCGATCTTCCTCGACACCCTCCGCTAGAACCAGCCGCTCGGGCCCACCGTCAGAGCCGGGGCCGCGAGGACGCCTACCAACGGTCGTGGATCTGGTCCCGGAACCGCCGGTCGTAGAGGTCGCGGACACCGGCCATGAAGGCCTCACCCAGCGGTCCCATCTCGGCGGCGGCGCGTTGGCCGCGGGCCTGCTCGACCCGAGCGGGCGCCGGGAATCACCGCGGTCACGCCGGGCTGCTGGATGACCCAGGCCAGAGCCGCCTGAGCCGGCGTGAGGCCACCTGGGCAGGCCCTCCACCAGGGCGGAGAACTCGGCTGCCGCCTCCACTCCGGTCTCGAAGTCCACCCCGGAGAACGTCTCGCCGACGTCGAAGGCCTCGCCGTGTCGGTTGTAGTTGCGGTGGTCGGCCTCCTCGAAGGTGGTGTCGGCGCGTTACTTGCCGCTGAGCAGACCGCTGGCCAACGGCACCCGGGCGAGGATCCCGACGCCCGCCTCGACCGCCGCGGGCAGCACGAACTCCAGCGGCTTCAACCGGAAGGCGTTCAGGATGATCTGGACGGTCGCCGTGCCGCGCCGCGAGATCGCGGTCAGTGCCTCGTCGCAGGTTTCGACGCTGACCCCGTACGCCGGCGATCAACCCTTCCTCGACCAGCGTGTCCAGTGCGTCATAGACGGCATCGAGGAGTAGACGCCCGGCGGCGGGCAGTGCAACTGGACCAGATCGAGCCGGTCGACGCCGAGGTTGGACCGGGATCGATCGATCCAGGACCGGAAGTTCGCCTCGGTGTAGTTGGCCGGATCGAGCTCGGCCCGGCGGCCCATCTTGGTCGCGACCAGCACCCGGTGCTCCGGGCCTGGTCGGCCAGGAAGCGCCCGATCAGCTTTTCGCTCTGCCCGTCGCCGTAGACGTCCGCGGTGTCGAACAGGGTGACCCCGGCCTCGACCGCGGCCTCCATCAGAGCCATGGCCTCGGCGTCGGCGACCGCGCCCCAGTCCCCGCCCAGCTGCCAGGTGCCCAACCCGACCGTCGATACCGCTCGTTCGGTTCGCCCCAGAATTCGTTCGTCCATGTCAGGAGCCTAGGGGTCAGCCGCCGTTGGCTGTGACGCCTCCTGGGGACGCCTCCCGGGGACGCCTCCTGGGGACGACCCCTGGACGGCTCCTGCGAACGGGTCTTAGGTCGGCTGCGTACGGTGACGCTATGACCGAAACACGCAACCCCGAAGAGACCGCCAAGGTCGCCGAACTCATCCACGAAGGCAAGATCGCCATCGTCACCACCGTCGGACCGGACGGGCAACTGCTCAGCCGTCCGCTCGCCCTGCAGGACCGCGACTTCGACGGCGACCTCTACTTCTTCACCCCGGACCCCTCGCCGAAGACCGATCAGGTCAAGGCCAACGCCGAGGTGAACGTCTCGATCGCCACCGGCAACGGCTGGCTCTCGCTGTCCGGTACCGGCTCCATCAGCAAGGACGACGCGATGATCGACGAGCTGTGGAGCGTCGGAGCACAAGGCCTGGTTCGAGCAGGGCCGTGAGGATCCGTCCCTGGCCCTGCTCAAGGTGCACGCCGAGTCGGCCGAGTACTGGACGATGGACACGCCGAAGCCGGTCGCGCTGCTCAAGTACGCCAAGGCCGCCGTGACCGGCGGGCGCCCGACGTCGGCGAAAGCGCCAAGGTCGATCTCTGAGTCGTCAATACCTGAGATTCGCTCAATCGAATCAAGTTCGGCTCAGGCTTTCCGCTGGCTGGCCTTTTCACCTTCCACAGGCAACCCGATGGTTGACCTTCAACCGTGAGGGTCGTCACATGGATCACGGAATATTCCCAGAAATGTGGCTCTGACTAGGCAAGATACCTCCAGATAGCGCGGGATGACGATCAGGTGAAACCCCTGCTACCGAATCGTTTCAGACAAACCGTTCCCGGCCTGGCTCCGTATAACTGGTATGCCACGTTCATGCGCTATCCGGGGGTTATCCGCTGTGCCGTTCCTTCCTGACCTCATCCGATCGTCCGCCCAGCGTCTTCGACGCGCGCCGGCGATCGTCCTGCTGACCTTCTTCATGATCGCGGGTGCCGGTGCCGGCCTCGCCGACCGTCTCCGGGCTCATCGCCCCGACCGTCGCCGCCGCTGCACCGACGCCCAGCGCTCCTCCTTCTCAGCTCTTGCCGCCGGTGTCGCAGCCCACGATCACCGCCCAGGCGCCGAACCGCGGCGCGGCCGCGACCGGCCCGACCACGCACCGGTCACCTCGACCAACGATTGGGACAGCACGTCCGGCCGGGTCGGACTGATCCTGCTCGGTGCCGTCTCCGTCGCCCTGACCGGCGTCGCCATGACCACCCTGGCCTGGATGCTGCACGCCTGGCGCACCCCGCAACATCTGGAGGCCACCGGCTTCGTCCGCTCCGCCCGCAAACCCAGCCTGTCCTTCTCCCTCCTGGTGCCGGCTCGGCACGAGGAGGAGGTGCTCGGCGACACGCTGGACAAGCTGGCCAAGCTCGACCACCCCGACTACGAGGTGATCGCCATCATCGGTCACGACGACCCCGGCACCGAGGCGGTCGCCCGCGCCGCGGCCGATCGTCACCCCGGCATCGTCCGGGTCGTGATGGACTATCAGCGTCCCCAAGAACAAGCCGAAGGGCATGAACACGGCACTGCCGGAATGCCGCGGCGACATCGTCGGTGTCTTCGACGCCGAGGACGAGGTCCACACCGACCTGCTCAAGCTGGTCGACGCCCGCTTCATGGACACCCAAGCCGACGTGGTCCAGGGCGGTGTCCAGCTGATGAACATCGAATCCAGCTGGTGGGCGCTGCGCAACTGCATGGAGTACTACTTCTGGTTCCGCAGCCGGCTGCACTTCCACGCCGGCGCCCGGTTCATCCCGCTCGGTGGCAACACCGTCTTCGCCCGGGCCGACGTGCTGCGCGAGGTCGAACGGCTGGGACGCCGAATGCCTGGCCGAGGACTGCGAACTGGGTGTCCGGCTGTCGACCCGGGGCAAGAAGGTCGTCGTGGCCTACGACCCCGAGGTCGTCACCCGCGAAGAGACCCCGGGCACGCTGAAGAGCCTCTACAAGCAGCGCACCCGCTGGAACCAGGGCTTCCTCCAGGTGCTCCGCAAGGGCGAATGGAAGAAGCTGCCGACCCTCCGGCAGCGGACTGATGGCCCGTTACCTGCTCTCGATGCCCTTCCTGCAGGCCTTCACCGGCCTGATGATCCCGATCTCGGTGCTGCTGATCCTCTTCGCCAAGGTTCCGACCGGCGTGGCTCTGCTCACCTTCTTGCCGATCGTCCCGACCCTGCTGACCATCGTGATGGAGACCGCCGGCCTCGGCGACTTCCGTCGGATGTACGGCGTCAAGGTCCGCGTCCGGGACTACGTCCGGCTGCTGCTCGGCACGTTTCCCTATCAGGTCTTCCTGGCGGCCGCTGCCGTCCGCTCGGTGATCCGTGAGATCCGAGGCATCAACGCCTGGGAGAAAACCGAACACACCGGAGCGCACCGGCCCGCCGCTGCGACCCGCGATCCCGAGCCGGCCCTGGCCGGTGCCGGTGTAGGAGACCCGCGATGACTCAGACCATCGACCAACACCCGACAGCTCGACCAACAGACGTTGACCTTCCCGCCTTCGCGGCGCAACGTCGACCAGTACAGCGAGCACGACTCGCTCTCCCCCCGCCACAATCCCAGGCGGTGACGCTGCGCCGACCCCCGGACGGCGTCATCGTTTGGCAAGCTTCCTGCGCGGTCGGCTGCGGCTCGATGATCTGGTTCGTCCCGTTGCTGCTCGTCTCGGCCGCGGTGAACTTCATCAACTTCACCGGCTCGCCGCAGCGGATCGACGACGAGGGCACCTACACCGCGCAGGCCTACGCCGTGGACAAGCTCGGCGAGCTGACGCACTACACCTATTGGTACGACCACCCGCCGCTCGGCTGGATCCAGATCGCCGGCTGGACCAAGCTCACCGACGGTTTCGCCCGCTACACCAGCGCGGTGATGGCCGGTCGTGAGTTCATGATCGTCTGCGCGCTGGTCTCCTGCGCCCTGCTCTGGATGCTGGCCCGTCGCCTCGACATGTCCCGCCCGGCCGCCGCCGTCGCGGTGTTCATCTTCGCGATCTCGCCGCTGGCCGTCCAGTTCCACCGCACGGTGTTCCTGGACAACGTGGCCACGCCGTGGCTGCTCGCCGCCTTCGTCCTGGCCCTCGCCCCGCGCCGGCAGCTGACTCGGGTTCGCCGCCGCCGCCGGCTGCTTCGCCGTCGCCGTGCTGACCAAGGAGACCTATCTGCTCTTCCTGCCGTTCCTGGCCTGGCAGATGTGGCGCTCGGCGCACCATGGCACCCGCCGCTACACCGTTTCGCTGGCCGCCGGCGTGCATGGTCCTGCTCGGCGCTCGGCTACGTCCTGCTGCTCGATCATCAAGGGCGAGCTGGTTCCCGGCGCGGGCCGGGTCAGCCTGTTCAACGGCATCTTCTTCCAGCTGCGAGGGCCGGACCGCCTCCGGCAGCCTGTTCGACGCCGGCACCCAGGCCCGGGTCACCCTGAACCAGTGGCTGGATCTGGACCCGGTGCTGGCCGTGGTCGCTCCGCTGGCCGCACTGCTCGTCCTGCGGTCCAAGAAGTTCTGGCCGGTCGCCGGCTCGCTCATCTTCCTGCTCGTCTTCATGCTGCGACCCGGGCTATCTGCCGGTGCCCTACGTGATCGGCGATGCTGCCCTTCGCCGCCCTGGTCATCCCGGCCGCGGTCGAGGTGTGGTGGCGTCGGGCCCGGGCCCAAGAACAACGCGGCCCGGCGTCTCGCGCAGACGGTCGCCGTCGGCCTGGTCGCGGCTCGTGCTGGCCGTGGCGTGGCGGCGCCGATGTGGGCGCCGAAGCTGCGCGGTCTGCTGCTGGCCGATCCTCGACCAGCCGATGGTCCAGGCCGAGTCCTGGGTCGAGCAGAACGTCAACCGGAACTACCGGTCGTCGTCGACGACTCGATGTGGGTCGACTTCGTCCGCGCGGGATTCCCGCGCAACAACGTGGTCTGGTACTACAAGGTCGACACCGACCCGGCGGTCGAGGCGCTGGCCCCGAACGGCTGGCGCGACTACGACTACGTGGTCACCACCAACTCGATGCGCACCTTCCCCGACGGTTCACCGACGGTGGCCGAAGGCCTCGAGAACTCGACCGAGGTCGCCAGCTTCGGCACCGGCGACCGGGCCGTCATCGTCTACCGGATCCACTCCGAAGGCGCAGCTGCCGTGGCCAAGGCCGCGACCGTGGACGCCAAGATGCGCAGCGCGGTCGGCGCCCAGTTGGTCGCCAATCCGGCGCTGAGCATGCCGACCCCGGTCCGCAACCTGATGACCGGTGGCCGGGTGGATGCCCGCATCCTGTTGACCCTTCCCCGAGCGGCGCTGATCGGTAAGCTGACCATCGCCGACGCACCCGCGGTGCCCGGCGAGGAAACCGAAGCTGCCCCGCGTCGGCAGGTGTTGATCTCGGCCGTGAACGGAAAACCGCTGGCCGACTCGCCGCAGGAAGCGGCCGAGCTGAAGGCGTACTTCGACCGTCAGGTCAGCCCGTTCGTGCCGCGCTCGATGCAGGAGACCCCGCAGGGTCTGCTGGTCACCTACGACACCAACGCACCGACCGGCCTGATCCCGGACAACGCCTGACACTTCGCCCGCACCAGGTCGCCTGTGACATCTGGTCGCCTGATATTCCACCGCACCGACAGCCATCACCGATAAGATGGAGATACATCTCATGACCTGGTACCAATTCCCGCGTTCGCTCGCGGCTGACCCGGGCCCTGCTGCTCCTGGTCGCCAGCGCCGTGCCGCCCTGGCCGGACTCAGCGCCACGGTCGCACCGGCCTCGGCCGACGGCTCCGGCGGCTGCCGGCGGCTGGATCCGACTGGCCCACCTGTCGCCGAACACCCCGGCGGTCAACGTGGCCCTCACCTCGGTCTCCAACAGCAAGGCCATGGTCAAGCTGAGCGACATCGGCTACGGCAACGTCTCGGCCTACGAGAAGGTCCCGGCCGGCCAGTACGTGGCCAGCATGACCCCGGCCGGCGGCGGTGCGAACAGCAAGCCCGTCATCACCCAGTCGGTCACGGTGAAGAACAACTACGCCTACACGGTGGCCGCGGTCGGCACCAACGCCAACCTCAAGGGCGTCGTGCTGAACGACGACCTGCGCGCGCCGGCCAGCGGCAGGCCAAGGTCCGGCTGTTGCAGGCGTCCACCAACGCGCCCACGGTGACGGTCACCGCGGTCGACGGACCGGTGTTGGCCCGGGACGCCTCGTTCGCCTCGGCCACCGGGTACGCCCAGATCAAGGCCGGCGTCTGGACCGTCAACGTAAGCCTGATTCGGGCAGCGCCAGCGCGATCAACACCAAGGTCACCGCCGTTCCCGGCAGTGTGAACACCATCGTGGTGCTGGACGGCTCCAAGGGCACCTGTCTCGGCCAAGGTGCTGCGCGACGCCTCGAACAACACCAACAACGCCCCGAAAAAGGGCAAGGGCGTCGAGACCGGCTTCGGCGGCACGGCGACCCAGTTCACCGGCGCACACCGGGACCACCGGCTCGACCGGCTCGTCGGCCACTCCGGCGCTGCTCGGCGGCGGCGTGCTGCTCGCTGGTGCTGACCCTGACGCTGCGCCAAGCCGGCGCACCCGATGCGCGCGCACCACCTATCGCAGCCGATGAGGCGGATGACCGCCGTCCGGCTGACCGTCGTCGGGGTCGTCGATGGTGCTGGTCGCCGTCACCCTCGCGGTGGTCGTCACCCGAGCGACCCGGCAGCAGCCGGGCGCCAGGGGCCACCGGCGGCGGTTCTTCCACCCCGGCGGCCACGTCGACCCCGACGCCGCCGCGGACTCTCACCGCGGCGCAGGCCGGCCAGAACTTCCTCACCGACTACGTCGATCCGGACGGCCGGGTGGTCCGTCGGGACCAGGGTGGCGACACCGTCAGCGAAGGTCAGGCCTACGCCATGCTGATCGCCGTCGGCACGGGCAACCAGACCGCTTTCACCTCGGTCTGGGGCTGGACCGAAGCAGCACCTGATGCAACCGGACGGCACCATGGCCTGGCGCTGGCAGGGCGGCCAGGTGGTCGACACCTCCTCGGCCTCCGACGCCGACCTGGACGCCGCCCGCGCCCTGGTGCTGGCCGGGACCGGTTCGACGACCCGTCGCTCACTGCCGCCGGAGTGAAGCTGGGCAACGCGATCCTGGACACCGAGACGGTGAACACCGAGCTCGGTCGGATCCTGGTCGCCGGCAACTGGGCCAAGACCGATCCCTACGCCTACAACCCCAGCTACGCCTCGCCAGTCGCCTTCGCCATCCTGGCCAAAGCCACCGAACGACAAGCGCTGGACCGAGTTGGAATCGGGCAGCCAGGCCGCGACCAAGGCCGTGCTGGACAACGCCGACCTGCCGCTCGGACTGGGCCCAGATCCACTCCGACGGCACCGTCGACCCGATGCCCGGTGCGGCCGGGCGAGGCAACGACGGCGTCCGCTACAGCTATGACGCGACCCGGATGCCGCTGCGCTACGCCGAGTCCTGTGACGCCGCCGACGTCGCACTCGCCGCCCGGCTCGCCACCGCCCTGGCCCGGTTCAGCGGCAATCCGGCCGCTCGCGACCTCGGCGGCAAGCCGCTCACCCAGGACCAGTCGCCGGTCGCGGCCGCCGCGCAGGCCGCGGTGTACGCCTCCGCCGGCGACGAGCAGCGGGCCGCATGCCCAGCTGGTGATCGCCGACCATCTGCAGCAGCAGGTTCCGACCTACTACGGCGGCGCCTGGGACGCGCTCGGCCGGCTGATGCTGCAGCAGGATTCCCTCGGCGGCTGCGTCCGGATCAACCAGTGACCGGGGAACAACCGATGACCACACCCGAGAACGCCACGGCGACCACCCCGGAGAACACCCCCGGCTCGGTCGGCCGACCGGGCCGCCGGGCGGCGGCCGCGCTCGCGGTGGCCGGCTTCGCTCTGGTGACCGGCGGCTGCACCGGCGGCGCCACCGCGGCCACGCCGGCAGCACCCGCAACCACCTCCGCAGCGACCGGACCCGCTGCGACGGCCCCGTCGACCAGCATCACCGCCTCGCCGTCGGCGACACCGAGCAGTCCAGCACCGCCGGCCAGGGCCCGCAGCCGATCCCGGTCAACCACGTCCGCGTCACCTCGGTCAAAGTCGCCTCGGTCGGCATCACCTCCACCTCGATGGAGAAGCTCGGCCTGATCTCCGACGGCTCGCTGGCCGCCCCGAAAGATCCGGACAAGGCCGGCTGGTTCGCCGGCGGCACCCTGCCCGGTGAGTCGGACCCGCGGTGATCGCCGGCCACATCGACTCCATGACCGGCCCGGCCGTCTTCTTCCCGCTCCGGACTGACCAAACCGGGCTCGACCATCATGGTCGGCCTGTCCAACCACAAGACGGTGAACTTCACCGTCGACCGGGTGATCACCACGCCGAAAGAGGGCTTCCCGACCGAACGAGGTGTTCGGACCGGTGCCCGACTCGGAGTTGCGGCTGATCACCTGCGGTGGTCCGTACAACCGCTCGGTCAACGGTCTGCACGGCTATCAGGACAACACGATCGTCTTCGCCACCAAGTCCTAACCGGCTCCTCCCCGGACGACGCCGAGAGTCGCAGGGCCACCTCGCGAAGAGTTGCGGGACCGGCCCCTGTGGCCCGACGACCCGGATCGTCTGGAGGCGGGTCCTCGGTCCTTCTCTAAACTGTCGCCCGCGGTGGTGTCGAGAGAAGGGGCGACGGATGGACGGCGTCGAACTGTTGCTGGTGGTGATCGCCGCCATCGCGGTCAATTCGTTGGCGGCCCGGCGGGACCTGCCGGCCCCGCTGGTGCTGGTGATCATCGGGCTCGCGGTCTCGTTCGTCCCGGGTCTGCCCCAGCTCGAGATCGACCCGGACCTGATCCTGAGCTTCGTGCTCCCGCCGCTGATCTACTCGACGGCGATCAACTTCTCCTTCATCAATTTCGTCCGCAACCTGTGGCCGATCCTCGGCCTCGGCGTCGGTCTGGTGGTGGTCACCGCCTTAGTGGTCGGATTCGCCGGTGAGGCAATCGTCCCGGCCCTGACCCTGCCGGCGGCCCTGGTGCTGGGCGCGGTGGTCGCCCCGCCGGACGCGGTCACCGCCACCGCGATCGGCGGTCGGCTCGGCCTACCCAAACGGGTGATGACGATCCTGACCGGCGAGAGCCTGGTCAACGACGCGGCCGCACTGACCTTCTTCACGATTGCCGTCGCCGCCGTCACCGGGACGACCGCATTCATCGCCAACCCTTTTCTCTACTTCCTCTACAGCGCGGCGATCGGCTCAGTCGTCGGACTGTTGCTGGCCTTCCTCACCCAGCTGCTGCGGCGCCGGCTGGCCGACGCCGGCCTGGAGACCGTCCTCGGTCTGGTGTTGCCGTTCGCGGCCTATCTTGCGGCCGAGGAACTCCACGCGTCCGGAGTGATTGCGGTGGTGGTCGCAGGCTTCTCGATGGGCTACAACGCCGACAAATCCGGCTTCGCCGCGCGACTTCAAGAACGGGACGTCTGGCGCAGCATCGACGTGTTGTTGGAGGCGTTCGTCTTCGCCTACATGGGTCTGCAGGTCAAGTTCGTGCTCGCCGACGTCACCGACGAGGGCAAGTCGCTGTCCCGGGTGCTGCTCAGTGCCCTGCTGATCTTGGTCATCGTGATGGCCGTCCGGCCGGCCTGGGTGATACTGAACCACGCCCGGCTGGTGGCGATGCGCTGGTGGTGGCACCGCCACCTGGCCCGGGATGAGGAAGCCCGGCAAGCCGTCCAGCGGCATCGACAATCACGCCAGGAGTCGCGCCGAGGGCCGAAGCGGGAGCCGCGGATCCTGCCACTGCGCCAAGAGTTGGTGATCTCCTGGACCGGGATGCGCGGGGTGGTCACCCTCGCCGCCGCCGCCGGTATCCCGCTGGTCACCCCGAACGGGGCCGGCTTCCCGGCCCGGGCCGACATCCAGGTCACCGCAGTGGTGGTGGCGGTCGGCACGCTGGTGATCCAGGGCCTGACGCTGCCGTTTCTGATCCGCCGGCTCGATCTGAGCACCGAGGCCGAAGACGAGTTCGACGCCGACCAGCGCCAGCACGCCCAGCAGATCGCCCGGGACGCCGCCGGGAAGGCGGCCGAGGAGTCGTTCCGGCAGGTCACCGATGGTGTCGATCCGCAGGTGTTGAGCCGGCTCGCCGGTAGCTGGCAGCAGGCCCAAGAGGCCCGCCAGCAGTTGCAGAGCCAATGGGAGGACAGCGACGAGGGCCTCTCCCCCGAGACCCGCGACTCGATCAGCACGGCGTTCCAGCAGCTGCGACTGGACATGGTCGGCGCCCAGCGGAAGGCGCTGACCGCCGAGCGGGACGCCTACCGGCTCGACGACGACGTCTACCGGGAGATGCTCGAGCAGCTCGACTACGACGAGGCGTCGACGGTGAATCGCGGACCGGGCCGGCTGGGCTGACTTCGGCCCGGCCATCCGCGATCCGGCCATCCGCGATCCGGCCAACCGAGATCCGGCCAACCGAGATCCGGCCAACCGCGATCCAGCCAACCGCGATCCAGCTGACCGGGCCCGGCCCGCGGACCGGGTCGAGCGTGGCTCAGGACTCGTCGGGGCCGATCCGGCCCAGCAGGTCCTCCCGGCGAGCGGGCGGATCGGCGAGCACCTTGGTCGCATCGTCGGTCGAGCCGTAGCCGTTCCAGAGCAGCACCCCGACCGGCGCTTCGCCGTCCAGGTAGTAGACGACACCGGCCGAGCGGTCCTCGTTCCAGTCGATCAACGTCTCCAGCGAGGCGTCCAGCGAACCGACCGCGCGATAGCCGAGGTGGTAGAGATCGGTGTAGAAGAACGGCGTGTGGTCGTAACTCACGTCGGCTCCGGCCATGATCTCCCCGACCGTCTTGCCCATTACGTTGGCGTTGTCGACGTGCTCGACCCGGGTCCGGCCGAGCACCTTGTCCGGGTACTGGGCGATGTCGCCGGCTGCCCAGATCCGCTCGTCGGCGGTCCGCAGGTGCTCATCGACCACCACGCCGTCCTCGACCTCCAGGCCGGCATCCTCGGCCAGGTCGACCACCGGGCTGACTCCGAGACCGAGCACCACCAGATCGGCTTCCAGGTCGGTGCCGTCGTCAAGGGCGAGCACGATGTTGGCCTCGCTGGCGGTGCCGCCGGTGACCTTGCGGCCCGACTTGAGGTTGACTCCGTGGTCGAGGAAGCTCTGCTGCACCTGGTCGGCCAGCTCGGCCGGGAGGGTGTCACCGGTCAGGGTGTCACCGCTGAACACGATGGTCACGATGACGTCCTGCAGCGAGAGGGCGCAGGCGATCTCGGTGGCGATGTAACCGCCGCCGACCACGACCACGTGCTGCTGGGGCCCGATCAGGCTGCGGACCGTCCGGTAGTCGGCGGCGCTGCGGAAGTAGACCACCCGGTCGTCGGCGGGCAGGTCGAGTTCGTCCGGCTTGCCGCCGGTGGCCAGCAGCAGCTTGCCGTAGCCGATCAGGTCGCCGGCCGCGGTGGAGACCTGGTGGTTGTCCCGATCGATCCCGGTGACCAGAGTATCCAGCCGGATGTCAGCCCCGGTCGCCTCGGCGGTGTCGTAGGGCAGGTTGTCGTCGTTCCAGTCCGGTGCGGTCCAGGCGTTCTTGGTCAGCGGCGGGCGGTGGTAGGGCGGGTCGACGTCGGCACTGAGAATGCCGATGGTCCCCTTGCTGTCGTGCTCGCGAATGCCGGGCGCGGCCGCGGCTGCCACCACTCCCCCGCCGATGATCAGATAGTCGAAGCTGTCAGAACTCATACGCTCATGTTCTCGCGCCGGGCCCGGCGCCGATGCGGCGGGCTGGCTCGCGGGCGACGGGATCTGGGGTCGTTCGCAGCTCAGGCGTCGAGCAGCGCGTCGACGAACACCTCGGCGTCGAACGGGGCGAGGTCGTCCACTCCCTCACCGAGGCCGATCAGCTTGACCGGCACACCGAGTTCGCGCTGTACCTGGACCACGATTCCGCCCTTCGCCGACCCGTCCAGCTTGGTCAGTACCAGACCGGTGATGTTGACCACCTCGGCGAAGATCCGGGCCTGGGTCAGTCCGTTCTGGCCGGTGGTCGCGTCCAGCACCAGCAACACCTCGGTGACCGGAGCCTTGCGCTCGATCACCCGTTTCACCTTGCCCAGCTCGTCCATCAGTCCGGTCTTGGTGTGCAGCCGGCCGGCGGTGTCGATCAGCACCACGTCGACCTCCGCCTCGATCCCGGCGGCGACCGCCTCGAAGGCCACGCTGGCCGGGTCCGCGCCCTCGTCACCCCGGACGGTCGGCACCCCGACCCGGCCGCCCCAGGTCTCCAGCTGGTCGGCCGCCGCCGCCCGGAAGGTGTCGGCCGCACCGAGCAACACGTCCATGTCCTCGGCGACCAGCACCCGGGCCAGCTTGCCGACGGTGGTCGTCTTGCCGGTTCCGTTCACCCCGACGACCATCACCACCGCCGGCGTCTCGCCGCGCTGAACCGCGAGGGTGCGGTCCAGCCGGGGATCGACCAGCTTGATCAACTCTTCCCGCAGGGCCGCGCGGGCGCCGGCCCCGTCGGAGATGCCCTCGACCCGCAGCCGCTCCCGCAGGCCGGCCACCAACTCCATAGTCGGATTCACCCCGAGGTCGGAGGTGAGCAGCGTGTCCTCGAAGTCCTCCCAGGTCTCCTCATCGATCCGGTCCCGGGAGATCAACATCAACAGCCCGCGGCTGAGCGCGTTCTGCGAACCGGACAGCCGCTTTCGTAACCGGACCAGCCGGCCTGCGGTGGTCTCTGGACGCTCCAGGGTGGGGGGCAGGTCGACCAGCTCGGCTTCGACGACCTCGACGTCGGTCTCACCGGGAGCGCCGGCCCGGCCCGGACGGAGGCCGGTCGACTCCTCGTCCTGGACGGCCGTGCCATCCGAACCCCGTTCGAGTTGTCCTTGGCGTCGCGCCCGGCCCAGCGAGCGACGGCGGGTGCCGACGACCAGCCCGAGGATCAGGCCGACCAGGACGACGGCACCGCCGATGATCAGATACAGGGTTGTCGTGTCCACCGCGACAGCTTAATGGCGCGTTGCGACTCGCCTTCCGCCGTTGGTAGCGTTACGCCGTGTCGAACGCACCGGCGCGTCGGCCCGGATACTGGCTCGTCGGGTCGGCGCTCGTCCTGGCCGCCTTCTCGGCGATCGCGTGCGCGTTGCTCTCCCTTCATGCCGACCGGGTCGGTACGACCGGCTTCGGCTTTCTGCCGTGGAACCTCTTCCTGGCCTGGATTCCGTTCGTGTTTGCGATCGGGGTGGTAGCCGTCCACCGCCTTCGTGGTCCGCGCCCACTCCTCTGGCTGCTCGCCGCCGGATGGCTGCTCTTCCTCCCCAATGCGCCCTACATCGTCACCGATTTCGTCCATCTCGAAAACGCCGACGGCGTACGTCTGTGGTACGGCGCCGGACTCATCGGCGCCTTCGCCGCCATCGGCCTCGCCCTCGGGCTCGTCTCCCTGCTCGTGGTGCACCAGGTCATCGAAGCTCGAACCGGGCGGATCGTCGGCTGGACGGTCGCCCTGGGCTCACTCGTCCTCAGTGCCGTCGGGGTCTACCTGGGCCGCTTCCCCCGCTTCAACTCCTGGGACGTCCTGACCGATCCGGACGGCCTCTTCTCCACCATCGTCAGCCGGCTGCGGGACCCGCTCGGCAACCCGCTCCTGGTCCGCTTCTCGTTGGGGATGTCGATCGCCCTGATCGGCTGCTACGTCGCCGTCTGGCTGCTCGGTCGCGGGCTGAACAAATCGATCGGCCGAGCCCGGCGCTAGTGCCTCGTCCGCCCCGGGACAGCTCGCCGAGCGGTTCGGGTCAGCACCACGCTGACCTGACGCTGCCCTTCACCCCGACCGACGACACAGATGACACCGAACCGGTGAAGGCCGTGTCGGCCGCGGTGTCATCCAGGGACTACACCACCGGTTCCGACTCAGCCGCAGGCGTGGTTCGAGAGAACGGGGCGAGGGCCTCGTCGGGTCCGACTCGGCGACGGGGATCGTCTTACCGGTGGCCGAGTCGATCGCCGCGACCTGTTCGCATTGACCGACCGGGCCGGTCCGGTCACTACGCCGGGCACGGCCGCTGACTCAGGGCCGAGGCGAGGCGTTCAGGAGTAACTGGCCGTCCTTGCGCGCTGCTTTCAGCTGCCGGACGCGATCGCCGTCATCGAGCTGGACCGGGTGCTGGACGCGAAGCCCGAGGAGCTCGACCTGTTCACGCGCGCGGGTCGAGCTACCGGTCGCTGAGCGAGACGATGCTCAGCTCGACGCTCAGCGACTCTCGCCGTCGCGGTCTCGTGCGGTGGCCAGGGCTGCGGACCACCACGCGAGGTCGGCGGCCAACAGGTCGAGCTTCGGGTCGAGCTCGGCCAGCACCGTGGCCGGATCCGCTGCCTGACGCGACCGGACGAGGACGTCGGGCAGGATGCTCACGGCGTGCCGCAGCGGCGCCATTTCGAGCTCGACGCTCACCAGCCGCAGCTGTTCAATGGCCCGGGCCCCTCCGACGTTGCCCCAGCCGACGAAGCTGACCGGCTTGTGGTTCCACTCCGCGAACGTCCAGTCGATTGCGTTCTTGAGCACTGCCGGGTAGCCGTGGTTGTACTCCGCGACGAGCATCACGTAGCCGTCGGCGCGGTCGAGCCGCTCCCCGAGCCGGGCGACCTCGGCGGTCGGGTACTGGCGGGGGAACTTGGCCGGTGGTACGCCGTCGAAGAACGGCAGCGGATGGTCGCGCAGGTCGACCACCTCCACCTCGACGCCCTCGTGCCTTCCGAGCGACTTCGCCACCCACTCCGCAACCAGAGCGCTGTAGCGGTCATCACGGGTCGTGCTGAGGATGACCTGGACCAACATCGATCGTGCTCCTTCCGGTGAGCGCGTCAGCGCGTCAGGGTGCGGTCGAGCAGCCCGACCAGCTCAGTGAAGTGGCGCTCGGCGGCGTCCTCGCGGTAGGCGGAGGTGTCGGCCATCGCGAATCCGTGCGGCGCGTCGGGGTAGACCTCCTCGCGGTAGGTGACGCCCGCCTCGTCCAGGGCCGCGTTGAGCCGGGCGATCTGCGTGGGGTCCATGTTCTGGTCGTGGTCGGCATGGGCGAGGTAGACCTCGGCCTCGATCGGCGCGACACCCAGGTGCACGCTGTCGGCGTCGTCGGTCACCAGGCCCCCGCCGTGGAACGCGGCCGCCGCAGCGACGCGGTCGGGGTAGGCCTCGGCGGTGCGCAGCGAGAAGCGCGTACCCATGCAGTAGCCCGTAGTCCCCACCGGGCCGTCGGTGACGTCCGGCGAGTCGGCCAGAAAGGTGAGGTACGCCCCGGCGTCGGAGATCATCCCTGCGGTCTCGACCGAGCCCATCAATGGGCCGATCAGCCCGTACAGGTCAGGGCGGGCGGTCAGGTCGATCGGGTTCGGAAGCTCACCGATCGGGTCCGGTCCGCTCCGGTAGTACACATTCGGGACCAGGGCGGCGTAGCCGGCGCCGGCGAGACGGTCGGCCAGCCGCTCCAGCTCGGGACGCAGCCCGAAGGCGTCGGAGTACACGATCACCGCCGGGGCAGGGGCCGGGTCGTCGGGCAGGACTAGGTAGGCGTTGGCGACACCGTCGGGGGTCGGGATCTGCACGTGGCTCTGGCGCATGGGACACTCCTCGCGTTCGGGTGGTGGGATCAGTCCTGGATGAGGACGAGCTCGACGGGCATGTTCCCACGGGTCACGACCGAGTACGGGCAGAGCCGGTGGGTGGCCTCCAGGAGCTCCTGGGCAACCGACCGTTCCAGACCGGGGATTTCGGCCTCAATGGTGGCGGCCATGTTCAGCCGACGCTCGGGCAGGGATCCGACAAGCTTGATGGTGACCGAGATGGCCGACTCGCTCACGTCGAGCTTCTGGGAGAGCGCGGTGTTCTTCAGCGCGCTGTGGAAACAGGCCGCGTAGCCGCCGGCAAACATCTGCTCGGGGTTGGTCCCCGGCCCGTCGTCGCCACCGAGCGCGACCGGGGAGGACAGAGTCACGTCCAGCCGCTCGTCAGTGGATGCGACCCGACCACGGCGACCCCCCCACGCGGTCGCGGTAGCGCTGTACAAGGTCTGGTCGTCGCTCATCGGGTCTCCATGGTGTCGCTGCCTGGCTGCATGAGCTCAATTATGCACCCGGACCGGATGCGTTAATCTGAGGACGTGCCAAACCCACAGGTCCAGCCACGGACGAGCAAGCTCGCCCGGGCGGCCGGCCGTGGTCGGCCGAAGGACGCGGCGGTCGACGAACGGGTCCTCGTCGCGGTCGTGGCCGAGCTCGCCGACGTCGGTGTGAGCGGCTTCAGCGTGAACTCCGTCAGCGCCCGGGCACGGGTGGGCAAGCGCAGTATCGCCTCCCGCTGGCCGGATCGGCACTCGCTCATCCTGGCCGGCATGGCCACCCTGGCCGCCGACCTGGACTCGCCGCGCACCGGCAGCCTCTCCGGGGATCTCGAGGTGCTGGCGGGCCGGATCGCAGAGATGATGGCCGAGCCGCGCCGCTCGGTGCTGACCCGGTGCGCGGCCGAGTTGCGGAAGCACCCGGAGTACTACGCCACCTTCCAGCGCGACTCCGTCGACCGGTGCATGGCGGTCGTGCAGGACGTTCTCGTAGACGCCAGGAAGCGGGGCGAGCTTGCCGACGGACTCGACGTCTCCCGAGCGGCGGAGTTCTTCGTCGGCGCGATCATGGGCACCCACGCCTTCACCTCACCCCGCCCGGGCGGCACCGGCCCGATCGGCCCGCTGGTCGAGTTGATCACCCACGGGCTCGGCGTGACCATCCCGGCCGCCCTGCCTCCTATGCACGAAAGAAAGAAGCCAACTATGACGACGCCTTCTGAGACCACCATGCGGGCGGCTGTGCTGCACGGGCCACACGACGTCCGGGTCGAACAGGTGACACGGTCACGGATCCTGCGACCCGACGACGCCATCGTCGCCATCACGGCCTCCTGCGTGTGCGGCTCCGACCTGCACCCGTACCGCGCCGGGCTCGGCGACCGCGGGCCCAAGCGTGCCGGCCACGAGTTCGTCGGCGTGGTCGAGGAGGTGGGCGAGGCCGTCCGTTCGCTGAGCGTCGGCGACGTCGTCGTCGCCCCCTTTGCCATCAGCGACGGAACGTGCCGACGCTGCCGTCAGGGGGTCACGACCTCCTGCGAGCACGGGTCGTTCTGGGTGGGACCGACCGTTTCGGCAACGCCATCGACGGTGGGCAGGGCGAGCACGCCCGCGTCCCGCTCGCTGATGGCACCCTCGTCGTCGTCCCTGGGCCCGTCGAGGACTCCCTGGTGCCGGACCTGCTCACGCTGTCCGACGTGATGGGCACCGGCCACCACGCCGCGGTCAGCGCTGCCGTTGGTGCGGGGTCGACCGTCGTCGTGGTCGGTGACGGCGCCGTCGGGCTGTGCGGGGTCCTCGCCTCCCGCCGGCTGGGGGCCGAGCGGATCGTCGCCATGTCGCGGCATCCGGACCGCCAGCGGATCGCCCGGGCGTTCGGCGCCACCGACGTACTGGAGTCGCGCGGCGAGGACGGCGTGGCCGCCGTACAGGAGCTCCTCGAGGGTGGGGCGGACTCGGTGCTCGAGTGCGTCGGCACTCAGGAGTCGATGGATCAGGCCGTCGGCTCGGTCCGCCCTGGAGGTCACGTCGGATTCGTCGGGGCACCCTCGGGAACCCTTCCGACCGGGCTGCTGTTCGCTCGGAACCTGCACTACGCCGGTGGCGTCGCCCCCGTTCGGCACTACCTGCCGGAGCTGCTGGCCGACGTCCTGGACGGCAGCCTCCGACCCGGTGCGGTCTTCGACACCACCATGACGCTCGACCAGACCCCCGACGCGTACGCCGCCATGGACACCCGCACCGCGATCAAGGTGCTGTTGCGGCCGTGAACCCCCCGATGTCGGACCCGATGAGAAGAAAAGGAACGCGATGAAGGCGATGCAGTTCGACCAGTACGGACCTCCCGAGGTGCTGCGGCCCGCCGAGGTGCCCGACGTCCACCCCGGCCCGGGACAGGTCCGGGTCCGGGTCCGGGCCGCCGGGATCAACCCGGTGGATTGGAAGATCCGCAGCGGCGTGTCGCGCCGGGCCATCCCCGTCGCGCTGCCCCACGTCCCGGGAATGGAGGCTGCCGGCGTTGTCGACGAGCTCGGTCCGGGCGCGACCGGCGTCGATCTCGGGGACGAGGTCTTCGGCGCCACGGCCACCGGTGGAGCCGCCGAGCACGCCGTACTGAGTGACTGGGTCCGCAAGCCTGCCGACATGTCGTGGGCGGTGGCCGGCGGGCTGGCGATGGCGGTCGAGACCGCCGCCCGCGGGCTGGACATCCTCGGCGAACTGCGGGGCAGGACGCTGCTGATCAGCGGTGCGGCCGGCGGAGTCGGCACGGCCGCGGTCCAGCTGGCCCAGGGGCGAGGAGCCCGGGTCATCGGCACGGCCAGCGAGGACAACGCCGACTATTTGAGTTCCCTCGGTGCCGTGCCCTGCATCTACGGACCCGGGCTGGTGGAGCGCGTGCAGGCCCTCGCACCCGACGGGGTGGACCTCGCTCTCGACGTCGCCGGGCACGGCGTGCTGCCGGACCTGCTCGCGCTGACCGGAAGCCCGGAGCGGGTGGTGACGTTGATCGACCCGGACGCCGCCCGGTTCGGGGTGGTGTTCACCACCGGCTCAGAAGGCCGCGCCTATTACGCGTTGACCGACGTCGCCGAGCTGTCGACCCAGGGCCGGTTCGTCATGCCGATCGCGGGGACCTACCCTCTTGCCGGGCTCGTCGAGGCCCACCGGGCCAGCGAGACCGGGCACGTCAGGGGCAAGCTGGTCCTCGAGCTCGGCTGAGGACGCGAACGCGACCGCCGGCTACCGGTTGGGCGGCAGGGTGCCACCGTTGACCTCAATGACCTGGCCGGTCAGGAAGCCCGCGTCCTCGGTGACGAGGAAGCGCACGAGGGCCGCGGCGTCCTCGGGACGCCCGGCCCGGCCGGCCGCAATCCGGGACACGACCCGGTCGTGCATCTCCTGCGGCATCTCGAAGCCTCCACCCAAGCCGGTTCCGGGCACGTAGCCGGGCAGCACCACATTGGCCGTGATCCCGTCGGCCGTGTGCGCGGCGCTCAGCGACACCACCCAACCGTTCAGCGCTGCCTTGGCCGCCCCGTACGGCGCCGCGCCACCGCCGGTGCGCGACGTCATCGACCCGATCAGCACGATCCGGCCGCCTGGGCGGCGCAGAAGCGGCAGCAACGCGTGCGTCAGCAGGACCGCCGACACCACGTTCTGGTCATAGGCAGATCGCCACGCCGCCGCGACGGAGAGCAAATCCTCCGCGCCGGAGCCGGCAGTTCCCCCGGCGTTGTTCACCAGCGCATCGACCGTCCCGTAGGTGCCGGTCAGCTCGTCGGCCAAGGTCTGCACGGCCTCCGGAGCGGTCAAGTCGGCCTGACGCCAGGTCACCCGATCGGTCCCTGAACCGACGTTGAGGGCGTCGGCCGCCTCAGCGAGAACCTCGGCCCGCCGTCCGAGGATCACGACCAAGAACCCGTCCGCCGCCAGACCGGCAGCGATCGCCTTGCCGATCCCGGTACCCCCGCCGGACACCACCGCCACCCGTGGTCTATCCGTCCTCACCCGTCGTCTCCCGTCGCCGCCGTGCTCGAGGTCGTGACCAGCGCTTCCGCGACGCGGCGGAGCAGGCGCGTCCGTCGTATCCGCCTCGGTCGTGGCCACCAGTATGCCGACGATGGTGTCCGCCAGCCTGACCCACCTGGCGCGGCCGGTAGACAGGAACAGCTGGATGACCGAGCAGCACTGGTGATCATCTGAGCCTCGACCCATCCCCGGACCGCCTGCCCGGTTGGACGGCAAGCGGTTGTCTGCTGTACTGCATCGGTTAGGTGACCATCCGGACGCCGCCTGGGCCACGGGCGACGTGCTCGACGTGCTCGACGTGCTCGACGACGAATGTGTACGGCCTTACCGTGTCTAACGGGTCGATGCCGGAACTCGTCGTCCTGGGTTCAGCGGGCAGCTTTGACGGCCTGTCGTGTCGTGCGGATGACCTCGCCGGCGCCGAGTCCTACCAAGCCGCCAAGGCCGCGTTGTTGTTCGCCCTGCAGAGCGCCCAGGACGACCAGGGCACCGGTCAGAACCGGAGTGGCCCACTGCATCAGCTTGAGCTGGCGTTGCGCCGTCTCCAGCTCCGGGCTCGCCCCCGAATGCGGTTGGGTCGCTCCTGCGGCGCCTTCATCTTCGTGTTGTTTCAGCTTCAGACCAAGAGCACCGGAGTAGGCGGTGGTACCCACGGCGGCCGCGGTGATCAAGAATTTGGCCGTGCTGGCCCCCTTCACGCCGGGCTGCTTACGGATCCGTTTGCGGTTGGCCGCGATCAGCCCGATCCCGCCGACCGTATGCGCGGCGACGGCCGCGGCCACCCACGGCGTCCACTTCGCCCAGCCCGAAGCCGACAGGGACAAACGCTCCTTCGGATCGGTGGCCTCGGAGGCCGCCCCGTTGAGGCCGGTCGCGCCCATCAGGGAGCCGCCGAACCAGGCGGCCAGACCGACATCGTGCAATGCCCGCACCACCGTGTTGCGCTCAGACATGAATGGTCCTTTCAGACGAGGATCCCCGCGCAGAGTGAGGTTTACGCGAGCCGACGCACCGCGTAATCGCGAGCGCACGTTCACTATCGCAGCACCGCCGGCCGGGCGCCGACCGGCCCCGGGGTTGGAGGCGGATTGTTGCCCGTACTAGTAACAGCATGCTGTTACTAGTCTCCGAAAGAGCGGTTGCTGATGGAACGTTCGGATGTGCTGTGGGATCTGGTACAGACCGGCCACTTGGCGGCGCGCTGTTCCGGTGAGGTGTTTGCCGGTTGCGGTCTGACACCGGCGCAGTACGGGGTGTTGGCTTCGCTGGCCGACGGCGATGATCTGAGCCAGGCCGACCTGGCCCGAGCGGTGCCGGTCCGGCCGCAGAGCATGGGACGGCTGATCGGCGCCATGGTCGATGACGGTCTGGTGCTGCGGAGGGGTTCAGGGGGTCGAGGGAGACGGTCCCGGATCGAGATCAGCGCCAAGGGTTCCGCGGTGCTCGGGGTGGCTCGACCGGCCGCTTACCGTTTGCTCGCCTCCGAGGTGACGGGACTGGATCACACCCAGAGGACCTTGTTGACCGAGCTGTTGCAGATGGTCCGCAATCAGCTGGAAACGCTGGATGAGGTCGACCCCTCGAATCGTGTCGAGACTTCGGCGGGACCGACTGTGTCGGATCGGGATGCCACTTTCGGGCCGGAGCGGTGATGCCGGTCCGGAAGCAGGTTCGGCAGTGGCTGTTGTTGTGCCAGGTGGTGGCATCGTTGGGCTGGATGGGAGCCGGGGCGGCGAACCTCGTGTTGCGGTGACCGCCGCTACGACCGGCCAGCCGCAGCTGCGGGCAGCGTGTTACGAGTTGATCGACCGGCTCGATTTTGCTTTGGTGATCCCGCTCGCGTTCATCGCCTCCGCCAGCGGTGTCCTGATCGGCGTGGCCACGAAATGGCATCTGCTGCGGCATTGGTGGGTGCTGGTCAAACTGGTCCTGACCGCGGCCGTGGTCGTGTTCAGCACCTTCGGTGTCGGGGTGTGGGTGGAGCAGAGCATCACGGCTACCGGCACCGACCCGGGCCAGCGCAGCCCGGCCGCTGCTCCGTTGATCGGCGGAGCAGCGGCGAACATGGCCGCCTTCGTGTTCATGATCTGGGTCTCGATCGCGAAACCCTGTTCACCGGTAACCCAGTCGCGTCGTTCAGCGGCGATGGGTTCCTGTGTCACCGGACGGCTGGCCGGTCCGCAACGGGCGGCACCGACCGCTGTCACCCGGTATTTCTGCCATGCGCGGTGGCTGAGCACCAGGTTCGCGGCGTAGTGGGTCCGGCAGCGTTGCCACGTCGCGCCGGGGCAGGTTCGCCGCGATCGCTTCACCCAAGCAGGTGTGGGCATCACTGATGACGAGCTTGACCCGCCGAGGCCACGGGCGACGAGGTCGGCGAGGTCGACGAGGTCGACGAGGTCGGCGAGGTCGGCGAAGAACGTGTTCCACGCCGCTTTCGTTCCGCAGTCGCGACGCGCAGGCCGTGTACCCCGCGGTGACCTTGGGCGTTGACACCGGCGCCGACCAGGCATACGGCGTTAATGACCCGGCCGCCCTCGCGGACCTCCATCGTCAACGCGTCCGCCGCCAGGAACGTGAACGGACCGGCTGCCTCCAATAGTCGGTGCCGGAACTGGTCGACATGCTGGTCCAGCTCGGTCGCCATCCGCGAAACGTGCGACTTCGACAAAGGATGGATACTCAACGTCTTCACCAGCTTGTCCATCCGCCGGGTCGACACCCCGGCCAGGTAGCAGTCAGCGACCACAGTGACCACCGCAGTCTCAGCCCGCTCCGCCGATCCCCTCGTAGCCCGCGCCGGACTTCCTTCGCTCGAGCAGCCACTCGGGGAAGTAGATCCCCGACCTGAGTTTCGAGATGGCGACGTCGATGGTGCCGACCCGGGTGTCGGGGTCACGATGTCGGTAACCGTTGCGCTGGCTGCTTCTGTCCGGGCTGGGTTGGCTCCATTCGGCGCCGACCACCTGGTCAGCGTCGGCGAACAGCAAAGCGCTGACCATGGCGGTCAGCGGTCGGCGTCGGGAATCCGCTTGCGGGCGGCAAGTTCCTCGGTCAACGTGCCGACATCGCCGTCGACCGCTTCGACCTCGAGATCAACGTTCTCAATCAGCTGCAACAGCGTTGTCCAGCGCGATTCCGGAGACTCCAGCCGCTCCCAACAGCATCGATCCGAGCCCAGGGCACGCCGTTCCTGCTCGGCCACCTAGCGGCGTGCTCAGCCCAGCGGTTCTCACCACGGTGCGACGGTCAACCTGCCCCGCCGACGCCGAGTAGTTCCCCACCGAGCACACACGGCGAGCGCCCGACCGCATGTCGACACCGCAACGCACAGCGTGACGGTGAGGCGTTCACGGCTCGCTCCGGATGGTCGGCATCCTCGTCGAACCGTGACTTTCAGCTGCCACCTCCTCAGCATCGGACACCCTCCGACCCGACGCGCGGGCAACCGACCCAAGGGCTTTCGCATGACCGTGCGCATGAGGTGTCGGCGACCCTCCTCTTCGCCCGCGAAAGCGCTGACTGAAGGTCATCCGAAGACCGGGCGGTCATCAGCTGCGCACGATGTCTTCTCAGGGGCCGAACCTCGATCTGACCCACACCGCTCACCCGGATTGGTCGGCAAAGGCGCCGGTGCATCGCAACGACCTGGCCGCGCCGAACCACTGCTGCTGGGTTGGTCCACGACCTTGAGCAGAACACGAATGCATTCGACGATGAGGAGAGTCACGATGGCGGACAGAACCGAAGACTTCGCGGAGCGGTTGAAGGACCTGGAAGACAGCGGCGACGTCGAAGCGTTCGTGACTGCCGTCTTCGCGATCGATGTTGTGCTGCTGCGGCCCGAGACCGGGCGAGAACTGACCGGTCTTGACGGTGCCCGGACGTTCTGGCAGGAGTACCTGGATCAGTTCAGCCGAGTCGACTCGACCTTCAACCGGATCAGCTCGGGCCAAGTCGGCGTACTGGAGTGGACCAGCGCCGCCCGACTACGAAATGACATCAGGATCAGTTACGCCGGTGTCTCACTGCTCGATTTCGACGATCAGGGCAAAGTGCAGCGATTCTCGACCTACTACGACACCAGCGCCTTCGACTCCCCGCAGACCCTGACAGCCTGACCTCGGGCGCCGGAGCGTTCGCAGTACTCATCGCCCGGTAACCCGAGAGGCGGACGGCTGAGGACCACGCTGTCAGCCGGCGGCGTCCAAGCTGGCAAGTTCGTCGTCGCTGAGCTGCAGGTCGGCGGCGGTGACCGAGTCGCGGATGGTCTCGGGCCGGGATGAGCCGGGGATCGGGATGACCACCTCGGACTTGGCGAGTTCCCAGGCCAGGCAGACGACCTGGGGGCTGACGTCGTGGGCTTTCGCAACTTCGGCGAACGGGGCGAACTTGTCCCCTAGTCCGGCGGCGTTGCTGATCCCGCCCAGCGGACTCCACGGCAGGAAGGCGATCCCCAGCTTGTCGCACTCTTCCAGTTCGGCTTCGCTGCTGCGAAAGGCCGGGCTGTATTGGTTCTGCACCGAGGCCAGCCGGCCGCCCAGTAGTTCGTTGGCCTGCCGGATCTGGTCGACGTCGGCGTTGGAGATGCCGGCCATGGCGATGACGCCGTCGTCCAACAGATCCTTCAACGCACCTATCGAGTCGGCGTAAGGAACGTCCGGGTCGGGACGGTGGTACTGATACAACGAGATCTGCTCGACCCCGAGCCGCTTCGCCGAATCCTGGACGGCCTGTTTGAGATGCTCCGGAGTGCCGTCCTGCAGCCAATCCCCGTTTCCTGGCCGGGTGTGACCGCCTTTGGTCGCGATCAGGATCGACGAGCTGTCACCACCCCAGGAACGCAACGCCTCCGCGACCAAGGATTCGTTGTGACCGACCTCGTCGCCGTGCCAGTGGTAGGCGTCCGCGGTGTCGATCAAGGTCACCCCGGCGTCCAGGGCGGCATGGATGGTGGCGATCGACCGTTCCCGATCGGGACGGCCCTCGATCGACATCGGCATGCCACCCAGACCGATTGCGCTCACCGAACGTCCCGCAATGCTGCGCTGCTTCACTTTCTGCTCCTCTTGTGAATCGGTAGTGGATCCATTGTGACGAACGCCGGTGCGGGCTGTGTCGGCAGTGCCTACTCCCACAGTGCCTGGGCAGCGACCTTGTGACATAGCGCGGTGGGCGGCGCCGGCCACCGGATCTATCAGCCGCTGTGGCCTGAAGCTCTCGCCATGAGTCAAGACACGGTCGCCACAACCCTGGCCACTCGCCCGCGGAGCCGACGTCGCCATCGGTTTGGCCCTGATCGCCACCATCGTGGCCATCATCAAGCTCCGCTCCCGGACCGACATCCTGATCGGAGACCTCGCCGGCCTGACCGCAATCCACTTCTGGCTGGCCATGGCCCTGATGGCGCTTGCGGTCTGGCTTCCCATCCGGGTTGCGTCGCCGCTGACTCCGTCGCAGCCACGGAAACGCCGTTGGATCTGACGCTGGGGTCGGGACCTAGCGCTGAGTTCGGACGGGGGACGCCGGCCGGCTGGATCTGGTGCAGCAGACCGGACCCCGACTGCGGTCTCAGCCGGAGAAGGCGGTGACGCCGGTGGTGGTGGGGATGAGGAGCAGCCCGAGTGCGGCGGCGGGTGTGGTGAAGGTGGCCACCGGGGTCGTGGTGTGCAGGGTTTGGATGGGCGTCCGGGTGCTGGTGTCCCATTCGGTGATCGTCCCCGACGGGTAGGCGATTGCCCACAGGTTCACACCGATCAGCGTGGGGCCGCTGTTCGCGCCGGCCAGTCTTGGGCCAAGGGTGCCGGTGGCGAGGTCGACCTCCTGGATCCCGCCGCCGCGGCAGGGAACGTACATCCGGTCGGTGGCGGCGTCGTAGGCAGGGCCGCCGTCGGGGTCGCTGCCACAGACGCCGCTGATCGCCGCGACCTGGCTCAGGTCGGACTGGCGCAGGACGAACCCGATGTCGGTCTTCCCGGTGGCGAAGACCAGACCGCCGGGCAGCAGCACCGGGTTGGTGGTGGACAGATCTTCATCGCCGCCGGCCACCCGGTCCTTGAAGCTGGCCAACGGTTTCAACTGCGGGGAGAGTTTCACCACACTTTCGGTGTAGCGCTTCGGGTCCGGCCCGCCCTGGGGCGGGTCGGGGTTGGCGTTCCCGGTAGTCACGTATAGATCACCGGCACCGTCGATGGCTATGCCGCCCCCGGATTCCCAGATCGCGCCGCCCTCACCGTCGTCGGCGACCTCGAAACTCACCCGGTCCGCCGGCCCGGATCTGTTCACCCCGACCACCCAGCCGTGATAACGGCCGCAGTCGCCGTCGTTGCCGCCGAAGGCGACATACACGCGGCCGTTGGCCACCGCCAGCGAGACCCGCTGCAACAGGTTCACCGCCTTTTCACCCGCCGGCAAGGGCGGGTCGACGTCCTCGGACAGTACGGTCCGGCCGGTATTCAGATCCAGACCGGTCAACACGTGCCGCACCACACCGGCCCCGGAATCGACCTCGCCGCCACATAGACGGTGTGAGTGGCGGGATCGATCGCCGGGGTGCTGGTGATCCCCAGCGGATCGATGTCACCGCAGCCGGCGACCGAGTCCACCCGTGTCAGCGGTGTGCCCAATTGACGCGACCATTTCACCGCACCGGTACGTGGGTCGAGGGCGACCACCCGGTCGCCTTCGGTAGCCGCCACAATCAGCCCGTCGGCGACCACCGGCTGGCCGTGCACCACACCGCCGAGATCCGTTGCCCAAATTTGCTTCGCCCCGGCCAGCGAGCCCTGCGCCGGAACCGCTCCGGTTAGAGCCGGCGTGGCGTGATAGCTCAACCAAGAAGAACTGTCCCCGGATAGCCCTGAGGCGACCGGGGTGCCAGCGCCGACCGACGAAGGCGAGACCGATGAGCCTTCGGGTGAAGGCGCAGATGGTGAAACAGCCACGCCCGGCCCGGGGCTCGAACAACCGGCCAGCAACAAGATTGCCCCTGCGACCGTACCGACCCGGCACATGGACAACCGCCGACCTACACCACGGTCCGCCACACCACTCCTAACCTGCAGACCCGACCGAACCAGTCCGAACCTAGCTGTCCTATTTCACGACGACAGCACCAGCCCGCCTTCACGGGGTGCCGGTGGTTGAGTTCATGGACGTGATGTACGAGCCGCTGACTCGCAGCGTGTCGTAGACGTGAAAACGGTCACGGTGACGGCCACCGCAGTGATCCTTCGAAGAACCGACAAGCTCTGAGGAAGGAGAACCACCGCGATGATCACTGACCCCAACTCTATTAACCTGGCTGAGCTGTTGGAGACGCATCTGCAACAGCTGCAGAAGAACCCTTCAGCGGGAACGATCATTCACTCCGACAGTGAGACTGCTGGTGCCGGCGCTCCCAGCGTTCCTGACCCACAGCGACAGACACGCGAAGATGTCGGTACCCGGGGGGTCCCAGGGTTTCCTGACCCTCACTCCGATCGACGAAGTGTTGCCTTTCCTCGGATCTGTCGGTGCCCTGGGAGCGCCCGGGGAGGGGGCACGCCTCACCGTCGGGGTGACCTAAGGAGAGCCTGCGCCAACAGATGCTCATTACTGTCTTGTCCGCCGATTCGGTCGAAGCGCGGTGCCGCCTTCCACCCCTCCAACCGGAACGGATAAGACGACCTGAGCAGCATGACCAGTCCATCCCGCCCACGCCAACGCGGCGCCAGCACAGCACCGCCTCGACCCCGGTGTTCGCCGGGGTCGACACTCACACCGGAATACCGAGGCCTAGAACCTGGCCATCTGCCGGCGGCAAAGTCGCCTCCCGGTTCGGTCGGTGTGCGGCATGCCGTGCGGGATGAGGCCGCAGCCGCGCCCAAGTGCGATGTGGTGAACTGTCCAGGTGCCGCCGACGGGCCACGGCGGTGGCCAAGCCCAGGTCACGTCGCTACCGCTTCACATCGACCTGCTCGATGCGGGTCTGCACGCTCTTACCGGTTTCCCACGGGTTCGCGCCGGGCACCACCTGCGGGGTCGGGATGTCGGCACGGGCCTGCCGGTTGCGGGAGGTCGACACTCCCAGCCGGCGGTCCCGGTCCGCGATCGGACCCTCGATGGCCTGGCCGTCCTCGGTGAGCCCCATCATCAGCTGCGGGATCCCGAACGGGAAGTCGTCACGGTCGTACTGCCAGGTGTGGAACGTCTTGCCGTACGTGGTGACCAGGTCTTCGAAGTACCAGTGCTCGGCCCAGCCTGGGACGCCGGGAGTGGTCAGGATGCCGGACTTGGTCTCGTAGTCGTGGCTGTGCCACAGCTGCTTTTCCTCGTCGGGAAGGCTGCGGAACCGGTCCTCGGTGATGATGTACTCGATGCCGATCAGCCGGGCGTCCGCGGCGTTGCTGTCGAAGATCACGCACTGGTGCAGGTCGTGGCGCAGATGGGTGCAGAAGTGCGTTGCCTCGACCTGGCGGCCCAACTCGTCGGCGTAGATGTGGAAGCCGTTCAGATAGGTGCTCATCGCGTCCAACGGATACTTGTGCTGGAGTAGCGCGCACGCGAGGTCGAGCACCCGGTGCTTCAGCGAGTGCCCCTTCCCCACTTTCAAATTGCCGACCACCTTGCGCCCGACTCCCAGACCAAGCCCCAGCAGGATCCCCGCCGCCAACCCGGCACCGTAGCCAGCACGGCCGGTTCGGCGACCCGGAACTGTCTTTTCCAGTACAAGCCCCATGTTTGGCGCTTACCCATCTCGAGGTCAGGCCAAACCTGGCTCGATCGTCGTGTCCGAACCACGAACGGTTCCGAAGAGGTGCTCGTGAGCACATAAGAACCATGAGGTCGAGGTCAAACGCCGGGTTTGTAACAGAAGTACGTTCCGGTAGGGCTTCGTTTTCTCACGCGAAACGTCGCGAGTGCTGGAATGGATCGGCCCGCTGGCGGGATGGCTCTTAGGTGACCGTCCGGTGCTGCTGACGGCGAATAGCTCGGCCAGCTCTGCGGTGGTGTGTTTTCCGTCGCCACCGACCGGGCGAGCCGGTCGATCTCGGTGACGACAAGGGTGTGTCGTCCTCGCGGCAGGCACCCCGGGCTCGGTGAGGACTTCGTAGACCAGGCATCAGTACGGGCGGTCTTGTGAAGATCCGTCTGAGTGTGACGAAGCCGGCTGTTCAGGCTGGCCTCGCGTTCTCGCTGAACGGACGACTTCCTGGAACGCCGGCTCGTGATTCAGCAGACCTCTATTCGTCCATCCCATCGTCGTGTCATCGCATCGAGCGTCGGCCATGGTGGGGTTCGCGTGCGTCGGGGCACCTTCGACGACCCGGAGTCGCTTCGCGACGCTTTCGACGGCGCCGGCCGTGTTCTCGCCGTTTCCGCGCCGCGGCGGGATGGTGCGGCCGTTGAGGCGCACCGGGTCGCATTGGAAGCGGCCCGCGATCGCGGCGTATCCCGGATCTTCCATACCAGCCGTGTCGGTGCCGATCCGCTGTCTGCCTTCCCGCCGGCGGTCACCCACGCGGTCACCGAGGTCATGCTCCGAGACAGCGGCGTGGCGTTCAGAGCCCTTCGTAACGGCTTCTACGCCGACACCTTGATCGTGTGCTCAAGGCCGCAGCCGATTCCGGTGAGCTCCGAGTGCCCACTGATGCTCCGGTCTCCTGGACCATGCACTGCGATCTCGGACCTGGCATCGCAGAACTCCCTCTCGACCCCAGCTATGACGAACGCGCCGTGACCTCACCGGCGGGCGAACAATGGATATGGCGACGCTGGCTGAAGCGGCCACCAAAGTTCTCGGCCAGCCGATCCGGCACGTGCCGATCGGCGACGACCAGTACGCGAAAGCATTGCGAGCCACCGGAGTACCGGAGCGGGGCGTGACCACGACGTTGGAAATCCTCCAAGCATCGCGGCAGCGACACTTCGGGATCACCGACCCGACCCTGACCCGACCCATCGGCCGCCGGACGACGACCGTTGAAGAAACCCTGACCCAAAAGAGCAACCTGTCAAGAGACAACGATCACCTTGTGACCTGGGGTTGTGACCTTGGGCACTGTCCGAACTCAACTTCGTCGGTGCGCCTCGGTCGTCGAGTTGTCGTGGGCGCAAGCGGTGACCAGCTGCGGTCAGGTTCAGACGCGCTCGTGCACGCGCGACCGGGCGGCCGGCTGCTCCGCCGGCTCGACCTCGCCATTCATGTACTGGGCGGCGCGGGTGAGGAACTGGGCCACGCGCGGATACCGCTCGAGCCGGCGTCCCTCGATGCCCACCATCACGACGCCGACGATGCCGGCGACGACGAGCAGGATGACGATCATGGCGATGAGATAAACGATCACCAGGGTGACCTTTCAGACAGCAGCAGACAACAACGGGGAAGGAACTGCCTACGGGTCTTGCGTCTTCGGTTGACATCTCGAACAGTTCTCTGCCGATTATGGCAGCCGGGTCTGAGCCGGGGATGTGACAACACGAGCGACGCCGCATCGGGTTGATCACGATTTGGCTCAGTCAGGCGACGGACTCTCGCTGATCAGGCGACGGACTCTCGCTGATCAGGCGACGGACTCTCGCTGATCAGGCGACGGACTCTCGCTGATCAGGCGACGGACTCTCGCTGATCAGGCGACGGACTCGACGTCCCGCATCCGCTGGCTGATCACGGCCGAGACTCCGTCCCCGCGCATGGTCACGCCGTAGAGGGCGTCGGCGACCTCCATGGTGCGCTTCTGGTGGGTGATCACCAGCAGCTGACTGCTTTCCCGCAGCTCTTCGTAGATCTCCAGCAACCGTCCCAGGTTGGTGTCGTCCAACGCGGCTTCGACCTCGTCCAGGATGTAGAACGGGCTCGGCCGCGCGATGAACAGGGCCACCAGAAAGGCGACGGCGACCAGCGAGCGCTCCCCGCCGGAGAGCAGCGACAGCCGCTTGACCTTCTTGCCGGCCGGGCGGGCCTCGACGTCCACCCCGGTGGTCAGCCACGAACCGGGCTCGGTCAGCACCAGCCGGCCCTCGCCGCCGGGGAACAGCCGGCCGAAGACTCGTTCGAACGCCCGCTCGACGTCGCCGTAGGCCTCCGCGAACACCTGCTCCACCCGGGTGTCCACGTCCGCGATGATGTCGAGCAGGTCGGTCCGCGTCTTCCGCAGGTCCTCCAGCTGCTCGGCCAGGAACGCGTGCCGTTCCTCCATCGCCGCGAATTCCTCCAGCGCCAGAGGGTTCACCCGGCCGAGGACGTTCAGGTTCCGCTCGGCCCGGCGCAACCGGCGGGCCTGCTCGTCACGGACGAACGGCACCGGCTCGGGCTGCGCGTCCGCCCCGGTCAGCGCCGACCCGTCGTCCCGGGTCAGGATCGGCACCAGCTGGTCCGGACCGTACTCACCCGTCAGGGCCTCGGCTTCGAGACCGAGGTCGTCCATCGCCTTGGCGGCCAGCGTCTCGATCCGCATCCGCTGTTGGGTCCGGGCCATCTCGTCGGCGTGCACCGAATCGACCAGAGTCTGCAGCTCGGTGGTCAACTCCCGGGCCGCACGACGGGCTGCGGCCAGGTCCTGATCGGCTTCGGTCCGGGCTCGTTCGGCCTCGCGCCGCTCGACCTCGGCCAGAGCGATCGAACGCTCGGTCAGGCCGGCCAGATGTTCGGCGGCGATCCGGACGGCGCCGGCCACCCGCGCCTCGCGCAGCATCCGCTCGCGCCGGGCCCGAGCCCTCTCCCGCGACTGACGCTCGTGCGCGGCAGCCCGGCGCAGTGAATCCGCGCGGCCGGCCAGCGCCCGTGCTCGCTCCTCCACCGTGCGCAGGGCGAGTCGAGCGTCCATCTCAGTGGCCCGAGCGAGCCGGGCCTCCTCGGCCAATCCCTCCCGCAGCGCCGGGTCCGGCTCCTCCTCGGCCTGCTCACCGGCCGCCGCGAGCCGAGCCTCCAGCTCGGCCAGACCGACGATGTCGCGCTCGCGGGCCTGCTCGGCTTCGGTGATGGAACGACGCAGCCGGTCGGCCTCGCCGCGGGACGAGCGGACGCTCGAGTTCAGCTGACCCAACTGCTCGGCCACCGCGGCCATCGTGGCGTCGGATTCATGCAGCCGCTCCAACGTGTGCTCGACCTGTTCGCGCGCGTCGCGATGTCGCTGGCCTACCTCGCTCTCGGCGAAGCGCAGCCGCTCGCACCTGGCCCCCGCTTCGGCCAGCCGCTGCTCGGCGTCGTCGACCGCGGCCTGCACCTCGATCAGACTCGGTTGGGCGCTGGAGCCACCAGCGGCCCGGTGCACGGAGAGCAGGTCGGCCTCACGGGTCACCGCCGTCAGATCGGGCGAACCGTCGACCAGTGCCCGGGCCGCGGGCAGATCCTCGACCAGAACGACCTTGTGCAGCACCCGCTCAACCGCCGGACGCAGTCCGGGCTCGCAGTCGACGACATCGACGGCATAGCGCGCACCGGAGGGCAGGCTCGGCCAATCGCCCCGGTTCTCCCCCGAATCATGGCCTGAATCTGTGGCAGCAGGGCCGGCAGAGCGGGCGAGCAGCAGCCCGACCCGTCCCAGATCGTCGGTCTTGAGCTGGTCGAAGGCGGCCAGCGCGGCGTCTGCACCGGTGACGACGAGGGCGTCCGCCACCGAACCGAATGCGGCAGCGACCGCGGCTTCCCAGCCTGCCTCGATGCTGACCAGGGCCGCCACCGAGCCGAGCAACTCCGAGGTCCGCGGCTCGACCGCCAGCAGAGCCGCGGCTCCGTCCTTTCGCTGCAGACCCATCTGCAACGCCTCGAGACGAGCGGCCAGCGCCGCCCTCTCCTGACCGGCCCGCTGGGCATCGGTCCGCAGCGCACTGAGCTCCTGGTCGAGCTCGTCCAGCCGCTGCTGGGCCTCGTCGTTCTCGGCGTCCAACCCGGATTCGCCGGCGTCCAGACCGGCGACCGTGGTCTCCAACGCGGTGAATTCCCGCGCGGCGGCCTCGGCTCGGGCGTCCGCCAACTCACACGCAGCGCTCAGCCGGCCGATCTCGTCGTCGGCCGCCCCCGCCCGGCTGCGCAGGCTGTTCACCTGGCCGTTCAGCCGGGCCAGACCTTCCCGGCGGTCGGCAGCGGCGCGGATCAACCCGGCCAGCCGTTTCTCCTCGGCCGCGTAGGTCTGCTCCCGGTCGTCGCGGCGGGCACTCGCCCCGGTGAGCGCGGCGGCCTTGGCCTCGACCTCGCTGGCCAACGCCTGTTCCTGGGCGCCGACCACGGCGGCTTCGGCCTCCAGCTGGTCCGGGTCGCGGCCCGGACGGTCCTCCTCGGGAGCGTCCTGGGCGTTCCGAACCCGCTCGCGGGCGATCGACAGGGTAGATCCGATCCGCTCCCGCAGGCCGGCGAGGGAGTACCAGGTGTCCTGGGCGATGCTCAACCGGGGCAACTGCGCCCGCAAGGCATCCTCGGCCTCGGACTCGCTGCTCCGAGCCGCCTCCAGCCGCTGCTCGACGGCCCGCCGACGCTCTTTGAGGGCGGCCTCGTCGGCCAGTTCGCTTTCCAGCGACAGCGTGGCCTGCACCAGGTCGTCGGCGAGCAGCCGGGCCCGGGCGTCGCGGACCTCGGCCTGGATCACGGCCGCCTTGCGGGCCACCTCGGCCTGGCGACCGAGCGGCTTCAGCTGCCGCCGGATCTCACTCACCAGATCGGCCAGCCGGTTGACGTTGGTCTCGGTGGCCTCCAGCTTGCGCAGCGCCTTCTCTTTGCGCTTACGGTGCTTGAGAACGCCGGCCGCCTCCTCGATGAAGCCGCGCCGTCCTTCCGGAGTGGCCTGCAGGATCGAGTCGAGCTGGCCCTGGCCGACGATGACGTGCATTTCACGGCCGATGCCGGAGTCGCTGAGCAGATCCTGAACGTCCAGCAACCGGGCCTTGCTGCCGTTGATCTCGTAGTCGGAGCCACCGTTGCGGAACATCGTCCGGCTGATCGTGACCTCGGCGTAGTCGATCGGCAGGGCGCCGTCAGAGTTGTCGATGGTCAGCACGACCTCGGCGCGACCCAGCGGCGCCCGGCCGGACGTGCCGGCGAAGATGACGTCCTCCATCTTGCCGCCGCGCAGCGACTTGGCCCCCTGCTCGCCCATCACCCAGCTCAGGGCATCGACCACGTTCGACTTGCCGGAGCCGTTGGGTCCGACGACGCAGGTGATGCCGGGCTCGAAGTTGAGGGTGGTCGCCGACGCGAAGGACTTGAACCCTCGCAGGGTCAGGCTCTTGAGATGCACGCGCTCCCTCTTGGCTCCTGTGCTGACCGGATGCAGGTCGGGGGTCGATCACGAGCGCTGCGGCAGCACCCGGCGGGAAGGCTCGATCACTCTAACCGACGGGAACGGTTGCGCTGGGGAGGTCGCGGTGGTGTTGTGTCCAGCCGGACCGGGTCTGTGGGGAAGCGGCAATCAGGCAGCCGAGCGCGGCCGGGCGGAAGACATCGCCGGGTCGGCCGGACGGTGCTCGGCGATCTCGGCGATGTCATCCTCGATCTGCTCGGCGACGGCTTCTTCGACCAGGGTCGGACGCGTTCCGCCGCGGACCGAGGAGAAGGTCCAGATCTTGTTCAGGACAAAAGAGATCGGCACGGTCACGGCGATCTGGATCAGCTGGGCCCAGTAGAACTTTGTCCGCAGGCCGCTCGAGTTGTCGAAGACCGAGGACGGCAGCCCGATCGGCGAGTTCGGGTGCATCAGGAGGGTCAGCAGCACCAAGCCGAAGACCCAGGCACCCAGCCCGACGACCAGGAACGGGCCGTACTCACGCCACCAGCCGCTGTGCCGGGCACTGCGAAAAGTCCAGCGGCGGTTCAGCTGGAAGTTCCACAGATTGGCTATCAACACGGCGATCAGCGAGAACAGGTGATACCAACGGACGTTGAAGTCGGTGAACGGCAGGTTGATGAAGACACCCTCCACGTCCGGCCCGGTGCGCTTGAGCAGGATGCTGATCAGCAGGTTGACCAGCACGCCGGAGCCGCCGACCAGCCCGAACCGGAACAGCAACTTCCAGTTCTCGCTGTGCCGGACAAAGATGAAGTGTCCCAGGCGTCTCACGATCGGATGAGCCTACTCTCGCTGTCGATTAGCGGACCAAATCTGGATTCGGTGTCGCCGGTGACGCCTTGGGCAAGTCCGCGCCGAGGCGGGCCTACGGCTCCTATTCGGATAGCGCGGTCCGGACGGATTGCCCAAGCGCCCATGAGCCAGGCGACAGTCAGAACCGCACGTGACCGGGGCGCGGGACGCGCTGGCAGTGCGGACAGCGAAAGGACGACCGGTTCATGAACGGCTCCCGGCGAATCGGCCGACCACAGCGCGGGCAGGGCTCGCCCTCACGGCCGTAGACGTTCAGGATCCGGTCGAAATAGCCGGATTCGCCGTTCACGTTCACGTAGAGCGCGTCGAAAGAGGTGCCGCCCTGCATCAACGCGTCGGCCATCACGGCCTTTGCCTCGGCCAGGACCGAGACCGCGGCGGCGCGGGTCATCGTGTCGGTGGCCCGGGCGTAGTGCAGTCGGGCCCGCCACAAGGCTTCGTCGGCGTAGATGTTGCCGATCCCGGACACCAGCTGTTGATCCAGCAGGGCGCGTTTCACTCCGGTGCGCTTGCGACGCATCCGCGCAGCCGTCGCGGCGAGATCGAAGTCCGGATCGAACGGGTCACGTCCGATGTGCGCGATCTCGCCGGGCAGTTCTGCGCCCCCCTCGGCCAGTGACAAGCCGCCGAACATCCGCTGATCGACGAATCTCAACTCACGACCGCCATCGGTGAAGCGAAACCGGACCCGGGTGTTCACCGGATCGGGCTTCTCCGCGTCCTCGAGCCGGAATTGACCGCTCATCCCGAGATGGGCGAGCACTGCGTCGCCGTCGTCGAACGGTAGCCACAGATACTTACCGCGCCGAGCCGGCCGAGCGAACGTTCGTCCAGTCAGGCTGGCGGCGAAGTCGTCCGGGCCGGCCAGATGCCGACGAATCGGCCGGGGATGCAAGACCTCGACGGATCCGATCGTCCGGCCGCCGACCGCAGCCTCCAGACCCCGGCGAACGGTCTCGACCTCGGGTAGTTCAGGCACAGCGAGTCTGTCTGAGTTTGGGCAACCGAACTCTGGACGGTCGAACCCTGGACGGTCGAACCCTGGACGGTCGAACCCCGGACGGTCGAACCCCGGACGGTCGAACCCCGGGCGGTCTGAGTTCGGGCTGTCTGGATCGGGTTCGTGTCAGACGGGATCGGCTCACGCGGTCGAGCGAACCGCGTCCATGCCGTCGACCGCCGCACCGTCACGGGCGACATCCTCACGGGCCACACCATCGACTGCGGCACCGTCACGGGCCGCACCATCGACTGCCGCACCATCTGCGGCGACCTGGGCAGCAGTTGCGGCGGCACGCAGAGCGGCAAACGCCGTCGAGGCGGCGTTCTGCTCGGCTTCCTTCTTGTTGTGACCGGTGCCCGGGCCGTAGCGCCGGTCTTCGAGCACCACGACAGCTCGGAAGGTCTTGGCGTGATCGGGACCGGACTCGGTGACGTCGTAGCTCGGAGCACCCAGACCCTGGATCGAACAGATCTCCTGCAGACTCGTCTTCCAGTCGAGACCGGCGCCCAAGGTCGCCACCCGCGCCATCACCGGATCGAAGAGGTGGTGGACGAAATCTCGCGCTTTGTCGATGCCGTGCTCGACGAAGACCGCCCCGATCAGCGCTTCCATCGTGTCGGCGAGGATGGAGGACTTGTCCCGGCCACCCGTCGCCTCCTCGCCGCGGCCGAGCCGGATCAGCCGCCCGAGATCGAGCTGCCGGGCCACGTCGGCCAGCGCGCGCGAATTGACCACCGCGGCCCGGAGCTTGGCCAATTGGCCCTCGGACAGTTCGGGGTAGCTGCTGAACAGGTGCTCGGTGACGACCAGCCCGAGCACCGAGTCGCCGAGGAATTCGAGCCGTTCGTTGGTGGGCAGTCCACCCTGCTCGTACGCGTAGGACCGGTGCGTCAGGGCACGTTCAAGCAGCTGAGGATGCACAGGCGTCCCCAACTCATCGAGCACCTCGGTCGCACTCGGACCGGGAGCGTTTGCCACGCTGGGCTGGCTCAGTCCGCCAGAACCTGACGACGGCCGGCGCGCGGTCCGTACTGACCGCACGACGGGCACGCCGTGTGCGGCAGGTGCTTCTCGCGGCAAGCCGGATTCGCACACGTCACGAGGGTGGGGGCGGTTGCCTTCCACTGCGACCGACGGTGACGGGTGTTGCTCCGCGACAACCGCCGCTTCGGGACTGCCATGATCTCTCCTCAATCGTGTCCGTGACTGGTGCCACGGACCGGACTCCGGGCCGGGGCCCGTCTTCCTCTTGCGACAACTACTACTGCGACCACTACTACTCGACCAGCTGATCCAGCTATCGACCGTACCTGGCCGTCCCCTCGTCCCACGCCACCAGCCTGGACCAGCGTGGATCAACCGCCGTCTCGTGGTCGTGCTCGGGATCATTGTTCAGGTTGGCTCCGCATTCCGGACACAAACCCGCACAATCATCGCGGCACAGCGGCTGGAACGGAAGCTCCAACACGACCGCGTCCCGCACCACCGGCTCGAGATCGATCAACTCTCCGTCGAGCCGATGGGCCTCTTCCTCGGTGGCCTCGCTGTTGGGGTAGACGAACAGCTCCTGGATGTCGATCTGCATCGTGTCCTCGATCGGCTCCAGGCACCGTGAGCACTGACCCACCAACACGACGTCCGCCGTGCCGGAGACCAGTACGCCCTCGACCACCGACTCGAGTCTGAGATCGAGTTCGATCGGTGACGCCGGGGGTACCCCGATCATCTCGATGCCCAGATCCGCCGGTGCTTCGGCTGTGTCGCGAAGTTCGAGCATCACGCCCGCACCCCGACCGAGGTCGTGGGTGTCGAGCACGAGTGCGGATCGCGGATCCAACGGACGACGATGCGAGTTCATCGCCTCTCCCTCCACGTCCTCATCCAGCCCTCTTCGAACAACGTCAGACTCAGCAGCAACATCCAGCGGCACGAACAACGTCGTGACCGACCCATGATCTTAGCTGGCACCCACTGGACGAAACAAATGGCGATTCCGGTCAGTTAGCCCGGTCAGTTAGCCCGGTCAGTCAAGCCCGGTCAGCCAAGCCCGGTCAGTTAAGCCCGGTCAGTCGAGTTCGGGCAGGTCGATGACGTGCACCCGCTCGGTGTCGTCGTCCGTGCGCTCGGCCAGCCGCCGGCGGGCCACCCGGACCTGGCTGCTGGTCTTGGCCAGCACCGATTCGAAGCTGGCCATCCTCGAGTCGATAAACACTTCGGTCTCTCGCCGTAGTGCCGCAGCGTCCTCCTCGGCCTCGGCCAGGATCCGGGCGGCCGCCGTCTCGGCGATCTTCACCTGCTCACTGTGCGCGGCCAGATCGGCGGCGTGCTCACGCGCCTCCGCCACGATCTCACCCGCCTGAGCCTCGCCCTCGGCGACCTTGCGCTTGGACTGCTGGATCACCTGGCGCGCGCCCGCGATCTCCTCCGGGAGGTGCCGGCTCAGTTCGTCGAGCACGCCCAGCACTTCGGCCCGGTTGACCACGCAGGACGCGGACATCGGCATCGAACGGGCGTTGCTGATCATGGTGCGGAGCTGTTGCACCCGCTCCTCGGCGGTCTGCCCCTGCGGCATGCGGTGTCAATCTCCTCTGAAGTGCGCTCGGTCCGGCACCGGCTGTGATCCACCGTCCGGCATCGGATGTGATCCGTGACGAACGAATCTAACGCCTAGCACAGACTGGTCCAACTCACGAACGGGCTCGCTCAGCGATCCGTTCCCGGGTCGGCTCCAGAACGCCGTCGGGCAGGTACGGCGCGATGTCACCGCCGAGGGTCGCGACCTCGCGGACCAGACTCGACGAGACGAACGACCATTCCGGCGCAGCTGCGACGAAGACGGTCTCGATACCGGTCAACCGCTGGTTCATCCGGGCCATCGGCAGCTCGTAATCGAAGTCGGCGGCACTGCGCAGCCCCTTCACGATGCAGTCCGCCCGCACCGTGCGGCAGAAGTCGACGAGCAGGCCGTCGAACAGCGAAACCTCGACGCCGGGCAGGTCGGAGCAGACCTGCCCCACCATCTCGACCCGTTCGGCCGGGGTGAACAGACCGGACTTGCTCATGTTGGCGCCGATCGCCACCACCACAGTGCCGAACTGCCGGCTTGCCCGTTCGATGATATCGACGTGCCCGCGGGTGATCGGGTCGAAGGAACCGGGACAGACCGCTCGAGCCATGACGACATCCTCTCAGCCCGGCACCCCGAACTGCTCGGCATCTCTCGCCCGCTCGGCATCCGCAGTTCATCGCTGCCAGAAGTGCAGCACCGACTCGCCGTAATCGCGGGTCCAGGTGTCGGCCGGATCCTCCGGCCAGGTCAGCGGCTCGGACCGGCTGGACCGCTCGATCACCACCAGCCCGTCGTCGGCCACCCAGCCCTGCACCACCATCGTGGCCAGCAACTCGCTCAGGTCGTAGCTGGACAGCAGATAGGGCGGATCGGCGAACACCACGTCAAAGGCCCCGACCGACGGCGTCGTCCGGATCAGGTCGTCGACCCGCCCGCTCTTGACCGTGGCGCCCAGCCCGAGTTCGGCGATGTTGTCGGCAATGATCCGCACCGCCCGGCGGTCGGATTCGACCAACCAGACCGGAGCGGCTCCCCGGCTTGCCGCTTCCAACCCGATCGCTCCGGAACCGGCGAACAGGTCGCAGACCGCCAGCCCGGAGAGCGCCTCCGCCGGCGGGCCACCCGCCGTGCCGGCCCACGCGGACACCGCCGAGAACAGGGCCTCCCGGACCCGGTCGGTGGTCGGCCGGGTGCGGTCGCCCGGGGGCACCTGCAACCGCCGGCCGCCGCGCGACCCCGCGATGATCCGGCTCATCGGTGTGCTCTCAACAAGGCGTCTGCTCCCCCATCGGTCGTTCTCATGATCGTTCGAGCCAGTCCGCGGCGGCACGCCGCTCGATGGTGGCGACGGTGTCGGCCAAGCCGGGATCGCTGAATCCCGAGCCGGACGGGTCGGGATCACGACGGACGCACTCGTCGGCCAGCCGACGCGCTTCGACGATCAGCTGGGCGTCCTCGAGCACCCGGAGCAACTGCAGGCTGGAGCGGAACCCGGACTGGCTGGAGCCGAGCACGTCACCCTCGCGGCGCTGGGCGAGATCGATGTCGGCGAGGGCGAATCCGTCCCGGGTGCCGGCCACGGCCTCCAGCCGCTCGCGGGCCAGCGTGTCGTCCGCGGCCGCGGTCAGCAGCAGACAGGTTCCGGCGTGGCCGCCCCGACCGATCCGGCCGCGCAGCTGATGCAGCTGGGAGATGCCGAACCGATCGGCGTCGCAGATCACCATCACCGAGGCGTTCGGCACGTCCACCCCGACCTCGATCACCGTGGTGGCGACCAGCACGTCCACCTCACCGGCCGCGAAGGCCCGCATCCGAGCTTCCTTCTCTTCACTCGGCAGCCGGCCGTGCAGCATCTCGACCCGCAGCTCGGCCAACGGACCGGCGGTCAGCTCGGAGAAGAGATCTTCGACGGTGGCCGACGGAGGCGCCTCGGGATCCGGCCCGGTGCCGAATCCCGCCTCAGAACTCGGATTGCTCTCAGCCGTCTTGTCGGACTCGGAGATCCGCGGACAGACCACGTAGGCCTGACGGCCCGCGCCGACCTGTTCGCGGATCAGCGTCCAGGCCCGGGCCACCCAGTTCGGATGGGCCCGGCCGTCGACGACCACGGTCTGCACCTCAGCGCGGCCGGCCGGGCATCTGGCGCAGGGTGGAGACCTCGAGGTCACCGAACACCGTCATCGCCACCGACCGCGGGATCGGCGTCGCCGTCATCACCAGCACGTGCGGCCGACTGCTGGCCTTGGCACTCAACGCCGCCCGCTGCTCGACCCCGAAGCGGTGTTGCTCGTCCACCACGATGAGACCGAGATCGGCGAACTGGACGGTGTCGCTGAGCAACGCGTGGGTGCCGATCACGATCCCCGCCTCTCCGGATGCAGCAGCCAGTAGTGCGGTCCGGCGCCGGACCGCGCTCATCGAGCCGGTCAACAGGGTGACCCGGGTGGCCTGCTCGTCGCCCAGCAGCCCGGCGGCCAGGGTGCCGGCCTCGGCCAGCTCGCCGAGCATGGCGGTGATGGTGTGCAGGTGCTGGGTGGCCAGCACCTCGGTCGGAGCCAGCAACGCGGCCTGGCCTCCGGCGTCGACCACGGCCAACATCGCCCGCAGCGCGACCACCGTCTTTCCCGAGCCCACCTCGCCCTGCAACAGCCGCTGCATCGGATGCGGCCGGTCCAGGTCGTCGAAGATCTGAGCGGACACCTCCTGCTGGCCCTCGGTCAGGGTGAACGGCAGCCGCGCGTCGAAGGCGTCCAGGATGCCGCCGGTGCGCCGCGGGCGCGGGACGGAACCATGCGCGAACGCATCGGCCTTCCGCGCCCGCCATGGTCAGGCCGATGGCGAACGCTTCGTCGAAGCGCAACCGGTCCCGCGCCGCCTTGATCTCGGTGCGCTGCTGCGGAAGGTGGATCTGCGTGGTAGGCCCGGTTCAGCTCGATCACGTCGGCGGCCTCCCGAACCGCGGGCGGCAGCGGGTCGGACGGTTCGCCGAGGTGGTCGAGCGCCAGCGCCACACATTCGGCGATCGTCCAGGTCGGCAGCTTGCGGGTGGCGGGGTAGATACCGATCAGCGGCACCTGGGTGACCCGGGTCAACACCTCGTTGCGTTTCGCGCCGCCGACCACCTGTCCGGACTCGCTCAGCATCACGAAATCGGGATGGGCCAATTGCAGCTCGCTGCGGAACTCCCCCACTTTGCCGGCGAAGATGCCCCGGCCGCCGGGCTGCAGCTGCTGGTGCCAGTAACTGACCATGTGCGGCTTGCCGAAGAAGGCCAACGTCAGCCGACCGCGGTGGTCGGTGATCACCGCCTCCAGCCGGGGCTTACCCCGACTGCTCCAGGACGGACCGGCGGCGGTGCCGTCCAGCCCGGGGACGTTGAAGGCCCGGCAGGACAGGACCTCGGCCAGCACGGCGACCTCCTCACCCTGCTCGAGCTGGGAGAGGTCGCTGAGCTCGGTGCCGGAGAAGTAGCGCCGGGGCAGATGCAGCAGCAACTCACCGACCGTGCCGATCTTGAGCTTGGCGAACTCGGCGGCCGTCTTGGCGCCCAGGACTCCGTCCAGCCGGTCGTTCAGCCGGCCGTAGGCCTCGGTCCGCCAGGCACTGGCGGTCACGCTGCTCGACACGGCCATGAGCCTAACGGCCGCCACCGACGCTTCGGCGGGTCGACGGGCGGACCGCGGGGCGGGCGGCGGTGATTCGCGTTGCCCGGGACGCCTCAGGTACGCTTGATCGGTTCCCAGTCGGGACGCCTGATCTGAACGTTTTCAGCTCGCCGGTGACGCGCGGGCGCTGAGCAGTGGGAGTTATCCAATGGCAGCCGTATGCGACGTGTGCGCCAAGAAGCCGAGCTTCGGCCACAACGTGCCCTGGTCGAACAAGAAGACCAAGCGGCGCTGGAACCCGAACATCCAGCGAGTGCGCACCGTCGTCGGCGGCACCCCGAAGCGGGTCAACGTCTGCACCTCGTGCCTGAAGGCCGGCAAGGTCGGTCGCTGAGCTTCGCGCCGGCCGACCACACACGACCCGCCACACCAACCCGCCCACCGCGTACTCGCACCACTCGAATCGAGCACGGTCAGCCCGCGCTCATACGGCCAAGGCTCATCCCCATCGGGGATGAGCCTTTCGTCATTGTCGGCCCGACTGCGCTCGACCCGGTGCCGACCGGCGGGCTCATCGGTGGGCTCGTCGGTGGGCCGCGCTCAGGTGACGATGACCACGGGGACGATCATCGGCCGGCGACGATAGGTGTCGCTGACCCATTTGCCGACCTGACGGCGGACCACCTGCTGCAGCCGCCGGGTGTCGTCCACCCCGTCGCGCAGCGCATCGGTCAGCGACTCGGCGATCTGGGAGCGGATGTCGTCGAAGGCCGAGTCTTCCTCGACGAAGCCGCGGGCGTGGATGTCGGGCCCGCTGACCATCGATTTGCGTCCGGAGTGTTGACCACCGCGATCGACGGAGATGAAGCCCTCCTCGCCGAGGATCCGCCGGTCGGTCAGCATCGCCTCGCTGATGTCGCCGACGGTCGAGCCGTCGACGAAGATGTAGGCGCTGTCGACCTGGCCGACCACCTTGGCCTGGCCCTTGCGCAGGTCGACCACCGCGCCGTCCTCGGTGATCATCGTCCGCTCGCGCGGCACCCCGGTAGCGACGGCCAGCTCGCCGTTGGCGATCAGGTGCCGGATCTCGCCGTGCACCGGCATCACGTTCCTGCGGCTTGACGATGTTGTAGCAGTAGAGCAGCTCGCCGGCGCTGGCGTGACCGGACACGTGCACCATGGCGTTCCCACGGTGCACCACCCGGGCGCCGAGCCGGCTCAGCCCGTTGATCACCCGATAGACGGCGTTCTCGTTGCCGGGGATCAACGAACTGGCCAGCACCACGGTGTCGCCCGGCACCAGCTTGATCACCGGGTGCTCACGGTCGGCGATCCGGGACAGCGCCGACAGCGGCTCGCCCTGCGAGCCGGTGGAGATGATCACCACGTCCTCGGGCCGGTGCTTGTCCAGATCACGCATCTCGACCAGGGTGTTGTCCGGGACCCGCAGATAACCCAGATCCCGGGCCACGCCCATGTTGCGCACCATCGAACGTCCTACGTAGACGACCTTGCGGCCGTGCGCGACCGCGACGTCTAGAACCTGTTGGACGCGGTGCACGTGGGAAGCGAAGCAGGCGACGATGACCCGCTGGCTGACTGGTCGCGAATACCCGCTGCAGAGCCGGCTGGATGTCGCGTTCCGGGGTGGTGAATCCGGGGACCTCGGCGTTGGTCGAATCGACCATGAACAGGTCGACGCCCTCGGTGCCGATACGGGCGAATGAGCGAAGATCGGTGATCCGCCCGTCCAGCGGCAACTGATCCATCTTGAAATCGCCGGTGTGCAGGACGGTGCCGGCCGGTGTTCGGACGGCGACCGCGAGCGCATCCGGAATCGAGTGGTTGACGGCGACGAATTCGAGGTCGAAACGACCGACCTGAATGCGCTCACCGTCGGTGACGACCTGCGGCTGGGCGCCACGGATCCGATGCTCCTTGGTCTTCTCGGCCAGCAGGGCCAGGGTGAGCCGAGAGCCGAACAAGGGGATGTCGGCCCGCTGTCGGAGCAGATAGGGAACGCCACCGATGTGGTCTTCATGACCGTGGGTCAGGACGAGTCCGACCACGTCGTCGAGTCGATCGGCGATTGCGTCGAAGCCCGGCAGGATCAGGTCGACCCCGGGATGGTCGTCCTCGGGAAACAGCACACCGCAGTCGATCAACAGCAACTGACCGCGAAATTCCAGCACGGCCATGTTCCGCCCGATGTCGCCGAGCCCGCCGAGCGGGATGATGCGCAGGGCGTCGGACGCCAACTTCGGCGGTTTTCTCAATTGACTGGCGGCCACGGCCATCAGGCTACAGGTGATGGAGCGATTCTCGGATCGGATCGAGTGGCCTGCGGTCAGCGTGAACGGCTCCCACCGGCAACGACGAGGGTGGGGAAGGAGCGCCGGATCATCCGGCTGGAGAAAGTCTCCGGTTGGAGAAAGTAAAGAGGTCCGTGGTTGCCTGCTCGGGGGTTCAGGTAACCACGGACTTCTCGACAATCATGTCGGCGAAAAATACATTTGACCAAATCTATTTTGTGTGATCTATGTCACTCCAAGAGAATGACTACTATTCACCACTGTGCCCGACCTCGGACCGTCCACCTCTCTTGCCGACTCCGCCCGGCTGGCGATGACCGGTGAATCGGCCGCGATCGCTGCGATCCAACGTCGGGGCTGGCCCGACCGGCTGCCCGACGAGGCGGTCCGAACCTTGCTGGCCGAAGTCGAGCTGGAAGCCATGGTCGAGAGCTGGCGGCGGGCGATCGCCTCGCCGCCGGAGGCGCGTTTCCGGGTGCTCGTAGCCGTCGGAGCCGACCGGCTGCACGGCTTCGCGGTCACCGCTCCGAGTCAGGATCCCGACGCCGACCCGCAGCAGACCGGGGCGGTGGACGAGTTCACCATCGACCCGCCGTCGCGCCGCAGCGGCCACGGCTCGCGCTTGCTGAACGCCTGTGCCGACACCCTGAGGGCTGACGGGTTCACCCGGGCGACCTGGTGGTTGACTGCGACGGACGACGAGCTCCGCGCCTTCCTGACCTCGGCCGGCTGGGCCGCCGACGGCGCCCACCGCGAAATCGGCACCGAGGACGAATCCGTCCGGATCAAGCAAGTCCGGCTGCACACCGACCTCAGCGAGTAGGCCCTGATCCGGCCCGGCGTATCGCGATCGTTACCTCATATCCGGAAATCGGCCGAGGATCTCGGCCACCGACAGCTCGCGGTCCCGATTCGACACGCGGAACCCCCCCGATGGGTCGCGACAGCGGCGTAGCCGGCCGGCCCGGGATCGGTGTGGACGTGGCGCCCGGTCGGCGTGACCGCCCAGGAGCAGCAGCCGAAACCGGATCATGCGTACCACCGGGCCTTGGTGAGGCGATCGGCAGACCGGGTGGAGTCGGAAACCTCGACCACGCCCACCCGGCTGTGTCATCGTGGGCCGATGAGCACCGCGCCGGAGGCGATAACCGTCTACCAGGCCGCCGGCGGACGCGAAGGCCTGCACCGCCTGGCCGCGGCCTGGCACGACCGGGTACTGGCCGATGGGGTGGTGGCGCACGCGTTCAGCCACGGCTATCGCGACGACCACACCGAGCGGCTGGCCTGCTACTGGGCTGAAGCGCTCGGCGGCCCGGCCGACTACTCCGCACGGTTTGGATCCGAGACCGAAGTGGTGCGGATCCACAGCGGGAACGGCGAACACGACGAGATGGACCGGCGGGCGATCGCCTGCTTCGATCAGGCTCTGGACGACGCCAAGCTGGCCGGTCAACCGGTGGGACAGGTGCTGCACGACTACTTCGCCTGGACGACCACGACCGCGATGGCCCGGTTTCCGTCCTCGGCCGACGACGTCCCGGACGGACTGGCCATTCCGCACTGGTCCTGGTCCGGTCGGCTGAGCCACTGACGAAGCAACGGGTCAGCGGGTGGCGACGGTGACGTTCTGACCGCTGACCTGAGCGGTCACTCCGCCCGCGGCCACCGCGATCGACTGCAGCTTCACGCCCAACGGCAGATCCTTGACGGTGACCGGCGGCACCAACTTGGCCAGCAGCTGGCTCGCGGTGTTCTGCGGGATCGTCACTCCGGCCACCGTGACCGCCGGGTCGGCCACCGACAGGCCCTGGTTGGCCACGTCGAGCTCGATCGGCCCGACCACGTTGGCGCTCACCGTCTGGCCGAAGACCCCGCCCTGGACGGTGAGCTTGACCTGATCCCGCCCGGATGAGTCCTTACCGCCGTAGGCCACGGTCTGACCGAGCGCCTGGCTCAGACTGGCGTAGCCGAAATGCGCGGTGCCGTCCACCCGGGCGATCTGGAGATTCCGGTAGCCGGAGTCGCCCTTGACGTTGTGCAGCACGACGTCGAGGGTGTCCAGCGCCAGACCGTTGGCCGCCGCCGGGACGTCGGTGGCGTGGATGTCGACCTCGCCGTAGCTCCGGCTGGCCAGCTGGGTCAGGAACGGGAAGCCCTGGATCTGCACATCGGGCTGGTCCGGGGTGTTCAGCTGGGTCTGCAGCGAGGTGGCCACCCGTTGCTCGGCCACGTGGTCGGCGACTCGGTCGCCGATGATCAATCCGGCGATCAGGACCACCACCACGACAACGGCGATGATCGGGCCGCGATGACTCGTGCCCTTCGCCTCTTCCGGCTTGCGTCGTTCTCCCGGGCTCGACGAGTGCGAGTGGTCGCGGGCCAGTGGATCCCGCCCCGACCGATCCCCCGGCCGATCACCGGACCGGGCTTCGGGACGGGCGAAATCGGGCCGCCCGCGGTCGCTGTTGGCTGAACTCTGCTCACTCATCGGGCGATCTCCAAGATTTCTTCGATACCCACGGTGAGGCCCGGCCGATGGCGAACCCCTCGAATGCCGGTCAGTACCCCCGGCATGAACGAGACCCGGTCCAGCGAGTCGTGCCGGATGGTCAGGGTTTCACCTTCGGCACCGAACAGCACCTCTTGATGGGCAACCAGGCCGCGAAGTCGGACGCTGTGCACCCGGATCTGGTCGACGCTCGCCCCGCGCGCCCCCGGCATCTCGTGTGCGGTGGCGTCCGGCGGTGCGCCGAACTCGGCCGCCGCCCGGGCGGCGGCGATCTTCTGAGCGGTCGTGCCGGCCGTCCCGGACGGTGCATCGGCCTTGTCGGGGTGGTGCAACTCGATCACCTCGACACTCTCGTAGAACGCGGCGGCCTGCTCGGCGAAGTGCATCATCAGCACCGCGCCGATCGAGAAGTTGGCGGCGACCAGCACGCCGACCTCGGTGCCCGCCAGACGGCTGCGTAGCCGGTCGAGTCGCTCATCGGTGAAACCGGTGGTGCCGACGACGGCATGGATGCCGTGACCGATGCACCAGTCGAGGTTGTCCATCACCACGTCCGGGTGGGTGAAGTCGACCACCACCGCGGCTCGCTCGGCGGGCGCCCGATCGTCGCCGGCGTCCAGCGCCGCGACCAGCTCGGTGTCGGCCGCCGACTCGATCGCCCGGCACACCTCGGAGCCCATCCGGCCCTTGGCCCCGAAGACGGCTACCGGTATCGGTGGATGCTCGCTCACCCGCCGATCCTTCCACGGCGGCACCAATCGCCCCTCGTCACCACGCAGACTGCTCTTCGGCGTTCACCGGACTCGACCCCGCCCGGACGAACTGTCTCCCAGCCGATCAGGCGCCGATCAGGCGCCGATCAGGCGCCGATCAACCGGCGCAGACGCTGGCCACCCGTCCGCGGTCCGACCAGGCAGAGGACCGGGTCGGCGGTGAGTAGCTGGGCGGCGATAGCGGCGACGTCGGCGGTGCTCACGTCGTCGTAACCGGCCAGCAGGTCGGCGATGCTGCGTCGGTCACCGGCCAGCTCGGCGCTGCCGTGCCGGCTCATCCGGCTGGATGGACCTTCGAAGGAGAGCACGGTCTGGCCACGCATCTGGCCCTTGGCCCGACGCAGTTCCTCCTCGCTCACCCCGTGCTCGACCACGTCCGCCAGGCAGCCCTGGACCACAGTGAGGATTTCGGCCACCCGGTTCGGGGCGCACTGCCAGTCGACGCTCCAGAAGCCGGCATCGCTGTAGCAGCTCTCCCCCGCTTCGATCCCGTAGGCCAAACCGCGCCGCTCTCGCACTTCGACGAACAGCCGGGACGCCATCCCGCCGCCGACGATCACCGACAGTAGTCCGATCGGGAACCGTTGCGGGTCGAACAGACCGGGGCCGGGATAGGCCAGCGAGACCGTGCTCTGCTCGAACCGGCGAGGGAAGTTGATGACCCGGGGTCCGGCCGCCGGCTGAGCACCGGGCCGGGGCGCACGGTGCCGGACCGACGGTTGGCCATGATCATCCGCGAACGCGGCAAAGCCGGTCAGCTGCTCCACGAGTTGATCATGGTCGACCTTGCCGACGGCGGCCACCACCAGGTTGTCGGCCCGGTAGTGCCGGCGCCAGTAGTCGGCGATCTGGCGTCGGCTCAGCGCGGCGATGCTCTCCGGGCTACCGATCACCGGCAGACCGAGGCCCGGACTGGGCAGCAGGGCGGCGCAGACCAGGTCCTGGCTGAGATCGGCCGGATCGTCTGCGTGCATGGAGATCTCGTCCAAGATCACGTTCCGCTCGGACTCGATGTCGGCCTGCCGTAGCCGGGATTCGGTGATCATGTCGGCCAGGACGTCGGTGGCCAGCGGTGCGTCCTCGGCCAGCACCCGGGCGTAGAAGCAGGTGTACTCCTTGGTGGTGTAGGCGTTGATGTCGCCACCGACCTCTTCGATCGCCGCGGAGATCGTCTCGGCCGAGCGGCGCCGGGTTCCCTTGAACAGCACGTGTTCGAGGAAATGCGAAGCACCGTGCAGAGTCGGCGTCTCGGCCCGGGAGCCGACGCCGGCGAAGAAGCCGATGCTGAACGTCCGGCTGCTCGGCATCTTCTCGGTGACCACGCGCAAACCGCCCGGCAGCACGGAGTGGCGAAGATCGCCACCCACGTGCCGACGGGCGGTTGTACGGGTTCGGTTGGTCAATTCAGCTCAGGCGTTCGCCGGGGCCTCTTCTTCGACCACCGGGACCAGGGACAGCTTGCCCCGGTCGTCGATGTCGTTGATTTCGACCTGCAGCTTCTGGCCGACGCTGACCACGTCCTCCACGTTCTCCACCCGCTGGCCACCGGCCAGGCCACGCAGCTTGGAGATGTGCAGCAGTCCGTCCTTGCCCGGTAGCAGCGAGATGAACGCGCCGAACGCGGTGATCTTGACCACCGTGCCGAGGTAGCGCTCGCCCTTCTCCGGCATGGTCGGGTTGGCGATGGCGTTGATCATCCCGCGGGCGGCCTCGGCGGCTTCGCCGTTGTCCGCGCCGACATAGATCGTGCCGTCGTCCTCGATGCTGATCTGGGCGCCGGTGTCGTCCTGGATCTGGTTGATCACCTTGCCCTTGGGCCCGATCACCTCGCCGATCTTGTCCACCGGGATCTTGATGGTGATGATCCGCGGCGCGTAGAGACTCATCTCGTCCGGGCCGTCGATGGCCTCGGCCATCACCTCGAGCAGCGTGTCCCGAGCCTCCTTGGCCTGGGTCAAGGCACCGGCCAGCACGTGCGCCGGAACGCCGTCCAGCTTGGTGTCCAGCTGCAGCGCGGTGATGTACTCACTCGTCCCGGCGACCTTGAAGTCCATGTCGCCGAAGGCGTCTTCGGCGCCGAGGATGTCGGTCAGCGCGACGTACTCGGTCTCGCCGTCGACAGTGTCTGAGATCAGCCCCATGGCGATGCCGGCCACCGGTGCGCGCAGCGGCACACCCGCGTTCAGCAGCCCCAGGGTCGAGGCGCAGACCGAACCCATCGAGGTGGAACCGTTCGAGCCGAGGGCCTCGGAGACCTGACGGATCGCGTACGGGAACTCCTCCCGGGTCGGCAGCACCGGCACCAGGGCCCGCTCGGCGAGCGCGCCATGGCCGATCTCACGCCGCTTGGGCGAGCCGACCCGACCGGTCTCACCGGTGGAGTAGGGCGGGAAGTTGTAGTTGTGCATGTAGCGCTTGGTCTTCTCCGGCGCCAGGGTGTCGAGCTTCTGCTCCAGGCCCAGCATGTTCAGCGTGGTGATGCCCAGGATTTGAGTCTCGCCGCGCTGGAACAGCGCCGAACCGTGCACCCGCGGGACGACCCCGACCTCGGCGGACAGCGAACGGATGTCCCGCACGCCGCGGCCGTCGATCCGGACCTTGTCCTTGAGCACCCGCTGGCGGACCAGCTTCTTGTTCAGCGCCTTGAAGGCACCGCTGATCTCTTTCTCGCGCCCCTCGAACTGCGTCCCTAGATCGGCCTTGAGCTTGTTCTTCAGGCCGTCGGTGGTCTCTTCGCGCTCCTGCTTGTCGGCGATGGTCATCGCCTTGGCCAGGTCGTCGGAACCGGCGGCCTCGACCGCGGCGTAGACGTCGTCCTGATAGTCGGCGAAGATCGGGAAATCGGCGGTCGTCTTCGGGAACCGTGAGGCCAGCTCGGCCTGAGCGTCGCAGAGGGCTTTGATGAACGGCTTGGCCGCCTCCAGACCCTGGGCCACGACCTCTTCGGTCGGGGCGGTCTTGCCGGAGCGGACCAGATCCCAGGTCTGCTCGGTGGACTCGGCCTCGACCATCGCGATGGCCACGTCACCGGAGCTGGTGACCCGGCCGGCCACGACCATGTCGAAGGTCGCTTCCTCCAGCTGGCTGACGTCGGGGAAGCCGACCCAGGTGCCGTCGATCAGGGCCACGCGAACGCCGCCGACCGGGCCGGTGAACGGCAGGCCGGCGAGCTGGGTGGACATCGAGGCGGCGTTGATGGCGACCACGTCGTAGGACTTGTCCGGGTTCAGCGCCATCACGGTGATGACGACCTGGACCTCGTTGCGCAGGCCCTTGACGAAGCAGGGGCGCAGCGGACGGTCGATCAGCCGACAGGTCAGGATCGCGCCCTCGGACGGGCGGCCCTCGCGGCGGAAGAACGAGCCGGGGATCCGACCCGCGGCGTACATCCGCTCCTCCACGTCGACGGTCAGCGGGAAGAACTCAATCGCGTCGCGCGGCTTGGACTGGGCGGTGGTGGCCGATAACAACATCGTGTCGTCGTCCAGGAAGACGGTCGCCGAACCGGCGGCCTGCCGGGCCAGCAGGCCCGACTCGAAACGTACGACGTGCTTGCCGTGCTCACCGTTGTCGATCACGGCTTCGGTGTACTGAAGGTCTGGTCCCTCCACGGGAATCCTTTCTTGGACGGCGCGGTGAAGCGACACGTCCGCTGGATTGCCCCCACACTCCGGGCTGCCGAACGCCCCTGGCGCTCAGGCTCGGGCTCTCACGATCCGGCGCCGCATCAGGCACCGGGAAGGAGGCCGGTCTTCGATCGAGGTCCGCGGGCGCCGGTGACGGCTCTCCCGAAAACCACTACCGAGGACCGATTCGCTCCTCCGGATATCGAGCTCGCTCTCGGTCGGAGAACGAGCGTGGGAGGCAATCTCGAGTGAGTTGGTTTCTGTTCGATTGTCGGATTCAGTTTTATCGCTGCCCGGACCCACGGGACCGGATAACGGAACGGGCGGCCCTCCCGGCCCGATGGCCGACGAAGAACCGCCCGGGTGGTCAGCGTCGCAGACCGAGCCGCTGGATCAGCGAGCGGTAACGCTCGATGTCGGACTTGGCCGCGTAGTTGAGCAGCCGGCGCCGCTGGCCGACCAGCAGCATCAGGCCGCGGCGGCTGTGGTGGTCGTGCTTGTGTTCCTTCAGGTGCTCGGTCAGATGCGCGATGCGCGCGCTGAGCAGGGCCACCTGGACCTCGGGCGAGCCCGTGTCACCGGGGGTGGTGGCGTACTCGTCGATGATCTTCTTCTTGTTGGCAGCGTCGATCGACACGTGCTCTCCTTGTCTGGTTCCGTTGCGCGGTGCTCCCGGGCCTGATCAGGCCCTTCACTCGGTGTGGCGGGAGCGCTTCGGCATCCGCGGCCGTCATGACGGCAACACTCAGAGTATCAGCGGCGCAGTAGGCGGCGAAATTCCCTGACCTAACCTGACTCGATGAGCATCCTCCCCGCCGAACTGCCGGACGTCCGGGTCGCCGGCTGCGACCTCCGCGGCCCGGCCCTCCGTTCGGCCGCCTCGGTGGTCGCCGGGAGGGTCGAAGGACGGTCGCTGGCCGCCGTCGAGGCGACGGCGAGTCTGGAGACGGTCGTCGCCACCGTCGGTTGCCTGCTCGCCGGGGTGCCCTTCGTCCCGGTGCCGCCGGACGCCGGGCCGCGCGAGCGGGCGCATCTGCTGGCCGACTCCGGCGCCGAGGTGTGGCTCGGCCGGCCGCAGGACGACGTCCGGCTGCCCACGCTGCCGGTCGAGGTGACCGCTCGCACCGGACGGGACAGCCCGGGTCGAAACTGCACGGGGCCGGACGAGGGTACGGCGATGGTGCTCTACACCTCCGGCACCACCGGGCCACCGAAGGGCGCGGTGATCTCCCGATCGGCGGTGGTCGCCTGCCTGGACGGGCTGGCCCAGGCCTGGGACTGGAGCGCCGAGGACGTCCTGGTCCAGGGCCTGCCGCTGTTCCACGTGCACGGTTTGGTGCTCGGCGTACTGGGCGCGCTCCGGGCCGGCAGTCGGCTGATCCACACCGGACGACCGACGCCGGCCGGCTATGCCGCGGCGGCCGAGGCGGGCGGAACCCTGTTCTTCGGCGTGCCGACGGTGTGGGGTCGGATGTCGGCCGATCCGTTGGCCGCCCGGGCACTGCGCTCGGCGCGATTGCTCGTCTCCGGCAGCGCCGGCCTGCCGCGCCCGGTTTTCGACTCGCTGCGGCAGCTGACGGGACAGGGTCCGGTGGAGCGGTACGGGATGACGGAGACGCTGATCACTGTGGCGACCCGGGCGGACGCCGACCGGGAGCCCGGCTGGGTCGGCACCCCGATCTCTGGGGTTCAGACCCGGGTCGTCGACGACGCTGGCGCCGCCGCACCGGCCGGTGAGCTCGGTCATCTGCAGGTGCGGGGCGACACCCTGTTCGACGGCTATCTGCATGAGGGAACGGGCCCGCTCACCGCCGACGGCTGGTTCCCCACCGGCGATGCGGCGCTGATCGACGACCACGGCCGGCACCGAATCATCGGGCGCGCCAAGGACGATCTGATCAAGTCCGGCGGCTACCGGATCGGCGCCGGTGAGATCGAGTCGGTGCTGCTGGCTCATCCCGGCGTCGCCGAGGTCGCTGTGCTCGGCGAGCCGGACGCCGACCTCGGCCAGCGGATCGTTGCCTATGTAGTCAGCGGTGTAGTCAGCGGTGTAGTGAGCGGTGTGGTCGGCAATGTGATAGGCGATCAGGTCTCTGCGGCGATGTTGATCGACTGGGTGGCGGGCGAACTCTCGGCCCACAAGCGTCCGCGGGAGATCCGGTTCGTCACCGAGCTGCCGCGGAACGCGATGGGCAAGGTGCAGAAATCCCGGCTGCTCGAGTGAGTCTGCGCGGCGCGGTCCCGACCTTGCACGACGCCCTCCACTCCGCACAGGCTGCAACGCGTGCGAGATGGACGAACCCGTGCGACGTGCCCGCAGGCTGAGGCTGCAGGCCCGCCGTCCCACCTTGCACGACGCGCTCCACTCCGCACAGGCTGCAACGCGTGCGAGATGGACGAACCCGTGCGACGTGCCCGTAGGCCGGGGCCTCTGGCAGGCTCGGCGCGTGATCACCGTCGCCGCGCTGGCCCCATCGCTGGACATCACCTACCTGGTTCCCACCCTGCGCACCGGAGCGATCCACCGTCCGACCGGCACGTTTCGCTGTGCCGGCGGCAAGGGGCTGAACCTGGCCCGGGCCGCGGCCACGCTCGGTCCGGCCCCGGCGGTGCTGGCCGTCCTCGGCGGCCCGACCGGGAGTGCGCTGGCCGCCGAGCTGGAGGCCGCCGGCATCGCGGTCACCGTTGTGCCGACCGGTGCCGAAACGCGGGTGTGCGTGTCGATCGCGGCCGACGACGCTCCCGGTCTGACCGAGATCTACGCCTACGCCGAGCCGTTGGAAGACCAGGTCTGGACGGCGTTCGGTGAGCAACTCGACCTTGTGCTCAGCGACCGTCCGGGCTGGCTCGCCATCCCGGGCGGACCGCCGCCGGGGCTGGACGAGCATGCGGTGGCCCGGCTGGTCGAGATCGGTCGGAGCCGCGGTTGCCGGGTGGCCGTCGACACCCACGGTCCGGCGCTGGCCCCGGCCATCGACGCCGGGCCGACGCTGGTGAAGATCAACCGCTCGGAGGCGGCCGAGCTGCTCGGCTGCCCCGAGGACGATCCGTTGACCGACATGGCGGCCACGATTCGGGACCGCCTGGTCCAGGCCGGGGCCGGACCGGATTCCCTGGTGATCCTGACCGACGGCCAGCACGGGGCGATCGGACTGCAGGGCGGTCAGCGCGTCCAGGCCCATCCGGTGCCCGAGCATCGGGTCGGACGGTATCCGGTGGGCAGCGGCGACTCGTTCCTGGCCGGCCTGCTCACCGCGCTGGACGCCGGTACTGATCTGGCCGCCGCCCTGCGGCTGGCCACGGCCGCCGGTGGAGCGAACGCTCTGGTGCCCGGCTCCGGCCGGTTCGCCGCCGACCTGGTGGCGAAGTTGGACGCCGAGGTCCGGATCAGCGCGCTCGACCGACGGTGATCGGGGTCAGCTGAGAATTTGCCGGGCCTGATCCACGTCCACGTGCATCTGCTCGATCAGCGCCTCGATGCCGGTATAGCGGACCTGGCCGCGCAGCCGGGTGACGAAGTCGACCGCGATTTCTACCCCGTAGAGCTCGAGGTCGGTCCGGTCCAGCACGTAGGACTCGACTACCAGGAAGCGGCCGTCGAATGTCGGGTTGGTGCCGACCGAGATCGCCGCCGGCCAGCGTTCCACCTCGCGGACCGCATCGCGATCCGCATCGAGGTCCGCGCCGGTCTGGTCCGCATCCGTCCGGTCGAGGCGGGTCACCCAACCGGCGTACACCCCGTCCGGCGGCACGGCACGGTCGGCTTCGACGATGATGTTGGCGGTCGGGAAGCCGAGTTCGCGGCCGCGTTGCTCGCCGCGGACCACCACGCCGGTGAACCGGAACTCATGTCCCAGCAGGGCCACTGCGGTGTCCAGGTCTCCGTCGGCGACCGCTTGTCGCACCCGGGTCGAGGAGTCCGGTTGGGCTTCGGCGTCGACCAGCGGCAGCCCCACGACCTCGAACCTGCCCTCACCGAGCTCGGCCAGCAGCGCGACGTCGCCGGCGGCTCGGAACCCGAACCGGAAGTTCTCCCCGACGACGATGCGGGCCGGATCGAGCGGTTCGAGCACCCGGGACACGAACTCCTCGGCGCTCCACTGCGCCACCTCGGCGGTGAAGTCGAGCACCTCGACCCGGTCGACACCGGCCCGGGCCAGCAGCCGGCGGCGTTCGGCCAGGCTGCTGAGCAGCAGCGGTGCGTGGTCCGGTCGGATCAGCGACATCGGGTGCGGCCAGAAGGTGACCGCGATCACGTTCGCGGCAGGGTCGCCGTCGCGGGCGGTCTCGATCAGGGCCTGGTGGCCACGGTGGACGCCGTCGAAGTTGCCGATCACCACGACGTTCTTCGCGGTCATCACTCTCCCCCTTGCCGGCGCCCCGATCGCTGTCCGGGCGTGGATCGCTGCCCGGCGGCACAGTTAATCACGGGCCCGGAACGCGGCTCGGACGACCGCCGAGAACCGTCAGTTCGGGTCTGCGGGCCCACGACCTCGGCGAAGCCGACCTCGACCGGCTCCATTCGTCGCTGTTCAGCTGACGAAGACGCTGATCGGCTTGGCTCCCGGGTCGGCCGGGCGGTAGAGGGCGAGCAGGGCGCCATCCGGATCGAGCAGCGCGGTGACCTCGTCACTGAGTTCGAGCCCGGGCAACGGGCGGCCGTAGCGGACCGCCTGGGCCTGCAACTCGTCGACCACCCGGAACGGCAGCGATCTGCGGGCGGCCTGCGCCGGGCTGATCAGCCGGCCGAGGAGTTCGTCCCGATCCGGTTCGAGCTGGTCGTCGTCCAGCCGGACCGCCTCGGCCAGGCCGAAATCGCCGACCCGGGTCCGGCGCAAACCGATCAGGTGGCCGCCGGTGCCGAGGTCGCTGCCCAGGTCGCGGGCCAGGGCGCGGACGTAGGTTCCGGACGAGCAGGTCACACAGAGCTCGACGTCGAGGACCGGGACACCGTCCGTCTCACCCTCGCGGCCGTCCCCGAGCACGAGCGCCTCGATCCGCACCGGCCGGGCGACCAGTTCGACGTCCTCGCCGACCCGGGCCCGGGTGTAGGCGCGGACGCCGTCGATCTTGATCGCCGACACCTGGGTCGGCACCTGCAGGATGTCGCCGCGGTAGGCCGGCAGCGCGGCCGCCACCTGCTCGTGGGTCAGGCCGGCGGCACCGCGACGTAGCGTCGGCTCGCCCTCGGCGTCATCGGTCCGGGTGTCGATCCCGAACCGGATGGTCGCCTGGTAGCTCTTGGTCGTGCGCATCAGGTAGCCGAGCAGCCGGGTGGCCCGCCCGACGCCGAGCACCAGCACGCCGGTGGCCATCGGGTCAAGGGTGCCGGCGTGGCCGACCTTGCGGGTGCCCAGCAGTCGTCGCGCCCGGGCGACCACCTGGTGGGAGGTCCAACCGCCGGCCTTATCGACGATCAGTACGCCCTCGGGCGCCGAACGGCTCGTCTCGCCCACCACGGCCTCAGTCTTCGAGCTCGGACTCGTCGTCGGTCTCCTCGCCGTGCCGATCGTCGTCCTCGTCATGGGCGTCGTCCTCGTCATGGGCGTCGTCCTCGTCATGGGCGTCGTCCTCGTCATGGGCGTCGTCCTTGTCATGGGCGTCGTCCTTGTCATGGGCGTCGTCCTCGTCATGGGCGTCGTCCTCGGCGTCGTGCTTGTAGGGGTCGGCTTCGCCCGCGTACTGGGCACCGGCCGACCGCTGGGCGATCTCGGCGTCGCCCTCCTTGGCGCGGGCGATCGACTCTTCGATCTGACGGGCCGTCTCCGGCACCGAGTCCGCGATGAAGTTCAGCATCGGGGTGAACCGGAGACCCAGCTGTTTGCCCACCTGCGAGCGGATGATGCCGGTGGCCGACTTCAGGGCCGCGGCACTCGAGGCCTGGTCGGCGTCATCACCCAGGACGGTGTAGAAGATCGTCGCCTCACGGGTGTCCCCGGTCAGCCGGACGTCGGTGACGGTGACGAACCCGAGCCGTGGGTCCTTGACCCGACGCTCCAGCATCTCGGCCGTGATCATCTTGATCTGATCGGCCAGCTTCAGCACCCGTGGCGACGGCATCGTGCCGCTCCTCTCCGACGACTCGCGACCCCGGACCGGCCGGCCCGGGCGCAGAGGCAGATCCTAGTGCCGGGACGCCGTGGCCGCCCACCAGACGGTTTGACTCAGACCGCGATGGCCTCGATCGCTCGTTGCGCCTGCTCGGGGTCGATCCGCGAACGGTCGAAGCTGGCGGTGATCTCCATCCGGTCGCGGAACCGGGCCGCGAAGATGCTGAGGCCGTCGGGTCCGGTGGGGTATCCGAGGGCGAAGTAGCGTCGTGGGGCGTCCGGCACCCACGGCATGGCGGCCAGGCCGGGCAGCGACGGCATCGAGCTGAAGGTCATCACCACCGGCGCCTCCTGGGCCGGAGCCGGATATACCGCTGGATCGACCGCCGGATAGACCGCCGGGGGCCGGGCGCTTCGGCGGGGCAGCCGGCACGCCAACCGGGAGGAATGCCTGGATACGAGAGTCATCAAGGCGCCCGCCGCCACAGCAGGGATCACCCGCCGGCCGGCGAGCACCGCCCTGATCGCCACATCGACGGCGAGCGGGTCGGCCAGATCGGCCGGCAGATACAGGCTCTTGCCGAGGTTGCCCCAGAGCTGGGCGTCGACGGGCAGCGTGTGGCGGACGTCGAACAGGCTGTAGAAACCGAACCGTTCCAGCGGGACGCCGGCGGCCACGAAGCCGGCGTAGGCCCGGGAGGCCAACACCGCGGTGATCGAGGCGCCCGGGTTGGTGGAGTTCCGCCACGTCGTGATGGCCCGCAGGTCGGCGTTGCTGAGTACGCAGCCGGCATAGGCGGGCCGGGTCGGCCGCGACCGACCCGGAGCGGTTGGTCCGGCGGCTCGGGCGGCGGCAGATTTCGCCGCGACGGCGGCCGGCCGGTCGAGCTCGGGCGCGGCCGGCGTAGGCGGCCCGGGCGGCTCCGGATCGCCCTTCCGGCTCGGCCGAAGGATGCCGGCGGCCCGGACCAGCCAACCGCGATACGTGGCCCGATCCTGGTGCAGCAGGACGGAACCGAGGTCGCGCAGCCGCAACCGCCGGTTGAGCTCGGCCAGGCCGGTGGCGTCAGCTCGGACCAGTCGCAGAACGACCTCGGTGAAGGTCGCCGCGTCTCCCGCCGCGTGAGAGAGGTAGGTCTGGATCGAGTCCGGTCCGATCACCACATGCATCGGTTCGGGGGAATCCAACGGCGGCCGGTACCGCTCGAGCGCTTCGGCGATGCCGGCCTGATCCAACCGGTCCGCCGGATCCTTCGCCCGGATGATCTTCTCGACGTGGGCCCGGCGTTCGGCCGGCGGAACCGGTCGCCAGCATCCGGCGTCGCGATCCATCCGACCGGCCAGCGGATGGTCCGGATGGGCTTCGACGAAATCGAGCATCGCCTGCCGGACCGCGGCCAGCGGTGCCACCTCGAGCCGGCTCGCCGCCATCCCGGACCAGAGTCCCGTCCAGGGCAGATCGACCGGGCTCATCGAGTGGTCGCGGCCGGCCGGACCGCGCCGGACACGTCCGAGCAGTCCGAGCAGTCCGAGCCGGGCCGGCGGCGGGTCGGCCAGAGCCCGGTAGATCCCGGCCGTCTCGGCGGCTACCTCGGCCCAACTCGGAACGCTCGGCCCGTCGGCGTCCGGCCAGCGCGGCTCCTGACCGAGGGCCCGGTTCAGCGCCGCAGAGATCGCGGCCGGATCGCGGCCGTCGATGAGCTCGCCGATCCCGTCCAGATAGTCGGCCGCGATCTCCCGGTGAGCCGGGATGTCGCTCAATACCACCCGGCAACCGGCGACCGCCGCCTCCAGCGGAGCCATCCCGAAGGCCTCGTGCTCCGAGACCGAGACCAGCACCCGCGCCGTTCGCAGCCAGCGGTGCAAGGTGGTCTCGAGAACCGGGCCCAGAAGTTGCACCCGCCCGGCCAGTCCGGCGCGCGAGATCTGGGATCGCAGTGCGGGCAGGTGCGAACCGTCCCCGATCACCACCAGTCGAGCCTCGCCGGGAACGTCGGCGAAGGCCGCGACCACCCGGTCGACTCCCTTGTAGCCCTCCACCCGGCCGACGCTGAGGACGGTCGGCGGCTCCCCGTCGAACGGTTCGGCCAGCTGCAGGGTGGGGACGGCTACCCCGTTCGGGACGACACGGATCTTCCTCGCCACCGCCGGCCGGTCAGCGGCCGGCAGTCCGACGAGCAGCTGGTCACGTTCGGCCCGAGAGACGCAGACGATCGCTGAGGCGGCGCCGAACAGCCGGGTGCCAAGGCGCTGATAGAGCCGGTGCAGCACCCGAGCGGTCTCGGTGTGCCCGCCGCCGTGGAAGTGCGGGGTGAAGAGCACCCGGCCGCGGAACCACGGGTTCAGCACGGCAACGGCGTTGGAGGCGTGGTAGCTGTGGACGTGCAGGACGTCGGCCCTGCGACCAGCCGAAACCGCAGCCAGCACCAGCCGGGGGAGATCGACATCGACCGCAACGACCAGGCCGGAAACACCCGCACCGGCGTGTCGCCGCGGCGCTCGACGACCGGCGCCCGGAGGCCTCGGCGGGCGGTCAGCACCTCGACCTGATGGCCGGTCCCGACCAGTTCGTCGGCCAGCCGGGCAACGTGCTCCTCCACCCCGCCGCGGGCCGGCGGGAAGCCGGGGCTGACCAGCAGGATCCGGGGCCGCCCGTTCCTTGCCGCAGTCGGCTCCGCAGCCGAATCCGTATTCACAATTTCGCCGCGGCCAACACCCGGTCCGCGATCAGCGCATAGCCGGCGGTGGTCGGATGGACGTCCTGGTACTGGCAGTAGAAGGTCAGCTGGCAGGCCTTCGCGACCGCGGTCGGAAGTGTGCCGTAGGGGGACAGCGTCGTCGTCTGGTCCAGTGAGTCGTAGGCGCCACTGATGGCGGTGATGTCGACGAACTCGGCGCCGTTGCGGGTGTACGCGGTCTTCAGCGCCGGGTTCAGGTAGGTCTTGAACAGCAGCCGCGACATCGACGCCGTCCGGATCGCCGCCGGTGTGCGCTGCAGGTACTCGCCGAGGTAGGGGTCCGGATAGGTCAGGCCGACGATCTTGGCCGACGGGCCCACCGCCGAGCGGACGGCAGCCGTCAGCCCGGAGACGTTGCGCTCCACCGACCGGGATGGCCTGCTCCACGCAGGACTGCGGATTGCTCGCCTTCAGGCACGGCTGGACGTCGTTGCCGCCCATCACGATGGTTACCAGCGTGACCGAGGACGGCCGCGCCTTCATCAGCGCCACCGCGGCGGTCGCCTGGGGGGTGTTCGGATACGTCGGTGCGCCGGGACCCAGTGCGGTGCTGCGGCAGCCGTTCTGCGAAACGATCTGGGTGGACGTCTCACCGCTGCAGCCGTAGTTGACCAGGCGCAGCACGGTTCCCTTCATCGCCGCCTTCGCCACCACCTGATAGGCGAAACCGTTCTGGGAGGTGGACCCGAGGGTCGGGCTCTGCGGCTGATAGCCGGCGGCGTAGGAGTCTCCGATCGAGATGTAGAGCTGATCGTCGGCGCCGACCGACGGCGTCGGGCTCGTTCCGCCGGCCCCGCCATCGGTACACCCGCCGAGCATCGCCACGACCAGCACCGAGACCACTGCGACCAGTCCGACCCGGACCCGGGCCCCGAGTCGCCGCCGCGGGCGCCGGGCGCGGTCGACCGACCGGTCAGACGGGGTCATCGTTCATCTCCTCGTGGTGCTCCGGGCCAGAATGGCGACCCGGCTCCGGCCGCTCGGTGGGACACGATGCGGGCAGGGCGCACGGCAGCACGAGACTACGACACCAGAGCCCTCGGCCAGCCCGGTTCGACGGCACGAACAGCTCTCGCGCCTGCGTGACCGACGTCGTTTCGGCTTGTGGGCGAGGCAATCCTCGACGCAAGTCCCCGTCCATCGGTGCACGCTGAATTCGTGTTGATGCTGTGACGGATCACCTGAACCCGGGTCACGGGGGTTTCTCCGGTCATCACAATCCTGTTACGTTGACTCAGACGCAGCACGTTGTAGTTTGCTGCGCGCGGCCAACGACGGCGGCGCGTCGCGGTTGCAGTAGCCCGGGGGGCTGTGCGCTGGGTCCTACTGGGGGTAGAGACCATGACGTTCCTCACCATCATCATGCCGGTGTTCAACGAAGCGCGAACGATCTGCCAGGCGGTCGATGAGGTTCTCGCCGTCGAGTATCCGTGCCCGACCGAGTTGATCGTGGTCGACGACGGCAGCACCGACGAGACCCGCCGACTGCTGGCTCCCTACGAGCACCGCGGCGTGCGGTTGCTGTTCCACAGCGCGAACCAGGGCAAGGGCGCAGCCGTCCGGGCCGGCGTCGAGCAGGCCCAGGGCAGCCACATGATCATCGTGGACGCCGACCTCGAGTACGCCCCGCGGGATATCGCCGACATGTTGGTGCCGGTCATCGAGGGCCGAGCCGATCACGTGTTCGGCAGCCGGATCTTCGGACTGCACACCCGCTTCCACTCGTTCCGGTTCGCGGTCGGCGGCCGGGCTGACCACCTTCGCGGCCAACGTCTTGTACGACTCATGCCTGACCGACATGCACACCTGCCTGAAGTTGCTGCCCGTCTCGGACTTCCGTCGAACTCGCTCTGATCGAGGACGGTTTCGGGCTGGACACCCAGCTCACCGCGCGCTTGCTGCGCGCGGGCGTCCGTCCGTTCGAGATGCCGATCAGCTACCACGGCCGCTCGCTCGCCGACGGCAAGAAGATCACCTGGCTGGACGGCGTCCGCTGCCTGGCCATCCTGCTGAAGGTCCGGCTCGACCCAGCGACCCGTGCTCGGACCGGTCTCGGACGTGCACGTCGCTCGGCCGCCGCGGCCGAATTGCCGAATCGTCAGCAGAACCTGGTCAGCGTGCTGGCCGGGTCAGGCGGTCCGGGCTCGACAAACAGCCGGCAGACCGCGACGAGACCGGACCCGAACCGGTCGCCTTGCACCGATGACCGGCGCCGCGACCTCGGCACCCGGGTAGGTGCCGACCAGGGCCGGCCCGATCGTCACGGGGAGCAGATCACCCTCGTCGGGCCGGGCTTCCACCTGCTCGGCGGGCTCTCGGTCTACACCTGCCGGATGGCCCAGGCCCTGACCGCCGAGTTCGACGTCTCGGTCCTGTTGCTGCACAAGGTGGTCCCGTCCCGGCTCGTATCCGGGCGGGCATCGGGCGGGTCAGTCGCTGACCAGCCTGAGCTATCCCCGATACGGTGCCGGTCCGGGCCGAGATCAACTGGTACGGCGGGCTCGGTCTGGCGCGCGCCGTCGCCGGACCTGCGTCCGGAACGCCGTCCGGACCTGCTGGTGCTGCAGTGGTGGACCGCCGCCACCCTGCACACCTACCTGGTGTTGGCACTGGCGGCTCGGCTGGCCCGCGTGCCGGTGGTGATCGAGTTCCACGAGACCCAGGACACCGGCGAGGCCGGGGTCCCGCTGGTCGCGCGGTACTGCCGGACGCTGATGCCGCTGCTGATCCGGCTCGGCCTCCGGAGCTCTGGCGCACAGCAAGCACGACGTCGCCCTGCTGCGCAGCACCTACGGCGGTCGGTCCTTCGACCGGCTCGCCCTCGATCATCGCTCCGCACGGACCTTATGATCACCTGGACGCGGACCGGTCGAACGACACCGAACCGGACGGCGATCCCGAGGTGACGTCGTTGTTGTTCTTCGGGCTGATCCGCCCGTACAAGGGGCTCGAGGACCTGATCGGCGCGTTCGATGCGCTGTCGCCTGCCGAGGCCGCGGCGCTTCCGGCTGACCGTGGTCGGCGAGACCTGGGAGAACTGGACGCTGCCGGCCGAACTGATCGCGGCCAGCCCGCACGGCGAACGGATCAGCTTCGTGAACCGCTACGTCAGCGACGCCGAGGCGGCCGCGTTCTACGCCGCCGCGGACGCGGTCGTGCTGCCCTACCGCCGTGGCTCGGCCAGCGGACCGCTGCAGATCGCCATGAGCCATGGGGTTGCACGTGTTGCTGTACTCGGTCGGCGGCCTGGTCGAGGCGGTCCGTGACTACCCGGGGGCCCGTACTGATCGCGCCGAACGATGTCGCTGCCCTGACCGAGGCCATCCGCGAAGCTGCCCGAGCGTGCGGGACGACGCATTCAGCGATCCGCACTCCTGGCAGCCGAACTCGACGCGGTCGGACGGCTGACCGCTCGACCGCGGTTGCGCTGACGCCGCCCCGGGCGGTCCGGGACAGGGCATGATGACGCAGCGCAGCCGCCGACCCGCGGCGGTCGACGGCCCGGCCGCTCCGCACCTTGCCGATCTGACCCTCGACCACAGGAGGCGACCCGATGTCTGCCGGTGACCACACGGCCATGACGATCCATCCGGTGTCCCGCTGTCGACCTGGCTCCATCGTCGTCCGGATGCGATCGTCAGGATCGTCGATGTCCCGCTCGTCGTCAGAGTCGTCCTCAGCGGTCGGCCGGTGGCCTCGACTGCGCCGGCTGCCGTGGCCGATGGTGGCGGTGCCGGCCGCCGCTCGGCGTTCTCGTCGTCGGTCTCTCCTACCGGCTCTCCGCCGCCGGGCGACCCGCCGAGCTGTACTACCTGACCTTCTGGGTCGGCATGCTGCTGGCAGTGCTGCCGGTCGCGACCAAACTCGTCCCGGCGGTCACGCCGCCGGGTCGAGCGGGCGTCGGCGCTGCTGCTGCTGGGCATCCTGACCGCAGTCCCGAAGTACCTGCGCAACCCGACCCAGCCGCTCTACCACGACGAGTACGCGCACTGGCGCGAGGCGGTCGACGTGCTGAACACCCAGCAGCTGCTCCGGCCCAACACCCTGATCCCGATCGTCCAGTTCTTCCCCGGCACCTCCGGGTCTGACCCTGATCGTCAACCGGCTGACCGGGCTGTCGATCTGGCACTCCGGCGACCTGATCGTCGCGATCATGCACGTCGCACCCTGTTCGCGGTCTTCCTGCTCGCCGAAGTCCACCTCTCCTCCGCCCGGGCCGGCGCGGTGGCCGCGCTGGTCTACGCGATGAATCCGTCGGCCCTCTACTTCGACACCCAGTACGCCTACGAGAGCGTGGCGATCGGCCTGTTCTGCTGGGTCCTGGCGCTGACGCAGCCTGGCCACCAGGGCGGCTACCGCGGCGCGGCGCGGATCGGCTTCACCGTCGCCGCGATCCTGTGCGCGGCCGGCTGTGTGGTGACCCACCACCTGACCACGCGTGTTCTTGCTGACCGTGCTGTTCATCGTCACCGGCGGCACCCAGGTCGCCCGGGTCCGGGCCAAGCGCGCGCGCACCGCCGGCGCTCGGCCGGCGCGCCGCAGTCGCGGCGAATCCGAATGCCGAGCCCGTATCCGTCCGAGCGCTGGGTCTGGCCGATCGTCTTCGTCGGCCACCGTGGTCGTCGCCGGCGGCCTGGTTGTTCGGCGTCGCCCAGGCCACCATCACCTACCTGTCGCCCTACGTCGGCGGCTCGCTGGAGCAGTTGCTGACCATCGGCCGCGACCGGGGCAGTCGGCCGGATCGTGCTGGTCGCGCCAGCGTGCAGCCGTTCTGGGAGCGGATCGCTCACCGGGTCTGGCCCCGATCGTCGTCGGGCTGATCTGTCTGGTCGGTGTGGTCCGCGTCTGGCAGACCCGCACGTCGATGGCCTGCCGCCGCGCTGTCGCTGATGGTCTTCGGACTGATCTACTTCCCGTCCGTCCCGTTCATCCTGGCGCCCTCCGGGGCCGAGGGGGCCCGGCGCTCCTGGGGGTTCACCTACCTCGGCGTCTCGCTGATCGTCGCGCTGGCCTTCGTCGGACACGAGCGGTTCAGCTCCGACAGCGTCGAGCTGACCCGAGCCCGGGCACGCCCATCACGCGGCCCGGACCACGAGCCGGCCCGCTCGGCCGCTGGCGCTTCATCCGCCGGCTGGCCGACGCCCTGCAGTGGCGGCTCGGTTGCGCTGCTCGCTGCTGGTGGTGGTGCTGATCGGCAACGTCGGTGGCGGGCTGAACGACCCCTACCGGTTCCCGGGCCCGTTCCGCTGGGGCACCGACACCAACTCGGTCAGCCAGGAGGCCCGGACGGTCGCGGAGCGGCTGTCGGCCCAGTCCGGTCACGTCCGGGTGGTCACCGACGCCTACACCGCGCTGCAGCTCGCGGCCTACGGCGGGATGGACGTCGCGGCCCCGTCCGCAGGGCTTCCCGGCCTGGGACCTGACCCAGACCGACCAGCGACCCGTCCGGCGTCGCTGGCCCGGATGCTCTACGACCTCGCGCTATCAGTACCTGGTCGTCGACGACCGGATCGCCGAAGCAACCGGCCTTCAACGGCGCCAACTACGGCGCCAACGACCCGCTGCGTCGGCGAGGCCACCCCGCAGGCGAACCTGGACCGGTTGACCACCGCCCGTGGGCGCATCTGGTGATGTCCACCCAGCACCTGCGGGTCTACCGGCTCGATCTGCCTCAACTCGGCACCCAGCTCAAGTCCAACTCGTGACGGCCACGGCGATACGGCCCCCGCGGTGGGCTCTGGTTCGGCGCTGGCGGTCCGGCTGCTCGCGGTGCTGCGTCGCCGCCGGGCTGGTGCTGTTCGACGCCCCGATGCTGATCCGGGCGATCTATGCCGGGCCGGTGCTGGTGCTTGTCGCCGGTGACGCCGCCCGCCGGCTTGGTCGGGATCCGGACGGGGGCCAGCGTCCAGCAGCGCGGATCGGCGACCGGCTGCTGAACATCGCAGCCTGTCGGTGGTCTCTGGGTCTGTTCGCGGCTGCTCGGCGTGGTACTGCTCGGTCAACGCCACCGGTCATCCGCTGACCGGCGATCTGATCACGCTCGGGCTGACCGCACTGACCGCTGGTGCTGGTGGTCGCGGCGTTCCTGACCACCCTCGGCCGCCGGAGCGGTCGAGGCCCCCGGGACCGAGCCGCCGCTCGCCGCGCGCGGCCCTGCAGGTCGGGGTCGGGGTGCTGCTGACCGCAGCGCTGCTGGTCGGTGCGCTGGCCGGTGCCCGGGCCCTGCGTCCGGCCGAGAGCAGCGGTACGCGATGCTCGCCTTCACCCAGGCCGAACGGTTCGACGAGTCGCCGACCGCAGTCGAACCTGGCGCAACCGTGACGATCGGCCTCGGCCTGACCAGCTATCACGGCACCTCTGCCGGCCGCGGCACGCCGAGCCTCGCAGGTCGCCGTCGGCGGTGCCGCGGCCGGCTCGCTGCGGAGTCGCTGGTTCGGGGTGCTCGAGACGACGATCCGTTCGACGAACGGCTCGACCAACGAACGTCGGGGCACGTCACCTTCGCCGCGCCCGGACCCGCCGGCCTCTATCGGATCCGGCTCAGCACGACCGACCCGGTCAGCGGCGACCCGCTGTTGCTGACCACCGACCTGCAGGTGCGGGGATGCTGCCCGACCGCCGCCGCCGAGGTCGGACACACGGCGTCACTGCGGCTGCGGCTGCGGCTGCGGGCGGGCGCGGAGCGCCTGAGCGAGATCCGTTGGCTCGCGGCACGCTGGCCATCATGGCCACCACCGTGGTCACCTCACTGCTCGGCTACGTGTTCTGGCTGATCGTGGCCCGCCGATTCGGGGTGGCGGTCAGCGGCGCGGCGGCGGCGGCGACCAGTGCCTTGCAGGCCACCGTGCTGGTGGCCAGCGTCGGCTCGGCGGCGGCCCTGGTGGAGTGGCTGCCGCGCAGTCAAGTCCGCGCTGGAGTGGCGCCAGCGGGTCACCGCCGGCCTGCTGCTCGCCGTGGTGACCGCACTGATCGGCGGCCCGCTGGTGGTCCTTCGTGCTGGGCCGTCGGGGCGCTGACGTCCTGCCGCTACTGGCCCGACCCGGGGCCGCGGTCATCTTCTGTCTCGGCGCGGTGGTCTTCGCGGCGGGCACCGTGTTGGACTACGTGGCGATCTCCGAGCGCAGATCGCTGACGCTGATCCTGCGCAGCCTGGTCATGTCGGGCCTGCGGTTGCCGCTGCTCTTCGTCCCGGTCCGCGTTGATCCGCCGGCGTCGGCGGCCCGGCCGTCCTCGTCCTGCTCGCCTGGTTCGTCGCCGGACTGCTCTCGCTGCTGGTCGGCCGTCCTGGGCTTCGGCCGCAAGTCGACGGCGGCCGGACGCTGCGCCGGCGTTCGACCGGACGCCGTCCACCTACGCGAGATGGCGTCCTCGTTCCTCGGTCAGCACCTGATCACGGTGGCCGCGATGCTGGCCGGATATCTGCTGCCGGTGCTGGTGGTGGCCCGGCTGTCGGCCGCCGACAACGGCTACTTCTACATCACCTGGATGCTCGGATCGGTCTTCTCCATCATCAGCCCCGCCGTCTCCACCGCCCTGTTCGCCGAAGGGGCCGCCACCCCGGCGGCGCTGCCGGCCCTGGTCCGTCGCTGTGCGCTGCTGATCGGCGTGCTGCTCGGCGTGCCGATCGTCGTCTACCTGGTGGCCGGCGGCTGGCTGCTCGACCTGTTCGGTCCCGGCTACGCCGAGCACGGCCGACTGCTGCTGATCGTGCTCACGGTGGCCGCCGTCCCGGACGCCATCACCAACATCGCCGTGGCCGTGCTGCGGGCCACCGGACGGCTGCGGCGAGGCGATCGCGCTGAACGCCTCGATGCTGGTGATCTGCCTGGTCGGCTCCTGGCTGCTGCTGCCCGATCTCGGGATCGACGCCGTCGGCTACTGCTGGCTCGGCAGCCAGTTGCTCGGCGTGGTCTACGTGCTGGTCGCCGCCGGATCTTCTCCGCTCCGCCGGCCCGGCCGCGCCGCGCCGTGTCGCCGCTGGCGAGCGGCTCGCGCGGACGTCGCCCGGTGAGGGTGCTGCAGGTCAGCGACGGCTATCCGCCGGCGACCGGCGGCCTGGAGCGGACCGTCCAGGCCCTGGCCCGCGAGCTGGCCCGGCGCGGCCACGCCAGCGAGGTCGCGACCCTGAGCCATCCGGGCGCCCCGACGTCGAGGTCGAAGGAACCGACGACGGCGGCCCGGTCACCGTCCGTCGGCTGAACGGATTCAGCCGCCGCGCTGCAGCGGTTCTCCTCCGACGCCGGCCACCACTTCCATCCGACCACGCTGGATCCGGCCCTGCTGACCGAGCTGTCGGCGGTGATCACCGCGTTCCGCCCCGACATCGTGCACGCTCACGGCTGGATGCTGAACACCTGCCTCTCGCTGCGGCTGCCGCGCGGCTGCGCGCTGGTCGCCACCCTGCACGACTACGGGCTGAACTGCGCCAAGAAGACGATGGTCCGAGGGCGACCGGCTCGATCGCCGCTGCCCCGGGCCGACGCTGCGCCGCTGCCTGGGCTGCGCCGGTGACTACTACGGCCGGATCAAGGGCACCGCCCTGACCCTCGGGCTGGCCGAGCGCACCCGGCGCTGGGACCGGGTCTCCCTCTTCCTGCCGATCAGTACCGCGGTGGCCGAGGCCTCGCTGGTCGGCGTCTCGCCGGACCGCTATCGGATCGTCCCGTCCTTCGTCGAGGACGGCCTGGCCGAGGTCGCGTCCCAGACCCCGCGACCGGACTGGCTACCCGACGGCGACTTCGTGCTGTTCGTGGGCGCGCTCGGCGAGCACAAGGGCCTCGGAGCTGCTCGGCCAGGCCCACCGGCTGATGCAGCCGAAACGCCCGTTGGTGTTGATCGGTCCGCCGCGGGCCGACACCGTGCTGCCGACGGCAGCACGGACCGGCCGGTGCTGACCCGGACCCGGGCGCCGCACGAGGAGATCATGGCCGCCTTCGCCGCGGCCTCGGTGGCCGTCGTCCCGTCCCGTTGGCCCGAGCCGCAAGGACTGGTGGCGATGGAGGCGATGGCGGTCGGGACCCCGGTGGTCGCCTCGGCGGTCGGCGGCCTGGTCGACATCGTCCGGCCTGAGCAGAACGGACTTCTGGTGCCGGCCGGGGACGCGCCGGCCCTGGCCGCGGCCTTGGACCGGCTGCTCGGGGACGAGCCGCTCCGGCACCGGCTGGGCGCGGCCGGCCGGATCACCTCGGCCGACTACAGCGCGGCGCGGTGCTACCCAAGATGTTGGCCGCCTACGACGACGCGCTCGGCATCGGCCGGGGCGAGATCGGCCACTGAGCCGCTCGGGGAAAGGCTCTCGGTCAGCCCATGATCAACGGTGGTAGACGCTGCGGCGCGCACCAGGCCCGACGGCATAGGAGTTGAACCAGGTGCCGGACGTGGGATCGTTGCGACCGCAGCTACCGTCGGATTCACCCGGATGCTTGATCCACAGATAAGCGTCGGCGTACGGGCCGGCCGGTCTTTAGGGTCGGCTTGCTGCCGAGCGCACGGCCGGCGGGGTTGCACCAGTTCTGACCGATCGCCGGGGCCGGGCCGAGGCCGTTGCGCGAGGTGTCGACCACGTAGTGCTTGCCGCCGACCAGCTTCGGGCCACCCGCTCGCCGTAGCTGATCTCTTCCTTGGTGGTGTAAAAGTTGCCCGACGTTCAGGCTGAAGCCGCGAGCCCGGCTCACCCCGACCGACCTCAGCCGCGACGCGAGGGCCTGGGCGCTGAGCCAGCGCGAGTGGCCGCCGTCGATGTAGACGCGGCTGCCATGGTCGGCGCTGAGGGTGTGACCGCCTGCTTGAGCATCGCGTAGCGGGCGGAACGGTCGGCCTTGGACAAGCAGTCCGCGCTGGTCAGGGCGTCCGGTTCGAGCACGATCATGGCCGGTCGGTGCGCGATGCCGCGCCTCACCTGGGCGATCCAGGCTGCGTAAGCCTGCGGGCTCGACAACCCTCCGGCCGAGTAGCCGCCGCAGTCGCGGTGCGGGATCGCGTACAGGGTCAGCAACGGCATCCTCCGGGCCGCGGCCGCGCCGCTGACGTAGCTGCTGACCTGAGCAGCCACCGTGGCGGCCGGCGTCCATTCGCCGAACCAGCGGGCCTGAGGCGTGTCGGCGATCACCGAAATGGCTGGGGGCCGAGGAACGGTAGGCGTTCAGCGCCCAGTTCGCCCAGGTGTAGGAGTCGACGAAGACCGGAGCGTCGGCACCGACTACAGCGACCTTGCTCGTGGCGGTCTTGCTCGTGGCGGGCGCGGCCGTGGCGGTCGTGGTTCCCAGGCCCAGCAGGGCCGTCGTGATCATCGTCGCGACGATCACCACCATCGCGATGGCCGGACCGCCAGCTGTACGTCGGATCAGGGAGCATCGGATCAGGGGGCATCGGGGGGACATGGCGCTCCAGGGTTAGGGCAGCATTGCGGCTACAGACTTCCCCGAGTCATCTCCCCCGCGCCGGGGCACCCCTGCCCCACCGGAGACGACGAGCGAATCTAATCAGCAATCTCGGTGATCGGCAACCTCCACCGCCCACGGAGATCCCTGCCCCGCCTCCGAACCAGCGGTATTCTCCCCAGGGTGTCCAGACGGCGACTGACCGCGCTGGTCGCCGTCACTGTGCTGCTTAGCTGCGCGACGGTAGCGACCGGCTCGGTGGGAGAGAATCCGTTGGCGGGCCGGCCTCTGTACGTGGAGCCGGGCGGGACAGTCGTGAACGCCGTTCATGATCATCCGCGGGACGCGGCCGCGCTGTCCCAGATCGCCCGGACGCCGCAGGCCAAGTGGTTCATCGGCGGTGCCGGAACCCGCGACCTGGTGAACACCTATGTCACGGACGCGACAGCCGCGGACGCCACCCCGGTGCTGGTGCTGTACGCGATTCCGCACCGCGACGTCGACGGCCACTCCGCCGGCGGGGTGGCGGACGCCGCGGGGTATCGGGCATTCGTCGCCGACGTCCGGGCCGGGATCGATGGACGGCACGCGGTGGTGATCATCGAACCGGACGCGTTGGCGACGGTGGACAGTCTTCCGGTCGCCGAGCGTGGGGAGCGACTCACGTTGCTCCGGGAGACGGTAGGCGATTTCGCCGCGGACGGTTCGACCACGGCCTACCTGGACGCGGGTCACTCCCGCTGGCTCTCCGTCCCGGTCCTGGTCTCCCTGCTGCGCGAGGTGGGCATCGACCGGATCCATGGCCTCAGTTTGAACGTGTCGAACTTTTTCGACACGCTGGAAGAACGGGCATACGGGGAGCAGCTGGCCACCGCCCTCGGCGTGCATTACGTGATCGACACCTCGCGCAACGGCGTGGGCCCAGCCTCCGACGCCGCCGACAACTGGTGCAATCCGCCGGGCCGCGCACTCGGTCGGGCTCCCGAAATCATCACCAGCCCGACCCGCGGCCACCTGGACGCCTACCTCTGGATCAAGCGCCCGGGCGAATCCGATGGCCCCTGCCACCCTGGCGACCCCGCCTCTGGCCTCTGGTTCCACCCCTACGCCCTCGCCCTGATCGCCAACCGCCCCACCGATCAACCCGGTCAGAAATGATCAACGCGGGCGCTGATGATGAGTAAGCAATCTTGATCAACAACAACCGACCAAGATCAACAGCTACACCACCGACCTCCCGAGGGGCACCGACATGGCGCACGAAATGCGCCCCTGGCCACCCCGAGCTCGGGCGAGAGTGCCGACCAAACTCGGGGGCACACACCTGGCGCACGAAGTGCGCCCTTAGCCACCCCAAGCATGGGCGAGGGTGCCCGCCCAGCTCGGTGGCGAGGTTCCCGCCCCGGGGACGTGGACTCTTTGGCGTCGACCGAGCTTGCGAGGGAGACTGGTTGTCCCCGGGGGCGCGAATCTCGTTACCGAGCGTCCCCGAGGACCATCAGTTACCGCAGACCTACGACCGCGGCTTTTCGCGCATCTCGTACGTCTCCACAACGTCCCCGATCTTGATGTCGGAGTAGTTACCCACCGTCAGACCACACTCGTAGCCCTCGCGGACCTCCGTCGCATCGTCTTTCTCTCGGCGCAGCGAGGCGATCGTGCTCTCCGTGATCACCACACCGTCGCGCAGCAGGCGCGCGCTGGCGTTGCGCCGTATCAGGCCGCTGGTGACCAGACAGCCGGCGATCGTGCCCACCTTGGAGGAGCGGAAGATCTCGCGGATCTCCGCGGTGCCCAGTTGGACCTCCTCGTAGATCGGCTTGAGCATCCCCTTCAGTGCGGCCTCGATCTCGTCGATCGCGGCGTAGATCACCGAGTAGTAACGGATGTCGACGTTCTCCCGATCGGCCAGCTCCGTCGCCTTGCCCTGCGGCCGGACGTTGAAGCCGACGATCACCGCGTTCGAGGCGGCAGCGAGACTCACGTTGGTCTCGGTGATCGCGCCGACGCCACGGTCGATAACCCGCAGGCTGACCTCGTCGCCCACGTCGATCTTGGCCAATGCGTCTTCCAGCGCCTCTACCGAACCGGCGCCGTCGCCCTTCAGGATCAGGCGCAGCTCCTGCTCCTCGCCGCGCTCCAGCTGATCGAACAGCTGGTCCAGCGTCTTGCGGCGGGTGCCGGCCGCCTGCGCCGCCATCCGCAGTCGAGACGCACGACGCTCGGCGATCTGCCGGGCCATCCGGTCGTCCTCGACCACCAGGAAGCTATCGCCGGCGCCAGGAACGGCGGTCAGACCGAGCACCTGCACCGGGAACGACGGCGGTGCCTCGTCCACGTTGGCGCCGTGGTCGTCGAGCAGCGCCCGGACCCGGCCGTAGCCGGTCCCGGCCACGATCGAGTCACCGACGTGCAGCGTGCCGCGCTGGACCAGGACGGTGGCCACCGGGCCGCGTCCCTTGTCCAGATGGGCCTCGATAGCCACGCCCTGTCCGTCCATCTCCGGGTTGGCTCGCAGGTCCAGCGCCGCGTCGGCGGTCAGGATGACCGCTTCGAGCAAGCTGTCCAGGCCGATCCCGGTGATCGCCGAGACGTCGACGAACATCGTGTCGCCGCCGTACTCCTCGGGGACCAGGCCGTACTCGGTGAGCTGTCCGCGGACCTTGGTTGGGTCGGCACCTTCGCGGTCGATCTTGTTGACCGCGACCACGATCGGCACGTCGGCAGCCTGGGCATGGTTCAACGCCTCGATGGTCTGCGGCATCACCCCGTCGTCGGCGGCCACCACCAGCACGGCGATGTCGGTCGACTTGGCGCCCCGGGCGCGCATGGCGGTGAACGCCTCGTGGCCCGGGGTGTCGATGAAGGTGATCTTGCGCTCGTCGCCGTCGACCTCGGTGCTCACCTGGTAGGCGCCGATCGCCTGGGTGATGCCACCGGCCTCGCCAGCGACCACGTTCGTCTTGCGGATCGCGTCGAGCAACTTGGTCTTTCCGTGGTCGACGTGACCCATGACGGTGACCACCGGCGGCCGCGCCTCGAGATCGGAGTCGTCGCCCTCGTCCTCGCCGAACTCGATGTCGAAGCTCTCCAGCAGCTCACGATCCTCGTCCTCGGGCGAGACGACCTGGATGTCGTAGTTGAGCTCCGAGCTGAGAACCCGGAGGGTTTCTTCGCTCACCGACTGGGTAGCAGTGACCATCTCGCCCAGGTTGAACAACACCTGGACCAGTTGCGCCGGGTCGACGTTGATCTTCTCGGCGAAGTCGGTCAGTGAAGCACCACGGGCGAGCCGGACGGTTTGTCCTTCGCCCTGGCGGACGCGCACGCCACCGATCGACGGCGCCTCCATCTGGTCGAACTCTTGACGACGCTGCCGCTTGGACTTGCGACCACGACGCGGTGCACCACCGGGACGACCGAAGGCACCCTGGGTGCCGCCGCGACCGCCACGACCACCACGACCCGCCGGAGGACCCCCGGGACCACCGCCACGACCGGCGGGTGCGGCGCGACCACGGCCGGCGCCAGGAGCACCCCGACCACGGGTGGTCGGTGCACCGAGCTGACCGGAACTCTGCTTCGGCATCATCGCCGGGTTCGGACGGGGCATCCCCGGAGCGCCGCCGGGACGCGGGCCCGGAGCACCGGGACCCCCGCGGCCGGCGGGCGGTCGAGGACCACCCGGACGGGCGGCGTCCGGACGAGGATTGCGGGCCGTACCCATTCCCTGGGAAGAGGCGAACGGGTTGTTGCCCGGACGGGGAGCACCGCCACCCGGGCTACGCCGCGGCGGGGCCGGGGTCGGACCAGGCAGGCCGCCGGTGGATCCCGGACGGGGCCGCGGAGCCGATGGGCGTTCGGTCTGCTCGGTCTGCCCAGCACGATCCGAGCGCTCGGCCGGTCGTTCCCGCGACTCCGGAGCGCGGGACGCAGGAGCGACGGGCGATGCCGGACGGGACTGTCCCGGACGAGCCTGCTCCGGTCGCGACTGCCCCGGACGAGCCTGGGGACGATCGGTCGGGCGAGGCTGACTCCGGTCGGCGGGACGCGGTGCGCCCGGAGCCGGCCGGTTCTGCGGTTGACTCGGGGCCTGCTCGGGAGCTGGCGCGGTGGCACTCGGCTGCGGGCGGGCGGACGGCGTCGCACCATTACTCGGCAACGACGACGGCGCCGGCGGCGCGGCGGGGCTGTTGCTCCCCGCGTTGCTGACCGTGCCGTTGCTCACCGTGCCGTTGCCGACCGTACCGTTGCTGACCGTACCGTTGTCGACCGGACCGTTGTCGGCGGCGCCGTTGCCGGCGTTGCTCGTCCCGCCGTTACTTGTGGTGTCACCATTGCGGCCGTTGGTCGGAGCCGAAGGCACCGACGGTGCGGGCGCCGTCGGAACGGCGGCGGCAGCGTTGGACGCAGCAGGTGGCGGCTGCGGAGCCCGGCGGGCTGGTTTGGCCGGACCCTCACCGGCGAACTTCTCCTTCAGACGGCGCTCTACCGGCGCCTCGACGGTGGAGGAAGCTGATCTGACGAACTCCCCCATGTCCTTCAGCGTGCTGAGGACAGTCTTGCTTTCGACTCCGAGCTCTTTCGCGAGCTCGTAGACCCGGACCTTAGGCACTGCTCTCCTTTAGCGGTCCAAGCCTGGCGGAGCCTGGACCAGATTAGTTGTCGTGCATGCTCATTGAGGAGTACTCATCGAGTGGTCATGAGCGTGAGCCCACTTTCTGGTTCCAGACCTGCCCGGAGTGAGCAGGGTGTGGTGGTGCGGATCCGTGCACAGCGTGCGGACCCAAACAAGAACTCTAGCTCGCTCCACCGGATTCGCCTAAGCGAGGTTCGCCGGTCAGCAGGTCGAATCCCTGCAGCGACGGATCGAGACCGGGCCGACGCAACGCGCGACCGAAGGCGCGCCGTTTGACGGCCTTGGCCAGGCAGTCCGCCCCAGGATGGAGGTAGGCGCCCCGTCCGGGCAGCCGCTGGGCCGGATCGCTCACCAGCCGCTTGTCTCGGGCGACGATCCGGACCAGCTCGCCCTTCTCGGCCCGCTGGCGGCAGCCAAGACAGGTTCTGGTCGGCGGCACCGGGTCAGCCTACGGCGGGGAGTGCTCAGCGATCAGCGCAACTCACGGTATCGGGCCGCCGCCGCCGTGTATTTCGCCGCCACATCGTGATCCTGCCGGGCATCGGCTCGCTGCAGACCCCTCCTCGGTGGGATCGGGCAGGTTGCCGTGGGCTGTGGGGTCGCCGGCTCTGCCGGCGTGCAGGCAGCCATGGCAGCCGCAAGCACAGTGGCTGTCGCCGCAACTCCGTCCTCGTTCCGTGCATCAGCACAGATTGGTTGAGATCGAAGACCACGATGTGCAGTTGTCCTCAGCATCTGCTGCCCAACCCTAGACAAACGCAGAACTTCCCATGCTCGACTGTCGAAAGCAGCCGTAGAGCAACCGGATCGGTGATCGAGCATAGGAAGTTCTGTGTTGTCCACAGGCGGCGGCCGGCGAGGGTCCGATTCTCCGCGGCGTGCGCAGTGTCTCGGTATGAAATCGACACATCAGGAGATCGCTCAGATTATCGGTACCAACGGCATCGTCGTCTGCCGCGACCATCCGCAATTGGGTGCCGCTATCGCCCACCTGAGCCGGACCCGTCGCTTGACCAAGGTCCTGCCAGGCGTCTACACAGATCCCAGCGAGATTGCGGTCCCGGAGGTCCGGATCGCGGCTCTCGTCGCGTCGGCCCCGAACGCTGTCCTCGTCGGAGCAGCCGCAGCCCGGATCAGCTACTGGCCCGAGGTCGAGGTTCCGGTGGTGAGCGCGGCGTTGCCACACTTCCGCGCGGACATCCGCGGCTACACCTTCAGCCAACGAGTGATCCCGACCGAACTCATCCGCTGTCGCCGGTCGATCCGGTTCACCGCGCCCGCCCTCACTACCTGGGATCTGACTTCGACCGAGGGGACCGAGACGATCGATGAGGTACTCCGTCGACGTGCCGCGACACTCGACCAGCTACGGCACGCGCTCGACCTGACCCGATGTCGGCGGGGAAACACCGAGCGGCACCGACACCTGCTGGACTCGCGGGACGAACCATGGTCGGCCGCCGAGCGTGTGCTGCACCGCATCCTGCGTGAGGGCGGTTATCGCCGCTGGCAAGCCAACTTCGAAATCAGCCTCAAGGGGCGAACCTGCTACCTCGACGTCGCGTTTCCCGGCCTAAAGGTGGTCATCGAGGTCGACGGGCGGTGGGTTCACTCCGATCGGGCGACGTTCGAATCGGATCGCGACCGCCAGAATCTGCTCGTCGCGGCGGGCTGGCGAGTCGTCCGCCTCACCTGGGCGATGCTGGCTCACCCTGATCAGGTTCTCGCCATCCTCACCGACGTCATCGGCCGAGCGTAAACGCAAGACTTCCTATTCTCGATGACAGAATTGCCCCGTTCCGGGTCGGACTCTCGATCGAGAATAGGAACTTCCGCGTTTTTGCCCGATGCCCGGGTTCAGGCCGGCTCGGTGTCGGAGTGGATGTCGATCCGCCACCCGGTGAGCCGGGCCGCCAATCGGGCGTTCTGGCCTTCGCGTCCGATGGCCAGCGAGAGCTGATAATCCGGAACCACCACCCGGGCGGCCCGGGCGAGCTCGTCCACCACAGTCACCGAGGCCACCTTCGACGGGCTCAGCGCGTTGCCGACGAACTTCGCGGGCTCGGGCGACCAGTCGATGATGTCGATCTTCTCGCCGTTCAGCTCGTGCATCACCGCCCGCACCCGCTGGCCCATCGGTCCGATACACGCTCCCTTGGCACTGACGTCCTTGTTGGTGCTGATCACCGCGATCTTGCTGCGATGGCCGGCCTCGCGCGCGGTCGCCTTGATCTCTACCGTCCCGTCCGCGATCTCCGGCACCTCGAGCTTGAACAGTTTCTCCACCAGACCCGGGTGCGTCCGCGAGACCACCACCTGCGGCCCCCGCATCTCGCGCCGGACCGCGACCACGTAGACCCGGATCCGAGACCCGTGCCGATAGCTCTCCCCCGGCACCTGCTCGGCCAGCGGCATGATCGCCTCGATCTTGCCGAGGTCCACCAGCACCGTGCGGGTGTCGGAGCCCTGTTGGACCACGCCGGAGACGATGTCGCCCTCGACGCCGGAGAAGTGCCCAAATTTCTGCTCGTCCTCGGCGTCGCGCAGCCGCTGCAAGATCACCTGGCGCGCGGTCGAGGCGGCGACCCGGCCGAAACCCTCGGGCGTCGCGTCGTACTCGCCGAGTCGGTTTCCGTCCTCGTCGGTCTCGGGCACCATCACCTGGACGTGGCCGTTCTTGCGGTTCAGGTCGACCCTGGCCCCTTCGACGGATCCGTCGCTGCGCTCGTAAGCGGTCAGCAACGCCTCTTCGATCGCTCTGATCAAGACGTCGAAGGGCAGATCCTTCTCCCGCTCCATCAGTCGCAGCACGGAGATATCGATGTCCATCTCAGCCCTCCTCGTCCTGGGTCTTGCGGTTCATCTCGATCTGGACCAGCGCCTCGGCGATGTTGTCGAGTTCCAGCCGGCGATCCTCGCCCTCCACCTGCAGCAGCACGGTGTCGTCATCGCTCGCGACCACCCGACCCAGCACCGTCTCGCCGCCCGAGAGGGAGGCTCGGACCAGCCGTCCGCGGTTGCGGCGCCAGTGTCGAGACAACGTCAACGGCCGACTCACGCCACGCGAACTCACCTCGAGGGTGTACGCACCGCTGCCCATCAGATCGGATTCGTCGAGGGTTGCGGAGATCGCCTTGGTTGCCTCGGCGATGTCGTCCAGCAACAGACCGTGACCCTCAGGTCCGTCGCCGTCGACCACCACCCGGACCAGCCTGCGTTTGCCGGCGGGGGTCACGTCGACCTCTTCCAGGTCGATGCCGAACTGCTCGGCGACCGGGCTGAGCAGATCGATCAGTCCGTCCGACCTCATGATCGACCCGTCCGACGCTGCTGGCTCACGATGATGTCCTCGATCCGATTGTGGTGGTGCGGTTGTCCGGGGGTTCCGGCTGTGTTCGGGCCGATTCAGCTGACCGGCCCAAACAGGTCACGCCATTCTTCCACGTCGTGGGGTATTTTCGCGTTCGTGCTCTCCCCCGCCCGCGTCCCGCCTGCGCCGGTTCCGCGGTGATGGACAGCTCTCGTCTGGAGCGTCGGACGGTGCTGCTCGGCGGCTTAGGTCTGGTCCTGGGAGCGTCCGGGTGCACGAATCCGGCGATCGACGGGTCCGGCAACGGTACCGGCGGTGCGGGGAACTCCGGCAACCGCGGTGGACGGTCCGGGACGGCCGCTGGCGGACCCACACTGCCGGGAGCGGCGGAAGCGGTCGTGCTGGAGACCCGGCTGGCATCCCTGGCGGTCGGCGTCCTGGCCAAGACCGGATCGACCGCTCCCTCGGCGCGCCAGAAGCTGATCCTCGGCCAGATCCGGGACGCCCACCTGGACCACGTGCGGGCGCTCGTTTCGCCCGATCCGGTCGAACCCGGCAGCGCCGCTGCGATCGCCACCCCCGAGCCCGCAACGGTCGCGCCTGAGCTGGCGGACGCGATAGCCGCGCTGATCGCGCTCGAGAAGAGCGCGGTCAGCACCTACCAGGCGAATACCGGCTCGGCCACCGAGACGGCGACGCTGCTCTGGGCATCACTGACCGCGGCATCACACGGGTACGCCGACGCCCTCGATTCCGACTCCGGACGCAGCAGAACCCCGCTCGGCCAGAATCGGGAACCGCTGGCCCAGCTGAGCGAGCTGGACGCCATGAGTCAGCTGCTCGGCCAGATCGACGCCTGTCTGTACGGCTATCCGGCGGCCCTGGCCCAGCTGTCCGGATCCGCCACGACCACAGCGGCCCGTCGGATCTCCAGCTACTACCAGCTCCGCAACCAGCTCACCGCCCAGATGGTGGCCGGCCGGGCAACGCCACCGGCCGCGGCGGCGGTCTACGTCCTCGATCCAGATCCGAGTGGCGCTGCCTCGGCCACCAGGCTCGCGGCGGCGCTCGAGACCAGAATCCAGCCCTACCTCGGCCAATGGGTGCGGACGGCCACCGGCGCAGACCGGACGAAAGCGTTGACCGCGCTGCTCAGCGCCGTTTCCGCCGGTCTCGGCTGGGGCGGCGCCCTCAACCGCTGGCCCGGCTGGCCGTCCTGATCCGACGGCCCTGACCCGGCGGCCCTGACCCGACGGCCCTGACCCGACGGCCCTGACCCGAGGCCCTGACCCGACGGTCCTGATCCCGCGTGCCTGTGCTACAGCGCGGCCGGGTCAGCTGCGCAGCAGACTCAGCAGCCGGTCTGCGGCCTCGGCCACCGGCACTTCCTCGCGCTCGCCGCTGGCCCGGTCGCGGACCTCGATCACGCCGTCGGCGAGACCGCGACCGACCACCACTGACGTCGGCATGCCCAGCAGCTCGGCGTCGGCGAACTTGACCCCCGGGCTGGCTTTCCGGTCGTCCAGCAGGACCTTGATGCCCTGCCGATCCAGCTGAGCGGCCAGATCGCCCGCGAACGCGGTGATGTCGTCGCCCTTGCCGGCCACCACGATCTGCACGTCGAACGGTGCCAGCTCCCGCGGCCAGCACAGGCCCTTGTCGTCGCTGGTCCCCTCAGCCACGGCAGCCACGGCCCGGGAGACCCCGACGCCGTAGGAGCCCATCGTGACCGTGACCAGCTTGCCGTTCGCGTCGAGCACCTTGAGCCCGAGAGCGTCGGCGAACCGGGTGCCGAGTTGGAAGATGTGGCCCATCTCCAGCCCGCGGGCCAGGTGCAGCGGGCCGGATCCGTCCGGCGCGGGATCGCCCTCACGGATCTCGGCGGCTTCGATCACCCCGTCGGCGGTGAAGTCACGACCGGCGACCAGATCGAAGACGTGACGGCCGGGTTCGTTGGCCCCGGTCACCCAGCGGGTGCCGTCGACCACCCGTGGGTCGAGCAGGTAACGGATGGCCGTCACCGACTCCGAGCCGAGCGCGGTCGGGCCGATGTAGCCCTTGACCAGTCCGGGATGGTCGGCAAAGTCTTCCTCGGTGAAGTCTTCGATCTCGGCCGGTTCGAGCTGGGCTCCGAGCCGCTTGAGGTCGACCTGCCGGTCACCGGGCAGACCGATGACCAGAGGTTCGCGCACGCCGTCCGGCTGCCTGACCATGAGCACCACGTTCTTCAGGGTGTCGGCGGCGGTCCAGGGCCGGTCGGAGCGCGGGACCCGCTCGTTGGCCACGGCGACCAGGCTGTCGATCGTGGGCGTGTCCGGGGTGTCCTCGACGTGCGCCACGGGTAGGCCGTCGAAGGCGATCGCTGCCGGAACGGCCGTTCGCACCGCCTCGACGTTGGCGGCGTAGCCCCCCGGGGATCGGACGAAGGTGTCCTCGCCGTTCGGTGAGATGGCCAGGAACTCCTCGCTGGCCGAGCCGCCCATCGCCCCGGACATGGCCGAGACGATCGCGTACTCGAACCCGAGCCGGTCGAAGATCCGGCAGTAGGCGTCGCGATGCAGCTGATAGGACTTCGCGAACCCGGCGTCGTCGATGTCGAAGGAGTAGGAGTCCTTCATGACGAACTCGCGTCCTCGCAGGATGCCGGCCCGAGGGCGCGGTTCGTCGCGGTACTTGGTCTGGATCTGATACAGCGAGACCGGCAGGTCCTTGTAGGAGGAGTACAGATCCTTGACCAGCAGGGTGAAGATCTCCTCGTGGGTGGGGCCGAGGAGGTAGCCGGCACCCTTGCGGTCGTTGAGCCGGAAGATGTTGGGCCCGTAGTCGGTGTACCGGTTCGTCACCTCGTAGGGCTCCTTGGGCAGCAGCGCCGGCAGGTGCACCTCCTGACCGCCGATCGCGTCCATCTCCTCGCGGACGACGCGCTCGACGTTGCGCAACACCTTGTAACCCAGCGGCAGCCAGGAGTAGATCCCCGGTGCGGTGCGGCGGATGTAGCCGGCCCGGACCAGCCAACGGTGGCTCGGCACTTCGGCGTCCGCCGGATCTTCACGCAGCGTGCGGACGAACAGCTCCGACATTCGGGTTATCACGGTAGGCAACCCTAGTCGGCCCACTCGGGTGCCGGCACATCCTTTCCGCGCCGCTCATCCTGGGCCGCCGGCTGGATCTCGACCAGCTCACCGTCCGGATCGGTGACGTCGATCCGCTCCACCCCACCCGCATTGTCGCGGACGACTTCCACCGGATGACCGGCGGCACGCATCCGCTCGGCCAACTGCGGCAGCGATTCGGTCGTCTCGAAGCCCAATGCGGCGGTGGTGTAGCCGTTCTGGTCGAGGCCGGGCCGGTCGGCCAGATGCACCCCGATGACGCCGCGGCCGTTCTCGGCCCGCAACGGGCGCCAGCCCGGCGGCTGATCCGCACCCGGGGCAAACCCCAGCGGAGCGAAGAAGTCGGTCATCGCGTCCAGGTCGGGGGTGAAGACGACTGCCACCACCTCGATCGGGGACGGCGCGGCATTGCTGACCTGATAGCCGTAGAAATCTTCCATCGCAGAGTTGACCGAGATGAGTCCGGTCGGACCGGCGATCTGGGCCTGCTGACCCCAGGCCTCGTCCCACCAGCTCGCCGCCAGCCCGGCGGCGGTCAGCTGTTCGGCCGCGGCGACGGCGTCCGGCACCTCGAGGACGAGTGAGGTGATCGGCTCGGTGACCGAATCGGCACCGGCCAGCGGGTGGACGGCCACCCGGCCACTTTTTCCTTGCAGGACGGCGAAATCGTCCCGCCGGATGACCACGGTGAGGCCGAGCAGTTCGAGGAAGTCGATCATTTCCCCCGGCCGGTCGCTGAAGCGATAGGGACTGACGACGAGGTCGGTGATGGCCGTTCGGTTGCGGGTGGGTGGTGTCATCGCTGTCCTCCTCTGATCGACGGGGTCTCTTCGGCCAGATAGTCGCTGAGCGCGGCTTCGACCAGGGCCGAGAGAGACTGCCCGTCGTCGATCGCCCGATGCTTGACCTCGCGGACCAGGTCTGGCGGCAGATAGACGTTGAACTGCACCTTCGGCTCAGTCGGCATACCTAGAATGCTAGCAATCTAGAATCCGAAGGACAAGAGATGGCAGCGCCGAACGTTCCCTGCGCCTAATACAAGACGGTGGCGAACTCGGCCACGGTCTGGAAGCCCACGCGGTCATACGTCGCGCGTGCCGCAGCGTTGTAATCGTTGACGTAGAGCGACACGGTCGGCGCCACCGATCTCGCCAGCCGCACCACCGCGGCCATCGCCGCCGGCGCCATCCCCTGCCCGCGCAGCGCCGGGTCCAGCCACACCCCCTGCACCTGGGTGACCGAGGCCGAGACCGAGCCGAGGTCGGCCTTGAACACCACCTTGTCCCGATCGAAGATCGCGAACGCGCGGCCCGAGGTGATCAACTGCCGGACGTAATACCGGTAGCCGGCGGGGTTTCCCTGCAGGGGCGAGACTCCGACCTCCTCGGTGTACATCTGCACGGCGGCCTGGTAGTAGGCGTCCCAGTGGTTCAGGGTCACCCGTTGCACTCGCGGATCGGATCCGATCACCGGCTCACCGCTGATCGCCATCACCGGCTGGTGCGGACGCACCTCGCGGACGTCCGCCCAGGATGAACCCCAGCGGTCACTCAGCTGCCGCCAGAAATCCAGGGCCACCACCGACGGGCCGATGATCGAGGAACAGGTCCGATGAGCACCGGCGAACTCGGTGAAGGCCGCCACGGCAGCCCGGTCCGCGTTCACCGGGATCAAGTTTGACCCGGCGTGACAGAGCGACCGCAACGATCCGTCGGTTTCGTAACCCCATAAGGGACAACCCAGCTGTCGCGGCTCGATCCCGGAGGACCGGATCCGGGAGGCGACGAACACGTTGACCACCGGATCGATGGTCAGCAGCTTGATCGCCGCCGCCAGATCACTGCGGCCGAGCACCCGGACGCCCGAACGGACCGCGGTGTCACTCATCGCAGGGATCCACCCATCTACCCGTCCGATCCCATGTCAGCCGACGCTCACCTGCGGACTGCCGGCGCCGACCGTTTCGCCTTCGCCCATCTCATCGGCGATCCGCATCGCCTCCTCGATCAGGGTCTCGACGATCTCGCTCTCCTTGACCGTTTTGATCACCTCGCCCTTGACGAAGATCTGACCCTTGCCGTTGCCGGACGCGACGCCGAGATCGGCCTCGCGCGCCTCGCCGGGTCCGTTCACCACGCATCCCATCACAGCGACCCGGAGCGGAACGGTCAAGCCCTCCAGACCGGCGGTCACGGCGTCGGCCAGCTTGTAGACGTCGACCTGGGCCCGACCACAGGACGGACAGGAGACGATCTCGAGCTTGCGGGGGCGCAGGTTCAGCGATTCCAGGATCTTGGTGCCGACCTTGACCTCCTCCACCGGCGGCGCGGACAGCGAGACCCGGATGGTGTCGCCGATGCCCTTGGACAACAAGGCGCCGAAGGCCACCGCAGACTTGATCGTGCCCTGGAACGCCGGCCCGGCCTCGGTGACTCCGAGATGCAGCGGATAGTCGCACGACTCGGCCAGCAGCTCATAGGCCCGGACCATGATCACCGGGTCGTTGTGCTTGACCGAGATCTTGAAGTCGCGGAAGTCGTGCTCCTCGAACAGGCTGGCCTCCCACAGGGCCGACTCGACCAACGCCTCGGGGGTGGCGCGGCCGTACTTCTTCAGCAATCGCTTGTCCAGCGAGCCGGCGTTCACCCCGATCCGGATGGAGATCTCGCGGTCCTTGGCCGCCTTGGCGATCTCCTTGACCTGGTCGTCGAAGGCGCGGATGTTGCCCGGGTTGACCCGGACCGCCGCGCAGCCGGCATCGATCGCGGCGAAGACGTACTTGGGCTGGAAGTGGATGTCGGCGATCACCGGGATCTGGCTCTTCGCGGCGATCGCCGGTAGCGCGTCCGCGTCGTCCTGACTGGGGACGGCGACCCGGACGATGTCACAACCGGTCGCGGTCAGCTCGGCGATCTGCTGCAGGGTGGCGTTGATGTCACTGGTCAGCGTGGTGGTCATCGACTGGACGCTCACCGGGGCGTCCCCGCCGACCAGCACCTTCCCGACCTTGATCTGACGGCTGACCCGGCGCGGGGCCAGGGTTTCAGGCGGCAGGGCGGGCATACCGAGATCGATGCTCATGACTTCTTTCTACAACGTGTCGGGTAGCGCGGGTCGGGCGGCTCACCTGAGCCGGCACTCAGCTGAAAATGCGGATCGGGTCGATCACGTCGGCGACGATCAGGATCACTCCGGATACCGCGATCACCGCCCCGACCAGGTAGGCCACCGGCAGCATCCTGGCCGTGTCGGCGTGGCCGGGGTCGGGTCGACCGAACACCCTGGCCAGCCGCCGTTTGATGCCCTCGTAGAGTGCGCCGGCAATGTGACCGCCGTCCAGCGGCATCAGTGGAACGAAGTTGAACAACGCGACGAACAGGTTGACCTGCCCGAGCAGATAGAAGACCTGGGCGGTCTTGGCGCCGGTGGTCAGCTGTGTGGTGCTGGCCACCTCCCCGGCGACCCGACTGGCTCCGACGATACTCATCGGTCCGTTCGGGTCACGGGGCTTACCGGTGACCAGATTGGCCGCGGTGTTGTAGACCTTGACCGGGAAGTGCACGATCGCGTAGGCGCTCTGCTCGGTCAGGTGCCACATGTCGCCGAACACGGTCAGCGGGCCGCCGCGTTCGATCTGAACGGTCGGGCTGACTCCGAGGAAGCCGGCCTCGACCGTCTTGGACGGATCCCACGTGTCGGCCACTCCGGTGATCACCGTGTCGACCTGTTTCAGGGCGACGTCGCGACCGTTGCGGTCGACGACCAACGTCATCGGCCGGTCCAGGTTCCCCCGGATCAGGGTGCTGAGCTGGTCCCAGTCACGCACCGTCGTGCCGTTGAAGGAGACGATCGCGTCGCCGGCCCGCACTCCCGCGAGGTAGGCCGGAGTCTTCGGATCGCTGCTCGTGCAGGTCTGGTCGGTCCGAGAGGCCGGGATCACGCATTCGCTCACTCGGGCCACGCTCAGCGTCCGCTGCGGCAGGCCGTAGATCCCGGTGACGCACAGCATGATCACGAAGGCGAGCAGCAGGTTCATCAACGGCCCGCCGAACATGATGATCAGCTTCTGCCAGGTCTTCTTCTGGAAGAACAGCCGACCGTCGTCCTCGGGTGAGATGTCCTCCCACTCCGCAGCTCGGGCCTGATCGGCCAGGCTCTGGAAGATTCCGGTCCGGGTAGAGCGAACCTTGCCGTCGGTCGCCGGGTCGCCGGTCTTCTCCGGCGGGTACATACCGACGAAGCGGCAGTAGCCGCCCAGTGGGACGGCCTTCACCCCGTACTCGGTCTCGCCCCGACGACGCGACCAGAGGGTTTTGCCGAAGCCGACGAAGTACTGGGTGGTCTTGACGTCGAACAGCTTGCCCGGCACCAGATGACCGATCTCGTGCAGAGCGATCGAGGTCATGATCAAGGCGAAGAACAGCACTGCGGCGACGATGTAGAGGACGATGTGCATCGCGGTGCCCGCTGCCTCCCTATTCGTTCGTGGTGGTGATCTCGTTGCTGAGATCGGTACACAACTCGGCGGCCCGGCGCCGAGCCCACCGATCGGTGGCCAGGACGGCCGCCAGATCCAGTTGGTCGGTCCGGACCAGGCCTGATCCTACGTCCGGGCCACCAATGCCCGCCTCGCTCGACAACCCGCTCGACGACCCGCTCGACGATGCGCCTGTAACTGAACGGTCGGAGGCGGCCGTTCGTTCGTGCTCGTCGAGGACCCGCTCGATCACCGCGCAGATGTCGGTGAATCGGATCTGTCCGTCGTGGAAGGCGTCCACGCACGCCTCGTTGGCCGCATTCATCGCCGCCGGGGCGGTACCGCCCAGCCGACCGGAGCGCCGCGCCAGCTCGACGGCCGGAAATGCCTCCTCGTCCAGCGGCTCGAACGTCCAACTGCTGGCCGTCGTCCAGTCGCAGGAGCGGGCGACCCCGGTCAGTCGCTCCGGCCAGCTCAAACCGAGGGCGATCGGTAGCTTCATGTCCGGTGGCGAGCACTGGGCCAGCGTCGATCCGTCCCGGAACTGGACCATCGAATGGACCATCGACTGCGGGTGCACCACCACGTCGATCCGGTCCAGTTCGACGCCGTAGAGCAGATGCGCCTCCAGCAACTCCAGGCCCTTGTTGACCAGGGTGGCTGAGTTGGTAGTGATCACCCGGCCCATGTCCCAGGTGGGGTGGGCCAACGCCTGCTGCGGGGTCACGTCAGCCATCTCGGCCTTGGTCCGACCCCGGAACGGTCCACCGCTGGCGGTCAGCACCAACCGATCGACCTCTTCCGCAGTGCCACCGCGCAGGCACTGGGCAATGGCCGAGTGCTCGGAGTCGACGGCGACGATCTGCCCCTCGGCCGCGGCGGCCAGCACCAGCGGGCCACCGACGACCAGTGACTCTTTGTTGGCCAGGGCGAGGATGGTGCCGCGGGCGAGGGCGGCCAGGGTCGGTTCGAGACCGGCCGAGCCGGTGATGCCGTTCAGCACCACGTCGCAGTCCAGCTCGGCCAGCTGCCGGGCGGCGTCCGGCCCGGCGACGATCTTGGGCAACGCGAACCCACCGGTGGCCCAGCCGCGACTCTGCGCCTCGGCGTAGAGGGCCAGTTGCAGATCCTGGACGGCGGTGGCCCGGGTCAGGCCGACCACGGCCGGAGCGACGTCGAGGATCTGGCGGGCCAACAGCGGGACCTGCCCACCGGCCGCAGCCAGGCCGACCACCCGGAAGCGCCCCGGCTGTCCGGCGATCACCTCCAGGGCCTGGGTTCCGATCGAGCCGGTACTGCCCAGAATGACTACGTCGCGCACGCGCCCAGTGTCTCAGCCTTCTGCGCCAACTTCTGTGCCCGACCTGATCGGACCGTGTGTCGAACGCGCCGACACCCGGTTCGGCAGCACAATCGGCGGGTGAGTCGACGGACGGTGGAGATCGAGACCCTGGCCGAGTTCGACGCCACGATCCTCAGGACGTCTCGGCTCAACGGTTGGTTCGTCCAGTCGATCGACCTGCGTGACCGCTCCGACCAGCTGCACCGGGTCGATCCTCGAGGGGCGGTGTTCCTGGGCTGCACGTTCGACGACGTCACTGCCGGAGAGCTGCGGAGCCGGGGTGCGCTGCTGTTCCCCACCCTGCCGGATCTGCCGTTCGACCCGTACCGGCCGGCGCTCTACGACGCCACCAGCCTGCTCGGTGACGGATCCGTCTCCCGGCGCCCCTACCCGGAAAGTCCGGACGCCGAGATCTACGCCTGGGCCAAGTCCCCCTCCGCCAGTACCCTCAGCGGCACGCTGGCCGCCAACCTGCACGACCACGCGATCGCCAACGCCCTCTCCGACGCGATGGGCGCGGTGGACCCGACCCGGGTGGTCGGGGTGATGGGCGGGCACGCCCTGCACCGCGGCGAGCCCGGCTACGCCGACGCAGCACGATTGGGCGCCGAATTGGCTCGGGCCGGCCGGGTGGTGCTGACCGGTGGCGGCCCGGGGGCGATGGAGGCCGCCAACCTGGGCGCCTGGCTCGCCGATCACCCGGACACGGTGCGGGTCGAAGCTCTCGATCTGCTGGCCACCGCACCGTCCTTCGCCCCGAGCATCGATGACTGGTTGGCGCCGGCTCATCAGGTGCGCCGACGCTGGCCACGAGAAGGGTCGGGGACGAACCGGCTGCACAGTCTCGGCATTCCCACCTGGTTCTACGGTCACGAACCGCCGAACGTGTTCCCCGACCTGATCGCCAAGTACTTCGCCAACCCGCTGCGCGAGGACACCCTGCTGCATCGCTGCCGGGGCGGGGTGGTCTTCCTGCGGGGAGAGGCGGGCACGGTGCAGGAGATCTTCACTGCTGCCACCGAGAACTACTACGCCGGCGAGCTCGACGAGGTCGCCCCGCTGATCCTGCTCGACGGCGACTACTGGCGTGAGCAGCTGCCCGCCTGGCCGCTGCTGCGCCGACTGGCCGGCAACCGTTCGATGGCCTCGAGGATCCACTGCGTGGACACCGTCGACGAAGCCGTCGGCCTGCTCACCGGCTCCTGAGCGGCTGACCCTGTGCAATGTGGGACCCACTGCCTGACGTCACCCGCACCTCGCACACCTTCGTCCACCTCGCACACCTTGCAACGCGTGCAACGTGGACGACGCCGTGCGACGTGGGACCGGCAGCCCGAGGTCAGCGCTGGGTTCTGAACGGCAGCGACTCCTCTTCGTTGGTGGCCAAGGTGAGTACGGCTTCCTCGATCTCGTCGTGCTGCTCGAGATCCCACTCAACCGCCCGCAGCCGGGTGGCCAGATCGCTCTCCACCATGTCGCCGACCATGTCCACCGCGGCCACCAGATAGAGCTTGCCGGGCCCGACGAATTCCAGGTGCAGATAGCTGATCCGGTCGACGTCCTTACGCGCCAGCAGCAGGTTCAGCACCCGCTGCCGAAGATCCGGCGGTACCGCCTGACCGACCAGGAACCGTCGGTTACGGTCGATCAGGACCACCGCCACCACCCCGAGCAGCACGCCGACGGCGATCGAGCCGAGCGCGTCCGGGATCGGGTTGCCGGTCAGCTGGTGCAATCCCAGCCCGGCACCGGCGATCAACAGACCGATCAACGCCGCAGCGTCCTCGGCGAAGACGGCCCGCAGCGTCGGGTTCGAGGTGTGCAGGACGAATTCGAGCGTGGGCCGTTCGACCTTCTTCGCGCTACGGGCGGCTTGTCGGTGTGCCCGGAGAAAGGAGGTCCCCTCCAGCACGAACGCGATCGCCAGCACGATGTAGCCGACCAGGTAGTCCGCCGCCGGCTCGGGGTCCCTCAGTTCGGTGATGCCGTGCCAGATCGAGATCACCGCGCCGGCGGTGAACAGGCCGAAGGCGGCGAACATCGACCAGACGTAGCTCTCCCGGCCGTAGCCGAGCGGATGGCTGTCGTCTCGGCCCTTGTCACTGCGCCGCTCGGCCACCAGCAGGAAGATCTCGTTGCCGGTATCGGCCCAGGAGTGGGCGGCCTCGGCGACCAGCGAGGCGGATCCGGTGAGCAGTGCGGCGGCCGTCTTGGCGACGGCGATCACCAGGTTCGCCGCGAACGCGATGATGACGGTGACCAGACTGTCACTGCCGCCCTGGGACTGCAGCAGGTCAGGAGCGGGTGCCTCGGTCATGGCGACGATTCTCCACGGGGCGGCGATCCGGCCGACGCTCGGGTGAGATCCGAGGGTCCAATCATCGCACCTGGAGCAGGATCTCGTTATCGCAGACCAGCACCGGCCGGTAATGCGCAACGAGGGCGACTGCCTGCGCGGAACCATCGGGATCTGTCGTAGACCGGGCGGCCGCGATCTGTCGCATCAGGTCGTCCTGTTGCTGCAGACCGGCGACGTGAATCCAGACGTAATCGAAGGTCCGATCCTGCAGATAGTCGGTCTGGATCCGGTCGGCCCCCATCACGACGGCCCGGCTCGGCTCGATGAACTCGAACGGGTAGCGCATCGGGAAGCGGGAGACGACCATGCTCCGCGCCGCAAACAGTGTTCCCACCGACAGAATCGACCGTTGGCCGGCCGCCCGCGCAAAGACGGAGCCGACTCCACTGCGGTAAACGGTCCGGGTCGACGTCGGCTCGCGATAGCAGGTCAGCGCGGCCGGATCGCCCAGTAGCGCATAGTCGGTAACGGCTTGGCGGACCGGCGGGACAGCGGTGGCGAGGGCAGCCAAGGTCATGAGGAGGGCGGCGAGGCGCAGCGCGCTCCGGCCGTGCGATCGGGCAACGGCGAGCAGCTGTGGCATGGCGACCGCGACAAAGGACAGTGGCACGAAGAGGTTGTTGGTGTGCTGGATGACGAAGACGGAGGCCCAGCAGGACAGCACGAAGGCGATGACCATGGCCAGCAGTCGGACCTGACGGGTCGCGCACACCGACAACACGGCCAATACGCCGAGCAGGGTCAGCGCCACCCCGGTGTTCTGGCCGATCAGGGTCGTCACAAAGAGGCCCTCCCGGCCCAACTCACCGTCCAGGCTCAGACCTGCTCCGTTCGCGAAGAAATAGGCGGTGGCCATCGGCCTCAACGCACCTGCGTAGAACGGCAGGACGGCGGCAGTGGCGGCGACCAGCCCGGTCAGTTGCAGCCCGATGACCCGTCCCAGCGACCGGCCGGTGACGACCCCGCGCAACGCACCGACCACGAGGAGCAGGACGAGCGCGAAGAGCATCGCCGCCCACGGAGCGATCACCTGGTACTTGGCCCAGAACAGCAGCCCCAGGGCAGCCCCGGCGAGGACCCACCAGGCGGGGGCAATCGGCCGACCGCCGAGCCAGCGACTCACCAACCAGAGCAGCAGCAGGACGCCGGGAACTGCGATCTCCTCGACCGTGAAGGAAGACGGGACCGAAGCGACACTGAGATAGATCAACAAGCAGGACACCACCGCCGAGACCGTCGCGGCGGCATGGCCCAGCCGCAAGCGGGCAATCGCGAAGGCCAGCAACTGTCCGGCGTAGGCGAACAGCACCAGAGCAACCAGCGGTGGACCGACCGACCACGGCCGGAGGCGCGCGAATATCCCGAACAGCAGGAAGAACGAAGGGCCCTTGACGTCCCAGGCGTCCCGGTAGGGCAGCAGTCCGTAGGCCCAGGAGTTGCCGACCACCTGATAGACGGAGAAGTCGGAATTGACCTCGTTGAATCTCGGGTAGATCGGTGAACAGCGGAACCGGATCAGGGCGATCGCGACGGAAACCAGTAGAAAGACCACTGCGGTCACTGCTCGACCGGCTACCCGACCGGATGGGGTGACGGTACGCCGACGACTGGCTCGGTTCAGATGATCGGTGGGCGGCCGAGCCGCGCCATCTGGGCCACCGTCGACCAGCGCATCGGACGCCGAACCGGGCGGTGGGCCCACGCCTCGCGATAGCCGGCGAGAACCTGCATGGTGGCGGCACCGCGCCCGATGGCGATAGCGGTCCAGAGCAGCAGGTGACCGGCGAAGAGCGGGGCCGGCAGAGATCGCCAGGCCATCCACAGCCGGTTGCGCGCACTCAGGCGAACGTGGCCGGGATGGCGGGACGGAGTCGTCCGCGGGTGAAATGCCGTGATGTCGGCGGAGTACCAGATCTTCCAGCCCGCGTCGAGCAGCCGCCAGGCCAGATCGGACTCTTCCATGGCGTAGAAGAAGCGCGGGTCGAATCCCTCCAGGTCGGCAAAGACGTCGGCTCGCACCACGCAGGCCGCGCCGATGAAATGGGTCACCGGACCGGACTGTGCCGCCGATCCGGCGCCGACCCGGGGCACGTGACGACACTGAGTGAGTCCCTCCTGGTCGACCAGCCGGATGGCCATCGCACCGAGCCCGGGATCGGCGTCGAAGCGTTGCACCACCGTGGCCAGCAGATTCGGGTCCAACAGTTCGGCATCGTCGTCCAGGAACATGATCAGGCGGGCGTTTGCGGCTGCCGCACCGAGGTTGCGTCCACCGGGGATACCGAGGTTCTCCGGCAGCACGATCAGGAGATCGGACGGATCGTGTTCGGGAGCCGGGGCACCGTTGAGCACCAGGACCAGTTGGGCGTCTACCTGTCGTTGCACCCGTACGGAGGCGATCGCCCGGTCCAGTTCCGTCGGCCGGGTGGCCTGGGTCAGCACCACTACCGCGATGTCGTGAGTGCGGAGTTCAGCGATGCACTTCGACCAGGCCGAGGGCGTGGCACACGTCGAAGGGGATCCGAAAGCAACGGATCGCGATGCCTGCTCCGGCTGCTGGGTCATGGTCATCGGCTCACCCCCTCAAACTCAGCGGTCGGACCCGTGACATGGCCCGGAGTACGCACCCGTGAAGCCTCGGCGGCGATCATGAACGCGGTGTGAACGTCAGGGACCGTGTCGCCCAACTCCGTGAGAACGTGGTCAGATGTCGAGCCCGACAAGGGATTTCACGGCAGAGGTGACGAGAAGGTGAACGTTCTGCGGCAGTGAGATGACCACGCACCCGACCGGGCGATTTCCGTGTCGGTGGGCTTCCTGCCGTCCGGTAGCGTCTCGACCGCAGCACACCCCCAAAACGAACCAGCCACGACGAATCAGCGAATCAGGAGTAGGCCCGGTGACCCCTCAGCCCGACGTGTCGGTGATCATCCCCGTGCACAACGCCAGTGCCACCGTGGTCGGGGTCGTGCAATCGTTCCTCGATATCGAAGGCCCGCACGTCGAGGTGATCGCGGTCGACGATGCGTCGACCGACGACTCGGTCGCTCAGCTGAACGCCCTGGGGCGTCCCGAGCTGGTGATCGAAAGGTTCGCCACGAACCGTGGTGCCGGGATCGCCCGGAATCTCGGTTTTGGCCGGGCCACCGGCCGCTACACCATCTTCTTCGACGCCGACGACGAGATCCACCCGGCCGCCCTGATCTCCGCGATCGGGGCCCTGGACGACACCGGTGCAGATGTCGCGATGATGCCCTACCGTTACCGACGGGGCCACTCCCCCGCGTTCGACGGAATGAACTCCTTCGACGCCGCGGTCTGGGGAACGTATGCGGTCACACCTCGGCGGGTCGCCACGCTCGACGAGGTGCCTCGGCTACTAGGCTTCTCCAACTACCCGTGGAACAAACTGGCCCGGACCGATCACTACCAGCGGGCCGGCCTGCGATACGGAAGCACACCGGTCCACAACGACGTTCTCGGGCACTGGCTGACGCTGCTGGACGCGCGGAACATCGTGCTGTTGGACAAACCGCTGTGCACCCACATCGTCTCCGCGGGTGGCCGCAACCTCACCAATCGGGAGAGCCGGGCCCGACTGAGCCTGATCGATGCGCTGGAGGAGACCTACACCGAGCTCGAGGCGCGGGCGGACAAGCGGAACCGCTACTCCCACCACTACTGGGATTTTGTCCTACGGGTGGCCGGCTGGGCCCAGACCCGGATCACCCCCGACCTCCGGGACGAGTTCAATCTGCGGCTTCAGCACCACCTGCTGCGGGTCGACCTCGGCGACTTCACCCGAATCCGGTTGCGCCGCGACTCCGGCCTCGGGACCCGCATCATCGCACGGGCACTGGCGTGAAGTCCGCGACCGGATCATTCGGCGTGCAACGTGCTTTAAGCGAGGCAGGCCAGGAGGAGAGATCGTGCCGGATCTGAGCATCATCGTCACCACCTACAACGTCGAGAGCTATCTTCAGCAGTGCCTGGAGAGCGTCGCCGCACAGACCGTGAACGACATCGAGGTGCTGGTGGTGGACGACGGATCTTCCGACTCCACCCCCGAGATGATCCTCGCCTTCTGCGAGCGGGATGAACGTTTCGTCCCGGTGCTGCTCAGCGAGAACAGCCCGGGCGGAGTGGCGACAGCGGCCAACGCCGGACTGGACCGCGCGAGTGGCGACTGGGTCGGCTTCGTCGACGGCGACGACTACGTGGAACCGACGATGTTCGAGCGGTTGCTGAGCGCGGCACAGGAACAGCGGACCGATCTGGCGATGTGCGACTACACCGAAGTGGTCGACGGAACCGGAGGGCGACGCGACCCCGCCGACGCGCACCGCTGGGCCGAGGTCGCTGCAGCTCGCTACACCCTCGACCTCCACACCCGCCGTCAGTTCCTGCGGTTCATCGCCGTTCCGTGGCGCAAGCTCTATCGCCGTGGACTGCTGGAGGAGAACGGCATCCGCTTCCCGGTCAGCGACGGCTTCTACGAGGACAACCCCTTTCATTGGTTCGCGATCATCTCCGCCGAGTCCATCGCACTGGTCCCCGACGTGCTCTGCTACCACCGGGTCGACCGGGTCGGGCAGACCATGGCCACCGCCGATGCGCGGTTGTTCCAGATCTTCGCCCACCACGAGACGATCCACGCCTGGTTGTCCGCCCGGGAACTGCTCGACGTCTACGGATCCTCGCTGCTCGGCTGGGTGATCTCGCAGATGGAGTGGATCTCCCGGCGGACCCCGGCGGCGCTGCGCCGCCAGTTGTTCGACACATTGGTGCCGATCTTCGCCGAGTACTCCTCCGCCAACATCACCGCCGCCTTACAGGAGAACAACAAGGGGGCTACCGCCCAGCGCCTCAGTGCCGCAGTGTCCAAGCGTGAGTACGGCAGTTTCGTGCGCAGTCTGTCCAGCCGCCCGGGCTCGAACAACCCGGTGGTCAGCGCCGCCTTCCACCTGCGACATTCCGGCGTACCGCATACCGCCGCGCTGGCTCTGCGTTACACCCGCAACGCGATGCAGGGCAACCGGACGGTGCGTAACGTCAACCGATTGGCCAGGACAGGTCGAGAACTGCGCCAGCAGGACGTGATGTTCGGCCTGATGGTGATCCAGCAGCGGCTGCGCGGCATCGAGGATCAGCTCCGCGACACCCAGACCCGGCTCGCGACCATCGAGTCCGCATTGGCCGCGATCGCCCCACCGCCAGACTTTCCGGCGGGCTCAGGCCTCGACGAAGAGGGACGGGACTTCGGCGCCGACTTCGAGCGCCTGCAGGATTCCGTCGGCCGCAGTTAGTGCCTCGGCGATCGTCACGTCCATGTCCAGATACCGATAGGTGCCCAGCCGCCCGACGAAGGTGACGCCCCGCTCCGCTCGCGCAGCGTCGAGATAGCAACCGAGCAGACTCTTGTCGTTGGCCAGCCGGATCGGGTAGTAGGGAACATCGTTCTCTTCGGCCAGCCGGCTGGTCTCCCGGAAGCAGACGGTGCCGTCGTGCTGCTCCCACGGCGCGAAGTGTTTGTGCTCGGCGATCCGGGTGTGCGCCACGTCCAGGTCGCCGAAGTTCATCACGGCACAACCGAGGTGGTCGCCGCGACCGCGGATCTCCTCGAAATCGAGGGTCCGGTAACCGAGCCTGCCGAACCGGAAGCCGAACCAGGCGTCCAGCGGCCCGGTCCAGACCGAATGGTCGAAGCCGTCCCGTGCGGACTCGGTGTAGCGCGTGGCGAGACGGACCTCGATCCCGGGATGGTCGAGAATCCTTTCCACGATGGCGGTGTAGCCGTCCTGCGGGATCGCCTGGTGCGGATGGTTGAAGTAGGAGTCCTCGTAGCTGAACCGCAGCGGCAGCCGTTTCAGCACCGCGGCCGGGATCTCGGTCGGCGGCAGACCCCATTGCTTCCGGGTGTATCCGAGAAAGAACGCCTCGTACAGACGACGGCCCATGAACTTGAGGGCCTGCTCCTCGAAGTTGGCGGGCTCGGCAATGCTGGCATCGGCCTGCTCGGCGATGAAGGATCGTGCCTCGTCCGGACCCATCGCGGTGGCGAACAACTGGTTGATGGTCAACAGATTCACCGGAAGCAGATAGACCCGGCCGCCGACGGTGGTGCGGACCCGATGGTTGTAGGGCATCATCGTGCCGAACCGGTTGACGTAGGCCCAGACCCGCTCGTTGCCGGTGTGGAAAATGTGCGGTCCGTAGCGGTGGATCATCACCTGGGTCTCGGGATCGCGTTCGGTGTGGCAGTTTCCGGCCACGTGGTCACGGGCCTCGAAGACCACCACCCGGTGCCCGGCCTCGGCCAACTCTCGGGCGATGACCGCTCCGGAGAAGCCGGCCCCCGCGATGCCGAACCGCCTCGTTCCAACGGTTCCTGACGTTTGGACAGAACTCACACCGGCAACCTAGACGGGCAATCGGGCTCTGCCGCACCGCTGAGCCGACGCTTACGCACGATGACATCCAGTCGTCGCGCAGTGTTCACCTCGGCGTCCCGGTGACTTCTTACCCTGGGCCCGTGCCCGAGACCACGCCGACGACCACCGAGCGGCAGCCGGACCGGCCGACCTGGTCGGTGATGATCCCGGTCCACAACTGCGCCCCGTACCTGGCCCACGCGCTGCCCGAGGTGATCGCCCAGCTCGGGCGCCGGATTGACGCCGAGATCGTGGTGGTGGACGACAACTCGAACGACAACCCGAAGGCGGTGGTCGACCGGCTCGGCGGCGGTCGGGTGCGGTACGCGCCGAACCCGGCACACCTGGGCGCCATCGCAACCTTCAACCGCTGCCTGGCGTTGGCCGGCGGGGAACTCGTGCATCTGTTGCACGGCGACGATGCGGTGCTGCCCGGCTTCTATCCGACGATGGAGTGCGCCTTCGACGACCGTTCAGCGGTGGCTGCCGTCTGTCGCACCCGCGACACCGACGCGGATGACCGGCCGCATTACCTCAGCCGGTCCTACCGCCGAGGCACCGGTGTCTGGCCCGACGCGCTCGGCGTCATCGCGGTCTCCAACCGGGTCCGGGCGGCCGGCGTCGTGGTGCGCCGCCGCGCTTACGCCGAGGTCGGCGGTTACCGCACCGACCTGCCGCACGCCGCCGACTGGGAGATGTGGACCCGGCTGGCTGCGCACGGTCCGATCGTCTTCGTCGACGAGATCCTCGCCGACTACCGCAAACACGACGCCTCCGATACTTCTGCCCGGGTGCGGACCGGAGCCAACGTCCGCGAGCGGGTCACGGCGATCGGCGTGGTCGCGGCACATCTGCCGACCGCCCGTCGGACGCGGCTCACCCGCCGGGCGCTCGGCTACTCCGTGGTGTTCGCCGCCCGGTCCGCCCTCACCCAGGCCCGGCGTGGTGATTGGCCGACCGCCTTCCGCCAGGGCCGGGAGGCGCTGCGTTGTGCGAGGCTGTGGCCGCACGGCGTCCCGGCGGTCAGTGCGTTCGCGCCCCCGGCTCGTCCTGTGGAACCTTGAGGAAGCCGAGCAGGTTGGCCATGATCGCCCCTCGCGATCTCGACGAGGTCCGGAGGACTCAGCTGCCACCCGGTGACTTCACTTCGGCTGCACCGCACCCATCAGCGCCGCCGCGTGCTCGCTGGCCATCGCATCCTCCAGCAGGATCGGTTCGCCGTCCGGCCCGCTCAGCGGCACCCGCCAGTTCGGGTACTCGTTCACCGTCCCGGGCTGGTTCTGGGTGCGGAGATCGCCGACCGCATCGGTCAGGGCGACACCGAGCAGCCGGGCCGGAGTCCTGGTCAGGAACCGGTGCAGCGCGATCAGCTCGTCCTGCTGCTCGACCCCTGGGTCGGAGTTCGGCTGCTGCGCCAGCAGCCCGTCGGTCCGCAGCCGGTCAAGCCAGGCCGAACGCTCCTCTGCGGCCACCTGGAGCTCCTCGGCGACCGGCCGGGTGAGCAAACCGAGCCGGTCGCGCAGTCGGACGTGGTCTCCGGTCAGGTAGGCGGCGGTCGGCGGCAGGTCGTGCGTGGTCACCGAGGCGAGGCAGTACTCCCGCCACCGCTCGGCGGCCAGCGGCGAGCCGTCGCCCTCCCAGTCACCTTCGAACCAGAGGATCGAGGTGCCGAGGATTCCTCGCGACTTCAGGTACTCCCGGGCGCTCGGCTCCACCGTCCCCAGATCCTCACCGACCACGACGGCACCCGCCCGATGCGCTTCCAGGGCGAGGATGCCGACCATCGCGTCGTGGTCGTAATAGACGTAGGTGCCGGCCGTCGGTGGCATCCCCTCCGGGATCCACCACAACCGGAACAACCCGACGACGTGGTCGACCCGGACGCCGCCGGCATTGCGCAGCACGGTGGCGACCAGTTCGCGGAACGGTGCGTAGCCGGTCTCGGCGAGCTGATCGGGCCGCCACGGTGGCTGCGTCCAGTTCTGCCCGTTCTGGTTGTAGGCGTCCGGTGGCGCCCCGACGCCGACGCCTCGGGCATAGACGTCGTGCAGCGCCCAGGTCTCCGCTCCGCGGGGGTGGACGCCGACGGCCAGGTCTTTCATCACCCCCAGCGGCATCCCCGCTGCTCGGGCCGCGTCCTGGGCGGCGGCCAGTTGATCATCGATCACCCACTGCAACCAGCACTCGAACTCGATCTCCTCGGAGTGGAGTCGAGCGAACTCGGCGACCGCGGCCGACGACGGCTGCTGCAGCGACTCGGGCCAGTGGCTCCAGTCAGCGCCATGCTCGCGAGCCAGGGCGTTCCAGGTGGCGAAGGCGGTCAGCCCGGCGCCTTCGCGCCCCCGGTAGTCGGCGAACGCGGTTGCCCGTTCGGCGGATCGCGGACGGCCGAAGATCAGCTGCAGTGCCGCTCGCTTGGCCGCCCAGGACGTATCCCGGTCGATCCGTTGCCAGGACTCCGCCCGCTCCTGGACCGAGGTGCGCAACTCGGCCACCCGGGCCGCGTCCTCGGCGGACAGCTCGGCGTACTCCGCGACGTCCTCGACCCGGATGTAGAGCGGATTGACGAAACGTCGGGTGGTCGGCAGATAGGGCGAGGGTTCCATCGGCGCCAGCGGCTCGGCGGCGTGCAACGGGTTGATCAGGATGTAGCCCGCGTCGTGCTCACCACCGGACCAGCGGCACAGCGTGGCCAGATCGCCGAGGTCGCCGACTCCCCAGGACTGCCTGGACCGGACGCTGTAGAGCTGGGCGGCCAGACCCCAGACGCGTTGGTTGCCGGCTGCGGTGGGCATACCGAGCCAGCTCGGGGTGATGATCACACTCGCCTCGTCCACCCGGTCGCCGCTCTGGCCAGCCGGATCACCGGTCGTCAGCCGCAACCGGTGATAACCCAGCGGCAGATCCTCCGGCAGTTCCAGCCGGAACCGCCCGACCCGCGAGCCATCGGGCAAGGTGCGCTCCTCGACGGGCCCGGTCAACGGCAACGCCTGAGTGGTGCCGTCCTCCAGGACCAGCTCGCCCGCGGGCCGGACGCCGCCCGGAGCATGCACCGTGGTGGCCAGCTGAGCGCCCTGTCGGGCGACCAGGCAGGGCGGCAGCGGTCGGCGCCACGGCGTCAGCTCGACCTCGACCAGCGCCTGCTCGGCCGCCTGCGGCGTTCTGGCGTCCACGCCGAGCGCGGCCAGTACGGCGGTGACCGTGGCGGTGTCGATCACCGTGGGGCGACCCTGCCAGTCGTAGTAGTCGCAGGCGATGCCGTAGGCCTGCGCCAGCCGGCGGCGGGCGGGGTCGAGCTCGGACACGTGCGGTACCTCGATCTGGAGCGCGGGCGGGACGTCCGCAGCACTCTACGGGGCGCCGGAACGCACGCCGGTGAGGCACGGACGTCGTGGACCGAAACACCACGGGCACGATCCGTCTCACATCGAGAAACACTAGATCTGGGTAGTTACATCTGTGTGATTTCCATATATGGTGAATGACGCAGCTGGTTCATCCGCCGGGTTCGCCCGGCGGATGTCGCAAGAGGGAATCCGGTGTGAGTCCGGAACTGCCCCGCAGCGGTAAGCGAGAACGAACGTCGTCATCGAGCACTGGGTCGCAAACCCGGGAAGCGACGACCACTAGGACAGCGGCCTGACCGGCCGTCCGCTCGTGAGTCCGAAGACCTGCCAGCGCACCTCCCGACCGGGAGGTGGTCCGCAGCCCCGCGGGAGGGTTCGAGGACACACGCGCGCTTCGGCGTGCGCTGCGTCGTCCCCTCGCTCGGCTCGGACCGGCACGAAAGAGGCCAGGCCCGATACGCCTGACACGAAACGCCAGGCACGAGACACGAGGGATGTCATGAGCAGCTCGCCGGACACCGCACCGCGGACCGACCCGACCAGGATCAACGTCACCAAGCGCGACGGATCACTCGCGCCCTACGACGGGTACGAGATCGCCCGCTCGATCGAAGGTGCCGCCCGCGGCCTGGACGACGCCATCACCCGGGCCACCCAGATCCAGTCCGAGCTGGAGATCACGCTGTTCGAGGCGATGACCACCGAGCAACTGGACGAAGCGGTCATCCAGGTCGCGCTGGGCAACGTGAAGGACGATCCGGCCTTCGACACCATCGCGGCCCGGCTGCTGACCAAGACGCTTTACAAGTTGGTGCTCGGCGAGACCCACGACCTCTTCGGGGATCAGACCGGATCGGCTGAGCCGGGAGCGATCCGGCAGTTGCACCGCATCCGGTTCGCCGGCTACGTCGAGCGCGGGGTCCGACTCGGGCTGCTGGATTCTCGCTTTCCCGACCTGTTCGACCTCGACCGGCTGGCCGCCGCGCTCGACCCCCGTCGAGACGACCTGCTGCACTACATCGGGATCCAGACCATGCGGACCCGCTACATGATCACCGACCACGACCGGCGTCCGCTCGAGGTGCCGCAGTTCTTCTGGATGCGGGTGGCGATGGGACTGTCGCTGAACGAGGCCGACCCGACCTCGGTGGCGATCGACTTCTACCACGCGATGTCGCGGCTGGAGTATCTCGCGGCCGGCTCCACGCTGGTCAACGCCGGTACCGGCTACGCCCAGCTCTCCAACTGTTTCGTGATGCAGATGGAGGACGACATCGAGCACATCGCCAAGTCGGTGCGGGACGTGATGTGGCTGACCAAGGGCACCGGCGGGATCGGACTGTCGGTCAGCAAGCTGCGCTCCGAGGGCTCGCCGATCCGGTCCAACAACACCCACTCCACCGGCCCGATCCCGTTCATGCACACCATCGACTCCACCCTGCGGGCGATCTCCCGTGGCGGCAAGAAGTTCGGCGCGCTCTGCTTCTACATGGAGAACTGGCATCTCGACTTCGCCCAGTTCCTCGACCTGCGGCAGAATTCGGGCGATCCCTACCGTCGTACCCGGACGGCCAACACGGCGGTCTGGATCTCCGATGAGTTCATGCTCCGGGTCCGCAACGACGCCGACTGGTACCTCTTCGACCCGCTCGAGGTGCCCGACCTGGTCGAGCTGTACGGCCGGGCGTTCTCCCAGCGGTACGCCGAGTACGTAGCGATGGCCGAAGCCGGAACCCTGCACCGGTTCAAGAAGGTCCGGGCCCGCGAGCAGTACCAGGCGATCCTGATCAGCCTGCAGACCACCTCGCACCCGTGGTTGACCTGGAAGGACACCATCAACACCCGGGCGCTGAACGACAACACCGGGACGATCCATCTGTCCAACCTGTGCACGGAAGTGTGCCTGCCGCAGGACCGGGACAACGTCGCGGTCTGCAATCTGGCCTCGATCAACCTGTCCCGGCATCTGATCGGCGCGGGTTCGGAGGCCAGGATCGACTGGGATGCGCTGGCTCACTCTTCCCGTTCGGCGGTGCGGCAGCTCGACAATCTGATCGACATCACCATCTCCTCGGTGCCCGAATCCGAGCATTCCAACGCCGAGAACCGAGCGATCGGTCTAGGCGTGATGGGCTTCACCGACATCGTCGAGCGGCTCGGCTTCAGTTACGAGAGCGAGCAGGCCTACAACCTGATCGACGAACTGATGGAGTTCATCAGCTGGCACGCCATCGACGCGAGCGCCGATCTCTCCCGCGAGCGCGGACCGTATCCGAACTTTCTCGGCTCCGGCTGGTCCAAGGGCCAGGTGCCGATCGACACGCTGGACCGGCTGGAGGCCGACCGCGGAGTGCCGGTGCAGGTCGACCGGACCACCCGACTGGACTGGGACGGCTTGCGGGCCAAGGTTCGTGGCGGCATCCGCAACGCGACCCTGCTGGCCATCGCGCCGACCGCCTCGATCGGCCTGGTCGCCGGCACCACCCCGGCGCTGGATCCGCAGTTCAGTCAGCTGTTCAGCCGGGCCACGTCTTCGGGGAAGTTCCTGGAGGTGAACCGCAACCTGGTCGCCGACCTGAAGGCGCGCGGTCTGTGGGAAGAGGTGCGCGAGGACCTGCTGCGCAACCAGGGCGACGTCAGCTCCATCGAGGCCGTACCGGAGGAGCTGAAGGTGATCTACCGGACGTCGTTCCAGCTGTCGCCGTACGCGTTCGTGAACGTGGCGGCCCGGGCGCAGAAGTGGATCGACCAGGCGATCAGCCGCAACATCTATCTGCAGAGCAGAGATATCGGCGAGATGACCGAGTTGTACGCGGCCGCCTGGGAGCGCGGGGTGAAGACCACCTACTACCTGCACATGATGCCGCGACACACCGCCGAACAGAGCACGGTCAAGGTGAACAAGGCGACCGAGCTGACAGGCGCCTCGACCTCGGGTGCACCCCGGCGTGGCTTCGGAGCCCGAAAGGCCGCCACCACGGTCACCCCGGCGCTGGAGTTGCCGGTCGCCCCGGTGCAGGCCGAGCTCTCGGTCGAGCAGGAGGTCGAGATCGTCGACGGCGCCTCGTGCCCGATCGATCCGCAGGAACGCCTGCAGTGCGACTCCTGCCAGTAGTCGACCCAGTCACATCCGCATCAGTCCCAGCGCACCTCCCCCCAGCCAGACCACACACCGTACGGAGAGATCATGACCGCCACCATCACCGCCGGCAGCACCGCCACCATCACCGCCGGCAGCACACCAACCGTCGCCGCACCGACCACCCGCACCGAGCCCCGGATCCTGGGCACCGGCATCACCGAAGGCCTGCTGCTCAAACCGGTGAACTACTCCTGGGCTTATGAGCTGTACAACCAGGCGGTGGCCAACACCTGGTTCCCGCACGAGGTGCAACTCGGCGAGGACCTGGCCGACTTCGGCCGGCTCAGCGACGAGGAGCGGCATGCCCTCACCCACCTGATGAGCTACTTCAACCCGAACGAGTTGCTGGTGAACAAGGCGTTGGCGTTCGGCGTCTACCCTTACGTGAACGCGGCCGAGTGCCACCTCTACCTGGCCAAGCAGATGTGGGAGGAGGCCAACCACTGCATGGCCTTCGAATACGTGCTGGAGACATTCCCGATCGACCGCAGCGCGGCCTACGAATCGCACGTCACGGTGCCGTCGATGGCGGCCAAGGAAGCCTTCGAGGTCAAGTTCATCCGACGGATGACCGAGCAGACTCTGGACATCTCCACTGTCGAGGGAAAGCAGGACTTCGTCCGCAACCTGGTCGCCTACAACGTCATCCTGGAAGGGATCTGGTTCTACTCCGGCTTCATGGTCGCGCTGAGTTTCCGGCAGCGGAACCTGTTGCGCAGTTTCGGGTCGCTGATCGACTGGATCGTCCGGGACGAGAGCCTGCACCTGAAGTTCGGCATCAACCTGATCCTGACCGTGCTGGATGAGAACCCGGAGGTGGCGACCGAGGAGTTCGCCGACGAGATCCGGCAGATGATCATCGACGCAGTCGAGATGGAGGCGGCCTACAACGCCGATCTGTTGCCGAACGGCATTCTCGGGATGAACGCCGACTACATCAACAGCTACGTCAAGTATCTGGCCGACCGACGGCTCGAAGAGCTCGGCTTCGAGCCGGCCTTCGGGGTGGCCAACCCGGCCAAGTGGATGGCCACCGCCAACGACACCTTGCAGCTGGTCAACTTCTTCGAGTCGATCAACACCTCCTACGAGGTGGACGCCCGCGCGCACTGAGGCTGTCGGGCTCCGGTGCGTCCGGGCCGCGACGTGCTGCCGGCTCGCTGGTCCTACAGTGAACGGCATGGAATACCGCAGCCTTGGACGCACCGGAATGATGGTCAGCCCGCTCTGTCTTGGAGCGATGATGTTCGGGGCCTGGGGTGAGCCCGACCACGACAAGTCGATCAAGATCATCCACGCCGCGTTGGACGCCGGGATCAACTTCGTCGACACCGCCGACGTCTACTCCCAGGGCGAATCCGAGGAGATCGTCGGTAAGGCGCTGGCCGGCGGCAAGCGCGACGACGTCATCCTGGCCACCAAGTTCCACAACCCGCTGGACGTCCAGATGGGTCAGTCCGGCGGCGACCCGAACAAGCGCGGCAACTCGCGACGCTGGATCATCCGCGCGGTCGAGGACAGCCTGCGCCGGCTGCAGACGGACTGGATCGACCTCTACCAGGTTCACCGGCCGGAGGTCCAGACCGACGTGGAGGAGACGCTGTCGGCGCTGACCGATCTGCAGCGGCAGGGCAAGATCCGTGCCTTCGGATCCTCCACCTATCCCGCCCACGAGACCGTCGAGGCGCAGTGGGTCGCCGAGCGCCGCGGACTCGGCCGGTTCGTCACCGAGCAGCCGCCCTACTCGATCCTGGTCCGTAGGATCGAGGCCGACCTGCTGCCCACCGCCGAGAAGTACGGCATGGGTGTCATTCCGTGGAGCCCGTTGGCCGGCGGCTGGCTGACCGGCCGCTACCGCAAGGGCCAGGACGCGCCCGACTCGAACCGGGCCAAGCGGACGCCACAGCGCTACGACCTGTCCATCCCGGGCAACCAGGCCAAGCTGGACGCCGCCGAGGACCTCGCGGTGCTGGCCGACAAGGCAGATTTGAGCATGGTCCACCTGGCCATCGCCTTCGTGCTCAACCATCCGGCGGTGACCGCTCCGATCATCGGTCCGCGGACCATGGAGCAGCTGACCACCCAACTTGGTGCGGTCGACGTCACGCTGGACGCCGACGTGCTCGACCGGATCGACGAGATCGTCCCGCCGGGGGTCACCCTGTCCGAGGGCGACAACGGCTACGTCTCGCCGGCCGTTGGGGACCCGAGACTGCGTCGCCGTCGCACCAGCTGAGCCACCGGCGTCGAGGTCGGCTCACCAGGGGGTGGCGACGCCGAACTCGTCGGCCACCTCGGTGAGTACCTGCTGGTGCTCGGCCCCCACCGGAACACCCTCGGCCCGGGATTCGGCCTCCCGGCTGGCCTCCACCCCGCCCGGCAGGAACGTTTCCTGACCGGCGGCGAACGGCGTCAGGTCCCGGACCTTCCGGACGTAGGCGTCCATCTCGGCGCGGAACTGTTCGGGCGGCAGGAACAACCCGATGTTGAAGGCGATCACCATCGAGCCCTGGTTTGCTCCGTCCCATTGCCGCCGGGCGCGCTCCGGATCGAGCGGGACGCCGGCGAGAAAGCCGCCCCAGGCCTGGCAGACCGTACCGAGCCCGATGGCCCGGTGGACCAGACCGGGCGCGTGCGCGGCGATCTCGTCCCGGTAGGGCGAGCCGTCGTAGAGGTCGTGCATGGCGCCGAAGTCGAGCACCAGCGAGGTTTCCTCATCGGCCGGAGCGGAGAACGCCATGGGTGAGCCGCCGGCCGCGCTGTAGATAGGGTCGCCGGCTTCGACCAGCAACTGGTGACCTGAGGTGACGAAGCAGAGCAGATCGTGCGGCAGCGTCATCCGGGCGTACAGGCCGGCCGCCCCGAAGTGCCCGTGGTTCCGGGTCACCAGCACGGCGATGTCGGACTCGGCCAGTTTGGCGATCAGCCGTTCAGTGCCCTCATGGGCGGCGAAATAGCCCAGACCGCCGTCTCCGTCGATCAGCAGGCTGGACGCGGTCTCGCGCACCACGCTCGGCTGTGCGTCGGCGTTGAGCATTCCGTCGCGGAACAACCGGGTGTAGGTGGCCAACTGCCGGGTGCCGTGGCTGAACACTCCCCGCAGGTCGTTGCCGGTGAGCAGCTCGGCCAACAGGTCGGCGCGCGCCTGCGGCAGTCCGGCCGCCCGGGCGAGCCGGGCCGAGAATGCCTGCAGGTCGGAGGCGGAGACGCGGACGAACGCGTCAGGCGGGATGTTCATGGTCTCTCCTGGGTCGATTCACGGTCGGTGCACGAGTGGCCGGGGACGTCCGGACGCTACCCCGCCGCACCAGCCGACGTTCACCTTGAGCGAACCACGCTCAACTCGGAATGAGCACTCTTGGACCGGCGTTGAGATGAGCGTGACTGACACTGTGAAGCTGCCCGTACTGCCACTTTCCGACTCCGTGGTGCTACCGGGCATGGTTGTACCCATTCGGTTGGACGAGTCGGAGAGCCGGGCGGCGGTCGACGCCGCGCAGACCGGCAACGATAACTACCCTGAGAGCGCACCCGGACACGGTGACGAGGGCCAGCGGATCTTGCTGGTCCCCCGTCCCGACGGCGAGTACGCCCGGACCGGCGTGATTGCCACCCTCGAGCAGGTCGGCCGGTTGCCCAGCGGCGAGCCCGCCGCGGTCGTTCGCGCCGAGCGGCGTGCCCGGATCGGTTCCGGCGTGATCGGACCCGGCGCGGCTCTCTGGGTCGAGGCGACCCCACTGGAGGAGATCGTCACCGACTCCGGCAAGGCGACCAGCCTGGCCCGGGAGTACAAGGCGATGGTCATCTCGATCCTGCAGCAACGCAACGCCTGGCAGGTGATCGACTCGGTGCAGTCGATCAGCGAGCCCGCGCAACTGGCCGACACCTCCGGCTGGGCCTCCTACCTGGAAAGTTCGCGCAAGCTCGAACTGCTCGACGAACCCGACGTCATCCGACGGCTCGAGCTGCTGATCGGCTGGACCCGGGACCACCTGGCCGAGCAGGAGGTCGCCGACCAGATCGGCCAGGACGTCCGGGAAGGAATGGAGAAGACCCAGCGCGAGTTCCTGCTGCGCCAGCAGCTGGCCGCCATCCGCAAGGAGCTGGGCGAGGACGAGCCGGACGGCGCCGAGGACTATCGCACCCGGATCGAGAACGCGGAGCTGCCGGACAACGTCCGCAAGGCGGCCCTGGCCGAGCTGGGGAAGCTGGAGCGGGCCTCCGACCAGTCGCCCGAATCCGGCTGGATCCGGACCTGGCTGGACACCGTGCTAGAGCTGCCGTGGTCGAGCAGGACCGAGGACTCCGACGACCTGCAGGCCGCCCGCGAGATCTTGGACGCCGACCACTCCGGTCTGGACGACGTGAAGGAACGGCTGATCGAGTTCCTGGCCGTCCGCGCGCGGCGGAACCGGCGCGGCCTGGCCGTGGTCGGCGGTCGCGGCTCCGGCGCGGTGTTGTCCCTGGTCGGCCCGCCCGGGGTGGGCAAGACCTCGATCGGCGAATCGGTCGCCCGAGCGCTGGGCCGGAAGTTCGTCAGGGTCGCCTTGGGTGGCGTTCGGGACGAGGCCGAGATCCGCGGCCACCGGCGGACCTACGTCGGTGCCCTGCCCGGCCGGATCGTCCGGGCCATCACCGAAGCCGGTTCGATGAACCCGGTGATTCTGCTGGACGAGGTCGACAAGGTCGGCTCGGACTTCCGCGGCGATCCCGCGGCCGCGCTGCTCGAGGTGCTGGATCCGTCGCAGAACCACACCTTCCGCGATCACTACCTGGACGTCGACCTCGACCTGTCCGACGTGCTGTTCCTGACCACCGCCAACGTGGTCGACACCATTCCCGGCCCGCTGCTGGACCGGATGGAACTGGTCAGCCTGGACGGCTACACCGAGGAGGAGAAGGTTGCCATCGGCCGGGATCACCTGCTGCCCGAGCAGCTGGAGAAGGCCGGCTTGGAGCCGGGCGACGTGACGATCAGCGACGAGGCCCTCGGCCTGATCGCCGCCGAGTACACCCGCGAGGCCGGCGTCCGCCAGCTACAGCGGGCCCTGGCCAAGATTCTGCGGAAGGCTACCGTCAAGCTGGACGGGGCCGACGTCGACCGGATCGCCGTCGGAGTCGGCAATCTGGTCGACTTCCTCGGCCGGGCCCGATTCACGCCGGAGTCGGCGGAGCGGACTGCGGTCCCGGGGGTGGCCACCGGACTGGCCGTGACCGGAGCCGGGGGTGACGTGTTGTTCATCGAGGCCTCGACGATGCCGGGCGAACCGAGTCTGTCGGTGACCGGACAGCTGGGCGAGGTGATGAAGGAGTCGGTGCAGATTGCCATGTCCTACCTGCGCTCGCGTGGGATGGCCGGCGACCTGGCCGAGCAGCGGGTACACGTCCACGTCCCGGCCGGGGCCGTGCCCAAGGACGGGCCGAGTGCCGGGATCACCATGACGACGGCGCTGGCTTCGCTGGCCACCGGACGTCCGGTCAGGTCGAACGTGGCGATGACCGGCGAGGTGACGCTGCAGGGCCGGGTGCTGCCGATCGGCGGGGTGAAGCAGAAGCTGCTCGCCGCCCATCGGGCCGGACTGACCGAGGTGATCATCCCGCTGCGAAACGAGCCGGATCTGGACGATCTGCCGGAGTCGGTTCGCGATGCGCTGACCATCCACCCGGTCGGTGACGTGGCGCAGGTGCTCGAACTGGCCCTCGAGCCCCGGCAGCAGGAAGCCAGGATCGCCGCCTGACCCGAGGCTCAGTCCCGATGTTCTGGCCCGTACGCGACCCCGTATGTCGCGTGCGGGCCAGAACTCTTTCTGCAGGTCGGCTCAGGCCGGGGTCTCCCAGGTGCCCATCAGGGTGGCCCGGGCAATGGTGTGGAAGAACAGGTTGAAACCGAGGAACGCCGGACTGGCCCCCTCGGGCAGCTCGAGTTTCTCGACGTCCAGCGCGTGCACGCCGACCCAGTAGTGATGCGGTCCGTGTCCAGGCGGCGGCGCCGCGCCGGTGAAGCCGAGACCACCTCCGTCGTTGCGCAGGGTCTGCACACCGTCGGGTAGGGTCTCGCTCGCCCCGGCCGCCAGCGAGGTCACCTCGAGCGGGACGTCGGCGACCGCCCAGTGCCAGAACCCGCTGGCCGTCGGTGCGTCGGGATCGTAGACGGTGACGGCGAAACTCTTGGTCTCGGCCGGGAAGCCGGACCAGCTGAGTTGTGGTGAGGTGTCGGAACCGCCGCCGTCGGAGCTCACCTGCGGCAGTTTCAAGGACTGGCCCTCGGTGATGTCCTCGCTGGTCAGCTCGAAACCGGGAACCGTGCCGATCACGTCGTACGGCGAATCCATCGCGATACTCCTGTCTCTCGTGGTCAGGTGCCTCCTGCAGTCGGCCGCGGATCCTTCCTATCAGGCGCTCGCCTCGGCCGAATGAGCGCTCCTCACCTCGCCGATTCGAGCCCATCGCTGCCGAAGGACTCTACCGTCCGATTTGGCGTGAGATGCGGCGGACAGAAAAGATCCCCGCCCGGACAACAATCTTTGGTCAAGATCTTGCGCGAGGGGCATCGGGGGGGCCACAGTAAGCCGGGCGCGACTCGGGGTCGCGCCGACACCGGTTGAGGAGATACGCGTTGTCACGAGCGACCAGACCCACATCCCCATTCAGGAAGAGATTCCCGCTCACCCCCGCCATTGCCGGCGCCGCGGTGTTGAGCATGACCATGGCCACTCTGGGTGGACTCTCCGCCCAAGCCGCACCCGCCACGCCGACGGCGCCGACCGCACCGGCGTCGAGCACCGCCACCCAGTCGGTAATCGTGCTGCTGCGCGACCAGCTCACCGCCAAGCCGGCCACCAGGGCGCACGTCGGTGCCCGGCGTACCGCGGCCCGCGGTGACCAGGCGGCCGTACTGAGCCGGCTGGACTCCCGCGGCGGCCGGACGCCGACCGCGGTCGTGCACTACACCGCGGCCAACGCGTTCTCGGCCACCGTGACCGCCGATCAGGCCAGCGCGCTGGCCGCCGATCCGGCGGTGGCCCAGGTGCTGCCGAACACCAAGATCGAGGTCCCGGTGCCGCCAACCACCGCCGCAGCGGCGTCCGGCCCCAAGGTGAACCAGCGCACGAAGGCCGGTGTGGTCACGCCGGCCTCGGACAACGTCTGCCCGACCGACCCGAAGAAGCCGCTGCTCGAGCCGGAGGCGTTGACCGACACCCACACCGCCTCCGACGACCCGAGCGTCAAGACCGCCCAGTCGTTGGGCGTCACCGGCGCCGGGGTCAAGGTGGCCTACATCGCTGACGGCATCAACCCCGACAACCCCGACTTCATCCGGGCCGACGGCTCGCACGTGATCGTCGACTACAAGGCGTTCTCCGCCGACGGCCCCGATCCGGCCGAGGGCGGTGCCGAGGCCTACGGTGACGCCTCGGCGATCGCCGCCCAGGGCCTGGTCAGTCACGACCTGTCGAACTTCGTCAACCCGGCCTACCCCCTGCCGACCGGCTGCAACATCCGCATCCTCGGCATGTCCCCAGGCGCCAGCATCGTCGCGCTCAAGATCGACTTCTACACCAGCTCGATCATCCAGGCGATCGACTACGCGGTCAGCACCGACCACGTCGACGTGATCAACGAGTCCTTCGGCGGCGCGCCCGTCCCGGACTCTTCGGCCCGCAGCGCCATCCAGGCGTTCAACGACATGGCCGTCGCGGCTGGGACCACGGTCACCGTCTCCTCGGGGGATGCCGGAACCACCAGCACCATCGGCAACCCGAGCACCGACCCGAAGGTGATCTCGGTCGCGGCAAACACCAACAACCGCGGCTACCAGCAGACCGGCTACGCAGGGGCTCGCTACTTCGGCAACGGCAAGTGGATCAACGACCAGATCTCGTCGCTGTCTTCGGGCGGCTTCACCCAGAGTGGCGGCACCGTCGACCTGACCGCGCCCGGCGAATCCGGTTGGGCCGTCTGCGATCCCGGTGCTCCGGAGTGCACGAACTATCACGGCACCGGCTCCGACGTTCAGCTGTTCGGCGGCACCAGCCAGTCCGCACCGCTGACCGCCGGCGCGGCAGCCCTGGTCATCCAGGCCTACCGCACCACCCACGGTGGCGCCTCGCCGAGCCCGTCGCTGGTCAAGCGGCTGCTGACCAGCACCGCCACCGACCTCGGTCTGCCCACCTACGAGCAGGGCGCAGGTCTGTTGGACTCCCGGGCCGCCGTCGAGGCCGCAGCGACCTACCCCGGCGCTGATAAGGCGGTTCCAGCCGAGGTGAGCTCGAACATCCTGCTCTCCAAGAGCCAGATCAACCTCTCGGGTGCCCCGGGATCCACCCACACCGTGAGCGTCGGCGTCCGCAACGTCGGCACCAAGAAGCTGACCGTGGCCGCGTCCACCCGCGACTACCTGACGACGGCCGTCTCCACCCAGACCACCGCGCTCAGCTCGACCAGCAGCCAGACCTTCCCCTACCCGGTCACCGGGGCGCCGTGGGTCTACAAGAAGATCACCTTCCGCGTCCCGGCCGGCACCGATCGGCTGGCCGCGGCGATGATCTGGCAGGGCGCGGCCAAGCAGGTCGGGATCACCACCGTCACTCCGGTAGTCCGGGTCAGCCTGTTCCAGCCGGACGGCACCTACGTGGCCAACAGCCGCCCGCAGGGCGGATCGGTCTCGGCCAACTACGCCAATCTCGACGTCCGCAAGCCGGTCGCCGGCACCTGGACGGCGGTGCTCTACACCGTGGCCGGGGCCAGCGGGTACACCGGTGACGTCTCGCTGCGGACCACCGCCCAGCAAAACCTGCGGGTGGGTTACGTCAACCGGCCGGCCTTCAGCCTGAAGCCGGGTCAGAGCAAGCAGCTGAAGGTCCGGCTGACCATCCCGGCCAACACCGGCGACACCTCCGTAGCCATCACCGTGGCCAGCTCCGACGGTCACCAGACCGCGGTTCCGGTGATCGAGCGGGCGGTCGTTCGGATCACCAAGAATGCCGGCGACTTCACCGGCACCATCACCGGCGGCAATGCCCGGGCGGGTTCGGCGGCCGAGACCTTCAGCTACGCCTTCAACGTGCCGGCGGGCAAGAAGGACATCGGCGTGGGAATCACCCTGGCTGACGATCCCGGCTATCAGCTCGAAGGTGTGCTGGTCGATCCGAACGACGAGACCCAGTCGATCAACAGCAACCGCTACACCAACCCGGACGGCTCTCTCGCCGGTCAGGGCTCGACCCTGCAGCTGAACACCGCGAATCCGGTGGCCGGTCGCTGGCGGGTCATCGTGCTGGTGATCAACCCGGTCCCCGGCCGTAGGTTCAGCGAGGACTTCGACGGCACCATCGCCTTCAACCACAGCAAGGCGGTCGCCACCGGGGTGCCGAACTCGGCCGGCACTGTGCTGGCCCGGGGCAGATCCGCAGCGGCGAGTGTGTCCGTCACCAACACCGGCATCGCCCCGATGATCGTCCAGCTCGATCCGCGGACGAACACGTTGCGCCAAACCCCGCTGAATAACATCTCCGGGCTCTCCTCGACCTTCCAGGTGGGCGATCACGCGGCTGCCCCGGTGTTCCTGGTTCCTCCGGGTACCAGGGGTCTGACCGCCACCGCCGTCTCCGACATCCCGGCCACGATCGAACTGACGCCGAGTGCCGGCGGAATCGACGTGGTCGGCGGGTTGAGGCAGGGCAAGAACGGCAGCACCATCTCGGTAGCCCGGGTCAGCGAAAACCCCGGCACGGTGGCTACCGGTGTCTGGTTCACCGACGTCTCTCAGATCGGTGCCGTCGGCACCGACGGTGCGCCGGACGCCGACACCACGGTGAACCTCAGCGCCCGGACGCCGGAATTCGACCCGGCGGTCACTTCCGGTACCGGCGACTTCTGGGCTGCGGCGCTCGACCCGACCGCGGACATCGGGATGCCGGTCACCATCAACCCCGGCAGCACGGTATCCATCCCGGTGGCGATCACGCCCACCGCCAAGGTCGGTACCGTGGTTTCCGGAGTGATCAACGTGATCACACCGCCCTCGTTCGCCTACTCCACCTTCAACACCACCGGCGACGTTGTCACCCAGCTGCCCTACCGTTACACGGTGGGTCAGGCGAGTGCGGCGGCGGCATCTTCGGATGCGGCGAAGGCGAGCGTGGCTGCGATGGCCAAGCCGAGCACGCTGGTCAAGCTGTTGGCGCACTGATCGGTTCGCAGCACCTATCAGCTGAACACTGAGTGCCGGATCCGGCCGCGACTTCGCGGTCGGATCCGGCATTCGGCGTTTCTGACCCTCACACACATCGTGTCGCGACTGTGACCTGCAAACCGGGGACCTGGCCTGGTCCTGGACACACGGACGACGTTGACTGGGGATTTCGGTTTCGTCATCTCTCTGGAGGCCATGATGTCCAATTCCCTGCACCGCACCGCACCGCGATTCGCCGCCCTGGCGTTGGTCGCCGCGGTGCCGCTGTCCTTGAGCGCCTGCAGCGGGTCGACCCCGAGTTCGAGCCCGACCAGTTCCTCCTCGGTCTCGACAGGTTCCGTCGCGAGCCCGTCCGCCGCGGTGACCAGCGCGGCCACGAGCGCCGCACCGAGCGAGTCCGTGACACCGTCGACGGCAGCGGCTGACGCAGCGTTCGGCCCCGGCTGCTCGAAGATTCCGAACACCGGCACCGGATCCCTCACCGAGATGGCCCAGGCGCCGGTCGCCACCGCGGCCAGCGGCAACCCGTTGCTCTCCACCCTGGTGACGGCGGTGAAGGCAGCAGGCCTGACCGACACCTTGAACAACGCGAAGAACATCACCGTGTTCGCACCGGCCAACGCGGCCTTCGCCGATATCAGCCGGACCGACCTGACCAGGCTGTTGGCCAACCGGTCCAAGCTGACCGGCGTTCTGACCTACCACGTGGTGGGCGAGCGTCTCAGCCCTTCCGACCTGGCCGGCACCCACAAGACGCTGAACGGTAAGTCGCTGACCGTGACCGGATCCGGCGAGGACTTCACCGTCAACGGCGACACCAAGGTGATCTGCGGCAACATCCAGACCGCAAACGCCACCGTCTACGTGATCGACGGCGTGCTGATGCCACCCAGGTGAGCCCCTCGATCGGGGCCCCTTGGTCGAACTTCTGATGAAGACTCAGGAAACCAGCTCGGTGGCGGCCAGCTGACCGCACGCGCCCTCGATCTCGCGACCCCGGGTGTCCCGGACGGTGGTCGGGATGCCCTTGGCCTCCAGCCGGCGGACGAACTCGGCCTCGTCGCTGCGGCGCGACGCGGTCCACTTCGAGCCCGGGGTCGGGTTCAGCGGGATCAGGTTGACGTGCACCCAACCCCAGTCGCCCCGTTTCTTGAGCACGTCGGCCAGCAGATCGGCCCGGAACGCCTGGTCGTTGATGTCACGGATCATCGCGTACTCGATCGAGACCCGGCGCTTGGTCGTGCGGGCGTACTCCCAGGCCGCGTCGACGGCCTCCCCCACCTTCCAGCGCGTGTTGATCGGCACCAATTCGTCGCGGAGCTCGTCGTCCGGCGCGTGCAGGGACAGCGCCAGCGTCACCGGCAAGCCCTCAGCGGTCAGCTTGGTGATCGCCGGCACCAGCCCGACGGTGGAGACCGTGATACCCCGAGCCGACATGCCGAGACCGTCCGGGGCCGGGGTGGTCAACGTCCGGACGGCGCCGATCACCGCCTTGTAGTTGGCCAGCGGCTCTCCCATACCCATGAACACCACGTTGCTGACCCGTCCCGGGCCACCGGCCACCTCGCCGCGAGCCAGCTTTCGGGCTCCGTCGACCACCTGGTCCACGATTTCGGCGGAACTCATGTTGCGCTGCAGGCCGCCCTGACCGGTGGCACAGAACGGGCAGGCCATCCCGCAGCCGGCCTGGGACGAGACGCACATGGTGACCCGGCCCGGGTAGCGCATCAAGACGCTCTCCACCAGGGCTCCGTCGTGCAACCGCCACAGGGTCTTGATCGTGGTGTCACCGTCGCAGGCCATCGTCCGGATCGGTTGCAGTAGCGGCGGGAAGAACGCAGTGTGCAGGTCGGCTCGGCTGGCCGCCGGCAGGTCGGTCCACTGGTCCGGGTCGGCGTGGTGGTGCTCGAAGTAGTGCCGGGACAACTGCTGGGCCCGGAAACCGGGCAGGCCGTGCTCGGCGACGGCTGACCGACGCTCGGCGGCGTCCAGATCGGCCCAGTGCCGCGGCGGCTTGCCGCGGCGCGGCGCGGCGAAGACCAGCGGCAGCCGGCGGCCCTCTCGGGCCGCGGCCTCGGCTTCCGGACTGGTCGCCGACAGCGGCTCGATATCAGATTTGCTCATGCCGACTTCACTCATCTCAGCCTCCTCAGACCAACAGCACCATGATCAACCAGGCCACCGGTGCGGTCAGCAGCAGCGAGTCGATCCGGTCCATCACGCCGCCGTGGCCGGGCAGGAACGAACTCATGTCCTTGATCTTCAGGTCGCGCTTGATCAACGACTCGACCAGGTCGCCGATCACGCCGATCACCACCAGGCACGGTCCGAGGACCAGGCCGACCCAGAAATAGGTCTGCAGGCCGAGCACACTCATCACCACTCCCGCCGCCGTACCCAGGATCAATGATCCGACGAAACCCTCCCAGGACTTCTTCGGGCTGATCTTCGGCGCCATCGGATGCTTGCCGAACAGCACGCCGGCGGCATATCCGCCGATGTCGCCGGCCACGACGACCAGGACGTAAGTGACGACCCGGGCGGCGCCGTGGTCGGCGGCGAGCATCAGAGCGACGAACGATCCCAGCAGCGGGACGTAGGCGATGATGAACAGACTCGCGGTGACGTCGGTGAGGTAGCCGTCGGAGCCCTGCGGCATGCGCCAGATCAGGCAGGCGATCACGGTCAGCGCCAACGAGGCGAGCAGGATCGCGATGTTGCTGATGCCGGCGTTCTTGGTCACCCCGGCGACGTAGCTGCCGACCACGATCATCACCGTGCCGATGACGATCGGGACGATGGCCGACCGGACACCGCGGTGAGCGAAGTTCTGGTGCAGCTCGACGGCGGCCACGGCGAGTCCGAGGGCCACGACTCCGACGAAGATCGCGTTGGCGAACAACAGAGACAACACGATCACCACACCCAGGCCGACGCCGACCCCGATCGCTACCGGCAGGTTGCGCCCGGCCCGGCCGTAGTCCTTCGTGGTCTGGGTCGGTGGGGTGTGACCCGGCGGATCCTGGCTGGCCTGGCTAGCCGGACCGGATTGATCAGACTGATCGTGATCGTCGGCGGACGCCGGTTGTTCGGCCACCGAATCAGACCTCGAGCAGTTCGGATTCCTTGTTCTTCAACAGGTCGTCGATGGCGTCGGTGTGCTTCTTGGTAGAAGCGTCCAGCGCCTTCTCGGCCCGGACCACTTCGTCCTCGCCGACCTCTTTGTCCTTGACCATCTTGTCCAGGCTGTCCTTGGCGGTGCGCCGGGCCCCGCGGACCGAGATCCGGGCGTCCTCAGCCTTATTCTTGGCCAGCTTGATGTACTCCTTGCGACGTTCCTGGGTCAGCTCGGGCAGAGTGACCCGGATGACGTTGCCGTCGTCGGTCGGGTTCACCCCGAGATCGGAGTCGCGGATCGCCTTCTGAATGCCGGTCATCACCGACCGGTCGTAGGGCGTGATCAGCACCATCCGGGCCTCGGGCACCTGGAAACTGGCCAGTTGCTGCAGCGGGGTGGCCGAGCCGTAGTAGTCGACGGTCAGCTTGGCGAACATCGCCGGATGGGCACGGCCGGTGCGGATGGCGGCGAACTCTTCCTTGGCGAAGTCGATGGAGTTCGCCATCTTCTGCTCAGCGTCCTTGATGATGTCGTCGATCACCGTGCGTCGTCTCCTCGAGTTATGTTCTTCAGTGGCCGGATGTGCATCCGGCCGGCGTCGGCCCGTCCGATCCGATCGGGCCAACCAGTTGATCACTCGATCAGCCAGCTACCCGATCAGGCGTGGACTGACGTTCCGATCTTCTCACCCGAGACAACCGAGACGATGGTGCCAGGGTTGTCGAGGGAGAAGAAGATCATCGGCAGCTTGTAGTCCCGGGCCATCGAGATCGCGGTGGCGTCGGCCACCTTCAGATTGCGGGTCAGGTACTCGTCGTAGCTCAACTGGTCGAACTTACGTGCATCGGGATGGGTGTTCGGGTCGGCGTCGTAGACCCCGTCCGCCCCCTGCTTACCCATCAACAGCACCTCGGCGCCGATCTCAAGCGCGCGTTGAGCGGCCACGGTGTCGGTGGAGAAGTAGGGCATCCCGGAACCCGCACCGAAGATCACCACCCGGCCCTTCTCCAGGTGCCGCTCGGCCCGCCGCGGGATGTAGGGCTCAGCGACCTGACCCATGGCGATCGCCGTCTGCACCCGGGTCTGGACGCCTGCGCGCTCGCAAAAGTCCTGCAGGGCCAGGCAGTTCATCACGGTGCCCAGCATGCCCATGTAGTCAGCCCGGTCACGGTCCATGCCGCGCTGCTGCAGTTCGGCGCCGCGGAAAAAGTTTCCGCCGCCGACCACCACCGCAACCTGGACACCCGAGCGGTTGACCCGGCAGATTTGCTCGGCGATGTCGGAGACGACGTTGGGGTCGACCCCGACCTGGCCGCCGCCGAACACCTCACCGGACAGCTTGAGCAGAACCCGCCGGTACGGCCCGTTCCGGACAGGCTCGGCCAGCGGTGCGGTCTGGGTCTGCGTACTCACGGTGCTCCTCGGACTCGCTGGCGGAATACAGGACGGGCTCTGGTCGGGCGCAGCGGCACCAGGATCGAGTCGTCAGGCCCAGTGTGGCCGAACGCCGGCCGCACTGACCATCCCCCGGACACCTTACGAAACGACCGTGCCGAAGCAGGCTCGGATCTGCGGCGTCCGGGGCGCTCAGAGTGGGTCGCTCAGGCCCCGGCCTCGAACCGGACGAAGCGGGTGACGGTCACGCCCGCATCGGCCAGCTGCTTGCCGACCGTCGTCTTGTTGTCGGTCACCGACGGCTGGTCGAGCAGCGCGACGTCTTTGAAAAACGCGTTCACCCGTCCCTCGACGATGGTGGCCAGCGCGCGCTCGGGCTTGCCCTCCTCCTTGGCTTTGGCCTCGGCGATCCGGCGCTCGCTCGCGATCACGTCGGCCGGCACCTCGTCCCGGGTCAAGTACTGCGGACGCATCGCTGCGACCTGCATCGCGGCGGTGCGGGCAGCCTGCTCGTCCTCGCCCTCGTAGGCGACCAGGACACCGACCTGCGGCGGCAGGTCCGAGGCCCGCTTGTGCAGATAGACGACGTGCTTGCCGTCTACGAACGCGGCGTTGCTCACCTCGAGCTTCTCGCCGATCTTCGCAGCCAAGGCTCCGATCGCCTCGGTCACCGTCTGCCCGGAGGACAGGGTGGCGGCGTTGGCGGCCTCGACACTGTCGGCCCTGCTGGCCGCGGCGGCCTCGACAATCGACCCGGCCAGAGCCTGGAACTCGTCGTTCTTGGCCACGAAGTCGGTCTCGGCGCCCAGCTGAACCAGGGCACCGCCCTGCGCGGCGACCAGTCCGTTACTGGCCGATCGCTCAGCGCCCCGCTTGGCCGCCTTGACCGCGCCGGAGACCCGGAGCAGTTCGGTGGCCTTGTCGAAATCGCCGTCGGCCTCGGTCAGGGCCTTCTTGGCGTCCATCATCCCGGCGCCGGTCGCGTCGCGGAGCTTCTTCACATCGGTTGCGGCAATAGCCATGACTGTTTCGTCCCTCATTCCTCGGTGCTGCACCCGGCCAAACCGGGCGTGGTGGTTCTCACCGGCGAACCGGTGTCGCGGCGTGCGTCCAGGTACGGGCCACACGCCGCGTCGGTCGATCTATCCAGTCGGTCGGAGGCTCACTCGGCCTGCGCGGCGGTGGCCATCGGAGCCGGCGTTGCATCGGACTCGGCCGAGACCACGGCCGGATCCTGCTCGTTCGGCACGTCGGGCTGAGCCTCGACCGGAGTGTCGCTGGTCGGTTCGGCGGGCGGCGTCGGAGCGTCGGCCAGCGGATCCGCTCCCGGCGCCTCGGCGGCCGGCGTCTCGGATTTGTCGTCGGCGTTGCCGAGCAGCTCGCGCTCCCAGTCGGGCATCGGCTCGACCTCGGCCTCGGCGCCCGTGGTGTTGCCGCCGGAGCGGGCGACCAGACCTTCGGCGACGGCGTCGGCCAGCACCCGGGTCAACAGCGAGACCGAACGGATGGCGTCATCGTTGCCGGGGATCGCGAAATCGACCTCGTCGGGATCACAGTTGGTGTCCAGGATGCCGATGATCGGGATGTGCAGCTTGCGGGCCTCGTCGACAGCCAGGTGTTCCTTCTTCGTGTCGATGATCCAGACCGCCTGCGGCGTACGGGACATGTCCCGGATGCCGCCGAGGGTCTTCTCCAGCTTGTCCCGCTCGCGCCGGAAGCCGAGCAGTTCCTTCTTGGTGAAGCCGGAGCCGGCCACGTCGTCGAAGTCCATGCCTTCGAGTTCCTTGAGCCGCTGGATCCGCTTGATCACGGTGTGGAAGTTGGTGAGCATGCCGCCCAGCCAGCGCTGGTTGACGTACGGCATGCCAACCCGGGTGGCCTGCTCGGCGACCGCCTCCTGGGCCTGCTTCTTGGTGCCGACGAACAGCACCTGACCGCCGCGGGACACGGTCTCCTTGACGAAGGCGTAGGCGCGGTCGATGTAGGTGAGCGACTGCTGCAGATCGATGATGTAGATGCCGTTGCGCTCGGTGAAGATGAAGCGCTTCATCTTGGGGTTCCAGCGGCGAGTCTGGTGGCCGAAGTGGACACCGCTCTCGAGCAACTGGCGGGTAGTGACGACGGGCATGGCCCTGATTCCTTTCCTGCCGGGCTCGCTGCCCGGCGCACGGTTGATCCGACGCCGGGGTTCGGCGTCCCTGACGCACGCGCGGAACGCGCTCGAGTCCGTCGGTGAGGAAGGGTCGAGACCGTGCGAGCCGCCCACCTTCCGGTGGTATGCGTGCATGCGAAGTCAGCCCCTAAGGGCTGCTGACTCACAGTTTACGCGGCGCCGGCCGGGAGCGGAAATCAACTGACGCTCGGTCGTCCACAGGCTCGCCGCCTGCCGGAGCGTCATCCACAGGCCACCGGCCGTCACGTCCGGTCGGGGAATTCGTACCCAGAGTAGAGGTGTGAGGATCGAACTGAACCACCGAGCGCAGGTCGACGGGCGACACCGCGGACGACGGGCGGTGAGTCGGCAACGGTGGTCCGCCGTTCTCCTCGCCGTCGTCGTGCTGCTGATCGCGCAGCTGTGGGCGACCCGGCCGAGCGGGGCCGCGCCGATCCCGGAGGACGCCGTTCTGCCGTCACCCGCCAACTGGCCGCTGGCCGACGGGCCACGGGTCCTGCGGACCTTCGATCCACCGACGAGCGCCTGGGGAGCCGGCCATCGCGGTGTGGACCTGCTCGGCCGAGTCGGCGATCCGGTCCTCGCGGCCGCGGCGGGCACGGTGACGTTCGCCGGAACCGTAGCCGGCACAGGTGTGGTGACGATCTCGCACGGCTCGGTTCGCACCACCTATGAGCCGGTTTCGGCCGAGGTCCACGTCGGGCAGCGGGTCAGTCTCGGGTCGGCGATCGGAGCGCTACGGGCCGGGCACTGCGACGACCTGGCCTCGGGTCGGGCCTGTTTGCACTGGGGCCTCCTCCACGGGGCGACCTATCTCGACCCGCTCCGACTGATCCCCGGGGACATCGGAGGACCCTCGACCTACCGCCTGGTCCCGGCGACCGAGCGAGCGGCGGTCCGCCGCCGGATGGCCCGGGCCGCGGCCCTGGCCGCCGCAATGAGCCTAGCTGCGCCGGGCCTGACGGCGCCGCTCGGACCTCCGGGCCGGCACGGCTTTGCCCATCCGGTCGCCGGGCCGATCACCTCACCGTTCGGTATGCGGTTGCATCCGATCCTGCACGTCTGGAAGTTGCACGACGGCACGGATTTCGGAGCGGCCTGCGGTACGCCGATCCGAGCGCCCTATGCCGGCCGGGTGACCCAGCAGTACTTCAACGCCGGCTACGGGAACCGGCTGATGCTTGACCACGGCGTCGTCGACGGCCAGCACGTCGTTTCCGGCTTCAACCACGCCATCCGCTACGTGGTCGGCGTCGGCTCCCGGGTGCAGAGGGATCAGGTGCTCGGCTACGTCGGCGAAACGGGCTATGCCACCGGTTGTCACCTGCACCTGATGGTCTGGTTGAACGGGAAGTTGGTCAATCCGATGACCTGGTACTCATGACCGGGCTGGCTCGGCTCCGGTCGCTGCGAGACGATGGCGAAGATTCAGTCGGCCGGGCCGAGTCCGCTGGGCAGAACGGATCCGGCAGCGCGCAGGGCCTCCCGAATGTGGTCCCGGAGCGCCGGATCCGCCAGCGTCTCGATGACCGTCTGCGGATCACCTGGGGGCCAGAGGTCGGCCAGACCTCGCATCCCGGACATCAGCCGTTGAACCTCAGGCTGGCTGGCCAGCGGCAGGTAGCGACCCGGCGAGGCCGCCAGCAGCCCCCACCGAGACCGGTAGACCCACCAGACCGGACGGTCGGCGCCGAAACCGATCAGCGGGTGGTCGCGGGTCGACAACTCGACCCGTTCGTAGTTCGGCTCGGTCCGGTCCAGCGCGTCCAGCTGGGCCTCGTCCAGCCAACCCATGGTCAGATCCACCCAGCCACCGGGATCCCGGATCGGGGCCGCCGCCAGATAGCCGCGCCGACTGATGTGGGCCGAGTGCCCCACCCCGAGATTGCCGACCCGGACGGGGGTGAGCGCCAGCACGCAGGAGACGCCCAACTCAGCAAACTTGGCTCCCAGCACGACGTCCGAGCGGTTCGACCCGACACCCAGCACCGGCGTCCGTCGGACGAGACCGGCGGCCCGGGCGATGTGCAAGCCCTCGTCCAGCAGGTCGCCGAGTCGGCCTTCAGATCGGGCGCCGTCGAGAACCGTCGGCCGGAACCCGTTCTCGGTGAGTACGCCCGCGCGTTCGGCCGGAGTCCAGGGATAGTCCAGGGCCGGCAGATCGGGACCATGACGTCGCGCGGACCTCGGGGATCCGTCGTCGGTCGGACGAGGCCGGCCGGGTGGACGCCGCCCAGCGGGTGGCACGTCAGGACGAGACTCTGGTTGGGTCGGTGGCGTCTCGGCCGGGGGCATCTCGGCCGGATACATCTCGGCCGGGTACATGGCTGGCACGGTCAGGCCCGCGGGTGTGCCTGTTGAAACGCCTGGCGCAGGCGATCGCTGCTCACATGGGTGTAGATCTGTGTGGTGGCGAGCGAAGCGTGCCCGAGCATCTCCTGCACACTGCGCAGGTCGGCGCCACCTTCCAACAGATGGGTGGCCATCGCGTGCCGGAGTCCGTGCGGACCGAGGTCCGGGACGCCCGGCACCGCGGCCAGCGCTCGATGCACGATTCTGCGGACCACGCGTGGGTCGATCCGGGCGCCGCGCTCACCGAGGAAGAGTGCGTTCTGCGCCCGCTCGGGGGCACCGGCGGCCGCCGTCGAGCCCAGCTGTCGCAGCAGGGCGGGGCGTCCGTCGGCGGTCCAACGGTCGAGCGCCGACGCCGCCGGCGCGCCCATCGGAACGCTCCGCTCTTTACGCCCCTTCCCCAGCACCCGGACGGTCCGTCGTTCGTGGTCGACGTCGGCCAGGTCCAGACCGCACAACTCCGAAACCCGGATTCCGGTCGCGTAGAGCAGTTCGAGCATGGCCACGTCGCGCTGGCGCACCGGACCGCCGTCCTCATCGGCTCCGGCCAGGGCAGCGGCCAGCATCTCCGCGGCGTCCTCGACCTCCAGGGTGCCGGGGAGCCGCCGGACGTTCTTCGGCGAACGCAGCGAGGCAGCCGGGTTGGTGCCCGAGCGTCCGGTCTGCTCGGTCCAGGCGAAGAAGACCCGGGCGGCGGCGGCACGGCGCTGCACGGTGGCCCGCGACTGCCCGGTGGACTGTTGTCGAGCCAGCCAGCTTCGGATCGAGCGCAGCTCGACGTCGCCGAGTTCGGAGTGGCCGAGGCGATTCAGGTGAGCCAGCAGCGAGGCCAGGTCCCCCAGATAGGCCCGGACGGTGTGCTCGGACAGCCCGCGTTGGAACTCGAGATGGCGGCGGTAGTCCGCCAGCAGGGCCAGAAACGTGACCGAGAGTTGCCCCGCTCGTTCGCTGCTCAGCTCGTCCACCGCCCTATCGTCGCCGCTCGGTCTGTTCTGACAGGCTGCCACGCCACGGCGCCGCGTTGCTTCGGCCGGCGACGCCGGGGATTTCCGCTCCCGCTCGCGCCCCGCACGGCAGATCCCGATGAATCAGCCCGAGGCGAGCCCGAGGATCAGTCCGCGATCAGCCCGGGCGTCCGGCACGGCTGCTGGATCCCCGCCCTGGTGCTGGTCACCGCGGCCGTCGTCGTCGGCTGGCTCGGTTCCGCCGAGCAAGAGGGCCGGCTGGTCGACTCGCGGACCGTCGTGGCTTCGGTCACCCGGGCGGTGCCCGCTTGGCTCGGCCTTCCCCTCGCCTACGGGTTCGGCCGCACCGTCGCGTTCGCGTTGTCAGTGTGCTCAATTCACCTGCGAGAGCGGGCGTGTGAGCGTGGAGCCGGCGTGATATCCAAGTGCCCATGACCAACGCCGTCAACGCCGTCGCGGACCAAGCCGCAGATCAATCCGAGCCCTACGCCGTCTTCGTCGGTGGCTACACCGCCTCCATGGACGGCGGGTCCGAAGGCATCAGCGTGTTCACTGCGACCGGGGCGACCAACGACGAGGTCGAGTTCACCGCCCGCGAGCCGGCCCGGCTGGACTCCCCCAGCTTCCTGATCCGGCATCCGATGCAGCCGTGGATCTTCGCGGTCACCGAAGGCGAACCGAGCCGGGTCAGCGCGTTCCGGTACGGCACCGACGGCACCCTCGAACTGATCAACAGCGTCGAGAGCGGCGGCGACGCCGGTTGCCATCTCTGCTTCGACTGGACCCTGTCGCGGGTCCTGGTCGCCCACTACGGCAGTGGTTCGGTGGCCTGCTTCTCCATCGGCTCCGACGGAACCCTGTCCGAACGCACCGGCCTGCTCACCTTTACCGGCTCCGGACCCGACCCCGAGCGACAGGCCGAGCCCCACGCCCACCAGGTGGTCAGTGTGGGGGAGGTCATCCTGGTCCCGGACCTGGGCTCCGACGCCATCCACATCGTGGCGATCGGGCCGGACGGCGACCTGTCCGAGGCCGGCGACCCGATCCCGCTGCCGGCCGGTTCCGGGCCACGACACCTGGTGCTGGCGGCGAATCACCTGATCGTCGCCTGCGAACTGTCCGGTGAGGTCTGGGTGAACCGGCTCGACGCCGAGCTCGGATCGCCCGGAGCCTCGGTGCCGAGCAGCCGCCGACAGACCACCGATCGCGTCTACCCGTCGGCGATCGCGTCCTACCGGGACCAGATCGTGGTGGCCAACCGTGGCCCGAACACCCTTGCCTTCTTCGAGCTCGCCGACGGCGTGCTGACCCCGGGCGACGAGATCGACTGTGGCGGCGCCTGGCCCCGCGACATCACCATCGACGGAGACCGGCTTTGGGTGAGCAACCAGTCCGGGGACATCATCTCGGTGTTCGTCCGGGACCGGTCGAAGACAGCCGGTGATGGCGACGCCCTGGCTGAGGCTGGCGAAGGCTCGGTAGCCGGCGAGACGTCTGATCCGGCTGCAGCCTCGGCGGACTCTGCTGGGTCCGGGCAGAAATCCGGGCCGCCACCGAGTGGCGACCGATGGACGATCGACTTCCAGATCCCGACCCCGGATCCGGCCTGCGTCATCGTCGCCCACTGAGACCAGGGCGGCTCCGCCCGCGATAATCTCGACGACTCCGGCCACGACCGGAGCACATTCGGATCGAGGAGACAGCCATGGCAGCCAGCGAGAATGCTGCGCATCCGACAGCAGAACGACCGCCGGTGACGCGGCCACGACTCGTCGCCCAGGGGCGTCGCCCCGGCGGATCGGTCGCCGTCGTCGGCGGTTACGTCGTCCCGGTCACCGGCGAGCCCATTGCCGGCGGCACGGTGATCGTCACCGACGGGCGGATCAGCGCGATCGGTGCCGGCCTCGACGTACCGGAGGGGATCGAGGTGATCGACGCGACCGGCAGTTGGGTGCTGCCCGGCTTCGTCGAGTCGCACGCCCACGTCGGGGTGCACGAGGAGGGCATCGGCTGGGAGGGCAACGACACCAACGAGCTGACCAACCCGGTCGGCGCCCGGATGAGGGCGCTGGACGCGATCAACCCGGCCGACCAAGGATTCTCCGACGCGTTGGCCGGCGGCGTCACCTCGTTGGTGATCAAGCCCGGCTCGGGCAACCCGATCGGCGGCCAGACCGTTGCGGTCAAGTCCTGGGGCCGGATGCTCGAGGAGATGCTGCTGGCCCAGCCCTGCAGCATGAAGTCGGCCCTCGGGGAGAACCCGAAGCGGGTCTACAGCGAGAAGAAGCAGTTGCCGTCCACCCGGCAGGGGGTCGCCGCGGTGATCCGGGACGCCTTCCTACGTACCCAGGACTACATCGCCCGCCGTGACCGCGCGGCCACCGAGGGCAAACCGTTCGACCGTGACTCCGACCTCGAGCCGTTGGCCGCGGTGCTGGAGGACGGACTCCCCTGGTGTCAGCACACCCACCGGGCCGACGACATCGCCACCGCGCTCAGGCTGGCCGACGAGTTCGGCTACCGACTGGTGGTCAACCACGGCACCGAGGGCCACCTGCTGGCCGACGTACTCGCCGACCGCGACATCCCGGTGATCATCGGCCCGCTGTTCACCTCCCGCAGCAAGGTCGAGGTCAACCAGCGGCACCTGCGCAATCCCGGGCCTGCTGGCTCGGGCCGGCGTCAAGATCGCGCTCACCACCGACCATCCCGTGGTGCCGATCAACTTCTTCGTCTACCAGGCGATCCTCAGCGTCAAGGAAGGGCTCGACCGGGACACCGCGCTGCGCGCGATGACCATCAACCCGGCAGAGATCCTCGACCTCGACGAACGGGTCGGCTCGCTCGAGGTCGGCAAGGACGGGGATGTGGTGATCTGGGACGGGGACCCGCTGGAGATCATGAGCCGGGCCCGGACGGTGATCATCGAAGGTCGGCAGGTCTATCGCTGGGACACCGCGCTCGGCGAAGGCGTCACTAGCGACCCTTATCTGTCCCCTCGGCGCTGAGACCATGACCTCCACCAGCGCCGTCACGACCGAGAGAAAAGCGTGTGACCGAGAACCCGGCCGACCCGAACCCGGCCGACCCGAACCCGGCCGACCCGAACCCGGCCGACCCGAACCCGGCCGACCAGAACCCGGCCGACCCGAACCCGGCCGACCAGGACCCGGCTGACCCGAACCCGGCCGACTCGAATCCGGCCGACAGTGAAGCCGGCGATAGTGAAGCCGGCGAAAGCCCGGCCGATCGAGCAGCCGGACTTACCGTTGCCGCGCTGACCACCGGAGGCGCGGTGCGGCCGATCAGCCGTTGGGGCGAGCCCGTGCTGCACGCCCGGACCCGGCCGGTGACCGAGTTCGACGATGAACTGCAACGCCTGGCTCGGGACATGTTCGCCACCATGGCCGCCGCCGAAGGCGTTGGCCTGGCCGCCACCCAGGTCGGCGTCGACCTGGCCATGTTCGTCTTCGACTGCCCCGACGACGACCACCGTCGCCACGTCGGCGTCATCTGCAACCCAGAGGTCACGCTGCCCGAAGGCAAGGACCGCAACCTCGACACCGGTGACGAAGGATGCCTGTCGCTGCCCGGTGCCTACATCGGGCTGGCCCGGCCCGACGTCGCCACCTGCCACGGCCAGGATGTCCTCGGCCGGCCGATCACCGTCACCGGCAACGGCTACTTCTCCCGTTGCCTCCAGCACGAGACCGACCACCTGAACGGGACGGTTTTCGGGGACCGACTCTCCACCCGGGCCCGCAAGAAGCTGTACGCCCAGCACGACCAGGCCGCCGACAAGTACCCGGCCGACTGGCCGGTCACCCCGCGAACCGACGAGGAAGACGAAGGGGACGACTGAATCCTGGGCCCGAGGCGGGCTCCGCCGAGTCAACAGGTCAACGAGTCAACAGGTCAACAGGTCAACGGGTCAACGGGCGAGCGCATAGCAGGCGATCGCGGTCGCGGCGGCGACGTTCAGCGAGTCGATCCCCGCGTGCATGGGAATCCGGGCCAGATGGTCGGCCTGGCCGGACCAACGCGCGGACAGTCCATCACCCTCGGTGCCGAGCAGAATGGCGATCTTCACCGCCGGCCTAACCGCCCGTAGTTGCCCCGCCAGCCGATCGAGCTCCTCGGCCCGGGCCGCCAACGCCAGCCCGACAGTGACGAAGCCGGCCGCCTGTAACGCCGGGACCGCGTCGGCCCAGTCCGGCAGCCGGGCCCAGGGCAGCGAGAAGACCGCACCCATGCTCACCTTGATCGCCCGCCGATAGAGCGGATCGGCGCAGCGCGGGCTCAGCAGCGCCCCGTCCCAACCGAGTCCGGCGGCGCTGCGCAGGATTGCCCCGACGTTGGTGTGGTCGACGATGTCCTCACAGACCACCAACCGCTGACCGGCAAGCACCGCGGCGAGATCGTGCCGCACCACGCGCTCCATCGAGGCGAGCGCGCCGCGGTGGACGTGGAAACCGGTCACTCGCTCGGCCAGTTCTTCGCTGACCAGATAGACCGGCACGCCGTCCACCGCGGCCAGGACGTCGGCCAGCGAATCCAGCCAGCGTTGCGCCAGCAGGAAGGATCGCGGCCGATAACCCGCCTCCACCGCCCGTCGGATCACCTTCTCGCCCTCGGCGATGAACAGTCCGTGTTCGCTCTCCAGACTGCGACGCAGGTTCACGTCGCGCAACGAGACGTAGTCGCCCAGCCGCGGGTCAGCCGAATCGTCGACCGGCACCAGATTCACGGCCGCGACCGTTCATCGACGAGCAACTCGACCAGCCGGTCGCGCAACCGGTCACGCAGGTCACGGGTCCGACCCGGGCTGCCATGTGCGGCCGCGTTCCGACTCAACAGACCCAGCAGCAGATCGGCTTCGGTGACCGTGGCGGGCGTCCAGGCCGTACCCGTCGACGCATCATCGCTGCGGACACAGAAGATTTTCTCCGTTTCGGCCTCGGACGACACGCGAGCGTTGGTGGCCGGGTCGTCGGTCGTTGCCAGCACGTACCAACTGCCCGCCAGGTCGCCGACGGCATACCTCCGTGGAATCCAGACCAGCTCGCCGGCATCGGCCTGCGCCCTGATCACCTCCCCGGCAGCGGGAGCAATCACGGTCACCTCGGCGCCGGCGGCGCGCAAGGTCGGCAACCGGCGTTCGGCGACCCGGCCGGCCCCGACCACGATCACCCGGCGGCCGTTGAGGTCGAGACCGGCGAGGTAGGGATCCGGCGCCATGCCCGGCAGTCTGTCACCCGTTCGCCGGCAGCCGGCCGGGGGCGAGGAGGAGCGACTACGGTGGACAGATGGCTGAACCACCCGTCCTCGGCACCCTGGACTGGTCGCCGCTGTCGGACCACACCGATCTGGTCGCCGAGCCGGTCCGGAACGCCCTCGCCTCCGATCCGGCCGTCTTCGACCCCGACCTCGTCTTCGTGGCCGCCATCGATCCCGACCTGGCCGACACGGCGGCGTTCTGCGAGACCTATCAGGTTCCGTTGTCCGCGTCGGCGAACTGTGTGGTGGTGGCCGGCCGCCGGGGCGACGAGATCCGGATGGCCGCCTGTCTGGTGCTGGCCACCGACCGGGCGGACGTGAACAAGAAGGTCCGCAAGCAGCTCGACGTCCGCAAGATCTCGTTCGCCCCGATGGACGACGCGGTCACCCGGACCGGGATGGAGTACGGCGGGATCACCCCGATCGGCCTCCCCTCGGACTGGCCGCTGTTGGTCGACGAGGCGGTCTCCGGGGTGGCCTGGATCATCATCGGCAGTGGCATCCGGGGCAGCAAACTGGCCATCCCCGGTGCGGCCGCCGCGGACATCCTCGGCGCCACCGTGATGGATCTCTCCCAGCGCTGAATCGGCGATAGCCGAAGCCGCGGAACGGGCCTCGCTCAGTGCAGCAGCAGGTTGACGATCGCGATCACGCCGACGACCACGATGACGATCCGGTAGACGATCGGCGGCAGCTTGCGCCCGACCCGGCCACCGATCTGGGCGCCGATGATGGCGCCGACGGCGATGGCCAGTACGGCCCACCAGTTCACCTCGGCGATCACGATGAAGATCACCGCGGCGACCCCGTTGACCACCGCGGCCAGGACGTTCTTGACCGCGTTGATCCGCGGTAGCGTCTCGGCCAGGCCGATGCCGAGCACGCCGATCAACAGCACCCCTTGCGCAGCGCCGAAATAACCGCCGTAGACGCCGGTGATCAACACGGCGACCCAGATCACCACCGAGCCGTTCGATGCCGCTTCGGTGGTGCCCAGTCGCTCCCGGCGGGCGGCCACCAGCTTGGACATCCGGGGCTGGATGATCACCAGGATGCAGCCGATCGCGATCAGGATCGGCACGATTGCGTCGAAGGCCGAGGACGGCAACGTGATCAGCAGCACCGCGCCGATGATCCCGCCGATCAATGACGCGATGGCGAACCTGATCACCCGCGATCGCTGCCCGACCAGATCTTGGCGGGTGGCCAGCACTCCGGAGGCCGAGCCCGGGGCCAGGCCGATGTTGTTGCTGACGTTGGCCACTACCGGGGGTACCCCGAAGGCCAGCAGGGTCGGGAAGGTGATCAGCGTCCCGGACCCGACGACCGTGTTGATCAAGCCCGCACCCATCCCGGCCCCGAACAGGGCCAGCAGGTGCAGCCAGCTCACTCCTGGCGCTCGGTCTGACCGACGCCGTCACCGGAGACGGCCGCGGCCGGCTCGGCATCGCCCGTCGAGGGCCCCGCCGTCGACCCGTTCTCCGAGCGCCACGGCTCGGCGTCCCGCTCGTCGGTCGAATCCACGGCCGGTGCCGGCGTGTCGAGCCGCAGCGCCTCCGGCAGACCGTCGGCACCCCGGTCGGACGAACCACCCAGGGCCGCTTGGTTGCCCTGCTGGCCGATCCGGTTCGGCGGCCCCTCCAGCTGCTGGGCCGCGGCGATCGCCTCCTGGACGGTCTTGTTCGCGGCGTCTTCCTCTTCGACCTTCTGCGCGGCGATCTCGCTCTGCACGTCGATCTTCTTCGGCGCGGCGAAGTTGCCCTTGAGCTGAGCCGGGATGGCCGAGCCGGCCTGGCTCGACCGCCCCGCCGAGACCCTCCAGCGCCTTGGTGATCTCGCTCGGGATCACCCACACCTTGTTGGCGTCGCCGCGGGCCAGGCTGGGCAGCATCTGCATGTACTGATAGGCCAGCAGCGCCTGGTCGGGTTCGCCGGCGTGGATGGCGTTGAACACCGTGGTGATGGCCTGAGCCTCACCCTCGGCCCGCAGCATCTGGGACTGCCGGTCGGCCTGGGCCCGCAGCACCTGCGGCCTCCCGGTCGCCCTGGGCCCGCAGTACCGCGGACTCCTTCTCGCCACCTGCGGAGAGGATCTGGGACTGCCGCTGGCCCTCGGCGATCAGGATCGAGGCCCGCTTGTCCCGCTCGGCCCGGGCACCCTTCTCCATCGCGTCCCGGATGGTGGCCGGCGGGTCGATGGCTCGCAGCTCGACCCGGTTGACCTTGATCCCCCACTTGCCGGTGGCCTCGTCCAGCACCACTCGCAGCTTCTGGTTGATCTCCTCGCGGCTGGTCAGCGCCTGCTCCAGGTCGAGACCGCCGATGATGTTGCGCAACGTGGTCATGGTCAGCTGCTCGATCGCCTTGATGTAGTCCTGCGCCTCGTAGGCGGCCCGGACCGGGTCGATCACCTGGAAGTAGATCACCGAGTCGATGTTGACCATCAGGTTGTCCTCGGTGATCACGCCCTGCGGCGGGAAGGGGACGACCGCCTCGCGCATGTCGATGTTGTAGCGGACCTTGTCCACGATCGGCACCAGCAGGTGCGGACCGGGCTCCAGATTGCGGCGGTACTTGCCCAGCCGCTCCACCACGCCGACCCGCTGCTGCCGGATCACCCGGATCGAGTTGCCGAGCACGATGATCACCAGCACCACGGCGACGATCAAGACGATCAGACCGGCGATGTCCATCAGATCCACCCTTTCGCGAGCATGCCCGCGTTCATCCCAGTTCGCCGTACTTCGGATACACCACGGCGATGGCGCCGTCGACCTCGAACACCTCGATCTCGTCGCCCTCGGCGATCACCGTGTCGGAGTTCATCGTCCGGGCCGTCCAGGTCTGGCCGTCGATCTTGATCTCGCCCCGGTCGGCGGTGATCTCCGACAGTCGCCCGGCCGCTGCTGCCGACCATCTTGGCCGTCGACGACCGGTAGCCCGGCATGTCCCGGACCCTGCTTGATCAAGGTCGGACGCAGGATCGCCAGGGTGCCGACGGAGACCACCACCGCGACGATGATCTGCAACCACCACAGGCCCGGCGCCAACGCCGCGGTTCCGGCCGCAGCCAGCGCGCCGGCAGCGAGCATGATCAGCACGAAGTCCAGCGACAGCATCTCGGCGATGGCCAGCAGGAAAGCAAGGCTCAGCCAGAGCGCCCAGAGATGATCACCGAGCCAGTCCGTGAGATTCACCCCCATCGTCGCCTCCGGCTGCTGCGCCGTACACCGGCAGGACCAGCCTGCCGGACAGTTTCTTCACCCTCCATGGTGCCAGATCGACGGTAACGAACCGCCTCATCGGGATGGGGGCGCGATGCTGACGCGAAACGACGCAAAGCCACCGGTCAGGCGGCCCGGGCCATGAAGCGACCGTCGTCCTCGCGCAGGGTCAGGGCCAGGTCGAAGGTCGTCCTCAGGTTGTCCGCGGTCAGCGTCTCGCGCAACGGCCCGGCTGCGGTCACCCGACCACCCTTGAGCAGCAGGGCGTGGGTGACCCCGGGCGGGATCTCCTCGACGTGGTGGGTGACCAGCACCGACGCCGGCGCGTACCGGTCCTGGCCAACTCACTGAGAGTCCGCAGCAGTGACTCGCGACCGTTAGGTCCAGCCCGGCCGACGGCTCGTCCAGCAGCAGCAACTCCGGGTCGGTCATCAGCGCCCGGGCGATCTGGACCCGCTTGCGTTCGCCCTCACTCAGGGTGCCGAACGTCCGGTCGGCGAGTTGGGCGATGTGCAGCTGGGCCAACAGGTCGTCGGCCCGCTGCGTGGTCGAAGTCGTCGTAGGCCTCCCGCCACCGGCCGACGACGGCGTAACTGGCTGAGACGACGACGTCGTGCACCCGCTCGCCCGCGGCAGCCGTTCGGCCAACGCCGCCGAGGTGAGCCCGATCCGTGGCCGCAGCTCGAACACGTCGACCGTCCCGAGCACCTCGTCCAGCAGCCCGGCCACCCCGGTGGTCGGGTGGATCTGCGCGGCCAACACCTGCAGCAGGGTTGTCTTGCCGGCACCGTTCGGCCCGATCACCACCCAGCGCTCGGTCTCGTCGACCCGCCACGTCACCCTGTCCAACAGGGTCGCGCCGCCGCGGACGACGCTCACCTCGGCGAGATCTACGACGGCGGCCATGAGGGAAACTTACAAGAGCGCCCCGGACGATGGCTTCACCACTCCGGCCATGACCGATGTCAGTACATCCCGTGACCTCCGTCATGGCCGGCGGACGCTTCCTCGCTCTAGCGTCGTGGGCATGGCAAGCGCACCTGACGACTGACACGCCCGACCACAGCCTCGGCCCGACAGCGGGTGACCCGGCCGAGCACCGGACGGACCAGCCGCTCGTCCGCGACTCCGCGATCGGAACAATCGTGGCGGCGCTGTTCGGCGCCCTTTGGTGCGTCGGCGCCGCCTCCGGACTGCTCGCCTACTCCCGACCGGCCGCCCTCGTCGTGGTCGTTCTCGGCGTGCTGGTGGCGGTCCTGCTGGTCGTTCTCGCGCTCCGGATCCGGCGTCGGACCGCGGCCCCAACGACGCCGCAGTCCTCGCCACCGGCACCCGGCCCGCCGTCGATGTTCGCCACCCGGCGCTATCGGGTGACCCTGCTGGTCGAGGTGGTGGCCATCGTGGCCGGCGGCATCGTTCTCGGCCGGCTGGGTCTGGGCGAGTACGCGGTGATCTGGGTCGCCGCTGTGGTCGGCGTCCACTTCTTGTTCTTCGGGCGGGCGTTCTGGTCCGGCTTCATCTGGGTCGGCGCGATCATGCTGGCCGGCGCCGCCGTCGGCCTGGTCCTGCGACCTGGCGATGTCGACCACCGCGGTCGCACCGGTGGTGACCCCACTGGTCGCGGCGGTCGATCTGCTTGGAGCCGGGGTCATCGCGGTGATCCGTGACCGGGGGTGACGTACGGTTGCTCGGTGCACGACGCCTCGGTCCGGATGACGAGCCACCTCAACGTGTTGACCCATGGACAGCTCAGCGCCGAGGTGGCGGCCCACGCCATCACCGCCGCCGACACCGCCCACCACGTGGTCGATCCCGACGAGTTGCTCGGGCTCGACTCGCTCCACGCGCTGCCGCTGGCCGCCGCCCTACCCGCCCTGGTCGCCCGGGAGCGTGAAGGCTGGCTGCTCAGTCTGCCGACTCCGGGATCGCTGCACGGGTTGCGCGGTCCGCGGGCCCTGAACGAGGCGGCACTGGAGCGGGGCGAGGCCGTGGTCGGGCTCAGCGGTGGTGTCGCGCTGGTGCCCTACGAGGTCGGACCGGCGGTGCAGTGGCGGGTGCTTCCCGCCGAGCGGCCGTTCCCGCCGAGCGGACCGTACGAGGCCGAACGGGAGCTGAGCCAGACCGTCCTGGTCGCCGCCGACGCGCTGACCGCCCTCGACGTCCCCGGTGGCCGCCGGCCGGCGGCGACCCACACCGCCCAGGACCCCGCCGTTCAGCTGGCCCCCGGCTACTCCCAGCGCAGCTACGTCGCCGCCGATCGGGCGGCCCGGCTGCTCGAGGCGTGCGAGGTGGCCTTGGCCGACGACGGCGGCTCGATCTCTTCCTTCGAAGCCGACGCCCGACGCGTTCAGCTGGCCAGTCTGCGCAACGCCGCCCGAGCCGCGCTCTGCGCCGCGGTCAGCTGGACCGGCGCGCGAGAATGATCACCGAGATCACCTCACCGTAGAATGTCGGCCATGTCTGCACCGGCTGAATCCTTCTCCTCGGCCGGAATCCCGGACGCCGGAACCCCGGACGTCCGGAACCCTGTACGCGATCGGCGGCGCCGAGGCCAAACTGCGCGGCCGGACGGTGCTTCGCAGCTTCGTCGCCGACGCCGGTGGCAAACGCGCCCGGATCGCCGTCGTCCCCACCGCGTCGTCGCTCGGTCCCGAGGTGGTCGAGGTCTACCACGCGGTGTTCACCGCTCTCGGCGCCGAAGCGGTCAGCGCCGTCCGGCCGGAGAGCCGGGCCGAGGCCTCCGATCCCGAACTGGTGACCCGGATCGACGGGTCCACCGGGGTGTTCATGACCGGCGGTAACCAGCTCAAGCTGACCTCGTTCCTGACCGGCACGCCGGTCGGCGACGCGATCGTCCGGGCCTACCGGCGCGGCGCCGCGGTCGGCGGCACCTCGGCCGGCGCCAGCATCCTGAGCGACCACATGATCGCCTTCGGTGCCGGCGGGGCGACCCCGAAGCAGCGGATGAGTCAGCTCGCCGTCCGGTCTCGGGCTGATCACCGGGGCCGTCGTCGACCAGCACTTCGAGCAGCGCAACCGGTACGGCCGACTGCTGTCGCTGGTGGCTCAATCGCCGTCCCTGCTGGGAATCGGGGTGGACGAAGACACCGCCGCGGTGGTCCGCGGGGGCCACGTCCTGGAAGTGGTCGGTCGTGGCTCGGTGACCATCATCGACGCCAGCCAAGTCACCACCAACGCCTTCGGGGTGAAGGCCAGCGCACCGCTGATGGTCTCCGGCGCGATCCTGCACGTGTTGCCGCGGGGCAGCCGCTTCGACCTCACCAGCCGGAGGCTGATCCCGGTCGAGCAGCCGCTCCCGAAGGCCGAAGCGGCCGAGGTCGAGGCCGCCGAACGCGATCTGCGGAATCTGGCCCGCGACATCGCGGCCGACGACGTGTCGCCGGCCAACTACGCCCGCCGGTTGCGGCGCGGCCGCCGCAGCTGATCCGCACAGCCAGTCACCCGCAGTCCGCACAACCAGTCACCTCCAGGACCGGCGATCCCGGTCGCCCACAGCCGCAAAGACGCCGCAGCACGGCCGTAACAGGGCTGTGCAAGGATCGCCGAAGTCGACAATCCGAGGGGGTTCACGTGTCCGAGGACAGCGCTGACCAGGCGATCCGATCAGACCAGGCCCAGGGCCGCGATCAGACCAGGCCCAGGGCCGACCAGAAGAGGCGCAGGGCCGACCAGACGAGGCGCAGGGCGGGTCCGAGCAGCCCCGCGGCGAGCTGAAGATCATCTCCAGCCGGGTCTACCGCGGCGCCAACGTCTGGCATTTCGCCCCGGTGATCCAGCTCGTTGTCGACCTCGGCGTCCTGGAGGACTTCCCCAGCAACCTGATCCCCGGCTTTGCCGACGCGCTGGTCGAGTCGCTGCCCGGGCTGAAGAACCACGCCTGCTCACGGGGCAAGCGCGGCGGTTTCGTCGAGCGGCTGCACGAGGGCACCTGGATGGGTCACATCGCCGAACACGTGCGCACTGCAGCTGCAGCAGGCGGTCGGCCACGACATGCGTCGCGGCAAGACCCGTGGGGTGAAGGGCGTCCGCGGCCGCTACAACGTGATCTACGCCTACGCCGACGAGGCGGTCGGGCTGGCGGCCGGCGAGCTGGCGGTGAAGCTGCTCAACCACCTGATCGAACCGGACCCGGACTTCGACTTCTCCGCCGAACTGGAGCGCTTCATCGTCCGGGGGGAACGGACGGCGTTCGGGCCGTCCACCCAGGCGATCCTGGACGAGGCGGTCGCCCGCGACATCCCGTTCATCCGGCTGAACACCTCCTCGCTGGTCCAGCTCGGCCAGGGGGTGCACCAGAAGCGGATCCGGGCCACCATGACCTCGGCCACCTCCTCGGTGGCGGTGGACATCGCCAGCAACAAGGAACTGACCATCGACCTGCTGGCCAGCGCCGGGCTGCCGGTTCCCCGGTCGGAGTCGGTCCGCCGGGTCGAGGACGCCGTCCGGTTGGCCAACAAGATCGGCTATCCGGTGGTGGTCAAGCCGTTGGACGGCAACCACGGCCGCGGCGTCTGCCTGAACCTCACCAATGACCAGGCGGTTCGGGACGCGTTCGTGATCGCCCAGGAGGAGTCCCGGCGCGGACTGATCATCGTCGAGACCTTCGTCACCGGCCGGGACTACCGCTGTCTGGTGATCGCCGGCCGGATCCAGGCCATCGCCGAGCGGGTGCCGGCGCACGTGATCGGCGACGGCGAGCACAGCGTCGCCGAGCTGGTCGAGATCACCAACGCCGACCCCCGCCGGGGCGTCGGGCACGAGAAGGTGCTGACCCGGATCAAGGTCGACCAGGCCGCGATCGCCTTGGTGGCCGAGCAGGGCTACGCGATGGACGACGTCCCGCCGAAGGGCAGCACCGTCAAGCTGACCCTGACCGGCAACATGTCGACCGGCGGTATCTCGATCGACCGCACGTTGGAGGCCCACCCGGAGAACATCGAGATCGCCGAGGAGGCGGCCCGGGTGGTCGGGCTGGACATCGCCGGCATCGACTTCATCGCCCCTGATATCACCCAGCCCGTCCGCGAGACCGGCGGCGGCATCTGCGAGGTCAACGCCGCCCCCGGCTTCCGGATGCACACCCACCCCACGATCGGCGACCCGCAGTACGTGGCCAAGCCGGTGATCGACATGCTGTTCCCGCCGGGCACGCCGAGCCGGATCCCGATCGTCGCGGTCACCGGCACCAACGGCAAGACCACCACCTCGCGGATGATCGCCCACATCTTCAAGGGGATCGGTAAGAAGGTCGGCATGACCTCGACCGACGGGGTGCTGGTCGACGAACGGCTGGTCATCCGGGCCGACGCCTCCGGCCCGCGTTCGGCCCGGATGGTGCTGCAGAATCCGCGGGTCGACTTCGCGGTGTTCGAAGTGGCCCGCGGCGGTATCCTGCGCGAGGGCCTGGGCTATGAGCGCAACGACGTCGGGGTGGTGCTGAACGTCCAGCCCGATCACCTCGGGTTGCGCGGCATCGACACCCTGCAACAGCTCGCCGACGTCAAGGGCGTGGTGGTGGAAGCCGTTCCCCGTAACGGATACGCGGTGTTGAACGCCGACGACCCGCTGGTCCGGGCGATGCGCCGTCGCTGCTCGGGCCGGGTGATCTGGTTCACCATGGCCGCACCGGGCAGCGAGATCCGCGAGTCGGTCGACGACCACTGCCGACGTGGGGGCAGCGCGGTGGTGCTGGAACCACAGCGAACGCGGGCGACATGATCTTCGTCAAGGAAGGCCGACGGTCGATGCAGATCGCCTGGACCCACCTGCTGCCGGCCACCTTCGGCGGGCGGGCGACGATGAATGTGCAGAATTCGATGGCGGCGGCGGCCGCCGCGTTCGCCGCCGGCGCCTCGCTACACGACATCCGTCAGGGCCTGCGGTCCTTCTCCACCAACTACTACCTGTCGCCGGGCCGGTTGAACGAGGTCAGCGTCGAGGGCCGAACGGTGATCGTCGACTATTGCCACAACGCTCCGGGGATGAAGATGCTCGGCGACTTCGTGGACAAGACCGCCGACCAGCTGTCGGCGACCAGCGAGCTCGGCCGGACGTCGCGGATCGGCGTCATCGCCACGGCGGGCGACCGGCGCGACGACGACATGCGCGAGCTGGGCGAGATCGCGGCCCAGCACTTCGACGTGGTCATCGCGCGCGAGGACAACGCGCTCCGCGGTCGTCAGCGCGGTGACACCGCCGCGCTGATCGCCGAAGGCGTCCGGACGGCGATGAGCAACGGCGCCCGCTGCCGCCAGGTCGAGATCGTGTTGAACGAGCTGGAGAGCACCCGGCACGCCATCGCCCGCTCCAACCCGGGCGACCTGATCGTGATCTGTGTCGACCAGCACGCCGCAGTGATGGCCGAGTTGGAGTCCTACGGCAAGCAGGCCCAGCCGGGCTCGCGGGCCGAGGTGGACGGCGACGTCGCCAACGCCGTCGGCGATCCTGACTTCTCCCCCGAGCCGATGCGCGACCAGCAGCCGGAACTGACCGGGCTCTGATCGTCCTCGGAACTCCCGGCCCGCTCGTCTGAGCCACCTTGCACGGTTTCGTCCACCGTGCACGCGCTGCTGCGCGTGCGACGTGGACGGGACCGTGCAGAGTTCGGTCCGGGAGAGGGTTCAGTCCTTCGTCCGGGCGGCGGCGACCTTGGCTTTGAGGGTGGCAGGGTCGTCGCGGATACCGCCGTGCTCGGCCAGCCAGGCGTCGATCTCGGCCCGGTCCTGGTGGGCCATCATGGCCACCACGTCACCGGGCCCGGCCCGGGCGACCAGCGAGGCCAGGCCCGGCACCTCCGAATCGTGCTCGGTGCGGATCTCGACGCCGGCGGCGGCCGCGCCGGCTCGCCAGAGGGCGGCCATCTCGGCGGGGTCCCGGCCCCGGAAGTAGCTGTCCTTGTGCATGAGCTCCACCACGTCGGCGTTCAGCCCGGCCATCTCGCCGAGCCGGACGAAAACGTCGTCGCCGCGGTCGCCGGCGGCACCGACCCCGAGCAGCAATCGGCCGCCGGTCGGCATGATCCCGCGCGCGATCCCCAGCAGGGCAGCCAGTCCGGCCTCGTTGTGGGCGAGGTCGATCACCACGCTGATCGATCCGGACGGCTCAGCCGAGGCCGGGAGCGTCCAGATGTTCATCCGGCCAGGATTGTTCTCCCCCGGCAGAAAAGCCCGCAGGCCCGCACCCACCTGGTCGACGCTGAACCCGAGGGCGAGCGAAGCCGAAGTCACGGCGAGGACGTTCTCCACGTTGACCTCGCTGAGACCGGCCAACGTCATCGGCACCTCAGCCACATCGACCACGGGTAACGGATCGCGGCCGGCCTCCAGCACGCAGACCCAGTCGTCCAGCACCGTGGTCACCCGGCCGCCCTCGTCCAGCACCGTCCGGCCGTTCGGTGAGTCGGGGTGCCGGGTGAACACCCAGATCTGGGCCTTGGTGCCCTGTCGCATGGCGAACGTGCGGGGATCGTCGGCGTTCAGCACGCACCAGCCGCGCGGCTTGGTGATCTTGGTGATCACCGCTTTCACCTCGGCCAACTGATCCAGCGTGTCGATGCCGCCGAGACCGAGGTGGTCGGCGCTGATGTTGGTGACCACCGAGACGTCGTTGTAGGCCACCCCGACGCCGCGGCGAAGGATGCCGCCGCGGGCGGTCTCGGTGACGGCCAGCTGCACGCCGGGGTGCTTGAGCACCTGGCCGGCTCCGCTCGGACCGGAGTAGTCGCCGGCCTCGACCAACTCGCCGTTGATGTAGACCCCGTCGGTGCTGGACCAGCCGACCGAGAGTCCGGCGTGCTGGGCGATGAAGCCGAGCATCCGGGAGGTGGTGGTCTTGCCGTTGGTGCCGGTCACCGCGACCACCGGAATCTTCGGACGGAGCAACTGCGGCGACTCACCACGGGGAGCGTTCGGCAGCTCCTCATCCGCCCGGGCCAGCGCCGTAGCGATCAGTTCGGCACCGGCTGCGGCCGCGTCCAGGATCTCGGCCAACGCCGTCCCCAAAGCTTCGGCCCGGCCGGCGTGCCGCCACGGAAACGCGACCACCAGCTCGTTCAGTTCGCTACCGGGCCGGGAGCGTACGGCGAGCTTGGTGGTGCCACCGGCCCGGGCCAGACGCCGAACCAGGTGGGCGACCGCACGGGCGACGAAGCGCTGCCGGAAGCCGGAGCCGGGCGCTCCCGGTCGCGACCCGGACAGACCGAACTCGGCGCCGATCGCACGGGCCCGCTCGGTCGGGACCCCGAGCAGCGGGCCGATGTCCAGGGTGATCTTGGCCGCCGGCCGGGGGAAGTACAGGTTCGGCCCGACCAGCAGCCGGAACTCGATCAAGGACGCCGGATCGGGCATCGCGTCTCCAGGGGATCGGGCAGGACGGGACAGTGAGCTGCGGAGCGGAATGCGGCTGGTCAGGCGCCGGTGGAGTGCAAGCCGCCGTCGACGTGGATCATCTCGCCGGTGGTCTTGGGGAACCAGTCGCTGAGCAGCGCGACCGCGGCACGGGCGGTGGGCTCGCCGTCCTTGGGATCCCAACCCAGCGGGGCGCGGCCGCCCCACACCTGGTTGAACTCCTCCGCGCCGCCGATCGCCCGCTTGGCCAGCGTCTCCAGCGGACCGGCGGCGACCAGGTTGACCCGGACGCCCTCCGGGCCCAGATAGCGGGCCAGATAGCGGCTGGTGCTCTCCAGCGCGGCCTTGGAGACCCCCATCCAGTCATAGACCGGCCAGGAGACGGTGGCGTCGAAGGTCATCCCGACGACCGAAGCATGATCACTCAGCAGCGGCTTACAGGCCATGGTCAGCGAGGCCAGCGAGTAGGCCGAAACCTGCAGCGCGGTGGCCACGTCGGCCCACGGCGTGGTGAGGAACTTCCCGCCCAGCGCGGTCTCGGGGTTGGCGAAGGCGAGGGAGTGGACCAGACCGTCAAGGGAGTCGACGTGCTCACCGAGCGCATCGGCCAGTCCGGCCAGATGCTCCTCATTGGTGACGTCGACCTCGAGCAGCGGTGGCACCGGGTCGAGCTTCTTGATCACCCGACCGGTCAGGCTCATCGCCCGGCCGAAGTTGGAGACGATCACCGTCGCCCCCTCGGCCTGCGCGATCCGGGCGACATGGAAGGCGATCGAGGTGTCCAGGGTGACCCCGGCGACCAGGATCTTCTTTCCCTCGAGGATTCCCACGCTGTCTCACTTTCTCGTCGATCTCTGCTGATGGTGCTGCTGGCGTTGCAGGTGCAGGACAGACTCAGTGGCCCATGCCGAGGCCGCCGTCCACCGGGATCACCGCGCCGGTGATGTAGCCGGCGGCGTCGCTGCTCAACCATTCGACGGCCGCTGAGACGTCGTCCACGCTGCCCATCCGGCCCTGCGGAATCTGGGCCCGATAGCTCTCCACCGTCGCGTCCGGCAGCTCGGCCGTCATGTCGGTCTCGATGAACCCGGGTGCCACCACGTTGGCGGTGATGCCGCGCCCACCGAGTTCACGCGACAGCGACCGCGCCATCCCGATCAGACCCGACTTGGAGGCCGCATAGTTCAGCTGACCGGGCGAGCCGATCTGACCGACCACCGAGGAGATGAACACGATCCGGCCGAACCGGGCCCGGACCATGGCCCGGACCGCTCGCCGGACGACCCGGAAGGAGCCGGTCAGATTGGTGGCGATCACCGCGTCCCAGTCCTCTTCGCTCATCCGCATCACCAGCCCGTCCCGGGTGATGCCGGCGTTGGCCACCAGCACCTCGACCGGTCCGTGGGCCTCCTCGATCTGGGTGAACGCCGCGCCGACCTGGGCCGGGTCGGTGACGTCGCACCGGACCCCGAGCACCCCGGCCGGCACGTCCCCGCTGCGATAGGTGGCGGCTACCCGGTGACCGGCGGCGGCGAACCTGGTCGCCATCCCCCGGCCGATGCCGCGGCTGCCGCCGGTGATCAGGACGCTTCGCCCCGAACCGCTACCGCCGGTGGCTGGCGTGCTCTCGCTCATGGAGGTCACGCTATCGACTTGGCGATGGTCGTGACCATTCGCCGCTCTGACCCTCCCCGCCGACGTGACCACCGGCACGTCCCCGGACGTACCGCGGACCGCATCCACGGCCATCCTCAGCGGGAATAACAGGTTGAGCGTTGGACGCTCTATTTAGTGACAGATCGGTACGCAGGCTCAGCGCAGACACACAGAGGGTGATGAGACGACTTCACAACCGACCCCAGGTCATTTCCGCAAGCGTAGGGTGAGCGGCGTGCCCCATCCCGCTGACGGCAGACACCCGCAGTCCGCACTGATCACCGACGCCCGCAGCGGCAGCAGCGCCGAGTTCTCTTCCCGGCAGCGCAACTACATGATCACCATGGGCGTCCGCACGCTGCTGTTCCTGGGCAGCGTGATCCTGTACTTCACCGGCGTGATCAGTCTGCTGGTCTGCGGCATCCTCTTCGTCGCCGGCCTGCTGCTGCCGACCGTGGCGGTGGCGGCGGCCAACGAGGCGAACACCCGGACCAAGGATCAGGTGAAGTTCGAGAGCGTCGAGCCGACCGACGCGCCACAGTTGACCGTCGGTCCCGAGCCGGAGATCTTCGAGGGCACGGTGGAGGACGAGTACGGCCCGGTCGCCGAGCCCGCTCCACAGCAGACGGCAGGGCGGACCCGGCAGAGCGACCACCCGAGCGAACGTGGCGCAGCCTGACCGCACCGGCTCGGCCGAGCACCTCTCGAGCGAGCCCGTCTCGACCGAGCCCACGGTCTGTTCGGGCAAAGGGTGTCGTCAGCCGGCAACGTACGACCTGCAGTGGAACAACCCCAAGATCCACACCGCGGAGCGGCGCAAGCACTGGTTGGCCTGCCCGGAGCACCGCGATTCGCTGAGCGCCTTCCTGACCGCGCGCGGCTTCCTTCGGTCGGTCGAGACGCTGCCCGAATCCGACTAGCCGCCGATCGCCGACATCGGACGGTCCGGCTGCAGAAAGCTCGGATCGTCGATGCCGTGACCGGGACGCTTTCCCGCCACCGCAAGCTGCCACCGTCCAGCCAACTCGGCGTCGTCCGCACCCGAGCGCAGCGCCGCCCGCAGATCGCTTTCCTCCCGGGCGAACAGGCAATTACGGATCTGCCCGTCCGCGGTCAGCCGGACCCGGTCGCAGGAACCGCAGAACGGCTTGCTCACCGAGGCGATGATGCCGACCGAGTAATCGGTGCCGACCACCCGAAACAGTTCGGCCGGGGCACTGCCCCGCCGGGCGGCGTCCTCGGGGTCCTCGGTCAGCACCACCTGCTCGCTCAGCCGGGCCCGGATCTCGTCGGCGGTGATCATGGTGTCGCGCTGCCAGGCGTGCTGGGCGTCCAGCGGCATCTGCTCGATGAACCGCAACTGGACCCCGGTCTCCATCGCCCAGCGAAGCAGCGCCGAGGCTTCGTGGTCGTTGACGCCGCGCATCAGCACGGTGTTGATCTTCACCGGATCGAGTCCGGCCGCTCGCGCGGCGCTCACTCCGGCCAGGACGTCGGCTAACCGTGGTCGTCGGGTCAGCCGTTTGAAGGTCTCGGCGTCCAGCGTGTCCAGGGATACGTTGATCCGGTCCAGGCCGGCCGCGACCAACCCCTCGGCCCGGCGCTCCAACCCGATGCCGTTGCTGGTCAGCGCTATCGCCGGCCGCGGGTCGATGGCCGCGATCCGGGACACCAGTTCTTCGAGATTCTTGCGCAGCAACGGCTCGCCGCCGGTCAGCCGGACGGTGCGGATACCGAGACGGGTCACCCCGACGGTGATCAGCCGGATGATCTCGTCGTCGGTGAGCACCTCCGCGTGCGGCATCCAGTCCAGGCCCTCGGCCGGCATGCAGTAGCTGCAGCGCAGATTGCACCGGTCGGTCAGCGAGACCCGTAGATCGGTGGCCACCCGGCCGAAGTTGTCGCGCAGTTCAGCTCTCCCATCAGTGTTCGCGTCGCCCGGGACGCCACGGGTACGGACGCCGGGGAACGGCAACGCGACACTCATGGGATCGAGTTTAGGCGCCACGGAAGGTGAGGAGTTCAGCCAGCCGGAGCGCAGACCAGGCGGTCGGGGTGGGTGTAGAGGTTCAGGCTGCGACCGCGGACGAACCCGGCCAGGGTCAGGCCGGCCCGGTCGGCCAGCTCGACGGCCAGCGAGCTGGGGGCCGAGACCGCGGCCAGCACCGGGATGCCGGCCTGGACGGCCTTCTGGGTGAGCTCGAACGAGGCCCGGCCGGAGACGACCAGCACGACGTCAGACAGCGGCAACTGCCGCTCCCGCAGGGCCCAGCCGACCACCTTGTCCACCGCGTTGTGCCGGCCGACGTCCTCCCGCACGCAGATCAGCTCGTCGCCACGCAGCAGCCCGGCCGCGTGCAGCCCACCGGTGCGCTCGAAGCCGCGCTGCTGCTCGCGCAGCCGATCCGGCGCGGCCAGCACCGACTGGGCGCTGAAGCTGACCTCGGTCGACAGCGGTTGCGTCCGACGTTCCAGCACGGTCTCGATCGAGGTGCTGCCGCAGATCCCGCAGGCACTGCTGGTCAGGACGTTGCGGCGCAACCCCGGGTCGGGCGCCGGCACCCCGGCGGACAACGTCACGTCGATCACGTTGTAGGTGTTCAGTCCGTCCGGGCCGGTGCCCAGGCAGTAGCGGGCGGCCCGGACATCCTCGGCGGCCGCGATGATGCCCTCGCCGTGCAGGTAACCGTTGACCAGGTCGAAATCGTCGCCCGGCGTACGCATGGTCACCGAGAACGAGTCGCCGGCGATCCGGATCTCCAGCGGCTCCTCGACCGCGACCCGGTCCGGGCGCTGCGACCAGCGGCCGTCCTCGAGGTGACGCACCGAATGACGCCGGCTGATCCGTCCCATGCCATCATCCTGGCATGGCGGACCAGACCCCCAACCAGACCGATCAGCCGAGCGGACCCGCGGGCCAACCGGTGAGCGAACAGCCGGCGATCGTCTCCTGGCTGCACGACCTGGCCGGTGAGCTCGGCATCACCGAGGCCGAGCCCGGTCACGCCGAGATCCGGCAGCTGCTGGAGCTGGCCCGGGACGCCGCTCACCAGGTGGAACGACCGGCCGCTCCGCTGTCCACCTTCCTGGTCGGGGTCGCGGTCGGACGGGGTGCCTCCGTCGCCGAGGCCAGCGAGGCCGCCTCGGCACTCGCCCTCGACCGCCGTAGGCCCGACGCCGATTCCTGAGGGCGATTCCTGAGGCGCCACCCTGGTTTCGGCCTCGCTTCGGCGGACGGGATTAGGCTCGTCGTGTGACCCAGACACCGCCGGACCTGAGAAGCCGGTCAGCTCCGGTTCGGCGGCAGGCGGATGGTGGACCGGCTCCGCGGAACCCCCGCAGCGCGGCGGCCGGATTACCGGCGAGCCGCAACCGTACGAAACCCGCCACCAAACCCGACAAACCCAAGAAACCGCTCTGGGTCCGCTGGTTGGCGTTGGTGCTGTTCGTCGCCGTCCTGGGCACCGTCTTCGTCAATATGGGCGACTGGCAGCTGCGTCGGCTCACCCAGCGCAAGGCCAGCAACCACATCATCCTGACCAACGAGGCCAAGCCGGTCGCCCCGTTCGATTCGATCTTCACCGCACCGATCGGCAAGGCGATGGAGTGGCGTCGGGTCAGCGTGACCGGCACCTACGACCCGACCCACCAGTACGTCGTCCGCTACCGCGACAACGGTGGGGCGAGCGGCTATGAGGTCGTCACCCCGCTGCACGCGACCAGCGGCAAGACCGTGCTGATCGACCGTGGCTTCGTCGCCGTGGACAAGGGCACGGCGATCGCCAGCAGCGCGCCGCCGCCGCCGACCGGCCAGGTCAGCGTGGTCGGGCGGGTCCGGCGCAGCGAGGCCGGCCACCTGAACGCGATCACCCCGGTGGACGGGTCGATGCGGCTGATCAACGCCTACGCGGTGGCCACCACGCTGCCCTATCCGGTGGTCGACGGCTACATCGACGTGCTGACCCAGACCCCGGCGCGGGCGGCCATGTTCGAGACCAAGGAACTGCCGGAGATCTCCGACGGTCCGCACTTCTGGTACGCCGTGCAGTGGTTCATGTTCACCGGCATCGGCCTGGCCGGCATCGTGGTGTTCATCCGCGGTGACCTCCGGGAGCGGAAGACGGCGAAGGCTGAGCAGGCGAAAGTCCAACCGGTGGCGGCCGGCGGTCCCCCCGAGGACCCACCTTCGCCGTGACCTTCCGAGTACGAAGAGGCCGCTCCGGATGACACCCAGGGCCTGGAACGAGTGATCGCGGCCGACCGCGAGTTGGACGAGACGCTGCTGGCCGGCTTGATCGACCTGACTGATCGACCTGGGACTGATCGACCTGGACTGATCGACCTGGGCTGGTCGACCTGGACTGACCGCGGTCGGAACCGGGTGACACGATTCCGGAATGGACCTGCAGCTCACCGACCGGGTGTTCGTCGTCACCGCCGCCAGCGGCGGGTTGGGCCGGGCGAGCGCCGAAGCACTGCTGGCCGAAGGGGCGAACGTCGTGGTGGTCGCCCGGCGGGCCGACGTGCTGGCCGAGCTGGTGGCCGAACACGGCGACGCCCGGGCCTGCGCGTTGACCGCCGACCTGGCCGATCCGAGCACCGCAGAACGCGCGGCCACCCTGGCTCTGGACCGGTTCGGACGGCTGGACGGCGCCCTGATCAGCACCGGCGGACCGCCGGCCGGTCCGGTCAGCGGCGACGGCGCGAACACCGAAGAACAGTGGCGGACCGCATTCGAGTCGGTCTTCCTGGCCCAGTTGCGGGTGGTTCGATCGGTGATCGAGCAGGGCACGGCCGATGATCTGGCCATCGCCCTGGTGCTTTCCACCTCGGTCAAGGCGCCGGTCGGTGGACTGGGAATTTCCAACGGTCTCCGACCCGGGTTGGGCATGCTGATCAAGCAGTTGGCCGACGAGCAGGGGCCGAACGGCACCCGGGTGGTCGGCCTGATGCCCGGTCGGGTCGAGACGGAACGGGTTGCCCACCTGGACTCGTTGGCACCGGACCCGATTGCCGTCCGGGCGACCTCGGAGTCGGGTATCCCGCTACGGCGCTACGGCCGGCCGGCCGAATTCGGCCGGGTTGCCGCCTTCGTACTCTCCCCGGCCGCGTCCTATCTCAGCGGCTGCGTGATCCCGGTCGACGGCGGCGCGCTGCGGGCGCTCTGATCTGCCGATGTCGCTGGCCGAGATCGTCGATCTGCTGGCCTGCCCCAGCTGCGGCTCACCGTTGGCCCTGGAGCAGGACGACCGGGTCAGCCGCTGCCGTCAGGGGCACAGTTTCGACGTGGCCCGGCAGGGCTACCTCAATCTGATCCGTCCTGACCGCAGCGGACGGCTGCACGCCGACACCGCCGAGATGGTGGCCGCGCGCGACCGGTTCCTCGGCCGGGGCCATTACCGTTCGCTCGCCGAGCGGGTCGCCGGGGTGCTGGGTGAGTCGGTGGCCGAACGCCCCCGACCCCGGCTCTTGGACGTCGGCGCCGGCACCGGTTACTACCTGGCGCACACCCTGGATGCGTCCCCGGAGGCCGGAGCGGCGGTCGGGGTAGCCCTCGACCTGTCCGTGCCGGCGTGTCGACGAGCGGCCCGCGCCCATCCGCGGATCGGCGCGGTGGTCGCCGACACCTGGGCCGAGCTGCCACTGGGCGCGGGCGGTCTCGACGCGTTCAGCACCGTCTTCGCGCCGCGCAATCCGGCCGAGTTCGCCCGGCTGCTGCGGCCGGACGGCGTCGTGCTCGTGGTCGGCGCCGCAGCCGATCATCTGAGCGAGATCCGCGGCCCGCTCGAGCTGCTGGAGATCCAGCCGGACAAGTCCGAGCGGCTGGACAGCCTCGATGCAGCCGTGGTTCCGGCTCGATCGCCGAATCGACTGGTCCGAGCGCCTCGACCTGGACGCGACCAGCCTGGCCGAACTGGTCGGGATGGGACCGAACGCCTTCCACACCGACCCGGCCCGCCTCGCCGAGACCCGGACCGGGTCGGGCCACAGCTGGTCACCGCCGCGGCCACGCTCAGCCTGTTCCGAAGGCGTGAGCCTGTAGGAGTGACCTCAGCCGCGTTGGCCGGAGCGCTCAGTTCGTAGTCGAGTTCGGCGTCCGGGTCGCTCGCCGGGCCGCTCTCCGGATCGTTGTCCGGGTCGTCCTCGGCGTCCGAGGCCTCGGCGAACTGAGTCCGGTACAGCTCGGCGTAGAGACCGTCCTGGGCCAGCAGCTCGGTGTGGGTGCCCCGCTGCACCACCCGTCCGCCGGCGACCACCAGGATCACGTCGGCGTTGCGGACCGTCGACAGCCGGTGCGCGATCACGATGCTGGTTCGACCCTCCATGGCGGTGTCCAGGGCGTGCTGGACGGCGGCCTCGGATTCGGAGTCCAGATGGGCGGTCGCCTCGTCCAGCACCACGATCGGCGGCGCCTTCAGCAGCAGCCGGGCGATGGCCAGCCGCTGGCGCTCACCGCCGGAGAGCCGGTAGCCGCGTTCGCCGACCAGCGTGTCCAGGCCGTCGGGCAGCCGGTCCACCAGGTCGAGCACCTGGGCAGCGGCCAGCGACTCGCGCATCTGCTCCTCGGTGGCGTCCGGCCGGGCGTAGAGCAGATTGGCCCGGATGGTGTCGTGGAACATGTGCGCGTCCTGGGTGACGTAGCCGACCGCGTGGTGCAGCGACTCCAGCCGGAGCTGCCGCACGTCGGCGCCGCCGACCTCGACCGTGCCGCCGGTGGCGTCGTAGATCCGGGCGATCAGGTGCGTCATGGTCGTCTTGCCCGCCCCGGACGGCCCGACCAGCGCTGCGGTCTGACCGGGTCGGACCTCGAAGCTGACGTCGGCCAGCACTTGCTCGTTCGGCCGTTGCTCTTGTGAGGCGACCGACTCCAGGCTGGCCAGCGACACCTGCTCGGCGGCCGGATAGGTGAAGGCGACGTGGTCGAAGCGGACCGAGGCAGGGCCGGCGTAGTCCTCGGCGTCCTCGGCGTCGTCGATCATCGGCGGCAGGTCGATCACTTCGAAGACCCGCTCGAAGCTGACCAGGGCGGTCATCACGTCGATCCGCAGATTGGTCAACTGGGTCAGCGGACCGTACAACCGGACCAGCAGGCCGGCCAGGGCGGTCAGCGTGCCGACGCTGAGCATGCCGCGGATGGAGAGCAGCCCGCCCACCCCGTAGACCAACGCGGTGGCCAACGCCGCGACCAAAGTCAACGAGGTCATGAAGAAGCGACCGTTCATCGCGATCGAGACCGACGTGTCACGCACGGCACCGGCGCGGACGGCGAACTGGTCGTGCTCGGCGACCGATCGGCCGAACAACTTGACCAGCAGGGCTCCGCTGACACTGAACCGCTCGGTCATCGCCTCGGAGAGCTCGCCGTTCAACTGCATCTGCCGGCGGGTGAGGTCGGCCAGCTTGCGACCCATCAGCCGGGCCGGGATGAGGAAGATCGGCAACAGCACCAGGGCGGCCACGGTCAGCGGCCAGCTCAGCACCAGCATCGCGACGAGCACCAGGATCAAACTGATGATGTTCGACACCACGGTGGACAGGGTCGAGGTGAAGGCCTGCTGGGCTCCGATCACGTCGGAGTTCAGTCGGGAGACCAGTTTGCCGGTCTGGGTCCGGGTGAAGAAGGCCACCGGCATCTTCGAGACGTGATCGAAGACGGTGGTACGCAGGTCGTAGATCAGCCCCTCGCCGATCCGGGAGGAGTACCAGCGCTGGATCAGGCCGAGCCCGGCGTCGAAGAGGGCGATCACCGCGACCACCACGGCCAGGATGATCACCAGTCGCCGATCCCCGCCGAGGACGCCGCGGTCGATGATCTCCTTGAACAGCAGTGGAGGCGCAACGGCCAGGGCGGCGTCGATGACCACCAGCACCACGAAGGCGATGATCATCGTCCGGTAGGGCCGGGCGAACCGCAGGATGCGCGAGACCGTCCCCGGCGCCAGTCGGTGTCCACTGACGTCGTCGGATCGGCTCATCCGATGCATCGTCCGTGCCCCGGCACCCATCATGCTCATGCGCTACTGCCCCCTGCTGATCGACCGTCTGCGACGTTACCCCGCGGCAAAAGCCCGATCGAGGACAAAAACCCGCTCCAGCGAGCTGAAACACTCAGTGCGGTGAACGCATTCCCGCCTGTTGGCCCTCAGTGCAGCCGGCCGATGAGGCGGGCCTGGGCCTCACGTTCGGCGACCAGTTGCTCGGAGTAGCCACGCTTCATCGGCAAGGCGCAGCAGCCGCTTGTGCTCGGCCAGCAGCCCGGCCCCGACGCCGGCCAACCGCCCGGCCAGCTCGCTCGCCCGGACATCCAGCTCGGCATCGTCGGCCAGCTCGTCGATCAGTCCCCAGGCGAGTGCCGTCGGCGCGTCCACCGACTGCGCGGTGGCACAGATCCGCAGCGCCCGGGCGTAGCCGACCAACCGGACGAGCCGATGGGTGCCGCCGAGATCCGGGACCAGACCGAGCTTGACCTCGGCCATCACGAACGAGGCGTCCGCCGCGGCGATCCGCAGGTCGGCGGCCAGGGCGAGCTGGAATCCGGCACCGATCGCTCGTCCTCGGACGACCGCGATCACCAACGGGTCAATCTCGCGCCAGCACCTGAACGCCCGTTGGAATGTGGCGATCCGCTGCGCACGACCAGCGTCGTCCAGCGCCAGGAGTTCGGCCATCGACCCTTCGCCGCCCGGACCGTCGCCGCGCAGCATTCGAAGGTCGAGCCCGGCGCTGAAGTCGGCGCCGGTGCCGCGCAGCAGCACGACGGCGACGTCGGCCGGTAGCTTCGCCCGCCGCGATCTCGAGGGATCGCCAGGTCGCGAACGTCTGGGCGTTCCTGACTTCGGGACGGACGAGGCTGACCGTGGCGATGGGCCCGCTGACACGGACCTCGACCCCACCGGGGAGCGTCCGGACGTCGTCGACCTCCTGCCGATCGTCGATGATCGGCCCCCGAACGATGGTCAGCTCTTCCTCGCCGTCTTCTTTGCCGGCGTCTTCTTCGCCGGACGTCTTCTTCGCCGACGTCTTCTTCGCCGACGTCTTCTTGGCCGGCGCCTTCTTCGCCGGCGTCCCTTGGGCCGCCTTCTTGGTGACCGTCTTCTTCGCCGCGGAGGGAGTGGTTCCCTCGGCCGCGGCCGGCGACGAGCGGTAGCGATCTTGGCGGCGGACGTCGCCTTGGCCGCCTTGGCCGTCTTGGCCGCGGACTTGGCGGTCTTCGCCGCCGCCTTCGCCGTCTCGGCCGCCGATTCGGCGGTCCTGCTCGTCGGGTTCGTCTTCGCCGCCTTCGCCGTCTTGACCGCGGACTTGGCCGTGGTCGTCGCAGACTTGGCGGTTTTGGCCGCCGACTCCGAGGTCTTGGTCGCCGACACTCTTCGTCCTCGAACTGCTGCTGACCGAGCCGTCGCCGGCTGCGTTCGTGCTGGAGGCGCCGGGAGCCTTCTTCGCGGTGGCAACGGAGTCTGCCCGCGTTCGACGAGGCCGTCTTCCTGGTTCCGCGGGTGGCGCCGCCCCGCCCGCGCAACGCGGCCCCGGACTCCTTCAACACCCCGTGGACGAAGCCGAACGAGCGGCCGGAGTCGTCGGCGATCTTGCGGATGCTCTCACCAGCTGAGTAGCGCCTCGCGAACTGGGCTCCCAGGGTTTCCCGCTGCGACCCGGTGATCCGCGAACCCTTTGCCAGAGCCTTCGCCACGCTTCCTCCTGAATGTCTCCTGCCGCCGGCATCCGCGCGCGACGGCCCATTGAGGACAATGATCGACTTCGGTTGATCAGAGGCGCAATCACTTGGGACGACTTTCGTCCATTCTTTTTTGCCGATCGCAGCAACCGCGGGCGGATCAGGCGAGCGTGATCAGATCGGCGTACTCAGGGCTCCACAGATCCTCGGTACCGTCGGGCAAGACCAGCACCCGATCCGGTTCGAGTGCGTGCACCGCGCCCTCATCGTGGGTGACCAGGACGATCGCCCCGGCGTAGGTGCGGATCGCCTCCAGCACCTCGGCCCGCGAAGCCGGGTCGAGGTTGTTGGTCGGTTCATCCAGCAACAACACGTTGGCCGCGGAGACCACCAGCATCGCCAGGGCGAGACGCGTCTTCTCACCGCCCGAGAGCACCGCGGCCGGCTTGTCCACGTCTTCGCCGGAGAACAGGAACGAACCCAGCATCTTGCGCACGTCGGTCTCGTTCAACTGGGGAGCGGCCGTCTTCATGTTGTCCAGCACGCTTCGGCCGACGTCGATGGTCTCGTGCTCCTGTGCGTAGTAGCCCAACCGCAGCCCGTGCCCCGGATTCACCTGCCCGGTGTCGGCGCCCTCGACGCCGGCGAGGATTCGCAGCAGGGTGGTCTTCCCGGCGCCGTTCAGGCCCAGGATCACCACCTGGCTACCCCGGTCGACGGCAAGATCAACACCGGTGAACACCTCGAGTGAGCCGTAGGTCTTGCTCAGATCCGAAGCGGTCAACGGCGTCTTGCCGCACGCGGCCGGCTCCGGGAACCTGATCTTGGCCACCCGGTCCGAAACGCGCTCGGACTCGAGCCCGGCCAGCAGCCGCTCAGCGCGCCGGGTCATGTTCTGCGCGGCCACCGCCTTGGTCGCCTTGGCCCCCATCTTGGCGGCTTGACCGAGCAGCTGTTCGGCCTTCTTCTCGGCGTTCTTCCGCTCTCGCCGACGACGTTTCTCATCGGTCTCACGCTGCAACAAATAGCGCTTCCAGCCCATCGCGTAGACGTCGAGCTCGGCCCGGTTGGCGTCGAGGTGAAAGACCTTGTTGACCGTCTGATCCAGCAGTCCGGTGTCGTGGCTGATCACCATCAGCCCACCGGAATAGCCGGCCAGGAAGCTGCGCAACCAGGTCACCGAGTCGGCATCGAGGTGGTTGGTCGGCTCGTCCAGCAGCAGCACTTCGGCGTCGGAGAAGAGGATCCGGGCCAACTCCACCCGACGCCGTTGTCCACCGGACAGGGTTTCCAACGGCTGCCCGAGCACCCGGTCCGGCAACCCGAGATTGCTGGCGATCCGTGCCGCCTCCGACTCAGCGGCGTACCCGCCGCCGGCGGCCAACTCTGCCTCGGCCCGGGCGTAGCTGGCCATCGCCGCGTCGCGCTCGTCCTCGTCCTCGCTGGCCATCTTGTTCTCGGCCCGCCGGATCCTGATCAACACCTGGTCCAACCCACGGGCCGAGAGAATCCGATCCCGCGCGATCACCCCGAGATCCCCGGTCCGCGGATCCTGCGGCAGATACCCGATCGGCCCGGTCCGCGAGATCGACCCCGCCGCCGGCTGCGCCTCCCCTGCCACGATCTTGGTCAGCGTCGTCTTCCCAGCCCCGTTCCGCCCCACCAACCCGATCTTGTCCCCCGCCCCGACCTGAAAAGAGGCGCTTTCCAACAACAGCCGAGCCCCCGCCCGCACTTCCAGATCCCGAACCGTCAACATCTCCCACTACTTCCCTCACCGCACAGCGGCCTCTACCAAATCTGAACCGTGCACCGACGCACGCATGACTTTTCAACCACAGCAGCGAAGCTCTGCCCGAAGGGCAGTGCCTAGCCGCGCGCCAGCCGAGTGATCACCGACCGTCCGATCCCCAGGCAACCGATCGCGGCAGCGAGGGCTGCTGCGGGGATCCTCCGTCCGAGGACGTGGATGGATCTGGCCGTCGAGCGAGCCTGCGAGTGAGACTGGTTGTCCTCGGACGGAGGATCCCTGCCGCACCGAAACCCAACCACCGGAATTCAACCCAGAAACCCCAAACACAAAGCAATCAGACGTTGAACCCCAGAGCCCGCAACTGCTCCCGCCCGTCGTCGGTGATCTTCTCGAGCCCCCACGGGGGCATCCAGACCCAGTTGATGGTCGACGCCGTCACCAGCCCCTCCAGAGCGGTGGTCGTCTGGTCCTCGATCACGTCGGTCAGCGGGCAGGCCGCGGAGGTCAGTGTCATGTCGATGGTGACCGAGTGGTCGTCCTCGAGGTGCATGTCGTAGACCAGGCCGAGGTCGACCACGTTGATGCCGAGCTCGGGGTCAACGACGTCCTTCATCGCCTCGGTCAGGTCTTCCATCGACGGCGCGGCCGACGGGGTCTGGGTGTCGGTCATCGGGATATCCCTTCTCGTCCTGCATGGTCGTTCGGGCTAGCGGTGTGCGGCGGTGCGGTCTCCGACGGGGCGGCGTCGGCGCTGGCCCGCAGCACGGCGTCCTTGAACGCCGACCAACCGAGCAATGCGCACTTGATCCGGGCCGGGAACTTGGCCACGCCGACAAAGGCGACGCCATCCTCCAGGGTCTCCTCGTCCGGCTCGAAATTGCCCTTGCTCTGCATCATGGTCAAGAACTCGTCGTGCAGAGCCAATCCGGCGTGCAGATCCTTCTCCCGGACCAGTCCGGCCATCACCGAGGTGGAGGCCTGCGAGATGGAGCAGCCGAGCCCGTCGTAGGAGACGTCGGCCACGCGGTCGCCGTCCAGGTGGATCCGCAGGGTGATCTCGTCACCACAGCTCGGGTTCACGTGGTGCACCTCGGCCTCGTAGGGGTCGCGGAGACCGCTGAACTCCTTGGCCTTGTAGTGGTCCAGGATGATCTCCTGGTACATGTCTTCGACGTTCATCACTCGCTCCGCTTCACCTAACCGAAGAACTTCTGCGTGTAGAGCAACGCGTCTACCAACTGGTCTATTTCGGCCTTGGTCGTGTAGAGGTAGAACGACGCCCGGGTGCTGGACTGGACGCCGAAGCGTTCGTGTAACGGCCGCGCGCAGTGGTGGCCACCACGGACGGCGACGCCGCGGGAGTCCAGGAACTGGGCGACGTCGTGCGGATGTACGTCGCTGCCACCGGCCGAGAGCGTGAACGAGACTGCGCCACCCCGGTCGACGGCCTCGCTCGGTCCGATGATCCGCAACCCGTCGATGCTCTGCAGACCTTCCAGGGCGTAACGGGTGATCTGCTGCTCGTGCGCGGCGATGGCGTCCATCCCGATCGCCTCGAGATAACCGGCGGCGGCGCCGAGGCCGACGGCCTGGGCGATCGGCGGGGTACCGGCCTCGAACCGGTGCGGCGGCGCGGCGAAGGTGGATCCGTCCATCCGGACGATCTCGATCATCTCGCCACCGCCCAGAAAGGGCGGCAGGTCGGCCAGCAGGTCGTAGCGGCCCCAGAGGACCCCGATCCCGGTCGGACCGACCATCTTGTGGCCGGTGAAGGCGACCAGATCGGCGCCGAGCGCGACCACGTCGGTCGGCAGCTGAGGCACGGCCTGGGAGGCGTCGACGACGAAGGTGGCGCCGACGGCGTGGGCGATCGCCGCCAGTTCGGTGATCGGGTTCACCGTGCCGAGCACGTTGGAGACCCAGGTCAGCGAGACGACCTTGGTGCGTTCGTTGATCAACCCGTCGGATTCGGCCTTCGCCAGGTCGAGCCGACCGTCCTCGGTTACGTCGAACCAGCGCAGGGTGGCGCCGGTGCGGTCGCACGCCAGCTGCCACGGCACGATGTTGGAATGGTGCTCCATTACCGAGATGACGATCTCGTCGCCGGGCCCCAGATCGGCGGTCAGGCTGTGGGCACACAGATTCAGCGCCTCGGAGGCGTTCTTGGTGAAGATCACCTCGGCCGGCTGGGTGGCGCCGATGAAGCCGGCGATCTTCTCTCGCGCGCCTTCGTAGGCCGCGGTGGCCTCGCCACCGAGAAGATGCATCGCCCGGGCCACGTTGGCGTTGTGGAACAGGTAGTGGTCTTCGATCGCCTCGACCACTGCGGTCGGCTTTTGCGAGCTGTTGGCGCTGTCCAGGTAGGCCAGTGGATAGTTGCCGACCCGGCGCTCCAGAATCGGGAAGTCGTTGCGGATGAAGTCGACGTCGAAGCCGATGCCATCGCCGATACCCAGATCGGCGCCGAGTTCCGCAGCCCGATCGGCGAGGTCGCGGGTGTCCAGGCTCATCAGGCGTTCGCCTCCGCCTTCGCCGCCTGCACGTAGCGGTCGTAGCCCTCGGCCTCGAGCCGTTCGGCCAGCTCGGCACCGCCCTGCTCGGCCACCCGGCCGGCCACGAACACGTGCACGAAGTCCGGCTTGATGTAGCGCAGGATCCGGGTGTAGTGGGTGATCAACAGCACCCCGCGGTCGCCCTGCTCGGTGAACCGGTTGACGCCCTCGGAGACCACCCGCAGCGCGTCGATGTCGAGGCCGGAGTCGGTCTCGTCGAGGATCGCGAAGGTCGGGTTCAGCAGCTCGAGTTGGACGATCTCGTGCCGCTTCTTCTCACCACCGGAGAAGCCGTCGTTGACCGAGCGTTGGGCGAATTCGCGGTCCATGCTGACCCGGTCCATCGCCTCGTTGACGTCCTTGACCCAGGTCCGCAGCTTCGGCGCGGTTCCGTCCACCGCGGTCTTCGCGGTGCGCAGGAAGTTGGCTACCGAAACACCCGGAACCTCGACCGGGTACTGCATGGCCAGGAACAGACCGGCCCGGGCGCGCTCGTCCACCTTCATCGACAGCACGTCCTGGCCGTCGAGGGTTACGATGCCGGACGTCACGGTGTACTTGGGGTGCCCAGCGATGGAGTAGGCCAGGGTGGACTTACCGGATCCGTTCGGGCCCATGATCGCGTGGATCTCACCGCTGCGGACGGTGAGGTCGACGCCCCGGAGGATCTCCTTGGGGCCGTCCTCGGTGTTGACCGAAACGTGCAGATCGCGAATGTCGAGTGTGGCCATGATGAGTGGAACTCCTGTATGCGTTGAGAAATCAGTGAAAGTCAGCGGGAGATGGGATTGTCGACGTCGACCATGACCTGGTCACCGTCGAGCTGGCACGGATAGACCGCGACCGGTTCGGTGGCCGGCAGCCCGGTGGGCTCGCCGGTCTTGAGGTCGAACCGCGACCCGTGCAGATAGCACTCGATCTCGCCGTTCCCCACGTCACCTTCGGACAACGGGATCGATGCGTGACTGCACTCGTCAGCCACTGCGTAGTAGCGGCCATCACTGTTCACGACGGCCACGTCAACGCCGCCGACCTCGACGGCCAGGGCGGTTTCGGCGCTGACCTCGGCGGCCGCGCATGCTCTGGAAAACGCCATCAGTCGCGTCCCTCCGGGTTGCCGATGTTGATTGCCAGCTCTGCCTCGACCGCGTCCAGCAGTCGGGCTTCGATCTCGGGCACCCCGATCCGCTTGATGATGTCGGCGAAGAAGCCGTGCACCACCAACCGACGGGCCTCGGCTTCGTCGATGCCACGACTGCGCAGATAGAACAACTGCTCATCGTCGAATCGCCCGGTGGTGGCCGCGTGACCGGCGCCGGCGATCTCGCCGGTCTCGATCTCCAGGTTCGGCACCGCGTCGGCCCGGCAGCCGTCGGTCAGCACCAGGTTGCGGTTCGACTCATAGGTCTCAATACCTTCGGCGACCTTGCGGATCAACACGTCGCCGATCCACACCGTGTGCGCACCCCGACCCTGCAACGCGCCCTTGTAATCCACGTTCGACTTCGTGTGCGGTGCGTTGTGGTCGACGAACAACCGGTGCTCCAGGTGCTGACCGGCGTCGGCGAAGTAGAGGCCGAGCATCTCGCCGTCGCCACCCGGACCGTCGTAGGACAGGGACGCGTTCAGCCGGACCAGGTCGCCACCGAAGGTGACCGCCACGTGTCGGAAGGTCGCATCCCGCCCGACCTTGGCGTGCTGGGTGCTGTGGTGGACCGCGTCGTCGGCCCAATCCTGAATCGACACCACCGTGAGGTTTGCACCCTCTTCGAGCACGATCTCCACCGTGTCGGCCAGGATCGCGCTGCCTTCGTACCGCAACACCACCACCGAGCGCGAGTGCGGTTTCGCCGTGATCACCAGATGCTGCACGGAACCCTCTACCGAACCGCCGCCGAGACCCTGCCCGGCGACCGTGATGACGGATGCACCGGGCACCACCTGATCGGCCGGAACGGTGAGCACCGACACCTGCGTCGCCGCCTGCCAGGCTCGTGCACTGACCCGGTCCGTCGGCTCGTAGCCGCTGGAACCGACCTCGGCGTCCGACCGGTCGACGGTGGTCAGCTCGACCCCGTCAGCCAGCTCGGCCGTCACGTTCACGCCGCCGTCACCCAAGCCCAGATCCTGCTGCAGCCCGCGGAGCCGCTTCAACGGCGTGAACCGCCAGATCTCCTCCAGCCCCGTCGGCACCGGATGATCCTCGACCTCGAACGACCCCACCGGATGCAGATGGCTCGCCACCTGATCCGACGTCTCGACCGCGTGCACGATGTTGTCGAGCCGTTCCTTCTCAGTCACACTCACAATTTTTCCTTCTCGACCACCCCAGTGGTGGCCACGTCGTCTTGTCGTCCGGCCCCTGCCGGTGGTGTTCACGATCGAGCTGAACCGTCCCGAGCCGCCTTGCTCGGGGCCGAGCGGCTGAGACTCAGGCCCAGAAGCCGAGCGCTCGGGTCGGGTACCCGACTCGAGAGCGTGGATGGGCCTGGCAGCCGACCGAGCCTGCGAGGGAGGCCGGTTGCGAACGAGTCGAAGTACCCGACCCGAACGCCCCCCGACCATAAAGGGCCCCGACCATAGAGGGCCCCGAAATCAGCCCACAGCGCCTTCCATCTGCAGCTCGATCAGCCGGTTCAGCTCGATCGCGTACTCCATCGGCAGTTCCTTGGCGATCGGCTCGACGAAGCCACGCACGATCATCGCCATGGCTTCGTCTTCTTCCATTCCGCGGCTCATCAGATAGAAGAGCTGGTCGTCGCTGACCTTGGAGACGGTGGCCTCGTGCGCCATCGACACGTCGTCCTCGCGGACGTCGACGTAGGGATAGGTGTCCGAGCGGCTGATCTGGTCGACCAGCAGCGCGTCGCACTTGACCACCGAGGCCGAATGGGAGGCACCCTCCTGGACCTGGACCAAGCCGCGGTAGGAGGTCCGGCCGCCGCCGCGGGCGACCGACTTGGAAATGATCGAGGACGAGGTGTGCGGCGCGCAGTGCACCATCTTGGAGCCGGCGTCCTGGTGCTGTCCCTCGCCGGCGAAGGCGACGGAGAGGGTCTCACCGCGGGCATGCTCGCCCATCAGGTAGACGGCCGGGTACTTCATGGTGACCTTGGAGCCGATGTTGCCGTCGATCCACTCCATGGTCGCGCCGGCCTCACAGGTGGCGCGCTTGGTCACCAGGTTGTAGACGTTGTTCGACCAGTTCTGGATGGTGGTGTAGCGGCAGCGGGCGCCCTTCTTGACGATGATCTCGACCACCGCACTGTGCAGCGAATCACTGCTGTAGATCGGAGCGGTGCAGCCTTCGACGTAGTGCACGTAGGCGTCCTCGTCGACGATGATCAAGGTCCGCTCGAACTGACCCATGTTCTCGGTGTTGATCCGGAAGTATGCCTGCAGCGGGATCTCCACGTGCACGCCCTTGGGGACGTAGATGAAGGATCCGCCGGACCAGACCGAGGTGTTCAGCGCGGCGAACTTGTTGTCACCGGTGGGGATGACGGTGCCGAAGTACTCCTCGAACAGCTCCGGGTGCTCCTTGAGCGCGGTGTCGGTGTCGAGGAAGATCACACCCTGCTTCTCGAGCTCTTCGTTGATCTTGTGGTAGACCACCTCGGACTCGTACTGGGCGGCGACACCGGAGACCAGCCGCGCCTTCTCCGCCTCGGGGATGCCGAGCTTGTCGTAGGTGTTCTTGATGTCGGCGGGCAGGTCGTCCCAGCTCGAGGCCTGCTTCTCGGTGGAGCGGACGAAGTACTTGATGTTCTCGAAGTCGATCCCGTTCAGCTCGGCACCCCAAGTGGGCATCGGCTTGCGGCGAAACAGCTTCAGGCCCTTGAGCCGGCGCTGCAGCATCCACTCCGGCTCGTTCTTGAGCGCCGAGATGTTGGTGACGACGTCCTCGCTCAGACCGCGGTGGGCGATCGAGCCGGCCTCATCGGAGTCGGCCCAACCGAAGCGGTAGCGACCGAGAGCATCCAGGTGCTGGTCCTGGGTCTCGCCGGTGCCGCCCATCTTGTCCTGCACCGGGACCAACTGCTCCGGGTTGGCGCGCGGATCGGGCTCGGGGCGGGTCTCGAGGTCGAGTTGGGTGTGCGGCTCGTGGAGCTGGGTCATATCTGATCCCTTCCCTGCGTGGGGTCTGAGAGTTGCGGTCGGTCGTTGTCGAAATCGTGGTCGAAGTCGTGCCGGTCGGGAGGACGCGAATCGGACCGCCCGGTCCGGGGAATGTGGGTGGTACAGACACCGTCGCCGTGGGCAATGGTGGCCAATCGCTGGACGTGGACACCGAGCAACTCGGAGAAGAGTTCGGTCTCGATCTCGCACAGCTGCGGGAACTGCTCGGCGACATGGGCTACCGGGCAATGGTGCTGACACAGCTGTTCACCGGCCGCCGACGGCTTGACGGATGCGACATAGCCCTCGTCGCTGAGGGCGGCAGCCAGGCTCGCGGCCGGACTGTACTGCCCCGACCGGTCGCCGTCTCGGTGTTTGTCCCGGTGTTCATCGTAACGACGGGTGACTCCGGCGATCCGCTGCCGCCCTAGTAACGCGACGGCGCCCGGCCCGGCCTGGTCGGCCAGTACGGTCAGCGCCTGGATGGCCAGATCGTCATAGGCCTGGTAGAAGTCCGAACGGCCGGTGTCGGTCAGGGCGAAGACCTTGGCCGGTCGGCCGCGGCCGCGGGAGCCGTAGACCCGCTGCTCCCGGGCGACCACCTGGCCGCGTTCGGCGAGGACGTCGAGGTGACGACGCACCCCCGCCGCGCTGAGCCCGAGCCGGCCGGCGAGATCGGTCGCGGTCGACGGCCCGTGCTCGAGGATGGACTGGGCCACCCGCTGCCGGGTGGAGGCGTCCACCGACTGAGCCTCGGGCGAACTCTGGTCGAGGGGGACCTGGTCGAGGGCGCGCTCGGTCCCAGGCAGGCCGGTCGGCTGCTGGGAAAATTTCACAACACCATTGTGCTCTTATTCACCGGACTCGTTCAAGCAAGGCGCACCTAAGGCGCCACGCCGTCCGTCGAGGGGTGCGATGTTGCTCGATTTTCGGCCGTACCCGAGTCTGTCGTCGTCACCATCGACCGTGCCCGCCGAGGATCCGCCGCCCTGGGGGAGAACGGGAGCGATCGGTCAGCCGACGCTCCGGCCTGGCGCACCCTCTGGGACGCCCGCGACCTGATCCGCTTCTTCACCCTCCGCAACCTCCGGGTCCGCTACGCCCAAGCCGGCCTCGGCGTGGTGGGTCCTGGCGCAGCCGGTGGCCACGGTGGCGGTCTTCACCTGGGTTTCTCCCGGCTGGCCCGGATCGGCAATGACGGCATCCCCTATCCACTGTTCGCCCTGCCCGTCTCCCTGGTGCTGGTAGCGGCCTTGCTGATCCGGTCAGCCTGGGATGGAGGCCGCGCCGACCTCGAGTGCCGGGTCGACCGACTCCGGATTCGCGAGATACCGGTGGTCGTCGGCGCCCCGGCGGCCGCCATTCCCACATTCCTGGTATGCCCCCCAGACTCCTGGTCTTTCCGATCGGCCCCTTTGCCCTCCGGGACAAGCGGGTGTCCCATCCGCAGGGTTCGATGCTCAGCTGGTCAGTACCTCGGCGAGGTCGAAACGGACGACCTCCTCCAGCTGGTCGTAGCCGCACGAGTCGGGCTCGCGGTCCGGACGCCAGCGGGAGAACTGGGCGGTGTGCCGGAACCGGTTGCCCTCCATGTGCTCGTAACGCACCTCGACCACCCGCTCCGGCCGCAGCGGGGTGAAGGACAGGTCCTTCCCGCCCGTCCATCGGCTGCCCTCGGAGTTGCGCGGCGTCCGGGTCCCCTCCTCCTGCTTCGCCCAGGCCCACGGGTGATCGTCGAAACTGGTCACCCACGGCTGCAACTCGATGAACAGTTCGTGCCGGCGGGCCATCGGGAAGGCGCCGATCACCCCGACGGAAAGCAGCCGACCCGGCTCACCCCAGTGGCCGTCGTGGTCGTAGAGGCCGAGCAGCAGTGAACCGATCGCCTCCGGCCCGGACTTGTGGGTGCGATAGCCCGCGACCACGCAGTCGGCGGTCCGCTCGTGCTTGATCTTGAACATCACCCGTTTGTTCTGCTGATAGCCGCTGCGCAGGGGCTTGGCTACCACTCCGTCCAGCCCGGCCCCCTCGAACCGGGTGAACCAGTCCTGGGCCACCGCTGCGTCACGGGTCACCGCAGTGAGGTGGATCGGGGGGTGGACGTCGGCCAGCGCCTGCTCCAGTGCGGCCCGGCGGTCGGCGAACGGCCGGATGGTGAAGTCCTCCTCGCCCAGCGCCAGCAGGTCGAAGGCAACGAACCGGGCCGGCGTCTGCTCGCTGAGCAGGTTCACCCGGCTGGCCGCGGGGTGGATGCGCTGCTGCAGGGCGTCGAAGTCGAGGCGCTGGCCGTCCGCACCGACGACCACGATCTCGCCGTCGACCACGCAGCGCTCGGGCAGGTTCTGCCTGATCGCCGCCACCACCTCGGGGAAGTAGCGGGTCATCGGCTTCTCGTTGCGACTGCCGATCTCCACCTCGTCGCCGTCCCGGAAGACGATCGAGCGGAAGCCGTCCCATTTGGGCTCGTAGCTGAGCTCACCGGTGGGGATCTGTTTGACCGCCTTGGCCAGCATCGGCGCGATCGGCGGCATCACGGGCAACTGCATGGAGCCATCCTCCCGTACCCGCTCGGCGGGCAACCTGATCGGCACTCAGGTAGGTCTTGAGGTGGCCTCGGCGGCCGCAGCGATCTGGCTAGACTCGCCGGGTGACAGCGGGAGCGGAGCCGGGCGCAGCGAACGCGCTGGACGTTTCCCGGCTGACCAAGCGGTTCGGCGACATGCCGGCGATCGCTGAACTCGACCTGGCCGCCGAACGTGGCCGGATCACCGCTCTGCTTGGCCCGAACGGCGCCGGCAAGACCACGCTGCTGCGCTGTTGCACCGGACTGCTGACCCCGACCGACGGGTCGATCCGGGTGCTCGGCTTCGCAGCCGGCTCGGTGGAGGCGAACACGCGTATCGGCTCGATGCCGCAGTCCACCGGCGCCTGGTCGGGCATCCGGCCGGCCGAACTGCTGCGCTATCTCGCCGGCCTCTACGCCCATCCACTGCCGGTGGACGTACTGATCGAACGGCTCGGTATCGGCGGCTTCGTCCGGACGCCCTACCGGCGGCTCTCCGGCGGCCAGCGGCAGGCGGTCAACTTGGCCGGTGCCCTGATCGGACGTCCCGAACTGGTCTTCCTGGACGAGCCGACCGCGGGGATGGACCCGCACGCCAGGCATGCGACCTGGGAGTTGCTGCGGGAGTTGCGGGCCGCCGGGGTCAGCGTGCTGCTCACCACCCACGCGATGGACGAGGCCGCGGCGTTGGCCGACCGGGTGTTCATCATCGACGCGGGCCGCGTCCGGTTGTCCGGCACGGTCGCCGAGCTGACCGCTGGTGGCGACTCGCTGGAGGACGTCTTCCTGGCCAACACCCACGCCACGATCGGTGGTTCGGCATGAGCGGCGGGACTGCGCTCGATCTTCGGCCCGCGCCAGGCGCCGCGGCGCCGGCCCGCCGGGTGCTGCGGCACGCCCGGATCGAGGCGACCCTGCTGGTCCGCAACGGCGAGCAGCTGCTGCTGGCCCTGGTGATCCCGGTCGCCATCCTGGTCATCGGCCGGCTGCTGGAAGCCAGGGTCGGGTCGTTCCAGACCCTGGCGCCGTCGGTGCTCGCGTTGGCGATCTGGTCCAGCGGCTTCACTTCGGTGGCCATCAGCACCGGCTTCGAGCGGCGTTACGGCGTGCTGGAACGGCTGGCCGCCACCCCGCTCGGCCGCGGCGGCCTCCTGCTCGGCAAGACGGTGGCCATCGTCACCGTCATCCTGGGCCAGTTGATCATCCTCGGAGTGGCCGCCCTCGCGCTCGGCTGGCGGCCGAGGCCCACGGCCGGCTCGCTGGTCGAGGCGGTCCTCGCCGCGCTGCTCGCGGTCGGCTGTTTCGTCTCCCTGGCCCTGCTGCTGGCCGGCCGGCTGCGGGCCGAGGCGACTCTGGCGTTGGCCAACGTCCTCTACGTGGTGCTGTTGGCCGGCGGCGGACTGGTGATCGCCGTGCATCGTTATCCGGCCGGTCTGCGAAGCATCATCGAAGCCCTGCCGACCGGAGCGCTCGGTGAGGCCCTGCGGGCCGGATCGGTCGGCGTCACGTTGTGGTGGCCGCCGGTGGTCTTGCTGATCTGGTTCGCGCTCGCCGCACTCGCCACCCGAAAGGTGTTTCGATGGCTGTCCTGACCTCGTCCGAGACGACGCCGACCGCACTCGACCGCCCGTCCTGGCTGCGCGGTCTGTCGGTGGCCACCCTGGTAGCCAACATGGGCATCATCCTGACCGGTGCATTGGTCCGCCTGACCAGCTCCGGGTTGGGCTGCCCGACCTGGCCGCGGTGTGACGCCACCAGCTACACCACTCGTCCCGCTCTGGGCATTCACGGCGCGATCGAGTTCGGCAACCGGCTGCTCACCTTCGTGCTGCTCGCCATCGTGGTGCTGACCCTGATCTCGGCCTGGCGCTATCGCGAGGGCGGCCGCAGTCGCCACGATCTCCGGTGGCTGGCCGCGATCCTGGTCTTCGGCATCCCCCTCCAAGGGGTGATCGGCGGCATCTCGGTGCTCACCGAACTGAATCCGTTCGTGGTCGCACTGCACCTGTTGGCCTCGATGGGTCTGGTCGCCGTCTCGGTCTGGCTGGTGCGGCTCGTCTGGCACGCCGAACGACGCCCTGTCCCGGGTCGGCTCTACCTGCTCACCCGGGTCACCTTCGTCGCACTCTGGCTGGCCGTTTGGATGGGCACCCTGGTCACCGGCAGCGGACCGCACGCCGGCGACGCCAGCGCACCCCGGACCGGATTCAGCGCGCTGACCGTAACCCACGTCCACACCTCGGTGGTCTACCTCACCGTCGCCCTGACCATCGCCTGTCTGGCCTTCGTCCGGAACAAGGCCGGCGTCTGGCTTCTACTGATCCTTGCCGTCCAGGCCGGCATCGGCTTCATCCAGTACTACACCGGACTTCCGATCGGCGTCGTCCTGCTGCATCTGCTCGGCGCGGCCAGTGCCATGGCCCTCGGCACGAACCTGTTGTTGTCGGTGAGCCGGGTCAAAGGTCGATTTTCCGCGGTTCGTTGAGCGTCGGCGTCGGTGACTGAGCGGGATCGCGGCGGTCATGCCTCCACGAACTGCGGATTTTCAGACTGATCCGGCCAGCGCAACACGGATGAGCCGAATCACCTCCTCCGGATCGTCGACCAGCATCGACCAGGTGAAGCGCAGCACCGTCCAGCCGGCGAGGATCAGGTCGTTCTGGCGCCAGCGATCGGCCTCGAAGCGGCTGACGCCGTGGGCACTGCGACCGTCGATCTCGATCGCCACGAGCTGCCGCGGAAAACCCACATCCAGGAAGTAGAGCCGCTTCCCGATCCTGACGGGATGGTTGGCGATCCAACCCGTGATCTTGGCCGCGCGGAGCAGCCGGTGCTGAAGTCTCTCGGCGGCCGACCACGGCTCGGCCCGCGAGTCGAGCAGCAGCGCCCTGCGTTCGCGGTTGCCCCGGCGTCCCGGACACGACGCCAGCACCTCCCACATTGCGTTCACCGTGGTGGCGCGCGTTCGCAGCACGGTGTCGATCCCGTCACCGCCGTGCGAGTCGCAGAGGTCGAGCGCAGTCAACGCAGGGGTCGTAACGGTGACGTTTGCCACCTGGCGGATGAGGTCCGGCGGAATGCGCCGTTGTCGGAGTACGAACCGGCCCCGCCGCTCCCCTCTCGACGTCGGGCTGGCCAGTTCGATCCGGTCCAGCCGGAGTTCGGGCCAGAAGGTCAGTCTGGCCGCTGCCGCGCCGACGAAGCTCGCCTCCGGGTGCCAGAGGGTGGCAGCCAGCAGGTCGACCTCAAGGCCGCCCTCCTCGGCCGGAACGTAGACGCCCGGCAGAACCGCCCGGATGCGCCCGTTCCGCAGGGCGTAGTCGATGGCTCCGGCCAGTTCCGGGTGCTGTCGCCGGCTGAGGGCTCCCCCGCCCGCCCGGAGCACTCTGGCCAATTCATCCCTCACACCAAGGAAGGCCTCCTGGGAGAGCCTTTTGTGAGCGAAACATCCAGTAATCTCATCAGCTGGACACATTGGTCGGACCGCCGCCTGCCGAAGCGACGCCGGCTGGGGCAAGCTGAAGGCATGACCGCACTCGTCGCCGAGACCACCGATGTCCTCCATCATTACGACCGCGACGGGGTCGTCCTCGTCCGCGGGCTGATCGGCACCGACGAGATCGCCACCGTCCGGGACACGTTCACCGCACAGGTCGAGCACGACGACTCGATGAACTACGACGACGGGGTGGCGGCCGGTGACATCCTCGGTCGCTACCCCCGCTTCGTCCATCCGCACCGACACCCCGACACCGCAGCCGGACGGGTCGCGCGCGCACTGATGAGCGACCGGCGGATCCTGGACGTGGTCACCCGGCTGCTGGGCCCGGTCTACGGCGCCCAGTCGATGTTCTACTTCAAACCACCGACCGCCCGCGGCCAGGCGTTGCACCAGGACAACCTGTTCCTGCAGGCCCATCCGGAGACCTGCCTGGCCGCGTGGATCGCCGTGGACGACTGTGACGGCGAGAACGGCGCCCTGACGGTGATCCCGGGCTCGCACCGGATCCAGCTGCTGTGCCCGGAGGAGGCCGACCGGTCCGAATCGTTCGCCGACCTGACCGTGCCTGTGCCCGAGGACGTCGAACGGGTGCAGACGACGATGCGGGCCGGCGACGTGCTGTTCTTCCACGGCAGCCTGGTGCACGGCTCGAAACCGAACACCAGCGCGGACCGCTTCCGGCGGTCACTGATCTTCCACTACATCCCGCAGCGCAGCGCGGAGGTGGCGAAGTTCTACCAACCGCTGGTCGACCTGTCGGCCGACCCGACCGACGCCGACACCTGGATCACCGAGTCCCCCGACGGCGGCCCCTGCGGCGAAGGCTGGGCGGCCGGTGAACCTCAGGTCCACTAGCGTTGCCTGCGGTCGGAAACAAATCCGACCGACTACCGGAAGGAGTCCGTCGATGCTGCTGAAGCGTTGGATCACGATCGGGCTGAGTGCGGCGACGATGGTCGCGTTGGCCGGCTGCGGAACGACCCCTCAGGCGAGCAGTTCCTCGACCACCTCGGGCCAACCGTCGGCGGCCAGCACGTCGACGGTGCAGACCTCCGCAAGCTCGACCACCACGTCGAGCCCCACGGCCGCGTCCAGTTCTCCGGCCACCTCGGCCGGTGGTGACAACGGCTCGAAGCCGAGCAGGAGCGAGACCGTCGACGGGCTGGCGACGTTCTATCAGAACGATCAACACCTTTCGTCCGGCAAGGCCCGGAAGTTCGCCACCTGCATGGTGGGACAGATGTATGAGAAGGCGAGCCCGGCGACCATCACCGCAATGAAGAACGGCGATCCGACCCAGATCGACAAGTCCGACGGAAGCCTGCTCACCCAGTCCGCCGTCAAGTGTCAGTCGGCGTCGAACTAGTCGGGTTTCCACGCCGCAGAGGTGCAGCGGCTGCACCGCTTTGTCTCGAACCTCACGGTTACCCGGACACGCCTGACTCGGGATGCGGCCGCCAATGCAGGTGCCGTGACCGCTCTGGTGCACACGATCGAACCGTCGGCGCTCTGCTCGAGACCGGCGGCGGAGTCGACCTCGGTCAGATCAGCCAGTCGCGTTTCGCCACTGCGTCCCAGCGTCGGCAGCGGGTGATCACCGCGGACTGCTCGGCGCCGTGTTCCTGATCGGCCAGCAGACCAATCGCCGAACCGAGCTGCTCGGAGCTTAACCGGCGGCCGATCGTCAGGTGCGGGACCCAGCGACCGGGCTCGAAGGACCCGTCCAGGCCCGGGCCACAGATGTCGACCACCGCTTCCTGCAGCTGCAGCAGTTCGACCGACGCGATCACCTGCCGGACCAGGATGAAGGTGCCGCGCTTGGCTGAGAAGACCAACGGAGAGCCGATGGTCACCGGCAGGTCGAGTTCGCGGACCAGGGCACGCAGCGCCGGCTCAGCCCCGAGGTCGATCTCCTCGGCCGCCAACAGAGTGATGTGCGGACGATGGGACCCGCTCGGCTCCGGACGCCAGGCACTGGGCAGACCGGCGGCGCGCAGCAACTCCCATTCGGCGCGTACGGCAGCATCCGCGTCGGAATCCAGCAGCAGCTCGACCGATTGGACCACGATCAGTGCCAGCCGGTCGGCAGCAAATCGACGCTCAGCGGACCAGCGGGTCGATGGCCGCGGCGACGAAGACCAGGGCCAGATAGCTGTTCGACCAGTGAAACAGCCGCATCGGCTTGAGCAGCGCATCGCTCAGCCCGGCGCGGGCCCGGCGCAACAGCTGCACCGATTCCCAGATGAAGGCGAGCCCGGTGACCGCGGCCACGATCGGGTACAGCCAGCCGGTGCCGGCGATCGGCCACAGCGCCAGCGAGACCGCCACCGTGACCACTGCGTAGGCCACGATCCGGACGGCCACCGCCGAGGGCGACTTGACCACCGGCAGCATCGGCACCTGCGCCGCGGCGTAGTCCTCGCGGTAGCGCATGGCCAGCGCCCAGGTGTGCGGCGGCGTCCAGAAGAACACGATGGCGAACAGCACGAACGGGGCCAGCGCCAGGTGACCGGTGACCGCGGTCCAGCCGATCAACGGCGGGAAGCAGCCGGCGATCCCACCCCAGACGATGTTTTGGGAGGTCCGCCGCTTCAGCAGCAGGGTGTAACCGAAGACGTAGAAGACGTTGGCCCCGAGCGCGAGCAACGAGGACAACCAGTTGACGCCGAACCCGAGCCAGAGCAGGGCCAGCGCACCGAGAACCAGACCGAACGCAGTTGCCGCGCGCGGGTTGACCGCGTGCCGGGGCAGCGGACGGCGCCGGGTCCGACGCATCCGCTCATCGATGTCGCGATCGAGGACGCAGTTGAACACATTCGCACTGGCCGCGGCGAAGCAGCCGCCGACCAGGGTGAGCAGGACCAGCCGGAGGCTGGGGACACCGCGGGCGGCCAGGAACATCGCCGGAACGGTGGTGACGAGCAGCAACTCGATGATCCGAGGTTTGGTCAGTCCGACGTAGGCGCTCAGGACGTCCCGCCAGTGCGAACGGGCGACAACCTCACCCGTGGGTTCGACCGCCCTCTCGGCCGACCGGAAGCGCTTGCTCGACCCAGGACCGCCGGAAGCCGTGTCGGCCAGGTCGATACTCGTCACGGTTCCGTTTCTGCCCTTTACTGCTCGCTGGATTCGCCGCTCCGACGGATTCCCGCCCGGTGGGGTGTGGCGCTGCCGACTCGAGCCCGACGCGGAGCTCTGCTCGGTGGTCGCCTGCTCGGCGTCGCCCACGGTATGCGCCCGTCCTGCCGCTGTCATCTTCTCCCGTCGTCCGGTCGTCGGAATCCACTCGGAGTCTACGGCTCAGACTTCGCCATCCCGGCTCCGGACTCCAGCTTTCCCAGCCTCGACCCAGGCGCGCGGCAGGTGCCGACCACGGCCGCTGCCGGGCCCTCCCCGCGACCGATTCGGTGACGCTAGTGTTGAACTGAATGATGCACTACCTCCCAGTCGTGAATAAACGCCAGAACCGATAGACACCACACACCACCCGGGACCGTTCTCGATCATCATCGGCCACCATCGGCACGTCGCAGAGACGGACCGGTATCGAGTCGGACCGAGCGCCCCGGGACATCCGGAAGGAAGCGCGCCGCAGTGACAGATACAACCGTCAGCCCCGAGATCAGCTCCGAAGACCAGGCCATCGTCCCGGACGGCTGGACCGACCTCGACGCGCGTGCGGTCGACACCGTCCGGGTGCTGGCCGCCGACGCCGTGCAGAAGGTGGGCAACGGTCACCCCGGGACGGCGATGAGCCTGGCCCCGCTGTGCTACCTGCTGTTCCAGAAGGTGATGCGGCACAATCCGGCCGAGCCGCATTGGCCGGGCCGAGATCGGTTCGTACTGTCCTGCGGCCACTCCTCGATCAGCCTCTACATCCAGCTCTACCTGGGCGGTTGGGGCCTGGAGCTGGAGGACATCGAGTCGCTGCGCACCTGGGGCTCCAAGACTCCGGGTCACCCCGAGTACGGTCACACCACCGGCGTGGAGATCACCACCGGCCCGCTCGGCCAGGGCATCGCCAACGCTGTCGGGATGGCGATGGCCGCCCGCCGCGAGCGCGGCCTGCTCGACCCCGACGCCCCCGAGGGCCAGTCGATCTTCGACCATCAGATCTACTGCGTGGCCTCCGACGGCGACATCGAGGAGGGCATCACCTCCGAGGCGTCCTCGCTCGCCGGCACCCAGCGGCTGGGCAACCTGACGCTGATCTATGACCACAACCGCATCTCGATCGAGGACGACACCAACATCGCCCTGACCGAGGACACCGCAGCCCGCTACGAGGCCTACGGCTGGCACGTCCAGTCGGTCGACTGGACCAACGGCGGCACCAGTTACGCCGAGAACGTCAAGGCGCTGCTGGAGGCGATCGAGGCGGCCCGGGCGGTGACCGATCGGCCCAGCTTCATCAGCCTGGAGACCATCATCGGCTGGCCGGCCCCGACCAAGCAGGGCACCGGCGACGCCCACGGCTCCGCACTGGGCGACGACGAGGTGGCCGCGACCAAGAAGCTGCTCGGCTTCGATCCGGATGTCAACTTCGAGGTCAGCGACGAGGTGATCGGCCACACCCGCGAGCTGCTGCAGCGTGGCAAGAGCGCCTACGACGACTGGCAGACCGACTACGACTCTTGGGCCGAGGCCAATCCGGAGGCCAAGGCGCTCTACGAGCGGATGACCAAGGAGGAACTGACGCCGGGCTGGGAGGAAGCGCTGCCGAGCTGGGACGCCGACCCCAAGGGCATCGCCACCCGGGCTGCCTCCGGTGAGGTGCTGACCGCACTGGCCCCGAAGATGCCGGAGTTGTGGGGCGGTTCGGCCGACCTGGCCGGCTCGAACAACACCACCCCCAAGGGTCAGCCGAGCTTCCTGCCGGTGGACCGGCAGACCAAGAAGTTCTCCGGCGGGCCCTACGGCCGGGTGCTGCACTTCGGCATCCGCGAGCACGCCATGGGCGCGATTATGAACGGCATCAAGGTGCATGGCGGAACCCGCCCGTACGGCGGCACCTTCCTCACCTTCAGCGACTACATGCGCGCCGCCGTCCGGCTGTCGGCCCTGATGCACATCCCGGTCACCTACGTCTGGACCCACGACTCGATCGGGCTGGGCGAGGACGGCCCGACCCACCAGCCGATCGAGCACGTGGCGGCGCTGCGGGCCATCCCCGGGCTGGACGTCGTCCGGCCCTCGGACGCCAACGAGACCGCGGCCTGCTGGGCCGCCATCCTCAACAACAAGGATCGTCCGGCCGGCTTCATCCTCAGCCGGCAGAACCTGCCGATCGTGGCCCGCGGCAGCGACGGCTTCGCCACCGTCGAGAACGTGGCCAAGGGCGCCTACGTACTGAAGGACTTCGGCAGCGCCGACGCGGACCAGTTCGTCATCCTGATCGGCACGGGTTCGGAGGTGCAGTACGCGGTCACCGCGGCCGAGCAACTGGCCACCGAAGGCATCGCGGCCCGGGTCGTCTCGATGCCCTGCCGGGAATGGTTCGACGAGCAGGACGACGACTACCGCAACTCGGTGATCCCGCCGGACGTCAAGGCCCGAGTCAGCGTCGAGGCGGGCGTCAGCCAGGGCTGGCGGGACATCGTCGGCGACGCCGGTCGGATCATCAGCATCAACCACTACGGCGCCAGCGCCGACGGAGCCCTGCTGTTCGAGAAGTTCGGGTTCAGCGGCGAGACCGTCGCCGCGGCGGCCAAGGAGAGCCTGCAGGCCTCCACCTCCGGCGAGGCACCGGTGCACCCGGCCGCCGCCGGATCGAAGACGACCGGCGATCACGAAGACGATCCGGGCGTCACCATCAGCTGACCCTTCCGGGCCGGCGAACGACATCTCTTGACCCCGATTTCAACCACCAAGGATCCGACATGAACGATCGACTCAAAGCACTCTCCGATGCGGGAGTTTCCATCTGGCTCGACGACCTCTCCCGGGAGCGCCTCGACTCGGGCAGCCTGTCCAAGCTGATCAGCGACTCGTCGGTGGTCGGTGTGACCACCAACCCGACGATCTTCGCCAGCGCGCTGGCCAAGGGCGAGTCCTACGACGTCCAGCTCAAGGATCTGGCCGCCGACGGCGTCCAGACGCCGGGCGCGATCCGGTCCATCACCACGACCGACGTCCGGAACGCCTGCGACGTGTTCGCCGACACCTCGGCCGCCACCGGAGGCGCCGACGGACGGGTCTCGCTTGAGGTCTCGCCGAACCTGGCGATGGACACCGATGCGACCATCAACGAGGCCCGCGAACTGTGGTCGACCGTCGACCGGCCGAACCTGTTGATCAAGATCCCGGCCACTCTTCCCGGACTGCCGGCCATCGCCACCGCGATCGGGGACGGAATCAGCGTCAACGTCACCCTGATCTTCGGGTTGGACCGCTACCAGGGCGTCATCGACGCCTACCTGGACGGGCTGGAGGCTGCCGACAAGGCCGGTCACGACATCAGCTCGATCTTCTCTGTCGCCTCGTTCTTCGTCTCCCGGGTGGACACCGAGTACGACAAGCGGCTGGACGCCATCGGCAGCGAGGAGGCCGAGCAGCTGAAGAGCACGGCCGCGATCGCCAACGCCCGGCTGGCCTACCAGGTCTATGAGAAGTCGCTGGAGACCGACCGCTGGAAGGCCCTCGAAGCCAAGGGAGCCAATCGGCAGCGGCCGCTGTGGGCCTCCACCAGCGTCAAGGACCCGGATCTGCCGGACACGCTGTACGTGACCCAGTTGCTGGTCAAGGACACCGTCAACACCATGCCGGAGAAGACCCTGCAGGCGTTCGCGGACCACGGCGAGGTCGAGGGTGACCGGGTCACCACGATGTATGACGACGCGCAGCAGACCATGGACGCGCTCAGCGGCCTGGGTATCTCCTACGACGACGTGATCGACACCCTCGAGGACGAGGGCGTGAAGAAGTTCATGGACTCGTGGGGCGAGTTGACCGAGACGGTGCAGACCTCTCTGCGCGAGGTCGTCGGCGGCGAAGGGGCCTGAGCGCGACGCGCTCGACTCGAATTCGCGCCGCGGCGGCGAGAGGGGCCGCTCACGGCAACGTGCCAGCCCGCCGGACGCGCGGCGCCGCTGCGGGGGTCACACCCGAGCGGCGGCGCCACCCGTCTGAACGGCTGGCTCACAACCGCGAGGAGAAATCGCATGACTGACCTCGACGACCAAACCCAGGTGTTGCTGCACCCGTCCGCGGACGCGGTGGCGGAGGCGATCGCCGCCCGGCTGATCGCCCGGATCGCCGAACTGCAGCAGCATCAGGGCGCCGTGCCACAGGTCTGCCTGACCGGTGGCCGGATTGCCACCAAGGCCTACCAACACCTGGCTGACGACGGCCCGACCAGTGCGGTCGACTGGAGTCGGGTCGGGCTGTGGTGGGGCGACGAGCGCTGGGTCACCGCCGACAGCGAGGACCGTAACGACGCCCCGGCCCTGGCCATCTGGAAGGACGTCCTGGCCTTCCGCCGGACCGGATCCATCCGATGCCGGCCATCGACAGCGGGATCAGCCTCGACGACGCCGCAGCGCGCTACGACGACGAGCTGGGCGAGACCCAGTTCGACATCTGCCTGCTCGGCGTCGGCCCGGACGGCCACATCGCCTCGATGTTCCCCGAGCATCCCTCGTCCCACGCCGAAGGCCGGGTGATCGGAGTCCGCAACTCCCCCAAGCCGCCACCGGACCGGATCAGCCTCACGTTCGAGGTGATCAACGAATCTCGCCAGGTGTGGTTCTGCGTCACCGGCGACGACAAGGCCGATGCGGTGGCCATGGCCCTGCTCGGTGCCGGCGACGTCCAGGTTCCGGCCGCGGGCGCCCACGGCACAGAACGGAGCCTCTGGCTGCTCGACCAGGACGCAGCCTCGAAGCTGCCGAAGGATCTCGGTCAGCGCGGGGTCATCTGAACCGACCCGTCGGCCCGGTGACGTCGTACGAATCGGCAGGTCGGAGGCGGCCGGACGGAGTCAGTAGATCAGTTCGCCGCGAGCCCGGCGATCCCGCAGCGAGGTCAGCGCCTCGGTGAGGATCGCGTCGGCCTCGGTGTCGCTACGCCGCTCTTTCACGTAGGCGAGGTGGGTCTTGTAGGGCTCGGTCTTGGGAGGCGGCGGCGGGTTGGCCGAGTCGAGGTTGGCCGGCAGCCCGCAACGCGGGCAGTCCCAGCGGTCCGGCACCGGCGCATCGGCCGCGAAGGCCGGCCGGGTCTCGTGCCGGTTAGAGCAGAAGTAGGACACGACCAACCGAGGCGCGGTGTCCCCACGCTCGGCCTCGCCCATCGGACCCGCCCCGACCCGACTGCCCCGGATAGCACTACCACCAGCCACGATCTGATCCCCCCAAGGATGAAACTGGATGAAACTCGGTGTTGCCGCGTGCCGCCGAACGGGACCGGGCTCAGCCCGGACCCGTCAGGCCTGAAGCTTGTAGAGCAGCCCGAGAGCCACGATGCAGGCCAACCAGATCACCGCGATGATGATGGTCAGCCGGTCGAGGTTGCGCTCGGCCACCGAGGAGCCGCCCATCGAGGACGAGATGCCACCCCCGAAGAGGTCGGACAACCCGCCGCCCCGACCCTTGTGCATCAGGACGAACAAGGCCAGGGCCACGCTGGTCACGATCAGGACGATGGAGAACGCCAGGATCGGCGCGGTCATCATCGGAACTGCGTAAATCACGGACGAATCCTAACTCACGGTGTCGAGAATCCGAGAAGTCCGAACCGGAAAACTCCGGCTGACCAGGAGGATCAGAATTAACTCGTGCTGGGCAGTGCGTAGAACCGGGCGATCCCCGAGAACTCCTCGACCTGCAGGCTGGCCCCGCCCACCAGAGCGCCGTCGACGTCCGGCTGGGCCATGATCTGAGCGACGTTGCCCGACTTCACCGAGCCGCCGTAGAGGATCCGCACCTGCTCAGCGACGCCGGCCCCGAACTGCTCCGACAGCCGCTCGCGGATCGCTCCGCACACCTCCTGGGCGTCCTCGGGGGTGGCGACCTCGCCGGTGCCGATCGCCCACACCGGCTCGTAGGCGATGACCACGGTGGCCACCTGCTCGGCGCTGAGGCCGTCCAGCGCTCCGTCGAGCTGGCCGATCACGTGCCCGCGGTGCTCACCGGCCTGCCGGACCTCGAGATCCTCACCGACACAGATGATCGGGGTGATGCGCGTACTTGAGGGCCTGCTTGGCCTTGGCGTTGACCAGGGCGTCGTCCTCGTGGTGGTAGGTGCGCCGCTCGGAGTGCCCGACGGTGACGTAGCGGCAGTTCAGCTTGGCCAGCATCTCCCCCGACACCTCGCCGGTGTAGGCACCCTTGTCGTGCTCGGACAAATCCTGAGCCCCGAAACCGAGCTCGAGCCGGTCGCCCTCGATCAGGGTCTGGACGCTGCGCAGATCGGTGAAGGGCGGCAACACCACGACTTCACACCGACTCGGGTCGTACTTCTTGTCGTCCAGGGTCCAGGCCAGCTTCTGCACCAGTCCGACCGCCTCGACGTGGGTCAGGTTCATCTTCCAGTTGCCGGCCATCAGCGGCGTACGGGCCATGTCGGTGTTGCTCCTCATTGTTCGTCGTGCGGCAGGGTGCTTCGGGTGACGATCGGGTGGGATCAGCCTTCGAGGACCGCCAGGCCCGGCAGGGTCTTGCCCTCCAGGTACTCCAGGCTGGCGCCGCCGCCGGTCGAGATGTGGCCGAAGGCGTCGTCGGCGAAACCGAGATCGCGGACCGCTGCCGCCGAGTCGCCGCCGCCGACCACCGAGAGTCCGTCCACCTCGGTCAGCGCCTGGGCGACCGCCCGGGTGCCACCGGCGAAGCTCTCCCACTCGGCCACACCCATCGGGCCGTTCCAGAACACCGTGTGGCCTTGCTGATCACCGCGCCGAACACGGTCTGGCCGCCGTCCGGGCCGACGTCCAGGCCCAGCTGATCGGACGGGATCTGGTCGGCCGGCACCACCGTGGGCGGTGAGTCGGCCTTGAACTCGGGAGCGACCACGATGTCGGAGGGCAGCACGATCTGCTTGCCACCGGAGGCGGCCTGGTCGAGATATCCACGGACCGCCTCGATCTGGTCCACCTCCAGCAGGCTGCGGCCGACCTCGTAGCCCTGGGCGGCCAGGAAGGTGAAGACCATCCCGCCGCCGATCACCAGGGTGTCCGCGGTGCGGATCAGGTTCGAGATGACGGCCAGCTTGTCCGACACCTTCGCCCCGCCGAGAACCACGACGTACGGCTTTTTCGGCGATTCGGTCAACTGCTTCAGCACCGTCACCTCGGCCTCGACCAGCAGGCCGGCGGCGTTCGGCAGTCGGGAGGCGATGTCGTAAACCGAGGCCTGCTTGCGGTGGACGACACCGAAGCCGTCGGAGACGAACACGTCGCCGAAGGCTGCGTACTTGTCGGCCAGGGCGCCGCGCTCCGCGTCGTCCTTGGACTCTTCACCCGGCTCGTAGCGGACGTTCTCGAGCATCGCGAACTCGCCATCGGCCAGCGCCTCGACGGTGGCCCGGGCGGAATCACCGACCACGTCCTCGGCCAACCTCACCTCGACGCCGAGCAGCTCCGAGAGGCGGGTGGCGGCCGGCGCCAGTGAGTACTTCGGGTCGATCTGGCCCTTGGGCCGGCCCAGGTGGGCCATGACGACGATCTTCGCTCCGGCCTCACGCAGCTTGTTCAGCGTCGGCACCGAGGCCCGGATCCGGCCGTCATCGGTGATGCGGTCGCCGTCCAACGGGACGTTGAGGTCACACCGGATCAGCACACGCTTGCCCTGCAGGTCTCCGAGATCATCGATGGACTTCATGGTGAGTGACCTTTCCGTGGCCGGCCGGACTGGCTCGGGAGACGCGCTGAGCCTGTCGAAGTGCTGGTGCCCTTCGACAGGCTCAGGGCGCAGAGATCCACGTGGAGCCCGAAGGCTCACGATCGCGGGAAATCGATCAGAGTGACTTGCCGACCATGGTGACCAGGTCGACGAGACGGTTGGAGTAACCCCACTCGTTGTCGTACCAGCCGACGACCTTGACCTGGTTGCCGATCACCTTGGTCAGACCGGAATCGAAGATGCAGGAGTGCGGGTCGGTGACGATGTCGGAGGAGACGATGTCGTCCTCGGTGTACTTCAGGTAACCCTTGAGCGGACCCTCGGCCGCCGCCTTCACCGCGGCGTTGACCTCTTCGGCGGTGGTCTCGCGACCCGCCTCGAACGTCAGGTCGGTGGCCGAGCCGGTCGGCACCGGAACCCGCAGCGCGTAACCGTCGAGCTTGCCCTTCAGTTGCGGCAGCACGAGACCGATCGCCTTGGCGGCGCCGGTCGACGTGGGCACGATGTTGAGCGCGGCGGCGCGGGCGCGACGCAGATCCTTGTGCGGGCCGTCCTGCAGGTTCTGATCCTGGGTGTAGGCATGGATCGTGGTCATCAAACCCTTGACGATGCCGAAGGACTCGTCCATCACCTTGGCCATCGGGCCCAGGCAGTTCGTCGTGCAGGAGGCGTTGGAGATGATGTGGTGCTTGGCCGGGTCGTAGTCGCCGTCGTTGACGCCGAGGACGACGGTGAAGTCCTCGTTCTTACCCGGCGCCGAGATGATGACCTTCTTGGCGCCACCGTCGATGTGCGCCTTGGCCTTGGTGCCATCGACGAAGAAGCCGGTCGACTCGATCACCACGTCGACTCCCAAATCACCCCAGGGCAGCGCGGCCGGATCCTTCTCGGCGAGGATCTTCAGGCTGTGGTCGCCGATGGCGATGCCGTCGTCGGTCACCGAGATCTCGTCCGGGTAGCGACCCAGGATCGAGTCGTACTTGAGCAGGTGAGCCATGGTCTTGAGGTCGCCGAGGTCGTTGGCGGCGACGATCTCGATGTCGGCGCCGGACGCTGCGGCGGCCCGGAAGAAGTTGCGGCCGATCCGGCCGAAGCCGTTGATACCTACGCGGACGGTCATGCGGTCTCCTCAATCGTGCGAGATGTTCTCAGTCGTCGTTGTGCAAACAGTTCCACAGTAGCCAACGGCAGCTATGCCGCTTTCGGACCGCTCCAGGTGCTGGTACGCCGCTAGCACCAGTCCCGTGAAAGGTTCACTCGCGGCCGCCGGCACCGAGCCGGTCGGCGCTCAGTCCTCGTCGAGCATCTCGGAGCTGAGGCCGGCCTCGGTGTTGGGGATGCCCAGATCGGAGGCGCGCTTGTCGGCGGTGGCCAACAGCCGGCGGATCCGGCCGGCGACGGCGTCCTTGGTCAGTTGCGGATCATGCAACTGACCGAGTTCTTCGAGGCTGGCCTGCTTGTTCTCCAGCCGCAGCACGCCGGCGGCGCGGAGATGCTCGGGGACGTCGTCGCCAAGGATGTCCAGGGCCCGCTCCACCCGTGCCCCGGCAGCCACCGCGGCCCGGGCCGAGCGGCGCAGGTTGGCGTCGTCGAAGTTGGCCAGCCGGTTCGCCGACGCGCGCACCTCGCGGCGCATCCGACGCTCCTCCCAGGCCATCAGCGATTCGTGGGCGCCCAGTCGGGTCAACAGCTGGCCGATCGCCTCGCCGTCACGGATCACCACCCGGTCCACGTTGCGCACCTCGCGGGCCTTGGCGCTGATCCCGAGCCGGCGCGCCGCGCCGACCAGGGCGAGCGCCGCCTCCGGCCCGGGGCAGGTGACCTCCAGGGCCATCGAGCGGCCGGGTTCGGTCAACGAGCCATGGGCCAGGAACGCACCCCGCCAGGCAGCGACGCACTCGTCCAGGCCACCGCTGACCACCTGGGCGGGCAGACCGCGGGCCGGCCGTCCCCGCGAGTCGACCAGTCCGGTCTGCCGGGCCAGGGCGTCGCCGTCCCGGACCACCCGGACGACGTAGCGGGTGCCGCGCCGGATGCCCGACCCGTTGACGATCACCAGCTCGCTCGGGTGGCCGAAGACGTCGGCGATGTCGGTCCGCAGCCGTCGGGCCACCGCCCCGGTGTCCAGCTCGGCCTCGATCACGATCTTGCCGCTGACGATGTGCAGGCCGCCGGCGAACCGCAGCGTCGCAGCGACCTCGGCCTTACGACAGCTGGGCTTGGTGACCTTGATGGTCGCCAGTTCCGCCTTCACCTGCGCCGTCATAGCCATTGCTGCATGATGCCACGCCGGGCGGTCTCCGCGCTCGGTGAGCTTTGCCGCCCAACCCTGGTGACCGGAGGTGTGGAAGGTCAGAGACCCATGACCGCCGCGTAGGCGGACGCGAGCCGGAACGGGTCGTGCCGGGCCGAACCGTCCCGGGCGGCCAGATCCTCGACCACCAGCTCGGCGCCGAGCGACTTGGCGTAGGCCCCCAGGTGGGCGTCCTCACCGGCGAACCGGCTGTCCACCAGGACCACGTCCAGCCTCAGCTTGGGCGCGTGCTCGGCCAGCAACTCCAGGTGCCGGGCCGGGGTGAACCCGAACGTCTCCTCGTCGGCCTGCACGTTCAGAGCCAGCAGCCGCTTGGCCGGCGTGGTCAGGATCGCCCGGGCCAGGTCGGGCACCAGCAGATGCGGGATGACCGAGGTGAACCAGGACCCCGGACCGAGGATGATCCAGTCGGCGTCCAGGACGCTCTCGATCGACTCCGGGCAGGCCGGCGGATGGGGCGGCAGCAGCCGGACGTTGCGGACCTCGGCCATCGTCTTGGCCACCCGGTTCTGGCCGCGCACCACCGACACCTCGTCCGGCGACGCCGAGTCCAGTCCCAGCACGTCGGCCTCGATCTCCAACGGGACCGACGACATCGGCAGCACCCGTCCCTCGGCCCCGAGCAACTTGGCCACCATGTCCAGCCCGGCCACCGGGTCGCCGAGCCGCTCCCACAACCCGGCGATCAGCAGATTGCCGATGGCGTGGTCGCGCAGGCCGCCGGAGCCGGTGAACCGGTACTGCAGCACGTCGGCCCAGGTCCGGCCGGCGTCGTCGTCACCGCAGAGGGCGGCCAGCGCCATTCGCAGGTCACCGGGCGGCAGACAGTTCAGCTCGTCCCGTAGCCGCCCGGACGAGCCGCCGTCGTCGGCCACCGTGACCACCGCGGTCAGCCGGTCGGTGACCCGACGCAGCGCAGCCAACGAGGCGGACAGACCGTGACCGCCACCGAAAGCCACCACCGCCGGCAGCCGGCTCAGACCGTCCGGCTTACCGTCCGGCTTCCCGTCGAATCTGGTGTCGTCACCGCCCTGCTCGATCATGAATGCCCGATGTCGCGGTGCAGCACCTTGGTCGGCACCCCGGCCACCCGCAGCCGGCGGGCGAACTCCTCGGCCATCGCGGTGCTGCGGTGCTTGCCCCCGGTGCAGCCGATCGCCACCGTGGCGAACCGCTTGCCCTCCCGGACGTAGCCCTCGGCCACCACCGTGAACAGCCCGTCCAGTTGGGTCAGGAATTCGGCCGCACCGTCCTGGGCCAGGACGAAATCACTGACCTCGCTGCTCAGTCCGGTCAGCGGGCGCAACTCGGGAATCCAGTGCGGGTTGGGCAGGAATCGGACATCCATCACCAGGTCGGCGTCCACCGGGATGCCATTCTTGAAGCCGAAACTGAGCACCGTGACCCGGAGTTGATCATGGTCACCCTCGCCGTAGGCGTGGTTCACCCGGGAGGTGAGCTGGTGGATGTTGATCGAGGAGGTGTCGATGACCAGGTCGGCGGCGGCGCGCAGGGTGGCCAGGCTCGTCCGCTCGGCGGTGATGCCGTCCAGCAGCCGACCGTCACCCTGCAGCGGGTGCGGTCGCCGGACCGACTCCTGCCGGCGGACGATCACGTCGTCGCCCGCCTCCAGAAACAAGATTTCCGGTCGGACGCCTTCGTTCCGCAGTTCGGAGAACATCTGCGGCAGCTGCTCGAAAAACGACCGGGTCCGGACGTCGAGCACCACGGCCAGCCGGTGCCAACCCGATTCGGCGGCCAGCGCACAGATCTCGGGCAGCACGCTGGGCGGCAGATTGTCGACCACGTACCAGCCGAGGTCCTCCAGCGCGTTCGCGGCCGTGCTGCGTCCAGCGCCGGACATCCCGGTGACGACGACCAACCGGATGCCGAGATCCTCGACCGGCTCGAACGGCAGACCCTCGGCCGGCTCGTCGTCGGTCGCGACGTCGACCTCGGGTGCAATCTCGGGCGCGCTCTCGAATGCGGTCGCGGGCGGCGTGGTGTCGACCCCGGCGATCGTCCGGTCGCTCGGCTCGCCGACCTGTGGCTCGGTGCTCACCCCGTCATTATGGCCATCCGCCGGCGGCGGCGCTGCCTGCGCGGTGCGGGCGTGGACGCTCGGTCAGGACTCGATGATCTCGCCGGTGGCGGTGTTCACCGATTCGCGGACCGGCTTGGCGTCCAGCGCGGCCTTGACCGAGACGGCGGTCTTGGTGCCGAAGCCGGGTACGGAGGCGATGTCCTCGATGGTCGCGGCCCGCAACTTCTTCAGTGAGCCGAAGTAGGACAACAGCGCCTTACGCCGGACCTCGCCCAGACCGGGAATCTCGTCCAGTGTCGACTCGACCATCGACCTGCTCCGGCGGTTCCGGTGGTGGGTGATGGCGAACCGGTGCGCCTCGTCCCGGAGCCGCTGCAGCAGGTAGAGACCCTCCGACGTCCGGGGCAGGATGAGCGGGTCGTCCTCGTCCGGCAGCCAGACCTCCTCGAGCCGCTTGGCCAGACCACAGAGGGCGACGTCGGTGATGCCGAGTTCGCGCATCGCCTGCTCGGCCGCCGCCACCTGCGGCGGACCGCCGTCGACCACGATCAACGCCGGGGCGTAGGCGAACTTCTTCGGCGCGCCGGTGGTCGGATCGACCAGCAGCGCACCTTCTCCCTGGGCGCCGTCGGCGTGCTCCTCCATCGCGCGGCGGTCGTCCAGCAGCCGGCGGAACCGCCGGGTGATCACCTCGTGCATCGCCGCCACGTCGTTTTGCCCGTCGACGCCCCGGATCACGAACCGGCGGTACTCGCCCTTGCGTGGCAGCCCGTCTTCGAACACGACCATCGAGGCCACCACCTCGGTGCCCTGCAGGTTGGAGATGTCGTAGCACTCCATCCGCAGCGGAGCGGTCGGCAGGTCGAGCGCGGTCTGGATCTCCTCCAGCGCCTGGTTCCGGGTGGACAGATCCGAGGCGCGGGTGGTCTTGTGCCGAATCAGGGCCTCGCCGGCGTTGCGGGCCACCGTCTCCATCAGGGTCTTCTTGTCGCCGCGCTGCGGCACCCGGATGTGCACTTGTGCGCCGCGCTGTTCGCTGAGCAGCGACGCGAGCACCTCACTCGACGGAGGCAGGGCCGGAACCAGAATCTCGCGCGGGATGGTCTGTTCGGCGGTGTCGTCGGCCTTCGCGTCGCCGTAGAGCTGCAGCAGGAACCGCTCGATCAGATCGCCGGTTTCGCCCTCCTCGGTCCGGTCGGCCACCCATCCGCGCTCGCCCCGGACCCGGCCGCCGCGGACGTGGAAGATCTGCACCGCCACCTCGAGCGGATCCTCGGCCAGGGCGATCACGTCCGCGTCGGCACCGTCGATGAAGACGATCGCGTTCTTCTCCATCGCCCGGTGCAGGGCGCCGAGGTCGTCGCGCAGCCGGCCGGCCCGCTCGAATTCGAGCTCGGCGCTGGCCTCCTTCATCTCCTTGGTCAGCCGGCGGATCACCGGTTGGGTCTGGCCGGCCATGAACCGGGAAAAGTCCTCGACGATCTCGCGGTGCTCCTCGGCGCTGATCCGGCCGACGCAGGGAGCCGAGCACTTGTCGATGTAGCCGAGCAGGCAGGGCCGGCCCGCGGCGGCGGCGTTTCGGAACACCCCGTTGCTGCAGGAGCGCATCGGGAAAGCGCGCAGCAGCAGGTCGACCGTCTCCCGGATAGCCCAGGCGTGGGAGTACGGGCCGAAATACCGATTGCCCTTGCGTTTGGGCCCGCGGCCGACCAGGACCCGGGGGAACTCCTCGCTCATGGTCACGGCCAGCCACGGATAGGACTTGTCGTCGCGGTACTTGACGTTGAAGCGCGGGTCGTACTCCTTGATCCAGGAGTACTCCAGCTGGAGCGACTCGACCTCGGTCTGCACCACCGTCCAGTCGACCTTGGCCGCGGTGAACACCATCGTCCGGGTGCGGAAGTGCAGCCCGGCCGGATCGGCGAAGTAGGAGTTCAGCCGCTGCCGCAGGCTCTTGGCCTTGCCAACGTAGATGACCCGGCCATCCTTATCGCTGAACCGGTAGACCCCGGGCTGGTCCGGAATCGCGCCGGATGCCGGGCGGTACGTCGTCGGGTCGGCCACACCCCCAAGATTAGGTGCCGGTTCTGACGATCGGCGCTACCGGGCGGGCCGTCGGTTCAGCGATCCGCGCCGGCCACCCAGGCGGTGGCCCGGGCAGCACCGGTCAGCCAGCGTGCCCGCTGCTCGGCCGAGGATCCGCTGATCGGAGAGAAGACCAGCCGCTCGATCTCCGGCGACCCGAGCGCCGGCCCGACCGACTCTCGCCAGATGCCGTCCAGGGTGTCCCGCAAGTCGAGGTCACGGTGCTGGGCTCGGTCCGCAGTGTTGAGGACCAGCATCCGACGGAGCCGTGGACGAACCGCTTCCGCTGCGCCCCCGGTCTCGATGCCCCCGGTCTCGATGCCCCCTGTCTCGGATGCCCCTGGTCTCGATGCCCCGGGTCCGGATCGAACGACCGGGATCCCCGGCCGGCTCGGGTGGCAACACCCGGTCCAGCCAGCCGACCAGGACGGCCGGCGGTTGTCCCCACCAGTTCGGATGGACCACCACCAGCCCGCGGGACGCCGCCAGCTCGCGTCGGTACCGGAGCACCGCACCGTCGGTCGGTTTCTTGGGCTCGGAGGGGCGGACGACGGCAAGCCATTCCTCGGAGGGCAGGAGAGGATCGAAGTTCTCGGCGTAGAGGTCGTGGAACGACGTCCGGACGCCGGCCTCGCCCAGAACCCGGATGACCTCGCGGGCCACGGCATGGTTGAAGCTGTCTGGCTGGGGGTGGGCGACCACCACCGTCGCCGGACTGACCAGCCGCATCTGGGCAGCTTAAAGCTCGCCGGTCGGTCGGTGGATCAGGTGCCGACCAGCAGGTTGTCCCCGGAGGCGGTGACCGTCTTCGACGGCAGCGGGCTAGGCGCCGGCCCGGCGGTCACCGAGCCGTCCTTGATCGAGTACTTGCTGCCGTGGCACGGGCAGTCGATGGTGCCGTCGGCAATCTTGTTGACCAGACAGCCCTGGTGGGTGCAGACGTTGCTGAACGCCTTGTAGGTGCCGGCCGCCGGTTGAGTGATCACGAAATCGCTACCGATCTTCCCACCCCCTTCGGCGACATCGCTCTTGGCCACGGTGTGGGCGGCGTCGGCGGTCGGACCGGCCGACGACGGAGCGGCGCTCGCCGAGGTTTCACTCGCGCTCGCGCTCGGGGACTCGCTGGTGCTGGTACCGGAACTGGGGCTGGCGCTGGTCGCCGCCGCCGAGGGTGCCGTACTGGCCGGCGTCGCGCTCGAGGCCGCCGGTGCCGCGCTGTCCGAGCCGGAGCAGGCCGCCAGAGCCGTCACACCGCCACCGATCAGCGCCACCATACCGGCCCGGCGGAACATCGTCCGGCGATCGAGCGGAGCCCGCCGGAAGGCGTCGGCTCCCGCCTGATCGGTACCGGCGGGGCGCGTGCCCGGGTCCGCTTCGGCCAGGGACGGGGTGGGCTCGTGGTCGGACGAAGCGACTGAGCGTGACATGGCAACTCCAAGGGGGTGGTTGGCGCTGTTCGGCTGGTGAACGTCTGTTCCCAACCTAGAGACGTTTCGGATGATCGAATCGTTCACACGCGCATCCCGAGGTCACAGTTCGTGTCGCTCTGTCACCGCGGGAGTCCGTTCAGGCCGCTGGTTTGGGTGCGGACCTCTTGGCTGCAGTTCGTGGCGACGCTCGTTTCGTGGGCAGTTTCGCCGGAGCCTTCGCGGTCACTGTCGCCGAGGCCTTGACTGCCGTCTTTGCCGCAGCATTGGCCGGCCCATTCGTCGGGGGCTTCTTGCCTGCTGCCCGCTTGGAACTGCCGACCGATTTGGTCGTCACCGGGCCGCGACTGGTGGTGGCCGCCACCAGCTCCGGCTGAGCCGAACCGACCGGGACCTCGCGGCCGGCCAGGATCGGCGCCAGGAAGGTGCCGGTGTGCGACTCGGGAGTCCGGGCGATCTTTTCCGGCGTGCCCTCGGCGATCACCGTGCCGCCCCGGGAACCGCCTTCGGGGCCCATGTCGATCAGCCAGTCCGCGGTTTTGATCACGTCAAGATTGTGCTCGATCACCACCACGGTGTTGCCCGCGTCGACCAGTCGTCCGAGCACGCCGAGCAACTTGCGAATGTCCTCGAAGTGCAGACCGGTGGTCGGTTCGTCCAACACGTACATCGTCCGGCCGGTCGAGCGCTTCTGCAGTTCGCTCGCGAGCTTCACCCGTTGCGCCTCGCCGCCGGACAGGGTCGGGGCACTCTGCCCGAGCCGGACGTAGCCGAGACCGACGTCGACCAGCGTCCGCAGATGCCGGGCGATGGCCGGGATGGCGGCGAAGAACTCGACCGCCTCCTCGATCGGCATGTCCAGCACCTCGGAGATGGTCTTGCCCTTGTAGTGCACCTCGAGCGTCTCGCGGTTGTAACGGGCCCCGTGGCAGACCTCGCACGGGACGTAGACGTCCGGCAGGAAGTTCATCTCGATCTTGATCGTGCCGTCGCCGGTGCAGTTCTCGCACCGGCCGCCCTTGACGTTGAAGGAGAACCGACCCGGCTGATAGCCGCGCACCTTCGACTCCGGAGTTTCGGCGAACAGCTTGCGCATGTGGTCGAACACACCGGTGTAGGTGGCGGGATTGGATCGCGGCGTCCGGCCGATCGGCGACTGATCGACGTGGATGATCTTGTCGATCTGGTCGTCGCCGGTGATCCGCCGGTGCCGGCCGGGCACGTCCCGGGCGTTGTAGATCTTCTTGGCCAGCGCGGTGTAGAGGATGTGGTTGACCAGCGTGGACTTGCCCGACCCGGACACTCCGGTGACCGCGATCAGCTGACCGAGCGGGAACTCGACCGTGACGTCGCGCAGGTTGTGCTCGACCGCATTGTGCACCGTGATGCTGCGCCCCTTGACCCGCGGTCGGCGTCGGCTGGGGAACGGGATCTCCCGTCGGCCCGAGAGATAGGCCCCGGTCAGTGACTCCTCGCTGTCCAACAGCTCTTGCACCGGCCCGGAAACCACCACGTGGCCGCCGTGCTCGCCTGCCCCGGGCCCGATGTCGACCGCCCAGTCGGCGGTCATGATGGTGTCCTCGTCGTGCTCGACGACGATCAGGGTGTTGCCGAGGTCGCGGAGCCGGACCAGAGTCTCGATCAGCCGGCGGTTGTCTCGCTGGTGCAGGCCGATGCTCGGCTCGTCCAGTACGTAGAGCACCCCGACCAGGCCCGAGCCGATCTGGGTGGCGAGCCGGATCCGCTGGGCCTCACCGCCGGACAAGCTGCCGGTCGGCCGGCTCAGGGAGAGGTAGTCCAGCCCGACGTCGAGCAGGAACTTCAGCCGCTCGTTGATCTCCTTCAGCACCCGCTCGGCGATCTGCTTCTCGCGGTCGCTCAACTCCAGCGTGGACAGGAACCGGGCCGACTCGTCGATCGACATCGACGACACCTCGGCGATGTTGAGACCGCCGAGGGTGACGGCCAGTGAGGTCGGCTTGAGCCGGGCGCCGTGGCAGACGTTGCAAGGCACCTCGCGCATGTAGCCGGCGAACCGCTCGCGCGAACTGTCGGTCTCGGCCTCCGCGTGCCGCCGTTCGATGTAGGCCACCACACCCTCGAACCGGGCGTTGTAGCTGCGTTCGCGGCCGTAGCGGTTCTTGTACTTGACGTGCACCTGCTCACCCACGCCGTAGAGCAGCATCTTCTTGGCCTGGACCGGCAGGGTGTGCCAGGGCTTCTTGGTGCTGAAGCCCTCGTTCTTGGCCAGTGCGTCGACCAGGCGGATGAAGTAGTCGGCGACGTGCGCGGACGACCAGGGCGCGATCGCACCGGCACTGAGGCTCTTGTCCGGATCGGGCACAACCAGCTCCGGATCGACCTCCATCCTGGTGCCGATTCCGGAGCACTCCGGGCAGGCACCCCAGGGGCCGTTGAACGAGAACTGCCGTGGCTCGAGCTCTTCGATGGCGATGTCGTGGTCGTTCGGGCAGGCCATCTTCTCGGAGTAGCGCCGCTCGCGGTTCGGATCCTTCGCGTCCAGATCGACGAAGTCGATCGAGACGACGCCCTGGGCCAGCGCCAATGCGGTCTCCACCGAGTCGGTCAGTCGCTGCTTGGCACTGGGCTTGGCCGCCAACCGGTCCACGATGACGTCGATGTTGTGCTTGTACTTCTTGTCCAGCGTCGGCGGCTCGGTCAGCTGGTAGTTCTGATCGTCGACCCGGACCCGGCTGAAGCCGCCGGTGCCGAGCTGACGGAACAGGTCGACGTACTCACCCTTGCGCCCGCGAACCACCGGAGCCAACACCTGGAACCGGGTGCCTTCCGGCAGCGCCAGCAGCCGGTCGACGATCTGCTGTGGACTCTGCCGACTGATTGGTTCGCCGCAGATCGGGCAGTGCGGACGGCCGGCCCGCGCGTAGAGCAGCCGCAGATAGTCATAGACCTCGGTGATGGTCCCGACCGTGGAGCGCGGATTCCGGCTGGTCGACTTCTGATCGATCGAGACCGCCGGTGAGAGGCCCTCGATGAAGTCCACGTCCGGCTTGTCCATCTGGCCCAGGAACTGCCGGGCGTAGGCCGACAGGGACTCGACGTAGCGACGCTGGCCTTCGGCGAAGATGGTGTCGAAGGCCAGGCTCGACTTGCCCGAGCCGGACAACCCGGTGAACACGATCAGCGCGTCGCGGGGCAGATCAAGCGACACGTTACGGAGGTTGTGTTCACGCGCCCCACGGATCTGGAGGCGCGATGCGAGGAGGGCGTCAGTCACGATCGTCATGCTATGTCCCGGCTCTGACAGTTCACGCCGGGCGGTTTCGGTCGGGCGCCGGGCTGACCACGGACGACGAGCCCGGGCGTTACGTTGGAGCCATGGACGCGCCGGAGTCCCCCGCCTCGGTCAGCGCCTCGGTCAGCGCGTCGGTCAGCGCATCGGTCGGCGGATCGGTCGGCGGATCGGTCGGCGGATCGGTCGGCGGATCGGATCCGGCTCTGGACCGGTTGCGTTCGCTAGTGGGCCAGTCCACCCAGCACTGCTCGGCGCCACCATCGAGGTCAGCGACGAACAGTGGCGGGCACCGTCCGGCTGCCCGGGCTGGAGTCGCGGGCACGTGGCCAGTCACCTGGCTCGCGACGCCGAGGCGGTCGGGAGGCTCGCGCAGTGGGCGATGACCGGGGAGCGTCAGGAGATGTACCCCTCGGCCGAGGCCCGGGATGCCGACATCGCGGCCGGCGCGGGCGGCCTGGGGCTGGAGTTGCAGGTCGACCTCGACACCACGGCCGGCCGATTGGGCACGGTCTTCGGCGAGCTCGAGGATCAGCATGCGTGGGATCGCCGAATCGAGACGCGCGGGATCGCCCAGCCGGCCCGGGTCCTGCCGCTGATCCGACTCTTCGAAGTGGTGATGCACCACCTCGACCTGGACATCGGTTTCAAGATCGCCGATCTCGACGCCGAGACCACCGCCTGGCTGCTGAAGTTCGTGACGTTGCGGCTAGCCGGTCGCAGCGATACGCCAGGCCTGGAGCTGCGGGCCGAATCTGGTTTTCGGGCCAGTGTCGGTCGGTCCGTCGGCAGCTCGGGGACTTCGCCGGGTTCGCTGAACGAGGCACCGACCAAGATCTCGGGTCGCGACGCTGCCATGCTGGGCTGGCTGAGCGGGCGAGGCCAGGGTGATGGGCTCGACGGGACGGCCGGTGTCGACCTCCCGGCGTTCCGCTGAGCCGGCCCGCGTCGGCCCAAGCACTGGAACCGGAGTAGGACGAAGAGGAGTTGACGATGGCAGGACTCGGACACGTCGAACGCGGCGGCGCACCGCTGCGACAGGCCCTTTCCGACACGGTCGGGGTGACCAAATTGTCGGTCGGGCCGATGGACAACAACGTCTATCTGATCCGCTGCACCTCCGGCACGTTGCTGATCGACGCCGCGAACGACGCCGACCGGATCGACGCGGTCGTGGCCGACGATCGTCCGGACGCCATCGTCACGACCCACCGGCACGACGACCACATCCAGGCGCTGGCCGACCTGAGCCGACGCTGGTGCTGTCCACTGGTGGCCGGCCGACCGGATGCGGCCGCGATTGCGCAATCGACCGGGGTGGCCGAGCCCGACGCGGTCTGGGACGGCGACCAGGTCGGATGCGGGGACGAGCAGCTGGAAGTGATCGGGCTGGTCGGCCACACCCCCGGGTCGATCGCACTGGCCTTCCGCTCCGGCTCAGGACCGGCCCATCTCTTCACCGGTGACAGCCTGTTCCCGGGAGGTCCGGGCAAGACCCGGTCGGAGGCGGACTTCGCCTCGCTGATGGACGACCTCCAGACCAAGATCTTCGACATGTTCGACGACGACACAGTGGTCCATCCCGGGCACGGCGACGACACCACCCTGGGCCGTGAGCGACCTCACCTGGCCGAGTGGCGCAGTCGCGGCTGGTGATTCAGGCCTTGCCGACTGCGAGGTCGGCGACGATCCTGGCGATCCTGCGCTGCCGGGTTTCGGCCGCCTTGGCGCCTTCGACGTTCAACACCAGGCGGCGCTTACGCGAGTAGGAGAGCCCGGTGAAGAAGGCCGCCGCGTCCGGCTCGGCGGCGATCGCCGCGCCGAGGTCGCCGGGCACCTCGACCTCCCGGGGCGCCGTGTCCAGCTTGAGGTCGACGTCCACCGGATCACCGGCCGCGACCCCGGCGGCCGCCCGGTTCTCCGCGCTCAGGGAAATCAGGTACCGACCGGACATCACCGCAACCGTCGTCCGGTAGCTGTGCCCGTTGACGGTGGCGGTGACCGACGGCTTCTTGCCCGAGCCCAGAGCCTCGACCACCGCGGCCGGAACCTCGATCCCGGTGGCGGTCTTCCCGCCCGGCTCTACCTCGCCGCTGAATCGCATCGCAGCATTATGCCGCGCCGAGACGGCGGCGTTCAGACTTCGTGCGGCTCTGCCGCCGCGGAGCGGTCCGCGTCGTGCTTGGACTTGACCAGGCTGGCCACGGTGGTGATCAGCAAGGTCACGATGATCACGGTCAGCGACAGCCAGATCGGGATATCGACCGAGAACGGCAGACCCATCTTCTCGTCCAGGTGGTACTCGTGCACGGCGTGCAGCATCAGCTTGACGCCGATGAAGGCCAGGATGACCGACAGACCGAGCGACAGGTAGACCAGCCGCTTCAACAGCCCGCCGATCAGGAAGTAGAGCTGGCGCAGGCCCATCAGGGCGAACACGTTGGCCGCGAAGACCAGGTAGGCCTCCTCGGTCAGGCCGTAGATCGCGGGGATCGAGTCGAGGGCGAACAGTAGGTCGGTGCTGCCGAGCGCGACGATCACGAACAGCATCGGGGTCAGGTAACGGTGCCCTTCCCGCCGGACGGACAGCTTCGTCCCGTGGAAGTCGTCGGTGGCCTTGAACCGCTTCTTGACCAGCCGGACCAGCGCGTTGTCGCCGGCGTCCTGCTCGCTGTCGTCGTGCTTGCGATACTCGATCACCAGCTTGATCGCGGTGTAGATGAGGAAGGCGCCGAAGATGAAGAAGATCCAGCTGAACAGACTGATCAGTCCGGCGCCAAGCGCGATGAACACCGCCCGGAAGACCAGGGCGATGACGATTCCGACGAGCAGGGCGAACTGCTGTAGATGTCGCGGCACCATCAGCTTGCCCATGATGATGACGAAGATGAACAGGTTGTCGACCGAGAGGCTGTATTCGGTCAACCAGCCGGCGAAGAATTGACCGGCGTACTCGGCGCCCGAGACCCACCAGACACCGAGGCCGAACAAGACGGCCAGGCCGACGAACCCGCCTATGGCCAGGCCGGCCTCTTTCATCGACGGCTCGTGCGGTCGACGGCCGATGATGAAGATGTCGACCGCCAGGATGGCGACCATCACCAGGACGGTGATGACCCAGGCGTAAATGTGTACGTCCACGAGAACCTTCCGAGATCGTGCGAAATGTGACGCCGCTTCTCGGAGGTCTCTTCCGCCGGGGACGATGACGCTCCTCGACCGACGGCCCCGGGCACCCGAACGACGCAATCACTGCGATCGTGTCGGGCGCCGTGATGACGATGCCGTCGCGGGGGAATACTCCCCTCCGCGTCCATGGTCCCATCCCCGGCGCTCCGATGGGAAATCCCCCTCGGCGGCGGCGACGGACCCGGTTCAGCTCTCGGGAATGCCCTCGTGGTGCACTACTTCGTCGCCTCCAGCATCTGCCTGAGCTCCTTCTTCAGGTCGGAGATCTCGTCTCGGAGCCGGGCCGCCAGCTCGAACTGCAGATCGGCGGCGGCGGTGTTCATCTGGTCGTTCAGCTCTTGGACCAATACGGCCAGATCGCTCGCCGGCAGTCCGGACAGATCCCGCACCGTCCGATCGTCGGTGCGCATCACCGGCGACTTGCGCCGGGTGCCCTTGCGCTGGCTGCTGGACAGCAGCTCTTCGGTGTCGGCGTCCTCGCGGGCCAGCAGGTCGGTGATGTCGGCGATCTTTTTCCGCAGCGGGGTCGGGTCGATCCCGTTGGCCGTGTTGTAGGCGACCTGGGCCTCCCGCCGCCGGTTGGTCTCCTCGATCGCGGCGTTCATCGAGTCGGTCATTCGGTCGGCGTACATGTGCACCTCGCCGGAGACGTTCCGCGCGGCTCGTCCGATGGTTTGGATCAGACTCTTGGCGCTGCGGAGGAACCCCTCCTTGTCGGCGTCCAGGATGGAGACCAGCGAGACCTCCGGCAGGTCGAGACCCTCGCGCAGCAGGTTGATGCCGACCAGCACGTCGTAGTCGCCCATCCGGAGCTCACGGAGCAACTCGATCCGGCGCAGCGTGTCCACCTCGGAGTGCAGATAACGGGTCCGGACGCCGTTCTCGAGCAGATAGTCGGTGAGATCCTCGGCCATCTTCTTGGTCAGGGTGGTGACCAGCGTCCGCTCGTTCTTCTCCGCCCGGAGCTTGATCTCGCCCATCAGGTCGTCGATCTGGCCCTGGGTCGGCTTGATGATCACCTGCGGATCGACCAGGCCGGTCGGCCGGATGATCTGCTCCACCACGCCGTCGCCGCGGGCCAGCTCGTAGTCGCCGGGCGTCGCCGACAGATAGACCGTCTGGCCGATCCGCTGGACGAACTCCTCGAACCGCAGCGGCCGGTTGTCGGTGGCCGACGGCAACCGGAAGCCGTGGTCGACCAGAGTCCGCTTCCGCGACATGTCGCCCTCGTACATCCCGCCGATCTGCGGCACGGTGACGTGCGACTCGTCGACCACCACCAGGAAGTCCTCGGGGAAGTAGTCCAGCAGACAGTTCGGCGGCTCGCCCGCCTGCCGGCCGTCGATGTGGCGGGAGTAGTTCTCGATCCCCGAGCAGGAGCCGATCTGGCGCATCATCTCGATGTCGTAACTGGTCCGCATCCGCAGCCGCTGCGCCTCGAGCAGCTTGCCCTCCCGTTCGAGCTCGGCCAGCCGCTCCTCCAGTTCTTGTTCGATGGTGCCGATGGCGCGCTCCATCGTCTCCGGCCCGGCCGCGTAGTGGCTGGCCGGGAACAGGTGCATGTGGTCGTCCTCGGAGATGATCTCGCCGGTCAGCGGGTGCATCGTCATCAGCCGCTCGATCTCGTCGCCGAAGAACTCGACCCGGACGGCCATTTCCTCGTACTTCGGGAAGACCTCCAAGGTGTCGCCACGGACCCGGAAGGTGCCACGGGTGCCGGCCAGGTCGTTACGGGCGTACTGGACCCCGACCAGGTCGCGGAGCAGCTGGTCGCGTTCGATCTGTTGCCCGACGTGCAGCTGGATCATCCGGCCGGCATACTCGACCGAGCTGCCCAACCCGTAGATCGCCGACACGGTCGCCACCACGATGCAGTCGCGCCGGGTCAGCAGCGAGTTGGTGGCGGAGTGCCGGAGCCGCTCGACCTCTTCGTTCAGCGAGGAGTCCTTCTCGATGTAGGTGTCGGTCTGCGGGACGTAGGCCTCGGGTTGGTAGTAGTCGTAGTAGGAGACGAAGTATTCGACTGCATTGTCGGGGAACAGCTGCCGCAACTCGTTGGCGAACTGGGCGGCCAGTGTCTTGTTCGGCTGCATCACCAGGATCGGCCGCTGAACCCGCTCGGCCAGCCAGGCGACGGTGGCCGTCTTGCCGGTTCCGGTGGCACCGAGGAGTACGACGTCCTGCTCGCCGGCATTGACCCGTCGTTCGAGGTCGGCGATGGCTCGCGGTTGGTCGCCCGACGGCTCGAAGTCGCTGACCACCTTGAACGGAGCGACCTGCCGTTGGAGCTGCTGTACGGTCATGGTGAGAGCCTATGTCCGGCCTCGGACAGTTTTCACCGGACAGATCGCCGGCCTCGGCTCAGCCGTTGCCTTATCCGTCAAGGGTGCCCGGTCAGCTCTGTTCGGTCAGCTCTGCCGGTCAGCTCTGGCCCGCCAGCATGGAATTGACCATGATGCCGAAGTCCTTGCCCGCCGCGGAGGTGTCGCTGGACGTGGTCAGGTAGATCGTCCCGACCACCGTGACACCGTCCTTGGTCCGTACCGAGCCGACCGTGTACAGCGACACGTCGACCGAGCCCTGACTGCTGGACGACGTCCCCGACATCGACCCGGAGGCACCCTTCAGCTTGCTCGTCCCGAGGTCGGTGGTCTTCGCGTCCACGTAGCTGACGTCGGTGTAGTTCTTGGCCAGTTGGCGATGGTAGTTGTCGACGACCTGCTTGGGATCGGCGTCGCTGTCCAGCTCGACGACCTGACCGACGAACAGCTCCTCGCCGTTGGTGAGCACGGCGAGCGTGCTCTTCTGCGACTCCACCGTCCAGCCCGAGGCCGGAGTCAACGAGATGCCGTCACCGAGATCGATCTCAGCTCCCGTCTGCCCGCCACCCCCTCCGCCCCCACCCCCACTGCCGCCGCCACCGCTGCCTGTGCTCGAAGCCGACGGCTTCGACGAACCCGGTCGACCGGAACCCGGCGAGCCCGGGCTGGACGCGGTCGACGGTGGTGCGCTCGGGGCCTGGCTGGCGTCCGGGGTGATCGGCGCACCCGGGGTGCCGCTACCACCACCGGCCAGCGCGATGAAGATTCCACCCACCGCGACCAACAGCACGACTGCCGCGATCACGATGCCGACGATGAGTAACGGGCTCTTACCACCCGAACCACCCGGACGGGCGCCACTCGGACCGCCCGGACCCGGACCGCCCGGATAGCCGGACCGGGGGCCGTTCGGGTTCCAGCCCGGCGGCTGCGACTGCCCCTGGGCGGTCCACCGGCCCTGCGGGTAGCCGCCCTGACCCTGCGGGTAGCCGCCCTGACCCGGCGGGTAGCCGCCCTGACCCGGCGGGTATCCGCCTTGGGCATTCCAGCCGCCCTGGCCGCTCATCCCGATGCTCCGTGATCGCGCAGGTCGTTCCTGGTCTCGTCCGCGGAGGTGGGCGTCGCCTCCGAAGCGGCCGGCTCGTGCTGCCCCGGTCCCCAGCCCGACGCCGGCTCAGGATCCTGCGGCTCACGGACGGCGGTGCTCGTGCTCGGAGACAACGCGTCCCGCGGTCGAGCCGGATCGGACGGCGCGCCCCTGCCCGCGCCCACCGTGCCCTTTCCGCCGGTCCGGTTTCCCGAAGCCAGCTTCGGACCGGCCGAGCTCGACGCCTTGGCCCGCACCCGGACCGCGGTCCCGCAGGCGTTGCAGAACGCGGCGCCGGCCAGCAGCGGCATCTCGCACTGGGCGCAGAAGACCAGCTCACCGATCTCGCCCACTCCGCTATCTCGGGCCGAGCGCTCGAGCGCCGCTTCCATCAGTCCGGCGTGCAGCACGTTGCGGACCCGCAGGATCAGGATGGCCAGGATGACCAACCCCCAGACGATGCTGAGCAGCACCCCCATCGTCGGGTTCAGGAACGAGAACAGATAGCTGCCGGCCTGGAAAGCCACGTTGGCCAGCACCGCCTCGGCCACACCGCGGAAGTAGCGGGGGGTGAAGCCGTCGTAGCCGGCGCCGAGCCCGGAGAACTCGGCGCAGGCGATTCCGGTGGCGGTACCCATGATCAACGGCTTGACCAGACCCTCGAGGAAGATCAGCGACACCCAGAAGCCGGGATCGCCGGTCCCACGCATGCCGCTGAACAGCACGTCGGCGTGCCGGACCAGGGTGTCGAACGTGGCGTAGGCCACCCCGGAGATGACGCCGAAGGTGAGTCCGTCCATCAGGTCGTCGAACCGGGGCCGGCTGGCCAGGAAGCAGGGACCGATCTGCCGGATCGCTTCGCCGACGATCGGAACCAGAACCGCGACCAGCAAGAACGTACCGACCCGTGGGCCGTTCTCCAGCGCACCGGCGAGGTTTCCGACCCGGAACGCGGCCGGCTCGAACAAGGTCCAGAGCAGGGTGAAGACCAGGGCCGACACTCCGGTCAGGACGAAGGCGGCGCCGGTGACCAGGACCGGCTCGTCCTCCCAGAGGTTCACGTCGTAGAGGTAGACGATGTAGACGATCGGCACCGCGAACGCCGCCACCAGGACGGCGATCGGCAAGGCGCCGAAGATCGCGGCCACCAGAGCGACGACGAGCGCGACGGTGAGGGCGATCCGGTAGGTCTGCGGTCGCTGTCCGGCACCCCTCGGCATGATGGTCGAGATCAGCGCGAAGGACGCGACCGGCTCGTCCGGCTTGGCCGCGAACGACCGGCGCCGAGACTGATCCGGTGAGCGCTGGTCGAGCCCACAGACCTGACAGAAGTGCGCGACGTCAGGAATCGGCGCTCGACAACGCGGACACTCCACCAGCATTCTCCTCGGTCAGATCGTGCCCGAGCGGGCCCGGACGGCCAAGCGTGGCCCATCGGCGGTTGGAGGTAAAGCCCGGCGCACGGATATACGCCGTCAATTCTCCAGTCCCCAATCGGCAGCGATGCTAGCCACCTGGCGGTCCAGTTGGGCGAGATCGCCGGAGTTGTCGAGCACCAGGTCGGCGGCCGCGAGCCGGCCGGACCGGGGTGCTTGGGCCTCGATCCGCTGCCGGGCCTCGGACTCGGTCAGCCCGTCCCGGGCCAACAGCCGACGAAGCTGGGTGGGTTCGTCCACGTCGACGACGAGACAGACGTCGAACGCATCGGCCTGGCCGGTCTCCACCAGTAGCGGGATGACCTGGATCACCACCGCATCGCTCGGCGCGTCGGCCTCCTGCTGGGCGGCTCGGCGGCGGACGGCCGGGTGGACGATCGCTTCCAGGTCGGCCCGGGCCTGCGGGTCACCGAAGACGATTCGGCCCAGCGCGGGCCGGTCCAGTGCCGCCTGCCCGTTGCCGTCGGTCGTGACCACCGCGCCGCCGAAGCGCTCGCGGATCTGCTGCAACCCGGGGCTGCCAGGCGCGACCACTTCGCGGGCCAGGACGTCGGAGTCGACGATCACCGCGCCCCGGTCGGCGAACCGGTCGGCGACCGCCGACTTGCCGGAGGCGATCCCGCCGGTCAGTCCGACCCTGAGTCGTGCCACGGACCGGGAGCCTAGTGCGCGAGCCACTTCCGGACCCGTTCCGGTGCCCGGGAACAGGGTGTGACCGCCGGTCTGAACGGCGAAGAACGACGAAGCCCCCACCGGATCACTCCGATGGGGGCTTGCGTCTGGTCGACCGATCGGTCAGTTACCGCCGCCGGTCAACTTGTCCCGCAGGGCCTGCAGGGCCTCGTCCGAGGCCAGCGAACCCTCCGGCGCGTGCGGCACCGGAGCGCCTCCGTCGGTGGTCGTCGGTGCAGCCTCGTCGGAGGTCGAACCGGACGAGGAGTAGGAGGTCGCCGGCGCTGCTGCGCTGGCCCCTTCGGCCGCCTCGGCCTCTTCGACCTGCTTCTTATGCGCTTCCCAGCGAGCATGAGCCTCGGCGTACTGGGACTCCCAGACCGCGCGCTGCTCGTCGTAGCCCTCGAGCCATTCGCCCGTCTCCGGGTCGAAGCCCTCGGGATACAGGTAGTTGCCCTGCTCGTCGTAGGAGGCAGCCATGCCGTAGAGCGTCGGATCGAAGTCCTCGGCCGATGTGTCGACACCTTCGTTGGCCTGCTTCAGCGACAGCGAGATCCGGCGCCGCTCCAGATCGATGTCGATGATCTTGACCAGGACGTCGTCGTTGACGCTGACGACCTGCTCCGGGATCTCCACGTGCCGCTCAGCCAGCTCGGAGACGTGCACCAGACCCTCGATGCCCTCCTCGACCCGGACGAAGGCGCCGAACGGAACCAGCTTGGTGACCTTGCCGGGCACGATCTGGCCGATCTGGTGGGTCCGGGCGAAGGCCTGCCACGGATCTTCCTGAGTCGCCTTGAGGGACAACGAGACGCGCTCGCGATCCATCTCGACGCTGAGCACCTCGACGGTGACCTCCTGGCCGACCTCGACCACCTCGGACGGGTGGTCGATGTGCTTCCAGGACAGCTCCGAGACGTGCACCAGGCCGTCGACGCCGCCGAGATCGACGAAGGCGCCGAAGTTGACGATCGAGGACACGACACCCTTGCGGATCTGGCCCTTCTGCAGCTGGGTCAGGAAGTTCTGCCGGACCTCGGACTGGGTCTGCTCCAGCCACGCCCGACGAGACAGCACGACGTTGTTGCGGTTCTTGTCGAGCTCGATGATCTTGGCTTCGAGCTCCTGGCCGACGTAGGGCTGCAAGTCGCGGACGCGACGCATCTCGACCAGGGATGCCGGCAGGAAGCCGCGCAGACCGATGTCCAGGATCAGGCCGCCCTTGACGACCTCGATCACCGAACCGGTGACGACGCCGTCCTCGTCCTTGATCTTCTCGATCGTGCCCCAGGCGCGCTCGTACTGAGCCCGCTTCTTGGACAGGATGAGCCGGCCTTCCTTGTCCTCTTTCTGCTGGACCAGGGCTTCGACCTCATCGCCGACGCTGACCACATCGAAGGGGTCGACATCGTGCTTGATGGAGAGCTCTTTGGACGGGATGACACCTTCGGTCTTGTAACCGATGTCGAGCAGGACCTCGTCCCGATCGACCTTGACGACGGTGCCGGTGACGATGTCACCGTCGTTGAAGTACTTGATGGTCGCGTCGATCGCGGCGAGGAATGCCTCGGGCGAGTCGAAATCGTCGATTGCGACCTGGGGTGCTGCCTCGAGAGAGGACGTCATGTAGTAGGGCTCCGCAAGTGGATGGTGTGGACACGGCACGCGCTGCGACCCGATCCGTAGCGATCCGCTGGCGCGGAGTCATCGCCGTGCTCTCACACAACCTCGGCTCTCGAGCAGATTCGGAGTTGGGTAAAAACCATCGACCTACGAGCGTGACCTGCTCCGTCTGAAGTCGCGCAGGTCACAGCGCACAGACAAGCCTAGCCGTTGCTCAGAGCACCGGCAAAACGATGCAGTGGGCCGTCGATCGGACCAACGGCCGGTGACTCGGGAGAGTTCCGCCCTGGTGAGCCGTGGCAGGATCGCTGCTGATGACCACCCTGCACGCCGTCCTCGGCACCACCGATTTTGCCGCCGGTTCTGGCGCCGGTTCTGGCGCCGGCGGTTCGGCCGGACCGACCATCGACTCCGTCACCCCCGAGACCCTGCATCCGCTGCTGCTGGAGTTGGCCGCCGGCCAGGACACCGACCGCTTTCTGCTGCTGACCGACTCGAGTCGTCGCGAGGGCGACGACGCTCGGGCGAGACCGACGACGGACGGTCGGTGGCGGGTACGGATCCGTCGCGGGTCCCTGGACCGGATCGCGACGGCGCCCAACGCCGATGCCGCCTTCGATCTGCTGCGCTCCTGGGCCGCAGACGACGGCTGGTGGGCGGAGGCGTTCGACTGGGCGCCGACCGAGTCCGGATTCGAAGGCTGATCCCCGGACCTCTGACCTGAACGGCGGCGGAGGCTCACCGGCCGAACAGCGTCCCGGCCAACCGGACGGCGTGGGCCCGGTCGCGCAGCTGCAGTTTGGCGAACAGGTTGCTGATGTGGGTCTTGACCGTCGAGGTGCTGACGAAGAGGCGTTCGGCGATCTCGCCATTGGTCAGCCCGTCGCCGATCAGCCGCAACACCTCCCGCTCCCGGCCGGTCAGCTCAGCCAGCACTGGATCGGCTGCCCGACCTCGGCCCGCAGGCTGCGCCGTGTCGGAACCGTCGCCGAGCCCGGAGACGAGACGCGCGGTGACGGCCGGGTCGAAGGTCGCCTGACCACGGGCCACCGAGCGGATCGCCACCGCGATGTCCTCCCGGGAGGCGTCCTTGGTCAGGTAGCCACGCGCCCCCGCTGTCAGGGCTCGGCTGATCGAGGCGTCGTCGGCGTAGGTGGTCAGGACGAGGACGGCGGTCTCAGGACGTTGGGCCAGCAGGGCTGCGGTGGCGTCCGCTCCGTCCAGCACGGGCATCCGCAGATCCATCAGGACGACGTCGGGACGCTGGCTCGCGGCACAACTCGACGGCCCGCTGCCCGTTCTCCGCCGCACCGACGACGCTGACGTCTCCCAGCAGGGAGAGAACGGTGACCAGGCCGTCCCGGACGATGCTCTGGTCGTCAGCGCCCACGACCCTGATCGGCGGGGTGGACGGGGTGTGACGGGGTGGACGGGGTCGGCTGGGTGGCCGGGGTCGGCTGGGTAGACGGGATCACCGCAGCCCCTGGCTGAGCTGACCGGCCGCCCGTCGGGGGTCGGCACCGGATAGGGATCGGGCACACTGCGGTGAGCACCCATCGCGCTCCCTCCGGGCCGGCGTCCAGGTCGCCGCCCACCAGTTGCAGCCGCTCCCGCAGTCCGGTCAGCCCGGCACCGCCGCCGCTGCTGGACAGATCGCCGTCGGCCGGACGCCCACTGGCGTTGACGACCTCGAGCCGGGCCTGATGCTCGGCGAACAGCAGCGTGCACGAGACACCGGCGCTCGGAGCGTGCTTGTTGACGTTGGTGAGCGCTTCGCGACAGCAGGCCACGAACGCCTCGACGACTCGGGATCGACACCGGACGGGCCTCCCCGAGCACCTCCAGCTCAGCTCCCAGGTGCACCCCGACCAGCCCGCGGATCACCGTCGCGAGGGCGTCCGCGAGATCGGTCGGGCTTCCCGCTGGGCGTCGGGATCAGCGCTCGGGTCCGCGCCGGAATCGTCGGCGAGGTCGTCGGCGGCGTCGTCGGCGGCGTCGTCGTTGCGGAGCTGCTCCACCGCCGCCCGCGCCTCGTGCAGACCGTCCACCGCCAACTGCCGGGAGTCGCGCAACCGCGACGCGGCCCGCTCGGTCGGCCTCCGGCCAGTCGGCGCCGGTCAGTTCGGCGCCGGCCGCGTCCAGCTGCACCACCAGACCCCCGAGCGAGTGGGCGAGAACGTCGTGCAGGTTTCGGGCGATCCGGCCGCGCTCCTCCAGCGCGGCCGCCCGGGCCGCCTCTCCACGAGCGCGCTCGGTCTGGGCCAGCAGTTCGGCGTTGCGCTGCTCCAACTCGGCCGAACGGGCGGCGAGCTCCTGCTCCTGTCGCAGCCGGATCATCCGTTGCCGCCGGTTCATCCCGAACAGCACCACCGCGACGGTGCCCAGCGTGTCACTGAGCACGATGCTCGCCGGACTCGCGCTCGATCAGTGCCTGGACGACGATGAGCAGACCGACCGCGATCGAGACGGACACACCGAGCCGCAGCGGCAGTTCCGGCTGGCCGACCAGCACGATCCCGCCGATCACGAAGAACACGGTGCCAGGTTCTACGACCGACGGGTTGACCACGCCTTCCGCCACCATCATCGCCACGCAGACGGCGAGCCCGATCCGGTCGAAGCTGCGGAACACGCGGAGCAGTACCAGAACGAACGCCAGCGCCGCCGCGACTGCGGTGACCAGCGCCAGCCAGGTCGGGCCGCTGAATGCGCCGACGCCCACCAGGACGTAGGTGAAGAACGACATCCCGACGAGCCGCACGACCAGGCGGAGCAGGCCGTTCCGGCCTCCCCACCTGTCGTCCACTACGTCGAAGAAGACCATCGGCTCGATCCTAGGCTTCGACGGCCCGTCCACCGGCGGCCTCGGACGATCACCGGGATCTCAACGAGCACTGGTGATGAAACCATCTGCCGTTCCCCGGCGTGGTGGCGATCGAGGCGCTCGCGGACCATCACCACCTGAATCGCCTTGATCTCGGCCACTACGATCAGGATCGTCCCGGTCTGCTCGGCGAGTTGTGCGTGGAAGACGTGCACGAGGACGGCGAGACCGATCCGCAGGACCAGGAAGCCGATCCAGACACCGAGGCCGGCCGGCGCCAGCCGCGATTTCGAGCACGTCGCCGAACCGGCGGATCTGGGTCGTGCGCCCCATCAGCCAACCGGCCGGCACGCCGAGGATCAGCTCGGTGAGGATGACCGCGAGGTCGAGAGTGCCGACATGCCAGTCGGGCCCCAGTTGAGGGACGCTGCTGATCAAACTGATCCCTCCGATCACGGCGAAGACGATCGGCATCCGCGCCAACCGGCCGACGTTCACCGGCTGCCACACCGCCTGTCTGATCGCGATGAAGGCGATCAACGCCACCGCGATGGCGACCGTCTCGAAAGTCTGCAGCTGCATCTGAGTCGTTCCTCTCCGGAGACCTCGGCGCCGATCGGGGGATCAACTGAACGGCTTCAGTCTTCGAGAGAGGCGCGCGGGTTCACACCCTCCACGGATGGAGTTCTGGGTGGAGACGGTGTGGAGATCGCGGGGTGTAATGCCCGTCGACGAGCTCAGAGCACTGTGCGGCGTGCGCTCAAGGCACCCGTCGAGCGGGATCTCAGGCAAGCGTGCACGGGCCGACGGGTGCTGCTGCGGCAGTAGCTCAGTGCGCCGCTTCGTGCCAGGAGCGACCGACCCCGACCGAGACGTCGAGGGGAACCTGCAACTCGACCGCGTGCCCCATCTTGTCGCGGACCAGGGCCTCCAGCGCCTCCCGCTCGCCGGGGGCCACCTCGAAGACCAGTTCGTCGTGGACCTGGAGCAGCATCCGGCTGGCCAGCTGTTGCCGGCCGATCGCCGCCTCGACGTCCAGCATGGCGATCTTGATGATGTCGGCGGCCGAGCCCTGGATCGGGGCGTTCAGCGCCATCCGCTCGGCCATCTCGCGGCGCTGCCGGTTGTCGCTGGTCAGATCAGGCAGGTAGCGACGTCGGCCGAGCAGGGTCTCGGTGTACTCCGTCCGGCGGGCCTGCTCGACCAGCGAACGCAGATAGTCCCGGACGCCGCCGAAACGCTCGAAGTACTCGTCCATCAGCTCCTTGGCCTCGCTGGTCGAGATGCCCAACTGCTGACTCAGGCCGAACGCGCTCAGACCGTAGGCGAGCCCGTAGTTCATCGCCTTGATCTTCGCCCGCATCGCCGGCGTCACGTCACTCGCCTCGACGGTGAAGACCCGGGAGGCGGTGATGGTGTGAAAATCCAGGCCGGACTGGAACGCCTCGATCAACCCGTCGTCGGCGCTGTTGTCGGCCATGATCCGCATTTCGATCTGGGAGTAGTCGACCGACATCAACGACTCGTAGCCCGGACCGACCACGAACGCCTCCCGGATCCGGCGGCCGGCGTCGGTCCGGATCGGGATGTTCTGCAGATTCGGGTCGGTGCTGGAGAGCCGTCCGGTCGCGGCGATCGTCTGCACGTAGGTGGTGTGGATCCGGCCGTCGTCGGCCACCGACTTGAGCAGGCCCTCGACGGTCTGTTTCAGCCGGATCGCGTCCCGGTGGATCAGCAGTTGAGCCAGGAACGGGTGCTCGGTCTTGGCGTAGAGACCCTGCAGCGCGTCGGCGTCGGTGGTGTAGCCGGTCCGGGTCCGCCGGGTCTTGGGCATCTCCAACTCCTCGAACAGCACCGTCTGGAGCTGCTTGGGCGATCCGAGATTGATCTCCTTGCCGAGCACCCGGTAGGCCTCGTCGGCGGCCTCGGTGACCACGGACCCGAAGTCGGACTCGAGACGGTGCAGGTGGTCGAGGTCGACCGCGATCCCGGTCCGCTCCATCCGGGCCAGGGTGCGTTGCAGCGGCAACTCGACCTCTCGCAGCAGCCGGGTGCCGCCGCGGGTGTCGATCTCGGCCTCGAGCGCCTCGGCCAGGTCGACCACCGCGCGGGCCCGGACCATCGCCGCTTCGGCGGCGAGCACCGCCCCGGAGTCGTCGTCGCCGGCCTCCTCGACGAACTCCAGGGCGAGCTGATCCTGATCCTCCGCGCCGTTCTGCCCGCCGTCGGTCTCGACCTTGAGCTCGCGTTTCAGATAGCGGACCGTCAGGTCGGCCAGGTCGTAGGTCCGTTGATCGGGTCGGGTCAGATAGGCGGCGAGCTGGGTGTCCGAGGCCAGCCCCTCGATGTCCCAGCCCCGGGACCAGGCGGCGAGCATCGGGCCCTTCGCGTCGTGGATCACCTTGTCCACCGACGAATCGGCGAGCCAGTCGGCGAAGGCCTGCTCGTCCTCGGGGCTGAGATCGGGCACGGTGAAGTAGGCGGCGGCGTCCGACCCGGAGGCCAACGCCACCGCCTCGATGTCGCCGGCCCCGGAACCCCAGTGGCCGATCAGGTCGGTGCCGGTCCGGTGACCGGCTGTGTGCTCGGCCAGCCAGCCCGCCACCTCGCCGCCCGCCAGGATGGCGCCGGAGAGCTCGAAGCCACCTTCGGGTAGCGCCTCGCCCTGGTTGGGCAGCGCCTCCAACAGCCGGTCGCGCAGCACCCGGAACTCCAGCCCGTCGAAGAGCTGGTGGGTGGCCTCCCGGTTCCAGTCCCGGCGCAGCAGATCCTCGACCGTGACCGGCAGCTCGAGGTCGAGCACCAGGGCGTTGATCTGACGGTTGCAGCCGGACGTCGGGGATGCGCTCGCGAAAGGCCTCTCCGGCCTTGCCCTTGATCTCGTCGGCGTGAGTGATCACGTTCTCCAGGCCGTCGTAGGTGGTCAGCCACTTGGCCGCGGTCTTCGGCCCGACCCCCGGGATGCCAGGCAGGTTGTCACTCGACTCCCCCACCAGCGCGGCGATCTCGGGGTAGCGCGCCGGCGACGACGAAGTACTTCTCCTCGACCGCGGCCGGCGTCATCCGCGCCAGGTCGGAGACTCCCTTACGGGGATAGAGGATCGTGACCTGATCGGTGACCAACTGGAAGGTGTCCCGGTCGCCGGAGCAGATCAGCACGTCCAGGCCTGCTGCAGCGGCCCGGGTGGTCAGGGTGCCGATGATGTCGTCGGCCTCGAAGCCCTCCTTGTCGACGTAGACGATGTTGAGCGCGTCCAGCACCTCTTTGACCAGAGCGACCTGGCCGCTGAACTCGGCCGGCGAGGTGGACCGGTTGGCCTTGTACTCGGAGTACACCTCGGAGCGGAAAGTCTGCCGGGAGACGTCGAAGGCGACGCAGAGGTGGGTCGGTTGCTCGTCCCGCAGCACGTTGATCAGCATCGAGGTGAAACCGAAGACGGCGTTGGTGTGCTGCCCGGTCTGGGTGGAGAAGTTCTCCACCGGCAGCGCGAAGAACGCCCGGTAGGCGATCGAATGCCCGTCGATCAGCAGCAGCTTCGGACGCTCCGGCTGGGCGGCCTGATTCGCTCCCGGCCTTTTTGCAGCGGCCTTCTTGGCGGCGGCCTTCTTCGCCGGCGTCCGCTTCGCCGTCGGGCCGGAAGCAGGTGAACTGGTAGCGGTGGCAGGCACAAACCGACTCTATCCGCGGCGTCTGACAGGTTTCGACCGTGCTCCTGCCGCTTCCGAACCCCGCGCCATAGTCTTCGGCCATGACCGATGTCGATGCCAACCTCGATGCCGACCTGGACCGCAGCGCTGTGCCCGAGTGGTTCGGCGAGCTGACCAGCGCCCTGGACACCAAGATGGGTCTGGAACTCAGCGAGCTGACTCCGGAGCGAGTCTCCGGCCGGATGCCGGTGGAGGGCAACACCCAGCCGATGGGGATGTGGCACGGCGGCGCCTCTTGCGTACTGGCCGAGACGCTGGCCTCGCTCGGTTCGTTCGCCCACGCCCTGCCCGACCGGGGCGCGGTCGGGGTCGACATCAACGCCACCCACCACCGCAGCGTCCGCAACGGCTGGGTGCACGGCACGGCGACCGCCCTCCGGCTGGGCCGGACGGTGGCGATGTATGAGGTGGTACTGACCGACGACGACGGCACACGGGTGTGCACCGCACGGGTCACCTGTCAATTGGTCCAGCGCCGCGCGTCCACCACGGGAATTGAGGGCTGACGCCGGTAGTCGCCTTCTGATAGGACGGTCCATACCAATCAGCCAGGAGCGATCCGCCGGACCGAACTACGGCGATCGTCCTACCCCGAGGAGTGCCGTGCCCGCACCCGAGTCGTCCCGCCGTCCTCCTCGCCGGTCAGCCCGGACCCGACCGGCTCGCACCGGGCCGGTCCGGTGGGCGGTCGCCGGAATGCTGGCGATCGGACTGACCGCCTCGACAGCCGTCCCGACCATGGCAACCCCGTCGTCGTTACCTTCCTCACCGGGGAAGTCCGCTCAGCGTTGGACCAAGGCCGGTGACGATCTCAGCCGGTTCGTGGACGCGATGACGCTTGCCGGAGAAGGTCGGCCAGCTGTTCGTCACCTACGCCTACGGCGACGACCGCAGACACCACCGATCCCGACTGACGTCGCAGCAGAACCAGGCGCTGCTCGGCGTCGACAACGGCGCCGAGCTCGTCGTCGAAGTACCACCTCGGCGGGGTCATCTACTTCGGCTATTCGGGCAACCTCGCCAACCCGACGCAGATCGCCGAGCTCTCCAACGGCCTGCAGCACGCGGCGGCGAGCTCCGGCGCACAGCATCCCGCTGCTGATCAGCACCGACCAGGAGGGCGGCAACGTCACCCGGATCGGCGCCCCGCTCGCGGTCTCGCCCGGCAACATGGCCCTCGGCGCCAGCTTCGATCCGCCGGTCGACGCTACTCGATGTCCTAGGTCACCGGCCAGCAGCTGAACGCGATGGGCATCAACGTCGACGACGCGCCGGTGGTGGACATGAACACCAACCCGAACAACGCGGCCGACGGCGCCCGCGCCTTCGGTGACCGAGCCGCTGCAGGTCGCGGCCCTGGGCGCCGCCGTCCGTGCTCGGCTACCAGGACGCCGGGGTCGCCGCCACCGCCAAGCACTTCCCCGGGCCTGGGCAGCACCAGCGTCAACACCGACTTCGGCGTGGCGACCAGCGACCAGACGAAGGCCGAATTCGACCGCAACGACCTGCCGCGCGTTCCGGGCCGCGATCGCCGCGGGGCGGACGAGATCATGGCCGCGCACATCGTCGCCCCGGCGCTGGATCCGACCGGCGCCCCGGCCAGCCTGTCCAAGCCGATGGTCACCGGCATCCTGCGCAACCAGCTGCACTACGACGGCGTGGTCGTCACCGACGCCCTGAACGCCGAGGCGCTGCAGCGGCTACACCAACGCCCAGCGCAGCGTCCACGCGATCCAGGCCGGTGACGACCACTGCTGTCCCGACCGACCTGGCCGGCTCCGAGCAGGCCGTGCTGGACGCCGTCGCGAGCGGGCAGATCAGCGAGGGCCGCATCGATCAGTCGGTCACCCGGCTGCTGCGACTGAAGCTGCAGCTCGGCCTGGCTTCGTCCCCCCAGGTCGACGTCTCGGCCGTCGCCTCGCCGGGTCGGCACGCCGCAGGCCAGATCGCCGTGCAGAACGCGGCCGCCGACCGTTCGATCACACTCCTGCGCAACAGACCGGCGTCCTGCCGCTCACGCACCGGCTCGAGCAAGTCCGTGCTGGTCACCGGCTACGGCGTCAGCACCACGGCCAACCTTGCGACCGCGATCACCGCCCAGGGCGTCACGACGACCCGCGTCGTCACCGGCTCGGCACCCGGTGACGCAGCGATCGCTGCAGCGGTGGCGGCCGCCAAGGACGCCGACTACGTGGTGGACGTCAGCTACAACGCCTGGTCGAGCCTGGAGCAGCGGTCCTTGGCCGAGCAACTGCCAGGCCACTGGGACACCAGTGATCGTGCTCGCCGCGGGCGCCCCGTACGACCTCGGCTAACGCCCCGACGACGCCGACCTTCGTGGCCACCTACGGCTATCAGCAGCCGTCGCTGCGGGCAGCCGTGAGCGTGCTGTTCGGCGCTCAGCCGAAGGGACACCTGCCGATCACCGTCAGGACGCCGGACGGTTCCGCGGTGGTGGCCCGGTTCGGCAGCGGACTGAGGTATCGGTAGAACGACAGGTGTAGCACCGAACTAGACCGATCACCGTCAGAACCCGGGACGGCTCGTCCGTGCTAACCCGGTTCGGTAGCGGACTCAGCTACCGCTGAGCTCAGCTCACGGCTGGGACGAGGTCGGACCAGACCGCGTCGAGGATGTCGGACGTCGGACCCTGATACTGAGCGGTGACGGTGATGCAGGCGTGCTGGGCCGGCAGCATGATGCAGAACTGGCCGTAGATCCCGTCCATCCGCCAGGCACCGTCCCGGGCGCACAACCACACGTGCCGTCCGTAGCGGGCGCTGTCCGGAGACGGACTGCCGGCTCGGCTGGCCAGATGCCCATCGGTCTCGACCGGGTCCTCGATCATCTCCCGCACGTAGCCGGCCGGGACCAGCTGCCGGCGCCCGTAGCGGCCGCCGTTCAGCAGCGTCCGGCCGAGCCGGGCGATCTCTTCGGTGCGCAGCAGCAGACCAACCGCGCCCAGGGAGAAGCCGCGCGGGCACCGCAACCATTGCGGATTACCGATCCCCAACGGCAGGAACAGTCGCGGCAGCAGGAAATTCCGGAGTTCCTCACCGGTGCAGGCCTCGACGATCCGACTGAGCAGATAGGAGTTGGCACCCCGGTACGCGAACGCGGCACCCGGGGCCGAGCCGAGTGCTGTGGCCACGATGTCCTGCGCCGGATCACCGGGATGGTCGGCGTCGGGATCGTCCCAGCGGTAGACGATGCCGGAGGTCATCTGCAGCAGGTGGTCGACGGTGATCGCCTCGACGCCGGCTGCCGCGCCCGGTGCCAATTCCGGCAGATGAGCCAGTAGCGGATCGTCGAGACTCAGCCGTCCCTCGGCCTCGGCCAGCCCGATCGCCACCGAGGTGAAAGTCTTCGAGACCGAATAGACCTCGCGCCGGACGTCCGGCGTCCGATGCTGCTCCACCGGGTCACGCCCGTCGGCCTGGACGTGAACGCCGTCGACGAAGAACCCGCGCTCGTCGGCCGTCCGCACGAAGACCGACACCGCGGTCGCCAGTTCGGTCGTCAGTTCGGTCGTCAGCTCGACCGTTGGTTCGGTCGATCGATCCGAACTCACGAGGTCGCCAGGGCGGGCGTCGGGGACCGGCCTCAGTCTTCGCCGAGGTAGGCCTTGCGGACCTTTTCGTCGGTGAGCAAGGACTTTCCGGTGTCCTCCAGGACGATGGAGCCGACCTCGAGGACGTAGCCGTAGTCGGCCAGTGACAGCGCCGCCTGGGCGTTCTGCTCGACCAGCAGGATGGTCACGCCTTCGCTGCGGAGCTCTTTGATGGTGGACATGATCCGCTGCATCATCAGCGGCGACAGGCCCATCGACGGCTCGTCCAACATCAGCAGTCGCGGCCGGCTCATCATCGCCCGGCCGATGGCCAACATCTGTTGCTCACCGCCGGAGAAGGTGCCGGCCGGCTGGGCCCGCCGGGCGCGGAGGATGTCGAACAGGGTGAACACCCGCTCCAGATCCTGGGCGACGCCGGTCTTGTCCTTGCGGGCAAAGGCTCCCAGCCGCAGATTGTCCTCCACCGTCAACCGCGGGAAGATCCGCCTGCCTTCGGGCGAGTGGGCCAGTCCGAGCGTGAGCACCTCGTGGGCCGGCATCGCGTCGATCCGCTTGCCGTCGAACCAGATCTGGCCGCCCTCGGGGCGCAGCAGACCCGAGATCGTCTTCAGCGTCGTGGTCTTGCCGGCGCCGTTGGTGCCGACCAGGGTGACGACCTGGCCTTCCTCGACACTGAAGGAGATTCCTTTGACGGCGCGGACGCGGCCGTAGGCGACCTGCAGGTCTTTCACTTCGAGCATCGCCATCGTTCAGCTCCGCCTTCTCGCTTCGTCGGCCTCGGCTTCGGCGTCGCTGTCCACGATCAGATCGTCGGAGGACTCCTCGGCCGGACCGGTGCCGATGTAGGCCTCGATCACCCGCGGGTCGGACTGCACCTGTTGCGGGGTGCCCTCGATCAGCGTCTTTCCCTGGACGAGGCACAACACCCGGTCGCAGAGGTTGAAGATGAATCGCATGTCGTGCTCGATCACCACCACGGCCAGACCCTGCTCGCGGATCTTGAACACCAATTCCTCGGCCTGCCGGGTCTCCTGCGGGTTCATCCCGGCCGTCGGCTCGTCCAGCAACAACAGTTTCGGATCGGTGGCCAGGGCCCGAGCGATCTCGAGCCGCCGTTGGTCGCCGTAGGAGAGGTTTCGAGCCAGGTTCTCACTGGTCGATCCGAGACCGACGAAGTCCAGCAACTCCTGGGCCCGCGCCTTGGTCTGGGCTTCTTCGCGGCGGAACTTCGGACCGCGGATGATCGAGGTGAACGGACCGGCCGAGGTGCGGCAGTATCGTCCGACCATGACGTTCTCCAATGCTGTCATGTTGGCGAACAACCGAATGTTCTGAAACGTCCGGGCCACTCCGGCCCGGACCACTTTGCCCGGTTTCGGCGGCAGCACGGCTCCGTTGAACACGACCCGGCCCGAGGTGGGGACGTAGAGCCCGGTCAGGCAGTTGAAGAACGTCGTCTTGCCTGCCCCGTTCGGTCCGATCAACCCCATGATCTCGCCGGCGTTGACGGTGAAGTTGACGGAATCGACGGCGACCAGGCCACCGAATCTCATCGTCACGTTCTCGGCCACCAGCACGGGTGCCGAGGGCTGGGTTTGCCGCTCGCGGTCGAGCTGGGTCGTCGTCACGATTTGACCTCCACCGGTCGGCTTGCGGGGGCCGAGGTGCTGAGATCGGACTCGACCACCGAGGCCATGTCGTCGTCCTCGTCATGGAATTCCAGTTGGCGGCGTTGACTGGCGATCAGACCCTCGGGCCGGAACCGCATCATAATCACCAGCAACACCCCGAAGATCAACAACCGGTAGTCGTTGACGAAACGGAGCTTCTCCGGCATCAGCTTGAGCAGGGTTGCCCCGACCAGCACCCCGACGACGGTCCCCATGCCGCCGAGGACGATGGCGGCCAGCAGGAAGCTGGACTCGAGGAAGACGAACTGTTCCGGGGTGACCGAGACGTCCTGGTGGGCCTTGATCGCGCCGGCGATCCCGGCCAGGAAGGCGCCGCCGGCGAAGGCGAACAGCTTCAGCCCGAACACGTTGACCCCCATCGCCTCGGCCGCCTTCTCGTCCTCGCGGATGGCCACCCAACCGCGGCCGATCCGCGAGTTGTTCAGCCGGACGAAGATCAGGATCACGATGGCGATCAGCACCAGCAGGAGGAAGTAGTAGTTGCTGAACTTGCCCAACGGGATGCCGAACAGGTCGTGCTCCTGGCCGAAGTCGAACCCGAACAGGTTCAGATCCGGGATGGCGGGAATACCGTTCGGACCGTGGGTTAGATCAGGGCCGTTCTGGCCGTCCAGGTTGTTCATCGAGATCCGGAAGATCTCGCCGAACGCCAGGGTGACGATGGCCAGGTAGTCACCGGAGACCCGCAACGTGGGCGAGCCGATGATCAGACCCAGCGCAGCCGCGACGCAGCCGCTCATCAACACCACCACGATGAACGGCGGATGGATGATGCCGGTGGCGAAGCTCGAGGTGGAGAAGATCGCGGCCACGTAGGCCCCGGCGCCGAGGAAAGCGATGTAGCCGAGGTCTAGCAGTCCGGCGAGTCCGACCACGATGTTCAGACCCATCGCGGTCGCGGCGAAGATGATCACCTGGGTGGCGATCGACATGTTCGCGTTCGATCCGTTCTGGGTGAACGGGAACAGGAACGAGACCACGAAGGCGGCCAGGATCAACACTTTGCGGTGCCGACCCGCGACCGCGGACAGATAGCCCATGACGCCGAGCCGTAGGGCACCGACAACACTCGCGCCGCAGCCGACGAGGAAGGCGACGAAGACCCCGCCGTCGTCGAGGTTCAGCGCGTGGGCCGAGGCGAACAGGATGGCGGCCATCAGGGCGGCGACGATCAGGATTTCGACCCAGGTGGGAGCCTCTGCGCCGGCCAGGTTCGGCCCGCGCGCGGAACTGAGCAGGACAAGTGTCCCGATGCAGGCCAGGATCGACCCCAGAACGGCGATCCAGCCACCGGTGACGACGTTGATCAAGCCGCCGAGCTCGATCGCGATGCTGCCCAGGACGACGACCATGAAGACCAGACTGCCGATGGCCACGGCCTTGGCGGCTCGGAACCAGCCGAGTCGACGCGGCAGCTTCGGCTGGATCAGGGTCGGGCCCAGCAACAGCACCACGACGGCCAGGCCGAGAATCCCGACGAAGTACTGCAGTCCGGACGGATTGACCGCGATGGTCATGTCGTCCAACGCGTCCGAGCCGTACGCCCAGGGCAGCAGGATCGAACCGAGCAGGAGAACCCCGCCGACCACCCCGACGATTCGGGCCGGTCGTTGCAGCGACTCGCGGCGGTCCAGAGGCGCGGCCGGTTCGCCCGACCGGGTCACCGGAGGCTTTGCGGCGGTGGTGGTCATGCTCGGTCCACCACCCGCGCGCCGAGCAGGCCTTGGGGCCGGAACACCAACACCAGGATCAGCAGCACGAAGGCCCAGACGTCCTTCCAGGCCGACCCGCCGAACTGACCGGGGATGAAGGTGACCATCGACTCGGCGATACCGAGCACCAGGCCGCCGAGGATCGCCCCGCCGATGTTCCCGATTCCGCCCAGAACCGCGGCGGTGAAGGCTTTCAGCCCGGCGATGAAGCCCATGTTGAACTGGATGGTGGCCACCGAGAGCCCCTGGGCGACACCCGCCACCGCCGCCAGCGCGGCGCCGAGGGCGAAGGCGACCATGATGATCCGGTCCACGTTGATGCCCATCAACCGGGCGGTGTCGGGATCCTGCGAGGTAGCCTGCATCGCCCGTCCCAACCGGGTCCGGTTCACGAAGTAGTACAGGAATCCACCACAGACGATCAGCGCGAAGAAGGTGAAGAGGTCGGCGCGCTGGATGATGATGCCGCCGACCTTGAACGACAGACCCGTGATCAGGTTCAGTTGGGGAAAGGTGACCGACTGGGTGGCATCGGGGAACCCGGGGATGTCACCGTAAAACAGTCGAACCGCCTCCTGCAGAGCGACCGATACGCCGATCGCGCTGATCAGCGGGGCCAACCGTGGAGCGTTGCGGAGCGGACGATAGGCGAACCGCTCGACGATCAGCGACATCGCTACCGCCGCGACGATGCCGCCGATGATCATCACCGGCAACATCCACAGACTCAGCTGCTGGCCAATCAGGATCCAGGTGGTGATGGCTCCGAACGCGCCGATCATGAAGATCTCGCCGTGGGCGAAGTTGATCAACTGGATGATGCCGTACACCACGGTGTAGCCGACCGCGATCAACGCGTAGAGCGCACCGATCGCGAGCCCGTTCTCGAACTGCTGGATGACCTGCACTCGGGACCTTCCTGTCGACGCGGGCCGAGCCGGACGCCGCGGACGAGACGATGACGGGCGGTTCTCCCGAACCGCCCGTCATCTTCGGGATTCTTCTATTCAGCTACCGGTCTTGACCGCGACCCACTTGCCGCTCTCGACCTTGTAGACCGTCAGCACCTTGACCTTGGTGTCGCCGTACTGGTCGAAGGAGACCGCACCGGTCGCGCCGTCGAAGCTCGCCGAGCCGACAGCGGTGATGGTCTTCTGTCGCGCCGATTCGACGTCACTCGCGCCCTGCAACGAGGTCTTCATGGCGGTGATGATGGCGTTGGTGGCGTCGAAGGCGTAGGCCCCGTAGGCGCCGTACTCCTCCTTGTAGCCGGCTGCCTTGTAATCCGACACGAACTGCTTGGCCGAGGTCAAGGTTTCGGTGGGCGCCCCGACCGAGGTGGCCAGGTCGCCGTTGGCCCGGCTTCCGGCCAGCTTGAGGTAGTCGTCGGCGTAGATGCCGTCACCACCCATCAGGGGGATGTTCAGCCCGGCCTGCTTCATCTGCGCGCTCAGCGGACCCGCTTCCGGATACTGACCGCCGTAGTAGACGGCCTGCGGGTTGTGAGACTGAATCCGGCTGATCACGGTGTTGAACTTGGTGTCGCCCGGGTTGATGGTCTCGGCGTCGGTGACGGTGCCACCGGCCGCCTTGAACGCCTCGGTGAAGGTGGAGACCAGACCCTGGCCGTAGGTCTGCTTGTCGTTCACGGTCACCACGCTCTTCACTCCGGTGGAGTACAGATACTTGGCCGCGAACGGACCCTGGATGGCGTCGGTGGTGCAGGTACGGAAGTAGTTGGCGTAGGGCCGGGCCGGCGCCGTCTGCCACTTCGCACCCTGGGTCAGCGTCGGGTTGGTGTTGGCCGGCGAGACCTCGACGATGTTGGCGCTGTTCAGCACCGGCTGGACCTGCTGGGCGACACCGGAGTTCAGGGTGCCGACGACGCCGATCACCTCGTCGTCCGCCGCGAGCTGGGTGGCGGCGTTCTTACCGGTGTCCGGGGTGGCCTGGTCGTCCTGGGCGTCCAGCACGATCTTCCAACCCGGGACGGCGTTGTTCTTGTTGGCCTCGTTGATGGCCAGGTCGACCGAGTTCTTGATGCCGAGGCCGAGGGCGGACAGCGGGCCGGTCAGTGGTGAGATCGAGCCGATCTTCACGGTTTTGACGGCCGCGCCGCCGCTGCTGCTGCTCCCGGTGGGAGTGGCGCTACGGGTGCCACAGGCCGACATGGCCAGCGTGGCGGCCAGCAGGGTGGTTCCCGCAATGACTAGGCGGTGCTTTCGCACGTTTCCTCCTGGGTTCGAACACACGTCGTGCACCGCGAATCGTCGCGGATGCCCGCGACTGTCGCGAGCATGACGCGAACCCTACGACGTCTCGACCCGGGTATTCGCCCGGAGAGCGCCGTGTCGTGTGTTCGTTACCCGATCGCAAACTGGCCGTCGAATTGACGACGGAAGGCCTTGTCAGGTGGGAATTTGACCGGAAGTCACAGGTTTCGGGTCGATTACTTCGCACCCTTGGTGCCGTGCGCGATGACACCCTCGGCGACCTCGCGCATCGACTTGCGCAGATCCATCGCGGTCTTCTGGATCCAGCGGAAGGCGTCCGGCTCGCTGAGCCCGAGACCGGTCTGCAGCAGCGACTTGGCGCGGTCGACCGCCTTACGCGATTCGAGCCGCTCGGACAGGTCGGCCACCTCGGCCTCGACCGCCTGGATCTGGGCGAACCGGGCGACGGCGATCTCGATCGCCGGGATCAGATCGGACTTGCCGAACGGCTTGACCACATAGGCCATCGCCCCGGCCTGAGTGGCCCGGTCGACCAACTCGCGCTGACTGAATGCGGTCAGCATCACCACCGGCGCGATCCGGGCCTCGGTGATCTGTTCGGCGGCGGAGATCCCGTCCAGCTTGGGCATCTTGACGTCCAGCACGACCAGATCGGGTCTGTGCTCGGTCGCAAGTGCGACCGCCTGCTCGCCATCACCGGCCTGGCCGACCACCTGGTAGCCCTCTTCGGTCAGCATCTCGACCAGGTCGAGGCGGATCAGTGCCTCGTCCTCGGCCACCACCACTCGGATGCCGGACGCGTCAGGACTGGTCGACGCCTCGCTCGGGGCGGGCTCCGTGGGGGCGGGGGCCGGCGGAGCTTTGGGGGCCGCCTTGGGCTTCTTCGCCGCGACGGTCTTCTCGGGCTGGGCGCTCTCGGTCACGGCCCTACCTTAGGCCCAGTCTCGGACCGGCAGCCAGCGCGGACGAACCACGGCCCCACCACGCCCGTGTGGCACAATGATCGTCGCTTCGCAGGACCCCGGCCGGGGTGGCGGAATGGCATACGCGGACGGCTCAAACCCGTCTGTCCGAAAGGACATGGGGGTTCGACTCCCCTCCCCGGCACCGAAACCGCCACCCGTCGATCTCCGCTCGGATCAGAGCGGGTTCCCGATCCGCCGGAGCCGGATCATGTTCGTCACCCCGGAGACTCCAGGAGGCGAACCGGCCACGATGATGACCCGCTCGCCCTGCTCGATCAGACCGGAGTCGGTCAGCGCCTTGTCCACCTGCTTGATCATGTCGTCGGTGTGGGTAACCATCGGCGTCAGGATCGTCTCGGCACCCCACAGGAGCGTCAGTTGGGCCTGGGTGGTCTCCAACGGCGTGAACAGCAGCATCGGGATGTTGGAGCGCAGCCGGGAGAGTCGGCGTGCGGAGTCACCGGAGTGGGTGAAGGCGACGAGGAACTTGGCGCCCACCCGCTCGCCGATCTCGGCCGCAGCCTTGGCGATGATGCCCGACGGCGTGTGCGGATCCCAGTCGATCGGGTGCATCTCGGCCATGCCGTGCTGCTCGGTCTCCTCGACGATCCGGGCCATCGTCTGCACCGTGACCACCGGGTACTGGCCGACACTGGTCTCACCGGACAGCATCACCGCGTCCGCACCGTCCAGCACCGCGTTCGCCACGTCCGAGGCTTCGGCCCGGGTGGGCCGCGGAGCCGAGATCATCGACTCCAGCATCTGGGTGGCCACGATCACCGGCTTGGCCCAGCGGCGGGCGGCGGTGACGATCCTCTTCTGGACCAACGGCACCTCTTCGAGCGGCAGTTCGACGCCGAGGTCGCCCCGGGCCACCATCAAGGCGTCGAAGGCGTCGACGATCTCGTCGAGGTTCTCCACCGCCTGGGGCTTCTCGATCTTGGCGATCACCGGAACCCGGCGGCCCTCTTCGTCCATCACCTTGTGCACCAGGTCGATGTCGGCGGCGCTCCTGACGAACGACAGTGCGACCATGTCGACGCCGTTCCGCAGCGCCCAGCGCAGATCGGCGGTGTCCTTGTCGCTCATCGCCGGCACGCTGACCGCGACTCCGGGCAGGTTGATGCCCTTGTTGTTGCTCACCGGCCCGCCGACCATGACCTTGGTGATCACGTCGGTGGCGGTCACCTCGGTGGCCTCCAGGGCGATCCGGCCGTCGTCGATCAGGATCGAGTCGCCAGCCTTGACGTCGCCACACAGGCCCTTGAACGTGGTGGAGCAACGATTTACGTCGCCCGCACACTCCTCGACGGTGATGGCGAACGTCGCCCCGTTCTCGAGAATGACCCGGTCTTCGGCGAACCGGCCGAGTCGGATCTTGGGACCCTGAAGGTCGGCCATCACGCCGACCGGTCGTCCGACGGCGTGGGCCGCAGCGCGGACGTTCTGGAGATTCACCTCGTGATCGGAATAGTCGCCGTGGCTCATGTTCAGCCGGGCCACGTTCATCCCGGCGTTGACGAGCTCGATCAGGCGTTCGGGCGCTGAGGACGCAGGCCCCAGCGTGCAGACAATTTTGGCTCTACGCACAACTGCGACCCTAGCCGAGTCGATCAGGGCCGTGACGAACCACTACGGCCGCTGGTCCACCCGGTCCCTGAGTGCATCTCTCAGGGGGCGCCCACGACGTCCAGCGCGTGCTGCAGATCCGGCGGATAGGGCGAGCTGAAGCCCACCTCTTCCCCGGTCGCCGGATGGGTGAAGGCGAGCCGGACGGCGTGTAGCCACTGTCGTTCCAGGCCCAGCTGCGCGGCGAGGACGGGATTCGGGCCGTAGGTCGGATCGCCGGCACAGGGATGCTGAACCGCGGCCATGTGCACCCGGATCTGATGCGTCCGACCGGTCTCCAGCTTGACCTCGAGCAGCGTCACCCCGACGAACGCCTCCAGGGTCGTGTAGTGGGTGATGCTCGGTCGACCGCCGGACAGCACCGCCATCTTGTAGTCCGCGCCCGGATGCCGTCCGATGGGGGCGTCGATGGTGCCCTCGAACGGATCGGGATGGCCGCGGACCAGGGTGTGGTAGGTCTTGTCGACGCTGCGGGTCCGGAACGCCTGCTTGAGGACGGTGTAGGCGAGTTCACTCTTGGCCACCACCATCAGGCCCGAGGTGCCCACGTCGAGCCGCTGGACGATGCCGTTGCGTTCCGGCACCCCGGAGGTGGAGATCCGGAAGCCGGCTCCGGCCAGATGACCGAGCACGGTCGGCCCGGACCAGCCGACGCTGGGGTGGGCGGCCACCCCGACCGGCTTGTCGATCACCACGATGTGGTCGTCGTCGTAGACGATCCGGAGGCCGGACACCGTCTGGACGCCGATCTGCGGCCCGATCACGGTCGGTAACACCACGTCGAGCAGCGAGCCGGCCTGGACCCGGTCCGATTTCGCCGCCACCGCCCCGTCCACCTGGACGAGGCCGTCGGCGACCAGGTCGGCCACCCGGCTGCGGGACAGCCCGAGCATCTTGGCGACCACGACGTCGACCCGCTCGCCCTCCAGGCCGTCGGGGATGAACGCGGTCTTGGACTCGCTCACCCTCCCCCGGACTTCCGGGTGGGGCTCGGCTCCTGCGCGCCGACGTCCGACGGCTGCTGCCCCGTTGCGGCCTCGACCTCCGCTTCGGGGTCCGACGACGACGAGGAGTCCTCGACCGGGGCCGGGGCGCCGTTCGTCCGCGCAGGTCGGTGCCGGACGCCGTCCAGACCGACGTTTTTGATGATCGCCAGGACGACGATCAGCACCGCGGCGCTGGTGATGCACATGTCGGCGATGTTGAAGATCGGCCAGTGCGGGAGTTCGACGAAGTCCACGACGTGCCCGCGCAGGAAGGATGGCTCGCGAAAGATCCGGTCGGACAGGTTCCCGCAGACCCCGGCGACCAACAGACCGATCGCGACCGCCCAGCCGCGGTGGGTGATCCGGGGAACCAGCTTGACCAGGACGAAGACGAGGACGGCCACCGAGAGCACCGCGAAGACGATGGTGAAGTTCTCACCGAGGCTGAACGCCGCACCCGGGTTGCGGATCAGCTGCAGTCGCAGCAGACCACCGGCGAGGACCGTCGGGGCATAAGGGTCGAGGTGGCGGACGGCAAGGGTCTTGGTGATCGCGTCCAGCGTGAGCCCGGCCAGGGCGACAACCGCGAACAGCACCCGGCCGACGAGCCGGCGGTGCGACGTTGCGACGTCCTTCGGGGCTATCGCCTCTCCTCGCGCTGTTTGCATGACACGCACAGTGTGGCACGCGGGAATGCCTGCAACCGACCCTTGCCGATCGGCTGTCCGCAGTTGTCACAAATGCCGTAGGTGCCGTTCGCGATGTGCTTGAGAGCGAGCTGGGACTGGTCCAGCAGCTCGCGAGCGTTGTTGGCCAGTGAGATCTCGTGGTCGCGCTCAAAGTTCGTCGAGCCGACGTCGGCCGGATCACGGCCGGCCCCGTCGCTGCCGTCTCTGAGCAGGCCGACCAGCTCGGCGTTGGAGTTCTCGATCTGCTCCAGGAGTCGGGTCACCTCCTCGTCGAGCTCTGTCCTGATCTCGGCCAGCTCCGCCTCGGTCCACGGCTCTTCGCCGTGACGGACCGGGAGTGCCTCGGGGTCGGCTGACGAACTCGGCGTCTGGACCGGCTTCACCATGGTCGTGACCACCGGATCGTCGGCGGTAGGGGTCGTCGCGGGGGCCTTATCGGTCGTCGCGGGGGTCTTCTCGGTCGTCACGGGGGCCTTCGCTGTGGTCTTGGCTGTCGTCGCCGGGCGAGCGGTCTTTGCTGGTCCGGTGGGGTGTGCCGATGCTTGTGCCGCGGCCTGCTTCACGGCGCTCTTGCTTGCGGTGCTCTTCTTGGTACTTGCGGTGCTCTTCTTGGTGCTTGCGGTGCTCTTCTTGGCCGACGCCGTCTTCGTCACGGCCTTCGTCGGCGCTGCTTTCGTCGGCGCTGATTTCGTCGGCGCTGACTTCTTGGCCGGCGCTGTCTTCGTCGTAGCCGGCGTTGTCTTCTTCGTGGCCGACGCTGTCCTCTTCGTGGCCGGCGCTGTCTTCGTGGCAGCGCCTTCGGCTACCACCGCTGTGCGGGGAGGAAGAGCGCTGCTCGAAGTTCCCTGCGCCGACGGCTTCGTTGCCAACTTCTTCCCGAGCTTCGCCGGTGCCGAGGTCGACCCCGCCGGCACCAGTTCGGTGCGGGCAGAGGAACGTCCCGAGATTGCCTTCTTGGCGGTCATCGTTGATCCCCACGCACCTGTCGGTTGCTCACCGGTTTGCCGCCGGCGACGAACACCGGTGAGTTGCCGGTGTCGGAACGGACAGTAGGGCCCAAAGAGTCCAGGTTCAATGGCCGGAGACGAAATTTCTCCTGAGTGTGGCCTCCGGACTGCCCGTCAGCCAGAAACAACCCCACCGATCACGTCGGCGGGGTCCGGACAGGACGGTCGGGCCTCAAACCGGTCGACGTTCCGTACCGGTCCGGGTCAGCAGTAGGTGACCACTGCCAGATCAGCAGTAGGTGACCACTGCACTCAGTGGTCGCCGAGCAACGCATCCAGTCGCGGCGTCTCGCTGCCGCCGTTGGTCTCCCGCAGGCTGTCGGAGCCGCTCGGGCGCCCCCGTGAAACGTCGTCACCGTCGTCGGAGCCCACACCACCCTGACGGTCCGCGCCCCCTTGACGGTCTTCGGCGGCATGACCGCCGCGGCCGTTCAGCAGGGCCGGCGCCTCGTCGGGTTCGCCCCGGTGACCGCCGACGACCTCCAACTGCTGCTGGAGGTGGGTGGTCAGATTCTGCCGGTACTGCGCCTCGAACTGCCGCAGCTCGGCGACCGCGCCCGTCAGTTGGTCACGCTGCTGCTCGAGTCCGCCGAACAGCTCGTGGCGGCGCGACTCGGTCTCCTGATCCAGTTGCTCGGCCCGGCCTTGGGCGTCGGAGCGGACCCGATCGGCGTTCACCCGGGCCTCACTCTCGATCCGCTCGGCCCGGGTACGCGCGTCGGTCGTCACCTGGTGGGCACCACGGTTGGCTTCGTCACGGATCCGGGTGGCGTCCTCCTCGGCCTCCCCGACCAGCTTCTCGGCCTGTTCGGTGGACAACTGCACCAGTCGGACGACCGCCGTGCTGGCTTCCTGACTGGTGGTGACCACGATCGACTCACGGCCGGCGCTGCTGCTCTGCTCGGCGGCCGACGGCTGGGCGACGGGGGCCGGCTCGGGCGCGTCAGTCTGCGCCGTCGGACGACTGGCACCGTTCGACCCCGACTGATCGCTGCGATCAACTGAGCCGTGCTCGTGCTGCGTCTGCAGCGAGGAGAGCTGCCGCTTCAGGTTCTCGTTCTCTTCGATCAGTTGGGCAAGGCCTTCCTCGATGTGATCGACGAACTCGTCGACATCGAGAACCTCGTATCCGGATCTCTTGGCCATCCGGAACTTGATCGTCCGTACTTCTTCCAATGTCAGCGACATCGTTCACCTCAAAGCTTCATGGTCGGTTTCGACACGTCGTCTCGCGGGCCTCGCCCGAGGCACGAACCTTCTCACCGTACCGAATGATTGCGTTTCGATCACAGCCGGTCGGTGGATGGGCCTCGACCCGGATTCGATCACCCGGGTCGGACACCTATCGGGAGCCGGTCGGCCTGGTCAGGAGAAGACCTGGGACTCAGAAGAAGACGTAGTAGTTCACCCTCATCAACACGCTGACCAGGATCACCAGTCCGATGAAGGCCAGGTCCAGCATCATGTTGCCCAACCGGACCGGAGGCAGAATCTTGCGCAGCATCCGCAGCGGCGGGTCGGTGACGGTGTAGATGGCCTCGGCGACCACCAGCATGGCGCCTCTCGGCTGCCACTCACGGACCAGTACCGGAACCCAGGAGAGGATCATTCGGGCAAACAGGACCAGCAGGAAGATCCACAGGACCCAGTCGATGATCTGACCAATGATGAACATAACCCGGTGGCCTCATGCCCGTTCTCGAAAGGTGCCGACGTTGCATTCGGCATCGCGATAACCGTTCGCCACCGGACGGCTCGACCGACCTGCCCGACCGGTAGCCGGACCGCACAGCGCGCTCGACTCAGCTCTGGTTGAAGAACCCGCCGGCGATCCGCTCTTTGTCCTCGGCCGCCACGGTGACGTTCTGCGGAGACAGCAGGAAGACCTTGCTGGTGACACGTTCGATAGTGCCACGTAGACCAAAGATCAAGCCAGCGGCGAAGTCGACCAGACGCTTGGCGTCGGCGTCCTCCATCTCCGACAGGTTCATGATGACCGGGACCCCGTCGCGGAAGTGCTCTCCGATCGTCCGGGCCTCGTTGTAGGTACGGGGATGGACCGTGATGATCCTCGACATGTCGGCCTTCTGCGGTTGCGGGGCGGGCGCCGTCGACGCCGCGGGACGCCGCGTCTCCAGAGTCGTCACACTGGCCGTGCGCGGCTGCTGCTGAACCGCGTGCGAAGCGGAATCGGCCTGCGGTGGGGAACTGGCTACGCCCTGATGCTCGATCAGCTCGTCGCGCGAAACGCTCTCGGTGTTCTCGTTGTCCTCGGAGTAGTCACCCTCGGCGTACTCGGGGTAGCGGTCGTCGGTGACCAGACCGAGCCATGCCGCCGCCCGCTTCAATCGCTCCGCCATCGTTTCGCCTCTCCCACCAGCTGCCCAGCTCCGACCTGTCCGACCGCGCGATCGAATTGGGCGATTGCCCGGCGATTCGACGCGGCCTGAGTCCGTGACTCATGCCGTTCGGGCTCGACAGTACCGGTCGGATCCGTCGGACCAGGCGAAGCCGGGGGCGACACGCAGGAACTCCCGGGAGCTGAGAACGGAGCTGTCCGTTCGCGGTGGACTCGCGGTAGATATGGCCTGCCCGACCCCTACTTCAGGAAGTCCGGAACGTCCAGGTCGTCGTCGTCGGCGACGGGTTGGCGGGGCGGCCAGGTCTGCCCGGAGGTCGACGGTGACTGCGGCGTCGCTTGCGGCCGTCCCGAGGGCTGATCCTGCGGCCGGGACGGTGGCTGATCAGTCTGACCCGGACCCGGGTTGGACGAGAGATTCGACGAGGGATTGGACGAGGGAGCGGCCTGGGACGGACCACCCTGGCCGGCCGGAGCAGTCGAGCCGAAGGCACCTGCAGGGCGGGCCGGAGGCTGCGCCGGCGCACCGTACGGCGACGGGGTCTGCCCGCCCGGACGGGCGGCGGGGCGACCGGCCGACTGGCGAAGAGGCGGTGCGCCACCCTCGAAGCCGGCTGCGATGACGGTCACCCGGACCTCGTCGCCGAGGGCGTCGTCGATCACCGTGCCGAAGATGATGTTGGCGTCCTCGTGGGCGGCCTGCTGGATCAGCAAGGCCGCGTCGGAAACCTCGAATAGCCCGAGGTCGGAGCCGCCGGCGATGGACAGCAGCACTCCGTGCGCGCCGTCGATACTCGCCTCCAGCAACGGCGAGGACACGGCCATCTCGGCCGCGGCCCGGGCCCGGTCCTCACCGCGGGCGGAACCGATGCCCATCAACGCCGAGCCGGCGTTCGACATGACCGACTTCACGTCGGCGAAGTCGAGGTTGATCAGACCCGGTGTGGTGATCAGGTCGGTGATCCCGGAAACGCCTTGCATCAGAACTTGATCGGCCTGGCGGAAGGCGTCGAGGATCGCCACCTGGTGGTCGGTCATCTGCAGCAGCTTGTCGTTGGGAATCACGATCAGGGTGTCGACCTCCTCGCGGAGGCCGGCGATCCCGTCCTCGGCCTGCACCGTGCGGCGGCGACCCTCGAAGGTGAACGGGCGGGTGACGACGCCGATCGTCAACGCGCCGAGGGCGCGCGAGATGCGAGCCACCACGGGCGCCCCGCCGGTCCCGGTGCCGCCGCCCTCGCCGGCGGTGACGAAGACCATGTCGGCACCCTTGAGCACCTCCTCGATCTCTTCGGCGTGGTCCTCGGCGGCCTGGCGGCCCTTGTCGGGGTCGGCACCGGCGCCGAGACCGCGGGTCAGGTCTCGGCCGATGTCGAGCTTGACGTCCGCGTCACTCATCAGCAGCGCCTGCGCGTCGGTGTTGACCGCGATGAACTCGACCCCGCGCAAGCCGGACTCGATCATCCGGTTGACGGCGTTCACCCCGCCGCCGCCAACTCCGACGACCTTGATGATCGCCAGGTAATTCTGTGATGCAGAGACCACGGGTTCCGCCTCTTTCTCGATGCTGTCGCTGAACATGTGTCGTTGGTCGGTGCGCTGTGCGGACGTGATGCACCGGTGCTCCGGGGGTGTTGGAGCGGTTCGTCCTCGACCTGGCGGCACGGCATTTGCTGTCGCGGACGCGTAGGTCTCGACGACGCCAAGTCTCAACCTGAGGTCCATAGGGGAAGAGACAGTGAATCAGACCGGGCGTTTGAGTCAGGCTATGAGAAACCGGATTGCGGTGTCCACCGCCGACCGCGTGTCCCTCAGGGGAGTGACCAAAAGACGCCGATTCCTCAACGTCTAGTTGAGGATAACGGTCGGGACCACCAGATATGGGCCGACAGGTGGGACGGAAGCCGCCAGGTCAGCGCCGGGTCGCCGGCTGATCCGGTGCCGAGACGTCGTAGGAGGACGCCTTGGTGTTCAGCAGAGCCCGCAGCACCCGCAGCTTGTCCTCCGGACGGGAGTCGTCACCCCAGAGCACGCTGCGACCACCACTCAACTGCAGGGTGATCGAGTCGCGGGTCTGTGCCCGGACAGTCTTCAGTTCGGATCGGACGTCGGCCGGTAACACGGCGACGACCGCAGCCACCGCGGCCAGCAACGGCTGATTGCCCGGGGCGACGGCGGCCAGCACCTGCTCGCTCGGCCGGGTGTCGACCGCACGGTAGGCGATACCGTGCGTGTCGACCAGTAGGTAACTGCCCTGCTCGGCGATGGCGAAGATCGGCCGGCGTTCACGGATCGTGATCACGACGGTGTGCGGCCAGGATCGGTCGACCTCGGCCGACTCGACCTCACGAAGACTCATCACCCGAGACGTCACCAGAGCCGTGTCGATCCGGGCCAGCGGCACCCCCAGCGGCACCTGCGCCGCCTGGAGCACCTGGGCTCGGTCGAGCACCGCCGTCCCGTGCACCTGCACCGAACGTGCGGCGAGCGCCGAAGAAAATCCGACGACCCCGATTCCGGCCGCGATCAGCACCAGGACCACCAGCGGAGCGATGATTCTGAGAGCGAAGCCGCGCCGGGTCCGCTTCCGCCGTAGGTCCAGGTTGATGGTGGCGTCGCCCACCCCGGCCTGCTCTCGCTGACGCGGACGGGTTGCCGTCGCGCTCATCCTCTTACCCCCTCAGCCAGCGAATCGAGTGCTGGTTCGGCCGCACTCAGCTGCTCGACGATCAGCGGCGCGATCTTCGTCACGTCACCGCAGCCGAGCGTGACGACCAGGTCTCCCGGCCGAGCGATGCCGGCTACCGTGGCGGCCGTGGCGGACCAGGTCGGCTCGTAGGTGACGTGGGCCGTTCCGGGCGGCACCGCGTCGCGGACCAGTTCGCCGCTGACGCCGGGGATGGGATCCTCCCGATCACCGCAGACGTCCATCACCACGGCCTCGTCGGCCAGCTCCAGAGCGGCTCCGAGCTCGGTAGAGAAGTCGCGGGTGCGGGTGTAGAGGTGTGGCTGGAAGCAGGCCACCAGCCGACCGCCGGCCAGACCGATCCGAGCCGCGCGGAGCGTGTTGGCCACTTCGGTCGGGTGGTGGGCGTAGTCGTCGAAGACCCGGACACCGGCGGCCTCGCCGATCAGCTGGAACCGCCGATAGGTGCCGGGAAACGACGCGAGGGCCGCGCGGATCTCGGCCTCGGGGTGACCGAGCCAACGGGCCACCGTGTAGGCGGCGGCAGCGTTGGACACGTTGTAGTCGCCGGGCACCAAGAGCCGTACCGGACCGCCCCTGTTCTCTTGACCCGGCTCGTCCCGCCGGCCCGTCGCCGTCAGCACGAACGTCGACCCGGTGCCGACGAATTCGGCGTCACTGATCCGCACGTCGGCCTTCGGGTGCTGACCGAAAGTGATCACCCGTGGTCCGGACTCCCCTCGCCCGACTCGCGTCCGGAGCTCCTCGGTGAGCTCGACGGCCCCCGCTTCATCGGCGCTGATCACCAGCAGCTGCAGCGCCGGGTTGGTGACGAAGCGGACGAAGCCGGCCCGGTAGTCCTCAGCGGTGCCCCAGTTGACCAGATGGTCGGGGTCGACGTTGGTCACCACCGCCGCCTGCACCGGGTACTGCAGGAACGAGCCGTCACTCTCGTCGGCCTCGACCACGAAATCCGGGCCCGCACCGAGGTGACCACCGGTCTTGCTGCCCGATCCGGTCTTCGGGTGGTGCAGCGCGCCGCCGATCACGTAGGAAGGATCAGCACCGAGCCTGCTCAGCAGATGGGAGATCATCGCCGTGGTCGTGGTCTTCCCGTGGGTGCCCGCGACCGCGATCCCCCGCTTGTCCTCCATCGCGACGGCGAGCGCCACACTCCGGTGCAGCACCCGCAGGCCCCGGCGCCGGGCCTCCGCCAGCTCCGGGTTGTCCTCCCGGATCGCCGAGGAGGCGACCACCGTCTGCGCCCGGCCCAGCTGATCGGCCCGATGGCCGACGTGCGTTCGGACGCCGGCCGCAACCAGGCTGCGGAGGTAGTCCGAATCCTGTCGGTCGCTGCCGCTCACCTCGATCCCGCGCTGGGCCAAGACGGTGGCGACCCCGTTCATCCCGGAACCGCCGATGGCGATGAAGTGCACCGGACCGAGATCGGCCAGCCTCGGCAGGTCAGCCGGGTCGATCGGTTCGATCAGTCCCATTCCGCGCCCCTTCCCGAGCCGTTGCGGCCGCCCCACGCCGCCACCTGAAGAGTCAGTCGTGCCAGCTTGTCGGCCGCGTCGACCACCCGGACGCTGCGCGCCCCTTCGGCCATCGCCGCGAGCCGGACCGGGTCGCCGATCAGCGACGGTACCTTCTGGGCCAACCAGTCGGCGGTGCACTCGGCGTCGGGAATCAGTTCACCGCCGCCGGCCTTGACCACGACCACGGCGTTACGCGCCTGCTCACCATTCCCGACCGGGTACGGCACGAACAGCGTGGGCAGACCGGCGACCGCCGCCTCCAACACCGTGCTGGCCCCGGAGCGGCAGAGCATCAGATCGGCGGCGAGGTAGGCACGCTCCATCGTCTCCACGTAACTCACCGGCAGGTAGCGGGCGCCGGTCCGGTGGTCGGTGATCGCCACGTCGGCAGGGGTGAAGTTCTTGCCGCCGAGGACGTGCAGGATCTGCACTCCCGAAGCCAGCAGCTGCTCCTTGGCGCCGAGGACCGCCGTGTTGATCGAGCGGGCGCCCTGGGACCCGCCGGTCACCAACAACAGTGGCTGATCGTCGGCGAAGCCCCACTCGGCCCGGGCCGCCGAGCGCAGAGCCGGCAGGTCGAGCCCGGGATCGGCGAGCTCGGTGATGGCCGCCCGCAGCGGTAGGCCGAGACAGCGGGCGTGCGGCAGCGGGGTGTCGGGAAACGACGTCGCGACCTGGTCGGTGAATCGTGCGGCCAGCCTGTTGGCCAAGCCGGGGAGCGCGTTCTGCTCATGGATGACGATCGGCACCCGATGCCGGCGGGCCGCCAGATAGACCGGGGTCGAGACGTAGCCGCCGAAGCCGAGGACCACGTCGGCCCGGACCGTGCGCAGGATCTGGCCGGATTCGGCGACCGCCCTGCGCAGTCGGGCCGGTACCCGCAGCAGGTCCGGCCCGGGACGGCGCGGCATCGGAACCGGCGGGATCAGCTCGAGCGGCAGCCCGGCGGCCGGCACCGTCTGGGTCTCGAGTCCGCGGGCGGTGCCGACGGCAGTCAGCACCACTCCCGGCGCCTGGACACGCAGCCGCTCGGCGGTGGCGATCAGAGGTGAGGTGTGGCCGGCGCTGCCGCCGCCGGCCAGCACCACACTGATCCGGTTGGCGGTCGGGCCGGCACCGGTCCGCGAGGTCATCGACGACGAGGTCATCGACGACGGGCCGACCGAGACGAGGTCGAGCCGGCCGTCGCCGTCTTCGGTGTCGACTTCGCCGTCGACTTCGGTGTCGACTTCGGTGCGGCGGGTCTGCGGCCGGGTCGGCTGCCCACCACGGTGGTCATCGCAGGATTGGACTTCTTCAGGTGCGAGGCGGTCAGGGCCAGCGCCTCGGGCTCGCGCCGGGCACAGTTCATCAACACGCCGACGGCGATCAGGTTGGCCAGCAGAGCCGACCCGCCGTAGGACATCAGCGGCAGCGGGACCCCGGCGATCGGCAGCAGCCGGAGCACCACGCCGAGGTTGATCAAGGCTTGCACGGTGAACCAGGCGGTGACCCCGGCCGAGGCGTAGCGGCAGAAGTTGTCGGTGGACCGGAGCGCGATCCGGATGCCGGCGTAGCCCAGCACCAAGAACAGGAACAGCACCATCAGACTGCCGAACAGACCGAGTTCCTCGCCGATCACCGCGAAGATGAAGTCGGTGTGCGCCTCGGGCAGGCTGCCCCACTTTTGTCGGCTGGCGCCGAGTCCGACGCCCCACCAGCCGCCGGAAGCGATGGCGTGCATGGCCACGGTGGACTGCAGGTTGGCTCCCGACGTGTCGGTGCCCGGGTTGAGGAAGGCGAACAGCCGCACCATTCGGTTGGCGCTGGTGGCGAACAACCCGACCACGCCGGCCACACCGAGCGCCCCGAGCCCGACGAAGATCCGCATCGGCGCGCCGACGATCCACAGGATGCAGGCCACGATCCCGGCCATCACCACGGCCGTCCCGGCGTCGCCCTGGAAGACCACCAGCAAGATCATCAGCCCGGTCACCGGCAGGAACGGCACCAGCAGGTGCTTGGGCTGGTCGAGCAGCTTCTGCTTGCGGGAGAGCACATCCGCGGCCCAGACGATCATGGTGAGCTTGGCGAATTCAGACGGTTGCAGTCGCAGCCAGGGCGACCCCAACTGCAACCAGTTCCGGTTGCCGTTCACGGTGACTCCGAGCGGCGTGTAGGTCAAGACCAGCAAGACCGCGGAACCGAAGAGCCCGACCCAGCCGAGGACCTTGATCGAACTCGGTTTCAACCGGGCGACCACCGCCAGCACGATCAGCCCGACGACCATGAAGACGACCTGGCGTTTGACGTAGTAATAGGCGTCGCCGGTGTTCTGGTAGGCGTACACGCTGGACGCCGAGAGCACCATCAGCACCCCGAGCCCGAGCAGCAGTCCGGCCGAGGCGACCACCAGGTGAAAACTGGTCAGCGGACGGTCGAGAACCGCCTGCAGCCAGGAGAACCGGCCCGAAGGAGCCTGAGACCTGCCGCGCGGTGCGCTGCCGCGCGGGGAGGTGCCGTCTTCGGGCCGGTGGCCGCGGGTTCGGTATCCGCTGGTCATCGTCACGCGGCGTCACTCCTCATCGTCACTCGCCATTCCGGCCGACCGTCTCTCACCGATCGTCCGCTCGGGCGTGACGTCCGGCTCAGCTCGGGGCTCCGTCCCCTGTCCCGACCGATCTTTCGTCCAGATCGTTGACCGCCGCGGCGAACGCGTCACCGCGGGCGGCATAGCTTTCGTACATGTCCAGACTGGCGCAGGCCGGGGCGAGCAGAACCGCGTCACCGGGTCGAGCCAGCGAGGCAGCAGCGGCCACAGCCTGAGCCATGGCCCTATCCTCCGGTGCGTCGACGGTGATCACCGGGACGTCCGGCGCGTGTCGGGCGAGTGCTTCGGCGATCTGAGCGCGGTCGGCGCCGAGCAGCACGGCGGCCCGCAGCCGGTCCCGGTGGGTGTCGACCAGATCGTCGAACCTGACCCCTTTGGCCTGTCCACCAGCGACCCAGACCACCGGGTCGAACGCCCTCAGGGAGGCGTCGGCAGCGTGCGGGTTGGTGGCCTTGGAGTCGTCGACGAACTGCACGCCGGCCAGCGTCCGGACGGTCTGGATTCGGTGGCCGGCGATCCGGACCGCGCGCAGCCCATCCCGGACGGCGGTGGCCGGCACCCCGAAACTCCGGGCCAGGGCGGCCGCGGCGAGCGCGTTGGCCACGTTGTGCGGGGCGGCCGGTGCGACGTCGGAGACCGAGGCCAGCTCGAGGGCCGAGTCCTTGCGTTGGGCGATGAAGGCGCGGTCGACCAACAGATCGTCGACCACCCCGAGCATCGAGCGACCCGGGATGCCCAGGGTGAACCCGATCGCCCGGGCTCCCTCGGTGACCTCGGCCTCCTCGACCAGCCGCTCGGTGGCCGGGTCCTGGACGTTGTAGACGCAGCTGGCGGTCATCTGGGCGTATATCTTTGCCTTGTCCGCGACGTAGCCGGCGTACGGGTCGGGTTCGGCGGCATACCACTCGAGGTGGTCCGGCTGCAGGTTCAGCACGACCGCGGAGTGCAGCGCCAGTGAATGCGACCAGTGCAGTTGGAAGCTGGACAACTCCACGGCCAGGACGTCGTAGGGCTCGGGGTCGAGGACGGTCTCCATCACCGGGCGTCCGATGTTGCCGACCGCCGCGGTCCGCAGCCCGGCCGCGGTCAGCATCGCGGCCAGCATCTGGGTGGTCGTGGTCTTGCCGTTGGTGCCGGTGACGGCCAGCCACGGCACCGGCGGACGATCGGTCCGGGACCGCGACAGCCGCCAGGCCAGCTCGGGTTCGCTCCAGATCGGCACCCCGGCGCCGGCGGCCTGACTCAGCAGCGGCGCGGTCGGCGGCCAGCCGGTGGTGATCACCAGATCGGCGTCGGCCGGCAGCGTGGCGGAGGACCCCGGACCCATCCGCACGGTGGCGCCGAGTACCTCCAGCAGTTGCCCCTTCTCGATGTTGCTCTCGCTGGGGTTGTCCTCCAGCACGGTGACCCGCGCCCCGAACTCGCAGAGCCCGTCAGCCGCCGCGAACCCCGCGACCCCCGTTCCCGCCACGACCACGTGCGCCCGCGTCCAGTCCGGTCCCCCGTTGGCCCCGGTCGCCCACCGTGCGCCGCTCACTCAGGCCTCCCTTCCCGTACCCAAAACTGTGGCAACCGTCGACCGTGGCGACCGTCGCGACCTCTACGAGCCCGTCGCACCCCTGCGGTGCGCGTCGCACACCGGGCAACGTGTGCGACGCGGAGAACCGTGTGCGACGCCCGACCGGACCCGCGCCCGGTCATGTCCCCGAGACCCATTCGGCGTAGAAGATGCCGAGGCCGCCGGCGACGAAGAGGCCGGCGATGATCCAGAACCGCATCACGATGGTGACCTGGGCCCAGCCGAGCAACTCGAAGTGGTGGTGGAACGGGGTCATCTTGAACAAGCGCTTCGGCGTGCCGGTGATCCGCCGGGTGAGCTTGAAGTAGCTCGTCTGCAGGATCACCGAACCGACCTCGATCACCAGCAGACCGCCGATGATCAACAACAACAGCTCCGTCCGGGTGAAGATCGCCATCCCGGCCAGCCCGCCGCCCAGGGACAGCGAGCCGGTGTCGCCCATAAAGATCTTGGCCGGTTCGGCGTTCCACCACAGGAATCCGAAGCAGGCACCGGCCATCGCCACTGCGACGACCGCCAGGTCGTAGGGGTCGCGGACCTCGTAGCACTTCGGTCCGGCCGAGCTGAGATAGGCACACGACTGGTTGTACTGCCAGATGTTGACCAAGGTGTAGGCGCCGAAGATCATCACGCAGGCTCCGCCGGCCAGGCCGTCCAGGCCGTCGGTCAGGTTCACCCCGTTGGAGGCGGCGGCGATCAGCACCAGCACCCAGACGACGGCCAGCAACAGCGGCAGCTTCAGCCACGGGACGTCGCGGAGGAAGGAGATGAACTGCGAGGCCGGCGTGATGCCGCGGGCGTCCGGGAACTGCAGCGAGAGCAGGCCGAAGACGATCGCGACGATCGACTGGCCGGCGATCTTGGCCTTGCTCCGCAGACCGAGCGAACGCTGCTTGCTGATCTTGATGTAGTCGTCGAGGAACCCGACCGCGCCGAGCCCGGTGAACAGGAACAGCACCAGCAGGGCCGAGGCGGACGGAAGCGTCAGGGTGAGCAGGTGGGACAGGAAATAGGCGAAGAGAACGGCCGCGATGATCACCAGACCACCCATCGTCGGGGTGCCGCGTTTCGTGTGGTGCGAGGTGGGTCCGTCATCCCGGATCAGCTGACCGTAGCCCTTGCGGACCAGGAAACTGATGGCGAACCGGGTACCGATCAGGGTGACGAGCAGCGAGAACACCCCGGCGATGACGATCGACTTCACCGGCGGTCCTCCGCGTCGACGGCAGCGGCATCGCTTTCTCCGGCGGGGGTCGAGAGCATGCGGTCGGCCAACACCTCCAGCCCGATCGAGCGGGACGCCTTCAGCAGCACCACGTCGCTCGGCGACGCCTCGGCGGACAGCGCCGCCGCGAGCTCGCTGATCGAGCTGAACATCGTCGCCTTCTCCTTCGGATAGCCGGCCGTGACCGCCCCGTCGACGACCGATTGCGCATCCGCCCCGACCACCAACAACCGGTCGATGCCGAGCTCAGCCGTCCGGCGACCGACCTCGGAGTGCTCGTCCGGCGAGCTCTCGCCGAGCTCCAGCATGTCGCCCAGCACCGCAACGGTACGCACTGCCGGGTGGTTCCGGCGGCGTGACGTGCCGAGCTCGGCCAGCGTGTCCAGGGCAGCCGCCATCGAGGCGGGATTGGCATTGTAGGCGTCGTTGACCAGGAGTAACCCGTCGGCGCGTTCACTCACCTCCATCCGCCAGTGCGACCGCAGCTCCGCCGAAGTCAACGCCGCCGCGATCTGCACCGGCTCGATGCCGAGGGCGTAGGCCGCGGCCGCGGCGGCCAGGGCGTTGCCGATCTGGTGCCGGCCGAGCAGCTGCAGCTGGACCGCGAAGCCCGGCTCTTCGCGCCCCCCGGAGGCGGGCTCGGAAGCGCCACGGAACCGCAGCGAGAAGCCCCAGCGACCGGCCGCGTCGGGGCGGGGGTCGTCGGCGACCACCTCGACCTCGGCATGAGCTATCTGATCAGCCCCCGGCACGCAGAAACCGAACCGTCGGGCCGCGGTGCGCTCGGCCATCGTAGCAACCAACGGGTCGGTGAGGTTGAGTACGGCGACCCCGTCCGGCGGCAACGACTCGACCAATTCGCCCTTGGCCTGAGCGATCGCCTGCCGGCTGCCGAACATGCCGAGGTGGGCCGAGCCGACGTTGAGCACCGCCCCCACGCCGGGTGGAGTCAACCCGCACAGATAGGCGATGTGACCGCGTCCTCGGGCGCCCATCTCCGAGATCAGGAACCGGGTGCTCGGCCGGATCCGGGACGCCGTCAACGGCACCCCGATCTCGTTGTTGAACGAACCCTGCGGGGCGACGGTCTCGCCGGCCGTGGCGAGGATCTGGGCCAGCAGATCCTTGGTCGAGGTCTTGCCCTGGGATCCGGTGATGCCCACCACCCGCAACCCGAACCGCTTGCCCTTGTCCACCACCAGCCGGCCGATCCGGCCGAGGGCGGCCAGCGGATCGGCAACCACCAGGCAGCAGCCGGTTCCCGGTTCGCCGTCACCACCGAGACGGCCGCTGACCGGACGCGCGGTGACGGCGGCGACCGCTCCGTCCCGCCATGCCTGCTCGACGTAGTCGTGCCCGTCCACCCGCTCGCCGGGCAGGGCGACGAACAGGCAGCCCGGCTCGACCAGCCGAGAATCGACGACCACGGCAGTGACCTCGGCCCGCGGATCGCCGTCACCGGTCAGCGGGGTGTCCAGGAGTTCGGCCAGTTCGGCCAGGGTGGTGGCGATCATGTCGTAGCTCCGACCGGAGGGCCGGGCGAACCGGCCGCCAGCTCGGCCCACAGCTCGCGGACGACCTGGACGTCGTCGAAGGGCCAGATTTGGTCGCCGATCTGCTGACCCTGCTCGTGACCCTTGCCCAGGACGGCGATCAGCTGCTGCTCGGCATCCACAGATTCCGCGACCAGGGACAGGGCGACCCGCAGCGCCTGCCGCCGGTCGCCGCCGTCGATCAGCTCGACCGCCGGACGCTCGTCCCGAATCGCCGCGGCGGCCCCGGCGAGGACGGCGGCCCGGATCGACTCCGGCTGCTCCGTCCGCGGGTTGTCGTCGGTGACCACGACCACGTCGGCGCCCCGGACCGCCGCGGCGCCCATCGGCCCCCGCTTGACCGGATCCCGATCGCCGCCACAACCGACTACGCAGATCAGCCGGCCGGCTCCGGACCGTTCGGCCAACGCGGCCAACGCCGAGTCGACGGCCTGCGGGGTGTGGGCAAAGTCGACGTAGACCTGCGGGCCGCCGGTACCGAGCGGGACCCGCTGCATCCGGCCGGGCACCGCCAGCGCCGCGAAACCTCCGACCGCAACTCTCAGGTCGAGGTCGAGGGCCGGACCGGAATCCCTCGGCGCCGCCGTTCGCACTGCCGCGAGCATCGCCAGCGCGGTGACCGCGTTGTGCACGTTGTAGCGGCCCGGAAGTCCGAGCTCGAAGCTCAGCTCTCCCTCCGGGGTACCGACCCGGACCGACGAGCTACCACCCGACGCCTGGATCGACAGGGCGGCGAAGTCGGCCGAGCCGGCGCCGTCCAGACTGGTCGTACTGACGCCGATTCCCTCCCGGCGGGCCTGGTTCACCAGTTCCGGGCCGCGCGGATCGTCCACGTTGATCACCGCGTGCCGGGTTCGGGCGGCGGTGAACAGGCTGGCCTTGGCCGCGAAGTAGGCCTCCTCGCTGCCGTGGAAGTCGAGGTGGTCACGGCCCAAATTGGTGAACCCGGCGACGTCGAACCTGATCGCGTCGACCCGGCCGACGGCCAGCGCATGGGAGGAGACCTCCATCGTGACCGCATCGCTGCCGCGTTCGGCCATCACGGCGAGCAGTCCCTGCAGTTCGGGTGCCTCCGGAGTGGTCACGGTGGTCCGGGCGCCGAGCATCGGCTGGCCGTCGAAGGCGAAACCCAGTGTGCCGATCAGGCCGGCGTGGCCACCGGCGGCGCGGAGCGCGGCGTCGAGCAGATAACTGGTGGTGGTCTTGCCATTCGTCCCGGTGATGCCGAACATCCGCATCGCCTGCGCCGGGTGCCGGTACAGCCGTGCCGCGATCTCGGCCATCAAGGCCCGCGGGTCCGCGACAGACACCACCGGCACCCGGTCGTCGAGCCCGGCCCCGGCCAGCCGCTGGGCACCCGATCGGTCGGTGAGGACGGCGGCCGCGCCGGCGGCCAACGCCGCCGACGCGAAGGCGGCACCGTGCTCGTGAGCTCCCGGTAGCGCGAGGTAAAGGTCGCCCGGTCCGACCAGGCGGGAGTCCGAGGCCACGCCGGTCAGCAGGACTTTCCCTCCATGGATGACCGCGGCGGACAGTCCGTCGAGGAGGGAGCTGAGCGACACGGGGCTCGGCTGCCGGGGCCGCAGCGCGCCGACCTGCTCACCGCCACCCACACCCGTGACGTTACCGACCGGACCCGGGACTACCGGCTCCGACCCGACCGGTCCGGGGCCGGTCGGGGTCGACGTCCGCTGTCTCACCGACACCGCAGCTCCATCCTCGCTCGTCTCTGGCCCTGTCTCGAGTCTTGTCTCGGGACCGGTTCACCAGGTGAGCGGCAGATGGAACCGTGCGTTCGCTTCTTCCTTGCTCTTCTGATCCGGCTGGACGCCGTACCGCGGCAGCGCGTAGGTCATGATGTCCTTCACCACCGGCCCTGCGGTGCCAGTGCCCGTGTCGCCCTTGCGCGGATTGGTGATCACCACGTAGGTCATGATCGACGGGTCGTTCAGCGGGGCGAAGTCGACGTAGGAGGTGACGTAACCCCGGTAGCAGCCGCACTTGGGGTCGATCCGCTGGGCCGTTCCGGTCTTGCCGCCGGTCTCGTAGTGGTCCAGCGCAAGCGGCGTGTGGCCCTTGACCCCCTCGACGACGGCCTGCATTAGACCACGCACCTGCGCCGAGGTCCCGGTCGAGATCACCCGGTGGGGCGCGGGCCGGGCGAGGTCGACGGCGGTGCCGTCACTGTTGGTCGCCGCCTTGACCACCGTCGGGGAGTGGTAGACGCCACCGTTGATGATGGCCGAGATCGCGGCCGCCTGCTGGACGCCGGTGACCGCCAGTCCTTGGCCGAAGGCGATCTGGTCGCGGGTGTAGTCCTTCATGGTCGCCTCCGGCAACAACCCCGAGGACTCCCCCGGCACCTCGATGCCGGTCTTGTGGCCGAGACCGAAACTCGTCAGGTACTTGATTCAGCGTCGCCTTCGGCAGCTGCCGGGTGAGCAGCAGGGTGCCGATGTTGGAAGACCTGGCGACCACGCCGCGCATCAGCAGGTGCTCGGTCGGGTGATTCTCGGAGTCTTTGATGAAGCCGCCGCCGGAGGCGACCCGGGGCGGCACCACGACCCGGGTGTCGGGAGTAGCCGTACCGGAGTCGATCAGCGCGGCCGAGGTCAGCACCTTCTCGACGCTGCCCGGCTCGTAGGCGTCGGTCACCGCACGGTTGCCGCGGTTCGCCGCCTTGGCGGCTCCCGGATCGCTCGCATCGAAGGTCGGCGCGTTGGCCATGGCCAGGATCTGACCGGTACGGACGTCCATGGTGATCGCGAATCCGGAGTCGGCCTTGAGCTTGGTGACCTGCGCGGCCAGTCGCTGCTCGGCCATCCACTGCAGTTCGGAGTCGATCGACAGCTGGTAGCTGACCCCGTTCTTCGCCGGCGTGACCACGCTGGTGCCGAGCGGAATCTTGCTGCCGTTCGGAGCGCTCTCATAGGACTCGGTGCCCTCGACGCCGGCCAGTTGGGTGTTTCGGGCGTACTCCAGACCGGCCAGCCCCTGATTACTCGCGCCGACGAAACCGATCACTCCGGCGGCGACCTGACCGGCCGGATAGGTCCGAATCGGGTTGCTTTCCCGGAACACCCCGTAGAGGTCGGCCTGCTCCAGGTCGTCGGCAATCTGCAGGTAGGTGGCCGCCGGAACCTTTTTGGCCAGGTAGGAAAAACGGGTGTTCGGCTTGGTCAACGCCGCGATGGTGACGGCCGGGTTCTGGCCGGTGTACCGGTCGATGACGGCGGCGATCTTGGCTGCGTTCGGCCCGGTCAGGGTGGGGTCGGCGGTGATGTTGACGGCCGGCTCGGTGGAGGCGAGGACGACGCCGTTGCGGTCGGTGATCTGCCCGCGGGCGGGCAACAGGGCCAGGGTCCGGGTCAGCTGACTGGCCGAGATGGCCGCATAGGCCGAGGAGTCGAAGCCTTGGAGCTGCAGTAGCCGGCCTGCGCACAGCGAGATGGCGATGGCCATCGCAATCAGTCCGACCCGTAGCCGGCGGCTGCCTGCTCCGAGCGGAACCCGCAGGACGCGAGGACGACCGCTGCGGCGATGATTCCGGGCCGCTTCGGCCTTCGGGGTGGGCCCCGTCGTCGCGGGCGGCCTTCGCCGGGCCGCCGGGTGTCGGGCCGCCGGGTGTCGGGCCGCCGGGTGTCCGGTTCGGGCCGCCGGGTGCTCGGCCGGAGGTTGGGCCGTGGCTCGGCGCTCGGGGCGGGTGCTGGAACGGCCGTTCGGGATGGTCCGCCGGTTCGTTCCGGTCGGGTTCCGCCGGGGGGTGGGGCGACGCTCGACTGCCATCGAATCAGTTCCGTCCGCTCTGCTTCTTCGTGGTTTTGACCGCGGTCTTGTTCCAACTCTTAGTCGAGGTCTTGTTCGAGGGCGTGGCACTGCCGGCGCTCGGGCTGCTCGTGGGCTTGGTCGCGTCCGGCTTCGCACCGGCCGACGCACTCGCACCGGCCGACGCACTCGCACCGGCCGACGCACTCGCACTGGCCTGCGCCGCGGCTTCCTGAGCCGCGGCCCGTTGTGCGGCCAGGGCGGCGGCGGCCTTGGCTTCGGCGGCCTGCTTGGCCGCGATCGCCTCGGCCTCCCGCTGCGCGGAGGTCTTGACGACCTGGGTCGGCGCCTCGTTGCCCTTGACCGCTGTCGGATAGCCGGTGATCTTGCCGTCGGCGGTCCGGACGTATCCGGGGTACGGATTGGCCCGCATCCCGAGCTGGGAGGCTCGCAGCGCCAGTTGCTGGGGTGCCTGCAGCTGATCGACCTGGCGACCCAGGGCCGCCTGGCTGTAGGTGAGCTGAGTGGCCTGCAGATTCAGTCGCTGCGACTCGAAGGCTTGACTCTGCAGGGTCGTGTTGAGCATCAGCAGACCGGCCATCCCGAGACCGAACACGGCGATCAGGACCAGCACGAACGGAGTCCGGGCCATCCGCTGCCGGGGCAGGCTCACCGGCCTCAGCAGGAACCGGGTCGGCCGTTGTTCCTGACCGGGGTCGCCCCCGCGCTCGATGGCCGGGCTGTCGGCCCATAGCGCGCTCATCGCAGTCTCATCTCCTCGTGCGGCTGGTGCTGAAACTCATCGTGCTGAATCTCGTCGTGCTGAATCTCGTCGTGCTGAACCTCGTCGGGCCGGGTGCTAAGCATCAGGCGGCCTCCTCGATCCGCTCGGCGGCCCGCAGCCGGGCCGAGCGGGCGCGCGGGTTGGCGGCGGCCTCGTCGGCATCCGGGCGATCGGCGCCCCGGGTGAGCAGTCGCAGCTCGGGTCCGTAGCCCGGCGGGACGACCGGCATGTCCCGCGGTGCCCGGTCGGTGGAACCGGCTCGGAGCACCTGCTTCACCAGCCGGTCCTCCAGCGAGTGATAGGCCAGAACGGCGATCCGACCGCCGACCGCCAACGCCGCGACGGCGTCCGGCAGCGCCCGTCGGAGGGCATCGAGCTCGGCGTTGACCTCGATCCGCAACGCCTGGAACGTCCGCTTGGCCGGGTGTCCGCCCGTGTGCCGTGCGGCGGCGGGGATGGCGGCGGCAATGGTGTCGACCAATCGGGCCGAGGTGGTGAACGGGTTACGCTCGCGTTCGGCGACGATGCGCCGGGCGATCCGATCGGCGAACCTCTCCTCGCCGTAGTTCCGCAGGATGCGGGCCAGGGCGACGGAGTCGTAGCTGTTTACCACGTCGGCTGCGGTCAACGGCTGGTGCCCGTCCATCCGCATGTCGAGCGGCGCATCGGTGGCATAGGCGAATCCTCGCTCGGTCCGGTCGATCTGGAGCGACGACAGGCCGAGGTCGAGCAAGACGCCTTGCACCCGGCTCAGACCGAGATCGGCCAGTACGTCGGCGAGTTCGTCGTAGACGGCCTCGACCAGCCGGACCCGGTCGCCGAACGGGGCCAGTCGCTCGGCGGAATAGGCCAGGGCCTGCGGGTCGCGATCGATGCCCACCAACCGGGCCTTCGGGCAGGCGTGCAACAGGGCCTCGGCGTGACCGCCGAGACCGAGAGTGCAATCGACCAGCACCGGACGGGGCGAGCCCGCCGACATAGACGTCCGGTCGGATCCGGAGCCGGACCCGGTCTCATCGGAAAGGGCCGGCGCGAGCAGCGCCACGATGTCGTCCAGCATCACCGGGACGTGCGGTCGTCGCTCGGTCACCGGCCACCTCGGTCGGCGTCCGGGTGAGGCCCGGGGAGACCCACGTCCGATTGCGACATTCTCGACCCCAACGCGTCTCGGTTGCTCTGCTGCCGAGGCAGCCTGCCTGTGCCTGCTCTGCCGGGCCATCCCCCGATCCCGGCTCGATCCCGGCTCGATCCCGGCCCGATGCCGGCACGGCTCGTGCCCTGCGGTTTCAGCCCGAGATCCGTGGGAAGACCACCTGGCACCGGGGAAGGTGCACCAGGGGGTCGGACCTCTGGGCTGAAGCCCCAGGACACGAGCCGCGCTCGTCCGGCGACCGCCAGTCCTGCACGGTGCTGCCAGTCCCGATCCTGCTGACCGCCCCCACGGTCAGAGGCCCGGGAAGACCTCTTCGTTCATCTCGGCGAAAGCCGATTCCTGCTCCGCGGAGTACTCCTCCCACGCGGCGCGGTCCCAGACCTCGACCCGAGTGATGGCTCCGACCACGACGCACTCACCGGTCAGGCCCGCATAGGTCCGCAACTGCGGCGGAATGGTGATGCGACCCTGCTTGTCCGGCTTCTCGTCCGAGGCTCCGGCGGCCAGCATCCGCTGGAAGTCCCGGACCTGCTTGACGCTGGTCGGCGCACTACTCATCGACTTGGTCATCTCGACGAACGTCGCCTCCGGATAGATCGCCAGGCATCGATCCTGTGCCCGGGTGATGACCAGTCCATCGGCGAGCTCCTCACGAAACTTCGCCGGCAGAAAGAACCGTCCCTTCTCGTCGATCTTCGGAGTGTGGGTTCCAAGAAACATGAACCCACCACCTCTGCGCTCCACGATCGGTCAGGATCACTCCACTGTGCTCCACCATACTCCATATCGCTCCACTGAGCACTACTTCGACGGCCTTTTCGGACCTAGCGCCGCAGCTGCACCTCGGCCTACGCAGGCGAGGCGGATCGGACGCGGCGCCTCGGTTGGTCCACCGGTTCCGCGGAGCCGGCCCGGATTGCCGAACCGCCACATACCATGGGTCCGCGGATGGTCGCTCGGCCTCGTTCGCGCCGTCCGCGCCGTCTGCGCCGTCCGCGCCGCTGTGTATATCCGTGTTTGATCCGATCCGTCGATCCCGCATCGACCCGACCGCTGAGCTGACGACACCGAGAACCCGTCGACATCGGGTCGCCGGTCTCGTCTTGGGGGGACCGTGACGCTGAGTTACCACGCCAACGCCGAGACCGAGGCGCCGCCGGCGACCCATTCGCTGGACGACGTCACCCGGGTCGCCGGGCTGGTCCGGGAGGCCATCGAGCGGGTGATCGAGGGCAAGCGAGAGTCGATCGACCTGGCCCTGTCGGTGCTGCTCGCCGAAGGGCACCTGCTGGTCGAGGACGTCCCCGGGGTCGGCAAGACGATGCTCGCCAAGGCCCTCGGCCGGTCCATCGACTGCGCCGTACGGCGGATCCAGTTCACCCCGGATCTGCTGCCGTCCGACATCACCGGCGTCTCCATCTTCAACGCCGAGACCCGTGAGTTCGAATTCAAGCCGGGCGGCGTGTTCGCCAACATCGTGGTCGGCGACGAGATCAACCGGGCGTCGCCGAAGACCCAGTCCGCCCTGCTGGAGTCGATGGAGGAACGCCAGGTCAGCGTCGACGGCACGACCTACCGGCTGAGTCCGCCGTTCATGGTGGTGGCCACCCAGAACCCGATCGAGATGGAGGGCACCTACCCACTGCCCGAGGCGCAGCGGGACCGGTTCATGGCCCGGATCGAGATGGGCTATCCGACGCCGAGTGCCGAGTTGGACATGCTCGACTCCCACGGCAGCACCGATCCGCTGTCGCGGCTGGAACCGGTCACCGACGGTGGCACGGTGCAGGCGTTGATCGAGGTGGTGAAGACGGTCTACGTCAGCCCGGCGGTGAAGCAGTATCTGGTCCAGGTGGTCAACGCCACCCGTAAGACCAAAGACCTGCGGCTCGGCGCCTCGCCGCGGGCCACCCTGCAGCTGCTGCGGATCAGCCGGGCCAGCGCGGCGCTGACCGGGCGCGACTACGTCAGCCCGGACGACGTCGCCGGGCTCGCGGTCCAGGTGCTCGCTCACCGGGTGATCCCGTCCGCCGACGCGCAACTCGCCCGACGCACCGCCGCGGACATCATCGCGGCAGCGACCCGGGCCGTGCCGCTGCCGGACCGACGCTGAGCCGGATCAGGACCCACGGGGCAGGGCGGACGGTGGCGATGCCGGCAACGACGATGCTGACGAGAGTGGGCTGATATGGGCAAGGTCTGGGGTCTGCTCACCGTGCGCGGCCGGATCCTGGCCATCGTCGGTCTCGCCGTGGTCGTCGTGTCGCTGTTCGCCGGCCAACGCGACGTCCTGCGGCTCGGTCTGCTGCTGCTGGCCCTCCCGGTGGTGGCCACCGTGCTGGTCGCCACGTCGCGGCTGCGGCTCTCCTGCGAACGCTCCGTCGAGCCGGCGCAGGTGCCGCTCGGTTCACCGATGCACGGACGGATCGTGCTCGGCCAGGAAGGTCGGCTGCCCGTCGGCCTGGTGCTGATGGAGGACCGGGTACCCGCCGAGCTCGGCACCGCGCCACGGTTTTGTGTCGACAAGCCCGGCCAGGCATGGAGCCGCGAGGTCGAATACCCGCTCCTGGGACGCGTCCGCGGGCGGTTCCGGACCGGCCCGCTGACCGTGCGGACGGCCGACCCGTTCGGTCTCGTCCAGCTCGACCGGCAGTTCGTGGCCACCTCGGAGGTCCTGGTCACTCCCCAGATCGTTTCTCTCGGAGCGCTGCGCGGGGCCGGCGGGGCCGGCAGTACCGGTGACGCCCGTCCGCACCGGATCGGGGTCGTCGGGCAGGACGATGTCCTGGTCCGGGAGTATCAGCAGGGCGACGATGTCCGCCGGGTGCACTGGCGCTCGACGGCGCGGCGCGGCGAACTGATGGTCCGCCGGGAGGAACAGGCCTGGGATCCGAGCGCCACCATCCTGCTGGACTCCCGGGCGACCGCCCACGCCGGCGCCGGCATCTATTCCTCGCTGGAATGGGCGGTCTCTGCGGCTGCCTCGATCGGGCTGCACTTCCTCTCCGACGGCTACGGCATCGAGATCTATGAAGCGAACGGTTCGCTGAAGGTGAACCCGGGCGCCGGACAACACCCGTCCTACGCTCGCGAGGCGGTGATCAACCGGCTGACCGATCTGAAACCTCGGGTCAACCACAGCCTGCAGTACGGCATCAACGCCGCCTCGACCGACAAGAACGGACAACTGGTAATGGCGATCTGCGGTCGGCTCAGCGTGGAGGACGCCCAGGCGATGCTCCGGCTGCGGCGTAACCGGGCGCAGGGAATGGCCATCCTGCTCGATGTGGACAGCTTCCGGGACCAGCCGCGCGGCCCCGGGTCGGGCGTACCGGTCGTACCGGTCGGGCTCAGGACCGGTGGCAGCACGCAGCTGGACGCGACGGCCCGGCTGCTGGCCGGGGACGGCTGGCGGGTGGTGCGGGTCGAGCACGGCACCGGAGTCGCCGAGGCCTGGTCTGCCCTCGATCAGGTCGGAGCACCGGTATGAGTAGCCGGCTGAACAGCCAGGCGAGCGGTCACCTGGATGATCAGCAGGGCAGGCTGCGGACGAGGATCGGCGCCCAGCGCGGGATGCGCGACACCGACCGGACCGCGATAGCTGTGGTGATCGCCGTCGCCTTGGCCGCCGGCACCTTAACGCCGCTGACCCAGGACCACAGCTATCTGCTACCCAGCTGGCTGCTGATCGCCGTGATCGGCGCGATCAGCGTGCTGCTGCGCCGGATCGGCGCGCGCTCGATGGTCGTGTTCGTGGCTCAACTGGTGCTGTGGATCGCCGTCGTCCTGGTCGCTGCCGCCGGGACGGTGAGTACGGTCGTGACCGACGAGTCCGCCGGCCTGCCCGGCCACCTAATCGACCTCTACACCCAGGCGGTCGGTCACATGCAGAACGAATCGGCGCCGATGTCGGCGGACGGCGCCGTCCGATGGTTGCTGATCAGTGCGCTCGGACTGATCGCGATCATCGCCGACGTCCTCGTCCTCGGGTTGCGCCGGCCCGCTTTCGGCATCGCGCCGACCGCGACCGTCTTCCTGATCCCGGCGCTCGGATTAGACGTCGACACGGGCGTCTGGCCGCTGTTGCTGATCGCGGTCGGCTACCTCGCGATCCTGGTGGCCGGGGGGCTGAACGCCAACTCCCGCTGGACCCGGGGGTTGAGCCGCGACTCCGCCGACACTTACGGCTCCGCCGATCCGGTGGTGTGGCGGGCGGCGAGCTACATCGGTGTGCCGGCGGTGGTGCTGACCCTGATCTTCGGTGTCCTGCTGCCGACCATCGACCTCAGCGGCGTCGGGTTCGGTTTCGGCAACGGGCCCGGCGGCAACGGGCCGATCCAGCTGGCCGACCCGACCCTTGACCTGAAACGGAATCTGACCGAACCGACAAACCGTCCGGTGCTGACCTACCGGACGACGAAGAACCAACCTCAATATCTGAGGCTCGCCTCGCTACCGGCCTTCAGCTCGGCCGGTTGGACCAACACCGAGACTCCGATTCAGACCGGCTCGGACATGCCGGCCGTCCCCGGTCTGGCCGATGCCTCCGGTGCCGACCGCAGCACCTCGATCTCGATCAGCGGTTTCGATTCTGAGTATCTGCCGATGCCCTACGCGCCGCGTCATTTCGATGCAGCCGGCAACTGGGCCATCGACCCGAACTCGTTGGTGGTGATCTCCACCGACGACAGCTCACGCAAGCGTTCTCAGGCCACCAGAAATCTCACCTACACCGTGCAGAGTCAGGACGTCACCCCGACGGCCACCGAACTCGCCGACTCGAGCGTCGGTACGCCGGTCGACTCGGCCGTCACCACCGCGGTCCCGAAGGATCTGCCGGCATCGATCACCGAGCTGACCAAGCGGATCACCGCCAAGGCGAGCACTCCGGCGGGCAGGGCCTCGGCGATCCAGGAGTACCTGAGAAGTCCGGACAACTTCACCTACAGCACCGATCCGCGGCCGGGCAGCGGGTATCGGGCGTTGACCAACTTCTTGTTCGTGGACAAGAAGGGTTATTGCGAGCAGTTCGCCGCGACGATGGCCCTGATGGCCCGGATCGAGGGGATCCCCAGCCGGGTGGCGGTCGGTTTCCTGCCCGGTGAGCAGGACGGAACTAGCTGGACGGTGTCGGTCCGGGACATGCACGCCTGGCCGGAACTCTACTTTTCCGGCTACGGCTGGGTCCGGTACGAGCCGACCCCGAGTACGGTCACCGGCTCGGCGCCGTCCTGGTCGCTGGCCGGCAACGTCCGGCAGCAGACCAGCCCCTCGACCGCACCGTCGGCGGAATCCAGCGCGCCGAGCGTCGCTCCCCGGAACCCGAACCAGAATCAGGGCGACCAGGCACAGAATCAGGCTGACGCCACCTCGTCCGGCCATCTGCTCCGGAACGGCCTGATCGGCGCGGGTGCCCTGGTGCTGCTGCTGATCCTCGCCGCGCCGGCCTCGATCCGGTTCCGGCGGCGCAGTGCCCGCTTCGATTCCGACCAGCCGGCCGTCGACCAGGTCGAATCAGCGTGGTCGGAGGTGCGAGACACCGTCATCGACCTCGGCGGGCGATGGCCGACAGGTTCACCACGAACCATCGGCTCCGAAGTCGCTACCGGCCTGGACCCCGACGAGTCCGCCGCCATGGGTCAGCTGGCGGTACTGGTGGAGCGGTCGCGCTACGCCGCTGCCTTCGCCGAAACCGAGCCCACCGCCGAGCTGTCGGCGATCACCGGAGACATCCGTCGCGGTCTGGCTGAGCCGCTGTCCTGGCACCGCCGGCTGCGGGCCACGCTCATCCCCCGGTCGGTGTTTCGCCGGAAGGTGCACTGACCGGACGGTTTCGCCCCGAGCAGTCCGACCCCGCAGGTCACCGGCGACCACCAGTTCGGCTGCCTCACCCGGTCGGTCTCAGCCGGCCCGTTTAATCGGTCCGTCTCACTCGGTCCGTCTCAGCGGATCGGTCTCAGTCGATGGATCACTCGATCGGTCCCGCCCGGTCCATCTCATCCGATCACCGACGGATAGCTCGACGGGGTGTAGATCGCCTGCACAAAGACTCGAGATACGACACACGCCCCGGACGCGAGGCGTCCGAGGCGTGGCAGAAGTTCGGTGGTCAGCTGCCGGATTCGTCCCGGCGCTTACGCCAACGCTCTTCCATCTTGTCCATGAACCCTTGATTGTTCGCTCCGCCACCGGCCGAGGACGGTTGGGTCTTCAGCCGATCGGTCGACCGGCCGGACTGATCTTGGGCGCCGGCGACGTGCTGCCAGGCATAGATGGCGATCACCGCGGCCACGACCATGATCACGAAACCGACCACGCTGACCGCGATACCGATCGCCGGTCGGCTGGCCATCCCGATTGACATGCCACCGACCAGGAGTCCGAGCCCGACGAAGAAACCGACCCCGGCCACGGCGGCTCGTCGACGGTGTACCCGCCGGGTGCCCTTGCCGCTGAGAGTGTGCACCAGTTTGGGGTCTTCAGCCGCGAGCGCCGCTTCCATCTGGTCGAGCAGTCGCTCTTCTTCTTCTGAGAGGGCCACTGGCCACCTCCCGCGCTCGTCGGATTCCCGGGTTTCCCACAGGACCACACTGGTTGGTGGTCGCCTTTATTCTAGGCGTACTGAGGGGCCAGGAAAACCCGGGGCGAAAAACAAATGGTCACAGATCGGTGGCACCCCTGATCAACCCTGGTCGGGTACACGAACAGCCCATTTCATTCGTCTGTCACCCGTTCGTTCGGGCGCCGCAAACCGTTCTCCGACAGATTCTCCGACGGAGCGCCGGACGGATTTCAGACGGATTTTCAAACGGATTGCCGAGCGGTCGCCGACAGATCGCCGACGGATTCCGGCCCGCGATCGGAGCATGCTCGCTCGCTCGGTCTGGCCCTCGATCAGCTCACCGTTGCGCTATCGGGTCCGGCGAATGGACTCAGCCGCCGTCCGCTTCGGGTGAGCGCTGCGCGCTGCACCGCACCGGGACCGAACCGGGTGACGGCGGCGTCCATCGCCTGCTCGGCTTCTCGCCAGCCGAACTCGCGGTCGGTCAGGAACGGCTGCCGGTGTGCTCGATCGGCCTCGATCACGTTCTCCACGCGGACGCCGACCCGTCGCACCCGGGCCTGCGGGATCCGCAGCGCACGATACAGCCGAACCGCCTCGCCATGGATTTCGCTGGTCACGTCGGTCGGCGTCCGTAGCGTGGCCGACCGGGTGAGGGTACGGAAGTCGGCGAATCGCACCCCGAGCGTGACCGTCCGGCCCAACAGTCCGGTCGCCCGCAACCGTCGAGCCGTCCGGGCCGCCATTCGCAACAACTCCCGTTCGACCGCCCCCGGATCGTCCGTGTCGGCACCGAGTGTTTCCTGCGAGCCGACACTGCGCTCCCTGGGTGCCGGCACCACCACCCGACCGTCGCGGCCCCACGCCAGATTGCTGAGCCAAGCTCCCTGATGGGGCCCGAACATTCGTCGTAGCGCACCCGACGGCGATTCGGCCAGATCGCGGACCGTGAACAGGCCCATCCGGTGCAACTTCTCCGTGGTCGCCGGGCCGATCCCCCACATGGCCTCGACCGGCTGGGGGTGAAGGAAGGCCACCACCTCGTCGGGGGCGACCTCGCGCAGGCCGTCCGGCTTTGCCGCCCGGGACGCGACCTTGGCCACGAACTTGGTCGGCCCGATCCCGACCGAGCAGTTGATCTGTTGTTCGTCGGCGACGGTCGCGCGCAACTGCTCCCCGATGGCGGCCGGCGGCCCGAGCCGCCGGACCGCGCCGGTGATGTCGAGGTAGGCCTCATCGATGGATCCTCCTTCGACCGCCTCGGTGACCGTGTCGAAGATTCGGAAGACGGCTCGCGAGACCGCCGTATACGCCTCGAAGTCGGGCGGGATCACGACCGCGTTCGGCGCGAGTTGCCGGGCCCGGCTCATCGGCATCCCGGAACGTACACCCAGTCGCCGGGCCGGATAGGTGGCCGACAACACCACGCCCCGGGTCTGACCGCCGACCATCACCGCCGCGTCACGCAGGTCCGGCCGTCGCCGCAGCTCGACCGAGGCGTAGAACGCGTCCATGTCGACGTGCATGATGACCCGCGCCATGCTCAGAGCCACCGATCGATCGGGTCGCTCAGGTTGTCGAGGCGGTCCCGGTCGCTCAGGTTGTCGAGGCGGTCGCGGTCGCTCAGGTTGTCGAGGCGGTCGCGGTCGCTCAGGTTGTCGAGGCGGTCGCGGTCGCTCAGGCCGGCAGTTCGGCGAATAGGTGCGCCAACGGGGCCAACGCCCGGAAGGCGGGATCGCCGCTGACCTCGCGCTCCAGGGCCAGCAGTTCCGAATACAGACCGGCTTCGGATTCCATCAGGGACTCGGCGAGATAGCCCGCGACCGACCCGACCCCGTCGGTCGCCAGCACCCGGAAGCCCGCCGCCACGACCAGCTCGCCGACTCGGTCCAGGTCGAAGCGGGACGGGTCGTTCCAGGTGCGCCGCGCCAGTTCCACCTGCCCCGACATGGCCTGGCTGAGCACCACGGACCGTCGCTGGGCGATGACCAGACTGAGCACACCGCCCGGGCGCAACACCTCCGCCATCCCTCGCAGTGCCTCTGCCGGATCGTCCACGACCTCCAGCACCCGGTGGCATACGACAACGTCGGCCGCGTTCGGCCCGAGCAGCTCGACCAGTTCGCTCGCGTCGCCCTGGACCCCCCGGATGCGGGGCGAATTCGCCGAGGTGCTGCGCAACCGATCGTCGGTCCGGCGCTGCAACGAGGCGAGTGCATCCGGACTCGGGTCGATCACCGTGATGGCATAACCCAGGTCGGCCAGCCTCGAAGCGAACGTGCCGGTGCCCCCGCCGAGATCGACGACATGGACTTCGCTCCGCCCGGAGCGCCGCTGCCAGTCGTCCAACTGGCGGGTCAACAGCTCGAGTAAGAAGGCGTCGGCCACCGAGCGATGGCGGCGCGCCTGACTCATCGGCTTCCTTCCCCTCCATAGGTGCAGATCCGGATAACAGTGCGTGCTGCTCCGTGAACGGCCACAGATCTGGCTCGCAGCTTAGTGCCCCGACACGCACGTGCGCCGGTGCCGTCGGGCGCCCCTGCGCTATCCGATCCATAGTGAAAGCCGCCGGTCAGGCCGTGGCCCGGCCCGAGCGGGCTGATTCGTGACGTCGTCGAGCTGCGTTGAGATTGTTCTCCACCAGGGACAAGAAGGACGAGGCGTCGCGGAGGAGATCGTCGGCTTCGCGGGTGGTGACGGCGTACCGAGCGCCACGGTCGATCGCCTCCCGTTTCGGCTGAGTCGCTGCGAAGAATGCTGCCCACTCAGCGAGTTCGGGCGCGACCTCGGACAACACCACCCAGGCGTCCCGCGGGCCGAGCCGTCGAGACTGCGCCCGGACCGACAACACGATCGCCGCGACACGGAGGGCAGCCACGTGCGCGCCGACATAGCGATCCGGAGCGTGGTCAGACAACTCGGCCTCGACCAGCGCCGCCCGAGCCCGATGGAGATCCGCCCTCAGCCGGTCCTCGCCGGATCCCGCAGGCGAACCGGCCGACGTCTTTGATATTGGTGCTGTGCTCACGGTGCTCCCTCCTCGGAGGCTTACGCTCGGGCTCCGTCGTGCTGCTGTCGGATCGTGCTGCTGTCGGGTCGTGCTGCTGTCGGGTCGTGCTGCTGTCGGATCGTGCGCTGTCGGATAGTGGCTCGACCGGCCGGGAAGCAGGACCGGGTTGGCGGCCCGGTGCGGGCAGGGTCGAGTCCGCCCGCACCAGGGCGTAGCCAGAGCGCAGACCGCGAAACCTGCGCACACCGGGCGTCCTTCAATGGGCCTCGGCGGTTCTTCCCCAGGCACCGCTTATCCCGTTATCGAACACCCGTTCGAACAAGAACCAATCTACACCGCACCTCCGACAAAACGTCAAGAGCACCCGCCCCCCGATCTGCCCGCCGCTGATCAGCTGTTCACCGACAGCTCCGATTAGGCTCGCGGCCGTGCCGGGTCCGTCGCGTCGTGTGGTGGTGATCGGTGGCGACCTGGCCGGGCTCGCCGCGGCTGCCCGGCTCGCGAAGGCCGGGCATCACGTCACGCTGATCGAGCAGAGTGATCACCTCGGCGGCGACTGGGCCGGCGATCTGGCACCGAATGTGCTTTCCTTTCCCGCACCGTGGCGAGATCTGTTCCGCAAATCCGGTCGGCCGCTGGAGGAGGAATGCCGTCGTGCCGGTCTCGAGCTGGTTGCCGCTCCGGCCACCCGGCATACCTTCGCCGACGGCAGCGTCCTCGATCTACCCACCGGTCGGGGCGACCAGCACGAGGCCATCGCCCGGTTGTACGGTGAGCGCGCGGCCGTCGCCTGGCGTGACCTCGTCGACGCACTGGCCGGCGTCTGGCAGCAGCTCCGCTTCCTGGGTCTGGAGACGGAGCTACGCGACCCGGCCGCCCTCGATCGTCGGACCCGCTCCGCGTTGTGGTCGGACCGATCACTGGCCGACCTGGCTACGGCACTCCCGGAGCACCGCCTCCGCACGATCGTGGCCGACCTCGGTTATGTCGAGGGGTCGTCGCCTGAACAGACCCCGGCCTTCTGCGCGGTCTCGCTGTACGTGGATCAAACCTTCGGTCGCTGGATGCTCGCTCCGAACGGATCCGCTGACGGCGACCAGGTGCCGGTGTCCTTGGCCGTACTGGTCGGGCTGCTGATCCAACGATTGGCCCTGCGCCGGGTCGACGTCCGGCTGCGCACGGAAGTTGCAGCGATCGAGACCGATCGGCGTGGCGTCCGAGCCGTCCACCTCACGCCGGCCGATCACCCCACCGGCGCCCCTGCCGATGAGGCGCTGGCTGCCGATGCCGTAGTGGTCTGCGCCGATCCCTGGCGGCTCTATCGCGAATGGCTCGCCGATTTGCGCGGATCGAGGCCGTTCCGGGACGAGCGCACCATGCTCACCAGGGCGGCAGCGGCACTGCGGCCGGAGCTGACGGCGCTGCCCGAGCCGGAAGCGGTATCGGAGCGCGGACGGACCATTGCAATCTGTCGACATCAGGTCGGAGGTGCACCGACCCTCGAGACCCGGCACGCCGACTCGACCGGTTCCGGCCGCACCCTCGCCGACTTCTCCGTTGCCCGCCCCGACGTCTCCGCCGGCATCCGCTGGCAGGGATTCTCCAGCTGGCCGCGGCGGGCCTCGGTCGTCAGCGCCCTTCCCGGGCTGTTCCTGGCGGGGCCCTGGTGTCACGCAGGTCAGGGCCCCGACCGGGTGGTTCTCTCGGCTGCACTCGCGGCGGCGGCGACCCAGCGGTTCCTCGACGCCAGCTGAGATCGTCGACGGTGAAACGGTCGGACCAGGCCCTTGATCGGGGAGTAAAGTGAGCTGTTCGACTTCTGGGTAAGGATTCGTTTTTGACGTCTCACGATGACCACACGACTGGCCCGAACGGGACCGGCCCCCGCGGGCAGTTCCCCGAAACCCAAGCACTCTCGCCCGAACCGCGCACCGGACAGCAATCCGGGCAACAAACTCAATCGAGCGACGACCAGGATCGGGATCCGCAATCACCCGAGACCCTGGCCCGCGAGCTGGCGGCCGAACAGTCCCACGTCGACCGGGTCTACACCCGGCTGGCCGAGGCCACCCGTTCGGCTCGCAGGGTGGCCACCGAGGGACGCGGGCTGTTCCAGTCCGACCGGGCCAACTTCGTCCGCGAGGAGGACGGCACCGGTCTGTACGAGCGCGACGTGTTCGCCTTCCAGGCCGCCCGCCGGCTCGCCACCCTGGACGCCGAGCACGAGGGGCTGGTCTTCGGCCGGTTGGACCGCACCGACGCCGAGGTCCGCTACATCGGCCGGATCGGCGTCCGCGACGCCGAGTACGAACCGCTGACCATCGACTGGCGGGCCCCGGCCGCCGAGCCGTTCTACCGGGCCACTCCGACCAACCCGATGGAGGTCGTCCGGCGTCGGGTGCTGCGCTGCCGCGGGGTCAAGGTGATCGGCATCGAGGACGATCTGATCGACGCCGACTACGCCGACACCGAGCTGGTGGTGATCGGCGAGGGTGCGCTGCTGGCGGCGCTGACGCGGGCCCGCGGCCACACCATGCGCGACATCGTGGCCACCATCCAGGCCGAGCAGGACGAGGCGATCCGGGCGCCGTACCAGGGAGTCACCCTGATCACCGGCGGACCGGGCACCGGCAAGACGGTGGTCGCCCTGCACCGGGCCGCCTATCTGCTGTACTCGCACCGGCGTCGGTTCGAGTCAGGTGGCGTGCTGGTGGTGGGGCCCAGCCGGCTGTTCATGAACTACATCGAGCGGGTGCTGCCCTCCCTGGGTGAGGACGCGGTCACCCTGCGGCCGATCGGTGGTGTCGCCTCCGACGTGATCGCGACCAGCGGCGAGCGCTACGACGAGCCCGAGGTAGCCCGGATCAAGGGCGGCCTGGTCATGGTCGAGTTGCTCCGCCGGCTAGTCCGGGAGCCGGTAACGGGTGCACCGCGCGAGCTGCAGGTGATCGTGAAGGGTGAGTCGATCCGGCTCGGCGCCGACACGGTCACCCGGATCCGCCGCGAGGTGCTCGGCCACCAACGGCTCAACCAGGGCCGTCCGGTCGCCGAATCGGCGTTGGTCACCGCACTGTGGCGGGCCAAGCCGGCCGAACTCGACCTCGAACGAGAGGAGTTCGACGACCTGGTCACCGGGCTGGCCTCGTTCACCATGTTCTGCCACGCCTGGTGGCCCTACCTCAGCCCACAGGAGGCGCTGGCCCGGCTGGGCGACCGATCGACCGCGCGTCGGCTAAGCCAAGGCCTGCTGTCCACCGCGGACGCCGACCGGCTCAGCGGGAGCCTGACCGGCGACAACCTCACCGGGCGGGACCTCGCCTCCGGCGGTGAACCGACGGTCGCCGACGGAGCCCTGTTGGACGAGTTGGCCGACCGGCTGGGCCCGCCGCCCGATCTCGGGCCGGAGGAGCCGTCGCTGTTCCTCGAGGACGGCACCAAGGTGGAGGAGGTGGTCACCACCATGGACCGGATGGCCCCGGCCCGCGAGATCGACCCGTTCGCCGAGCCGTACACCACCTACGCCCATATCCTGGTCGACGAGGCGCAGGACATCTCACCGATGCAGTGGCGGATGCTGAAACGCCGGGGCGCACACGCGTCCTGGACGATCGTCGGCGACCCGGCCCAGAGTTCTTGGCCGGACGCCGCCGAGTCGCGGCGGGCGATCGAGGACGTGATCGGCCGGGCCCCGCGGCGGGAGTTCCGGATGAGCACCAACTACCGCAGCCCGGCCGAGGTTTTCTCCCTCGCCTCCCGGGTCGTGGTGGCGGCCTACCCGGAGGCCGACCTGCCCACCGCCGTCCGTTCCACCGGCATCGAGCCGGAGTTGCGGGTGGCGACCGGGGCATCCCAGCTCAGCGCCGAGGCGGTCTCGGCGACCCGCGAGCTGCTGGCCGCGGTCGAGGGCACCGTCGGCGTCATCGGCGCACCGTCCCGGATCGGTGCCCTGGCCGAACTGTTGGCCGACGAGCTCGACGCCGCAGACTCGGCCCGGATCGCGGTGATGAGCCCGCTGCAGTCCAAAGGGCTGGAGTACGACGGAGTGGTGGTGGTAGCGCCGGACGAGATCGTCGCCGAGTCGCCCGGCGGCGTCCGGGTGCTCTACGTCGCGCTGACCCGACCGACTCAGCGGCTGGTCACGCTCGATCCCGCTCCGGGTGCAGCCTGGCGTAGATCTCTCGGGTAGCCAGCGAACGGTTCATGGTGATGAAGTGCAGGCCGGGCGCTCCCCCGGCCAGCAGGTCCTCGCTCAGCTCGGTGCCGAGCTGGACCCCGACGTTGCGGACGGCCTGCTCATCGCTACCCACCGCATTCAGCCGGTCGACCGCGGCGGTGGGGAGGTCGGTGCCCGACAACTCGGCGAACCGTTTGATCTGACTGATCCGGGTCACCGGCATGATTCCTGGGATGATCGGGATATCGCAGCCCAGACTGCGGACCCGGTCGACCAGCTCGAAATAGCGGGCCGCGGTGAAGAACAGTTGGGTGATGGCGAATCCGGCTCCGGCCCGGGCCTTCTCGGCCAGCAGTCTGGCGTCCAGGGCGGCGTCGCGCCGCTCGGGGTGGACGTCGGGGAACGCGCCGACGCCGACACAAAAGTCGCCGAGCCCGGAGACCAGCTCGACCAGCTCGGTTGCGTTGGCCAGCCCCTCCGGATGGCGGACCCAGGGCTCGGTCGGCCCGCCGGGCATGTCGCCGCGGATGGCCATGACGTGCCGGACGCCCACCCCGGCGTAGGCGCCAACCGCTCGGCGGATCTCGTCTCGCGACTGGCTGGCGCAGGTGAGGTGCCCCATCGTCCGCAGCGTGGTGTTCTCCGCGATCGCCTGGGTGGCCCGGATCGTCCGCTCCCGGGTCGATCCGTTCGCCCCGTAGGTGACCGAGACGAAATCGGCGCCGAGTGCCTCGAGCCGCCGAACCGTGAGCCACAACTGCCGGTCCTGCTCGGCGTCCTTGGCCGGGAACAGTTCGAAGGAGAACAGTGGGCGCTCGTTTGCGGCCAACAGCTCGGCGATACTCGCCGGCCGGGAGGTCGCTCCGACCGGGCCCGGTGGACGCCGCTCGCGCAAGCGGACAGCGGAGGTCGACATACGCACAACCCTAGGTCGAGGCCCGGACCGGCCTCCGTAGGCTCACCATGTGGTCAGCACCGAAGCGACAGCGTTTCCTGATCGAGGTGCGAGCCCGGACGGGATCGTCGGGGCCGATGCAGGTGTCCCGTCGCGACTGGACCCGGAGGATCCGACCGGACCGGGTTTGCGGGACGCGATCGGGACGGCGATCACCGCCTTCCTGGCCCGGCAGCGGACCGCGACCGTCGGCCTCGGCGAGGATCTGGATCCGGTCCATCTGCTGGCCACCGCGCTGACCGACGGCGGCAAACGGCTCCGGCCGGCGCTCTGTTTCTGGGGCTGGGTCGCTGCCGGCGGCTCGATCTCCGACAGGACCACCGGCATCGGCCCGAACCCGCAACGGGCCGAGGCACAGGCCGTGCTGCGCGGCGCGGCCAGCCTGGAACTGTTGCACGTCAGCGCATTGGTCCACGACGACGTGATGGACGGCTCGGACCTGCGCCGGGGGGCACCGTCGGCGCATCGCTGGCTGGAGGCCTGGCACCGCGACCGGCACCGGTCCGGCGATCCGGCGGCGTTCGGTCGGTCGGGAGCCATTCTGCTCGGTGACCTACTGCTGCTCTGGTCGGTCGAGATGCTGCAGCGCTCCGGGCTGCCGCCCGAGCGGCTGCAGGCCGCGCTGCCTATCGTCGAGGCGATGCGAACCGAGGTCACCGCAGGCCAGTTCCTGGACGTGCTGGCCCAGACCCAGCCGGTGTTGACCTCAGACCCGGCCGCTGAGACCGCCGAAGCACTGCGCCGGGCAGAACGGGTGACGGAGTTCAAGTCAGCCCGTTACACCGTGGTCCGGCCGGTGCAGCTCGGCGCGAGGCTCGCCGGCGGCGACGACGACCTGCTGGCCGCACTGGGCCAGTTCGGCTCCCCACTGGGTCGCGCCTTCCAGTACCGCGACGACCTGCTCGGCGTGTTCGGTGACCCCTCCGTCACCGGCAAACCGGCGGGCGACGATCTGCGTGAGGGCAAGCGGACCGTGCTGGTCGCGCACGCCCGTGACCTGGCCGGGCCAGCCGGCCGGGCCGAGCTGGACCAGTGGCTGGGTCGTCCCGATCTCGAGCTCACTCAGGTCCAGGATCTTCAGGCCCTGATCACGGACTGCGGTGCGGTGGGCGCCGTCGAGGCGATGATCAGCCGTGACCACGAGCGAGCGATGAGCGCACTGGAGGGGGCCCCGGTCACGCCGGCCGGGCGGACCGCCCTGACCGCGCTCGCCAGACTGTTGGTCGACCGCTCAGCCTGAGGCCGTCAGCCTGATCCCCTGATTTTCTACCAGTCGTCGCGGGCTCCAGGTCTCGCCGCCGCGCGGGCGGGCCGTCGAGCGCTCACGACGGGTAGAAACTCAGGGCGGAAACCGCAACAGCCGCAGCCCGACCGATCGCCGCGTTGACCTCGGCGTCCCCGCTGCCCGCCCCTGTGCTCCGGGTGAACACCGCCGCGTAGTGCCGCCGGCCGGCTGGCTCCTCGATGACGCCGATCTCGTTCCGGACGATTCCGAGCAGACCACCGCTCTTGGCCGCCACCCGTGCCGACGGCGGGAAGCCGGCCGCGAGCCGGTTCCGCGTCAGCTGCCGGCCCAGGTCTCCGCGGACCCGCCCGCAGGCCTCCGCGGGCCCGGCCCGGTCCTCCCAGATCAGCCGCAGCAGTCGACACATGTCCCGCGCGGTGGTCCGGGTGGCCCGCGTCGGGTCGAGCGCCGCCGCGCCGCGGATGCCGGCGTCGACCCGCTCCCGGTCCGCCGGGGTCGGATTCGACTCCGACCAGCGGGTCATCGCCGCCCAGTCGGCAAACCCCGCCGCCCGGGCGACGGAGTCGATCATGGTCGCCAGGTCGCTGACGATGACCGTGCCGGTCAGGCCCAACTCGCCCGCAAGTCGATTGAGGTGCCGCAGACCCACCAGACCGAGCAGTGCGTCGGCGGCCACGTTGTCGCTGATCGTCAGCATCGCCGACACCAGATCCCGTCCGGAGACCGTGACGTCGTCGTGGAACAACGAGAACCCGACCGGACCGGGCGTCCGACCGGCAGCACTCAGGGTCAGCCGCCGATCGGGATCGAGATCACCGCGGGCGAACGCCGATTCGGCCGCCACCGCGATCAGCACCTTAATCACGGAAGCCGCGACGACCGGCTCGTCGGCACGTACCTCGACCTCGCAAACGGGATCGGCGGACTGGACGCACAGCCAGCCCCGACAGTCGGCGTGGGCGAACACGTCCTCCACCTCGGACTGCTTAGCCATGTCGATGGCGTACGAGGTCACTCGGGACGTTCGGGCGTCCGGATGGCGCAGCCCAGGCCGGGCGCACCGGCCAGGCGCCGATCAAGGGTGATCAGTGTCGCGCCCGTCAATTCTGCAACGGCAACGTAGCTGGCGTCGTAGCAGGACAGATTGTGCCGCAGCCGCCACACCGTCCTCGCAAGCAACTCATAGGGCCACCGTTCCACCGGCAAGACGATGAGATCTTCATGGGCCTGCGCGGCCTCGGCGGGGCTGACGATGCCGGCTGACTCATGCCGCCGGATGATGTTGGCGCACTTGAAGTCGAGCAACGACGGGGCACTCAGCTCGGCACCCATCATCAGGCCGGTCGCCCACTCCCCGTCCGGGCCGGATCCGACCAGCGCGGCGATGAGAGCGGATGCGTCACAGACCACTCGTCCGGTCACCGGCGATCCGCGTCCCGCGCCGCGAGGATCTGCTCGGTGCTGACCCGCGAACCGGTTGCGGCGACCCGGGAACGCGCGCGCGCCAAGACGTCCTCGACGCTGGGTCGGCCCGCGTTCTGGATCAGCATCGCGCGGAGATATTCCTGCATGGATTTGCCGGATCTGGCAGCGCGAGCCGCCAATTCGTCCCGAACCTGATCCGGCACATCCCGGACGGTGATGGCCACGGACATGACCACAGGGTAATCGCAAAGCTTCAGATTGCCTGCGTCAGCAGCACACTGCAGTAAAGCGTCGGGAATGCCGGACCGGCGCGTTATCCGCTCGTGACCCGGCATCGCGACCTACACTTCCGGACAGGCATGCACGGCCTCTCTTCCCCGACCGTGTCTGGAGTACATGCGTGATGGCTACATGAGTGTGACGAGCATCAGCGACCCGTTGGTCGGTCACGTGCTCGACCGTCGCTACCGGATCACCGATCGGTTGGCGCGCGGCGGCATGGCCACGGTCTATCGCGCCACCGACCTGCGGCTGACCCGGACGGTCGCGGTCAAGGTGATGCACGCCGGTCTCGGGGACGATGCCGAGTTCGCCGCCAAGTTCGACGCCGAGGCCAGGGCGGCCGCGCGCCTCTCACACCCCAACGTGGTCTCGGTCTTCGACCAGGGCATCGACGATCTCGGCCGCGGAGAACTCCGGCCCTACATCGTGATGGAGTACGTCGAGGGCCGGACGATGCGCAGCGTGATCAGTCGGCAGGCGCCGCTGCAGCCGCTCTCGGCGCTCGAGCTGATCGAACCGGTGTTGAGCGCGCTGGCCGCCGCCCACGACGCCGGTCTGGTGCACCGCGACGTCAAGCCGGAAAACATGCTTGATCTCCGACCGCGGCCAGATAAAGGTGGCCGACTTCGGTTTGGCGAAGGCGATCAGCGCACAGAGCTCGACGGCCACCCAGGGGCTGCTGATCGGCACCGTCTCCTACCTGCCGCCGGAGCTGGTCGTCTCCGGCCGGGCCGATGCCCGCTCCGACGTCTACAGCGCCGGGATCGTCCTGTTCGAGATGCTGACCGGCCAGAAACCGCACACCGGCGACACCCCGATCCAGGTCGCCTACGCCCACGTGCACGCCGACGTCCCGGCCGTTTCGTCGATGCCGACCGCCGGCCCGATCCCGCCCTACCTGGACGCGCTGATCGCTCGGGTCACCGCCCGCAACGCCGATGCCCGGCCGCCGGACGCCCGGGTGATGTTGACCCAGGTCCGGCGGGTGAAAGCCGCCCTGCAGGCCGGCCTGGACGACGACCCCGAACTGACCCAGGACCTCACCGTCCCGCTCCGGAAACCTACCGATCCACCGGCCAGCGACGAACTCGGCGGCTGGTCCGAGGCCGACGGCGATCCGACCGACACCCTTCCGTCGGCCGTGGGCCAAGCCGGCGGGTCGGCGCGGCCCGGCTACGGCCCGGTGATCGTCGGTCCGGCTGTCGACCCCGTCGCCGACCCGGCCTGGCTGATGCCCGGCCCTGCCTCACCACGGACCCCTGCTTCGCAAGCCCCAGCCACACCGAACCGGGACGCGGGCCGAGAGACGACCGAACGATCCCTCCCGCACGACGTCTACTCGTTGAGCACCCCGTCACGCCCGTCCCGGCCGCCCTCGTTCGTCCGCGACCACGATGTCCACGCGTCCGACTTCCATGCCGAACGGCTGGTGAACCGCGACGCCCAACGCGACCGGCGCCGCCGCCGTCGTCGATTCCGGGGCTGGCTGATCCTGCTGCTGGTGCTGATGCTCACCGCGGTCGCCGCCTACGCCGGCTGGTACGTGACCAAGGGCCAGTTCACCAGTGCACCGACGCTCACCACCCTGAGCCAGACCGAGGCCGAAGCCGCGGCGCAGCGAGCCGGGCTCAGCATCCACTTCGACGACGCCTACTCCGAGACGGTCTCGCCCGGCGCGGTGATCTCCACCGACCCGAGCGGCGGCACCAAGATCAAGAACGGCACCGACATCGAGGCGGTGGTCTCCCGGGGCCCCGAACGCCACGCCATGCCCACCGTGGTCGGCCGCTCGCAATCTCTGGCTCAGCAGGCGATCACGGCCGCAAGCCTCAGCCTCGGAACGGTGAGCACGAGCCACAGCGCCAGCGTGGCCAGGGGCGTGGTGACCTCGTCCTCGGAGCCGGCCGGACGGTTGCTGAAGCCGCAGACCTCGATCGATCTGACCATCTCGTCCGGTCCGAAGCCGATCAAGATCACCGACTACACCGGCAAGTCGGCCAAGGACGCGCAGCGGGCACTGACCAAGGCCGGATTCGACGTCAGCGTGAACTCGCAGCACTCGGATTCGGTGGCTGCGGGCACGGTGATCAGCCAGTCACCCGAGGACGGCTCCGGCGTCAAGGGCGATCCGGTCAAGCTCGTGCGATCGCTCGGGCCGGTACTGGTCGAGGTGCCGAACGTGCGCGCCCAGGGTGTCGCCGTAGCCACCCAGGCGATGGAGAAGGCCGGCTTCAAGGTCGCCCAGCAGAGGGCGTCGGCCAACTACCTCGGGCTGGGCTATGTCGCCTACACCAAGCCCGGTATCGGCGCCAGGGCTCCCAAGGGCTCGACCATCACGCTCTACCTGGTCTGAGGTCGTGCCTGAAGTCTGATTGGATCGCAGCCATGGGGATGCGCGGCCGTGGGGATGCGCGGCCGATGAGCGGTGACCCGACGCGCCGGCTCGCCTTCCTGGCCATCTTGGCGATGACCGCCGCCTGGGGCTCGACCTTCTTCATGATCAAGGACGTGGTCACCCGGATTCCGGTGATCGACCTGCTGGCCTGGCGGTTCGGGATCGCCGCCCTGGCCATGACCGTCTTGGCCGGCCGACGGCTGCGGATGAGCCGGACGACCCTGCGGAACGGGGTGTTGTTGGGTCTGCTGTATGGCGGCGCGCAGATTCTGCAGACCTATGGCCTGTCGATGACCGACGCCAGCGTGTCCGCTTTTATCACCGGCCTGTACGTGGTCGCCACCCCGCTGCTCGCGGCCCTGATCCTGCGCACCCGGATCGGCAAGCTGACCTGGCTGGCTGCGGCGCTGGCCACCCTCGGGCTCGGCGTGCTTTCGCTGCGTGGGTTCGCGATCGGGCCCGGCGAGTTGCTGACCCTGGCCTCGGCGATCGTCTACGCGTTGCACATCATCGCGATGTCCAAGGTCAGCCGGGCCGGTGAGGAGGTCGCCCTCACCGTGGTGCAGATGGTGGTGATCGCGCTGGTCTGCTTCGCGGTCGCCCTGCCCGGTGGCGTCCAGTTGCCGCACCGCAGCACCGACTGGCTCATCGTGGTTTATCTCGCGGTGGTGGCCGGAGCGCTGGCGATGTTCCTGCAGACCTGGGCCCAGGCCAGGATCCCGCCAACCCAGGCCGCGGTGGTGATGTCGATGGAGCCCGTCTGGGCGGCCGTGTTCGCGGTCGCGTTCGGCGGTGAGTCGATCACGGGACGAATGATCATCGGCGGCGTGGCCATCCTCGCCGCGATGTATCTGGTCGAGATCGGCCCGGGCGTGCTGGAGCGACGACGCCGCCGGCGGAGATCTCGTGGCACGAAGCCGTTGGCCCAGGTCGCGGCGACCAGCTCACCCGAAGCTGGCCCGGCGGTGAGCCGCGAGGGCGAGCGAGGGACGGGCTGAACGTTGCCGTTGAGTCTCATCGCGGCCGCGCCCCTTCCGGCGAAGAGTCGCCGGCTCTAGCGTGAACGGGTGCGAATCCGCATGGTGGTGGCGATGGGGCTGACGGCGACGACGGGGCTGACGGCGGCTTGTTCCCTGTCGCAGCCGGCTTATGTCGATCTGCCCGTTCACCGGTCGCCGGCTCCGTTGGTGAGCCCTCGGTGTCCTCGTGACGGGACTGGGCTGAGCGGCGTGCAGCCGAGCGAGAGCCAGCCGAACGGGACGGTGAGCGGTAGCGTCCCGACAGCCTTCGACCCGACGGCCGTACGGCTGTGCCGGCCAGATCCCAGCGCGATGACGGCCGGCTCGGACGGCCGAGTGCGAACACCGGTGAGCGTGCTGAGCGGGCGGGTCACGCAGAAGCTGCTGACGGCACTCGCCCTGCCTGACCAAGAGTTCCCGCCGGAAAGCCATTACGCGTGCGCAGCCGTGGCTATTCTTCCCACCTACTTGTTACTGGTCGACGAACAGAACCGGGCGGTACGTCCACTACTGCCGCTGGATCCCTGTCGAGTTCCCCGGGGTGAAGTCGATGCGGCCGTCCAGAGCCTCAGCCTGCGGCAGGTGGACAGCTACACCTACCAGGGGCACAGTTGATCCTGCCCCGGCTGCCGGGGCGATGAACCGCCGCATCCCCCGGGGAGAAGTAGAGATCATGAGCGCAGTCGAGGACATCATCGGTTCGCTGCCGATGGATCAGTTGGCCGGTCAGGTGGGCAGTGATCGACAGACCACGGAATCGGCCGTCCGACAGGTAGTACCCACGCTGCTCGGCGGGTTGCAGGCGAACGCCCAGGACGACGCCGGCGCCGCGTCACTTCAGGGTGCGTTGCAACACCACTCGGGGGATCTGGTGGACGGCGGCGTGGATCTGAACCAGGTCGACACCACCGACGGCAGCAAGATCGTCAGCAACATCTTCGGCGGTCAGTCCGAGCGGGTGACCCAAACCCTCGGCGGCTCGCTCGGCGGCCAGACCGGCCTGGTCCAGAAGCTGCTGCCGATCCTGGCCCCGATCGTGCTCTCCTACCTGGCCAAGAGATTCACCGGTGGCCAACAGGCAGGCGGGCAGCCGGGTCAGCAGGCCGGCGGGCTGACCGACATGCTCGGTGGGATGCTCGGCGGCGGTTCGGGCGCCTCCGGCGGACTGGGTGGGCTGCTCGGCGGGATGCTGGGTGGGACGTCCGGCGAGGAGAACTCGAGCAACCAATCCAGCGGGCTCGATGGGATATTGGGCGGTCTGCTCGGCGGCGGGCGACGATGAGACGCTGAGGACCATGTCAGCACCTGATCTCGAACCCACCGTTACGGGAGCCGGCGATACGGGAGCCGGCGATACGGAAAACAGCGATACGGGAGCGAGAGAGGCGGTCGGCACCCTCGGAGCCATCTCGTTGGACTGCCCCGATCCGGCTGCGCTCGCCGACTTCTACGCCCGGCTGCTGGGGATGAGGCAGGTCGTGGCGCTGCCGGACGGCAGCGTGGTGGCGATCTCCGACGACCGGATCGCGGTCGCGTTCATGCGAATCGAGGACTACGTCCCGTCGTCCTGGCCGGAGCCGGGTCAGCTCCAGCAGATGCACCTCGACGTCTCGGTCACCGATCTGCCGGCCGCGGTCGAGCGAGCCGTCGGGCTCGGCGCCCGGGAGGCCGACCACCAGGCCGGTCCCGAACTGTGGCGGGTGTTGATCGATCCGGCCGGCCATCCGTTCTGTCTGACCACGGTGGGCGCTTGAGACTCGCCGCTGCGGTCGGTCGGTGCGGGGAGGGGCTCAGAACGCCCGGGCCTCGCCGCCGCGAAGGTCGAGCATCTCGGTCTCACTCATGTCGCCGACTCGGCCGAACACCAGACCCCAGCCGCGTTCGTTCAGTAACCCCTCGTGGATCGGGAAGGCCTGAGCCGCGTCGACCGCGCGGACGAAGTCGACGGTCTCCTTCAAGGCGGCCCACGGTCCGTAGGCCGGCATGGCCAGCACGTCGACACCCTCCGGCGTGGTGTCGTAGGAGTCGCCCGGGTGGAACAGGGTCGGCTCGCCTTCGGCGCTGACCAGCAACCCGACGTTGCCGGCCCGCGGCAAATCAGGGTGGATGACCGCGTGCTGACCGCCGACCGCAGCGACGCTGAGCCCGCCGATGGTGGTGCTGTCCCCGCTGGCGAACGGCTCGGCGCCGTCCAGCGCCGGCAGCTTCTGGTCGGTGAACATCGCGATGATCGAGGGTTCGACGTAGACCCTCGCACCCGGGTTGGCCCTCACCAGCGCCGGCACCTGTTCGGGGTCGAGGTGGTCGGGGTGGAAGTGGGTGACCAGTACTGCGTCCAGATCGGTCAACCCGGTCCAGGCCCCGTCGGACATGTTGCCCGGATCGATCAGGACCTTGGCGTCGTCGGTCTGGACCAGAACGCAGGCGTGTCCCAAGTGAGTGATCTGCATGCCCACCACGCTATCCGCCGAGCTCGGGGGGCCGATCGCCGCCACCGGCCCTCGACGTGCTTGCTCAGCCTGTCGGGTTGATCAGCTGGCCGACGATCGAACCGGCCTTACGGCACGACTCGAGATCGACGTCGAGGTGGGTGACGGCGCGCACCGTGTGGGGGCCGAGGGCAGAGATGGCGACACCGCGTTCGGCGGCGCCCGCGGCGACCTCGAAGGCCCGGATCGGATGGGTGTCGAGCACCACGATGTTGGTCTGCACGGTCGAAAGGTCGACCGCCGCCGGTGCACTCTTGGCCACCGCCTCGGCGAAGGCTCGTGCCGCGGCATGATCATCGGCCAACCGGTCGACGTGGTGATCGAGGGCGTACAACGCTGCGGCAGCGAGGATTCCGGCTTGTCTCCAGCCGCCGCCCAGCCGCTTGCGCAGCACCCTCGCCCGGGTGATGTTGTCCGCATTGGAGAGCAGCACCGAACCGACCGGCGCACCGAGGCCCTTGGAGAAGCAGACACTGATCGTGTCGTAGAGCGCGCCGTAGTCGATCAGGGACGTGCCCGAGGCGATGTGGGCGTTCCACAGCCGGGCGCCGTCCAGATGTCGGCCGACGCCGTCGCTCAGGCACAACTCCGAGATCGCGGTCAGCGCCTCGTAGGACTGCACGGTGCCACCGCCGAAGTTGTGGGTGTTCTCGATCGCCACCGCCGCGGTGGAGACCAGGTGCGGCCCGGCGTCCGGGCTGATCATCGCCGCCACCGCCTCCGGTTCGGCCAGCCCCCGCACCGACGAGAAGGTGCGCGTCGTGACGCCGTGGACGGCGGCGTGGGCGCCCATTTCGGCCCGGGCGATGTGGGCCTGGACGTCGCAGAGCACCTCCTCCCCCGGCTCGACCAGCAGCCGGACGCCGAGCAGGTTGGCCATCGAACCGGACACGCAGAACAGTGCCGCCTGGTGACCGAACGCCTCGGCGACCCGCCCCTCCAACTCGTGGATGGAGGGATCGTCGTCGTAGACGTCGTCGCCGACCGGGGCGGTGGCCATCGCCTCCCGCATGGCCGGCGTGGGGCGGGTGATGGTGTCGCTGCGCAGATCGATCACAAACGCCACGCTAAACCACGCTCACCACGGCGCGTTCAGAAGTCGATCGGCTGGTACTCCTGCACCGGGTTGTTGGAGCGATTGATCCGCCCGTCGGTGAGCCGCTCGGAGACCTGGAAGGCCAATTCCAGGGACTGGTTGCGGTTGAGCCGCGGATCGCACAACGTCTCGTAGCGGTTGACCAGGTCGGCCTCCACCAGTTCATCGGCACCGCCCACGCACTCGGTCACGTCGTCGCCGGTCAGCTCGACGTGCACACCTCCCGGCCAGGTGCCGAGCTCCTCGTGGACGTCGAAGAAGCCGTTCACCTCCTCCATCACATCGGCGAAGGCCCGGGTCTTGTAGCCGTTGGCCGCCTCGAAGGTGTTGCCGTGCATCGGATCGCAGATCCAGGCCACCTGGCGTCCGCTGGCGGTGACCTTGGCCACCACCTCGGGCAACAGGTCGCGGATCCTGCCCGCCCCCATCCGGGTGATGAAGGTGATTCGGCCGGCCTCGTGCTCCGGGTCGAGCCGGTCGGCCAGCTCCAGGGCGGTGTCGGCGGTCGTGGTCGGGCCGAGCTTGATCCCGATCGGGTTGCGGATGTGGCGGAAGAACTCGACGTGAGCACCGTCCAACTGCCGGGTCCGTTCACCGATCCAGATGAAGTGGCCGGAGCAGTCGTACGGCTGCTGGGTACGCGAATCGACCCGGGCGAGGGCGTGCTCGTACTCCAGGATCAGCGCCTCGTGGCTGGAGTAGAAGTCCACGGTCCGCATCGGCTCGGCGTCCACTCCGCAGGCGACCATGAAGGCCAGCGCCCGTTCGATCTCGGCGACCAACTGCTGGTAGCGCTCACCCGCGCCCGAGTTCTTCACACCGTATTGACTGACGAAATCGGAGTTCCAGGTGTGCATGGCGCGCATGTCGGCGAACCCACCGGAGACGAAGCCGCGGGCCAGGTTGAGCGTCGCCGCCGAGGCGTTGTAGACACCCAGCAGCCGGTTCGCGTCCGGCTGTCGGGTCTCGGGGGTGAAGTCGAAGCCGTTCACCGCGTCGCCGCGGTAGGCCGGCAGACTGACTCCGTCGCGGGTCTCCAGATCCGAGCTACGCGGTTTGGCGTACTGGCCGGCCATCCGGCCGATCTTGACCACCGGGACCTGGGCGGCGTAGGTGAGCACGATGGCCATCGACAGCAGGGTCCGCAGCTTGCCCTGGATGTTGGCCGCGGTCACCCCGGCGAAAGTCTCGGCGCAGTCGCCGCCCTGCAGGATGAACGCTTCGCCGGCGGCCACGCTGGCCATCTTGGTCCGCAACTCGTCGCACTCGCCGGCGAACACCAGGGGCGGCAGCCGCCGTAACTGAGCAACCACCCGCTCGACGTCTACCGGATCGGCGTAGGTCGGTTGCTGCAGCGGGTTGAGGGCGTGTAGTTCAGTGAGCGACGGCAGACCGGCTCGGGTCAGCAACTCGGCCTGATCGGGCGGAACCGCTCCGGCGGTGATGATGGACACGCCGTTCAGCCTAATCGTCCCCGCGGTGACGACGACCGAGTTTTCAGAGCCTGGAAGACTTCACCCGGTTCGCTGCTCCGCGTCGATACACACCCCTTCGTCCCGACCGGCATACGGTCGCGCGATGACTCACTGTGGCCCCGCAACGCGCTCGATCGCCCTGCGGGACCGTAAAGCGGGCCGGCTGCTCGACGCGCGAGCCGCGTTCCAGGTCGAAAGCGACGAACGCCACGTCGTGCTGCATCTTCCGGTCGGCAGTCCGGGCTTTCCCGGGACGGACACCGCGACGGTCCTCGGCACGGATTTCTGCGTCCGGAAAACTTCGGAGAAACCTTCAGTCCTGCTCCGTGGCGATTTCCTGGACGTGGTCATCGTGCACCGGTTCGGCGACGAATGGTCGACCTGGCGCTGGAGCGGGGGTGGTCGACGGCGACGGTGACGTCTCACTCACGAGGACGAAATCGCCTGGGCCACTGGGATGGGTGTCTATTCCGCCCAAGAGTTCGCCATGATCACCGACATCGGTCAACGGGCCTCCGCGCACGCGGCCACGCGTGGCCGGCCCCTTGACGTCGACTGGGAGCAGTGGATCCCCACTCACACAGGGATTCCTGAGCTCGCCGCCGACTGGCGGCAGTAGTTAGGAGTCAATCGCGAGCCGTGCGGCAGGATCAGGACGCCCGGAAAGCCGATAGCGTCCTGATCCTGCTGCAGTTCAACTCAGTTCACCAGGCGTAGTCCTCCGGGGCCGGCTTGTGGCCCGGGAACAGCTCGTCCAGCTTGTCCAGCGTCGACTGGTCGAGCTTCAGGTCGACCGAAGCCAGCGCGCTGTCCAGCTGCTCGGGCAGCCGCGGGCCGATGATCGGGGCGGTGACGGCCTTCTGGTGCAGCAGCCAGGCCAGGGCCAGCGTGCCCGGGCCGGTGCTTAGCTCGTCGGCGAGCGCCTCGTAACCCTCGATGGCGCTGCGGTTGGCCTCCAACTCCTCGGCCCGGTCGTTGCGCCGCTTGCCTTCGCCCTCCTTCTTGATCACGCCACCGAGCAGTCCGCCCTGCAGCGGCGACCAGGGGATGACGCCGAGACCGTAGAACTCGGCCGCCGGCAACACGTCGGTCTCCACCTCGCGCTTGAGCAGGTTGTAGATCGACTGCTCGCTGACCAGTCCGACGAAGTTGCGCTTCTCGGCCGCGGCCTGGGCCTGGGCGATGTGCCAGCCGGCGAAGTTGGACGAGCCGACGTAGAGGATCTTGCCCTGGGCGACCGCCACCTCCATCGCCTGCCAGATCTCTTCCCACGGCGTCGCGCGGTCGATGTGGTGCATCTGGTAGAGGTCGATGTAGTCGGTCTGCAGCCGCTTCAGGCTGGCGTCCAGGGCCCGGCGGATGTTCAGGGCCGACAGCTTGCCCTCGTTCGGCCAGGGACGCTTCTCGTCGTACGGCATGTCCCCGTAGAGCTTGGTGGCGATCACCGTCCGTTCCCGCCGCCCGCCCCCCTTCGCGAAGTAGCTGCCGATGATCTCCTCGGTCCGGCCGAGGCTGACCGCACGACCGTAGCCGTTGGCGGTGTCGAAGAAGTTGATGCCGGCGTCGTGCGCGGAATCCATGATCGAGTGGCTGGTCGGCTCGTCGGTGTGCGGACCGAAGTTCATGGTGCCGAGGCAGAGCCGGGAAACGGACAGGCCGGTACGGCCGAGATGGGTGTACTCCATGGGTCTATCTTCGCGCGCGGGCTCAGGTCAGCCGCAAGGTGGTCCAGACCAGGACGGGCCAGGACAGCGGGAGCGGGAGGTCAGGACTGCGGAGAGCTCTCGTCCGCTTCGTCCTGCCGGGCCTGCTTCGCCGCGAGTTCCTTGGCCGCCGGCGCGTACAGGTCGACATAGGTCTGGCCGGACAGCTCCATGATCTCGTACATGATCTCGTCGGTGATCGAGCGGAGGATGAACCGGTCCTCGCTCAACGCGTAGTAGCGGGAGAAGTCCAGCGGCTTGCCGAACTTGACCGTCGGGCTGACGATCTTGGAGACGATCTTGCCCGGCGGCGCGATGGCGTCGGTGCCGATCACCGCCGTCGGAATCACCGGCACCCGGGCGGTCAGGGCAAGCCGGGCCACCCCGGTGCGGCCCTTGTACAGCCGACCGTCGTGGCTGCGCGTCCCCTCGGGGTAGATGCCGAACAGCTCACCGCGCTGCAGGACCTTGAGCCCGGCCCGCAGCGCGCCCTCGCTGGCCCGGCCACCGGACCGGTCGATCGGCACCTGACCGGTCCCGGCGAAGAAGCGGCGCTGCGCCCAGCCGCGGACACCCTGACCGGTGAAGTAGTCGGACTTGGCCACGAAGGTGACCCGCCGGTCGATGGCCAGGGGCATGAAGATCCAGTCGGCGAAGGAGAGGTGATTACTGGCCAGGATGGCCGGCCCGCGGCGAGGCACGTGGTGCAGGCCTTCCACCTCGGGACGGAACACCTTGGTCAGCGGCGGGCCGACCACCAGGTTCTTCAGCACCCAGTAGACGCCGCGTCCATGTCGACTCTTGGCGCTCCGGTTGGTGGATCGACCTCGACCCTCGCCGTCGATCGTCTCCCGCTCGACGCTCGGTCGGCCGTCCTCGGACGGACCGATCGAGACCAGCTCGTCCTCGCTCACGCCGACGCGGTTTCCGGTCCGACTTCCGGAAGAGCCGGTTTGGCACGGCCGTAGCCGGGTCGGGGCGGCGTCGGCTCGTCGATGGTCTTGCCCTCGGCCTGCGCCTGTTTGACCGATGAACCGTAGACGTCGACGTAGGTCTGCCCGGACAGCTCCATGATCGCGTTCATGATCTCGTCGGTGATCCAGCGCAGCGTGTCGCGATGATTGCCGGCCCGGGCGTATTCGGAGAAGTCCATCGGTTTGCCGACGATCACCCCCGGCCGACGCAGGATCGGGACCCGGAACGGCCTGGATGGCACGAAGTCGGTTCCGACCACCGCCACCGGGATCACCGGTGCGTCGGCGGCGAGCACCAGCCGGGCGGCGCCGGTCTTGCCCTTGTAGAGCCGACCGTCCGGCGACCGTGTTCCCTCGGGAAAGACCGCCAGCAGATTCCCGTCGTCGAGCACGTCGCGGACCCCACCCATTCCGGTGGCGCTGGCCCGGCCGCCGGATCGGTCGATCGGACGCTGGCCGACCGCACGCAGGAACCAGGCGAGCAGCCGTCCCTGGGCGTTGGTGCCCTGGAACAGCTCGATCTTGGCGGGGAAGGTGAGTTTGCGGGGCAGCATCGCCGGGATCAGCACGGTGTCGCCGGCCGAGAGGTGGTTCGCCACCAGAATCGCCGGGCCGTGCGGGGGGATGTTCTCGACACCCTCGACCCACGGCCGATAGATCAGCTTCATCAACGGGGCCACCACCAGCAACTTGAGCACCCAGTAGAGCAAGCTGCACCTCCCCCAGTTGAGTCCGTCGTGCGGCGTTTCGTTGCCGGGCACCTGAATGGCCCGGTAGATCGCTGGACCGACCTTAGTAGCTGCCGACCTGCGGGAGAAGACGGCGGACACAACGGCCCGGCATCGAATCGCCCCGGCCGCTGGTGCAGGCTTTCCGCCCGCGATTAGGCTCGCGACGTGACGTCACCCGAACGGCGCACGTCGACCAGACACGAGCCTGCACCCGAGCCGTGGTTGGCCCGGCTGCTCGCTCCGCGTAGTGCCTCGCTGGCGACTGCCCCGCGGGCCGCTGTCGTCTCGCCGGGCGCCGAACCGTTCGCGGCCGGTGACGGTCCGATCGGCGTCCTCCTGTGTCATGGCTTCACCGGCTCACCCGTCTCGATGCGGCCCTGGGGCGAGCACCTCGTCGATGCCGGCTTCCGCGTTCGGATCCCGCGGCTGCCCGGGCACGGCACCAGCTGGCAGGAGATGAACGAGACGACCTGGTCCGACTGGTACGCCCACGTCGAGGCCGAGTGTCGGCTGCTGTTCGACGAGTGCGAGGTCGTCGTGCTCGGCGGCCTGTCGATGGGCGGCGCGCTGGTCCTGCGGCTGGCTGCCGCCTTCGGTGACCGGATCGCCGGCCTGGCCCTGGTCAACCCTGCAGTCACGTCGGCGGACAGGCGGATGGCCGCGGTGCCGGTGCTGAAGTTACTGACCGCCTCGATCGGAGCGATCGGCGACGACATCGCCAAACCCGGGGTCAGCGAGGACGCCTACCCTCGGACCCCACTGCGAGCCCTGGCCTCGATGCTCGATCTCTGGCGCGTCGTCGGCACCGAGCTCGGCCGCGTCAAGCAGCCGCTGTTGTTGCTGATCTCCGACGAGGATCACGTGGTCGACCCGTCGTCGTCGAAGCTCATCGGTGACCGGGTCGCCTCCACCGACGTCACCCGGGTGCGGCTCGAACACAGCTATCACGTCGCCACCCTCGACTACGACGCTGCCCTGATCTTCGAGGCGAGCACCGAGTTCTTCCGCCGGGCCGCAGCCGCCCCGAGCTCAGCGACTTCGCAGGAGATCACCGGACTCGATCCGCAATCCGACCTGGCCGGACGGGGCTGAACCATGGCTGGACGGGGCTGAGCTATGGCTGGGCAGGGCAGGGACGACCGAGAAGCGATCGACCGCGCGTTCGCCGAGATGATCGCGGGCTATCACCTGACCGCCGATCCGGTGAGGGCCGACCGCGATCTCGCCGAACGCGACCGGACCGGTCAAGAGTTGGACGACCACCAACTCACCGACCGCGGACCGGACACCGATCACCAGACCGACCCTGATCGCGAACCACCGGAAACCGGCGAGTCCGAACCGCCCCGACCCGGGGAGAGTGACCGAGCCGGCGGGAAGGACCGAGGACGGTCAGCCGGGTCGTGGATCGACCTCGACAGCCGCTGGGCCGATGAGCACCCGCTCTTCTCCTTCATCGAACCCGGTCCTGAGCCCGAACCCGAGCCGGTCGAGGAGCGGTTCGAGCCCGGCGAACCGCCGCCGTGGCCACGGCCGTCGGCGGCGGTGCTGGTCGGCTGGATCGGTGTCGGGTTCGCCGTTCTGACCATGATCGCTGCCGCTCTGGGCGCGCCGGTCGCCCGCTGGGTGGCCTGGACCGCCATCGGCGGGTTCGTCGGCGGCTTTGCCCTGCTCCTCAGTCGGCTGCCGAAGCACCGGCCGCCCGGATCGGGTGACGGCGCCGTCCTCTGAGCGCGACCAACCTGACGGGTGACAGTCCTCACGCCCTCCACGGTCGGCTTGGCGCCCTTCGGATAACCGGTGGGCCCTCCATAGATGCCGCAACGATGACCTCCGGGGCGGAAAGCCGGGACACGATGGTCGTCAGCCGGTCCCCTGGTGGCGGTGCGCCGGCCGGGCGGCGGCGACCCGCCGTCGGGCTTCTCGACGCGCCTGGGCCCGGAGCCGGCGCTCACCGCGACGGCGGCGCGGCCAGAATCCGCCGATCACCGTGCCGGGAGGCTCGAACAACGAGTGTCTGGCGAGATCGGCCGCGCCGATCAGGCCGGCGTCGTTGCGGAACTGGGCCGCCGCGAGCCGGGCTGCCGGCCGGAACCCCCGTCCGGTCAACGTCCGGTCGAACGCGTGCTGAGCCGGGCCCAGCAGCAGGTCGCCCGCCTCACTCACTCCCCCTCCGACGACGACGAGTTCCGGGTCGAGGGCGGCGACCAGATTGGCGATCCCGAGTCCGAGCCAGTGTCCGACGTCGCCCAGCAGCTCCCGGGCCATCGGTTCGCCACCGACGGCCGCGTGGGTGATCGCCGGTCCGGTGATCCGTTCCGCGCCACCGATCGCCTCCAGCAGACCTTGGGCGGCCGGCGAGCGGGCACCGGCCAGTTCCCGCGCCTCGCGGACCAGCGCGTTACCCGAGGCGTACTGCTCCCAGCAGCCGCGGTTGCCGCACTCGCACCGATGACCGCCCGGCACCACGATCATGTGGCCCCATTCGCCGGCCATGCCGTAGCTGCCGCGAAACAGCTGACCGTTGAGCACCAACGCGCCGCCGATCCCGGTGCCCAAGGTGATGCAGACCATCACCGAGGCACCGGCGCCGGCGCCGAACCGGTACTCGGCCCAGGCCGCGGCGTTGGCGTCGTTGTCGACGATCAGCGGCAGCGGGATCCGTGTCTGCAGCTGTTGCTTCAGCGGCTCCTCCCGCCAGGCCAGGTGCGGCGAGAACCGGACCACGGCCTGGTCGGTGTCCACCCAGCCCGCCGCACCGATGCCCACCGACTCGACCCGGTGCCGGCTGCGTAGGTCCTCGACCAGCTCGACGATGGTGTTCTCCACCGCGATCGGACTGTGCGAAGGGGTGCCCACCTGTAGTCGCTCCACGATCGCGCCGGCGCCGTCCACCACACCGGCCGCCACCTTGGTCCCGCCGATGTCGATCCCGATGCCCAGGGGCACCGCACCGAGCAACGACTTCCGTATCGGCAACCCGTCGGGGTCGGTCGACCGAACGGGCGAGGGCGGGGTCAGCGGGGACACGACGAACGCGTCCGGTCAGGGATACGGGCGGGCGTGCAGGCGGGCGGGCGGGCCTCGCCGGCCTCAGCCCTCGACACGCTTCTTCAGCCCCTTGAGCGCGCCGTCGATGATCGTCTTCTCCGCCTTGCGCTTGAGTAGCCCGAGCATCGGCATGTTCAGGTCAACGGCCAGGTTGTAGCTGACCGTGGTCAGCGGCTTGCCGCCGGAGGTGTGGGTGCCGCCGCCCTTGGAGGCCAGCGTGTAGGAGCCGTCCATCGCCTTCAGCAACTGGCCGTCGACCAAGGTCCAGCGGACCCATTCGTCGCCCTGCCAGGTGTAGGCCAGCGTGTAGGTGTCCTTGATCAACGTGTGGTCGAGCACCATCCGGACCTGTTCGGCCCGGCCGTCCTCGCTGCTCAACACGGTGGCGCTCTTGAGCGAGTCCACCCAGGCCGGATAGTCGGCGAAATCGGCGATCACCGCCATGATGTCCGTCGGGTTCGCGAAGATGTCGATACTGGACCGGGTCTGGTCGGCCACGTCCCTCTCCTCAACTTCAGGCAGCCTTCGATCGACTGCTCGGTCAGCCTACCGAGCGCCGTTCGGCCGCCCCGGTCCGGACGCGGGCCCGGGCCAGGTTCGTGAGAAGGTCCTCGACCGTCTGTTCCGGACTCTGGGCGCTGGTGTCGACCCAGTAGCCGCGTCGCGGACTATCGGTGCGGAGCGCCCGGTCCAACTCGGCGGGATCATAGCGACGGTCGCCCCCTTTGGCGCGGGCCAGCTCACGACCACGCAGCGTGTCGACGTCCGGAGCGAGAACGACCAGATAGGTGGGGTGATGCCGTAGGCGATCGAGTAGGGCAGACAGCTCGGGCCCGACGATCACGTCCTGCCAGACCACGTCGAATCCGGCCGCGCAGTAACCCTCGGCGACGCCCATGGCCAAGTGGTAGCGGAGCCGCAACTGAGCCGACGCCTCCCCGGCGGACGGCACCGGCAGACCGGGTGCCATGTCAGCTCGGCCGTTGACGATCATCCGGCGGAAGACGTCACCGCGCAGATGAACCGATCGCGGCAGTCGCTCGGCCAGTAACTGCGCCACCGTGGACTTCCCGGCCGCCATCGCTCCGGTGATGATGATCAGGCTGGGCGTGCGCGACAGCGGAACCATTCCATCATGATCGCCACCGCGGGCCGCCCGGGCAATCCCGGCCCTAGGACGCCGACCATAATGACGGGATGGACAGTGCCGAGCAGGTTGCCGACCCGGCTGCCGATCCGGGGCCGGACACCCGGGACATCCTGCAGGTCGCAGACTGGCGACGTCAGACCTTCGCCCTGTACGCCGAGGTTCGCGCCCTGGCGGACTCCGATTCTGCGGCGGCGGCGCACGAGCGCTGGCGGACGGAGCGGGATCGCCTGTTCGGACAGCATCCCGCCTCGGCGATCATGAATCGATCGACGTTCACCGCACTGCCGACCGCTCCCTACGACCCGGCCTGGCGGTTCGTCGTCCCTCTCGAGGGTGCGCCCGCACAACAGATCGCGGTCGGTACCGGAACCGACGGTGAGGTGGCCTTCAGCCGGATCGGGGTGGTCCGAGTTCCCGACGTCGGTTCTCTCGACGTCTGGTGGCACGAGGGGTACGGCGGTGGGATCTTCGTTCCCGTCCGGGACGCCACCGCCGGTCGGAGCAGCTACGGCGGCGGACGTTATCTGCTCGACACGATCAAGGGCGCCGACCTCGGGATCGGAGCGGACGGGACGATCGTTCTCGACTTCAACTTCGCCTACCACCCGTCCTGCACCTACAACCCGGACTGGGCCTGCCCGCTGCCGCAGCCGGGAAACACGGTGGACGTGGAGATCCCCGTCGGCGAGCAGCTCCCCGACTGAGCCTCCGGGCTGAGCTTTTCGGCTGAGTTTCGAGCAGGTGCCGCTTCATGATTCGGCATCCAACCGCAGGGCGTGCCTCACCTGCCGCGCAACCAGATCGGAGGAGAACCGGTCGAGCGCATGGGCCCGGCCGGCGGCCCCCATCCTGGCGGCCAGTGTTTGGTCGCCCAGCAGTTCGATCAGTCGCGCCGCCCACGGGGTCGGGTCGTCCGGCTCAACCACGAAACCGCTGACGCCGTCGCGGACCGTCTCGGGCGCCCCACCGGATCGGCCGACCACCACCGGCAACCCGCAGGCTGCAGCCTCGCAGAAGCCGAGCCCGAGGCCTTCGGGATTGAGGCCGGCCCATCGGGTCCGCACCGGCAGGGCGAAAACCTGGCCGGCCCGCAGCTCGACCGCCAGCTGTCCGTGACTCAGGGCACCGGTGAACCGGACCGAGTCGGACAGCGCCAAGTCACGGACCAGCGACGTCAGCCGGTCGCGCCGCGGCCCGTCGCCGATCAGCACCAGTTCGGGGTCGCGGGCGCCCACCGGTGAGTCCAGCACCTGCCGCCAGGCGGTCAGCAGCGTCTCGAATCCCTTCTGGGGCACGAAACGCCCTGCCGCCACACAACGGGGCCGGGTCGCCTGTCCGTACTCGTCACCAGCGTGATCTTCGCTCGAACGGTCCCGGGCGCGGGGGTAGAACCGTTCTCCGTCGACCGGCGGCGGGATCCGGACGAGTCGAGCCCGGCCCGCCTGCGAGAGCGCCGGAGCGATCCGGGCCGCGGTGAAGTCCGAAATCACCCCGAACGCGTCCACGCCGTCGGCCATCCGGCGTAACAGCGTGCGCGCGACCGGAACCTGCGCCCACCAGGTCTCGTGCCCGTGGCTGAGGGCCAGGATCCGCTCGGCACCGGCGCGCCGCAGGGTCGGGGCGAGCAGACTCAACGGAGCCGCCGCACCGAAGATCACCCGGCTCGCGTCGTACTCGGCCATCAGCCGGGTTGCGAGCCTGGCCACCCGCCGGGTCGGCAGCAGCAGTCGCCCGGTCCGGACCACCGGGAAGGCCAGCCCGGCGTCGTGGAGTCGATCGGCGCGTCGGCCCGCCGGCCCGTTGCCACTGGTCAGCACCACGACCCGGTCGTCGAGCAACCGACAGAGCTCAGCGACGAAGGACTCGATCCCGCCGATCCGCGGTGGGAAGTCGTTGCTGATGATCAGCGTGGTCGGCACGGGTCCGGCACGGCCGTGAAATCGGGGGTCGGCACGGCCGTGGAGTCGAGGGTCGGCAGCGCTTCGTGACGGCGAGCGCGCCGATTTCAGTTCTGGGCGGCGCTCGTCAGCCAGGCGTCCCACCGCTTGATCAGCTCGGACCGGTCGATCCCGTAGATGTCGTGCAGCGCGGCCGGGACGTCGGCGTCCGGACTGCGGCTGACGCTGGCGTAGAACGCGTTGAGTTTGCCGTGCCCCCCGTGGGAGGCGAGGTAGACGCACAACTGCCAGGCCTCCGCGTAGGCCAGATCCAGCTGCTGAGCCTGGGGGTTGAAGCGCTCGTTCCCCGGCGGCGCCGAGGGCGCACCCGAGCGCCGCACCAGGCTGTAGAGACCGGCGCGGGCCGAGGCCTGTCCCTGCGGATAGCTCGCGTAGGCGTTGTAGTCGGCGAACCCCTCGATCAGCCAGAGCGGCGAGACCGAAGCCGGCGAGCGGGTGGCCACGTGGGTGCACTCGTGGGTCAGCACGATGCCGATACCGAGCTCGGACTCCTGAGCCATCACCTGCGGGTTGAGCATGATCCGCATCGGCGCGGTGCGGGCGTCCATCGCGTCCGGATAGGTGAGTGCGGCCAGTTGGGAGTCACTGCCGGGGGCGGCCCCCACGATCTGTTCGAACTGGGCCTGGGTGCTCGGCACCTCGATCACCACGCGACCGTTCCAGCCTTGGTCGGGTGAGGCCACGCCGCGGCTGCTGGCCTTCAACTGCTTCGTCACGTCCGTCGTCGCTCGATCGGCCCGGGCGAGCCACACCGACCCGTCCGTGCCGCTACCGGCCAGCACGGTGTTGCCGTGTGAGCGGCTCACGGTGATCGGCTCCAGCCACCACAGCGGCAAGGCGGCCGGATCGGCTTGGATGGGCTCGTCGTCGCTGCCCGCCCAACGCCAGCCGGAGGCACCGGCCGGGACGAACGACATCCAGACCAGGTGCTCCGATGCCTGGACTTCACCGCTCAGCCGCCAGCTGATCAGCACCTGCGCGGCGAACGCGTCCGAACCCAGCACCTTCTGCCGAGTGGGCGACAGCGACCGCTGCTGACTGGTGGGGGTGAAGTCCAGACTGGTCGGGCGCAATGTCGCCAGATTGCGGTAGACCATGCCGGCCGTAGCCACGAAGCCGAGGTCCTTCTGCGACACCTGAGCGCCCCAGACGCTCTGATCGCGCCGCGATGCCGCCGTGGCCAACGCCGTGAGGACGGGTTCGATGCCGGCAATTCGGGACGAGACCGAGCCGTTGCCCGCTCCGGACGGTCCCGACGCAACCGTCGGCGAACCGGTCGCCGGCAGCGGCGGGGTGGTCGATCGACTCGCCCCCGAGGGCGACGGGGGGTGGTTGGACGTTGGGTTCGTGGCAGTCGTGGGCGTGCCTGGGGCCGACGGCGCGGCTGAACTCTGAGCGCCGGATGGCGGGCTGAGCGAGGTCGAGCCCGTCGGCTCGGTGGCGGGTGCGGACGGCTGGACCGGCGTCGCGCAGCCTGCCAGCAGGGCGCCACTCAGCAGGGCCCCGGTCAGCAGCGCACCGAGCGTGGCCTTCGGACGCTGGACCGACCGCGTCCGCGCCGGGCCGACCGCCTGCAATGCCAACAGCCCTCCTCCCGGACGGGAAGAAGGCTGCCGCAGGGGAACCGCGCGCGTGGTCAGCCCGGCCGCCGGGCCCCGCTGTACGGCATGTCGCTCATCTTGATCAGCGTAACGCTCGATCCCGGGTGTGGCGCATGAACGACATAGCCGTTGCCGGCGTAGATCGCGACGTGGCTCGGCGAGCTGCTGCTGTAGAAGAAGACCAGGTCGCCGGGCCGCAGATCGGACTTTGCGACCGGGAAGCCATCGTGGAATTGCGACGCGGCAGTCCGGTCGAGACTCACGCCCGCCGCCCGCCACGAGGCCAACGTCAGGCCGGAGCAGTCGTAGGAGCCTGGGCCCTCGGCGCCGAACACGTACGGCTTGCCGCGCTGGCTGAGGGCGAAGGCGAGTGCCTTGGCGCCCTTGCCCGAGCCTGTCGACGTCGATGCCGTGCTGGAAGAACTGCTAGATGCCGCGCTGGAAGAACTGCTGGATGCCGCGCTGGAAGAACTGCTGGATTTAGTTGACCCGCTGGCGCTGTTCGATGTCGAACCGGCAGAACTCGTCGTGGCCGGGGTCGCGACCCGAGCGTTCGCCTGGTTGGACTTGACCGCCGCTTCCGCCGCCTTGCGCGCCGCGGCCTCCTGCTTCTTCTCTTCCGCCGCGATCTTCTGACGTTGCTCTTCGGTCAGCTTGGCCAGCACCGTCTGCGCGTCGGCGATTTTCTGATCCGACTCCGCCCGCAGCGTGGCCAGTTGAGTCTGATCGGTCTGGAGTCCGGCCAGATCGGCAGCTTCGGCCCGCTGCAGGTCGCTGAGGTTGGCCTGTTGGGCCTGGTAGTTCTGCAGGGCCGCGGTCTGATTGTCGCTGACCTTCTGCACGGTCGACATCTGGCTGAGGAAGCCCTGGGTGTCTTGGGTGATGAACAGCTGCGCGCGGGTGTCGAGGTTGCGGTTCTGGAACTCGGCGAGGGCCAGCTTGCCCAACTGGGTCCGCAGGGTGGCGACCTCAGCCGTCTGTTTCGCCAGGTCGGCCTTTCGCTGGACCAGATCGGTCTTCGTCGCAGCGATCTGGACGTTCACGCCGTCGGACTTCTGATCCAGAGCGGCCGCGCTCATCTGCAACTGCTGGACCTGCGCCTGCGCCTCGGCAATGGTCAGCGCCGGAGCGGCCTGCGCCTGTCCGCCGGTGAGCGTGGTCAAGGCGACCGACATCGTTACCGCGGACAGTCCAAAGACTGTGCGGCGCACGACAGATCGCACTCGGCCCGTCTCATGGGAGCGTGAGAACACGCAGTCGTTCCCTTCGATAGCACGTCTACCAGGTGAGCTGACGGATTCGGACCGGAAGGTCGGCCCTACAGTTCACCGCCACGCTCGGCGCTGACACCGGACGTCACGATTCGCTGATTCACCCCACATGATTGGTTCCCCGGTTCTCATCCGGGCCCAAAGCCCACACGAGATTCGACGACACCACGACCAGCGACCCGTGTCCCTGACTCACCGCGATGTTGAGACGACCCTAGGTCACAATTTGATCACTGGCAAACCTAGTATCTACGCCTCAAGGCGAGCTCGGCAGCACCTTGACGCAGCCGCAGGTTCTGGCTGTTTCTGTTGTTTAACTGCTTCTTATTCGGACCCCTCCCCCTTCAGGATTGCCGTAATCACCCGTCCGGGCGCGAACCGTCCAGGAAGAAGAACGCCGGGCTGGCCACCTCGTCCGGAAGCGGCATGATGACGCTTGGCCTCACGATCCTCACACTGGTCTCACCGGCCCCACTGGTCTCACACTGGCCCAGCGCGGCCTTCACCAGGACCGGTCCCCGGCGGCCGGTCGCCTCGTCGGAGCAAGCCCGGCGTCAGGGTCGGAATACCGAGCGGACAGGTCGAATCGCGGGACCAGGCGGAGCGGCGGCACCATCCCCGACTCGGCCAGCGCCGACAGAGCGGCCTGCTCCTCGGTGTCCAGATCGACTCCCTCGACCGGCGCGCCGAGCAACACCGAGATGACGCAGTCCGAACACGCCGGACCTCGGGCCGCACAACTGCTGCAGTCGACGTGCAGCGACCGCCCGTTCATCGGAAGCACCCCGCCTTCGGGTACACCCGGACGTCCGCGCTTCGGTGCTCCGGGCTGCTGATGCGGCCGGGCGGGCTCGAAGGTTGCTGTGCTCGCATGCTCATCCTCTTCCTGAGATCCCGTCTGGGATGGTGTCGGCCGACGTCTCGGTCAGCTGCAGACGACTGTCCAGCAGGGCACTGACAAAACCGCTCGACGGCCCGCGACCAGACCCCGCGGCGCCTGCGCTCGTGCTGACGACAACCCGACAGGAGAAGAAACCGACAGGAGAAGAAACCGACAGGAGAAGAAACCGACAGGAGAAGAAACCGACAGGAGAAGAAACCGACAGGAGAAGAAACCGACAGAAGAAGAGCGGTCGAGAGAACTGTCAGTCGGCCTGGCTAGCTTCTGCGGCATGGCCCGATCAGCAGCGAACGCGACCGGCGGACGCCTTCAGCACCGGCAGGACTCGTTCGAGGATCTGGGCCGTGAGCTGTCCGAGGTGACGTTCTGTGTCGTCGACCTGGAGACCACGGGTGGCAGCGAGCAGGACGCCATCACCGAGTTCGGGGCGGTCCGGGTCTGCGGCGGCGAGCACCTCGGGGAGTTCCAGACCCTGGTCAACCCGCGATCGCACATCCCGCCGCTGATCGCCGTGCTGACCGGGATCACCAATCAGATGGTCGCCGCCGCTCCCCCGCTCGCCTCCGTACTCCCCGCCTTCCTCGAGTTCGCCCAGGGCTGCGTACTGGTGGCCCACAATTCACCCTTTGATGTCGGCTTCCTGCGGCGCGGCTGTGCCGAGCTCGGCTATCGCTGGCCGGGATTCGCCGTCGTCGACACGGCCGCGCTGGCCCGCCAGATTCTGCTGCGCGACGAAGTGGCCAACTGCAAACTCTCCACTCTGTCCGCGCACTTCCACACCCAGGTGGCACCCAATCACCGGGCCCTCACCGACGCCCAGGCCACAGTCGAGGTGCTGCACGGTCTGCTGGAGCGAGTCGGCAATCTGGGTGTCCGGACCATCGAGGATCTGCAGGAGTTCACCCGCAAGGTGTCGGCGCAGCGGCGGGCCAAGCGGACCTGGGCGACCGACCTGCCCGAAGAGCCGGCGTCTACTTCTTCGTCGCCGATGATCGTCGGTCCGCCGGCCCCGATCTCGGCTCAGGTGACGACAGCGGTCCCGAAGCCGGCCCAGAGTATGGTGCCGCGACCCGCGACCCGGCCGGCCGCGAGGTGCTCGACGTGGGCAAGAGCCGCAACATCCGTCGGCGGGTCCGCAGCTATTTCACGGCGGCCGAAAAGCGGCCACGCATCGATGAGATGGTTCGGGTCGCCACCGGGGTCGAGGCCTATCCGTGCGACACCGGTCTACAGGCCGACGTGGTCGAGCTGCGGATGATCGCGGCTCACGCCCCGCGCTACAACCGGCGTTCCAAGTTCCCTGACCGGCAGCACTGGTTGAAGATCACCGTCGAACCCTTCCCACGGCTGTCGTTGGTGCGCGCGATCCGCGACGACCAGGCCACCTACTTCGGCCCATTCGCCCGCCGCCAGGTTGCCGACGAAGTACTGATGGCCATCTACGACGCGTTTCCGGTTCGACAGTCGCACGCCGCGGCTGCCGATCCGGCCGCGCGGGCATGCCTGTGCGCTGGCCGGCATCGATCGTTGCGCCGCGCCGTGCGACGGTTCGATCTCGATGCTGCACTACGGCGAGCTGGTCGAGCGGGTGCGATCCGTGCTGGCCGAAGACGCCCGGCCCGCTTGCCGGGCCGTCCGGGCCCGGCTGGTCCGACTGGTCGAGCAGCACCGCTATGAGGAGGCGGCGGTGCTGCGCCGACGGCTGGAGTCGTTGCTGGAGACCGCCGCGCGGTTCCACCGGGTCAGCAGCTTGGCTCGTTGCCCGGAGATCGTGGCCGCCCGCTGGGCCGCCCCGAACTGGGAGATCCACATCGTCCGCTACGGCCGGCTGGCCGGCACCGGCCTCGCCCGACCTGGTCAGGTGCCGCAGGCCGTCGCCCGCACGGTGCTGCTCACCGCCGAGACGGTGTCGCCTCCGTTGGCCCCGGCGCCTGCGGCGACGATCGAAGAGACGACCAGGATCGCCGACTGGCTGGAGCAGCCTGGCACCCGGATCATCGCCATCACCGGTGACTGGGCCTGGCCCCTACACGGCGTGGTCACGCACGCCGAGTTCGTCGAGCACGCGCTGGGCGGACCCGATCTCGAGGTGGCTCCGACGAGCGCGAACGCTGCTGATGATCTGGCCGCGACCACAGCGGTCGGGAAGCCGGCGGACACAGTCTTGGCCGGCGACGCGACACTAGGATGAGGTCATGGTCACCGCCATCGTCTTCATCAAGGCCGAGGTCGCCCGGATTCCGGAGATCGCCGAAGCTGTCGCCGACCTACGGGGGGTCAGCGAGGTCTATTCGGTGACCGGCACCATCGACCTGATCGCCCTGGTCCGAGTGGTCAGCCACGATCAGGTGGCGGACGTGGTGGCCGACCAGCTCAACAAGGTCGACGGGATTCTGTCCACCGAAACGCACATCGCCTTCCGCGCCTATTCCAGCCATGACCTCGAGGCCGCCTTCTCGATCGGCGCCGACTGACCCGCTGAGTCGACAGACTGCCGACGCGAATGAGCTGACACTGGCGAACCCAGAACGGCGAACCGACACGCGTGAACCGACACGCGTCGACTGGCCCGGGTGAGCTGACCCGGCTGAGTGGAGGGGCGATGACCGAAGCGAACGGACCAGGTCGCCGGACCGACGTTGGCCCAGCGGGCAGTTGGGCTCCGCCCACTGGACCGGCCGTATCAACAGCTCCACCGACCGCCGCGTTGTCATTTCCGAGTGCCGTCGAGGACCCGGGCGACCTGATCGACGTCGAAGCGAGCCCGGACGCCTGGCTGTCGCCGCGGAGCCTGCTCCTGCTCACCGTGGTGATCGCTGTTTCGTTGATCGCCGCCGTGATCGGTGGCTTGGTCTACTGGATCACGCCGCCGCTGCACGCCATCGACGTACCGTCCGTCCCCCGCGCCTGACCGAGCCGCGGGTCTCGCGTCTGAACGACGACCTGGGTCAGAGAACCGAGCGGACCAGCACCGCGGCCAGACAGAGGATCGCGATGACCACCAGTCCGGCCACCTGCAGCGCTGTCCGGCTTCGGCGCGGAGCGTAGGCCAGGGTGAAGCCGGTAAGGGCTCCGACGACGATCCCGCCGAGTTGTCCGGCCCAGAAGAATCCTCCGCCGATGACGAAGCTGTAGGCGACCAGCAGGATCAGTAACGCGATGTCGCCCCGGATGTCCTCATGCCGTTTGAGCTTGACCACGCCGTTGGCCGCGAGCAAGCCGATCACCGCCGACGAACTGCCGACCGCTGCGCCACCCGGACCGGCGAACAGGAAGAACAGGGTGGCCCCGCCGACGCCGGCCAACACGTACAGGGCGAGGAACCGCCACGCGCCGAGGACCTGCTCCAACACCTGGCCGACCAGCCAGAGCACCAGCAGGTTCATCAGCACCTGGAACAGCCCGACGGAAATGAAGCCGAACGTGACCAGGCGCCAGTACTGATGGAAGAACTGCACAGCGCTGTTGTCCATCACCAGCAGACTGCCGAACAGGTTGCGGGTGACCAAGTTGATCAGGTAGACGCCGATCAGGATGCCCATGATGATCTTGGTCATCGGAGCCTGCCGGTTGGTCAGCGCACCGCCGAAGACCGTCCGGGGCGCGCGCGCCCGCCCGCCCGGCGCCGGCCCCCACGAGCCGGCCCCGGTGTCGCGGCGGACACAGCTAGGGCACTGAAAACCGACCGAGGCCGGGTTCATGCACTCCCCGCAGATCGGTTTGCCGCACCGCTGGCACCGGATGCCGGTGGAACGGTCCGGGTGCCGGTAGCAGGCGTCGAAGCTGGGCGGCGCGGTGAAATCCGGCCCGTTCGGCGGTTGGCTCATCGTCGCCCCCTCCTCAGTGATGTCTCGATCAGTTCGTGCAGAGCTCGCGCCAGTCCTCGCATCGGCCTTCGTTCGGGCCGATGACGTTCGGCCACGACGTCGCGGCCAGTCCCTTCGCTCAGCCGGTGATCTCCACCGACTCGATCACCACCGGCGACTTGGGCAGATCGTTGCGGCCGACCGGAGTAGTGGCGATGGCGTCCACGACGTCGCGACCGGCCTGGTCGGCGACCTCGCCGAAGATGGTGTGCCGACGGTTCAGGTGCGGGGTCGGGCCGACCGTGATGAAGAACTGGGAGCCGTTGGTGCCCGGGCCCGCGTTGGCCATCGCCAGCAGATAGGGCTTGTTGAACACCAGTTCGGGGTGGAACTCGTCGGCGAAGGTGTAACCCGGGCCGCCCATGCCGTTGCCCTGCGGATCGCCGCCCTGGATCATGAAGCCGTCGATCACCCGATGGAAGATCAAGCCGTCGTAGAACCGGCCCGTGGTCTGTTGCCGGGTCTTCGGATCGGTGTAGGGCTTGGTCCCGTTGGCCAGTCCGACGAAGTTCGCCACCGTCTTGGGGGCGTGGGTCGGGAACAGGTTGATCGCGATGTCGCCGCGGTTGGTGTGCAGCGTGATGCTGCTGGCGCTCTCGGCGGGTGCGTTTCCTGCGGTCGGGTCGGTCACGTTCAGTTGGGCCTTTCCAGAGACGGCGGGTGCTCGGGATGCTGATCGCATCGAGCAGATCCGACGGCCGGGCAGCCCGTGTGGGGCCGGCAGACGGATCGAGATGTCGAACCATCCTGCCATGCCCGGCCAACCGGTCACCCGAACCTGAGCACTCGCCTCACGGTACGGTTAGCCCACGCGTCTGCCGGACGCATGTCGTCTCTGACCGGAGGAAACGTGAGCCGCACAAAGAACAAGGGAGTCGCTGCCGCCGAGGATCTTGCCGAGTCGGCCGGTGACCGGGTCGCGCCGCTGATCCACTCCGCCGCCGATCGGGTGGGTCCGATCGCCCAGGCCGCCGCTGACCGGGTCGCCCCACTGGCCCAGTCCGCGGCCGATGTGGTCGGTCCGCTCGCCCACGACGCCGCCGATCGGATCGCCCCGTTCGCGCACGCCGCCGCCGACCGGGTCCAGCCCTACGCTCATCAGGCGGCCGAGGTGATCGCCCCCTACGCCCATCAGGCTGCCGACGCCGTCGCGCCCTACGCGCAGACCGCCGCCGACAGGGTCGCGCCCTACGCCAAGTCCGCTCAGAAGCATGGTGCGCACGTCGCCCACGAGGCGGCGGACAAGCTCGGCCCCAAGCTCGACGACGCCCGCGAGCGGGTCCAGGCCGACTGGCTGCCGAAGCTGGCCGACCGGCTGAACGAGGCGGCCCAGGGTGCCGCAAACAGTCCCGCTGCCATCGAGGCGCAGAAGCGCAGCCGGGCCGCCGCCGCCGCACTGCGCGGCGAACTGGTCCTGCCCGAAGACGGACCGCCGCTCAAGAAGGGCAACTGGGTCAAGCGGATCGGCCTGATCGCCGTCCTGGGCGGATTGGTCTTCTTCGTGGTCAAGCGCCTCCTGGGCACCAAGGACTCCGACTGGCAGACCGCTCGTCCCACGCCGTACACCTCGACCACCATCACCGAACCGTCCGGGAAGTCGACTGCGGATCTCTCCCCGACCGCGCCCGGCGCCGAAGACCTCCCCAACCCGGCTTCGGTGGTCGCAGATCATGATTCGGTGTTCGAGGTGGCACCCGACGCCTCCGACGTCGCGGTCCAGCCGGCCCACGCAGCCGACGAGGACACCGCCACCGAACCGGCCGAGGCGGATCGTTCCGGCTACGGCGAGCACGCCTTCATCGGCGCCGAGCCGCCCGAGGCTTTCACCATCAAGGGCAACGAGCGGTCCAAGAAGTACCATCTGCCGGAATCGGCCGGCTACGGCCGGACTCAGACCGAGGTGTGGTTCGACAGCGAAGAGGCGGCCGAGACCGCCGGCTTCACCAAGGCCCAACGCTGAGCTGACGACGATCTCCTCGACACCGACCTGGCCCGAACGGGGTTAGAAACGGGGCTAGACGGAGCCAGAAAGGTCGTCCATGGTCAAGGCCCCGATTGTCCCAGAGGTCGAGTTACCGGATCTGTCCGACAGGTCGGCCACGGACGTTCTGGACGGCGAGACCTGCGAGCGGGAACGGTTCAACGAACAGGATTTCGGCGGACTCGACCTGCGGTCCACCTCGTTCCTCGAGTGCTTCTTTCTCGCCCCGGTCTTCGACCGGGCCGACCTGCGGGGCTGCCACGTCAACGAGTCGGTGATCAACCGGATGAACACCGCGGCACTGGCCGCACCCCGGTCCGGCTGGCGGCACAGCCTGATCGAGCAGTCCCGACTCGGCTCGGCCGAGCTCTACTCCTCAACCTGGCAACAGGTCGAGATCCGCGATTCCAAGCTCGGCTTCCTCAACCTGCGCGGGGCCACCATCACCGACCTGCAGATCAGCGGTTGCACCATCGACGAACTCGATCTCGCAACCGCCCGGGTCACGCGGCTGAGCTTTCGCGACTGCCGGATCGGCACCCTCGAACTGGCCGGGGCCCGGCTGAGCGACGTCGACCTGCGCGGCGCCGGACTCGATCAGGTGAAATCCCTGGACGGCCTCGCCGGCGCCACCCTCAGCGAGCTCCAGCTACAGCAGCTGGCGCCACAGTTCGCCGCCCACCTCCGCGTTCTGGTGAATTGACCACACTGGGTGGCCACCACGGGCCAGAACGCGGCATGACCTGTCAGCCCTTGACGGCGCCGGCGGCGATGTTGGCGATGAAGTGCCGGGAGCCGATCAGGAAGATTCCGATCAACGGGACGACGCTGATCAGCGCGCCCGCCATCACCATCCCGTAGTCGGTGCCGTAGATCGAGTTCAGCGTCGACAGCGCGACCTGCAGCGTCTGGCGCTGTGGATTGACCAGCACGACCAGCGGCCAGACGTAGTCGTTCCAGGCGGTGACGAAGGTGAAGATGCCGAGGAAGGCCAGACCACCGCGGAGCATCGGCAGCGCCATCGTCCACCAGGTGCGGAAGAAGCCGGCGCCATCCATCCGGGCCGATTCGATCAGCTCGGTCGGGATCGCCGAACCGGCAAACTGGCGCAGCAGGAAGATGCCGAACGCGTTTGCCGCACCCGGCACGACCAGCGCCTGGAGACCGCCGACCCAGCCGAGCTTGCTCATCAGCACGAAGCTCGGCACCAGCGACAGGCTGCCGGGCAGCAGGAAGGTGACCAGCAGCACGCCGAACAGCGCTCGGCTGCCCGGGAACTCATACTTGGCGAAGGCGAAGGCGGCCAGTGAGTCGAAGACGATGACCAGCGCGGAGAGCAGAACGCAGACGATCAGGGTGTTCAGCAGCGCCGAAAGCAGATCGATGTTGGCCAGCACGTTCTGGATGTTCTCGAGCAGGTGGCTGTCGGGCACCAGCCGCGGCGGGTAGCCGAAGATCTCGGCGGTGGTGCTGGTCGACATCACGAACAGCCAGTAAAACGGGAACAGCGACAGCAGAACGCCGACGATCAGGCAGACGTGGGTGACGACGACGCCGACCGGTGTCCGCCGGTGCCGGCCGGTGATCGCCTGCAGCGACCGCGTTTCGTCCGGGGTCTCGTCGAGATGGGTCGAACCCCGGGTCGGGAGTACCGAGCTGCTCATGCGCTGACCTCCTTGCGGTTACGCCGGGGCCGGGCCCGGAGCCGGGTCTTGCGCTCGGGTCGGTCGTCGCGTTCCGACAGCAGCCGGAAGTTGATGAAGGCCACGATCGCCGACAGGATGAACAACGCCCACGAGATCGCCGAGGCGTAGCCGAAGTCGAAGTTGAAGAACGCCTGCACGTATTGGTAGAGCACGATGGTCATCCCGGCGTCGCCCGGCCCGCCGGCACTGGCCGCGTTCGCCCCGGTGCCGAACAGCACCTGCGGCTCGGTGAACAAACTCAGCCCGCCGATGGTCGAGGTGATCACGGTGAACAGGATCACCGGCCGCAGCAGCGGGATGGTGATCCGGAAGAAAATGTCGGTGGTCGAGGCGCCGTCCACCCGGGCCGCCTCGTAGAGGTCGGTATTCACCGCCTGCAATCCGGCCAGATAGATGATCGCGTTGTAGCCGGTGTAGCGCCAGATCACCATCACGGCGATGGTCACCTTGATCCCCCAGCTGCTGGACAGCCACGGGAGGGTGTCCACGTGCAGTGCGGTCAACGCGGAGTTGACCAGGCCGAAGCTGTCGGAGAAGACCGAGCTGAAGACCACCGCGACGGCGACCAGGCTGGTCACGTTGGGGATGAAGAACGCGACCCGGTAGAAGCCCTTGAACCGGATGTTCTGGTGCAGGATGAACGCCATCACCAGCGCCAGGAACAGCATTGGGACGGTGGAGATTACCCAGATCACCACGGTGTTCCAGACTGAGGTCCAGAACCGGGGATCCTCGACCAGGAAGCGGTATTGGCTGATCCCAGCGAAGGTGATGTCGCCGATGCCGTCCCAGTTGGTGAAGGACAACACGATCGAGAAGACGATCGGGAACAGGCCGAAGATCGCGAACAAGATGTAGAAGGGTGCGACCGCGACGTACTGCGGCCAGAACCGGCGCAGCCCACGGCGCCGTTGCGCCGGTAATTCGATCGAGGTCGGCGCCGGCAGGTCGGCGCGCCGGGTGGTGGTGGCGACAGCCATCAGAGCAGCCCTCTCTTCTGCAATGCGCGGTTCGTGGAGGTGACCGCGTCGTCCCAGGCCCGGTCGGGATCCTTGCCGGCGGTCTCGACCAGGGTCAGCTCCGAGCTGAACGGCGTGGTGAGGTTCTCGTACGGGCTGATGTAGCTGATCGGGACCTGTTCGGCCGCCCTGTTGAAGAAGGTCAGCGAGTCCTGGCCGCCGTAGAACCTGTTGTCGGCCTTCAACCCGTCGCCGTCGAAGCTGGCCGGGGTGGACGGGAACAACTGGATCTCGTTGAAGGTCGTGACCTGGTTGGCCGGGCTGGTGTACCACTTGATGAAGTCGAACGCGGCTTGCGGATCCTTGCTGCTGGTCGGCACCATCAGGAACGACCCGCCGCTGTTGCCCGGCTTGACCGGTTGACTGGCCAGCCGCCATTTGCCCTTCGTCGCCGGTGCGGTGTCGGCCAGGATCGGACCCCACCAGACCGCCTCCAGATGACCGACCACGCTGCCGGAGGCCCAGCCGGCGTTCTGGTCGGTGGAGGTCTGCAGATTGCCGGTGACCCGGATCTGGGCGGCTCGCACGGCCAGCTCCCAGGCGGTCCGGATCGCACTGTCGGCCCGCTCGAAGATCGGCTGGTCGGCCTTGTCGAAGAACCGTTCGGCGCTGGAGTTGACGAAGATGGTGAAGATCACGCCGGCATTGATGTCGAGCGCGACGTCAAGGTCCTTGCGCAACTTCTGGCCCAGCTCGAGGTAGTCGTCCCAGGTCTTGACCGCCGCACTCACCTCGTCCGGGTCGGAGGCGACGTTGCCCTTGGCGAACAGGTCGTTGCGGTAGTAGAGCCCCGTCGGCCCGGTGTCCATCGGCCAGAAGCACATCCGGCCGGTCGGGGTCACCCCGAGCTGCCACTTCCAGTCGAAGTAGTCCTCCTTCAGCGCTGCCCCGCCGAGCGGGTTCAGGTCGACGAAGTTGTCCTCGTTCGGGAAGTACAGCGAACAGTTGGAGTTCACCCCGGCGATGTCGGGGATGTAGGAGCCGCCGGCCAGGCTGGTGCGCACCTTGGAGTCGTAGTTACCGCCGATCACGTCGGCCCGAAGCTGCTTGTCGGTGGTGCCGGGAATCAGCGTGGCGGCCTCGGCCAGCAGGCTCGGAGTGATCGATCGGGTCCAGTACCAGAGCACCAGTTCGTTCGGGTCGGATGAGATCGAGACCGACGAACCACAGCCGGACACCCCACCGGCGGCCCCGGTGACCATCAACGCGGCCGCTCCACCCAGCAAGTTGCGACGCGACAGCCGCGGCCCCGCCGCCGACCCCGGCCGATCTGACCACTTCAGCACTGAAGCACCCCCTCGGACCCGTGAACGTTCACGGTATTCGACCCATGGTGCGGGCGGTCTAGGCCGAAGTCAAGCTCACGAGTTCCTTGATTTGGGTGGGTTTGGGGGGGATAGAGTATCGAGTCGTGAACGCTCACGACCCTGACGCCGACGTCCAGACCGCGACCGACCAGACAGCCGGCTGGGCAATTCTGGGGGCTGGGTCGATCGCCCGGCGGTTCGCTGGGCAACTGCCGCACAGCCGCGGACGGCTCGTCGCCGTAGGCAGCCGCGACTCCGATCGTGCGGCCGCTTTCGTGGCCGGGCTGGAGCCGGCCGCAGGCGGTTCGAGACCAGCCGACGCCGCTCGCATCCACGTCGGCAGCTACGCCGAGGTGCTGGCCGACCCGGCGGTGCACGCGGTCTACATCGCGACCGTGCATACCACCCACGCCGAGCTGGTGCTGCAGTCGCTGGCCGCCGGCAAGCACGTGCTCTGCGAGAAACCGCTGGCACCCAACTGGGGCACGGTGATGGCGCTGACCGACGCCGCCCGACAGACCGGACCAGGAAAAGAGGCCGGGCTGAGCCTGGCCGAGGCCTACATGTACCGCTTTCACCCCCAGACCACGAAGCTGCTCGAGCTGGTGCGAGACGGAGCGATCGGCGAGCTGATCCACATCGACGCCTCGTTCGCCTTCGGCGGCGGCAGCAGCACCCGCGAGGGCCGGCTCTTCGACACCGCGACCGCCGGCGGCGGCATCCTCGACGTCGGCGGCTACCCGGTCTCGCTGGCCCGGGCCGTGGCCGGCGCCGCTATCCAGAACCTCGGGAACAAGGCGTTCGCAGAGCCTGTCGAGGTCAGTGCGTCCGGCACCCTCGGACCGACCGGTGTGGACGAATGGACGGCGGCGAGACTGACCTTCGCCGGCGGGGTGACCGCTTCCGTCCGCACCGGCGTGACCATCACCGACAGTAACGCGGCGACCGTCTACGGTGCCCGCGGGATGATCCGGCTGGCCGATCCCTGGACGCTGACCCGCGATCCGGAGCTGGAACTGATCCTGGTCGGCGAAGAACCACAACGCTTCACCTTCGGTGGCGCCTGGCCCTACGCCCTCGAGGCTGACGCGTTGATCGCCTCCATCGGATCGGGCGAGACCGCCGAGATGAGCCTGGACGACTCGCTGGGCAACGCCAAGACTCTGGACCAATGGCGGGCGGCGATCGGTCTGCGCTACCCGTTCGAGGCCGAGGACGCCGACATCCCGCCGGTCTCCATCGCCACCCTGAACGGCGCACCGCTCACCGTCGAGGCGGACCACCCGATGCGCTACGGCGAGATCGACGGCGTCGGCCTCCCGATCTCCCGGCTGGTGCTGGGTGTCGACAACCAGCCCGACCTGGCCCAGGCCTCGGCGATCTTCGACCACTTCTTCAGCCGCGGCGGCAACGCCTTCGACACCGGCTACATCTACGGCGGCGGGGTGCTGGAGGGCCGGCTCGGGCGCTGGATCGCCAACCGCGGCCTGCGTGACCACGTGGTGGTGATCACCAAGGGCGCGCACACCCCGTACTGCGACCCGGAGTCCCTGACCCGGCAACTGCTGGAGAGCCTGGAGCGTCAGGGCACCGACTACGCCGACCTCTACCTGATGCACCGCGACAACCCCGACGTCCCGGTGGGCGAATTCGTCGACGTGCTGGACGAGCACTGCCGGGCCGGTCGGATCAAGGTCTACGGCGGCTCGAACTGGAGCCCGGCCCGCTTCGACGAGGCGAACGCCTACGCCGCGGCCAACGGCCGGCAGCCGTTCTCGGTGCTGAGCAATCATTTCGGTCTGGCCCAGGCCTACGACGTCCCGTGGGACGGCTGCGTGCACGTCACCGATCCGTCCTCCAAGGCGTGGCTGGAGGAGCGCCAGGTGCCGCTGTTCCCGTGGTCGTCCCAGGCCCGCGGCTTCTTCACCGGACGAGCGCGACCAGAGGACCGCTCGGACGCCGAACTGGTCCGCTGCTACTACAGCGACGACAACTTCGAGCGGCTCGCCCGAGCCGACAAGATTAGCCGCCGAACGCGGGGTGGACGCCACCGCGATCGCGCTGGCGTTCGTGCTGAACCAGACCTTCCCGACCTTCCCGCTGTTCGGGCCGCGGACGATTGCCGAGGCCCGCTCGTCGATGGCCGGGCTGGGCGTCGAACTGACGGCTGAGGAACGACGATGGCTGGACCTGGTCGACTGACCATCGTCGACGTCGCCACCGCCGCCGGGGTATCCCGGCAGACCGTCACCCGGGCGATGAACGACATGAGCGGGATCAGCCCAGGCACCAAACGCCGGGTGCTCGACGCCGTCCGGACATCTCGGCTATCGCCCGTCCCGGTTCGGGCGGGGGCTGGTCAAGCCGCACCAGCGAACGCTGGGGCTGCTGGTCACGGACCTGACCAACCCGTACTACCCCGAGCTGGCCTCGGCGGTGATCGGAGCGGCCGCGGAGCTCGGTTGGAGCGTCCTGATCGCGGAAGAACGCCACAGCACCGACCGGCACCGCCAACTGGTCGAGCTGGCCGGTCAGGTGGACGCCCTGGTCGGCTACGTCTACGCCGACCGCGGCGAGCCGGACGACCCGATCGACCTCGACGAGCGCAACCAGGAGTTGTCGACGATCCCACTGGTCCGGATCGACCCGGTGCCCGACCAGCGATCGCGGGGGGTGGTCATCCTGAACATGCGGCTGGCCGCCGAGCAGGCGATCGAGCGGCTGGCCGACCATGGCGTCCGGCACCCGGTGGTGATCGACAACTCGGGTTCCGGCGTGCTGAGCGAGCGGGCCGAGCTGTTCCTGGCCGGGTGGCTGGCCCGGGGAGTCGAGGCCGGGCTGGTCGTGGTGCCCGGCGACACCGCCGAGCACGGTGTGGCCGCGACCGCCCGGACCATGAAGGAGCATCCGGACGTCGACGCGGTGATGTGCTTCAACGACGTGATGGCTTTCGGAGCCCTCGGCGAGTTCCGCCGTCGCGGTGTCGCCGTACCCGACCAGGTCCGGGTGATCGGCGTCGACGGGCTGAGCGTCGGCTCGCTGGTCAGCCCGACCTTGACCACCCTGGCCGTCGACCTGGCCGGCGTCGCCCGGCAGGCGGTCACCCTGGCCGTCGGGATCGAGAGCGGCGAACTCCCCCGCTCCGGCCCGACCGCCAGCCGCTCGGTCAGCTATCGCCTGCTGGTCCGCGAGTCGGGCTGAGCCCGCCGCCGGCGAATGGCCAGCAGCAGGACACCGCCGAGGACGAGCAGACCGCCCACCAGCGGAGCCAGGGCACTCGGCCCGCCGGTCTCGGCCAGTGAGCCGGCGGTCGAACCCGAGGAGATGCCAGCAGATCCGCTTGATCCAGCAGAGTTCGACCCACCGGAGTTCGACCCCCCGGAGTTCGACCCCCCGGAGTTCGACCCCCCGGAGTTCGATCCCCCGGAGTTCGATCCAGCGCCGGTGCTCGCTTCGACGACGGTGAACGCCACCGGGTCGGAGACCTTGGCGTCGCCGTCCGGGCTGAACTGACCGGCGATCACCGTGTACGTCGCCGGACTCAGGCTCTCGGCGACGCTCCAGCGCCCGTCGGCGGCGACCGTGGTGTCGCCGAGTTCCTCGGCTTCGTCGGGGTCGGTCAGGTCGTCGTACCGGGTGGTGCCGGTTCTGGCCGCTCGGAGTCGGTCCACCAGTGCGCGACCGGTCAACCCGGTTGCCGCCGCGCCGGCCCGGGTCACCGTGGTTCTGACACCTGCCTCCGGAACTCCCTGGTTGCCGAGCTCGGCGCTGAGTTCATCGACGACGTCGCCCGGGAACACCTCGATCACGACCTCCGAGCCGGGTTCACCGGTACCGGCCACCCGGGTTCCCCTCGGCACGGTCGAGCCGTCGGTCGGCGAAGTGATCCGCACCGGGGCGGCGTTGCCCGGCACCTGGACGAAGACCGGCTCGGATTCCTCCGACTCGTTGCCGTCGGCGTCGGTGGCCGTCGCGAAGATGAGATAGAAGCCGGGGCTCAGCGCTTCGGTCAGCGTCAGCGACCAGCTGCCGTCGGCGTCGACCGGGGTGCTGCCGGCGGCGTACTCCTCATCGACATCGTCGACGATTACGGTGACCACCGACCCGGGCTCGGCGGTGCCCGTCACCGTCGGCAACGGGCCGACCAGGTCACCGTCGGCGGGCGAGGTGATCCTCGGGGAGTCCGGCGGCGTGACGTCGGCACTCTGCTCGACCGTGATCGGCACCGGGTCGCTCTCCGGCGAATCGTTGCCGGCCGGATCGCGTTGGATCGCGGTGACGGTGTGGCTCCCGGCATCGAGATCCTCAGCCGGCGTCAACGTCCAGCCGCCGCCCGGGCGGACCGCGGCGGTGCCGACCGGGGTGTCGTCGATCCGGACGGTCACGGTCGCGTCCGGCTCGCCGGTGCCGGTGATCGACGGCCGAACCTCGAGGGTCGAATCGGGCGTCGGAGTCGTCACCACCGGCATCGCCGGCGCGGTGGCGTCCACGGTGATCGTGGCGGTGTCGCTGCCATCGGAGGTGTCGCCCCCCGGCTCACGTTGGGCGGCCGAGGCCGTCGACGGACTGGCGCCAGGACCCGCCGACTGGCTCGGGTCCTCGGTGGCCGTCGCGGTGTCCGTCGCGGTGGTCGGCATGGTGGTCGGCGTATCCGACGTGGTCGGCGTCGGAGAACCGGTCGGCGTCGGAGAACCGGTCGGCGTCGGAGAACCGGTCGGCGTTGGAGAACCGGTCGGCGTTGGAGATGCGGTTGGCGTTGGAGAACCGGGTGGCGTCGAAGATCCGGTGGGACCGGCCGGCGCGGTGGAACCGGCCGACGCAGTCGGAGAAGCAGGCTCGCCCAGCGCCGTCGGTGCGGGGGCCAGAAAAGCCAGTGAGATAGCGGAAAGCGCCGCGATCACGGTCGGGATGGTAAGCCGTTTCATTGATCACTCCGGGGGGTGAGTGTCGCTGGACCGACGAGGTGGTCTCGTCGTACAGCCGGGACGGAGCGAAATTTAGCGGAACCTGAGAAAAGTTTCCACAGTCAGGCCAACCCTCACCCCGGCATTCAGGACTGAGAGCTCTCGACAGCACTCGATCACGTGGCTTCGAGCAGCAGGCTCAGGTGCCGAGCAGCTCCGGAACGAAGACCTCCTCGACGCTGCGGCGGTGCGGCGACAAACCCTGCTCGTGGAAGTAGCGCAGGTAGGTATCCACCGCGGTCTGGTTGGCCTCGATGCCATAGGGCCACCAGTCGCCGCTGAACAGAGCCAGATTTTCCTCGACCAGCGGGTTCATCCACGGCATCATGGTCGGGGCCTGGTAGAGCCGCCGAGCCCGCCGGTATCGGTCGGCCGCGGCTTCCTTGGACTGCAGAAAAGCCTGGTACACCTTCGACGCGATCTCGGGGTGGGCGTCCAGCAGGTCGCGGGCGATCACCACGGTGTGCATGATCGGGAAGATCCCGGTTCGGCGGTAGTAGTCGCGCTCCAGCGGTTCGTAGTCGGGGAAAAGGCGTCGAACCCGCGGGCTGCCGTCCAGGACACACTGCGGGACGTTGGCGCTGAACAGTGCGTCGATCTCACCGGTCTCCAGCATCGCTCCAAGGGTCTTGCCCGCCGGGATGGTGCCGATGTCCAGCTCGTCCGGGTGCGGGTGCGGGACGAAGTCGAAGGACAGCTTCGCGCCGTCCAGATCGCCGACCAGCCAGCGACTCCGCAGCGGGTCGAAGCCGTACTCGTCGGCCAGGATGCCCTTGATCCAGACGCCGGGATCCTGGCCGTAGAGTCCGAACTCGCCGACAATCTTGCCGGCCAGGTCGCTCGGCTTCTCGATCCCGGCATCGACGTTGACGTAGACCGCCGAGTGCCGGAACACCCGGTTCGGAAAGGCCGGCAGAGCGACGAACGCCGCCTCCATGCCCGGGTCGTCGAGCGTGCGGAGGTAGAAGGTCAGGCCCAGCTCGGCGACGTCGAACTCGCGGTCGCGCACCATCCGTTCGAAGATGTCCGGCAACGTCGGACCAGTCCGCATCGCGACGTTCACGCCCTCTATTCCGACACTGCCGTCGAACAGCGCGCGCGTGGTGTCGTAGAGGAAACAGCCGATGGTCAGGTCGAGGTCAGTCATCACTTGGCCAGTCGCTCCTCGATCAGTCGTCGGGCAACCCTGCTCGTCACAACCACATCACGAGCCGCAGAGCCGCGTCGACCCGACGCTGTTCCTCGAGCGTCAAGAAGCCCACCAGCTCACCCAGCCGACCCGGATCAACCGCCGCCGTCTGCTCGGCGAGAACTAACGTAGCGCGGTCCTCGATCTTGATCTCCGGCCGAAATCTGGCTGCTCGGGCCGACGTCGAGGTTGGGGCGACCAGCCGAGTGGACAACAGGAGGTCATCCGACTGAACGAGAACTCCCCAGCGGGCGCCGGCCTGCTCGTGCCCGCGACCATCGCGAGGCGATCGCAGGCGATAGATGTCACCACGCACGCAATGTCTCCATATCGCGCAGCACCTGAGCCGCTTCGGCACGGTCGGCCGGGTCGTTGCGTGATGCCTCGGATTCAGCTCGGATCCTGGCCGTCGCTCGGGCGCGCGCGGCCCGGATCAATGCGTCGCGGACGGCGGTTGAAACCGATGTGCCGTCCTCAGTGAGCACAGCCAGGGCCCTGGAGGCGTCTTCGTCGGGTCGGAAGGTGATCGTTTCTGCCATGACCAGAGCGCACTACCCAACGTAAGACGTAGTGATTGGCGCTAGCCTGCACGTCGTCGATCCGGACCTGCTCGTCCGGCGACGCCCGAAACTGGTCGTAGCCCAGCGATCCGAAGCACAGCGATCCGAAGCACAGCGGCAATCCGATCCGCAGAGCCGTCAGCTGGCCAACTGCTGCACCAGCGTGTCGCTCAGCCAGTCCCGGACCCGGGTGACCAGCAGCTCGCGGTTCTCCTGCTTGGTGATGGCGTGGCCCTCGTCGTCGAAGATCAGCAGATCCACTGGCGCACCGCGCTGCCGCAGCGCGGCCACAATCTGCTCGGACTCCGAAACCGGCACGTTGGTGTCGTGGCCGCCGTGCACCACCAGCAGGGGCGCTCGCAGCGCGTCCAGCTTGCGCATCGGTGACAACCGGGCCAGCAGCTCGCGATCACGGACCGGATGGCCGTACTTGGGATAGGCCGCCGCGGCGATCCACGGTTCGGTGTTGCGGTAGAAGCTGGCCAGGTCGCTCATCCCGCAGATGCTCACCCCGGAGGCGAACAACTCCGGGTGAAAGGTCAACGACGCCAAGGTCAGATAGCCGCCGTAGGACCAGCCGGCGCAGCCGATCCGGGTCGGGTCGGCGCCGTGGCGCTCGACCAGGAAAGTGACGCAGTCGGCGACGTCGTCGATCCCGGCGAACCGCAGCGCGCCGTCGTCGGCGTGGCTGAACGCCCGCCCCAGCCCGCCGGAACCGCGGACGTTGGGAGTGAGCACGGTGACCCCGGCGTCCAGGATGGCGGGGAAGAGTTCGCTGTAGTCGGGCCGGGCCTGACCCTCGGGTCCGCCGTGCAGGTAGATCAGCGCCGCTCCGGTCGGCCGCGGCGGACGGTAGAGCCAGCCGGACAGCAGCAGGCCGTCCCGGGCCGAAAACCGTTCCAGGGTGGGAAGCACAGGGTCCCGCTGACCGATCGCCGGCTCGATCGGCTCCCAGGTCCCCGACCGCGGATCGACGACCTGGACCGACCGCGGCCGGCCCGGCGACTGGACGGTCAGGGCGAGCAGGCTGCCGTCGGCGCTGATGCTCAGCTCGGAGGCGACCCCGACGCCATCGCCTGTCTCGCCGCCCTTTCCGTCCCGGGTCCAGGGCAGCGCCACCGGCTCCAGCAGCGTCCCGTCCGACAGCTCCAGGATCTGCAACTCGCTGGCGCCACCCCGGTTCCACAGCAACGCCACCGTGGACAGGTTGTCGCTCACCGCGAACTCGTCCAGATCGGCGTCGTCCCGCTCGGCCAGCACCCGGTGGGTGACGCCGTGCTCGGTCACGGTGACCTGCAGCAGCCGGGCGAAGTCGTGACCGGGCAGCGCGACCTGCGGTCCGGCGTAGTCACTGCGCACCAGCATCCGGACGAAGCCGCGGGTGCTGTCGAAGCCGTAGTACTTCGACGGCCGGTACAGCCGGGTCTTGGCCTCGCCGCTGACGTGGATCAGCCGCATCTTCTTGTGGTCGTCCAGGATCACCCCCGGATCGGTGGTCGAACCCGGGTCGGGCGGGAACAGTGGCACCTCGATCCCGCCGCGCAGCAGGACCAGCGACCGGGAGCCGCGCGGACCCACCCGCACCAGGGTGGAGCCGGCCCACGAGTCGACCAGCCGGGCGCCGGCCCGTCGGTCCACCACGGTGATCAGACCGGTCCGCGGATCGACCAGCTGCGCCTCGGCAAGACCGTCGGCGTCCACCGCGTTGATCGCCACCAACGGGCCGTCCCAGCCGATCAGCTCGGCCGTCCCCTCGGCGTCGTCGACCCGGCGCGCAGCTCGATCCTCCGGGTCGGTGGTGACCACCCAGACCTGGCTGCGGATGCCGCCGAACGGTGCGGTCTGGCAGGCCAGCCAGCCCCCGTCCGGGGAGTGGATGATCGTGTTGATCGGACCTTCGACGGGCAGCTCGACCGGCCGGGACGAGCTGGCCCGGACGCCGCGCAAAAATCGCTGCACCGCCCGTGGATAGCCGCCGTCGTCGACGATGTGGGCGAACGCGGTGGCGTCCGGCGAGACCGATGCGCCATAGCTGGGGCGCAGCTCAGAGTCGGCCCAGAATTCCGTCACCGCGGGTGCACCTCAGCGACCGAAGCTTTGCAGCCAGAGCTCGAGTACGGCGACCTGCCACAGCGCGTTCGAGCCGAGCGTGGTGCGGTCGTCGTTCGGGGTGTCCAGCATCGACCGCAGCACGTCAGGGCGATAGATGGCCCGATCGGTGGCCGCCTTCGACGACAACGCGTCCTTGACCAGATCGAGGACGCCGCCTTCCAGGTGCCGGATGCCGGGCACCGGGAAGTAGCCCTTGGTCCGGTCGATCACCGCGGCCGGCAGGTGCGAGCGGCAGCCGTCCTTGAGCACGCCCTTGCCGCCGGCCGCGAGCTTGAAGTCCTGCGGGCAGGTGGCGGCCAGCTCGACGAAGTCGTGGTCAAGGAAGGGAACGCGGGCCTCCAGTCCCCAGGCCATGGTCATCGTGTCGACCCGCTTCACCGGGTCGTCGACCAACATCACCGTGGTGTCCAACCGCAGGGCGGCGTCGACCGAGGTGTCGGCTCCGGGCGCGCTCTGATGGGCCGCGACGAAATCCCAGCTGGCGTCGGTCCCGAGCTGGTAGTCCGGGTTGAGCAGGGCGAGCACGCCGTCGTGGCTGCGGTCGAAGAAGACGTCGCGGTACGCGGCGGTGGTTCGACCGCGCGGCACATCGGCCAGCGGCGGGTACCAATCGTAGCCGGCCAGGATCTCGTCCGCGCCCTGGCCGGACTGGACCACCTTGACCGATTTACTGACCTCCTCCGACAGCAGGAAGAAGGCGACACAGTCGTGGCTGACCATCGGTTCGCTCATCGCCGCGATGGTCTTCGGCACCGCCGGCAGCAGCCGGGAGGAGTCGATGTGGATCTGGTGGTGATCGGTGCCGAACTCCTTGGCGATCAGGTCGGAGTAGGAGTACTCGTCGCCGGACTCACCGCCGACGGAGTCGAAGCCGATGCTGAACGTGGACAGGTCTTTCTGACCCTGCTCGGCCAACAGCGCAACCACGATGGAGGAGTCGATCCCGCCGGAGAGCAAGACCCCGACCGGCACGTCGGCGACCATCCGCCTCACCACCGCGGTCCTCAGCGATTCCATGATCGCTTGCTGCCAGTCGACGTAGCTCCACGCCTCCCGCTCGGGGTCGCGGGTAAAGCTCGGCGCCCAGTACTGGGTGTCGGTCCAGCTGCCGTCCGGTTCGATCAGCCGGTAGGTGGCGGGCGGCAGTTTGCGGATGCCGGCGAACAGCGTCTTCGGTGCGGGCACCACCGAGTGGAAGCTCAGATAGTGGTGCAGCGCCTCCCGGTCGAGGCTGGTGTCGACGTCACCGGCCTCGACGATGGCTCGCAGCGAAGAGGCGAACCGCAGCCGGGATCCTTGCTGAGAAAGATAAAGCGGCTTGATCCCGAGCCGATCGCGGGCCAGCATCGTGCGGTTGGTGTCGGTATCGACGACGGCGAAGGCGAACATGCCCTTGAAGTGCTGGACGCATTCGGCACCCCAACGGTGAAAGCCTTTCAACACCACTTCGCTGTCCGCGGTGGAGAAGAACCGGTAGCCGTAGCCGGTCAACTCATCCCGGAGTTCCTTGTAGTTGTAGATACAGCCGTTGAACACCAGCCACAGGCCGAGTTCGGAGTCGACCATCGGCTGACAACCGCGCGGCGACAGGTCGATGATCGACAGCCGGCGGTGGCCGAGCGCGATCGGCCCCTGAGCCACGATGCCGCCCGAGTCCGGGCCGCGCCGCGACATGCAACTGGTCATCGCGTTCACCGCGCCGACGTCGGCCGGACTCTTGTCGAACCGGATCTCACCGCAGATCCCGCACATGACCCTGCCTCCTCAGTTGACTCGTCTCGCGCTGACGCGCCAGACGCCAGCACACTCGCTCTACAGAATTCCGCTCGTGAGACCAACTCCACCCGCCGAACCCCCCGCTGCCGGGGGTTCAAGTGGGCCGCTCCCTTGCTAGCTCTTGAGTATCCAGGTGTCCTTGCTGCCGCCGCCGGCCGAGGAGTTGACGATCTTGGTACCGGCCGCGGCCACCCGGGTGAGTGCTGCCGGAATGATCTCAGCCTGCCGGGCATCAGGCCCGCCCGGGCCCGGTCGCAGGTGGACGAAGGCGCGCAGGTCGACGTGTCGCGGGTGGAAGCCGATGCCGTCGAAGGACGGGTGGGTGGAAAGCGAGATCATGGTCTGGGCCACGAACCGTTCCGGCTGCTGCATCAGCTCGCGGCGCCGGTTCTCCAGGGCCTGCTCGTCGGCCTCGGGACCGATCATCACCCCGCTACCCCCCAACCCGTCGATCGGTTTGACCACCAGTTCGTCCAGATGGGCCAGCACGTGGTCGCGCTGGTCGCGTTCGGCACAGACCCAGGTCTGGACCGAGTTCAGGATCGGCTGCTCACCGAGGTAGTAGTCGATCATCGCCGGCACGTAGGCGTAGATCGCCTTGTCGTCGGCGACGCCGTTGCCGAGCGCGTTGGCGATGGTCAGCTTCCCGCTCCGGACGGCCGCACTCAGTCCCGGCCGCAGCGGTCGCCGGTCGTGCCCCATCGAGGACAGCAACATGTCCTCGTCCATCCGGGCGTACATCACGTCCACCCTCAGCCGGGTCCGACCGCGAAACCGATAGACCACGCCGTCCTCGACGGCCAGTTCGTGCGGTTGGACCAACGGGATACCCATGCTGTCGGCGAGATAGTTGTGCTCGAACCAGGCCGAGTCCTGCCAGCCGCTGCTCAGCACCACCGGCTGCGGATCGTCCGGGGACTCCCGCGGGGCGGCCGCGACCAGGGTGTCCCGCAGCGTCTGCGGCACCGAGTCCAGACCGACGATGTCCGGTCGCGGTGCGATCTCGGCGACGAATTCGGTCAGCAGCCGGCGGTTGACCAGCGCATAGGCGGTGCCGGACGGGATCCGCAGGTTGTCCTCCAGCACGTACCAATTGCCCGGTCCGTCGCAGACCAGGTCCAACCCGCTGATGTGCGCGCGGACAGCGGCCCCGGGCGCCTGACCGCTGGACCGGTAGCCGGGCGCGCGGTCCAGCACTTCGCTGGGCAGGACGCCGTCGGCGACCACCTGCTGCTCGGAGTAGATGTCGTTCAGGAAGGCGTCCAGGGCCTTGGCCCGCTGCGCCAGGCCACGACTCACGTGGTCCCAGTCGGCCGCGGAGACGATCCGGGGCACCACGTCGACCGGGAACAGTTGGGCGCGGCTCTGGCCGGAGACCCGGAAGGTGATGCCGTCCATCCGCTGCTCGTGTTCGATCGCCGTCTCGCGATCCCGCAGGACGTGGGCGCCGAGCCGACCCAGGACCGGAAGCACCTGGTCGTAGCGACCCCTCGGCACTCCACCGGCCCCGACGGCCTCGTCGTAGGCGTCGCCGTCGATGACCTCCGGTCCGGTCAGCAACTCGGCCCGGTAGCCGTGCAGCAGGGTCGGGTCGTCGTCGGCGGCCGGCGCGTTCGGTCCCCGGCCCGCGGTCTCGGCCAGCAGCTGGTCGACCACGTCGGTCAGCCGGCCACGACGGCGCAGCACCCGGCGCTGGCGGGCCGAGGAACTGCCGGTCCTGATCGCCTCGTCGGCGAGCCGAGTCACGGTGGCGTGGTCCCCGGTGGCCTCCAGCTGTGGTCGCAGGCTCTCCACCAGCTCGTGGATGACCTGGGCGGCGGGCTTGGCGGTCCGGGACTCGACGTCGACCAGCTCGCCGTCCAGCCCGGAGCGGGCGGCCCGCCAGATGGCGGCCCGACCCAGTACCGCGGTGTAGTCGACGCCCGGCTGCCCGGCCCGTTCGGCGACGAGCTCGCGGTCGACCAGGGCCCGGAACAGTCCGGCGATCAACACGATGGTGTCCACCGAGGGACAGCTGTCGCAGATTCGCAGTTCCAGGGTCGGGATCTTGGCCGAGGGGCGGACGTCGAAGTAGACCATCCCGGGGTCGGTGATCACCCCGGAGGAGATGACGTCGTCGATCATCTGGTCGTAGTCCTGCGCCGAACTCGCGGTCGAGGCGAGCCCGGTGGTCGGCCAGCGCTGCCAGACCAACGTGCGGGCGCTGGCGTAACCGGTGTCGGAACCGTCGGACCAGAACGGCGAGCTGGCGCTCAGGGCCAGCAGGGTCGGCAGATAGGGCGCGACCCGGTTGCCGACCACCACCGCCTCGTCCCGCTCGGGAATGCCGACGTGCACCTGAGCGCCGCAGATCAACTGTTCCCGGGCCAGCAACTGGTAGTCCGACAACATCCGCCGGAAGCGCGGCGTCCCGGTCACCTGGAGCTCGGAGGGCACCGACAGCGGCACGGCGCCGGCCGCGACCACCCCGAGGCCGATCTCGGTGGCTGCGGCGACCAGCACCTCGCGGCGGTCGCGGAGCTCGGCGCCGAGATCGTCCAGGGTCTGCACGACGCGGGAGTTGACCTCCACCACGCAGCGTTGCAACTCGGCCACGTAGGCGTTGTCGGGTAGGTGGGCCAACAGCTCGGGCGCCCGGGACACCAGCCGCCGGGTCGTGGCGTCGACCAGATGAAACTCTTCCTCGACCCCGATCGTGCGCAGCTCCGCGCCTGTCGCCCCCGCCATGCCCTCACGCTAGGACGACCACGTAACGCGGACGTAACAGCCGAGGGCCGCCCAAATCACACTCCCGGAAGGCTTTGGACGAAGAAAATCGGCCGATCGGAAAAAAGTTCGACCCTCCCGCTCACAAAACGGCTCGAAAAACGGCCTTCCTCTAGTGAGAGCACATCCATCAGGTAGCTCCATCACTCCAGGGGACAGAAACCATGAGCGTCACCACACTCGACCAACCAGTCCGGTTCGACCGCTCGGACTGGTCCTACCGTTCGGCTGGGCCGGATCTGGGCGCCGGCGACTGGGTGAGCGCCGAACCGTTCCGGGCCCTGCTGCGCCACGTGATCGCCGTCACCGGGCTGCCGTGGCGGGTGGTCGCCGGGTTGGCCGGAGCTGTCCCGCGGGAGGTCTACGGGCTGCTGCAGGGAAGAGACGGGCGCCCGGTGCGCAAGATCCGTCGGTCGCTCGCCCAGCGGCTGTACGCCCTCACTCCGGACGTCGTCGCCGCAGCCCGGCAGACACCGGTCCCGGTCGAGCAGGCGGCTCTCGGACTGCAGACACTGCTCGCGAGCGGCTGGACGCTGACCGAGCTCAGCTCCCGGACCCGGCTGTCCGGACGGTTGCTGAGGGCGATCGACGAGGGCAGTCGTCCGCTCTGTTCCCGCCTGGTCGAGGTCCAGATCCTGGCCGCTCTCGAGGCGTTGGAAGACATCCGGGTGCCGTCGTCGTGTTCGACGATGATGCCGACGACAGACCTCGCCGACGGCTCGGACCTGGTCGGTGACGGACCGCTGGACCGGGCCGCGTGACGGCGGGTCGAGTGGTTCGGGTCCGACGCTGCCGGCGCATCCATCGTCAGGCTTGCCCGGGTCCGAACCTCGCTACCATCCGAGCATGATCGATCCCGGTGGCGGCACCCTGCTCGCCGGACTGGTCGTCGTCCTGCTCGTCGGGGCGCTGATGGTGGTCGGCGTCGGTCCGGTGCTACGTCGGCTACCCGAACCGGCCCCGATCGATCCCTCGGCGGCCGAGCCCGCACTGGAGTCCGATCCGGCCACTCCCCCGCCCGGCGTCGAGCGGCAGATGCTCGCGGAAGCACCCAAAACGCCCTACCGCGAACTGGCCACGACTCGCTTCGTGTTCGGCTGCGCGCTGCTCGCGATAGCAGCCGCGGTCGTCGTCGTGCTCAGCGTCTCGCCGCGGTTCTGGCCGTCCTGGTTGATCCTCTGCACGCTCGGCGTCCTACTGGCCTGCATCGACGGCGTGACGACCTGGCTGCCGTGGCGGCTGACCTGGCCCGGCTGGTTGGCCATGCTGCTCGCCGGCCTGCTGAGCGTGCTGTTGGGCGCAGGTTGGGGCGACCTGCTCCGGCTGATCGGTGCCGGCCTGATCGCCTGGTTGTGGTACCTGGTCGTCTACCTGCTCACCCGGCGCCGGCTCGGGCTCGGCGACGTCTGGCTCGCGCCGCTGATCGGCGCCCCGGCCGGGGTGCTTTCCTTCACCACCCTCTATCTCGCGCTCCTGCTCGGCGCGCTGATCGGTGGCCTGCACGGCGTCGTGTTGGTCCTGCGTCGGCGGCGCGGTGCCTTCCCCTACGCTCCGTCCATCGTCATCGGCGGCATCCTCGCCCCGGCGGTGAGTCAGTTGATCCGCTGAACCGATCCCGGGGGGGCGCTCCGGCGGAGGCGATGAGTTCGGAGCCAGGACGAGGTCCAGCGATGAACCGCAACCCCTGCGAGCAGGCAGTTCTGAGGAGAGAACGATGAGCAACTCTGACGTCACCGACGTGCCGTCCGTGGTCGACCGGGCGGCGCAACCGTACGCCGCGATCCGGCGACGGGTAACGATGTCCGAGATGGGCCAGGTGCTCCCGCCGCTGACCGACCGGGTGTTCGGTTGGCTCGCCGCCCAGGGCGCCGATCCGGTCGGCCCGCCGTTCTGGCGCTATCGGGTGATCGACATGGCCGCCACCCTGGAGATCGAGGTCGGGGTAGGCACCACCGGCGTCCTGTCGCCGGATCGGGAGGTTCTCACCGGCGAACTGCCGGCCGGACGTTACGTCAGCCTCCGACACACCGGTCATCCGGACTCGCTGATCCGGGTGACCGGCGAACTGTTGGACTGGGCCGAGGCTGAAGGCCTGGACTTCGATCAGCATCCGAGCCCGGACGGCGACGTCTGGGGATGCCGGCTCGAGTTCTACCTGAGCGACCCCGCGGTAGAGCCCGACCTAAACGACTGGGTGACCGAACTCGCCTTCCGGTTGGCCTACTGAGCCCACCTCCAAGCTCACCTCCAAGGCCAGCTCCGAGGCCAGCTCCGAGGCCAGCTCCGGGAGCCGATCCCGAAGCCGCAGCGATAACGGCTCGGAAATGTCGGTGGCGTCGGTGAGGATGACGGCATGACCCGACGCGGCTGGCTGCTGTTCAGCGCACTCGGTCTGTGTTGGGGCATCCCGTATCTGTTCATCCGGATCGCCGTCCGCGATCTCGATCCGCTGGTCGTGGCCGGCGGCCGGACGTTGATCGGCGCGCTGGTGCTGTTGCCGCTCGCCCTGCACCGGAAAGCGCTGCGGCCGGTGCTGCCGCACTGGCGGATGCTGCTGCTCTACACCGGCGTCGAGATCGTCATTCCCTGGTTGCTGCTCGGTCACGCGGAGACCCAGCTGAACAGCTCGACCACCGGATTGTTCATCGCCGTCGTGCCGCTGATCGCTGCTGTCATCCTGGCCGCCACAGGCGGCGACCGGTTCGGGGCGCGCCGGATCATCGGTCTGGTCCTCGGCTTCCTCGGCGCCGCCCTGCTGGTCGGTCTCGGCGTCCGGCTGGACGACCTGGTCTCGATCGGTCAGCTGGTCCTGGTGACGATCGGCTACGCGATCGGCCCGATCCTGATCAGTCGCCGGCTCAACACCCTGCCGCCACTCGGCGTGGTGACCGCGTCGCTGATCGTCGCGACCGTGGTCTACGCCCCGTTCAGTGTGCTGGTCTGGCCCGAGCGGATCACCCCCCGGGCGGCCGGCTCGGTGGTGGTGCTCGCCCTGGTCTGCACCGCGACGGCGTTCCTGGTCATGTTCGCCCTGATCGCCGAGGCCGGCCCGGCGCCGGATGACGTTGATCACCTACGTCAACCCGGCGGTCGCCGTCCTGCTGGGGGCACTGGTGTTGGGCGAGCCGCTGACCGCCGGACTGGCCCTCGGTTTTCCGTTGGTCATCCTCGGCTCGATCCTCGGCACCTGGCGGACGGCTCCGCCCCCTCCGGAGGCCACCGGGGCGGAACACGACCTTGCCCCGGACGCCGCGCACGACGCGACCGAGACCGCCGCCGCCGACGGCAACGGTCGCTCGCCCTGAGGTTGTTCGAGCGATGTCTCACGCTGACCCACCTCATCGGTGCCGGCGCCTCATCGGGCCGGCGACTCATCGGGCCGGCGACTCATCGGGCCGGCGACTCATCGGTGCCGGCGGCGCTGCGCGATCAGCACCGCGACGCCGAGCAGCCCGACCACGACGAGCACCGCAACCAGAATGATCACACCGCCGACCGCGGTTCGCGACCCGTCGGCTCGGTTCTCGGCACCGTTGGGCGAATCGACCGGGCCGACGCCGTCCGAACCGAGCGCGCTGATGCCCAGCGGTCGACCGAGATCGAGCTGGGTCGCGAGGGATACGGGCACGGTCGGAAAACCTGCATCGCCGGCCCGGACGCCGGACACGTCGGCCGCGGTGAGGGTCAGCACCACGAACGCGAGACAGCCACACCGATCCGCTCGTGCCGGCCATCCGGAGGACCGACAGCCGCGGGCCGCGCAACCGGAGCGGCTCGGCAACGTCCTGCGGTCCGACCAGCCAGGCGGCGAGCACGAGAGCGCCGACGGTCAGCGCGGCGGTCAGATCGTCCACCGCCCGGGCACCGGGTAACGCAAACCGGACGAAGGGGCCTGCGTCGACCAGCCCGCTGATCGGCGCCGTCAGCTGTCCCGTCAGACCCAGCAGCAGCACGGCAACGGCGACGGCGAGCACCCCGGCCAGGACCGGTCCACGCACCGTCGGTCGGCCCGCACGGACGGTTCGGCAGCAGTCACCGACCCGGCAGAGACCAATCCTGCAGACGACGACCCTGCAGATGACGACTGCGATCCTCCGGCCGACTCGTCCAGCCGCGAGATCGCGAACACCAGCTTCTGTTGACCGGAGGTCCGGCGCGCCCCGCGGGTAACCCAACCTGAACCAACTCACCCCTCGGGCGGAGCCGGCGTGCTTCAGGCCGTCTGCAGCGACTCAGCGCCCGATCCGTGTGGCGCCGAGGCGTCCGCTCCGAGCACCTGCAGCAGCGCGAGGGCGTAGGCGTCCTCGGCCTCGGCCGCATTTTCGGTGTGGTCCGCTCCGGCCGGGCCGCGAAAGGCGACGACGTAGCCCTTCGAGGTTCGGTCCAGGCTGAGGAAACTCTCGGCCAGGCGGGTCCGGAGTTGATCCTCGCGCGGCAGCCAGACCGCGTCCTCGGTCTCGACCGAATCGAGCGCCCACTCGGTGGTGCCGTTGAAGTGGAAGGTGGAGTGCCCGTTGTGCTGACGCAACTCGACGACCATGTCGCTGACCGTGAAGACCGAGTCGGCGATCTCCGGCCGCGGGATGAAGAACCGGTCGGAGTTCTCCGGCTGCCAGGTCATCAGGGACGACAGCCGCTGGGCGAGATCACGCGAGATCATCGCCTCAGTATGGCGCGGCCGGCAAAGCACCGTGACAGTTCGCTGTGAACCTCGTCGTGAACCTCGCTGTGAACCGCCGGTCGGTAGGCACCGCGGTGAACCAGGCGCACCATGCCCGTCACGGCGTGGCCCAGTCGGCGGAGATGCCGCTCACGCCGATCGGGTCCCCGGGCAGCCGGCTGCGGTCCCGCAGACTCAACCCGTCCAGCAACAGGACGGCGGCACGCTCGAGGCCGCCGGCGCTCTGTCCACCCGTGTCTTGACTCCGGTAAAGCAGGGAGAGCAGGCCCAACACGTCGCCGGCGCCGACGTCGGTTCTCAGATCGCCCTCTCGCTGGGCCCGATCGACGAGTGCGCTGAGTTCGGTGCCGAAGTCGGCGCGGAGGCTGCGGATGTCAGGGTCGGTCGCGAGCGCTCGCCGCAGCTCCTCGGGCATCGGGCTGACCGAGCGCAGCGAGGCCCGGAGTTCGCGGGAATAGTCGATGGTGCTGACGAGGACGTCCCAGGCTCGCGGCTCACTTGCCGCAGCCGCACGGATCCGGTGCAGCACCTCGCCAAGAGCGTTCTCAGCCACGGCGGCGACCAATGCCTCCCGGCCTGAGAACCGGCGGTAGAGCGTTCCGATGCCGACGCCGGCGTACCGGGCGATGTCCTCCAACGGCGCGTCGTAACCCCGCTCGGCGAACAGCTCGGCCGCGGCCGCGACGATCTGGTCCCGGTTGCGCTGTGCATCCGCGCGCAGGCCACCAGAGGCGGTCGGCTGCATACTCACGACCCCCAGTCTGGCCTGTCCGGACGCGGTTCTTCGCCGCTCCGGCGATGAGCGGCCGCACTGTGTGCCCAACGTCACAGCTGCCTCAAGTGGAGGAAATACCTCCGAATAAATATGGTTGTACGCAGCAACCAATTCATACACATCAGCGTCCACGGTCGAGCGGACGCCGAAGGAGGCTGAACAATGGCGACGATGTCCAGCTGCGGCGAACTGGTCGCCGTGCTGCCCAAGCTGTCGAGAATGGGTCGCACGCTGGCTGGCAGTGCTGAACAGGCGGCGATGCTGCTGCACCTCGGCAGCATCGAGCAGCTCGGGATGCCGCGGATGTCGGATCTGGCCGCGCACCTCCAGCTCTCCCAGTCGACGATGAGCAGGCGCGTCGGTGAGTTGCGCACCGCCGGGCTGGTGCACGTCATTCCCGACCCGGACGACGGGCGCAGTCAGCATGTCGGGCTGACCGCTGCCGGCGAGTCCGAACTGCGGCGACGACGCTGCTCGACCACCGAACGCCTCACCGAGCGCCTCGCCGCGTGGAGCGACGAGGACGTCGCCGAGCTGGTCGACCTGCTCGACCGGTTGGGCAGCACCGCCCAGCCCGCCCAGCACGGCCAGCACGGCGGAGTTCGATCGACCCGGGTCGAACCGATCCATCCGAAACCAATCCAGCCAGAACCGATCCAGCCAGAACCACCCCACTCACCGAGCAGGGCACGAGAAGAGAGCACACAGCGATGAGTCAGACCCTCACTGCACCCGAGGCCGCCGCCGGGCCCCGGAAACCGGCCGACGACCCGTCGGCCGCGCGCGCGGACGCCGTTGGCGCGGAGATGTCGCACCGGCAGATCCTGGAGGCCCTCTCCGGATTGCTGCTGGGCATGTTCGTGGCGATCTTGTCCTCCACCGTCGTCTCCAACGCGCTGCCGACGATCGTGTCGGACCTGAAGGGCACCGAGTCCGGCTACACCTGGGTGGTCACCGCCTCGCTGCTGGCCACCACCATCTCGACCCCGATCTGGGGCAAGCTGTCGGACCTGTTCAGCAAGAAGGCGCTGGTCCAGGTCGCGCTGTTGATCTTCGTCGCCGCGTCCGCGGTCGCGGGATCTCCCCCAACATGGGCATGTTGATCACCATGCGGGCCGTCCAGGGGCTCGGCGCCGGCGGTCTGACCGCGCTGGCCCAGGTGATCATGGCCACGATGATCGCGCCGCGTCAACGTGGCCGGTACTCCGGCTACCTCGGCGCCACCTTCGCGCTCGCCACTGTCGGCGGACCGCTGATCGGCGGCGTGCTGACCCAGCACCTGTCCTGGCACTGGTGCTTCTACGTCGGTATCCCGTTCGCGGTGTTGGCGCTGGCCGTGCTGCAGAAGACGCTGCATCTACCGGTGACCAAGCGCAAGGTCCAGATCGACTATCTCGGGGCGACTCTGCTGGCCACTGGCGTGGCCGCGTTGCTGATCTGGGTATCGCTGGCCGGCAACAACTTCGACTGGGTGTCGTGGGAGTCCGCTCTGATGGTGGGCGGCGGTGTCCTGCTGTTGGTGCTGGCCGTGCTCGCCGAGCGCCAGGCACCCGAGCCGATCATCCCGCTGCGGCTGTTCCGCAACCGCACGGTGGTGTTCTCCTCGCTGGCCAGCCTGTTCGTCGGCGTAGCCCTGTTCGGCGGGACGATCTTCCTCAGCCAGTACTTCCAGCTCGCCCGCGGTGAGACCCCGACCCGGTCCGGCCTGCTCACCCTGCCGATGATCATCGGACTGTTCCTGTCCTCCACCATCTCCGGCCAGATCATCAGCCGCACCGGCCGGTGGAAGGCGTGGGTGATCGTCGGCGGCGTGCTGTTGACCGGTGGCCTGGGTCTGATGAGCACCATCGCCTTCGACACCGACTACTGGATCGTCGCGCCGTTCATGTTCCTGATCGGTGCCGGCGTCGGCATGATGATGCAGAATCTGGTGCTCGCGGTTCAGAACGTGATCGCCATGCAGGATCTCGGTGCCGCCAGCTCCTTCGTCGCCTTCGCCCGTTCGCTCGGCGGCGCGATCGGCGTCTCAGCCCTGGGTGCTGTCCTCTCCACCCGGGTGACGCATCACCTGGAGGACGGACTGGCTGCGGCCGGCATCAACGCCACCGCGCTGCCCGGCAGCAGCACCGGCATCCCCGATCTGTCCGCACTGCCGGCCGCGATCCGCACCGTCGTCCAGTCCGCGTACGGATCGGCCATCGCCGACGTGTTCCTGGCCGCCGCTCCGTTCGCCCTGATCTCCCTGATCATCGCCTTCTTCCTGAAGGAGATCGTGCTGCGCAGCCAACAATTGCCCGCCACCGAAGCCGAAGCGACGCCGGCACTCAGCGCCGACGACCCAGCCGGCGAAGGAGCCGGCGATCCGGTCATGGTGGATGCCCAGCGCTGGAGCCTTCCGCGGGACGACCGGAACCAGGACAACCCCGGCCACGACAACCCCGGGCAGGATCGAGTTGGCCAGGATCAGGTCGGCCAGGATCACCGCCCACATCACGCCGACGGAGAGGAGGCCTCGGAGACGACGTCGGTCGCCCGCCGGGCGGCCGAAGATCCCGACGCCCTGCGGATCTTCGGGATGGTCCGGCAGAACGGCCGGACGGTGGCCGGAGCGCAGGTGACTCTTGCCGACCAGAGCGGACGCCAGGTCGCCCGGACCGCGACCGCGGAGGACGGGTCCTACCGACTGCCGCTGGACAACGGTGGCACCTACCTGCTGATCGTCGCCGCCGAGGGACTCAACCCGACCGCCAGTCTGGTTCCGGTCGGCGACGCGCCGATGCAGCGCGACGTCGCGCTGGCCGGGCGGTCGGCGATCACCGGTCGGGTGCTCCGTAGTGACCCGGGCCAGGGTGAGCCGGTCGGGGTGTCCGGGGCGTTGATCACCCTGGTCGACGTCACCGGCGAGGTGGTGGGTTCCACCCACAGCGAAGCCGACGGCGGTTACAGCTTCGAACGGCTCACCGGTGGCAGTTACGTGATCACCGCGCAGAGCCTCGACCTCCGTCCGGTGGCCCGCAGCGTCGACGTCGCCGAGGCGGGCGCGATGGCGTGCGATCTGAACCTGACCGGAGGGGGCCGGCTGACCGGACAGGTCATCGCCGACCGCGACGGCAGTCCGGTCCCCGACGCGACCATCACCCTGGTCGACGGCGACGGCGAAGTTGTCGCGACCACGACCACCAGCACGGACGGTGACTACCTGATCGACAATCTCGGCAGCGGCCACTACACGCTGACCGCGGCCGGGTACGCACCGGTCGCCGTTGGGGTCGACGTCGAGGAGGAGGCCGTCTCCGCCCTGCAGGTGAGGCTCGGTTCGTCGGCGACGACGCAGGAGGAGTTCGTCGGGGCGGGACAGCGATGAACGTCGATCCCGGCATCGACTCCGAGACCTCGACGGCGCGCGCCACGTCGGATCCGTCGGTTCCGCACCGGCCGGTCGAACCGCACCAGCCGGTCGAACCGCACCAGCCGGTCGAGGTCTCGGCGGAGGGTCGTGTCGTCACCCGGGAGGGGTGGCCGGTCGCCGGAGCGGCGGTCACACTGCTCGGTCCGGACGGCGGCCTGGCCGGTCGGACGGTCGCCGGCGACGACGGTTCTTTCCGACTGACCCGGCTGACCCCGGGTGCGGTCACCCTGTTGGTCGCCGCGCCGGCCCACGATCCGGTCGCCCGGGCCGTCATGGTGCCGTCGGCACCGCTGTGGCGGATCGGCGAACTGCGCCTGACCCGGACGGGCGGCACGGATACCCCACCCGCCGGCATCTACGTGATCGACACCGCGCACTCGTTGATCAGCGCCCGCGCGCATCATCTGGGCCTGGCCAGTGTGACCGGCCGGTTCGCCGACTTCGCCGGCGTGATCACCGTCGACCACGATCCGAGCCGATCGGTCGTCGATGTCCGCATCGGGGCCGCGTCGATCGACACCGGTAACGCCCAGCGGGACGCGCATCTACGGTCCTCGGACTTCCTCGACATCGACAAACATCCGAGCCTGGACTTCCGTTCCGATCGGGTGACTCGCGACGGTGCCAGCTGGCGACTGCCCGGCCGGCTGACGCTGGTCGGGACGACCCGTCCGGTCGAACTGGAGCTGGCCTATCTCGGCAGCGGTCCGGATCCGTGGGGTGGCACCCGCGCCGCGTTCAACGCCAGCACCGAGTTGCGCCGCCAGGACTTCCGGCTCAACTGGAACCAGGCGGTCGGCGCCGGGATCGCCGTCTTCGGCACGACGCTGAGGATCACCATCGAGATCGAGGCCGTGCTCCAGCCGACGTGAGGTGAGCACCGAGCGCCGCCGACTCAGGAGAGAACGAGTATGCAGGTACACCAGGCGCAATCGCCGGACGCGCCCGGCAGCAGGCCGCAGAACAGGTAGCAGACCAGGGGTCCAGACCAGGGCCCAGAGGAGCAGCTGCCGAGTATCCAGCGCGTGCTCCCCGCCGACGTCCTTGATCGAGCGCCGTCGTGGCCGTTCGACCCCGCACCCGGCCTGCGAGAGCGCCGGGGCGGCCTGCCGATCCAGCTGATAGACCTCCTCAACGGGATGCAGGCGTGCCTGGAAACCGGGTTCGAGGAGGCCCGAGAGGTACTGTCCGGTCCACGCTTCAGCTCGGACCGGATGCGCTACCCGAACGCGACCACCCTCAGCGTCGAACAGGCGGCCGCCTTGGCCGGCGCCGACGGGCCGACCTGCCCGCCACCGTCGAGGCCCGGACCGACGGGATGTTCATCTTGGTTTACCCGCCGGAACACACCCGGCTGCGTCGGCTGCTCACCGGGCAGTTCACCGTCCGCCGGATGAAGGCGCTGGAATCGCGGATCACCGCGATCGCCGACCGGTGCATCGAGGCCATACTCGCGGCCGGATCGTCGGGGGATCTGGTGCCCGCGTTCGCGCTGCCGCTGCCGTCGCTGGTGATCTGTGAACTGCTCGGTGTCGACTACACCGACCGGGCCAGCTTCCAGGAGAACACCTCCGTGCGGTTGAACTCATCAGCCCCGAAGAGCGAAAAGGCTCGCGAGGGTGCGGAGTTCTACCGGTTCATCGCCGGCCTGGTGGCGAGCAAGCGCAACGACCCGGGGGGACTACATCGTCTCGGGATTGATTGAGCACGCCGATCCGGCCCTGACCGACGCCGAGCTGATCGACATCTCCCTGGTCCAGCTGAGAGCCGGCCACGAGACCATCGCCAACCTGCTCGGACCGGGATCCTTCGCCCTGCTGCAGAATCCGGACCAGCTCGCCGCTCCGCGCGGCGCTCCCAGCCTGATCGACAACACCGTCGAGGAGCTGTTGGGATACCTGGGCATCATCCAGTTCGGTGTGCCCCCGGGTGGCCCGGGAAGACCTCACTCTCGGCAAAGTCGACATCCCTGCCGGGGCGACCGTGGTGATCGCCGTTCCGGAGGTCAACCGCGACGGCCGGCACTGGGCCGAGCCGGACCGTTTCGACGTGCAGCGACCACGGGTCCCGCAGCTCGCCTTCGGCTGCGCAACGAGATGCTGATCTTCGGTGTCCATTCGCCGACTGTCTCCTGGCCTGAGCCGGGCGCAACGCGACACCGGGTCAATCGGCAGCGCGGTGATGGATCCAGACGTTCGGCTCGACGTAGACCGCGTGATCGTTCTCGACGCTGACCTGCACCGGGTTGAGCGCCCCCTCGACGACGGTCGGCCCGCTGACGTCGAACGGGAGCGACGTCCAGGCCCGCCAGTCCGCCAGTCCGGCCGCAATGGTCATCGCCGCCGGACAGATCTTGGCCACCCGGCCACCGAGGCGCAAATGCGTCCGTAGCCACGGGTCGAACGCGGTCCCGTCCTCGCGGGTGCGGGACACGTATTCCGCGATCGGCGTCCAGGGCTCCCCGTGTTTGGCCACCGGACGGATCGGGGCAAGCAGGTCGGCGTAGCCCAGCGCGGCCACGTGCTTCCGGGCGGCGATCAGCAGCTCGGCACCGAGGCCGCGACCAGCCACGCTGGGGTCCAGCCGGGCCTCGACCAGGGAAACCGCCGTCGCACCGGTCGGCATCTCGGGCCGGAACGCCGACCCTAGGGCGAAATCCCAGCCCCGGTCGGGCAAATCCTGGTCGACCCCGGTCCAGCGGAACGGCACGGCGTTCAACCGGGCCAGCACCCGATCGCCGTCTCGATCACTGTCCACGGCGAGCAGCTGCAACTCGGGATAGCGAACCGGCAACTGGTCGTACCAAAGATCGGCGACCAGATCCTGCTGCATGAACGTGGGCCACGGATTGGACACCGCCCACATCGCCGCGATCAGATCCGGCCGGTCACGAACATCGAGATAACGAACCACCACCCGACCATGCTGGCACGTCCCGCACGAGCGACCCGACGACATCGACCCGATGACTTCTCGGTCCGAATCCGGTCACATCTGCCAGTCTGTTCTGCACCGTCCTAGGAGGATCCCGATGCCCAAGCTCAACCCCTACATCAACTTCCGCGGCCAGGCCCGCGCCGCGATGGAGTTCTACCAGTCCGTGTTCGGCGGCGAGCTCGACGTCAGCACCTTCGCCGACTTCCAGATGCCGGGCATTCCCGAGGCCGATAAGGATCTGCTGATGCACAGCCAGCTCAGTACGCCGTCGGGGATGGCCCTGATGGGGTCCGACGTGCCCTCCTCGGTGGATCTGCCCACCGGGAGCAACATCACCGTCTCGCTCAGCGGCACCGAGGACGCCGAGCTGCGCGGCTACTGGGAGAAGCTCAGCGACGGCGCCACCGTCGACATGCCACTCGAGGTCGCTCCCTGGGGCGACGCGTTCGGCCAGTTGACCGACAAGTTCGGCACCGCGTGGCTGATCAACATCGGCGGCCAGTCCGAGGACGCGGCGACCCCGCACTGAACCCGGCCAGGACTGAACCCGGCACGGGGGTGCTCAGGCCACCCGTACCTGCTGGCTCGCCTCGACCCAGCGCTCCAGCAGATCGGCGGCGGCGCCAGAGTCGATCGCTGCGGCGGCCCGGCCGATCGCCGCACCGAGCTGTTCGCCCAGTCGGGACGGGTCGGGCCCGTCGAGGGCGGTCAGCGCGGCGGCGGCGTTGAGCAGCACGATGTCGCGGACCGGCCCGGTCCTGCCGCACAGCAGGTCACGGGCGACGGCGGCGTTGGTGGCTGCGTCACCGCCGACCAGATCGGCGATGCTGCTCCGGGCCAGCCCGAGATCGGTCGGATCGAGTTCGGTCTGCACCACCTGGCCCCCGCTGTAGCACCAGACGGTGGACGTGGTGGTGGTGGTGAGTTCGTCCAGCCCGTCGCTGCCGTGGAAGACCAGGCCGGAGTTCCCGCGGCGGGCCAGCACGCCGGCCATCAGTTCGGCCATCCGGGCGTCTGCGACGCCGACCGCCTGGTGGTCGGGCCGGCCCGGGTTGGTCAGCGGACCGAGGAAGTTGAAGGTGGTCGGCACCCCCAGCTCACGCCGGGTCGCCGCGGCGTGGCGCAGCGCCGGGTGGTAGGCCGGGGCGAACAGGAAGCCGATCCCCACCCGTTCGATCACCTGGATCTGTTGGTCCGGGCTCAGGTCGAGCACGATCCCGAGCTCCTCGAGCAGATCCGCCGCGCCGCAGGCCGAGGACGCCGCGCGGTTGCCGTGCTTGACCACCCGGGCGCCGGCCGCGGCGGTCACCATCGCGGCCATGCTGGAGATGTTCACCGTGTTCGCCCGGTCGCCGCCGGTCCCGACCACATCCACGGCCGGGCCCGGTGGGTGGATCGGGGTGGCCAGGTCGAGCATCGTCTGCGCCAGGCCGGTGACCTCCTCGACCGTCTCGCCCTTGGTCCGCAGCGCGATCACGAACGCCGCAATCTGGGCCGAGGTCGCCGAACCGGTGAGGATCTGGCCCATCGCCCAGCTGGTCGCCTCGCTCGACTGGTCCTGACCGGCGATCAGTGAGCCCAGGACCGAACGCCAGCCCTGCTCAGCCGGACCCGACGCCTCCGCTGCAGCTGACTCGTTGGACACTCGCTCAGCCGCCGGCCACCGCCGGTGCCCGGCCCGCACGCAACAGGCTCGCCACCGCGTTCGGCAGCCGGATCGGGTCGATCGGGTGAGGCACCGCGGCGTCCGCCCGCGACCAGGTGGCCAGCCAGGCGTCGTCGGGGCGGCCGGTGAGCACCAGCACCGGCGGGCAACCGAAGATCTCGTCCTTGAGCTGCCGGCAGATACCCATGCCGCCGGGCGCCGCCTCGCCGTCGAGGATGACCACGTCGATCCCCGGCTCGTCCAGCGTCTTGATCACTGCGGCCTGGGTGGCCACCTCAAGCACCCGGATCTCCGGCAGATCGCGGGCGACCCGCCGGCCGAGGGCCAGCCGGACCTCGGAGCGCACCGTCCGGTCATCGGAATAGACCAGCACGCTGAGGACCTCGGCACCGCTCCCCGGGCTGCCCGCCGCGCCGGAAGTGTGCCCCTGACTTCGCTCGCTCATCTTCACCTGTCCGGTTCGCCGTCCATCTCGTCAGCTCGCTCTAATCGGCTCGCTCTGATCGGCTTGCTCTCGCCAGCTCATCCCACCCGCTCTCCGGGTCGCCGCGATCGTATCGTGCGCCGCCCACGCCGGCCCCGAAGCCGCAGGTCAACCCGACCATTTACCGGCCACCCACCGGGCACTCACCGGCCCACTCACCGGCCATGCTCGACCCGCCGCGACCGCCACGGGGCGTAACCGATTGCCCAACCTGACCGTTGGCTGAGAGCCCGACCCCGACGTGGGCGTCGCCCGCTCAGGTAACGACTCGTCCACGACTCAGCCGGTGGCTGGCGATCGGTATGGGGCATGAGGCAATAATGTGCCCGTGGCCTTACACACACCTGGTGCGGATGCTCCGATCATCAAGCCTCATTCAGCCCTGCACGCGATCCCCCAGTCGCGCCTGCACGGCCAACCCGGTCGTCCCGATCGGGTAGCGGTCGGCACGATCATCTGGCTGGCCTCGGAGCTGATGTTCTTTGCCGCGCTGTTCGCGGCCTACTTCACCATCCGCAACGTCACCAACGCCGATGCCTTCAGCCGCGGCGTCCAAACCTTGTGGGACGCCGAGACCACGCACCTGGACCGCGTGTTGGCCACCATCAACACGACGGTGCTGGTCGCGAGTTCCTTCACCTGCCAGATGGGCGTGTTCGCGGCCGAGCGCGGCCAGGCCGGCCGCACCGGTCGCATCTTCAGCCTGCACCCGGTCCGCGAGTGGGGTCTGCGTGAGTGGTACGTACTGACCTTCCTGATGGGCGCCTTCTTCGTCTCGGGTCAGGTCTTCGAATACGCCGGCCTGATCAGGGAGGGGCTGACCATCTCCTCCAACGTCTACGGCTCGGTGTTCTACCTGGCCACCGGCTTCCACGCCCTGCACGTGACCGGTGGCCTGTTCGCCTTCCTGCTGCTGATGGGCCGGACATTCCTGGCCAAGACATTCACCCACGAACAGGCGGTCAGCGCCGTTGTAGTGTCCTATTACTGGCACTTCGTCGACGTGGTCTGGATTGCCCTGTTCGGCGTGATCTACATCCTGCGCTGAGCTTGCATCCACGAGGAATCGGTGGGCGTAATTCACTACCGACCCTTTGACCCACAACTGAACAGCATCTTCAGTTCTCGTTTCGCCGACCGGAAGGGCCACTGTGCGATTCCTCTCATCAAGACGCCGGCATCCAGCAGCGAAGCCGTTGCTGCTGCTGTTCGCCCTGTTCGTGATGGGCGGGTTGTACTCCCTGCTGGCTCCGAGCGCGGTCTCTTCGGCCGACACCACCAAGAGTCAGCAGGTCGCCCAGGGCAAAGAGTTGTTCAGTGTCGGTTGCGCCTCCTGCCACGGCCTGGCCGGACAAGGCAGCAGCCAGGGTCCGACGCTGGTCGGCGTCGGGGCCGCGGCCGTCGACTTCCAGGTCAGCAGTGGTCGGATGCCGCTGGCCGCCCCGGCTGCCCAGGCTCTACCGAAGGACAGCATCTACACCGATGACGAGATCGCCGCGATGGCGGCCTACGTGGCCACCCTCGGTGTCGGTCCGGCGATCCCTACCACCGCCGATTTGTCCACCCAGGGGTTGACGGCGGAGCAGGTGGCCCGAGGCGGCGAGTTGTTCCGAACCAACTGCTCGGCCTGCCACAACTTCGAGGGTGCCGGTGGCGCCCTCCCGAACGGGGTTCAGGCTCCGTCCCTGATCGGGGTCAGCAACAAGCGGCTCTACGAGGCAATGCTGACCGGTCCGGGCCAGATGCCGGTCTTTTCCGATCAGGTCGTCACCCCGCAGGACAAGCAGGAAGTGATCGCCTACCTCAACCAACTGCACGCCCGTCCCGACAACGGCGGTCTAAGCCTCGGCTCGCTCGGCCCGGTCAGTGAAGGTTTGTGGACCTGGATCGTCGGTCTCGGCGTCATCATCGCGTTCGCGGTCTGGATCGCGGCGAAGGGGGCGAAAGCCAAATGAGTGCTCCGCACGGCAGTGACATCACACCCGCCGGCCGTGGTTCCGACGCGCCGCAGGCCGAGAACGGCCGGGAGAACGGCGAGCTGGTCACCACCGACAACCCCCGGTTCCCGATCGCCGACCCGGGCCTGGAGGAACACCTTCCCCGGTTGACCGACGTCGACGAGCAGGCGGCTAAGCGGGCCGAACGCCAGGTCACCACCATGTTTGCGGTGGTCCCGATCTTCGCCATCGCCTTCATCGTGATCTATTTCGCAGTGCCGAAGACCACCACGATCGATTTCGGCTTCCTCCACACCAGTGCCAAGAACTTCGGTCTCGGGACCACGCTGGGAATGGCGATCCTGCTGATCGGCGTCGGTGCCGTCCAGTGGGCCCGGCAACTGATGTCCGACAAAGAGATGGTCGACGAGCGTCATCCGGCCGTCTCGACCCAGTCCGATCGCGAGCAGATTTTGGAGGAGCTGAACGCAGGCGTCGAGGAGTCCCAGATCACCCGGCGCAAGATGATCGGACGCAGCCTGATCGGCGCCGTCGGCATCATCGCCGTCCCGTTCGTGGTTCTGCTGGCCGACCTCGGTCCGGTGGCCACCAAGAAGGTCCGCGCGGCCACCATCGAGACCACCATCTGGGCCGCCGGGATCCGGCTGGTCAACGACGTCACCTACACCCCGATCAAGCCCAGTGACATCCAGCTCGGACAGCTCGTCAACGGCGAGCCGGCCAATCTGCAGGATCTCGAGGGCACCGAGCGCCAGGTGGCGTTGTCCAAGTGCCCGATCATCATCGTCCGGATGAATCCGAACGAGGTGAAGATTCCCGACAGCCGCCGCGACTGGCAGGTCGGCGGGATCTTCGCCTACTCCAAGATCTGCACCCACGTGGGGTGCCCGATCAGCCTCTGGGAACACCAGACCCACCACCTGCTCTGCCCGTGCCACCAGTCGACGTTCGACCTGGCGGATTCGGGCGTGGTGATTTTCGGTCCCGCGGCCCGCTCTTTGCCGCAACTCCCGATTACTGTGGACTCCGAGGGTTATCTCGTCGCCCGGAGCGGGTTCACCGTCCCGGTCGGCCCGAGTTTCTTCGAGCGCAACTCCCAGCATGACTACCAGCAGGGTGAGAACTAATGGCCAAGCCAGCAGCGACAGTGACCGCCGACCGCGACCTCGAGGCACAGGCGCCCGACAAACAACTCGGTCCGGTGTTCAAAGCGGCCTCCGGGCCGGCCGGATGGGCCGACGAGCGGCTCGGGCTCGCGTCCCTCGGCAAGCACAACCTGCGCAAGATCTTCCCCGACCACTGGTCCTTCCTGCTCGGTGAGATCGCGCTGTATTCCTTCATTGTGTTGCTGTTGACCGGCGTCTTCCTGACCTTGTGGTACCAGCCGTCGATGGCCGACACCACCTACGACGGCAGCTACCAGCTGTTGCGTGGGGTCACCATGTCGCAGGCTTACGCCTCGACCGTACACATCTCGTTCGACATCCGTGGCGGCCTGCTGCTTCGCCAGATGCACCACTGGGCCGCGATGCTGTTCATCGCCGCGATGATGTGCCACAGCCTGCGGGTGTTCTTCACCGGCGCCTTCCGCAAGCCGCGTGAGCTCAACTGGCTGTTGGGGGTCGGTCTGCTGGGCATCGGTCTGATCGAGGGGTTCGCCGGCTACTCCCTGCCGGACGACCTTCTGTCCGGTACCGGGCTGCGCTTCGTCGACGGCCTGATCCGTTCCATCCCGCTGGTCGGCACCTACCTGGAGTTCTTCATCTTCGGTGGCCAATACCCCGGTGACGTCATCGTCCCGCGGCTCTACATGGCTCACATCCTGCTGATCCCGGCGGTCATCCTCGGCCTGATCGCCGGCCACCTGGCGTTGGTCGTGTACGAGAAGCACACCCAGTACCCCGGGCCAGGGCGCAAGGAATCGAACGTCGTCGGGTACCCGCTGTTCCCGGTCTACATGGCCAAGGCGGGCGGCTTCTTCTTCATCGTGTTCGGCGTGATCACCCTGATGGGCGGGATCATGCAGATCAACCCGGTGTGGACCTATGGTCCGTACACCCCGAACCAGATCACCGCCGGCTCCCAACCGGACTGGTACATGGGCTTCGTCGAGGGCGCCATCCGGATCATGCCGAGCTGGGAGTGGCATATCGGCGGCACCACCTGGTCATGGAACATCTTCCTGCCCGGCGTCGGCCTGCTGACTCTGCTGTTCATCGTGATGGGTGTCTACCCGTTCATCGAGCAGTGGGTTACCGGTGACAAGTCAGAGCACCACATCCTGGATCGACCACGGAACAACCCCACCCGGACGGCGTTCGGCGTTGCGGCCATGACCTGCTACGGGATGTTCTGGATCGGTGGTGGCAACGACATCCTCGCCACCCAGTTCCACGTGTCGCTGGAGAGCATCACCTATTTCCTCAGGGTCGCCGTCTTCGTCGCTCCGGTGCTCGCCTTCCTGCTCACCAAGCGAATCTGTGTCGGCTTGCAGCGCTCGGCCGAGGAGCGGGTCCTGCACGGTGCGGAGAGTGGCGTGATCGTGCGGCACCCGTCCGGTGGATACGAGGAGACCCACATCCCGATCACCGCGGACGAGGCCTACATGATCACCCAGTACAAGGAGTATCTGCCGATCACCGTCGGCGACGACAGCGACGGGAACGGGGTCAGCAAGCGCGACCTGGGCAGGCAGAAGCGGCGGGCCCTGGCCAGCCGGTTCTACTTCGACCAGGTGCTCCGCAAGCCGACTCGGGAAGAGATCGAGGCGGCCGCCCACCACAACGGGCACGGTGACGGAGACGGTGATGGACACGCTCTCACCGATGGCGACGACTACGCAGTGACCGATGGCGAAGGCCGCCACGGCCACGGCGCAAATGCCGCCGACGCCCGTCGCGACGAGCTGGAGAGTCAAGGCCAGGCCTGATCGACCCCGCGCTGCTCCGTCGAGTAGCAACCCGGAGCGCCTCGAGCTGATTGCTCGGGGCGCTTCGTCGTTCTCGGGTTCTTCGTCTGCAGGTGTGCGGGTCCGGATGCCTGGTTGAGGACCCTGTGGGGTTGGTCACTGCCGGGCGGTGACGCCAACGATCCGGGCCGCTCTTGCGTTGAGCCAGGTGAACCGACTCAAAGCCCGACCGACATGAATCACCCCGTGAACCAGCAGAAAAGGCTATGCAGAACCAGACGACGTTGCCGGACGACACCGGAAAAATCGACCGCACCACCGACCGCGGGCCTGAGACTCCCCCGCCGTACGCCCCGAAGCCGGCGGCCGACAGAGCGCCCGAGCCACCCGAGGACGAGTCGCGCCCCCCGGCCCGACCGTTGAACCTGTCCCTGAGCCAGATCGCCGGCGGCAGCTTGGCCGCGGCCACCGCCGCGGCCCTCGGCTCGAAGCTGGGCGTGGCCGGCACCATCGGCGGGGCTGCTCTGGCCAGCGTGATCAGCGCCGTCGCCGGTTCGCTCTACACCGCCTCGGTGCGCCGGACCACGAGCGGCGTCCAGAGCGCCTTCCGCAAGCGGGCGGGTTACGCCTCCCATCCTGCGCCCGAGCCGAAGTCGCCGGCGGAGCCCGACACCACGACCTCGGCGGGGACCGCGCCGGTAGCGGACGCGACAACGATCCCGACAACGACCCCGGGAGCGGAGGCGACGACGACTCCGGCCCGGCGCAGGATCTCCTGGAAAGGCGTTGTCGGCGGCGCGGTGGCCGTCTTCGTGCTCGCCTCCCTGGTGATCTTCGGCGTCGAGCAGCTGACCGGCCAGGCCCTCGACGGTCAGCAGGGCAGCACCACCTTCAGCCAGGTGACCCATGCGGGGTCGTCAACCCGGCACAGCGTCCCGACGTCCACGACGTCGGCACCGTCGGCGTCCGCACCGTCTTCGTCGGCGCCGTCGACCGAACCGAGCGACGCAGCCAGTGGTCAGGCCACGACGTCTCCGAGCGCGTCCGACCAGCCCAGCGGCACCACGACCGAGACCGGTTCCGCCCCGGCGCCGAGCAGTGAGGCGACCCCGAGCGCCAGCGCCGGAGCGTCCAGCCCGGCCGGTTCCGCGACGACGGGATCGGGCTCTGCCTCGAGCGCTCCCAGCTCGTCGGCCGGAAGTCAGCCGACGACGGGCGCCTCCGGCTCGAATTGACCCGACCGGGCGGATCCGGTCGAGCAGCTCCGATCCGCCACAATGGCGGCCCGGTCCTGGGTTAGTCTGCGGGGACGCCTCGACCGAGGCGGTCCGACGGGCTACGGGAGCTGATCAGTGACGACCTTCCTGATCATTGGTGTGGTCGGGCTCATCCTGCTCGCGATCTCGCTGCTGGTCGGCGATCTGTTCGACGGTGTGCTGGACGCCCTGGCCGGCGACTTCTTCTCCAGCGCGGTGATCGGTGGCTTCGTCGCCGCCCTGGGCTTCGCCGGCGCCATCGCGCAGTCCGCGGGTGAGGAATTGAGGGTTCAACCTGTCTCTGATCGCGCCCATCGCCGGTCTGATCGTCCGGCCATCGGCCAGCTGACCGTGATTTCCACCGACGGCGCCGGCGCGCTGCCCAAGCGGGTTACCGACAACATGGTGCAGACGATGTCGATGCTCAAAGCGAGCACCGGGCTGGATCTGGAGAAGCTGATCCAGCGCCCGGTCACGGGAGCGGTCACCGGTCCCGGTGCGTCGTCCGACGGCCGGACGAGCGCCTGAGGATCGGGACATGTGACCGAGACGCCCGACGCTGACGAGACGGCCTTCACCGCCGACCTGCTGCGGGATCTGCAGCACGGTCGGGACGCCCTGCTGTGGAAGCTCGACGGCTTATCCGAGTACGACCTGCGGCGACCCATGGTGCCCACCGGGACCAATCTGCTCGGGCTGGTGAAGCACACCGCCAGCGTCGAGGCGGGCTACCTCGGGGACGTGTTCGGCCGGCCGAGCCCCGAGCCGACTCCATGGCTGCACGAGGACGCCGAGGACAACGCCGACATGTGGGCGACGCCGGAGCAGGATCACGACTGGGTGGCCGCCTTCTACCGGCGGGTCTGGGCACACTCCGACACCACCCTGCGCGAGCTGCCGCTGACCGCCGTCGGTCAGGTGCCGTGGTGGCCACCGGAACGACGGCAGGTCAGCCTCCACCAGATCGTGGTGCACGTGATCGCCGAGACCCATCGGCACGCCGGCCAGGCCGACCTGGTCCGCGAGCTGATCGACGGCACGGCCGGGCTCAGCGCGGGCAACAGCAATCTGCCGCCCGGTAACCAGCAGTGGTGGAGGTCCTACCACGACCGGCTCGAGGCGATAGCACGGGCGGCCGACGAAGGTCTCGAAATCGAGGATCAGTAACGCTACCGTGTCGTGGTGAGCACCGACGCGAGCATCGAAGCGCCTGAGGGCAAGCAACGCCATCCCGACGCGGCTCCGAGCGTGGTCGAGCGGAGCGCCTTCGATGCCGCCCTGGCCGAGCAGGTGGCGGCGGAGAAAGAACTGACCCGGCACGATGACCGGGTCTCGGCCCGCCGTCGGCGGCTGCCGATGGTCGAGGTGGAGAACTACACGTTCACCGGCCCGAACGGCCCGATCAGCCTGGTCGAACTGTTCGGCGCTCATTATCTGCTGCTGGTGCAGAACGTGATGTACGGCGCCGACTGGGACGAAGGCTGCCCCAGCTGCACCTGGGCCGCAGACAACCTGCCGGCGAACATGGGTCGGCTCGACGAGGAAGGCATCGCGTTCGCGATGATCTCGCAGGGCCCGATCGAGAAGCTGCAGGCGTGGCGTGCCGAGCGCGGCTGGGATCACCTCTGGGTCTCATCGGGCGAGACCAGCTATCACGACGACTGGGGCTGGACGCTGACCGACGAAAGCGGCTATCGAGGACCGGTCCCGGGGTACTCCTACTATCTGCTGAAGAACGGCAAGCCGTATCTCACCTACGCCACCGGCGCCCGCGGAACCGAAGCCATCCTGCCGACCGCGCACATCATGGATCGGACCTGTTATGGCCGCCAGCAGGACTGGGAGGACAGCCCGGCCGGCTGGCCCCAGTATCCGACCTACGGCTGAGTCGGCGCCCTGATTGCCGGCGCCGACTTCGCCGGCGGTCAGGAGAGTTCGTTCTTGGCGAAGGTGTTGCAGGCGCTCGGCTCACCGGTGCGGAAACCGGTCTGGAACCACTGCTGACGCAGCTTGGCGCTGCCGTGGGTGAAGGTCGCCGGGCTGACCTGACCCTGCATCTTCTGCTGGATCCGGTCGTCGCCGACGGCGGCCGCCGCGTCCAGGGCGATGTCGAGGTCGTCCGCGCTGCCCTCGACGATCGGTGAGTTCGGATCGGCGCCGGCGTGGGCGAATCAGACCTCGGCGTCGCAGTCGGCCCGGAGTTCGAGCCGTACCGAGGCCGACTTCGGTCCGGTGCTGTTTCCCGCCGACTGGACCTGACGCAGGGTGCCGGTCAGATCCTGGACGAGGTGGCCGGACTCGTGTAGCCCTGGATCGAGTTCGTTTAGGCCACGAACCGGCAGTTGCGGTACCGGTTGAGGTCAACCCCGGTCCGGCACCGGTCGACGGTGCTCGATGCAGTGCTGGGCTGGCTGGTGGTCGTGCCGACGGTCAACCCCGACAGGGCGGACGGATCGACCCGAAGACCAGGGCGACGATCAGCACGACCAGACCGACTCCGCCACCGAGGGCGATCTTTCCCCGTTGCCACCTCCACGGCCGGATCCGACCTGCGAGGCATCGAGTTGCGCCTTGTCGCGGTAGCGCACGTCAGCGGCCCATCTATCGAGTCGCCGGCCCGGTCGGCGTCTTAGTCCTTCTGCACCCGTCGACCGGTTCGACGACCCTCCGAACGGCTGCGGATCAGCGGCGGACCGCCCGGACTCCGTCCTCAGCGGGCCGGCTCAGACCTCGCGGGTCTTGGGCGAGCTGTCCATCGTCTTGGCCGGATCGTTCTCCACGGTGTCGCCGAGCACGTCGTCGATCCTGCTCAATAGCTCCGCCGGGATCTCGACTCCGGCGGCACCAGCGTTGTCGTGCACCTGCTCTGGCTTCGAAGCACCGATGATCGCGGTGGCCACGTTGTCGTTCTGCAGCGTCCAGGCCACCGCCAACTGGGCCATCGACAGGTCCAGTTCGTCGGCGATCGGCTTGAGCTGCTGCACCTTGGTCAGGACCTCGTCGTTCATGAACCGCTTGATCATGTCCGCGCCGCCCTTGTCGTCGGTTGCCCGAGAGCCCTCCGGCGGGGCCTGACCCGGCTGATATTTGCCGGTCAGCACGCCCTGGGCGATCGGGGACCAGACGACCTGGGAAATCCCCAACTCCTTGGAGGTCGGCACCACTTCGCCTTCGATCACCCGCCACAGCATCGAATACTGCGGCTGGTTCGAGATCAGCTGGAAGCCGAGTTCGGCGGCCAGTTTGGCCCCGTCCCGGAGTTGGTCGGCGGTCCACTCGCTGACCCCGACGTAGAGCACCTTGCCCGCCCGCACCTGATCGGCGAAGGCCTGCATCGTCTCTTCCAGCGGCGTCTCGTAGTCGTAGCGGTGCGCCTGGTAGAGGTCGATGTAGTCGGTCTGCAGCCGGCCCAGCGAGGCGTTCACCGACTCCTGGATGTGCTTGCGGGACAGCCCGGTGTCGTTCGGCCCCTTGGGTCCGGTCGGCCCGAACACCTTGGTGAAGATCTCCAGCGACTCGCGCCGCTGACCCTTCAACGCCTCGCCCAGCACCGTCTCGGCCTTGGTGTTGGCGTAGACGTCGGCGGTGTCGAAGGTGCTGATCCCGGCGTCGAGAGCGGCGTGCACGCAGGTGATCGCCGCCTCGTTCTCGATCTGCGACCCGTGGGTCAGCCAGTTGCCGTACGTGATCTCAGAGATCTTGAGTCCGGAGTTGCCCAGGTAACGAAATTCCATGACTCCATCAGAACACTTGATCGTTTAAGAAGAGCCACCGGGGTCTGCCTGGGCGACCAGGACGGTATGCGTGGGGTCGACCACCTCGGACGGCTTCGGAGGTGGCGGCGGTGTGCCGTCGCCGAACGGACGCGAGGCCAGCTGTTCGCGGTAGTGCGGGCTCAGCCAGTTCGCCAGGTCCGGTCCCTTGGGCACGATTCCGGTCGGATTGATGTCGGAATGGACGATGTAGTAGTGCTGCTTGATCTGGGTGAAGTCGATGGTGTCGCCGAATCCCGGGGTCTGGAACAGATCCCGGGCGTAGGCCCACAGCACCGGCAGCTCGCTCAGCTTGTGCCGGTTGCACTTGAAGTGCCCGTGGTAGACCGGATCGAACCGGGCCAGTGTGGTGAACAGCCGGACGTCGGCCTCGGTGATCGTGTCGCCGACCAGGTAGCGCTGCTCGGCCAGCCGGTCCGAGAGCCAGTCCAGCCGGGCGAACAGCCGGTCGTAGTTGCGCTCATAGGACTCCTGCGAGCCGGCGAACCCGCATTTGTAGACGCCGTTGTTGACGTCGTCGAACACCAGCTCGGCGACCTCGTCGATCTCGTCCCGTAACGCGTCGGGGTACAGCTCCGGTGCCCCGTCGCGGTGGTGCGCCGTCCACTCGGTGGAGAAGTCGAGGGTCATCTGCGGGTAGTTGTTGGTCACCACCGCCTTGGTCGGCAGGTCAACCATGGCCGGGACGGTGATGCCGCGGGGATAGTCGGGGAACCGGGCGAAGAACGCCTGCTGCAGCCGTTCGTAACCGAGCACCGGGTCGACGCCACCCGGGTCGAGGTCGAAGGTCCAGCTCCGGGCGTCGTGGGTCGGGCCGCAGATCCCCATCGAGATCGCATCCTCCAGGCCGAGAAGCCGGCGGACGATCACCGCCCGGTTCGCCCACGGGCAGGCTCGGGAGACCACCAGCCGGTAGCGGTCCGGCTGGACCGGCCAGCCGTCCCGACCGTCGACGGTGATCCGGTCCTCGATGTAGTTGGTGTCCCGGTCGAAGTCACTACCGGGGTGCACGTAGGCCCCGGCCGTAGAATTCTCGCTGTCCTGGTCGGTGGTCGTGTCGTCCATCTGCTCAGCCTATGTCCCCAGACGGATCCCAGGGCGTCCTCGATGTGGCCCGGCCGATGTCCGGAACGTGCGGCTCAGCTGGGCCCGTAGGCCTCCGCCAGCGACTCGGCGAAGGCAGGCACGCCGACGTGGGCATCCTCCGCCGTTCGCGGCCGGACCAGCAGCGACAGGCCCTGGTGGCCGCCGAGTGCGACGCTGAACGTCTTCAGGTCGTCGACCTCGCTGAACACCTGCTCGCTGAACATGTCGACCACCATCGAGCCCGGGGTCAGATACTCCGACCGGACACTGCCGAACAGCACCTGGTCGGAGAAGTTCAGCACCGTCACCTGCAACTCGTCCGGATCCTCCAGCTGGTGGACCAGCACCAGCATCGACCGGTTCGAGACGGCCGGCACATCGAGTTGGATGGCGGAGGCGATCTTGTAGTTCCGGCGCACGGTGAGCACCTTGGACAACCGGCTGGCGAAGGACTGCTCATCGGCCAGCTGCTCGGGCAGCGATCCGTAGAGGCTGACCCCCCGCGGCATCCGCGACTGGGACTCGACCGCATCGGGACGGTAATCCATCAGGTCGTAGGCCGAGCGGTGGATCCAGCGGGTGTCGCCGGTGTTCAGCAGCCAGCCGACCTTCTGCCGCTCCAGGGTGAGCATCCCGCACAGATCCCAACCGGACAGGGCGAAGACGCCCGGCTGCAGGGCGTTGAACATGGCCAGCAGCAGGTGCGCCTGCTTGATCTGCTCGATCTGCTCTGCGGTCAGGGACGAGATGTCGGTGAAGCCGAGCGAGGCCGCGATGATGGTCGCGGTGGTGGAGGCGATGCCGTTCTGGGTGAAGGTCGAGTTGTACGGCCCGGCCTCACCGGTCAGTCGCTCGATCAGGTCGGCCCGGATCCGGATGGCCAATGCCTCGCCGGTGTACTCCTGCCCGCGGAAGCCGTACATCTCCTCCGAGTGCAGGGTGGCGAAATGGACCAGCTCGTAGGTCATCTCGTCGTGGTTCTGCAGGGCGTGCACCAGTTTGACCGGCTCGACGCCCAGTTTGCGGGCCTCGTTCAGGGTCAGCCGGAGGAACTCGGTGTCGGCGGTGGCCATCGCGTGGTGGTAAGCCGGGCGGTTGACGAAGTCGTAGGACAGGTCGGCGCCGCGCTCGGAGCTGTTCTTGATGTCGTCGATGGTGAGGTTGAGCTCCTGGAAGGTGAATCCACCCACCTTGCGGACCATCGAAGCGATCAGCTGGTTGGCCGCCTCGGAGAGCGGATGGCCCTCCGACCAGGCCGGTGAATCATCGGTGCTCTTCTCCACCCCGAGGAAGCCGTTGGCGTCCAGCCGGAGTGCGCCGCTGCCCAGGTCGCCGATCGAGTGCAGTGCGTCGCCGATCACCAGCCGCATGCCGGAGAAGGTCGGGTCGAGCCAGTTGATCGAGGGCTGACCCTCCTTGAAGTAGTGCAGATAGACCCAGCGACGCTCCACCCCGTCCGGCCCGGTGACCGGTGCGGTGGCACTCCAGTTCGTGTCCTTCTGGCCCGGCTCGTAGAAGATCACCCGCTGCAGCCGGCCGATGATGTAGCCGGCTTTGGTCAGTCGCTCCTCGGCCTCGTTGTCCAGGTTGACCGAGTCCTGGCCCCGGGACACCTTGGGCAGCAGGTGCCAGTCCTCGGGCGGGATCTCCACCATGTGGTAGATGCCGGGATAGTCCCCCACCTTCATCTCGGCCAGCCGGAAGTCGGCACCCTTACCGGTGTGGCCGGGGACGATGTCGTCGATCACCGTGCCGTCGTAGGCGGTGGCCACCTCGCACAGGCTGCGGAACTCGTCCTCGGTGCCGAACGCCTCGTCGATCTTGGTGCTGATCCGGTCGAAGTGTCCGTCCACGCTCGGGGTCAGATCCCAGCCGCTGATGCCGCCGGCCGTTTTTACCGGGCCGGTGTGGACGCCGTCGATGCCGATGCTCTGGAAGGTCGACCACAGCTCTTCGTCGCCCAGCGTGCCGAGAAAGGAGCTGCCGGGCTTGGTGATCATGGAGATCGGATACGCGGTGAACCAGACCGAGGCCTTATCGATCGCCGACCGCGGATCGGGATTGGCGTACGGGTTCTGCCACATGCTGGCCTGGCCGGCGAACTGACCGGAGATCTTGGCCGCGTCGGCCAGCATCGACTCATCGGTCAGCCAGTCGACGTAGTCGGGGTTGTCACCGGTCGGCTTGCCGGTACGGCCGGATTTGGGCCGGCTCGGGAACAGTCCGCGCAACCGAGCCCGCGGCCGCAGTCGCCGGGGTCGGGCCGGATAGAACTGTTCGTCGTAACTGATCTCGCTCGGCTCGTGCGACTCGTTTGTCTCGTTCTCGATCACCGCGTCGTCGTCCTGCTGAGCCACGCAGAGCCCTCCTGACTACCTGAATAACCTGCCTGGCGCCATGGTGCCAGGCCCCGAATGCCTACCCGGCATGCCGCGTCCGGCGACCCTATGAAACGTAGTGCACGGCGCGGACCGTCGCGAACTGGCCCGCGGGGACGAGACGTCGGCTCAGGACGTCAGCCGCTCCTCGGCCTTCGCGCCGTACCGGGCCGACCAGATCATCAGAACGGTGATCATCACCGGGGTCAGGATGGGCGACAGCGTGGCCATCACCGGCACCGGCACAACGAAGACCAGAGGGACCCGCAGGGCCGCCTCGAGCAGGAAGACCACTCCCCAGACCACCGACATGACGATGAACATCCGGCGGAAGCCCGGGTTGACCGGCCAGAGCCGGTTCCACTCCTCGCGCTCCTCCGCGGTGGGCGCGGAGAACCGTTGGGAGGCGTAGAACATCAGCGGCTTCCCGACCAGGCAGGTGATCAGGAAGATCAGCCCGCTGGCCGCCGTGCCGAACGATTCCTTGATCAACAGGAAACGAGCGCTGCCGGTCAGGAAGGACAGGCCGAGGCCGAGCGCGAAGCTGAACAGCATGAAGATCGAGAAGGCGTCCACCTCGCGCCGCCGGAGGATCACGTAGAGGGCCCGCAGGCCGGCGACGACAGTGGCGGCGAGCAGCGCGACGTAATCACTCCTACCGGCCCAATGCAGCCCGAGGTAGGTGAAGATCGACAATCCCGCATCGAGAAACAGCGTGCCGAGCATCGCCGGCAGCCGACTGGTACGACTCTTGTTCGCTTGCTGCTGCTCCGATTCCATATTCCAAGGCTTACATGTAAGTTTGGACATGTCAATGGCAACATGTAAGGTGGTCGACATGTCGTTGCGATTTGCCCTGTTGGGGCTGCTGGACCGCGAACCGAGCAGCGGCTATGAGTTGACCCGGCGCTTCGAGGAGGGGATCGGCAGCTACGCCTGGAGCGCCAAGCACAGCCAGATCTATCCCGAACTCAAGAAGCTGACCGACGAAGGCCTGATCGAGATTACCGATCTCGGCGCCCGCGGCCGGAAGACCTACTCGATCACCGAGCCGGGCCGCGACCATCTACGGGCGTGGCTGCTGAGCACGCCGTCCAGCAATGGGGTCCGAAACGAGTTCGTCCTCCGGCTGTTTCTGTTGTCCTCCCTCAGTCGGGACGAAGCGGCGGGGGTGCTGGCCGGGGCCTACGATTTTGCCCAACAGCAGATCGGCATCCTGAGCGGTGAGCTGGCCGGCGTCGCCGCGGCGACCGGACTGCCTAGCGGCGGGGCGCCCGGGATGGCCGCCAAGTTCGGCATCTTCACCTACCAGGCGTTGGCCGACTGGGCCACCTGGGCGCAGGAGGCGATCGAGCACGATCCGGCTTTCGAGGTGAGAATGGTGCCGTGAAGTTTCTGCACGGCACACCCGATCACGACCTGACCTACTCCGACGTGTTCATGGTCCCCCGCCGCTCCGGGGTCACCTCCCGGCTCGACGTCGACCTGACCAGCTCCGACGGAATCGGCACCACCCTGCCGCTGGTGGTGGCCAACATGACCGCCATCTCCGGCCGCCGGATGGCCGAGACGGTGGCCCGCCGCGGAGGCGTGGCGATCATCCCCCAGGACATCCCGACCGACGTGGTGGCCGCCACCGTGGCCAAGGTCAAGGCCTCCCACCCGGTTTTCGACACCCCGGTCTCGGTCGACCCGGGCACCACCATCGGCGAGGCCGTCTCGCTGATTCCCAAGCGCGCCCACGGCCTGGCCGTGGTGATCGAGGACGGCCAGGCGCTCGGGACGATCAGCGACGCCGACGCGGCCGGCGTCGACCGGTTCGCCCAGGTGCACGAGGTGATGAGCGACGACCTCGCGGTCATCGCTCCTGACCTACCGCCGCAGGAGGTCTTCGACCTGCTGACCGCGCGGCACCTCGGGGTCGCCCTGGTGACCGACTCCGGGGCCGCGGACGGCCGGGTGGTCGGGGTGCTGACCCGCAAGGCCGCACTCCGCTCGACCCTCTACCGGCCGGCGTTGGACGACCGGGGCCGGTTGCTGGCCGGGGCCGCGGTCGGGATCAACGGCAACGTCGCCGGCCGGGCCGAACGGTTACTCGAGGCCGGCGTGGACGTGCTGGTCGTGGACACCGCGCACGGTCACCAGGACAAGATGATGACGGCGCTGAAGTCAGTCTGCGAGGTCCGGGACCAGGCCGCTTCCGGCTCGACCCGGGTGCCGGTGGTCGCCGGCAACGTGGTCGCCGCGGACGGGGTGCACGACCTGATCGAGGCGGGCGCCGACGTGATCAAGGTCGGCGTCGGACCCGGGGCGATGTGCACCACCCGGATGATGACCGGAGTCGGCCGGCCGCAGTTCAGCGCGGTGCTCGAGTGTGCCGCCGCGGCCCGGGAGGCCGGCCGGTCGATCTGGGCCGACGGGGGCGTCCGCTACCCGCGCGACGTCGCCCTGGCGCTGGCCGCCGGGGCCGGCAGCGTGATGATCGGATCCTGGTTCGCCGGCACCCTGGAGAGCACCGGCAACCTGATGAGCGACGCCCAGGGCCGGATCTACAAGGAGTCCTACGGGATGGCCTCGGCCCGAGCGGTCAAGTTGCGCACCCGGGCCGCCAGCGGCTTCGACCGGGCCCGCGCCGGCCTGTTCGAGGAAGGCATCTCCACCTCGCGGATGTATCTGGATCCGGAGCGGCCGAGCGTGGAAGACCTCATCGACCAGATCGTCGCCGGGGTGCGGAGCAGCTGCACCTACGCCGGAGCCACCACCCTGGACGAATTCCACCAGCTGGCCCTGGTCGGTTTGCAGTCCAATTCCGGCTACGACGAAGGTCGGCCGCTTCACGCCTCGTGGTGACCCAGTCGCAGCCGGCGACCTCGTGCTGAACCCGGCGAACTCGGTGAGCGACACCGGCGAACCGGATGGCGACGTCACTCCGCCCCGGAGCGCCCTGATTGTCATCGGTGGTCTGCCGGGCAGCGGGAAGTCCAGCGTGGCCGTGGCCTACGCCACCCGGACGCGTACGCCCTATCTGCGGGTGGATCACATCGAACAGGCGCTGGTCGACTCCTCGGAGCTGAGCCATCCGATCGGCGCGGCCGGTTACGTGATCAGCTATCGACTTGCCGCCGAGCAGTTGGCCCTCGGGCTGGACGTGGTCGCCGAGTGCGTAAACCCGATCGGTCTGACCCGTGAGGCCTGGCGCGCGGTGGCGAGCGATGCCGGCGCCGGCCTGGTCGAGGTGGAGATGGTCTGCTCCGACGCCGCTGAGCACCGTCGTCGGGTCCAACAGCGCCCGAGCGACGTTGCCGGACTGACCAAGCCGAGCTGGTCGCAGGTGATCGAGCGCGAGTACGAGTCGTGGACCCGGCCGCATCTGGTCATCGACAGCGCCACGGTCCCGGTGCCGGAGGCCGCCGAGCAGATCCGTGTCGCGGTAGCCGAAGCACGCGCCGACGGGAGTCACTGACACCGGTCCACCCCCGCACCTCCACCTCGCACCCCCGCACCTCCACCCCGCACCCCCACGTCCACCCCGCACCCCCACGTCCACCCCGCACCCCCACGTCCACCCCGCACCCCCACGTCCACCCCGCACCCCCACGTCCACCCCGCACCCCCACGTCCACCCGCACCCCCACGTCCACCCCGCACCCCCACGTCCACCCCGCACCCCCACGTCCACCCCGCACCCCCACGTCCACCCCGCACCCCCACGTCCACCCCGCCGCCACCCGCACCCCACGTCCACCCCGCACCCCCACGTCCACCCCGCACCCCCACGTCCACCTCGCACGCCCACGTCCACCTCGCACGCGCTGCAACCCGTGCAGGGTGGACGACGCCGTGCGAAGTAGCTCAGGGCCGGCAACGGGTCCTCAGTGGTGGGTGCTGATGATCCCGGTCCGCCGCGACCAGGCGTGACTGTCGAGCTGGTCGACCCGAAACCGGGCGACCCGAAACCGGGCGACCCGAAACCGGGCGACGTCGACCCGGCAGATCCCGCGCACCGGCAGCGGGATCAGCAACGTCGACACGTCGGCGCCCCACCAGCGTTTCGACCGAGAACTCAGCCAGCCTGGGCGTAGCGCTTGGCCGCCCGCTCCCGGGCCTTCAGGGCCTCGATCTCCCGATTCTTCGCCGGCGCCGAGGTGGTCAGGTCGGCCAACAGGTGCTCGGTGAGGTGGGCGATCTCGTGCACCGCCCGTTCGAACGCCTCGGCGTTGGCCTGGGAGGGCTTGGTCGTCCCGGCCACCTTGCGGACGTACTGGAGCGCCGCCGCGTGCACCTCATCGGAGGTGGCCGGCGGATCGAAATTGTGCAGCTGGCGGATGTTTCGGCACATGCTGACGCACCCTAATCCGGTGGACGGACGACGGCAGGTTCCCGCCGATTCCCACTCACCGAGCGCTCGAACCGACATAGACAAGTGCTGTGCTAATCCTGAGCAGCAGACAACGACAAAAAACGATCGCTCGGTGCCGTTGGGCCACCTTGCAGGAGCATCCAGTGACAAACGATGGCCAAGAGCCGGCTACTGGGGGTTCGGGGCCGACCCGATCCCCGTGCCCGAGCGCGCCCGGCTGCTGCACATCGGCTTGGCCAAGACCGGGACGACGGCACTGCAGTCCACCGCGCGCGCCGGCGGGCCGCCCTGCTCGACGGCTCGGGGTGCGCTATCCCGGGCGGCGGCCTGAACCACCGCGAGGCGGTCTCGGCTCTGATGGGCCGGCGCTGGGGCTGGCTCGGTCCGGGCACGGCCGTGCCGCCGATGCGGCACTGGGACCGGTTGCTGGACGAGGTCGAGGCGGACGACCCGACCGGCGGATCTGGATCAGCCACGAGTTCGCCTCCGAGTCCACCGACGAGGTGGCGCGCGCTTCCGCGACGCGCTCGGCGATCGACTCCACGTGGTGATCACGCTGCGTCCGTTCGCGCGCCATCCTGCCGTCGTCCTGGCAGCAGTACCTCAAGGGCGGCTCCACCCACACCTTCGACTCTGGCTGCGTCGGGTGCTGGCCGATCCGCCGGACACCGCGTCACGCCGAGCTTCCATCTCCGCAACGATCAGGCCGGCGTGGTCCGCCGCTGGGCCGCGTCTGGCCGGCCCCGCCAGGTCACCGCAGTGATCGTCGACAAGGCGCCCTCCGACTCGGCTGACCGACGCGTTCGAGGGGCTGCTCGGCCTGCCAGCCGGTTTCCTGGTCGACGCGCGGCTCGGCGGCCTGCAGCAGAACCGCGCCATGTCACGGTGTCCGAGTCGGAGCTGGTCCGCCAGCTCAACCTCCGGATCACCGGCCAGCAGGTGCAGTGGAACGACTACGAACCCTGTTCCGCAAGGGTGCCATCGCCCGGCTGCTGGAGTCCCGGACTCCGGACGCCGCGGCGGAGCCGGTGCTGCTGCCGGACTGGGCTGCTGAGCTCGGGCGCACCGCGCGCGGCGTGCAGTTTCGCCGAGTCGATCCGCCAGCGAGCGGGGTCCGGCTGATCGGTGACGTGCAGAGCCTGGCCGAGCCGGTCCCGCTCGGATCCGAGACCGACCCGCGGACCCCGACCACCATCGGGCTCGACCTGGCCGTGGAATCTATGGCCGGCATGCTCTCGGCGGCACTCGGCCGGGAGCCCGAGCTTTGCCCCGACCGGCGTCACCGGAGCAGCCGTGACCGATCGGCAACGCGCGACGCGCGCGATCTCCGGCATTCGAGCCAGCCGACCTCGCTAGCGTGTTGATCTCCCGCAGCCGGCCACGGCCTCGTCCGTCCGAGCCCGTCGACTGATCGACAGGAGAAACAGACCACCATGAGCCGACCTCGGCACACGTTGAATGATCTGGAGACGTTGGAGGCCGAGAGCATCCACATCTTGCGCGAGGTGGCGGCTGAAATGAATCGGCCGTGCCTGCTGTTCTCCGGCGGCAAGGACTCGGTGGTGATGCTCCGGATCGCCGAGAAGGCGTTCGCTCCGGCCCGGATCCCGTTCCCGGTCATGCACGTCGACACCGGGCTCAACTTCCCGGAGCTGTTGGCCTTCCGGGACGCCAGCGGTCGTCCGAACTCGGGGTCGAGCTGCTGGTGGCCAGCGTGCCCGCAGGCGATCGAATCGTGGTCTGGTCCGGCAAGAGCCGAACGGCTCCCGGAACCGGATCCAGACGCCGGTGCTGCTCGCGGCCGCCGAAGAACACGGCTTCGACGCCCTGTTCGGCGGGGCCCGGCGGGACGAGGAGAAGTCCCGGGCCAAAGAGCGGATCTTCTCGTTCCGGGACGAGTTCGGCCAGTGGGATCCCGAAGAACCAGCGACCGGAGATCTGGAACCTCTACAACGGCCGGATCTTCCCGGGCCAGAGCATCCGGGTCTTCCCGCTGTCGAACTGGACCGAGCTGGACATCTGGCGGTTCGTCGACGCGGAGCAGTTCGCCCTGCCGCGACCTCTACTTCGCCGCCGAGCGGGAGGTGGTCGATCCGCGCGCGGCATGCTGTACGCGGTCAACGATTTCGTCCAGGTCGCGCGACGGCGAGCAGGTCGAGAACCGGCGGGTTCGCTACCGGACGATGGGCGATGCGAACCTGACTGCGGCGGTCGGCATCCGAGTCGCTGACCGGCGCCGAGGTGATCACCGAGACTGGAGACCACCCGGCTGACCGAGCGGGGCGCGACCCGCGGTGATGACCGGGTCAGCGACACCGCGATGGAAGACCGCAAACGGGAAGGCTATTTCTGATCATGACCGATCTCTGCCGGGTGGCCACCGCCGGTTCGGTCGACGACGGCAAGTCGACGCTGATCGGCCGGCTGCTGTACGACTCGAAGTCGCTGTTCACCGACCAGCTGGACGCCGTCGAGGCCGCCAGCAACGCCGCGGCGACGACTACACCGACCTCGCCCTGCTCACCGACGGCCTGCGGGCCGAGCGTGAGCAGGGCATCACGATCGACGTCGCCTACCGCTACTTCAGCACGCCGCGGCGCCGGTTCGTGATCGCCGACACCCCTGGTCACATCCAGTACACCCGGAACATGGTGACCGGCGCCTCGAACGCCGACGTCGCGCTGATCCTCATCGACGTCCGGCACGGGGTCACCGAGCAGAGCCGTCGGCACGCTTTCCTGACCACCCTGCTCGGGCGTCCCGCATCTGGTGGTCTGTATCAACAAGATGGACCTGGTCGACTGGTCCGAGGACGCGTTCAACGCCGTGGTCGCCGACTTCAGCGAGTTCGCCTCCCGGCTGCGCGTCCACGACCTCAGCTTCGTGCCGGTCTCGGCGCTGCAAGGCGACAACGTGGTCGAGCGGGGCGACAATTCGCCCTGGTACGACGGCGCTCCCCTGCTCAGCCTGCTGGAACATCTCTACGTGGCCAGCGACCGCAACCTGGTCGACGTCCGGTTCCCGGTCCAGTACGTCATCCGGCCGCAGTCCCACGAACACCGCGACTTCCGTGGCTACGCCGGCACGGTGGCCAGCGGTGTGCTGCGCCCCGGGGATCCGGTGCTGGCGTTGCCGACCGGGTTCACCACCAGCATCGCCTCGATCGAGACGGCCGACGGCCCGGTGGAGGAGGCGTATCCGCCGATGGCGGTGATCGTGCGGTTGGCTGACGACATCGACCTGAGCCGCGGCGACCTGCTCTGCCGCCCGCAGAACGCGCCGTCGGTCACCAGGACATCGACGCGCGAATCTGCTGGATGGACGAGTCGGCACCGATGCTGCCGCGAAAGAAGTACGCGATCAAGCAGACCACCCGGTCCGGTCGGGCGATGGTCCAGCAGATCGCCTACCGGATCGACGTCAACACCATGCATCGCGACGAGACCGCAACGAACTCGCGCTGAACGACATCGGCCGGGTCAGTTGCGGACCACGGTGCCGTTCTTCGTCGACAACTACACCGACAACCGCGCGACCGGATCGTTCATCCTGGTCGACGAGTCGACCAACCGCACGGTCGCCGCCGGCATGATCGACGTTCACCGCAGCTGACCGGGCCGGTCGCCTCGAGCAGAAGTCCCTGTCCGGCGTCAGCGCCCGGCGGCCGCCGGCTCCGGTGTGGTCTCCACCGTCCGATCACCTTTTCGGTCACTGCGTCGGTCACTGCTTCGGTCACTGCGCCGACCCGCCGGCTCAGGCGTCCGGCGCAGATGGCGGGGCACCTCGAAGAACAGCACCGCGACGAAGCCGAGGACGACCACGACGGCGGGCAGCAGCATGGCCTGGGCCATCGCGGTGCTGAAACCGGCGTGCAGTGCCGCCGGCAGCCGTCCGACCCCTACCTCGGAGGCACCGGCGCCGCTCGCGGTGACCGGCCGGCAGGTTGGCGGCCAGTCGACGCGTCGATCAGGGCCGCGATCGCCGGCGCTGCCGAGCACCGAGCCCGATCTGTCGGGTGGTGTTGTAGACCCCGGCCCCGGCGCCGGCCCGCTGGTAGCGGCAGGTTGCGGGTCGCCGAGGTGCCCGAGCGGAGCCCACATGAAGCCGTTCGCCACCCCGAGCAGCGCGATCGGCAGCAACAGCCGCCAGATCGCCACATCCGGCGTCATCTCCGCGCTCAGCCAGAACAGCGAGACCGCGCAGGCACAGCAGGCCGAAGCCGGCCAGCCAGCGCGGATGCATCCGGTCGGTCAGCCGCCCGACCCACGGCGCGAGCGCGCCGGAGATCACGGCCATCGGCACGAACAGCAGAGCGGCCCGGGTCGGCGTCATCCCGCGGACGGCCTGGGCGTAGAGCATCAGCGGGAAGCCGAAGGAGGTGATGGTGAAACCGACGGTGGTGATGGCCAGGTTGGCCAGGCTGAAGTTGCGGTCGCCGAACAGGCTCAGCGGCACCAACGGCTCGCCGCGGTTCGTCGCTGCCAGATGCACGAAGGCGACCAGAGCCAGCAGCCCGACCGCGATCAGCATCCAGACGTGCAACGGGCCGGCGATGGTGCCCCAGTGGTACGCCTGGCCCTCCTGGATGCCGAACACCAGGCAGAACAGCCCGATCGCGCTCAGCGCCACCCCGAGCAGGTCGAAACGGTGCCGCTGGTCGGCAGCGTCGGCACCAGTCGGACGGCCAGCACGAAGGCGACCACGCCGACCGGGACGTTGATGAAGAAGATCCACTCCCAGCCGGGTCCGTCGACCAGCACGCCGCCCGGCAACCGGGTCCGACCAGCGTGGCCACGCCGGCCACCGCACCCCACAGGCTCATCGCCCGGCCGCGCTGACTCGGCCGGGAAGATCCGGGTGATCACCGCCATCGTCTGCGGGGTCATCAGCGAGGCACCGAGACCCTGCGAGACCCGCGCCACGATGAGCATCTCGATGCTGCCGGTCAGGCCGCACCACAAGGAGGCCAGGGTGAAGACCACCAGCCCGATCAGATAGATGTTCTTCGGGTCCGAACCGGTCCCCGAGCCGACCGGTGATCAACAGCGGCACGGCGTAGGCGAGCAGGTAGGCGCTGGTCACCCAGATCACCGTCGTTCACGTCGGTGTCCAGTCCGCTCATGATCGCCGGGGTGGCCACCGAGACGATGGTGGTGTCGACCAGGATCATGAAGAAGCCCAGCACCAGCGCCCACAGCGCGGGCCAGGGTCGGAAGTCCGGGTGGTCGGTCGGGTACATCTTGTGACGGGGTTCGCTCAGGACGTTGGCCATGAAAGGTCCTTCGTGGTGATCCGGCTGATGAGGGCGGCGATCCAGTCCCGCTGCGCGGTGACGGTCGCCCTGAGATAGTCGACGTTGATCATGTAGGCCTCGCTGACGCTGCGCTCGGCGGCATAGCTCAGCGCCGAGTCGAGTTCGACCAGCCGGCCGTCGAGCTGGGCGCGGTAGCTGGTCAACAGCTGCACCACGACGTCGGGCTCGAGGTTATGAGCCTCTCCGATCGCGAACGGGAACGTCGGGTACTCCTGGGCCGGGGTCCGCAGCATCTCCATCAGCCGGGTCCGCATCGCGTCGGTGCCGTGCTCGGTGATCGCGTAGGTCGTGCGTTCGGGACGGTTACCCTCGCGTTCGGTCCCGACCGGCACCACCAGTCCGTTATCGGCCAGCCTCTCGACGGACCGGTAGAGCGAGCCGGGGCTCAGCTTCAGTTGCTCGTCCTCCCGCCGGTTCAGCAGCAGGCCGTACATCTCGTACGGGTGCATCGAACGCTCGGTGAGCAAGGCGAGAACGGCGACGGCCAGTGGGTTCAGCGCCACGCCCGGCTCCTCTTGACCCGATCGGTTGCTCCGGCCGGATCGATACCGACTGGACTATTCCGCTCGGAACACTACGGCCGGATCAATTTGCTGTCAACGGAAGACAGGGTCAGCTCGCTTAGACTCGTCACGGGGCCGGACGTCACCAAGCCGACGTCACCGATCCAAAGGTCAAGCAGGGACCGGAGGTCGTGGAGGATCAATCCTTTAGCCCTACACGCCAGCACACTCAGTGAGCGTGGTCACCGCGGTAGAACTCATACAGCAGACCGGTCAGGGTGACGAAACCGACGCAGACACCGATGATGCTCAAGCCACCAACCGAAGACCGGACCGAGGGCGAAGACGACCAGCGCGAGCGCCAGGAACAACGGCCAGACGCTCGAGGGTGGGAAGAAGCCCAACTCACCGGCGCCCTCGGCGATCTCGCCTGCACGCCGGTCCTCAGGCCGGGGGTCCATCCGGCGGGCGACGAGTCCGACGTAGGCAGCGATCATCAGCGTCAGCAGAAACGTCATGATCAACGCGGCCGTGCCGGCCGCGTCTCGACTCATCAGCCAGTAGATCGGGACAACCGGGATCAGGAAGATCGCCACCATCCCGAAGACCCAGGCTTCGACCTTCACTGGTTGCCTCCCGCGCCACCGCGCTCGTCGTCGGCGTAGAAACCAGGATCATCGGAGGTGCCTCCGACCCGAGCCTGCAACTCCTCCGCCCGGCCGTAGTCCTCACCGGCGTCGATCAGGCCGCCCGATTCGGCTCCCATGGCCGGGTACTCCAGCAAAGCGACCTCCGGGTGATGCAGGTCGAACGCCGGCGACTCGGACCGGATCCGCGGCAGCGACAAGAAGTTGTGCCGCGGCGGCGGGCACGACGTCGCCCACTCCAGCGAGCGGCCCCAACCCCACGGGTCGTCGGTGTTGACCATCGGGCTCTTGCGCGACTTCCACACGTTGTAGATGAACGGCAGCATCGACATACCGAGCAGGAAGGCTCCGGCCGAGGAGACCTGGTTCAAGACGGTGAAGCCCTCGTTCGGCAGGTAGTCCGCGTAGCGGCGTGGCATCCCCTCCACCCCGAGCCAGTGTTGAACCAGGAAGGTGGTGTGGAAACCGACAAACAGCAACCAGAAGTGAATCTTGCCCCAGGTCTCGTCCAGCATCCGTCCGGTCAGCTTGGGCCACCAGAAATAGAACCCGGCAAACATGGCGAACACCACGGTGCCGAACACCACATAGTGGAAGTGGGCGACCACGAAGTAGGAGTCCGAGAGCGCGAAGTCGAGCGGTGGGCTGGCCAGGATGACCCCGGTGAGACCGCCGAACAGGAAGGTGGTCAGGAAGCCGACGGACCAGAGCATGGGTGTGTCGAAGGTTAGACTTCCGCCCCACATCGTGCCGATCCAGTTGAAGAATTTCACTCCGGTCGGCACCGCGATCAGGAACGTCATGAACGAGAAGAACGGCAGGCTGACCGCGCCGGTGACGTACATGTGGTGCGCCCAGACCGCTACCGACAGCGCGGCGATGGACAGCGTGGCCGCGACCAAGCCGATATAACCAAAGACCGGTTTTCGACTGAAGACGGGCAGGATCTCGGTGATGATGCCGAAGAACGGCAACGCGATGATGTAGACCTCGGGGTGACCGAAGAACCAGAACAGGTGTTGCCACAAGATCGGGCCGCCGTTGGCTGCTTCGAAGACGTGGGCGCCCAGCTTGCGGTCCGCCTCCAGCACCAGCAGTGCCGCCGCGAAGATCGGGAACGCGATCAGGATCAGCAGCGAGGTGATCAGCGTGTTCCAGACGAAGATCGGCATCCGGAACATGGTCATGCCGGGGGCCCGCATGGTCAGGATCGTGGTGACGAAGTTGACCGCACCGAGGATGGTGCCCAGGCCCGCCAGGTAGAGACCCATGATCCACAGGTCACCGCCGACACCGGGTGAGTTGACCGAGTCCGACAGCGGGGAGTAGGCGAACCAGCCGAAACTCGCCGCACCCTGGGGGGACAGGAAGCCGGAGACCACGATCAGCCCACCGAACAGGTAGAGCCAGTAGGAGAACATGTTCAGCCGCGGGAAGGCGACGTCCGGCGAACCGATCTGCAACGGCATGATCGCGTTCGCGAAGCCGGCGAACAGCGGAGTGGCGAACAGCAACAGCATGATCGTGCCGTGCATGGTGAAGAACTGGTTGTAGGTCTCGTAGCTCAGGTACTGCAGGCCCGGGAAGGCCAACTCGGCCCGGATGCCCAGAGCCAGGATGCCGCCGAACAGGAAGAACAGGAATGAGGTGACGAAGTACAGGTTGCCGATCACCTTGTGATCGGTGGTGATCATGTACTTCCAGGCAATTTGGCCGATCGGCCTGGCCGGACGCAGGACCTCGGTGGTCCCGGCCGTACGCTCGAGAGTGACCATGCTCAGCCTCCCTGGTTCTCGTTGCCCGCGGGCACCGGTTCGTGGTCGTATACCGATTCCGTCGAGCTGGCACCCTTGGAGGTGCCGGTCTGGCCTCGGGCAGCCAGAACCTTCAGCTGTGCGTCATAGTCGGCCACCGAGACGATGTGGACGTTGAACAGCATCGTCGAGTGGTAGGTACCGCAGTACTCCGCGCACTTGCCCTGGTACTCACCGAGTCGGGTGGGCGTGACGTCGAAGGAGTTCAGCCGGCCCGGAACGACGTCCATCTTCTCGTAGAAGGACGGGATCCAGAAGTCGTGGATGACGTCCGGCGAGCTCAGGTCGAACCGGACCGATTGCCCGATCGGAAGGTAAAGATCAGGGGTGTGCTCGATCGTGCCGGTGTCATAGACGTTCACGCCGACATCGGGGTTGCTGGCCTCTTGGTAGTTGAACGTCCAGGCCCACTTCGCGCCGACCACGTCGATCGTGTGCTGCGGCTGAGCGACCCGCTCCTGGACGTGTTCCTGAACCAGGACCGTGTAGTAGAAGAGCACCCCGATCACCACGAACGGGGCGATCGTATAGAAGACCTCCATCGGGAGGTTGTAGCGGTTCTGCTTGACGTAGCCGCCCGACCGGCGCCGGAACCGGATGACCGCATAGACGATCAGGCCCCAGACCAGCACGCCGATGATCCCGGCGGCGATCCAACTACCGATCCAGAGATCGTGGATGCTCGGTGCACGGTCACTGGCGGCTACCGGCAGACCGAGCCGCTTCAACTGGCCCACCGTGGCGGCGCTACAGCCGGTTAACGACACCGATGCGACCGCCAGCGCGAGGGCCAGCAGTGCGCGCACCGCGCGGGGTGACCGCCGGATCGGACCATCTCCGACTCGGGGGGACCGGACGTCACGTGCCACGTCGCGCCTTTCTGATCGAGAGCAGGGATCCCGGTGCCGTCGCCCGGGTCGGAGCACGGCACTGGTGATCGTGTTTTACACCCGGGCCTGCCGGGTGGATGCGTTCACTGGTCACCACCAACGGGCAGACCCGATCGATCATGACTATCAGCACCCTAACCCAGGGATCCGACAGGACGAGTCCCGGGACGCGGTTGTTCCACAGGCTTGTCAGACGGCAGCGGCACACTATGCACATGACCCAAACGTCCGATCAGGATCCGCCGATGCCCGTCCGCTCGGACGGCCCCACACAGGGATTGGAGCCGGTGAATTCGACCATCTCGATCCGGCCGGTGCAGCCAGGTGACCTGGACACGTTCTTCCGGCTGTTCAGCGACCCGGCCTCGGTGACCATGGCCGGTTTCACCAGCCAGGACCCCGACGACCGGGCGGCCTTCGATGCCCACTGGGAGTCGATCCTCGCCTCGGAGGCGGTGACCGCCCGTACCATCCTGCGGGATTCTGCAGTGGTCGGCCATGTGGCCAGTTTCGAGATTGAGGGAGTCACCGAGGTCACCTATTGGATCGACCAGCAGGTGTGGGGGCACGGAATCGCCACTACGGCTCTCGGCCAACTCCTGGACCATGTGCACGCCCGGCCGCTGTTCGCCCGAGCGGCGAGCGACAACGAGGCCTCACTCCGGGTGCTGACCAAATGCGGTTTCCGCCCGGTCGGCACCGATCGCGCCTACGCCAACGCCCGCGGGGCCGAGATCGAGGAGACCGTCCTCAGGCTGGACGCCTAACCACGCCGGGATCAGCCCGGCGACGGCAAACGGCCGATCCCGACAATCGGAATCGGCCGTTCGGCAAGGTAGGGACTCAGAGGGGGCCTACGACAACTGAGTACGAGCTAGTTGCGTACGGGTCAGTGAAAGCTGTCCCCGCAAGCGCATGAGCCGGTGGCGTTCGGGTTGTCGATAGTGAAACCCTGCTTCTCGATGGTGTCGACGAAGTCGATGGTCGCGCCCATAAGGTACGGCGCACTCATCCGGTCGGTAACGACGTTGACGCCGCCGAAGCCCTTGACCACGTCGCCGTCGAGGTTCCGCTCGTCGAAGAAGAGTTGGTACCGCAGACCCGAACAACCACCGGGCTGCACCGCGACCCGGAGAGCCAGGTCGTCACGGCCCTCGCCTTCCAGCAGCGCCTTCACCTTGCCTGCGGCCTCGTCGGTCAGCAGCACGCCGTCGGCAATCGATTGCGGCTGGTCCTGCACGGTCTGGTCCTGCACCGTCATATCGTTCTCCGCTCCCGGCGCCCGAAGCGCCGCGCGAGGTGTGGTCAACATCCGTCCGGTCGACGAACCGCCAGCTTCAACGGTGCGCCCGGTCGAGCTATTCCGCGCCGAACGCGGACGAACTCGACGCTGAGCGGCTCGACCACTTCATTCTAGGACGAGACCCATTCTAGGACGCCACGTGCACGCTGCCCAACTGCCGCGCGATCGCGGCCGGGGCTGACAAGGTGCGGTCAGACAAGGTGCGGGCCTGGGAAGATACACGGGTGCGTGTGGTGATCGCCGCCGACTCGATCGGCGCTCTCTCTTCGTCCGCGGTCGGAGCGATCCTCGCCGAGGGCTGGTCCGGTCATCAGGTCATCGTCGTACCGAGCGGCGAAGCGGGGCGCGGTCTCATCCGTGCCGTCGCCGATCTGCTCGGGGCCGAACCGCGGCTGGCCGCCGACGACACGCTGGTCACCGCAGTGGTCGACGCGCCGAACTCCCTGGTGGTGGCCGTCGAATCGGCCGAACCGATAACCGCTTCCGAGGTCGACGCCGGGCCGGGGTCGGCCCGCCCCCCGGATACCGGTGCCAGCTCGGCCCCGCACGGACGCGCGCTTCAGGTGGCCCTGGCTGCACGTGATCGAGATCGCAAGGCTCAGCAAGGCGACGAGATCGTCCTCGATCTGAGCGGAAACCGGGCCCACGATGCCGGGGCCGGGCTGTTGGCCGCGCTCGGCGCCACCGCTGATGTCGACCTGACTGCCGGTGCCGACGGTCTCGGGGCAATCGGACGTCTTGAGCTGGAGCCGATTCGGTCCCGGCTGGCCGGACGCCGCCTGGTCGGTGTGGTGGCTCGTGATCAGATCGCCCTGCCGCTGCTCGGTCTGCGCGGCATCACCTCCCGGTTCGGTCGGGACGCTGGAATGGATCCCGAAACCATGCTGCGCACCGACGCCGCGCTGGAGCGTTTTGCCCGACTGGCCGACCCGGAGGCGGCCACATCCGACGGCTCCGGCGCGCACGGCGGGCTCGGATTCGCTGTCCGCGCTCTGGGCGGCCGGTTGGTCACCGGACCCGACTTCTGCGCGTCACTTGGGGGGCTCGACCAGTTGCTCCACGGCGCGGACCTCGCGATCACCGGCTGCACCGTTTACGACTTCGCTCACCGGGGCGGCGAGGTGGTGAACGACATCGCGCAACGGTCGGCCGCCGCTCTGGTGCCGTGCATCGCGATCGCCGGCGAGGTGCTGCTCGGCTCCCGGGAAATGCGGACGATGGGCGTCGAGGCGGCGTACGCCGTTCACGAGTCCGCCCTCAATCGTTCGACCGGCGAGGTGAGCTCGGAGGAACTGCACGCCCTGGCCACCCGGGTCGCCCGGAGCTGGACCTGGTGAACAGCGTCCGCGGGTGACAGCGCCCCGACGTGAACAGCACCGACGTGAACAGCACCGGGGTGAACAGCACCGGACGTGAACGGCACCGGAAAGAACTGTCAGAGGCTGATGCCGTTGTTGGTCTATGACCACATCCGACAGCGACGCAGCTGACCCGACGTCATGAACCACCGACGTAATGAACCACCGGCAGATCGACTGCGGTGCGCAGTTGGCTCACCAGCTGTCCTGGCACTGGGAGAACCAGCTTCGCACACGGCTGGACGGGCCTGAGCGACGACGAATACTTCTGGGAGCCGGTCGACGGAGCCTGGAGCGTCCGCCCGCGAGGCGTGAGGGACCGGCGAAACCGAGTCGGCTCGGGCCCGTATCACGATCGACTTCAGCTTTCCGACGCCCGATCCGGCCCCGGTGACCACCATCGCCTGGCGGCTCGGCCATCTCCTGGTCGGGGTCTTCGGTGCGCGGAACGCCAGCCACTTCGGTGCGCCACCGGTCGACTACGACAGCTTCGACTATCCCGGCTCGGCTGACGCCGCCCTGCAGAGCCTGGACGAGCACTACCGCGTCTGGATCGACGGCGTTCGGATCGCTGTCGTCGGCGGCGTTGGCCGCGCCGTGCGGCGAGCCAGGTTTCGAAGCCGACCCGATGGCCGCGTTGGTGCTGCACATCCACCGCGAAGTCATCCATCACGGTGCCGAGATCTGCCTGCTCCGTGATCTGTACGCCCACCGCTGAGCCTGCATCAGGCCCTGGCGAGCCAGGAGGGCCAGGATCAGCCGGGGATCAGGCCGTCCTCGGACTCGCTCAGCAGTTGCTTCGACGTCGGCCAGTGTCGCCTCCGGCCGCGGCAGGATCAGATCGGAGTCCACCAAAGAGTCATCGGGCACCGGCGTTCCCGAGCTGCGGACCTGATCGTGCAGCGACTTCAGCGCCTTGGACAGTTCGTCCTGGTTGGCTGATCTGACCGCCCACTCGATCGCGTCGTCGATGGTGTTCAGCTCCGCGACGGCACTGTCGGCGAGCTCCCACTGGCCTTCGTTCAGGACGCGGACGATCACTGCAGATCCCCCTGCTGAACCTGCTGCTGGGGCTGACTCTGCTGCGGGGCCGGCCGGCCTGCTGTCCGGGCTCATCGATCTGGCTTTCGGCCTGGTCGCTGCGAGTGCGACTTCGATCGCCGGCGCCGACCCGAGGTCCCGGCGCCGAGCGAGGCCTTCATGCTGGCCAGTTCACTCTCCACGTCGGAGGTGGAGGCCAACTGCTCGAGCTCGAGAGTGATGTCGTCCTTGGTCTGACCGGTCGGATCGTCCAGCGCACCGCTGGCCATCAACTCGTCGATCGCGCCGGCCCGGGCCTGCATCTGCGCCGTCTTGTCCTCGGCCCGCTGGATGGCCATCCCGACGTCGCCCATCTCTTCGCCGATGCCGCTGAACGCCTCATTGATCCGAGTCTGGGCCTCGGCGGCGGAATAGGTCGCCTTGATCGTCTCCTTGCGGGTCCGGAAGGAGTCCACCTTGGCCTGCAGCCGCTGCGAGGCCCGAACGAGCTTCTCTTCCTCGCCCTGCAGTTGCGCGTGCTGAGTCTGCAGATCGGCCAGCTGCTGCTGCAAGACCCGATTTGCGGGTCAGGGCTTCGCGGGCGAGATCTTCGCGGCCCGACCTCGAGGGCCTTCTTGAGCCTGTGCGTTCAGCTTGTCGACCTGTGTGTTCAGCCCGTTGGCCTGGAGTTCGACCCGCTTCCGGCTGGTCGCGACGTCAGCGACTCCGCGACGCACCTTCTGCAGGAGTTCGAGCTGACGCTGGTAGGAGTAGTCGAGGGTCTGGCGCGGGTCCTCCATCTTGTCCAGGGCCTTGTCGGTCTTGGCTCGGAAGATCATGGACATCCGCTGAAAGATTCCACTCATCTGTCGTCTGCGGTCCTTCCAGTGTTATGTGGTGACGCACAGGGCATCGACCCCGATCCGCCCGCTGGGGCGTCCTCCACCATATGCCCAGCGCGTCGACGTCGGCAGTCGCCGAGGCGAGTAGTTTCATCATTGGGTGTAATCCCCTGAGACAATCCAGGGGCCCATCAGGTGGAGCCAGCCCCGCCGGTCCTGATCAGCCCGCTTCGGTCAGCGCGCGCAGATGGTGGGCGCGGACGGCGAACGGCACGCAGGAGAGGTATTCGTGGCACTGTTTCGCAGCAAGAATGCGGCCCCGAGCGAGGCTGAGTCGCCGCCGCTGGTGCAGGAGGTCGGCGCCGGCCGGCAGCGCAAGTGCGAACCGACCCCGACCCGCAAGCAGGCCGAGGCGCTTCGCCGCCAGCGGGTGACGAAGACCTACACGAAGAAGGAAGCCCGGGTCGAGGCCAACCGCTCGGCCCGTGGCGAGCGACTGAAGGCCATGCAGGCCCGCGACAACACGCCCGAGAAGGCGCTGATGCGCGATTACGTCGATGCCCGCCGCAACATCGGCGAGTTCCTGCTGCCGGGCATGGTGGTGATCCTGGCTGCGACCTTCCTCTATCAGGTGATGCCCCAGGTCTCCACGATCGCCACCGGGGTGATGTATCTGTTCATCGGGCTGGTCCTGGCCGACGCGTTCTTGATGTGGCGCGGCTACAAGAAGTTGCTGGCGCAGCGGCTGCCTCGGCCGGCTGCTCTCCACGGCGTGAACCGCGCGATTCAGATCCTCGTTCCGGACCCGCCGCCGCAGGTCAAGCGCGGCGAAGATCTGACCCGTGCGCCGCACCGAGCCGTCCGCCCGCGCCGCCGCTGAGTCGTCCCCGCGCCCCACGCTGATCCGCCGCCCCGGCGTCAAGCGTGGAGGGCACCCCGAGAAAGAGGTTCGATGGAGTTCCGCTATCTCGGTAACAGCGGGCTGAAAGTCTCCGAAATCGCCTACGGAAACTGGGTCACCCACGGGTCGCAGGTCGAGGCCGACGCGGCCAAGGTCTGCGTCCAGGCCGCTCTGGACGGCGGGATCACTACCTTCGACACCGCCGACGTCTACGCCAACACGGCGGCCGAGACCATTCTCGGAGACGCCCTGGCGGGCGAACGTCGCGAGTCGCTTGGAGATCTTCACCAAGGTCTACTTCCCGACCGGTCCGATGGGTCACAACGACACCGGCCTGTCGCGCAAACACGTCATGGAGTCGATCAACGGCTCGCTGAGCCGACTGCGGACCGACTACGTCGACCTCTACCAGGCCCACCGCTACGACTACGAGACGCCGCTGGAAGAGACGATGCAGGCGTTCGCCGACGTGGTGCGCGCCGGTAAGGCGCTCTACATCGGGGTCAGCGAGTGGACGCCGGACCAACTGCGGGCCGGCGTCCCGACTCGCGCTCGGCTCAGGTGCCGCTGGTCTCCAATCAGCCTCAGTACAGCGCGCTGTATCGAGTGATCGAAGCCGAGGTGGTGCCGACCTGCCGCGAACTCGGGATCAGCCAGGTCGTCTTCTCCCCGATCGCCCAGGGAGTGCTGACCGGCAAATACAAGCCGGGAGCGCCGGTTCCAGAAGGATCGCGCGCCACCGACAAGGACGGTTCGGTCTTCATCAAGCGGCTGTTGAACGACGACACCCTGACCAAGGTGGCAGGCGCTGGCGCCGGTCGCCGAGGCCGAGGGTCTGAGCATGGCCCAGCTGGCGGTGGCCTGGGTGCTGCAGAACGACAACGTGGCCTGCGCGATCACCGGCGGCTCGAGGCCCGAGCAGGTCAGCGACAACGTCGCAGCGGCCGGCCATCGGCTGTCGGAGGAGACGATGACCGCGATGGATGCCGCCCTCGGCGACACAGTGGTCGACGATCCCGACCCTGGTGTCGAAGACTTCGCCGAAATCCCGGCTGTGCTGAGCCAGTTCGAGATACCGGTGAGCTGGAGCGGTCGATGACGCGACGGATCAGGAGAGCTGCGATGGCCTGGACCTGGACCACGGAACCGGCCGAGATCGCCGGGGCCGAAGCGCTGGGACTCGAGCAGCGCTTTCCCAGCCAGGGTGAGGCCGAGAGCTGGCTGGGTGAGTTCTATCCCGAGCTGATGGACGCTGGCGTCCGGTCGGTCACCCTGTACGAGGCGGACCGGCGGGTCTACGGCCCGATGGGCCTCGAGCCGGAGATCACCTGACCTCGCAGCTGGCCAGCGGCACTGCAGGCTGCGGCGGCAGACCTCGTCCCACGGCGTCGGCTCGAGGCCGAGCTCGGTCTGCGCCGCCGTCGAGTCGATCGTCTACGGCTGGGCGAAGATGTAGCCCATCGCGCCCAGTTCGCGCAGATCGGCGTTGACCATCCGCCGAGCGTGAACACGCGGCTTGGAGATGCTGCTCATCGCCACCGTCGGCTTACCTGCCTGAGCCAGGACGTCGCAAACGCCTCCCGGTGCTGAGGCGGCTCATTGGTCGGGGCGAGCCAGACCCGGCCCCAGGACTCGGGCCGGGCGGCCACCGCGACCAGTGCGCGGGCCACGTCGAGGACGTCGGTCCAGGAGTGCGGCAGGTCGGGATCGCCGATCACCCACGCCCGCTTGCCCTTCAGTGCCGGCGCACGTTGCGGCAGAGATGGCTGTTCCCGGCGGCCAGCCCGGCGCCGGCATAGTCGGAGGCCCGGACCTCGACGGCCTGGACCCGCCCGGCTTGGTGGGCCGACTTGGCCTCGGACCAGATCCGGGCCCGGATCGGCCCGTTCTTCTCTGCCGCGACGTCGGGCAACTTTCGGTCATCGCCACGTCGACCGGGCCGAAGGCGTACAGGCTCGAGGCGGTGACCAACGTCGCGCCGGTCGCCTCGGCGCTCGCCAGCAGACTAGCCCACAGCGCCGGCCAGACGGTTTCCCAATTTCCGTAGTGCGGCGGGTTCGCGCAGTTGTAGAGCGCCACCGCACCACGGCACTCGGCGGTCAGCGCAACCCCGTCGGTGGCGTCGATCGCCACCTGGCGAACCCCTGGCAGGTCGGGCTTGACGCCGCTCCGACTCGTGAGGACTACCTCCTTGCCCGCTTCGGCGAGCAGCTGGGCGGTGTGCCTGCCGACCGAGCCGGCTCCGACGATCACGTGTTTGGCCATGTCCTTCTCCTCTCCTCGTTCATCCATACCGGTACTTCGCGAGTCGCGACGACCTGCTGACCGCGTTGGTTGTCCAGATCTACAGCGAGTTGGCCGACGCCGTCGAAACCGCGGACGCTGGTGTCCGTCGACGGACGGATTTCACGGCCCGCTGACTCGCGTGCGCGCAGACGGTGCGCACCTGGGCGGTCGATCACCGTCACGACTACGCGTTGGTCTACGGCTCCCCGGTGCCCGGATACGCGGCTCCCGAGGACACCGTCGGGCCGTCCGTGCGCGTGACCGGCGTCCTGCTCGACTTGCTCGGCGAGGTGCAGTCGGCCGGGCAGGCGCCGGAGGAGGAACCTGTTCCGCGAAGCGTCCGACGCGCCATCCGTCCGCTCCACGATTTCGTGGACGAAGCCGTGTCGGATGGTCTGCTGCTCCGCGGGTTACAGGCCTGGGGCGGCCTGCTCGGCGCAATCAGCCTGGAACTGTTCGGACATCTGCACCGAGTCGTCGACGAGAATCCGCCGTACTTCGATCAGCTGGCGCGCCGTCTGTGCCCGTTCTGACCCGCCAACTCTCTGAACGGGAGGCTCGATCTGATCTCGGGCTCAGTGGTGTTCGGGCCACGTGAAGTCGCCGCCTCGGTCTGCATCGGGCGGGGCCGGCCGGACACTAAACTGCAGCGGTGCCGACTCCGCCGTTCATCCTCGAACTGCGTGAGGTTTGGGGACACCGTCCACTGCTGTTGATCGGTCTGGCCGCGGTCGTCCTCGACGCGCAGGATCAGATCCTCTGCGTTCGGCGGGCCGACAACGGTCAGTGGTCCTTGCCGGCGGGCATCCTCGAGCCGGGCGAGCAACCCGGCGCCGCGATGCTGCGGGAGTTGCGAGAAGAGACGGCGATCGAAGCTCGGCTGGATCGGCTGGTGATGGTCCGGGCGGACCCAGCGACCTCGTACCCGAACTCCGATCAGGTCCAATTTCTCAGCCTGGTCTTCCGCGGCACCCACCTCAGCGGCACAGCACGGGTAGCCGACGACGAATCGCTCGAGGTCGGCTGGTTCGCGCGCGATCAGTTGCCTGAGCTGCCACCGAAGGACCACGACCGCATCGCGGCGGCACTCGATGACGAAGTCGGGCCGACCCGGTTCAGCTAGACCGACGCAACGGCTCCGTTCAACTCTGCCGTCTCAACCTCGAGGCAACGGCAGATCAGTGCATCGGTAGCTCTCCGCGTAGTCGCTGGTCCAAACCGTCTGGTCGGCTGCCCGACGGCACGCGAACCAGGCGAACGTCCTGGCATTGTGGTGCGGCCGACACAGCGGACCGAGATTGGCCGCGGTCGTCGGACCGGTCGGGACCGGAATGTGGTGATCGAGATCGCACAACGACGCCGGCCGCTCGCAGGTGGGGAACACGCAGGACCCAGAACGGGCGCGGCCGGCGAAGCCGAGTTTGTCGGAGGGAAAACGACGGAGCTCGGTGACGTCGAGCAGGTGACCCTCAGGGTTGGTCAGCAACCGGAAGAACAGTGTCTGTGGTTCGCCGGCCAGTTCGCGCGCCACCTCCGCCGGCACCATTCCGTTCCGATCCCACAACTCGGCCGGCGTATCGGAGGCCCCGATCAGCGACTCGACGGAAACGACAACGCCGACGGTCACCTGCGGGCCGCTCCTCGGCAGCCGATCGACCGCGGTCCGTCGTTTTCGGCGCCGCCGCTTCGGCGACCCGGCGGCGGATCACCGTCGCGTCGGGCCGTTCCGGAGCGTGACCAGCCTTCCCCGTCGAACTTCGGGCGGGCGTTCGGGTGGACCAACTGGCCATCGGCACCGACCAAGCGCCAGTCGGTTCCCATCAACTCGCCGGTCTGCGGGTCGATCTGCTCGACCTCGAGCCGCCAGCTTCCCACCGGTAGATCGCCCTCTTTCCTTCCGGGCCAGCTCCTTCCTCACTGTCCGCGCGGCTTTCACAGACCGGAGCAGGCCGGCCGAGGAGGAGATCGCAGAACAGATCAGAGCGCCGCTGCTGCAGCGTCCGCGGATCTTCGGCTCCGCACAGCCAGGCCAGCCGGGTGAGCCGACCGTCGATGGCGGCCGCGTCGACCGCTAGCACATCACCGGTGACGTGCCCCATGCCGTTCACCGCCTCGAACATCGTCACCCGCCGGTCGGCGTGGACGCGGCGGCGGCGTTCGGTTCTCCGGGCCCGCAGGTGGTCAGGAACCGATCCAGCCACACGCCGAGCCGGGAGACCGTCGGCGACCCGGCCTGGCCACCACCTCCGCGTCGAGCCGGGTCAGGGTGTCGGGATGGACGATCAACCGGGCTGCCCGGTCGATCCGGGCCACCCGCTCGGGATCGAGTTGCCCGCGACCGGCCGCCTCGCAGACCGCGGGAAGCTGAGCGGAAACTCGACGAAGCCGCGCCACCGGAGAGGCGACCTCCCGCGACCCCTTGCTCAACACCACGGACAACTCACTGGCCGCGAGCTGACGCGACTGCCACGCCCCGGGCGGTCGCGACGAGACCGGTCCGAGGGCCGCGTCCAGTTCGGCGGCCCGACGGTCCACGAAGACCAGGCAGAGCCGCTCGAGCTCGGCCTGCGCCGCGGCGACGCCCACCGGCGAAGTCACGATCCGGGCAACGAGATCGCCCGGCGGCGCATCCCCTGACGCCACCGACGCCGAGGTCGTCATCGGGCAATCGATCGAGACGACGCCGCCAACGGTAGGTTCTTTATCGAACATGGGATCTATTCTGGTGGAGGGTTCTGACATTTCCGATCGACCTCAGGTTGCCACCACCGGCGAGCCGTCAGGATCGACGCGTCCGCCGCACATCGACCACCAGCAATCCGATACCGAACGCCACGACCAGCGCACCGGTGATGGCGATGATCGGACGCGCGGCGCGGGCGTTGGCGACCCGCTCCTCGTAGGTCTGCCCCGGCGTTCCGTCCGCCTTGGCACAGGACTGCCCGGGCTGCATCGCGCGGCCGTAGCACTGCACGTCGACCGTCTCACCCAGAATGAACGGATAGGCCAGGATGATCAGCCCGACCAGGACGACCAGAACATGCCCGACTCGACGCCTCACGGCTCCCGGACGCCCGGGGTCACGAACGGCGGCTTGGTCACCGTGAACTCCTCCGACCGGCTCCGGACGTCGACGCCGACCACGTCGTCGATCTTCACTCCCGGGTCGACCAGCGCCAGCGCGACCCCGGTCTTCAGGCTCGGCGAGAACGTGCCCGAGGTCACCGTCCCGATCTCGGTCACCGGCCCGGTCCCGGACGACCATGCCCGGCCGCGGGATGCCTCGTCGGACGGCCTTCAGACCGCGCAGCGTCCGGCGCGGGCCTTCGGCCTTCTCCTGCCGCAGCGCCTCGGCTCCGGAAAACTCCGGCTTGGACCAGCCGACCGCCCAGCCGAGCCGGGCCTGGACCGGGGTGATGTCGGTGGAGATGTCCTGCCCGCACAGCGGATAGCCCATCTCGGTCCGCAGCGTGTCACGGGCCCCGAGCCCGGCTGGCTGCAGACCGCCGGGCGGCCCTCCGGCGGCCAGCAGCAGATCCCAGACGTCACCGGCCGCGTCGTTGCCGCAGACCAGTTCGTACCCGCGTTCGCCGGTGTATCCGGTGCGACAGACCGTCACCTCGGCGCCGGCCAGCTCAGCGGTCACGAAGCTCATGTAGTCGTGGCCCACCGGCAGTCCGGCCCCGGCCAGCACCTGGTCCGACAGGGGCCCCTGGACCGCCAATACGGCGAAATCTCGGTGTAGGTCGACGACCTCGACCATCGTCGGTGCGGCCGCCGCCAGCATCGCGGCGACCCGGGCGCAGTTGGCCGCATTCGGGACCAGGAACACCTCGTCCGGCGAGCGGAGGTAGGCGATCATGTCGTCGACCACACCGCCGTCCTCGGCGCAGACCAGCGTGTACTGCGCCTGACCGGGACGGATCTTGGCCAGGTCGCCGGTCAACACGCGATTGACGAACTCGGCCGCACCGGGTCCGCTGACCGAGATCTTGCCCAGGTGACTGACGTCGAAGATCCCCGCTCCGGTGCGGACGGCAGTGTGCTCGGCCACCACCCCGGCTCCGGCGTACTCCAACGGCATCGTCCACCCACCGAACTCGGCGAACTTGGCTCCCAGCGCCACGTGTCGATCGTGCAGCGGCGAGCGCTGGGCGCGCCCGCCGGCGGTGCCGCCGGATCAGCCGCCGGATCAGCCATCGGTTCTCCATCCGTTCCGTCTGGTCTGCTCTTCCGTCGCCCCGATCGCTGTTCTCGGGGCAATCCTGTTTCTGTCCTGGTCCATTCTGCCCGGCAACGCGACGGGCGGGTCGTCGGGACGGGACCGCAGGGCACTGAACCGCGGCCACTAATCTGGCGCAATGCCCAGCCCTCACCGCCGCCGGTCACTCTCGCGCGCACCCCGGACACCGTCACCGATGCTCTCGTGATCGGATATCGAGACGGGCGGATCGTCGGACTCCCGGAAGCGCCGGCCAAGGCGTTCCGCAAGAGATACGGGTGCGATGCCGGCGAGCTGGCCGTTTCACTCGGGATGTCCCCGCACCAAGGACTTCAGCACCCGGACGCTTCCCTCGGCCGGCGGCGACCGGGGCCGGTGCTGGTGGTGGTCAATCTCGGCCGCGGTCCGAGCAGCGCCGAGAAGCTCCGGCAGCGCGGCGGCGACCGGACGTACGCGCAAGGCGATGCGCCGGCGATCCGAGCGTCCCCGCTCGGTGGCGCTGGCCCTCGGGACCGAGTCCCCCGAGGACGTCGCGGCGGTCACCGAGGGCGCCCTGCTCGGCCACTACCGCTACGCCCCGGTCGGTGCCGCCGAGGGAAAAGCCGACGCTGTCCCGGCTGATCGTGCTGGCCTCCTCGACCACCAAGCCATTGACCGCAGCCGTCGAATCGGCGCGGTCGCTCGCGGCCGCGGTGATCCAGGCCCGGGAGTGGATCAACGTGCCGGCGAACCTGCTCTACCCGGAGTCCTTCGCCGAATCGGTCCGCGGCTACGTCCGGGACACCAAGATCGGGATCGAGGTGCTCGACGAGCAAGCCCTCGCCCGTGGCGGCTACGGCGGCATCATGGCGGTCGGCGGCGGATCCTCACGACCGCCGCGGCTGGTCCGACTCAGCTACGCACCACGTGGCGCCAAGACCCACCTGGTGCTGGTCGGCAAGGGCATCACCTTCGACTCCGGCGGCCTGAACCTGAAGAGCGCCGACAACATGTACACGATGAAGTGCGACATGTCGGGTGCGGCGGCGGTGCTCGCGGCGACCCGCGCGGTGGCCGATCTCGGGCTCAAGGTCAAGCTGACCTGCTATGCCTCGATGGCGGAGAATCTACCCTCCGCGACCGCGTTCCGGCCCTCGGACGTGCTCACCATGTACGGCGGCAAAACCGTCGAGAACGGCAACTCCGACGCCGAGGGGCGACTGGTGATGGCCGACGCACTGGCCCGCAGCGCCGCGGACAAACCCGACCTGCTGGTCGACGTCGCCACCCTGACCGGTGCGGTGCGTGACCGCACTGGGCGCCCGGACCTCCGGCGTATTCAGCAACGACGACCACGCGGCCGAGGCGATCCTGTCGGCGGCGCGGACCTCGGGCGAGGAGTTCTGGCGACTGCCGATCCCGAAGAAACCCGCGGACGACTGGATTCCAAGGTGGCCGACCTGCGCTCGACCGCCAGCGACCGGCCGGCCGGCGCTTCGGTGGCCGCGGCGTTCCTGCGCGAGTTCGTCCCCGCCGGACGTCAGCTGGGCCCATCTCGACATTGCGGGCACCGCGTTCAACCCGGGGCGCCGCACGGCCACGTGCCCTCCGGCGGCACCGGCGTCGCCGTTCGTACGTTGGTGGCGCTGGCGGCCGACCTGGCCGGCTGATCCAGCCGACTCGAATCCAGCCGACTCGAATCCAGCCGACTCGAATCCAGGTGATCTGAGTCCGGGTGATGTAAGTCCGGGCAATCTGAGTCCAGGCAATGTGAGTTCCTGCGAACCCACCGCGCGCGCACCACGAAGGCCGCGCAAACCGGTCGCGCGGCACACGAGGTGCGGCGCAAAGACCAGGTCAACGCGGCCCACGGGTGGTACGAGACACCTTTGAGACCCACGGCCTCGTACCCATCACCCACCCAGGAGGTGAAGCTCCGTTGTGTAGGTGATTCGGAGCCGGCGCCGCGGCGGATGGGAACGATTTCCGCACCTGTCGGTCCATCGACCGATCCCCGCGTCGCGATCAGGACGCAGGGCCGAGGATCTGCTCAGATCTTGCCGCGTTGCCGGCTGTTGTAGTCCCGCATCCGTTGCGGGTAGCCGACCACTGCGGCGTCGTAGTGCGGGATGTGGACGTGCTCGGCGAACGCGTGCGCCCAGCGAGCGGACGGAACCCGGCGACGGGTCCACTGGCCGTCGAAAGCGACCAGCAACAGCGTGACCTGGGTGACCGCGGTCTGAGGCTCGACGTAGGCCTCCACGCCGCGATGGAACTGAGCGAACTCACTCAGGTGCCGGACGACGATCTCGTCCACCGAGGCGTTATCGCGCGCGACCCCGGTCCGTCTCCTGAGCTTCGAGGCGCCGCGTCGGAACCATCCCATAGATCAATTATGTCGGCCACGACCAACTTGAAGCGCCGTTTCGCCCGGTGCTCGACCCGGCTGCGAAGATGTCGGACCATGACCAGCACGCAGAACGAGTCCAGCACAGACACGCCGCCCGAGAGTGGCGGAGATCCCGGATTCGACCTGCTGGTGCTCGGGGCCGGCAGCGGCGGGTACGCCTGTGCGTTACGTGCGGCCCAGCTCGGATTCGACGTCGGGCTGGTCGAGCGCGATCGGGTCGGCGGCACCTGCCTGCACCGTGGCTGCATCCCGACCAAGGCGATCCTGCACGCCGCGGAGATCGCCGACAACGCCCGAGACGCGGCTCGGTTCGGGGTTCAGGCCAGCCTGGACGGAGTCGATCTGGCCCAGGTCCGCGCCTACTCCGACTCGGTGGTCAATAGGCTGTACAAGGGCCTGAGCGGGCTGATCCGGTCCCGCTCGATCACGGTGATCGAGGGCGAAGGCCGGCTGATCCCGGGCGAAGTTGCGGGCCAACCCGGCGACGTCCCGGCGATCCAGGTGGGCGAGAGGACCTACCGGGCCCCACACATCGTGCTGGCCACCGGGTCCTACTCCCGGACCGTCCCCGGCCTGGAACTGGGCGAGCGGATCCTCACCAGCGAGCAGGCGTTGCGGCTGGATCGATTGCCGAGGTCGGCGATCGTCTTGGGCGGCGGGGTGATCGGAGTCGAGTTCGCCTCCGCCTGGCGCTCGTTCGGGGTCGAGGTGACGATCCTCGAGGCGCTCCCCCGGCTGCTGCCGCCCGAGGATCCGGCGATCTCGGCCGCCCTGGAGCGGGCCCTACGCAAACGGGGCATCACCATCCGCACCGGCGCCACCATGGCCGGCATCAGCAGTAACGACGACGGCGTCCAACTGACCACCGAAACCGGCGAGCAGCTCAGCGCCGAGCTGCTGTTGGTCGCCGTCGGTCGTGGACCGGCCAGCGACGGGTTCGGCTTCGAGGAGTCCGGGGTGGCGCTGAACCGTGGCTACGTGGAGACCGACGACCGACTGCGGACGTCGGTGCCCGGCGTCCGTGCCGTGGGCGATCTGGTCTTCGGCCTCCAGCTGGCCCACCGCGGCTTCGCCCACGGCATCTTCGTGGCCGAGGACATCGCCCACCAGGTCGGCCGCGACGTCGAGGCCCCGACTCCGGTGCTGGACACGGGCATTCCGCGGGTCGCTTACTCCCATCCGGAGATCGCGTCGGTCGGAATGAGCGAAACCCAGGCCCGCGAGGCGTACGGCGACGCCGAGACCCTCACCTACGACCTCGGCGGCAACGGCAAGTCACAGATCCTCAAGACCCAGGGCTTCGTCAAGCTGGTGCGGCGACCGAACGGACCGGTCGTCGGGGTGCACCTGATCGGCGACCGAGTGGGCGAGCTGATCGCGGAGGCGCAACTGATCACGAACTGGGAGGCCTATCCCGACGAGGTCGCCACCCTGCTGCATCCGCACCCGACGCAGAGTGAGGCGCTCGGCGAGGCCCACCTGGCGCTGGCCGGCAAGCCGCTTCACTCGCACGCCTGACCGGCGGGGCGAACTCACGGGCCTTGAGCCCGATCCGGCTCTCCGAGCCCGGGCGCTAGGCTGAGCGGGATTTTGCAGGTCCAGCTTGGCCGACCCCATTCACCAGGTTCGGCGAACGTGCAGCCCGAGCAGGCGATCACCGGAGGAGTCAACACCAACCATGTCCACTGAGGTCACCCTTCCCGCACTGGGCGAAAGCGTCACCGAGGGCACTGTCAGCCGCTGGCTCAAGGCGGTCGGCGACAGTGTGGCCGCCGACGAGCCGTTGCTGGAGGTGTCCACCGACAAGGTGGACACCGAGATCCCGTCACCGGCCGAGGGCACCCTGCTCGAGATCCGTGCCGACGAAGACCAGACCGTCGAGGTGGGCGCCGTCCTGGCGGTGATCGGGGACGCCGATGAGGCCGCCGGGTCGGTCGACTCGGGCGGGTCGGGCGGTGCAGCCGAGAGTTCGGCCGGTGCGGAAAGCTCAGACGACGAGCCGGCCGGTGCGGTGCAGGCCAAGGAAGCCGACGCTGACGAGGCGACCGAAGTGACCTCCTCGGCCGACGAGGGACGAGAACCCGACCTGCCGGACGCCCAGGGCTCCGGTTCGGGGGGCTCCGGTGGCTCCGGCGACTCCGGTGCATCGGGCACCGAGATCAAGCTGCCCGAGTTGGGCGAGAGTGTCACCGAGGGCACGGTGAGCCGCTGGCTGAAGGCGGTCGGCGACAGCGTCGAGGTGGACGAGGCGCTGCTCGAAGTGTCCACCGACAAGGTCGACACCGAAATCCCGTCGCCGGCTGCGGGCACGCTGTTGGAGATCCGGGTCAAAGAGGATGAGACCGTCGAGGTCGGCTCGGTGCTGGCCGTGGTCGGCGACGCCGACGCCGGCGGCGGGTCGACCCAGCCGGAACCCGAGTCCGAACCGGAACCCGAAGAAAAGCCGGAACCCGAAACCAAGCCGGAACCCGAAGCCGAGCCGGAACCCGAAACCGAGCCGGAACCGAGGGCCGAACAGAAGCCGGATGCGACGTCCGACGTCGACCAGCAGGCCAAGCCCGCTCCCGCCGTCGCTCCGCGTGCGCAGGAGAGCTCCGGGGGCAGCTCGAGCGGCGACGGCTACGTGACGCCGCTGGTCCGCAAGCTGGCCGCCGAACACGACGTCGACCTTTCCAGCTTGGAGGGCACCGGAGTGGGCGGCCGGATCCGTAAGCAGGACGTGCTCGCCGCGGCCGAGGCCGCCAAGGCACCGGCGCCGGAGGAGAAGCCCGCCGAGACGCCGGCCCGGCAGGAGCCCACGGCGACAGGTGCACAGGCACCGGCGAAGGCGCCCGCGTTACAACCGAGTTCACTGCGCGGCACCACCGAGAAGATGTCCCGGCTGCGGAAGACCATCGCGCGTCGGATGGTCGAGTCGCTCCAGGTCTCGGCCCAGTTGACCGCAACGGTCGAAGTGGACCTGACCGTCATCTCCCGGATCCGGGCACAGGCCAAGGACGACTTCAAGGCTCGCGAAGGGGCCAGCTTGTCCTACCTGCCGTTCATCACCAAAGCCGTGGTCGAGGCCCTCAAGGTGTTCCCGAAGGTCAATTCGACGATCGATGACGAGTCGATCAGCTATCCCGACGCCGAGCACGTCGGCATCGCCGTCGACACCGAGAAGGGCCTGCTGGTCCCGGTGATCAAGGACGCCGGCGATCTCAACATCGGCGGCCTGGCCAAGAAGATCGCCGACCTGGCCGCGCGCACCCGGTCGAACAAGATCGGGCCGGACGAGCTCAGTGGCGGCACCTTCACGATCACCAACTACGGCTCGGCCGGCACCCTGCTGGACACCCCCATCATCAATCAGCCGCAGGTGGCCATTCTCGGCACCGGCGCGTTGGTCAAGCGGCCGATGGTGATCAAGGATTCGCGGCTCGGTGAGGTGATCGCGGTACGCGACATGATGTACCTATCGATGTCGTACGACCACCGGGTCGTCGACGGCGCGGACGCCGCACGCTTCCTGTCCGCGGTCAAGACCCGGCTCGAAGAAGGCGACTTCGGCTCCGAGTTCGGGCTCTGAGCCGATGAGCGAGGCGCCGGCTCCCGGTGACCCGAGTCTCGGTGAGAGCGGTGGACGCGACGACGATGCCGGCGGTCAGCGGCTGAAGTTCCTGATCGCCGGCGGTTCGGGTTTTCTCGGCACCGCCCTGCGCATCCGGTTGGCCGAGGACGGGCACGAGGTGTCCCGGTTGGTCCGGCGCAGCCCGGCCACCCCGAACGAGTTCTTCTGGGACCCCGACGGCGGCGACATCAACGTGAGCGCCTTCGACGACGTCGACGTGCTCATCAACCTCGCCGGGGTCGGCGTCGCGGACCGTCCGTGGACCAACGCTCGTCGACAGTTGATCAAGAGTTCCAGAGTCGGCCCGACGAGTGTGCTGGCCCGCCAGGTGGCCCGATTGGCCGGCGAAGGTTCAGCGCCGTTGTGGCTCCAGGGCAGCGCGATCGGCTGGTACGGCGACGCCTCCGGCGATGATCCGCATGTCGAGGGCGACCCGGCCGCCGACGACTTCCTGGCCAGGGTCGTCGTCTCCTGGGAGGCCTCGGCCCAGCCGGCCGTCGACGCCGGTGCGCAGGTGCTGTTCCTGCGGACCTCGCCGGTGCTGGACCGGACGGGTGGGTTGGTCAAGATCCTCAGACTGCCGTTCTCGGTCGGTCTCGGGGCAAAGCTCGGCGACGGCAGCCAACGGATGGCCATGATCAGCCTGCACGACTGGCTGCGCGCCGTGATGTGGATGATCGAGACCCGGCCGAGCGCCGGCGCGTACAACCTGACCATTCCCGAGATCGCCACCAACGCCGACTTCACCCAGGCCTTCGCCCACGCCCTGCACCGGCCGGCCGTCCTCGGCGCGCCCGGATTCGTGCTCAAGAGGGCCCTCGGGGAGTTGTCCCAACAGCTGCTCGGGGACATCTCGGTGCTACCCCGGGCCGCGCTCGATGAGGGCTTCACCTTCTCCGGGACGACGGTCCAGGAGACCGTCGCGTTGGCGCTGAAGGATGGCAGCCCCGGTCACTGACCCCATGTCGCACGGACTCGTCCACCTTGCACGCGTTGCTGCGCGTGCAAAGTGGACGAGTCCGTGCAAAGTGGACGGGTCCGTACGGAAGTGGGAGAGGTCGGGGCGACAAGACGCCGGGACTAGGCTGGCGGTCATGAGCCTGGAGTTCCGCTACCTCGACCTCGGCAGCGCGTTGACCGACTACACCGAGGCCTGGGACCTGCAGCGTCGGATCCATGCGCAGGTGGTCGACGGCACCCTGCCGAACACTGCCCTGCTGCTGGAGCACGCCTCCGTCTACACCGCGGGCAAGCGCACCGAGCCGCACGAGCGGCCGATGGACGGCACCCCGGTGGTCGAGGTCGACCGAGGCGGCAAGATCACCTGGCACGGCCCCGGCCAACTGGTCTGCTACCCCATCGTCCGGTTGCCGGAGGCGGTCAAGGTCGTCGACTACGTCCGGCGGCTGGAAGAGGCGATGATCCTCACCTTTGCCGACCTCGGCCTGGCCACCGGTCGGATCCCTGGCCGGTCCGGGGTCTGGCTGCCCGCGGACGGCTCGACCGGTCCCGGTCGGCCGGAACGCAAGATCGCCGCCATCGGCATCCGGGTTGCCGCCGACGTGACCATGCACGGACTGGCCATCAACGTCGACCCCGACCTGGCCGCCTTCGGCTCCATCGTCCCGTGCGGGATCGCCGACGCCGGCGTCACCTCGTTGGCCGCCGAGTTGGGCCAACCGATGAGCGTCCGTCAGGTTGCGCAGTTCCTGACCCCACGGCTCAACGAACTGCTCGCCTTCCAGCCGTATGAGAAGTCAACGGACGTCGGCGAGGAACACGTCGGGGGGGCGATCCGGTACGGGCTGAGCCCGGTCAGCTGAGCGATCGGACGAGCGGGCTCAGCGACCGGCCTGCTTCCCCGCTTCCGGACCCCAGGCGGCCAGCGCCGCCGATTCGAGCACCGTGGCCACGGCATAGCCGATGATCGAGGTGACCACCGAGACCACGACGATGGCCCACACCCCGCTGAAGTTGCCGGAACCCTTGTAGTTGTTGAGGATGCCGCCGAGCCCGGTGAACCCGGACAACCATTCGGCCAACATGGCACCGACGATCGCGCCCGGCACCGAGATCCGGATCGAGGCGAACAGCGCCGGCAGTGCCGACGGGATCTGCACCATGGTCAGCGTCTTCATCCGGCTGCCGCCGTTGGCCCGGATCAGGTCCAGCGAGAGCGGTGAGGCCGAACGTAGCCCGAGCACCATGTTCACCAGCACCGGGAACAGCACGACGATCGCCCCGATGGTGGCGATCCCGACCTTGCCCTGACCGAAGATCAACAGCAGCACCGGGGCCATCGCGACCAGCGGCACCGAACGGAGCAGCATGGCGATCGGCATGAACGCGAACTCGAACGGCTTGATGATCATGAACGAGGCCGCGATGACCACCGCCACCACCATGCCGGTGACGAAGCCGATAGCCGCATCGCCCAGAGTGACCGCCCAGGCCTGCAACAGTTGGGACTGCGCCGCCTGGAGAGAAATGTTGCGCGGCCTGACCTTGCCCGGGACGTCGGCGGTGAACAGATAGCCGAACACGTCACTCGGGGTCTTGCCGACGAAGGTGGAGACCTCGAATACCCGCAACAGCATGATCCAGACCGCGGTCAGCACCAGCAGCGCGGTGATCACCACGATCAGGGCGACCCCGACCCGGCGGAGCACCGCGCGGGCCACGGCCCGGTTGGAGATGTTCTCGCTGACGGCACCGGGTGCCGAGAGGGCGGCGGCGGTCATGGCCGTCCCCCTTCCGCTGTGCCGGATGACCAGGGGGTGACCAGCCGGCCGACCAGCCCGATCAGGGCGTAGGCCGCGCCGGCCACCGCCCCGGAGACCAGCGCGAGATACCACAGCCGCGGACTGTCCGCGGTGGACTGAGCGGCGATGATCGCCCGCCCCAGACTGGCGTCCAGACCGCTGCCCAAGAACTCGGCCAGGATGGCGCCGAGGAAGGCTGCCGGGGCGGCGATCTTCAAAGCGGCGAACAGATTCGGCAGCGCCATGATCAGCTGCACCTTGCGCAGCGCGGTCAATCGGCTGCCGCCGTAGGCCTTGATCACGTCCAGGCTGGTCCGGGGTGCGGCGCGCAGACCGAGTAGCGCTCCGACCACCGTGGTGAAGAAGCAGCTCAGTGCGGCCAGCGCGATGGACGGCGCCTGAGGTGCGTCCAACCGACCGGCCACGATGACCAGGATCGGTCCGATCGCCACCAGCGGCAGACAGTAGGTGACGATGGCGATCTGGGTGGCGATTTGCTCCAGCCGCGGGATCAGCAACACCACCGCCGCCAGCACCAGCGCGGCGAGATTGCCCCACAGGTACCCCAGCCCGGCGGCGGCCAGCGTGCCGCTCAGGTTGGTCAGGGTGTCACTCCAGGCGCTGGCCGAGAAGAAGTAGCCGATCACCTGCGGCGGGCCCGGGATGGCGTGACTGGCCTGGAACAACAGCACCGAGGCCAGCCACCAGATGATCACGATGGCCACCACACCGATCACGGCGCCGGCCCAGGTCGGCAGCCCGTCGATCCGGTCCCGCAGTCGGACCCTAGCCCCTGAGGCGGGGCTGATCGTCGCGCCGGTCACGACCCGCCGCCGGGTCGACCGAACAGAATCTCCGACAGCTGGTCGGCGTACGCGTGGAACTCCGGGGTCCGCATCATGTCCGGCGTCCGCGGCCGGGGCAGGTCGATGGTGACGACCTCGACCACCCGGCCTGGACGGGGGCTCATCACCGCGACCACGTCGGAGAGGAAGACCGCCTCGGCGATCCCGTGGGTGACCATCAGCGTGGTCGCCGGCTTCTCGGTCCAGATCCGCAACAGCTCGACGTTCAGCCGCTGCCGGGTCATGTCGTCGAGGGCGCCGAACGGCTCGTCCAGCAGCATCACCGACGGTTTGACCACCAGGCAGCGGGCGATCGCCACCCGCTGCCGCATGCCGCCGGACAGTTGCGCCGGTTTGGCCTTCTCGAAGCCCTGCAGCCCGACCAGCGAGATCAGATCCTCGATCAGGCCCGGCTCGGGCCTGATCCCGGCCACCTCCAGCGGCACCCGGATGTTCGCCGCGACGCTCCGCCACGGCAACAGGGCGGCGTCCTGGAACGCGATGCCCAACTGGTGCTGACGTTGCATCTCGCCCGTCGACATCCCGTTCACCAAAGCCTCGCCACCGCTGGGAGTCTCGAGGCCGGCCAGGATCCGCAGCACGGTCGACTTGCCGCAGCCGGACGGGCCGATCAGGGAGAGGAACGACCCCCGGCTGGTGCCCAGGCTGGTGGATTCGAGCGCGGTGACCGACTTGCGACCGAGGACGAAGGTCTTGCTCAGCTGCTGGATGTTGATGCCGGTCGACGAGCCCGGGTCGGCCACCGGATCGCGGGTGGCCAGCGGAGTCGAAGTCGTCTCGGCACCGCCCCCCGGAACGGGCTGGGTCCCGGTGCTCATTGCCCGGTGCTCATTGCTCGGTGCTCATTTCTCAATGGTCACGGTGCTCAGGCCTTGAGGCTGGGGTCGGACTGGTAGATCTCGGTCAGCAGACTCATGTCGAACAGGTCGGCCGGTTGGATCGAGACGCCGACGTCACCGATGGCGGTGCAGATCTTGGTCTGGAAGTCGTCGGTCAGGGTGAAGATGCCATTCGCTTTGGTGTCGTCGGTGACGATCAGGTCGTTCTGAGCCTTGATCTCCTTCAGCTGCTCGGCCATCTTCAGCCCGAGACCCTTGCCGTAGGTGTTGACGGCCAGGTTGGCGCCGCCCTCGGGGTCGGAGATGACGTCGTTCCAGCCCTTGATCTCGGCGCTCAGGAAGGCCTTGAGCATGTCCCGCTTGCTGGACAGGGTGTCGCCCGAGACCGCGAACACCTCCGCGGTCAGCGGCAGCCCGTTGTCGGCGAAGGACAGCGTGACCGGGGTGAAGCCGTCACCGGCGACCAGGAAGGGCTCGTTGGTCAGGTAGGCCATGAAGCCGTCGACCTTCTTCTCCTCGAGCACCTTCGGGTCGTACTGGACGACGGTGGTCTTGAAGGTGGAGGTGTCGACGTTGTTGGCCTTGACGAAGCCGTCGAAGATCGACTGGTTGGTCCCGGCCTGGATGCCGATGGTCTTCCCGGCCAGGTCGGCCACCGTGCTGATCGGCTTGCCCTCCTTCAGCGACAGAATGCAGAACGGGTTCTTCTGGTAGGTCGAGCCGATGATCTTCAGGTCGGCGCCCTGGTTGACGATGTACTTGGCGGTCGCGTCCGGCGCGGTCAGTCCGATGTCGACGGTGCCGGCGGCGACCAGGGCGTCCGCACTGTCCACCGGCCCGGTCTTCAGGTTGACGCTGTTGAATCCGGCGGCCTTGTAGTAGCCCTTGGAGTCGGCGTAGTACTCACCCGCGAACTCGATGTTCTTGATCCAGGACAGCTGCAGGGTGATGTCGCCGTAGGCGCCGGCGGCGACCGACGAAGCCGCTCCCCCGGCCGCCGGCGAACCCGACGCGGCGCCTCCGCTGCTGCTGCTGCCACCGCAGGCGGCCAGGCCGGCACCCAGTGCGGCCAGCCCGGTCGCGCCGAAGAAGGCGCGGCGGGTCAGCGATGATCGCGCGGCCCGTTGAAGCAGGTCGGCGGCGGTCGGTTGCGTCGAAGCCATGTGATCTCCCAGAGGTCGTGGCCGCGGCTCGGATGACGACACCGCCAGAAACGGTGTCGGCCGCGGCAGCCGAAGCAATGATCACAACGACGGTCGAGCTTTTTGTGTCGCTGACGTAACGAGGGTGTTGCGCATCCCTGAGCGGGGTGAAATCCCTGGGTCCCCCCCGGTCTCCGCTCCGGGCCGAGGCCGAGGCCGAGTGGTCGAAACTGAACAACCGGAAAGAATTGTTCCCGAGTTTTGTAGGTGAACGGGGTGTCGCGGTCTGGATCGGCGTCGGCCGGACGATCCGGCCGCTAGCGTGATCGGTCTCGCCCGGGCCGAGCGGTGCCGGTCGAGACCATCGACCGATCGAGGTCGCTCGCCGACGAAGCCGACACAGGGGGACGGATGGCCGACGCCACCGCCGCGGTACTGGTCCGCGGCCTCTGCAAGTCCTACCGACGACGAGGCCGGTCGCAACCGGCGGTCGACCGGCTCGACCTGAACGTCCCGGTCGGCGGCGTGCACGGCTTCCTGGGCCCGAACGGCGCCGGCAAGACCACCACGATCCGGATGCTGCTCGGGCTGATCCGACCCGACGCCGGGCAGATGACCATCTTCGGCCAGGACGTGCCCGAACCGGCTGCCGGAGGTGATCGGTCGGGTCGGCGCGATCGTCGAGCAACCGCGGTTCTTCCCCACCTTCACCGGCACCCGGAACCTGCAGTTGCTGGCCGACGCGATCGGCACCCCGCGGGCCCGGGTCGGCCAGGTGCTGGACGAGGTGGACCTGAGCGAACGCGGCCGGGACCGGTTCAGGAGTTACTCCCTGGGCATGAAGCAACGGCTGGCCATCGCCGCCACCCTGCTCAAGGACCCGGATCTGCTGATCTTCGACGAACCCACCAACGGGCTGGACCCGGCCGGCATCCACGAGATCCGGGCCACCATGCGCGGCCTGGTCGACCGTGGCAAGACCGTGCTGATCTCTTCCCACATCCTGGGGGAGGTGCAGCAGGTCGCCGACACCGTCTCCATCATCGGCCGCGGTGTGCTGCTGGCCGAGGGCCCGGTGGCCCAGATCCTGGCCGGCGGCGCCCAGACCACCTACCGGATCGCGGTCGCCGATCCGGTGACGGGCCGGCCGGCTGTTGACCGAGGCCGGCTACCAGGCGGAGGGGTTGCCCGACGGGCGGCTCTCGGTCACCGCGACCGAGGCCGATCCCAGCGAGCTGACCCGGCTGCTCGCCGGTCACGACCTCTACCTGGCCGAGCTGACCCCGATTCGACCGAATCTGGAGCAGGTGTTCCTCGAACTCACCGACGAGAGGCGCCTCGGCGCCCCACCCACCTCGGGTCCGCCCACCTCAGGTTCGCCCACTTCGGGCCCGGCCACTGGGGGCGCCCGATGAACGCGTCCAGCAGTCTGCCCCGACTGGTGCGGGCCGAACTCGGACGGCTCCGCAGCCGGCGTTCGTTCTGGGTGTTCGCCCTGGTCGCCCTGGTACTGCTGGCTGCGTTCCAGATCGCGGTCAACCACACCGTCGCTCCACCGGACGCGGCCGAGCGGGCCCAGTCCCGGGCTGTCTATGAGCAGGCGCTGCAGCAGTACCAGACCGAGAGCGGACAGGACCAGAGCGACTGCCTGGACAACGGCGGCACCGCCGAGGACTGCGCGATGATGCCGCCGCAGCTCGCCGATTTCGTCCGCACACCCGAGGCTTACGGCGACGTCGCGCCGACCAGTCTGATGATCGGCATACTGCTGTGCTGGCTGGTGGCCTACCTGATCGGCGGCGCGTCCAGCGGTGGCGAGTTCAGCACCGGCTCGATCGGCAACTGGCTGACCTTCGTCCCCCGACGCGGCGCCGTCTTCGCCGCCAAACTGCTGGCCGTCGTCCTCAGCTGTGCCGTCTTCACCGCCGTGCTGACCGCCGTCGCCCTGCTGGTGCCGGCGCTGCTGGTCGCCGTGCATCACGGCAGCATGGCCGGACACGTGGCCTCGCTGACCGGCACCGCAGGCCGCGGAATCGCGCTCGCGGTCGTGCTGGCCGCGATCGGCTTCTGCCTCGGGCTGCTGTTCCGCCACACCGTGGCCGCGATCGGGATCGCCTTCGGCTATCTGCTGATCGCCTTCGTCCGCGCCAGCGTGCTGGGCGGGGTGGACTGGGCGCAGCGGATCACCCCATGGATGCCCGAGGCGAACCTGCTGGCCGTCTATCAGAAACGGTTCGGCTACGAGCTGCCGCCGGATCCCGCCACGGTCACCCCCGACGGCTCGTACGTCCCGATCGAGAAGTTCGTCTCACTCGAGCACGGGCTGGTCTACCTCGGCGTCGTGTTGCTCGTGGTGGTGATCGGGACGGCGCTGGTCTTCCGCCGTCGTGACGTCGCCTGATCAGCCCGCAGCCGAACGCCGTCCGGCTCGATCCGGGCGGGTAATCTGATCCCGTGACTGTGCTCCCTGAAGGCCGTAAGATGCTCCGGCTCGAAGTCCGTAACGCCCAGGTCCCGATCGAGAAGAAGCCGTCCTGGATCAAGACCACGGCGCGGATGGGCCCGGAGTACCGCGAGTTGCAGCAACTGGTCAAGGACGAGGATCTGCACACCGTCTGCCAGGAGGCGGGCTGCCCGAACATCTTCGAGTGCTGGGAAGACCGCGAGGCCACCTTCCTGATCGGTGGCGACCAGTGCACCCGGCGCTGCGACTTCTGCCAGATCGACACCGGCAAGCCGGCCGACTTCGACGCCGGTGAACCGCTGCGGGTCGCCGAGTCGGTGCAGAAGATGGGCCTGCGTTACGCCACCATCACCGGGGTCTGTCGCGACGATCTGCCCGACGAGGGCGCCTGGCTCTACGCCGAGACCATCCGCAAGGTGCACGAACTGAACCCCGACACCGGCGTGGAGATGCTGGCCCCGGACTTCTCCGGCAACCCGGACTATCTGCAGCAGCTGTTCGACGCCTCGCCGGAGGTGTTCGCACACAACGTCGAGACGGTGCCCCGGATCTTCAAGCGGATCCGGCCCGGCTTCCGCTACGACCGTTCGCTGGCGGTGTCTGCAGATGTCCCGCGACGCGGGGCTGGTCACCAAGTCGAACCTGATCCTCGGCATGGGCGAGACCCGCGAGGAGGTCTCCGAGGCGCTGCGCGACCTGCACGATGCGGGCACCGAGATCATCACCATCACCCAATATCTGCGCCCGAGCGCCCGGCACCACCCGATCGAACGTTGGGTCCGGCCGGAGGAGTTCACCGAGCTGGAGGCCGAGGCCACCGAGATCGGCTACGCGGGCGTCATGAGCGGACCGCTCGTCCGTTCGTCCTATCGGGCCGGCAGGCTCTATCGTCAGGCTGTCGAAACCCGGCTGGCGATCGTCTGCCAGCCTCGTCGATCTGAGCGGCGGACCAGCACCGCAAGCACCAGAGAAGAAGAAGGCGATGGCGAACAACGAGGTCAAGGCGATCAAGGCGAAAGCCAAAGCAGGACCAGCGGGCGGAGAAGGCGCGCCGCAAGGCGAGCACCGACCCCGCCGACATGGGTCGGGTCCGCCAGATCGTCCAGGCCTACAAGATCACCCACGAGTACGACAAGCCGCTGCCGTTCCTGCTGCTCGGCGCTTCCTGCTGGCGGTCGTGCTCGGGGTCGTGATCGGCCTGCTGGTCGGCCACGTCATCTACGCCACCGTCCTCGGCATCATGATCGGGGTCCTGCTCGCGCTGCTGATGCTGGTCCGCCGGACCAAGAAGGCGACCTTCAACCGGTACGCCGGCAAGGCCGGCTCGGCCGAGGTCGCGCTGTCGATGCTGCCCAAGCAGTGGACCTACACCGCGGCGATCGCGGCCAACCGGCAGATGGACTGCGTCCACCGCGCGATCGGCCCGGGCGGCCTGGTGCTGATCGGCGACGGCGACCCGGCTCGGATCAAGCCCATGCTGGCCAGTGAGGTCCGTAAACACGAACGGGTCTCCTACGGCGTCAAGGCGATCGCCGCTGGTGATGGGCGACGGCAAGGGCCAGGTGCCGATGAACAAGCTCACCGACCACATCCGCAAGCTGCCCAAGACCCTGCTGCCCAACCAGGTCACCGACCTGAAGAGCCGGCTGCGGGCGCTGGACGCGATCCGGCCGGCGATGCCGATCCCGAAGGGCCGATGCCGACCAGCGCCCGGCAGGCCAAGGGTTCCCGGCAGGCGATGCGCGGCCGCTGAGCCGAGCTGCTCTGGCTAGCGGCCAACCGCCCGACGGATCGCCGCACGTCACCCCGGTCTGGTTCGTCGCCCGCGACGACGCCCTGTGGTTCACGACGTCCTCGGCTGCCGAAAGCCGCTGATCAGCCGACGGCCGGTCAGCCTGGCCTACGACGGGTCGGCGACGAAGGCGGCGCGGTGGCCGAGGGCCGGGCCACCGTGATGGAGGTCGACGCTCGACCGGACGTGATCGCGGCATTCGCCGAGAAGTACCACGGCTGGGACGCCGCGGACCCGAGCCAGTGGGGTGAGCGCATCCTGGTCCGGATCGACGTGGACCGTTGGCTTCTCGGCCCCTGACCGGCATACTCGTCGGATCGAGCAACCGGTCGCAAGGGCCCGGTCGATGCGCAGCGATCAGCCAGCCGATCCTTCAGCTGGCGGAAGCCGCGATAGCCGGCTGCGGCGAGCAGACCGGGGACGATCGGTGCGAGCTCGACCGGACGGTATGCAGCAGCCGACGACCGCGTTCGCTCCGGGATATCAGCGTCGCCGCCGCCCTGGCTGAACTGCAGCCCCTCGACCTCTGGCCGTCGAAAAAGGCACCCATCCCGTCCGCGGCCGAGAGCAGTCCGATCAGCGCCTCGACGGCGGCATCCATCGGCAGTTGTCGTCGACCGCCGGCTGCGGGCCGGACCGGACCGGCGCGACAGAGCGTCGCGGGCGCGCCGACGATCTGGCAGCCGGACCCGGTCAGCGCCGCGGCGTAGGCCCGGGAACGCGCTTCGGCCGGTTCGACCGCCCACTGGGGCAGCACCGTCCGCGGCTCGTCGCGGCCCGGGACTGCGCTGCTCGAGCATCCGGGCGATCACGCCCTTCGCGGATCAGCTGGGTGTAGCGCGGCCAGCCGAACTCGCGGTTGCGGATCACCCGGTTGAGCCGCCGGACCAATTCGGCTTCGGGGGCCGACAGGGTCCGGTTGGCCGCGTAGCCGCCGGTCGGCCGGTCCGCCAGCGCCCCGCGGGGCAGGCCGAGCAGATCCTCGAAGGCGCTGATCAGCTGTTCCGGCCGGCTCTTCTCGGCGATCACCACGGTGACCCGTTCGGGCCCGACCAGTCGGCACCAGCGCTCGATCAGGCTCGCCTGGTCGTTGCGGCGGGCGAACACCGGTGAGGTGATCGCGGCATCGTCGGCCAGCACCACCTTCAGCCAGCGGTCGAAGGTGCGTTGATCGCCGGACTTGATCGCCTGCTGCCAGCTGGAGGCGAGCAGATCGGCGAAGCCACGCAGCGAGATGGCGACCTGGATCCGATCCGGGCCGAGCGACGTCGACGAACCGAGCGCGCCTGCTCGTCATCGGATTCGCAGGCGAACTCGTGGCTGATGAAGGCTCCGCCGCTCGGGGTCGGCCTCGACCTCGTCGAGCAGCGTCTGCCAGACCTTCGGCGACGGGGTGCTGGCGCCCATCCCTTCCAGCCCAACGGGCGACCCATCAGCGAAGAGACGGCCAGCCGGTGGTTGATCTCGTGAGCCGGGGTAGCGGACGCCGCGGCTGAATAGCTCGGCCCGGTTCGCCGAGGCCGCGTACTGCAGGCTGGTGGTGCCCGACTTGGGGATGCCGATGTGCAGCAGCCGCGAGCCGGGCGGGATCGGACCGATCAGTCGCCCAGGTCCCTGCTCCGGCACTTCGACGACGTCCGACACAGCCGATCCAACTTCCCTTCTGTGAGGTCTGACCGATCCTGTCCGGCCCGTTCCCTCCTACCTGTCCAGCAGTTGCCTGCCGCGCCCGGACCGGCTCAGCCTAACGAGAACGCTCCGTTCCCGAGCCGATGGCGCGCCACCCCGGCGCCGCCCGTCGGGCGCCGGCGCACCCGGGCGCGACCGGCGGAACCGCACCGATCAGCGACGGCCGGTGGCCACGCCGTCCTCGAGTTGCTCGGAGAGCTCGAGCCAGCGCAACTCCGCCGACTCGTTCTCGTCCGCCAACAGCCGCAGCCGACGGCTGAGGTCGGTGAGTCCGGCGTAGTCGCCGGGGTCGTGGTCGGCCAGCTGCTGGTGCAGTGCCGCGGTCTGCTCCGACAGTTTCGTCATCCGGCGCTCGGTGGCGGCAATCTCCTTGCCCAGCGCGCGGCGTTCGGCCGCATTCGGCATTGGCTGCTCACCGGTTCCCGTCGCGCCCGCCGGCCCGGCGCCGGCGGCGCCGTCGCGCGGTGGCACGACGCCCGCCTGGTCCGGACGGCCAGCCGACCCCGATCGAGAGGATCCGGACTGCCGGGACAGCTTCAGATACTGGTCCACGCCGCCGGGCAGGTGCCGGAAACGACCGTCCAGCACGGCGTACTGCTGGTCGGTGACCCGCTCCAGCAGATACCGGTCGTGGGTGGCCACCAGCAAGGTGCCGGGCCAGGTGTCCAGCAGATCCTCCAGGGCGGCCAGCATGTCGGTGTCCAGATCGTTGGTCGGCTCGTCCAGCACCAGCACGTTCGGCTCGTCCAGCAGGATCAACAGCAGCTGCAGCCGGCGCCGCTGACCGCCGGACAGATCGCGGACCGGGGTGGACAACTGGGCGCTGGGGAAGCCGAGGCGTTCGAGCAGCTGGCCAGGAGTCACCTCTTTGCCGTCGGCGACGTAGCTGGTGCGACGCTCGGCGATCACTTCCCGGACGCGCAGCCCGGCCAGCTCGGTGAGCTCGCTCAGCTGCTGGCTCAGCGTGGCGATCTTGACCGTCTTGCCACGCTTGACCCGGCCGCTGGTCGGCTCCAGCACGCCGGTGATCAGGTTGAGCAGGGTCGACTTACCGGCTCCGTTGGCGCCGAGGATGCCGGTCCGCTCCCCCGGCGCGATCCGCCACTCGACCTCGCTCAGGACGGGGGTCGGGTCGGGCGGATAGCTGATCGAGACGTCGAGCAGGTCGACCACGTCCTTGCCCAGCCGCGAGGTCGCCAGCTGGGTCAGCTGGATCGGATCGCGGACCGGCGGCTCGTCGGCGATCAACTGGTTGGCGGCCTCGATCCGGAACTTGGGCTTGGCCGTTCGCGCCGGCGCCCCGCGACGCAGCCAGGCCAGCTCTTTGCGCATCAGATTCTGTCGCTTGGACTCGCTCGCCGCGGCTCGCTTGTCGCGTTCGACCCGCTGCAGGACGTAGGCCGCGTAACCGCCGTCGAACGGCTCGACCACGCCGTCGTGGACCTCCCAGGTCAGGGTGCTGACCTCGTCCAGGAACCACCGGTCGTGGGTGACGACGAGCAGTCCGCCGCCGGTGCCCGGCCAGCGCCGGCGCAGGTGCTGGGCCAGCCAGGCGACCCCCTGGATGTCGAGGTGGTTGGTCGGCTCGTCCAGGAACAGGCAGTCCCAGTCGCCGATCAGCAGCGCGGCCAGCGCCACCCGACGGCGTTGCCCGCCACTGAGCCCACCGAGCCGGGCCTGCCAGTCGAGATCGGGCACCAGTCCGCTGATCACGTCCCGAATCCGAGGGTCGGCGGCCCATTCGTGATCGGCCAGCTCTCCGACGACGGCCGTCCCGACGCTCTGTTCGGAGTCGAGGACGTCGGCCTGGTCGAGAAAGCCGACGGTGACGCCACCGCGCCGGGTGACGCGCCCGCGGTCCGGATCGAGCCGACCGGCGAGGATGCGCATCAGGCTGGATTTGCCGTCCCCGTTGCGGCCGACGACGCCGATCCGATCACCCTCGTTGATGCCGACGGTGACCGAGTCGAAGACGTCACGGGTGGGAAAGCTCAACCCGAGACCCTCACCACCCAGCAGATGTGCCACCGAGACAGGTTATGCGGTCCGGCGGGCGCACGCCCTACCGAGCGGGTCAGGCGCTCTGACGACGGAACGTGCGGGCCCCGAGCCAGACGCCAGCCACCGCCAGGAGGATGGCCCAGAGCACACCCCAGAGCGTGGCCGCCGTCAAGAACTGACCGGCGAAGACCGCACGCACTCCGTCGACGACATGTTTGGTGGGCAGGATCTCACTGATCACCCGCAGCCAGGTCGGTCCGAGGGTCATCGGCAACAGGATTCCGCTCAGCAGCAGCACCGGCAGCGAGACCGCGTTCAGGATCGGCGCCATCGCATCCTCGCTCTTGGTGGTCAAGGCCAGTGCGTAGGAGAAGGCGGCGCACGAGGTCCCGACCAGCATCACCATCACCAGACCCAGCAGCATGCCGAGTGGCGAACCGGTGAGGCCGAAGGCGAAAGAAAGACTGATCAGCAGGACGCCCTGGACGAACAGCTGCAGCACGTCGCGCAGCACCCGGCCGCACAGCAGCGCCACCCGGCTGGCCGGAGTGACCCGCTCGGCCTCGATCACGCCGTCGCGCCACTCCCCGAGCAGCCCGAAGCCCGCAAAGAAGGCCCCGAACAGGCCGAGCTGCAACAACAGACCGGGTACGAACAAGGTGTAGGCGTTGGTGGTTCCCAGCGCCGGGGCCAGCGGTTTCAACAGCGGACCGAACAGGGCGAGATAGAGGATCGGCTGCAACAGCCCGATCAACACCCACGCCGGGTTCCGCAGCGCCAGCCGCAGCTGTCGACGAAAGACCACGTTGGTCTCGGAGAAGAAATTCATCCGCCGCGTCGACGAGCTGGTGTGGTCCGGAGCCCGTCCGGCCCCATCGGCGGCACGAATGGTCGAGGTCTCGGTCATCTCAGGCTGCCTTCTCTTCGCGGAGCGAACGGCCGGTCATGGTCAGGAAGACGTCGTCCAGGGTGGGACGCCGCACTTCGACGCCGGCGAGCCCGACGCCGGCGGCGTCCAGACTGCGCATCAACGGCGGCAGGGCCGACGCGGCCCGCGGCACCCGCACCCGAGCCGTCAGCCCGACCACCTCGTTCTCGCTGGCCCCGTCGAGCCGGCCCAGCTGCTCGGTGGCCGCACCCAGCTGGTCCGGATCCAGCACGGTGATTTCGATCAGGTCGCCGCGGACCGAACGCTTCAGCGCCTCGGGGGTGTCGCTGGCCACGATCTGGCCGTGATCGATGACGAAGATCCGGTCGCACAACGCGTCGGCCTCGTCCAGGTAGTGGGTGGTCAGGAACACGGTGCTGCCGCGATCGTTGCGCAGGGCGGCGATGTGCGTCCACAGATTGGCCCGGGCCTGCGGGTCGAGGCCGGTGGTCGGCTCGTCCAGGAAGACCAGCTGCGGATCGTGAACCAGTCCCATCGCGATGTCGAGGCGGCGGCGCTGTCCGCCGGACATCTTCTTCGCCTGCCGCTCCCACATCCCCTCCAGGTCGAGCTCGGAGAACAGTTCGCGGCCGCGGGCGATCGCCCGCCGCTTCTCGATCCCGTAGAGCAGCGCGTGATCGACCACCTCTTCGCCCGCTCGGGCCTCGGAGGAGACCAGCCCGCTCTGCGAGACGTAGCCGATCGAGCGCCGGACCCCGACCGGGTCGGTGGCCACGTCATGACCGGCCACGGTCGCCGTCCCGGCGGTCGGCTTCAGCAACGTGGTCAGCATCTGCAGGGTGGTGGTCTTGCCGGCGCCGTTCGGGCCGAGGAACCCGACGATCTCACCGGACTCGACGCTGAGGTCGACGCCGTCGACGGCTTTCACCTCGACCTTCTCCCGACCGCGCCGGGTGATGAAGGTGCGAGCGAGGCCGTGGGCTCGAATCATGCGGTACCCCTCTCCTGCTCAGTGTCCTGCTCGGTGTCCTGCTCGGTGTCTTGCTCGGTGTCCTGCTTGGTGTCCTGCTTGGCTCAGGAGGTTCGACCTCCGCAGTTCTCCGGAATCATCGCGCGCGGCTCCGACAAATCCGAAGGGGACGGGTCTGCGCCGCCGACCAGGGCTACTTTGGGACCATGACCGCGCCACTGGAGTCGCTCATCGGCCAACTGCCCGGTAAGACGGTGATCACCGATCCGGACAGCATGGAGGCTTACCGCTACGACTGGGCCCACGACAACACCGCCGGGATGCCGATCGCCGTCGTCCGGCCCGCCGACGCCGACCAGGTGCAGATTGTGGTCCGGTGGGCGAACGAGCACCGGGTGCCGGTGGTGCCACGCGGGGCCGGCAGCGGGCTTTCCGGCGGTTCGACCGCGGTCGAGGACGGCATCGTTCTCAGCCTGGACCGGATGCGTTCGATCACCATCGACCCGAACACCCGGGTGGCCTACGTGGAGCCGGGAGCCTTGAACGCCGAGGTGAAGGCCGCTGCCGCCGAACACGGACTGTGGTACCCACCGGACCCGTCATCGTTCGAGATCTGCTCGATAGGCGGCAACCTGGCCACCAACGCCGGCGGGCTGTGCTGCGTGAAGTACGGCGTCACCACCGACTACGTGCTGGGGATGGACGTGGTGCTGGCCGACGGAACCAAGATCGAGCTCGGCGGCCCCCGGTTGAAGGACGTGGCCGGGTTGTCGCTGGTGAAACTGTTCGTGGGCAGCGAAGGCACCCTGGGCGTGATCACCCGCGGCATCCTCCGGCTGATCCCGGCCCAGCCCACCCGTTCGACGCTGGTCGCCTATTTCCCCGACGTCGACACCGCGGCCCGGACGGTGGTCGAGATGTGCCGCTCGATCCGGCCCTCGATGTTGGAGCTGATGGACCAGGCCTCGATCAACGCGGTCGAGGACTTCAAGACGATGGGACTGGACCGCGAAGCGGGCGCGATGCTGCTGGCCCAGTCCGATGCCCCGGGTGTCGCCTGCAGCGAAGAGATCTCCGCCCTACAACAGATCTGTGACACCCTGGGAGCCAAGGAGAGCTTCGTCACCGACGATCCGGAGGAGGGCGAGATGTTCGCCGCCGCCCGTCGGGTCGCGTTCAACGCGATCGAGAAGCGCGGTTCGATCCTGCTCGAGGACGTCGGCGCACCGTTGCCTGTGCTGCCGGCGCTGATCAACGGAATCGCTGGCATCGCAGACAAGCACCGGGTCGAGATCCCGGTGGTCGCTCACGCCGGCGACGGCAACACCCACCCGATCGTGGTCTACGACGCGACCGATCCGGATTCGACCGAACGGGCGGCCACCGCGTTCGCCGAGGTGATGAGCCTGGCCATCTCGCTCGGCGGCACGATCACCGGCGAGCACGGCGTCGGCCGACTGAAGAAGGCGGCCCTACCCGACCAGCTCGGGCCGGACGTGATGGCGTTGAGCCACACCATCAAGAACGCCCTGGATCCGAACGGCATCCTCAACCCGGGTTCGGTGCTCTGAGAGGACGGCGTTGGCCGAGTTGCTGGTCGCCCGCAATCCGGACCCCGAGTCCCGATTGCCTTACTTGCTCCGCCTTCCCCTCGGCGAGGGGATGGTGCTCCGCACCTCCGGTACCTGGCCGCGGACCAACGCGCTCTATTGCTATCCGGTCGATGCCTCGGACTGGCCGGCGGACCCGCAGATCGTGGAGCGGGTCGACGTCCGTTCCTGCGTCCGGCGCGGTGCCGCCATCGATCTGATACTGGATCGTGGTCGGGAGAACCGGTCCCAGCTGGTGTTCACCAAGGCCCGTGGCCGCGACGCCGTCTTCTGGCAGTCGCCGAAGACCCGCAAGCAGGCCCGGCCGAAGGTCAGCACCCCGACCGCCCGGGCGGCCGGGATCGCCGCCCTGGAGATCGTGGTGGACACACGGGAGCGTTACGCCTACCGCTTCGCCGGCCAACAGGTGCAGACCTCGAAGCGCGCCCTGCCGTGCGGAGACTACGGGATCAGCGTCGGCGGCCAGTTGGTGGCGGCGGTGGAGCGGAAGTCACTGACCGACCTGGTCTCCAGCCTGATCAACGGCAAGCTCCGGTTCGCCCTCGCCGAGCTGGCCGCACTGCCGCGGGCCGCCGTGGTGGTCGAGGACCGCTATTCCCAGGTGTTCAGGCTGGAGCGGATCCGACCCTCGATGGTGGCCGACGGTCTGGCCGAGTTGCAGGTCCGCTGGCCGAGCGTGCCGATCGTCTTTGCCGAAACCCGTCAACTGGCCGAGGAATGGACTTACCGTTACCTCGCCGCCGCTCAGGCCTGGGCCGATGACGAAGCGGCCGCGGTGGCACGGATCAAACCCACGTCAGAGCAGGAGACGGATCTCCGTGGACCCTCGACCGGCCGGCCGCCGACCGGGGTGGTGCGGGCCTGGGCGCTGAGCGTCGGCCTGGAGGTGACCGACCGCGGCCGACTGCGACCGGAGATCTGGCAGGCATGGCAGGACGCCCAGCAGTCCTGACCCGTCCCGTCCGGTCTGGGCTAGTCCGTGTCGGTCTCGAACGAACTCAAGGTCGAGTCGTAGTCGGTTCCGCCGATGTCGTACATCGGCGTCATCCAGTGGTAGAAGTTGTCGCCCCGGTCGCGCAACTGGCGGTAGAGCTCGACCATCAGCGCGATCCGGATCTCGGCGTAGCCCGGGTCGTCGATCCGGTTGGTGAGCTCCGAGGGGTCGGCGACCAGGTCGTACAACTCGTTCACCGACTCGGGATTCACCACCAGCTTGTGGGTCATGGTCCGCAGCATCCGTTGCGGGTAGGGGAAATGATGGCCGTGGTATTCACACAGCACGGTCGATGACCACGTCGGTTGCTCACCTCGGACCAGAGGAACCAGGCTACGGCTGTCCACGGCCTGCTCGGTGGACAGCCCGGCGACGTCCAGGATGGTGGCGGTGAAGTCGGTCAGCGTCACCAGCTCGTCGCGGACCTGGTGTGCCGGTGCGCCTGGGACCCGGATCAGGCCGGGGATCCGGTAGATCTCGTCATACATCGCCGGGCCTTTGTCGTGCAGTCGATGGCCGCCGGTGAACTCGCCGTGATCGGCGGTGAACATGATCGCCGTGCTGTCGGCCAGGCCCAGTCGATCGACGGCGTCCAGGATCCTCCCGAACTCGGAGTCGATCATGGTCACGTACCCCCAGTACGCCGCGATCAGCTTTCGGCTCGTGGCCTCACCCAGCGTGTCGTAGGTCCACAGACCGGAGTAGTTCTTCTGCACCGGCGGCTTGTTCTCGAACGTCTCCGCCACCGAATCGGGCAGTTCGATCGCGTCCGGGTCGTAACGGTCGAAGTACTCGTTCGGGATGATGTAGGGCAGATGGGGTCCGAAGAAGTGCGTGGCCAGGAAGAACGGTGCCGGCACCGGGCCGTGTTCGGCGCCGCCGCCGGCGAACCGTTCCAGCATCTCGATCGCCCGGCTGGCCAAGTAGTGCTCGAAGGTCGCCTCCACCGGCTGGTGCAGCCGCGCGGCGAGCAGATTGCCCTCGCTGCCGTTCGGGGTGACCCCGCGGATCTTGTCGCTGATCTCGTAGCGCGGCAGCCCGTTCTGTTGCAGGTAGGCGATGTAGTCGGGATGGTCGACCGGATTGTGCCAGCCCTCGTACTGCGGGCCCTCGAAGCCGTAACTCGCTGCGGTCTTCTGCACCCCGCCGTGCCACTTACCGATCAGGCCGAGCTGGTACCCGGCGTCGGCGAGGGCCTCGGCAAAGGTGAATTGGCCGTCGGCCAGGTCTTCGATGTAACCGACGTTGCGTTCGTAGTTGGCCAGCAGTTTGTGCCGGAAGGGCGCCGCACCGGTGAGTAGGCTGGCCCGGGCCGGCGTACAGATTGCGGTCGGGGTGAAGCAGTGGTCGAACCGCGTCCCGGCATCGGCGAGCCGGTCCAGGTTCGGCGTGTCCAGCTGGTCGTTCCCGTAGGCACCGAGCGCGGTCAGGGAGTGCTGGTCGGTCATCAGGAAGAGGATGTTGTCCGGCATCGAAGCACCTTTCTCATAACGGGTCGTGGGTCAGTCGTTCTCGCTCGACCCAAGCGGCGACGGCCGCTCCGATCGCTCCGAGCAGGTGATCCGTGCTGGCCGGCTCGATCACCAGGTCGAGTACGGCCCAGGCCGGGGCGGCCGCTCGGGCCACCTGGTCGACCCGGTCGAGGAAGCCGGGCAGCTCGGCGACCGCGCCGCCGATCACGACCAGCCGAGGATTGGTCGCCGCCAGCACTCCGGCCAGCACACCGCCGGTAGCCGTGGCCGCCGCCAGGATGGCTGAGGCGTACCCGGGTCGCTCGGCGTGCTCGCGCAGATCGGTCTCGTCGGCGGCTCCGGAAGCCCGCACCACCGCCGGCAGTGCGGCGGTCAGCTCGAGGCAACCCCGACCGCCGCACGGACAGCCGGCACCCAACGGATCGATCGAGATGTGCCCGAACTCCCCGGCCGCACCCCAGGCGCCTGCGACCAGCCGCCCGTTCAGCACGATCCCGCCGCCGACACCTTCATCGACTCGCAGGTAGACCAGATCCTCGCCGAGGTCGTCGGCCCTGGTGTGCGAGCGGGCCAGCGCGGTGTAGCGGGTGTTATTCCCGGTGTCGACCCGTACCTCGAGCCTCCGGCCGACCAGCTCGGCGACCAACGCCCGGTCGCGCACCGACCGAGAGAGCGAGTCGGCGCCGGCGCCGTTGCCGGCACGGAAAGCCGTACTGAACCGGGGCCCGGGCGTCCCGACCGCGGCCCGACCCAAGCGGGACAGATCGAGCTGCCGCCGGACGGCGACATCGTCGAGCAGGTCCAGCGCGACCGATGTCCGTTCGGCGAGCGTGCGATTGGGGTCGGCCAGCACCGTCTCGGCGGCGACCACCTCGCCGGTGGCGTTCACCCCGGCCACGGCGACATGGCGACGGCCGATCTCGATCCCGACCACATCGACTCGTCGTCGACTGATCCGCACCTGTCGCGACGGCCGTCCGCGACCGACCGCCGGGGTTTCGATCTCCTCGGCTCGACCATCGGCCACCAAGGTGGTCACCGCGCCCGAGACGGAGGGACGGGAAAGCCCGGTGCGAGCGCCGATGGTGGCCCGGTTCATGGCCCCTGCCACGCGGAGCAACTCGGCCACCTTCTCGACGCTGGCCACCGAAGCTCGCGCTTGGCTCGGAACCGCTGGCTGCATCGGCATGCTCTCCCTCCTCGACTCCCTGATCAGGACCGGCGCCCGTCCACGGATGCGGCCCAGTACAGCGGCCACCGCTATTTATGTCAAGTCATTTGACAAAATAGTCGGGCGTCGGCACGATTCCGGGATACGGCATCCACCGTGCCAACCGCGAGGAGGCGACATGTCCGTCAGCACCACGGCCCGTTCCCGAGGCACCGGGCCTGATCCGAGGCAGTCACGACGCCGGGGCGCGACCTTCGTGGCCGCATTCGGGGCCATCCTCGGCGGCTACGACACCGGCATCATCGCCGGCGCCATCCTGTTCATCACCCCCGCGTTCGGGCTCAGCCACGTCCAACAGGGCCTGATCATCTCCAGCATCCTGATGGGTGCGGTGGTCGGCTCCATCCTGTCCGGTTGGGTGGCGCAGCGCCTCGGTCGGAAGACGTCGTTGATCATCGGCGCCGCCTTGTTCATCGTCTCCGGTCTGGCCATGGCCTTCGCCCCGAACTTCGAGGTGCTGTTGCTCGCCCGGCTCGCGGCCGGTCTGGCGGTGGGCGCGATGGAGGCGACTGTGCCGACGTTCTTGTCTGAGTTGGCTCCCACCAAGTCACGCGGCCGACTGGCCACGAATAACCAGTTGCTGATCGCCAGCGGCATCCTGCTGGCGGGCCTGGTCAATCTGTTCTTCTCCCAGCACATCTCGTGGCGGGTCTCGCTCGGCGTTTCGGCGGTGCTGGCGGTGATCCTGCTGGTGATGTTGATCAAGCAGCCCGAAACGCCTCGCTGGTTGATGCTGCAGGGCCGCCGCGACGAGGCTCGGCAAGTGCTCGATTCGCTGCTGCCCGAGTCGGAGGCCGACCGCGCCTTCGCCGAGCTCGACCGGATCAGCCAGGATCCGGCGTCGTCGACGAGCGAGCATCGGCCGGACGCCAGGACGATGTCGGTGGCCACGTTGCTGCGTTCGCGGGCGCTTCGACCGGTCTTGATCACCGCTGTCGTGCTGGGCATGCTGCAACAGCTGGTCGGCATCAACGCGATCCTTTACTACGCCCCGACGATCCTGAAGCAGCTCGGCTTCGGCACCAACACGGCGCTGGTCAACACCGTCGGATTCGGGGTGCTGTCGGTGGTCTCGACCATCATCTCCGGCCTGATCGTCGACCGGGTGGGTCGGCGTCGGTTGTTGATCATCGGCTCGGTGGTGCTGGCCGCGTCCATGTTGGTGGTCGGACTGGTGTTCGGCCTGCAGTGGTTTAGCCCGGTCGGCCAGATCGTCGCCCTGGCCGGTCTGGCGGTGTTCAAATCCGGATTCTCGCTGACCTGGGGCCCGGTGATGTGGGTGGTGCTACCCGAGTTGTTCCCGCTGGGCGCCCGTTCGGCCGGCACCTCGCTGGCTACGGCGGCCAAGACCGCCATCGCGCTGATCTTCGCCTTCGGTCTGGCCATCGCGCTCGCCTCGCACGCGGTGGCGGTGTACGTGATCTTCGCCTTCTTCGGTGCCGTGGGCGCAATCTTCGTCTGGCGGCGGGTGCCCGAGACCGGCGGCCGCAGCCTGGAGGAGCTGGAGCTCGACTCGATCACCGTCCGGAACTGAGGTTGGTCAGGTTCGAGCCGATCGGCGGTCGGCCGGCACCGACAGTTCGGTGATCGCCGGCCACGCCGGTGCGGCTGGGCCAGACCTGGTCGTGCCGCACGGCCGAACGTTCCGCGATCCGTTGCACAGCTGAAAGCTGGGCTCGGCTCGTCGATCCGCCCGCGCAACCCCGCAAGCACCAGGACGGCGACGTTCGATGGCCGATCCGGTAGCCACCGGGCACCGTCGGGAACGGAGAGTTCGACGCGGATCACCTGTACGTTCTGCTTGTCGGCACTGCGGCAGTGTTGGGCGGCGGCCATCGTGCGATGCTCGGGTCGATGAGCGGGACCGGAAGGGCCGCGACCCGGCTGATCCTGATCCGGGGCAACCCGACCGGCGGCAAGTCGGGCCTGGCCCGAACGATCCGGGCCGCCCGGCCCCGCGGATCGCCGTCCTCGGCCGAGACCAGCTCCGCCGCAGAATTTGCACGTGCCCGACGAGCCGGGGAATCCGACGGTCAGCACCTCGACCTCTTCGCTCGGTTCGCCCTCGACCGCAGGGTGAACATGATCGTCGGAGGCATTCTCGGTTCGGCGAACTACGGCGCCGACCAGATGCGCCGGTGGTGGCGGGAGGCCGATCCGCTGCCCGGCGTACCCGAGGAAACGATCGACGCCCCCGTCTCGCTCGATGATGCGGCGGTGCGCGTTCTGCGTTGCTGCGGCTGGTGAGCCACAGTGACTTTCGCCCTACCAGCGAGCAGGTTCGATGAAGGCGGCGGCTGGGCGTCGGAGCCACTGGACCAGGCGCATCACCAGATTCATGTCGGCCATCCGGGCGGTGCGCAGGTTGGTCAGTCGGCTCGACGTGCAGTCCAGTTCGGTCGCCAGCGCAGTCCAGGTCAAACCCTGATCCTGTCGCCGTTCGTTGATCGCCTGGTGCAGCCGTGGCAGATTCCAGCGGAGACGGACGTTCGGCCCGGCCTCCGGCAACCGGGTGTCCCCCACCTCGACCGCCGGCCCGGTCAGGAAGTTTTCCGGGGATTGATCGAGCCACCGCAGCATGAAGAGCGCGTACTGACACGACGTCGCGCCGCGCGATTGCTGGCGGGACACCGCACCGCCGCAGAGCGGATGATCCTGTTTCTCCGTATTGAGGTCGGCCGACTGGTCCCAGAGTTCTTCGGCGAGGTCGTACCAGCCCAGACCGCGCTCCTGTCGGCGAGCGTCGAGCATCCCGAAGAACGCATCGCAGTCCAAATTCGGCAGTGCCGGCATCTGATCAGGACGGGGCGGCCGGACGCCGCGGTCGAGAGCTGAAGACGAGAGCCAGACAAGCCCGGTGCGGGAGCGATTTCGGCATGACCGACCGAATTCCGTTATGCGCCTGACGTGAACGTCTTTACCGTAGCCGAATGGCCTGTCAGCTTGCCGCACTCCGCTTCGACGCCAACGATCCGGCCCGGCTCGGTCGATTCTGGGCCGCCCTTCTCGGTGGACAACTCAGGCTCGGCGGACAGTCCAGCGACGACGACAACGACGACGACGGCGACGGCGCGATCACCCTGCACCTCCACGACGATCCAGGATTCGCGCTGCGGTTCCTGTCCACCACCGCGCCCAAGACGGTTCCGAACCAGATCCATATGGATCTGACCAGCACCTCCCTGGAGAACCAGCAGCAGACAGTGACGAAGGCACTGGCGCTCGGAGCCCGGCACACCGATGTCGGCCAACGCCCGGAGGAGGGCCACGTCGTCCTCGCCGACCCTGAAGGCAACGAGTTCTGCGTGATTCCGCCCGGCAACGCGTTTCTGGCCGGCTGCGGATTCATCGGCGCCCTCTCCTGCGACGGCAGCCGGCAGGTCGGCCACTTCTGGAGCGAAGCGCTGGGCTGGCCCCTGGTCTGGGATCGGGACCAGGAGACCGCGGTCCAGTCACCCGATGGCGGCACGAAGATCAGCTGGGGTGGTCCGCCGCTGGCACCGAAGGCGCCCGTGAACCGGCTGCAACTCGAACTCGCTGTTCCGGTCGGGGAGGAGCGGCGAGCTGAGATCGATCGGCTGGTCGCTCTTGGCGCCACCCGGGTAGACAACGGGGGCGATCAGCCCGACCAGAACGCCCGGATCAGCCTGGCGGACCCGGACGGCAACCGGTTTGCACTGCGATCGGCTGAGACTTCTGGTCCGTGGTGAACACAGGATGTGCTTCAGGAGCCAGAATGCGGGAGGAGTGACGGCTCAGCGGCGGTTGATGACGACGGTGCCCAGGGCAAGATCCTGGATGCCCCGGCGGTTGCCGGCGATCAGCAGCGCCGGCACGACCAGGCTGACCAGCGCCGCCCGGATGACCGCACGCGGGAAACCGAGTGGCTTGGCGTCCAGCCGGAACACGGCGATCCGGGTGATCAATTGGCCGAAGCTGCTGCCGGTCATGGCCGACAACACCGCAGACTCGAGGAAGAAGACGACCAAGATCATAAATCGACGCCAGTCGTGGCCGCTGACCACCGCCGGGGTGAAGATCGCCACCGCCAGGGCCATGCTGATCGCCCAGTCCAGGACCAGCGCGACGACCCGGCTCCCCCAGCTGGCCAGGGATCCGCGTCCCGATTCGGCCAGCCCCAGTCGCTCGCCGGGGTAGCGCGGGTCGGGTGCCGCAGCCCAATCGTTCGCCGGCTCCTGCACATCCTCGGCACGGGCCCGGGAGCGAGTTCGGGGCGGACGTTGTGGCACAGATCGAGGCTACCCGGGCCTCGGTCACACCCTGATCAGACGCTGTCGCCGTCTCGCACCGGCCGGCCGGAGCACCACGTGTAACGTCCGTGAAACATTTGCGCAACGACGAGGAAACGCCCTCTTTCTAGGCTCGACGCGACCCAGCGCGACCGGGATGTGCTCACTGGGGCAGGATCGTGGCGTGAGCTGAGCTCGCCCCTTCATACCGGCCGCCTGCTCGGTCAGCACATCCGCGCATCACCGACTCACCGGAGGACACATGTTCCAAGGCGCCGACGACCTGTTGGCCTACGTCAAGGACGAGGGTGTCGAGACCGTCGACATCCGCTTCTGCGATCTGCCCGGCGTTATGCAGCACTTCGCCGTCCCGGCCGGCTCGTTCGACGAATCGGTCTTCGAGGACGGTCTCGCGTTCGACGGTTCGTCCATCACGGGCTTCCAGAAGATCCACGAGTCCGACATGGCCTTGATGCCCGACGCAACCACGGCCTACATCGATCCGTTCCGTCGCGCCAAGACGCTGTGCCTGAACTTCTTCGTCCACGACCCGCTGACCAAAGAGGCCTACAGCCGCGACCCACGCAACATCGCCCGCAAGGCCGAGGCGTTCCTGGGATCCACCGGCATCGGCGACACCGCCTTCTTCGCCCCCGAAGCCGAGTTCTACGTCTTCGACGACGTCCGCTTCGAGACCAAGCAGAACACCGGTTACTACGCCATCGACTCGGTCGCCGGCGCCTGGAACACCGGCCGGGAAGAAGAGGGTGGCAACCGCGGCTACAAGGTCAAGTACAAGGGCGGCTACTTCCCGGTCCCGCCGGTCGACCACTTCGCCGACCTGCGCGACGACATGGTCCGCCACATGGAGAACTCCGGTCTGACGGTCGAGCGGGCCCACCACGAGGTCGGCACCGCCGGCCAGGCCGAGATCAACTACAGGTTCGACACGTTGCTCAAGGCCGGCGACGACGTGATGAAGTTCAAGTACCTGGTCAAGAACACCGCCTGGGCGGCCGGCAAGACCGCGACCTTCATGCCGAAGCCGATCTTCGGCGACAACGGCTCGGGCATGCATGTGCACTCCTCGATCTGGAACGAGGGCAGCCCGTTGTTCTACGACGAGGCCGGCTACGGCGGCCTGTCCGACATCGCGCGGTGGTACATCGGCGGCATCCTGGCCCACGCACCCTCGCTGCTCGCCTTCACCAACCCGACGGTGAACTCGTTCCACCGCCTGGTTCCGGGCTTCGAGGCTCCGGTCAACCTGGTCTACAGCTCGCGCAACCGCTCGGCCTGCATCCGGATCCCCATCACCGGATCCAACCCGAAGGCCAAGCGGATCGAGTTCCGCTGCCCCGACCCGTCGTCCAACCCGTACCTCGCGTTCTCGGCCATCCTGCTGGCCGGGGTGGACGGCATCCTGAACAAGACCGAGCCCGGTGCCCCGGTGGACAAGGACCTCTACGAACTGCCACCCGAGGAGCACGCCTCGGTGCCGACCGTCCCGGCCAGCCTGGAGGGCGTTTTGGACTCCCTCGAGGCCGACCACGAGTTCCTGCTGCAGGGCGATGTGTTCACCCCGGACCTGATCGAGACCTGGGTCGAGCTGAAGCGGGCCGACATCGACGCCATCCGGCTGCGCCCGCACCCGCACGAGTTCGAGATGTACTACGACATGTGAGCGCTCCGCGCTACCACAGAGTCATCGCGCTACCACAGAGTCATCGCGCTACCACAGAGTCATCGCGCTACCACAGAGTCATCGCGCTACCACAGAGTCATCGCGCTACCACGGGGTCGCCGCTACGGGCCGCCGTCCTTCGAGGACGGCGGCCCGTCCGCGTTTCCTCTCTTCAGTGGAGAGCAAGATCAGCGAAGTTCGGGCGGGTCCCATCGGGCCACGCCGCCTCGCCCACTTGTCGTCCCCGCTCGTATCGAGCCACCTCGTGGCAGGCGCCGCGCTGTTGCCGAAGTAGGTGCGCACATCGACATCGCCAGCAGCCCGTTTCACCCGGAACCCCAACCGCGTATACCGCTCGCGAATCTTTGCCCCGGGACGTCGTGACCACCACGTGCCCGATGGCTCAGTTGCTGCGTCGCGCTCGGGCTGTTGAGCTGCTTGGCCGGCCGAGCCTGCTCGAACAATGCTCCGTCGATGCGGGCCGGCATCGTCGACCTAGAACCATCCTCCAGCACGAGCGTGGCAGGTTGCACCTCCGCTTCGTCGGTGTCGTCACCGCACGGACTGCTGCGCCTCGCGCCGATAGGCGGCGGGCGGGACGCCTACCAATGTGGTGAAGGCGCGGATCAGGTGGGACTGGTCGGCGTAGCCGAGACCGGCCGCCAACGAGGCCCAGTCCACCGGGGTTCCATAATGGGCGGCCGCTGCGACGTCGAGCAACCGGGACCGCTGCACGACCCATTTGGGTCCGACCCCGATGTAGCCGGCGAACTGGCGCTGCAACGTCCGCAGACCGACGCCGGCAAGATCGGCGAGCTGCTCGGCCCGGGTGATGGCGGTGTCCTCCTCCGCGCGCCTGACCAGCGCGGCGAGCCGCTGGACCAAGGGGTCCGGCTTCGGGTCGAACCGGGAGAGCCAGTCGTAGAGCATCTCGACGCCGTCCCCGATTCCCACGCCCGGATCCAGCAACCGGGCGGCGAGATCCCGGTCGTCGACCCGCAGCACCTCGCCGGCCGGGATCTCCCGGTCGCACAACATACGGACGCTCGACCGCAGGAACGGACGGAAGCCGGCCGGCAGAAACGCCACCGCGATGGTGCGCCCCTCGCCCTCGAGCACCCGGACGAACCGGCGTCGGCACACTCCCGTGACCAGCAGCCGCGGTTCACCGTCGCACCATTCGGCCGAGAGGTGCACGACCGGACGCGGGATCACCGCCCGTGGTCGTGCGGCACGATCAGGCATGGTCTCGAGCCTAGAACCGAACCGGCACGAGAACGCAGGACGGCCTGACGTATTTGTCCAAGACCGACGGCCGCAATCTCCGACAGCCTGGGGTCATGACGACGAAACTGGCCATGGTCACCCTCGACTGCGCCGAGGTCGCCCCGGTGGCGGGGTTCTGGGCCCAGCTGCTCGGACTCGAGCAGTCCGACGGCGACGAGAACTACGCGATGCTCGCCGGGCCCGGGGGCCTGGCGATCGGCTTCGGCCGGGTGCCGGACTACCAGCCGCCGGCCTGGCCCGACGAGCACGGCTCGAAGCAGTTTCACTTCGACCTCGCGGTGGGGGACATCGAGGCCACTGAACGGCAGGCTCTCGCGCTGGGCGCGAGCCTCGCCGACCCGCAGCCGGGCGAGACCTGGCGGGTGCTGATCGATCCCGCCGGCCATCCATTCTGCCTGACCGACGCCGGGAACTGGGGCTGATCCGTTTCGTTTCGCGGATTCACACCGCCGAACACGGCGCGCCTAGGATCGGTCAGCATGCGGCTCACCGTGCGGAAGGCCACCTCGGCCGATGATCGGGCGTGCGCGCGGATCTATCGGCCCTACGTCCTGGACACCGCGATCACCTTCGAGCTCGATCCGCCGACACCGGAGCAGATGTCGGCGCGGATCGAGGCCGCGCTGCATACGCACGACTGGCTGGTGCTGGTCGATCCGGTCCTTCCCGAGGATCGACAGGTGGTGGGCTACGCCTACGGATCGGAATTCAAGAGTCGAGCGGCCTACCGGTGGGCCTGCGAGGTGAGCGTCTACCTCGAGACCGGGCGGCGGCGGACCGGAGCCGGCCGGCTGCTCTACCAGGCGCTGTTCGAGCGGTTGGCTACTCGCGGCTACCGGACAGCGGTCGCCGGTATGACCCTGCCGAACGAGGCGAGCGAGGGCCTGCATCGGGCGCTGGGGTTCGAACCGGTCGGCACCTACCGTCGGATCGGCTGGAAACACGGTGCCTGGCACGACGTGGCCTGGATGCAGCGGACGCTGCGCGAAGCCGACGGCGCACCCGCCGAACCGGGTTGACCTCAGCGGATCCGCAGCGTCTTGATCACCCGCAACGCGCCGCTGATCGCCCGGGTGTAGGTCCGGGCCGACATCCCGGCCGGCGGATCGAAGCCGAGCAGCCGCTGGCTGGCGATGGTCTGCGCCTCGGTGAACCGGAGCAGTCCGGTCGGACCGTGCCGGCGACCCAGACCGGACATCTTCCGGCCACCCATCGGGGCGGCCTGCGAGCCGTAGGCCGCGGCGTAGCCCTCGTTGATGCTCACGGTGCCGCAGTCCAGTCGGGCGGCCACCGACCGAGCCCGGTCCACGTCACGACCGAACACCGAACCGTTCAGACCGTACGGGGTGTCGTTGGCCAGCCGGAGCGCCTCCTCGATGCCGGTCACCGAACGGAGACTGACCACCGGACCGAACGACTCGTCCTCATCCACCGAGGATCCCTCCGGTAGATCGGCGAGCACCGTCGGCTCGAAGAAGTACGGCCCCAGGTCCGGCCGGGCTTTCCCGCCGGTCAGCACGGTGGCGCCCTCGGACCGGGCCCGCTCGACCACGTCGATGATCCGGTCCAGCTGCTTCTTCGAGGTCAACGAGCCGACCTCACTGCTGAAGTCCAGCGGCGTCCCGAGCCGCAGCCGACTGATCTTGTCGAGGAACCGGCTGACGAAGGCGCTGTAGACCTGCTCGTCGACCAGCAGCCGCTCGATCCCCACACACAGCTGGCCGGCGTTGCCGAAGCAGGCGCGGATCGCGGCGGTGGCCGCCAGGTCGACGTCGGCGTCGGCCAGCACCAGCATCGGGTTCTTGCCCCCGAGTTCGAGCGAACAGCCGATCAGCCGCTCGCCGCAGCGGGTGGACAGCTTGCGACCGACCGCGGTCGATCCGGTGAAGGCCAGGTAGTCGGCGTGGTCGACCAGCGGATCACCGATCTCGTCCGGATCGCCGACCACGATCTGCCAGACGTCCGGCGGCAGGCCCGCCTCGACCATCAGCGAGCGCAGCCACAGCGCCGAGAACGGGGTCTGGCTGTCGGCCTTGTGCACCACGGCGTTGCCGGCGACCAGGGCGGGAATCGCGTCCACGCTCAGAGCCAGCGGATAGTTCCACGGGGAGATCAATCCGATCACGCCACGCGGATGGGCCAGCTCGATCGCCTGGGTGAGTAGCGGAAAGGTGCCCTGGCGCCGGGCCGGCCGCAGCAGCTTCGCTCCGTGCCGGGCGTAGTACTCACTCTGCAGCACGCCCTCGATCAGCTCTTCGAAGGCGTGCAGCCGCGCCTTGCCCGTCTCACGCTGAATGATGTCGAGGCCCTGCTCGCGCCGGGCCAGCAGCAGATCGGCCAGCCGACCGGCGATCGCGGCCCGGTCCGTCGCCGGGGTCTCGGCCCAGCCGGGTTGCGCGCGACGGGCCCGTCGGTAGGCCTCGAGGACGTCGTCGGCGCTGGACCTCGGCACGTCCACCATCGGGCGGCCGCTCGCCGGTTCGATCACCTCCACCCGACCGGCGGTGCCGAGGACGACCGAGGCCAGCTCGGACAGCACGGGGACGGTGGACGGTCTGTTCACACGGGTGCTCATCGGCGATCCTCCGGTCGATTCTGCCGGCCCGCACGGGGTGCCCGGGCCCGCTCAGAGATGCCCACCAGCCTGCACCTGTCGGCCAAGGATGCCCAGCGCGGGCCTGGTCGAGCCCGACGGACTAGGTTGGCGCCGTGCCAGGCGTGGAACCGATCGCCGAGCGGACCGGCTCGCCCGACCGGGTCGCCATGATCAGCGCGCACACCTCACCGCTGGAGACGCCGGGCGTCGGTGACGCCGGCGGCTTGAACGTCTACGTCGCCGAGTTGTCGCGGCGACTGGCCGCTCGTGGCGTGGCCGTCGACGTGCTGACCCGGCGCAGCGACCCCGATCTGCCGGCGGTGGTCGAGCCGTTCGAGCGGGTTCGGGTGCTGCAGGTCGATGCCGGGCCGGCCGCCCCGGTGGCCAAGGAACAACTTCCGGAGCTGCTGACCGAGTTCTCCGACCGGGCCGCTGCGATGATCGGCTCGGCCGCCCTGATCCACTCCCACTACTGGCTGTCCGGACTGATCGGGCTGGACTTGGCCGGCCGGCTCGGACTTCCCCAGGTGCACACCATGCACACGATGGCCCGGGTCAAGAACGCCTTCCGTGGCGACGCCCACCTCCTGGAGCCGGACGAGCGGGAACGGGGCGAGGCCGCGATCGTCCAGGCGGTGGACGTGTTGACCGCGAACACACCCTTCGAGTCCGAGGAACTGCAGACCCACTACCAGGCGGGGGCCGAGCAGATCATGATCGTCCCGCCGGGGGTGGACTTGATCACCTTCCACCCGTGCAACCAGGAGGAGTCCCGGGCCCGGCACAGTGTCGACCCCAGTGCCCAGATCGTCTTGTTCGTCGGGCGCCTGCAACCACTGAAGGCGCCGGACGTGTTGATCGAGGCGGTGGCCGAGATGATCAGACGTCGACCCGAACGCCGTGACCATCTGCGGTTGATCATCATCGGCAGTCCGAGCGGCCCGGAGACCGACTGGTCCGATTCCCTCGGCCACGCCATTCGTGATCATGGTCTGGCCGACGTGATCGTCCTCCGGCCGCATTCGCCGCGGGACGAACTGTTCCGCTGGTACTGCGTGGCCGACGTGGTCGGTGTGCCGTCCTACAACGAGTCCTTCGGCCTGGTGGCGCTGGAAGCCCAGGCCTGCGGACGACCGGTCGTGGCCACCGACGTCGGCGGGCTGCGCAGTGCCGTCGACAACCGGGTGACCGGACTGCTGGTCGACGGCCACGATCCACGCCACTGGGCGGACGCGCTGGAGGCGGTGCTGGACGATCCAGGCCTCGCTTCCCGGTTGGGCCGCCAGGCCGCCCAGCACGCGGCCAGGTTCAGCTGGGACAACTCAGCCGCGGCCAGCCTGGACGCCTACCGGCTGGCCCGGCAACGCTTCGACGCCCGCTGACCCGCACTGACCGACCGGGACATGTCGCTCGGTCAGCGGTAGGCGTCCATGATCAATTCATAGGAGTGGGCGCGCTCGGCCGGGTCGTGGATCTGAGTGGTGATGATCAACTCGTCCGCGTCGGCCTCCTTCAACCGCCGGTCGAGGTCGTCTCGGACCTGCTCGGCGGTGCCGACGCTGGAGAACCGTCGACGGTCCTGGGCCATGGCGCGTTCGCTGTCGGTCCACGGGTACGCCGCGGCCTCCTCCGGGCTCGGCAGCGGCCCGGGACGGTTCTGCCGCAGCCGGACCATCGACAACTCCCCGGCCAGGGCCAGCTGCTGGGCCCGCTCGGGCGTATCGCTGGCGATCGCGGAGACGCCGAGGATGACCCGTGGCTCGCTGAGTCGACTCGAGGGGGTGAACCGGTCGCGGTAGCCGCGGACCGCCTCACCCGGGTCGGCGGTGCCGAAGTGACCGGCGAAGGCGAATCCGGTGCCGAACGCGCCGGCCGCCTGTCCGCCGTACAGGCTGGAGCCGAGGATCCACAGCGGCGGCAGGCCCACGTCGGTGGGGATGGCCGAGATGGCGGCAAACGGGTGGTCGGCCGGGAAACCGTCCACGTAGGCCAGCAGCTCGGCGAACTGTTCGGGAAAGTCGTCGGCGGTCAGGGCCTGCCGGCTGCGCCGCAGCGCGATCGCCGTCAACTGATCGGTGCCGGGCGCCCGGCCCAGGCCGAGATCGATCCGCCCGGGGTGCAGCGCCTCCAGCACCCGGAACGCCTCGGCCACCTGGAGCGGAGCGTGATTGGGCAACATGATGCCGCCGGAGCCGACCCGGATGGTGCGGGTGGCGGCTGCGACGGTGGCGATCATCACGGTCGGGGCCGAGCTGGCCACGCTCGCGATGTTGTGGTGCTCGGCCAGCCAGAACCGCTGATAGCCCATCGCCTCGGTCTGGCGGGCCAACTCGACCGTCTCGGTCAACGCCGCCGAGGCGGGCTTGCCGCTGCCGATCGGCGAGAGGTCGAGCACGGACAGCGGAACACTGCTCGAGGGGCCATCCACCGCCGATGATTCCACCGCCGATGATTCAGGAGAGAACGTGGACGTCATGACGGGTACAACCCAGCTGGCACCCGTCGGCATTCCGCACCGTTCCAGGTTTCCCTCAGTAGCCCCAGAACAGCCGCTCGACCACCTGGTTGGCGCGGCGCGAGATCCGCCGGTAGTCGTTGACCAGATGGGAGGCCTGCGAGGGGCCGTAGCCCATCAGCTGGGCCACATCGGCCAACTCCCGGGCGTCGGTGGGCAACGAATCGGCGCCGCGGCCGCGGACCAGCATGATCTGGTTGCGGATCCGGCTGGCCAGCAGCCAGGCCTCGCGCAGGTGCAGGGTGTCATCGGACTCGATCAGCCCGGCCCGGCGGAGCGCGTCCAGCGCGGCCATCGTCCCGGTGGTCCGCAGCTCCGGATGGGCGTAGCCGTGTTGCAGCTGCAGCAGTTGCACGGTCCACTCGACGTCCACCAGTCCGCCCGGGCCGAGCTTGATGTGCTTGGTCGGGTCTACCCCCCGCGGTATCCGCTCGGCGTCCATCCGCGCCTTCAACCGGCGGATCTCGGTCAGTTGTCCGGCGCTCAGCCCGTCCTCCGGCCAACGGCGCAGTTCGATCACCCGCATCAGTTCAGCCCCGAGAGCGGCGTCCCCGGCCTGGACGTCGGCCCGGACCAGAGCCTGCATCTCCCAGGTCGAGGACCAGCGCCGGTAGTAGTTCCGGTAAGCCTCCAGCGATCTGATCAACGCGCCCCCCTTGCCTTCCGGGCGAAGGTTCGCGTCCACCTGCAGCGCAGGGTCGGCGCCGGGCTGGGAGAGCAGTTTGCGCATCTCGTTGATCACCGCGGTGCCGACCTTCGTCGCGTCCCAGCTGCCCCCGGCACCGCCAGGATGGCCGGCCGGCGGCCCGTCGGCCATCACGAACATGGCGTCGGCGTCGGAGGCGTAGTTCATCTCCCTCCCGCCCCAACGGCCCATGGCGATCACCGAGATCTCCGGTACCGGCCCGGGCACGGACAAGCGACGGGCGATGCCCAAGGCGCTGTCCACGGTGATCGAGGCCAGGCTGGACAAGGCGCGCCCGACGGCGTGGACGTCACTGATCCCAAGGAGGTCACTGGCCGCGATCCGGAACAACTCGCGCCGCCGGATCGCCCGGACCGCTTCGATCGAGCCCTGGGCGCTGGACTGGCGACCGGCGGCGGCGGCCATCTCCGAGGCCAGATCGCCGACCGCATCCAGCTCGAGTTCGTGATCGTCGGCCAGCATCTGCACGGTCTGCGGCGCCCGGGTGAGCAGCGCCACCGCGTACCGGCTGGAGGCGAGGATGGTGGCCAGCCGCTCGGCCATCGCCCCCTCGTCCCGCAGTGCGCGCAGATACCAGGGCGTGTTGCCGAGCGACTCCGAGACCCGGCGGAAGGAGAGCAGACCGTGGTCGGGGTTCGGCGCCTCGGCGAACCACCCCAACATCGCCGGCAGCAGCTGACGCTGGATCGCTGCCTGCCTGCTCACCCCGGTGGTCAACGCCTCGATGTGGCGCAACGCTCCGGCCGGGTCGTCGTAGCCGAGCGCCTGCAGCCGATCCTTGGCCGACTGCGCAGTCAGCACCAGCTCGCTGCTGGGGATCCGGGCCACCGCGTCGAGCAGCGGCGAATAGAACAGCCGCTGGTGCAGCCGGCGGACGCGCTGCGAACACGACTTCCAGGTGTTCATCAGGCCGTCCACCGGATCGGAGTAGCCGAGCCCGCGACCGAGCCGCCGCAGATCCTCCTCACTGGTCGGCAGCACGTGCGTCCGACGCAGCCGGAACAGCTGGATCCGGTGCTCCAGTGCCCGCAGGAACCGGTAGGCCAGACCGAAACCCTTGCCGTCCTCGCGGCCGACGTAGCCGCAGTCGACCAGCGCCCGCAGCCCGGCCAACGTGCTGGGCGTGCGCAACCTGGTGTCCACCCGGCCGTGCACCAGCTGCAGCAGCTGGACCGAGAACTCGACGTCGCGCAGGCCACCGTCGCCGAGTTTGAGCTCGCGGCCGACATCACGGGCGGGGATGTGGGCGACCACCCGGCGCCGCATGGCCTGGGCGTCGGCGATGAAGTGGTCACGTTCGGCCACCTGCCAGACCATCGGGTTGACCAGGTCGACGAACGCGCGCCCGAGGTCCGGATCACCGGCGACCGGACGTGCCTTGAGCATGGCCTGGAACTCCCAGGCCTTGGCCCACTTCTGGTAGTAGATCTGATGGCTGGCCAGCGTCCGCACCAGCGGCCCGGCCCTGCCCTCCGGGCGCAACGCCGCATCGACCTCCCAGATGGTGCCGGCCGCGGTATGGGCCGAGCAGATCCGGGTCAGTTCGGCGGCCAGCCGGGTCGCGATGGTCATCGCCCGGTCGGTGGAGACCAGTGGGCTGCCGTTCGGACCGAGGGTCGGCTCGGCCACGAACAACACGTCCACATCGCTGACGTAGTTGAGTTCCTGGGCGCCGCACTTACCGAGACCGACCACCGCCAGGCGGCAGTCGGCGGCCAGTTCCGGGCCGACCTTGAGCCGGGCCAGGGCCAGCGCCGCCTCCAGCGTGGCGTCGGCCAGATCGGAGAGTTCGGCGGCCACGCCGGCCAGGGCTTCGATCGGCTCCGGGTCGCACACGTCGCGGGCCGCGATCCGCAGCAGGGCGGCTCGATAGGCCAGGCGCAGCAGGTCGCCGTCGCCCTCGGTGGCCACCGGTCGGGCCGCCTCGGGCTCGGCCCCGACGGCGAGCAGCAGCTCGGTCCGCAGCTCGGCCGACGTCCGTCTGGTCGCGGGTGTTGCGAGTTCGCGAAGCTGTTCGGGATGCGCAGCGAGGTGTTGGGCCAGCACCACACTGGAGCCGCAGACGAAGGTCAGTTGGTGGGCCAGCACGTCGTTGGCCAGCAGGTCGGCGAGCAGTCCCGGGCAGGCCTCGGCCACCCGGTCCAGCCCGGCCAGCGCGAGATCCGGATCGGCCGACCGCCCGACGTGGTCGAGCAGCGGTAGCGCCGAGGGATCCCAGGTGCTGAGGATCCGGTCCGCCCCGGACGGGTCGGTGAAGCCGCGACGGGCCAGGGCCCCCGGCGACAACGGCGAACTGATGTTCACGGCACCGATGCTAGTGTCGATCATCGTGCGCTGGGCCGCAGCCGCTTCCGGCCCGCCTCCGCCCATCCGTCACGATTCACCAGCTTCGAGGTCCTGATCGCTCGTGTCCGTCCTGCTCGACCTCACTCCGTTGCGGGCCAGTCCGCCGTTCCGCCGACTGCTGATCGGCCTCGGCATCTCCAACTTCGGCACCCAACTGACGGTGGTCGCCGTCGGTCTGGAGGTCTACGCGATCACCGGCTCGACCCTTGCGGTCGGGGTGCTCGGTATCTGCGCCCTCGTCCCGCTGGTCGTCCTCGGGCTGTACGGCGGAGCCCTGGTCGACCTCTACGACCGCCGACGAGTCGCGTTGATCTCGTCGCTGGCTCTCTGGCTGGTCTCGATCGGGCTCGCCGTCCAGGCCCTGCTGCACGTCGACTCGGTGCTGCTGCTCTACGGTCTGGTCGCCGTCCAGTCGGCCGGATTCGCGATCAACAACCCGGCCCGTTCGGCGATCATCCCGCGGTTGGTCGACCCGCTGCAGTTGCCGGCGGCCAACGTGCTGCAGACCATCGCCTGGAACATCGCCCTCACCGTCGGACCGTTGCTGGGGGCGTTCCTGGTCGCGTTCGGCGACTTCGCCCTGGCCTACGGCATCGACGCCGTGCTGTTCACCTTCGCGCTCTGGGCGCTGTGGCGGCTGCCCGAACTGCCGCCGGTGACCAACACGGACACCGAAACCGTCCCGGTCCGCGGGCTGGCCTCGGTGCTGCAGGGGTTGCGGTATCTGGCGACCCGTCGGAACGTCCGGATGACCTTCCTGGTCGACCTGATCGCGATGATCTTCGCGATGCCCCGGGTCCTCTACCCCGCCGTCGGCGTGGTGTTCCTCGGCGGTGGGGCGACCACGACCGGTGTACTGAACGCGGCGTTCGCGGTCGGCGCCGTGCTGGCCGGGCTGTTCTCGGGACGGTTGGTGAGCGTCCGCCGACAGGGCCGGGTGATCGGGTTGGCGATCGGCGTGTTCGGGCTCGCGGTCACCGCCTTCGGGGTGGTGATCACCGTCACCGGCGCTCACAGCCCCGACCACGTGATCATCCCCGGTGTGATCCTGGCCGGACTGTTCCTGGCCGTGGCCGGCGGCGCGGACGCAGTCAGTTCGGTGTTCCGGCAGACCATCCTGCAGTCCGCCACCCCCGACGACATGCGCGGACGGCTCCAGGGCGTGTTCATCGTGGTGGTGGCCGGTGGACCGCGGCTCGGTGATCTGGTGCTCGGCTCGGAGGCGTCCTGGTGGGGTGAGAACTGGGCGGCGGTGGTCGGCGGCCTGACCTGCGTGGTGTTGCTGACCCTGCTGCTCACCCGGCAGCGGCGATTCCTCCGCTACGACGCCGAACACCCGGAGCCGTGATCCGTTCGTTCGACCGGTCCAGCCTCTTCCCGCCGCCGCGGTTCGGCTAGCGTCGGGAAACGTGCCGACTACACCAGCGCAGGACGCGATGATCATGGTCGAGCAGTCGCGACGGCTGCACGGCTGGCTGGCCGCACAGCCGCCGGAGACCCTGACGGCTCGCGAAGTGCTGCCGGGCTGGGACGTCCGGGTCATGATCGGTCACCTGCTGGTGATGCACGAGGGACTGATCGCCGTTCTCGATCGGCCGAGTCGGTCCCGGGCCCTCGAGGTGTCGACACTGATCGGGGCCTATCGCTCGGCGGCCGGAGAGATCACCGACGCTGCCGTGGGCCGGGCCGGTGATCGTCCGGCGACGACTTTATTGGAGGAGTGGGCGACAGCCGTCGAAGCACTGTTGGCCGCGTTCGGTCAGAGTTCGCTGCCCGTGGTCGTGGATACCCCGCGCGGTCCCGGACGGCTGGCCGACTTCGTCCGGACCCGGATCGTCGATCTGGTGGTGCACGTGGACGATCTCAACCATAGGTTCGCCGACACCGTCGAACCGGCGGGGGTCGACCGCAAGGCGCTTGCTGTCGCCTGCCGGACCCTGACCGCCGTGCTGGCCGAGCGTCACCCCGGACGTTCGGTCGAGGTGCGGGTGCCGCCGTTCGCGGCCGTTCAGTGCGGGGTCGGCGAGCTGGGCCCCACCCACACCCGGGGCACCCCGCCGAACGTGGTGGAGACCGATCCGATCAGCTGGCTCCGGCTGGCCACCGGACGCTGGACCTGGGCCGAGGCGCGCGCCGCCGGGAAGGTCTCGGCCAGTGGCCACCGGGCCGATCTGTCCAGTGCGCTTCCGCTGCTGGCTTAGGCGTTGAGCAGCTCAGCTAGGTTCAACGTGGTCACCGCATGGGGAACGGGTACGGCGTCGCCCGCCCGATATTCGAGCCGCCGTCGATAACCCTGCGCGGTGGGCTCGGTGTGCTGATAGATGACATCCGGCGACACTACCCAGTACACCGGGAACCCTTCCGAGCCGTAGATTCCCGCCTTCCGGGTCAGGTCTGCCATCGAAGTCTCATCCGAGACCTCGACCACCAGCAGGACATCACTGGGGTCCCAGCGCTCCAGTCGAGCGCCGATCGTGCCGATCGGTTCGGCACCTGAGCGTTGCACCCAACAGTCAGGGTCCGGGAGAGAATCCGCACACGGCAGCGTGGCCGTGGTGACCGGATCGCCGAGGGCGGACAGTGCCGTGATCAGTCGTGCCACAGTGCCGTGATCAGTCGTGCCACTGTGCCGTGATCAGTCGTGCCACTGTGCCGTGATCAGTCGTGCCACTGTGCGACCGTGCCACGAACCGATGATCACGGGCCAGACCTCTCCGTCGACCAACTCCACCCGGCGATCGAAGGCCCCGGCCTCCCAGGCACGGATGAACTTGCTGGGACTCCAGCGGTAGTTCGGCACCGTGTCGGTCATGGGCACAGCCTAGACACCATCGCGCGCACCGGTCGCGTCCTCGACGGTGACCGGTCGGCGCCCGGAACTCCCGATGCCGCAGCGGTCAGGCGAAGCGCGACGCCAACATCTTCAGCGTCGCTGTGATGCCGGTCGCATTCTTGGCCGGCTGACCGAACAGCTCGAGCAATCGTGGGACCTTCGCGGTGCTGTAGTCGAAGGTCTCGGTGACGTCGGTGACGCCGGGCTCGGTCTCGGCCAGATCCCAGCGCCACCGATGCCCCATCGGATGCTGCCACTCGATCAGTTGGCCGTCCTGAAATGTCGTGACCGTTGAGGTGATCTTGTAGGGAACGCCGTACTGCTTCATGCCCACCGTGAACCGGGCGCCCGCACTCAACCGGGTCGGGCCGGTCACCGGGACAGGACGGACCGTGCCCGATCCGTCCAGTTCCGGATGCCGATGAGGGTCGGCGATCAGATCGAACACCTGCTCCGGAGCCGCCGTGACCGACACCCGCCGGCTGACCGTACGCGGGCCCGTACTCACCGTCGACACTTCACAATCAGTCACGGTCTCGACTGTAACGCGGCGCCCACTCCCGCCCGGGTCAGTGCGGATCGGAGAGGTCGGCCCAGACCAGCCGATGGTCGCTGGTCGGGAAGGGATAGACCCCGGTCAGCCGGTAGAGCGGGCTGGCCGTGGTCGGCCAGAAAACGTGGGCGTCGCGGACGAACACGTTCCGCGAGGGCAGTACGTAGTCGCTGCGGATGTTGCCCGGACCGGGGACGTCGGCGAAGTCGGCGGTGTCGTAGATCGGATTGCCCCGCTGGGTCGCGTTCGCACCGCCCTGCAGCGCCGCCTGTTGCGGGCCGCCCTTCGAGGTCGGCTTGGTGTCCTGGGTGTAAGGCGAGTCGAGCAACTGCTCGATCGCTCCGGGCACCGAGTCACCGTCGACCGGGTCGCTGTTCTCGTCGCCCATGATCACGAAGGTGCTGCCCGGACGGATCCCGCCACGACGGCCCCGGTCGTCGTAGATCCAGCGGTTGGGCCTGCGCTGGATGTAGTCGGCCCAGAACTTGATCTCGTCGTAGTTGCGGGTGCCGTTGCGGTCCTCGGCGCCGTCGAAGGTCGGCGGTGTCGGGTGCGAGACCAGCGCGTGCACCGTGCGGTTGCCGATCCGGACCGGTACGTCCCAGTGCGACTTGCTGGACAGCCGGAGGTCGGCCAGCACCGCCGGCGAATACCAGTCGTCCGTGGCCGGGGTGGCCGGATCGTCCGGATACAGGGCGCCGGGAAGATCCTTCCACAGGAACTTCTGGAAGGTCCGGACAGAGTTTCGTTCGATCGGATACTTCGACAGCACGACCATTCCGTACTGACCAGGAAAGGTGCCGAAGCCGAACGCGTCCTCCGCCCCGCCGACCGTGCCGTCGTGATCGAGGTCGTGCCCACTGGGCACCCCGGTGTTGACCGGCGCGGTGAACGCGTAGGGGTAGTAGATCGGCGCGGCGCCGTGTTGGGATCGCGCCAGATAATTGCCCTGGAACAGGCTCACCGCCCGATAATGCGGGACGTAGTCGAACTCGTTCAGCAACACGACGCCTGGCCGGACCCGCTGCAACACCTCGGCGATGTTCTGCGCCTGGCTGTCGTCGGGGGTGGACAGGTCCTTGACCAACTCACCGGCACTCGCCCGGTTCAGGCTGGTGTTGTAGGTGGCGAAGCGCACTGACCCGGACGGGCGCGCCGACGCTGCAGTCGACCGATCTGCCGCAGTCTGATCGGTCGCCGAAGCGGCGGGCACGGTGAGGCCCAACGGCGCGAGAGCGGCGAGGGCAGCGACGAAACAGCAGAGACGACGCTTGATGATCATGCTGATCCCCGATTCGGCCGGACGGATGCGACCGGAAGAGGCTATCGATTCGGGGTGAACACCGCTAGAGCGCCGGACGGCGAAACGGCGACGAATCTCTCGCCATCGTGACCGACCTCAGAGCACCGGCAACAGCTGCTGCAGCTCCATCGGGGTCACCTGGCGCCGGTACTCCTCGAACTCGGATCGCTTGTTCCGCATGAAGAACTCGAAGACGTGATCGCCGAGGGTCTCGGCCACCAAGTCGGACTGTTCCATGATCGCGACCGCCTCGTAGAGGTTGCGCGGCAGCGGTTTGATGCCCAACGCATGCCGTTCCCGCTCGGACAGCAACCAGACGTCGTCCTCGGCGCCCTCCGGCAGCTCGTACTCGCCCTTCACCCCGGCCAGTCCGGCCGACAGCATCAGCGCGAAGGCCAGGTAGGGGTTGCAGGCGCTGTCGATCGAGCGCAACTCGATCCGGGCCGAGGCACCCTTGTGCGGCTTGTACATCGGCACCCGGACCAGTGCCGAGCGGTTGTTGCGGCCCCAACAGATGTAGCTCGGTGCCTCACCGCCACCGGCCAACCGCTTGTAGGAGTTCACCCACTGGTTGGTGACCGCGGTGATCTCGGCCGCGTGGTGCAACAGACCGGCAATGAAGTGCCGCGCCACCTTCGACAGATGGTTTTCGGCACTGGCGTCGTAGAAGGCGTTGTTGTCACCCTCGAACAGCGACATGTGGGTGTGCATCCCCGAACCCGGCCACTGGGTGAACGGCTTCGGCATGAAGGAGGCGTGGATCCCCTGGCTCAGCGCGACTTCCTTGACCACCACCCGGAAGGTCATGATGTTGTCGGCCATGCTCAACGCGTCGGCGTAGCGCAGATCGATCTCCTGCTGGCCCGGCGCGCCCTCGTGGTGGGAGAACTCCACCGAAATCCCCATCTGCTCGAGCATGGTGATCGCCTTGCGCCGGAAGTCGCTGCCCACGCTCTGCGCAGTGTGGTCGAAATAGCCGGAGTGGTCGACCGGGACCGGGCCGGCTTCGGGGTCGAGCGGATCCTTGAACAGGAAGAACTCGACCTCGGGATGGGTGTAGAAGGTGAAGCCCAGATCGGCGGCCTGCTTCAGCGAACGCTTCAGCACATAGCGGGGGTCGGCGTAGGACGGAGAACCGTCCGGCATGGTGATGTCGCAGAACATCCGGGCGGTGGCCGGCTTCGCGTCCCGCCAGGGCAGCACCTGGAAGGTGGACGGGTCAGGTTTGAGCACCATGTCGGACTCGTAGACCCGGGCGAAGCCCTCGATCGCCGAGCCGTCGAAGCCGATCCCTTCGCTGAAGGCGCCCTCCAACTCGGCCGGGGCGATAGCCACCGACTTCAGGAAGCCGAGAACGTCGGTGAACCACATCCGGACGAATCGGACGTCGCGCTCCTCGATAGCGCGCAACACGAACTCGGTCTGCTTGTCCATGGGGATGAGTCTGCCCGTCGGCGTGTAACGGGGGCGTTACGAGGACCTTCGGCCGGCCCGGGTGACGTGACCGGCCAAGCCGACGGACGGCGAGGGCAACGTGATCGAACTGAACAGGTCGTAGACGTCGCGATCGTGCTGGCAGTGGCGGCACTCGCGATACTGCTCGCCGTCGGCGTTGGTCCGCAGTGCGAACGCGTGCCAGTGCAGCCGGCACCGGAGCTTGCGCCCTCGTTGACCCGAACCCTCACCTGAACCCCGACCCGAACCCCGACCAAAAGCCATAGCGCCGTCCCGGCCGGTCACTTCTTCTCGCGCCAGACCCGCTCGAACGGCAGCCGCCAGGCGTGCGGGGCGATCAGCTGGTGGATCGCGTTCGGGCCCCACGAGCCGGGCGGGTAGGTCCGCACGGGCGGCGGGTCGAGCAGCAGCGGATGCGAACGCTCCCACAGGCTCTCGATGCCCTCGGCGGTGGTGAACAGGGTGTGGTCGTGGCGCATCGCGTCCAGGATCAGCCGCTCGTAGGCCTCGAGCACGTCGGTGGCCCGATCGGTCTCCTGGGTGGAGAACTGCATCGACAGTTTGTCCAACTTCATCCCCGGCCCGGGCCGCTTGCCGTAGAACGACAACGACACCTTGGACTCGTCGGCCAGGTCGAAGGTCAGGTGGTCCGGGCCGTGCTGACCGACCCCGGAGCCGAGCGGGAACATCGACTTCGGCGCCTCCTTGAAGGCGATCGAGATGATCCGTTGCCCCTCGGCCAGCTTCTTGCCGGTGCGCAGATAGAACGGGGTGCCGGCCCAGCGCCAGTTGTCGATGCCGCACTTGAGGGCGACGAAGGTCTCGGTATCGGAATCCCGGGCGACGCCGTCCTCTTGCCGATAGCCGGTGTACTGCCCGCGGACCACGTCCTTCGGGTCGATCGGCAGCATCGAGCGGAACACCTTGTTCTTCTCTTCGCTGATCGCCCGCGGCTCCAGGGCGGTCGGCGGTTCCATCGCCAGGAAGGCGAGCACCTGGAACAGGTGGGTGACGACCATGTCCTTGTAGGCGCCGGTCGACTCATAGAAGCTGGCTCGCCGGTCCAGACCGAGGGTCTCGGGGATGTCGATCTGGATGTGGTCGATGAAGTTGCGGTTCCAGATCGGCTCGAACAGGCCGTTGGCGAACCGGAACGCCAAAATGTTGAGCGCCGCTTCCTTACCGAGGAAGTGGTCGATCCGATAGATCTGGCTCTCTTTGAAGGTCTCGTGCACCTCGTCGTTCAGGTCGATCGCCGACGCCAGATCGGTTCCGAACGGCTTCTCCATGACCACGCCGGCCCGCTCGACCAGGTCGGCGTCCTTGAGCATCTTGATCACCGCACGAGCCGCGGACGGCGGGACGCTCAGGTAATGCAGCCGCTGGGCCTCACCACCCAGGCGCTCCTCGGCCTCTTTGACCGCCTGGGACAGTGCCTCGGGTCCGCCGGAGGTCGGGACGTAGGTCACCTTCTCGCCGAAGGCGGCCCACTGGTCCTTCTCGATCTGACGGTGGCTGAACTCCTCGATCGCGTGATGGGCGAAATCCCGGAACTGCTCGGTGGTGTAGTCCTCCAGCGAGGTGCCGATCACCTCGATGTCAGGCGCCAAGTCGGACAGGGCGAGGTGCCCCAGGCCGGGGATGAGCTTGCGCCGGGCCAGATCGCCGGTGGCCCCGAACAGCACCACGACGTGCGGAGGGATCGGCTTGTCCTCCAACCGCGGCGGTCGGGCGCCGGGAGCCGGATAGGCGATGGTCTGGGCGAGAACGTCGGTCACGGCTCGATAGTGTCACTGCCCCTGATCAGCGGCAAGGACGACCCGGCACCGCAGCCGTCACCCAGTCTTCATATCCGCGTGTCGGCCGGCCCCCGCGCCGCCGGACCTCGGCCTCGGCGCCACCGCAGCCTGGATAGGCTCGGCAGTGTGCCGAATCTGCGATTGGCCATGGCCCAGGTGAACGCCCACGTCGGAGACATCTCGGCCAATGCCGAGATGATCTTGTCCTGGTCGGCGAAGGCCGCCGAGGCCGACGCCGATCTGGTGCTGTTCCCGGAGATGTGCCTGACCGGTTATCCCGTTGAAGACCTGGCCCTGCGCGCCACCTTCGTCGAGGCCTCCCGACGGCGCTGGAGCATTTGGCCAGCCGGCTGGACGAACGAGGGCCTGGGCGGGCTGACCGTCGTGGTCGGTTATCTGGACCGGGCCGACGACGGCGGCGCCGACGGCCGCGGTCTCGGTCAGGACGGCCAGCCGAAACCGCAGAACGCCGCCGCCGTGCTGCACCGGGGCCGATCGTCAGCCGGGCGGCCAAGCACCACCTGCCCTAACTACGGCGTGTTCGACGAATACCGCTATTTCGCCCCGGGCGACGTCCTCGCAGGTGGTCCGGGTCCGCGGCGTGGACGTGGCGATCGCCATCTGCGAGGACCTCTGGCAAGACGGCGGCCCGGTGGCCGCGACCCGCGAGGCCGCAGGCCGGACTGCTCGCGGTGATCAACGCCTCCCCCTATGAGGAGGGTAAGGACGACGCCCGGGACGAGCTGGTCGCGCCGCCGGGCCCGGGAGGCCGGCTGCCCGCTGGCCTACGTGAACCTGATCGGCGGCCAGGACGAGCTGGTCTTCGACGGCTATTCGGTGATCACCGACGCCGACGGGACGATCGTGCACAGTGCCGTCCGGTTCACCGAGTCACTCGAGGTCATCGATCTGGAACTGCCGGCGGCCACCGCGGCACTGACCGGACCGACCGAGCCCGGTGCCTCCGGCATGGTCATCAACCGGACGGCGATCTCCGATCCGGGCCCGGCGCGTCGAGCCGGCGATCGAGCCGAGCGTGCGGGACACCCTGGGCGCCGACGAGCAGGTCTACCGGGCACTGGTGTTGGGGCTGCGCGACTACCTGGTCAAGAACAGCCTGCGGCGGGTCTACCTCGGCCTGTCCGGTGGGATCGACTCCACCCTGGTGGCGGCGATCGCCTGCGACGCGATCGGCGCGGACAACGTCTACGGCATCTCGAACCCGAGCGTCTACTCCACCGAGGGCTCCAAGACCGACGCGGCCGAGCTGGCCCGGCGGACCGGGCTGCACTTCTCGACGGTGCCGATCGCGCCGATCGTCGACGCCTACCACGCCGGGCATGGAGATCGACGGCGTCGCCGCGGAAAACCTGCAGGCCCGGATCCGGGCGAACATCTGGCTGGCCCGCTCCAACGCCGACGGGCCGTCGATCGTGCTGGCGTGTGGCAACAAGAGTGAGCTGGCGGTCGGCTACAGCACCATCTACGGCGATGCGGTCGGTGGCTTCGCCCCGATCAAGGACGTCCTCAAGACCCAGGTCTGGGAGCTGGCCCGATGGCGCAACGCCGAGGCCGAGAAGCAGGGCGAGACCCCGCCGATCCCGGAGAACGCGATCGCCAAGGAGCCCAGCGCGGAACTGCGACCCGACCAGAAGGACACCGACTCGCTGCCGCCCTACGACGTGCTGGACGGGATCATCGACGACTACGTCGAAGGCGATCAGGGCCGTGATCATCTGCTGGCCCGTGGTTTCGAACCGGCGCTGGTGGACAAGATCACCCGGATGGTCGATCGGGCCGAGTACAAGCGGCGGCAGTACCCGCCGGGGACCAAGATCAGCTTCAAGGCGTTCGGTCGGGACCGACGGCTGCCGATCACCAACGGCTGGCGCGAGGGCGGCAAGAGCTAGGTGGCCCGGCGGCGATTGTCGCCGGCGACCCGCTGATGGAGCGCGCCGGCTGGTATCCCGATCCGGACGGCACTCCGGGGCGGTTCCGCTATTGGGACGGCCGGGTCTGGACGGGTTCCACCAGCTTCCACCCCTCCGGTTCTGACCCGGCGGGGTTCGCGCCGCGCGCGGCTCGGTCTCCGCAGCACCGCGGAACGGCCCTTCGGCGCGGACCGTCGCGGATGCTGGGCGTGGTGGCCGCACTGCTGGTCATCGTCGTCGTGGTGATCGCGGTCGCGGTCGTTGCCCGGCACGGTGCCGATCGCGCCGACTCGGGCCCGGACCCGGGCGGTGATCCGACCAGCACCGCGAGTTCCTACGACGACAGCAGAACCGGGGCGCCGACCCCGACCGGCAGTGGTCGTCCGGTGGCATGCGACCAAGCCGATCCCGACGCCAGTCCTGATCAGGAAACGCGCTCAGCACGCGATGGGCGGGTGCACGGCGGGCCGCTGTCCTTCGCGCAGCTGGGATCGCCGTGGACTTCGCCGGAGTCGACCTCGCGGGTGCCCTACAGCCGAGACTCGCAGGTGCAGACCTACCGGTTGCCGGAAAAGCTGCCGTGGCAGGCGTCCGCCCAGGTCGGCATCGCCACCTTCGCCCCCTTTCCCGGTGGGGCCCCGGCCACCAGCGCGATGTTGCAGTGCGTGCTGACCAGCGACTTCTACACCGATGTCGACGTCCGGCTGGTGACGAACACGGTGACCACCCTCAGCGTGGACGGCCGCCGGGCCACCGAACGCAACGCCTTGCTCCGGTTCAGCCATCCGGACCTGTCGACCAGGGGCTCACTGCTGCGGTTCGTCGTCGTCGAATCCGATCCGGTGACCTACTACTTCTCGGCGGTCCCGATGGAACGGGCCGACCTGATCAGCCAACTCGACACCGCCACCGAGTCGCTGCGGTTGAGCTGAGAGAATCCCGGCATGCTCGTTGCCTTCAGCATCTCTCCCGGTTCCTCCGACTCCGACGGGTCGGTCTCGGCCGCCGTCGCCGACGCGATCAAAATCGTCCGCGATTCCGGCCTGCCCAACGAGACCAACGCGATGTTCACCAACATCGAAGGCGAGTGGGACGAGGTGATGGCGGTGATCAAGCAGGCTGCCGACGTCGTCGCGGCACACTCCAGCCGGGTCAGCCTGGTGCTCAAGGCCGACATCCGGCCCGGCTACACCGGTCAGCTGAGCGCGAAGGTCGACCGGGTGAACGCGCTGCTCGAACCGGACGCCGGCTAACCCCCAGGCGACTTAGGCTAGCCGGGTGTCTCTGCCCGGCTGGTATTCCGACCCGTCCGGGAGCCGTGGCCGCTATCGCTACTGGAGCGGCCGGGCCTGGTCAGCCGAGACGACCGACAACCCTTCGACTGCACCGCCCGCTGCGTCGTCGGCCGCCTCGGACGGGCCCTCGTCCACGCTCCGGTCCGGGCCGCGGAGTCGATCGTCTCAGCAGTCGCGCCGCAGCGGTCTGCTGATCGGCCTGGTCGCTCTCGTGCTGGTCGTCGTGCTCGTGGCCGGCGTCTTCTTGGCCCGCGGTCTGTTCGGTCAGGGCCAGACCGTGGCCGGTTCGGATCCGACCTCGACCGCCAGCGGCTGGGACGACTCGTCCCCGTTCCCGTCGGCGACCCCCACCCCCAGCGCTGCGCCGACACCAACCCCGACAGCGACACCGAGCCCGACAGCGACACCGAGCCCGACACCGAGCCCGACACCGAGCCCGACACCGAGCGGTGCCGAACCTGCTCCCCTGACCGCCTGTCCGAGCGGTGACCCGGAGAGCCGTGGAGCGCACCCGAACGACGGGCGCTATCACGGCGGCGGGCTCTCGTTCGCCCCGCACGACGGTTGGGACGACGGCAGCGGCTACCTCGACGGCTTGAGCTGGGGCTACGACGTGGCCGGGGAGGAGCAGAGCACCGAACCGGCCTGGGCGGCGATCTTCGCGGTGGGATCGCTCCGGACGGCCGACGGATTCCGGGCTCCGCGGCAGGCTGCGGACGGGGTGCTGCAGTGCGTGGCGTCCTCCGGCTACTACGACGAGTTCGAGAGCCGTACCGACGTCCGGACCCGCGCCGTGACGATCGACGGGCGGCCGGCGTGGGAACTGCGCTCCGAGATCAGGGTCGGCAACCCGGGTCTCAGCGTGCCGGGCGATCTGGTCGAGGTGATCGTGGTCGACACCGGATCGAGCGACACGCTCGCCATGTTCGTCGGCGCCGTGCCGATCGGCGATCAAGCCCGCATCGCCCTGCTGGACCAGACCGTGTCCGACCTCCGGGTGGACTGATCATGGCGGCGAACGGCTGGTATCCCGATCCGTCCGGCACCCCTGGCACCTACCGCTACTGGGACGGTGCCCACTGGTCGGCAGAGACGACCCAGGACCCGCGCACCACGGCACCTGCTGACCCGGCCAAGCCGGTCGGCCCGGCCTCCCGGACCGGCCGTTCGGCCTCGGGTCGCGGGGCGGCCGTCGTCGTCCTGATCCTGGTGCTGGTGGTGGCGATCGTCGTCGCGGTCGTGTTGCTTGCCCGAACCGGCGGCACGGGCCGGACCGGCGAGAGCACCGGTGGTCCGGATCAACCGAGCTCGACCGCCAGCGGCTGGGACGATTCATCGCCGTTTCCGACGGCCAACCCCTCCCCGACCCCCACGCCGACCCCCTCGCGTCGTCCCAGCCGTGCCGCCGGTCCGACGCCGACCGACTCGGCAGCCGCCCCGCCCCCGAGCGTGGCCTGTCCGGAGGAGGGAGCCCGTCTCGCCGGCCATCCGTCCGACGGACGCGTCCACGGCGGTCGGCTCTCGTTCGCACCGGCTCCGGGCTATCCGGCGGCCGAACCGGACGGTCAGTTCTCCTGGATGGACGACGTTGAGAGTCAGACCCAGTCGACCGAGCCGGGTTGGATCTCGATCTTCGCCGTCGGTGAGGTGCAGACCGCCGACCGGGGTTTCGGCACCCCGAAAGAGGCGGCCGAATCCTCGATCGAGTGCGCGATCACCGAAGGGTGGTACGAATACTTCACCCGCCGGACCGACGTGAAGAACGCCCGCGTCACCGTCGACGGGCATCCGGGCTGGATCATCTCGGCCGACATCCACGTCGACGACCCGAACGTCACCGCCACCGGTGATCAGCTCACCTTCGTGGTCGTCGACGACGGCAGACCGGACGCCCTTTCGGTCTGGTGCGGGATGGTACCGATCGGCGACAGGGCGCGGATTGCGACGGACGTCGCCGTCCTGGCCAGCTTGCGGGTCGGCTGAGACCTGTCGGTGAAAACCCACCGATCAAGGCAAAAGCCCTCCGAGCGGTCCGGTGTTCCCGGCCCTCGGAGGGCTTCAGCTGCGGCGTGGGAGCCGAACGGTCGCGTTCGAGCGGCGACCCACTCGGGCCTTGCTCGGCCTTACTCGGGCCCTGCTCAGGCCTTGGCGACCAGCGTCTCCGGCTCGTCACCGGCCGGGGCCGGGCCGGCGTCGGCCGGCTGGTTCCCCGAATTCACCATCTCGGCCACCGCGTCGCCGAGGTTCTTGTCGACGTTGCGCCAGTAGTCGTAGACCCGCTCGCGGATCTCCGGCTTGACCGTCCCCAGGGTGGCGCTGATGGTCTTGACCAGCCGCTCGCGCTGCTCGTCGTCCATCACCTTGCGGACCATCTCGCCCGCCTGACTGAAGTCGTCGTCCTCGGCACGCAGGGTGTAGGCGGCGCGCACCATCTCACCGTCGGATTCCCAACCGGTGCCGGCGAACGGGTCCGCCTTGACCTCGGGCCCGCCGACGGAGTTCGGGAAATAGGACGGCTGGCCCGGGTTGAAGTCGTAGCGCATCGGACCGTCGAACTGATACGTGTTGACCTCGACGTGCGGCCGGTTCACCGGCAGCTGGGCGTAGTTCGCGCCGATCCGGTGCCGGGCGGTGTCGGCGTAGGAGAACACCCGGCCGAGCAGCATCTTGTCCGGTGAGAACCCGATCCCGGGGACGACCGTGCTGGGCTCGAAGGATGCCTGCTCGATCTGGGCGAAGAAGTTTTCCGGATTCTTGTTCAGCACCATCCGGCCGACCGTGATCAGCGGGTAGTCACTGTGCGACCAGATCTTGGTCAGGTCGAACGGGTTGACCCGGTAGTCCTTGGCGTCCTGATAGGGCATCACCTGCACCTTGAGGGTCCAGGCGGCCTCGCCACCGTTCTTGATGTGGTTGTGCAGATCGCGGCGATGGGCGTCCGGGTCGGCGGCGGCCGCGGCGGCCGCCTCTTCGTCGGTCAGGTTCTCCACGCCCTGCTCACTGATGAAGTGGAACTTCACCCAGCTGCGCTCGCCGGCCTCGTTCACCCACATGTAGGTGTGGGAGCCGTAACCGTTCATGTGCCGCCAGGTCTTCGGGATACCCCGGTCACCCATCAGGTACGTGACCTGGTGTGCCGACTCGGGCGACAGCGTCCAGAAGTCCCAGCGCATGTCCCAGTCCTGCAGACCGGAATCCGGCAGCCGCTTCTGGCTCCGGATGAAGTGCGGGAACTTCATTGCGTCGCGGACGAAGAAGATCGGGGTGTTGTTGCCGACCAGATCCCAGTTGCCTTCGCTGGTGTAGAACTTCAGCGCGAAGCCACGCGGGTCGCGGACGGTGTCGGCCGAGCCCTGCTCTCCGGCCACGGTGGAGAACCGGGCCAGCATGTCGGTCTTCACGCCCGGCTGGAAAAGCGCCATCTTGGTGTACTTGCTGACGTCTCCGGTGGTCTCGAAGTAGCCGAACGCGCCACCGCCCTTGGCGTGCACGACCCGCTCGGGGACGCGCTCGCGGTCGAAATGGGCCATTTGGTTGACGAAGTGGAAGTCGTGCAGCAGCAACGGGCCGTCTGCGCCGACCGACAGCGAGAACTGGTCACTGGGCGCCGGAGCGCCGGTGTCGGTGGTGGAGACCTTGGCGTCCGGGCCGGTCGGGGGTGCGTCGATTTGGGTGGTCATGTTCCTCACTTCACTTGGGTCGATTGGTGAGCGGTGCAGTTTGGGTGGTTCTCAGAGCCCACGGTGGGTCAGGGCGTTCGGCAGGCGGTGCAGACACCCCAGTAGGTGACCTCCGCCTCATCCACGACGAAGCCGTGCGGATCGTCGGGCAGGGCGCAGGGCATGGCGCCGACCGAGCAGGCCACGTCCACGATCTCGCCGCACTGGCGACAGATCAGATGGTGGTGGTTGTCGGCGGCGTGGATCTCGAAGCGCATTGCCGAGCCGGCCGGCTCGATCTTGCGCAGGATGGCGTGCGAACTCAGCGTGTTCAACGCGTCGTAAACCGCCTGGACCGACACCGTGCCGAGTCGAGCCCTGACCTGATCGGTGACCAGATCGGCACTGATGTGCGGTGTCCGGGACACGACATCCAGCACCGCCAACCGCGGCTGGGTCACCCGCAGTCCAGCGGCCCGGAGCATCGCCGGCCACTCGGAGGACAGCTCTGCGGACAGGTGCGGCATGCCTGTAGTTAACCACGTTTTCTGGAATGACTCAAGATAAGGAGCATCCGCGGCCCAGCCGGAGCGTCAGTCGTCGTCCCAGCGGTCTTCGGCGTCGGCCTGGTCGTTGCGTTCCGCGACTCGCTGCAGCGCCGCTTCGGCTTCCTCGCGGGTGTCGTAAGGTCCGAGCCGATCGGCCGCCTTGCCCCGGTCCTCGTCCGACTCCACCGTGTGGGTCTTGAGGTTGAACCACCACTGCCCGTCGGTCATCGCCGCCTCCTCCTTTGTCGTGACGTCACCGTACTCGGGGCCGTGGGGCCGCAAACTCAGGCAGTATGGACTCGCTACCAGCACCCGGAGCCCTCGAGCGCCAGAGCGAAACGCAGAACTTCCTGTTGCTCCGTGCCCGACTGTGGCCCCCGTCGGATCGCGTCGCACCCCGTCGGTTCGCGTCGCACACGTTGCTCGGTATGCGGCCCGGACGTGGGTGTGCGACCCGGACGTGGGTGTGCGACGCGTCCTCAGTCCAGCGGGAATGACGGCGGCGCACCCGCTGTCGACCGACAGGTTCGGCCGAAGACCGTAGACCGAGGGAAGCGGGCGGAACAGGCGTGACGTCATACTCGATGGCGGTTTCCGCCCGCCGAGGCCCCTTCGACGAGATCGAGCATCAGAAGTTCTGTGGTTTGTTCTGAAGGAGCAGCCTCGGGTCGGCCCTTCTGCACCGGTTACTACAGTGCTGAGACGTGACCGCGATCCAGCCCGCCGAGATCTCGCCCTGGCGGGACGTACCGAAGTCGATCCCGCGCCCGGCCTACGTCGGCCGGCCCGGTCCGAACCCCTACCGCGGATCGCACGTGCAGAGCGCGGAGACGATCGAGAAGATGCGGATCGCCGGGCGGATCGCCGCCCAGGCCTTGCAGGCTGCGGGGGCCGCCGTCGCGCCGGGCGTCACCACCGACGAGTTGGACCGGATCGGTCACGAGTTCCTGCTCGATCATCACGCCTACCCCTCGACGTTGGGCTACCGCGACTTCCCCAAGTCGCTGTGCACCTCGGTCAACGAGGTGATCTGCCACGGCATCCCGGACGCTCGGCCGCTCGAGGACGGCGACATCGTCAAGATCGACCTGACCGCTTACCTCAACGGGGTCCACGGTGACAACTGCGCCACCTTTCTCTGCGGCGACGTCGACGAGCAGGGTCGCCTGCTGAGCGAGCGGACCCACGAGGCGATGATGCGGGGGATCCGTGCGGTGAAGCCGGGACGGCGGGTGAACGTGATCGGCCGGGTGATCGAGGCCTACGCCAAGCGGTTCGGCTACAGCTCGGTCCACGACTACACCGGCCACGGTGTGCACACCGCTTTCCACTCCGGCCTGGTCATCCCGCACTACGATGAGGCCCGCTACGACACGGTGATCGAGCCCGGAATGACCTTCACCGTCGAGCCGATGATCACCACCGGCGGCTACGACTGGGTGATGTGGCCGGACAACTGGACGGTGCTGACCGCCGACGGCTCCCGATGCGCGCAGTTCGAGCACACCGTGTTGGTCACCGCCGACGGCGCCGAGATCCTCACCCTTCCCTGAGCGCCGTGCGTCACCCGCTCAGCGGCAGTACCCCTTGATCGCCGCCTTGACCAGCGCCGACGGAGCGCCACCGCCACACCAGGCGATTCCCTCGCCGGCACCGGCCCAGGTGACGTAGCTGCCGTAGCGCCGTTCGACCGACCCGATGCCGCTGGAGGTGTCGGCCTTGCAATGGGTGGTGTAGAACTTCCCGGAGTAGCGGGTGACGCCCTTGTAGACCACGTAGACCCGGTTCTTGCCGCTGCGGTTGCTCACCGTGTCGGTGATCTTGACCGACCTGGTGGAGGTGCGGGTGCCGGCCTTGGACACCGAGCGCTTGACCTCGACGCTGATCGAGGCCCACAACCAGCTCGCCGAGCCGGACGCACTGCCCTGGGTGCTGGTCTTGCTCGTGACACTGGCCACCGACTGGGCCGTGCGGCTCTGCGAATGGGTCCCGTGCGGTGCGATGCTGACCTGGGTGGCGTGGGTGACCAGAGCCGAGGACACGACGGTCTGCAGCTTGTGGGTTCCGATGTAGGAATAGACCGAGCAGCGGGCGACGGTCGACGAGGAGGCGGTGGCCGCATTCGCGGGCAGGGCGGAAAGCGGGACCACCGCGACGGCGGCAACCGCCGGCAGCGCGATGAGCGAGGCGAGACGCATAGAGACTGCTTACAAACAAGGGAAACAACGCCGATCGGAGCTGTCGAGCGTCAACGTAGGCGGCGCAGGGGTCAGTTGCCCCGACTCCCCAGAAGGGGATGAGCCGGCCGGGTCGCCCGGTCGATCTCACTCGTCGATCTCACTCGTCGATCTCACTCGTCGATCGGCCCGTCGGTTCGCCAATACCCCATGAACATGATCTGGCCCGGTGTCAGCCCGCGGTGCTGAACGAGGTGTCGGCGCAGTTCGGCGACGGTCGACTGGTCGGCACAGACCCAGGCGTAGTCCCACTCCCGGCCGTCCGGGAGCTCGGTCACCGCTTGCCGCAGCGCCGCCCCGGGCTCGCCCGGCCGGGTGAACACCCAACAGACCCCGACCCCGGCAGGCAGCTCCAGATCGAGAATGTCGTCGCCGCCCGGCACCTCGATCAGGATCTCGGCCCGGGCGTCGAGCACCAGCCGCTCCCCGATCGCGGCGACGGCGGCCAGCGCGGTGTGATCGCCGATGATCAGCTGCCGGGCACCGGCCGGCACCTCGTACTCGGCCCAGGCGGCGTACACCCCGACCCGATCGCCCGGCTTCGCGGTGGCGGCCCAGCGGCAGGCCGGGCCGGCCGGATCGTGCAACACCACATCGATGTCGAGCTCGGCCTGCTCCGGTCGCGCCGACCGGACGGTGTAGGTCCGCATGATCGGCCGGACGTTTTCGTCCATCGCCCGCCACGCGTCGTACCAGTTGTCGGGATCCGGCAGCACCGGCGCTTCCTGGCCGTCGCGGGGCAGCAACAGCTTGAACCGTTGATCGGGGCCGTCGTCGCAGAAGTCGCGCAGTTGGTCGCCGGCCAGGGTGATCCGCACCAGGTGTGGACTGAGCAGGGTTTTCCGGACCACCGCGACGTCGTACATGCCCATCCCGACGTGATCGAGTTTGGTGGCCCGGCTGGGCGTCCTCCGACTACGTGCCGCCGTCCCGGCCATCCTGTCCTCGCCTCCGTCATGGTCGTCAGGTTAGGTAATCCTAACCTCACCCGGAGGTAGGCGGATGAGCCGGCCGGTAAGCCGGATTCTGTCGATCACCGCGAACGGTGACGGGCGATCATCCATCTGCGACCGCTGTCGCCAGCGGCCTGGTGCGATCTACCCGGAAGCTCGGGCGAGCAGCCCTCGAACGCCTCCGCAGACGCACCGAGGTGCGTCCTCATGATCTTGCTCCGGGTGGGGTTTACCGAGCCACCCCAGTCACCTGGGGTGCTGGTGGTCTCTTACACCACCGTTTCACCCTTACCGCCGGACCGTTCGCACGATCCGGTGGCGGTCTGCTTTCTGTGGCACTGTCCCGCGGGTCACCCCGGGTGGGCGTTACCCACCACCCTGCTCTTCGGAGTCCGGACTTTCCTCGATGCCGGATCCCGAAGGGTTCCGGTACCGCGATCGCCTGGCCGACTCATCCAACCTCACCCTATCGGCTGGAGTGCTTCTTTCGTTCTCGATCTGTGACCGACTCGATCTTGCCCGGCAGCCATCCTCGCCCGTTACACTGCCGGAAACCTGACCGGAACAACGGCCCGTCCGGGACGGTGTTTCAAGCTGATCGGAGATCAGATGTCCAGCGACCCCCGGCGCTCCCCCCGCCGATCTCTACCCCGGGGGACCGCCGGCTCCGTCACCCTCGGGCTAATGCTGAGCGTCGGTTCAGTCCTCCCGGTCGGGGTCGCGCACGCCGATCCGAGCAGTGCCTCGCCGACTCCTTCGGCGGATGCGTCGACGCCGTTAGCCACCCCTGCTCCCGATCCCTCCACGGCGGCCGTCGACTCCCGGCCGACTACCACTGCTCCCACTCCGGCCGCACCCGGCGAGAGCACGTCGAGCCCGACCCCGGCCGCACCGACCCCGGCCGCTTCGGCGTCAAGCAGTAGCTCTGCGGAAACCGTGAGTCCGTCCACCCGGTCCCTGACCGCCCGAGCCACGAGCGCGCCGTTCAGCATGACGATCGTTCCGGTCGGTAGCCCGCAGGCCGGACGGTTCTTCCAGGACATCGGCCACTTCGGAATCACCGGAGTGGTGACCGACAGGCCTGCGGGACAGACCGTGCAGATCTGGCGCTGGGACGGGACCGCCAAGGCCTGGCACCAACTCGGGACCACGAAGACCGACAACGGCCTCGGCTACGCCACCAGTAGCATCAAGGTCACCTGGGGTAGTGCCACCATGCGGTTCTGCGCCACGCTCGGCGGCTCCCCCGCGACCGCTTCGGTGGTCAAGACCTGTCCGGCGCCCATCAGGGTCATCGACGCGACCGTCAAGCTGGACAAGCCGGCCGGCACCGTCGACTCGCTCAAGAACGAGACCGTCAGCGGCCGGGTCTATCCGGCTCGAGCCGGCGTACGGGTGAACCTCGACGTCTTGCGCAGCGACAAGCAGTACCGGTCCGCAACCACCGTGACGAGCCGGTCGGACGGGCGCTTCACCGCCTCGCTCGGCTACGGTGCGGGAAACCTCAGCTCGTACCGGGTACGGGCCGCCTACCACGCCGCCAACCGGGATCGCTGGGAGAAGAGCAGCAACCAGACCTTCACCCGGGTGGCCGTGCTGAACGCAACCGTCGCGCACACCACGTCCGCCGACGTGGCCAAGACCTACCGGTCGGGTTGTCCGGTCGGGCCGTCGAAGCTGCGGACGATCTCGATGAACTTCTACGGCGCCGATCACACGATGCACCGTGGCGTGATCATCATCCGGACCGACCTGACCGACGACCTGATCCGGGCCTTCGGGACCGCACTGTCCCACCGGTTCCCCATCGACAAGATGAACAATCCGAACGTGTACGGCGGCAACGACCCCAAACAGATGGAGGCCGGGAACACCAGCGGCTTCAACTGCCGCAAGGTCACCGGCAACCCGTACGCGCAGTCCCCGCACTCCTACGGCACCGCGCTCGACGTCAACACCAAGGAGAACCCCTACCGTGACGTGCACGGCAAGTGGTGGCCGACCAGCGGCAAGTCCTACATCAAGCGGTCGCCGGTCCGTTCCGGGATGCTGACGTCGAGTAGTGCCCTGACCAAGTCGTTGGTCAAGGACCACTTCTTCTGGGGCGCGAACTGGTATCCCGGGCGGGACTACCAGCACTTTCAGCGGTGAGGTCGCGGATCACCGCGGGCCGACCTCGGATCGTTGCCACCTCGGGAGCCGTCGGGATGGGGGCCGTCGCCCTGGTCTGGGTTCTGGCGGCCTGTACCGGATCCGGCCCGACCAGTCCCGTGCCGACCAGTCCCGTACAGACCAGCGCCTCGGGCACCGTGCCGTCGGCTACGTCACCGGCATCGGCGACTTCGATCGCCTCATCGGCCTCCGACTCGGCCACACCGACCACAGCGCCGCCGTCGACGATCAGCGAGCCGACCACCACCAACACGCTGCCGGCGCCGCCGGACCCGACCAAGGCGGCCGCCTCGACCGCAGGCACATTGACCGCGGCCGTCCTGCCGGTGCCGACCGGGTGGCACACCGTGATCAAGCGCGGCGACCAGGAGGAGGGTTATCGCGGCAACGGCACCTGGGTGCACGCCCGGGATCCTCGCTACGCCGCGACCGACACCGTGACGATCGGCTGCACCGAGGTCACCCGGGACGACTTCACCGATCCGGCTTCGGCGCTGGAAGGCAGCTATCAGAACGCCGCCGGCGAGCCGGGGGTCGGGCTGGCGATGCAGTTCGGCACCGCGGCCGCGGCCTCCCACTACTTCACCCTCTACCGCCGGCAGGTCAGCGCGTGTACCGACCCGGACGGACCGATGACCGCCACCGTCCTGCCCTCGCAGCTCGGCCTGATCGACCACCGCAGCTATCCCGGCGACGATGAATGGACCGAGGTGGTGAAGCTCGACGGCCGACGGGTCACCCTGATCGCGCTGACCGATCCTGGCCACCGCATCGGCCTGTCCCGGGCCGAGACCATCCTTCGTTCCGTCCCCAGCTGAGTCGAGAACATGCCCCCGTCGAACCTGCCCCCAGCCAACGAATCACCGGCGATCGAATTACCGGCACCGGACCCGAGGTGGGCCGACTGGTCGGCCGGACCGTCCCCGGGGCCGCGCCGCACCCGGGTCCTGATCGGTGTGCTGATCGGTGCGGTGGTGCTCGCGTTGCTGGTCACCGCCGGGGTGGTCGCATTCCGGGTCGCGCGCGACCCCGCCCGGCTCACCCGCGGAGCAGCCACACCGCAGGCCGCCGTCCAGGGCTTTCTGGATGCGCTGGCGAACGATCACGCGGATCAGGCTCTGAGCTTCGAGGCCGCGGCCGTGCCGCACAACCGGACTTCCTCACCGACGCCGTCCTCGCCCGAGCCCACCGGCACGACCCGATCACCGCGATCGTGGTCGGCGCCGGTCCGGCCCCGACGACGACGAAACGACGGCACAGCATCGCGCCCAGTTACCAGGTCGGCTCCCGGGCAGCCACCACCACCTTCGCCCTGCACAAGGGCCCGGCCGAACCGGCTGGACCATCGACAGACCACCATCCAGCTCGATCCGTCCGCGCTGCTGAAGGACAAGATTCCCTTGCTGCTCGCCGGGGTCGCCGTCGTCGGGCACGTCGATCGAGCTGTTTCCGGGCACCTACCGGGCCAGCACCGGGCTGAGTCGGCTCGACTGGGGTGCCGACCCTCGGCTGACGGTGGTCGATTTCGACTCCGCCGCCAGCGTCAAGACCACGCTGACCCGCGGATCACCGACGATGGCCGCAAAGACGCCGCCACCGCCGTCACCAAAGCCGCAACGCGTGCCTGACCAAGCACGACGCCCGGCCCGGCTGCGGGCTCGACCCGAACCAACGGGCTACACGTTCAAGAAGGGCACGATCCGCTGGCGCTATGACGATCCAGAACCCGCCTTGGCCGACCAGGAGTTCGATCTCGATCCGAGCCGGCCGTCGTCGGCCACCACGACGACCGACGTCTACGCCGACCTGTACGCCACTTGCTCCACGACCCCTCGCACAACGCGACTGCCGGAAGGAGGGGTTCGGGGCCTCGTTCGGCACGCCCCAGGTCGATCTGACCGAGAAGACGCTGCAAGGTGAGCTGGAGCTGACGGCCGGTTTCGGACCGTCCCGGCTCGTCAGCCGGCCGAGCTCAGCCGGAGAGTGAGGCGGAGGCCAGTTCGGTTGGCAGCCGGGCGAAGAGCGCGTCGAAGACCTGCGCCCGGTCGAATTGCAGACGCGTGGGTCCGGGCCCGCAGCTCCCGGCCTGACGCTGCTCCGGTGTGCTGTCCAACACCGCCGCGTCCAACGCGGCCGAGATCGCCGCCGGATCCTCGACGCCGAATGATCATCGCGCAGTCGCCGACCGCCTCGCCGATGCCGCCGGTCTCGGTGGTGATCACCGGCCCGCCGCCGGCCAGCATCTTCTCGACCAGGGCGATGCCGAAGGTCTCGGTGAATTCGGGTACCGGCTTGCTCGGCAGCACGTAGGCCGCGCACCCGGCCATCAGGTACGGCTTCTCCTCGTCGTCCACGTCGTGGGCGAAGATGATCTTGTCCGCCGCTTCGGAGTCTGCGCGCCACCGTGATGCAGTTGCTCGGCGTCCGGCCCGTTGCCGGCGATGACCAGCGCTGTGGTCGCCGTCCGGTCCGGCTGGCCGCGAACCCGGTGATCAATTCCCCGACCCCCTTGGCCCGGGTCAATCGGGACAAGAACAGCACGTAACCGCCGCGGATCAGTCCCCGCCGGGCCAACACCCGCTCGATCTCGGACCGGTCGAGGTCGAGATAGGCGCGGCTGTCGATGGCCGGATAGCTGATCGCGATCCGCTCGGGCACCGGCCGGCGAACGTGGTGCCGAACGCCGCGTCCAGACTGGCCGCCGCCTCGACGATCACCTCTTTGGTGTAGTCACTCACCGCCACACACAGATCGTTGGACAGATAGGTGGCCAGTACCGCCGCGGCCGGACCGAGCCGTCCGTTCGGCCACGCAGGACCGGACGATGTTGGTCACGTCCGAGCCGACCGCCTCGGCGATCGTGGTCACTCACACGGCAGTCCGGTCTGACTCGGCGATCCGGCGGGCCTCGGCGATCGCAAACGCGTGCGGGCTGAGATAGAGCGACATGGCCACGGTCGGCACGCCGTCGGTGAACAGTTCGACCAGCCGCCCGACGATGCCGGCCTGATAGCGCGCGTCCGGCACCCGGTAGTCCCCGACCGGTTCCGGTCGTTCCACGGTGATGCCCGGGCTGTACGGCAGCACCGTCTCCAGCGGCTTCAACGGCAGACCGGCCGCGATCAGCCGTTCGATCGGCCAGGTGACGATCCGGACGTCGTCGAAGCCGCGCAGCAGAGCCATCTCGGCCAGGTTTCGGGCCTCGCCGGAGTGGCCACAGATCACCGGGTCGGCCCGGACGACGATCACCAGCCGACGGTTCGGACCGGACCGGACGTCGAACGGATTCTCCTCGACGGACTGTCCTCCGTCCGAGGCTCTCGCCGGACGGGCGGGCGGTCGCAGGAACGGGGGAACGATTCGCGACGTCATCATGGCGAAGTCACCTCCAAGGGAAGATCGGGCGGACGGGTTACGGCTGGTGGACGGACGGCTGCGGGCCGGCTGCGCCCGGTGGAACGGTCGGGGTGGCGGACGGCGGTCGTGCGGCGGTGCCCCAGCCGGCGGGCGCACGATCCGAGGCTGATCTGCAGCAGTGCCGCCTCGGCGGAGCTGTTTGGCGGTCAGCCAGCTGCGCTCCAGCGGCTTGCCGTTCAGCCGCACCGACTGGACGTACTGCACCGGTCCACCCGGCTTCGGGCTCGACGAAGCCGTCGGTCTCGATCGCGAAGGTGCCACCGGGCACGGCGAGCTCGGCGGCCCGGAAGGACGGCGCGTTGATCAAGAAGAGGCTCTGCCCGGCCACCGGGAACAGACCGAGCGCGGCCCAGACGTACCAGGCGCTCAGCCCGCCGGAGTCGTCGTTGCCGGGCAGCCCACCGCGGCCGATGCCGAACTGGTTGTGGACGGCGGCGTGCACCACCTCGGCGGTGCGGTCCGGCCGACCCGCGTAGTGGTAGGCCCACGGCGCTTCCATGTCGGGCTCGTTGTTGAGGCCTTCGAACCGGTTGAGGGCATACCCGCGGCCCATCTCGGTCACGGTCGGGCGCGACCCCGGGCTGGACGACCGGCTCGGCGCCGTAGCCGAAGAACTGATCCAGCATGGCCACGAACGCCTCGTCACCGCCGGCCAACGCGATCCGGTGCCGCATGTCGTGCATCAGCCGGAACGAATAGTTCCATTTGCCGCCCTCGTAGAAGTCGGAGTCCTTGCAGCAGCCCGGTGGCGGGGTCGTAGGCGTTCACCCAGCGCTGCGCCAGCGTCTCGAACTGGGCGGCGAGCGGCTGGTCGCGCAGCTTGCGGGCGATCACCGCCGAGCAGCGGTAGGCGAAGGCCAGATCGAGGGTGTGACTGATCGGGTGCGCGACGCCACGCAGCAGGAAGTCCTCGCCGTACTGGCGGCGCAGATCGGCATCCAGGTGGACCAACGCCCACTCCCAGTCCAGCCCCTTCACCCCGAGCTGAGCACAGGTCGGCGAAGAACGTGTGGGCCAGGGCGCTGGCCTGCCGGGAGAACCGGTCGGCGCCCTTGGCCATCCGATAGCCGATCGGCAGATTGCCCTCCTCCTCGCAGATGTGCAGCAGCGCGTTGGCCAGCTCGACCGCGCGATCGGGGTAAAGCGTGCTGAGCAAAGGCAGCTGGGTGCGATAGATGTCCCACATCGTGCAGATGTCGAAGGCGTACGGCGTGTCCATCGACCACTGCGGGCTCTCGGCCGGCGCCAGGCAGGGCTTGATCAACGAGTGGTAGAGCGCGGTCGCGTAGACCGTCCTGCGCTCGGCGGACGGCGCTGTCGACGGTGATCGCGCCCAGCTGATCACTGCCAGGCGTCGCGGGTGGCGGCCCGCCGGCGGTCGAAGCCGGCCGGACCGGCGCCACAGTCGCGATAGAGGTTCTCCCGCGCCTGTTCGACGCCGCGGAGCGAAAACCCGAACCGCAGCTCCACCACCTGGCCGGCCTCGCTCGGGCCGCGCCACATCAGGCCGAACGGACGCAGCGTGGTCGGTCGGATGTAGTCGAAGTCGAGCCGGGTGCCGCCGGGCATCAGTCGCTTGTCGTACCAGAGCAACTGTCGCCAGTCGGTGTCGCACTCGACGTGCACGGCCAACGGTGTGCCCTCGACCACCACCTCACCCTGGGCGACGCCGGGCGCGACCGTCTGCAGGTGGGCGCGCAACGGCACCGTGGCGCCGTGCGGGATGGCCAGCCCGCCGAGCGAGAAGTCGATCACCAGCCGGGCGTCGCGATGGGCGGGGAAGGTGTAGCGGTGCACCGCGCTCTTCGGCCCGACGGTCAGCTCGGCCCGGATTCCGCTGACTCGAGGGTGGCGGCGTACCAGCCCGGCTCGGCCTGCTCGTCGGACGAGCTCCCACTGGGCGCCGAGGCGCGTCCAGCGGGTCGAGCATCGGGGTGACCCGGAAATAGTTGTAGTACTTGCGGATCGCGCCGGTGCCGGACTGCTGGAAGTGGGTGAACCCGGAGGCGACCTGGCGGTCGTAGAGCCGCTGCGGGACGCCCTCGGTGCTGAGGTGATAGAGGCCGTAACCGGTCGGATAGGCCCCGGAGTAGGCGCAGGCCGAGACCATACCGAACGGCGCCGTAGCCCCGGGATGGGTGTTGCCGACCTGCGGCTTCGGCCACCACCAACTGGCCGCCAGACCCTGCGGACGGGGCAGGTCGGTCGCGTCGGTGCCGATGAACGGGTCGACGTAGTCGATCATGGCGCGCCCCTCCAATCCTGGACGCGGGCCACCCGGAATCCGGGCGCGCGTCATCGGCCGGGCGACCTTGATCACAAGACGAAAATACGGTAGCAGTATTGCGACCGTGTTTCGACCGGGTTGCAGCTTCCACCCGCTCCGGTGACGAGCACGCTCCGGCTGGATTCCGTGTGCATTCCGGGTGCATTCCGGGTGCATTCGGGAGGCGTTCCGGGGCGCAGGCCGAGGGGCTCAGACGAGCTGGAAGGCCACCGAGCCCTGATCCGCCTCGGCCGAGATGAGCTTGGCCTCGACGTCGTGCCCGAGCGGCAGATGATCACCGATGATCTTGGCCTCGACCGCCGGTTCCTTGATCATCACCGTGCCGCGGCGGCGGGATTCTTCGACCTCGATCACCGTGCCGTCGAAGACGTCACCGACCTGGTCGGCCAACACGAAGACCTCGGCCAGATCGAGCAGCGCCCGCTCGTAGCGTTTCTGCCGCCGCTCCGCGGCGGCCATCTCCGCCGGCAGCTTGTCCAGGGCCGTGATCACCCAGTCCGGCACCGACCGGTCGGCACACAGCGCGACGCAGATCTCGCCGACGTAGCGGTCCACCAACCGGCGCAGCGGGGCGGTGGTGTGGGCGTACTCGATGGCCAGTGCGGCGTGCTCGGCCTGCTCCGGGACGCCGCCGCTGAACGCCTTGTAGCCGGCACCCCGGAACAGCCGGGTGCAGGCGGTCAGCATCGCGGCCTCGGCCGGGCGGGACGGATCGAGCTAGCGGACGAACTCCGGATAGTCCAGCTCGGAGCGCCAGTGCAGCCCGAGTGCCTTGGCGGTCTGGTGCAGCTCGGCGGATCGCGTTGTGGTCGGCGGGCGGCAGCGTGCGCAGGATGCCCACCTGTCCGTAGAGCTGGATGTGGGCGGCGGCCATCCCCGTGAGCAACGAGATCTGGGCGTTCCAGCCCTCGACCGGCAGCGGCGCCCGGAAGTCGAGCCGCCATCCGTCGGGTCCGAGGACTCACTTCCTGCTCGGGCAGATTCGAGGCTGACCCCGCCCCGCTGCCGTTCGCGCTGCTCGCGCAGCCGACCGACGGTCTTCAGCAGTCGCAGGGTCTGCAGCGCCTCCGGACCGCCAAGACTCGCGTTCGAGGGCGCCGCCTGACGGCTCGCTGATCAGCGGAGTGCTCGGCGTCGATCGCGTCCTGGGCCTGCCGGTAGGTGAGCTGGGCCCGACTGCAGCACCATGGCCCGGACCACGTCGGCCGAACGCATCCGACCGCGGTCGGTCAGTCGGATCGTCCACAGCAGCGCGGGTCGGGTCTGGTTCGGGCAGCAGACTGGCGCCGCCCTCGGACATGGTGCTCGGGTAGAGCAACGTGCGTTCGTCCGGCGCGTAGAGGGTCAGCCCACGGCGGTGCGACTCGAGGTCGAGGGCATGCCCGGCTCGACGAACGCGCCGACGTCGGCGATCGCGTAGCTGACGACGAAGTCATGATCATCACGGCGGATGTGGACGGCCTGGTCGAGATCGCGCGATCCCTGCAGGATCGATGGTGACCAGCGCCAGGTCGGTGCGGTCCAGTTGCGGCAGCCGGGGCGACTCGATCGCCTCTTCGGCGGCCCGTTGGACCTCGGTCGGGAACTCGGCGGGGATGGCCAATTGCTGCGCAACGCCTGCAGTCGGTCGGTGAAATCTGGGCGGGACCTCGTGCGCCCAACGTGACCGTACGAACCGGCATCGCGCGCCTCCTTGTGCGCTGGGGAAGGTCTCTGAGCCTACTAGCTGGACCGCCCGTCCACCCGCTTTGCGATCGACGTCTGGCCAGGGACGTCGAGCCCGGTGGTCAGATACCCGAATTGGGCGTCCGGACCAGGATCCGGCCGCACTCCTCGCAGCGCAACACCTCGTCCTCCGGTGCGGCGGCGAAGCTGCGCAGATCGGCGGCGTTCACTTCGAGTTGGCAACCGGTGCAACGACGTGCTCTGAGTTCGGCGGCTCCGACGCCGCTGTGCGAGGCACGCAGCTTGTCGTAGGCGGCGAGCAAGGCGGCGGCAGCGCCGCAGCGCGTTCGGCACGCTCGCTCTGATGCTCACGCGCCTCGGCGTCGATGACCGTGGTCTGTTCGTCCCGTCGGGCGGCCACCGCCTGGCGGCGCCCGGTCAGCTCGGTGACGGCCGCCTGCAGCCGGTCGCGGGTCGACATGGCGTCCTCGACCTGTTGCATCACCTCGAGTTCGCTGTCCTCCAGGTCGGAGATCCGCTTCTTCAGGTGCTCGACCTCGTCGACCAGACCGCCCAAGGCCTTCGGGTCGGCGATCGTCCCGTCGGCGATCCGCTTCTGGTTGCGCGCCAGCCGTTCCCGGACCGGGACGAGATCGGCCTCGGCCTTGCTCTGCTCGATCTCCAGATCGGTGACGCCGACCTGGGCGGCGACGAGATCGGAAGAGACGCGGGCGTACTGGGAGTCCAGCTCGGCCAGTTCGGCGTGCTCGGGCAACGTCTTGCGGCGGTGGGCCAGCCGGGCCAGTGCGCTGTCGACGGCCTGCAGATCCAACAATTCCAGCTGCGCGTGATGATCGACTTTGATGGTGCATCCTCCTGCTTCGGGACCGTGCGGCGCCAGCGTCGCCCGGCTCGCCCTCACCTTAGTGGCCGGAACGGGCTGGGAACGCGATGAGCTCGCGCTCCCACTCCCCGGCCCGCGGACCTCTGCTCGTCCCGGCCGGCGACGATCCGCAACCCTTCGGCTGTCCACCGTGGCAACTCGCGTCCTTCGCGTGGTGGTGAGACACGAATCGTCGAACGACGAGTCCGTCCCGCAGTCGTCCCCGAGCGCTGATCACCAGCCGGTTCGCATCCCGGTCCCGGGCGGCCGAGGTGATGTCTCCGAAAAGTTCACCGAACTCGTTTGGCAGCCCGGGAATGATCCGTGAAGAATGAGGGTTCAAGCCCAGGTCTGGACCAGTCCCGCCGCTCAGGCGGCCGATGACCAGGTAGATCGGAATTCGTGATCACGACGGCGTGACCGATGAGCAACACCACGCTACGACGCAGACCACGACGGAAGATCATCATGACCAGCATCGACCAGGCGCCCAGGATCGACCAGGCGCCGGTAACCACTCGGACCCCCCGCACCGACTCCCCTTCGGCGGAGCCGGGCATGCCCGGCGATCGCTTCGTCGGCCGCCGCTATCTGCAACTGGTGCTGGTGCTCGGCGCCCTGGTCGCCATCGGCGCCTTGACCATCGACACCTACCTGCCGGCGCTGCCGACCCTGACCCAGGATCTTTCGGCCACCGACACCCAGGCCCAGTTGACGATCACCGGTCTGCTGGCCGGTCTGGGCGTCGGTCAACTGATCGTGGGTCCGCTGTCCGACGCGTTCGGCCGACGCAAGCCGCTGTTGATCGGCCTGGTCGCGCACGGGCTGATGTCGGTGCTGTGCGCCTTCGCTCCGACCATCGAATTGCTGACCGCTGTCTCGGGTGCTGCAAGGTCTGGCCGGTGCCGCCGTGTCGGTGGTGGCGATGGCGATGGTCCGAGACCTGTTCAGCGGCGTCCGCGCGGCCAAGCTGTTGTCCCGGCTGATCCTGGTGATGGGGATCTCGCCGATTCTGGCGCCGTCGCTGGGCAGTGCGTTGCTGAGGCTCACCTCGTGGCGCGGCATCTTCGTCTTCCTCGCGGCCGTGGCGGCGCTGCTGATCGTGCTCGCTGCCGTCGCGCTGCCGGAGACACTGCCGCCGGCCCGCCGGGCACCGGCCCGGATCAAGAGTTCGCTGGCCGGCTACGGCCGCCTGTTCCGGGATCCGACCTACCTGATTATGGTCGCGGTGGCCGGTCTGATGTTCTCGGCTCTGTTCGCCTACATCGGCGGCTCGTCCTTCGTCCTGCAGGAATTCTTCCGGTTGTCGCCGCAGCAGTACGGGTTGGCCTTCAGCGTCACCGCCGTCGGGCTGATCATCGCCACCCAGCTCAATCCCGATCCTGATCCAGCGCTTCACCCCGATCGGCGTGCTGAGGTTCGGTGTCCTGGCCGGTCTGATCAGCGCGCTGCTGTTGCTCGGCACCACGGTCACCGGCTTCGGCGGCCTGATCGGCTTCATGGTTCCGCTCTGGCTGACCATCGCCAGCGCCGGGCTGACTTTCCCGAACGCCCCGGCCATCGCTTTGACCCGGCACGGTGAGGCCGCCGGTACCGCGGCCGCCATGCTCGGCGCGACCCAGTTCCTGATCAGCGGGATCAGTGCACCGCTGGTCGGCGCCCTGGCCGACGGCACCCCGGTGCCGATGGCCGCGGTGATGGTCGGCGGTACCGCTCTGGCGGCAGCGTTGATGTTTGTCGGACGCCGTCGTCTCCGGGACGCCGGCGAGGTGGCCGAGGGCGAGCAGGCCGAATACCTGGCGGCCGGCCACTGACCGGCCGTTCGACCGTGGCGTGAAGCCGTGGTCGGCAGACCGGATTAAGGCCGGCTGTTCCACCGCTCGAGGGCGGGCACACCGTTCTTGACGTCCCCGAGCACCGAGACCGTGCCGGTGCCGAGCGGGAAGCTTTCGCCGACGCCGAGGTCGAGCTCGATCCAGACCAGCATCAGCGCCCGCAGGATGTGGCCGTGGGCGAAGCAGATGGCCTGCTCGGCTCCGGAGCTCCGGATTCGCTCGATCAGTCTGGCCAGCCGGAGCCGGACCTGATCGGGTGACTCGCCGCCCGGTCCACCGCCGATCCAGATCGTCCAACCCGGATTGGTCTCGTGGATCTGATCGCTGGTCAGGCCCTCGTAGTCGCCGTACCACCACTCCGCCAGGTCGTCGGTGATCTCCGGTTCGTACTGGCCGACGAAGCCGGCGATTTCGGCGGTCTTCCGGGCCCGCTGACGCGGCGAACTCAGGATCAGTCCGAACGAGGCCGGATCGAGGTGGCCGAGCAGCTTCTTCGCCTCCGCCTCGCCGTCGTTGGTCAACGGCAGATCGGTGACCGAGGTGTGCCGGCCGTTCTTGCTCCATTCGGTCTCGCCGTGCCGGACCACGAACAGATCGGTCATGCCGCGCCTCCGAGATCCCGGTAGCCGTCCCAGACCTTCCACTGACCACCGGAGCGGAGCTTGGCGACGATGGCCCGCTGCAGGGTGGTGTCCTGCGGCAACGCCTCCAGGTCGACCGGGCCGCGCTTGCGGAAGGTGAAGAACAACGCGTCGCCGTCTCCGTCCCGCGGTGGCGGCTCGAGCCGCCACCGTTGCTGGAACCGTCCCATGTTCGAGTCCGATCCGACCGCCTCGGTGAGTTGCGGATCCAGCAGCCACGACTCGCAGTGGAACTGGCCGATCTCGTAGTCGCCGAAGTGCTCGGCGAAGAAGGCGGTCGCACGGGCAAACGAGTCGTCGACCGATTCGGGGAGCAGCGGTCCCGTCTCGGGGATGTGGGTGGAGAGCAGCCAGTCGGCCCCGTCCGGCCGGCCGAGCAGGTTGAACTGCAGCCGACCGAGCCAGTAGAGCGCGCCCGACCAGGCGATGGTGAGCCACCCCTGGGTGTGGATACCGAACGACCCGTAGGTCTTGCGATGCACCCACACCTGCTGGCCGAGGTCGGACAGGGTCTGCCAGGAGGTCTCTTCGGGGATCCGCCGGCTGTGGTGGAAGTCGACCACGTCCTCCGCGGTCAGCAGCAGGGCCAGCATCGGGAAGGCGCCGGCCCCGAGGTGGTCGTCCCGGGCCAGATCGTGGTCGAACAGACGCCTCCGGCGGCTCGGCGAACCAGCCGATCTGGGCGATCAGCCGGTCGGCCAGCACGGCGACCCGGCGCAGGTCGGTGTCGCTGGTCATCACCCGCTCGACCAACCGCCCGACGTCGGCGCATCGTCGGGCCGGAACCCGAGTCTCTCCAACCGGTCCGGTGCGGTCGCGGCACTCAGCCGGGCAGCGGTGGCGAACATGGGTTCACCCTAGGGGGCGGGCCCAGAGGAGTGGTTCGTGACCCGATCCCGGTGCCCGCGTTGCGACCGTCCGACGAGCACCCGCCCCGGCACCGGCACGAGGTGTAGAAAGAACCTATGAGCAGCAGAGAAGCAGCCGGATCTGCCGAACCGGCAGACGCCGTTCTCCGAGGCTTTCCGGGCCTTCATCGGGCAGGACTGGGCCCCGCACAGCGCCGAACTGCCCACCCGGTTGCCCGCCGCCGACCACGCGCCGGCCCGCCGCGAAGCCATCGCCGCCCAGTTCCCCGACGACCGCCTGGTCGTTCCCCGCCGGCGGGCTGAAGGTGCGCTCCAACGACACCGACTACCGCTACCGGCCGCACTCGGCGTTCGCCCACCTGACCGGTCTCGGCACCGACCGCGAACCGGACGCCGTGCTGGTGCTCGAACCCGGCGACACCGGGCATGAGGCGACGCTCTACTTCAAACCGCGGGCGCCGCGGGACGCCCACGAGTTCTACGCCGACCCTCGCTACGGCGAGATGTGGGTGGGCAAACGGGAGTCGCTGGACGAGATGAGCGCGCTGACCGGCCTCACCTGCGCCTCGATCGACGACCTGCGCGAGGCGCTGGCCAAGAACGCCGACAGCACCCGGATCCGGCTGGTCGCCGGCGCCGACCCGCAGGTGGACGAGATGATCGCCGAGATCCGCGCCGGTCTCGAAGGACCACGAGCAGGAGGCGAGCACTGCGAGGCCGACAAGGAGCTGACGGTAGCCCTGAGTGAGCTGCGACTTCGCAAAGACGAGTTCGAGGCCGAGCAGATGCGCGAGGCTTGCCGCCAGACCGCCGACGCGTTCGCGGCCGTGGTCGCCGAGCTGCCCGAGGCGGTCCGCCGGGGCCGCGGAGAGCGCTGGGTGGAAGGCATCTTCGGTCTGCACGCCCGGCACGTCGGCAACGCGATCGGCTACGACACCATCGCCGCTTCCGGCGAGCACGCCTGCACCCTGCACTGGATCGGCAACGACGGCGACCTGTCCGCCGACGACCTGATGTTGATGGACGCCGGTGTCGAACTCGACACCCTCTACACCGCCGACGTGACCCGGACGATGCCGGTCGGCGGCCACTTCTCCGAGGCTCAACGCGAGGTCTACGAGGCCGTGCTGGAAGCACAGGACGCGGGCATCGCCGCCGCCCGGGCCGGGGTCGACGTTCAGCCGACGTGCACAAGGCCGCGATCGCCGTGATCGCGCGGCATCTCGAAGGATGGGGCATCCTGCCGGTCAGCGCCGAGGAGTCGCTGAGCGAGGAGGGTGGCCAGCACCGACGCTGGATGGTGCACGGCACCTCCCACCACCTCGGCCTGGACGTCCACGACTGCGCTCAGGCCCGGGCTGGAGAACTACCGACAGGGCACCCTGGCGCCGGGTATGGTCATCACGGTAGAGCCTGGGCTCTACTTCAAGGCCGATGATCTCCTGGTGCCCGAGAGGTTCCGGGGTATCGGCGTCCGGATCGAAGACGACGTCCTGATCACCGCCGACGGCAACGAGAACCTGTCCGCGATGTTGCCGCGCCGACCCGACGACATCGAGTCGTGGATGGCCCAGATCTGGGCGGCCGAGCACGCCTGACCACGAGCAGAGACCGAACGAAGGAGTGAGGCGATGGCGAATCCGGTGGGCAAGAACATCGCGAGGTCGGCGCAGGAACGCTATCTGTCCTCGCTCAGTGTGCTCGGCCGCAATCCGCTCTCCCGGCCGGCGAAGCTCGGCCCGGCTCAGGCGGCGACCCGATTCGGTCGTGGCCTGGGGCTGGTACGTCGACGGAGTCCGGCAGCCGACCATCGATCTGACCAGCGCGGCCCGGCAGGCCAGCGCCGGGGAGGGATTCGTCTGGCTCGGACTGAAGGACCCGACCGATGACGACCTGCAGGCCCTGGCCCCGCAGTTCGACCTGCATCCGCTGGCGATCGAGGACGCCGTCGAGGGCCACACCCGATCGAAGCTGGAGATGTTCGGCGACGACCTGTTCATGGTCGTCTCGACCATCGCCTACGTCGACCACGAGGAACTCACCGACACCTCGGAGGTGGTCGCGCACCGGCCAGGTGATGGTGTTCTTGAGCAAGCACTTCGTGATCACCGTCCGCAAGGGCGAGCACGCCCAACTGAGCGAACTGCGGCACAAGATGGAGGCCGATCCCGAGCGGCTGGCCCAGGGCCCCTCCACCGTGTTGTACGCGATCCTGGACAAGATCATCGACGACTACATGGACGTCACCCGAGACTTCGAAGAAGACATCGATCAGGTCGAGACGCTGGTCTTCTCCAAGCAGGGCGAGCACGAGGTCGAGCGGGTCTATCAGCTCAAGCGCGAGTTGATCGAGTTCAAGCGCGCGGTGGTGCCGTTGCCGCAGCCGCTGCAGCGACTGGCCACCCGGGACTACTCGATGATCCCGCACGAGTCCCGGGCCTACTTCCGCGAATTGTCCGACCACCACACGGAGGCGGCCGAAGCGGTGGCCTCCTTCGACGAGGTGCTGTCCTCCATCCTCACCGCCGGGCTGGCCCGGGCCTCGGTCGCCGACAACGTCGACATGCGGCGGATCTCTGCCTGGGTGGCGATCGTGGCCGTCCCGACGTTCCTGGCCGGCGTCTGGGGGATGAACTTCACGAACATGCCCGACACCCAACTGCAAGTACGGCTACTTCATCGCCCTCGGCGTCATGGTCGCCGTCATGATCGGCCTCTACATCGGCTTCAAACGCAACAAGTGGCTCTAGCGTCAGCCTTCAGTTGAACAGATCTGCGCGGGCTCCGGGCATCTGCTGCAGCATCTCCGGGCCTCGTTGGCCATGTTGTGCTCGCACAGCACCTCGTACTTGGTGGCCACGGTCTGGGTCACCGAGGTGAAGTCGCGGCGGCCGCCGCTGAGGGCGTACATGATCGCGTTGCCGCCGATGCCGAGCACCAGACCGATCACCAGAGAGACCAGGATCAGCGCGAGGATGCTGTGGGTCGGGGTGAAGATGAGTGAACACCAGCCCGACCAGCAGACCCATGGTGATGCCGGACTGGACACCCTGGGCGATCACCGTCCGCCAGCTCTTCCGGCCGAGCACCCGCTCGACCGACTTGAGGTCGGTGCCGACGATGGCCAGGTTCTGCACCGCGAACTTGTTGTCCGACAGATAGTCCACGGCCTTCTGCGCATCGGCGTAGGTCTGGTAGATCCCGACCGAATGCGGGAACTTCAGCTCGAACATCGAACTCGGCTGCTGCTGCGGCAGGGACATGCTCTCCTCCTGAAACCGGGTGCTGAATCCGGTGGGCTGAACTCGGGTGAGCTCCAGATGCGAGCACAACGTTACCGGGTCGGCGCCCTTCCCGACCGCAGCGCAGAGGCGCCCCGGTCGGCGGAGATTATTTCCAGCCGGCCAGCGTCGCGACCAGGGTGTTCTCCACCGGACGCGGACTGACGTGTCCGTAGTTGCTGATCATGGAGAACGCGTAGAGCCGTCCGTTCATCCCGGTCACGTAGCCGCTGAACGCGGTGACCCCGGTCAGGCTGCCGGTCTTGGCGTGCGCGTTCAGCGCGGCCGGGGTACCGACCAGCCGGTAGCCCATCGTTCCGCCGACCATCCGACGCGATCGGCCGCCACCGGCAGCGCGGCGTAGTAGGTGTGGAACCAGCTCGCCCGGCGGACCTTGGTCAGCAGCGTGACCATGGCCAGCGGGGTGATCGGTTGTTCGCCCGGGTCAGGCCGGATCCGTCGACCATCCGCACGCCGGTCATCGGTACCCCGAGCGAGGTCAGATAGGACCGGGTGACGGCCAGTCCGGCGTCCAGCTCCCGGAGTGGCTGACCACCGCCCCCATCGTCTTGGTCAGCGTCTCGGCGTGCATGTTGTTGCTACAGCTTCAAGAACGGGACCAGCAGCTGGGACAGCGGCATCGAATAATCGACCGCGGCGCGCTTGTGCCATTTCGCCGGGATCTCCATCGAGGTCGTCGGGCCGATCAACCGGACGCCGGCTTTGGCCAGTTCGCTGCGGAACACCGCGGCCGCGACCAGTTCGGGATGGTTGACGCTGACCTGGACCGACCCGCCCGTGGTTCCGGTCTTCACCGCGCCGCGAACGATGATCGTCCAGCTGCCATAGGCCCGGGACACCGAGACGTTGGTCGCCGCCGAACCGGTGGTGGTCGTGTTCTGGATGGTGATCGCCTTCGCCGCCGCCGCCGGGATGGTGGTGATCGTGGCCGCTTTCCCTTCGCGCCTGGCTTGTAGTACACGTAGATCGTGCCGGCGTCGTAGTCGGTGTTGGGCGCGATGGTCAGAGGCCGGATCTGTGCGGCGTAATAGTCATCGGCGTAGCCGGTGGACCAGTTGGGGCTATAGGTCTGGGAGTCGAAATAGCTGGTGTCGACGGCGAGTTTGCCGGTCACCGTGCGGATTCCGGCCGCCCGGACCTGACGGGCCAGCGAGGCGTAGTCGGACTGCATCGAGGTCGGATCGCCGTAGCCCTTCAGGTACAGGTTACCGCTGACCGTGCCGTTCTTCAGCGGCGCGCGGTGGATCACCTCGGTCTTGTATCGATAGTTCGGCCCGAGGGTGGCCATCGCGGCGGCGGCGGTGAACAGCTTGGTGTTCGAGGCCGGTGTCAGCCCCGAGGTGCCGTTGCGGGAGTAGAGCTGAGACCCGCTCGCGACGTCCATCACTGCGGTCGCCGAACTGGCGTTGCGGACCCGGGAGTCCGCCAGCACCGAATTGAGCTTGGTGACCAGGGCCGGATCGTTCACCGCCGCCGCACTGGTCGCCACGGCCCGGGGGCTGGGTGCAGCCGCCGCGGTGGGCATCGAGGCGCCGGCAGCGAGGACGGCGCCGACCGAGACGGCCGACACGATGGCAGTCCTCCGACCGGTGGGAAGAGAGGTGCGAGACGGGCGCGCGGGCGTCGCGACATGTGGGCTCCTGCCGGGGGTCATCAAATCGTGATCGTGGCCGCCCACTGGCCCCCGACGGGCATGGAAAAGGTAAGGCATGCCGACCTCGGATGAAAGAGCAGCAATATCAGCGATCGACCAGCTCAGCGGTCGTCGAACGACGCGAGTCGTAGACCGGCCGTCGCACTGTGGGCGGCCATGCCTTCGCTGTCGCTGATGGTCACCACCGCCTCGGCCAGGCTCGGGGTCGCACTCCTCGTGACCCGCTGATATGTCAGCGCCTTCACGAACCGCGCCACCGAGAGGCCGGCACTGTGCTTGGCGCCACCGCCGGTCGGCAGCACGTGGTTGGTGCCGGCCATCCCCTTGTCCGAATAGGCGACGGTGCTCCACCTCCCGAGGAAGAGAGAGCCGTAGTTGCGGAGGCGGGCGTGATACCAGTCGTCGTCGCGGGTGATCACTTCGAGATGCTCGGGTGCCAGATCGTCCATCAACGCGATTGCCACTTCTCTGGACTCCGCAACGGTGATCGAGCCGTAGTCGTGCCAGGCGGGGCCGCACACGTCGGCGGTCTCCAGAGTCCGAAGGCGACGCTCCACGGCCGCGGCCACCGCCGTGGCGAGCTCCGGGCTGGTGGTGACGAGAGCGGCCGGTGAGGTGGGCCCGTGCTCGGCTTGGCCGAGGAGGTCGGCCGCGACGGTCTCGGCCTCGGCGGTGTCGTCGGCGAGGACGGCCACCTCGGACGGCCCGGCCAGCAGATCGATCGCCACCATGCCGAACAGCTGTCGCTTGGCCTCGGCGACGAACGCGTTGCCTGCCCCGACCAGCATGTCGACCGGTAGGTCCCCCAGCAGTCCGAAGGCCATGGCGGCCAGAGCCTGCACCCCACCGAGGACGAAGACGCGGTCCACGCCGCTGACGTGAGCGGCATAGAGCACGGCGTCGTTGGGGCCGCCGCCAGGCTGAGGCGGCGAGCACGCGATCACGGTGTCGACGCCGGCGACCTTGGCCACGCCCACGGTCATGAACGCGCTTGCCGTCAACGGAAAACGCCCTGCCGGCAGGTAGGCGCCGACCCGTGCCACCGGGACGTACCGGACGCCGGCGACCAGACCGGGTTCGGCCTCGGTCTCGAAATCGGCGAGCTTGGCCCGTTGGGCCGAAGCGAAGCCCCGGGTCCGCTCGGCGCCCAGCTCGATCGCCTTCCGGAGGTCGGCCGGCAGGCGGTCGCCGCTGGTACGGATCGCGTTCGACGTGAGCTCGATCGCGCGGCCGTCCCAATGGTCCAGCCGACGGGCGTGGTCGTGGACGGCCGCGAGTCCACGGGCTTCGATGTCGGCCAGCATGCGGCTGACGGTCTCGGCCACAGCCGGGTCGCGCTGCGCTGCCGGGCCGCTCGACGCCGGCTCCTTCACGAACCGGTAACGGCCTTCCAGAATGCGCAGGACCGACGGCGTATAAAGCATGCGCCGACAGTAGAGCCGATCCCTGCCGGTCGACAATCGGGTCGGGACCGGCAGTCCCGGGATCGTCGTCGCGCGACATCGGTCTGCTCGGCGTGGATTTCAGTTGTCCTGACACAGACGTTCGAGCTGGGGCTTAACCACCGGCCTTCAGCAGGCAGTCCGAACGGAGCCGGACCGACCGATGCCCGACCCGGGGTGTGAGGGTGGCGTCGGCGGTGGGAGTCTTGACTCAGGAGTGTCCGTCACCGCTGGTCCGACGCACCCTGCTCCGCTCCACCCTTGTTGCCAGCCCGAAAGGATCCGATTCGCGTGCCGAATGAGACCCCAACCATCTTCGTGTTGTTCGGCGCCACCGGCGACCTGGCCAAACGGATGGTGCTGCCCGCCTTCTTCGAGCTGTTCACCCGCGGCCTGATGCCGGAGACCTGGCGGCTGATCGGCAACGGCCGCGGCGACGTCTCCCACCTGGACTTCCGCGGTCACGTGAAGAAGGTGCTGGACGAATTCGGCCCGAGCACACCGACGCGAGTTCAAGGACTTCGCCGACCACCTCTACTTCGCCGGCGGCGGCTTCGAGAAGGAGGATCCGGGCAGCCTGCTCGACGTGCTGCACGACTCGCACGAGGATCTCGGCCAGGACGCGCACTACATCCACTATCTGGCCATCCCGCCGGTCGCCTTCATCAAGGTCACCGAGGGCCTGGACGAGCACAAGCTGATCGCCCGACAGCGCCCGGGTGGTCTATGAGAAGCCCTACGGTTCGTCGCTGGAGTCCTTCCACGAGCTCGACGATCTGGTCCAGTCGGTGATGAAGGAAGACCAGGTCTATCGGATCGACCACTTCCTGGGTAAAGAAGCGACCCAGAACATCCACGTGCTGCGGTTCGCCAACGCCATGTTCAACGAGATCTGGTGCAAGGAGTTCATCTCCCAGGTCCAGATCGACGTGCCCGAGACGCTGGACGTGGCCGACCGGGCCGGGTTCTACGACGCGACCGGTGCGTTCAAGGACATGATCGCCACCCACCTGTTCCAGGTCGCCGCCGAGGTCGCGATGGAGCCGCCGATCAGCATGGCGGCCGAGAATCTGCAGGACGCCCGCGAGTCCGTGCTCGCCGCTTTCCGCCCGCTGAGCGCCGACGACGTGGTGTTCGGTCAGTACGAGGGCTATCTGGACCTGCGACGAGGTGGCCGAGGACTCGACCATGGACACCCTGGCCGCGGTCCGGCTCTGGGTCGACACCGACCGCTGGCGCGACGTCCCGTTCGTGCTGCGCAGCGGCAAGCAACTGGCGGCGAGCAAGCAGCAGGTGTCGCTGCTGTTCCGCAAGCCGGACGGACCGATGACCCACGTCCCGGACTCGGCCCTGGTCCTCTCCCTCAGGGCAGCGGAGCGATCCAGGCCCAGCTGGTGCTGAAGAAGCCCGGCCCCGACCTCGAGCTGGTCGAACAACGGATCGATCTGGCCCTCGACCACGGTCGGGACGCCGACTCGCTGCCGCCCTACGTCGCCCTGCTGCACGACGTGACCACCGGCGACCGGTCGCTGTTCACCAGCAGCGCCGGCCTGCTGGCCGCCTGGACGGCGGCGGCACCGATCGTGGACCACCCACCGAAGCCGCTGACCTACCGACCCGGAACCTGGGGCCCGACCGAGGCCGAGCGACTGACCGACGGGGTCGGCTGGCTGACCGAGCAGAGCTGAGTCCTCACCGACTCCGGCGGCCGGGTGCTGTCCGGCCGGCCCGGCTCGACGCTCGGCAGCGGTTTGCCGCCTCGGCGCGCTAATCTCCACGCGTGAGCGCGTCGCAGGCCATCTTCATCTCCAGGATCCGCGGATCTGCCGGTCCTCGATGATGCCGGTGACCAGGTCGGCACGGGTCCGCGACGTCGTCATCCAGCGGCGCACGCTGAACCGGGCGCCACGGGTCAAGGGTCTGGTGGTCGAGCTGTTCGCCCGGCACCGGATCTTCATGCCGATGGCGCGGATCCGCAGTATCGACGGGGTCCAGGTGATGATCTCCGGCATCCTCAACACCCGGCGGTTCGAGCGTCGCGACTCCGAGACGCTGGTCATCGACGACCTGTTCGACGCCCAGGTCACCCGCCGCTCGCAGCCGGGACAGTGGGTGATCTTCGATGTCGCCATGCAGCCAGGTCCGCAGCCGCGACTGGGAGCTCTCCGAGGTGGCGGTGCGTCAGGGCGGGACGGCCCGTCGGCTCGGTCGCCGCGGTCAGGTGATCGTCGTCGACTGGTCCGACATCATCTCGCTGCTCGGTGAGTTCGGGCAGGCCACCGATCAGCTGGTCGCCCAGATGGAGGACATGAAGCCGGCCGACGTGGCCCGCGAGCTGCACGAGCTGTCGCCGCAGCGCCGGGCCGAGGTGGCCTCGGCGCTGGACGACCAGAAGCTGGCCAGCGCACTGGAAGAGCTGCCCGAGGACGAGCAGGTGCAACTGATCCAGGCGATGGACAACGAGCGCGCCGCCGACATCCTGGAGGAGATGGATCCCGACGACGCCGCCGACCTGATCGGCGAACTGAGCCCGGAGATGGCCGAGGAGTTGCTCGGCCGGATGGAGCCGGATGAGGCCAAGGACGTCCGGCGGTTGCTCAGCTACGCCGAGTTCACCGCCGGCGGGATGATGACCCCGGAGCCGGTGATCCTCGCCCCGGACGCCACGGTCGCCGACGCGTTGGCCCTGGTGCGCCAGGAGCAGCTGACGCCGGCGCTGGCGGCGATGGTCTACGTCACCCGGCCGCCGCTGGAGACCCCGACCGGCCGGCTGGTCGGCGGCGTCCACATCCAGCGGCTGCTGCGAGAACCTCCGTCGCTGCTGGTGGCCAGCCTGATCGACCACGACCTGCAACCGATCGCCGACCAGGCGAGTCTGCACGCGGTCAGTCGCTACTTCGCGACCTACAACCTGGTCAACGCACCGGTGATCGACAAGGACAACCGGCTGATCGGGGCCATCACCGTCGACGACGTGCTCGACCACGTGCTGCCCGAGGACTGGCGCGGCACCCAGCTCGACGCGAGCGACGTGCCCGAGGATCAGACCGAAGCCGGACTCGACATCGCCGTCAGCGCCGCCGCCAGCAACCCGAACGACGGCAACCGAAGGCCAGCAACCCGAACGAGAGGGGTGACTGATGGCTCGAGCATCACAGGATTCCGGCCGGGAGACCGCGACGCCGCCGACACCGGCTCGGAGCGACTGAACACCCCCGGTCGGCGGCGCCGATCGGCGTTGCCGTCGATCAAGCTCGACCGGGACGCGTTCGGCAAGTTCGCCGAAGAGTTCGCCCGGTTCATGGGGACGGCCAAGTTCCTGGCCTACATGACGGCGTTCATCATCATCTGGCTGGTGCTGAACTCGACCGGGTTGCTCGGCAGCATCTGGGACCCCTACCCCTACATCTTGTTGACCCTGATGCTGTCGCTGCAGGCCAGCTACGCCGCACCGCTGATCCTGCTGGCCCAGAACCGGCAGGAGGCCCGGGACCGGGTCGGACTGGATCTGGATCGGTCGCAGTCGGCTCAGAGCCGGGCCGACATGGACTTCCTGGCCCGCGAGATCGCCAGCCTGCGGATGTCGGTCGGCGAGATGGCCACCCGCGACTTCCTGCGCTCGGAACTGCGCAACGAGCTCGCGATCGATCCTGGCCGAGCTGGACGAGGACGAGCGCCGACGACCGGCACGGCACCGAATACGGCCCGGCCACCGGCACGGGTGGCGCGTCGTGAGCGGGGACACACCGCGGGCGCTGACTACGCTGGCGGTATGCCATGATTCTCCCGGCTCGCGTCACCCGACCATCCGCTGCTCGATCCCGTCCGGGCGGCGCTTGGGCCGGGTCAACGACCCCGAGATCAAGAAGCCGATCACCGAGCTGGGCATGGTCGACGACGTGCGACGATCGGTGCGCGACGGGCTGGTCCGGGTGCGGATCCTGCTCACCATCTCCGGCTGCCCGCTGAAGGACACGCTGCGCCGCGACATCACCGCCGCGGTCAGCGCCGTGCCCGGGGTCAGCGGCGGTCGAGGTCGAGCTCGGGGTGATGAGCGACGAGCAGCGCAGCCAACTGCGCGAGCCAACTGACCGGCGGCCAGGCCGAACGCGAGATCCCGTTCGCCAAGCCGGACTCACTGACCCAGGTGATCGCTGTCGCCTCCGGCAAGGGCGGCGTCGGCAAGTCTTCGGTGACGGTCAACCTGGCGATGGCGCTGGCCGCCCAGGGCCGCACGCGTCGGGGTGCTGGACGCCGACATCTACGGCCACTCGATCCCGGCCATGCTGGGCATCGGCGACGCCCGTCCGACCTCGGTCGAGGACATGATCATGCCGGTGCCCACCAACGGGCTGAAGGTGATCTCGATCGGGATGATGAAGCCCCGCCGCGACCAGGTGGTCGCCTGGCGCGGGCCGATCCTGGACCGGGCGCTGACCCAGATGCTGGCCGACGTCTACTGGGGCGACCTGGACTTCCTGCTGCTCGACCTGCCGCCCGGCACCGGCGACGTGGCCATCTCGCTCGGCCAGAAACTGCCGAACGCCGAGGTCGTCGTGGTCACCACCCCGCAGCAGGCGGCGGCCGAGGTGGCCGAGCGGGCCGGCACGATGGCCTCGATGATGAACCAGCGTGTCGTCGGGGTGGTCGAGAACATGTCCTATCTGCAGGTCGCGCTGCCCGCACTGCGGCACCGACCACCGCTACGACGTGTTCGGCAGCGGTGGCGGCGCAGAGGTGGCGGCCAACCTGAGCACCCGGCTCGGCTACCCCGTCCCCCTGTTGGCCCAGGTGCCGCTGGACCCGAAGCTGCGCGCAGGCGGCGACGACGGAGTCCCGATCGTGGCCGAGAGACCCGGACTCCCCCGCCGCCACGGCACTCTCCGGTCTGGCCGACCAGCTGGCCAGGCGCGGCCGCAACCTGGCCGGCAAGCAGCTCGGCCTCGCGCCGATCGGCCGCTGAGGCGAGACTTCCGATATGCCGCCCGACCGGCCCACCGGCGCCGTTCTTCCAGCTGACCGTCGACTGCCGCGACCCTGAACGCCTGGCTGACTTCTGGGCCGCCGCCCTCGGCTGGTCCCGCACCGCCGCCGGCCACACCGAACACCTCGTGGTGGGCCTATTACCGCCAACGTCTGGGCGAGGACTCCGCCTTCGACGATCGCCTCTTCGACCCCGCCGGTCTCCGCCCCCCGATCTGGTTCCAACAGGTTCCGGAACCCAAATCAGCCAAGAACCGCCTCCACCTCGACCTCTACCCCACCGGCCGCGACACCACCCTGGCCGAACCCGAACCTCGATCCGTGGTCGAATCCACCGTCGCCGCCCTCCTCGCCCTCGGCGCCACCGTCCTCTCCCGCACCGACGAACCCGACGCCTTCTGGATCACCCTCGCCGACCCCGAAGGCAACGAATTCTGCGTCAGCTGACCCGAGAAGCAGCAACCACCAGGACGCCCACCCGCGAACACGAACCCCGCGCAAAGACCCGCGAACAAACTGATGTGGGCAATTGCTGACGGATTCGACCGCAGGTCGGCCCCCGGCCACCCAGTCTGTCGCCGGAAGGGCCGGGGCGTTGTCGGACCTGAAGGCTCGCGATCTGAGTCTGCGAAGATCAACAGCCCTCGTGCGGAGTCCCGTGATCAGCGTCCGATCGGCGCCCCAACCAGCGACCCAACGAGAGCCCAGGGACCTAGGTAGCGTCCCGATCCCAGTGCACCAGCATCTTCTGCGGCAGCGCCTTCGTCATCAGGTCGTGCGACCCGACCCCGTTGGTGACCACGTCACCGGGCCCGCCGGCCGACACCGATTTGACCGAGTTGATCTGCTCGGTGAAGTCGTCGGCTGATTCCTTGCCGAGCGCCTTCATCGACTTGAAGTCCTCTTTCACGTCGGCCACGATCGGGTCGACGTCCTCGAGCAGGTGCTTGCGGACGAACGCCTTCGGGTTGAGGTCGCTGAAGTCGAGGTTCTCGAAACCCGGACCGAGTTCGCTGCGCAACTGGGCCTGAGCCGTGCCGGCCATCTGCCGGACGTACTGCAGCACGTGGGCGGCCTTACGGGCGAGCTGCGGCAGTCGTTCCGGTCCGAAGATGATCACCGCGAAGACCACCAGCACCAACAGCTCCGGTGCTCCGATGTCGAACATGGCCCTACCCCTCCTTGGATCCCAGCGTCACCCGGGCTTGCTGGGCAAGACCACCACGCTGATAACTCAAGGTCACCGTATCTCCTGGACGGTGTGCCCGGATGGCAACGATCAATTCTTCGGCCGGGTTGACGTTCCGGCCGTCGATCGCCGTCGACCACGTCGCCGGCCTGCAATCCGGCCTGAGCCGCCGGTTGACCAAATTGCACGCTCTGCAGCAGCACACCGTCGCTGCTCGCCGGCGTCGCTGCCGGCATCGACCGCGCTGGCCCCGATCACCGGATAGGTGGCGTGGCCGTCGGCGATCAGTTCCTCGGCGATCTGCGAGCCTGGTTGATCGGGATCGCGAAACCGAGGCCGATGCTGCCGCTCTGGTCCTGGGTGCCTGCTGAGGGTCAGGATGGCCGAATTCACCCCGATCACCTGACCGGCGGAGTTGACCAGCGGACCGCCGGAGTTACCGGGGTTGATCGGCGCATCGGTCTGCAGCGCGTCGATGTAGGCCGAGGGCGCGTCGGTGTCGCTGGACTCGTTCACCGCGACCGGACGGTTCTTGGCCGAGATGATCCCCTCGGTGACGGTGCCACCGAGCCCGAGCGGAGATCCGACGGCCATGGCGGGCTCGCCGACCCGAGTGCGGTCGGAATCACCGATCTTGACCGGCACCAAGCTGGGCACCGCGTCGATCTGGACCACCGCCAGGTCATAGCTCGGGCTCCGACCGACCAGTCGCCCGATGGCGGTCGATCCGTCGGCGAGCACGACCTGCAGCCGGCCGCCGTCACCGGCCGCCTCGACCACGTGATTGTTGGTCAGGATGTGACCGCCGGCGTCCAGGATCATCCCCGATCCGGTCCCGCCGCTGGTGACTCCGCCCGCCGTCGACGTCACCCGGATCGTGACCGTGCTCGGCAACACCTGCTGAGCGATGGAGACGGTGCCCGAACCGGGAGCGAGCGGGGTCGAGGAGCCGGCAGGTGTCGCCGCAGAACTCGGGGCGCTGCTCTTCGCACCGGCTCCTACCGAACGAAGGCCGCCAACCGAGTGCCGCCGTAGCCGGCGGCACCACCGACCACCAGAGCGGTCAGCGCGGCGACCAGAACGACCGTGGCCGCCCGTGGCCCGCGCCGGCGGCGGGCCGGAGCCACCGGCGGGGCCGGCACCGGCTGGACCGGCTGGCCCGGCGCCGTCCAACTCTGCTGGTAGGGCTGATAGCCCGGATGGCCCGGGTAATGGCTGGGTCGGCTGTCGTAGGCCGGCGGCACCGCTCCCACTGCGAACAACGGAGCCGTCGGCTCGACACCGTGATCCGGGTAGTAGTCCGGCGGGTCGAACTCCGTGGTCGGATAGTCGTTCGGGTCGACGACCGGCGCGGCCGGGCGGGACCAGTCAGGCTGCTCGGCCGAGGGCGACGGGTCGGTGTGCGGCGAGGGGGTGGTCTGAGGCAGGTCGGAGATTCCGGACGACCGCCCGAACACGTCGTCGAACCAGGAATCACCAGGCTCGGGCCGGCCCGAGCCGCGGACGTCGTCCCCGTCGTCCCGGCTGTCTCCGCTGCTGGTCATGGACTATCCGAACATCGATGAAACGACGCGAGACCAGCCCGCTTGGACGCGCCCCATCGTAGTCGGCACGTGGTGTTCGGCATGGGGCAAGCTGTGCACGGCCTGGGCGAGCAGAGCCGCCGGTCCGTCGGTGACGACGGTGATCACCGCGTTCCCCGACTGCCAACTCGCGGTCCGCGGCGTGCCGCTGTTCAGGTAGGCGTTCAGTCCCGGATCCAGGACCGATCCGGCCGGCGCTGCGGCAAGCAAGCCGCGGCGCTCGAACACGCTGATCGTCCACACGCCGTCGGTGTAGACCAGATGAACCAGCCCTGGATCGGCGGCCACGTCGGTGTTGACCTGGGTCAACGGAAGCCCGGCCACCGTCTGCTCGCAGTTCCAGCCGGCGCGGTTGAGTTCGGTCGAACTCGCCGGGGTCAGCGCAGCATTGGCCACCGACACAGCCAGCCGCGGCGTCGGGAACGCGACGTAACGATCACCGCCGGTGCGGAGCGAGGTCAGCATGGCCGACTGCACCAACGCGCCGGATGCGTCGTAGGTCTGGCGGCCCAGCAGCAGACCGGTCTGCTGGTCGATCCACCACCGTGCGCTGGGCGGATCGCCCTCCGGATCGCCGTAGCGGCGAGCCTCCACCACGCTCACCCGCCGGCCGAGCACGGCGACGTCGGCCAGCCCACTGAGTCGGTAACGAACGGCCAGCATGGTGGCCAGATCGTTCTCGGTCGAGCTGGGCGCCGGCACCGAACCGGACCCCACCTGACTGCCGACGGCATCGCTGACCGAGACCTCGCTGCCCTGACCCGGAGCAAAGTCGACAGCAACGTCGGCCCGGGTCGTCCGCCCACCGTCGTTGAGGACAACCTCCTCGGTGCCGGAGTACGCCACTCGCGCACCCGCCCGCTCACCGAGCCGCAGGGCCGTGGCCGCTTGTCCGGCGGTCAACGTCCGGTCGGTCGTCGACACCGCCGGTCGGTAGCGCAGCACGCTGTCGGAACTACCCGCGGCAGACGTCGCGCCGGCTCCGGGACGATCAGTGGCGATTCCACCGCCAGAGGTCCCGACGCCGGAGGGCGAGGCCGTGGCTGCGGCCAGCGCCGCGTTGGTGCTGCCCAGGCGATCGCCGACCATCATCACCGCGGTGGCCGGACCGGACGTCAGCGGCAACTCGGCGCGAGCGGCGGCGAATTCGGCCCGCAAACCCTCGGTCGGGTCGCCGATCGAGGCGAGCGAGGCCGGAGCGGCGACGTAACCGACCCCGGCGCCGGCGATCACCAACGTGCCGAAGGCGGTCGCCGCCGCGGCCGCCCGGCGGCGCACCTGTCGTCGGCGGCTGGGCAGCGGCTTGGCCTCCACCCGCCGGAACGGACGGGACCAGAGCGGATCCTCTTCGGTGCCCTCGGCGATCGAGACCAGGCGTTCCTGCAGCCGGCTGGAAGGTTGTGAGTTCCGGGACGGCTCGGTCCGTCCATGCAACAGTGCTCGAATTCGCCGCAGACGCGTCGATGTCGTGGCGGCACGACGTGCAGTCGGCCAGATGCCGGAGCAGCGCTTCGCGCGCGTCGTGGTCGATCGAGCCGTCGACGAACTGAGACCGAGCCTGGTCGAACTTCGCGCACCGACGACCCCGATCCGACGAACCCGGGCGACCCCGGGGGTGCTGAGGAACGATCGGCATCACACCGTCGCTACCGCCGGTGGCCGGCGCCGCTTCGGGCCCGCGGCAGGCCGACCGGGCTCGACCTCGACCCCGAAGTAGCGGGCGTGTTCGCCGGACGGTCGGCGATGGGCCAGCGCCGTCCGCAACTGCGAGCGGCCGCGGTGGATCCTGCTGCGGACGGTGCCGATCTTGATGTCGAGCACGCTGGCGATCTCTTCGTAGCTCAGCCCTTCGATGTCGCACAGCACCACCGCCGCCCGGAACTCCGGGGCCAACGCGGCGAGTGCCGCCGCCACGTCGTGATCGAGGTCGGCGTCGGCCAGCTGATCGCCCGGGGTCGGCCACGCACTGGGCAACCGCTCGTCCGACCCCTCGGCCAGACCGTCGAAGCGGATCTTCTGCTTGCGTCGCGCCGTGTCGAGGAACAGGTTGGTGGTGATCCGGTGCAGCCAGCCCTCGAATGTCCCCGGCTGGAAACGGTGCAGCGAGCGGAACACCCGGACGAAGACGTCCTGGGTCAGGTCCTCGGCGTCGTGCGGGTTGCCGGTCAGCCGGTAGGCGAGCCGGTAGACCCGAGCGCTGTGATCGCGGACGACCTCGTCCCAGGTCGGCGGCGTCCACTCCGGCTGGGTATCGCTCTCGGCCCGGACGACGTCGGTCGCCACCCTGGAAACGGCCTGGGTACGGGCGTTCGGGGTGGCGCGGATGGGCCAGGAGGTCGACATGCGGCTCTGCCTCTCGTCTCGGCCGCCCGGGGAAGGACGGTGGGCGTGCTGCCCTGGCCCTTCAGTGTGGCGACTCCGACTGTCAGCGCGCTGTGATGGCGCTGGCAAACTCCCGAACTTCACGCCGTCCTTTCTCATCCCGCTCTCAGTACTCATCCGGCTCTGGGTACTCATCCCGCTCTGGGTACTCATCCCGCTCTGGGTACTCATCCCGCTCTGGGTACTCATCCGGACAACGCGGTCCGCCGGCTTCGAGTTCCGGCTCAGACTTGCGGCTCAGACCTGCTCAGAGACCGGCGGCGGTGAGACACGCCTGCAGGGCGGCCCGTTCGGCGTCGGTCGCCGGCAGCATCGGGGACCGGAGCCCACCGACGCCGCGTCCCCGCAACTCCAGCCCGGCCTTGACCAGGATGCAGCCCTGGGTCGCGAAGATGCCGGTGAAGATCGGCAGCAGCCGCCGATGCAGGGCGATCGCGTCCTCCGGCCGGCCTTCGGTGTAGGCCCGCATCATCTCGGCCATCTCGACGCCGCAGAAGTGGGTCGAGGTGCCGATCACGCCGGCCCCGCCGACCGCGAGCAGCCCGAGGGTGAAGGCGTCGTCGCCGCTGTAGTAGAGCAGATCGGTTTCGGCCAGTACTGCCGAGGAAGCCGCCAGGTCGCCCTTGGCGTCCTTCACCCCGAGGATGCGCGGATGCGTGGCCAGTTCGAGCATCGTCGGGGTCGCGATCGGCACCCCGGACCGGTGCGGGATGTCGTAGAGCAACAGCCCGACCTCGCTGGCCTCGGCCACGGCGGTGAAGTGCGCCAGCAGACCCGACTGCGGCGGACGGGAGTAGTACGGGGTGACGACCAGGGCGCCGTCCGCACCGGCCGCGGTCGCCTCGTGCAGCAGGTCGATGGTGTGCCGGGTGTCGAAGGTGCCGACGCCGGCGATCACCGAAGCCCGGTCGCCGACCGCTTCGACCACGGTCGAGACCAGGGCCCGCTTTTCGGCGTCGGTCGTCGTCGGGGATTCACCGCCGGTGCCGTTGATCACCAGACCGTCGTGCGCCCCGTCGTCGACCAGATGGCGGGCCAGCTCGGCGGCGGCGGCGTGGTCGACCCCCCCGGTCTCGTCGAACGGGGTGACCATGGCCGACAGCAGCCGTCCGTAGATCGGCGCCTGGGCTCCAGCCGGGAACAGCATCGCGATTACCGGTCGAGCGGGGTGATGAGGACCAGCGGATCGCCCTCGGTGACCACGTCGCCGTCGGAGACGATGATCTCCTCGATCGTTCCGGCCACCTCGGCCAGCACCGGAATCTCCATCTTCATCGACTCCAGGATGACCACCTCGTCGTCGGCGGCGACCCGATCACCGACTGCCACCTCGACCTTCAGCACGTTGGCCACCAGCTCGGCCGCGACCGTGTGGCTCATCGGGCAGCGCTCGTGGTCAGCGGTGGTAGGGGCCGGACTGCGGCCCTGCTCGGGGACATGGCGCCATCGTAAATGCTCGGACCCGTTCGCCGGGCTCACCTCGGGCGTTCGCACCGACCCCGCCCGACCGACACTGCCCCGGAGCAGGCCGCTCCACTAGTGTGTTGCGCGTGAACGCGACCGCTGGCACCTCCCCCGAATCCGCGCCCTCGCCCCAGTCGTGGGCCTACGCCGAGGACTTCGTCGCCGAGAGCGACGTCGCCGCCCGAGCGCGTGAGGAGGGCCGCTCCTTCGGGGCGCAACCGGTCGGCCGGGGTGGGGCCAGCACGCTGACCTTCCTGGCCAAGGTCATCAACGCCCGGGCGGTCGTCGAGGTCGGCACCGGAGCCGGCGTCTCCGGCCTGGCCCTGTTCGCCGGCATGCAGGCTGACGGCATCCTGACCAGCATCGACGTCGAGGCCGAGCACCAGAACGCGGCCCGGCGGGCGTTCCGGGAGGTCGGCATCCAGCCGCAACGGTTCCGGCTGATCGCCGGTTCGGCGCTGACCGTACTGCCGAAGCTGAGCGACGGCGCCTACGACCTGGTGCTGGTCGACGCCGACAAGCTGGAGTACTCCGAATACGCCGAGCAGGCGGTGCGGCTGCTCCGGCACGGCGGAGTTCTGGCCATCGACAACGCGCTGGCCCGCAACTGCACTGCCGACCCGGGCAATTCCGACGACCGGACGGAGGCCATCCGGGAGGCCCTGGTGGCCGTCGCCGAGAACGAGGGCCTGACCTGCAGTCTGCTTCCGGTGGGCGACGGGATGCTGGTCGCCGTCAAGGACTGAGTACGGAAGGTCGACGATCGCGCCCGGCCACTGCCTGAGCGGGGCCGGATCGCCACGGCTCGCGTTCGTGCGCCAGCCAGACCAGGTCAGGCTCGAGCGCGCGGATACGTCGTTGGCCCTCGGTCCGGGGTTCGTCGAGTTCGGCGAACGAGACCGCCACGTCGCCACAGATGACGGTGGGGCGCGGGCCGGTGTCCACGACGACCAGCTGGGAGCCCCGGGTGTGACCGGGCGCCGGAACGAGCCGGACCCCGGGCAACAGTTCGAGCTCGCCGTCCACCGGCACGTACCGCAGCTCGGGAACGTTCACCCATTCCGGAATGGTGTAGTCCTGCTCGCTCAGCGCGTCCTCGAGTTCCCGGCGCTGAACGAAGATCGGCTTGCCGGCGAAGAGGACGTTGCCGCCGCAGTGGTCGAAGTGAAGGTGGGTGTTCACGACGATGTCGACGCCGGCCAGATCGAACTCCTGGCCATCGAGCGGGCGGAGGCGCGGATCCATGTCGGCCACGGCCGGGTGCAGCTGCGTCATCCCGGTATCGACCAGCACCCGTGCGTCGGGATGGTGGATGACGTGGACGTAGACCGGCATGCGGCTGCCGGCGGCGAGCAGGTCGGCGACGAAGACCGGCGTCACGGTGATCGCATCGCCGAGGTTCATCGTGCTCCGCCCAATGTGATCGTGGGCGATTGGGCGCCATCCAGTAGGTACGGAAACCGTTGGGTCATGTCTCCTCCTTGGTGATCATCGCAGGCGAGGAGTCGACGCCGGACCGTCGTCGGGAATTATCCGCTCGCGACGACCTGACGACCTGACGACCTGGCCGACCTGGCCGACCTGGCCGACCTGGCCGACCTGGCCGACCTGGGTGATTCCGTTCTTCTGTGTGGCTTTGATCGGTTGGGCCGGCTCGGCCGTCTGCTGCACCTAGTGTGACGGTGGCGTTTGTCGCCCACCTCAACCCCGAGCGGAGAATTTGATCATGGAACCGAAAACGGTCCTCGGCACTGCGGCCGGGGCGGCGGCCACAGCCGCGCTCGGCTCGGTGGCCAGCACGGACGTGCGATCACGGTGGTATCGCAAGCTCGACAAGCCGAGTTTCCAACCGCCCGGCAAGGTCTTCGGGCCGGTCTGGACCGTTCTCTACACCGACATCGCTGTTTCCTCGGCGTTCGCGCTCGACCGGCTGCGCGACGACCAGGACGCGCGGATTCGCTACCGGACTGCCCTGGGTCTCAACCTGATCCTGAACGCCTCCTGGAGTTGGACGTTCTTCAGGTTCCACCGGCTGTTCCCGGCCGTGTTCGTGGCCGGGGCGCTGGCGGCCAGCAGCGTCGACCTCACCCGGCGGACCTGGACCGCCTGCCGACCGGCCGGAATCGCCTTGGTCCCCTACCCGGCCTGGTGCGGTTTCGCCACCGTCCTGAGTGCCGCGCTGTGGCGGCGCAACCGCAAGACCTCGGGCTGAGCATCGCCTGGCCCCAAGCCACCGACTGCGACCTACTACGGTCTTGGTCATGGCGGAGACGAGCAGCGATCTGATCAGTGCGGGCCGGACGGTGCTGGGCATCGAACTGGGATCGAGCCGGATCAAGGCGGTCCTGATCGGCCCCGACCACGAACCACTGGCCGTCGGCAGCCACTCCTGGGAGAACCAGTTCGTCGACCGGCTGTGGACCTATTCCCTCGAGTCGGTTTGGGACGGGCTGCGGGCCGCCTACGCCGAGTTGGCCGACGACGTCCGGCAGCGCTACGAGGTCGACCTGACCACTATCGGCGCCCTCGGGATCTCCGCGATGATGCACGGCTATCTGGCCTTCGACACCGACGGACGAACTGCTGGTGCCGTTCCGGACCTGGCGCAACACCAACACCGGCCCGGCGGCGGAACAGCTGAGCGACGCGTTCGGGTACAACATCCCGCACCGCTGGAGCGTCGCCCACCTCTACCAGGCGATCCTGGACCAGCGAAGATCATGTCGGTCGGATCGCCCAGCTGACCACCCTGGCCGGCTACGTCCACTGGCAGCTGACCGGGCAGAAGGTGCTCGGGGTCGGGGACGCCAGCGGGATGTTTCCCGATCGACACCGGCACCGGTGACAGCGACTACGACCCCGACCATGCTGGACCGGTTCGACCAACTCGCCGCCGAGGCCGGCATCGAGGTCCGGCTGGCCGACCTGCTGCCGGAGATCCTGCTCGCCGGTCAGCCCGCCGGCGAGCTCACCGAGGAGGGCGCGCCGCCGGCTCGACCCCTCCGGGACGCCTCCAGGCCGGCGTCGCCGCTCTGCCCGCCCGAAGGCGACGCCGGCACCGGGCATGGTCGCCACCAACTCGGTCGCCCCGCGGACCGGCAACGTCAGCGCCGGCACCAGCATCTTCGCCATGGTCGTGCTCGAGCAGGCGCTCGAGCCGGGCCCACCGCGAGCTCGACCTGGTCACCACCCCCGCCGGAGACCTGGTCGCGATGGTGCACTGCAACAACGGCGCCAGCGAGCTGAACGCCTGGGTGGGCTTGTTCGCCGAATTCGCCGAAGCGCTCGGCACGCCGGCGCGATCAGTACGACGATCTTCGAGACCCTGTTCCGGCGCGCTCTCGACGGTGCGCCCGACGGCGGCGGGCTGATGGCGTACAACTACCTGTCCGGCGAGCCGATCACCGAACTGGAGGAGGGCCGGCCGCTGTTCGTCCGCTCCCCGGACAGCAGCTTCAACCTGGCCAACTTCATCCGGACCCAGCTCTATTCGCCTCGCTCGCCACGCTGCGGATCGGGATGGACGTGCTGCAAAGGACGAAGACGTCCGGCTCGACCGGATGTTCGCCCACGGCGGCCTGTTCAAGACCAAGGGCGTCGCGCAGCGGTTCCTCGCCGCCGCCATCGACACCCCGGTCGCCGTCGGCGACGTCGCCGCCGAGGGCGGGGCCTGGGGCATCGCCGTGCTGGCCGCCTTCTCGCCGACCGGGAGCCGGGCCAGAGCCTGCAGCAACTACCTGGACGACCAGGTCTTCGCCGACGTCGAGCTGGATGTCGTAAACCCCGACCCGACGATGTCGCCGGCTTCGCGACCTTCATCCAGCGCTACGTCAGCGCCCTACCGGTGGAGCAGGCCGCCGCCGAGCACGTCTGAGCCCGAAGCCGTCCGAGGCGGACAGATCGGGATCGATCACAGTCGCGCTGGCTCACCTGCGACCGATGAGTTCCGGAGACGACTCGGGTCTCTTTTGGCGACCACCGTCCTACGCTGAGGAGACGTCATGCCAGCCACCTACACCTTCGATGCCTTCTGCACGCTCGACGGCTTCGGCACCTACGGCCCGCCCGGCGATTGGGGTGGGTATTGGGGAAAGCAGGGACCCGAACTGCTGGAGCGCCGGCTGGCCCTCTACCAACAGGAACAGCGGATGGTGTTCGGCGCCAACACCTACCGGGCGTTCGCCGAGATCCTGGCCGCCAGCACCGAGGATTCCGAGGTGCACGACGGGTGGGTGACGCTGATGAGGCAGCTGCCGGCCACGATCGTGTCCACCACGCTGACGGATCCCCTCGACTGGCCGGACGCGACGCTCGCCACGGGAGACGGTGTCGAGGTCGTGGCCCGACTCAAGCAGGACTCCTCGGTGCCGCTGCGCTCGCACGGCAGTATGGCGTTGAACCGCGCGCTGATGGCCGCCGGTCTGGTCGACTTCGTCCAGGTCACGGTCTTCCCGGTGATCAGCGGTCGGAGCGGAACGGAGCCGATCTTCGACGGGGCGGCCGACTTCGACCTGGAGTTGATCGACAGCAGAACGCTCGACGGTCGCAGCCAAGAACTGATCTATCGGCCGACGCTGCACTGAACGAGGGCGAGCAGAACATCGGACCGACACCGTTCGAGGTGTACGAGGCCGGAACCCTGTTGCACGGAACCAGAGCCGACCTCGTCACCGGCGACCTGCTTGTTCCCGGTCGCGTCTCGAACTTCCAGGCCGGGACGGATCATGAACCACGTCCATCCGACCGCGACGTTGGACGCCGCGGCCTGGGGCGCAGAACTGGCCGCGGGCGATGGACCGGTCGTATCTATCGAGTCGAACCTAAGGGTGCCACCGAGGATGGTCCCGACGTCACCGGCACGAAGTTCCCCGGCAACCCGACCCGCTGCTACCGGACCCGTGACCCCGTCCGGATCGTCGGCGAGGTACGCGGACGGACGGGCCACACCCCCGAACAGATCCAGGCCATGACGGACGGTCTGGCGGACCTGCGTCGAAAAGGAATCGCCGTCGTCTACGACTGATCCGGTGGTCTCCTATGGGCTGTCTGTGGGCGGTCCGCGGGCTGCACCGGTCAGAGGTCGAACGGGTGCGGCACCTCCCGCAGCGGGGCCAGCTGCCACTGGACGGCATCAGCGAGGCGGCGATCGCCGCGACCGTCGAACGGAGCGGTCTGGCGGCGCAGGGATCGTTCGACCCAGGCGGCGGCACCCAGCGCGGACTCGGTCGCCGCCGCATCCAGGAGTCCGCCGACACGTGCTTCGGCGAAGTCGTCGAGATCCTCGACGCCGACCACCCCTGAGCGAAGCCGGAACGGATCCAGTTCCCAGTCCAGGAACGAGAGGACGTCAGCGTCCCGACGGATCCAGTTGCAGATCTCCACGCTGATGTGCAGGCTGCATTGCGGCATCTGCCAGGTCGCCATCCAGAACCGTGGACGGTCAGGCACCAAGGTCAACGACTCCAGCCCACCCTCGACGTCACACTGGCTGTCATGCTGACCGTCGCTGGAGCGGAACGTCGATCCTGCAGGGGTGAACAACCATCGACCGTCATCGTCCTCGCCGACCTGGTACGCGCGCCAACAGGCGCGACCACCCTGCAGCTTCTGCTTGCCCACCGTCACGACCGGCAGATTCCCCACATCTCCTGCGGTCCCCATCACCTCAGCAAACCACGGGCTAGCCTGCGTTGGTGATCGCCGACCGGCTGGGCGTGTTGATCAGGCCCTACCGTCCTGGAGAGGACGCCGAAGAAACGCACACCGTCTTCTGGCTGGCGGTCGTCCGGACCTCGATCGCCGACTACGAACCCGCTCAGATCGAGGCGTGGGCAGGCCCTCGAACCATCGAGCTGGAAAACTGGGATGCCCGCCGGGTCGCTGCTCACACCTTCGTCGCCGTCCTCGGTGACTCCGGCTCCGCCGACGAAGGACGGCCGGGAGGCCAGGTCGTCGGGTTCGCCGACTTTCTGGACGACGGACTGCTCGACATGCTGTTCGTTCATCCCGAATTCGGCGGACGCGGGGTCGCGCGTCGGCTCATCGAAGCGGTCAAGAATGGGGCCAGATCCGTCGGCCTGGCCACCCTCCACACCCGCGCCAGCCGAACCGCGAGACCGGCCTGTGAGCGGCTGGGATTCAGCGTCGTCGCCGAACGACCCGACAACACGGTGAACGGGCATCGCGTGCCGAACTACGCCATGGAGTGCCGCCTGTAGCCCGGGACCCGGGTGGGACAGCGGATGCGCGACATCACCGATGTCGACCACCGTGGGTCCGGTGGCCCGGAGCACGTCGACCAGGCCGTGTCGCCGAAAGGTCGCGGACGCCTTGCTTGTGCTCGAGGCCTACGCGCCGCGCCGGTGGCGGCGCCGACCAGGAGAAGTGCAAGGTAATTCTGATCCGTTCCAGCGTTCACAGGCTCGCGATCTTCCGGATTCGGTAGGGCGCCACGACGTTGCTGTCTCCGCCGCCATCGATGAGGTCGGCCAGGCGGCCGCCGGGGGTCGGAGACTCCTACTGGACAGAAGCTTTCCGGCGAGTCGTGAACCGGCACCGTCCTATGATCATCCGGTGCCGACCACGGATCCCATGACCCGCAGGCTGCCGGTTCGTGGCCGGACCGGAGCCGGGACGAAGCCGTCGCGACAGAGGTGCCACCGAGGGACAGGAGTTCTCCTGGGCCTCGCCGTTCTGTTCGCGGCCGGGTGCGGCAGCCCGTTCTCCGACGCCGAGGTAGGCAATGGTGAACAACTCATCTCCACTGATCTCTATGCGGTGATCGTCCCTGCAGCGGCCGAGCAGAACAACACGAACGACAGGATTTCTACCTCATGGTCGGCCGCCGGCGGTCGCATCACGGCGTCCGTCGAACAGGAGGATGCCAGCGTGCTGAGTGAGGCCGGAGACCTCACCCGCATCCCCACGACGGTGGCGGGTGTGCAGACCGAGCGCCTTGAAGCCGATCTGCGTCGAAACACTGCAGCCGAGCCGGGAGACCGCATCCGCTATCGGGTCGCGGTCCATCGGTTGCCGCTGCCGTCAGCCGCCCGACCGACCGAGATCGAGATCGAGCTGATGGCTTCGGCGTCGCTGACCGAGGCCGATGTGCAGACCTTCCGGACCACGGCGCAACGCTTCTTGGATCGAGTGCAGGTCCGCGGGCAGTAGGGAGAAGGGTGATACCACCACTCGCCAGAACGGCGGCCGAATCGGTCAACGCAGGGCCTTCTGAAGGTCGGTGATCCCGTGCAACGCAATGTCGTGTCGACGGTGGCGAAGCCAATCCTGCCGGGTCAACCGCCACGAGCTGGGGCTGAACGAGCCCCGGCCTCGCCAGATGCCCTGCAGCCACTTGGCAGCACGCACCGCCGGGTCGTCCTCGTACAACGACATGGGGTCGTCGAACGGAGCAGGATCGGCATCGGCCTTCCCGTCGCGGACTAACGGTTCCAGCTGCCCGAGCAGGTCATCGCTCGCACCGACCAACCCGATCCGCGGCGTCGACACCGCAACCCGGCGCAAAGTTCAACATCGAGGCCACCCTAGACACCGTTGTCCGACACCGCAGCGTCTTCTCCTTCGTTCGGGCGGCGCAGTGGGGTATCAGCGACCGAGTGAGAGGCTTGTCAGCCATGAGCGACACCGGCAGCGATTCAATGGTGGTGGTCTCCCGGGGAATGGTCAGACTGCGACCATGGTCTCCAGAAGACGCACCGTTCCTGGCGGAGGCGAGCGCTGATCCGGCGATCCGCCGCTACAACGGCGGCCACGATCGCCACGGGCACGCAATGGCGCCGCCCACCCGTGCCGACGCCGAGGCGACGATCGCCCAGTTCGCGCACAGCTGGCGAGTCTTCGCATCAGGCGGCACGCCCTCCGGCGTCGTGTTCGTGATCACCGAGGACGAAACCGGCGAGCCGGTCGGCTGCTGCGGCGTCGACGACTGGACCGGGGAGGACGTCGCCCAGATCGGCTACTGGATCGCGGCCACGGCGCGGGGCCACGGCTACGCCACCGCAGCGGTCATCTTGCTCACCCGTTGGCTGTTCGAGCGGGGAGCAGCACGAGTCTTCTTGACGGTCGTCGCCGGAAACGAACGCTCGTTGGCCGTCGCCCGACGGGCCGGATTCGTCTATGAGGGGACGATGCGGGCCCACAGCGTGTGGGACGGGCAACGCTGCGATGTGCTGTGGTTCGCCGCCCTCCCGTTGGATTGGCCGATGCGCAATCTCGGAGCCGACCACCTTCACCCAACCAGTGCGACCGGCGCCGTCACCCAGCCAGGAAGAGGAGGCGCCGTTCATGGATGATCAGCCGGCCGGAGAGCTCGTGACCGAGACGCTCGGCTACGACGGCGGGCGGCAGGTCACCGTCTATCTGCCGCCGGACCCGCCGGAGACCGTGGTCTTCGCCGGCGACGGCAGCTGATCGCTCCGGGGGGCGCAGACGTCGAATCGGCTGACGTAGCGCCGATCATGGTCGTCGGCGTGCACCGGACCGACAGTGTGGATGAGATGGTGCGGATCGGTGAGTAAGGTCCGCGCCCGGGTGCGGTCTCGCTTCGGCGTCGCGTTGCCCCCCGAACGCACCGCGGTGTGCGGCGTGTCAGCAAGCGCAGAGCTGGCCCTCGCCCTGGGGTTCCGCCATCCCGACCTCTACGGTGCCGTTTTCTGCGCCTCACCCGGTGGGGGTTACCGGCCGCCGGCCAGCGGTCTGTCCAGCCCGGTTCCACGGGTCTATCTGGTCGCCGGGACCGAGGAGCCTTTCTTCCGCGAGAACGCGACCCGATGGGCCGTCTCATTGCGGGGTGCCGGGGCAGACTTCGTGATGACTGAACGCGACGGGGACCACGGCGACCCGTTCTGGCGTGCCGAATTTCCGCGGATGGTGGCCTGGGCGTTCGGACGCTGAAGTCATCCGGGGTCGCGGTCGGTCGGGTAGGTCTCAAGTAGGAGACTGGACGTTGTCATGACAGCGACCGAGCCCCTGAGATTCGTGGTCAATCGCCACCATGCCAGCACCTTGCACTTCGATCTGCGGCTCGAGGTGGAGGGCGTCCTCCAATCCTGGGCCGTTCCCAAGGGGCCGTCGTTGGATCCCGGCGTCCGGCGGCTGGCCGTCCAGGTCGCCGATCATGACCTGACCCACCTGGAACTCGAAGGGCGTTCGGAGACCGGGAACGGTCGGGTCCATACCAAGATCGTCTGGGACGCCGGCCGCTACCGTCCGGCGGAGCCGCCCGGCCCCGCCCTGCAGTGCGGTCATCTGCGCTTTGTCGTGGACGGGTCCAAACTGATGGGCGGATTCGCCCTGACTCGCACCCGGATGGGCGGCGACGACCGCAACTGGATCCTGATCAAACTCTCGGATGAGTACGCCGAGCCCGGCTTCGACCCGACCAGGGAGGACAACCGATCTATCCTCACCGGCCTGACGAATGAGGATCTTGAAACCGCGGGCGAGGCAGCGGAATCGGCGGACGGCTCTCGGCCTACCGATCCACGCTGAACCGGCCGTCGCTCCCGAGTGCTGCGGCCCGCTTCCCGCCGCGACACCCGGGTGCCGTCGACCACCTCGGCGGTCGTGAGGTCTGCGAGTCGGTCACACAGATCGGGGATCCGGTGGTGGCCGCCGACCGCGATCGTGTAGAGCGGCGCCGGCCGAAGTCCGGCACGCCGGGCGAAGCCGACACCGGCGACGGTGAAGAACGACAACACCGGCTGCGTCACCTGAGCTCGCGCCCGCCGGGCGCAGTAGATTCGTAGACCAGCGCGGCGATCCCGAAGAAAGGGATTGAGCAGTTTGTCCTGGACGACCAACAGGGTGACCGACAGCCCCGACCACACAGCACCGGCGACGATGCCGATAAACGCCCGAAGCCGATAATCGCGCGGCGTGATCTCCACGACGACCGCGTCACGCCGGCACTGATGGCGAGACCCACGTCCGGACTCGATCCTCACCCACCTCAGCAGTGTGACACCGGACCCGGACAGAGGTGACGATTCACCCGCCGGCGCCGGCACAGCCGATCCGATCACGGTTTTGGTCTTCCACGAGACGCTCAGATCCGACGGGAGCCGGCGGGTGACGTCAGTTGAAGCGACCACCGCGCCGGCGACCTCGACGGCCTCGGTCATCGTCCACGGTCGAGGTGGGAAAGGGAGGACTCGCGATTTCCCGGAATCAACGTCTCGGTCAGTCCCATCGTGTCCGCCACGAGGTAGGAACCGCTGGACGGAGCCTGCCGGGTCGAGAACGAACCGTCCGCGTCGGCTCTGAACGCGGCCGAAGAAGTCCACGTGGTGCCGTCGGATGCGGTCGAACACAGCCAAGTGTGGCCTGCTGGTTCGCCGCCAGCCCCGATACATTCGTGACGATAGCTTGGTCATACAGGGCAACCGACGGCGCGACAGTGATCACGACCTCGTGCGCGGCACCGGTCGAGCCGCAAGCCGGAATCGACGCCGCAACTACGACGCCGACGGTCGCTATCCCTGACCTGCTCTCGACCGGGGTCGAGATCGTGCTGGCGGCCGCCTTCGACATCCGTCGGACTAGCGGACATCCAAGATCAGTGTGGCCGTTCGGGTATAGCTGGCGGCGGTCGCGGTGATCGTGATCTTTCCGCCGAGCTTGGCGGCCCTGAACACGTAGTAGGCCGAGACGGAGTGGTGGGCGGCGAGGCTGTCGACGATGCTCGATCGAGTCGATTCCCGGCTGTGGCCGGAGACGGCGTAGCTGCCCCCGTAGTACAGACCGACGTGCGCGCTGGCCTTGTATCCGATTACGACGTACACGCTCCCGTTCGACGCGTACGCCGACGTGAGGGTGGCGGTGAGGCCGAGGCCCGAGGCCTTGTCGGTCTTTGACCAGGTGACCTTTGCGATGGGCCCCGATTTTTCACTCCATCCCGTGACCCGGCCGCGCGAATCGTAGGCGAAGTTGCTCCAGCGGTCGCCGGGTTCGTCGCCGCCGCTGATGTGGATGGACGTAGCGCCCGAATCAGCTGTGACGGTGGGCTTCGCCGAGGAGAGCTTGTCCCCATTGGATCTTTCGGCCTGCCGGAGGCTCGCTCGAGCATGCACGTATCTGCTTGCCGCGGAGCCTGGGGAGGCGTGCTTCGCAGCGGCGGCGTAATCGTGGCCGATGACCGCCCGAGTGAAGGTGACCGCGGAGGCGAAGTGGGCAGATTTGGCACCCGTCGCACCCTGGGACGGTTTTGCCGACCCGGTCGCGGACGGCTTCGGAGATGCGGTGCGGGACGGCGTGGCCGAAGTTTTCGGGGACGGCTTCGCCGCCGGAGTGCTACTCGAGCTGGCCGATCCTTGAGCAGAAGGATCGGCGGTCGTGGAGCTCGGCGTCGGTGAGGACGGGGCGATCGACGACACCTGGGGCTGGCCGCAGCCGGCGAGCAGTGCTGCCGTCGTCGCCACCAACGCGGCGGCGATCAGCTGTCGTCCGGGGCGACGACGTGCGCGGGGGGAAATCATCGAACTCCTGGATACTCGACTTATTCGCGGGGGGGGGTGTTCCTGCCACGGCACCCGCCGATGAAGGCGTGGAACCGCATAGCGGCAGGGCGAAGTTTGCCAGCGATCAGTTGATCACACGCTGAGCGCCTGCGTGGGGACGCTCAACGCGTCCCGCCGACGGCGGGCAGCAGGACGTTGTCGATCAACGACACCAGAAAGTCGCGATCGACCGGAAGTTGCAACATCAGCACCCGATAGGCTGACATCGACGGAAGGATCAGCGCGAGGGCGTCGACATCGCGGTCGGCCGGAATGTCGCCGCGGTCCATCGCGCGTCGGATGAGCACCCGATTGGCTCCGGCCCGGGGTTCGACGATGGCCTGGTGTGCCATCTGGGCCAGCTCGGGTTTCCGGGACAGCATCGAGATCAGACCGGCCATGACTTTCAGCTTTCTCGTCCCCTCCTCGATCGACTGCGGTCGGATCATGGCCACCAGGTCACCGCGCAGGGTGCCGGTATCGGGAAGCTGTTCCTCGTCGACGTCGGTGGCTTTCATGCAGGCCACAGCCTCGATCACCAGCTCGTCCTTGGACGGCCAGCGTCGATACAGCGTCGCCTTCCCGGCCTTGGCGCGTGCCGCCACCGCTTCGATGGTCATCCCGTCGTATCCGGTTTCGGCGAGCACGTCGAGGGCAGCGTCGAGGATTTGCCGGTCTCGGGAATGATCCCGCTTCCGACCCGGACGTGATGCGTCAGCCGGCGCCCGCCCAACATCGGGAGTTGCCTTCGGCGACGGCTGTGAGGCCGTTCCTGTGGCCAGGCTGAGGTTCGTCACGGTTTGACCTCCTTGTCGACACTGCCCACGTTACCGCCGAGTTAATTCGAGACTGTAGCTCTCCGAAATCCGGAAACGCCGAATACGCTGCTGTCGTGGCTCCTTATTCGCCCGTTTCCGCTACCCACGCCTCGGCCCCGCAGTCTTCGACACGCAGTCCGCGACACGCGGCTCCGACTCCGGTGTCTCCGTCCCGGCGCTGGTGGACCTTGAGCGTCGTGGCGCTCGCCCAGCTGATGGTGGTTCTCGATTCGACCGTGGTCAACATCGCGTTACCGTCGGCCCAGTCGAAGCTCGGCTTCTCCAACGGTGATCGACAGTGGGTGGTGACCGCCTATTCGTTGGCCTTCGGCAGTCTGCTGCTGCTCGGCGGCCGGCTGTCCGACCTGATCGGTCGAAAGCGGACCTTCATCATCGGCCTGATCGGCTTCGCCGTCGCGTCGGCTCTCGGCGGCGCCGCACAGGGCTTCGGCACGCTGGTGGCCGCGCGGGCCCTTCAGGGCGCGTTCGGGGCAATGCTGGCCCCGACCGCGCTGGCCGTATTGACCACCACCTTCACCGTGCCGAAGGAGCGGGCCCGGGCCTTCGGGGTGTTCGGAGCGATCGCCGGTGCCGGCGGCGCGGTCGGCCTGCTGCTCGGCGGCTTCCTCACGCAGGACTTCAGCTGGCGCTGGAACCTCTACATCAACGTCGTCATCGCGGTGGTGGCGGTGATCGGCGCGGTGATCTTCGTCAGTGCCCCCGAGCGCACCGGTCCGCGGCCGAAGCTGGACGTGCCCGGCACGATTCTGATCTCGGCTGCTCTGTTCGGCTTGGTCTACGGATTCTCCGACGCCGAGACCCACGGGTGGAGCTCGCCGCTGACCTGGGGGATGCTGGCCGCCGCCGTGGTGCTGTTGGTGGCCTTCGTCCAGTGGCAGCGCCGCGCCGCACATCCGCTGCTGCCGTTGGCGATCGTGCTCGACCGCAACCGAGGGGCCGCCTATACCTCGGTGCTGATCGCCGGGGCGGGAATGTTCGGCATCTTCTTGTTCGTCACCTACTACCTGCAGACCTCGCTGCACTACCTGCCGATCAAGACCGGACTCGCCTTCTTGCCGATGATCGCCATGCTGGTCACCGCGGCCCAACTCTCCACCAATCTGTTCGTGCCGCGCTTCGGGCCGAAGATCATGGTTCCGTTCGGGATGACGCTCGGGGCGATCGGCATGGTGTTCCTGACCCGGCTCGACCTGAACAGCACGTATGCGGCGAATGTGCTGCCCTCGTTGATGATTCTGGGGTTCGGGATGGGCTCGATCATGCCCGCCTCGATGCAGACCGCCACCCTGGGCGTCGATCGCCAGTTCGCCGGCGTGGCCTCCGCGATGGTCAACACCAGCCAACAGGTCGGCGGATCGATCGGTACCGCGCTGTTGAACACCCTGGCCGCGAGTTCGGCGACGGCCTACCTCGCCGCCCACCTTCCGGCGTCGCCTGCCGTGGTCGCCGAGGCGGCCGTGCACAGCTACGCCACCGCCTACTGGTGGGGCGCCGGCCTGTTCGCCTTCGGAGCTGTGATGTCGGCATCGGTGTTCCGCCGACGGGGGCACGGTCTCTCACTGGCCAACGCGAACGCTGGGCCCGTCCGCCAGCCGGAGCCGGTCGCCGTTCACTAGTGTCTCCTGCGGAGTCGGCAATGCGCAGCAGCGCTGGCCCGTCCTGACTCTGAGGAAGGGTTCTGACCGGTTCTCGGTTCGACGACTCCGACCCTCCACGCTCCTGCAGGACTCAGCGTTTCAGCACTTCGCGGCGAAACATCTGCACAGCGCCGACACTCAAACCCGGTGTGGTGACGGCGGCCACCTTGCGCACGAAGCGGTCGTCCTCGAGTTGGTCCAGCAGCATGGCTCCGAGATCCTCCCGTGCCATGAAACCGCCGTCGATGGAGTTCTCGGCGACCGCATAACCCTTACCGGGTTCGTCGGTCAGGCCCGGCGGACGCACCACCGTCCAGTCCAGCTCGGTCCCCCAGATGAGTGCCTCCATCGCGACCATGTCGTCGTAGACGGTTCGACCGAACACCCTGCGCATCAGCGTGTAGGACAGCTTGTTCGCCAGCCCGTCCCGCCGGTGGGTCGGGTCCACTCCCTCCGAGGTGACCACGATCAGCCGCCGCAGGCGATGGCGCTTCATGGCCGTCACCACGTGCCGGGTGGTGACGGAATAGACCTCCACCGGCTGCAAGGTGAAGGAGGCACCGATGGTGCAGATCACCGCGTCGGCAGCGGCGACCGCGGCGTCGATCACCGCAGCGTCGGTGGCGTCCCCGGCGATAACCTCCAAGCGTTCATGGGTGATCGGGAAATCCTCCGGATGCCGGGTCACCGCCTCCACCGCGTAGCCACGATCCAGCGCCTGCTGAACGGTCTGCCGACCGGTCGGCCCGTTGGCGCCGAGGATCAACAGCCGCTCATGTTGGTGGTCGGCTCCCCCGTGTTCGGAACCGTTCTCGGTGGTGATGTCGGACATACTCTTCCTCTCCGGACTAACAGCTTCCTGTAACCGTACCCCGAGTTGTAGCCTTCTGTATCTGGACGGTCGAACAGGCAGATCAGACGGAGCAACTCCATGGAAAAGAGCACAGCTGACGGAGCCGACGCGGGACTCGACGACGTGCTGGCGTGGAACTTCCTCCGGACGGCCCGCTTCGTCGGTAACCGGATGGCGGCACGACTGGCCGACCACGACCTCCACCCCATTCACTTCGGGGTGCTCGCCTTCCTCGCGACGGTGCCACAGATGACCACCTCCGAGGTTGCCCGCGCCGTGTTCATCCGGCCACAGAGCATGACCCCGCTGCTGGACGACCTGGAGGGTCGAGGCCTGATCCGCCGCGCAGGTGCGCGGACCCGCGGTCGGCGCAACCCGGTCCAGATCACCGAAGACGGCCGGCGAACCCTCGACGTGGCCTGGCCCATCGCGTTGGCCACCAACGACCTCAGCGATTCCGGACTCACGGCAGAGGAAAGCGTTCGGCTGAACCAGCTACTGCTGAAGGTCCTCCGAGCCGCCGACGGCGACCCGAGATGAACCCTCCCCGGCTGGGCCGGGCGAAGTCTGCTGCCGATACGGTTCGGAAGTGGCTCTGAACATCGCGACCCTGCCGCCGCTGTCGTGGACGGGCATCGAGGGCGAAGCTGAGATCGACGCCGTCGACGGATCGCTGCTCCTTCGCGCGGCGGCCGGCGTCGACTGGACCAACCCCGCGTCCGGCGCTGAGCAGCAGCAGGCCGCCACCGCGCTCGCCTTCGATCCCGGTGCCGGCGACTTCACCCTTTCGGCCCGGGTGCGGGTCGCCGGCACCCGGACGACCTTCGACGCCGCGGCGCTGGCCGTGTGGAGCGATGAGAACCACTGGGCAAAGCTGTGCCACGAATATTCACCCCAGCACGAGCCGATGGTCGTCAGCGTGGTGACCGACGTCTTCTCCGATGACTGCAACAGCGGGTTCGTCGGCCGGGACGTGGTTTTCCTCCGGCTGGCCCGGGTCGGAGCGGCCTTCGCCTTTCACTCCTCCAGCGACGGTCAGGTCTGGGAGTTCATCCGCGTTTTCCGCCTCGACCCGGGAGCGGCTCCGCTATCGGTCGGCTTCTTGTCCCAGGCACCCACCGGGGACACCTGCGTCGCCGTGTTCGATCACCTTGAGTTCGTGCGCAAACGAATCGATAACCTTCGAGACGGCAGCTGAACCGCTCCGGTGCCATCTGCGCCAATCGGACTGCGCCCGTCACGACGGAGCGATTGCTTCAGCTTCGCCCACCACGACGACGGCCAATAGACGACGGTGGTGAGCGGCCGGTAGACATCAGCGTCCACAGGGCGGCTTCATCGACGGCCGACCCACCCCCCGGATAGACGGTCCCTGCCACAACGGAAGTATCCCAGCGGGCTGGACCGGTCATCGGTCGAGTGCGGCCGGTCAGCGCAGTCAGCGCAGTCAGCGCAGTCAACGGCCCCGCATCGCCGATAGGCGCCGCCATGCCTACGGTTGCCAGGGTGACTCCTCGAGATGGTGCAACCCGGATCGTCCTGGCCCGCCACGGCGAGGCCTCCTATCGAGACGGCATGGAGCACGACGGTGGCACCCTCACTGAGCTCGGTCGTTCGCAGGCGCACGCTCTGGGAGTCCGACGGCGCGATGAGGAGTTCGCAGCGATCTACTGCTCCGCGCTTACTCGCGCGACACAGACCGCGGAGGTTGTCGCCGACCTTCTCGACCTTCCGATCCAGGTCGAACCGGATCTGCGGGAGTACGAGCTCGGCGACGAGCCCTCTGACCTCGGCCGGCTGGCCGCAGTACTGCTGGGCTGGTTGAACGGCGTCCTTAGTGGTCAGGTCCTCGGCGGGGAAAGCGGCTACCAGGTGGCTGACCGGATATTCACCGTCCTGGACGAGATCGCGGAGCGACATCCGAACCGCTCCGTCCTCGTTGTCAGTCACGGCGGCGCGATCCTTGCCACGCTCGGCAGCATCATCAACGGATATACCGCCCTGCCCACCGGCACGCCCGGTCAGCTGCGTGCGGAGGACCTACCGGGCGGCACTTCGCTGGTCATCGAAAAGGGACCCGGCGGCTGGCGCCTCTCCTCTGATGACGCCGTGAGTTGACCGGACCCCGCACAGCAGTCAGAGTCGCAGGGCGCGACCGACACCCGATCCGGCCGCGGTCCGACCTGGCCGTCGGAGCCGAGGACACCGACCTCTGACACCGGCTCGCGTCGTGACGAACGTCTGTTCCGCACTCGGGAAGTGAATCCCGCCGCCTTTTCCTGGCGGCACGCTAATCCGTGTGCAGCAGCCCCTCCGGGCCGGTCAGCTGAGCCAGAACGCCGTGGAGACTGGTGTTGCCGGTCCCGCGGGCGCTGAGATAGCCGTCGGGACGGACCAGGATCCAGTCCCCCTCGGTCGCGGCGAGGGTGTCCTGGACCCGGCCGTCGGGATCCCACACTCCGGCGGCCGCCGCTCTCGTGATACTGGTCGGGACGGCTGGCTGATCGTCACCGTCTCCAGCCAGGCCGGCGGTGACCGTGGTGTCGGCGGCGACCGGGTCCGGACGCGTGGCTCGGTCGTCTCCGGCGAAGACGAGCAGATGCCAGGCGGGGTTCCTGAGCACGCGCGCGCAGTGCCGTCCAGCCGGGTGATTGGGCATCGGCGGCGGAGATCTGGGTGAGTCGCTGGCCCGGTCGTGGACCCTGCACCCGGGTCGTCGTCGGGCACCGTGAGCGAGCTGTCGGGGTAGGCGATGCTCAGACCCGACATGTTCCGGATGAGCTGGCGCGCGAAGCCGCTGTCGGAGTCCCTGGGTGTCCCGGCGGTGCGTGGCGGTGTCGACCATGGCGGTGTTCATCACCTCGCCGGTGGAGGCGAGCAGAGCCTGGCCGATGGGGACGCGCTCGGCGTCGTAGGTGTCGAGCAGCCCGGCGTCGGCGTGGCCGTGGACGACCATGGCCAGTTTCCACGCCAGGTTGTAGGCGTCCTGGATGCCGGTGTTGAGGCCCTTGCCCGGAGGCGGGGGAATGGACGTGGGCGGCGTCACCGGAGACGAAACACCGGCCGACGTGCATCGCGGGGACCGCGCGCTGCTGGATGGTGAACTTCGACGCCCAGCTCGGGTTGTCCACGACGGTGTCGCGCCCCAGAGCCTGCGACAGCTTCGTGCTGAACTGCTCGGGCGATCTGGGCGGGGTCTCCGGCGTCGCCTTCGCCGGTCGTGTCCAGCAGCCGCCACTTGCCCGGGTCCGGGAACGGGAACACCATCAGCGCGCCGCCGTCGGGGAACAGCCAGTGCACGCCGTCGCGGGCCAGATCGGTGTGCACGATCGCGTCGGCGATCAGCCAGGTGTGGGCGGCTTCGCCGGCCAGCGGCAGCTGGAGGGTCTTGCGGACGGTCGAGTGTCCGCCGTCGCAACCCCACAGGTATCGTGCCCGCACGGTCTCCTGCCCCGTCGCCGTGCCATCGCCGCTTACCCCGCCCGGTACGCAGCACCGCAGTGACGGCGTCCTCGTCGTGCTCGAACGACTCCAGCCTGGTGTTCCACTCCACCTCGACCCCGGCCGCGGCGGCGTGGCCGCGCAGCACGCGTTCGGTGATCACCTGATCGATGTTGAACATGTAGGGGAACCGGGTCGACCAGGTCGCCGAAGTCGAAGTCGACCCGAGCCGTCCGGTCTCCCTGGTGGCGGATGAACGCGTTGACCCTGGTTCCGTAGGGAGCGATGTCGGCCAGAATCCCGAGCTGGTCATAGATTTCCAGGCTGCGGGCGTGCGTGCCCAGCGCCCGGCTGGTCGTCGCCGGGCCGGCCGCCGCGTCCACCAGACGAACCGACGACACCCCAGCGGGCCAGCTGCAACGCCGCCGTGAGTCCGACCGGGCCGGCCCCGGCGATGAGAACGTCGACGTCATAAGTGGTCATGACAGCCTCCTTCTGTGTTAGCTTTACTGACACAGGAACCGTACACCCGGCAGAGTGAGGATCGCAAGCCATGAGCGGCGAGGACCAGACGAGCGCGAGCCCGCCGCTGATCACACTGCTGCAACGAGGTGTCCGGTGGTTCTCCGACGAGCTGCTGGAGCGCCTCGCCGACGCGGGCGTCGACCCCATCACGCCGGCGCACGCGGCCGTGCTCGCGAACCTGGACGACGAAGCGGCGCTGAGCATCGCCGAGCTCGCCCGCCGGGCCGGCGTCACCCGCCAGACCATGCACCGCGCCGTCACCCAGCTCGTCGACGAAGGACTGCTGGCCAGCACGCCGGGACCGGGATTCCCTCGCAGCTCGCTGATCGAACTCACCGCGACCGGTCGGCAACGCCGCGACATCGCCGCGGGAATTCTCCGCGACCTCGAATGCGACCTCGCCGATCGTCTGGGCATCGACACGCTGGCAGAGTTGCGCGCAAGCCTGACCCGGGCCTGGCCGGTATGAGACATAGCGCGACGGGCCCGCGACCGAGCGAAGTCCACAACCTCAAGGAACACTGACGTGACTGAACCGGATCTGCCGAGCAACTGGGGCCGTTGGGGAACCGACGACCAGCTCGGCACGCTGAACCTGATCGGTGATGACGCAAGACTGCGCGCCGCGGCCGAGGTGATCACCGGCCGCCACGCCAGCCTGGCCAGACCCGTCGTACCGGTCCCCTTCACCGCCGCCGGCGGACCGGTCGGCGCCCCGGCCCGAATGCCCGCCGCCGTCCTGCAAACCGTCGGCTTCGGCGGCACCGACCCGGTCGGGATGACCGACACCCTGATCGTCAACACCCACAACGCCGCGCTGACCCATCTCGACGCTGTTTCCCACATGCCCGTCGACCGGCAGATCTACCCCGGCGTGCCGCTCGACGATGCCATCAGTCCCCGCGGAGTGCGGCACGGCTCCGCCGACCCCTTTGGCCCCGGGATCGTCACCCGCGGAGTGCTGCTCGATCTCGCACCCGACGACCAGCCGGTGCCATCCGACCACCTGATCGGCAGCGACGAGCTCGCCCGCGTCCTCGACCAGACCGGCGTCGAACTCCAGCCCGGCGACGCCATCGCCCTCCGGGCGAACTGGGACGTCAACCGACCCATGAACGAACCCGTCCCCGGATTGGACCTCAGCGCCGTCGCCTGGCTGCACTCACACGACGTGAGCATCTATCTCGGTGACGTCGGCGACCCGCGACCGCCGACCTTCCCGATGCCGCTACACCAGGTCGCCCTCGCCCGACTCGGGCTCCCTCTCGTCGACGCAGCCGCACTGGACGACCTCGCCGAAGCCTGCCGAACCGAGCAGCGCTACACCTTCATGCTCGTCTTGGCCCCGCCGCCGATCACCGGCACCACCGGGCTCGCCGTCAACCCGATCGCCATCTTCTGACCACCAACCAGCCTGATCAGCGCGCCCACCGCAGGATCGACGACGTCGACGAGCAGCGCCCAGCCACCAGCTCGTGTGCTTCCCCGAGTTGACGATGCAGGCGGGCGGCCTGACTACGCTCGGAGGGCGGCGGACCTGCGCCGTCTTCCGCTGGCCGAGATGAGGGATCCACGCGTGTCGGGCTGTGTGGCTGTCCATGTTCGGCCGGCGTCTTCTGGTAGATCACGGCTGAGTCCTCATAGCCGAGGCTGAGTAGAACATCCGGCCCGCCGGCTGACCAGTCCCAGGTAAGCCGCACCCAGGCGACCGGGCCGTTGGCGAAGAGGGTGAGGTGGGAGTTGGCCAACAGACAGCCGATCAGCTGACTGTCGCCGGTCCCGGCGATCAGCACCAGGCTGCCGGACGCCTGAACAAGCTGGTTTCAGCTTCGGTCGAAACCGACCCGATCGGGGATGAACGAGGTAGCGTCGCGGGCCAGCGGCCACACCCCGTCCGCATCATCCACGCGACCGGGACGGATGAGGCGATCTGGATCAGGCACTCTTCCAGCTTGCCAGCGTGGATACATCCTCTGGCACGACCGAGCTTGGCGGTTGCTAGCTTCATCGGATGATGAATGAAGTGTTCACTGCTGAATTGCTCGTCGCCGATCGGCGGGACTTCCATCAACGGGAAGCAGAACTGGCCCAACGCGCCGAGGAGTGGTTCGGCGGACCGGTCGCCGCTGTCTCGCTCGAGGTGTCGATGCGGCGCATCGACGACACCCTCCGCTATGTCGTCACTGGACGGTTCTACACCGCCACTGCCGATGTCCCGCGAAGCCGACTCGAATCCGCCGCTAAATGGCTCGGCCTCACCTGAGCGCTGACCGAACGGATTATCCGGGTTCGTAGCCGATGAGCCAGGTCAACCCGAAGCGGTCGAGCACTTGACCGTCCGAGGCACCCCAAGGCTTCTCAGTCAACGGGTCGACGACCCGGCCTCCTTCGGCCAGGGCATCGAACCACCGGTGGAGGGTGGCTGGTTCGGCCGTGCCGAGCAACGACAACAGCAGACCTTCGATCTTGACGCTCGCCTCGCCCTCGCCGGCGTCCGAGCCGCCGACCGAGATGACACCGGTGAGCTCGCCGTGCGCGATGGCCTCCGGCGGTCCGTCATCGCGATTGAACTCGGCGTAGCTGAACAAGCGGAGCTCTCCGCCGAACAACTCGTGGTAGAAGGTCAGCGCCTGCCGGGCGGTGCCGGGAAAGGCGATGTAGGGGCGAGGAGCAGCAGCTGCCATGACCCTATTCTCGCAACCCGATGGCAGCTCAGCTGCGACTGACCTTGATGTTCTTTCCCACCGCGGTGATGCCCCCGTCGGAAACGGTGAACCCGCGCGCCCGGTCGGCTTCGACGTCGACCCCGACCTGCGCGCCGTCCTCGATGATCACGTTCTTGTCCAGGATGGCGTTGCGGATCACGGCGTTCTTGCCGATCCGGACGTTACTCAGCACCACCGACCGGTCGACGGTCGAGCCCTCGTGCACCCGGACGTTGGGCGAGAGCACGGAGTTGCCGACCTCGCCGCCGGAGATGATGCAGCCTGGGCTGACGACCGAGTCCTCGGCGTTGCCCTTCAACACGAACTTTGCTCCGGGCAACTGCACCGGGTAGGTCCAGATCGGCCATTCGGAGTTGTAGAGGTTGAACACCGGATCGACCGAGACCAGATCCATGTGGGCCTCGTGGAAGGCGTCGAGCGTACCGACGTCGCGCCAGTAGTTCTTTTCCTTCTCGGTCGATCCGGACACCGAGTTGACCGTGAAGTCGTAGACCTGAGCGTCGCCGGCGTTCACGAAGGAGGGAATGATGTCGCCGCCCATGTCGTGCCGGGAGTCTTCGGCTTCGGCGTCGGCCTGCAACGCCGCCACCAAGGCGTCGGCGGTGAAGCAGTAGTTGCCCATCGAGGCGAACGAGGACTCAGGATCGTCGGCCAGCCCGGGCGGGTCGGCCGGCTTCTCCAGGAACGATTGATCTTGTTGTCCGCGCCCGCATCGATCACCCCGAACGCGCGTCGCCTGGGAGCGCGGCACCCGGATCCCGGCCACCGTGCAGCCCAGACCGGAGTCGACGTGCGCTTCGACCATCTGCGAGACGTCCATCCGATAGATGTTGTCGGCCCCGAACACCACGATGTAGTCGGGATCCTCGTCGGCGATCAGGTTCATGCGACTGGAAGATCGCATCCGCACTGCCCTGGTACCAGCGCGGACCCGAGCCGCTGCTGGGCGGGCACCGGCGTCACGAAGTTGCCGAGCATGGTCGACATCCGCCAGGTCAGCGAGATGTGCTTGTCCAGCGAGTGCGACTTGTACTGGGTGAGGACGGCGATCTGACGCAGCCCGGAGTTGGCCAGATTCTACAGCACATAGTCGATCAGTCGGTAGGTTCCGCCGAACGGGACGGCCGGTTTGGCCCGATCGAGGGTCAGTGGCATCAGCCGCTTCCCTTCGCCACCGGCCAGGACAACTGCCAACACCTTCGGTCGCGACGCCATGACAGGCAACCTAGGCCGTCGGTCACGACGTGCGACAAGTGGGGGTCCGCGGCCTGGTCCGGCAACCTCCAAACCGCTCGGATCGGTGGCGCCGGCCGGCCGCCGCCGCGGGTCCTACCGAGTCCGGGGCTGCTGTGCGACGATGCGCCCATGACGCTCAGCATCTCCCTCCTCACGCGTGAATACCCGCCGACGATCTACGGCGGGGCCGGTGTGCACGTCGCACAACTGGTGCCGCAGCTACGCAAGCTGTGCGAGGTCGAGGTGCAATGCATGGGCGAACCGCGCGAGGGCGCCACCGCGCACGCCGAAAACTTCCCACCGGGTGCGAACGCGGCGCTACGGGTCTTCGGGGCCGATCTGTCGATGGTCGCCGCGGTCGGCGAGGTCGACGTGGTTCACTCCCACACCTGGTACGCCAACCTCGGCGGGCACCTGACCGGTCTGTTCAAGGACATTCCGCACGTGGTCAGTGCCCACTCGCTCGAGCCGCACCGGCCGTGGAAGGCCGAACAGCTCGGCGGCGGCTATCAGTTCTCGTCCTGGGCCGAACGGACCGCGTTCGAAGGCGCCGAGGCGGTGATCGCGGTCAGCGCCGGGATGGGCAAGGACGTCCTGGATTCCTACTCGGGCATCGATCCCGACCGGCTGCACGTGGTCCGCAACGGCATCGATCCCGACGAATTCAAGCCCGACCCGGACACGGACGTGGTGACCTCACTGGGCATGGACCCGGATCGGCCGTCGGTCGCGTTCGTCGGCCGGATCACCCGGCAGAAGGGCCTGATCCATCTGGTGCGCGCCGCCGAACAGTTCGACCCTGAGACCCAGTTGGTGCTGCTCGCCGGCGCTCCGGACACCCCGGAGATCGCCCAACAGATCGGAGACGCGTTCGCCCATCTCGAGTCGACCCGCGGCAATGTGATCTGGATCGAGAGGATGCTTCCGCGCCAGCAGGTCCGCCAGGTGCTGACCCACGCCACGGTGTTCGCCTGCCCGTCGGTCTATGAGCCTCTCGGCATCGTCAACCTGGAGGCGATGGCGTGCGAGACTGCGGTCGTGGCCAGCGCCGTCGGCGGCATTCCGGAGGTGGTCATCGACGGCGAAACCGGCTATCTGGTGCCGTACGACCCGCAGCAGGCCGGAGATCCCGACTTCGTCAGCGCCTTCGAGGCCGACTTCGCCGCCAAGATCAACGCCCTCACCCGGGACCGCGCGCAAGCGGAGTCGTTCGGCCGGGCCGGCCGGCAGCGCTGCATTGCGGAGTTCTCCTGGGAGAAGATCGCCCGCGAGACGGTGGACGTCTACCAGCGGGCGATCGAGGTGCACCGAGGCTGACCTCGGTCCGCCCTATCCGGCAAGGCGGGCATGGCCCTATCCGGCGAGGCGGGTATGGCCTATCTGGCAAGGCGGGTATGGCCTATCTGGCAAGGCGGGTATGGCAAAGCCCCGGGACGCCACGCACCCGGGGCCGACAGACTGAAAATCAGCCGACAACCTCCTTGAGGGCTCCGGCCAGCTCGGCTGCCTCGTCGGCGTTCAGCTCGACCACGAGCCGGCCACCCCCTTCGAGCGGCACCCGCATGACGATCCCACGACCCTCTTTGGTGACCTCCATCGGTCCGTCACCGGTTCGCGGCTTCATTGCAGCCATCCCTCATCCTCATCTCTATCGGTCCACGCTCGATCGGTCCAGCACGGGCTGGCTGTCATTATCTCGTATCGGAGGGGTACTGCGTGGCCCGGGGCAAAGGTCGCTGCCGTCGGCGCGAATTTCTGCCCGCCATCGGCGGCGGTCTCCAGGCACGGTCGGTCATAGAGTGGCGGACATGTCCTCCGCACCCTCGCCGACCGACGAAACCGAGTCAGCGGGACCTGTGATCGTCTCCGTCGACGCCGGGGTGGGCACCATCGCCTTCAACCGCCCCACGGCGATGAACGCGCTCGACGACGCCAGCAAGGACGCCCTGCTGACCGGACTGCAGCAGCTCGACGGTGACGAGCGGGTCCGCTGCGTGGTGCTGACCGGTCGCGGCCGGGCGTTCAGCGTCGGCCAGGACCTGAACGAACACCTCGGCCTGCTCCGGTCGGGCGATCAGGACCGGCTGTGGCGGACGGTGCCCGAGCAGTACAACCCGATCGCGATGGCCATCGCCCAACTGGAAAAACCGGTGATCGCCGGGGTGAACGGCGTGGCCGCCGGGGCGGGCGCCTCGATCGCCTTTCTGGCCGACTATCGGCTGCTGGCCGCATCGGCCGGGTTCAACCTGGCCTTCACCAACATCGCGCTGTCCTGCGACACCGGCAGCTCCTGGACGCTCCCCCGGCTGGTCGGCCGTGGCAGGGCGATGGATCTGCTGATCAACCCGCGGACGGTCGACGCCGAAGAGTCGCTGGCCATCGGCTTGGCCTCCGAGGTCGTCCCCGACGCCGACTTCGCCGACCGGCTGAGCGCCCTGGCGAGACGGCTGGCGGCCGGCCCGACGATGGCCTACGCCGCGGTCCGCAAGGCGGTGATGTTCGCCGAGACCCATCCGCTGAGCGACGCGTTGCCGTTCGAGGCCCGGTTGATGGAACTCACCGGAGGCAGCGCGGACCATCGGGCTGCCGTCGAGGCGTTCGTCGCCAAGGAGAAGCCGGCCTTCACCGGACACTAGGTCGGTACCTGAGGTCGAGGGGTGCGGACCGGCTCAGACCTGCGGCGCAACATGGCAGTCAACCAGGTGGTCGTCGACCAACCCGGCCGCCTGCATCAAGGCGTAGGCGGTGGTCGGTCCGACGAACCGGATGCCTTCGCGTTTCAGCCGTTTGGCCAATGCGGTCGATGCCGGCGTCACCGCCGGGATGTCGCTCAGCCGTATCGGCCGCGGTCGATCCGGTTCGACGTAACTCCAGATCGTCTCGGCGAATCCTTCACCCCGTTCGGCGACCACGACGGCGTTGTGCAGCGCTGCGTCGATCTTGGCCCGGTTGCGGACGATGCCCGCGTCGTTCATCAGTCGTTCGACGTCCGCAGGCCCGAAGGCCGCCACCGCCGCCGGGTCGAAGCCGGCGAACGCGGCCCGGAACGCCTCCCGTTTGCGCAGGATGGTCAGCCACGACAGACCCGACTGGAACGCCTCGAGGGTCAACCGCTCGTACAGGCCCGCGGTGGTTCGGATGGGATGGCCCCACTCGGTGTCGTGATAAGCGAGGTAGTCGACCGTGCTGACCGCCCAGGGGCAGCGGAGCAGACCATCCTCGCCGCGGACCGCACCGGAGTCGCTGGCCGCACCGAAAGGTCTGGTCGAATCAGCCATTCGGCTCGGCCGAGGCGTCGGTCCCGTCGGTGAACAAGTCCGCGAAGCTCTCCAGACTGTGCTGCAGACCGGCCTTCAGCACCGGCGACAGCAGCCGAGCTCCGGTCTCCAGCACGGCCGCCACCGGCAGATCGAAGACCTCGACGACGTTGAACCAGGTCTTCTCGACGCCTCGATAGGCCAGGTCGAACAGCCCGACCCCGGTGAAATAGGGGCCGAGATGGGTGACCTCGATCGAGTGCGGCGCCGACCAGCCGGTGACCACGAAATTGTCGATCAGGCCGAGCGGCAGCGGCCCCAGCCGCAGGCCGTGGAAGGCGTGGATCCGGGTGCCGATCCCCTGGTCCTGGTCACCCAGGACAGTCATCGTGGTCATCGGGATCCACCGTTCCTGGCCGACCCAGTCGATCATCGCGGCCCAGGTGTCCTCGATCGAGGCGGGCACCATCACCGAGCCGCGCAGGGTGACGCTCATGAGACGTCGCCTCCGGCCGGCAGGCCGACCGAGGCAGGAGCCCCCGCGTCCGCCTCGTGAGGCTGCCTGCCGCCCGGATTCAGGTCTTCATCCGCGTCGGCGGCCGGGTTCAGCTGATCGTGGAGCTCGGCGATCAGCGCATCCCGGTCGGCGATCTCGGCACCCAGCCGGGCCAGCACGTCGTCGACCTGGCCCATCGCGTAGCCCCGCAGCACGATCCCGAACTGCAAGGTGTCGATGTCCTCACCGGTCAGCGGCGTAGCCGGTAGATCCTGACGGTAGACGTCGCGCACCGGATCCTTGCTCATCTCACCCAGACCTCCCGACGAGACGACCGCGGCCACACCGAGCACGGCGATGACCAGCACCGCGATCAGCCACTCCATGGCGCCATGCTGTCACGCCGAGGAACTCTGCCCCCGCACCGCACGTGCGGGCTGTTCCGGCTATTCCGGCTATTCCGGCCGCCGCGCCGGCTCGGCGGGGTCGTGCTGGCTCAGCATGATCGCCACCACCTCGTCCACGTCGTCGGTGATCTGCAGCATCTCGATGTCTCCGGGTGAGATGTTGCCGTGCTCGAGCACCGTATTGCTCAACCAGTCCACCAGTCCCTGCCAGTAGGCGCGACCGAACAACACCACCGGGAACTCGGTCACCTTGCGGGTCTGCACCAACGTGAGGGCTTCGAACAGCTCGTCGAAGGTGCCGAAGCCGCCGGGCATCACCACGAAACCCTGGGCGTACTTGACGAACATCGTCTTACGGGCGAAGAAGTACCGGAAGTTGATGCCGAGCGTCACGTAGTCGTTCAGGCTGGACTCGAACGGCAGCTCGATCCCCAGCCCGACCGAGACCCCGCCGGCCTCGGCCGCACCCTTGTTCGCCGCCTCCATCACCCCTGGCCCACCGCCGGTGATCACCGCCAGCCCCGCCTGCGCCAGCCGTCCGGCGACCTGTTCGGCCGCGGCGTAGACCGGGTCGTCGGTCGGGGTCCGGGCCGAACCGAAGATGCCGACCGCCGGGCCCAGCTCACTGAGGGTGCCGAAACCCTCGACGAACTCGGCCTGGATCCGCAGCACCCGCCACGGATCGGTGTGCTCCCAGTTGGCCGGACCCCGGGTCTGCAACAGCGCCTGGTCGCTGGTGGCGTCGGAGAGTTGCGAGCGGTCGCGCTCCACCGATCCCTGGATCGAACGCTGCGCCCCGCGACGACGCGGTTGATCGGTCATCTCAGGCTCGCAGCCAGCGCACAAGTGCGTCGTAACAGGTGGTCAGGTCGACCGCAGGACAGAATTCGTCGTCGGCGTGCGCCTTGCCCGGATCTCCGGGGCCGAAGTTCACCGCCGGCACGCCGAGGGCCGAGAACCGGGCCACGTCGGTCCAGCCGAACTTCGGTTTGGCCTCACCGCCCACCGCGGCCAGGAACTCCGCGGCCGCCGGCTGATCCAGACCCGGCCGGGCGCCGGCGGCGAAGTCGGTGATGTCGAGGTCGAACCCGCTCAACACCTCACGCAGATAGGCCTCGGCCTGCTCCGGGCTCTTGTCCGGGGCAAACCGGTAGTTGACCTCGACCTGACACCGGTCGGGGATCACGTTGCCGGCGATACCACCACTGATCCGGACCGCGTTCATCCCTTCGTGATAGGTCAATCCGTCCACCTCGATCCGAGCAGACTCGTGCTCGGCCAGCCGACTGAGCAGTGCGCCGGCATCGTGGATCGCGTTGTGTCCCATCCATGAGCGGGCGGCGTGCGCGGCGAGCCCGGTGAAATTGACCTCGGCTCGCATCGTGCCCTGACAACCGCCCTCGATGCCCGCGTTGGACGGCTCGCACAACACGGCGAACGTGGCGTCCAACAGCTCGGGACGCTCCCGGCCGATCCGGGCCAGCCCGTTGCGGAACTCTTCGACCTCTTCGTTGTCGTAGAAGATCCAGGTCAGGTCCCGGGTCGGATCGGTCAGTTCGGCGGCCGCCGCCAGCTGGACGGCGACGCCACCCTTCATGTCGCAGCTGCCACGCCCCCAGACGACGGCCTGCTCACCCTCTCCGGTGACCCAGGACGGGACGTTGGCGGCGATCGGCACCGTGTCCACGTGTCCGGCCACCACCACCCGCTCGGGCTTGCCCAGATCGGTCCGCGCCACCACCACATTGCCGTCCCGGAGCACCTCCAGGTGGTCCTGAGTCCGCAACGCCGACTCGATCTCGTCGCAGATCGCGGCCTCGTTGCCGCTGACCGACTCGAGGTCGATCAACTCCTGCAGCAAAGTCACCAGGTCAGCGGTCAGATCCAGAGCCATGACGCCGACCCTACCGACTCACCCGTGCCCGGGCCGGACGTCCGTTGCTCACGGGTCCGTCACCACGAAGAGAGCGCGGGCTGACAGTCCAGCGCCTGGCACAGCGCGGTCAGAGTGGAGAACCGGACGGCCCTGGCCCGGTTGTTCTTGAGCACGCTGAGGTTGACCCGCGAGACCCCGATCTGTTGGCTGAGCCCGGTCAGGGTCATCCCCCGGGCCGCGAGCAGCTCATCCAGCCGACACTCCACCCGATGCGGCTCGTCGACCGGCATTCAGATCAGTCCTTCGACGTCCTCGGCCAACCACCGGCCGATGGCGAAGGATTCGGCGACGACCAGGATCAGGGCACTGATCACCAGCGGGACGGCGATCGCCGCGACGTCGATCACCAGGGCCAGTGAGCCCGCCGAGTCGGCGTTCCCCTTCCGGTTTGTCGATCATCAATGTCATTGATTGTCGACAGGATTTGGCAAGCCTCGCGCCCAGCGAGTTTTCGCATCCGCCGCCGGACGCCCGGCCGGTACGCTCGACCGGTGAGCAACACCACCACGACGCGTCCCGCCTGGGGCTGGGGCCTGGCGACCGTGCACCGCTCGGGCCAGATCCTCGACTGCTACTTTCCGGCACCGGCGCTCGGCGAACCGAGCGCCGACGACGTGACCGAGCAACCGGCGCCGGACGTACTGGCGGCGATGGCGAGCGAAGATTCAGTCCGCCAGGTCCGGACCGAGGTGGTCCGGGCGGTGATCGACCTGGACACACCGCCGGCCGACGCGGTGGACGGCTACCTGCGCCTGCACCTGCTCAGCCATCGCCTGGCGTTGCCCCGCAGCATCAACCTGGACGGTCTGTTCGGCGTCCTGACCAACGTCGTCTGGACCTCGGCCGGACCGTGCGCCGTCGACGGCTTCGAGGAGATCCGCACCGGATTGCGTACCCGCGGCGGCCAGCTGACCGTGTTCGGGGTGGACAAGTTCCCCCGGATGGTCGACTACGTGGTGCCATCCGGCGTCCGGATCGCCGACGCGGACCGGGTGCGACTCGGCGCTCATCTGGCGCCCGGCACCACCGTGATGCACGAGGGCTTCGTCAACTTCAACGCCGGCACCACCGGCACCTCGATGGTCGAAGGCCGGATCAGCGCCGGGGTGCTGGTCGGTGACCACTCCGACGTCGGCGGCGGCGCCTCGATCATGGGCACCTTGTCCGGTGGCGGCACCGAAGTGATCTCGATCGGTGCCCGCTGCCTGCTCGGGGCCAACTCCGGTGTCGGGATCGCCCTCGGGGACGACTGCGTGGTCGAAGCCGGGCTCTACGTCACGGCCGGCACCAAGGTGACCCTGGGCGACGGCTCGGTGGTCAAGGCCGGCGAACTGTCCGGGCGGGACGGGCTGCTGTTCATCCGTAACTCGGTCACCGGTGGGGTCGAGGTCCGCGGCCGAGCCGGCAAGGTGGTCGAGTTGAACGCCGCCCTGCACGCCAACTGAGCGCACCGAAGACGTTCTGTCGCAGATGGCGAAGTCGGAGGCGAAGGGACGAACCGGGCGACGGATCGGCCTGGCCGTCGGCACGATCGTTCTGGTGCTGCTGCTCGCGGTCGGCGTGCTGGTGGTGTTCCGGGTCGTCGGCGCGACCGGACCGCTGCCCGGCGAGGAACGCTGTGTCGGACGGGCGGCCGGCAACTCGGTCGCGGTCGATCTGGACCAGGCCCACTTCGCCTCGATCGTGGTCGGGCTCTCGGTCAAGCGTGGGCTGGCGCCCCGAGCGGCGTCGATCGCCATGGCCACGGTCTATCAGGAGACGGGGATCCGCAATCTCGACTACGGCGACCGGGATTCGGTCGGCCTGTTCCAGCAACGGCCGTCCCAGGGCTGGGGCACCGAGAAGCAACTGATGGATCCCTACTACGCCGCCGGAAAGTTCTACGACGCGCTGGTCAAGATCAAGGGGTGGCAGACCGCCGACATCACCACGATCGCCCAGCGGATCCAGGTCAGCGCCCACCCGGACGCCTACCGGGCGCACGAACAGGACGCGCGCACCCTCGCCTCCACCCTCACCGGGCAGACGTCGGCCTCGTTCAGCTGCCTGGTCCGGGGCAACGCCGCCGGCCGGGGAGACCAACTGCGCAGCGCGCTGACCAAGACCTTCTCGGCCCGCCCCGGCGGATCGGGAAATCGGATCACGATCAAGGCCGACAACTCCGCCGACGCCTGGGCCTACGCTCAGTTCGCGGTCGCCAACGCCAAGCTCTACGGCGTGACCACCATTGAATTGGACGACCACTCCTGGACCACCGGCAGCAATGCGCTGCCCGGTTGGGTCAATGACGCAACCCCGAGCCAGAGCAGCGATCCGCGGACCGTGTTCGTCACCGTTCGCTGACCGGCTCGCCTGACCGCATCGGTCAGCGACCGGCCAGGTGCCAGCCGCCGGTCGCGGTGAGTTCCCGTGGCCGCCGCTCGGCGCTGTCGGTGCCGGACCGCCAGCTGATCACCACGTCGTCGAGATAGACCCCACGACCGGAGTAGTCGGTGTCGGTGGCGTAGCTCCAGCGCAGCTGCTCCACCCCCGCCGGCAGCACCGCCGAAGCGGCTTGCCAGCATCGCACCCCGGACTGGGCGTACGGACCGCTGATCACTGTGTCGGCGAGCGTCCACGGCTGCGGTTGCCAGGTCGCTCCGCCGTCGACGGAGGACTCCAGGCCCAGCTGGTCGGTCGACTCGGTGTCGATGAACATCGCGAACCTCAACTCGGGTCGCAGATCCTCCGGCGCCCGTCGCCGGCCGGATCCGAGGTCCGGGTGTGGCCGGCTCCGGTCGGCGGCCACCGTCCAGGTCAGGGTGGAGGTCTCGGAGTTGGCCGTCCCCGAGAACCAGGCGTGCGGACCGCGCTCCGGGACCACCGCCAGCGCCAGCGCCAGCCCTTGGGCCGACGCGCGCCGGGCCGGGTTGTCACTGCCCCAGTTGCGGCTCGGATGGACCCGGTTGGCCAGCAGGATCACGAACGAGCGGGACAAGAAGTCGATCACGATCGAGGTGCCGGTGTAGCCGGTGTGCCCGGCCGTCCGGATGCTCCACAGGCCGGCCATGTACCAGCGCTGGTCGAGTTCGAAGCCCAGCCCGTGCTCGTCACCGGGGAAGTTCGCATTGTCGTTGGTGATCATCTGCTGGACGCTGTCGGCGCTGAGGATTCTGGTGCCCCGGTAGGCGCCACCGTTGAGCATCGTCTGGGACAGGACGGCCAGGTCGTCGACGGTGGAGAAGACCCCCGCGTGCCCGGCCACCCCGTCCAGCGACCAGGCGTTCTCGTCGTGCACCTGACCCCAGACCAGACCGCGCGAAGGCTCGACCTGATATTCGGTGGCGGCGATCCGCGGTTTCAGCGACGGGTCGGGGTTGTAGCCGGTGTCGACCATCTGCAGCGGGGTGGTGATGCCCTCGGCGACCAGCACGTCCAACCGTTTGCCGGTGATCCGCTGGGCCAGTATGCCGAGGCTGATCAGGTTCAGATCGCTGTACAGATAGGTGGTTCCGGGCGGATTCGTCAGCGGTGCGGCGAGCACCGCGGCGATCCGGGACGGCACGTCGGGATAGTCGCTCCAGAGCGGGATGTCGGGCTGGAAGCCGGAGGTGTGGGTGAGCAGCATCCGTAACGTCACGGTCGATTTGCCGTTCAGCGCGAACTCGGGCACGTAGTAAGCCATGGTCTGGTCGAGCTCGAGGCGGCCGGCCTGGACCAACTGCATGATGACGATCGAGGTGAACAGCTTGGAGATCGAGGCCAGGTCATAGATGGTGTCGGTCCGGGCCGGTATCTGTTGCTCCGGCGGCAGTTCGGTACCGTCGCCGTCGGCGTAGAGCAGGGCAAACCCGGTGGCCCGCCGGGCGACGACCCGGCCGTGATGGCCGCAGCAGAACACCGCTCCGGGATACATCGGGAAGCCGTTGTCCTGCGGCTGGGTGAAGCTCTGGATTTGCTGCCAGGCCAGGGAAAGCGGCTCCGGGTCGAGCTTGGCGGTCTGCGGGGTAACCCGCCGTAACACCGTCTCGGCCGCGTCGAATCCCTGACTGCGGTCGGTCGAACCGGCCGAGTGCGGCTGTCGGCGCCGGACGCACTCGGGCCCCCCGGAGCAGACATCGTTTCGCCGTCGATCATGAGTGCCACCGTAGCCGCGCCGCCGAGTAGCGCCGTTCGTCGGGAAAACCTACCGGTCTTGATCATGCCGGTGTCGATCATGCCGGTCTTGATCATCATCTTCTCCGATACAGCAGATAGGGCTGGCGTTGCCGCTCGAACGCGGCGAGTTCTCCTCGCCAGGCGGCGATGATCGCACCGGCCGACTCGCCGGCCTCCAACTGCCGACGGAACCGGTCGGAGCCGGTCAGCAGATCGATCCAGTAGTTGCCGGGACCGTCGCCGTCGCGCCAGGCCACGGCAGGATAGAGATCGCGCAGACTGGTCATCATGTAGGTGGCCATCGCGATCGCGTCGAAGCGGTGCGGATCGACGATCTCGACCTGGACCCCGCCGCACACCTTGCCCTCGTTCTTGGAGAAGGTCGGCGTGAAATAGGTCTCGCGAAAGCGGACGCCGGCCATCGGGTTCTGAGCCGCCAGCGCGTTCAATGCCGCCGCCCAGCGATAATCGACGTAGGGCGCGCCGATCAGCTCGAACGGCCGGGTGGTGCCTCGTCCCTCGGACAGATTGGTGGCCTCGAACATGCAGGTGCCGGGATAGACCAGCGCGGTGTCCGGCGTGGGGACGTTCGGGCTCGGCATCACCCAGGTCAGCCCGGTGTCGGCCAACAGTTGTCACCCGTCCCAGCCGGTGACCTTCACGATGTGGAGCTTCCTGATCTCCCGGCCGGCCGGCCCGGGGACGAACTCGCCGTTGAAGAACCGGGCCAGCTCGCCGACGGTCATCCCGTGCTGTTGGACGATCCTGTCCTCGCCGACGCCGGAGGTGAAGCCCGGGCGCAGCAGTGGGCCGCGAGCCTGGCCGCCGATCGGGTTCGGCCGGTCGAAGATCACAAAGTCGAGGCCGGCCTTGGCCGCGGCGATCATCGCCTCGTAGAGCGTCCAGATGTAGGTGTAGAAGCGGGCGCCGACGTCCTGGATGTCGAAGATGACGGTCTGCACCTTTGCCTTGGCGAACAGCTCGGCGAACTTCTCCGCGTCGGCCCCGTAGGCGTCGTAGACCGTCACCCCGGTGCGCTGGTCGACGTAGGTGTCCTCATCGACCCGCCCGCCTGCGCAGTGCCGCGGAAGCCGTGTTCGGGCCCGAACACGCCGCCGACCTCGACCTTCTTCGAAGCCACCATCGTGTCCACGATGCTGCCCAGCGTGCTCTGCAGAACTCCGGTCGGATTGGTGATCACCCCGACCCGACGACCGCGAAGCGTCGACCAATCGGCGGCCGCCAGCCCGATCGGCGCCGGGCACCACCCTCCGAGCGGCCCGCCGACCCTGGTCTGCGGTTGCCGGGGCCGCCGACCCCTCGGGCGCCGAGCCGACCGCCAGCACCGCCGGCCGCGGCCGCGCTGCCGCCGAGCATTGCCCGCCGTCCGATTCCGCTCATCTCCAGTCCTCCGTGTCGTTTTCGAATTCCGGCCCCTTCTGCTCAGGTGCCCCTGCACCGGCAGGTCCACCGGAAGCTTCCCGGAAGCCCCCTGCGCCCGGTCAGCACGGCGGCCAGGCCTCGCATGGCGACCGTGGTGGCCGAGAAGGTGAGCAGCACCGTCGGCAGGTCAGCCGAGCAAGGTCGCATCCTGGGCGTCCTTGATCCCGACCGTTAGCAACCGGGCCGTGTCCCGCCGGATCGGCCATCGCCTCGGCCAGTGCCTCGGCCAGCGCGTTCAGGCCCGGACGCCGAGCCAGGTCGGCCACCAGTAGCACCACCGCCTCGACCGTCGCGGCCTGTGCGAGCAACGCGGAGATCGCCGGCCGGTCGGCCTCGGCCGGACACTCGGCGGCCCGGGCGTTGATCCCGGCCTCAGCGAGCTCGGCGGCCAGCGCGGTTCGGGGCCCCGGGTCGACGCCGAGCACCAACACCGTCCCCCACCGATCGGCAGCAGCCCGTCGTCGTCGCGGAGCAGGGTGACCGCTGCCACCGCCGCATCGTCGGCGATCTGTCGGTGTTCGATCCAGCCGATCTGGTCGATGGCCTGACCCCGAGCGTCCGGCGAGGTAGCCGGCGGGCGGGCCAGCCCGCGATCGAACTTCATCCCGAGCACCCGGCGGACGCTGGTCGCGAACCGGTCGGCCGAGAGCCGACCGGTGCGGACGGCCTCGAGCACCGCCCGCGGCGCCGCGTCCGGATCGGCCGGCATCAGCAACAGATCGACCCCGGCCTCCAGTGCGCGGACGGCGATCTCCGCATCGTCGTAGCGGGCCCGGACCCCGGCCATCTGCAGCGAGTCGGTGATCACCAGGCCGTCGTAACCGAGTTCGTCCCGCAGCAGCCCGGGAGGATCGGGTGCGCTCAGCGTGGCCGGATCCCCGCTCGGATCCAGCTCGGGACAGGCGATGTGCGCGGTCATGATCTCGTCCACGCCGGCCCCGATCGCCGCGCAGAACGGCGGCTTGTCCAGCTCGCGCCACTGCGCGCGGGTGTGCTCGATGACCGGTCAGGCGGTATGGCTGTCGGTCCCGGTGTCACCGTGGCCCGGGAAGTGCTTGGCGGCCGCGCCGACCCCGCCGTCGTGCAGGCCCTCGACCGCCGCCGCCGACGTGAGCGGCGACCAACTCCGGGTCGGGCGCCGAAGGAGCGGACGCCGATCACCGGATTGTCCGGGTCGACGTTCACGTCCGCGTCCGGGGCGTAGTCGGTGCTGATCCCCATCGCCCGCAGTTCCCGACCCGTGACCTCGAACACCGCGCGGGTCCGCGCCGGATCGCCGCCCGCGCCGAGGGCCATCGCGCCCGGGAACTCGGTGGCGGGCGGGCCGATTCTGACCACCCGTCCGGTCTCCTGGTCGGTGCTCAGGTCGACGCGGATCCCCGCCGGGCGTGGCCAACGCGGCGCGCTGCAGGCCGTTGCTCAGTCGCTGCACCTGGGCCGGGTCGGCGATGTTGTCGGACCAGCCGAAATAGATCACCCCGCCGAGCTGATACTTCGCCACCACCTCGGCCGGGGTGGCCACCCCGTAGCGATCGAGGTTGCGAGGGTCTGGCTGGTCGGCTTCGGTTCCGTAGACGTACTGGATGATCAGCTGCCCGATCAGTTGCTCGGTGCTGAGGCGGGCCAGCGTGTCTTCGACCCAGGCGGCTCCGCCAGACGGCCCGGCGTGACCCATGAGCCCTCCGGCGGTCGATCCGGTAGCCGCGAACCTATCGACCCCGTCCCGTCCAGGTCAACCATTTCCCTGATCACGACAGACTCAGGTAAGTGATTTACCTCACCGGACAGGCGGTCCGCAGCGGCGGCGATCCGCTCGTCGGTCGCCGTCAGGGCGATGCGGACGAACGCGCCGGCCGCAGAGCCGTAGAAGTCGCCCGGGGCGACCAGGATGCCCAGGCCGGCCAGGAAATCGACACTGGCCCGGCCCGCCTCGCCCCGGGTCGCCCAGAGATAGAGCCCGCCCTCGGAGTGCTCGACCCGGAATCCGGCGGCCTCGAGCGCCGGCCGCAGCACTGGCGCGACGTCCGGCATATCGCTGTCGCTGCGCCTCGACGTGATCATGGTCGGCCGAGCAACGCCGCCATCGCGGCCTGCACCGGGCCGGGAATGATCATCCCGACGTGCTTGCGCACGGCCAGCAGATCGGCGACCAGCGTCGGGATCGCCGGCGACGAAGCCGGCCCGGTAGCCGGCGAGATTGGACCGCTTGGACAGCGAGTGCAGCGCCAGCAGGCCACGTGATCGCCACCACAGACCTCGGGGTCGAGCATCGACACCGGTTCGGCCTCCCAGCCGAACTCGCCGTAGCACTCGTCGGAGGCCACCACGACACCGCGAGAACGAGCCCAGGCGAGCCGTCGGGCGAGCTCAGCAGCCGCCAGCGTCTCCCCGGTCGGGTTGGAGGGTGAGTTGATCCAGACCAGCCGAATCGAGCCGTCGTCGGCGACGGTTCGGCCATCGTCGGCCTCGACGCACCGAGCAGCCGGCGAGCAGTGCACCGACCCGATAGGTCGGATAGGCCATGGTCGGCACCACCACGGTGTCGCCCGCGCCCAGCCCGAGCAGGGTGGGCAACCAGCCCACCAGCTCTTTGGTCCCGATCACCGGCAACGTCGCCGTCCGGCTCGACCGACGCCCGCCACCGACGCCGCAGATAGTCCGCGATCGCCTGCTGCAGCGCAGGGGTACCGGCGGTCTGGGGATAGCCCGGGCTGTTCGCGGCGGCGCCCAGCGCCTCGATACCGAGCTCGGCGTCGGATCGACCGGGGTACCGACCGACAGGTCGACGATGCCGTCCGGGTGGGCCAGCGCAGTGGCCTTGGCGGCCGCCAGCGTGTCCCAGGGAAAGTCGGGAAGCTCAGCGGCCAGCCGGCGACTCACTCGTCGTGTTCTTGCGGCGGCAAGCGCGGCGATCAACGGGTGGTCCTTGTCGATCACGCCGGTCTTGGCCGCACCACCGGGCGAGCCGAGATCGTCGAAGAAGTCGACGTTCGCCTGGTAGTAGTCCTTCCACTCATCCGGGGTGTCGTCTTCGTAGAAGATGGCCTCCACCGGGCACACCGGTTCGCAGGCCCCGCAATCGACGCACTCGTCCGGGTGGATGTAGAGCATCCGCTTGCCCTCATAGATGCAGTCCACCGGGCATTCCTCGACGCAAGCCCGGTCCTTCAGATCAACACACGGCTGCGCGATGACGTACGTCACGACGATCCTCCTCAAATGGCGTCCTTCAGCGCGACTAGTATCGCGCCTCTGCCAATCGCCCGACGAACGACCCTCTCGACAGGCGAGAAATCTGGACCTGCACCGACCCGATGACCAGCACGACAGTCGCCTGATCCGATCGCCGCTGGTCACACCCGCCCTGAAACCCGCCGAGCGGGTCACCGTGCGGCGGCGCCTGGCCGACGGTTCGGCCACCGACGTGATCGGCTGGGTGCACCGGCGTGGACGGGATCGGATCGAGCTGGTCATCGATCCGCAGCACCGGAGAACGATCGAACGAGCAAGCATCATCGCCGTCCGCCGGGTGCCGCCCGCTCGGGGCGGTCGCGACCCGCTGCGGTTCGAGGCCGAGGCGCTGCAGCAGATCACCCTGCCCGCTGGGTCGACCAACAGACCTCCTGCGGCGACTGGACCCTGCGGTTCGCCGACGGCTTCACCCGACGCGCCAACTCGTGCCTGGCCATCGGCGATCCCGGGATGTCCTGGGACGCACGCGGCGACGGCAGGTGATCGATTTCTATCGTCGCCGGGCCGTCAGGATCCGCTGGTTCAGGTGATCGCCGACGACCCCGCCGAACGGGCCCTCGTGGCTCGGGCTGGCAGATCGGCGGCCCGGACACCGATCTGCTGGTGATCAGGCTGGCCGCGCTGATCGGTGATCGCTCCGTCAGCGTGCCCGCCGGGACCCCGGATACGGCTGGAGGAGGCCATGTCAGACGCGTGGCTGGGCGGACTGCTGCGGCAGCGCGGGCTCAGCGACGCCGACGCGAGCGAGCCGCGCCGTGCTCGCCGGACCGGCGCCGGTCGTCTTCGCCTCCGTGAATCGAGGCCGACGCCGACAGCTCCGCTGCCGATCCGGGTTTGATCGCGATGGCGCGGGGCCAGCTCAACCAGGGACTGGCTCGGGATCACCGCGCTCTGGACCCGGCCGGATCATCGAGGCCGCGGGCTGGCGACGGGCACCATCGACGCGATCGCCCGATGGGCGGCGATCCGGAACGCCCGCTATGCCTATCTGCAGGTGGAAAAAGACAACGCCGCAGCCCAGGCGGCCTACGCGAGCCTCGGTTTCGCCCGCCATCACGGCTATCGCTATCTGACGCCCACCCGACTGAGCGCCCACCCCACTGTGCACGCACCCCTCTGAGGGGTAACGCTCAGGGCAGGCCGCGGTACTGCGAGCGGTAGTAGCTCAACGGCTGGACGGGCGTGTCCTCGGAGCCGGCGTTGGCCGCCACCCCGGTGGCCCGGACCAGCCCGACCACCAGGGTGTGGTCGCCGGCACCGTGGACCGCTTCGGTCTCACAATCCAACCAGGCCAGGGATCCGTCGATCATCGGTGCGCCGGTGACCGGCGCCGGCGCGTACGGCACGCCGTCGAACTGGGTCGCCAGATCACGGCCGGGGGTGGAGAAGTGCCGGGCCACCGGCGCCTGCCGGGCGCTCATGATCGAGGCGGCCCAGCGGTCGGCGCCGAGGAGGGCGCGCGTGAAAGCGACTGGTCCTGCTGACCGAGACCAACACCAGCGGCGGGTCGAGCGACACCGAGCAGAACGCCGTCGCGGTCATCGCGTGCAGTGTCCCGCGCCAGCTGGCGGTCACCACGACGACCCCGGCCGACAGAGTGCGACAACGTCTCCCGGAACGCGCTCCTGGTCCACCCCGGGTGGACGGCGGCGGCGATTCAGCCGACAGCGACATCTCAGTCCAGTCCGGCGAACAGATCGTCGGCCCAGCCGTCGGCCTTCGGGAAGGGCTGGCCGGAGGCGAGCCGGAAATACTCGTGGGCCCACGCCTCATCGCCCAGCTTGTCGCTCATCGTGAAGAACGGGCCGTCCATGGCGATCTGGGTGGGGTAGGCGCTTGAGCGCGGCCATCTTCGCCCCGATCTGATCGTGCCCGTCGATCTCGGCCACGATGTCGGAGTCGGGCCGGGCCATCGGCGGCATCTGACCGTCCGGATCGGCGCCCTTGAAGGTTTCGAAGTCCCCGGTCTCCCGCAGCACCCGGATCCCCTCCCGCATCCGCGACTCGCTCATCGCCGTCCACAGCAGCCGGGACACCGTCCACGGTTCGCCGAGGTCGGGCCGATAGGACGCCACCCCGGCCAGTGCGGCGGCGTACGTCGCCACCCGGTGGGCCTGGACGTGATCGGGGTGTCCGTAGGCGCCGATCTCGTCGTAGGTGATCAGGATCTGCGGCTGCCGATCACGGATCAGCGTGACCAGCTCGTTGGTCGGCTCCAGCAGGTCGATGTTCCAGAAGCAGTCTTCCCGCGAGGTCGGGCGGGCGATGGCCCGACCCTGGTCGCCGTAGGCCATGCCCGAGTCGCGGAACCGTCCGTCGCCGCCCAGCCGGACGAAATCGGTCACCCCGAGGGCAGCCATCGCGTTGGTCAGCTCGACGATCCGGTACTCGGCCAGCCGATCCTCGTGCTCGGCCCCGACGTGCACCAGTTCGGGAACCAGGACCTCGCCCTCTTCGCCCATCGTGCACGTCACCAACGTGACCTGGGCGCCTTCGCCGACGTATCGGGCCATGGTCGCGCCGGTGCCGATCGATTCGTCGTCAGGATGGGCGTGCACCAGCATCAGTCGGCGCTTCGGTCGGTTCGTCTCACTCACTCGGCTTACCTTACGGCTCGCCTTTCCGCCGCCGGATCGGACGGAGGTTCACCGAGAAGCATCGGACTTCAGGTACTTGAAGTCAAGCCGGGCGGTCGAGGCTCAACCGGTTCGGTCGAGCGAGCCCGAGAAATCCGGGAGGCCGGAAATCTGGCACCATACCCAGGTGACGATCATCGCGGCCGCCGACGGATCCGCCCTCGGCAACCCCGGGCCCGGCCGGCTGGGGCTGGTACGTCGACACAGACCGCTGGGCCTGCGGGGGCTGGCCGCACGGCACCAACAACATGGGCGAGCTCACCGCCGTTGTCGACCTGCTGCAGCAGACCGCGGCGAGCCGATGAGGATCTGCTCGTCTACTGCGACTCCACCTACGTGATCAACTCGATCACCAAGTGGATGCCCGACTGGAAGCGCAAGAACTGGCGCAAGGGCGACGGCAAGCCGGTCCAGAACGTCGAGCATCATGAAGGCCCTGGATGCCGTCCGAGGGCCGGGCGGTGCGCTTCGAGTGGGTCAAGGGCCACGCCGGCCACGATCTGAACGAAGAGGCCGACCGGCTGGCCAACGGTGCCTCGCTCGCCTACAGCCAGGGCCGGCAGCCGGACCCGGGGCCGGGCTTCGGCGGGGTCCGTGACCGGAGCGACCCGCACGCCGGCTACTCCCCCACCGAGCCACCTGCACCCGAAGCCGATCTGTTCTCGCTGATCGCCGAGGATGTGACCGACTGCGTGACCGACGGCGTAGACGACGGCGTGGACGACGGCGTCGGACGACGGCGTGGCCGGCCGGGTAGCCGATGATGCGGCCGCCGCAACGAGCGACGAGGACCGGGTGATCGCGTTGGAACGCGAACTGCTGGCCGCCGTCCGTACCGACCCGAGCAGGGCTGCACGGCTGCTGCATCCGGACTGGCACCAGGTCGACCGGTCCGGCCGATGCGGACCCGCGAGCAGCTGCTGGCCGCCGATCGGCGAGGGCGTCGCCACGAGCGATCCGGCGCTCGGGTCGCCGAGTCGGCCATCCTCGGTGTGCCGGCTGATCTCCGATCAGAGCGATCCTGCTGTTGTCCCGGGAGAGCGAGCGACTCGCGTCGGTGCAGCAGTTCGCTCCGAAGCTACCGCACAGCGGCGACTGGTGCGGCACGGTTCGCCAGGGGCAGACCACCACTTAGTCTGCGGCCCGATGACGACTCTGGTGCTCACCGTGGTCGGAACGATCGCGTCGGCCTGGTCAAGGCACTCGCCGACGTCGTCTCCCGCCACGGCGGCAGTTGGCCGCGCAGTCAGCTGGCCGAACTCGTCGGCACCTTTGCCGGCGTGTCGTGGTCACCGTCCCCGATAGTCAGTCGGCCGCGCTACGGGCGGCGCTGCGCCCGCTGGACGGTCTGCTCGACGTCTCGGTCGGACGTTCCGCACCCGACCAGCGCCGGATCCGGTCCAGGAGCGCCGTCAGTTCCGGTTGGAGCTGGTGGGCAACGACCGGCCGGGGATTGTCGCCTCGGTCTCCGGGCATTCTGGCCGAGCACGGTCTCGACGTGGTCGACCTGCAGACGCGGACTCGGGAGGCGCCGATGGCCGGTGGATGTTGTTCGAGGCGGCTGCGGTGTCTCGCCGTCGATTCGATCGACCTGTTGGAGGCCGTGCAGGCTCGCATTGGAGGGCCTGGCCTCAGAAATCCTCGTCGACGTCTCCGTGGTCGAGCTCGACTGAAGCCCGCTCTGAGGCGCCGTTGTCGATTGAGCGCTACTGACCCGTTCGGCCGTCGATGCACTCCCGCAACAGGTCGGCATGGCCGCAGTGACGGGCGTACTCCTCGACCAAATGCACCATCACGTCGCGCACCTCGATCTCCTGCCCTGCCAGGCGACCTGGACCGACCAGTCCTCGAATCCCGCCACCACCTGCTCGGCGTTGATCACCTCGCGCTGCCACGACGTCCAGGCCTCGGCGACCACCGCCTCCTCGACCGAGGCACCCTCGAAGTCGAGATCAGGCTGATCGACGGTGACGTAGAGACGCTCCAGATCCTGGCCCTGCAGGCAACGCCGCGCCCAGGTGTGCTCGACCTTGGCGAGGTGTCGCACCAGCCCGAGCAGCGACAACGACGACGGCGGCGACGGAGCGGCGCGCCAACTGCTCGGCACTCGAGTCCCTCGCACTTCATCCCCAGCGTCAGCCGGTAGGCGCGCAGATAGTCGGTGACGCAGGCCCGCTCCCCACGGGTCGGCCCGGTTGCCTCGCGCGGATCGACCTGACCGGAAGCACCCACATATCGCTCATCTGCGCCGGCCCCCTCGGCAGAATTCTGCTCCGCCGGATCAGTCGGTGGCCATCTTGGCGAACTGGCGCACCTCGGCGAAGTGGCAGGCCGACTCGTGCGCGCCCCGGTGTCGTCGCGGCATGATCAACTGCGGCTCGTCGCTCGACGCACTTGTCCTGGGCCTTCCAACACCGGGTGTGGAAGCGGCAACCGCTCGGTGGGTTGGCCGGGCTCGGGACGTCGCCCTTCAGCTCGATCTTCTCGTTCTTCCCCCGCGCGGTCGGGTCCGGCACCGGAACGGCGGCCAGCAGCGACTGGGTGTAGGGGTGGGTGGGCCGCTCGTAGATCTGGGTGTCGTCACCGATCTCCACCATCTTGCCCAGATACATCACCCCGACCCGGTCGGAGATGTGCCGGACCACCGACAGGTCGTGGGCGATGAAGATGTAGGCCAGTCCGAGTTCGTCCTGCAGCCTCTCCATCAGGTTCACCACCTGCGCCTGGACCGAGACGTCCAGTGCGGAGACCGGCTCGTCGCAGACGATCACCTTGGGGTTGAGCGCGACCCCGCGGGCGATCCCGATCCGCTGCCGTTGCCCGCCGGAGAACTGGTGCGGATAGCGGTTGATGTGCTCGGGGTTCAGACCGACCAGCTCGAGCAACTCCTGGATCACGCCGCTTGCGGCCGCCCCTGGGCACCGCGTCCGGATGCACCTCGAACGGTTCGCCGACGATCGAGCCGACCGTCTTGCGGGGATCGAGTGAGGTGTAGGGGTCCTGGAACACGATCTGGATGTCGCGGCGGGTCCGGCGCAGTTCGCTGCCGCTCAGACTCGAACAGGTCCTTGCCCTGCGAAGGTCACCGAGCCGCTGGTCGGCTCCTCCAGGCGCATCACGGTCCGACCCAGGGTCGACTTGCCGCAGCCCGACTCGCCGACGATGCCCAGCGTCTCGCCCTCGTGCAGCTCGAAGGAGACCCCGTCGACCGCCCTGACCGCAGCCACCTCGCGGCGCAGCACCCCGGCCCGGATCGGGTAATGCTTGACCAGATTCTCGACCCTCATGATCACGTCGCCCTTACTCATGATCGGATTCCCTCTTCCTTGAGCACCTTCTCGGCGAAGTGACACGCGCTCAGCCGACCCGGCTCGGGTTCACGCAACGGCGGCTCCGGATCGGCCTTGCAGACGTCCTCGGCGAACCGGCAGCGCGGATGGAAGGCGCAACCGTCCGGGATGGCCAGCAGGTTGGGCGGCAGACCGCCGATCGCGAACAGCTTCTGGCCCTTCATGTCCAGTCGCGGGATGGACTCGATCAGACCCTGGGTGTAGGGTGGGCGGGATTGCCGTAGAGGTCGAAGACGTTGCCCTGCTCGACGATCCGGCCGGCGTACATCACCGCGATCCGGTCGGCCACGTCGGCCACCACGCCGAGGTCGTGGGTGATCAGGATCATCCCCATCTGGCGCTCTTCCTGGAGATCCTTGAGCAGGTGCATGATCTGGGCCTGGACGGTCACGTCCAGCGCGGTGGTCGGCTCGTCGGCGATCAACACCGCCGGGTCCAGCGCGATGGCCATGGCGATCATGATCCGCTGCCGCATCCCGCCGGAGAACTGGTGTGGGTAGGCCTTGACCCGCTGCTTGGCGGCCGGGATCTGCACCTGCTCCATCATCCGCACCGCCCGGTCCAAGGCGTCGGAGCGGTTCATCCCCCGATGCTTGCGATACATCTCGGCGATCTGCCAGCCGACCGGGAAGACCGGGTTGAGCGAACTGAGCGCGTCCTGGAAGACCATCGAGATCTCGGGTCCCCGGATCTCGCGACGCTCGCTCTCCGACAGTTTCAGAATGTCGGTGCCGCAGTAGCGCACCTCGCCGCCGGTGACGAAGCCCGGCGGGGTGTCCAGGATGCCCATGATGGCCTGGGCGGTGACCGATTTGCCCGAACCGGACTCGCCGAGCACCGCCACGGTCTCGCCCTCACGGACGTCGAACGACACCCCGTTGATCGCCCTGGCCACGCCCTCGCGGGTGCGGAACTCGACCTGGAGATCCTCGACCTCGAGCAGCGGACCGTTCTGGGTCGACCACTTGCTCGGCTTGGTGTCCAACTTTTCGGTTTGCATTGCCGACGACACGTCAGTGGCTCCTGGTTCTCTCAGCGGAGCTTGGGATCGAGAGCGTCGCGGACCGCGTCGCCCAGCATGATGAAGGCCAGCACCGTCAGGGACAAGAAGATGCTGGGGAACAGCAGCGCCCAGGGGGCGATCGAGATCAGGCCGATGCCGGAGGCGTCGGAGATTGCACCACCCCAGGAGATGACCGGGTCCTGCAGACCGATGCCGAGGAACGACAGCGTCGCCTCCGCGGCGATGTAGACGCCGAGGTTGATCGTCGAGACCACGATCACCGGCGCAATGGCGTTCGGCAGCACGTGGGAGAAGATGATCCGACCCGACCCGGCGCCGACCGCCCGGGAGGCGGTGACGTACTCGTTCGGCTTGACCTGCAGCACACTGGAGCGCATCAGTCGGGCGATCTGCGGCCAGCCGAGGATGCCGAGCACGAAGACGATCTTCAGCACCTGGACGATGAACGAGGTCCCGGTGGTGTTGGGGAAGGTGTAGAGGAACAAGATGCCGCCGAGCAGCAGCGGGATGCCGAAGAAGATCTCTCCGACCCGATTCAAGACGGCATCCAGCCAGCCGCCGAGATAGCCCGACAGCAGGCCGACGATGATGCCGATGGCGGTGGTGAACAGGGTCGAGAGCAGACCGACCATGATCGAGGCCCGGGCGCCGTAGATTGTGCGGGTGTAGACGTCATAGCCCTGCAGATCGCGGCCGAACGGACTGCCGCGGCTGAACGAGGGCTTCTCCAGGCTGCGGGACAAGTTGGCCAGGCCCGGTTCGCCGGCCCCGAAAATCTGCGGCACCACCGACATGACGACGAAGATGAAGATCAGTACGGCCGACACCCAGAACAGCGGGTTGCCCCGCAGCTCGATCCAGACGTTGGCCCAGACCGAACGGCCGACGACCGCACCCTGATCGCCGGGGCCCTCTTCGGGAACGCGGTCGAAGCCTTGCTCGTCACGCTCTTCAAGCTCGCCCTGCTGGACGTCGGCTTGGGCGTCGATCTGGTCAGTCAACGCTGATCCTCGGGTCCAGGACACCGTAGAGGATGTCGACGAGCAGATTGGCCAGCAAGAAGACCAGCACCAGGACGGTGACCGCGCCCACCACCGACTGTCCGTCCCGCTGGCTGATGCTGCGATAGATGAAGTTGCCGATCCCGTTGACGTTGAAGATCCGCTCGGTGACGATCGCACCGCCCATCAGCGCCCCGATGTCGACACCGATGTAGGTGACCACCGGGATCAGTGAGTTGCGCAAGGTGTGCACACTCACCGTGCGCATCGGGGTCAGCCCCTTGGCCTTGGCCGTCCGGACATAGTCGGCGCGCAGGTTCTCGGCCAGGTTGGTCCGGGTGAGCCGGGCGACGTAGGCCAGGGACAGCGACCCGAGGACGAGGCCGGGCAGGACCAATTGGTTCAGCGTCCCGGCCGTCGAGGTGACCGGGAACCATCCCAGTTTCACTGCGAACCCCAGCTGGGCCAGCGAGCCGATCACGAAGACCGGGATGGAGATGACGACCAGGGTGGTGACCAGCACCAGGTTGTCCAGGAAGCCGCCTTTGCGGACCCCGGCCAGGACGCCGGCCGCAATGCCGATGATCAACTCGAACAAGATGGCGATCACGGTCAGCTTGATCGTCGTCGGATACCGGGTAATCAGTTCATTGGACACCGAGTTGCCGTAGAAGTTGGTGCCCAGGTTGCCACGGATCAGCTTGCCCATGTAGAGGGCGTACTGCACCAGCAGCGGCTTGTCCAGGTTGTACTCCCTGGTGAATGCGGCGATGTAAGAGGCCGAACACGGACGTGACCCGCATCGCCCGGCCGCCGGATTTCCGGTGGCGAACACCATCGCGAAAATGATGAATGTCGTCCCGATCACCACCGGGATCATCTGCAGCAATCGGCGGATGATGTATGTCCCCACGCTGACCCGCCCCTCGGTCGCTCTGTCGAGATGTTGTCTGACGAGATGTGCTCTGACGTGGGGTCAAGCTATCGTGCTCGACCACTCTTTGTCAGTCGGGTGGTTCGCTCGACCCGGTTCCGGCCGTCACCGACACACCGGAGCCGGCCCGCCGGGGGCCGACTCCGATGTGCGGGGTGACTCAGGTGTGCTTGACGGCCGAGAAGTCGAGCACGCCGAAGGAGTTGACCTTGACGTTGGTGACGTTGGTCGACCAGCCGAACTGCACCGCGGAGTTCCAGAGCGGGGCGGTCGGGAAGTCCGAGGCCAGCTGCTCCTCAGCCTGCTGGTAGAGCGCGTTGGCCTGATCGACGCTCGGCGCCGCCGCGGCCTGGGAGAGCAGGCTGTTGAACTTGTCGCTGTCGTACTCGACGTAGTTGGAACTGGAGCCCTTGCCGTAGATCGGGGCCAGGAAGTCCTCGATCGACGGATAGTCCAGCTGCCAGCCCTGACGGAACATGCCCTTGATCGACTTGGCGTCCAAATCCTTCAGGAAGGTGGAGAAGTCGGGCACCGGTGTGGCCACCACGTTGATGCCCAGAGTGTTCTTGACCGAGTTGGCGACCGCTTCGCTGTAGGACTTGTTCACCGCTCCGTCAGCGTTGTAGGTCATGGTCAAGGTGCCGTTGTAACCGCCGGCGGCGGTAAACATCTGCTTGGCCTTGGCCGCATCGAACACGCAGGCGTCACCGCAGACGTTCGCCTTGTAGCCGTTGATGGTCGGCGGTACCCAGCCGTCGGCCTTCTGCACGGTGTTGTTGAAGATCTGCTTGATGATCGTGTCCCGGTCGATCGCCTTCGAGATGGCGATCCGCAGATTCTTGTTCTTGTTGATCTGCGAATCCGAGGAGGAGAAGCCGATCCAGGTGTTGCCACCGCTGGGCTTGCTCAACGTCCGGTTGGACAGTTCCTTCTGGTAGATATTGCCCAGCAGCCGGTCCGGCGGGATCTGGTTGATCACGTCGAGGTTGTTGGCCAGCAGGTCGTTGTAGGCGGCGCTGACGTCGCTGTAGATCCGGAAAGTGATCTGGTTGACGTTGGCCTTGTAGCTGCCGGAGTAGTTCGGGTTCTTGGTGACCACGATCTGGGTGGAGTCGTTCTTGGTGACCATGAACGGGCCAGCACCGACCGGGATCTTGCCCTGAGCGGTCTCGCCGCCGGAGGCGAAGAACGAGTCCGGCAGCGGCGCGAAGGCGCTGTAGCCGAGGCGGACCGGCAGGTTCGAGACCTTCTCGGTGGTGGTGATGGTGAAGGTGTGGTCGTCGACGACCTTCAGCCCGGAAAGCTGCTTGGTCTTCGGCGTGGTCTTGCAGTCGCCGTTGTCGGTGTTCAGAGCGGAATAACCCTGGAACGGGGTGAAGAAGTAGTTGCCCTGCCAGCCGTTCTTGCAGTAGGCGGTGGCGTTCCAGGCCTTCACGAAGTTCTCGGCCTTCACCTCGGTGCCGTCGGAGAACTTGTAGCCCGGCTTGATCTTGATGGTGAAGTGCTGGTTGTCGGAGCTGGTGATGCTCTGCGCGATGTCGTTCTCGGGCGCGCCGGTGTCGTCGTTGTAGTGGACGAGTTCAGCGGTCACCGCGTTGAGGATGTCACCACCGCAAGTCTCGGCGGTGTTCCCGGGGATCAGTGGGTTCTGCGGTGTGCAGCCATTGACCACGATCGAACCGCCGGCGCTGCCGGTCGAACCGGTACCCGAACCGGTGTCCGAGCTGCCGCCGCCGCAGGCTGCAGCGGTCAGGCCGATGGCCGAAATCCCGGCAATCACGGCCATCGTGCGAGTGCGTCCTCGCATGTGGTGTCCTCCTCCAGAGTCGCGCCCGGTTCTCGAGCGCCGTAATGAGTACGGCAGCGCACCGATCGGTGCCGACGGTGCCGTACGCGAACCGTCCTTTTCTAAGCCATCCGAACGTCACGGGCAAGGCAGACGACCCCGAATGGCGAACAAGAAACACGATTGTGACCTGGCGGGAAGAGGAATTCCTCAGCCAAGACCCAGGAGCCGTAAAATCTCGCGGTTGCTTTCGGGTTACGAGCCGCGAAGCGACGAATCAACACCGGCCGGCTGGGCGCCGTAGCGCTCGATCGAGACCACCGCCCGGCGCAGCTTGTCGGTCGCGTCGGTGACCGAACGGGTCAGTCCCGGGGCCATCGGCCTGGTCAGACTCTCCTCGGCCAGCCCGAGGATGACCCGGTCGGTGGCGAACCGGGGGAAGGCCGAGGTTGCCACCTCGGCCAGCGACCAGCCGTTCCGGAACCCGGCGGTCGAGCCGATCTCGGCGAAGTAGCGGCTCACGTAGCCGTCGGTGAGCTCATCCTGCTCGGGATGGAAGAAGCCCCTGGCGGTGGCGTACAACTCATAGGCGCTGAGGTCTGAGGGATCCATGACGACGTGCCAGGCCCGCTGCTTGGCTGCCGCGTTCGGCAGGCTCGCCCGGGCCCGGGCCGCGTGCACCCGGCCGGAGGCCGACGGGTCGTCCTTCAGGGCCCGCTCGATCAGGTCCGGACGGTCGGCGAGGGCACAGATCCGGGTGACCAACCCCCACCGCAGTTCCGGGTCGAGGTCGAGGTTGTCGGGTAGCTCGCGCCCGTCGAGCCAGCTCTCCAACGGCTCGACCCGTCGGGCGGAGGCGACGGCCGCGCGAAACGCGATCAACTGGCGATCCGAGCCGGGATCGGCCGCTGCCAGGATCTCCTCGGCGAGGGCGCTGACCCGGTCGGCCCGCTCGGCGCGAGCCTCGGCCGGGCTGAACGTCCCGGCCAACGACTCCCGGGCGAAGGCGAGCAAATGGTTGACGATCACGCCGTCTGGTTCACCCGTCAACTGACCACCCAGCACCGCGAGCGCCTCGCCCGGTCCCAGCTCGGCGTCGCGGACCTGATCGCGCAGGCTGGTGTAGGCCATCACCCGGGTGGCCGGGTCGCTCACCGCAGACAGCCGCTCCGCGAGGGCGGTCCAGTCCTGCTCGGACAGCCGGATCTTGGCCCAGGTCTCGTTCCCGGCATCCGGCACCAGAATCAGCCCGGGGTCGACCCTCAGTGTGACCGGAGTGGCGCCGACCTCGACTCGGCGACGCTCGACCTCCTGACCTCGGTCGTCGAGGGTGGCGACGGCGATCGCATGCGTCCGGTCGGCGAAACCGGCGGCGGCCACCTCGGAGTCCGCGGGGACGCCGCGGTGCATCCTGGCTGCGCCGCTCTGGTCCCGCTCGACACTGATCCGATCGACGCCGGAGGTCAGCAGCCACGCCTGCGACCAGGTGTCCAGGTCTTCCGCGCCGGCCCGCGTCCAGCAGTCGATCAGCTGGGCGAACTCGGCGTTGCCGAAGCCGTAGCGGTCGAAATAGTCGGCCAGCCCGGCGAAGAAGGCCTCGTCGCCCAGGTGGGCGGCCAACTGCTGCAGGACGGCCGCGCCCTTGGCGTAGGAGATCCCGTCGAAATTGCGCAGTGCGGACTGCGCGTCGGCCGCTCCGTTGCCGGCGATCGGGTGGGTGGACGGGGCCTGATCGGCGATCATGCCCCAGTCCTTGCGCACCACCCCGAACTCGGTCCACAACGGATAGCGGGTCACCTCAGCGGTGGTCCGGTGCGCCATGTACTCGGCGAAGGACTCGTTCAGCCAGAGGTCGTCCCACCAGCGCATCGTGACCAGGTCGCCGAACCACTGGTGGGCCATCTCGTGGGCGATCACTCCGGCCCGGGTGGCGCGCTCGCCGGCGGTGGCCCGACCGCGGAAGACGAAGGAGTCGCGGAAGGTGACGCAGCCCGGGTTCTCCATCGCTCCGGCGTTGAAGTCGGGCACGAAGGCCTGGTGATACTCACCGAAGGGGTAGCGGGTGCCGAAGACGCGATGGTAGTGGTCGAAGCACTGTGCGGTCACCTCGAACATGTCCTCGGCCTCAGCCTGCAGCTGCTCGTCGAGTGAAGCCCGGACGTGCAGGCCGAGCCGGATGCCGTCGTGGTCGCGCTGCACCGAGGCGTAGGGACCGGCGACCAGGGTGACGAAGTAGGTGGACAACGGCTCGGGCGGCACGATCGACCAGGCGCGGGTGCCGGCCCCGTTCTGCAGCCGAGCCTCGATCTCGGTCGAGGGTCCGTTCCCGAGCACCGTCCAATGCTCCGGGGCGGTGACGGTGAACCGGTAGCGGCTCTTCAGGTCCGGCTGGTCGAAGCAGGCGAACCACCGCGGGCCGGCGTCCAGGAAAGACATCGCGTACAGGTAGGTTTCGCCGTCGGCCGGGTCGACGTGGCGGTGCAGACCCTCGCCGTCGCTGGAGTAGGCCATCGTGCCGTTGATCACCAGCTCGTTCTGCGGCGCCAGATCATCCAACGGGATCCGCCCGTCGCTCCACCGTTCAGCCGCGATCGGGCGGCCGTTCAGGGTGGCCGCTCGCAGAGCGACCCCCTTGAAGTCGACGAAGGTGCTGGCACCCGGCCGATCGGCGTCGAAGCTGATGGTGGTCACCGACCCGAACTCGGCGCCGCCACCGGAGAGGTCGAGCACGACATCGGTCCGGCGGACGCTGATCAGTTCGGCGCGCTCGACGGCCTCGGTCCGCAACAAACTGGGCATGGGACCAACCTATCGAGCCGCGCCGACAGCCGGCTGCGGAGGCGTGTGCGACCGGCTGCGACGATGATCGGCATGAACTTCCAGGTGCGGCAACCGCGGGCTGACGAGGCCGAGGCGTTCCGCCGTCTCGGGCAGGAGGCGTTCGGGCTGCCGGCAGGTCCGCCCGCCGAACCGGCCCGGTTGGACCGGCCCGGGATGAACTATCTCGGAATCTATGAGTCCGCCGAGCCCACTGAGCCGTCGGCAGGTTCGGACGAAGTGCTCGCCGGACGGGTGATCGACTACAGCTTCGACTCCTGGTTCGGTGGCCGGCTGGTGCCGACCTCGGGGGTGGCCGGGGTGACCGTGGCGGCGGAGTACCGCGGCCGAAAACTGCTCGACCCGTTGTTCGCCGAGATGCTGGGGCGAGCCCGGCAGCGTGGAGCGGTCCTCTCCACTCTGCACCCGACCGCGCCGCGGATCTACCGTAAGTTCGGCTACGAGGTGGTGGGCGAGTTCCGGACCGCCCGGATGCCGAGCTGGCCGCTGACGCAGATTCGGCCGGACCCCCGCGTCCGGACCCGCCGGGCGACCGCCGCCGATGTGGCGGGGATTCGCACGGTCTACGACGGCTGGGCGGCCGGGCAGAACGGGCCGTTGAGCCGGCGCGGACCGTCGTTCGTCGAAACCGGTGAGGAGTTCCTGGCCGACTTCACCGCGGTCAGCGTGGCGATCGACGACACCGGCGCGATCTGCGGCTACGTCTCCTGGGACCGCGGCTCGGACTGGGGTCCGGAGGCGACGCTCAAGGTCGCCGACCTGATCGCCGACCGGCCGGCCGGGTATCGGTCGTTGCTGGCGGCGCTCGGCGGGCACTCCAGCGTGCTCGGACGGGTCTCGTTCGAGACGTCCGGGCTCGACCTCCTCCGGGCCTTTCTGCCCACCGCCCAGTGGGACATCGTCGAGGTCACGCCCTACATGCTCAGCATCATCGACGTCCCCGGGGCGGTGGAGGCCCGCGGCTACGGCTCGGCCGTCCGGGCCGAACTCGGATTCGAGCTGCGAGGTGCCGGTTTTGCCGACGGGCAAGGGCTTCCCGGCCTGAACGGCCACTATCGCCTGACCGTGGCCGACGGTCGCGCGCGCTGCGCCCGGGCTACCGACGGCGCTTCGGAGGATGTGGTGACTTTTACCCCACAGGGCTTGGCTCTGGCCTACGCCGGAGTGCAGTCGAGCCGGTCCCTTCGGGCCGCCGGACTGATCACCGGAACCGGTCGCGATGACGGGTTGATCGACTCCGTGTTCGCCGGTTATCCCTTCCATGTGAAGGATCACTTCTGATCACCGATCCGGCTGATGGCGGTTTACGGCGGGTAGCTCAGGGCCGCTGAGGATTGGCCGGCACGGTTCGCCTCGAGTCGACCGACCCTCCTTTCAGTTCGGCATCGAGGTGGCGCTTGGCGACGTGGGGGCGTCTCGGATCTCACCGATCAGTTCTTCCAGCACGTCTTCCAGCATGATCACCCCCGACACCGCTCCACGGGCGTCGCTGACCTGGGCCAGGTGGACGTTCTGGTTACGCATGGTCTGCAGTGCCTCGTCCAGACCGGTGTCGATCGCGACACTGGCCAGGGTGCGGATCCGCCCGTCCGGGATCGGCGCGTTCCGGGCGACATCGGAGATCTCGAGACCGTCCTTGATGTGCAGGTAGCCGATGAGCTCGCCTCGGTCGTTCACCGTCGGGAAGCGCGAGAACCCTGTCCGGGCACAGATCTGCTCGAGTTCGGAGGGGCTCACCCCACGGGCGACCGTGATCAACTCCGAGGTCGGCAGCAGCACCGATCCCACGGTTCCGGCCTGGAACCCGAGGGCGCCGGAGAGCAGACCGTACTCGTCCTCGTCCAGGTAGCCCTCCCGGCGCGACTCCTCGATCATCCCGGCCACCTCGTCACGGGTGAAGGACGAACCGACCTCGTCCTTGGGCTCCACCCGGAACAGTCGCATCGCTCCGTTGGCCACGGCGTTCAGCCCGATGACCACCGGCTTGAAGATCACCACCACGATCAACATGAACGGTCCGAGGGCCATCGCGGCGCGTTCCGGACCGACCAAGGACAGGTTCTTGGGCACCATCTCGGCCAGCACGACGTGGGCCCAGACCACCAGCGCAGTAGCGATGACCAGCGCGATCGGGTGGACGAACCCTTCCGGGATACCCACGCCGGCAAAGGGAATCTCGAGCAGATGGGCGATGGCGGGCTCGGAGATCGCGCCGAGACCCAGGGTGCAGACGGTGATGCCGAGCTGGGCGCCCGCCATCACCTGGCTGATCTGCTCCATCGCCCGCAGCGTCGACGCCGCGCGGGACGAGCCTTGCTCGGCCAGCGGCTCGATCTTGGCCCGTCTGGCCGAAACCAACGCAAATTCAGAGGCCACGAAGAGCCCGTTCAGCGCCAACAGAGCCAGGGTGAGACCGACGCCGAGTGCCGGGTTCATCTCACTCCCCCCTCCGGCTCGGTCCGTCGCTCAGTCCGTTGCGAGTCAGTCGGCCGGTCGGTGGCCGCCGTCGGGTCCTGCACCCAGAGGGCGATCTGATCCAGCCGGCGGCGCTCCAGCCGTTCGACGCGCAGCCTCACCGCGACGTTCACCCGTCCCGGCTGCCCGTCCGGCTCGGCGATGCTGGCCGGGACCGTTACCACGTCGCCCACCTCCGGCAATCGGCCGAGTTGCTGCAGGTAGAGGCCAGCCACCGTCTCGAACGGTCCGTCCTCAGACACCCGAAGGCCCGTCTGTTCTTCGATCTCGTCCGGCCGCAGCAGGCCCGAGACCAGCCAGCCGCCTTCGGGCCGGAGCCGGATCGAGGTGCTGAGCCGATCGTGCTCATCGGAGATCTCGCCGACGATTTCCTCGATCAGATCCTCCAGAGTGACCAGGCCGTCAGTACCGCCGTACTCGTCCAACACCACCGCCACCTGGGTTCCACCGCCACGCAGCACGGTGAGCAGGGGGTCGAGTTCCATGGTGTGCGGGACGAAGGTGGCCGGGACCATCAGGGTCTCGACGTTGATGTCGCTCCGGCGCTCGGCCGGGATCGCCACCGCCCGCTTCAGGTGAACGATGCCGACGACGTCGTCCTGACCTCCTTCGCCGGTGACGGGAAAGCGTGAGTAGCCGGTGGACCGGGTCAGCTCGATCAGCTCGGCGGCGCTGGCGGCGTGCTCGGCGAACCGGACCCGGACCCGAGGCACGCAGACGTCGCTGGCCGTCCGACCGCCGAAAGCGATGCTGCGGTCGACCAGGCTGGCGGTGGTGTCGGCAAGTGCGCCCTCGACCGCCGAGCGTCGGACCAGTGACTGCAACTCCTTCGGCGACCGGGTGGAGCGCAGTTCTTCCTGCGGCTCAATACCCATCCGCCGTAGGATCGAGTTGGCGGCACCGTTGAGGAAGCGGATCGGCCAGGCCATCCCCTTGGTGAAGCCCCGCATCACGAGCTGGGAGGCCTTGGCGGTCTTCATCGGGAGCGCGATGGCGAAGTTCTTCGGGATCAGCTCGCCAAGCAGCATCGTGGCCAGGGTGCTGATAATCAGAGCGAGCGCAACGGCGATGGCGGTCACGGCATCGTCGTCCAGCACGCCGATCGAGCCCAGGGCCGGGCGTAGGAGTCCGGCCAGGGCGGGTTCGGACAGGTATCCGATGATGAGGTTGGTCAGCGTGATTCCGAGCTGGGCGCCGCTGAGCTGGGTGGACAGTGACTTGAGGCCGGCCAACAGCCCGACGGCCGCGCGATCGCCGGCCTCGGCTTCTCGTTCGACCGTGCCGCGATCGACGGTGACGAAAGAGAATTCGGCCGCCACGAACACCCCGCACGCCAGCATCAGCAGTACGGAGACGCCGAGCAGTACGAACTCGGTGAGCAAGGCCACCCCTGATCCTCGTGGACGGTTCGAGCTGACCGCGTTCTCGGTCCGGTGAGAGCGGGGCCGCCCTCGGAGCGGCCAATGATAGGCGCTTTTGCAGGCGTGCCCCTGCCTAAACTGCATGGATGTCGCTGAACCGCCGCCAGCTGATCGGCTGGGCGGGAGCGTCCGCGCTCGGGCTGGGCGGCTGCACGGTCGCCGGTTCAGGCACCGGCCGCCAGGCCGACGGCTCCGGCGGTGGCAGGTTTCGCGAGTCGGCGCGGTGCGTGCCCCGAGCCACCCTGACCCGGCAGACCACGATCGCTGATCGTCCCTTGGTCTACGAGATCAGCCGACGCCGCTCAGGTTTCTGGTTCGACGAGGGCTTCCACGGCCAGCTGGAAGGCTGGTTCACGCGCTTCGTCGCCGACCCGAACCGCAGTGCACCGAGCGAAATTTGGACCTACGGCAGCTGGACCGACGGCGAACCCGATTGCCACTCCTGGCACAACGCGGCCCGAGCCTTCGATCTGTCCCGGCTCAGGACCGGTGGACGCGATCTGGTGTCGTGTCGCTTCGACCAGGGGCGGAACGGCGCCGACGTCGACCGGCAGCGGCGTCGCTACTGGGCACTGGCCGCGAGTTTGCATCACGACTTCGCCTACGTACTGACCTATCTCTACAACACCCAACACCACAACCACATCCATGTCGACAACGGCCGCTCGGGTAGCGGGTTGTCGACCTTCAGCACCCGGTCACCGGCCCAGACCCAAGCGATCCAGGCCATGATCAGCTACCTGTGGGACATTCCGGTCGACATCACGGGTCGGTGGGACGCGACGACGAGACGAGCTTCGCGCACGGTCCTGGATCGCATCGAAGTCGCCGACGATCTGGAAACCTCGGTCGACGCCTGGCGGGCTTCCTGCGGGCCGGCACCCGGCGCTTTTCTTCCGAGTAGAGGATCCGGCCCGATCAGGCGCGACTTGGTAGCCGACCCTTCACCTGGGACGGCTCAGGGTTGGTCCACGACTCGCCGCCGATGATGACGGTAGGCGTGGTCTCGTTGCCGTCGTTGCGCCGACGAGCCGCCGCCGCCGCTTCCGGGTCGTCCCAGATGTCCACCCACACCGCGCGGTTGCCGGCGGCGCCGAGTGCGAATCGCATCCGGATGCACCAACTACACCCCGGCTTCCACAAGATCAACGGCGCCTGCCGAGAGCGGGCCAACCGCTCGGACTCGGCCCAGCCGCAGCTGCGCGGGAAGATCGCCGGTGAGATGGCGAGCCCGAACGCGACCAACAGCAGACCGATGAGCACCCCGGCGGCGACGTTGCCGATGGCGACGTTCAGAACGGCGAAGATCACCCCGACCAGCATCACCAGTAGCGCCGACCACCAGCGACGCACGAACGACCCCATGGCGACCACGCTAGACCCGTCGATCGGTCTTGGTTAGAGGTCATACCTCGACCTCTGCCGACACACCCAGCTGCTCGGCGGCGGTCCGAAGCCGCCGGTCGCGGGTCCATATGCGTGCTTCGAGAGTGAGGAGCGTACTGGCCAACAGATGCGCACCGACCAGGCTGAGGCCTTGGCCGAAGAGCCGGTGCGATTCCACCAAGGCCAAAACTTCGTCCTGCGAGGCCACCGAGAGCGAAGGGAGTGCGCTCAGCAGGCCGAGGACCAGGGCGAGGACGAGGGCGCGGTCACGGATCGAGCCGAGGGTGATCTCCCCGACGACCATCGGATGAATACCCACCTGCGTCTCATCGAGCAACCCGACGAGCGTCGGCTCGCTCTGATGAAGATGGTCGATCCAGATCGAGGTGTCGACCAGGATCACCCGAGCTCACGATGTCGCGGCCCTGCGGCTGCACTCTGATCCGCGCCGCCGAGCGCTGCCAACCGGCGAGAACTCTCGCGAGCGATCAGCGCTTCCAGCCCGAGTCGAACCAGCGCAGACTTCTCCGATCGTCCGGTTAGCTCAGCGGCCCGTCGGATGAGCTCCCCGTCCAGATTCAGGGTCGTCCGCAGGCATCGATTTAGCATCAAATGATGCTCCTTTGACGCCTTCGGTGGCTTAGGCGACCGCGGCGGCGAAGTCGGTGAACAGGTCACCGGAGAGTGCCGTCTGCAGTTTCCAGGTGACAGCCATCGGCCGACTTCCTTCGTGGCCGACGTACGTCGCCGGCCCGAGAAACCAGAACGCTCTCTCGTCCTGGCGGGTACGGGCAAAAAGCAGAATGGAGCGGCCCATCGCGACGTGATCTTGATAACGCCGCCCGGTTGCGCTGTCGGCGCGAGTCGTGGACTGGCTTTCCCAGTGGATCAGCTCCCGACTGATGGCGTAATCGCGGTATCGGGTCGTCGGTGAGAAGTCGCCGCTGGTCTTGTCCAGAGTGAACGCGAGCAGGTCAGCACCGATGGCCTTCGCGTCGTACACCCCTTCGCGCCACTGTGGTGTTCGCGCGGGCGCGCCTTCGCCGATTGCGGCCAGGATCTCGATGCGGGTGTACCGGGCGTGGATCTGCAGTGGCACATCGTCGAGCCCGGGCCCCTGCAGGTGACTCGGCACGAACTCCATGTTCAGCAGTTCGGCCAGCTCCCGCCTCGGCTGCGGATGCGCCCAAACCAGGTCGACCGCGTCCTGCAGGCGCAGGTGCGGGTTACGGGGCAACGCGGTGTCGGCGATGCTCGCAGCGAGCATCCGTAACAGTCGAGCCTCGATCAGGCTCACGCTGCCGACGTCCGGCGGCCGGTCCGAAGCGAGCCAACGACGATACGTCGCGGTTCGCTGACGATCATCGATATGCCGCATCCGGGCAACGCCACGGCGCAGGGCGATCTCGTGCGGACCGGCTGGAGCCACGTCCAGGCCGGCCGCCTCGCGCAATTCTGACCAGGTGTGATTGCCGGCGTAGATGTCCTCGATCTCGAGGCCGGTCTCCTCGAGGTACTCCGGCAGGGTGATGTCGCGACCCCGCGCCCGGTGCACATCCCGAAGTTCCGCGATCTTCGCCGGCCAGCGGGTGGGCACGGCCTCCCGGAGGCTGCGCAGCACGATCTCTGTGGCAACGCGGTCGAGCTCGAGGTGAGACCCCGCCGGCAGGAAAGGGAAGCCGTCCTTCACCGCACGTTCGACGTCGCGGCGGGTGCCGCCGAGCAGCGCGCGGTAACGCCGGTCGAAGCGGAACTCGCGTCGATGGGTGCCGACGAAGTCGAGCACGGTGCAGACGGTCTTCCCCGGAGCCTTCCGCAGCCCACGGCCGAGTTGCTGCAAGAACAGCGTCGGACTCTCCGTCGGCCGCAGCATCAGGATCGTGTCTACCGTCGGGATGTCCACGCCCTCGTTGAAGAGGTCGACCGAGAAGATCACCCGGATCCTCCCAGCAGCCAAATCCCCAAGGGCTTGCCGGCGCGTCGATTCGGGCGAGTCTGCTGACAGCGCAACGGACGCTACGCCGACAGCGGTGAACCTGTCGGCCATGAACAGGGCGTGAGCGACGCTGACGCAAAACCCAAGGCAGCGCATCGTGGCGAGATCGTCGACGTGTGCATCGACCTGTTGATGGACGAGGCGGGCCCACGCGTCGTTGGAGGTGTAGACCTCGCTCAGCGCGGTGACGTCGTAACCACGACCGCGCCGCCAAGGCACGTCGCGCAGGTCCAGCCCGTCGTGGATGCCGTAATAGGCGAACGGGGACAGGCGATGCTGCTCGATGGCGTCCCATAGTCGCAGCTCGGCGGCGATGCGATCGCCGAACCACGGCAGGATCGGCAGCCCGTCGGCGCGTTCCGGGGTTGCCGTCAGCCCGAGCAACTCGCGGGGCGCGAGATGCTCGAGCAGCCGTCGATAGGTACCCGCGGCGGCGTGGTGGAACTCATCGACGACGACCACATCGAAGTGATCAGCTTGAAGATGGTCCAAGCCCGAGGACGCCAGGCTCTGGACGGAGGCGAAGACGTGCTCGAACTGCTCAGGATGATCCCCGGCCACCCACCGTTCGCCGAAGCTCGGGTCCCGCAGGACCTGCCGAAACGTCGCGCGGCTCTGATCGAGAATCTCCTGGCGGTGCGCGACGAACAACAGTCGAGTACGCGGCAGAACGGCGCGCAGCCGTGCGTAGTCGACGGCCGCCATGACGGTTTTGCCGGTGCCCGTCGCGGAGACGAGCAGATTCCGGTGATGACCGGATTCTCGGGACACCGCAATCAGCTCCAGCAACCGGTGCTGGAATGGTTCAAGGCGGACCTCGAGCGGGCTGAGCACGCCGACCTGGTCGTGAGGTCGCCGCGAACGGGCAGTTTCGGTGCGGAACTGGTCTGAATCGTAGGGGACGAAGTCGCCGCTCTCCCAATAGCTCGCGAAGACGGCGGTGATCTTGTCGATGACGTCGGGATTCCGGGCACCGGAGACGCGCACGTTCCACTCCATACCCGTGACCTGAGCGGAGTGCGTGAGGTTGGACGAACCGACGTAGGCGGTGGTGAAGGCGCTGCGGCGATGCAGCAGCCACGCCTTGGCGTGCAGCCGGGTCGTGGTCACGTCGTAGGAGACGCGGACTTCCGCGCCGAGTTCGACCAGCAGGTCAAGCGCCTTTGCCTCCGTCGACCCGGTGTAGGTCGTCGTCAGCACCCGCAACTGCCGGCCCCGGTCACGGTGGGTTCGCAAGGCTCCCACCAGCGGCAGCAGGCCACTGCGACGGACGAACGCCATCACCAGATCGATCGAATCCGCCGACTCGATCTCGGTCAGGATCTGCTTGACCAGAGCCGGCTCACCCGGCGCATTGGTCAGCAGCGTGGTGTCCAGCAGCGGGATCCGAGGACGACCAGGCATCCGGACGCTGCCGTCGGGCTGCCACTCGCCGATCGCCGACAGCACCTGCGCCGGGTCCGCAGGCGTCGCGGCATCAGCTCCCGACCGGGGCACCTGCCGCGCGATCTCGTCGATCAAGCGACGTGCCACCGCGATGCCGGTCGCAACTCGCTCGGCCTCGGGCACGGCGTCGAGGGCGCGGACGACCTCACGGGCGAGGTGTTGGGCGATGCGGTCGGCTGCATCGGCGGGCCGAAGGGTGATCCGCTCGATCAACGCATCCTCGACCGAAGCCAGCCGGCCCACCAGAGCCGCGCTCACCAGCTCTTCATAGAGACCCGGCGCAAGATCGTCACTCACTGCGGCATTCTGACCCGCACCCGGTGGCAGTGCAATCATTTCTTCGTGTTGTGTTCACACAGTCGGCTTTCAGTGTTCCGGCATGCGGTCCATCACTGGCCCGAGATCTCGACGAGCTGACCTCGTCCTGACGTCCCGGGCCGGTTAACGACGGCTAGGCCGACCACACCCACTGGCTCACCGCCGACCAAAGCGGCGCCAGACCAATGTCGAACGAATCAACCGGCTCACTGACGACGCCCTGGACGATCCCCAGCAGAATCGGCAAGCCCGAACAACTACGCCACGCTTCTACCGGCTCCCGGTCCCGGCGCATCCCCGAAGAACACCGCCTCGGCTACCTCGTCGACGGCGAGGATCTCGTCATTCTCCAAGCCTGCTACCACTACAGCTGAGCTGAGCACAGAGACAAACCCTCATGCATCTCACACGTTGAAGCGGAACTCCACCACGTCGCCGTCGGCCATCACGTAGTCCTTGCCCTCCAGCCGCAGCCTGCCTTGGGCGCGGGCGTTCTGGATCGATGCCGGCCTCGACCAGGTCGTCGTAGGAGACGATCTCGGCCTTGATGAAGCCCTTCTGGAAGTCGGTGTGGATCACTCCCGGCCGCCTCGGGAGCGGTGGCGCCCTTGGGGATCGTCCAGGCGCGCGACTCTTTCGGGCCCGGCGGTCAGGTAGGTCTGCAGACCGAGGGTCTCGAAGCCGACCCGGGCCAGCATGTCCAGACCGGGCTCGTCGGTGCCCATCTCGGCCAACAGCTCGCGGGCCTCGTCGGGTTCCATCTCGACCAGCTCGGATTCGATCTTGGCGTCCAGGAAGATCGCCTCGGCCGGGGCCACCACCGCCTGCAGCCGCTCCCTGAGCGCATCGTCGGCCAGCTCGTCGGAGTCGCAGTTGAAGACGAAGATGAACGGCTTGGCCGTCAGCAGGAACAGTTCGCGCAGCGGCCCCGAGTCAAGCCCGGCGGCGAAGACGCCGCGGCCCGAGTTCAGCACCTCTTCGGCCTCCTTGACCGCAACCATCGTCGCCTGCTTGTCCTTGTTCATCCGGGCTTCCTTCTCCAGCCGCGGCAAGGCCCGCTCGACAGTCTGCAGGTCGGCCAGGATCAGCTCGGTGTTGATCGTCTCGATGTCGCTGGCCGGGTTGACGGCGCCGTCGACGTGGGTCACGTCGGCGTCGGTGAAGGCCCGGGTCACCTGGCAGATCGCGTCCGCCTCGCGGATGTGGGAGAGGAACGCGTTGCCCATCCCCTCGCCCTGGCTGGCCCCCTTCACGATCCCGGCGATGTCGACGAAGCTCACCGTGGCCGGCACCAGCCGGGCCGAGTCGTAGAGCTTGCCCAGCACCCCCAGCCGCGCGTCCGGCACGCCGACCACGCCGACGTTGGGTTCGATGGTGGCGAACGGATAGTTGGCGGCCAGCACGTCGTTTCGGGTCAGGGCGTTGAACAGGGTCGACTTGCCGGCGTTGGGGAGTCCGACGATTCCGATGGTGAGAGCCACGTTGGCCTAGGTTACGGGCCCCGCGCGCCGGGTGCGAATCCTCAGTCGCCGACGAAGAAGGCGCCCATGGCCAGGGACAGCGCATAGGGATCCTCGACCCCGGCCAGTTCTCGCACCGAGTGCATCGACAACAGCGGGACGCCGACGTCGATGGTGGTGATGCCGAGCCGGGTCGCGGTGATCGGGCCGATCGTCGAGCCGCACGGGATCGCGTTGTTGGAGACGAACTCCTGAGTCGGTACGCCGGCCGTCGCACAGGCCCGGCGCCAGATGCACGTGCCGATCGCGTCGGTGGCGTAGCGCTGGTTGGCGTTCAGCTTGAGCAGCGGGCCGCCGTTCAGCAGCGGACGGACCTGAGGGTCGTGTCGGGAGGGATAGTTCGGGTGGACGGCGTGCCCGGCGTCGGCGGACAGACAGATCGACGTGGCCAGGGCTCGGTGATGTTCCTCCGGACGCGCCCCGAGACCGGCGCCGATCCGGGTCAACGCTGTCGGCCAGGATCGGTCCGGCCGCACCGGAACGACTGCTGCTGCCGATCTCTTCGTGGTCGAAGGCCGCCAGCACCTCGATGTGGTCGCCCTCGGGTGCCTGGTCCAACGCCTGCAGACCGGCGTGCACGCTGCTGAGGTTGTCCAGCCGGCCGCAGGCCAAGAATTCGTCCTCGGCTCCGAACACCGCCCCGGAGGCGGTGTCGAAGGCGACGATGTCGTAGCCGAGAACGTCGGCACTCGCGACCCCGGCCAGCTCGGCGAGGTGATCGAGAATCTCAGCGCCCGGATCGCCGACCCCCCAGACCGGCGCGGGTGCGCCTGTCGATCGAGCTTGACGCCGTCCTCGTTGACGCTGCGGTCGAGGTGGACGGCCAGCTGCGGGATTCGCATGATCGCCCCGGTCCGGACCAGCCTGACCGCACGGTCACGGGTCACCAGCCGGCCGGCCAGACCGAGCTCGCGATCCAGCCAGGAGTTCAGCAGCGGACCGCCGTAGACCTCCACCCCCATCTGCTGCCAGCCGGCCGAGCTGAAGTCGGGTCGGGGCTTGAGCTTGAACGTCGGCGAGTCGGTGTGGGCGCCGACGATCCGGAACGCCGGTGGTCGGACTCGGCCCCGGCCGGGATCCGCCAGGCCAGCAGGGAGCCGTCGCGGATCAGGAAATGTGCCGCCGGGCGCCGGATCCCACTCCGCGCGCTCGTCCTGCTCGGCGAAGCCCGCCGCGCTGAGCCGCCGCCCCGCCTCGGCCGCGGCGTGGAAGGACGTCGGCGAGGCCGCGACGAAGTCGACCAGGTCCTGGGCGTGCGCGACAGCCGATGACATGGCCACCAGTTAATCGCACGCCTCGGAGCCGATCGCGATGCAGTCGGCCCGGAGCGTTCTCCGAGCTTTTGTCAGACCCACAGGCCAGTATCGTGGGTATGAATGGTTCGTTGGCTCTGGCCCTGCTCGGTGGCGTGCTGCTCGGCCTGGCCCTCGGCGGCGTCGCGGCGTGGCTGGTGCTGCGCTCCCGGCTCGAGCTCGGGGCGGCTCGCGACGAGGCTTCGGCCTGGCCCGGTCGCGCGGCCGATCTGGCCCAGGCCCAGACCCAGGCCGCCGAGGCACGTGCCGAAGCGGCCAATGCCCGCGGTGAGATGGCGAACGCTCGCGCCGAGGTCGCTCGCAGTCATCGGCCAGGTTGACCAGGCCCGGGCCGAAGCCGCGAACGCCCAGGCCGAGGCTTCGACGGTGTCGGCCCGGGTGGCCAAGGCCGAGGCCGAACGGAACGCGGCGATCGCTCGAGCCGCAGAGTTGGCGGCCGACCGGGAGACCATGAACAACCAGTTCAAGGTGCTCGTCGCCGAGACCATCGAGCGGCAGAACCGCGCCGCCGATGCCAACGCCGAGGCACGGCTCAAGGCGACCGAGCAGCTGATGGCGCCGGTCCGGGAGTCGCTGGAACGGTTCAACAGTCGACTGACCGACGTCGAGAAAGAGCGGGTGGCGATGGCCACCGATCTGCGGGCCCAGGTCCAGACCGTCCGGCAGACCGGCGAGACCCTCCGGCAGGAGACCAGCGCTCTGGTCACCGCACTGCGCAAGCCGCAGATCCGCGGCGCCTGGGGTGAGGTGCAGCTCAAACGGGTGGCCGAGATCTCCGGCATGATCGAGCACTGCGACTTCGATCTGCAGCACACCACCCGGACCGACGACAAGATCATGCGGCCCGACATGCGGGTCAATCTGGCCGAGAGCAAGCACATCTTCGTCGACTCGAAGGTGCCACTCAGCTCGTTCCTGGACGCCGCCGAGACCGACGACGAGCAGCTGCAGGCCGAGCATCTGGCCCGCTACGCGAAGCGAATTCAAGACCCACGTCGACCAGCTGTCCTCCAAGCAGTACTGGAAAGCCGCTGAGACCCCGGAGTTCGTGGTGCTGTTCCTACCCAACGAGACGTTCTTCGCCACCGCGCTGGAGTTGATGCCCGATCTCTACGACTACGCCGCCAAACGGGACGTCATCTTCGCCACCCCGACCACGTTGATCGGCATGCTGCGCTCGATCGCCTACGGCTGGCGGCAGGCCGCGCTGGCCGAGAGCGCGGCCGAGGTGTTCAAGCTGGGTCGCGATCTGCACGAAAAGCTGGGTCTGATGGGCAACCGGTTCGACAAGCTCGGCCGGGCGTTGCGCACCTCGGTCAACGCCTACAACGAGACCATCGCGACGGTCGAGGGCACGGTCTTGGTCCGGGCCCGGAAGTTCACCGAGCTCAAGGTGAGCGAAGCCGAGCTGGACGCCCTGTCCCCGGTCGACACCCCGGTCCGGCAGATCCAGGCCGCCGAATTGGTGGAGGACGCCGTCCAGGTCGAACCGATGGTGGGGCGGACGGCGACGCAGGCCTCCCGCCGGCGCCGCAGCACCGCCGACGTACCGGAGGCCGAAGAGTTGGTCCGCGGCGAACCGGATCTGTTGGAGCTGCTCGCCGACGAGGCCGGACCCAGCGAGCCGGACGCTCGTCGGGCGGGCGGCTGAGTGATACTCGCCGGACTGACCCTGGCGGTCGCCTCGGTCGCGGCCATCGGGTCGATCATCGGTCCGCTGATCGCGTATCGGGCGACGATCCGAGCGTTGCGCGCCCGGTCAGCCGATGCCGCGGCTGAGCGCCAACAGGTCGCCGTCGACCGAGCCGTCGACATGGCTCTGGACCCGGAGCCGGCGACGGCCGAGGTCGGTATCGGCATGCTGCGCTACTTCGCCAAGACGGGCGAACTCACCGGCGAACAGCTGACCGCGGTCTACACGGCGCTCGACTCGGTCGTCTCGGAACCCCAGCAACTGCGCGATCCGACCGCTCTTGACGTGGACGGCGATAATGGAGGCGGAGGAAGGTGAAACCGATGACCGAAGCGATCATCCGCGAGATCGATGTGCGGCGGGCCCAACTGATGGTCGAACTGGCCAAGCAGATGGGGAAGCGACCGCCGGAGCGCATCCGACGACTGGCCGTCGCCACTCCGACCACCAAAGCCTGACCGACTGACTGGACCGAAGCGCGCTCAGTCCTTCGTGCCGCGCAGTCGTTGATGCTGCACAGTCGTTGATGCCGCGCAGATTGAGGCGATCAGCGATTGAGACGCTCAGTCGTTGATGGCACCGCGGCGCAGGTCACGGCGCAACTCAGGCGGCAAAGCGAAGACCAGCGACTCCTCGGTCAATTGCTCCTCGGTGGCTACCGGGAATCCCTTGCTCTGCAAAAAATCCAGCACACCCTGAACCAGGTCCTCCGGCACAGAAGCACCACTGGTCACGCCGACACTCTGCACGCCGTCCAGCCACTCCTCAGCAATCTCACCGGCGTTGTCCACCCGGTGTGCGTCCCTGGCCCCGGCCTCCAAGGCCACCTCGACCAGCCGGACGGAGTTCGAAGAGTTCGCTGAGCCGACGACGATGACCAGATCCGCACCGGCGGCGATCTGCTTGATGGCCAGCTGCCGGTTCTGGGTGGCGTAGCAGATGTCGTCGCTCGGCGGATCCATCAACAACGGGAACTTCTCCCGCAGCTTTCCGACCGTCTCCATCGTCTCGTCCACGCTCAGCGTCGTCTGGCTCAACCAGGCCACTCTGGCCGGATCGCGGACCTCGACTCCGGCCACATCCGCCGGCGACTGGACGAGCGTGATGTGCTCGGCGGCCTCGCCCGTGGTGCCCTCGACCTCCTCGTGACCGGCGTGCCCGATCAGCAGGATGTCCAGATCGTCCCGGGCGAAACGACGCGCCTCGTGATGCACCTTGGTGACCAACGGACAGGTGGCGTCGATCGTCTTCAACGACCGCTGCTGCGCCTCGGTATGGACCGACGGCGCGACGCCGTGGGCCGAGAACACCACCGTGGCACCCTCGGGCACCTCGTCCAACCCATCGACGAAGATCGCTCCTCGCGCCTGCAGGTTCTCCACCACGTGCCGGTTGTGGACGATCTGCTTGCGGACGTAGATCGGCGCGCCGTAGGCGTCCAGCGCCTTCTCGACGGTGATCACCGCCCGGTCGACGCCGGCGCAATAGCCGCGCGGAGCGGCCACGGTCACCCGCTTGCCTGACGCGTCGGCGTCCGGCCGCACTATGTCGGCGTCCGGCCGCACTATGTCGGCGGCGTCCGTCGGCTCGGCGGTTGCGGTCTGGGGCTCTGCGGTCATACCGGCCAGTCTAGGAGCCGGCCCGCCAGCTGGTCCGAGGCCGGCAGAGTCCTTCGGCAAGCGGTCGGTCGGCAAACGATCGCCGTCAGCGTCGTTGTGTCAGTACCGGCCCCTAGAGTCAGACCATGGCCCTGGAGTCCACTCCCGATCACCCGCAGCCGCTGCGGGTGGTCGCGCACGCCGTCAAGGGCTGGATCGAGAAGCTGAACTGGATCTGGGTCGAGGGCCAGCTGATCGAGATCAACCGGCGCTCCGGCTCGCGGACGGTGTTCCTCACCTTGCGGGACAAGCTGGCCGAGGTCTCGGCCAGCGTCTCGGTCTCCCCCACCACCCTCGATCTGGCCGGTCCGCTGACCGAGGGTGCGACCGTCGCCGTTCACCTCAAGCCGTCCTATTACGCACCGAGCGGTCGGTTCTCCTTCTACTGCGACGAGATCCGGCCGATCGGTGAGGGCCAGCTGCTTGCCCGGCTGGAGCAGACCAAGCGGCTGCTGCAGGCCGAAGGCCTGTTCGACCGGATCCGAAAGAAGCCGCTGCCGTTCCTGCCCCGGGCGGTCGGACTGATCACCGGCGAGGGCAGCGCGGCCGAACGCGACGTGATCGAGAACGCCCGACGTCGCTGGCCGCAGGTGACCATCGTCGCCCAGTACGCGCTGGTCCAGGGTCCGCAGGCGGCCGAGCAGGTGATCACCGCGCTGCGCCGGCTGGACGCCGCACCGGAGGTGGACGTGATCGTGATCGCCCGCGGCGGCGGCTCGTTGGAGGATCTGCTGCCGTTCTCCGACGAGGGCCTGATCCGGGCCGTGTTCGCCGCCCGCACGCCGGTCGTCAGCGCGATCGGGCACGAGACAGATCAGCCGATCCTCGATCTGGTCGCCGATCTGCGTGCCTCGACCCCTACCGATGCGGCCCGCCGGATCGTCCCCGACATGGCCGACGAGCTGCGCCGGGTGCAGGAGGCGACCGACCGGCTGCGGCAGGCCGTCGGCGGCCGGATCGCCCGCGAGCAGGACCGGCTGACGACGCTGCGCTCCCGACCGGTGCTGGCCGCGCCGATCGCCAGTTTCGAGGTGCGCTATGAACAGCTCGACGGTCTGCGGCACCGCTCGCGGCGGGCGATCGACAGCCGCGTCGCAGCACGAGTCGACGTCGGTGCTGCACAGCCTGGCCCGGGTGAGGGCGATGTCGCCGAAGGCCACTCTCGAACGCGGCTACGCGATCCTGCTCGACGACGACGGACGAGGCAGTCGCCGACCCCGACCAGGTGGCCGTCGAGGACTCCCTGACCGCCTACCTCGCCCACGGCCGGCTCGAGCTCGCCGTGCGCGCCCGACACTCCAGCTGAGGACACGATGCCGACGAAGAAGACGACCTTCTCAGAACCTGACTCCGATGCCGGACCCTCGGACGCTACTGCGGGTGCGAGCACCGCAGACGCGACCGACCAGCCGGACAGCGCCGACGAGCTTGCCGGGCTGAGCTATGAGCAGGCTCGAGAAGAACTGGCCCGGGTGGTACAACAACTCGAATCCGGTGGCGCGCCGCTGGCTGAGTCGCTTGCCCTCTGGGAACGCGGCGAGCGATTGGCCACCATCTGCCAGGACTGGCTCGACGGGGCGAAAGCCAAGATCGAGGCCGCCGCCGGGTGAGCCGAGACGCAGCTGAGTGCTGGCGAAGGGCAGGCGAAGGTCAAGAAGCCGTCAGCAGTTTGACGAATGACTCGAGTTCGACATAGGCCAGATCGCCGCTGACCAGGACGGTCACGCCGTTGTTCACCTTGACCAGCGATCGGGTGCGTTGGTCCTCCGAGACCAGCCGAGTCCAGGTGCACCGGAGATCGTGCTCTTACCGTCCGCGACACCCTGACGGGTGCTGTCGGCCACGAAGTCGGCGAGTCGGCGTTCTGCTCGTCGATCTCGACGTAGATGTTCTGCGCGGTCAGCATGCCGAGCTCCCACTGGTCCGCCGTCACCGGCTTGCCGGTCAGGTCCGGGCTGCCCCGCTTGGCCCAGGACGCCTTGTTGACCCGCTACCCCGAGGACAGGCTGGCCGGGGCGTAGATCGGGAAGCCTGCCTCCGACGCGGGCCTGGCTCAGCACCGGCTTCCAGTCCACGACGTGGACCGACGGCGCCCCGAGTTGCGGGTGAAGAACCATGGTGATCAGCACCAGCGGCACCAAGATCACCGCCAGCGACCGGACCATGTCGGCCGGGATCGACGGTCGCCTCGCACGTGCCACCCGGCAATCCTGACACGACGCGGCCGAACGCGCCGGCTGGAACGCCAGCGGACCGGCTACGCCGCCGCCGTCGATCCGACTACCGTGTGCGGGTGCGCACCCTGGCCGAGATCCGGGCCCTGCTGGCCGAGGTCGGCCGGCTGCTCCGCGACGCGATGGTGGCTGCTCGGGACTTCTGGTACTGCCTGGGTTGGGCCGGGCCACCAGATCTGCCTGTTCGGCTCGGCCCTGCTGGCCCGAGACCACGACGTGCTGGCCAACCTGATCTTCGTGGTCGGCGTAGTCGTCCGGCTGGGCGCCCTGGTGCTGATGGTGCATTGCCTTGAACCGGTCCTGCGATTCCCTCGTCGCGGCGCCCGCCGTGGCCACCCGACCGGAGATCCCCGACTGGTGTTCACCCGGGAGAGCGCCCTGGAGGCGACCGCGCTGGCCATCGGTCCGTTCCTCGCCGTGTACGCGGTCTGGGGATTCGTCGAGGACGAGGTCAGAGAGCTGTTCTTCACCAACTACCTGGTGCTCGGCGCTGTCCCCGGACGAGCTGGTCGATCAACCTCGACCTCAGCCGGTTGCCGTTCTATCTGATCCTGGCCGCCGCGGCTGGCTGTCCGCGCTCGAGCTGATCGCCCGGGTGAACCGTCGCTGGTCACTGCGTTGGCTGGACGTCATCGGCATCCTGGCCGAAGGAACCTGGGCCTTCGCGACCTTCGTGGTCGCCTTCATCCTGGCCGGTCAAGCTCGGGCCTGGCTTCGGGGTCGGGTGATCGGGGTCGAGCTCGTCGCCCAGTGGAACACTTTCCTGGCCGCGCTGCCCGACTGGCACCTGCTCTTCGGTCAGACCCTGGCCGAGCTGGTGTCGACGTGCGGGCAGCGTCCTGCCCGGCGCGGTGGCCACCGTGTTGTTGCTGCCGTTGATGTGGCTCGCCCTGACCGCCACCGTCTACGGCTGGCGCGAGTTCCGCGCCCGCGACGTGCTGGCCGGCACCCGTGCCCAGGCCCGGATCGAACGACTCGAACGCGGAGCCGACATCCGCTGGGTCCGGTTGGCGTTGCTGGCCAGCGACGACCTGCGGACCAAATATCTGCCGGTCGCGCAGGCCTTCCGGCTCATCCTGCGGGCCGGGCCGCGGCTGGTCGGCGCGTACGTGTTGCTGGCCACCGTGATCAGTCTGCTCGACAATCTCGCCGCCGTCGGCCTGACCGTGCTGGTCGGGCCGCGATCGCCGGCCGTGAGCCTGTTGCTGGATCCGTTGTCGACTCTGGTCGTCGGCCTGGTCATCACCTGCATCTCGGTCGCGCTGTATGCCGCCGCCTTCGACCGGGCACTGGACGCCGTCCTGACCGCCGCGAGACCGAGGCTGCCGGGCCGGACAGCGACGACAGGGTCAGCGATGGAGTTCGACCAGCCGACGTCCCGGGTCGATCGAAGCCTGGAACGTCACCTGTCGGGCTGCCGCGGCCGGCACCACGAAGCTGATCCCGATCCGACGTGCCGCCCGACCCGCAGCGGATCGTCGGAGAGGTCCCGCGCAGGTCCTGCCATTTCGGCCGCCGCATCAGCGTGGTGAAGTCGGTGTCGGGCTCCCAGGTCGCCGTCGGGCTCCGCAGACTGAAGATGCAGCTGTGGTTGTCCAGCGAGACACCGCGGTCGACCGGCGTCTGGGTGAACACGACCAGAATGATCACCGAACCGCGCGGCCCTCGGACGGCCGGATCCTCTGCGTCCTCGGCCGGGAACGAGGTCGCCGCAGCGAAGCTGTCCAGCCGATAGGAGTAGCCGCCCACGACCACGCTCTGACCTGGACCCACGCGAGCTCGATGACGCGACCGTGCCACCCGCGGCGAGCTTGCGGTAGGAGATCGCCCCGGTGCCGAGAGCGGCCGTCGTGGCGATCGCCAGCGCCGCCACGAACAGTCCGATCCGGGTTCGGCGGCTCACGGCGTCACCGCCACGGTCGAGTCCTTGATCGCGATCGGTTTCGTCGCCACCGGTGACGTCGCCGACAAGTCGAGATCGATCCGCAGCGCGGTGGCGTAGACGTCGAAGGATGCACCGTCGGCGTCGATGACCAGCCGGTCTCCGGCCACCCGGTCGGTCGGCACCTCGAAGACCAGGGTCGAGGTGCGGGTGAAACCGGGCTGGGTCTCGCTGAGACCAGCCGAGCCGAACTCATCGCGCGGCCGGTACTCGTCCCCGCTCGGTGTCCGCAGCGTCACGGAGCGGTTGAACGTCCGTGACCTGCTGGCGGACGGCAACCTCGAGGTTCACCACCACGAGCCGTTGCCGGCTGCGGAAAGGGTCGCCGTAGGTCCCCTGCACGGCGTGGGCGACCCGGACCGAGGGAACCTCGGCCGGTCGTGCCCGGCCCGTCGGCCGGCGAGCCGACCGTGGTGTCCACATAGGCGCGGCGAAAGTCGGTGGCCGGGATCCGGGATGAGCCCGGCGATGATCAACGAGGCGATCACACAGACGATCAGCCCGACCCAGCCGCCGACCCGCGGCGCCGATCGCCGACCCCGGGCCGTACCGGGTGCCGTGGTTCACTTGCGGACGTCCCGAACCGGGACCGGGACGTAGCCGATCGGCTGGGTCGTTCGCCAGTCGTCGGACTCGAGCAGGTTCTGGGCCAGATATTCGTCGTGGATGACCACGTCGACGCTGCTCGGCACCCGCGGCAACTTCGGCTGGCTCTTGGGCTCATAGGGCACCCTTTCGGGCGGCCAGGTGTAGTCCAGGACCAGCGGACGGGTCACCTCCGGGTCGAAGCCGCCGGAATAGCCGTCGATCCTCAACGTCGTCGGCTGCTCCTCCGGCGCGGGGCCCCGGGCACGACCAGGCCATCAGATCGGTGCCCAGGCCGAACACCGGGCCGATGCCGAGTGACCTCCCGTGCCAGGTGGCCGACATCCACAGCCGCAGCGTGGTCTGCTGCTTGCCGCCGTAGCTGTCGGTGTCGGCCAGCTCCACCTTCTGGACCACCAAGGTCCACCGGGCGAGCTGGATCGGCGAGCCGAGCGGCAGCTGCGTCACCCCGGTGGTCGGCGCGGCGCGAAAGCCACCGAGGGCCCAGGTGAGCAACACCGGCGCCAGGACCGCCCGACCAGGAGCACCAGGACACGCGGGTACGCCGGCTCGCTCTGGTGCCTGTCTGCCCACTCACCCGGACACGATAGAACCGGAACGGGTAAGAATGACGCCATGACCGCGAACGCCGACGACTTCCGGATCGAACACGACACCATGGGCGAGGTTCGGGTGCCGAAGGACGCGCGCTGGAAGGCCCAGACCCAGCGAGCGGTGGAGAACTTCCCCATCTCCGGGGTGCCGATCGACCCGGCGCTGATCGCCGCCCTCGGCCGGATCAAGGGTGCGGCGGCCAGGACCAACGCCGAGCTCGGGGTGGTCGAGCCGGCGATGGCGCAGGCGATCACCACCGCCGCCGCCGAGGTCGCCGCCGGCCAGCACGACGCCGAGTTCCCGATCGACGTCTTCCAGACCGGCTCCGGCACGTCAAGCAACATGAACACCAACGAGGTGATCTCGTCCCTGGCCAGTCAGGCGCTCGGCACGCCGGTGCACCCCAACGATCACGTGAACGCCTCCCAGTCGAGTAACGACGTGTTCCCGAGCGCGATGCACATCGCGACCACCGACGGGCTGATCACTGTGCTGATCCCGGCACTGCGTCACCTGGAGGAGGCGCTGAGCGCCAAGGCCGAGGAGTTCGCCGAGGTGGTCAAGAGCGGTCGGACGCACCTGATGGACGCCACCCCGGTCACCCTCGGCCAGGAGTTCGGCGGCTATGCGGCCCAGATCCGCTACGGCGTCGAGCGGATCGAGGCGACCATCCCGCGGGTGGCCGAGCTGCCGCTGGGCGGCACCGCGGTCGGCACCGGCATCAACATGCCGGCCGGTTTCGCCGGCTCGGTGATCGCGGATCATCGCCGCCGAAACCGGACTGCCGTTCACCGAAGCCCGCGACCACTTCGAGGCCCAGGGTGCCCGGGACGGCCTGGTCGAGGCCTCCGGTGCGCTGCGGACCATCGCGGTCAGCCTGAACAAGATCGCCAACGATCTGCGCTGGATGGGGTCCGGTCCGCGCGCGGGCCTGGGCGAGATCGCGCTACCCGATCTGCAGCCGGGTCAGTTCGATCATGCCGGGCAAGGTCAATCCGGTGCTGGCCGAGGCGACCGTCCAGGTGGTGGCGCAGGTGATCGGCAACGACACCGCTGTCGCCTTCGCCGGTGCCGCCGGCAACTTCGAGCTGAACGTGATGCTGCCGATGATGGCCCGCAACGTGCTCGAGTCGATCCGGCTGATCGCGAACGTCAGCCGGCTGCTGGCCGACCGCTGCGTCAGCGGCATCGTGGCCAACGTCGACCACTGCCGGACGCTGGCCGAGTCCTCACCCGTCCATCGTCACTCCGCTGAACCGCTACCTCGGCTACGAGAACGCGGCCGCCGTGGCCAAGAAGGCCCTCAAGGAGGGGAAGACCATCCGCGAGGTGGTGATCGAGAACGGCTACGTCGAGCAGGGCAAGCTCACCGAGGACGCAGCTCGACTCCGCCCTCGACGTGCTGGCCATGACCCGCCGGGCCTGATTCGAGCCGCTCAGTCATCGACGCGGTTGAGCGCCGAGCTCTGCCAGTAGTAGCCTGCCGCGACGGAGCGAGGCCCCGCAGGGCGTCCCGTACCGGGCTCTTGACGTAACCGAGCATCCATTTGAGCTGGGTTGCCGGATTCGTCCGCCAGTCCGGCCCGGCCGAGGCCATCTTGTAGCCCGGCAGTGACTGCGGGATCCCGTAGGCCCCGCCGTTGGGGTTGGTCGCGTCGACCTTCCAGTTGCTCTCGTGCTCGACGATGTTGTTCAGGCAGGAGTACTGGTCGCTGCCCCAGCCGTACTTCTGTTGCATCATCTGTCGCGCGATCTCGTGCGGATCGCTCGAGTCGTAGGTCTGGGTATTGTCCGTGGTCGTCGGCTGTTGGGTCGCCGCAGCCGCCTGGTCGGCACTTTGCTGCTGTCGCGGCTTGCGGCCTGTTGTTCGGCTGCGGCCATTTGCCTTGCCTGGGCTGCCGCCTGAGCGGCGAGCAGCTTCGACTGCTTCGCGGACCTGGCGGCCTCGTCGGCGACGCTCTTCTGAGCGGCCGCGAGCTGGCGCTCCTGCAGGATCCGCAACTGTTCGGTCGAGATCGAGCTGGGCCTGGGTGGCCAGCGCCAACTGCCGGGCGTCGCGGGCCACGTTCATCCCCCCGGAGGAACCGGCCGCGACACCTCACTACGGAAAACGCCGTAGCTGCTGTTGACCCGGGCCGTCATCCGCGTCCTCGGCGGGATTCGACGTCGGCCCGGCGGAAGCGGCGGTCGACGGGGCGGCCGAGGTTTCGACGTAGATCGCGGGGGTCGAGCCCGAGGCGGCGTCGCTGTGTCCGAAGTTCCCGACCACGGCGACGGCGGTGAGCGCGGAGACGCCCAGGCCGACGACTGCGTGTCGGAGAATTCGACGCACCCATCAACTTTGCCACAGCGGACAGGTCACCTTGACCCGAGCCCAGAAACTTCTTAGCTGACCTGCAGTGGCGCGTGATGGAGTGACTCAGGCTTCTTGAGTGACAGGAATGGTCAAAGGTGCAGGTCCTCCAGCATCTCGGTGACCAGGGCGGCGATCGGCGAGCGCTCCGAGCGGGTCAGGGTGATGTGAGCGAACAGCGGGTGGCCCTTCAGCTTCTCCACCACCGCGACCACCCCGTCGTGCCGGCCGACCCGCAGGTTGTCCCGCTGAGCGACGTCGTGGGTGAGCACGACCCGCGAGTCCTGACCGATCCGGCTGAGCACGGTGAGCAGCACGTTGCGCTCCAGGCTCTGGGCCTCGTCCACGATGACGAACGCGTCGTGCAGCGAGCGACCGCGGATGTGGGTCAGCGGCAGGACCTCGAGCAGCCCGCGCTCGATGATCTCCTCGATCACCACCTTCGAGGTGACCGACGCCGAGGGTGTCGAACACCGCCTGGGCCCAGGGGGCCATCTTCTCGCCCTCGTTGCCCGGGCAGATAGCCCAGCTCCTGCCCGCCGACGGCGTAGAGCGGCCGGAACACCACGACCTTGGAGTGCTGTCGCCGCTCCAAGCACCGCCTCCAGACCGGCGCACAGGGCCAGCGCCGACTTGCCGGTGCCGGCCCGGCCACCGAGGGAGACGATGCCGATCGACGGGTCGAGCAGCAGATCCAGGGCCACCCGCTGCTCGGCCGAGCGGCCGTGGATGCCGAACGCGTCCCGTTCGGCGTTGATCAGCTTCACCTCCTTGTTCGCGGTGACCCGGCCGAGCGCAGTGGAGGTCCCGCTGAGCAGCCGGACGCCGGTGTGGCAGGGCAGTTCGCGGGTGACGTCGAGATCGGCGCCGCCGGTGGCGTAGAGCTGATCCAGCTCGGCGGTGGTGACGTCCACCTCGGCCATCCCGGTCCAGCCGGATTCGACCGCCAGCTCGGCCCGGTACTCCTCGGCGCACAAACCGACCGCGGAGGCCTTGACCCGCATCGGCAGATCCTTGCTGACCAGGGTGACCGTCGTGCCCTCGGCGGCATAGTTCAGCGCCACCGCGAGGATCCGGGAGTCGTTGTCGCCCAGCCGGAAGCCGTCGGGCAGCCGGGACGGATCGCTGTGGTTCAGCTCGACGTGGACGGTGCCACCCTCGTCGTTGACCGGGACGGGGGCGTCCAGCCGGCCGTAGGAGATCCGCAACTCGTCCAGCAGCCGCAGCGCGGTGCGGGCGAAATAGCCGAGTTCGGCGTGATGACGCTTGGCCTCGAGCTCGGTGATCACCACCACCGGCAGACGACGTCGTGTTCAGCGAAACGGCGCAGTGCGTGCGGGTCGCTGAGCAGCACGGAGGTGTCGATGACGTAGGTCTGCTGCTGACTGCCGGGCTCGGTGCCGGGTTGCCAACGAGCTGGGCGCTGAGGTAGATGATGGGGCGAGCCGACGATGTGGCGCTGGTTGACACTCTCGGTCCTTCCGGAGGCCGCGCGTCCCCGATACCCGGCCCCACTGGTTAGGTGGTTAGCCGGGTTCCCTGCGTTCAGGTGCTGCGAAGCACCCTGGGCTGCCTCCCGGGCGAGACACTTCCCCATGCCTCGCTGTCCACAGCTACGACGGCGGCGGACTCCACCGGTGCCGCCACGCCGGTGTTCTCGATCCCGACGTCCAGCGACCGGCTGCCCGCCGACGTGACAGCGCCGGTGCGACCTCGCACGGGACAGTCATTCGGGCGGACGTGGCCCTGTGGGCCGCGGCGTTCGCCAGGTGGGCGGTCAGTGCCCCGCCGTCAGCGACCGTAGCGGCGTTCGCGCTGGTTGTAGGAGCGCAGGGCACGGATGAAGTCGACCTTACGGAAGTCGGGCCAGAGCGCCTCGTGGAAATAGAACTCGCTGTGGGCGGACTGCCAGAGCAGGAAGCCGCTCAGCCGCTGCTCCCCCGAGGTCCGGATGATCAGATCCGGGTCGGGCTGGCCGCGGGTGTAGAGGTGGTCGGCGATGTGATCGACATCGAGGGTCTCGGCCAGCTCCTCGATCGAGGTGCCGTTGCGGGCGTGCTCGGCGAGCAGCGATCGGACGGCGTCCCGCAGCTCATAGCGACCGCCGTAGGAGACGGCGACGTTGATCAACATGCCGTCGTTGTCCCGGGTCCGGCTGTGCGCGGCCCGCAACGCCTCGGCGGCCTCGGTCGGCAGCAGATCCAGCGCGCCGACCGGGTGGACCCGCCACTGCCCGGTGACGACCAGATCCTCGACCATCTGCCAAGATGACCTCGAGCAGCGGGGCGAACTCTCCGCTCGGCGCGATCGATGTTCTCGGTCGACAACACCCACAGGGTGACGATCGGGATCTCGACCTCGTCGCACCAGCGAACGAACTCGCTCCAGCCGGGCCGCACCGGCCCGATAGCCCACCGCCAACGGCTCGCCCGGCGCGTTCGCGCGGGCCCAGCGTCGGTTGCCGTCGGCCAGCACGGCGACGTGGCGCGGCAGCCGGCTTCGGTCGAGTTCGGCGATCAGCCGGTGCTCATAGGTCGAGTACAGCAGACCCGACGGATGGAGCCGATCGACGAACTCGCGGAAGCGATCTCGCCGGGCCATGGTGGGACCCTACGCCAGCCGCTCAGTGCGCCTTCTCGCGCTCGGGCTGTCGTCCAGGCTGTCGTCCAGGCTGGGGTTCGGGCTGTGGTTCGGGCTGGGGTGTCGGGCTGCGGAACCGGCCGGGGACGAGCCTCGGCGGCGCGCTCGCGTCGGTCGCGTTCGATCACGTCGGTCAGCTTCTCCACCCGACGGTTCAGAGCGCGTACCTGGCGCTCCAGTTCGGCGGAATGGTCCCGCTCCTCCTCACTGACCTGCTGCACCAACCAGGCCGCGAGGGTGGCGGTGACCAGACCGAGCAGAGTGATCCCGCCCAGCATCACCGCAACCGCGACCAGCTGACCGGTCCCGGTGGTCGGGAAGTGGTCGCCGTAGCCGACCGTGGTCATCGTCTCGATCGCCCACCAGATCGCGTCGCCGAAGGTCGTGATGTTGGCCTGTGGGTTGGCCCGCTCGGCGTCCAGGATGGCCAGCGAGCTGCAGAACAACAGCAGCACACACCCCGCACTCACGTAGACGACCAGCCGGCCGCGCAGCCCACGCGACGCTCGGCGGTTCAGGAACCTGAGCATGGTCGCCAGCCGGAGCAGCTTCAGCGGGCGGAACAGCGACAAGACGATGATGGCGAGATCGAAGAGGTGGAAAGCCAGATAGCGACGTCGGTTCTTGTTCAGCACGAACCGGACAACCGCGTCCACGGCGAACAGCGTCCAGGTCAGCCAGACCAGCACGTGGCAGGTCCGGACGAACCAGAACGGCAGCGACTGATCGAGGATCGGCCAGGCGTAGGCGGCAAGGAAAACCACGGCGGAGGCCATCAGGGGCCAGGCCGTCACCCGCTCCCACCGCTTCATGGCAGCAACCTACGACCGGGCACCATCGACGGACGATTCGCGTTCAACCTGTTGTCAGCTGAGATGAAGCCGTTCCCGGCCGGTCGAAGGAAACTCACCTCTGACCAGGGCAGGCATCCCCCGCCGATCACCGCACGCTCAGTCTGAAACCTACGGTACCGTAACTTACGGGCGGTAAAGTTGCTGTTGCGTCGGGACCGACGCACAGAACGAACGGAGTCGCCGATGACGCCGAGGAACACTTCGGTGAAAGGACCGCTCGTGACCCCAGCTGCACCGCTCGACACTCGTGTCGCCCGCGCTCGACGCGCGCCGATTCCCACCCGGCAGAGGCGATCGCCGAGGTCGTCCGTCAGGTCAAACCGAAGCTGCGCGGCTGGCTGCACGCCGGTATCACCCCGCTGGCCATCGCCGCCGGCATCGTGCTGATCTGCCTGGCCCCGACCGCCGCCGGCAGACTCGGCGGCGCCGTCTTCCTGGCCGCATCGCTGCTGTTGTTCGGCACCAGTGGCCTCTACCACCGCTTCTACTGGGGGGCCCGCGGTGAGGCGGTGCTGCGCCGGATGGATCACGCCAACATCTTCGTGTTCATCGCCGCCACCTACACCCCGCTGGCCCTGCTGATGCTGGACGGTTCCGCCCGGGTGCTGCTGCTCAGCCTGATCTGGAGCGCGGCCCTGGTCGGTCTGCTCTTCCGCCTCTTCTGGCTGAGTGCTCCCCGTTGGCTCTACACCCTGCTCTACCTGGTGGCCGGGTGGACCGCGGTCGGCTGGATGCCGCACTTCTGGGTCACCGGCGGCCCGACCGTGGTGATCCTGATCCTGGCCGGCGGCGTGCTCTACACCGTCGGCGCCCTGGTCTACGCCCGCAAGCGGCCCGACCCCTCGCCGACCTGGTTCGGCTTCCACGAGGTCTTCCACGCCTGCACCATCGGCGCCTTCGTCACCCACTACATCGCGATCTCGATCATCACCTACGCCGCCTAGACCCCGGGTTCTAGCTCGTCAGCTACATCAGATGTTCCTCAGGAGCCTCAACCCGGCGGCGGGGACAGCGACGGGGAGAGTTGGGCGCGCAGGGCGTCCGGATCGGTGACCGGCAGCCGGCAGACGAAGTCGCGGCAGACGTAGGCGGTGGGCAGACCGTCGAGCATGGTTCGATCGGCGAGCAACGAGACGTCGGCCTCGTCGGGCCGACCGATCACGACGATCGAGCCGGCCGGCGCCTCGCGGTGAGCGATCAGTGCCAGCCGTCGGGTGGCCGGATCGTCCGCCTCCCCGACCACCGCCACCTGGACCGCCGGCTGCCGCAACCGGGTCACGGCCTCGGCCAACAGCCAGCCGGCGAACCGCGGTGCCCGCCGGACCAGCTCGGCGGCGCTGTCCGCGGCCCGCTCCGCCCGGCGGCGCCATCGTTCCTCGCCGGTGTAGTCCGCGAGCCGGGTCAGCGCCTGGACGCCGACGCTCAGGCCGGACGGCGTGGCGTTGTCGGTCGGGTCCCGCGGTCGCGCGAACAGCGCTTCGGCGTCGGCGGCCGTGTCGAAGAACCCGCCGTCCTCGGCGCCGAACGCCGACTCGATCACCACGGCCAACTGCTCGGCCCGGCCGATCCAGGGGTCCGGACCGGATGCTTCGGCCAGCCGGACGAAGGCGCCGATCAGCGCGGCGTAATCCTCGAGGATGCCGGCCGCCTGTCCTGCCACACCGTCCCGGGAGGTGCGGCGCAACCGGCCGTCCGTCCAGTGCCGCTGCCAGACCAGCTCGGCCGCTTCCCGGGCGACCTCGCACCAGTCCGGCCGCTCGAACACCGCCGCGGCCTCGACCAACGAGGCGATCAGCCAGCCGTTCCAGGCGGCCACCACCTTGTCGTCCCGACCGGGACGGGCCCGCTGCTCGCGGGCGGCCAACAGCCGGCTGGTCCACTCCGGGCTCCGCTCGGCCTCGCCATCGGCGCCGGGACCCCGCCGGGTCAGCGTGGACGAGCCGCGCTCGAACGTGCCGGCGTCACCGACCCCGAACCAGGCCGCGGCCCGCGCCCCGTCCCCGGGGCCGAGCACGACGTCCAGCTCGGCCGGGGTCCAGACGTAGAAGGCTCCCTCCTGGGAGTGACCGCCCTGATCGAGCGAGTCGGCGTCCAGACTGGCCGCGAACGCGCCATCGGACGTCTGGAGCTCGCGCACCAGCCAGCCGACCGTGTCGCGCACCACCGCAGCGAACTGCTCGGCGTCCGGGCCGGTCGGGTCACGCCGCCAGGCGTGCACGTAACAGCCGAGCAACAGCGCGTTGTCGTAGAGCATCTTCTCGAAGTGCGGCACCGTCCAGTGCGCGTCGACGCTGTAGCGGGCAAAGCCGCCGCCCAACTGGTCGTAGATGCCGCCGGCGGCCATCGCCCGGAGGGCGTGGACGGCCATCGCGTCGGCGTCCGGATCGCGATAGCGCAGCAGCGCTTCGATGACCAACGATGGCGGGAACTTCGGGGCCCGGCCGAAGCCGCCGTTCACCGGATCGGCCTCGGCACGCAAGGCGGTCAGCGCCCGGTCGAGATCGGCCTCCCGTAGGCCGGTCGCCGAGGCTGAACCCAACCCGGTCGAGACCTCCGCCAGCTGTCGGGTGATCTGGTCGGCACCACCGAGCACGTCGCTGCGGCGCTCGGTCCATGCCTCGGTGACCGCGGTCAGCACCTGTCCGAAGGCGGGCAGCCCGTGGGTCGGCGTCGGCGGAAAGTAGGTGCCGGCGTAGAACGGCGAACCGTCCGGGGTCAGGAAGACCGTCATCGGCCAACCGCCCTGCCCGGTGAGCGCCTGGGTCGCCTGCATGTAAACCGCGTCGATGTCCGGACGCTCCTCGCGGTCCACCTTGATCGCCACGAAGCTCGCGTTGATCACCGCTGCGGTGGCGGCGTCCTCGAACGACTCGTGGGCCATCACGTGACACCAGTGGCAGGCGGCGTAGCCGACGCTGAGCATGATCGGCACCTCGCGCCGCCTCGCCTCGGCCAGGGCCGCAGTGCCCCACTCCCACCAGTCCACCGGGTTGTCGGCGTGCTGCAGCAGATAGGGCGACTGAGCTGCCGCCAGTTGGTTCGCCACCCGCTGCCCCTCTTCCCGTCTTGATCTTCCCGTCTTGATCTTCCCGTCTTGATCGTCGCCTCGAACCTACCGGGTCGGCCGGGCGCGGGCTCCACGCCGAAAAACCCCGCCTGACGGCCAAAGGCGAGGCCACCCGCGCCGGCATCGTGTCGGCGGCCAGCGAACTGGTCTTCGCCCACGGCGTGGCCCGGACCGGTATCGAAGACGGTCAGCGTCGAGAGGGCGTCAGCGCTTCGCACGTCTACCACTACTTCACCGGCAAGGACGAGCTCGTACGCGCCGTCGTCGCCCACCAGATCGACGAGGTGCTGAACGCCCAGCTTCCGGTGCTCGACGAACTCGACAGCTTTGAGGCGCTCGCCCGATGCCGCGACCTGCTGGTCGAGTTGCAGGAGCAGCGGCAGTGCACCGGCAGTTGCCCGATCGGCTCGATCGCCGAACTGGCCGACGATGATCCCCTCGCCAGAGCAGATCTCGCCGCCGGGTTCGAACGGTGGGAAGCTCCCATCCGCAACGGTCTGGCCCGGATGCGCTCCCGTGGCGACCTCCGTGCCGACACCGACACCGACACCGACACCGACACCGCACCAACATTGGCGTTGGCGTTGCTCGCCGCCCTGCAGGGTGGCCTGCTGCTGACTCAGACCCGGCGCACCACCGAACCGCTGCGGGTGGGGCTCGATACCGTCCTCGCCTACATCCGCAGCCACGCCCCTGCCCGGAGCGCTACAGCAGAGCCGGAGGTGCCAAGGCGCCGACCAGCTCGGTCGTAAACCGCTGAGTCCGCCGGGACAACCGTCCGGACGGGATCCGGCCACCGGCCGCCAACGCCAGATCCGGGGCCAGTTGGAGCACCGCCCGGGCACCCGAGGCCTGCAGCCCGGCGAGACCTCGCCCGGTCCGGACCCGGCCGTCGACACCGGCGAGGACGACGATGGTCCGGGCCAGGCCGTCCGGTCCAACGGCGGCGCGCACGCCGTCCAGCACCTCACCGGCCAACCGAACCCCGACCGGATTCGCCGCAGTGACCACGACCAGGACGACGTCGGGGTCGCCCAACGCGGCAACCCCCGCGTCCCTAGCCTGCGGCCCCAGGTCGTGCAGCAGTCGCCGGTGGTCCACCGCCCGTACCTCGTCGGCCGGCGCCTCGTCGCCGCCGGCCAGCCGTAGCCCGAGACCGCCCGCGGTGTGGTCCAGCAGCAGCGGCGCCGACGGACCGGAGTCACGAAGGGCAGAGAACAGCAGCGATGTCACCGTCGTGACCCCGACCCCGCCGGCCGTCCCGACCACCGCGTACCGGCTCCGCCCCGCCGTCCGCTGTGTCCCGGCACCCCACCGACCCGGAGAGCCGTCGCCCTCGCTCATACCTGCGCCATCCCCTGGCTGTGTCTGGGTTGGTCTCTTCGAGCGTCGGTGGCGGCATCGAAACGCGGCGGCATCCGTGCGCCGGACGTCTGGCCGGCCAGTACCTGATCCATCACCGCCGTCGCCAACCGGATGTATGCGGTCCGGGTGGTACTGCTGAAGGCACGACTGCCCGCGGCCAGGCGATCGCCCCGGACGCGCTCGTGGGGTAGGAGCACGACCGGCAGCCCGAGCGCGGTCCGCAGGGTGTCGGCGCTCCGGTCGGAGGTGTGTCCGACATCGACCAGTGCGAGGACGAAGCGGGGTGCGGCGGTGGACCGGGCGAGCGCGTCGATCGTCGACGCCGCCGCGGTCGCCGCGTGCCGCTCGGCCCGGCTCACCACCACCAGGACGTGACCGGTGCCCGCCACGTCTTGCAGATCCATCGTCGGAGCCCGTACGCCCCAATCGGTGATCACCAGGTCGAAGAAGCGGACGATCGGGCTCAGCTGCTCCGTCCAGGACGCCACCGAGGTGGGTCGGCGGACCGATTCGGCCGGATCGATCAGGTCGAGCAGATGAAGACCCGAGTCGGTCCGGACGAGACCCCGCCGGGCTTCCGCCGCGCTCCGCGCGGTTCGGCGACGGAGCCGGTCGGCGACCGGATCCGACCTGCCTTCGTCGGCTCGGACGCCGTCGGCCGCCCCGAGCAGCCGGCGCTCCAGGCCGGCGTAGCCGCCACCGGCGTCCGCGGCCAGCACCATCCCGGATCGACGCCGGGCGAGCAGGCTGGCCACCGAAGAGACCGTCGACGTGGTGCCGGCGCCGCCCGCTACCGAGACGAACCCGACCCGCCGGCTGAGCGGCAAAGCGGTCCGTAACACGATGTCCGCCTCGCTCAGTTCGCTGACCGCGCGCCCGGTGCTGCCGAAGACGCTCCGGACGGCCGAGCGGACTCGATCCGGCCCACTCACCGGGACGACCCTGGCCGCTCAGCCACTGGGCACGACCTTGATCGTCCGTCCGCCGCACTGGATCAGGGCCCCGATCGGAACGTTCGTCGTCTCACCAGGTTGCAGCACGGTTCGCCGACCGTCGTTGCCGATCACCGCCGTCCCCGAATCGGAATACAGGTCGGTGACCGACAGGTCGGTTCCGCTCCGCTCGAGCAGGAGGTGGGTCGTGGCGAGGCGGCGGGAGAGATCGGCCCAGCTGAGCAGGGTGCGCTCACCGTGGCCGTCCGGGTCGACCGGATTCCGCCCGATCAACAGGGGACGATCGACCTCGTAGCGTTCGCCGCTGTCCAGCACGATCCCGGCCGGACGTCCGGCAACGACGGCCGGCAGCCGGTCGGCCGAGACCGCCGCCCGCATCGCCATCCTGCCCGCCGATGCAGTCGGGCCGGTTGCGTCGTCGTCGGTCGGTCCGCCCGCGGAGACCCGGCCGGTGAGCAGCGGATTCGCTTTCGCGGTGGTGGCTGCCGCGGCTCCGGCGCCGAGCACGACCGGAACGATCCGGCTCCGCCACGGATCGCTCCCGCGGCCCAGATCGGCGGTGAGCGACCGGCCACCGCTACGGAAGAGCTGCCGCCCCAGCCGGGTCGCCCGGATCGGCGTTCCGGACAGGTCGTCGACCGTGCGCAGCCGGGTCGGCCATCGTCCGAAGGTGCGGCCACGGACCAACAACACCCAGACCTGGGTGATGATCACCACGATCGCCACCGCCAGCCACACCCGCAACAGCACCGTCCCCGACCGGCCGGCCGCGACCCGCGAGCACCCCAGGGCGAGTCCGACCGGCACCGCGACCACGACGACATCGAGCAATCCGGCGAGCGCACGAGAGCCGATGCCGGCACGAACGACGCCGGTCGACCGGCCGTGCTCAGCGGGCAGCACCGTGCCCGGCGGTCGTCGGGGTGCCGGGGTGGCCGGGGTGGCCGGGGCCCATGCCGTGCCGCACCGCTCGCACGGATGGCCGGCGACGGTCGGGGTACCGCAGCGCAGGCAGCTGACGGCGCCGACCAACGCTCCGGTCACCGTCTGTCCCCTTTCCGCCCACCCCGATAGATGCCTGGCCCGAAGTACATCGGCTGACTCAGAAGCCGGACTTCGGCTGAGATCAGAAACCTAGTTCATCCCGGTGTCGCTCCCCGGGCTGGAAGCGGGTCAACGGACACCCGACGGGCCTGCAGAGATGAGCACAGGGTGCCGGCCGGCCGGGCCAAGGCTTCGGCACAAGCGCGGGAGGGTGAGCGGCACCCAGACCCTGCTGGGTGCCGCCACGGCCCGCGTTCCCCCCGAAAGCGGGCCGTTGGGCCCTAGTCTGAGGGATCGAGGGTGCTCGTGGGGCGAACTTCACTCGACTGAGAAAGTTTCTTATCCGCACGTGTCGGATTCACGGTGATCCTGGCCGTATCGGTCACGGATCGCCGAATCACCGGCCAGGGGCGGCGGGCTCGTCGAAACGGCCAGCCGGATCTGTGGTCTCGACATCGACATCACGACCACCATCGCCAGTTCCGCCATCGGCCCGCGGCTCACCGGGGGGCGGGATCTGTATCTTGCTGAACTGGCGCCGCATGCTGCGATAGAGGAACACCATCACCGCGGCCAACACCAGGATGATGATCAACGGCGTCCACCCCGGCTTCACCACGTTCGGGTCGATGGCCAAGACGATCATGAGCCCCAGCCTACGTCGCGGACGTCGGAATCACGTCGTCCACGGACCGGGTGGCCGCCGGGCCCGGCCGGGTCGGGATGCCGGCGAACAGGTCGTCCTCGGGCAGGCCGGTCTCGACCAGCGAGGTGGCCAACTGGAAGTCCTCGGTCGGCCAAGCCTCGCGGTGGATCTCCAACGGGACCGAGAACCACGAGCCCTTCGGGTCGACCTGGGTGGCGTGGGCCAGCAGGGCCTGATCACGGACCGGGAAGTAGTCCGCCGCCGGCACCTTGGTCGTGAGCCGCGCCTCGTGCTCGGGATCCGGCTCCCACTCGGCCAGCCGTTCGGCGTACGGCGAGGTCAACCCGTGGGCCTTCATCGCCTCGTCCAGGGCCACGAAACGCTGCCGGTGGAAGCTGAACTGGTAGTAGAGCTTCAGCGGCCGCCAGGCCGGCCCGGCCTCGGGATAGGCCTGCGGATCGGCGGCGGCCGCGAAGGCCGCCACGCTGATCTCGTGGCAGCGGACGTGATCGGGGTGCGGGTACCCACCCTTCTCGTCATAGGTCGTCATCACGTGCGGCCGGAACTCCCGGACGACCCGCACCAGCCGGCCGACCTCTTCGTCCAGATCGCCGAGTGCGAAGCTGCCCTCCGGCAACGGTGGCAGCGGATCGCCCTCGGGCAGGCCCGAGTCGACGTAGCCGAGCCAGACCTGATGCACGCCGAGGATGTCGCGGGCCCGGGCCATCTCCTCCCGCCGGATCTCGGCGATGTTGGCCAGCACGTCCGGCCGCTCCATTGCCGGGTTCAGAATCGATCCGCGCTCACCACCGGTGCAGGTGGCCACCCACACGATGACGCCCTCGTCGACGTACTTCGCCGTGGTGGCGGCGCCCTTGCTGGACTCGTCGTCGGGGTGGGCGTGGACGTTGAGCAGCCGCAGCGGCTCGCCGTTCTCGTCCAGCCGGACGGCCTGATGACTCGAACTCACCCTGTCATGCTTTCATCCGTCCGCCGCTGCACCGAAACCGTCTTGCCGGCGGCGGAGCAGAATGGCCGGGTGAGTTCCACCGAGGTCGAGCGGGTCGCCACCAAGCTGGCCGAGCGCTATCCGCCGCCCCGGCTGCCCCGCAGCGCCCTGGTCGGGCTCGTCACGGTGCTGGCGGCGGTGTTCCTCGGCTGGACGCTCTGGACCGCCTGGTTGCACGCCGAACCCGAGGTCTCCGGGCAGGTCCCGAGCTTCGCCTTTCCCTCCGACGCCCAGGCCTCCTTCACCCTGACCGTGCAACGCCGCGACCCGTCGACCCCGGTCACCTGCCGGGTCATCGTCCAGTCGGTGAACCACGCGACCGTCGGCCAGAAGGACGTCGCGGTGCCGGCCCGCCCCGAACACGTGGTCGACGTCACCGACACGATCCGGACGCTGCAGCGCGGCACCTCGGTCTCGGTCTCGGAGTGCCAGGTCACCCGGTGAGCGCCGACCGGGCCGTCCCCGCGGAACGGGAACCGACGCCCGGACTTCGGATCGTTGGTAAACTCCCCGGATGTCCGAAACGACCTCGACACAGACGATCTGGCTCACCCAGGACGCGTTCGACAAGCTCCAGCACGAGCTCGAGCACCTGACCGGCACCGGCCGGGCCGAGGTGACGGCGCGGATCGCGCAAGCCCGGGACGAGGGCGATCTCAAGGAGAACGGCGGCTATCACGCCGCCCGCGAGGAGCAGGGCCAGATGGAGGCGCGGATCCGCCAGCTGACCGACATCCTGCGCCGGGCCGAGGTCGGCGACTCGCCCGACAACCCGGACGAGGTCGTCCCCGGCACCCGGGTCACCATCGCCTTCGACGGCGACGAGAGCGACACCGACACCTTCCTGCTCGGCTCCCGGGAGGTGCTCGGGCTGGACGAAGGGGTGGAGACGAACGTCTACAGCCCCCAGTCACCGCTCGGTTCGGCCATCCTCGGCAAGCACAAGGGCGACCAGGTCAGCTACGACGCCCCGAACGGCCGGCCGATCAACGTCACCATCGTCGCGGTGGAGCCCTACCCGGGCTGAATCCAGAGCCGGCCGAGTTCAGAGCCGGCCGAGCAGCGTCTGCGCCTCATCCGGGGTCAGGGATCCGGACGCCACCTCGGCCAGGATCTGTTCGCGGCTGGGAGCCGCCTCCGCCGCCACGGCGTCCGGGATGGCTCTGACCGCATCCGGGGCTGCATTTGGGGCTGAATCGTCGGGTTCATCGGCCAGGCCGAGCTTGGCCAGGATCTGGGTGAAGCGGAGCCGTGCGGTCGGGTAGGACACCCCGAGGTGCCGTTCCACCTCGCGCAGGTTGCCCCGCGAGGCCAGGAACACCCGCAGAGTGGCCAGCTCGGCGGAGTCCAGTGCGCAGAACTCGCAGGCACGGAACACCCCTCCTATCTCGGTGCCGCAGGCAGTGCAACCGAGTCGGGTGAGGGCCAGGCCGTGACCGCAGACCGGGCAGCTGCTCGGCGCCCGGTGCAGTTCCGCCGGGTGCGACTCCGCCGCGTCGACCGATCCCGGCCGCGGGTCGGGACCGGCGCTCATCGGCCCGACCGGCTGCCGGCTTCGGCGGTGGACGCGTCCGAGCCGACCTTGACGCTGACGTGACCCATCAGCACCTCGACCGCCAGCTTCCCGCGCCCCTCGCCCATCACGACCTCGTCCCCGCTGCCGGTGTGCCGACCACCCCAGGTGACCTTGCCCAGCTGGGCCTCGGAGGTGACGGTGACGTCGGAGTCGTCGCTCAACTGGATCGACACGGTTCCCGATTCGGCCCGGACCCGCGACCGACCCTGGGTGATGGTGCCCTTGATGGTGGCCTGGCCGGCCTGGACGAGAGCGTCGGCGATCTGGGTGACGTCGAGCAGTTTGGCGCCACCGGCGGTGATCCGGACGCTGCCCAGCCGCGGCATCCGTTCGGTGTGCAGGCTGCCGGCGGTGACCTCGACGTCGACCAGGATCGCCGGGTTCACCTTGAGCAGCAGTTCTTTGCCCAGGCCGAGGGCCCGGAAGTCCTCCAGGCTCCGGGGTGCGCCGCGCAGGATCTGATAGCCGTCGATCGAGGCTCCGAGCTCACCGTCGCTGGAGATCTCCAGCACCGAGCCGTTGCGCCGCAGCACGTGCGGGCCGTCGGCCGAGACCGTGGCCACCGACGGTTCGCCGATGATCCGGACCCGGCGACCGATCGCCCGGACCGAGATCCGCTCCACACTGTTGCCCGAGGTGACCCGGACCTGCGGGCCGCCGCGCTTGCCGCGGACGTCCGCCCGGTCCGGCCCTGATGTCTCGCCGACCATCTCGGTTACCATCCCGGCGGTCTGCGGACGATCCGTGCTGACCGCCCACGCGTCGACCGATTCGGCGTCTGAACCGTCTGCGGCCGCCGCCTCTCCCGGGTCGGCCGACAGTCCGGGCCCGGCGGAGATGGCGTCGATCCGCCTTGCCGCCTCTGCGGGATCGATCCGTCCCGCGGCAAGATCTTCGAGAATGGACTTCATGTCTGGTTGCTGGCTCATGAGACAAAACTAAAGAGGGTTTTCCATTGTGAGAAGGTCAGCTTTCAACTTTCAGGGTGCAGCCCGGGTCATCCCTCCGTCCAGGCGGTTCACCTGAGCACAGCCTGAGGTTCTCGTCCGCTGCCAACCGATGCCCGACCCAAAAATTGCATGCCACACACAAGCGAATATATGCTTGCAGCATGCAATCAGAAGTCTGGAAGCCGCAGAGCACCGAGGACTCACTCCTCGCCGCCCTGTTCGAGGTCGGCCGGATGATGCGGAACTCTGGCGGCACGTCGGCCGAGCCGCACACCTACTGGTTACTCCACAGCCTGCGCTGCCGGGGCACGGTCCGGATGACCGACCTCGCCGTCACGATGGACCTGGACACCTCCACCGTTTCCCGGCACCTGCAACAGCTGGACCGGGCCGGCCTGGTCCAGCGGTCCCGGCATCCCGACGACGGGCGAGCCCAGGCGGTCGCCATCACCGCCGCGGGCGAGGCACTGCTCGACCAGGCCCACCAGGCGCGATTGACGTTCGTCGCCGACCGCACCGCCGACTGGGACCCCGCCGACGTGGTCAGCCTGACCCGTCTGCTCAGCCAGTTCGCCGGCTCAGCGCCGACCGGTGACGCACCATCGACCGAACGAACTTCCGAACTGGAGCACGCATAATGGCCCGCAAGTCAGCGCCGCAGGTTCAACCGCGGCACGCCCTGATCGAGAACGACGATCCGGTGATCAGCACCGGACGCAGCATGGCCCCGGCCGCACCCCAGGCGGGTGGGCCGAGCAACGCCGTCGCGGCCAACGCCACCGGTGACGTGGTCACGCCCGGAGGCTTCCTGAGCCACAAGCAGATCCTGGCCGTGATGGGCGGTCTGATGGCGGGCATGTTCCTGGCCGCCCTCGACCAGAGCATCGTCGGCGTCGCGCTGCCGACCATCACCTCCGACCTCGGCGGGCTGGACAAACTGTCCTGGGTCGTCACCGCCTATCTGTTGACCTCCACCGCGGCGACCCCGCTCTGGGGCAAGATCTCCGACCTGGTCGGCCGTCGGCCGATCTTCCAGGCTGCGATCGTGGTCTTCCTGATCGGCTCGGTCATCTGCGGCACCGCCGCTCACCTGGCCGACGTGTTCAACGTCCCCGGCATCGACGTGATGATCGCCGGCCGAGCTGTCCAGGGCCTCGGTGGTGGTGGCCTGATGTCGCTGGCGCTGGCCGTCATCGGCGACGTGATCCCGCCCCGCGAGCGCGGTCGCTACCAGGGACTGTTCGGCGCCGTCTTCGGCGTCTCCTCGGTGGCCGGGCCCCTGCTAGGCGGTTTTTTCACCGACAACTGGGGTTGGCGTTGGATCTTCTTCATCAACCTGCCGATCGGCATCGGCGCGCTGATCATCACCTCCTTCGCCCTCAAGTTGCACCACGTCAAGCGGCAGGCCTCGGTGGACTACCTCGGCGCAGCCACCGTGGTCGGTGCGGTCACCTCGCTGATCCTCTACCTGAGCTGGGCCGGCCCGGACCGCGGTTGGACCTCCGCCGTGGGTATCGGCCTGCTGGTCGCCACGGTTGTCCTGGCCGGACTGTTCATCCTGGTCGAGCACAAGGTCAGCGAGCCGATCATCCCGATGGAACTGTTCAAGCACTGGACCTTCACCGGCAACGTCGTCTTCGCCATGATCATGGGCGTCGGCATGTTCGGCGGTCTGATCTACCTGCCGATCTACCTGCAGACGGTGAAGGGCTACTCGGCCACCGAGTCCGGGCTGGCCATGCTGCCGCTGGTGTTCGGCATGTTCTCCACCTCGATCGCCGGCGGACAGCTGATGTCGCGCACCGGTCGCTACAAGTGGATGCCGATCTCGGGTTCGATCCTGGTCGGCGCGGCGATGTTGCTCTTCTCCCGGCTGCGGCTGGACACTTCGTATCTGCACATCGCTCTGGTGATGGTGTTGTTCGGCGCCGGACTGGGCCTGACCATGCAGGTCGTGGTCACCGCCGTCCAGAACACGGTGGAGCGCAAGCACCTGGGCACCGCAACCGCGTCGGTGACCTTCTTCCGCTCGATGGGCGGCGCGATCGGCACCGCCCTGTTCGGGGCCATCCTGAACACCCGGCTGACTCATCACCTGACCGAGATCGTGCCGGCCTCGGCCGCCGGGCAGGTAGGCGCGGGATCCAGTTCGGTCAACAACGTGCTGGCCATCCGGGCGCTGCCGGAGCCGGTGAAGACCTGGGTACTGACCGCGTTCACCCAGTCGATGGACGACATCTTCCTGGTCGCGGCGCCGTTCATGCTGGTTGCGCTGGTGATCGCCCTGACCATGCGGGAGAAGCCGCTGCAGGGTCGCGAGCCGGCGGCACCGGCGCAGTCGGACGCCGACCGGTCCGACGAGGCCGAGGCACCCGAACTGGTGGCCGTCGGTCACTGATCGGGTTGCCTCCGGCTCGGTAATCGCCCGGGACGCCGTCCGGGACAGCCGGCGGAATCGGCACGGCACAGACCGAAGCCTTCAGTTTGGTCACGATCGCCGTGCCGATTTCCCATCTTCCGACGAATTTTCGATACTGGCATATCGGGGCGCGGTCAGCCCCGCGCGCATTGGGTCGCCGTGCCCGACCGAGGTCCGAATCGATCGAAAGAGACACGATGAACATGATGGGCAAGTCCGCAATCGCCACCCGAGGCCTCGCGGCCGCTGCGGTGCTGAGTGTGCTGGCCTTCGCCGGCTGCGGCTCCATCCCCGGGCAGACCGACGGAGCGGTCCAGGGCGACACCGGGCAGAACGGCAGCAGCACCGAGAAGAGCGGCGCGGGCTCCACCTCCACGACTCCGTCCAACACCCCCACCCCGGGGCCGGTGGCGTTCACGTCGAGCATCAGCGACGGCAGCACGGGCGTCAAGGTCGACTCGATCGTCTCGGTGGCCTCATCCAACGGAACCCTGTCCAGCGTCAGCCTCAGCTCGAAGCAGACGGTCAAGGGCACCAAGAAGACGATCAAGGTCGACGGCGCCCTGAACAGCGCCAAGTCGGGCTGGAAGGCCTCCCAGGCGCTCGACCCGGGTGCGAGCTACACCCTCAAGATGACCGGCACGAATCCCCAGGGCACGACGACCACGACGAAGTCGACCTTCAAGACCGAAGCGCTCACCCTGGACGAGCAGACCTATCCGAGTATCTTCCCGAACAAGGGCAGCGAGGTCGGTGTCGGCATGCCGGTCGTCCTGACCTTCGACGTCCCGGTCAAGGACAAGGCGAACTTCCAGAAGCATCTGGAGATCAACACGGTGCCGAAGCAGACCGGGACCTGGCATTGGTACGGCGACCGCGAGGTGCACTTCCGTCCGAAGACGTACTGGAAGGCCGGCACCAAGGTCTCGGTCGACGCCAACCTGAACGGTGTCAGCGCCGGTAACGGGATCTACGGCCAGAACTCGGTCGACACGAACTTCACCATCGGCCGTTCACAGATCACCAAGATCAATCTGCAGAGCGACCACGCCGTGGTCTACCGGGACGGCAAGGCGGTGCGGACCATCCCGATCAGCGCCGGCAAGGCCGGCTGGTCGACCCGCAGCGGCATCAAGCTGATCATGGCGAAATCTCCGGTGGTGCGGATGACCAACCAGATGATCGGGGCCAAGGAGGCCTACGACCTGCAGGTCAAGTGGGCGATGCGGCTGACCACCTCGGGTGAGTTCCTGCACGCCGCGCCGTGGAGTTCGGCCAACATGGGCGTCCGGAACGCCAGCCACGGCTGCACCGGAATGAACACCTCCGACGCCTACTGGCTCTACCAGCACTCGATGATCGGCGACCCGACCGAGACCACCGGCAGCAGCAAGGGAATGGAGCAGGGCAACGGGTGGGCCGACTGGAACCTCTCCTGGAAGCAGTACGAGAAGGGCTCGGCGCTCTGATCGGCTAAGGCGACCCGGACGCAGACACAACGGACAGCGGCCCCGTACTCCTGAGGAGTACGGGGCCGCTGGTGTTCGGCCAGCCGGCCGGCTGGCCGGAGAAGAACTCAGCCGCTCTCGGCCTCCGCCACCACCTCATCGGGTAGCTCGCCGTCGCCCTGGACGAGGGCCTGGGTAAAGGTCTTCAAGAAGGCGAGCAGCGGGATTGAGATCAGCGCGCCGACGATGCCGGCCACGACCACGCCGATCGCGATACCGAGCAGCACGGCCAGCGGGTGCAACTTGACCGCCCGACCGAGCAGGAACGGCTGCAGCACGTGCGCCTCGACCTCCATCACCACCACGATGCCGGCCAGCATGATCAGCGCCTTGACCCAGCCGAGGGTGACCAGCGCGACCAGGACGGCGAGGAACCCGCTGACGAACGCGCCCACGATCGGCACGAATGCGCCGAGGAAGACCAGTGCGGATAGGGCCGGGGCCAGCGGCACCCGCAGGATCTCGGCCACGATCAGCACGCCGATGGCGTCGGCGGCAGCCACCAGGATGGTCGCTCGGACGTAATGCCCGAGGGCGGTCCAGCCCCTCAGGGTGGCCCCGTCGACACTGGACCGCGAAGCCTTCGGGAAGAAGTTCAGCAGAAAGGTCCAGATCTTCCGGCCACCGCTGAGGAAGTAGAAGAGCGCGAACAGGGTGATCGCCAGACCGGCGAAGAAGTGGCCGACCTGCGAGCCGACCTCCGCTGCGTAGGTGGTGATCGAGCTCTGGCTCTCCTTCAGGAAGTCGGTGACCCGGGTGGTCAGCTGGGAGGTCTGCAGGACGCTCGCGCTGACGTGCAGCGGACCGTTGGTGAGCCAGGTGCTCAGCCGGGTGAACCCGGAGGTGGCGCTGGTGACCAGGTTGCCCGACTGGGAGACGATCTGGGTGACCACCAGGGTGAGCACGCCGAGCACGATCAGCAGCCCGCCGATAACCGAGATGGCCACCGCGAGGTGACCCGGGACGCCCCACTTCTGCAGCTTCTTGTTCACCGGCGACAGCAGAGCGGTCAGCAGGATCGCCACCGCCAACGGGATGGTCACCTCCGAGAGGTAGCCCACCAGCCAGCCGACGCCGGCGATCAGTGCGACCACCAGCAGCACCCGCCAGGACCAGCCGGCGGCGATCCGGATGCCCCCGGGGATGGAGTGTTCGATGTCCAGCATCTCGGCGGCCTGCAGCTCCGACGGCGCGCTGACCGCCGCCCGGGTCGCACGGGTGCCTCCGTTGGTCACCGGTCGCGCCGGACCGTCGGCACTGCGTCCGACACTGGCCTGGCGGCGCAGCCGCCGCGTTCGTTCCTCGTACATTCCCATCACGTCTCCTCGCGCTCGATCAGCCCGCCGGGTCGGGCTCAGACAGCCCGCCTCGACGGCTGAAGCCGCTGGTCAACGGTACTGGACCGGAGCTCCGACCCCGGATATTCGCACGGGCACGATCGTTGGGAAGCGGTCTTTCCGACCGGGCCAGTCGCCACGAAGGATCTTCGCGACGTGGACGGCGTGCAGCGCCCGAACCCGCCGAGCGTCTCAGCGCTGCGTCGGCCGGAGGGCGGGCAGGACGATGTCGTCGACGACGGCGACGAAGAAGGTGCGTCCGATCGGATCCCGACCGGCGTTGAGGGCCGGACTCGAACCGCCGGAATCACCTGGGCCAGCAGGGGAACCTTCCGCCTCATCTCCGGCGACACCTGGCCTCGGTCGACCGCCCGCTGCAGCAGCGCCTGATGGATCTCGACCTACGGCTCGGTGATCGTCGTGCGTACCGCCTCGGCCAACAGTGCCGAAGCCTTCGCGGCTGACGTGAGGCCGGCGAAGGCGGCCAACCGTCGCTCGGGCCCGCCGAGCCAGGACGGAGTCGATCACCGCGAGCAGATCCGAACGCAATGACCCTTCGTCGGGAAGGACGTCGAGTTCATCTCCTCCCTGCGCGCCGGGCGGGATCGCGCCGAGGCTGGTATGGCTGATATCGACTTCGACCCGCCGGAGCAGGTGGCCGAGGTGATCCTCGACCTGATCAGAACCGGTGACGCGCAGGCTGACCTCGTCCCGGCCGCCTACGGCGGAACCCGGCAGTCCTCATGCCGCCTTACCGCGCGTCCCGCTCGAGGTCGCGATTGCGTCACAGGTGAGACTAGGCCGGTGGCTAGGCGCGGGAGGACGACGACCATCACCGCAGGACGAGGGCGGTCGTCGCTCCGTTCGATCGGGCAGGGCTTCTCCAGCCTGCCCCGCAACGTCGTGGTGCTGGCCGCGGTGGCGTTCTGCGTAGCGGTCGGCTTCGGCGTCCTGGTCCCGGTGCTGCCGGTCTACGCCCACTCGTTCGGGGTGGACAACTTCGAGGTCGGAGCGGTGATCTCGGCGTTCGCTCTGATGCGGCTGGTCTCCAGCCCGTTCTGCGGACGACTGATCGCGACGTTCGGCGAACGGACGGTGCTCGCGGTCGGCATCTTCATCGTGGCCGCCTCCAGCGGCCTGGCCGGGTTGGCCCGAAAGCTACCCGCAGCTGCTGGTGCTGCGCGGCATCGGCGGAATCGGCTCGGCGATGTTCACCGTCTCGGCCCTGACCTTGTTGCTGGCCGCGGCGACGCCGGGCACCCGGGGCCGCGCAGCCGGCTTCTACCAGGGTGGCTTCCTGATCGGCGGGATGGCCGGACCGGCGGTCGGCGGACTGCTGGCCACCATCAGCCTGACCGCGCCGTTCTTCTTCTACGCCGGCACACTGGCCGTGGCCGGTACCGTCGGTCTGCTGCTGTTACGGCCGGCCGCCCCACTGCCCGAACCGACGGCACAGCCGAACCCGAAGTCGGAGTCGGAGTCGGAGTCGAGGACGACGACGGTTGCGTCCTCGGTACCGTTGCGACAGATCGTCCGCGACGTCCGGTACCAGGCGGCCTGCGCAACGAACCTGGCCAACGGTTGGACCTCGCTCGGGGTCCGCAGCGCGCTGGTGCCGGTGCTGATCACCACCTCGCTGGGCCGTCCAGCCAGCTGGACCGGAATCGCCTTCGCCATCGCCGCGGTGGCCCAGACGATCATGGTCATCCCGGCCGGGACGTTCGTCGACCGGGTCGGCCGGAAGCCGGCGATGATCGCGGGCGGGCTGTTGGCCGCCGGATCGATCCTGATCATCCCGTTCGCCACCGGCATCGGGGTGGTGATCGCCGCCCTCTGCGGTTACGCCGTGGCGGCGTCCCTACTCAGCACAGCACCGGCCGCGGCGGTCGGCGACGCCGGCGGTGCCCGTGGCGGCACCGCGGTGGCCGTGTTCTCGATGTGCTCTGACGCCGGGGCGATCGTCGGTCCGCTGGTCGCCGGCTTGCTCGCCGACGCCGTCAACTACCAGGTGGCGTTCGGGGTGGCCGCGGCCATGCTGGTCGCCGCCGCGCTGAACGCGCTCCGGATGCCCGGCGGCGGGATGAGCCGGGATGACAAGGCCCTGGGCAGCCGGGATGGGGACGCCGGCTCGCAGCACGCCGAGAACAGACAGGACGAGAGGATCCGATGAGCCCGACCCGAGGCCTGCCGGCGAGCATCAGCCCGGACTGGGCTGCAGCGCTGGCGCCGGTGGATGAAACGATCGCCGCGATGGGTGACTTCCTCCGGGCCGAGAACGCGGCCGGACGCGGCTATCTCCCGGCCGGTGAGAACGTGTTGCGCGCCTTCAGCCGACCGCTGGCCGACGTCCGGGTCCTGATCGTCGGGCAGGATCCCTACCCCACCCCCGGCCACCCGGTCGGGCTGTCGTTCTCGGTCGCCCCCGACGTCCGTCCGTTGCCCAAGAGCCTGATCAACGTCTACGCCGAGCTGGAGTCCGACCTCGGGATCCCGCGGGCGAGCAGCGGCGACCTGAGCCCGTGGTTCGAGCAGGGGGTGCTGCTGCTGAACCGAGTGCTCACCGTCCAGCCGGGCAAGTCGGCCTCCCACCGGGGCAAGGGGTGGGAGCAGATCACCCAGCGCGCCATCGAGGCACTGGTGGAGCGGGGCGGACCGCTGGTGGCCATCCTCTGGGGCCGCGACGCCCGCTCGCTGGCCCCGATGCTCGGCGACGTCCCGCGGATCGAAAGCCCTCACCCGTCCCCCCTGTCCGCCCACGCCGGTTTCTTCGGTTCCCGGCCGTTCAGTCAGACCAACGAGCTGCTGACCACCGCCGGCGCCGATCCGATCGACTGGCGCATCCCCGGCTGACTTCCGGCTCGTCTGCCTGGTCCGCCCGGCCCGCTCCGCCCCCTCCCCTTTCCGGGTTGAGTTTCCGGGTGAGGCTCCTCATGAACACGGGATGTTCACCAGGAGCCACAATGCCGGGTCGGGCGGGGCGGAGCGGGATGGGTGGGGCGGGTCAGCCGAGGGCGCGGTCGAGGTCGGCGAGCAGGTCGGCGACGTCTTCGATGCCGACGCTGAGCCGGATCAGGTCGTCGGGCACCTCGAGGGCGGTGCCGCTGACCGAGGCGTGGGTCATCTTGGCCGGGTGCTCAATCAGCGATTCCACTCCACCGAGGGACTCGCCGAGGGTGAACACCTCGGTCGCGGCGCAGACGTCGAGCGCCGCGTGCATCCCGGCGGCGACCCGGAAACTGACCATGCCGCCGAACCGGCGCATCTGCCGGGCCGCAATCTCTTTGCCCGGATGGCCGTTCAGACCCGGGTAGAAAACCTGGGAGACCTTCGCGTGCCCGGCCAGGAAGTCGGCGATCCGCTCGGCGTTGTCGCTGTGCCGCTCCATCCGCACCGCCAGCGTCTTCAGCCCGCGTAGCACCAGCCAGGCGTCGAACGGGCCGCAGACCGCGCCGACCGCATTCTGGTTGAACCGGAGCCGCTCGGCCAGCTCAGGATCGGAGACGACCAGGGCGCCGCCCACGACGTCGGAGTGGCCGCCGCAGTACTTGGTGGTGGAGTGCACCACCACGTCGGCCCCGAGACTCAACGGCTGCTGCAGATACGGCGAGGCGAAGGTGTTGTCCACCACCACCAGCGCTCCGGCGCCGTGCGCGATCTCACTCAGCGCCGCGATGTCGGCGATGGTGAGCAGCGGGTTCGTCGGCGTCTCGATCCACACCGCGACGGTCTCGCCGGGTCGGATCGCTGCTGCCACCGCATCCGGATCGGTGAGGGCTACGGCGGTGTGCTCGATCCCCCACGGCTGGTGCACCCGGGCGAACTGGCGATAGGTGCCGCCGTAGGCGTCGTTCGGTACGACCAGGTGACTGCCCGGCTGGGCGAGCGTCCGGATCAGCGTGTCCTCGGCGGCCAGCCCACTGGCGAACGCCAGCCCGACCGCGCCACCCTCCGTACCACCTCCCGGGCCACCCTCGAGCGCCGCCAGGCACTCCTCCAGCGCCGTCCGGGTCGGGTTGGCCGAGCGGGAGTATTCGTAGCCGCCGCGCAGGCCGCCGACGCCGTCCTGGGCGTAGGTCGAGGTGGCGTAGATCGGCGGCACCACCGCTCCGGTGGTGGGGTCGGGCTGTTGCCCGGCGTGGATGGCCCGGGTGCTGAAACCCGAGGTCGGCTCGTTCGTCGTTTGCTCGCTCACAACGGGCCACGTTACTCAGGTCCGGGGCCGGACAGGCCAGCCTTTCCTTGCTAGACGGTGATCCGTCGGTGTGACACCCTCCCGATCATGACCATCATGCAAGAGCTCCCCCAGGTCCACGACTGCTCCGTCGACGCCTGCTCGTTCAACGCTGACGACGCCTGCCACGCGGGTGCGATCACTATCGGTGGCGACCACGCCCACTGCGGCACGTTCATCGACATCGAGCCGCGCAGCATCGGCACCGGCACCGCCCGGGTCGGCGCCTGCCACCGGATCGATTGCCGGCACAACGACAAGCTGGCCTGCTCGGCCGGCTCGGTGAGCGTGGGCGCGGGCGACGACGTGGCCGACTGCCTGACCTTCGCCGCCCGCTGAAGCCGGCGGCGCTGACCACACGGCGGGAATGCGCCTGCCCTGTCCGGGGTTGAACCACCAGTTGGTTCTGTATCCAGGAGAGGCACGGTGAGTGGCATGTCGTTGTTCGCGAAGCAGAAGGTCAGCATGGTCGAGGAGGACCGGGCGCTGCGCGGCCGGGAGAACTCGGTGCTGACCCAGCCGACGTTCCACACCGTGTTCAGCACGCCGGTGGACGCCACCCCAGCTGGCTCCGAGGTCGCCTATTTCGCCCTCGGCTGTTTCTGGGGCGCCGAGAAGCTGTACTGGAAGACCCCGGGCGTTACCTCGACCGCGGTCGGCTATGCGGGCGGCTACACGCCCAATCCGACCTACGACGAGGTGTGCAGCGCCAAGACCGGTCACACCGAGATCGTCCGGGTCTGTTATGACCCGACGAAGGTCAGCTACGCCCAGCTGCTGAAGATCTTCTTCGAGAATCACGACCCGACCCAGGGCATGCGGCAGGGCAACGACGTCGGCACCCAGTACCGTTCGGCGATCTACACCACCAGCGACGAGCAGGCCGAGACGGTCGAGAAGGTCGAAGCCGAATTCCAGACCGAGTTCGACCGGTCGGGCTACGGCCGGATCACCACCGAGCTGCGTCCGCTGCCGAACTTCTACTACGCCGAGGCCTACCACCAGCAGTACCTGGACAAGAACCCGTTCGGCTACTGCCCGGTCCACGCCACCGGCGTGACCTGCAACCCGGGCGCCTGATGCCGGGCTCTGCTGACGCCGCCCGCGAATGGGAGGCCGGTCGGCAACGCGTGACGGCGATGATCGAGGCCGCGAGCCCCGATCAGCGCCGGTCGGCCGTTCCGGCCACCCCGGACTGGACGGTGCACGAACTGCTCAGCCACATGGTCGGGCTCGGTGCCGACGTTCTGGCCGACCGCGAGGACGCCGGGCACAGTCCGGCCTGGACCCAGGCCCAGGTGGTGGCACGCCGGGAGAGCTCGACCGAGGACGTACTGGCCGAGTGGGCGACTTTCGGCCCGGATCTGACTACCCGGATCACTGAGGTCGACACCCGTCCGTTGGGTGATCTGATCATCCACGAGCAGGATCTACGCGGTGCGCTCGGCGTGCCCGGTGCCCGCGACACCGCCGGTCTGACGGCGATCCGCGACCGGATGGCCGCCCGCTTCGCCGACGCGCTCGGGGACCGTGCACCGCTGCGGTTCGACTCCCCCGACTGGACCTGGGCCTCCGGTGACGGCGAACCCGGCGTGGTGCTGGGTGCCGACGGGTTCGAGGCGTTCCGCGCCTTCACCAGTCGACGCAGCGCCGACCAACTGCGTTCCTGGGTGGTCTCCGGCGACGTCGAGCCCTACCTCGAGGTGTTCGCCGGATTAGGGCAGTTGCCCGAGCGGTCGCTGTCGGAGTAGGTCCTGATCGGCCGAAACCGGTGCGGCTCAGTCCTTCGGGCGGGTCCGCCACAGCCAGAACAGGCCGATGAACGGCAGCACCAGCGGGACGAAACCGTAGCCGCTGCCGTAGACCGACCACACGGTGGCGTCGGGGAAGGCGGCCGGGTCGAGCACGCTGACTGTCCCGACGCTGAGAACACCCACCAGCTCGAAGCCGATCGCCACCCAAGCCACCCGCCGCGACGCGCGGCTGCCGAGGGCCAGGGTGATGGTGGCCACGACGTAGACCAGCCCGGAGACCGCGGACAAGACGTAGGCCAGCGGCGCCTCGGAGTATTTTGTCGCCAACTGCACCGACGCACGCGCGGTGGCCGCCAGCGCGAACAGACCGTAGACCGCGATCAGCACCCGGCCGGGCCCGGTTCGGGTCGCGCGCTTCGGCCCACCGAGTTCAGGCACCGTTACCCCACAGCACCAGCAGTCGCAACGTCATGGCCAGCACCCCGGCCTCGGCGACGGCGAGCACCGCACCGGAGAATCGACTCCGGTCCGAGATCGCCCACAGGGTGCCCAGCGGCAGCAGCACGACGATGCCGATCAGGTAGCCGATCGTGGTGGCGAACTCGTTCGGCCGGTAGCCGCCGATCAACCCCACCGCAGCGATCGCCGACTGAACCAGGGTGATCAGCTCGGCGAGCGCCGTCCAGCCCAGCTGAAACCAGCCGACGGCGACGTTCCGGGCGGTGGTCACGATCCCCCAGACCAGCCCGATGCCGGTGATCACGAGCACCGTGTAGGCCAGTCCGTTGATCATGAATCCCCTTTCCCGGGCTAACGCTACCCAGCAACTCGTTGCCGCTCTCCACCCGTGGGATGAGGAGGGACCACACCGCGGGTGGATGCGTACGGCTGAGCTCGCGACCAGACTGAGGGCAGGTTCGCGCGCGGTCGCCGAGCCGTGCCGACGCCGCCGGGAGGTCGACAGCGACTGGACCGCGAGAACCGACCGTGTCCGTTGCCCGCGCTCGATCGCCTGCTGACTGGGGGGCCAGCCGACAGATCGACGCGGCAGCGGACACAGCAAGCCGACCGCTCGACAGTCACCGATGATGGGGTGATGCGCATCCTGGGCACGGCCGACGACGGCCGGACGGTGGCCGACTTCACCCTGCGACACGGCGACGACCCGGACCGAGCACTCGCGCGGCGGGGCTGGCGGGTGCTCCGGCCGCTGGAGGCCCACGCCAGGGACGGCGAGATCGAGCTGACGCTCGAGGTCCGGCGCGCTCCGGAGGAGACCGAGACCGACCCTCCGACGGAGGTTCCACGTGTACCGGGAGTGCCCGCCGACGCGATCCCGTTGGTCCGGCAACGGATTGCGGCCTACGCGCTGGTCACCTCCGAACGCGGACTGCTGGCCACCGAGTTCTCCGACCGGACCAGCGCCCAAGGCCGCTGGGGACTGGCCGGCGGCGGGATCGACCCGGGTGAGCAACCGCTGGCCGCGGTACTCCGGGAGGTCGTCGAGGAGACCAGCCAACACGTCACCATCGACGAACTGGTGGCCGTGGACAGTCGGCGCTGGGTCGGTCCGAACCCGCTCGGGGTGATCGAGGACTTCCACGCCGTCCGGCTCATCTATCGGGCGCACTGCCCCGAGCCGACCGATCCGGTGGTGTTGGACGTCGGCGGTACCACGTCCTCGGGCCGGTGGGTGTCGTTGGCCCGCTGGTCGGAGCTGAACTGGAGCGACGGCTGGCGCCGGCTGGTCTCCGGCCTGCTCCGCTGAATCGTCCGGATCGATCCTCCCGGGTACCACCCTGCTCAGTTGATGTCGCCGAGCAGATCCTGCCGGGTCAGCACCCCGGCGGGCTTTCCGTCGTCGAGGACGAGCAGCGCGTCGTGATCGACCAGTGCGGCGACAGCGGCGCTGACCGGTTCGGTGGCGCCGAGGGTGGGCAGCGGGGATTCCATCACCGTCTCCACCGCGTCGGCCGGGTGCCGGGTGTGGCCGAACAACGCGTCCAGCAGGCCGCGTTCGCTGACCGCGCCGACCACCTCGGCCGCCATCACCGGCGGTTCGGCCCGGACCACCGGCATCTGGGAGACCCCGTACTCGCGGAGGATCTGGACCGCCTCGGCGATCGTCTCGTTCGGGTGGGTGTGCACCAGCGAGGGCAGGGCTCCGCTCTTCTCCCGCAGCACATCCCCGATCACCCGGATCGAGGCGTCCGGCCGGGCCGCGAAACCGTAACGACTCAACCAGTCGTCGTTGAACACCTTGGTGAGGTAGCCACGGCCCGAATCGGGCAGCAACACCACGATCACCGCGTCCGGATCCTCGATCTCGGCGGCCAGCCGCAACGCCGCCACGGTGGCCATCCCACAGGAACCGCCGACCAGCAGCGCCTCCTCGCGGGCCAACCGACGGGTCATGGCGAAGCTGTCGGCGTCGCTGACTTCAATCACCCGGTCGCAGATCGACTTGTCGTAGGTCTCCGGCCAGAAGTCCTCGCCGACGCCCTCGACCAGATAGGGCCGGCCGTCGCCGCCGGAGTAGACCGAGCCCTCCGGGTCGGCACCGACGATCTGCACCCGGCCGTCGGAGACTTCTTTGAGGTAGCGGCCGGTGCCGCTGATCGTGCCGCCGGTGCCGATCCCGGCCACGAAGTGGGTGATCCGTCCCTCGGTCTGGGCCCAGATCTCGGGTCCGGTGCTCTCGTAGTGACTGGCCGGGTTGTTGGGATTGCTGTATTGGTCGGGCTTCCAGGCACCCTCGATCTCGCGCACCAGCCGGTCGGAGGTGGAGTAGTAGGAGTCAGGGTGGTCCGGGTCGACGGCGGTCGGGCAGACCACCACCCGGGCCCCATAGGCAGCGAGCACGTTGCGCTTGTCCTCGCTGACCTTGTCCGGGCAGACGAACACGCAGGAGTAGCCCTTGGCCTGAGCCACGATGGCCAGCCCGACCCCGGTGTTGCCGCTGGTCGGCTCGACGATGGTGCCGCCGGGTTGCAGCGACCCGTCGGCCTCGGCCGCTTCGACCATCTTGACCGCGATCCGGTCCTTCACCGAGCCGCCCGGATTCAGGTACTCGACCTTGGCCAGCACCGTCGGCGCGATCTGCCCGGTAACCCGGGAGAGCCGGAGCAACGGGGTGTTGCCGACCAGATCGATCAGCGAGTCGACGTAATCCACCCTGTCGAGCCTAGGGCACCGGCCCGGGAACGCACGAAGGCCGCCACCCCGAACGGGTGACGGCCTGCGCGCTCGATGGTGACCGGAGTCAGCGCCTGATGTAGGAGAGGATCCGCAGGATCTCCACGTACAGCCAGACCATGGTCACGGTCAGACCGAACGCGGCCCGCCACGACTCGTCGGCCGGGGCGCCCAGCTGAACGCCGCGCTCGATGTAGTCGAAGTCGAGCACCAGGTTCAGCACGGCCAAGACCACACCGAGGGCGGAGAAGCCGATGGCCAGCAGGCTGACCTGACCGGTGGCGCCGGCCCGCAGGCCCAGGTTGATGCCGCCGAGGGAGAACAGGAAGTTGACCAGCATGGCGATGGCGAAGGCGACGGTGGAGATGAAGAGCACCTTGCGGAACTTCGCGGTGACCCGGATGTTGAAGATCTTGTACGCCGCCAGCGTCACTCCGGCGGCCACGAAGGTGCCGAGGACGGCCTGCAGGACAATGCCGGGGTAGTAGCTGTCGAAGAGCTTGCTGATCATGCCGATGAAGACGCCCTCGATGATCGCGTAGGCGAACACCAGCGGCGGGGAGACCCGGCGACGGAACGACACCAGCATCACGGTGACGAATCCGACCAGCCCGGACAGGACCAGCGCCGGGAGGTAGAGGGAGGTGGGGATCAGGTTCCAGGAGACGGCGGCCGAGACGATCAGCAGGCCCATCACGACCGCGGTCTTGGTCAGCACGTCGTCGAAGGTCATCCGCTCGCCGGTGTCCACCGGAGCCTGGCCGTAGGGAGACGGCTGTTGCCCGTACTGCTGGGGCTGCCCGTACTGCTGGGGCTGCCCGTACTGCTGCCCGTACTGCTGGTGACCGTACTGGGCGGTGGCAGGGGTGAACGCGTCCTTCTTGGACAGGATCGGGTTCGAACTGCGCAACATCAAAGTCCTCCTGGTGGCTGGCGCCGGTGTTACCGGTGATTCCAGTGTAGTGAAAGCCGACACATCCGCCGGCCATCCGATCTGGGGATCTGCTGTGAGTTCAGCGAGCCGGCTCCGGATCCGACGCGTTCGGCGACGGTCGAGTCGCCGGCGACCACGGCCAGGTGTCCGTTCATCAACGCCAACAGCGCGTGGCAGAGGTCGTCGATCAGATCCTGCTCAGACTCCTCGCGGGCCCGGTTGTACATGATCAGTCCGTGGCTCAGCGCGGTCAGTGGCCGTCCCAGCAGCTCTCCGCGCGGCACTCCGCAGCTGAGCATCAATTGACCGATGGACTCTTGCAGATAGTCCAACGACACGCGGGCCTCGGCGGCCAACTCGGGCACCCGGCTGGCCTGCTCGCAGAGTTCCCAGTCGGTGAAGGCGCCGGCCCCGGCCACCCAGATCATTCCCCGGGCCACGTCACCGACCGCGGCGTTCCAGTCCTCCGTAGCCGAGCCCACCGGCGGCAGATGGGCCAACATCGTGCCGATCCGCTCGTGCCGGGTCACCCGCAGCTCGCGGAACGCCTCGATCAGCAGATTGGTGTGATCCCCGAAGTAGTACTCGACCGCGGACGCCTCTACCTCGGACCGTTCGACCACTGCGGCCTCGGTGACACCGACCACACCGACGCTGGTCAGCAGGTCGACCGCCGCCGTCAGAATGGCGTCCCGACGTCGGCTGCTGCGCTGGGCCGGCAGCGAAGACTCGGGGGGCATGGCGAACAGTGTGCCGGGTCAGCGGTCCGGCCGCAGCCCGAGCCGGACAGCGTAATCGTCCCGATATGTCATCGAGCTGTTTGTACCAGACGGTACATGAGGCACGGTGCCCCCGATGGGACTCGAACCCATACTGGGGCGGGTTTAAGCCGCCTGCCTCTGCCGTTGGGCTACGGGGGCCTGCGTCGCGATCCTAATCGGAAGCCGATCGTTCGCCGGCCGGACATCTGGCGTTCAACGCCGGGCCCTAACTTCGGCATTCGTGATCACACACTCCTCGCGCCGCCGGATGGTCGCCGCCGGTCTGCTGCTGACCGGCCTCGCCGCCGCCACCCTGTCCACGTCCACCTCGTCTGCCACCTCCTCGGCAGGCTCAGGTACGGCTCCGCTCGCGGTCGCCTCCGCCACGCAGGCCGCCCCCACCTCGCAGATCGGCCTCAGCGTCTACCGCACGGCCAAGCGTCCGCTCGGAGAAGTCGGCGACGTGACCATCGACGGCGACGGGTACGGCTCGGCGATCGCCCTGGTCCCGGGCCAGGGCGACGAGCTCTACGGCCTGACCGACCGCGGGCCGAACGTGGACGGCCCGAACGACAGCAAGATCGAACCGATCCCCGGCTTCACCCCGGCGATCGGACGATTCCAGCTGAAGAACGGCAAGGCGACGCTGCTGCAGCGCATCCCGCTGCGGGCCGCCGACGGCACCCGCTACAACGGTCAGGTCAACAACCAGGCCAACACCGGCGAGACGATCACCGACCTGAACGGCACCGTGCTGCCGGCCAGCCCCTACGGCTACGACTCCGAGGGCTTGGTGGCGCTGCCGGACGGCACCTTCTGGGTCTCCGACGAGTACGGCCCGTTCATCACCCACTTCGACGCCCGCGGCCGGGCCATCGGCCGGCTGTCCCCGTTCGACGCCAGCCTGCCGCGCGAGTTGGCGCTGCGGACGCCGAACAAAGGCATGGAAGGCCTGACCGTCACCCCGGACGGGAAGACGCTGGTCGGCATCATGCAGTCCGCGCTCACCCAGACCGACGCGGCCAAGGCCAAGAACGTTGCGGTCACCCGGATCGTCACGATCAACCTGCGCACCCGGGTCAGCCACGAGTACGCCTTCGTGCTGGACAATCCCGACGACAACGGCACCGCGGTCAGTGAGATCACCGCCCTGTCGGCGACCAAGTTCGTGGTCGACGAGCGGGACGGCGACTTCGATCCGGGCGCCTATAAGAAGTTGTGGCAGGTCGACGTCAAGAAGGCAACCGACATCGGTCCGCGGAGCAGCGTCGGCAGCTACGACGGGGCGAACGGTGGTCTTCGGGTCGACGGCCGCAGCGTCGAGGCGATCGCCGGCACCGGCGACAAGGAGGCGGCGACCGCGGCGCTGACCGCCGCCGGGATCACGCCGGTCAGCCAGTCGCTCTATCTGGACCTGGGGACCCTGGTCTCTTCGGCCAGCCCGGACGGCACCTTCTACGACCACGACAAGATCGAGGGGGTGGCCATCCTGAACGGCGGTCACACCATCGTGATCTCCAACGACAGCGACTTCGGCCTGGCCGGCAGCACCGGTGACCAGCCGCCGTACGGCCTGGTGGCCAAGACCGCGCCGGACGGCTCGATCGACCGGGGTGAGTTCTTGGTGATCAACCGGAACTGAGTCCTGACGTCGACCTGGTCGGCATCGTGTCCAGGGGTCGAGCCGGCTCAGGGGTCGAGCCGGCTCAGGGGTCGAGCCGGCTCAGGGGTCGAGTTGGTTCAGAGATCGAGCTGGCTCAGCACGATGCCGTCCAGGATGTCGGCTTCGCTGACCGTGAGGGTGTCCGTCCCGACCCGAGCGGCGACGGTGGTGGCGATCAGCGTGCCGGCGGTGATCACGTCGGCCCGCTTGGGGTGCATCGACGGAATCTCCCGGATCTGCTCGGCGCTCAGGGCCGACAACCGCTCGAACAGCGACTCCAGGGTGGAGCGGGTCACCGTGGCGCCGTGCACCTTCGAGCGGTCGTAGGCGGGCAACTCCAGCGCGACCCCGGCCAGCGTGGTCGCGGTGCCGGCCACCCCGATCCAGCTGCCGACCGAGCCGAGATCCAGGCTGGTGCCGTCCAGCAGATCGTCCACGAAGGCGCGAGCCTGCACGACATCGTCGGCCGACGGCGGGTCGGAATGCCAGAACCGTTCGGTCAATCGGACCGCGCCCATGTCCAACGAGACCGAGTCGATGAGTTCGCTGTCGGCGCCCAGGATCAGCTCGGTCGAGCCGCCTCCGATGTCCATCACCAGGACCGGCTCGGCCGAACCGTCTTGCTCATCCTGAGGATGCCCTGCGGTCCCGCTGGTCGCACCCCGGAAGGACAACGCGGCCTCGGCCTGGCCGCTGATCACCTGCGGCCGGACCCCGAGCCGACGCTTGATGCCGGCGTCGAAGTCCTCCCGGTTACGGGCGTCACGGGTGGCCGAGGTGGCGACGAAGGCGATCCGGTCCGGCTCCACGCCGGCGTCGCGGATGAGTCGGGCGTACTCGTCGACGGCGGCGAAGGTGCGGGCCAACGCGTCCGGATGCAGTTCGCCGGTGGCGTCCACCCCCTGACCCAGCCGGACGATCTCGGTCCGCCGGTCGATCTCGGAGAATCCCGCGCCCGCGGTGCGGTGAGCGTCGGCGTCGCTGTCGGCCTCGGCGATCAGCAGCCGGATCGAGTTCGTCCCGCAGTCGATGGCCGCCACCCTCTGCGTACTCATCTCCGGTCTTCCTTCTGCTCGGGTTCGGTCTTCTGGTCGGGTTCGGTCTTCTGGTCGGGTTCGGTCTTCTGGTCGGGTTCGGTCTTCTGGTCGGGTTCCGTACCGCTCAGGCAGGGCGACGTCCAGAAGGCGCCGATCTCGGCCAGCGCCCGGTCACCGATCGGGTTAACCCCGGGCCCGGCGGCCAGCGCGTGCGCGACCAGCGCGTGCAGGCACTTCACCCGATCGGGCATCCCGCCGGCGCTGACCTCGGCGATCTCCGGGACGTCACCGATCCCGGTCTGCTCCCCCAGCGCGGCCCGGTCGCGCAGATAGGCCCGATGCGCCCGCCGGTAGTCCCCCGCCAGCTCGGGGTCCTCCCCGAGTTCGGCCGCCCAGGGCACCATCCGCCCGTTCGACTCCAGCCGCGAACAGCCCGCGGTGGCCCTGGGACAGGTCAGGTAGTACGTGGTCGGGAAGGGCGTTCCGTCCGGCAGCCGCGGTTCGGTCACCACCACCGCCGGCTTTCCGCACGGGCACCGATAGCCGATGCCGGCCACCGCCCGCGGCGAGCGCTGCAGCTGTGCGGCGACAGTTTCGGCGTCCGCGGTCGTCCAGGGTTCCACCGGATCAGTCTGTCAGCTGAGCCGCCGGCCCCAGATAGGCGCGGGCCGCGCGACCCTCATGAACAGACACAAGCCGTCGCCACCGGTCGACGTGAGCCGTCACGTCCGCGCGGGCGAGCACCGTGTCAGCCAACGTGCGCACCGCGTCCTCGGTGAACGCACTCTTGGACACGCGCAAAAACGCCGATGCTTCCGCGACAAGTTGCTCGGTCTGCTGGTCCGTGCGCATCTCGAGTCGCCGCGTCTTTCCGCTCACTACTACTCCTCTCGGCACACGCTGTGTCCCCAAATTCATTGATTCTGTACGGGATTTCTACGGCACCGGCGCCGTCGTCGACCTCGAGAGCCTGTCAGAATCCACCCATGACCACGGTGCACCTCCTGGTCGGCCTGCCCGCGGCGGGGAAGACGACCGTGGCGAAGCGACTCGCCGCCGAGCACCGGGCCGTCCGGCTGACTCCGGACGAATGGATGATCCCGTTGTTTGGCGAATCCGAGGCGGGCGGCAAGCGGGACGTACTCGAGGGACGGCTGATCAGCCTCGCGCTGCGGCTCACCCGGCTCAGCACCGCCGTCGTGCTGGACTTCGGCTGCTGGGGCCGGGACGAGCGGTCGGCGCTGCGGTCGCTGTTCAGCGCAGCGGGGGCCGAGTTCGCGCTCGCCTACCTGCCCATCGAGGCCGACGAGCAAGCGCGACGGATTCACCACCGCTGGACGACCGCGCCGGAGCAGACGTTCTCGGTGAGTCGAGCCGAACTCGACCGCTGGCGGGCCCAGTTCGAAGTTCCGGACGCCGCCGAACTGGCCGAATCGCCGGCGCCTGATCCGCCGGCCGAGTGGCCGGACTGGCTGAGCTGGGCACAGCACCGCTGGCCCAGCCTCTCGGCCTACGAGTGATCCGACGGGATAGTTCTTCCAGCCGACGTCAGCCCTTGGGCTTGCTGTTCTGGGTGATCGTCGGCTGCTTGGTCGGTTTCGGCTGGGCGCTCGGTTCGGCGTCCGCCGCTTCGACCGAACCCCAGAGCTTGTCGTACCAGGCCTTCGGGGTGTTCGCCGCGTTCGACGTGCTCGTCCCACCGACCGACTCCGTGCCGGTGACCTTGCCGTCCGGGCCGATCACCCGATAACCGGTCTCTCCCGGCATCACCCAGCCGAGCCGGGCCCGGGCCTGGGTCTTGACGTAGTTCGGGTCGTTCCACCGGTCCAGGGTGGCCTGCAGATCGGCGATCTGGGTTTGCCGCAGCGCGATCTCGGCCTGGGTGGCGGCGATCTCGTGCCGCTGGGAGAGATAGATCCGCAACGACGACGCGTAGGAGATGGTCAGCACCAGCAGCACCACGGCCAGCGCGATGGCTCGGGTGGTCAGGCTGGAGCGTCGCCGGACCGCCTCCAGCCGCCGCGCCTCGGCCACCGACCGGGGTTGCACCGCATCGTCGAGCGACTAACTCGTCCTCGTGCTCGCTGGCCGATAACCGTTCGGGCTTGACCGACCCGGCCCGCTCGGCCGAACCGGCCTGCTTGCGCTGAGCACCGGTACGGCTCCGACTGCCCCGACCGGGACCTGCGCCCGGCCGGGTCGGCGAACGACGTGCAGAGGGCATCCAGCGATCCTCAGGAGGCCCGGTAGCGCGGGAAGGCCGACGCGCCGGCGTAGCGAGCGGCGTCGTCCAGATCTTCCTCGATCCGCAGCAGCTGGTTGTACTTGGCCACCCGGTCGGTCCGGGCCGGAGCGCCGGACTTGATCTGTCCGCAGTTCAGCGCGACCACCAGATCGGCGATCGTGGTGTCCTCGGTCTCGCCCGAGCGGTGACTCATCATGCAGGCGAAACCGTTGCGCTGGGCCAGCGAGACCGCGTCCAGGGTCTCGGTCAGCGATCCGATCTGGTTGACCTTGACCAGCAGGGCGCTGGCCGCCTTCTCGTCGATGCCACGCTGCAGCCGCTCGACGTTGGTCACAAACAGGTCGTCGCCGACCACCTGCACCTTGTCGCCGATCTTGGCCACCAACGAGGTCCAGCCGGCCCAGTCGTCCTCGGCCAGCGGGTCCTCCAGGCTGACGATGGGGAAGTCGTTGATCCACTGCTCGTAGATCGCGGTCATCTCATCGGCCGACTTTGACTGGCCTTCCCAGGTGTAGACGCCGGTCCCGCCGTCGTCGGAGAAGAACTCGGTGCTGGCGGCGTCCAGGGCCATCGCGATGTCGGTGCCAGGCTTGAGACCGGCCTTCTCGATCGCGGTGGTGATCAGCTCCAGTGCGGCCACGTTCTGCGGCAGGTTGGGCGCGAAGCCGCCCTCGTCGCCGAGCCCGGTGGACAGTCCCTGGGACTTCAGTACCGACTTCAGCGAGTGGTAGACGCTCGCACCCATCTCCAGTGCGTCGGCGAAAGTGCCGGCGCCGATCGGGGCGATCATGAACTCCTGGACGTCGACGTCGGAGTCGGCGTGCGCGCCACCGTTGACGATGTTCATCATCGGTACCGGCAGCAGGTGCGCGTTCGGGCCGCCGAGGTAGCGATACAGCGGCAGTTCGGCCGACTGGGCCGCGGCATGCGCCACGGCCAGGCTGACGCCGAGGATCGCGTTGGCGCCGATCTTGGCCTTGTTCGGGGTGCCGTCCAGGTCGATCATGGTCTGGTCGACCAGCCGCTGCTCGCTCGCTTCGGCCCCGAGCAGTTCCGGCCCGAGCTGCTCGATCACGCCGAGGACGGCCTTCTGCACACCCTTACCGCCGTAGCGGGAGCCGCCGTCACGGAGCTCGACCGCCTCGAACGCGCCGGTGGACGCCCCGGACGGGACGGCGGCGCGACCCTCGGAACCGTCGTCCAGGATCACCTCCACCTCGACCGTGGGGTTGCCGCGCGAGTCGAGAATCTCCCGAGCGCCGACGAAGTCAATACTGGCCACGAATGTGCTGCCTCTCTGATGCCGACCCAGGACACGAGCCGGACGGATTCGATTACCTGCGTGTCACGCTGCTTCTGCGGGCCACCCGCTGGGCGGTCGACGCCACATCAGCCTATCGGTCGACGACTTCCCGGCATCGGTGCGTGCGGGCGCGTCCCAGGTTTTCCGCAGCTCTGGCTCATGGTTTCCCCGGCGTTCACGCAGTGGCTGATCATTGTTCTCGGTATTGCCAGATCGGACCGTCGGAATGCTGGACGGGCCCGGAAAGGCTCGGTTACGGTTCCCGCGGAGCCGTGGGAACGGAGCCGTGAGAAATGCGGAGCCGTGAGAGAAATCGAGCCGTAAGAGAAATCGGACGGTCCGGGGCGATGACGACTCCACTCAGTCCCAACGACGTCGCAGTCCGCGGACTCGGCGTTCCCCACGCACGAGGTCGCTGAGATGAGGAAGTCCATGTTCAGTCCAGGTCAGATCTTGACCGGTCGCCGGCTCGGACGCGCCGCCGGTGCAGCCGTCGCCCTGAGCGCCGGCCTCGCCATCGCCGTCGTCCCCGGATCGACGCACCGCTCGCTCGCCGGAGCGACCGTCCTGAGCCCGAGCGCCGCCGCCTGCGCGACCGAATCGGCCACCTCGGACTCCTCCGGTGGCTCGCGGGTTCGTCCCGGCACCCACACTGCCGACCCGGACACCCTGACCGCCGACCAGGTGGCTGCCGTGGAAGCCCGAACCCGTGCGCGGGCCGAGCGTCAGGGGCTGAGCGCCAACGCGCGTGGCCAGCTCAGCCGGACGACGACGGCCTCCCGGACCGGCGTTCGGTCGCAGTCCGCAGCCCGGCTCGTCCCGGCCCGCATCGCCGCTGCACAGCCGGCCTTCACCCCGACCACAGTCGCGGTCTATTGGCACGTGATCACCAACGGCAAGTCCGGCAAGCTGAGCAGCACGGCGATCAACACGCAGATCAGCGTGCTGAACGCGGCCTACAAGACGGCCGGCTTCAGTTTCAAGCTGGCCAGGACCGACACCACCACCAACGCCGACTGGTTCAACACCACGGGTCCGACCGGCAGCGGAAGCGACGGCGACGCCGCCGATGCCAAGGCGATGAAGACCACGTTGCACGTCGGTGGCCGCTCGGTGCTGAACGTCTACACAGTCGCGTTCTCCGACGGCACCCTCGGCTACTCCAGTTTCCCGTTCGCCGGTAGCCCGGCCCTCGACGGCGACGTCATCGACTACCGCAGCCTGCCCGGCGGCAGCTTCACCGGCTACAACCTGGGTGACACCGCAACCCACGAGATCGGCCATTGGTTCGGGCTCTACCACACTTTCCAGGGCGGGTGCAGCGCCACCCGGGGCGACTACGTCTCCGACACCCCGGCCGAGGCTTACCCCGCGTGGGACTGCACCGCCAAGGACAGCTGCCCCAGCCTGCCCGGCACCGACCCGATCAAGAACTTCATGGATTACGCACCGGATGCCTGCATGAACACGTTCACCCCGGGCCAACGGACCCGGATGCAGAACCAGTGGCTGACCTATCGCGCGCCCAAGGTCTGAGGGCCGGCGGCGCGGACGGGTTCAGGCCGGGACGAGGACCGCGTCGATGATGATGTCGACCGTCCCCTTGGTGCCCATCCGGGTGAAGCCGAAGTCGCCGCCGGACTGCTGCAACTCGGCGGTGTAGCGCGGGGCGCCCGGCGTGTCGTTGCGAACCGCGCGGAAATTAACCGTCCTGGCCGTGTCGCGGATCCGGAGCGTGCCTTCGACGTCGATTCCGTCGGAGGTCTCGGCGATGACGGTGCTGTGGAACTCCATCGTCGGGTGCTGTTCGGAGGAGAACGCCGTCGAGGAACGCAGGTGGTTGTCGCGCAGCTTCAGCCCGGTGGCCAGGCTCTCGGTCCAGACGGTGACCGCGACGCTGGACTCCGACGGCGAGGCACCGACCACGATCCTCGCCTGCCAACGGCTGAAACTGCTCTTCACCTTCACGCCCGGCAGCAGGCTGGCGCTGAACGCGATCGAGCTTGACTTCGGATCGAGCGTCCAGTCCCCTGGGGTGAGTTCCGGCATGCTGAACTCTAACGCCGATCCGGCCGCCGGAACGCTCATCGACCAGTCGAGTCCGTATTCGGCCGAACGGGAATACTGGGGCCGAGCTCGGGGCTGAACCGGCGTCGGAACCACACGCACCGATCAGGGGATGGTCATCAGCACTCCACCGACCGACGGCACCACTACCAACACCGTTGCCAACACCGTTGCCAGCGCCAGCGCGCGAACCCGCGAGCAGCAGCCGGTGCTGCTCACCGTGGACGACGATCCGTCGGTCTCCCGCGCCGTCGCCCGCGACCTGCGCCGTCAGTACGGCTCGCAGTTCCGGGTCATTCGCGCCGACTCGGGCCCGGACGCCCTCGAGGCATTGCGCGAAATCCTGCGTCGCGGCGAGCGGGTGGCGGTGATCCTCGCCGACTACCGGATGCCGCGGATGAACGGGATCGAGTTCCTGGAGCAGGCGATGGACCTGTTCCCGCGGGCCCGGCGCGCCCTGCTGACCGCCTACGCCGACACTGAGGCGGCGATCGACGCCATCAACGTCGTCGACGTCGACCACTATCTGCTCAAGCCCTGGCAACCGCCGGAGGAGAAGCTCTATCCGGTGGTCGACGAGTTGATCCAGACCTGGCGGTCCAACCCCGAGCCGGCCCGGGGCGAAACCAAGGTGATCGGCCATCACTGGTCGAACCGCTCCTATCAGGTGCGCGACTTCCTGGCCCGCAACCAGGTCCCCTACCGCTGGTACGCCGTCGACGAGCCGGACGGCGCCCGGTTGTTGGCGGCGGCCGAGGCCGACCCGGCGCAGATCCCGGTGGTGCTGACTCCGGACGGCCAGGTCTGGAAGAACCCGGAGCTGACCGAGCTGGCGAGCGCGGTCGGCCTGCACACCAGCCCGACCGCGGAGCTGTACGACGTGATCATCGTTGGCGGCGGGCCGGCCGGGCTGGGTTCGGCGGTTTACGGCGCCTCCGAAGGCCTGAAGACCATGATGATCGAACGCGAGGCCACCGGCGGCCAAGCCGGCCAGAGCTCGCGAATCGAGAACTACCTCGGGTTCCCCGACGGCATCTCCGGGGCCCAGCTGACCGACCGGGCCCGTCGGCAGGCCACCCGGTTCGGCACTGAGATCGTCACCGCCCAGACCGTCACGGACATCGACGTCTCCGGACCGACCAAGCTGCTCAGCCTCGGCGACGGCAGCCGGGTGGCGGCCAAGACCGTGGTGCTGGCCACCGGCGTGAGCTATCGCCAGCACGAGGCGGCCGGACTGTCCGAGCTGGTCGGCCGCGGCGTCTACTACGGGTCGGCGGCGACCGAGGCCGAGGCGTGCGCCGACCAACACGTCATCGTGGTCGGCGGCGCCAACTCGGCCGGGCAGGCGGCGGTGTTCTACTCCCGACACGCCAGCCGGGTCACCCTCGCCGTCCGCGGACCCGACCTGGCTGCTTCGATGTCGAGCTATCTGATCGATCAGATCGCCGCCATCGACACCATCGAGGTCAAGACCTGCACGACGGTGGTCGAGTGCACGGGAAGCGAGCACCTGGAGTGCGTCCAGCTGCTGGACGCCGGCACCGGCCGGACGACCGAGGTGCCGGCCAGTCACGTCTTCGTGTTCATCGGTGCCCAGCCGCTGACCGACTGGCTGCCTGATCAAGTGCAGCGCGATCGGCGCGGCTTCCTGCTGACCGGCCCGGATCTGGTGCACGGCGGCCAGCGGCCGCCCGGCTGGAGCCTGGATCGCGACCCGTACGTGCTGGAGACCAGCGTCCCCGGCATCTTCGTGGCCGGCGACGTCCGGGCTCAGTCGGTGAAGCGAGTGGCTTCGGCGGTCGGTGAGGGCGCTCTGGCCATCACCTTGGTGCACGAGTACCTGGCCCGGCACTGAGTGCAGAGGCGTCGTCCGGTACGGAAGCAACGGGTGATTCCGGGTGTTCAATAGATCGAGGAGAAATGATGACCAGTAACGACGTGGAGACCCGGACCGGCGGCGACGATTCCGAGGCCGAGCGCCCGGATCGGATTACGTCCGCAGAGCTGAAGACCCTATTTCTGTTCGAGTCGCTGGACGACGAGCAGCTGCAGTGGCTCTCCGACCACGCCCATCTGGTCCGGCGGCCGGCCGGGACCAGGCTCTATTCCGAGGGCGATCCCGCTACCTGCTTCTTCGTCGTACTGTCCGGCACCGTCTCGATGGTCCGCCAGATCGGCGGCAGCGAGCTGGAGTTGAACCGCAGTAACCAGCGCGGCGTCTACCTCGGCGCCACCCAGGCCTACGTCCAGCAGGAGGACCAGTCACTCTACGTCGGCTCGGCGAACGCGATCACCGACCTCGAGGCTCTCGAACTCGACGCCCGCGAGTTCGGTGCGCACGTCCGCGGCTGGTTCCCGATGGCCATGCACCTGATGGAGGGGCTTTATCTTGGCCTGCGGCGGACCCAGGAGCGAATCGGCGAGCGCGAGCGGCTGATGGCCCTGGGCCGACTGTCGGCCGGTCTGACCCACGAGTTGAACAACCCGGCGGCCGCCGCCGTCCGGGCGACCGCGTCGCTGCGCGAACGGGTGGCCAAGATGCGCCGCAAGCTGAGCCACCTGGCCGGCGGCCGGCTGTCCGGTGAGCTGTTGCGGACGCTGACCGACCTGCAGGAGGTTGCGGTCGAGAATCTGGCCAAGGCGCCCAAGCTGAGCCCGATGCAGGCCAGCGACGCCGAAGACCTGATCACCGACTGGCTCGACGACCACGGTCAGGACAGCGGCTGGGAGCTGGCGCCGACGCTGGTCGCGGCCGGGATCACCCCGGAATGGCTGGATGCCAACGTGGTCAGTGACATCCCCGAGGAATACATCGGCGACGGTGTCCACTGGCTTGCCTATTCCCTCGAGACCGAGCTGCTGATGATCGAGATCGAGGACGCCACCGACCGGATCTCCTCCTTGGTCGGCGCGGCCAAACAGTACTCGCAGATGGATCGTGCCCCACACCAGGTGATCGACGTCCGGACCGGGCTGGACTCGACGTTGATCATGCTGAGCACCAAGCTCAAGAAGTTCAAGATCGACGTGGCCACCGAGTTCGACGACACGCTGCCGAGCATCCCGGCCTATCCCGGTGAGCTGAACCAGGTGTGGACGAACCTGATCGACAACGCGGTGCACGCGATGAAGGAGTCGGGCGGCACGCTGACCGTGCGGACCCGGATGGACAAGGGTGGAGACGCGGTCGTGGTCGAGATCGCCGACACCGGTGTGGGAGTCCCCGCCGACATCCGGCAGCGCATCTTCGAGCCGTTCTTCACCACCAAGCCGACTGGCGAGGGCACCGGGCTGGGCCTGGACATCTCCCACCGGATCATCACCCAACGCCATGGCGGCGAGCTGAGCGTCCAGTCCGAGCCGGGCGACACCCGGTTCATCGCCAGCCTGCCGATCCGCGAGCCCGCTGCACTCTGACGCTCCTCCTCCTCCGAGTGCGTCTCGGCTCGCCGCGGCGTGGTTGTGCTTGACCGCCTTTTGCCCGTACGGCCCGGTTGGCGCGAAGAACCGACGCTCGTTACCCGCCGCCGGAGTTGCTGCCGAACTTCGACGTCGGTGTTCACGACGCCGGGCCCCGGAGACGATGACGCCGAGTTGCCCCGGAATCGACCGGGGTAGCGCTACCGCGATGACCGGGATGTCGGCGCCGAGCGGGGTGACGGACGAATTGCTGACCGAAACCCGGGCTCTCCTCATCGCGGACGATCCGGTCGGGGTCTCGGCCGCAGCCCAGCTCACCGGACCCGCTGGCTGACCAACTGTTCGACCCGGTCGGCCAGGGACGCGGCGACCGCATCGTGGTCGTACGGTTCCAAGTCGTGGCAGGGCTCGTCCTGTCCGTCGCACCCCTCCGTTCCGCGTCGCACACGCTGCAAGCTGTGCGACGCGGACGACGGTGTGCGACGCAGACGACGGGCGCGGACGACGGGGCAGGTTCGCAGCAGCGGGCTACGGGCGCCGCGCGGCGGATGCACGCTCGGCGAGCACGATCTGCTGCTCCAAGACCCGGAGTGCGTCCCGGGTGGACTGCTCGGCGTCCAGCCCGGACGCCTGGGCCCGGGCGACCAGCGCGAGCAGTTCGCCGCCCAGGTCGTCGGCGGTGATCGGCTCGGTCGGCAGCTCGATCGGCACCCGGTGCGAGCGGCTACGTCCGATCACCTTGGTCGCCCGGGACAGGGCCGACATCTCGGGGATGCCGTCCAGGGCCGAACGCCGCTGCTTCTCGGCCGCCTTGCGCTGCTCCCACAGGTCGTTCAGGTCCTCCGGCAACTCCTCGCCGGCGAACACGTGCGGATGACGCGCGATCAGCTTGTCGGCCACCCCGGCGGCAACGTCGTCGACCGTGAACGCACCGGACTCGGCCGCGATCCGGGAATGGAAGTAGACCTGGAGCAGCAGATCACCGAGTTCTTCACGGAGATGCTCATCCGCAGCCCCGGCCGGTGCGTCTTCGACGGCCTCGATCACCTCATAGGTCTCCTCGACCAGGTAAGGCAACAGGGATCGATGAGTCTGCCGGGCGTCCCACGGGCACTCGCGCCGCAGCCGTTCCATCACCTCGATCAGTCGAACCAGTTCTGCGCCCTGACCGCTCTCCGTCGAGCCTGAGGTCACGAGTTCGCGGACTGCAGCACCTGGGACAGCGAACCGTTGTCGGCGATCACCGCGATACTGCGTTGCGGCTGCCAGGCCCCGTAGCGCGGGTTGAGGACCACCTTCGCCGACGCAATGGCGTTTCGGAACTGAGTCTCGCCTATCCGCTCGCTGATGATCGACTCGTTGGCCACGTCGTAGACGAACGGACGGGCCGACGGCACCGCGAGCGCCGCGGCACTGAGCTTCGCGTCCCGATCGCCGTCGGTGATCGACAGGTTGCGCTGTTCGGCGACGTCGTCGGCGACCACGCCCTGAACCAGCACGGTCAACACCTGGGCGTTGCTGAGCTGGTTCCCGGCCCCGAGGATCTGGTTGGCCCCGTCCAGCGCCTGCTGCAGCTGCGACCGGGTGATCGACGTCCCGTTGACCGTGGCCGCGTCGGTCGGCGACTTGGAACAGCCGGTCAGCACGGTGCCACCCAACGCCAGTGCGACCAGTGCGGCAATCGGGCGCGATCTGCGCATGACCCTCCTCGTGCTGTTCCCGCGACCTGCTGCGGCTTCGGGCTGCAACTCTACTGGCTAGCTCCGATGCACGGGGTGACGACCTGCAGACCGGACGGTTGCGAACACTGCCAGGCAGCGAAACCCACGCCTGGTGCCACGAACCGGCCGAGCAGATCCAGCAGGCACCATTCGAGTTCAAGCTGAACTCCGAGGGCCGACGGATCGCCCACCTACGGTCCGCTCCCGCCTCAGGAGTCAGTCCGCAGGCGCGGACCACGACGATCACGGACGGGATCGACTCCGAAGCTGCCGCCGACGGCACCGCTGTGGGAGCCGCCACCCAGGCCAACATCGGCGGCGGCTTCCGATCTAACTCTACGAAACAGCGACGACGGGCTCCGCCAGCGTCGAAGCGACAACGAAGTAGCCGAACAGGCAAACCCCGACGATCATCACGACCAGACCTGTCGCGACCAGCGGCAATCCGTCCACCACCACAGCGTGGCACGCGCCCTGCCCCGGCACCAGAGCACCGGCCCTGCTGCGTCGCGCCGTCCATCACCGTTCGGACACGTCATACCCCAGCCTGACTCAGAATCAGCCTTTAGGGGGAAGACCGGACCGGGTCGGGAAACCAGACTAGGACCATGATCGCCATTCAGCTCAGTTCGTCCCCGGACGGTCCGTCCGGGACCGAGGCGGCGCCTCCACGGTCCGGCCACATGCGCCCGACGATGTCGGTGCGTCGGGTGTTGATCTGCTACGTCATCACCCTGATCGCTGTCGTGGTGGGCAGCCCGGTCGCGATCCTCGGCTACGTCAAGGGCGACCAGTGCACCGGCGGCTCGAGCTGCCTGAGGATTTTGCCCCTCGGGCTGCTCGGCGCCGGGTTGCTGGCCGCCGTCGCCCTGCTGGTATTGGCGATCATCTTCCGGGCCGGGGTGATCTTCTGGCTGAGCGCGCTCGCGGTGGCGATCGTGCCGACCCTGATCAGCAACCATCCGTACCTCCCGCAACTCGCCGCCCTGGCCGCGCCGGGGATCGCCGCCTGGGTCGCGCATCCACCGCGACGGCGCTTGGAACTGACCCGGACTCCCGTCCGTCTGGCGCTCAGCCGGTTGGTCGTGCTCGTGCTGTTCATCCTGGTGGTGCCGGTGATGCTGCGGGTGCTCTGATCGGATGGTCAGCTGGGCAGGATGTTGTTGACCACGTCGGTACACCAGCGCAGCAGGTCGCCGTCGCGGACGGGCGCCCCACCGATCGTCGCGGTCTTCGGGCGCGGCACCAGGATCAGCCCGGCGGTGTCCTTGACGATGCTGCCGGGGTAGATCCGCTTCAGCCGCAGCTGCACCGAATCGAGCAGCTTGGCCGGCGAGAACCGGATGTAGTTACCCTGGCTCAGCACGTCGGTCAGCCCGGCCTTACGGGCCACCAGCCGGAACCGGGCCACCTCCAGCAACGCCTGGACGGCCGGCCCGGGCGCGCCGTAACGGTCGGTCAGTTCGGCCTCGACCGCGCGAATGTCCTCTTCGCTCTTCACCTCGGCAATCCGCTTGTACATCTCCAGTCGGAGCCGCTCGGACTCGACGTAGTCGGTCGGCAGATGCGCCTCGATCGGCAGCTCGATCCGGACTTCGGGCTCCGGCTCCCGGTCGTCGCCGCGGAACTCGGCCACCGCCTCGCCGACCAGGCGGATGTAGAGGTCGAAGCCGACGTCGGCGATGTGGCCGGACTGCTCGCCACCCAGCAGGTTGCCGGCTCCGCGGATCTCGAGGTCCTTCATCGCCACCGCCATCCCGGCCCCCAGATCGGTGTGCGCGGCGATGGTGGCCAGCCGGTCGTGGGCGGTCTCGGTCAGCGGTTTCTCCGGCGGATAGAGGAAGTAGGCGTAGCCACGCTCCCGGCTCCGGCCCACCCGGCCGCGCAGCTGATGCAGCTGGGACAGCCCCATGGTGTCGGAACGCTCGACCAGCAACGTGTTGGCCGTCGAGATGTCCAGCCCGGCCTCGACGATGGTGGTGCAGACGAGCACGTCGGAGCGACGCTCCCAGAAGTCGACCATCACCTTCTCCAGCCGGTGCTCTCCCATTTGGCCGTGCGCGGTCGCCACCTTGGCTTCCGGCACCAGCTCGGAGATCCGCCGGGCCACCTTGTCGATGCTCTGCACCCGGTTGTGGATGTAGAACACCTGACCCTCGCGCAGCAGCTCGCGCCGGATCGCCGCGGTCACCTGCGCCTCGTCGTAGGGGCCGGCGAAGGTCAGCACCGGATGCCGCTCCTCCGGCGGGGTGCTGATGGTCGACATCTCCCGGATCCCGGTGATCGCCATCTCCAGCGTCCGCGGGATCGGGGTGGCCGACATGGCCAGCACGTCGACACTGGTCCGCAGCCGCTTCAGCTGCTCCTTGTGCTCGACGCCGAAGCGCTGCTCCTCATCGATGATCACCAGCCCAAGATCCTTGAACTTCATCTCACCCGACAGCAGCCGATGGGTGCCGACCACCACGTCGACGGTGCCGTCGGCCACCCCGGCCATGGTCGCCTTGGAGTCCTTGGCCGAGACGAACCGGCTGAGCGGGGCGACGTTGACCGGAAAACCGGCGTAGCGGTCGGCGAAGGTGGCATGGTGCTGCTGGACCAGCAGTGTCGTGGGCACCAGGACCGCGACCTGCTTGCCGTCCTGGACGGCCTTGAACGCGGCTCGGACGGCGATCTCGGTCTTGCCGTAGCCGACGTCGCCGCAGATCAGCCGGTCCATCGGGACGATTTGCTCCATGTCGCGCTTGACCTCGTCGATGCAGGCCAGCTGATCCGGGGTCTCGACGAAGTTGAACGCGTCCTCCAGCTCGCGCTGCCACGTCGTGTCCGGGCTGAAGGCGTGTCCGCGGCTGGCCTGCCGGGCGGCGTAGAGCTTGATCAACTCAGCGGCGATCTCACGCACCGCACGTCGGGCGCGGCCCTTGCGCCGGCTCCAGTCGCCGCCGCCCATCTTGTCCAACGTCGGAGACTCGCCGCCGACGTAGCGGGTGATCTGATCCAGCTGATCCATCGGGACGTAGAGCCGGTCGCCCGGCTGACCGCGCTTGGATGCGGCGTACTCGATCACCATGTATTCGCGGACCGAACCGGCCACCGAACGCTGCACCATCTCCACGTAGCGACCGACCCCGTGCTGCTCGTGCACCACCGGATCGCCGCCGACCAGCTCGAGCGGGTCGATCTGGTTGCGCCGTTTCGCCGGCATCTTCCGCGACTCGCGATCGGTGACCCGCTGCCCGGACAGGTCACCGGCGGTGAAGATCGCCAACTTCACCGATTCAACCAACACGCCGTGCCGCATCTCACCGCAGCTGACCGAGACCACACCGGGGTCCGGTACTGCGGTCAGCGACTCGGCCAACCGGGCCGGCACCTCCCGATCACCCAGCAACTCGACCATCCGCCGTGCGGTGCCGCGACCCTCGGCGACCAGCACCACCCGCCAGCCGTCCCGGGCCCGGCCGGCGATCTCGGCCAGCGCGGCCTCGGTGTCGCCGCGATAGGTCTCGGCCGTCCGGGCGTCCAGCGTCCGCGACTCCACGCTGGCGCTACGGACGCGGGCGCTGAAGTCGACGATCTCGCCGTCCTCGGTGCGGATCGGCTCGCTCGGACCGTCTGCGTCCGGACCGATGGTGAACGGCGACAGCGTCCACCAGGCCAGCCCGCGACCCATCGCGACCTCGCGCACCTCAGCCAACGGACGATAGGCCGATTCGCCCAGATCGATCGGCGCCTGTCCCCCGCCGGCCGCCGCCGCCCAGGACGCGGCCAGGAACTCCTGACTGGTGACGACCAGATCCTGGGCGCGGCCGCGGACCAACTCGGGATCGCTGACCAGGATGTGCGCACCGTCGGGCAGCAACTCAACCAGCAGCTCCATCCCGTCCACCAGTACCGGGGAGAGCGACTCCATCCCCTCGACGGCGTGGCCGAGGCTGATCCGTTCGCACATCTCGGCGAGCTCGGGGTGATCGTGGGCCAGCTTGGCCGCGCGCGCCTTGACGTCATCGGTGAGCAGCAACTCGCGGCACGGGCTGGCGGTGAACTCGTCCAACGTCTCGTCGTCCGAGCGCTGATCGGCCACCGAGAAGTGCCGGATCTCGTCCACCTCGTCGCCGAAGAAGTCGACCCGAATCGGGTGCTCCTCGGTCGGCGGGAACACGTCGACGATGCCGCCGCGGACCGCGAACTCGCCGCGCCGCTCGACCAGGTCGACCCGGACGTAGGCGGCGCCGACCAGAGCGACGGCCAGACTCGTTCAGGTCGACCTCGTCACCTTTGACCAGCCGGACCGGGGCCAGATCGGCCAGACCCCTCACCTGGGGCTGCAGCACGCTACGGACCGGCGCGACGATGATCTTCAGCGGCTGGGCGCCGGGCTGCGGGTGGACGAGCCGGCGCAGTACGTCCAGCCGGCGACCGACGGTGTCGGAGCGCGGGCTGAGCCGTTCGTGCGGCAGCGTCTCCCACGCCGGGTAGTAGGCCACCTGGTCCGGCGCCAGCAGTGACTGCAGCTCCTCGGTGACCGTCTCGGCTTCGCGATAGGTGGAGGTGACCAGCAGCACCGGACGATCGGCGCCGCCGTGCTCGACCGAGGCCGCCAGCGCCGCGGCGATCAACGGTCGGACCGGGGGTGGAACGGTCAAATCGAGGGCGTTGACCGCGCGCGAACGTGCCTCATCGACGCTCTGTTCGATGATGGGGTCTTGGACGATCAGATCGACGAGTCCCGCCAGGCTCACCGGATCAACCTACTCGCCGCCTCCGACACGTTCGCCTCCGTTGAGTTTGCGATGAATTCCTGGCCTTTCACACACACCTCCCCGGCGCCGTCGCCACCGTCCGGGCGGCTGTGCCGCAGCACGAACGGGTGCACCGGGTCGACCGGAAATCGCCGGACCGGTCAGGAGTTGAACGAGTTCTGGGTCCGCTCGAGCCCATGGGTGATCAACGATTCGACGGCGTCCGCGGCCCGCGCCACCTCGATCGCCAGGTCGGTCCGCACTGCCGCCGGGAAGTCGCTGAGCAGGAAATCGGCCGGGTCTTGCCGTCCCGGCGGCCGGCCGACTCCGACCCGGACCCGGAAGAAGTCTCCGCTGCCGCTGGATTTGCGGATCGACTTGAGCCCGTTGTGGCCGTTGTCGCCGCCACCGAACTTGACCCGCAACTGACCGAAGTCGATGTCGAGTTCGTCGTGGACGGCGATCAGTCGGGCGCCGTCGATCTTGTGGTAGTTGGACAGTTTGACCACCGCGGCGCCGGAGTCGTTCATGAACGTCCGGGGCTTGACCAGCACCAACCGGGGCGATACGGCCCCGGGAGGTCCCAGCCGACCCTCGGCGACGTCGGCCCGCATCCCCTTGGGGGCAGCAAAACGCGCGCCGATCCGCGACGCCAGCTGATCGACCACCAGGAACCCGACGTTGTGCCGGTGACCGGCGTAACCGGGCCCGGGATTTCCGAGCCCGACGACCAGCCACGGCCCGGACCGCATCGACGCCGCCGGCTCGGACCAGGGCTCACTCCTCGGAGCTGGTGCTCTCGGAGCTCGCCTCGGGATCGGCGCCACCCTCGACGCCCGCGCCGTCGGCGTCCGCAGCCTCGGCGTCCTCGTCCACCGTGGCCTCGATGCCGGCCTCAGCCTCGGCCTCGGCCAGCTCGGCCTCAGCCTGCTCGGCGGTCGGAGCGTTGGTGACGTTGACGATCAGCAGCTCGGCGTCGTCGGTCAGGACGGCACCGCTCGGCAGCTTCAGCTCGCCGGCGGTGATCTGGGTGCCGGCCATCAGCCCCTCGACGGAGACCGTGATGGTGTCGGGGATGTGGGTGGCCTCGACCTCGAGTGCGAGCTCGTTACGATCCAGCACCACCAAAGTCTCCGGGGCGGCATCGCCTTCGATGTGGATGCAGACGTTGACCGTCACCTTCTCGCCGCGACGGACGATGACCAGGTCGACGTGCTCGATGAAGCCCTTGATCGGGTCGCGCTGGACCTGCTTGGGCAGAGCCAGCTGCGAGGTTCCGTCGACGTCGACCGACAGCAGTGCGTTGGCCGAACGCAGCGCCAGCTGGGTCTCGTGACCGGGCAGGGTGATGTGGATGGGATCGGTGCCGTGCCCGTACAGGACGGCGGGAACCTTGTCGGCACGACGAATCCGGCGGGCAGCACCCTTACCGAACTCGGTACGCATTTCGGCGGTGAGCTTGACCTCGGCCACGAACTATCTCCTCGAACTCAAATCTGTGTGGGAAAACTTCTGGGCGAATCGCTTCTCGGGGCGAATCCGATGATGCTCGTCGCGGCCCGGCCAGGATGTGGCAGAAGATCAAGGTGATCGACGCCCGAAAACCGGGCTGAACGAGACGTCCTTGTCGATCACGGTCTGACCTGCCGACCCTCGCCGAGGCAACCTGGACAGCTTAGCCGAACGCCATCGCCAGTGCGAAATCTGGTCGCCCGGGCTGCCCGGCGCCGATCGCGAGCCCGAATGCACGGGCTCGCTCAGGACTGACCGTTGAACAGGCTGGTCACTGAGCCGTCCTCGAAGACCTCGTGGATCGCCCGGGCGATCAGCGGGGCGATCGAGAGCACGGTGAGCTTGTCGAAGCGCCGCTCGTCGGGGATCGGCAGCGTGTTGGTGACGATCACCTCTTCGAAGGCCGAATCGGCCTCAGCCGCTGGGTTGCCGGGCCGCTGAGCACCGGATGGGTCGCGGCCGCGATCACCGCCCGCGCGCCCCGGGCCATCAGCGCCTCGGCGGCCAGGCAGATGGTGCCGGCGGTGTCGATCATGTCGTCGACCAGCAGACAGACCCGGCCCCGGACGTCGCCGACCACCTCGTGCACGGCGACCGTGTTGGCCACGTTGGGATCGCGACGCTTATGGATGATGGCCAGCCGGGTGTTCAACCGGTCACTCCACATGTCGGCCAGCCGGACCCGGCCGGCATCCGGCGACACGATGGTCATCTCCGAGGTGTCGTACTTGGCGTCGATGTAGTCGGCCAGCACCGGCAGCGCCCACAGGTGATCGACCGGGCCGTCGAAGAAGCCCTGGATCTGGGCGGCGTGCAGATCGACCGACATCAGCCGGTCGGCCCCGGCGGTCTTGAACAGGTCGGCGATCAGCCGGGCCGAGATCGGTTCACGACCGGCATGCTTCTTGTCCTGGCGCGCGTAGGGGTAGAACGGGGCGACCACGGTGATCCGTTTCGCCGACGCCCGCTTCAACGCGTCGACCATGATCAACTGCTCCATCACCCACTCGTTCACGGGCGCCGCATGGCTTTGAACCACGAAGGCGTCCGAGCCCCGCACCGACTCCTCGAACCGGACGTAGATCTCGGAGTTGGCGTAGTTGAGCGCCCGGGTCGGGACGATCTCGACGTTCATCAGCTCGGCGATCTCGGTCGTCAGCTCGGGGAACGCTCGCCCCGAGAACAGCATCAGGTGCTTGTCGTTGGGCCTCTTGACTCCGGTCATTCCTGGTCCCCCCCGGTCCCCTGGCCCTGTTCGCGCGGCAATTGCTCGGCCCGCCCGTGCTCGGCTGCTGCCGCTGCTGCCGCAGTCTTGGCTGCCCGGGCGCCGTTTGGCCACCCAGCCCTCGACGTTGCGCTGCCGGCCGCGGGCCACCGCCAGCTCACCGGAACCGACGTCGTCGCTGACCGCCGAGCCGGCCGCGACGTAACTGCCGTCACCGATCCTGACAGGATGAATCAGCACCGAATCGCTACCCACGAAAGAAAATCGGCCAACCGAGCTGCGGTGCTTGGCCACCCCGTCGTAGTTGGCGAAGATCGTTCCGGCCCCGATGTTGGCGCCTTCGCCGATCTCGGTGTCGCCGGCGTAGGTCAGGTGCGGAACCTTGGCCCGGTCGCCGATCACCGCGTTCTTGGTCTCCACGAAGGTGCCGATCTTGCCGCCGGTGCCGAGCCGGGTGCCGGGACGCAGATAGGCGAACGGCCCGACGGTCGCACCGGGGCCGATGATCGACAACGAGCCGTGGGTCCGGACGATGCTGGCACCCTCACCCACCTCGACGTCGATCAGCGTGGTGTCCGGGCCGATGGTCGCGCCGGCGGCCACCGAGGTCGCTCCCTCCAGTGAGGTGCCCGGCAACAGGGTCACGTCGGTGCCGAGATCGACGCCGGCCTGGATCCAGGTGCTGGCCGGATCGATGATCGTGACCCCGGCGCGCATCCAGCGCTCGAGCAACCGGCGGTTCATCTCGGCGCCCATCCGCTGCAGTTGGACCCGGTCGTTGACTCCCTCGGTCTCCCAACGGTCCTCGGTCAGGTGGGCCCGGACCGGACGGTGCTGGGCTCGCGCGATCCCGATCACGTCGGTCAGGTAGAGCTCGCCGGTCACCGGGCTGGGGGCCAGCGCGGCCAGCGCAGTGCTCAGCACATCGGAATCGAAGACGTAGATACCGGAGTTGATCTCGCGAATGGCCAACTGAGCGGGGTCGGCGTCCTTGTGTTCGACGATGGCCAGCACGTCGCCGGCGCTGCCGCGGATGATCCGGCCGTAGCCGGTCGGTTCATCCACCTCGGCGGTCAGCACGGTGATCGCGGCCCCGGCGTCGCGATGGGCCCCGACCATCGCCGACAGCGTCGGACCACCGAGCATCGGCACGTCGGCGTAGGTGACCAGCACCTGACCACCGGCTTCGTTCGTCGTGCCCTCGGCCCACTCCTCACCGAGCGCATCCAGGGCGCACCGGACGGCATAGCCGGTTCCGTACATCGCGTCACCCTGGACGACGATCTGGACCTGAGGGGCGATCTCGGCCAGATGGGCCTCGACCTGATCCCGCTGGTGCCCGACCACCACGACCAGTCGCTCGGCACCCGTCCCGAGGGCGGCGTCGACGGCGTAGCTCAGCAGGGAACGGCCGGCGATCTCGTGCAACAGCTTGGAACGCTCGGACTTCATCCGAGTACCCGCGCCGGCGGCCAGGATGATCGCCGCCCGCACGCCAGGTTCGACCGTGCCCGATTCACCTGAGCCGGACGCCGGGTCGATAACGGTCTGAGGTGCGGTGCTCACGGTGCTCCTCGCTGATCGAGACGGTCCGGAACTGGTCGATCTGATCGGCCCAGCCCTGTCGCTCCCCGGGTAGGAGTCGAACCTACGTCGCTAATCCTGATTCAAAGTCAGGCGGGCCCTGCCGACAGACCAACCGGGGATCGCGTCGGCCGACCGCGTCCGTTCGTGGTCGCCGATATCGGAAGCTACCTCCGAAACCGGCGTCCGTCGACCTCTGCAGATCGGCCGGGGACAACAGTACGCAACAGCGTGTCGGGGCGCACATCAGTAGGCCGGGAAGGAGGTGGATGGTCGGGCTGGACTGGGCAACGACCACAAAACCTTCCTCCAACAGGCGAAACTTGCCGACCTCGCCCCAACTCATGCAAGAATTGGGTTTGTTCGAGCCTGTGTCGCCGGATCATCCGTTTCTTGGGGAAACGGCCCGGTGCTTGCATCTAGCAACAGGCTCGGCAGGTAACGATCAAATATCAACTCGGGGATTCACTGACGGGCGTTCAGCGCGCCCTAAATCCTTGGAGTTGTCATGAATTGGCAAGCCATTTCCCCCACCCCCCGTTCACCACTGTTCCCGGACCCGGCTGCCCTTCCGGCGCACACCCGTCCTGCTCTCCGCCGGGTCTCGACCGGAGTCGGCCGCGTCGCTCCTGCTGGCTGGCCGCTCGGGCCGGCCGCAGACGAGCTGGCCGTCGACAACCCGTGCCCGAGCCAGTCGAGCGACGACGCGGTCGCGCTCAGTGCCCGCGGCATGGCCTGGCACCTGCCCGATGACGAGACCTGCGGCGCCCACCTGTGGTCGAACCGCAACTCCGCGGCTGTCTGCGGTCGCCGGGCCAGTAGCTGGCGGCGGCTCGATCGACGCAGTCGGTCGGCCCGCCAGGTCACCCTGTGCGTCGAGTGTGCCGCCACGATGCCGCAGGCACCGGGCCCGCATCCGGCCCGGCCGGCCCCGGCCGTCCCCGCCGCCCAGTCAGCCGCTTGGACCAGCTATCTCGCCCGGCTGGGCGCTACGACGGAGTTCTCCGCCGAAACCCGGCGGGCCTACGCCTCCCGCGTCACCCAGTACCTGCGCTGGCTGGACGCCCGAGAGCCGTCGACCGACGCACTCCGCGAATTCTGCGCCGAACTCCAGGCCCAGGGGCGAGCGGGCCGGACGGTGAACGCCTACCTGACCGCCATCGCCAACTTCCACCGCTTCAGCGGTCCGGAGGTCGAACGTCCGGCGCCGCTGGCCGATCCGGGCACCGTTCCCGCCGTCCTGCGGCCGGCCGAAGTGGCCCGGTTGAGCGCGACCATCGCCGTCTGGTCCTCACCTCGGGATCAGGCGATCCTGCGGCTGTTGCTCGGCGTCGCGCTGCGGACCGGCGAACTGACCGCGCTCGACTGCGGCAACGTCACCGCCACGCCGACCGGGGTCAGACTTGCCCTGCCGGCCGGACGTAATCACCCGCGACGCACCTTCGATCTGCCGGCGGAAGAGTTCCGGCATCTGGTCCAGGCGTGTTCGGGCGTCTACACCCCCGACGTCCCGCTGTTCATGAACAACCAGGGACAACGGCTCAGCGCTCGGGCGATCGCCATGCTGGTGGACCGGGCGGGCGTGGCGTCCGGTCTGGTCGGACTGAACCCGCGGACCCTGCGCCAGACGGCGATCACCGACCGGCTGACCGCAGAGCGGGACGCCGAATTCGATCTGGTGGCCAACGTCGGCGCCGATCGGAGAGCGGTGATGATCAACGAGATCGACGCCGCACTGCGCGCTCACACCGCCCGCAGCCTGGCCGGACTTCGGGCCATCACCGAGAAGAGCGGCGCCCTGGGACGAGAAATCAGCATCAAGGCGGCGCGAGTACGACGCCAGGCCGCCGAGTTGTTGGCCGGACTACAGGTCGATCCGGGACGCCCGCAGATCAACCGCCTTGAGCGCAACCCGTACGAGCCCGGTCCTGCCGACGCCGGCCTGGCCGGCTGGGGTCCGGCCGAGTGGGATCTGGCCAAGCGCGAGCAACAGCACATCGGGCGGGGTAGCCAGGAGAAGAGCCTGGACACCGTCTTGATCGACCTGATCGAGCCTGCCCTACCGATCGAGTCGACGCCGCAGTACGTCGAGCGACTGGAGCGCTTCGTCCGTCATCACCGGCCGGAGCTGGACGTGATCTATCGGCGGATCTATCGCCGCCCTGGTCCGGCGGTGCTCAGCCACGAGCCGATCGCCCTGGTCGTCTTCGAGCGGCTCGAAGCCGATCACCGGCTGCTGCGTGAGGTCTGGCGACGTCAACTACCGGTCGAGGATCTCGACGACCTGACCGCGATCTGGCGTCGAGCCCGGCGGTTGCGGCACCGAGCGATGCGCTGACCGGCCCTTACTGATCGGCCTTGCGGCTTCCGTGTCGTCGGCGGCACTGCTGCCGGCAGCACTGCTGTCGGCGGCACCGCTGTCGGCCGCCTGCTGTCGGCCGCACTGCTGTCGGCGGCACTGCTGTCGGCGGCACTGCTGTCGGCGGCACTGCTGTGTCGCGGCTGCGTGGCTGGTGCCGGAATTCCACGCCTCCGGTATGCCGGTCGGCTGGTCGCCGGGGTCGCGACAAGAACGGCCCGGACCCGGCGCGGTGACGGCGATACCCACCGACCTGTGTCGGACCGGTAGGTCGTGAAGGAGTTCGGCATCGACACACCCAGCTATCGGATGCCACGAATGCCCCTTATGGACCGACCGGACCTCGACCTTCCCGCGGTTTCACAAGCACTTAATCCCTACAAAAATGCTGTCTTACGTCTTGACCTGTCGGGTGATCGTCTGGTGGCTGCGCCTTCGAGAAGGAACCCGGCATCAAGATCAGCAGACCGACACCGCGACGGACCGGTGACGTGCCTGGCCGTTCATCCTCCGGGTGATGCGCAGAGGCGGCGACGCCCCCACCGAATCGTTAGGCAGCACATCCGCAAATAGGGATGGCCGTAATCGAACCGTCTCCTAGGCGATGGTGTCGTGGTCGGCCGGGGCGTCGACGGTGCTGCCCGGATTTTCCTCGCCTCGGGTCGCGTCTTCGAGTGCGGCCTGCACGGTGTCGGACAGCTCGGCCCAGGAGGCGTCGAACTTCTCTAAGCCCTCGGCCTCGAGAACCTTGACCACGTCGTCGAAGGCGATGCCGGCCGCTGCGAGCTGATCAAGCACGTGTTGGGCGTCGGTGTCGGTGCCGCTGACCCTGTCGCCGTCGAGGTCACCGTGGTCGGCGAAAGCCAGCAGGGTCTTTTCCGGCATGGTGTTGACCGTGCCGGCCACCGCCAGTTCGCTGACGTACATGGTGTCGGGCAGCGAGGGGTCTTTGACCCCGGTGGATGCCCACAACGGACGCTGACGGTTCGCACCCTCGGCCGCCAGAGCCTTGAATCGGTCCGAGGCGAACTGTTGCTGATAGAGGGCATAGGCCAGCCGTGCGTTCGCCACTCCCGCCTGACCCTTCAACGCTGCCACCGGATAGCCTCCCCCAGTCTCCAGGCGCTGGTTGACTTCGGTGTCGACCCGGGAGACGAAGAAGGAAGCCACCGAGTGGATGCCGCTGAGGTCACGGCCGTTGGCGACTGCCTGCTCCAGCCCGTCCAGATAGGCCTTGATCACCGCTTGGTAGCGGTCCAGTGCGAAGATCAACGTCACGTTGACGCTGATCCCGGCCGCGATCGAGGCGGTGATCGCGGCCAGACCCGGCTCGGTGGCCGGGATTTTGATCAACACGTTCGGCCGGTCGACCAACTGGAACAGCTCCGCCGCCTGAGCGGTCGTCGCCTCGGTGTCCATGGCCAGGCCGGGTTCGACCTCGATCGAGACCCGTCCGTCATAGCCGTCGGTAGCGGCGTAGACGTCGGCGAACACGTCGCAAGCGGCACGGACGTCATCGGTCGTGATCACCCGGATCGCGTCTGCCACCGACGTACCGGAGGCGGCGAGTTCCCTGATCTGGGCGTTGTAGGCCTCCCCCTTGCTGAGCGCCGAGGCGAAAATGGTCGGATTCGTCGTCACCCCGACCACCGACGACCCTGACACGAGCTGTTGAAGACTGCCGCTGTTCAGCCGCTCCCGAGATAGATCGTCCAGCCAGACAGAGACACCGAACTCCGACAACGCGGCGAGCCGGTCAGCCATGTCGCATCCTTTCGCAATAGAGAGATATTCCATCCGTAGCAGTGATCGTGCAAGTTGCTCGATTCACCGTCGCTGCTGGTTAACGGGAATTCTGCCGAAGCCGGGGCTGGGTTCGGCGGCGGAGTGAGCGGCGGTCGTCTTCGTCGAGTCCGCCCCAGATGCCGTGGTCAGCGCCGAGTGCCATCGCCGCTGCCAGGCAGGAACTACGGACCGGGCAGTTCTGACAAACCCGCCGAGCTCGCTCGGCTTGGTCGAGTGCGGGACCGACAGTGCCGACAGGGAAGAAAAGTTCGGGATCGTGTGCCGTGCAGGCCGCGTCGTCGCGCCAGTTCTGGGCTGGCTTAGTCATCGGGCGTACCGCTGCGACTTGTTGGCCGGGCAGATCCAGATGACGACAGTCTGTTGCGTCGCCGGAGTTCGGTCGCCAGCTGGTGTTCTTGCTCAACCCGGTCCAGCAGCTCCTGGTTGATGCGCACCCTGACTTGACCGGAGGCGTCCACCGAGCGGCAGAAACCGACAGTCCGTGCGATCGCCTGCTCGACGGCGGCCAGTTCGTGCAGCAGCTCCTCATCGGTCAGCGGGTCGGTCACCGGACCGGACGGCGAGACAGCAGAGGTCCCGGACACCGTGACCTTGATCATCGGGATTCGGTCCGTTCGCCGTCCGCGCTCGTTCGAGCAGCCATGTCGATCAGGTCCCGGCCGAGGTCACGGAGCCACAGCACAAGCCGCCGACGATGTGGCACCAGTTGACGGCGGCGCGAGACACGGGCAGGCCGAAGGCGACCAAAGCGACTGTGGGACAGGGGATTCGGGAACATCAGGTTCTCCCGGACGTCAGCGGCCGGCACCCTCGAACGGCGCCAGGCTGTGTTCCCAACCGGCTGAAGCGTACAACCGGCTACACCGGAAGGGAACAGGCGACTCTTCCGGCGAACCTCAACATCAGCTGTTGATTGCAGGACTGCAGCGTCACTGAGTCCGGCAGCCAACCGCTCAGCGCGCGTCGGCGCTGAACCGGTCGCCAGCCGTGATCGTTTCAGGTAGAGGGGTGAGGTTATGGTGATCATGCCGCGGGTTTCTCGTGCGGGCCATCTTGGCTCTTGTCGTCTTCGGTGAATGATCCTGCGAGGCCCGGATGCCGGGCCGGGACGGTCATCGTGAACACCGAACGCACGTCAACCGATCTGTCGGGCCCGTCTCCGGCTGGACCCGCCGACGTTTCTGTCGACGGGTCGGCGATGTTGTCGCTGGGGCGGGTGCAGTCGCTGCTGTTGAGCCTGGACAGTTTGACCGCATTTCTGACCGAGTTGGCCGGGTTGGCGGCATCAGTCGTCAAGCCGCGGGCCTCCTGCGGCATCACGGTCCGCTATGACGGACAGCCGTTGACCGTGAGCTCGAGTGATGAGCGGGCCGCGCTGCTCGACGAAGTGCAGTACGCCGGAAGTGAGGGTCCCTGCCTGCAGGCACTGGCCACCAGCGAAATCGTCGACGTGGCGGATCTGTCGGCGGAAACCCGCTGGGCCGACTACAGCGCCCGCGCCATCGAACAGGGGTTGAGGTGCTCGATCAGCCTGCCGTTGATCGTTGGTGAGGTCACCGTCGGGGCGGTCAACCTCTACGGGTTCGACCAGCCTGGCGTGTTCACCGGTCAGGCCCGCAGAAACTGTGAACTGTTCGCCGCCCAGGCGGCCGGGGCCGTTCACGTGCTGATCCGCCACGCGCGCGACAGCGAGTCGTTGACCCAGCTCGAGCAGGCGTTGGCCTCCCGGTCGGTGATCGACCAGGCGATCGGCCTGCTGATGGGACAACAACGCTGCAGCACCGAGGAAGCCTTCGCCTTGCTGCGGATGCGGTCCCAGAGTGCCAACATTCCGCTCCGCACCGTGGCAGCCGGACTGATCGAGCGACTCAGCGGACACCGATCCGACGCCGGGAAACCCTTCGCCCGTTGACCCGGAGAGGACGAGGGGCGAAAGATGCTAAGTTCAGGCTCGGTTGGGATAACGGCCGTACGCCTCGCTGCGTAGACGGTTGAGCTGAAAGTCAACAGCCATGCCCCCCGAGTTGCCCTCCACGACCACACTTACCGCCCTACCCAGAGACTCAAGCCGGGCTCGGGCCGATCCTCCTGCCCGCCAGGTCGGACCAACCCGACCAGCCGACCGGCCTCAATCGGACACCCTCGGAACCAACACCGTCGGACCGGCTTCCCTCCAGGCGACCACCGTCGAACGGGCCCGCCCCGAACACGCGGGTCGTGGGTTCCTCCCGCTAGAGGAGTCCATGACCCGCGGTAGAACAGCGATCTACCGCTGCGTCGTACGAGGATGATTCGGCGACAACCCACGGTGAATTCACCACGACGACCGCAACGACGACCGCCACCAGAGCGACCACTGAGCGACGCAGTCAAGCGCGCATCCGTCGTGAGCGTTCAACCAGAATCGGAAGAGGGTCAGACATATGTGCGCGCACACTGCTGACCTCGGGCCGGGTGTGGCTGTAGCGGCAGCCATACCCGGACCAGCCCACCCCGCCAGCTGTGCACGAAGCCCAGAATGCCGAAGGCGACCTGCACATCGGTGAGGTTCTGGCGCGAGGTCAGCTGAACCCGCCAGAAGTTGCCGAGTGTCGAGGGATTCACCGATCGCGACCCCCGCTCGAACGACCGGCGAAACCCGCCTCGATTCTGCGGCGGCCTCCCGGGTGGCCTCGATCGTCGGTTCGAGCCAGTGCCCGCACTCACGGCGGGGACAGGTCCCGGCCGATCTCAGTCGCTCGGCGCGTCACCGAGCGGCTTCTTGAGCCCTTCTTGAGCTCACCGACGACATGGGGTGATCGTTCACCGAACCCTGTCCGCAACCGCACAATGCCCTGATCTGTTGAGCATTCAATAGTTGTCGTCAGTAGAATTCGCTCACCCCCCGGAGTCCCCGTGAAAAACCTCAATGCCAGCAACAAGAAGCGGAAGATCCTTGCCGCGGCCACGATCCCGGCCGCCCTGGTCATCTCCGGTCTCACCGTCGCCCAGGCGTCCTATTCCGCCTACTCCGCGACAACGACGAGCCCGACCAGCAACTGGGCCTCCGGGACCGTCAACCTCACCGACGACGACTCCAACGCTGCAGCGTTCAGCGTCACCAACGCCAAACCCGGAGCCAGCGGCAGCCGCTGCCTGAACGTCACCAGCAACGGATCCCTGCCCTCCTCCGTCCGCATCTACGGCGCCAACGGCAGCGGTACCACCAACCTCGCCGCCTACATCACCTTGACCATCACCCAGGGCAGCGGCGGATCCTTCGGATCCTGCACCGGATTTACCCCCGCCAGCACCGATCCTCAGGTCTTCTCTGGCTCCCTGGTCACCTTCGGCTCCACCCGGACCAACTTCGCCAACGGTGTCGGCACCTGGACCACCACCGGCGGCGACCGCCCGGAGTCCCGGACCTTCATGCTTGGTTACACCATCTCCACCGATGCCCCCAACGACACCATGGGCGGCACCGCCGCCGGCGACATCGTCTTCGAGGCACAAAACACCTGACCCGACACACTGCCGCCGCCATCCCGGGGCATTCGTCGAACGGTGCGGACTGGTCAGGGCCGACGTCTTGCACCGTTGAAATCGTCACCACGGATCGGCGCCGGGACACAGCGGCCGGTCCCTGCCCAGTTGCGGACCAGCCAGCCGGCTGCTGTCGCAGGAACAACCGCTAGCCGCTGGCATTGCGATCCGGCAGCACGGCACCCGGCTACAGCGTCGGCCGGGTCGGCGTGGCGGGCCTGTTGTGCACCGCCACCGTGTTGAAGTGGGCCGCCGTGCCGGCCGCGCTGCTGGCCTCCGGCACGGTGCACCTGAGCGATGACGACTCCAGCAGCGCCCTGTTCTCAGCCGCCAACCTCAAACCCGGCGCCACCGGCACCAAGTGCATCGCCGTCACCTCCACCGGCAGCGGCTCGGAGACCAAGGTTTACAAGTTCACCTACACACTCTCGGCCAGCGCACCGGACTCCACCCAGGGCGGCACCGCCGCCATCGGCCTCACCTGGGAGCCCAGAACAGCTGACCCGGACCACCGAACAAGAGTGTGCCGTCTCGTCGGGGGGAAGGCACCCACAACGGCCACCATCTCGACGACGCCGCACAAGAACGAGGCGCGGAGGAGACGACGGCGATGCGACCCAGAGGGAGCTGACCAACCGCCCGGGGCGAGCGGTGCTACCAGCTACGCATTCCCCGACTCGCTCTCCGTCGCCTCCTCCTGCATGGTTCGACCAGCCGCCGCCGTGGGGATGCACAACGCACGCGGACAGAAAGTCCACAGTCTCAGCCACACAATCACCCGTGCGACAGGCACGGCATGGGCGGCCCGCGCCTCGTAGGTCCCTGCAGGCCGCGCATCGTGCAGCTCACAAAGCCTTGACCTGACCGGCTGCAGATGAGCGGGAATGCTATCGACACGGTCGTGGTAAGAATTTATAAGAAGTATAAAGGCGCTGACCACGGTCGGCCGGCCTGATATGCCACCCGCCTCCGCTGCTGTGGCACCGTGAAACTCAACACCGACCACGGCGGCAACAGATACCGGCTGTGACCGCAGCACAAGCCCCTAGTAGCACGTTGCGTTGACCTCCAACCGTACGAATCGCCAAGCAGGATGCAGCTCACGGTATGCGCGCCTCGACCGGCCCATCGTCGCCTCCCACCGTCGATAGGTCACCAGCGTGGACCTGGTTGCATAACGCCGCCATGTCCTTGGCGTGAGCACCGGTCAGCGGAAACGCCGAGGCTGATTCCCTGGCGACTCAGCGCATCGTCGGCTCGAGGAGTTCAGGCTTGCAGGGACGGACTCCTCAACCGTGGTTGCTGTTGCAGCACGGCCGAGAGGGTTCCTGATCAAGAGCGCGATGTAGGCGAGATCGAGCACGCTGCAGAGTGCCCCGATCCCGGTGATGAACGTCGAGCCGGCCAGCCAGCCCAACAGGATGGTCGGGGCCAGGGTGCCGACCCACTTGGCGACCGCGATCACCACACTTTGACCGCGCCGACCGGCCCGGGCCAGGTACATCGCGATGAACAGTCCCGACATCAGCAGGTTCTGCAGGAACGCCGAGTAGCCGACGGCGCCGGCCCAGCCGAACTGGTCGACGAACAGGCCTTGGACGACGAACGCCACCGCGAACAACACGACGATCCCGACGGTGAACATGCCGCGGGTGATCGCTGCGGGCAGCTCTCGGCGGCCGTAGCGCAGCAGGCTAGCCACGATGACGGCGTCCAGCACGGCCCAGGCCATGTTCACCGGCGTCTGCACCGAGAAATCGGAGGTCAGCTCCTGGACGGTGTAGATGACCTCCCAGGCAAAGTTCAGCGCGATCGCCGCTGCCGGAATCGCGAAGGTTCTGTCCCGGATCCCCACCCGGATCGCTGCCAGGTAGACCACCGACCAGGCGATGCCGCTGACCAGGGTGAGAAACACGACCACGGCGTCCTCCTTCTCCGGTTGACCCGTCGGCCCTTGCGGCCCTGGCCAGAAGCCTGGTCCGGCTTCACCTCAGTCAACGACATCGAGGATCTTCCCGCCCCGCGGGACCCCGCACGGGCCGATCGACTTGTTCCTTCGGCACAGTCTCGCCTGCGGTCATCAAGGTCTTGCCGGCGGTGTCGGCGGCGGTGTGTACGGTCATCGTTCGTGGCCAGGCAGGATAACGAATCGGCGCGCAGCCGCCGTCCGCCGAGGATCCGGATGAGTGGGGCCGAGCGGCGCGAACAGCTGATCGCCACCGCGCGAAGCCTGTTCGCCGAGCGTGGCTACGACGCGACCTCTGTGGAAGAGATCGCCCACCGGGCGGAGGTGAGCAAGCCGGTGGTCTATGAGCACTTCGGTGGCAAAGAGGGGCTCTACGCGGTCATCGTGGACCGCGAGGTGGTCACCCTGCAGGACACGATCCGCGGCTCGCTTACCTCAGGCCGCGAGCGCGAACTGATCGAGCAGGCGGCGCTGGCTCTGTTGGACTACATCGAGGAGCACACCGACGGCTTCCGGATCCTGGCCCGGGACTCCTCCTTCGGCACCACCGGTGGTTCGCTGGCCGGCATCCTGGGCGACGTCGCCTCACGGGTGAGCGACATCCTGGCGCCCGCGTTCAAGCACCGGGGACTGGACCCCAAGGCGACGCCGATCTATGCCCAGATGCTGGTCGGGATGATCGCTCTCACCGGTCAGTGGTGGCTGGACGAGCGGCGGCCGAAGAAGCCCGAGGTCGCCGCGCATCTGGTCAACCTGGCCTGGAACGGACTGGCCGGCTTGGAGCCGAAGCCAACCCTGCAAACCCGCCCCGGACGTTGATCCGAGCGATGAGGCCGCGCCTACGAAACCGGTTGCTGAATCGATCCAGAACCGCCTAGGCTGGTATCTAGAACGATTCAGTAGCACGGTCAACCCGCATCACCAGGACCCGCCATGACCATCACCCGGACCGCTCCGCCGCACGAGCGGACCACCTTGAACAGCCGCCGCGCGGTTGTCGCGGTGACCCTGACGTTCGCCGTCAACGGCATTTTGCTGGGCAGCTACGGCGCCATGTTGCCCTCGCTGCGGGACCGGCTGGCGCTGAACGCCACCGACATCGCGGTGATGCTGTTCACGGCCGGGGTGGCCGCCCTGATCTCGATGCAGGTTGGCGGTCGGCTGGCCGACGCGGTCGGCGCCCGAACCATCGCCCTGACCGCGCTGCCCGTCCTGATCGCCGCGGCGGTCGTGGTGGCCCTTGCCCCGGTCTTCGGCGTCGCCGTGCTCGGCGCGGTCCTGATCGGCTTCGGCAACGGCGCGATGGACGTCGCCATGAACGCGCTCGGCGTCCAGGTCGAGAGCGGGCGCCGCGCAGCTACCGGTGGCGGCGCGATCATGAGCCGCTTCCACGCGTTCTGGTCCCTCGGTCAGTTCAGTGGCGCCGGACTCGTACTGCTGCTGGCCACCCTTGTCGGGGTGCGCGGCGCAGCCGTGGTCGCCCCGGTGATGTTGATCGCGGCCGCCGTCGCAGCCGGCCTATGGTTCGTGCTGCTCCGGATCAGCCCGGTGGCCGTTCGGGTGCCGCAGAAGGTCGACGGCAGGCGGATCCAGATCCCACGGATCGCGTGGCTGCTCGGCCTGATGGCCTTGGCCTTCGGGCTATGCGAGGGCACCGCCGTCGACTGGTCGTCCATCCACGTCACCGATGTGGCCGGAGTCGACTCGACCACCGGAGCACTGGGCCTGATCGCGGTCAGCGGCTTCATGGTGGTCATCCGGCTGCTCGGCGACGGGCTGGTCGACCGATTCGGTCACCGCGTCGTCGTCCGGTTCGGCGGCGGCTGCGCGGCAATCGGCTACCTCGGCGTCACCCTGGTCCACCAGCTGCCGCTGCTGATCGTCGGCTGGGCCCTGGTCGGGCTCGGGGTCGGGATGATCGCCCCGCAGGTCTACAGCGCCGCCGGCCACCTCGGTGGCGGACGGGTGCTGGCCATGGTCGTCACGTTCGGCTACGCCGCCTTCCTGGCCGGGCCGGGGGTGATCGGGTTCGGCGTCCGGCACTTCGGGGTGCAGCACACGATGGCGCTGCCGGCGGTGCTCTCGCTGGGCATCGTCGCGCTGGCCGCGGTGATGCCGGCCGTCTCGGCGGGCCAGCACGAATCCTCGCGTCAGGCGACCGGTTTGCCCTCCGGTCAAGAGTCTCGACGTCAAGAGTCTTGATCTAAGCTCGACCGTATGGCCGCCGAATCCGACCCGCAGCTGAGCCCGAATGGGGTCGCTCCGCGGGACGAGGTCGACGAACTGGTCGAGGCCTGGCAGCGCGAACGTCCCGATCTCGACGTGTCGGCGATGCACGTGCTGTCCCGGGTCACCCGGCTGGCCCGTCATTTGGACCGGCAGCGTCGGGGTGCTTTCAGTGCCCACGATCTCGAGCCCTGGGAGTTCGACGTGCTCGCCGCGCTGCGCCGTTCGGGTGCGCCCTATCGCCTGTCCCCCGGTCGGTTGCTGCGCGAAACGATGGTCACCTCGGGCACGATGACCAACCGGGTCGACCGGCTGACCGCCCGCGGTCTGGTCTCCCGAACCAACCATCCCGAGGACCGTCGAGGCGTGCTCGTGAGCCTCACCGTCACCGGCAAAGACGCGGTGGACGCCGCGATGGCCGATCTGCTGCGTGCCGAGCACGCCATCCTGGCCGGACTGGACTGCGACGAGCGACGGCAATTGTCGGCCGTGCTCCGAGCGCTGATCGCGCCCTACGAATCCGAGCCGGCCACCGAGCCGGTCGCCTGAGGGACCTATTCCTGCTCGCCCGGAGCCAACCCGGCCACCCGGATCTCGACCGCCAGCAGCAACGCGCAGACCAGGCCGACGATCAGCTCCGGGAACGGGCTGAACGTCGATGCCAGTACGGCCGGTATGGCCAGGCCGAACGGACCGACCGTCCGCAGCGAGGAATCGTGTCGCCGCAGCTGCAGGAACCAGATCGCCGCCAGCAGGACGGCCACCGGGACGGTGAGCACCGCGGCCGAACCGAACCCGGACGCCTTGCTCTCACCGATCCTGAACTCCACCCGGGCCGAGAGTGCGGCGCCGATCGCCGCCGCCGCGGCGAAGATCACGTAGTGACCAAAGCCCCAGACGTAGCTCGCCAATCCCGACCCTGCGCGGCGCAGGAGCACCGCCGCCGGCCGGGAGAAATAGAGCCACCAGATGCTGAACACGATCAACACCCCGCCGGCCACCAGCGTGCCGAGGCCGACGAACTCGGTGTCCGGCGCGGTCACCGCCCGCTGGATCGCCTCGGCGGTGGAAAGGATCGTCTCCCCGAGCACGATGATGAAGAACAGGCTGTAGCGCTCGGCGATGTGGTGCGGGTGCCAGCTGGTCGAGCCGGCCCGTTCGGCGATGGGTGAGACGGCGAACTCGGCCGCGATCAGCACGATGAACACCTCCAGCCGTGCGGCGTGCGGGACGAAGACCGAGCCCACCCAGAACAGTTGGACGACACCGATCCCGAGCGCGTACCGCCGACAGGTGATCCGTCGCGGCGGGTCGTGTCTCGCGGCCCGAAGCCACTGCAGGACCAGCGCGATCCGCATGATCACGTAACCGACCACTGCCACCGTGTTGTCCTCGAACAGGTTCGGGACGCCGACCGCGAGCACCAGTGAACCGAGGATCTGCAGAATGGTCAGCAACCGGTAGCCCAGGTCGTCGTTGTCGTAGGCCGAGGCGAACCAGGTGAAGTTGAGCCAGGTCCACCAAATCGCAAAGAAGGCGAATACGTAGCCGAGCAGACCTTCGCCGATGTGGTTCTCGGAGACGGCGTGGTGCAGGGTCGACCCCGCTTGGGACACGGCCACCACAAAGCAGAGGTCGGTGAGCAACTCCAGCGGAGTGGCGACCCGATGGTCCTCGTCGGGGTCCCGGGGGCGCATGGCGCGAACGACGCTGTCGGGGGTCACACTCACCCGGTCACCATAATGAGGACGAGGCGAACGGTAGGAAAATCAGCCGACCACCCGGGCGCCCGGCACCGGCGCGGTCGCCCGACGCACCGTCCGGCAGACCCCGTCCGCGCTCAGCGAGACGCTGAGGTCGAGCGCGGCGGACTCGCTCTCGACCAGGAAGACCACGGTCGGGCCGGAGCCGGAGATCAGCGTGCCGAGTGCGCCGTATTCCTGACCGGCCTCGACGGTCCGACGCAACCGCGGCTGCAAATCCAGAGCCGGCTCCTGCAGGTCGTTGACCAGACAGCGTCCGAGCTGTCGCGGATCGCCGCTGAGCAGGGCGTTCATCAGGTCGGCGGGGACCTCGAACGGCGCGTCCTTCGGGGTAGAGGCGGACGGGCCGCCGGGACCTTCGGTACTCGTCGAATCGCCGGTAGACGGCCGGGGTGGACAGGCCGTGGTGGCCGAAGGCAAGCACCCAGTGGTAGCCACCGCGGGCCAACGCCGGCACCAGGGCCTCGCCCCGGCCGCTGCCCAGCGCGGTGCCGCCGAGCAGCGCGAACGGGACGTCGGAGCCGAGCTCGGCGCCCAGTTCACGCATGTGGTCGGGATCGACATCGAGGTCCCACAAGACCGCGCAGGCCAGTAACGCCGCCGCGGCGTCGGCCGACCCGCCGGCCAGACCGCCGGCCACCGGGATCGACTTGTTGATCGACAGTGAGACCCCGAGCGAGCCGTGCGGGCCGTAGCGCTCGGCCAGCAGCCGGGCGGCTCGGACGGCCAGATTGTTCTCATCGGTCGGGACCAGCTCGGCACCTTCGCCGCGCACCTCGACCTCGAACGTGTCCGGTTCGGCCCAGACGGCGTCCACCTCGTCGTACAGCGACACCGCCTGATAAACGGTGGCCAGCGGGTGGTACCCGTCGGCTCGTCGCGGCCCGACCTTCAGAGCCAGATTGATCTTGGCGGGCGCCCGGACCCGGACGGCACTCAGCTCCGGAGGGATGGGTGAGGCCATCCCCCGAGGGTAATGGTGGGCCGCTCAGGAGCGCCGTCGGGCCAGGTCCGCCGGTAATTGCTCGGCGATCCGGGCGAACTGCTCGACGCCGAGAGTCTCGCCGCGCGCGGTCGGGTCAACCCCGGCCGCGACCAGTCGCCGTTCCGCCTCCGCGCCGGAACCGATCAGTCCGGCGAGCGCCGAGCGCAACATCTTGCGCCGCTGGGCGAACGCGGCGTCGATCACCGTGAAGACCAGGTCGCGCGGGGCCCGGGTCGGCGGCGGATCCCGACGGACGATCCGGACCAGCCCGGACTCCACGTTCGGCACCGGCCAGAACACCGCGGCCGGGACAGAACCGATTCGACTGGTCTCGGCGTACCACGCCATCTTGACCGACGGGACGCCGTAGGTCTTCGATCCCGGCCGGGCGGCCAACCGGTCGGCCACCTCGGCCTGGACCATCACCAGACCTTCACGCCAGCTGTCGAAGCGGGCCAACAGGTGCAACAACACCGGGACGGAGACGTTGTAGGGCAGGTTCGCCACCACCCGGGTCGGATCGGCCGGCAGTTCGTCGACCCGCATCGCGTCGGCGGTCAGCACGGTCAACGCGTCCGCGCGGTCAGGACGCCGCTCGGCAATGGTCGCGGGCAGCGCGCCGGCCAGCAGCGGGTCGATCTCGATCGCCAGCACCTGCTCGGCCGCGTCCAGCAGCGCCAGCGTGAGCGAGCCCAGCCCGGGCCCGACTTCCAGCACGACGTCGGCGGAGCTGACTCCGGCCAGTTGGACGATCCGCCGGACCGTGTTGGCGTCGACCACGAAGTTCTGGCCGCGCTGCTTCGTCGGCCGCAGCCCGAGCTGCTGGGCCAGGGCGCGCACCGCGGTGGGGTCCAGCAAGCCGTTCACGCTGACGAGTGGATCACATCCGCCGCCGTTCTCCTTATATTCACCCCCATGGACACCTGGCCGCCGTCAACAGCCGGCCTGCTGCGGCTGCCGTCCGGCCGGTTGCTGCGCGGTCGCGTCGCTCACCACGCCCGCAGCACCGGAGACCGCGTTCGGCCTCTACCTGGCGCTCACCCGGCCCGAACCGGTGCCGTGGCGCTCGCAGTGGTTGGCGTGGCCCGATTTCGGGCTGCCGCTGGACGCGGGGCGGGCCCGCCAGATGCTCCACCAGGTCTGGGACCATGCGCCCACTGAGCGGGTCGAGATCGCGTGTCGGGGCGGTTGCGGCCGGACCGGAACCGCACTGGCCTGTCTGGCCGTCTTGGACGGGTTGTCCGCGGGCGAAGCGGTGGACTACGTCCGGCAGCGCTACCACCGCCGTGCGGTGGAGACGCCGTGGCAGCGCCGCTGGGTGCAACGCTTCGCCGGCTGAGGCCGTCCATCGGCTCCGACCCGAGGCGACTGTGCTCACCAACGTCCGTGGTGGACGGTCTCGCCGAGCGGCTTGCGCGGTCGCGTCCTCGGCGAGCCGGACTGGGTCTCACCGGGCGCCCGATAACCGAGGCTGATCACCCCGACCGGCAGCTGCTCGGCCGGCACCCCGAACTGGTCCCGGACGGCCGCCACCGTGTCCCGGGGCATCCCGAAGAAGCAGGCTCCGAGCTCGTTATCGGCGTCGATCACCGCGTAGAGCAACGCCATCGCGGCCATCCCGGCGTCCACGAACCAGAACGGCGCCGCCCAATCGGGTCCGGCGGACGGGTCGGCCATGTCGGAAGACTTGTCGGATTCGGTGTAACGGCGTCGGTAGACCTGCTCGGAGGTCCACACCACGATCAACGTCGGCGCGGTCCGCATCCCGCTGAGCCACTGGTCGGGCGGCCCGTCAGAGCTGGTGGCCGCCCAGAAGAGCTCTCGATCCCGCGCGGATTCCAGCACCAGGAAGGAAGTGCCCTGGCTGAAGCCGGCAGACGGGCTCCGGCGGGCGACGTCCAGCAACCGGTCCCGGAGGGCCGCCGGGACGGCCCGGTCCGGCTGATAGCGGCGCACCATCCGGCGGCGCCGGACCAGCTCAGCGAATTCCATCATGTCCATTCGGCTCTGGTGCGGCTCCGCCGCCCGGAAACGGATCCCAGGCTCCGAAGGCCGTCGTGGCGTTGGCGTCCAGGGCGGCGCAGACCGCGTCGAGATCATCCTCCCGAACGGTGCTGATCACCCGGGCGGTGTGCGGGATCAGGTAGGAGGCGTTCGGTCGCCCTCGATACGGCTCCGGGGTCAGGTAGGGCGCATCGGTCTCGGTCAGGATCCGGTCCAGCGGTGTGATCCGGAGCGCCTCCCGCAGCGCCGTCGCGTTCTTGAACGTGACCGTGCCGGCGAAGGACAGGTAGGCGCCGCGGTCGAGGCAGGCCCGCGCGAAGTCGACGTCGCCGGAGAAGCAGTGCATCACGATCCGGGCCGGCGGGCCCTCGGCGTCCAGCACGTCGAGGATGTCTTGATGGGCGTCTCGGTCGTGGATGACCAGCGTCTTGTCGTACTGGTTGGCCATGGCGATGTGCGCGGCGAACGACTCCCGCTGCACGCGCTGACCGTCGGCCTCGGTGGTGCGGAAGTAGTCCAGTCCGGTCTCGCCGACCGCGCGGACCCGCTCGTGCTGCGCCAGTGCGTCGATCTTGGCCAGATCGGCCTGCAGTCCCGCACCGAGCCGGGCCGCGTCGTTGGGGTGGACGGCCACCGCGGCCACCACCGAGGGCCAGGTCTGAGCCGCCTGCACCGCCCAGGTGGAGCCGTCGACGTCGCAACCGACCTGGACGATCCGGGTGATGCCGACCGAGGCCGCCAGCTCGATCGCCTCCCCGGGCCCGAGATCGCCCTGCCCGTCGGCGACGTCGAGGTGACAGTGGGTGTCGACGACCGGGCCGGGCAGCGCGTCCGGTAGGGCCGGGCGTTCCAGATTGCGCCGTCGGCCGCCTTCGTCGGTCGCGGCCCGGCGCTCACGCTGCGACGGAGCGGATCGCGATGTCTCAGGACTCACCGGGCCACCCTAAGGGCGCCGCTCCTGCCCCTCTCAAAGCCTGTGATCGCGAGGTCAGAGCGGGCGGACGGACGGTCAGGCGCGGTTGCGACCGCTCCAGCGCAGCCGTTGCGGACGCGACGGACAGATGCTCGGCCTCGGCCTCGGCCCTATCGCTCTTCAGCTCGCCAGCCCGCTCGCGCAACCTGGCCCGGGCGGCGGCAGAGGTGACCAGGCCCCAGGGTGCGCTGGTGGTACTGCGGTTCACGAAATCCATGGCGATCTCCCAGCTGATCGGAGTGTGCGGGGCATCCGGGCGGCCTACCGGATCTGTGGATCCGGCGACGAGGTCGAGCCTCCCGCTCCCACCCTCGTTTCGTCCCACAACCACCCTTGGATTGGCCGAGCAGTTCGTCAAGTCTTCAACCAGTTCAGTTTTTGTCGCTGCCGCGCCGGGCGGCCGAGCGCGCCTCCAGCACGGCTTGGTAGAGCGCGTTCCGCGCCATACCGAGCTCGGCCGCGACCTCGGTGACCGCCGGCTTCAGCTTCGCTCCACCGTCGACCCGCTCTTCCACCGCGGGCGACGGCGACGGCCAGGTCAGCGGCCACCGGCACCGCACCCGACACGACCACGGTGATCTCGCCCCGGACGCCCGGCTCGGCCCAGGCCGTCAGCTCGGCCGAGCGGACCGCGTCGAACTTCCTCGTAGGTCTTGGTCAACTCGCGGCAGACCGCGGCGGAGCGGTCCGGCCCGAACGCGGACGCCATCGCGGCCAGCGCGTCGGCCAACCGGTGCGGGGCCTCGAAGAAGATCATCGTCCGCGGCTCCTCGGACAGCGCGGTCAGCGGCGCGGTCGCGTTCCCCGGCCTTGCGGGGAGGAAACCCTCGAAGCAGAACCGGTCGACCGGCAGCCCGGAGACCGCCAGCGCGGTCAGCACCGCGGACGGCCCCGGGACGGCGGTCACGTCGAGTCCGGCCGCGACCGCGGCCGTCACCAGCCGGAACCCGGGATCGGAGACCGACGGCATCCCGGCGTCGGTGACCAGCAGCAGCCGGGCCCCGTCCTGCACCAGGGCGATCAGCTCCGGGGTCCGAGCCGCCTCGTTGCCCTCGAAGTAGGAGACCAACCGCGCGGAGGTCTGGAGGCCGAGCCGGTCCAGCAGCCGACGCAGCCGACGGGTGTCCTCGGCGGCGATCACGTCCGCGCCGGTCAGTTCGCCCAGCAACCGCGGACTGGCGTCCCGCACATCGCCGATCGGCGTCGCGGCCAGCACGATGACGCCGACTCCCCCGTCCCGGCGGCCTCGACGGCCGCCGGCGACGACCAGACTGCACGACCTCAGCCTGTCATCCGCACCGCTCCCGATCCGCCGACCCGCACGGCGACATCGCCGGTGCCACAGAACCTCCCCTAAGATGGCCCGGTGACGCATGAGGTACTCGAGGACGCGCCCGTCGCACCCGTCGCGCCCGCCGATCCGGTCGACGGCGCGACCGACGACGCGACCGTCCCGACGACTCGCTCCCCGCCGCCTCCGAGACCCACGACCGTGGAGCGGCTGCGGCGCCGATGCCCACGCGACCGCGGTGTTCAGCTGGGTGCTGACCCTGGTCATCACCGGCATCGCCTTCGCGCTCCGGTTCGTCCACCTGGGCCGGCCCGAACAACCTCGTCTTCGACGAGACCTACTACGCCAAGGACGCCTACTCGCTGCTGAAGTTCGGCTACGAACGCAACTGGCCGGACAACGCCAACGCCTCGATCGTCGCCGGCAACACCGAACGTCGTCGCTGGACACCGCGGAGTTCATCGTCCACCCGCAGGTCGGCAAGTGGCTGATCGCCGGCGGTGAATGCCTGTTCGGGATGAACTCGTTCGGCTGGCGGTTCGCCTCACTGGTCTTCGGCTGCCTGCTGATCATGGTGATGATCCGGCTGGTCCGCCGGGTCTCGCCGCTCCACCCTGATCGGCGGCCTGGCCGGGGTCCTGCTCACCTTCGACGGTCTCGCACTTCGTGATGTCGCGGACCGCGCTGCTGGACATCTTCCTGGCCTTCTTCCTGGTCGCCGGCCGTCGCCTGCCTGGCCGCCGACCGCGACTGGTTCCGCGACCGGCTCGCCGACCATCTCGAACGTCACGGCCTGCACCGATCTCGGCGGCCGGTTCGGGCCGGCCTGGTGCTGTCCGGCCGTGGCGCACTCGCCGCCGGGGTCTGCTTCGGCCTGGCGCTCGGCACCAAGTGGAGCGCGCTCTACGTGCTCGCCGCATTCGCGCTGCTCTCGCCTGGCCTGGGACGTCGGCGCCCGCCGGCTGGCCGGGGCCGGCTGGCGTCCGGCTGGGCGATCCTGCGCGACGGCGTCCCCGCCTTCGTCTCTCTGGTCGTCCTGGCCGGCATCGTCTACGTGGCCACCTGGGCCAACTGGCTGCTGCCACCCGGCGGCTACGACCGCGACTGGGGCGCCAAGCAACCCGAACGCGACCAGCGTCCAGCGTCCTCGGCCGGCCGCTGCCTCGCTGCTGCACTACAACGAAAGACATCTACGCCTTCCACACCGGCAGCTTCATCGACAGCGAGACCCACGCCTACGACGCCAACCCCTGCGGGCTGGCTGATCCTGGCCCGGCCGATCGGCATCGACGCGGTCAACGGCATCAAGCCCGGGCACCGACGGCTGCGCCGGGCCCGGACAACTGCTTGCAGGTGATCAGCGGCATCGGGACGCCGGCTCTGTGGTGGGGGCGGTGTTCGCCCTGGTCGCGGCGGCGATCTTTGGATCGGCGCGCCGCGACTGGCGCTTCGGCATCCCGGTGGTCGGCGTCCTCAGCGCCTGGCTGCCCTGGTTCCAGTACACCGACCGACCGCTGTTCTTCTTCTACGCGATCGCGATCATCCCGTTCTCGGTGATGGCGGTGGCCCTGTGTCTGGGGCTGCTGATCGGCCAGGCCGGCGGCGACCGCCGGATGCTCGGCGGCGATGGCGCCGGGGTGTTCGTCGCCCTGGTCGGAGCCAACTTCGCGTACATCTACCCGATCCTCACCGACGCAGTGCTGCCCCACCCGAGCTGGCTCTCCCGGATGTGGTTCAAGAGCTGGATCTGAAGGGCGGGACGGCCGCTCGAGGCTCGCATGTCATCCCGGTTACAGATTCGGCTCGGGTTTCGGCTGGCACCCTCGGCCGGGCTACAGTCCCACCAGCGACAGCGGTGGGCCGCGCCGAACGGGCTCGCGCCTGGACACCGAGGCTGAGAAGGAGTCGCTCGAATGGGCAAGTATCTGCTGCGCCGAGCGATCAACTACGTGATCTTGCTGTTCATCGCCGTTTCGCTGTCCTATCTGCTCGCCGCCACCGCCCTGAACCCACGCTCGCTCTACCTGGTCCAGAACCCTCCGCTCAATCCCGTCGCGATCGAGTCGATCGCTGCGGTCGAAGAACCTCAGTGACAACGTCCCGCTGCTCCAGCGCTGGTGGACCTGGTTCACCGGCATCGTGCTGCACTGGGACTGGGGCCAGGCGCCGGCCCGCTCGGCGGCTCGGTGAACGGCGAGATCGGCCGCCGGATCTGGGTCAGTCTGCGACTGGTCAGCCTCGGCTCCATCCTCGGGATGATCGGCGGGATCGCGCTCGGCGCCTGGACGTGCGACCCGGCAGTACACGGTCTCGCGACCGCACCGCCACCGGCGCTGTCGCTGCTGGTGCTCTCGATGCCGACGCTCGTCGTCGCGCGTGCTGACACGATCATCGCCACCAAGATCAACCACGCCAGCGGGCTGCGGATCTTCGAGTTCGTCGGTGAGACCGGCGCGCGGGGCGACTATCCCTGGCGCGGCTATCGTCGACCGGGCCCAGCACCTGGTGCTGCCCAGCTCGTCCTGATCCTGTTCGGCGTCGCCACGTTCAGCCGGATCCAACGCAACCTGATGCTGGACACCCTGGGCGCGGACTTCGTCCGGACCGCGCGGGCCAAGGGTCTGCGCGAGGCAGAAGGCGGTGATGAAGCACGCGCTGCGGACGGCGCTGATCCCGACGGCGACCTACTTCGCCTTCAGCGTGGCCACACTGTTCACCGGCGCGACGTTCGTCGAGCGGATCTTCACCTTCCACGGGATGGGCGATCTACGGCGTCAGCACGATCAGTGGCCAAGAGTCCAACGGCACGGTCGGCGTCGTCGCGTTCAGCGGCGTCTGCGTGCTGACCGGCGCGGTGCTCTCCGACATCATGGTCGCCGTCCTCGACCCGCGCGTGCGGCTGAGCTGAGGCAGACAGATGAGCGACAACCTGATGGAACACGATGCCGTCGAGACCGACCCGAGTCGGTCTCGACGGGGAGCCGCCCCGGATCCGGGGACGACAGCGCAAGCGACTGACCCGCCGCGGCCTCATCCTGCGCCGGTTCCTGCCGCAACAAGCCGGCCATCGCCGGCGTGATCATCTACGTGTTCATGGTCCTGCTGGCCGTGGTCGGCCCGCTTCGTGCTGCCCTGGAGACTTCGACGACGTCGACTACAACGCGCTTACCTGAAGCCGCCCGACTCGGATCCACTGGCTCGGCACCACTCAGGGCGGCCGCGACGTATTCGCTCTGACCGTGCACGGGCTGCAGAAGTCGCTGCTGATCGGGCTGCTGGTCGCGCGATCTCGGTCAGGTCGCAGCCACCGTCGGCTCCACCGCCGCCTACTTCGGCGGCTGGTTCGAACGCGTCGCGCTCTGGGTCATCGACCTGCTGCTCGTCGTCCCCAGCTTCCTGCTGATCGCCATCATTACCACCGGTGGCCCGAAGGGACCGCACGCCTGGCTGCTGCTGGTGCTGCTGCTGGCGGCGTTCTCCTGGATCCTCGACGCCCGGGTCGTCCGCAGCCTCACCATGTCGGTGAAGGAACGCGAATACGTTCTGGCCGCCCGGTTCATGGGCCTGGCGGCGCCCAAGGTGATCTTCCGCCACATCCTGCCCAACATCTCCTCGCTGTTGATCATCAACGCCACCCTGACCGTCGGCTACGCGGTGCTGGCCGAGACCGGCCTGTCGTTCTTCGGCTTCGGCGTCCAGTCCCCCGACACCTCGCTCGGCACGTTGATCGCCGAGGGCCAGCGTTCGGCCACCACCTTTCCGTGGATCTTCGCCGCCCCGTCGGCCTTCCTGGTGATCATGGTGCTCAGCATCAACGCCATCGGCGACGGCCTGCGGGACGCCCTCGATCCGAGTTCGCAGTCCGGAGGCCAAGCATGACCACGACAGACGCAAACGCCCAAGACCCGCCGGACCACCTCCGGGACCGTGCTGTCGGTCACGGACCTGCACGTCACCTTCCCCAGCGAGGCCGGGCCGGTCCGGGCGGTCCGTGGGTTGTCCTTCGACCTGGCCGCCGGCGAGACGGTGGCCATCGTCGGTGAGTCCGGATCGGGTAAGTCGGTGACTTCGCTGGCCATCATGGGTCTGCACCCTGACTACGCCCGGATCAGCGGCTCGGTGAAGCTGCACGGCGAAGAGTTGCTCGGCCGCAGCGATGCCAGCATGTCGAGGCTGCGGGGCAACGAGCTGGCGATGATCTTCCAGGATCCGCTCTCGGCGTTGACCCCGGTTTACAGCATCGGCGACCAGATCGTCGAGGCCATCCAGCAACATCACGACACCAGCGCGGCGGCGGCCCGGCGCCGGGCGGTCGAACTACTCGACCTGGTCGGCATCCCGAACCCCGACGTCCGGGTGAAGTCTTTCCCGCACGAGTTCTCCGGCGGGATGCGGCAGCGCGCGATGATCGCCATGTCGATCGCCAACGACCCGGACGTGATCATCGCCGACGAGCCGACCACCGCTCTCGACGTGACGATCCAGGCCCAGGTGCTGGAGGTGCTCAAGGCCGCCCAACGCGAGACCGGCGCGGCGATGATCATGATCACCCACGATCTCGGGGTCGTCGCGGCGGTCGCCGACCACGTCACCGTGATGTACGCCGGGCGGCCGGTCGAGCAGGGCAGTGTGGACGAGATCTTCTATACGCCACGGATGCCGTACACGATCGGGCTATTGGGCGCCGTGCCACGGCCGGACGCCGACCACGATCAACCATTGGCCACCCTGGAGGGAAATCCGCCGTCGGTCGTCAACCTGCCGACCGGATGTCCGTTCCGCCCGCGGTGCCCGATGAGCACGGACGCCTGCAGCCACGACGAACCGGAGCTGCTGCCCACCGAACAGTCCACGCATCTGGCCGCCTGCCTCTACAGCGCCGACGTCGCCGAGCAGAACCTGAGCTACACCGACATCTTTCCTGCCCCGGACGTCACCCCGCCGCCGGCCGACCTGCCGGCCCGCGGCGATCGTGACACCGTGCTGCAATTGCGCGGTTTCAAGCGGCACTACCCGCTGATGAAGGGGGCGGTGATGCGTCGCCGGGTCGGCACCGTCTACGCCGTCGACGGGATCGACCTCGACGTGGCGCAGGGCGAGACCCTGGGGCTGGTAGGCGAGTCGGGCTGTGGGAAGAGCACCACGATTTTGGAGATTCTGGGTCTGCAACCACCGACCGGAGGCCAGACGCTGATCTTCGGTCAGGACGTCGCCGGCGTGCGGGGGCGGGCCGCGAAGCTCAAGTTGCGCCGTGATCTGCAGGTGGTGTTCCAGGATCCGATGGCCTCGCTCGACCCGCGGATGCCGATCTTCGACATCATCGCCGAGCCGCTCGGGGTGCACCGCTACTCCAAGGCCGACACGGAGAAGCGGGTGGAGGAACTGATGGAGCTGGTCGGGCTGGACCGCAGCTACGCCGACCGCTATCCCCAGCAGTTCTCCGGCGGACAACGGCAACGGGTCGGCATCGCCCGGGCGCTGGCCTTAGAGCCGAAGGTGGTCGTGTTGGACGAACCCGTCTCGGCGCTGGACGTCTCGATCCAGGCCGGTGTGATCAACCTCCTAGACGACTTGAAGAACCGGCTCGGCCTGTCCTACCTGTTCGTCGCCCACGACCTGGCCGTGATCCGACACATCGCCGACCGGGTGGCGGTGATGTATCTGGGCCGGATCGTCGAGATCGGTGAGGTCGCCAAGGTCTACGACAGCCCGACTCACCCGTACACGCAGGCGCTGCTTTCGGCCATCCCGCTGCCCGATCCGCACAAGGAACGAGTCCGGGAACGGATCCTGCTTAAGGGCGATCTGCCGAGCCCGGCCAACCCGCCCTCCGGCTGCCGATTCCGCACCCGGTGTCCGAAATTCGAGACGCTGAGTAGTGATAAACAACGCCTGTGTGAGGAACAGGAGCCCGTGCTCTTCGACCTGAACGCCGGCGATCACCTCTCGGCGTGTCACTACAACGAGGCCCGCGCCGTCGTCTGACCGGGCTGGACGCGTCTCGGGCGCGGTTTTTCACTTCGTTAAGCGCTCGTAACCTGCGAAGTTCAGGTATCAGCGGCCATCAACCGTAAAGTCACTACATCACTCACAGCACGAAGGATGGCGACCTACCGGTGGCCACAAGAACTGGAGGCAAGGTGAAGGCACGCAAACTGATGGCCGTCCCCCTGTTGGCCGGCGCATTCGCGCTCGCGGCCTGCGGCGGCGGCAACAGCGGCAACGGCGGCGGGAGCACGGGTAACCAGACCGTATCCCAGCAGCAGGCGTCCGCCGTCGAGGACATCAACGCCCAGCCGCGGGACAACGTGGCCGACGGCGGGGAGTTGCGGTTGGCCATCACCGACTTCGGCACCAACTGGAACCCGGGACAGGTCGACGGCAACCTCGCCGAACTGACCTCGGTCCGGAACTCGTTGCTGCCGATCAACTTCGATTTCGATTCCGGCGGCAACTTCACACCCGACCCGAACTACCTGCTGTCGGCCACGGCCACCACCAGCGGGCCGACCGTGGTCACCCTGAAGCTCAACCCGAAGGCGGTCTGGGGCGACGGCGACCCGATCGACGTCGACGACTACATCGCCACCTGGAAAGCCAACAACGGCAGCAACACCAAGTTCCAGACGGCCTCGACCGACGGTTTCAGCTCGGTGGCCAGCATTAAGGCCGGCGCCGACAAGTACGAGGTGATCATCACCTACAAGACCGTCTTCCCCGACTGGTCGCAGCCATGGACGAGCGTCCAGAAGGCGGAGAGCGTCAAGGACCCGAACACGTTCAACACCGGTTGGACGAACCTGCGTAACGACTGGCTGTCCGGCCCGTTCAAGATGAGCGCGTTCGACAAGACCCAGAAGGTTCTCACCCTGGTCCCAAACGACAAGTGGTGGGGCGACAAGCCCAAGCTGTCCAAGGTGACCTGGCGAGCCGTGGACGAGGACGCTCAGGCAGCCGCCTTCCAGAACAACGAGCTGGACACCTTCGACGTCGGCATCAACCCGGACGCCTACACCCGGGCCAAGGCCGTCTCCGGCGGCACCGTGCGCAAAGCCAACGGACCGGATTTCCGCCAGTTCACCTTCAACTCCAAGGCCGGCAACATCGCCGATAAGGCCGTCCGCCAGGCCGTGGTGCAGTCGCTGAACCGCTCACAGATCGCTGCTTCCGATCTGGCCGGGATCACCGACTGGAAGGTCGTTCCGCTGAACAACCACTTCCTGCTCCCGGGCCAGGACGGCTACACCGACAACGCAACCGCCACCAACATGAACTACAACGTTGTTGCCGCGAAGAAGACGTTGGACGACGACGGCTGGGTCGCGGGCGCCGACGGCATCCGCGCCAAGAACGGCAAGCAACTCGTGATCAACATCTCGCAGCTAACCGGGATCGCGGCTTCGGAGAACGAGGCGGCGCTGGCTCAGAAGATGCTGACCGCCGTGGGCATGAAGGTCAATCTGGTCGACGTTCCGGTGGCTAAGTTCGGCACCACGCTGTCGACGCACGCGTTCGAGATCATCTCATTCTCCTGGATCGGCACGCCGTATCCGTTCGCCAACATGAACCAGATCTACGGCACCGGCTCGGAGAGCAACTACGCCCAGCTCTCGATGCCGGACGCGGACAAGCTGTTCGCCACTATCAAGACCACGGTGGACAAGACCCAGCGGATCCAGCTGGCCAACCAGGCTGACAAGATCATCTGGACCGATGTGCACACGCTGCCGCTCTACCAGCGGCCGCAGTTCATTGCCACCAAGTCCACGCTGGCCAACTTCGGCGCGTTCGGCCTGGCCTCGCCCAAGTGGCAGGACATCGGCTACACCAAGTGATCGTGACCTTGCTCCGAGCCAGCCTGATCAAGCAGCCTGATCGAGCAGACTGATCGACGTGAAGGGCCCGGCACCCACCAGGGTGCCGGGCCTTTCACTGTCTGCAGGAGAAACGAGCCGAGTCAGGCGGCCCGGCCGAACAACTCCGAGACCCACCAGCGGCCGTGGCTGTCCTGAACTGCGCCGACGCCGATCCGCTGGTACGAGGCGTGCAGGATGTTCGCCCGGTGACCGGTGGAATTCATCCAGGCGGTCACCACCGACGAGCCGGACGGATAGCCGTAGGCGATGTTCTCGGCCACCTCGCGGCGGTGGCAGGTGGTCAGCACCGGGCCGAGGTCCTGGTGGAACAGCTTCTGCTGAGCGGCCATCTTCTTGGCCTGGGCCAGAGCCAGGGTGTGTAGGCAGCTGCCGGGGCTGACCTTGGCCTCGTGATGAGACGTCCGGGCCGCGTTGGTGAAGTTGATGGTGGCGGCCTCGTAGCTGCTCGGCGAGGTCGCAGCCGTCGCCGGGTCGGCGACGACCGTCATCCCGGCCGTCCCGACCAGGCCGAGGCCGGCAAGCACCAGGGCGGCGCGACGTCGGCGCGAACGCACGGATCCGAGCAGGATCGTTGAGGTGGGCATAGGTGAACTCCTTGACTGCTGCGTCGGGCGCCGATGCATGGTCTGGCCGTCCCCGTCCCCACCCACAGTTCGTTCCGTGCCTCCCCGCCGTTACAGCAGGGCGATGCGGCGAAGCTCAGCCGCGTTCCAGGACCAGCGTGAAGCTCAGCTCATCCGCCGACAGCTCGCTCGGCACCAACCGATAGCCGGACAGCACGCCCGGTCCGCAGGCCGCGGTGCCGACGCCGTGCTGACGATGGTCGACGGTCAGGTGCGTCGAGCCGTCCGGCACCAGATCCGGAGTGTGCTCGGCGGCGGTCAGCACCCCCTGCGACCAGGGCCGGGCCGCGAAACCGAACTCGGCACCGCTGATCCGCAGACCGCTGGTGCCGCTCTGATCCGACAGCCGGACGGTCCGGGCCCGGCGAGAGCCGTTCTCCTGCGGTCGGACGTAATCGACCTGCAACCCGGCCACGGTGCTGTCGAAGCTGCCGGACCGCTGACTCTGGCCGGTGTCCGGATAGGCCTGGCCCGGCCCGCGGCCTTCCCAATGCACCCGGTTGAGCTCTCCGGGCAGAACGAAATCCAGTCCGATCCGTGGCCAGCTCCCGGGCCAGCGGCCGTCCGGTTCGAGCTGGGTCTGGAGCTGCAGTCGCTCGCCGTCGCTGGACCAGCGGAAGATGACGTCGACCGACCGGTCGGCGGCGGCCACGCCTATCCGCTGCCGCACCACCCAGTCGTCTCCGTCTTGTCCAACAGACTGGGTCCGGACCAGCAGCCGGTCGAGACCGAGCCGGCGCCAGGCGGCCGCGTCCGGCTCCTTCGCGTCCGTCCCGCGGCCGTTGTCGTTGTCGGTCGGCGCCCGCCACAGGTTGATCCGCGGACCGTTCAGCTCCAGATCGCCGAGACCGATCAGGTCACCGGTGGTCGGGTCGAACCGGCCCGGCCCGAACCGGACCCCGCCGTCTTCGACCTCGAGCCCGACGGTGCTCGAGACCACTGCAGGCACGCCGACCTCGACCGTGTGCTGACCCCAGGCGAGTTCATGTCCGGCCTTGGCCCACAAGGTGTCCGCCGCCAGCTTCGCGCTCACCGTCAGCACCGCTCCCGGTGTCCGCGCGCCCGTGCACTCGCTGGGCAGAGCGATCTTCAGGTGCTCGTCCGGCCCGCACGACCCGACGCTCAGCACTCCCGCGGCAACCCGATCACCGTCGAGTTCGACCGACCAGTCGAAAGCGCAGTGCTCCAGCCCGACCATCGCGTAGCGGTTACCGATCTCGACCTGGCTCCAGTCCGGCGCCACCGTGATGGCGACCGGCTCCCACACCTTCTTCAGATCCAGCAACCCCGGTCGCGGCTCGCGGTCGGCACTGACCAGACCGTCGATCACGAAAACGCCGTCATGGATCGCCTCGCCGAAGTCGCCGCCGTAGCCGAACCAGCTCCGACCGTCCTCGGTGATCCGGATGCCGTGCTCCAGCCACTCCCAGATGAAGCCACCGTTGAGCCGGGGATAGGTCTCGAACAGCTGCTGGTATTCGCTCAATCCACCCGGGCCGTTGCCCATCGCGTGGGCGTACTCGCACTGCAGAAATGGCAGCGTCCGGCGGTGCTCGTCGAGCTCGGGGGTGGCGGCCTTCGGCTCGGTGCCGCGGCCGATCTGCTCGACCAGCTCGGGGTGGGCGTACATCCGCGAGTAGACGTCGACGTAGCCCATGTCTTCGTCACCCTCGTAATGGATGATCCGGGAATCGTCGATCGCCCGGGCGGCCTGGGCCATCGCGACGAGATTCTCACCGGTTCCGGCTTCGTTCCCCAGCGACCAGCAGAAGACCGAGGGGTGGTTCTTGTCCCGATGCACCGTGGTCTCCATCCGGTGCACCAGCGCGGCACGCCACTCCGGATCATCGGAGGGGTTGCGGCGCCAGCCGTTCAGACCGAAGCCGTGGGTCTCGTAATCGCACTCGTCGATCAGGTAGAAGCCGAGTTCGTCGGCCAGGGCCAGCAGCCTGGGGTGCGGCGGGTAATGGGAGGTGCGGATGGCGTTGATGTTGTGTTGTTTCATCAACTCCAGCTCGTGCCGGATCACATCCGGCGGGATCACCCGGCCGAGGTCGGGATGGTGCTCGTGCCGGTTGACCCCCTTGAGCAGGACGGGTCGCCCGTTGATCATGATCTGGCTGTTCTGCACCGAGACGGTACGGAACCCGATCCGAAGCTCGACCCGCTCGAGATCGGTGCTGATGATCATGGAATAGAGCCGCGGCGTCTCAGCCGACCACGGTTCCACCTTCTTGGCCGTCAGGGTCACGCCGGCGGCACCCTCGAGACCGAGTTCGGCGATCTCCACCCGGGCCGACAGATCGGCGTCGACGTCGACCCGCAACTCACCCCGTCCGTCGGCGTATCCGGCGTGCACGAACACATCGCGGATCGCTCCGGCCGGCCGTGCGATCAGGGTCACGTCCCGGAAGATCCCGGGAAGCCACCACATGTCCTGGTCTTCGACGTAACTGGTCGCCGAGAACTGCGCAACCCGAACCACCAAAAGGTTTCCGCTGCCCCGAAGAACGCCACTCACGTCGAACTCGGTCGGCAACCGACTACCCCGGGTGGAGCCGAGCCGGGTGCCGTTCAGCCACACTTCGGCGGCGTTGTCGACGCCGTCGAACCGCAACACCGCACCATGATCAAACCTCTCGTCGGTGTCGAACCGGAGTCGGTGATCACCGATCGGGTTGGCGTCCGGCGGGAACGGCGGGTCGAGCGGGAAGGGAAATTTGACGTTGGTGTAGGCCGGCGCGCCGTAGCCGTGCATCGACCAACTCGACGGGACTTCGAGGTCGGCGAATCCACTGTCGGCACTGGTGTCGTCGAAGGCCTCGGTCTCGACGCCGGTCGGCGCCGAGGCGAGATCGGGTGACCAACGAAATCGCCAGTGCCCGTTCAGCGACAGCGAGCCCAGAGACGAGGCGAAGGCCGCGTGGGCAGTGAGGTTGCCCTGCCCCGGCTCGGTGCTGTCGAGGTGAAGATCGTGGGTGGGGCCAGCGGGGTTCATCGTCGGACGCTCCGGAGTTGATGTCGGGTTGATCATCGTTCTGCCCTGTCCACGCTACCGACTGCCGCTCGAACCCGGCGATCCCGGTCCTTCGGCGCCGGCTCGCCGGTCACGAGGTAAACCTTGACCACCATTCGGTCGACAAGGCCCAGATCTGAGAACAAGCCCGGGATACTCTCAAGATCGAACACCAGAGGTCGGCAGATTCGGGGGGATCATGGCGAGCCAGGCGGAACTTTCGCAGCGGATAACCGAGGTGCTTCAGCATCCGGTCAAGCGGATGGCGTCGATCGGCGGTGGGTCGTTCGGTCGGCCCTATCGGGTGACCAGCCGCGACGGGCTGGAGTTCTTCGTCAAAGTTCCGGCGGCGACCGGTCCCTCATCCCTCCAACAGGAGGCGGCGAGCCTGCGCTGGTTGGCCGAGGCGTCGCCGGCCGGTGGCGCCGAGATCGCGTCGGTGATCTTCGCCGCTGACGACCTGCTGGTGCTGGACTGGATTCCCGCCGGCACACCGAGTCGAGCCGGCGCCACGAAACTCGGCCGCGGTCTGGCCGTCACCCATCAGGCCGGCGCCGACCACTTCGGCAACGGCGATGCCGGTTACATCGCCTCCGAGCCGCTGCCCTCCGGCCAGGAGTTCGACGACTGGCCGTCGTTCTACGCCGGCGCCAGGCTCACACCGTTCCTCGGGCGTGCCGTGGCAGCACGATCGATCACCGCTGACGACCAGGGGTCGGTCCAGGAAGTGATCGATCGGATCGAGGAGCTGGCCGGCCCCGCGGAACCACCCGCCCGGCTGCACGGCGATCTCTGGTCCGGCAACGTCGTCTGGACCGACGACTCGGCAGTGTTGGTCGATCCGTCGGCCCACGCCGGCCATCGCGAGACCGATCTGGCCATGCTGGCTCTGTTCGGCCTCCCCCACCTCGACGTGGTGATCGACAGCTATCAGCAGACACGCCCGTTGGCCGAGGGCTGGCAGCGCCGCGTCCCGCTGCACCAGCTCTATCCGCTGCTCGTGCACGCCACGTTGTTCGGGGCGCACTACGGCCGGGCAGCCGGGGCCACGGCCCGAGAGGCGTTGGCGGCTGCTCGGGACTGACCCGCAAGGCTGTGGATCGGGAAGAATCTTTTTGCTGCTTCCCAGGGTTGTCCAGCGAGATCTTTGTCATGATGGCCGGGTGGTCCGGCGTCGTGATCCGGGCGCAGCGGGAGGCGCCCCCGAACTCCCGCTGCACCCCCCGGACCTCAGGGCCGGCCGACACGTCCGAGCGAACGGTCGATCGCCGCGATGACCAGGAACGCTGCCGCCGCCGCCACCATGAACGTGGCCAGCTCGTGAAGTCCGCTGGTGTCGGCGCCTCGGCCCAGAAAGGCCCCGTTGGCCGCTGAGGCGATCAACGCTCCGAGGTAGGTGAAGGTGCGCAGCAACCCGGCCGAGGCACCCATCCGCTGCGGGTCGGATTGGTAGTAGACGGCGTTCTGGTTGGCCAGGTTGTTCAGGCCCTGCGGTATCCCCATGACCACGACGGCGGCCACCAAGAACCAGATCGGGCTGGCTGACCTGGTCAGCAACAGCCCTGCACAGACGACGATCTGGCCGACCGCGCCGACGAGCAGCTTGGCCCTGATCTCCTTGCGGGGGCCGGTGAGGGTCGAGACCACGATGGCGGTCAGGAACATCGGTAGCAGGATCAAGCCTGCGGCGGCGGCACTCAGCCCGCGCCCGGCTTCGAGCCACTGGGTGAAGCCGTAGAGGAAGCAGTAGGAGACGGTGCTGGCCAACAGCGTCCGCAGGTAGGTCGCCATCAGCGGCAGATTTCCACCGAACACCCGCACGTCGATGAACGGCTCGGCGCAGCGGAGTTCACGGACGGCGAAGCCGGCGGCGGCCGCCGCGGCGATCGCCAGCAGGTAGACGTGCGCCCAGCCCAGATCCCTCAGGAACAACAGGAAAGCGACCAGCGTGATCGCGAACAACACCATGCCGAGCACGTCGATCCGGTTCTTCACCGGATCGGCGCCGTCGGCTTCTTCGGATCGGCGTTCGATCGTCGGCAACCGCCGAGCCCCGAGGATCAGACAGGCGAGAGCCAGCGGGATGTTGACGGCAAAGGTGGTCCGCCAACCGCCGACACCGATCAGCAGTCCGCCGAGGGACGGTCCGATCACCGCGATGGTCTGGCTGGCCACCGCGAGCACGGTGAGGACGCCGCCCGGGCTGTCGTGCCCGGTCCGTTGGGACTCACGGCGGATCAGGTACATCGCCGCCGGATAGCCCGCACAGGTGCCGAAGCCGAGGATCACCCGAGCTACGACCAGCAATCCGAGGTTTGGTGCCAGAGTGCCGAGGATGCCCGCGGCGCCGGTCAGGGCGGCGCCGATCAGATAGAGCCGGCGCGGTCCATAGCTGTCGACCAGCCGGCCGACGACGGGCTGGCCGATCGAGGTGGCGAGGTACAGACCGGAGATCAGCCAAGCGGTCTGGGCCGGCGGAGCGCCGAAGGCGATGCCGATCGGGACCAGCGAGACGGCGATGATCGAGGAGTTGATCGGGTTGAGGATCGAGCCGAGGATCATCGGGGCGATCAGCCCGAGATCGAAGTCCTCCCCGGAGCGCTCCCGCAGCCGGCGTATCCGCTCGGTCAACCGGTTCACCAACGACATCGGCGGGTCAGCTCCTGCGGGCCAATCGTTCGAGCAGCGGGACGGCGTCGGCCAACAACTGCAGTTCGGCGGCGTCGAACTCGTCTCCAATCGCCTCGGCCAGCAGGCGCGTGCGGGCGGCGCGCTGTCCGGAGACCACCTGGCGACCGGAATCGGTCAGCGACAAGACGACGCGACGACCGTCGTTCGGATCGGGTTGCCGGCTGATAAGTCCGCGCCCTTCGAGAACCGTCGTGGTCGCGCCCATCGACTGCGGGCTGATCAACTCTCGTCGCGCCAGCTCGGCCGAACTACTCGGCCCGTACTGGTCGAGCCGGGTCAGCGCCGTACTCTCGGCCGACCCGAGACCCGCCTGGTCGCGATTTCGACGGATCCAGCGCAACAGCAGTCGCAGACTGATCTGGAGGCTGACCGCCACCTGTTCAGGCGCAACGGGTGTTCCATCGGTCACAAGTAATAAGGTTACCTGACCAGCTTGCTGACCAGTTTGCCTGCCAACCAGGGATGGTTAGGCAGTTGAAGGTCTGACAACTTGACGATCGAGCCAAATCGGCGGACCCTGATCGGTGGGGGTTAGGGGTGTGCTCCGGTCGTGGGGATCTCGGGCGCCGCGCCGACAGGTATCGCTGAACGCCAGCTATGGCATCACCGATGCCGTCGGCCCCAGCCCCGTTAGTCCGTGCGGAGTTTCGGACCGCCGCCGCTGATCTCGGCCGTCGCACCCATCGCTGGGCACAGCGGGTCTAATTATCCAGAAGCCGGGGCGAACCGTGACCTCCACGATAGCGCCATGCCGTCTCGGTTATCCAGTCTCGAAGGGTGGAGCTAAGGGGATTCGAACCCCTGACCTTCTCGTTGCGAACGAGACGCGCTACCAACTGCGCCATAGCCCCCTGGTGGCCGTGCTGGCCAAAGTGCGGCGCCCAGCCTAACACCGGATCCGCCGCGGACCGATTCGAGCCGCAGCTCGCTCCAACTACGCCCCGACCGCGCGGTCGCGTGAGCCGGTCTCGCCCTCGTTCGCCGTCTCCGCTGCCGGCACCGTCTTCTCAGCCACCGCAGGGACGGCCTTGATCTCGGGGCCGTCGGCGGTGACCGGGATCTGTTGCCGAGCCGCGCTGGCGACGTCCGGTGAGGACAGGTCGATGGTACGGACGGTGCGGGGTGCGAGCGGCTTGGAGACGTAGGTGGGCAGGGTGATCGGCAACGGATCCCACAGACCACCGGACGCGGCCACGCTCGCTGACGCTGCCGCAACCTCCCCGCCGAGGTCGGCGGCCGACGAACGGGCCGGGTCGGCGGCTTGGAGGTCGCCGCGTTTGAGGAAGACGGTGGTTTCGTCGTCGCCGTTGCAGATCGCCCGGAACCGGCCATCCAGATTGCGCCGCATCGACCGGACGCTGATCCGCGAGATCAGAACGAAGGCCACCAACAATCCGGCCGGAAGAGCCAGCCAGAACCAGCCGACGAAGTGGCCCAGGCAGGCGCCGAGCACCACGGTGACGACCGCCATCAAGATCAACAGCACCCGTCGGCGTCGGCCGGCAGCCTGCAGCTCGAGGCGCCGCAATTCTCGGATCGCCGACCGTCGGGTCAGCGGCGTGGAGATCTCCACCGCCTCGATCGGCGCCAGATCCTGATCAAGAACCGGGGCCGACCCCGATCGGAGGATCCGAACCGAATCAGAGAACCGGCTTCGCGGATCGACTTCCGGACGCGCCTCGTTTTCACGACGTCGAACGTACGTCGGGATGAGGTAGGCGAGCCAGGCCACCGCGATGGCGGCATAGATCAGTCCGGTCAGGCTCACGGGTCGACGGTAGGTGCCGCGCCTGCCCAGCAGCGTGACCCGAGCCGGTGTGTCGCCGGATACACCTGTGACAGCAGGGAAATCTCAGCTCGGATCGGCAGAAACCGGCGGAACCGCCGGCCGCAACCGCTCCCACCGGTTGATCATGCCCTCCGGCACCTCTTCGGCGTTCAACGCGAACACCAGATGATCACGCCATTCACCGTCGATGTGCAGATAACGCGGCCGCAATCCTTCGGGGCGGAATCCGAGCTTGTTCACCACCCGCAGACTCTTCGTGTTCTCCGGCCGGATCGCCACCTCGATTCGGTGCAGCCGCATCGTTCGGAAGCAGTAGTCACAAGCCATCGAGACCGCAGCCGGCACGATCCCCCGCCCGGCCCAGCGCTGGTCGACCCAATAGCCGATCTGACCCCAGGACGCCGAGCCCGCCACGATGCCGCTCACCGTCAGCTGCCCGACCAGTTCCGACCTCGATCGGCCGTCCGGGGCATAGCTGATCAACCAGGGCAGCATCCTGCCTGCCCGCGCCTGCTGAGCCAGGGCCCGGACCAGCGCGCCGTAGGTCGGCGGCCCCGGCTGGGATCCGGGTGGCATCGTCGCCTCCCAAGGCCTGAGCCACTCCTGGTTGCGCCGCCGGATCCGGTCCCAGTCAGCCGAGTCGCGATGCCGCATAGGGCGCAACGTCACCCCGCCGTGATTCAACGTCACCGGCCACCGGTGGGTGCCGTACTGTCCGTCCATCAGAAAACGTCCGCGATGCTGGTCATGGCTCAGTGATCACCGCCGCGGATCTGGCTGACCGCATGGGCCAACAGCGGGGCCAGCACCGTGATTCCGTCCCGGGCACCACCTCGCGAGCCCGGCAGATTCACCACCAGACTGCGACCGGCGACGCCGGCCAGGCCCCGACTCAGCACCGCCGTCGGCACGCCGTGCTCCGCGCCGAACCGGGCGATCGCCGCGGCCAGCGCCGGAATCTCCCTGTCCAACAGCGGTTCGGTCATTTCCGGCGTCCGGTCGGTCGGGTTCAGCCCGGTCCCGCCGGTGGTGATGATCACGGCGTGCTCCTCACTGATCGCCGACCGTAGCGCCTCGCCGACCGGCTCGCCGTCCGGGACGACGATCGGCCCGAGGACGCGGTACCCGAGCTCGCCGAGTCCGTCCGCGACGACCGGACCGGACGTGTCTTCGTATACTCCGGCCGCCGCCCGGTTGGATGCGGTGATCACCACCGCGGTCAGCACCGCTTCGTCCTGGTCAGTCATCGGATTCCCCGCCGTCCCGACCCGCAGGCGCTTCTGCCGCGCTGCGCCGCCACTCCCCGCGCCGGCCGCCGGCCTTGTGCTCGATCCGGATGTCGGTGATCACCGCCGCCCGGTCGATCGCCTTCACCATGTCGATCATGGCCAAGCCGGCGACGCTGACCGCGGTGAGCGCCTCCATCTCGACTCCGGTCCGTTCGGCCGTCCGCACCTCGGCGCGAATCCGGACCCCGTGATCGACCACCTCGACCTCGCAGTCGACACCGGTGATCATCAGCGGATGGCAAAGCGGAATCAGCTCCGACGTCCGCTTGGCGCCCTGGATACCGGCAATCCGCGCCACCGCCAGCGCGTCGCCCTTGGGGACGTTTCCGCCGCGCAGCGCCGAGACCGCTTCCGCGTTGAGCAGCACGGTGGCTGAGGCGGTGGCCGTCCGGGCGGTCACCGGCTTGTCGCTGACGTCGACCATCCGCGCCGTACCCTGTTCGGTCAGGTGCGGCAGCGGCGACCCGTCGCTCATACCCCGCTCGAATGTCGAACTGCGACCACCGCTCAGCCCACCTCGCCCAGCATCCACACGTCGACCTCGTCGCCCGCGGCCACGAAGTCGACGTCCTCGGCCAGCAACACCAGAGCGTTGGCCCGGGCCAGACCGCCGAGCAGGTGTGAACCGTGCCCGCCGGTCATCGACACGGTCCGGGCGCCGGAATCGTCGGTGCTGACCAGTCCGCGCGCCAGCTGCAGTCGGTCGGGCAATGACCTGATGGCGTGCTCGGCCACGCAGCGCACCGTCGGACGGACATAAGGCTGTGCCCCCATCAGTTTGCGTAGCACCGGCCGGACGAAGGCCTCGAACGAGACGAAGCTGCTGACCGGGTTGCCGGGCAGCATGATCATCGGGATCTTGTCGTCCCCGATCAGCCCGAATCCCTGGGGTTTGCCCGGCTGCATCGCCACCCGGGCGAAATCGGTCGCTCCCAACTCGGGCATCACCTGCTTGACCACGTCGTAGTCGCCCTGGCTGATCCCACCGCTGGTCAGGATCAGGTCGGCCCGGATCAACTGATCGGAGATGACCTGCTTCACCGAGCCCGGATCGTCGTCGACCAGCCCGACCCGGAAGACCTGCGCCCCGGCCGACTTGGCCGCCGCGGCCAGCAGATAGGAATTCGAGTCATAGATCTCCCGATCGCTGCTCAGCTTGAGACCGGGCTCGACCAGCTCGGTGCCGGTCGAGATCACCACCACCCGCGGCCTGGGGCGCACCAGCACCTTGTCCAGCCCGACCGCGGCCAGCAGGCCGATGGCCCGCGGTCCGAGCCGGTCGCCGGCGTGCAGGATGACGTCACCGGTAGAGATGTCCTCACCGCGACGCCGGATGTGCTGGCCGAGCTCGGACGGCTCGACGATCCTCACCTCGGCGTCGCCGCGGTCGGTGGCCTCGTAAGGCACGATCGCGTCCGCCCCCGGAGGCATCGGGGCACCGGTCATGATCTTCATCACCGAACCGGGCGACAGCCGATGCGGGGCCACCTGCCCGGCGGCGACCTCACCGACCACCGGCAGCCGAACCGGCTCGGCGTCAGAGGCTCGTTCGACGTCGTGGGCCTGCACCGCGTAGCCGTCCATCGCGGAGTTGTCGAAGCCGGGCAGGTCGACGGCGGCCACGATGTCTTCGCACAGGCTGAGGTCGACCGCGTCCAGCAACTGTTGCCCGAACGGAGGCAACGCGTCGACGCAACTGAGGAGATAGTCCCGGTGATCGGCCATCGATCGCAGCCCGTCCACGCTCGGCTCGGGCGGAGTGGGCAGCGCGAACGCCTCCTCGGGCTCCACCAACGGGCGCTGCGAGTCGCGTTTCCGGCCGAACAGGGGCATGGCCACACCCTAATCTCACCGGCGGCGAGACCCCGGGACCTCGGCTGTCGCGGATGGCCTGGGTCACCACCTCCGGATGACAACCTCGATAGGTTGACCCCATGAATACGCGTCCGGGTGAGGACTGTGGCCGCTAGCGGCAAGGCGAAGCCGCCGGCCGCCGAGCTGGAGATCGGCGAGCACGTCGTCCGGATCTCCAACCCCGACCGGGTCTACTTCCCGGCCCGCGGCGAGACCAAGCTCGATCTGGCCCAGTACTACCTGGACGTGGGCGAGGGCATCGTCCGCGCTCTCTACGAGCGTCCGTGCATGCTGCACCGGTTCCCGACCGGGGTCAGCGGCGAGAAGGTGCACCAGAAGCGACTGCCGGCCGGGGCGCCGCCGTGGATCGACACCGTCCGGGTGCACTTTCCCCGCTACAACCGCACCGCCGACGAGCTGTGCGTCACCGACCCCGCGATGGTCGTCTGGGCGGTGCAGATGTCGACGGTCGAGTTCCATCCCTGGAACAGCCGGAAGGCCGACGTCGAGCAGCCGGACGAGTGGCGGATCGACCTCGACCCGGGCGAAGACTGCGACTTCGCCACCGTGCAACGGGTTGCGGCCGTCGTCCACCAAGTGCTGGACGAGCTCGGCGCGGTCGGCTGGCCGAAAACCTCCGGCGGTGCCGGGATGCACATCTACGTCCGGATCCGACCCGATCACGGGTTCGCCGACCTGCGCCGGGCAGCGTTGGCCTTCGCCCGGGAGGTCGAGCGGCGGACACCGCAGGACGTGACAACCACCTGGTGGCGCAAGGATCGCGACCCGGCCAAGTTGTTCCTGGACTACAACCAGAACACCCGCGACCACACGATCGCGGCCGCCTACTCCGTCCGCGGGAACCCGGAGGCCACCGTGTCGACCCCGGTGGCCTGGAACGAGATCGACGCCGTCGACCCGCGGGACTTCACCATCGCCACCGTTCCCGACCGGTTCGCCCGACTCGGTGACCTGCACGCTGGCATCGACGACGCCGTGTTCTCCATCAAGCCGTTGCTGGAGTGGGCCGACCGGGACGAGCGCAACGGGGCGGAGACGCCGGCCGAGCCCGAGGGCTGAGAGGCTGCCGATGGCTGGGCGGTAATCCTGGAGCACCCAGCACTACACTGAATGACCGATATCGACCGAGGACAGGATGCGAGGTGGCGGGCATGCCGAGACGGATCCGGATCGGCGATCTGCAGAAGGCGAAGGCCGAGGGCCGCCGCTGGTCGATGCTCACCAGCTACGACCGTTACACCGCGGCCATCTTCGAACAGGCCGGTGTCTCGGTCCTGCTGGTCGGCGATTCGGCGGCCAATAACGTCTACGCCTACGACACCACGCTGCCGATCACCGCGGAGGAGTTGATTCCGCTCGCCCGCGCCGTCGTCCGTTCCACCGAACGCGCGTTGGTGGTCGCCGACCTACCGTTCGGCTCCTATGAGCAGGGCCCGAGCCAGGCACTGGCCACCGCCGTCCGGTTCATGAAGGAGACCGGCTGTTCGGCGGTGAAACTGGAAGGCGGCGTCCGGGTCGCCGAGCAGATCGCCGCCATCACCGGCGCCGGCATCCCCGTGATGGGCCACATCGGCTTCACCCCGCAGTCCGAGCACGGTCTGGGCGGCTACAAGGTGCAGGGACGAGGCGATCAGGCCGAGCGGCTGCGAATGGACGCCAAGGCGGTTGCCGCGGCCGGCGCGTTCGCCGTGGTGCTGGAGATGGTGCCCGGACCACTGGCCACCGAAGTGACCCGCGAGTCGCCGATCCCCACGGTGGGCATCGGTGCGGGCGCCGGCTGCGACGCGCAGGTGCTGGTGTGGCAGGACATGGCCGGTCTTAATCCGGGCCGGACGCCGCGCTTCGTCAAGCAGTACGCCGATCTGGCCGACGTGCTCGGCCGGGCCGCCGCCGGCTATGTGGCCGAGGTGGAGAGCGGCGCCTTCCCGGCTGCCGAACACACCTTCGACCTGCCTGACTCGGCCGGATGAGAGTCGCCCGCTCCATCGCCGAACTCAGCGTGCTGCGGCCCGAGCTGTCCGGTCGGGTCGCGCTGGTGCCGACCATGGGCGCCCTGCACGCTGGCCACCGGTCCCTGATCGCGCTCGGCCGGGGCCGGGCGGACGCCGTCGCGGTGAGCATCTTCGTCAATCCGCTGCAGTTCGGGGCCGGGGAGGACTTCGAGGCCTACCCGCGTCCGATCGAGGACGACCTGGCGGCCTGCCAGGAGGCCGGCGTGGACCTGGTCTTCGCTCCGGTGGCCGGCGACCTGATCGGGTCCGCTCCGCAGGTCAGCGTCAACGCCGGCCGGCTGGGCACGGTGTTGGAGGGGACGAGCCGTCCCGGTCACTTCGACGGCGTGCTGACCATCGTGGCGAAGTTGATCAACCTGACCCGGCCCGAACTGGCGATCTTCGGCCGCAAGGACGCCCAGCAGCTGGCCTGCATCCGGGCGATGGCCCGCGATCTCAATCTAGGCACGGAGATTGTCGGTGCCCCGATCGTCCGGGAGCCCGACGGCTTGGCTCTCTCCAGCCGCAACGTCTACCTGGATGCGGACCAGCGATCCTCGGCCCTGGCTCTGTCCCGCGCGCTGTCCGCGGCTGCCAGCGAGGCCGCCCCGGTCGCGGCGCTGCGGGCCGCCCGAAGCGAGATCACCGCAGCCGAGGCGGCCCATCCGTGGGTCCGGCGGGATTATGTCGAGCTGGTCGATCCGGCGACGTTCACGGCGGTCACGGATGATCATCACGGCCCGGCGCTGCTGGCGCTCGCGATCCGGGTCGGCAGCACCCGGTTGATCGACAACCGCCTGCTCGATTTCGGCTGACGCGATGGCCGACCCCGCACATGACCCAGCTCTCGACCCAGCTCTCGACCCAGCTCCCGACCCAGCTCCCGACGATGGTGGCGCAGAGGCCGACCAACGGGCTCTCCGGCAGGCCAAGCGGACGCTGCGCCGCGCGGTCCAACTGCGCCGCCGCGCCCGCCCGGCGGAGGCCCGCCGGGACGACGACCAACAGCGGTTCGCCCTGCTGCAGCAGGAAATCGCCCGGGTGCAACCGGTCTGCGTGGCCAGTTATCTGTCCTCCACCCCGGAGCCGGACACGCTGCGTCTGATCGGCTGGTTGGCGGCCACCGGAGTGGAGGTGCTGTTGCCGGTGCTCAGTTCCACCGAGGATGGCTCGATCTCGGCGCCGGACTGGGCCCGCTATGCCGGACCCGACGCGCTCGTCACCGGCCCGCACGGCATCGTCCAGCCCACGTCTCGTGCCGTCGGGGCGGACGGCCTGGCCGCCACCGAGCTGATCGTGCTGCCCGGTCTGGCCGGCACCCGGGCGGGCGATCGGCTGGGCCGCGGCGGCGGGTGGTACGACCGGGCGCTGGGTTCTGCTGCCCCGCGGGCCGAGACGGTGCTGCTGCTGAACGACGACGAGGTGCTGGATGTGCTGCCGACCCAGCCCTGGGACCGACGCGTCGACCGGATCGCCACTCCGAGACTGGCGCTGGATTGCGCTAATCCGGTCTGAGCGGCGGTTGAGCTCGAATCGGGGCCGCTCGGCGACGGCCCCGGTCGATCGGGCCGGACACGTCGTTTCCGGTGCTTGCGGTGTTGGAGTGGAAGACGCACCGGTCCTCGGTCTCGATCGCCCGGGCGATGGCCTACTCGTTCAGCGCAACAGCGAAATCGCCGGCGACCTTGCTCAGCGGAGGAAGACCTCATCAGTCAGTGGCAGCATCGTGAGAAGCGCCAGGAAGCTGTCGCACTAGCCACTGAGCACGACGTCCCGCGATCTGATCACGCCGACTCGGCACTCCATCGACACCAGCGGAGAAACGGCCATGACTTCGTCGGCGTGGTCGGCCAGCCAGGCGCGGACGCTGAAGTTCAACGGCTCGATCGACTCGACCGCGTACACCACGATGCACGAGTCGAGCGACAGGTTCGCCCCGGTTCGGGATGGTGACTTCGCGGCCGGACTGCGCTTTGGACAAGCTTGGACAAGGTGTTGCGGGCCCGGCAAATGCTCACCTCCGACATCACGCCTTCTGGCTTGGCTATAAGTCCAGCCAAGTCAGCAACTCAACGGAAGCGGGCAGCCGACCGTCACGATCAGGCTTTCGCCAACACGAAGCCGATCTTCTGCTGCGCTCCCGCATCGACCATCACGGCTTCGGGCAGCTCCGTCAGCACCTCGACCTCGCGGGCCAGCGTCTCGGTCTTGATCAACTGAGCATGGGTCTCCATCGCGGTGCGCACCCTGGAATCGCCGCTGAGCCGCAGCTCGATCCGATCGCTCACCTCCAGCCCGGCATCGCGGCGGCCCTGCTGGACGGCGCGAATCACGTCGCGGGCCAGACCTTCGGCGGCCAACTCGGCCGTGACCTCGGTGTCCAGCACCACGAAGCCGCCGCCGGCCAGCATCGAGACCGCCCGATGATCCGCGGCCGCGGCGTCGTCGATCACCGTCTGCAGGCTGAATTCCCCATCCTGCAGAACGATTCCGCCGGCGGTGACGACACCGTCGGTGTCCATCGACCAGTCGCCGGTCTTGCTTGCCCGGATCGCGGTCTGCACCTGCTTGCCCAGCCGCGGTCCGGCCTGACGGGCGTTGACCAATAGCGTCTGCCGGACGCCCATCCCGTCCCCGGCCGCCGCCAGGTCGACCAACTCGACGGCGCGCACGTTCAGTTCGTCGCTGATCAACGCCACGAACGGCTGCAACGCCTTCGCGTCGTCGAGCACCACGGTCAGCGTGGACAGCGGCAGCCGGACCCGCAGCCCCTGGCCCTTCCGCAACGCGGCGCCGGCCGAGCACACGTCGCGGACCCGGTCCATGGCGCGCACCAGTTCGTCGTCGACCGGCAACTCGGTGGCGTCCGGCCAGTCGGTCAAGTGGACCGACCGCTCGCCGGTCAGCCCGCGCCACACCTCTTCACTGATCAGCGGCAACAGCGGCGCCGCCACCCGGCACACCGTCTCGAGGACGGTGTAGAGGGTGTCGAAGGCGTCGGTCGAGGCCGAGCTCTCCCCGTCCCAGAACCGATCCCGGGAACGCCGGATGTACCAGTTGGACAGCACTTCGAGGAAGCCGCGGACCTCGTCGCAGGCGGCGGCCACGCTCAACTCGTCCAGCGCCCGCTGCGTGTTGGTTACCAGCTGCCCCAGCTTGGCCAGGATGTAGGAGTCCAGCACGTTGGCCGACGACGTCGAGTGGTGCGCCTCGTAACCCTCACCGCCCTTCGCCACTCCGGCGTAGAGAGCGAAGAAGTACCAGGCGTTCCAGAGCGGGATTATCACCTGCCGGACACCCTCGCGGATGGCCTGCTCGGTGACCACCAGGTTTCCGCCGCGCAGGATTGGGCTGCTCATCAAAAACCAGCGCATCGCGTCCGCGCCGTCCCGGTCGAACACCTCCCGGACGTCGGGATAGTTGCGCAACGACTTGCTCATCTTCTGCCCGTCGCTGCCCAACACGATCCCGTGACTGATGCAGTTGCTGAACGCCGGCCGGTCGAACAACGCGGTGGCCAGGATGTGCATGGTGTAGAACCAGCCGCGGGTCTGGCCGATGTACTCCACGATGAAGTCGCCCGGGTAGTGGTGTTCGAACCAGTCGGTGTTCTCGAACGGGTAGTGCACCTGGGCGTAGGGCATCGAGCCCGAGTCGAACCAGACGTCGAGCACGTCCTCGATCCGGCGCATGGTCGACCGGCCGGTCGGGTCGTCCGGGTTCGGCCGGGTCAACTCATCCACGTAGGGCCGGTGCAGGTTGGTCACCTCGACCCCGAAGTCGGCCTCCAGCTCGGCCAGCGAGCCGTAGACGTCGACCCGCGGGTAGGCCGGGTCGTCGGACTTCCAGACCGGGATCGGGCTGCCCCAGAAGCGGTTCCGGCTGATCGACCAGTCGCGGGCGTTGGACAACCACTTGCCGAACTGACCGTCCTTGACGTGTTCGGGCACCCAGTTGATGTCCTGATTGAGCTCGACCATCCGGTCACGGAATTTCGTCACCTCGACGAACCAGCTGGAAACCCCCTTGTAGATCAGGGGATTCCGGCAGCGCCAGCAGTGCGGGTAGGAGTGGGCGTAGCTCTCGTGCCGGAGCAGCACCGTCCCCGGACTGACCGAACCCGCCGGTTCGCCGCGGGTCGCCGTCTTGAGGTCGTCGATGATCGGCAGATTCGCGTCGAAGACCAGCAGCTGGGCGTATTCGGTCACCGGAGCGGTGAATCTGCCGTCCGGACCGACGGGCATCACCGCTTCGATCTGGTTGGCGTCGGTGACCTCGAGGTCGTCTTCGCCGAAAGCGCCCGCGGTGTGCACCAGGCCGGTGCCGTCCTCGGTGGTGACGAAGTCGGCCGGCACGATCCGGAACGCGTTCTCGTGCCCGACGTAGTAATCGAAGGGCGGCGTGTAGGACCGGCCGAGCAGGTCGGCCCCGGTCAGCCGCTCGACGAGATGATCTTCGTAGTTCGCAGCCGGGTCGCCGAACAACTCGCGGGCGTAGCTGCCCACCCGGGCCTCAGCGAGCACGTACCGCTCGCTGGTGCCGGTGAAGTCCGACTCCACCACCACGTAGTCGATGTCGGGCCGGACCACGATGGCCAGGTTGGAGGGCAGCGTCCAGGGCGTGGTCGTCCAGACCAACGCCAGCTCACCGGTCTCCAGCCGCAGACCGACCGTGACGGCCGGATCGTTGCGGATCTGGTAGACGTCCTCGTCCATCCGCAGCTCGTGGCTGGACAGCGGCGTCTCGTCGTTCCAGCAGTAGGGCAACACCCGCCAGCCCTCGTAGATCAATCCTTTGTCGTACAAGGTTTTGAACGCCCACAGGACACTTTCCATGAAGGTCGGATCGAGCGTCTTGTAGTCATGGTCGAAGTCGACCCAGCGGGCCTGCCGGGTGACGTAGTCCTGCCATTCCTCGGTGTATTTGAGCACCGAGGACCGGCAGGCGTCGTTGAACTTCTCGATCCCCAGATCGAGGATCTCGTCCTTGGTCTTCAGGCCGAGCTGACTCATCGCCTCCAGTTCGGCGGGCAGGCCGTGACAGTCCCAGCCGAAGCGTCGTTCGACATGCCGGCCGCGCATGGTCTGGTAGCGCGGCACGATGTCCTTGACGTAGCCGGTGAGCAGGTGTCCGTAATGCGGAAGTCCGTTGGCGAACGGTGGCCCGTCGTAGAAGACGAATTCGTTGCCGCCCTGCTCCCCCGCCGGGTTGCGCTCCACCGAGGCGCGGAAGGTGTCGTCGGCCTGCCAGTAGGACAGCACCCGCTCTTCGATCTGGGGGAACGTCGGGCTGGACGGGACGCGGGCGTCCTCGTCGGGGCTGCTTCCGCTGCTGGCCTTCGGGTAGCTCATGGTGATCGTCTCTCTCGTGCTCGCCTGCCGCACGAGGACGACGGCTCGGATCGCTCCGGCCACCGCGGTACCACCCCGCTTGCCGCCCGCCCCGGTGGACGCACGACCGCTCGTTCTCGGCTGTCACGGGCCAACCCGTCCGGTTCTACTGAGGTGCGGCCACGTCGGGACAGCACCCGTTCTTCCGGAGGCTCACCGGTGATGGCCGGATCAGTGCCTGTGCATCCATCGTAATCGACGTCAGGAGCGCTCGGCCAGGCCTTTGACGTAGGCGGCCTGGCCGACGTGCTGGCTGGTGTCGCCGAGCACGCTGACCAGTCGGGCGGCCAGGGTGACCGGCGGATTCCAGTTGGCGTCCACCACCCGGGCCAGATCGTCCTCGGTCAGCGATTCGATGTACTGGCTGGTCGCGGCCGCGACCTCGCTGTAGTACTCGGCGAGCAGCTCGGGCTCGACATCGACCTCGCCGACGTCCTCACTGCTCTGGCCGTAACCGGTGGCCCACTCGTCGAACGGCAAGCCGAACTGATCACGCCACTTGGGCCAGATCTGCTCGGTGCCGGCCACCCCGCTGATGTGGTCGTCCTGGACCCGGCTGAGGTGCCAGATCAGCCAGCCGATGCTGTTGGCCTCCGGATCGGGTCGGTAACCGACCGCCTCCCGGCTCAGGCCGTCGGTGACCGAGGCCACCAGTTCGGCAACCCGGTCGAAGGCGTCGGTCAGGAGGTCGTTCGCTGCTGTCATGTCTGCCAGTCTTGCGCGGAGTCGGCGCGGTGCTGCATCCGGCCCGACCGTGGCTCCGGAACAGGCCGCTGAGCCAATCAAGGAGGACGACATGCGCGAAGACCGACCGAAGGTGCTGGTGCTCGGCGCCACCGGAGTGCTGGGTCAGGCCATCGCCGGACGGCTGGCCGGACGAGGTGCGCAGCTGGGCTTCATCGGACGCTCGGCGGAAAAGACGGCGGCGTTGGCCGACGAATGGGGCGCCGACTTCCACGACACCGCAGAACTTCTCGACACCGCGGCTCTGGCGCAGGTGATCGGCCGCGGTGCGGACGCGCTGGGTGGTCTGGACGGGCTGGTGATCGCCACCGGCGTGGCCGCCTTCGGACCGGCGATCACCGAGGACGACGCCGTGGTGGACGAATTGTTCGCGGTGAACACCCTCGGCCCGATGGCCGCCGTCCGCGCCGCGGCCGCCCGGATGACCGACGGCGGCAGCATCGCCGTGTTGAGCGCCGTGCTGGTCGACGTCCCCACCGCCGGCATGGCGGCCTATTCGGCCAGCAAAGCCGCCCTGTCGACCTGGCTGGAGGTCACCCGACGCGAGCTCCGCCGGAACAGGATCAGCATTCTGGACGCCCGTCCGCCGCACATGGAGACCGGGTTGGCCGAGCGGGCGCTGGCCGGCGAGGTCCCGAAGATGCCGGCCGGTCACGACGTCGACGAGGTCGCCGGGCTGATCGTCGACGGTCTTTACGCCGACAACAAGGAGCTGGTCGCCGATCTCAAGCAGGGCAGCGTTGCGCTGCGTTGACCGCGCCCACCAGCAAGTCCTCAGCCGGTCGGCACCAGCTGAAGCCGATGGATGGCCGCTTGGTCGACCGCGGTCCGGCTGAACCGGAACGGCAGCAGTTGATCATGGGCCCAGAGCTCGGCCTGGTCGTCGTAGTTGGTGTTGAAGGCGTGGCCGGAGGCGCCGGTCTGGTTGATCCACCGGGATGAGTCCAGGGCGGAGAAGTCGATGAGCATCCGCATGCTCGGACCCACGGTGGCGTCGTAGCCCTCGAGTTCGTTGTAGCCAAGGGCATCCACCGTCGCCGGTGCGCCGCCGACCGCAAAGTTGCCCCGGTTGAACAACCGTTCGATCGGTGCCACCCCACTGACCCCGAGGGTCTGGTTGAGGAGTTTCACCCGGTGCAGCCGCCCCCAACTCCACCCGGACGGATCCCTGGCCATCGAGGTGGTGGCCTCCTTGCGGGCCTGCGTCATCGCCGCGACCAGGATGTCGTCGCGGGTCTCCACCTGCGGGGTGGACTTGTCGTCCCACCAGGGACTGTTCGGTTCGCCCAGCAGCTTCGCCACCACCGCATACCAGCGATCACCGCCCTCGGCCCACAGGCTCTGAGGCAGTTGATCATCGAAGGTCGCCTTCAGCAGGTCGTGGAACACGATGCTGAAGTAGGCGGCCGGCGCCGAGTCCGCAGTGGCCCGGTAGTTCCATCCCAGCAGGGTGCGTTGCCCCTCACGGACCCAGTCGTCGGTGATCTTGACCTTGAGCAGGGCCGGCACGATCTCTCCGGCGTAGCGCATCGTGTCGTCGTAGAAGAATGTGCCGGCCTCGTCCGGCGAGAGCGGTAGATGACGCGCGATCTGGTCGTCGAGCTCTTGGCTGCGCCAACCGTAGGAGTAGTCCGCGCCGAGCTTGTACGGATACTGCGAACCGATCACCGTCTGGTTGGCGGTCACAATGTAGCCGGTCGGCGGGTTGTAGAGGTAGGGCAACTCGGCGAACGGGATGGTGCCCTTCCAGTCGTAGGCGGTGTCCCAGCCGGGGGCCGGGACGTCGCCGCTACCCAGGCCACGGATCGGGAAGTGCCCCGGCAACTGATAGCCGATGTTGCCGGCGGTGTCGGCGTAGACGATGTTCTGCGACGGACCGGACAACAATGCCGTGGCCGCCCGGAACTGGGTGAAGTCCTGGGCCGCATCGATGCCGAAGAGGGCATCCATGCTGCGGCCGGGGATCAGCGCTTCCCACTGCAACGCCACCCCGTATCCGTTGCCGCCCTGCTGGTCCTGCTGGTCCTGCTGCTGGTCAGGCTGCGGGTGAGCCCGCTGCTGTTGGCCGACGGCACGCAGCTGCGGGTCGACGTCGGACAGCAACGGACCGTGCCGGGAGCTCCGGATGGTGATCGTCCGTGGCTGGGCCTCGCCCTTCACGACGATCTGCTCGGTCCGGACCCGCAGCGGCTGATAGCCGTTCCCGACCCGGACGGTGTTGCCGCGCAACTGCTCGAGATAGAGGTCCTGGACGTCGGGGTAGGAGTCGGTGAAGCCCCAGCTGATCGCGTTGTTGTGGCCGATGATCACTCCGGGCATTCCGGAGAAGGAGAAGCCGCTGACGTCGAACGGGCAGTCCGCGGACAGCCGACGACAGTGCAGACCGACCTGGGCGAAGATCGACGGAATCGAGATCGCCAGGTGGGGGTCGTTCTCCAGCAGCGGTTTTCCGGTCGTGGTCTGCCGGCCGGAGACGACCCAGGAGTTGGAGCCGATGCCCGCATCCGCCCCACCCTGGCCGAGCAGCGACGGAATCGCCGCCCGGACCTTCGCGGCGGCCTCGATGGCCGGGGTGGCCCGGGTCAGCTGCGCCCGGCTGAGGCCGGGGTGCTCGGCCGGATCCGCGCCGGTCGATGCGGCGGCTGGTTCTGACGTCGCCTGCTGAGTCGAGCCGCGGGTCGTTCCGCTGGGCGCCGGCCGGCCCTGACTGTGGGCGCCACCCGGCTCGAACCGGCCGTTGACGATCGTGCCCTCCTGGACGATCGGAAGGTATTGCGACAGCTGGGCCGGCGGGAACAGATCGGCTGCCCGCTGCTGGCCCATCGAGGCCCTGACCAACGCGTTGGAGACCTCTTCGTCGCTGTTGCCGTCGAGATCCCAGGCCATCGCCTTCAGCCAGGCCAGCGAGTCGACCGCGGTCCACGGCTCCGGGCTGTAGTCCGAACCGGTCAGCTTCAGCACCGAGTACTCCAGGGAAATCTCGGTCAGGGTGTTGTTGTGCAGGTAGGCGTTCACCCCGGCGGCGTAGGCGTCGAGATAGCGCCGGGTCGAGGAGGACAGCATTGGCAGCTCGGCGGCGGCCGACTGTCGCCAGCCCATCGTCCGGATGTAGGCGTCGGTCTCGACCTGGGAGGAGCCGAACAGCTCCGCCAGCCGTCCCGAGGTGATGTGTCGGCGGATGTCCATCTCGTAGAACCGGTCCTGGGCGTGCACGTAACCCTCCGCCTCGAACAAGTCCTCGGCATCGTCGGCGTAGATGTCAGGGATCCCGTTGGCGTCCCTGAGCACTTGCACCGGATCGCTCAACCCGGTGATCCGGAGCCGGCCGTCGACGGTAGGGAACGGACGCCGGACGGTGCTGATCGCCAGGCTGGACGTGGCGCCGATGATCAGCACCAGCACGAAGATGGTGAACAGCGACCAACGGGGGAAACGACGCACCGCGTCAGACTAACGAGGCGGCCGCACCCCCGGCCGGAGGCGCGATCCGGCGCGATCCGGATTCTCGGCTCGGGGCATCGGCTCGGGTTATCAGGCCTGGTCAACAGCTCGGGTTATCACGGCGCATTAGCAGTCAGTATGCTGGAGTGCTAGTCAGCGATGTGCCCGCAGGCGAGCGCCGCCGAGTCCGTCGACGAAGCGATCTGCGATGAGTTGCGAAAGAGTTCGATGCCTACCTATCAGTACCGCTGCACCGACTGCGGCCACGACCTCGAGGTCGTCCAGAAGTTCAGCGACCCGTCTCTGACCGTCTGCCCCAACTGCCAGGGCGCGCTCCGCAAGGTGTTCAACGCGGTGGGCGTGGTGTTCAAGGGCAGCGGCTTCTATCGCACCGACAGCCGCAAGCCCGAGTCCGGCGGCGAAAGCGGCAGCGACAGCAGCAGTGGCAAGAACAGCGACAAGGGCGAGGGCAAGAAGGGCGGGTCGGAGACGAAGTCCGGTTCGGATACCGGCTCCGGCAGCAAGTCGGAGTCATCATCGACCTCGACCAAGAACGAGTCCGGATCCGGGTCCACGACGTCGGCTTCGAACTCGACCAGCTCCAGCAAGGCTGCCGCCAGCAGCTGACAGCCGTCCTCGCCGCGGCCTTGACTGAGACCTGTGGATAACCCGGATCACTCAGCTCCGGCGTTCTTAGTGTCTGGTCATGAGACGTTCCCCGTTGTTCCGTGACCTCGGTCGAACCCTGTCCTGGCACCGACGCAAGCTTGCGGTGCTGGCCGCGGTGGCGGCCGTCCTCACCGGCATCAGCGCGGCGACCCCGGCGGCGACACCGACCACGCTCGTGGTCGTCACGACGGCGGCGCTGTCCGGCGGCGAGTTGATCGGTCCCGGTGACGTCTCATCCAGACCGCTCCCCCGGACGCCATCCCCGACCAGGCCGTCACCGATCCGCAATCGGTGATCGGCCGGACGCTGGTCGCGCCGCTACCGACCGGTTCGGTGCTCACCGGGCTCAGTGTGCTGTCCGGGCGCACCATCACCGATCCCGGTCAGGTGATCGCTCCGATCCGGATCGACGACGCCTCGGTGGTCGCGCTGCTCCAGGTCGGGGAGCGGATCGACGTGGTTTCGGCCGACCCCCAGAGCGGCAAGTCTGCGGTTATCGCGCGAAACGTCCGCGTGGTCACCCTGCCGCAGCAGCCGGCATCCGGCACGCTCGGCGTGGCCTCCGGCGGCGCCGACACCGGCAGCGGTCAACTGGTGCTGCTGGCGGTCGATGAAGCCGAAGCCGCCGCCCTCATCCAGGCGGGCGGCAACCAGATCGGGGTGATCCTGCACTGATCGATGGCGAACCGGCTTCGAGGGGGCGGCCCAGCTATACCCTTGCGCGGCCACTCCGACCGCTGCTAGTTTTCAGCCGCTCCGGTGAGCGCGCCCGGCGGTCTCGCGGGGATGGGAGCCTCAGCTGATCCGGCTGGACTGATCGGGCTGATTGCTCTCGCACATTGTCGTCCGGCCGAGGCTCGATCCACGGACGCGAGGTCGCGTGGCGGACCGTCGCACACCCACCCCACCAGCAAGGATGGATCCATGAGCAATCCAGCACCGAACGAGTCCCGCGATCGAGCCTCTGCGCTTCGCAGTGCCGGTGGAGGTCTGGCCAAGGGGGCAGGCAGCACGATGAAGGGCTTCCGCGACTTCCTGATGCGCGGCAACCTGATCGAGCTGGCCACCGCGGTCATCATCGGTACCGCGTTCACCGCGGTGGTCAAGTCCTTCACCGACATCCTGTGGCAGATCATCGGCAAATTCGGTGGCGTTCCCAACTTCACCAACACCACGATTTACGGCTTGACCATCGGCGCGTTCCTGAGCGCCGTGTTGTCCTTCATCCTGGTCGCGGCCGTGCTCTATTTCCTGGTCATCATCCCGTACACCCGAGTGCGCGCGCTGAACCAGCAGACCGAAGAAGCTGCACCCGCCGTCACGAGCGAGGATCTGCTGACCGAGATCCGGGACATCCTGGTCCGCCAGGCCGGCGAGACCCCGCCCGAGCACCCCTCCGAGTGATGATCGGGTTAGCGATCGGCTGACCGCCGGAAGCCCGCCGGTCAGGTCCCGTGATGCGGTGGCACGTCGCTGAGCAGGCGCCGCTCGTCAGCATCCAGCGGCCGGGAGTTCAGCACCGGCTGCCTGGTGCGGTCCAGATCGAGGTGGGCCCGCAGGTCGGCCAGCGCCGCAGCGAACTGGGCGGCACCAAGACCCGCCATCAATTCGGGCGGCACCGGGAAGGGCCAGCCGGCTCCAGTGGATCGCCGGGCGGCGATCTGCTTCCGCAGGCGTTCGCCGCGCCCTGCCTCTCCGTCGTCCAGCGCGGCGGCCAACGCGCTCAGGTCGGGAGCCGCCTGCACCCCCAGACGGGGATCGGCTTCGCCGGTGAGCGCCCAGGCCAAGGCCTGATGCCACCGCAGATCGGGCGGTCCCGCCGGGTCGTGGGTCGTCGGTCGTGGGTCGTCGGTGGGGCGGTGGATCACGAGAAATCAGGCTATTACGCCGTCGGATCGGTCGCTGTGAGCGACCTCACCGTCTAGCCGGAAATACCTCTGATCTCGTTGACCTTTCAATTTGCGTGACTACCTTCCTGACCGACGAACTCCCCCTTCACCCGACGGCGGAGCTTGCCTCCGACTCGCTGACTGCCGATCTGAGCCTCGCCCCCGACGCGCAAGATCTGTTGTTCGTCCAGGCACGGACGGCGAACACCTTCACCGGCGAAGCGGTCAGCGACGGGCAGCTGCGAGCCGTCTATGACCTGGTCAAGTGGGCCCCGACCGCGATGAACAGCCAACCGCTTCGGATCGTCATGGTCCGCAGTTCAGAGGCTCGGGAGCGCTTGGTGGCGCAGATGTCCGAGGGCAATCGGGACAAGACCCGGCGCGCACCACTGGTCGCGGTGCTGGCCGCCGACCTCGACTTCCACGACGAACTCCACCGCACGGCGCCGCACGCCGAGGGTGCCCGGGAGCGCTTCGCCGGCGACGAGGACGGCCGTCGCCAGACAGCGCTGACCAACGCGACCCTGCAGGCCGGCTACTTCCTGCTCGGTGTCCGCGCCGCCGGGCTGGCCGCCGGACCGATGGGTGGCTTCGACGCCGCCGGTGTGGCCCGCGAACTGTTCCCCGACGGACGACACCAGGTCCTGCTGGTGGTCAACATCGGCCATCCGGGCGAAGGAGCGTTCCGACCGCGCCAACTGCGGCTGGCTTACGACGAAGTCGTCGCCACCGTCTGAAGGCCCCGTCTGAAGGCCCCGTCTAGAAGCTCCGGGCTGAGAAATCCGGAGTGAGGGTGCTGCTCAGCCGCTGATCACCGCGCCGGCGGCGACGATCTGGGGTGATCCCATGTCCTCCAGTTCGGCTGCGCCCTCGACCACGACCCCGGACTCGAAGGTCCAGTCCCCCTTGACGGTGAGGCTGGACGCCTTCTTCAACGACGGAGCACCGTCGGCGAACCGTTGCTGGAAGGCGCCGATCGTCTTGAAGTGAGCCGGATCCAGATCGACCAACGGGACCGGGTCGGCCATCTTCGACAGCGTCCCGTCGGCCCCGACGTCGTAGACGTCGGATCGCAGCAACAGCAGATCGTTGGTGGTCTTTACCGGCAGGAACCGATCCCGGCCGACGCCCAGGGCGAGCGCTCCCGGGAACACCGCGACTGCGGCGCCCATCGCACTCTCCAGCTGGATCACCGCGGGCGAAGAAGGATCGGCCGGGTCCACGGTCTTCTCGTTCCTGATCAGCGGCAAACCGAGGACCGAATGCTTCTCCTTGAGGGTGGCGGCCAACACCTCCAGATCGAACCAGAGGTTGTTGGTGTGGAAGTACGGGTGCCGGCTCTCGTCGGTGAAGTAGTGCATGTCCTCCTTCGGCGTCTGCGCCGTCTCGCGCTGGATCAGCCGTCCGTCGGACTTGCGGATGGCCAGGTGACCGCCCTTGAGGTCGGCCGGGGTCCGGCGACACAGCTCGGCCGCGTACGGGGCTCCGCTGGCCGCGAACCAGGCGGCGATCTTGGCGTTCGGCGCCGCACCGAGGTTGTCGGAGTTCGACACCGAGGCGTAGCGGTAACCGAGCCCGAGCATCCGGTCCAGCACGCCGGAGGCCGATAGCGCGGTGTAGAGGTCGCCATGGCCCGGCGGGCACCATTCCAGACTAGGATCCGCCGGCCACTCGACCGGGGTCAGATCCTCGGCCAGCAGCTTCGGTTCCTGGTTCTGCAGGAAGTCCAGGTCGAGTCCTTCGACGCCGAGGTCCTCGTATCGGCTCAACGCGGACAGCGTGTCCTTGCTGGTCCGGAAGCTGTCCATGAAGACCAACGGCAGGGCCACGTCGTGTTGCTTGCGTGCGGCCCGGACCTGCTCGACGATCAGATCGAGGAAGCTGTGGCCGTCCCGGACCGGGAGCAGCGACTTGGCTTTGTCCATCCCCATCGAGGTGCCGAGACCGCCGTTGAGCTTGATGATGACCGTCTTGCCGAACGCGGCCCGTTGCTCGTCTTCGCTGAACTCGGCGTCGTCGATCAGCGGCGGGTCGGCCACCGGGTCGATGGCGTCCTCGGGAATCATCCCGGTGGCTCCCGATTCGAGCTCGCGGTAATAGTGGCTGAACACGTCGATCGCCTCGGACGCCACGCCCGCGGCCCGCATCTTGTCCTGCGCCTGCTGGAGTCCCTGGTCACTCATGCGTTCGATCGTAGAGGGGCCGAGCCCACGTGGGCTTGAGTGGTCGGCCTCGGTGGGTCGAGCTCGGCAGGGTCGAGCTCGGCGGGGTCGAGCTCAGCGGGGGGGTCGGGGTCGGGGTCGGGGTCGGGGACGGCGATGCGGCGTGACCGGCTCCGGCCGGCGCCGACAGTCCGGCCAGGAACTGTCGGGTCGCCGTCACGGTCTGCGCCTGCGCCGCCGAACGAGCGACGGCCGGCGTCCCGTCGCCCCGCTGGACGCCGTAGTCGCCGAAATAGGCGTGCACGCCACCGCGAATCACCACGAAGGACGAGCCGGGTGGCAGGTCGGACCTGCTGGCCTGGATCTTGGCCGGGGTCTCCAAGCCGTCGTTCGACCCGGAGATCGACAGCACCTTGAGATTCACCCGATCCATCTTCGAGGCCGGCTCGGAGGCGTAGAGCAGCAACCCGGAGAAGTCGCGGTCCGAATCGGCGACCCCGGCCGCCGCGACGCCGCCGAGTGAGTGCCCGCCGACCGCCCAGCGGGTGATCTCGGGATGGAGCTCGGGGATGCTCTCAGCCTGTGACGGATCCAGCAGCGCCAACCCGAACGGCTCCTTCAGCACCACCACCAGATAGCCGGCCTCGGCCAACGGACGCAGCAGCGCGGCGTAGGCGCGGGCATCCACCTTGGCGCCGGGATAGAAGACCAGGCCGGTCGTCACCGGGATCGCCTGGCCCCGGCTGTTCTGCCGGGTGGGCTCCAGGTCGAAGGAGGTCAGGCGCTCGTTCACCGCCACCGTCGACCGGGTCTGCATGGCTTGCCGTGCGGTCGCGTCAGCCCCCAGCGGCCGGCTGTAGCCCAGCAGCAGGACAGCGGCGATACACAGGACGAGCGCGGGCACCGAGGCGATGCGCCCGACCCGCCGCACGCCTCCACCCGACCCGCGACCTGATCCGCGGTCGGATTCCCGCGCCGTTTGCCGGGTCGATTCCCGCATCGTTTGCCCGGCACGTGCCCGACCTGACCGACCTGACCGACCTGACCGGGACGACCCGGTGGCCCAGTCGATCACGGCGACCGCGCCGAGGATGACGGCCAGCACTCCGAACACCAGACTGCCGAACGCCACGGCGATCATCACCGGGTTCCCGGCCAACACCGGTCCCAGCCTCGTCGCCGCCAACCAGACGGGAACCACCACCATGCCCAGCCCGACGACCAACCAGAGCACACCGAAACCGGGGAGGGGTCGTGTCGGCTGCTGCTCCACGGGCGGAGTCTAACGGCGGGCGGGCCAACGGCCGGGCCGCGCGTGGTCCGCAGGCGCAGGCCCGGCCCGTGCGTTAAGTTCGTCGGATGTCCTGGCCCGAGACCGTCATCTGGTGGCACGTCTATCCGCTCGGCTTCGGCGGGGCCGAACCGCAGCAGATCACCGACGGTGGGATCCGGCACCGGCTGCCCGGTGAGGCGTGGCTGGACTACCTGCTCGAACTCGGCGCCAACGGTCTCGCGCTCGGGCCGATCTTCAGCTCGGAGAGTCATGGTTACGACACCATCGACCACTTCGCGGTGGACCCGCGGCTGGGCGATCTGGACGACGTCGACGCTCTCATCTCCGCGGCGCACGCACGGGGCATCCGGGTACTGCTGGACGGGGTGTTCAACCACGTCGGTCGTAGCCACCCGCGCTTTCGCCAAGCTCTGGTCGACGGTCCGGAATCGGAGTCCGCGCGGTGGTTCCGGCTCGAGCGGGACGGTGACCTGCTCCGGGCCGAGAGCTTCGAGGGTCATGATCAACTCGTCGTCCTCAACCACGATCACGCTGCAGTGGTCGACTACGTGGTCGAGGTGATGAACTTCTGGTTGGACCGAGGCGCTGACGGCTGGCGGCTCGATGCGGCATACGCCGTCCCGCCCGGTTTCTGGGCCGCAGTCCTGCCCCGGGTCCGGGACCGGCATCGAGACGCCTGGTTCGTCGGCGAGATGATCCACGGCGACTACGCCGACTACGTCGCGGAGTCCGGACTCGACTCGATCACCCAGTACGAGCTGTGGAAGTCGACCTGGTCATCGCTGAAGGAGCACAACTTCTTCGAGTTGAACTGGACGCTCGAGCGACATCAGCAACTGCTGCAGTCTTTCGTGCCGATGACGTTCCTCGGCAACCACGACGTGACTCGGTTGGCCAGCCAGATCGACGACGTGCGCCTCATCCCGCACGCGGTGGCGCTGCTGTTCCTGTTGCCGGGGGTGCCGAGCATCTACTACGGCGACGAACTCGGCCTGCGGGCGGTGAAGGAGGAGCGCTTCGGCGGTGACGACGCGATCCGGCCGCAGTTCCCGTCCGCTCCGGCCGCCCTCGAACCCGCCGATGTCGGTGCCTATCCGGCTTATCGGAGAATGATCAGCCTCCGTCGTCGGTACCCGTGGCTGGTCGACGCCCGGATCGAGGTCGGCACCCTCACCAATGAGCAGTTGGCGCTGACTGCGATCAGTCGCGCCGGCGACGATCGGCTGCTGCTGCTGCTGAACCTGTCCGGCAAGGCCGCCTCACTCGAACTGCCGGACGGTGAGTTCGAGCCGCTCGACGCCTCGGAAGGTTTCCGCGGCGACCGAGCGGATCAGTTGCCGGCGTTCGGCTGGGCTGTGTTGTATCAGCGCCCTCGACAGGATTCGAACCTGTGACCAACCGCTTAGGAGGCGGTTGCTCTATCCCCTGAGCTACGAGGGCCGCAGTCAGACATCCTAAACGGACGTCCGACACGGCCCCGGTCGCGCAACGAATCGGAGATGAAGAGATCAGGCCTCCGGGTGCTCTTCCTTCAACTTCTCCACCTGGGCGTGCACCTCGTCCATGTCAAGGCCCTTCACCGCGGTGACGACCTCCTGCAACTGCGGGCCCGGCAGCGCTCCGGCCTGGTTGAACACCAGAACGCCCTCGCGGAAAGCCATCAGCGTCGGAATGCCCTCGATGCCGAGGCTGGTGGCCAACTCCTGGTTGGCGTCGGTGTCCAGCTTGGCGAACACCACGTCGCCGTGCTCGTCAGAGGTCTTGTCGAAGATCGGGGCAAAACGCTTGCACGGGCCGCACCAGTCGGCCCAGAAGTCGATCAGCACGATGTCGTTGTCGACGATCGTCTTCTCGAACGTGTCCGCGGTGATGTTGACGGTTGCCATGGCGTAAAGCTCCCTCGATGGGCTAGCGAGTGGTCTCGTTGAGGCACCGGACGGTGCACTGGTCACAACGTCGCCCCCAGGAGGGCTATTCCCAATCGGTTCCCCGCCGGAGGACCCTGGTCGGTCCGCGAAATCGTTGCGGCCCGACCACGAGATCAGCTTCTTTTCCAGCGCGACCAGCACACCGGCAAAGGCGAAGTGCCTGTTGGCCCCGAGGTCGCGGACGGTCTTGATGCCGAGCGCGGACTTCAGCATCTCGGCGTCGGCGTCGGTCACCCCGGCCAGGGCAGCTGGGGACGCATCCACGAACGGTGGCGCCGGATCACTTGATGGCGACCAGCCGACGGATCGGGATGGCGACCTCGAGCGGACCACGCTCGGCGACCCGGGCCTCCAGATGTTCGACCGCCGCCTCGATCCGCGAGCCCCGGGTCTGCGGCAGATACAGCGCCGACAACATCAGCTCGGCGTCCGCCCGGGAGGAGACGGTGAAGCTGTAGCGCTCGCGGGCGTCCTCGACCTTCTGCAGGCCGTGCAGCGCCAGCGTTTTGGCGAAGCCGGTCAGTTCGACCGGACCCGGGAACTGCGGTTTGGCGCGCAGGATCCCGGTGAGTCGACTCAGCAACCGGACGTCGCGGGCCGAGAGCGGACGAACTGCGGGGGCGATCGCCGCCAGCACCCCGCCGGGCTTCAGCACCCGGGCGATCTCGGACAGCACTTCGGTCAGGGGCCGCACCACGACGAGTCCCATCGAGGAGGTGACCGCATCGACCGAGTCGTCGGCCAGCGGCAGCGCGTGGGCGTCGGCCCGCAGCCACGGCCCCGGGCCCCGCCCGGCGGCCAGACCGAGCTCGGCGGCGGACAGGTCGATGCCGACCACGGTGCGGCCGGGATGAGCCAGCTCGCGCGACATCGGGCCGGAACCGCAGGCGACGTCGACCACCCGCTGCGCCCCGGTCGAGACCGCCCGGGCCAACCATCGGTAGGGCGAGTGGTCGCCGGCCAGCGATCGCGACAACACCGCCTCGGCCACCCCGGCTCGCCGGGAGTGGAAATCGGCCAGGTAGGCGGGCCAGTCGAACATGTCCTCAGCCATCGAGTTCAACCCTCGTCATAACCCCTCGTCATCACATTCCCGCCGTTACGGTCTGGCGATCAGGTTCTCACCAGCACGGTTCTGGGTGGTCTGGCTCTCGTCTGCGACCTTCGAGGCCCAGTTGTCCAGGGAGCGGCTGATCTGGTCGGACATGTCGCGGATCACCCGACCCGGCCCGATCGGAGCATCCGCGACGGCCGAGACCACCGAGGAAAGACCGGGAAGGACCTCGTCCGGCGCGACCTGCACGGACCGTTCCGGGTCGAGCAACGGATTCTCCCCGTCCGGCCAGGCCTTGGTGAGCCGAGCCCAGGTCTCCAACCAGCCGGTCGAGATCTCCGCAGCCGACGGTACCCCGAAGAAGTGCCCGGCGGGCGCGTGGTGCCGCAACGCGACCAGCGGAGACTCCAGGTAGATCAGCGCCAGCCGGACGCGGGCGTCCAGGCTGCGTCGCTCCTCGATCGAGCCGCGCAGAGCGAAGGCGCACGGATTCGGACAGCTGGTGCCGACGTCCGGCCGGGCGCCGACCGCGGTGGTCTGGTGGTTCAGCGCGCAGACCGCGAGCGCGTGGCCCTGACGGGAGTGGAACCGGTTGAGATAGGCGGTGTAGCCGGCGAGATCGCCACTGCAGGCGTTCAGGGTGCGGTGCGCGGCGCTGCGCAAGGGGGCCGGGTGCGGACAGTCGGGATCGTCGCTGCCCCACCGGCTGTCGCGCACCAGCGGCTCGAGCTGCAGCGGGTCGCCGCCGTGTCCGAGAGTGGACTCCCAGGCCAGCTGGGGCAGGTACTCACCGATCAGGTGGGCGGTCAGGACGACCTGCAACGGCTCGTTCCGGGCCGCCCGCAGATCGATCACCTCCAGCATCAGCTCGAACAGGCTGACCATCGAACCCAGTGCCCCGCGGGCCGGGTCGCGCGGCTCGATCGGGAAGGCCGATGCGGCCAGCCGGGCGGCCCAGTCCGCAGCGAAGCCGCCGGCCAGACCGGCGAAGTCCTCCGCGTCGAGATCGAGCGCGCGCCGGGTGATCCGGGCCAGCCGGGCGGCCTCGACCAGCTCGACCGGGGCCCCGTACTGCGGCACCAGTCGGTCCAGCGTCTCCGCCGCGGCGTCGTACCAGTGCGCGGCGAGAAGGTCGTGGACCGCGTCCAGACCGGCCATCAGCGCACCGGCGAGTCGACCATGGAGGTACGGGGTCAGACCCGGGCTCAGGCCCGGGTGACGAACAGGTGGGTGGAGGCCTCGTGATCGATCTCGCACGCCGGCTGGTCGGCGGTGGCTAGCCGGACACCCAGCCCGCCGGCCCCCGCGCTGACCTCGGCGCCGGGCCGGATACCGGCAGCGCGGAGGGTGGACATCATCTCGACGTCCTTCTGGATCTCCTCGCTCATCCGGCGGATCACCACCCGGATCTCACCCTGGGCGGCGGAGCCGTCAAGCAGATCGCTGAGCATCTCGTTGCCGTCCCGGAACACTCCGGCAGCCTGGCTGACGCCCAGCTCGTTCATGCCGGGGATCGGATTGCCGTACGGCGACTCGTTCGGGGTGTCCAGCAGGGTCACCAGCCGACGCTCGACGTCCTCGGAGATCACGTGTTCCCAGCGACAGGCCTCTTCGTGCACCAGCGCCCAGTCGAGTCCGATCACGTCGATCAACAGCCGCTCGGCCAGCCGGTGCTTACGCATCACCCGGGTCGCCCGGGTCCGGCCCTCGTCGGTGAGTTCCAGGTGCCGGTCGTTCAGCACGGTGACCAGACCGTCCCGCTCCATCCGGGCCACGGTCTGGGAGACGGTCGGGCCGCTGTGGTGGAGCCGCTCGGCGATCCGGGCGCGGAGCGGGACGATGCCTTCCTCTTCCAGCTCGAAGACCGTCCGCAGATACATCTCCGTGGTGTCGATCAGTTCACTCATGTCCGTCACCTCCCGCCGGCGAGTCGTCTGGTTCGGGTCCGCAGCCGTCACCGTCGACTCTCGACCCTCGGGAATTCCTCGGAGGTGACGCTGACGGGCAGTGTCAGTGCCCGGTGCAAGATTAGAGCATGGCCGAGCCGAGCAAACCCACCGTCTGGTGGCTGCGCCGCGACTTCCGGCTGGGTGACAACCCGGCCCTGCACGCGGCCATCGACCGTGGCGACGCGGTGCTGCCCCTCTTCGTCCTGGATCCTGCGCTGCTGGCCACGGCCGGCCCGGTCCGCTCGGTCTGGCTGCAGGCGAGCCTCCGGGCCCTGGACGCCGATCTGCGCAGCGGCGGTGGTCCCGGGCTGAGCGTCCGCCGGGGCAAGCCGGCGGTGGTGGTCCCGGAGATCGCGACGGCGATCGGCGCCGACAGCGTGCACATCAGCGCCGACTTCGGGCCGTACGGGCGACGCCGCGACCAGCGAGTGGGGGGCGCCCTGGCCGAGCGCGAGATCGAGCTGGTGGCCACCGGTTCGCCGTACGCGGTGGCTCCCGGCACGCTGCGCACCCAGAGCGATCAGCCGTTCCAGGTCTTCACCCCCTTCCATCGTGCCTGGGCGGCGCACGGCACCCACGCCCCGGCACCGGACGTGGCGATCGCCGAGGTCGACTGGGTCGAGGCGCCCGGCCGCGAACCGCTGGCCGAGGGTGATCCCGGGCTGACCGCGGCCGCCGGCGAGACCGCGGCCCGGGCGGCCTGGCAGAGCTATCTGGACGCCGGCGCCGACGGGGTCACCGGTTACGCCGACCACCACGACCTACCCGGGGTGGACGCGACCTCGCGGATGTCGATCCCGTTGCGCTGGGGCCAGCTGCACCCACGGACGCTGCTGGCCGACCTGGCTCCCCTGCTGTCCGGCGCCCGGTACTCCAAAGGGGCGGCGGCGCTGGCCCGCCAGCTGGCCTGGCGGGACTTCTTCGCCGACGTGCTCTATCGACGACCGGACGCCACCCGGGCCCCGATCCGGGCCGAGTTCAAGGCCATGCCGACCGAGGATCCGAACAGTTCGACCGAGGCCGAAAACCGGCTGGAGGCGTGGAAACAGGGCAGGACGGGCTTCCCGCTGGTCGACGCCGGGATGCGCCAGCTGCTGGACGAGGGGTGGATGCACAATCGGGTCCGGCTGGTCGTGGCCTCTTTCCTGACCAAAGACCTGCATCTGGGCTGGTGGCTCGGCGCGGACTGGTTCATGGAGCGGCTCCGGGACGGCGACATCAGCCAGAACCAACTGAACTGGCAATGGGTGGCCGGCTGCGGAATGGACGCCGCGCCCTACTTCCGGATCTTCAATCCGATCTCCCAGGGATCGAAGTTCGACCCCGACGGCGTCTACATCCGCCGCTGGGTGCCCGAACTCACCAACGTCCCGACGAAATACGTCCACGAGCCGTGGACCAGTCCCGACGGGCAGCCGGAGGGCTATCCGGAGCCGATCGTTGACCATAAGGCCGAACGCCAGGAGGCCCTGGACCGCTACGCCCAGGTCAAGGGCCGGTGAGCCGAGCGGGGTGAGAGCGGGAACGAAGACGAAGCGGAGGGTCAGGCGAGTAGCCGGAGCAGCCGGGTCACCTCGTCGGCGAGGACGTCGCGGGCCGGGCCGAGGTACTTCCGGGTGTCGACCAGTTTCTCGTCGGCGGCGAGCCGGGCGCGCACCTCGCCGGTGAACACCACGTTCAGGTGGGTGCCGATGTTGATCTTCCGCATCCCGGCGGTGACGGCCCGGTCGAGTTCGTCGTCCGGTACCCCGGACGAGCCGTGCAGCACCAGAGGAATGTCCAGGGCCTCCTGCAACTCGGCGATCAGTTCGAGATCGAGTTCGGCCGTTCGTTCGGTCATCGCGTGCGAGCTGCCGACCGCGACCGCCAACGCGTCCACCGCGGTCGCCTCGGCGAACCGGACCGCCTCACCCGGCTGGGTCCGCGCCCCGGGGGCATGCACGCCGTCCTTGCCGCCGACCTCACCGAGCTCGGCCTCGACGTCAACCCCGGCCGCATGGCAGCGCCGGACGACGTCGGCGGTGGCGGCCACGTTGGCCCGGTAATCCAGCTTCGAGGCGTCGAACATCGCCGAACCGAATCCCAGCTCGACCGCCTCGTCGACCAGGTCCGCCGAGACCGCGTGATCGAGATGGACCACCACCGGGACGGCCGCGGCCCGGCCGATGGCCAGGGTGGCCAACCCGATCGGGGCGAGGGCCCGGTGGTAGCGGACGGCGTTCTCCGAGATCTGCAGGATGACCGCGGACCCGGCCTGTTCGGCGCCCGTGACCAGCGCCTCGGCGTGTTCGATGCTGATCACGTTGAACGCACCGACCGCGCGACCGGCGCGTTCGGCGGCCTCGAGCACCTCGGTCAGTCGAGCCAGCGCCATCAGATCCGTCCCTTCGTCTGGCCGTTCGTCTCGTACTGGTTTGCCTCGTCGGGAGCAGCCAGCCAGCAACCGCGACGCATCACCCGCTGCCGCTGACCACGATCGTCCAGCAACACCAGATCGGCCCGGCGACCGGGAGCGATCTCGCCGACGTCGTCCAGGCCGTGCCAGCGCGCCGGCGTGGTCGCCGCCATCTGTACGGCGTCCGGCAGGGCGACCCCGACCCGGTCGACGACCAGAGCCAGCGCGGCCGCCATGGTCAGGGTGGAGCCGGCGATCGAACCCGGGGTGTCGTCGTCGGTGGCCAGCCGGGCCACCCCGTCGCTGACCACCACCTCCAACCCGCCGAGCCGATACCGGCCGTCGGACATCCCGGTGGCGATCATCGCGTCGGTGACCAGGGCGACCCGCTCCGGACCGGCGGCGGCGACCGCCATCCGGATCACGTCCGGATCGAGGTGGACGCCGTCGCAGATCAGCTCGATCAGCACCCGGGGATCGGTCAGCAGGCCCGGCACCGGACCGGGCGCCCGGTGATGGATCGACGGCATCGCGTTGAACAGATGGGTGGCCACCCGGGCGCCGGCGTCCAGAGCGGCGGCGGTGGTCGAGGCGTCGCCGTCGGTGTGTCCGATCGCCACGGTCACCCCGGCGGCGACGATCTGGTGGACGGCGTCCAGTCCGCCAGGAAGCTCGGGGGCGATGGTGATCATCCTGATCGTGCCTTCGCCGGCGGCCAGGAGTCGTTCGATCAGCGCCGGGTCGGGCGGGATCAGGAGCGACGGCTCGTGGGCGCCACGTCGTTTCGGGGAGAGGAACGGCCCCTCCAGGTGGATCCCGGCCAGCTCGCCGGAGCGGACCAGCGGAGCCAGCAGGCCGATCTGTGCCAGCAGCCGCTCCGGCTCAGCGGTGACCAGGCTGGCGAATGTCGAGGTGGTGCCGTGGCCTTGGAAGAAGGCGATCGCCCGCTCGACGTCGGCCGGCTCCGTGCTGGTGTAGGCGGCACCCCCGCCACCGTGGACGTGGGTGTCGACGAACCCGGGAACCAGCCAGCCGTGGTGGTCGACGTCGACCGGTTGGTCGACGGGCCGGGTGTCCGGAGCCAGTCCCTGACCGGTGCTGACCTCGGTGATCAGACCGTCCTCGACGGTGACCACGGCGTGTTCCAACACGGCCGGCCCGGCCACCACCTTGTCGGCCCTGATCCGGATCTGCGTGCTCATCGTCGGGCCCCCTCGGCGAAGTGGTCACCAGCGAGTTGGTCACCGGCGAGTTGGTCACCGGCGAGTTGGTCACCGGCGACGAGGGCGGCGCCGAGCAGGCCGGCCCGGCTGCCGAATCGGGCGGTGGCCAGCCGGGGTCGTCGCTGGAAACGGATCCGCTGGGTCAGTACGTCCTCGACCACCGGGAAGATCAGGTCGGAGGCCCCGGACAGGCCGCCGCCGATGATGATCACCTCGGGCCCGAGCAGCGTCAGGCTGATCAGCAGGGCCTCGGCCAGTGCGGTGCCGGCGATCGTGAAGGACTTGACCGCGGCCGGCGCTCCGGAACGGGCCAGCCCGGCGATCTGCTCGGCGGGCGTGGTCAGACTCCGCCCGGTCAGCCGGGCGAACGTCCGCGACACCCCGGCGGCCGAGGCGACGATCTCCAGACAGCCGATCCCGCCGCAGGCGCAGCGGACGTCACCGGAACTCGGCACCTGGATGTGCCCGAGTTCGCCGGCGTATCCCTCGGCCCGCAGCAGCCGGCCGTCGACCACCAGGGCAGCGGCGATCCCGGTCCCGAGCGGCACGAACATCAGGTTCTGCACCCCGCGGCCGGCGCCGAGCTGCCACTCCGCCCGGCCCGCCGAGCGGACGTCGTGGTCGACGCCGCCGGGCAGTTGCAGCGCGTCGCTGATGATCCGGGCCAGCGGCATCCCGTACCAGCCGAGGTTCGCGGCCGCGACCGCCACGCCGTCGGCGACGATGCCCGGCACCACCACGCCGAAACCGGCCAGCCGCGATCCCGGCCAGGACGGCAACTGCTCCGCGGCGAAGGTCCGGATCGTCTCGGCCAGCCAGTCCGCAGTGCCGCGACCGTCGTCCCCCTGCTCGGAGGACGACAGATAGGTGGCCACCCGGGTCTCGGTCCGGATCTCCCCCGCCCGGTCGACCAGGGCCAGCTTGGTGAACGTCCCGCCGACGTCGACGGCGCAGACCATCGCACCGTCCCCCGCCAGCGGAACCTGTCCTACCTCAGTCATGTGCTGGACAGTACGACCCGAGCTGAGGCCCTGCCGCGAGTGGTCTGGTCCACCGCCGCGGCGGGCCCGGCAAAACCACACGAAAAACCATTGACCGGGCCGGAGCCGCGACCTACCTTTGATCCACACGGAAAGGAGGTGGTCCGATACATGTATGACATACGGACGAGTGAGGTGGCGGCGAGCTAGCCGTCCGGTCTGACCCTGCTCGAGCGACCACCGAGGTCGAATCCGAGCAGATCCATGGCGGACCGGTCCTAGCGGCCGGCGAATTCAACGCCAACACCCGAACCCGCGAGCGCCGGAGTAGTCCATCCGGCCGATGCCCGATACCACCTCCTGCGGAGGCCGGCGAGAGCCGGGGACGGCATCGAAAGCTCGCGGGTTCGTCCATGTCCGGAACCGAATCCTCAGGATGCAGATGCCGAGCGACGCCAGCGCGGGCACGACGGGACCGATGGACGTCGAGCGTCGGGTGCGCGTCCCCCGGGAACGGTTGGCCGGCTGGCTGTCCCGGTTCGCCGCCCGGCATCCCGGCTTGCGGGTCGACGCGACCGCCGAGCTGGTCGAGTTGACCGCCGCGGACGGCGCCCGGGCCGAGATCCTGGTGCCGTTCGCTCCCTTGGTGCTCTCGGTCAACGCCCGGGCGTCGTCGGCGGACGTCACGGACGCCCTGCTGGACCACGTCCGACGGGACCGACGGATCGGCGTCCTGCTGGCCCGTAAGGGCGGCTGGGCGGTCGGCATCTTCGTCGGCGAAACCCTGATCCGTTCCAAGGTGGGATCCAGTTACGTCCAGGGCAACACCAAGGCCGGTGGCTGGTCGCAGCAGCGCTACGCCCGCCGCCGGGCCAACCAGGCGCAGCAGTCGGCCGACCGGGCCGCCGAGGTGTGCCTCCAGCTGTTGCTGCCCGAACGGGCTGAACTGGACGCGCTGGTCACCGGCGGCCACCGCCCGGCGGTCGAGCAGGTTCTCACCGACCCGCGGCTGGCGTCGCTGCGTCCGCTGCTCGCCGACGACGTCCTGCCCACGACCGATCCGAGGTTGCGGGTGTTGCAGGATTTCGCCGGCCAGGCGCTCGCGGTCCAGATCCGACTCAACGCCGAGGCCGGCTGAACCCGCCTCCCAGACAGGTGACCAGCCGGATCAGGCAGGCCGGATCCGCGAAACTCAGGGAGCCAGCCGGCTGACTCCCCAGCCCTCCGCGCTTCGGGTGTAGACGAACCGGTCGTGCATCCGACTCGGCTGGCCCTGCCAGAACTCGATCGTCTGCGGAACCACACGAAAGCCGCCCCAGCGTTCCGGGCGGGGCACCTCGGTGCCCTCGAAACGAGCCTCGGCGGCGGCGTAGGTGTCGGCAAGTTCTTCCGCCGACCCGACCGTCGAGGACTGCGCCGAGGCCCAGGCACCGAGTTGGGAGCCCCGCGGCCGGGTGGCGAAGTAGGCGTCGGAGTCCTCCGCCGAGGTCGGCTCAGCCAGCCCCTCGATCCGGACCTGGCGCTGTAGCGGGTACCAGCCGAAGTGCAACGCGACCTGCGGATCGAGCGCCAGCTCGCGCCCCTTCCGCGAGTCGTAGTTGGTGTAGAAGACGAAGCCGGCGGCGTCCGCGGCCTTGAGCAGCACCGTCCGGGCACTCGGCCGGCCCGCGTCGCTGGTGGCCAGCACCATCGCGGTGGGTTCGGGCAACACCCCGCGTTCCTTGGCCGCGAACGCGTCGTCCAGCCAGCGACCGAACAGCGCGTACGGATCGGCGGGCACGTCGGACTCCCGCAGCTGGCCAGCGCGATAGTCCACCCGTTCGGCGGCAAGATCGTGACTCACCGCTCCAGTCTGACGTAACGGCTCCGGCCGCGCACGGAGACGTAGGTTGAAGCGTCGCTCAGCAGTGAAACAATCGGTTGGTGAGTGCTCCGCAGATCCCCGCCGCCCTGTTGCCCGTGGACGGCAGGTTCGGCTGCGGCCCGGCCAAGATCCGGCCCGACGCGATGACCGCGCTGGCCGCCAGCCCGCTGTTGGGTACCTCGCACCGGCAGGCTCCGGTCCGGAATCTGGTCAGCCGGGTGCAGGCCGGGCTGGCCGAGCTGTTCAGCGTCCCGGACGGCTACGAGGTGGTGTTGGGCAACGGCGGCTCCACCACGTTCTGGGACATCGCCGTGAGCTCGGTAATCGAACGGCGCAGCGCGCACGCCAGCTTCGGGGAGTTCTCGGCAAAGTTCGCCGCCGCCGCCCAGGCCGCGCCACACCTGGACGAGCCGTCGATCCTGACCGCGCCGGTGGGCAGCATGATCATTCCGGAGGCGGTGGCCGGTGCCGACGTCTACGCCTGGGCGCACAACGAGACCTCGACCGGGGCGATCGCGCCGGTCCGGCGGATCGACGGCGCCGACCCGGGTGCCCTGGTGGTGATCGACGGCACCTCGGCGGCCGGCGGTGTCGCCGTCGATGTCGGTCAGACCGACGTCTACTACTTCGCGCCGCAGAAGAGTCTCGGCTCCGAGGGCGGCCTGTGGCTGGCGCTGTGCTCTCCCGCCGCGCTGGAGCGGGTGGACCGGATTGCCGGCTCCGACCGGTGGATCCCGCAGAGCCTGAGCCTGCAGCTGGCGGTGCAGAACTCGCGGCAGAACCAGACGCTGAACACGCCGGCCATCGCCACTCTGGTGTTGCTGGCCGACCAGCTGGACTGGTTGAACGGCTCCGGCGGCCTGGACTTCGCCGCCGGCCGTTCGGCCGAGTCGGCCCGACGGCTCTACGGCTGGGCCGAGGCGAACGCACTGGCCACCCCGTTCGTCGGCGCGGTCGCCGAGCAATCGCCGGTGGTCGGCACCATCGACTTCGCCGACAGCGTCGACGCCGCGGCACTGGCGGCGGCGCTGCGGTCCAACGGAGTGGTCGACACCGAGCCCTACCGCAAGCTCGGCCGCAACCAGTTGCGGATCGGCATGTTCCCGACCATCGAGCCGGACGACGTCAGCGCCCTCTGCGCCTGCATCGACTGGCTGTTGCCGCGGCTCGGCGACTAGCCCCTCGACTGCCCATCTCGACCGCGCACCCCGAAGGTGACCAGGCCGGCGACCACCGCGAGGGCGCCGGCGACCAGCAACGTGTAGAGCGTGCTGTGGTCGCTGGCGGTGTCGTCGGTGCCGTCGCCGGTCGAGTCGGAACCACCCGCGGTGCTCGGCGTCGCCTTCGGGGTGCCGGGGGTGGCAGCCGCAGCCGGCGCTTTCTGGACCGTGGTCGGGATGGCCATCGAATAGACCGGCTGGTTCTTGCCCTCGCTGCCCACCAGCAGGGCGTCGCCGGCGAGATCGGCCGTCAGTGACTCGCCCTGCGGTTGGGCCGGCGTCGGCGCCTGGGCGATCACCTTGTAGGTCTTGGGGTCGAGAATCTGAACCGAGACGTAGGTCCGGAGGGCGATGTCGCCGTCGGGCAGAAACTGTCCGTCGGTGACGAACGACGGCGCGTCATGGATCCTCTTCAACCGGTTCGACCGCAACCGCGACGGGTACTCCGGTGCCTCGTAGATGCCCCCGTCGGCCTCCTTGCTCACGATGAACATCCGCCCGGCCGAGTTGATCAACAGCGCTTCCGCGTCCCGCGGCCCGTCGGGGTAGGTGAAGTCGTAGGCCTGGTATTCGGTGGTCTGACCGTTCGGCGTCGGGTTGTAGATCTTGTAGACCGTGATCGTCTCGCGCTTGCGGCTGTTGTCGCCGATGTCGGCCAGGTACAGGTTGCCCCTGAAGTAGCTGAGCGCCTCGACGTCGACCGGCTCGGCCCGATAGCCCAGGTAGCCCAGGGACTTGCCGGCCTTGCCGATGGCGTAGGCGCGGGCCGTATTGCCGGAATCGTTGATCGTCCAGTAGCGGCCGCCGGGCACGTCCCGGGTCAATCCGGAGGACTCGGTGATCCGGCTGTCTCTAATGGTGAAGACGACCTTGTCCTCGGCGTGGGCGAGCGATCCACTGCCCAAGCCGATCAGGACGAGGGCAAGCGCCGAGGCCAGAGCGCGCGACCTTGCTCGGACCATCGATCTGGTGCCTTCCCGACTCGGTGCTGGACACGGCCAGGCTGAGGGTACGCGATCAGCGGGCGGCCGAGGCCTGAGGCGCACCGAAGCTCAGCCGGCCCTTCGCCAGATGGCCGCCACGATCACGATCACCAGCAGGGTCAGCAACAGCCCGGAGACGATCAGGCGACGGGTCCGGGGATTCACCCGGTCAGCCTAATGTCGTTCCGCGCGACACCAGAGCGGTCGCTCGGACGATGTGGTGGTCGCCGGGCAGCCCGGGGGGTTACTGTCAGCACATGGGTGTGCTCAGGCTGTACGCCATCGGGATCGACGAGGTCCGTGGCATGTTCGGCGCGCCGCCCGAAGACGCAGAACGACTGCGACTCCAGGCGCAAGCGGCTCTCACGCCGCCCAAGACCGAGCAGCGCGTCAGCCTGCTGAGCAAGCTCGGCCCGATCTTCAAGCGGGTGCCCGGCACCCCGGTGCTCGATCCGGACGAACCATCGCTGCACGACGTCGAGGTGCTGATCTCGGGCGGCTACGTCCCGGCCGAACGGGTGCCCGCCACCTGGCGCGCCCTGGAGACCCTGGTCCGTGAGAACTGCTGGGGTTCGACCCGACTGTGGCTCAGGGCCGAGCAGTTGGACGATCTGGACTTCACGCTGGCCCGCGGCCAGGTCTCCTCGGCCTACGGTCTGCGGCACCTGCTGAACACCCCCGCGCAACTGAGTCTGCTGCCGGTGCGCGGGAGTTGCGTCGGCTTCCACCGCTACGACGTGGCGCGGGCGATGGCCGACGCCTACCGTGCGGCGGTCGAACAGGTGCAGGACGACGAGCAACGCGAACTGGTCGGATCGCTGGCCAGTTGGCTGGAAGGGTTTCCGCACTGGGCTCCGGTGGCCGAGTCGCTCGACCGTCCGTGGCCGGACCTGGTCGGTTTCTGGAACAGCTGAGCTGCTCTTTCCAGCCGATCAACGTTGGGCGGCCTTGGCCACGGTGATCGACTCGGTGATCCAGCCGTCGCCCAGCGGGCCGCCGTCCTCGATCTCCCACAACACGTTGCAGAGCTGCCGGACGATCACCCAGTCCCGGACCCGGTCCTCGTCCCAGCCCATGGCATCGACGACCTGATAGACCCGATCCAGGACGGCGTCGCGAAGCCGGTCCTGCGGCTCCTCCTCCAACCGGTTCCACAGCAGCGGCGCGACCTCGTAGGTCGGGTCGCCGGACAGCGGCTTGGGGTCGATCACCAACCACGGCTCGGGCACGGAATCGGCGCTCGGAGGCCTCAGCGAGGCGAGCACGTTGTGGTAGTGCAGGTCGGTGTGCACCAGTGTTCCGTCGGTGGCGGCGTCGGTGCCGAAGTCCCGGGCCAACCCGGCCGCCTGCTCGACCAGCCGGCGCGGCACCGCCGGATGGGTGCGGATCCTCATCAGCCGATCGGCCCAGTCGGCACTCAGCTCGGACAGTCGGCGAAACTGTGGTGTCGCCGGGCGGTGTAGCCGCGGGTAGAGCCCGGTGATCACCTCGAGCGCCTCCGGGATCGGCACGTCGGTCAGTTCATGCGTGGCGTCGGCCCGCTCGAGCAGCAGGGCGAGCCGGCGTGGGTCGGCCCGCAGCAGCCGCACCGCGCCGTCGCCGTTCCAGTGCCGCAGCGCGAGGTGTTCGTACTCGGCCTCCCAGTGCGGCCAGGTCACCTTCAGCACGGCCGGGACCCGCTCGGCGGTCCGCACTGGCACCGCGATGGCGCAGTTGCCGGCCATCGCCGTGCCGTCCTCACTGAGTTGCCACTCCGTCATCAGATCGGCGAGCAGCCGCGGCAATCGGTCGGTCCAGTCGACTCGCTCCGGAACCCGCAACGCCTCGGGGATCTGCACGGCCCCATCCTCACCCGAGCGCGGTTCGAGTTCGCAATCGTGCCGCGACTACCCGGCTAAATCTCCCAGTCGGATGCCACGACACCGGCGGCACTGCCCGACCATGCCTGACCAGCCGCGCCGATTGAGGGTTTGGCCGGCCTGAACTGCGACGAGACAGGGTCGGCCCCTGACGTCGGTCCAGCCGTAGCGCAACGTGAGCAGACCGTCGCTGGCCGCTGCGTTGTCGCGCTCCAGGTCGCGGAACCGCCCCGAGCCGACGTGTCCGAGGCGACCGTCCAACTCGACGACCAATCCGTACTCCTCGTAGAACACATCGACCACCCTTCGGCCCCGACGCACCTGACGGCGCCCGGCGGGCAGGCCGTGTGCCCGCTCGACATCGCGCAGGTAACCGAGTTCGAGCGGACTCTCGGCGCCGTCGGCGACATCGAGCAGCAATGCCTGGATCAGCGCACGGTGTCGGACAGCGAGGCGCCGGGCGAGCGCCCGCTCGATCCGCGCCGGTGTGGTGAGGCGGCGCTGGACCGCACTCGTCACCCAACCGACAGCTCCGCTCTGGTCGGAGGTCGAGACCAGGTCGAGAACAGTGTCTTCGACTCCAGTTCTGGGCGGAGTGGCGCCACTGGAGGGTGATCGCACGCCACGCTGCTCCTGCCGAAACCGCCAGCCGGGGCCGCCCGGCGGTTGCTGACGTCGGACTTCTCGACCTGCAGCGGTCCAGATCATGATGGGGTCCGGCGGGTCGTCGATCAGCCGATGCAGATAAGCCGCAGCCAGGCCGCCCACCCGTGCCTGCTCCCCACCCACCAGCACCCCGGCCCAGGCCGAGCCGGACCAGGTCAGCGGCGGGGCGAGCAGATAGACACCGGCGGTGACCGGCTCCCAGCCACCCGACTCCATCAGTCGGGACAGGCTGTGCCGACCCAGGCCACAGCCCAACACCTGCGCCCGGCTGACCACACCGTCTTGGAGAAGGGCCAGCCGACGCAGCTCGGGCGGCACCGGCTGTCGCGGATACACCCCTCAACAATCACCCAAGGAGGGCCTCGGCCACCAGAACCCCTGTGGATAACTCGGAGTTCGCCATCGTGCCGCGACTACCCGGCACGATTGCGGAGTCGGACGCCTGCTACTCGATGACCAGGACCAGGTCGCCGCCCTCGACCTGCTGGACCTTGCTCAGGGCCAACCGGGCGACGGTGCCGGCCTTCGGGGCGTTGATCGAGGCTTCCATCTTCATCGCCTCGATGGTGGCGACGCTCTGGCCGGCCTCGACCACGTCGCCTTCGGCGACTCCCACGCTGACCACCCCGGAGAATGGCGCGGCGACGTGGCCGGGGTTGGAGGTGTCGGCCCGCTCGGCGGCCTTGATGTCGACCTTGATCGACTCGTCACGGACCCGGATCGGGCGCAGCTGGCCGTTCAGGGTGCACATCACGGTCCGCATACCGCGCTCGTCGGCGTTGCCGATCGCCTCCAGGCCGAGGATCAAGCTGACCCCCCGACCGATCCGGGCGGTGTGTTCGACCTCGGGCTGCAGACCGTAGAGGAAGTCCAGGGTGTCCAGCCGACCGACCCGGCCGTAGGTCTCCCGGGCCTCCTCGAAGCTCCTGGTCGGGCCCGGGAACAGCAACCGGTTCAGCGTGTTCTGTGCGGTCCGGCCGCCCTCGTCCAGCAACTTCTCGTCCTCGGGATCGAGCTCGACCTCGCGCACCGGAACCTTCCGGCCCTGCAGCGCCTTGCTCCGGAACGGCTCCGGCCAGCCACCCGCCGGCTCGCCCAGCTCGCCGCTGAGGAATCCGATCACCGAGTCGGGGATGTCGAAGTTCTGCGGGTTCTTCTCGAACTCGGCCGGATCGGCGTCCACCGCGACCAACTGCAGGGCAAGGTCTCCGACCACCTTCGAGGACGGCGTGACCTTGGTCGGCCGACCGACGATCTTGTCCGCCGCGGCGTACATCGCCTCGATCTGCTCGAACTTCTCGCCCAGGCCCAGCGAGATCGCCTGCTGACGCAGGTTGGACAACTGGCCGCCGGGGATCTCGTGGTCATAGACCCGGCCGGTCGGGCTGGGCAGCCCGGACTCGAACGGCTTGTAGACCCGCCGGACCGCCTCCCAGTACGGCTCCAGATCCATCACCGCGCGCAGATCGAGACTGGTGGCCCGCTCGGTGTGCTCGAGCGCCGCCACCAGAGCCGAGGCCGGTGGTTGGCTGGTGGTCGCCGACATCGGCGCGCTGGCCACATCGACGGCGTCCACCCCGGCGTCGATCGCCGCCATCAGGGTGGCCAGCTGACCGCCCGCGGTGTCGTGGGTGTGCAGGTGCACCGGCAGGTCGAACCGCTCCCGCAGGGCCGAGACCAGCTTCGCCGCCGCCGGCGGACGCAGCAGCCCGGCCATGTCCTTGATCGCGATGATGTGCGCCCCGGCCTCCACTACCTGCTCGGCCATCCGCAGGTAGTAGTCGAGGGTGTAGATCTTCTCGTCCGGGTCGGACAGGTCGGAGGTGTAGCAGAGTGCAACCTCGGCCACCGTGGTGCCGGTCTCCAGCACTGCCTCGATCGCCGGTCGCATCTGCTCGACATCGTTCAGCGCGTCGAAGATCCGGAAGATGTCGATCCCCGTCTCAGCCGCCTGCTGGACGAACGCGGTGGTCACCTTGGTCGGGTACGGGGTGTAGCCGACGGTGTTCCGGCCGCGTAGCAGCATCTGCAGCGCCAGCCCCGGCATGTTGTAGCGCAGCGCGGCCAGCCGGTCCCACGGGTCTTCGTTCAGGAACCGCAGCGCCACGTCGTAGGTGGCCCCGCCCCAGCACTCGACGCTGAACAGCTCCGGGGTCATCCGCCCGACGTACGGGGCGATCCGGAGCAGGTCCTTGGTCCGCACCCGGGTGGCGAGCAGCGACTGGTGAGCGTCCCGGAAGGTGGTGTCGGTGACCTCCACCGCGGTCCGCCCGCGCAGGTCGGCGGCGAATCCGGCCGGCCCGAGCTCGAGCAGCCGCTGCCGCGAGCCGTGCGGGACGGCTTCGACAGGTCGATGCCGTGCGGCCGCTTCTCCCCCGGGTCGAGCAGGGTCGGCGCCTTGCCGTTCGGGTGGTTCACCGTCACCTCGGCCAACCAGCGCAGCAGCTTGGTGCCGCGGTCGCCGGAGGTGCGGGCACTGAGCAGTTCGGGCCGGAGCTCGATGAAGTCGGTGGCCACGTTGCCGGCCACGAAGTCGGGATCCTCCAGCACGGCCTGCAGGAACGGGATGTTGGTGCTGACACCGCGGATCCGGAACTCGGCGAGGGCCCGCTTGGCCCGGGCCACCGCCGCCGGGAAGTCGCGACCGCGACAGGTCAGCTTGACCAGCATCGAGTCGAAGTGGGCGCTGATCTCGACACCGGTGTCCACGGTGCCGCCGTCCAGTCGGACGCCCGCGCCGCCGGCCGAACGGTAGGCGGTGATGGTGCCGGTGTCGGGACGGAAACCGTTGGCCGGATCCTCGGTGGTGATCCGGCACTGCAGCGCGGCTCCCCGGATCCGGACCGACCCCTGGCTCAGGCCGAGGTCGTCGAGGGACTCACCGCTGGCGATCCGCATCTGAGCCTGCACCAGGTCGACATCGGTGATCTCCTCGGTGACCGTGTGCTCGACCTGGATCCGGGGATTCATCTCGATGAAGTGGTGCTCGCCGGCCCGCTCGCCCTCGGTCTCGACCAGGAACTCCACCGTGCCGGCGCAGGAGTAGTTGATCGAGGTGGCGAACTTCACCGCGTCGGTGGTCAACGCCTCTCGCAGCTCGTCGGAGATGTTCGGGGCCGGGGCCAGCTCGATCACCTTCTGGTGCCGGCGCTGCAGTGAGCAGTCCCGCTCGAACAGGTGCATCACGTGGCCCTGGGTGTCGGCCAGGATCTGGACCTCGATGTGGCGGGGGCGGGCCACCGCCTGCTCGATGAACACTTCTCGGTCGCCGAAGGCGCTGTCGGCCTCGCGCATCGCCTGCTCGATCGAATCCTTCAGCTGGGCCGGCTCGGCCACCCGACGCATGCCGCGGCCGCCACCGCCCGCGACGGCCTTGACGAAGACCGGGAAACCGATGTTCTCCGCCGCGGCCAGCAGCTCGTCCACGTCGGCCGACGGCGGCGTGGAGGCCAAGGTCGGGATGCCGGCCCCGCGGGCCGCGCCCAACGCTCGAACCTTGTTTCCGGCGAGTTCGAGGACGTCCGGCGGCGGGCCGATGAAGGCTATTCCTGCCTCCTGGCAGGCCGCAGCCAGATCGGGGTTCTCACTCAGGAAGCCGTACCCGGGATAGACGGCATCGGCACCGCAGTCGACCGCGGCCGCGACGATCCCGGCGACGTCCAGGTAGGCCCGCACCGGGTGGCCCCGCTCACCGATCTGGTAGGCCTCGTCGGCCTTGATCCGGTGCACGGCGTTGCGGTCCTCCCAGGGGAAGACCGCCACGGTTTGGGCGCCGAGCTCGTAGGCGGCGCGGAAGGCGCGGACCGCGATCTCGCCGCGGTTGGCCACCAAGACCTTTTCGAACATGGCGCGAGGCTATCGGGACTCTGTTACCACCGAGAAACAGCGGTCAGCCGGGACGCAGCCATCCGGTGCGGACGGCGCGCCGACCCAGGTCCAGGGTGGGCTGGCCCTCGTCGGCGCCGGAAGCCATGAAGGAGCGCTGCATGGCGAAGCGGGGCGCGGACTCGACGTCGGAGATCTCGACCAGCCCGGTGACCTCGGTACCGAACGCCGTGGCGTAGTCCTCGGCCCGACTCCGGGCATCGGCGACCGCCGCCAGCCGGGCTCACAGCCGAACTCTATCCAGCGCTCAGCACTCCGGACGGACCTCGCGGTGCGGCACCAGGCTGCTGATCCGGACCCCGTTCGAGCGGGCCAGCACCAAGGCGGAGACCGCGACGCCGATCAGGGTGATTCCGCCGCCGCCGATCAGCGTCCAGCGGGCACCGAAGGCCTGCCCGACCCAGCCGAGCAGCGGGGCGCCGATCGGGGTGCCACCCATCAACAGCATCGCGTAGATGGCCATCACCCGGCCCCGGAACCTCGACTCGACTCCCATCTGCACGCAGGCGTTCGCCGCGGTCAGGGTGGAGAGCGAGACCAGACCCATGATCGGTAGTACCGCCGCGTAGCTCCAGTAGGTCGGCATCGTCCCGACGACGATCTCCACCGCCGCAAAGACCAGGGCCATCAGCACGATGAACCGGCCGCGCGGCGGGCTCTTGCGACGGGCCGCCAGCAGGGCGCCGAGCAGCGAGCCGACGGCCATGAAGGTGCCGAGGATGCCGTACTGAGCGGCGCCCTTGTGGAAGACCTGTTGGGCCATCAGGGCCGAGGTCATCTGGAAGTTCATCCCGAACGTGCCGACGAAGAACACGGTGCAGAGCACCACGAGCAGATCCCGGCGGCTGCGCAGATAGGCGAAGCCCTCGCGCAATTGCCGCTTGGCCTTCTTGGTCGGGGTGACCAGGTGCAGCCGCTCGGAGTTGATCACCGTGATGGCCAGGATGAAGGCCAGGTAGGAGACCGCGTTGGACAAGATCGCCCAGCCGGTGCCGAAGGTGGCGATGACGAGACCGGCGATAGCCGGGCCGATGATCCGGGCCGCGTTGAAGTTCGCCGAGTTCAGGGCGATCGCGTTGGTCAGCTTGTCCCGACCGACGACTTCGGAGACGAAGGACTGACGGGCCGGGTTGTCGAAGGCAGTGCCCAGCCCGAAGGCGAAGGCGATGACGAAGACCTGCCAGGTCTGCGCCGCCCCGGTGATGGCGAGGATGCCGAGCAGGCCGGCGGTCAGCGCCATCCAGGCCTGGGTGAACTTGAGGATGAGCCGCTTGTCGAACCGGTCGGCGATCAACCCGCCGTACGGAGTCAGCAACAGCATCGGCAAGAACTGCAGCGCGGTGGTGATGCCCAGGGCGACAGCCGAGCTGTGGGACAGCTCCAGCACCAGCCAGTCCTGCGCGACCCGTTGCATCCAGGTGCCGATGTTGGACACGATCGAGCCGCCGAGATAGATCCGGTAGTTGCGACTGGCCAGCGCCGAGAACATCCCGCCCGACGCCGTCGGCGTGGCCTCCGTCGGTGCGCCCTCGTTCGGGCCGGCTTCCTTTGGGGTGGCGGTGGCGTGCTCTTCGGTCTCCAGCGCCTGCGCCGCCAGCCGCGGCCGGTCGGTGGTCAGTTCGAGGTGCTGCTCACCGACCTGTTCCGGCGTCGGTTCGGCCGATTCGGCTGTTCTGGTCGGACGGTGGGTATCCACCTGAGTCACGCGTGATTCACCTTTTCCAAGATCGTTACGGCGTGCCGGAGCACGTCGCGTTCGGCGGGAGTGAGCTCGGCGAGCCGGACGGCCAGCCAGGAGTCGCGCCGACGGCGGTTGGCCAGCACCATCTCGCGGCCGGACCGGGTCAACGAGACCAGACACTGTCGGCGATCGGTCGGACCGGGATTCCGGGTGACGTAGCCCAGGTCGTGCAGGCCGTTGACGATCCGGGTCATCGACGGCGGTCGGACCTTCTCGTACTCGGCGAGTTCCCCCATCAGGAGGTCGCCGTGGTTGAACAGCGTCCCCATCGTCGACAACTGGTTGGAGCCCAACTCGACCGTCTCGTCGCGCATCTGCCGGAGCCGCCGGGCCAGTCGCAGCACCGCGGGCCGCAGCGCACCGGCCAGGCCGGGCACGCTGCGCAGATCCTTGCTGCTCTGTTCGACCAACTCGCGCACGCTCACCCGAACAGCATATTGCTTAGCACCGCTAATTACAACCGCTAAGTAGTTTAGCTACCGATCTGCGGCCGGTCGCCGTCGGCCACGGTGATGGCACCGGTCGACCCGAAAAAAAGACTCGCACCCAGCCGTCGGATACCACCTGTGAAAGCTCGAGATCAGGTCTGGTCCTAGTCCGCTGCCTCGGCGTCGTCGTTCATCGCGGCGTTTTCCCGTCTGCGGCGTCTTCCATCGCCTCGGCGTGCAGGGTTTTGCCCTCGGCGATCAGCGTGTCCCGTCCGGTGATGATGCCGCGCAACTCGGTGAATCGACCCGCCAGTGCCCGACCCAGGTGGCGGGGGTCGGCCGGCGGCTCGTGGTCGGGCTTGCCGTCGGTGAGCAGCCGCCGGACGTCGACGTCGCCCCGTTGGCCGGCCGGGTTCCGGGCGTGTTCGACGCACAGCCGGGACACCTCGTCAGCATGGGCGTACATCACCGAGTGGGCCGCGCCGGGGATCTCCCAGGCCGCCGAGCGGGAGAGCGTGTCGGCGACCCGGTCGGTCCACCCGGTCGGGCAGTTCGCGTCGAACTCGCCGCGGATCACCAAGGTCGCGGCCTGGATCTTCGCCAGCCGGTCCTCGATCCGGTAGGACATCATCTCGGGCAGGATCCGGGAGAACCAGCGCGGGCCGCAGAGCAGATAGGCCCCGAGTGCGAGCAACTTGACCCGACCCGGTTCGTGCAGCGCCGAGGTGAGGAATCGGAAGGCCTGGATCAACACGTGCCGCTCGCCGGCGTTGATCACCGGACCGATCAGGATCAGCGTGCTCAGCTCCGGCCGACGGGCAGCCAGGTCCACCGCCACCTGGGTGCCCATCGAGTGACCCACCAGGACGGGGTCGTCCAGTTCGAGATCGTCGATCACCGCGCCCACCAGGTCGGCGAACCCGGCGATACTCAGCCGTTCTCCGCCGTGCGGGACGCCGCCGAAGCCGGGCAGGTCGAGGGCGTAGACCGGGCCGTACTCGTTCAGGTTCGGCGCCAGTCGCTCGAAGTAGTTCGACGAGACCCCGATGCCCGGGACGAGGACGAACGGACGCTGCTTGGCCACCCCGATGGTGCTGACCCGGACGTAGACCGAGCCGCGGTAGACCCGACTCACGGTGACGTCGGTGTCTTCGACCCGAGGTGAGCCGTACTCGACCGGCTCTCCCGACGCCGTGGTCGAACGTCGCCGCTGCTGACCTGGGCGCACGTTCAGCTCTCCGATTCGTCGAGTCCGTCGATCAGCTTCTCCAGCAACCGGGCCAGATCGTCGACCTGGCGTCCGGTCAGCGGGGCGATCAGGTCGGCCTCGACCAGGTTGGAACTCTGGATGGCCGCCGCGTAGAGCTGCCAGCCGGCGTCGGTCAGTCGGACCAGGACCCGGGTCCGGTTCTCGGGATCGATCTGCCGGTCGACCAGACCGCGTTCGACCAGCCGGTCCAACCGATGCGTCATCGAGGAGGCGGCGACGTTGGTGGCCGTGGCCAGCTGGCTCGGGGTCAGCGCAGCGTCCTCCCGCGCCCGGGCCAGCTCACTCAGCACCGACCACTCGTTGGACGTCACGTTCAGGTCGGCCAACTGGCTGTCGTACCACTGGCCGAGCCGCTTGGAGAGCCGATGGACGGCCGTCACCACCCGTTGCACCGATTCGTCCGCGCCGGCGGCCACATAGGCCTCGACCGCAGAACGGTAGGCGGCGCTCTCGGATTGACGTCTGGCTCGGGCCATCGTGATGCTCGCTGCTCGCTCGGATCTGCTCGGTCGGGCCAGCGTAGGCGGTCGGCTCAGTCGAACAGCGAACCGGTCTCGTCCCACTCGATGGTGTCCCAGACCGGCGCCGGCAGCTCGGTGGCGGTGTTCTCCACGGCGACCGAGGAGTGTGCGCCGCAGCCGTGGTCGGTGGTCACCACCCGTGCGTCGGACGGCGAGTAGGCGTTCGTGCAGACCCCGAACGTCCGGCCCAGTCCGCCGCGGACCCGCAGGAAGAAGCCACAGGTCACACACGGGCCGGGCGCCTGCTTGGCCATAGGGTTGTCCGGACCACCGTCGCCGGCCAGCCAGCGCTCGGCGGCGGCGTCCCGGCCGAACGGCGCGAGCACCCGTTCGCGCCCCAGCCCGAGCTCGGAGACCACGGCGCGGGTCTGGCTCGCCTCGGCCGGATCGGCATCGGCCGCGTCCTCGCCTCCGGTGAAGCCGGGTTCCAGCCGCGGGTCGTCGTCCGGGCTGGGCATCAGCAGACCGGGTTGGACGTCGCCGGCCTGGATCCGCTCCGCCCAGGGCACCCAGTCCGAGGACAGCAACGAGCCTTCCCCGGGCAGAAGCACGACCTCGTCCACGGTGGCCTTGCGAGCCCGGGAGGCCCGGGCCACGATCACCGACCAGCGCCAGCCGGCGTAGCCGGGATGCGGGCAGGCGAAGTGGTGGCTGACCACCCGTTCACCCTCGGCGCTGCAGCCCAGATACTCCCCCACGCCCATCACGCCGGCTTCGACCTCGGCCGCCGCCCGGGCGAGGTCGACCGCCTCGGCACAGACGGAGTCGGGTTTGTCGGATCTGCTGCGCGCGGGGCTGGCCATCAGTGTCGTGTCCTCGTCGGTGGGTCCTGGGTCCTGCTCGGTGTCCGGATCTGATCGGTGTCCGGACCTGATCGGTGTCCGGACCTGCTCGGTGTCCGGCTCTGGTCGGTCCAACCGGGTCCGGCTCAGACGTCGAGCTCGTCGGCGACCGCGCGAAGCACGCTGGCCACCTTGGGACTGATCTTGGCATCCGGGTAACGATCGCGACGGTAGGTGTTGCTGATCCCGTCCAACATCTTGATCAGGTCCTCGACGATAGCGGCCATCTGCTCCGGCGACTTGCGCGCGGCCTTCGCCAGCGACGGTGGCGCCTCCAACAGCCGGACGGACAGCGCCTGCTCACCCTTGCGGCCGTCGACCACGCCGAACTCGACCTTCTGGCCCGCCTTCAGGCTGGTGACCCCGTCGGGCAGTGCGGCAGCGCGGACGTAGACGTCCCCGCCCTCGGTTTTACTCAGGAATCCGAACCCCTTCTCGGAGTCGTAGAACCTGACTTTCCCTGTTGGCACCGCTTCGTCACCCTTCACCGTTCACCCTGCCGGAATCCCCGTTGTCGGCTGCCCCGGATCGTCGGGGTGAATCACCGGACCCCGCCGCCGGCACCGTCGACGGGCCCGCAGCGGGCCAAGCGTAACCCGTCCCCGCGACCGTCCCAACCGGCTTTCGGCCGGCTGGTGATCGGGTCAGGGACGCATCGGTTTGAGGGGCAGTTGGTGGATCGCCCGGCTCAGCGCCTCGGTCGGCTCCCGGGCCGAGAGCGGGTTGGCCAGCAGGGCCATCTCGACCTCGGGCAGTTCCGGTAACTCGAACCGTCCGGTCAGTGCCCGGAGGTCGCCGGGAATTCGGCTCTGAGCCAGCAGGCAGATCCCGATCCCGGCCCGGGCGGCCGCCAGCACCCCGTTGATCTCGCGGGTGTTGCAAGTGATCCGCCAGGACCGGCCGGCCGCGCCGAGGGTCTCGATCGCCGCCGACCGGCTGAAGCTGGGCGCCGGATAGGTGATCAGCGGGATCGGGGCGGCCGGGTCGAGTTGGGTGTTCTCCAGCCCGACCCAGGCCAACCGGTCCTTGCGCACGAGTCGACCGCGATCGCTGCCCGCCTCCTGGTTGATGAAGATCAGGTCGAGCCGGTTGGCGGCCAGTCGTCGGTAGAGCACCCCGCTCTGGGTGACCGTCAGCTCCAGGTTGATCCGGGGGTAGAGCTGCCGGAAGTCGCGCAGGATGCCGGGCAGTTCACTGAGCGCCAGCTCGTCGGCCGCCCCGAACCGCAGCCGGCCGGCCATCGCCGAACCACGGAAGTAGGAGATCGCCTCGTCATTGGCGGCCAGGATGGTGCGGGCGAAGCCGGTCATCGCCTCGCCGTTGTCGGTCAGCGCCACCTTCCGGGTGTCCCGGGACACCAGCTGCCGGCCGCTCGCCTCCTCCAGCCTCCGGACGTGTTGGGAGACGGTCGGCTGGCTGAGTCCCAGTCGTTCGGCGGCCCGACTGAAGCTGAGCTGATCACTGACCGCCAAGAAGGTGCGCAGCAGTACCGGGTCGAAGCTCGATGCCGTCACGATCAGGCCTTCCACGAGTCCGTCATTGCCGAACGCAATGCAACATATAGGACCGATGTCCAGCAAGAATAGTCACGCTCTGCTTACAGTGAGGTCGCCGCTCCGAAGTTGATCATGATCAGGGCTGACCATGAACTGCGTCTCTCGGTGTGAACGGCCGTCTCTGCTCGATTCCACCCGAAGCTGGTGTCTTCCCTTGTCCGTGGCGTCTCATGCCACCCGTGCCCATATCCGTTCCTCCCGTTCCACCCCCGGCCGCGCCTGGCCGAAGGCGTTCCGTGCCCTCGAGGTGCGCAACTACCGGCTCTACCTCAGCTCGCAGATCGTTGCCACCACAGGATTGTGGATGCAGCGGATCGCCCAGGACTGGCTCGTCCTTCAGCTGACCGGCAAGGTCAGTGCCGTCGGCTTTGCCGTCGCGCTTCAGTTCGCGCCGGTGTTGATCTTCGGACTGGTCGGTGGCGTCATCGCCGACCGATTCCCCAAGCGCCGGATCCTGATGATCACCCAGGGCACGGCCGCGCTGATGGCGGCCAGTCTGGGCGCCTTGGCCCTGACCCACACGGTTCAGGTCTGGCAGGTCTACGTCATCGCGACGGTGCTGGGTTTCGTCACGGTGGTGGACAATCCGACCCGTCAGGTCTTCGTCTCCGAGCTGGTCGGCCGGGATCACATCCGCAACGCGGTCAGCCTCAACTCGTCGGTGTTCCAGTTCGGTGCGTTGCTCGGTCCGGCGTTGTCCGGGCTGTTGATCAACGCGGTCGGGCAGGGGTGGTCGTTCTTGATCAACTGCGCGGCCTGCCTCACGGTGGTGGTGATGGTCTTCGTTATCCGGCCCACCGCGGATCGGTCCGAGGCCGATGCCCCGGCTGCCGGAGCCGATCCCTGCGCCGTGACGCCACAACGGTGGACGGACGGTTTGCGTTACATCCTGCGTACCCCCGAGATCCGCTGGACCATCCTGTTGGTCGGAGCGATCGGACTGTTTGGATCAAACATGCCGGTAACCCTGGCCGCCTTCGCCAACAACGAGTTCAAACTGGGTGTCAGCGGCTACAGCCTGTTCACGTCGCTGGTCGCGATCGGTGCGCTGCTCGGCGCACTCCTCTCGGCTCGGCGGACGGAACGGCAGCGGCTGCGTGGTCTGGTCCGTGGTCTGCTCGGCCTGGGCGCGGCGCTGGCCCTGGCCTCGATCGCCCCGACCACCTGGTCGTTCGGGGCGGTGCTGGTCGGCGCCGGCCTCTGCACCCTGCTGTTCCTCACCGGAGCCAACTCACTGGTGCAGATGACTGCGGCCCCGGAACTTCGTGGCCGGGTGATGAGCGTCTACCTGTTGGTGTTGCTGGGCAGCCAGGCGCTCGGCGGCCCGGTGGTCGGCAGGCTGATCGACCAGGTCGGCGCCCGGGTGAGCATGGCGGGCTGCGGTCTGACGCTACTGACGCTGACCCTGCTCGCCGCAGCCCTGATGGGTCGGCAGTCCCACCTTCGGGTCAGCTGGTCGCAGGGACGGGGTCTGACTCCGCACATCGTTCGGCGGACCGTCCGGCAGTGAGCAGCCGGAGTCGGCACCAGGACCATCTAGGCTGAGGGTCATGGCCAGTTGGAAGGACGGACCGGAGTACGCGCCGTTGGAGCGTCCCGCCGAGTTCGACCCGGCCGACGCCGCTCCCCTCGACGAGGCTCCGCCGTTCGAACAACCGGCCGCGAACGCTCCGCAGGAACGGCCGCAGTTCAACGGGCCGCCGGCATCACCCGCTCCGCTGGCCACGCTCGATCCGGCCGCGGCCGCCGCGCACCGCGACCCCAACCGACCGTTCGACGTGGTCACCAGCACCATCACCGCCGACCCCTCCGCCGGCCCGAGCGCCTGGGGCTCCGTCCACGGTGGTTCTGGTGGAGGCTTTGTGGGTGGTCCCGGTGGCGCAGCCGGTTCGGGCTGGGGCCCGCCGACCGGGATGCCGGTGGCCCCGCCGCCCGGCGACGTCGGCTCCTTCGGTGCACCGCCGATTCAGGCGAACCTGCCGTGGCCCGCCCCGACCGACCCGATGAACCTGTCCGCCGGCCCGGCGACCGGCCAGAACGGCTTCCCGGCTCCGGGTACGAACGGCTGGTTCGGTTACGGAAGTAGCCAACCACCGTCCGAAGCACCGCCGCCGGACGCCAAGGCCCTGGCCCAGGCGGTGACGCCGCCGGTGATCATCTTCTTGTTGCTCGCCTTCATCTACCCGCTGGCCCCGATCACCTTCGTGATCGCTTGGGTGCTCAGTTCGCGGATCACCGTGGCCCGGCAGGCGGTCCTCCGCTCGTTCGGCGCGGCGCTGGCCGCGATCGTGCTGTTCTCCCTGATCTTCCTGGCCGCTAGCGATGGGACCACCGGGGCCTACACGATCTTCAGCCGATGCGTTTTCTTCTTCTCCTGGGCCGAACTGGTCGTGGTCGGTCTGCTGGTCTGGCGGGGACTGAAGCAACGGCCGCCGCGGCCGCCCTACGGCGACGACGGGTACCCGCCGTTGCGCTCACCATGGGGCTGAGCCCGACGCCGTCGACCGCTCGCACGCTCACCGAGGCCCTCCGCGCCCTGAGCCGGGACGAGCTGGTCCAGTTGTTGCGCCACCGACCCGATCTGACCTACCCGCTGCCCCGCGACCTTTCCGAACTCTCGGCACAGGCGGCCACCGGACCGTCGGTGCGCCGGATGATCGACCGGCTGGACGGCTGGCAGCGCCAACTGTTGGAGGCCTTGGCCACCCTGGACGATCCGGCCACCCTCGACCAACTCCTCGAGTTGACCCAGTCACCGGCCGCGACGGTGGGGCCGACCGTGGCGCAGTTCCGCGAGCGGGCCCTGCTGTGGGGACCCGACGACGGGCTGCGGCTGGTCCGTGCGGTCCGAGACTTCTTCGGCCCCTACCCGGCCGGGCTCGCGCCGGTCTCGCCGCAGCCACTCACCGAGACCGAGATCGAGGCCGCGCTGAACGCCTGCGGCGCGGACGTCTCGCCGGTCCTCGAGCGGCTGCTCTGGGGTCCGCCGACCGGAGCCGTCCGGCAGGCCGACCGGAGGATCGATCGCGATCAGGCGCAGACACCGGTCGAGCGGTTGTTGGCCCACCGACTGCTCCGGCCGCTCAACTCCGACACCGTGATCCTGCCGCGTGAAGTCGCCTGGTACCTCCGCAGCCGGAACTCGCCGTCGGGGCTCAGTCGAACCTGGGTCGGATCGGAACCACCGACGTTGACCAGCCGGCACCGCTCGGTGGCCCTGCTCGACCGAGCCGCCACCGGAGCTGCCCTGAGCGTGCTGCACGACGTCGACCTCGCCGCTCAGACGCTGAGCCGGACCACGGTCCAGCTGCTTCGCGACGGACGGCTGGCCAGCCGTGACCTGACCAGCCTGAGCCGGCGGTTGGGCGCCGAGACCGACTACGCCACCTTCGTGATCGAGTTGGCCGCCGCCGCCGACCTGATCGGCGGCCGTCCCGGTCTGCGGCTGCTGCCCACCACCGGTTACGACCCGTGGCTGGCCGAACCGGCACCGCAGCGGTGGCGCCGGCTCGCCGAAGCTTGGCTGAGCAGCGACCGCTACTTTTCGGCCGCGACGGCCGAAGGGGCTCACCCACTCGGGCCGGAGGCACAGTCCGGACGAGCGCCCGAGACCCGCGCACTCATCCTGCGCTGCGCGGCCACCGAGCCGGCCGGCGGCACGATCGCGCTGGACGAGCTGGTCGGGCTGGCCCGCTGGCACCGGCCGGCGCTGGCTCGGCCACCGAAGCTGCTGGAGCAGGTGGTCGACTGGACCTGGCGCGAGGCGGGCTGGCTGGGGCTCACCGCGCTCGGCGCGACCGCGACCTTCTGGTCGGTGCTGGCCGACGGCCGCCGGCTGCCGAAGGCGCTCGCCGAGTTGTTCCCGACTCCGATCGAGCAGATCATCATCCAGTCCGACCTGACCGCCGTGGCGCCGGGCCCGCTGACCCACACGGTGGCCGCCGATCTGCGGCTGATGGCCGAGGAGGAGTCACGCGGCGGCGGGGCGGTCTACCGGTTCAGCGCGACATCGTTGCGGCGCGCCTTCGACGCCGGCTGGTCGGCCGGCGATCTGCACGCCTGGCTGGCCGAGCACTCCAGCACCGGGGTGCCGCAGCCGCTGAGCTATCTGGTGGACGACGTCGCCCGTCAGCACGGCACCATCCGGGTCGGGCCGGCCGAGGCGGTACTGCGGATCGACGACCCCGCGCAGCAGGCGGCACTGCTCGGTCACCCCGACGCCGCGGCACTGCGGTTGCGGGCGGTGGCGCCGGGCGTGGTCGTCGCCGGGTCCGCCCCGGAGGAGGTGGTGGCGTTGCTGCAGGGCATCGGGTTGACCCCGATCGCCGAGGACGCGGGCGGCGAAGCGCTGCTGCGACAGCCCCCCGAACGGGCGGCGAGCAGCCGGCGGGCTGAGCCGCCGGCCACGCTCGATCCAGAGACCGCGGCCGACGCCGTGCTCGGCGCGGACCGCCGGCGACCGGCGGGGAGCGACGAGGTGAACGGGGACGTTCACGGCGATCTGCATCGGGGCGGCTCCGGTAGATCCGCGACCGAGAGTGCGCTGGCCTCGTTGACCGAGGCGTCGTTGTCCCGGCGGCCCGTCCAGGTCAGCTACGTGACCACCGACGGCACGCACGCCGAGCGGGTGTTGGACGCCGTCCGGCTGATCCCCGGGCTGGTGCGGGCGACTGATCCGCGGACCGATGAGTCGGTCACCATCCCGTTGGCCCGGATCTCCCGCGTCCGGGCTCTGGAGGACTGAACGGCGGCCGACCACCGCTCGATCTCCGGTCGCGGTGAGGTGTTCGCGCCGCGCCTAGACTTGCCCGATGCGCGTCCACAGCTCAGCATGCCGATGAACTCCGGCCCCCTCGTCGTCCAGTCCGATCGCAGCCTGCTGCTCGAGGTCGACCATCCCGACGCGCACGCCTGCCGGATCGCCATCGCTCCGTTCGCCGAACTCGAGCGCGCTCCCGAGCACATCCACACCTACCGGCTCACCCCGCTCGGTCTGTGGAACGCCCGGGCCGCCGGTCACGACGCCGAACAAGTGGTCGACGTCCTGCTGCGCTACAGCCGTTATCCGGTGCCCTCGGCCCTGTTGGTCGACGTCGCCGACACGATGGACCGCTACGGCCGGCTGCGGATCGAGAAGCAGCCCGGGCACGGCCTGGTGCTGGTCAGCACCGACCGCGCGGTACTGGCCGAGGTGTTGAAAAGCGCCCGGGTCAAGGGTTTGGTCGGGTCCCGGATCGATGAGGACTCGGTGATCATCCACCCGTCCGAGCGCGGTCACCTCAAGCAGGTACTGCTCAAGCTCGGCTGGCCGGCCGAGGACCTGGCCGGCTACGTCGACGGTGAGGCCCACACGATCGACCTGGATGAGACCGGTTGGACGTTGCGGCCGTACCAGCAGGAGGCCGCGGAATCGTTCTGGCACGGCGGCTCCGGAGTGGTCGTGCTGCCCTGCGGGGCCGGCAAGACGATCGTCGGCGCGGCCGCGATGGCCCAGGCGAAGGCGACCACGCTGATCCTGGTCACCAATACGGTCTCGGCCCGGCAGTGGCGCGATGAGTTGATCAAGCGCACCTCGCTCAGCGCCGACGAGATCGGTGAGTACTCGGGGGCGAAGAAGGAGATCCGACCGGTCACCATCGCCACCTATCAGGTAATCACCACCAAGCGCGGCGGCGTACACCCGCACCTGGAGTTGTTTGACGCCCGCGACTGGGGCCTGATCATCTACGACGAGGTGCACCTGTTGCCGGCCCCGGTGTTCCGGATGACCGCCGACCTGCAGGCTCGACGCCGGCTGGGATTGACCGCCACCCTGGTCCGTGAGGATGGTCGCGAGGGCGACGTGTTCTCCCTGATCGGCCCGAAGCGCTACGACGCGCCGTGGAAGGACATCGAGCAGCAGGGCTACATCGCCCCGGCCGACTGCGTCGAGGTGCGGGTGACGCTCACCGACGCGGAGCGGATGACGTACGCGGTGGCCGAGTCCGACGTGAAGTACCGGCTGGCGGCGACCGCCGACACCAAGACCGACATCGTGGTCGACCTGGTGGCCAAGCACCGAGGAGTGCCGACCTTGGTGATCGGCCAGTACGTCGATCAGTTGGACGATCTGGCTGAGCGGCTCGGCGCGCCGCTGATCAAGGGCGACACCACCGTCCGGCAGCGGGAGAAGCTCTACGAGCAGTTCCGCTCCGGCGAGATCGACCTGCTGGTGGTGAGCAAGGTGGCCAACTTCTCCGTCGACCTGCCCACTGCCCAGGTGGCCATCCAGGTCTCCGGCGCGTTCGGTTCGCGGCAGGAGGAGGCGCAACGGCTGGGACGGCTGCTCCGGCCGAAGCAGGGCCACACCACGGCCCGGTTCTACGCCGTGGTCTCCCGCGACACCGTCGACGCCGAGTTCGCCCAGCACCGTCAGCGGTTCCTGGCCGAGCAGGGTTACGGCTACCGGATCATGGACGCCGAGGACGCCATCGCCGCCGAATGATCAGGTGCTCACAGGACGGCATTGTCACGACCACTGGTAGGGCAGGAACTTGCCGTTGAAGGTGATCGAGACCCGGTCGCCGGCGGGGTCGCTCACCCGTTCGACCTCGATGCCGAAGTTGATGGCGCTCATGATGCCGTCACCGAACTCCTCATGCACCCACTCCTTCAGGGCCGGTCCGTAAACCATCAGCGCTTCGTAGAACCGGTAGAGGGTCGGATCCGACGGGAGTTCCAGGCTGCCGGTGCCCCGGCTGGGCTGCCGGGTCAGTTGGCTGACTACCTCGGACGGCAGGTCGAGCAGGGCGCCGATCGCGTCGGCTTTGGACTGGCTCATCGGCTGCTGACCGAGCACCGCCGAGATGGTCCAGATCAACGGGGCGTCGACCGTTTGCGCGACCAGCTCCCAGCTGACGCCGCGGCTCAGCCGGGCCTCGTTGGTGATCCCCGCCGCTTCGGTCTTGGTCAAGGGCTTCTCCGTCATGGCAGAACCCTAGGCAACAAGCCGCCGCGGCGGGTTTCGCTCAGGTGACAGATGGCGCCTGGTCGCGATCGCTCGCCGACTCCGGCATCGCAGTGCCCGGCAGCGATGTCACCGTGCGCCGGATCCGATAGCTCAGAAAGCCGATGAAACAAGCGGTCGAAACTAGCAGCAGCGGCCAGACGAGGACCCCAAGCAGACCGTTCGGCAGGCTCAGGCCGGTGGAGTCGAAGGCCACCCACCAGACCGCGATGTGGATGGCTCCGAAAAACAGCCAACCGAACAGGCAGAGCCGGGCCCGGCGCCGCAGCCGGCGTCGGTACAGCGCCTGGCGCAGCATCGGATTCAGCAGTTCGGGCATGCTCAAAGAAGCCACGGCAGTCTCCTGGGGAAGTCAACGCCCGCGCCGCGCGGGACGTGTCTCGCCCATCATCAGCCACGCCGAACTGAACCGTCGACGGCACGCCGAGACGTTGCTCGGCCGTGACCAAGGCCGACCGCCGTGACGTCCGTCGCCGACTGTCCGCAGCCCTGGTGACTGCCGGCTCAGCTACCCTGCGTCCCCGTCTTCTCCTGCAACCGCTCGATGTTCTCCGAGGCCTCGGCCTTGGTCAGGTCGGCGCTGATCTCCTCGCCGGCCTTGCGGGCCAGGCTGTCGAGGTAACTCTTCTGCGGGCCGGTCGCCGGCTGATCGCCAGTCACCCAGTCGGACGGATCGCGCTCTGCGCCGGACTCGGCTTCGCTGCTGCCCAGTGTCTCGGCCTGATCCGGCGACTGGCGGTCGGTCGCGGCTTCGGGCTCGCCACCCTGCCGACCGGACATCTCCTGCTCGGCGGCGGCGGCCTCGGCGGCGCGCGGTTCGTTCTCCTGCTGGGCGCCGCCGACCTCGCCGGTGTCCTCAGCGGCGTTGTCGGTCAGCGGGGCGGTGGGGATTTCGGACTGGTCAGATTCACTCATGCGTTCGACTCTAGCGGGCAACTCTGACAGTCGCCCTGCCGGTCACACCGCTCGAGTGGATTCGTCGGTCTGCCGCCCCAGGTCGAGCGGCCAACGATCTTCCTGACCGATCAGGGCCAGCAGCTCCGGCAACTCCTTCGGCCACACCCACGCGTCGCTGGCGGCGAGTTCGTCGAGGCTCCACCACCGGTTCTCCACCATGGTGATCTTCTCCTCCTCGGTAAAGGCCGAGACGTCCACGTCGAACGGCGCCACCCGGGCGATGTAGAAGCATTCGCTCTGCTCGAGGATCTGGTCGGAGTAGCCGTGCACCGCGACCCGCCGGGCAACCGGACCGATCAGCTGCTCCTCGGTGATCACCGCCCCGGTCTCCTCGGCCACCTCCCGCACCGCCGCCTGCTCCTCGGTCTCGCCCGGGTCGATCCCGCCGCCCGGAGTCACCCACCAGCGAAACTCCGGCAGCCCGGGATCGGTGTCACAGAACAACAGCACGCGGTCGTCAGGGTCGATGATGATCACCCGCGCCGCGGTCCGGACCCGATGCAGCCGCTCCGCAGGGTCGTCTGGGATCACGAACGTCCGCTCGTCGTCAGTCACGCCGTCACGGTAGCGAGTCGGGAGAGCCGACGAGACCGGCAGTGGTCCTCAGGCGGACTGCGGCCAGGCTCCGCGCGCGTACTGCTCGGGCCAGCCTGCCTCGTCGGCCGGGACGCCGAGTTCGTGCGCAGCCCGTAGCGGCCAGGTCGGCTCCCGCAGGGCCGCCCGGGCCAGCAGCACCACGTCCGCCTCGTCGCCGGCCAGGATCGTCTCAGCCTGCTCCGGCTCGGTGATCAAGCCGACCGCCCCGGTGGGCAATCCGGCCGCCCGGACGCCGGCGGCCAGCGGCACCTGATAGCCCGGTCCGACCGGGATCGAGGCGGGTGCGTTGCCGCCGGAGGAGACGTCGACCAGGTCCACCCCGTGCTCGGCCAGGATTCCCGCCAGTCGAGTGCTCTGCTCGAGATCCCAGCCGCCGTCCAGCCAGTCCGTGCCGGAGATACGCACCAGCAACGGCATCGTCGGCGAAACGGCCGACCGGACGCCGTCGACCACCTCCACCAGCAATCGGATCCGGTTCTCGAAAGAGCCGCCGTAGGCGTCGCTCCGGTGGTTGGACAGCGGCGACAGCAGCTGGTGCAGCAGGTAGCCGTGGGCGGCGTGGACCTCGATCGTGTCGAACCCGGCGTCCAACGACCGCCGGGCCGCCGCGACGAACGCCGCCACCACGGCCGTCAACCCCTCGGCGGACAGCTCTTCGGGAGTCGCGTAGCCCTGGAACGGGATCGCCGACGGTGCCGAGGTGATCCAGCCGCCACTCTCGGCCGGGATCGTCCCGTGCTCGGCGGCCCACGGCCGATAGGTGGAGGCTTTCCGGCCGGCGTGGGCCAACTGGATGCCGATCGCGGCGCCCCGATCATGGACGAAGTCGACGATCCGGCGCCAGGCGTCGGTCTGCTCGTCGTTGTAGATTCCGGTGTCCTGCGGAGAGATCCGGCCCTCCGGGGTGACCGCGGTCGCCTCGGTCAGCAGCAGACCGAACCCGCCGGCGGCCCGAGCCCCGAGGTTGACCAGGTGCCAGTCGCCCGGCACACCGTCGACCGCGGAGTACTGACACATCGGCGCCAGCCAGATCCGGTTGCGGACCGTGAGCGAACGAAGGGTGATCGGGTCGAACAGGTGCGGCATGCGGCGGACTCTTTTCTGTCTCACTCGGTGAACGGACGCGCGATGATCGGTTGCTGGGCGATCGGCTCCTGGGTGATCGGTTGCTGGATGATCGGCTGCTGGGTGATCAACGCAGTGTGGGGAACGCCGGGACCGGACGAGGTGTTCCCCGGTAAGGTCGCGACCGTGACTACGCGATCCGGCCGGACCCGATCATGACGCTGCGGGTCGGGGTGATCGGCGCGGGAATCATGGGCACCGATCACGCCGACAATCTGTTCCGGTGGATCTCCGGTGCCGAGGTGGCGATGATCAGCGACGTCGATCCGGGTCGAGCCGAACTCTTGGCCGGCACGGTCGGTGGAGTCCTGGCCACCGACGACAACGCCGCCCTGATCGACTCGGCCGACGTGGACGCAGTGATCATCGCCTCGCACGACTCCACCCACGCCGAGCTGGTCCGCCACTGCTTGAGGGCCGGCAAGCCGGTGCTGTGCGAGAAGCCGCTGGCGCCCACGTTGGCCGAGTCGGTGGCCGTGTGGCGAGACGAGCAGGAGCGGCCGAAACGCCTGCTCTCGTTGGGATTCATGCGACGCTTCGACCCGGCCTACGTCGCCCTGAAGCGGGCTCTGGACGGCCGCGCGTACGGCTCGCCCCTGCTGCTGCACTGCATCGGCCGCGGGGTGACCTCGGGCCCCGGTAGCACCAGCGAGACCAGTGTCACCAACTCCGCCATCCATGAGCTGGACGTGGTGCCCTGGCTGCTCGGGTCGCCGGTGGCGGAGGCCGCCTGGCTGGCCCCGAAGGCGAGCCGCGAGGCGGTCGGCCTGCAGGATCCGCAACTGATCCTGCTGCGCACCGAGGACGGGGTGCTCAGCACGATCGAGACCTTCCTGAACGCCCGCTACGGCTACGACATCCGGTGCGAGGTGGTGGCGGAGCAGGGGGCGCTGAGCCTGGGCGATCCGAGTCTGGTTCACCACGACCACGACGGACGCCGGTCGAGCGCGTTCGGGATGGACTGGCGGCCGCGCTTCGCCGAGGCCTACCGGCTCGAGGTGCAGGCCTGGGTCGACGCTCTCGTTGCCGGCACCGAGTCGCCGTTGCCGAATGGCTACGACGGGGTCCTGGCCAGTGCGGTCGCGGCGGCGGTGATCGCCTCGATGCACGCCGGCGGTGGGTTCGTCGCCGTCGATCCGCCCCACTGAGCCTGCAAACAGCCGTCCGTAGGGCGTGCGGAAAACCGGTGGACGCCGGCCTCGCCGGAGAGTAGATTCCCTCCTCGCCCCAAAACGCTTCGCCGATCCGCATCGGAGTCCTTTGGCATGCCCGAACCCGAACCCGACTCTCACGACAGCTCCGATCCCACGCTGGTGGCCGAGCGGCGGCACCTGAGCGAGTCCCGGACCGCGTTGGCCCGGATGCACGAGCACACCGCGAGCCTGACCGCGATCGGCGGCGACCGGGTCTCCACCGAGCACCTCAAGCAGGTGCTCTATCACCGGATGAAGTCGCTCGAGGACGATCCGAGCGTGCCGCTGTTCTTCGGCCGGCTCGACTACGATCCCGCGCTCGGCGCCGAACGGGCTGAACGGCTCTACGTCGGTCGGCGGCACGTCACCGGCGAGGCGGGGGGCGAGCCGCTGGTGATCGACTGGCGGGCTCGGGTCTCGCTGCCCTTCTACCAGGCCACCGCGCGGGAACCGATGAAGGTCTCGCTTCGCCGCCGGTTCGGATTCGTGGCCGGCCGGCTGACCGCCTACGAGGACGAGGATCTCGTCGCCGGGGACGACGGCGAGGGCGCCTCGGAAATCCTCGAAGCCGAGATCGAACGCCCACGGACCGGCCCGATGCGCGACATCGTGGCCACCATCCAGCCCGAGCAGGACAGCATCGTCCGGGCCGAGCTCGGCCAGTCGATCTGCGTCCAGGGCGCCCCCGGGACCGGGAAGACCGCGGTCGGGCTACACCGGGCCGCCTACCTGCTCTACGCCTATCGCGACCAGCTCAGCCGGTCCGGGGTGCTGGTGGTCGGGCCCAACGACAGCTTCCTGTCCTACATCGGCGACGTGTTGCCGGCCCTCGGCGAGATCGACGCCAGCCAGGCCACCGTGACATCGATGATCACCAAGGCCACCGGTGCCGAGGTCACCGGGCTGGACGCCGTCCCGGCGGCGTTGATCAAAGGCGACGCCCGGATGGCGCAGGTGATCCGCCGAGCGGTCTGGGGGCATCTGCGTGAGCCGGGGTCCATGCTCGTGGTGCCGCGCGGCGCGCACCAGTGGCGGGTGCCGGCCTACCGCGCCGTCGAGATCGTGGAGGAACTCCGGACCCGCGGGATCCGTTACGCCGCCGCCCGGGACATGCTGCCGCAGCGGCTGGCCCACCAGATCCTGCTGCGGATGGAGGCGGCCGGCGACTCCCCCGACGACCGGGTGCAGAACGCGGTCGCCCGCAGCCGGCCGGTCAAGTCCTACGTCGAGGAACTGTGGCCCGCGGTGGATCCGGCGAAGTTGATCTTGCGATTGCTGACCGATAGCGACTTCCTGAGCGACCACGCCGACGGCGTGCTGAGCGCGGACGAGCAGCAGGCGGTCCTGATGCACAAGCCGGCCCGTTCGGTGAAGTCGGCCCGCTGGTCGCTGGCCGACGTCGCACTGATCGACGAAGCGGCCGATGTGCTGCATCGGACGCCGAGCCTGGGCCACGTGATCCTGGACGAGGCGCAGGACCTGTCGGCCATGCAGCTGCGGGCGGTCGGCCGTCGGGCGAGCACCGGCTCGGTCACCGTCCTCGGCGACCTGGCCCAGGCCACCACACCCTGGGCCACTACCTCGTGGTCGGAGTCGCTCGCTCACCTCGGTCAGCCGGAGGCCCACGTCGAAGAGTTGGTGGCCGGCTTCCGGGTGCCCGGTGCGGTGATCGACTTCGCCGGTCGGCTGCTGCCCTCGATCGCCCCGGCGCTGACACCGCCGCACTCGGTCCGGCGCAGCCGCGGTGATCTGGTCCTGCGCGAAGGCCCAGATCTCGCCGGTGGACTGGCCACTGCGGTGTCCGAGGCGCTGGTCCGGGAGGGCAGCATCGGACTGATCGTCCCGGACAGCCGACTCGACTGGTCCCGGGGCGCCCTGGACGCCGCCGGACTGGGTTACGGAGTGCTCGGCGAGCAGGCCAACCCGCTGGACGACGAGGCGTTCCGTCGCCGTCTCGATCTGGTTCCCGCCTCCATCGCCAAGGGTCTGGAGTTCGACCACGTGGTGCTGCTCGAACCGGCCGCCATCGTGGCCGACGAGCCCGACCAGACCACCGGACTCCGCCGGCTCTACGTCTGCCTCACCCGGGCCGTCACTTCGCTGGTCATCGTGCACGGCGAACCGCTGCCCGCCGAACTCGCCGCCTGACCCGCTCCCGCTTCCCAGGCCCACCTCGCACGCGCACGTCCACCCCGCACACGCTGCAACCCGTGCAACGCGGACGAAACCGTGCAACGTCGCCATCACGGGTCACCCCGCGGGTCAGCACCGCGGGTCACCGTCTCAGCAGGCTTCAGCGCGCGAGCCGGGACCGCTTCCGGCGTCGCAGACCGGCCCCATTCAGCAGGGCGACCAGCTGGTGGGAGCGCACCAACTCCGCCCCGGCCGCACAACAGCTGTCGAACCGCTCGGCCGCGATGTCGTAGTGATCGGCGTCGAAGGCCCGACGCGGGATCCCCTGCGCAGCGGCGAAATCGTGCAACTCCTCATACGAGGAGTCACTGATCAGGTGCGACCACATTCGGCCGTGTCCGGGCCAGTTCGGCCTGTCGATGAAGATCATCACGCGGACGGCGAGGGCGAGCCCGAACTCGGCTGCGCCCGCCGGACCGCGTCGTCGACCAGCCGCCGCCAACTGCCGACCAGGGCCGCGTCGACGTAGGCCTTCCAGCTCCGGTCCGGCCGGACCGATCCGCCGAGATGGAACGCGCGGATCCCGGCTCGGGCCAGCCAGGGGACGTGCTCGGCCTGCAGACCGCCGCCGGCCATGATCACCCGGGCGGCGAACTCATCGCTCCGGGCCCGTTCGACCAAGTCGTCCAGGCCCTCGGCGACCGAGCGGGCCGAGCCGGCAGTGAGGACCTGATCGAGTCCGGGCAACTGTCGCAGCGTCCGCCAGGCTCGATCGGTGGAGATGCAGGAGTCCAACGCGCGGTGAAAGGTCCAGCCGAAATCCGGGTCTTCGCCGATGATCGCCAACACCACGTCGGTGTCCAGATCCGTGTGCCCGTTGAGGAAACCGAGGACCAGCCCGTCGGCTCCGAGGTCGAGATACTCAGCGGCCAGGCCGCGCAGCCGGACGACTTCGCCGCCGTCGGTGCCGAAACCTTCTCGCAGTCGGACCATCACCCGAATCGGCAACGTGGTCGCGCGCCGGACCCGGGCCACCAGATCCGGTTCGGGCGACAACCCGTCGAAGTCCATGCTGCCGACCAGCTCGACCCGGTCGGCACCGCCCTCCTCAGCCCGCTCGGCATCGGCCGCGTGCCGGACGATGATCTCCAGCAGCGCACTCATCCGCTCACCTCAGCGTGACCGGGGAGCGCATCGTCGGCCGCCATCACCACGGGACTCCGTGGTCGTCCGGCGGGATCGCGTCCAGGTCGAGTTCGATGCCGGCGTGCGACGGCGTCCGGCTCCGCCGCAGTTCCCGGGCCCGATCCTCCACTTCGGCGAAGACCCGGCAGATGTTGCCCTGGGCCAGTTTGAGCAGATCTACCTCGCTCCAGCCGCGATCGGCCAGCGCTCCGAACAGGGCCGGATAGCACGACACATCCTCCAGCCCTTCGGGCAGGATCCGGACTCCGTCGTAATCACCGCCGAGGCCGATGTGGTCGATCCCGGCCACCTCGCGGGCGTGCTCGCAGTGGGCCACCACGTCGTCCAATCCGGCGCGCGGCTGCGGGGTCGGATAACCCTGGGTGAACTTCGACATGGCGGCCAGGTCACGGTCGTCGACGCCGGCCTGCGTGGCTGCTTCCTGGACGCCGAGATGCCATCGACGGACCTCGGGGCTGACGAACGAGGGCACGAAGGTGATCATGCAGACGCCACCGTTGTCGGCCAGCCGGGCCAGCACGTCGTTCGGAACGTTCCGTGGGTGATCACACACCGCCCGGCAGGACGAGTGGGAGAAGATCACCGGTGCCTCGGTCACCGCCAGCGCGTCCCGCATGGTGCTGGCTGCGACGTGGGACAGGTCGACCATCATCCCGAGCCGGTTCATCTCGGCCACCACCGCGCGGCCGAAGGGCGACAGTCCTCCGACACCGGGTTGATCGGTGGCCGAGTCTGCCCAGGCGGTGTTCTCGTTGTGGGTCAGGGTGAGATAGCGGACGCCGAGCCGGTAGAAGCTGCGCAGCGCGCCCAGCGAGTTGTCGATCGAGTGACCGCCCTCGGCGCCCATCAGCGAGGCGATCGGTCCGGTGCCACCGGTTTCGCCGTAGCGGTCCAGCGACTGGCGCAGCCCGTCCGCGCTGGTCACCAGAGCGAGATCATCGGGGTAGCGCTCGATCATCTGATAGACCGCGTCGATCTGTTCCAGAGTTGCCGTCACCGCATCGCCGCCGGTCAGCTGGCAGGGCACGAAGACCGACCAGAACTGGGCGGCCAGTTGCCCCTGGCGCATCCGCGGCAGGTCGGTGTCGAGTTCGGGTTGCGGGGCGGAGATGTCCCGCCGCCCGAAGTCGTAGCCGACCCCGCGCATCTCCCAGGCCAGATCGTTGTGTCCGTCGACGACTCCACGTACCGAGCTCACTCCGACATCTTGGCATCTCCGGCCGCTAGCAGTTCCATTCCGGCGGTCCGACCGGCGCGGCGGTCGAACGTGAGGGTCCGCTTGCACCCGGCAGCGCCCCCGGCCTCGACGATGCACGCGTCCACAAGATCGGCACCCACTCGCGAACGCTTGATCGCGAGGGCGACGATCGCGGATCCCCCGAGCCGCGATCGCGAGAACCCAGCAGTGCTGGACGGTGTCCGCGCAGCGGGCACCTCCAGTCGGTAGGCACGTCGAAGGACCCCAGAGACCTCGACCAGAGCCACCGGGGCTGTCGAATCCCGGCTGGTCGGCGTCCGAACCTCGATCAGCGACGTGGCACAGGCGACTGGTCAGAGTCTCCGGTGCGAGATAGCGGACCGCCACATCCGCTCCTGACCGCGAGTAAGGAGAAGTCAGCAGGATTCACCCCAGCTCGGTGCGGAGCAACTGGCCCATCGCGGTCACGCCGTGCACCAACCGGTCGTCGGGAATGCCGGAGAAGCTCATCCGCGCGTGCTGCGGGCGCTGCTCCACCGGAAAGAAGGTGGCGCCCGGCACGAAGGCGACCTTGGCCTCGGGCAGCAGCCGGCGGATCAGAAATTCCCCGGCGTCGAAGCCGTCCGGGAAGGTCAGCCAGGTGAACAGACCGCCGTCCGGCTCGGTCCAGGAGACACCGTCCGGCATCGTCTCAGCCAGCGAAGAAAGCATCAGATCCCGCTTGGCCCGATAAACCGGAACCGCGTCGGCCACGTGAGCGTCCAGATCGAACCGGGCCAGGTAGGCCGAGGTGGCGGCCATGTTCAGGGTGCTGCTCTGGGTGTCGGCGGCCAGCTTGAGCAGCCCCAGACCTTCCAGGATTTCCGGCGGGCCCATCGCCCAGCCGAGCCGCATCCCGGGTGCGAGCAGCTTGGAGAAGCTGCCGAGATGGACGACCCGGCCCCGGGTGTCCAGACTCTTCAGCGTCGGCAACTGCGCACCGGAGTAACGCAACGGTCGATAAGGGGTGTCCTCGATCACCAGTACGTCGAACTCGTTCGCCAGCTCGATCAGCCGCCGTCGCCGCGGCAGCGACAGCGTCGTGCCGGTGGGGTTGGCGAAGTCGGGCACCAGATAGATGATCTTGGCTCGCGGCTGCTCGGCCAGCACCCGGGCCAGGTCGTCGGTGTCCATCCCGTCGGCGTCACTGCGGACGGTCGCGTAGCCGGGCTCGCACGGGTTGAAGGCGATCAGCGCACCGAGGAAGGTCGGGTCTTCGGTGATCACCACGTCGCCGGGATCGAGCATCAGCCGGCCGACCAGATCGAGACCCTGCTGACCACCCTGGATGATCAACACGTCCTCGGCGGTGCACGCCATCTGGTCGCGCCCCAGCCGATCGGCGACCTGCGCCCGCAGCTCGGGTAACCCGACCGAAGCCGTGTACTGCAACGCGTCGGCGTGCGCGGGCGTCAGCAACTCGGCCATCACCTCGGCCAGTTCGGCGATCGGGAACAGGGTCGGATCCGGATAGCCCCCGCCGAAGCTGATCACCTCCGGATCGGCGCCCCAGCGCAACAATTCGCGGATCGCCGACGGCTGCACCCGCTGCATCCGGCGGGCGAACGCGGTGCTCATCGGCCGTCCTGCTCATCGGTGCCGTCCAACTCGCGGAAGGTCAGCCGACTCTCCCGGCCTGCCTCCAACGCCGCGACGTGCTCGTCGACGTTGATCGCCTCGAACAGCGAACGGCCCGAGGCGATGGCCGTCCGCAACCGGGCTTCCCGGTCCCGGACCGCCTCGGCCGGATCGAGGGCCGCGGTCATCGCCTCCGCCGACCCGACCACGAGACCGTCGGCGTCGCCGCGGATCCAGTCCCCCGGCCGAAGCTCCACTCCGGCGATGAAGATCGGCAGCTGGATCCGCGGCACCCGCACCGCCGGGTAGGCGTTCGGGGCTACCCCGCGGGCGAAGACAGGCAACCCGAGTTCGGCCAAGGTGGCACTGTCGCGGCAACGGCCGTCGATGACCATGCCGGCCACGCCACGCCGCTGCGCCTCGGTCCCGAACAGTTCACCGGCCACCGCTCGCTGATCGCCGCCGGCCGCGATCACCAAGACGTCGCCCGGTTCGCACACGGCCAGCCCGGCGACCACCGACATCAGATCCGCCTCGGCGTCCGCGGTGACCACCCGTCCGGTCAGTTCCCGGCTCGGACCGACCGGACGCAGCTCGGGATTCAGCACGGACACGTCGCCGATCCCGGCGCCGGACGCACCGTCGATCAGCGAGGTGGTGTCGATCGCGCTCAGCCGGGCCCGTAATTCATCCTCAGACAGCACAGTGCTCATCCGGACATTCTCAGCCATCCCTGGTCGGCGGGTGCAAAGCCGGCCGCAGGCCGGGGTGAGCCGTCAGTCGCCGGGATGGATCACGAAGTTGTAGCAGGACGTGTTCGGCGTGCTGCTGTTCGGCGCATAGCAGACGCTGACGTGCGCGGCGGTGATCTTCGTGGCGTCGTGGGCGAACGGCGCACTGCTGATGTCGGATCCGCTGAGATAGCGAGATCCGGACCCGCTGCCGGAGCAGTAGGTGTAGTACCCGAACTTGGTGGAGCCGGCCGCCGGGAACCGCTTCGAGACCGATCCGTCGGAGAGGGTCGTGATGATCCGCAGCCGGGCGCACGAACTGCGAGGGCCGTGCAGGTTGAGGCGGGCTCCCCAACCGAATCGATAGTCGTTGTAACCGTGACCACTGGTCTGCCAGATTCCCTCACCTGAGGTCGTGTAGGCGCGGCCGGATGACACGGCCCTGCTCATGTTGTCGCGATCGGTGGTGCGCCAGTGGAAGGTCTCGGCTTGAGCCGGGACTGTGCTGAGCGCCAGTGAGGCGGCAACGGCGACGAGGCCGATCCCGGCTCGGGTGGTACGACGGGTGATTTTCATGAACGCGGTCCTTCCGACGAGACGAGTGGTAACCGCCATCGCGCTTCCTGTGCCGCAGCGAAACCGCCGCGGAAGCCGCACTCTAGAAGTCGGAAGGGTCACCTCTTACCGTTCGCGCTCGACCCGAAGACGCCGAGAGGCGGCCCCCGTACGGGGACCGCCTCTCGGTGTGGTTCTGCTCAGCGAACTCAGCAGGGAACGGGACTCAGAAGTCCATCCCGCCCATGCCGCCGCTGGGGTCGCCCCCGGCCGGTGCAGCCTTCTCCGGCTTGTCGGCGATGACGGCCTCGGTGGTCAGGAACAGACCGGCGATCGACGCGGCGTTCTGCAGCGCGGACCGGGTGACCTTGACCGGGTCGTTGATGCCCGACTTCAGCATGTCGACGTACTCGCCGGTGGCCGCGTTGAGCCCCTGGCCCTTGGGCAGGTTGGCGACCTTCTCGGCCACCACGCCACCCTCGAGACCAGCGTTGAAGGCGATCTGCTTGAGCGGAGCCGCGCAGGCCTTGAACACGATCTGCGCCCCGATCAGCTCTTCGCCGCTCAGGTCGAGCTTGACGTCCTTGACCGCCTGCAGCAGAGCGACGCCGCCGCCGGCGACGATGCCCTCCTCGACCGCAGCCTTGGCGTTGCGCACCGCGTCTTCGATCCGGTGCTTGCGCTCCTTCAGCTCGACCTCGGTGGCCGCACCGACCTTGATCACCGCAACGCCACCGGCCAGCTTGGCCAGTCGCTCCTGCAGCTTCTCGCGGTCGTAGTCGGAGTCGGAGTTCTCGATCTCGTTGCGGATCTGGGTGACCCGCCCGGCGATCTGGTCGGCGTCGCCGGCCCCGTCGATGATCGTGGTCTCGTCCTTGGTGACCTGCACCTGACGAGCCTGCCCGAGCAGCTCGAGGTCGACGGCGTCCAGCTTGAGCCCGACCTCTTCGGAGATGACCTGACCACCGGCGAGGATGGCAATATCACCCATCATGGCCTTGCGGCGGTCGCCGAAGCCCGGAGCCTTGACGGCGACGGACTTGAAGGTGCCACGGATCTTGTTGACGATCAGGGCGGCCAGAGCCTCACCCTCGACGTCTTCAGCGATGACCACGAGCGGCTTGCCGGACTGCATGACCTTCTCCAGCACCGGCAGCACGTCCTTCAGCGCCGAGATCTTGGAGTTGACGATGAGCAGGTAGGGATCGTCGAGGACGGTCTCCATCCGCTCGGTGTCGGTCACGAAGTACGGCGAGATGTAGCCCTTGTCGAACCGCATGCCTTCGGTGAGCTCGAGCTCGAGGCCGAAGGTGTTGGACTCGTCGACGGTGATGACGCCTTCTTTGCCGACCTTGTCCATCGCCTCGGCGATGATCTCGCCCACCGAGCTGTCCCCGGCGGAGATGGACGCCGTTGCAGCAATCTGCTCTTTGGTCTCGACCTCGGTGGCGCTGCTGATCAGGCTCTCGCTGATCGCGGCGACCGCCTTGTCGATGCCCCGCTTCAGGCCGATCGGGTTCGCGCCGGCGGCCACGTTACGCAGCCCCTCGCGGACCAGCGCCTGGGCGAGCACGGTGGCGGTGGTGGTGCCGTCTCCGGCGACGTCGTCGGTCTTCTTGGCGACCTCTTTGACGAGCTCGGCGCCGATCTTCTCATACGGCTCTTCGAGCTCGATCTCCTTGGCGATCGAGACGCCGTCGTTGGTGATGGTGGGTGCGCCCCACTTCTTCTCCAGGACGACATTGCGGCCCTTCGGGCCGAGGGTGACCTTGACGGCGTCGGCGAGCTGGTTCATACCGCGCTCGAGACCGCGCCGGGCCTCAGTGTTGAATTCAATGAGTTTGGGCATTGTTCTCCGCGAGTCCTCCCGCGTTGCTTGGCGGCAACTGCCGCCGACTGATGGTTTGGGTTTGTGGACCGGCCCTGCTCACCACCCAGACGGTGCCCGCGACGGACGACTGTCGACCAGAGCTGCGCCGACGGTCTCACCAGACTTGGCTGATGGCACTCTGAGTATGAGAGTGCTAACTCAGTTTTAGCACTCGCCCCTACCGAGTGCAAACATCGGGTCCCTTGTACCGCCGGGAAATTCCCATCGCCGGGGAATGGGTGTCACCGAAGCGTGGTTGGCTCATCCCGTGGCACAACCGCAGATCAGCCGAGCCGACGTCGGGCTCCGTTCCGAGCGAGGACCCGTCCTGCTGGCGGTGATGCTCAGCGTCGCCCTGGTGGCCATCGACTCGACCATCCTGGCCACCGCGGTTCCCTCGATCGTCGGCGACCTCGGCGGCTTCGCCCAGTTCCCCTGGCTGTTCTCCATCTATCTACTCGGCCAGGCCGTCTCGGTGCCGATCTACGGCAAGCTGTCCGACCAGTTCGGCCGGAAGCCGATCATGCTGCTCGGCGTGGTGCTGTTCGTTCTCGGTTCGGTGCTGTGTGGCTTCGCCTGGAACATGGTCACCCTGATCGCCTTCCGAGCACTGCAGGGCCTCGGCGCCGGTGCGGTCCAGCCGGTGGCGATGACGATCATCGGAGACCTCTACTCCGTCGCCGAGCGGGCCACCGTCCAGGGTTACGTGGCCAGCGTGTGGGGCATCGCCTCGGTGGTCGGACCGACCCTGGGCGGCGTGTTCTCCGACTTCCTGGATTGGCGCTGGATCTTCTTCGTCAACGTGCCGGTCGGGGCGATCGCCGCCTGGATGTTGGCCCGGAAGTTCCACGAGCAGATCACTCCGTCCAGACACAAGATCGACTTCGCCGGCTCGGCCCTGCTCACCGTCGGCGCCAGCCTGGTCATCCTCGGGTTGCTTGAAGGCGGCGTGCTCTGGTCGTGGACGTCGCTGGTCAGCGTGGCCATCCTCTCCGTCGGGGTGCTGTTGCTGATCGCCTTCGGCATCAACGAACGGCACGCCAGCGAGCCGATCCTGCCCGGCTGGGTGCTGCGCCGTCGGGTGCTGGTGGGCACCAGCCTGGCCAGCCTCACCGTCGGGATGATCCTGATCGGTCTGACCTCCTACATCCCGCTGTTCGTCCAGAGTGTGCTCGGTTACAACGCCCTGGTCGGCGGCTTCGCGGTGGCCGCCCTCAGCGTCGGCTGGCCGCTGGCCGCCTCGCAATCGGGCCGGCTCTACCTGCGGATCGGCTTTCGCGCGACCGCGCTGATCGGCAGCGTGTTCGTGGTCGTCGGGAACGCGTTGCTGCTGATCCTCGGCGTCCGCAGTTCGGTGTTCACGGTGGCCGGGATCTGCTTCGTAATCGGGGTCGGGATGGGCCTGGTGGCCAGTCCGTCCTTGGTGGCGGCTCAGTCGACGGTCGCCCGGAGCAGCCGCGGCGTGGTCACCGGAACCAACATGTTCGCCCGCTCGATGGGCAGCGCGATGGGCATCGCCGCCTTCGGGGCGATCGCCAACGTCACCCTCGCCGGGCACTCCGGTGCGGCGTCCGCCGGAGTAGGACACGCCGCCTCGACCGCGGCCGGGGTGCCGGCGGCGGTGCTGTCGCTGGCCGTCCACCACGTCTATCTCGGCAGCTGCGTGGTCGCGCTACTGATGGTCGGGGCGATCCTGCTAATCCCGCACGACATCGGCGACGAACAGCGCTGAGGCGATGGGCTCCGCCGTCCTGCCGCACTGCGGGATCACCGACGACGCGAAGGCCATGACGACCGGCACATCGTGACGGTCGGGTTGGCGCGTGGCTCGAGCAACCCGAACCTGAGCAACGTGTTCAGCGACCGCCGCACCCGGCACGGGGCCGGCAGTCGAGCCCTCGCCGAGTGCCAGACTCCTCGGATGCGTAGCGACGACTCCAGCGACACGCAAGTGGTCAAGTGGAAGTGGTCCCTGGTCACCGGCCGGTGTACGCCGCAGATCAGTTGGGCGGCGCAGCATCTCGGTGTTGACGACCACGGAACCTGGCTCGGGGCCAGACGCGGCAACGCTGTGCACAGATCCGACGGCCGGGACGAAGGCCAGGCGCACGACGGCGTCTGGCTGATACCTCCCCGGCAGTTCTGGTTGGCCGCCTTCTGGTTCACCCCGACGACCGACCTGACCATAGACATCTGCCGGCCGGCCATCCAGCAGGGCGCCAGCTACTCCTTCGTCGATCTCGAACTCGATCTATACCGCAACGCCGAAGGAGAAGCCGACATCGTCGATCGGGACGAGTTCGCGGCTCTTGCCGCCGCCCAGCTCGTCTCCGAACAAGAACTGAACGCCGCCGTCACCACCGCCGACCGGCTGCTCACACTTGTCGAGCAGCGGGCCGAGCCCTTCGGCCAGGCCGCCGAGCACTGGCTCCAGCAGCTGCAGTAACCGATCCGGCTCCCCGTGGCTGTCGGAACCTGGCCATTTTCTTGACACATTCCGCTGATCGCGAGGCGATGAGCGAACGGTGAAGCCGCCGGGTCGGGCTCGGTCGTGTCGGTGAGGCCGTGATGGTCGTGGAACCGTGTGCCGGCTACGCCGAATGCGGCGTGGCCGGCGCGCTGGGAGGCCAGATCTTGGGGGCAATCAGGACCGCGGGTAGCCGACCGGCAGTCCGTTCATGGCTTTGGGTGTTGCTGGCAAAACGTCGACCAGGCGTTATTCAGGCGGGTCCCGTGGGAATCGGTGCGAGCGTGACGGAGCCGGCTGTTCAGCCGTCCTCGCGTTCTCGCTGGACGGACGGCTACTGTCGACCTCATCGACCTACCAATCGTGTATCCGACGGGTGCAAGCAGGATGAGTGTTCCCCGCCCCGTCACTCGCGCCCGATCTCCGATGCCCGATGCTTTACGGGCTTTTCTTACCTGCGGTGGGGGCGGGCGCCACGTCGACGTGGTCGGGCTCGCTGAGGGGGTCCGGGGTTCGGAGTTCGGAGGATCAGAGGCGACCAGGGTTCCGTTCCAAATGGGCCGACGATGAGCGAGCCTCCGGGTATGGGCACGGACAGCTAACAGCGATGTGTCACCAACCAGCGACCTCTACACATTTACGGAGCCGGGCTTGCAGGTGACCCGACGTCCGCTTCTACGGTTAACCCATGGAACACGGCGAGCTCGCTAACAGGTCGGAATGGCGGGTCGGTCAGCTTGCCGAGCTGACCGGGGTCACAGCCCGGACGCTGCGCCACTACGACCAGATCGGCTTGCTGCATCCCTCGAGTCAGACCGGAGGCGGACGTCGCGCGTACGACCGCGCCAGCGTGATCCGGTTGTACCGGATCCTCGCGCTGCGTCGGCTGAGATTCAGCCTGGCCCAGATCCGCTCGCTCCTGGACGACCCGGATTGGGATCTCGCGACGATGGTGGCCCGCCACGCCGAGCAGACCGATCGGGCCCTCGCGGCCGCGGCACGGTTGAGCACCCACCTACGCGGGATCACGGGCGAGATCGCCCGCACCGGGGACGCCTCTCCCGACCAACTGTTCTCGATCATGGAGGACATGACGATCCTCGACACTCCGGTTCGAGGCACCACGACGCTGCTGGTCTACGACAACCTGGATGCAGCGCACACCTACTTGGTCGACGTCTATGGCCTCAGCGCAGGCCCGCTGGAACCCGGCCCGGATGGGCACGCCAGGCACGCCGAGGTGTTCGCCGGGGACCAGTCGATCTGGCTTCACCCCAGCGGGGACGACTACCGTTCCCCTCGCGAGCTCGGCGGCGTCACCAGCATGGTCGTCGTCGGCGTCGAGGACGCCGATGCCCACCACGCAGCGACCACGGCGCGGGGCGCCGACGTCGTTGAAGCACCCGTCGACCAACCTTACGGAGTGCGCGAGTACGGAGCCCGCGACCTCGAGGGTCACCTCTGGTACTTCCAAAGCCCGCTCGAGAGCACCTGACGAAGGCGTCGTCGTGCCGGCCCCGAGCAGGGCGTTCCCGGAAAACCGGAAGCAGCGTCCGGGGAAGTCGAGTACCTCCATCGGCCGTCGCGCTCGACGTCACTGGCACACGAGGTGCATCCACTGTCTCGCCAGGGGTTGATCAGGACGTCTCAGCTCGATCCCGCCTCTCCAACCCGACGCGAAGGGGACTATCCCACGAACGGTGTTTCCGGCCTGACCCGCTGACGAGGTCAGCGAGGAAGGTGCCGTGATGACGACACTTGATGTTGTGCCGAAGAAGAAGCCTGAGCCCTCCGCGGAGGAGACGGCCGCCATCGAGCTGGTCCGGCTGGCCCGGGAGCAGGGCTTGTCCCTGACCGGCCCGGACGGGCTGCTCAAGCAGTTCACCAAGACCGTGCTCGAGACCGCGTTGAACGAGGAGATGACCGAGCACCTCGGTCATGAGAAACACCGTGCTCCAGAGGAGCGGGACTCCTCGAATATTCGGAACGGGACCCGGCCGAAGACGGTCCTGACCGAGGCCACCGGGCAGGTCGAGATCGACGTGCCCCGGGACCGGGACGGCACCTTTGAGCCGCAGATCGTGAAGAAGCGGCAACGCCGGCTGACCGGGGTCGATGAGATCGTCTTGTCGCTCTACTCCAAGGGGTTGACGACCGGGGAGATCTCGGCGCACTTCGCTGAGATCTACGGCGCCTCGGTCAGCAAGGAGACCGTCTCCCGGATCACCGACAAGGTGATGGACGAGATGACCGAGTGGGCCAACCGGCCCCTCGACGGCGTCTACGCCGCAATCTTCATCGACGCCATCGTGGTCAAGGTCCGCGACGGGCAAGTCGCGAACCGGCCGATCTACGCTGCGATCGGGGTCAGCCTGGCCGGTGAGAAGGACGTCCTCGGTCTGTGGGCCGGCACCGGCGGGGAAGGCGCCAAGTTCTGGTTCGCCGTTTTGACCGACCTGAAGAACCGCGGGGTGCAGGACACGTTCTTCCTGGTCTGCGACGGGCTGAAAGGCCTACCGCAGGTGGTCAACGACGTGTGGCCACTCACCACAGTCCAGACCTGCATCATCCACCTGATCCGGAACACGTTCAGGCTCGCCTCCCGCCGGCACTGGGACGCGCTGAAGAAGCTGGTCAAGCTGATCTATACCGCCCCGAACGAGCCGGCCGCCCGAGCTGCCCTGGATGACGTGATCGACGTGTGGGGTGCCCGCTACCCGGCGATCACCCGGTTGTGGGAGAACGCGTGGTCGGAGTTCGTCCCGTTCCTGGACTACGACGTCGAGATCCGGACCGTGATCTGCTCCACGAATGCGATCGAGTCGCTGAACGCCCGTTACCGCCGGGCGGTCAAGGCCCGCGGGCACTTCCCGACCGAACAGGCCGCGATGAAGTGCCTCTACCTGGTCACCCGGTCACTGGACCCGACCGGGAAAGGTCAGGCACGATGGACGATGAGGTGGAAGCCAGCGCTGAACGCGTTCGCGACCACCTTCGCCGACCGCTGGCCGGCAGCAGAAACCTACTGATGAAGACCGCCGGAAACACCGTTCCTGTTACAGACCCACGCGAAGTCTTCTCCGGACGAGCGTGTGAGACGTCCATCCGGGCGGGTCGTCCCTGGTCAAGACGGCGGGTGCAGACCCGTGCGGATGTGAACCAACCGACGGGAACCGGTCTCGTGGGAGGGTCGGCTCAGGGTAGTGGGAGATCGACGGGCGGTACCGAAGAGCAGGATGAGCGCGACACCGAATAACCGATTGCTGAGGCCCGGACCCGCAGCACCTGACGTTGGGTAGTTCACACTGCCGAAAATCGCGCCATAGCGCAGGCAGACCTGAGCAGGGGCTTCGGAAGGCAAGAATGGTCGCCATGCGTGTTCTCGTAGACGTGATCGACGACGTCAGCGTCGTGTTGTTGATGCCACAGGAGGTGCCTGCAGGTCGTGAGCTTGTGCTGTGGTTGAGCCACCTGGGCGGCTCGGTAGAGAAGGAGCGGCCCACCATGACCCGGATCGTCGAGGCCGGGTATCCGGTCGTTGGGTTCGATCTGCCGGGGCACGGCCAGCGGGCCACGACAGCAGATCCGCACGCTTTCGCTGCGGAGGTGCTGGCGTCGTATCGGCTGAGAATGTGGCCGCTGCTGGGCCGGTCCACGCTCGAGTCGATGAAGGTCCTCAGCTGGGCTCAGCAGCAATTGAATAGTCCGACCCGGCCGGTGGCCGCCGGCGGTGTGTCAATGGGCGGCGACGTGGCGGTCGCGCTCGCCGGAATCGATGATCGGGTTCGTCGCGTTGCCGTGGTCGGCTCCACACCGAACTGGGAACGTCCCGGCATGCGCAACATTGGCGATCCCGACCAACTTCTCGACCAAGGCCAAGCCGACCGTTACGCCCGCTGGTTCGCCGATCATCTCGACCCGGCCAGCCACCTGGAGCGCTATCGACGTCAGCTGAGTATCGTCTTCGAGCTCGGTGGCGCCGACCACCACATTCCGGCCGCCAACGCCATGGACTTTCGTCGAGCTTTGGTTGATCTGGAGCCAGAAGCTGAGGACCGCATCCGCATCAGCGTCCGTGACGGCCTGGACCACTTCGGCGTCACCACCAACGAAGACGCCCTCCAGGCAGCCATCGACGAGCTGACCCTGCAGTCCTGATCAGCGGTGGACGGATCTGACGAGGTCGGATTGGTGCCCGCTGATCCGTTCGATCAATCCGGTTGCCGGATACGAAGGCCTGAGTCAACGACTCCACCCCGGTCGTGGCGAATCCGTCGGATCCTGCCGGGAAGGTCAGGGCTGTCGAATTTTGGCCCGGGTAGCCAGTACCTGTTCGACTGCCTGATGAGCATCGTTCAGTTGGTCGACGATGTCATCGTCGAAGTCCTGATCGTGTGCGGTTGCGGTGAGTCGTTTCAGCTGATTGCGGATCGGTGCTTCGTGTTCGGGTCGAGCTCGCCAGGCGACGTCGCGGAGTAGCTCGTACAAACTGGTCAGGACCTGGGAGTCGGCTTCTCCGTAGGAACGGGGCTGGGTGATGGCCAGGCTCAGGAAATGGGTGAACTCGGGCCGGTTGATGACGGCCCGGACGGTCTCGTCCTCATCGCGCAGGACCAGCGGGCCGAGCTGGTAGTCGGCGATCTCGGCCACCAGGGCGGCGATGTGGCCGATGGCGTGGACGCCGGTGGTCGGGTCGTTGATGCCGGGAGACAGTGCCTTGTTGGCCACGTCGACAAGCTGGCGCAGGCCGTAGCCGACATCTTGGGCGGCGGTGCGTTCCGGGCCGAAGTGGATAGAGCCGTGAAGGGCTTTGGTGAACGTTTCCCGCGCCTGCGCCGAGGGCGGCTGTCGGGCCGGTGACCAGGTCGAGGCCAGCGGGGTGCCGGCGACGACGAACTCGCCGGGGAAACGGTGCACCACAAGACGTAGGCCGGCGGTCCGAGCGTCACCGATGAGTTCGTCCTGATCGATGCGGAGCAGGAATCCGCTCTCCCAGGCCCACACCGTTTCCGCCCCGTCTGGCGCCTGTTCGTCGGCGGCGCTGTCGGGGTCGACGGCGTCGTAGGGCTGCAGGTTGTTGGCCAGCGTGTCGGTAGCGTCGTCGGTGGACGGCCTGCAGCATCGTCTCCACCCGGATCTGGCGGGTCAGGTGAGCCAGGAACAACACCAGGCCGACGATGCTGGCAATGGCCAGCAAGAACGAGACGCTGACCGCGATCCGCGGGACGAAAGCGGAGCCGCCGGTATCGCCGGAGCGGACCAGACGCAACACGGTCAGCGAGTAGGTGAAGGTGGCCAGAAAGATGGCCAGGGTGATCTGGACGAACACGTCCTGGGTGAAGGTGCGTAACAGTCGGGGCGAGAACTGGCTGCTGGCCAGCTGCAGCGTCACCACGGTGAGGGAGAAGGTCAGCGAGGTGACGGTGATCAGGGATCCGGCCACCGCACTCAGCACGGTTCGGGCGGCCCCGCCGTCACCGCCGAAAGCGACCGCGTCCAACCAGCCGGGCAGATGGGCATCGACGGCCATATCCAGGTGCGGGATCAGCACTCCCACCACCGCCGCCACGACCACCCCGAGGATCGGCAGCGGCCACAACTGGGTGCGGACGGCATCGTGAACCGAACGCAGCGCACTCCGGGCGGAAAGTTTCATCAGTCAGTCCTGTCATCGGCTGCTGGCCCGAGCGACCGAGCAGGGCTGTCGCCGGCGGTCCACACGACCCCGACCAGAGACAAGATGCCTACGTTTTCGCCACACCCGTCCACCAACACCTGACGGCAAGCTGCTCGGCTCGGGCCTGACCCTACAGCTGACCAGGACAAACACCCAGGCCCGGAGCG
>CAVQDD010000009.1:0-411202 GCA_963711185.1 uncultured Actinomycetota bacterium | reverse complement strand
TGGTCAGAGCCTTGGACGTGAGCTGCTGCTACTGGTCGGCCAGTCGCCGTCCCGGCGATGGCTAAGACGGCCCGAGGTGCAGCCGCCCAACGGCCGCCCACACAACTCGAGAACATCCCTTAACCCTTAAGCCGGGAGCTCGAGGTCCTCCTTACGGGGATCGGTTTGAAACGGTGTGCACGTGGGCGCCCCGACTCTGCCGGGAGGAACGAGTTGTTGCACCCCCTCCGCGTTGTGGTCTACCCGGCCGCGGCCAGTCCATGAGAACGCCGGTCCGTGACGTTGCTCGGCCCCTTCAGCCCCAGAAATCTTTCTCGTTTCCGTGCCAGTCCCTCGTTCCGTCGAGGTAATCCTGTTTGTCACGGGTCACGACCTGGCCGTCGGCGTTGTAACCGTGGGACTCGATGGCGACGTTCGGACTGCCGTCGGCGGCGTCGAGTGCAGGCACCAGCAGGGGAATGAGGACAAAGCCGCCATGCACGGTGCCGCTGAACCAGCGTCCGTCAGCTCCGGCACCGGTGAGCCGCACCTCCACCCGCTCGACCTGGGAGGTCACGGCGTAGGCGACGGCGAGGTGGACGTCGACGAATCGGTCGCCCTGCCGTTCGTAGTGCCATTGAAAGGTGGACATTACCGACAGTGGGCGTTCGGTGGTGGGACTGAGCTTTCCACCCGGGCCGAGGACGCCCCGTCCATAGCTGGACTGCTCGGTGTGTGAGGCGTTCGGTGCGGTCGGGTTGACGCACAGGTGGTAGCCGCCTTGGCGGTCTTCGATCACAGCGACCTGCCGGGGGGCTTCGCTACTGCCGTTACTCGTGCTTCGCGCGTAGTGGACCTTGGCCACTGCGAATCGGGGATCGGTGGGAAAGGAACATGCCTGCTCCAGGCTGCGGAGCTGGCCGGTCGACAGTGGCCCGAGGTCGGTAGCGACCGGGGAGTCGCCGGTGGGGTGGACGGGAGAAGCTGGTGCGGCCATCACGGTTTTCACGTGGGCGTCGAGCCCGAGGTGGATGCCGACTCCGGTGGCGCCTACCGCCACGATTGTGGCGGCGACCAGACCGGCTCGCCTGCGCCACGGTGCACGCGGCCGCGCTGAGGGATCAACGACGACGAGCGGTGCTGGCTCCACCCCAGACGAGACAGAGCGCACCCCGTGAGCAGAGCGCATGACCGCGTCCATGTCTGGTCGGCCCAACTTGGTCCGGCTCCCCACCACAGGGCGGAGTTGTTCAAGCACAGAACGCGTCATGACATCATTCCCAAGGTCGTAGCGACAGAAGAACTGTTTGTGCCGCCGACCCGGGCAAGAGCGGCGCGTGCCCGGCTGAGCCGCTTACGGAAGGCGACCGGGGTCAAACCGAGGACTTGTGCTGCGGCCGCGCTTTCCAGCCCGTCCCAAGCGACGAGCAGCACCGCCTCCTGCTCGGTCCTGCTCAGTGCGGCCAGACGCCGGATCGCGTCGACGCGTTCGGCCGGGTCGACAGCACCCACGGTTTCCTGCGTGACGTCGTGCAGCAATTCAAGCCGCGTCCGGAGCTGGCGCCGGCGGCGGAGAGCCCGCTGATGGTTGTTGACCACCCGGCGGGCTACACCGATCAACCAAGGAAGGGCCGGGACGGGCACATCGGACCAGCGACGCCAGGCAATGGTGAACACCTCCGCCACCACGTCGTAAGCGTCGTCGACCCCGACGTGTCGTTGCGCATATCGCATCAGTCGTGGCATGTCCTCGCGCCAGCAAGCCGCGAAAGCCTCCTCGGCCAACCAAGACCCGTGACCACCCATATCTTGAAGTGTCCGGCACCGACCGCCGCGTGACATCCCACTTCACCAACGTCAATCCAGGCGTCGCCAGGCCCACCCACACGGCCTCCCCCGCCACCCTCCCTATATAGATAATGTCTTTTATCTATATCGTGGGGGAGCGGCATCTCGTTCATTTGGAGGCGGGTTTCGAACGCAACGTCAGAGTGGGTTAAGTCCGACCTGGCTCTCAGCGACATCGGCGGTGATGTTCAAACTATGCGCAGTCTCCGTTGTTGCCGCGGATCGGGCGGTAGGGACCGCCACAGTTGATCGTCCTGGACGCGTTGTGGGGTCTGATCTGCCGGCAGCAGATCGCTGAACAACGCAAGGGTTTCGCCTAGCTGGGTCGCCGCGGGTGCAACGATCCCGTAGCGACCAAGTTGGTGGGCCAGCTGAGCAACCATCTGACAACGTTCGTAGGCCTCGGTGTCCGTTGTGGCCGATCGGAAGTCATCAATTATCAATCCGGTTGCCGCGCGGCCGGAGGTACCGCGCAGATCGAGGATGTTGTCCACCTCGAGCTGCACGGTGACTAGCACGCGCGGCACGAAAGCCTCGGGTGGTAGTGGGTCCTCGACTGGATCGATGATGTGTCTGTACGCCTCGACCACGACGGACGCCTCGGGCTGACCTAGGTAGAGAACAGGGAAGCCGCCTCGGGTTCCCCACCGTCCGCTGCTTCGCCGCCCGTGTAGCGCGTCCTGGGCAAACTGTTGCCGAGACGTGTCGTTGCCAGACTCCACGAACAATGGTGACCGGAGCTTCGGCGACTTGAGCCGCGGTGATATTCATCGGTTACATGGCTCCCGACACTCGCCGAGCTTCTTCGAGGACTGCGTCGAGCCGTCCTTCGGCCAGCATGTCGATCGGCCGTTCGCGTTCAAGGTTGCGGTTTCTCGAGTTGCAGCCAGATGCGGATTCCTTCGTCGGTGTAGGCCGTCTTGAGCTCATCGATCAGAAAGCTGATGTCTAGCAGCTTCGTGACGCGCTGGCCGGTCGGGATCGCGTCCCCTGGCAGCCAGTTCTGCACGGTCCGCAGGCTCGAACCCACGGCCTGCCCGAGCTGGGCTTGGGTTAGCCCAGCTCCAGTGACGACGCTGACGATCCGAGAAAAACTCTCAGGGTTGTCGAGCGCGGTTGGTGTGCGACGCGCGCTCGGTGTCCGCGACGGTGTCCCCACTCTCTGCATGTTCACGTTCACGTTCTCCCTAGGTCTTGTTTACACATCATATCGCGTACTTAACTGCGTTCTGCATGCACATCAAACTGCGTTATGCTGTGTCTGGCCAGCAGGAGAGGAGAAGTCCGATGACGTTGACAGTGCGCTTCGGCGGCAACGACGTGTCCTGTTGAAACGAGTGCTTGGGGTTGGCCGCAGTGGTCCTGTAGGACCAATACCAGATGGATCGTGCTGGACGCCCACGTGCCATGCGGCCATCCAGACATGGTGCGTTCGGCCCGAATCGCAGGCGTACCACTGCTCATCGATCCGCAGACCTATCTTCTTCAAGATCGCCAACCAGGAACCGATCCTGGGCTGCGCTTCCCTACGCCAATCAGCTCAGTCACTCGCCGGGCGACTTCACTCCGGCGGTGGTCGACCGCGTCGTCGGACAGTGCCTAGAGCATCAGCTCAAGCACGGCGCCTCGGCTGTGATCGCTCCTTACCTGCACCTCGACCCCACTCACGGGGGTGGCTGGGTTCAGCTACAGCTTGCGTTGTGGCGAGCAACTCGTGACCACCTCGACCGGGCAGGTCTCACGGTCGACGTTATCGGCCTCCTTGCCCTCGATTGGAAACTTCTTGGGCGGGCCAGCTGGCCTGCGGCCGTTCACCCGTTGCAAGCCGGCCTCGCCGATCTGGGAGTTACAGAGATTGCGCTCGCGGCAAGCAAAGTCGACCAAGGTGTCCGTCCTGACCATCGCCTGATCGACCTGGTTGCGACAATTCGTCGTCTCCGCCGGACCGCCCCTGTCACGGCCTGGCAGCAGGGAACACTCGGGGAGGCAGCGATCGCGGCTGGAGCCGCCGGCTACGAGACCGGTATCGGTCGTCGAGAACGTTGCGACCTACGCGGCCAGATGAGCCAACACCGAACGGACTCGGGTCCCGGCCCACGCTTGCAAGGGATTTACATCCCCCAGCTTGGCCGCAGTGTGACCAAGAGGAATCTGGAGATCCTTCTGGACGACCGCCGCATTGGTCCCCACCTAGTTTGTATCGATCCGGGATGTTGTCCGGCCGGCCGAGATTCACTCCTTGGTGACGCTCGAGCACACACGATCGCTCAGAGAGCGCGGCGCGTCGACGAAATGCAGCGCATCGACATCGTGGGCTGGCAGTGGAACTACTTGGCTGACCATTCAGCTGGCGCATTGGAGCTGGCCGAGCGCGCCAACGCAGTCTTGAGTCGCGCAGGCGCGAAGGGTGCCGTCAATATCGGAGCACTTACAGCCATCAACCGCGTGGCGAATACTCGACGGCAGAGCCTGAGCCGCCAGCGCGCTGCTGCCTAAGGCAAGCTTTGATCGGCCATGTTCCGGTCAGGCAAGGACGGCAATGGCGGCGTCGAGCGGGTTGTGATCTATGGGCTGCGCGTTGCCGTGGATGTCGTCGTCCGCTTCTCGCGTGAGTAGCGGTTAACTCGCTATGCCACCCCACCGACCGGCAGTCGACCGCACCCAGATCTTCTTTCTTGCGTTGCATGTGGCTCACGGTCCGCCGTAAACCAGACCGACTATGCAGTTGATCACGGATAATCCCAGGGCTAATTTGCCCGCACGGCCGGGGGCCGAACTGATCCCTGGCGGGGCCGGCTGCGCCGGCACTGATTTTTCGGGGTTTCCCCTTCTGGTGAGTTCATCGTCGCCGGGTCGGTCGCGGAGTCAACTCCTCGACTGCGTCGCCCTTGCGGTCCTCACGACTTTCCGGCCCTCCGGGTCCGCGCTGACGCGCCCGGAAACTCGATCCGGTCCACGGGACCGGAGTGGACACCACTCCCTCAACCGGCACCTCTTCGATCACCCAGAAGGGGGAAAAAACGGGCGGGACCAGACAAGCCCACTCCCGTCAGCTCACCTACCGCAGAGGACCCACTCCATGTTCACAGCAACCGTTCACCGCTCAACCTGCACAGCACCCTGGACCTGATCGAGGTCGTGCCGATGTTCACCGGTTACCGACCGACCGACAGCCTGGTCGCCCTCTACGCCAACGCCAACGGCTTCCTCGACCGGGCCGCACGGTTCGACCTGTCCCTGGACCCCGCCGACCTGGCCACCATCTTCGACAAGCTCACCCAGTTGTGCCGCGCACACGACGGAACGCAAGCCCGGACCGTGCACCTGGTCGCCTACAGCGACGACACCCACACCGCCGATCACACGCTGTTGTTCATCGCCGACAACTGGGGCCGGGACTCCACCCCGGCCGACCCGGCAACGACATCCTGGCCACCCTGGCCAGTGCCAGCACCGACAGCTGGGCCGAGATCAACCCCAACCAGCCCACCGAGCCGACCGCCCGGACCCCGTACCCGGCCGGGACCAGCGAGCTCGCCGCCGATGCTGTGCTGGCCGGAATGTTCCAGGCCTACGGAACCCGCGAGGAACTGGCCGCGACCGTCACCGCACCGCACCCCGACGACGCCAGCGTGTTTGCCGCCCAGGTCGACCACGCCGCCAGCGGAGAGAACACGATCAGCAGCCCGGCCGGAATGGCGGAATGGATGAACGGCTGGATCACCGACGGCTACCCCCGGATCAACAGCCATCAAGCCGCCCGACTCACCGCCGCCGTCCAGGACATCCACGTCCGAGACGCCGCCTGGTGCCACATCACCGAAGCCGACGCCCTCCACCACATCGAGCTCTGGACTCAGATCGCCGCCCGGGTCGACGGCACGAAGGCCCGGCCGGTCCTCGGATTGTTGGCCACCGCAGCCTGGATCGGCGGGAACGGGACCCTGGCCAACATCACCCTCGAACGGGCCAAAACCACCGAAGAAGCCGCCGCCTACAGCCTGCTCGGCCTGCTCGGGCAGATCCTCGACGCCGGTATGCCGCCCACCGTGTGGCCCGGTATCCGCGCCGAACTGGCCGCCGAGCTTTTCAAGGAATGACATCCCACGAGTCCGCTTCCACGGTAGGGAGTGAAGAACGGCGGGAGCCCCTGGTCGGGCTCCCGCCACTCCCATGCCCACCGCCCTAGGCTGAACGGATGAGCGACAACCCTCGACCCACGCCAGCCCCCGATAAGGGAGACGAGAGCGTCGCCGAGCAGCTGCTCGGCCGCCGGGTCCCGCCGGCTGACGCCGCAACGGCCCCCGGCGCCACACTGCGTGTCGACTTCTATCACCGCGGCCCGAACCGGCCGCATCGAGACTTCATCGACCGCGCCGTATCCGGTTGGTAGCCCGAGCTCGTTTATCCGCTAGGGATCAGCTAGCTATTTGCTACCGCTCGATCCCGCAGGAGGCCTTTCCCCCGTAGCCGCCAAAATCTGCTCAGGAGAGAGCCGGTCAAGGGTGGCCGTAGGCCATCGCGCAGCGACACGCAGCGCCCTTGACGGGCGAACGGATGAGCAGATCATCGAGCGCAGGGGGAAGGCCGGCCCCGTTGACACCGCCGCCAGGATGAGTGACGAACCATCAGTTTCGACCCGCTGAGCGATCCACGAGGCGAGGAGGTGCGCAGTGGGCACCCTGTTCAACTGAGAACGGCTGGTATGGACCGTTCAGCTTGGCCGCCGGTTCAGCATCCGCATCTACCCGACCGGTCTGCTGGCGCTGATCGGCCTGTTCTGGTTGTGCGGTTCGATCCTCATGTACGGGGTCCCGGCCTTCACCGTGCTGCCTGGCCTGCTCGCCGGACACCCCGACCCGCACGACCTCGCGGCCGCCGGCCACGCCAGCATCCGGGCGACCCTCGCCGGCGGCTGGCGGTTCGTGCCGTTTGCCCTGGCCGCCACACTCATCCACGAACTCGGCCACGTCGCCGGCCACCAGCTCGCCAGCCCCAAACCAGTGATGCTGGTCCTCGGCAGCGGCGGCGCCACCCACGGCCCCGACATCACCGACCCACACCGATGGGTTCGGATGATCATCTACGGGCCGCTCGCCTCGATCGGCTACGGACTCATCCTCATCGCCGCCGCCCCGTTGACCAGCTGGGCCGGGCTCGCCGGCCTGTACGCCATCGCCAACGGCGCACTCAACCTCGCACCGATTGGGCCGGCCAGCAGCGACGGCCGCCGGCTGTGCCGGCACCTTCGATCTCGTGGCCGCAGGCAAAAGGCATGGCGTGATCTGCTGGTCGAGATCGAGCAGACCGAACCCGACAGAAAGCGTGTGCTATGAGTTCGCCTCAAGCTTCACACCCCCAAGTCGACGCCCGGATGTTCAAGATCATCACCTGGTCGAACTTCGGGATCGGCGCGTTCCTGGTCATCCAGTACTGGGTGCGGGAAGTCTTCGCGCGCTACAGCCCAGGCAACCTCCTGCTCATCATCGGTGTGCTGCTGCTGCTGACGACACTGCCCACGGCCAAGCTGAAGAAGTTCGGCATCGGCGGAAAGCCGTGGCTGCTCGTCGAGTTCTACGATGCACCTAAGGAGCGCCGTCAGGCCCGCCAGTTCGAGTGCCCGGATGGTTGATCATTGCGCCAGCCATCACGGCCCGTCTGCTCATGGCTAACCAAGTGGCGGGTTGGGCAAGCTTTGTTCAGAGCCCGCCGTCGCCAGTTTGCTCTAGGTTTCCCTCCTCTCATGCTGGGCCGAGGTCGGAGGAGAGCCAGTGTTCGGCGTGCATCCGAATGATGTGTTCGTGCCGGGCGAACTCCACGTAGGACTCCACTCGATCGGGCGGGAGGTAACGACCCGCGATCAGGCGCACTTGATCTTCGTTGGCTGGCCCGGTTTCTGTCACCGGCCCTTCCACGCTGACGTAGCGGATCGTGGGCGATGTCCGTTGAACCAGCAGCGTGAAACGGCCGGCCGCGGCTATTAGTGTGGCTTTCCTCGAGTCGGAGGGCGTCAAACCCACGGCTGTTCTCCGGGCATGAAGTGGTACCAGATCGGAACTGTCAGCGGGCCTCGTCTTGGTCCAGCCGACACCGACAAAGCTGCGACGTGCGGTTGAGCGAGGAATTCCAGGCGTTCTGCCATCGAGAGGGCCATGAACGTCACCGTAGAGGCGGCTGCAAGGCATCGCCGATCACCCGCTGACCAGGGCCGCAAGGCGTTGCCTCAACAACGCCCACGAAGCCGGTGTCCCGTAGCCGAGGAAGGGCGGCCAGCTATGGACCAGGAGACGAAGCCGCACTGTGGTGCTGCTGCAGCGTCAGAGGGCAGGCCGAGCAGCATCTTGGCCGGAGTTGGGCACGATGTCGTGATGCTGTAGCGACCATGCGCTGACGTCGTCGACGAATCGGCGCACCTCCTCGCCCCGCCCGTCGTCGAGGCCGGACCCGCCGTCATACCACCACTCTCGGGCCCAGTCGATGATCGCGGACCATTCCGGGAATCTTGACTTACCGGCTTTTGCGGCGGCCCGCTTGGACAACTGACGTCCAGTCGCGAGTGTCTCCGCCGCGCGGCAGAGGGTGAGAACGGTGTATGCCTGGTCGCCGGCACGGGGGTGCTGGACGCGACCCATCCAATGGGCCGATGCCCGGACATGTTCAAGGACCACCTGGTGAACGAGCCGCCGCTCGATCGCAGGCAGCACGGTTGAAGGTGCAGCGCCCGCGATGGGCCGATCGGCCTGAAGGGCAGCGGACCAGTTGAGCACGTAGCGCCGAGAGGCCTCGTCCTCGTGGAACGGCTCACCACCGCCGACGCTGATCATCGGATGTGACTCGTCCTTCCCTTGCACCACAGCCGTGATGGCTTCGATCGACACGTACTCGACCTCAACGCGACCGTCCCACTCTGGGAAGTCCGTAGCGAGCTGTGCGTGTATCTCGTGCAGTGCCGCTTGCGTGGCGGCCGTTGGATCAGTAGCGATCACGGCGAGCACGTCGAGATCGCTGCGGTCCAGGTTGAAGTCACCCAGCGCCCATGACCCATGGGGAGCCAGACTCAAGAGCTCGCTTCCAAGGACCTTGACGAGGTCCGCGGCCAAGCGTGCGAGCAACTCTTCTGGATCTGCCATCCAGACACGGTAGACGTCCGTCCAGTGAGCCTTGGTTCGCCTTATCCGCGTGCTGACATGTTTGGGCGATGGAAGCGACCAGCAATCGGGCTGCGGTCGTTTCGCTGCGAGATGATCGGCTGCTCGTCATCAGGCGCTGGAAGCAAGGACGGCGGTATGCCGTCCTCCCAGGCGGCGGTGTTGAGCTCAACGAGAGTGCTCAAGACGCAGCGCTTCGCGAGCTTGACGAGGAAACCGGTCTGCCTGGCGAAGTGCTGCGGCATCTGTGGACCCTGAAGCACGCGGACCGGGTCGCCGACTACTTCTCGGTCTCGGTTCCGGTGGCGCCGATGGCCATATCTGGTCCAGAGGCGCAAGGGATGTCGTCAGACAACACCTACGAGCCGTGCTGGATCCGGGTTGCGGAGTTGGACTTGGAGAACCTCCAACCCGCCACGTTGAGACCACTCATCCGCGAGCTGGCCGCTACACCGTAGGGCGGCCGTAGATCGCGAACGCTGATCGATTCCGCGCCGATAGGTCCTCGCGCCTGAGTCCGTTCTCGTGAGACCCGCCCGCGAAAATGCCCGGTGACGGGGGGCTAAACGAAGATCGACCTTGGGGATCGCAGTGCAGCCGCCGGCCCGGGAATGTGTGCATCTAGGAACCTCTCTATCCGCACAGTTCTGTTTTCTGTGTTTTTGGGGCACACCCCAGATGCGCACTCGGACCAGCCGTGGACTGTGTGCGTTTAGGGTCTCGATCCGGGTTGATGCACGATTCTGCTCCAGGGTCTAGACATGTCGGGACAGACCACCGAATACGTATGGTCAGCTCCACTCCACCGATGGGATCGGAACCGAAGGTCGGCGCTGACCTGCTCCACCTGATGCTGCTCGACCAGCTGCCGGATGGTCGCCCCCGCCGAGACGATTTTCTGGTCAACAAGTAGGCATCCCAGTCGAGCGTCTGGTGCGCCGGTCAACGCTGAATTCCACGGTCCGGTTTGTTGCTGGTCCGGTACAGGGTTGGTCTGTCTTGTGTGCTGGGCGGCTGGTAGCGGATGGCGTCGGTGGCCGGGCGTGGGAAGTCGGCATTTAGCTGGTCGACCAGACCCTTCTGCTCGGTCGGATCGTTGGGTTCGGTGGCGGGGATCGTGGGTTGGTCGAGAAACCCTGAGTAACTGGCGCCGCCCTGCCGTGCAGCGGCCTGCTTGACCATCTCGGCAGCTACCTCGGGTATCGGGTCCGGTCGGATGTAGGGATCCTGCCCGTCGGCTCGGCCGTCGCGGATCGGCTCGACCCGCTCACCCGCCCGTAGTGTCGCCATGCCGTCGGCGATGGCCGAGATGGCGGCCTGATTCAGGCCCGACTCCCAGCGGGGACCGTCTTCATCGCTGACAAACTGTCCACCGAAGCCGAGATAGTTGGTCATGTCTGCGGTGAGTTCATCGTCGGCCAACGCCGCCATCACGTCACCGCGATGCTTGCGAACCACGGCCAGCCCGAACGGCGCCGGCACCTGCGGTTCGTTGCCCCCGATGGCATTGATGTAGGCCTGGTCGGTCAGCTGACTTAGCCTGCTGGCCAACTCATCGGCTCGTGCCAGTCGTCGGACCTGCGCCTCGATGTCATTACCGTCGACCCCCAGCCCCACCGCGTCGACTGGATCAACATCGATCCAGTCGACCGTCAACGACTGCGCTGTCTGCTCTTCCACTACTCCTCCTCGATGGTGACACGGGTTCCGTTCCGATCTCCCGGTCGGTGCAGGGAGATCTGGTCTTGAGTGCGCCGGTGAGCCTTGCGCGTCGCGTCATCGTTCGATCGGCTCCCGCCGTGCCTCGGCGCCGGCCAACCAAGCCGGTCGCCTAACGACAGCGTGCTGCTGGGCCGCTGGCGCGGCCCGACGCTGATCGGCGCGGCCTGCTGCACTGACCAGGTCGGCGGCGATCGCCGTCACCGTGTCCGGGTCCAAACCCGTCCTGTCGGCGACGTGGGCGACCAGCTGACCGGCATACGGGGTGCGGAGAATCCCGGCGCCAAGTGCATATCGGGCGGCGGGAATGCGCATGGTGATGTCGGCCGGCAGTGGGTGCTCCTGAAGGCGGCTGTCGGCGGCTGCCAGGACCAGCGGCTTGCGCTGGTCGACGAGCTGACGCAGTAGCGCGCTACGGCCGGCACGGACCAGCTCGGCCGGATCCTGCCCGGCCGGCAGCCCGATCGCCTGACTGTGCCGGAAGCCGGCCTGACCGAGCAGAGCATGGGTACGCGCCATTCCGGCCCGGCCGGCCGTGTCCGGGTCGAACGCCACGGCGATCTGACGGCCGCCGTCGATCGTCTCGGCGAGGACCTGGGCGTGGTCGGCGGTGAACGCTGTTCCGCATACCGCCAACGGCACCAGCTGGTGGTCTTGTCGGGCGGCGCGGATGGCCAGCACATCTAAGGGTCCCTCGACCAGGACCGGCAACGCACCCTGCTGCAGCGTTTCTCGTTCCTGGCCGAGCCCGTACAACAGCCGGCCCTTGGTGTAGAGGTCGGAACTGGGCGAGTTCACATACTTCGCTGTGTCCGACCGCACTTCCGGGCCGACCCGTCCGACGAAGCCGACCACGCTCTGATCGTCGTTGTTGGTCACCGGCAGCACCAGCCGGTCCCGGAACACGTCGATCAGGTTCTGATTGCTCGACGACCTCGCCAGCCCGGCCGCCACGATGTGCCGGTCGTCGTGACCTTCACGTCGCAGATGATCCAACAGAGTGGTCCAGCCGCCCGGCGCGTAGGCGGCCTGCGCGGGCGCGAGCTGCCCGAAGAGGTTGCGCCGGTTCGCATAATCAGGAACCCACGACCGATCGAGCTGGCTCCGGTAGAACGACGTCGCGGCGGCCAGGGCGGCAAGCCGTGGATCGCGCTCGACGACAGCGGCGCGGCCGTCGCCGCCGTCAAACACGACGGCTTCTTGTCCGGCGCTACCGGCCGCGGTTGTGTGCTGCTCGACCTGCTGACGCAACTCGGCTGCGACTGTCCTCGCGGCGGCGATCCGTTCCATCAACGGTCCGTGGTCGTTGTCGCGGCTTGCGACCTCGATGGCGTGCGCGGCCCGGACGACCCGGTCCCCTACCCGGCGCACGGCGGCGTCCGCATCAGGGACCGTGGACAGCCAACCGGCGATGTAGGGCAGGCTCATCTGGCTGGTGTCCAGGCCCCACATGTCGGCGACCACGATCGCGGTCGACTCGGCTTCCACTTCCCGTTCCCCGCGACAGTGTGCGGTCGTCAGATCAGTGTCAACCTCGGCCGCACCGGGTTCGTGCAGCATGATGTGGGCCAACTCGTGGGCCAGCGTCGCCGCCTGCCCGGCCGTCCCGCCGTGCTGGGCAGGATCGACTGTCACTGTCCGGGATGCGTACACGGTGCGGCCCATGACACCGGTCGGGAGTTCGGCCAGCTCAAGCTGATAGCCGGCGGTCGCGGTCGACTCGGCCAGCGACTCCCACATGCCCTCCGGTGCAGGTCCGTCCAGCTCGATCGGCTCCGGCGGGCGGGCCAACGGTTCCCCGTCGGTCTGGCTGACGTCGAACAGGGTGCCGGTTCTCCGGCGAAGGTCCTGACCGTCGAGCCGTCCTCGACCCAGGACGCCGCCCAGCCGATTTCATCGGCGACACCTGCTGATCCGTGCTGCCCGGACGAGCTGAGGGGTGGGCTGCCGAATCCGCAGTGCGGACGACATCCCCGGACGACGACTGGCGCAAGGGCAATCCGCGCTTCACCGGCGAGAACTTCCGCCGCAACCTGCGGGTGGTCGAGGAGGTCGATGCGGTGCCGGATGAGCTCGCCGGGTCGCCCGGGTGCAGGAGAACACGGCCGCCGACGCGATCGAGCTCACCGACGATCAGCGACGGCGACTCGACAACTCGAACCCCCGGCGTCCAGGGATCGGCTCGACGAGGGACATGGTCCAGGTCAATCGCCGATCTCCGCGCAGAGATACCGCTCAGGTGAGGCGGAGATGCCGCTCAGGTGAGGTCGTCGTAATCGCCGCGGACCCAGCCGATGTAGCGCTCCGCGGACCGTTGCACGGCGACGTCCGCGCCACGCTCCACCGTGCCGGCGAAGTTGTCGTAGAGGCGTTCGAACGGACGGCCGGCGACGGCGTCGGCGATCCGGGCGACGACGGCCGCGGAGAGCGGGATCTTGTTCGGGTAGCTGCGCATGAAGCTGACCCAGCCCTGGTCCGGCATGGCCGCAATGGTGTCGCCGCTGAGTAGCACTCCCGCCCCGTCGGCGGTCTGACTCCAGTGGGCGACGGCGCTGCCCGGGAAGTGCCCGCCGGGCTGGCTCAGCACAATTCCCGGCAACACCTCGAACGGGTCGCCCCAGGTGCGGATGGCCGGACCGCGGCGGGCCAACCAGCCGGCATCCCTGGCCGAGATCCAGACCGGGGCGTCGTCGAAGGCGGCACTCCACTCCAGTTGCAGCCCGTACATGTGGGGGTGGCTGGCCACGATCGCGGCTACCCCGCCGAGTGCGCCGATCTGCTCGACCGCGTCGGCGTCGATGAATCCCGGGACGTCCCACAACAGGTTGCCCGCCGACGTCCGAGCCAGCAGCGCCGTTTGACCGATGCCGACTGCGGGGTCCACCGACAAGCCCCAGAGGCCGTCTTCGACCTGGTCCACGACGAGATGTCGGCGGCCGTTTGTCAGATCGTCCAGGGTGCTCCAGGCCTGCCCGCCGGGCGGCAGGTACTGCCGTTCGTCCTCGCAGATCGCGCACCGCTCCGGCGGCTCTGCCTGTCGTCCCTGCTCGACTCCACAGGTCCGGCAGGTCCACAGCGGTAGCGACGTCGTGCCCTCGTTCGTCATCTCCTCATCGTGCAACATCAACCCGGGTTGAGGTCGAGCGACAGCCAGATCGCGCTTGAGCCGGCGATCTGTCCAGCGCCGGCCGGGATGGCTGAGCCGGGGTCGGTGGAACTCAGCGCCACCGTCCACCCTTCGAGGTCGTCCTCTAGCTGCTCGGGCAGCGACACCGCGTCGAGTCCGGCGTTCAGGACGCAGGTCAGGTCACCGGTTCGCCAAGCCAGCAGCTCCGAACCGGCGTCCAGCCAGGTCAGCCGATCGCCCGCGCCGACCAACCGGCGGCGCAGGCGCAGAGCGGCGACGTAGAGCGACCAGACCGAGTTGGGGTCGTCCCGCTCGATCGCGGCCGTCTTCGCCGACCAGCGGTCCGGCTGTGGCAACCAGGGCGGCGCCGGATGACCCTCGGAACCGGGTTCCGGGGTGAATCCGAACGGTGGCCGGTCACCGGACCAGGGCAGCGGGACCCGGCAGCCGTCCCGTCCCGGGTCGGTGTGGCCGGACTGCTCCCAGGTTGGATCCTGACGACGATCGGACGGGATATCCTCGACCTCCTCCAGGCCCAGTTCCTCACCCTGGAAGAGATAGACGCTGCCGGGGGTGGCCAGAATCATTAGGGCGGCCGCCCGGGCCCGGGCCAGGCCGAGGGCGAGATCAGGCTGTTCGCCCGGCCAGCGCAACCGGTCCCAGGTGCTGTCCCGCGGCCGGTCCGGCTGGCTGCGGGCATAGCGGGTCCGGTGCCGGACGGTGTCGTGGTTGGACAGCACCCAGACCGCCGGCGCGCCGACCAGGTCTGCGGCTCGGGGCGATTCGCTGAGCGCGCGGTGCAACAGATCGGTGCTGAACGGGGCCTCGATCAACGCTGCGTCGAAGGCGGTGTGCAGCTCGTCGGGGCGCAGATAGCGCGCCAGTCGTTCCGGGTCCTTGAACCACGCTTCGGCCACGAAGATCTTGCCCGGGTCGTAGGAGTCGGCGATCCGGCGCCAGCGGCGGTAGACGTCGTGGATCTCCGGCCGATCCCAGGCGGGGTGGAAGTCGCCGGCTTCGGGCGTACCCAGGTCCGGCAGTCCTTCGGCCTTGATCAGGCCGTTGGCGCAGTCGATCCGGAACCCGTCCAGGCCCCGGTCGAACCAGAACCGCAGCGTCTGGTCGTAGTCGTCGGCCACGGCGGGGTGGCGCCAGTCCAGATCGGGCTGGGCCGCGGAGAACATGTGCAGGTACCAGTCGCCGGGGGTGCCGTCGGCATCGGTGGTGCGGGTCCAGGCCGGTCCGCCGAACCCGGAGGTCCAGTTGTTGGGCGGCTCGTCGCCGTTCTCCCCCTTGCCCGGCCGGAAGAAGTACCACCGGCGGGCCTCGGCATCGCCGGCCAGTGCCGCCTGGAACTTCGGCGCGTTCGAGCTGGTGTGGTTGGGCACGATGTCGAGCAGCACCCGCAGGCCGAGTCGGTGGGCCCGCGCCAGCAGCTCTTCAGCGTCCTCGACGGTCCCGAACAACGGGTCCACGCTGCGCGGGTCGGTGACGTCGTAGCCGGCGTCGACCATCGGTGAGGCATACCACGGACTGACCCAGATCGCGTCGGCGCCGAGGGCGGCGACGTGGTCGAGCCGGTCGCGCAGCCCGGCCAGGTCACCGATGCCGTCTCCGTCGCCGTCGGAGAAGCTGCGGAGGTACACCTGATAGACGACGGCCGTCCGCCACCAGTTGTCAGGATCAGGCAAGAAATCTGTTTGAGAATCCGTTTGGGAATCGGTCGCGGAATCGGTGGGCTCGGCGCTCACCTCGGCGGCCGACCCCGGTAGCCGTGGCTGGCCAGGGCGGGCGCGTACCGCTTCGGCTGGCTGCCCGGATACTGATTGCCCAGATACGGATAGTGCACGAGGTAATCATCGCTGCCGATCGAGCCGCCGCGGACCTCGGTGCCACCGATGAACGCCCGCGGCATGTCGGCCCAGAGTGGCCGGCATCGGGTCAGGGGTTGCGCATCGTCTGAGTTGCCTGTAACCCGCATGACATCAGCGAGGCCTAAAGTCTGAAGCCATGACGATCGACCTCTCGACCTCACTGTTGACTGATCCCGGAGTGTTCACGTCCGATCGGCGAGATGAACTGCTCGACCACTACCGGCGCTACGGCTTCGTGGTGATCCGCGATCTGTTTCCGCCCGAGCTGGTCGATCAGCTGGAGATCGAGTGCATCTCAGCCCAGCAGCGGGTGGTCGCCGGGGAACTGCCCGAGCGCTACGGATCGACCGTCTTCCTCGACGACGCCGCCAAGGCCGGCATGTTCGCCAACTACGTCGAGTACGTCAACGAACTGTCACCCGCGGTCCAGAACGCCGCCGCCCACCCGGAGCTCGCCTCGGTGATCGCCGAGCTGCTGGGGGAGGGGTGTTGGCTCAACACCGACAGCCGGTTCGGCGTCGTCTACCAGGACGCCCGGCCGAGCAAGGAGTCCGGTTACAGCCGGATCGGCTGGCACTCGGACTGGCAGGCGGCACCCAACCTGAACATCTGGCCGGCGGTCGCCTTCACCTTCCACATCGACGGGACCAGTCCGGACAACGGCTTCCTGCGGGTGGTGCCGGGCAGTCATCGCTGGGCGACGCCGGCCCCCTATGAGAACGTCAACCACGCGGCAGTTCCCGACGGGGCCGCCGAGACCGGCGGCTACACCGAGGAACCGGCTCCGTTCGCGATGCCACTGAAGTTCGAGAAGGTGCCCGGCGAGATAGGTGTCTACACCGAACGCGGTGACATCATCCTGCACGACGCCTACCTCTGGCATTCTGCGGCTCGGGCGACCGACGAGACCGGCACTCGTCGGCACGTCCGGGGTTCCTATCTGAGCGGTGATCGTGAAGGCGACGGTCGGCGCGAGGACTTCGTCAAGAACGCCGCCCGCTGACCCGGGTGTGGTGGCGCGGGGGGTTGCACCAAGATGACGCCATGAGTGAAGTCAGGTCAGCGGAGGAGCCGGTCGGATCGGAGGGGGAGAGCGATCGGTTGACCGATCGGCTGGAGGTGGCCGGGGTCCGAGTGATCCTCGGCACCATGATCAACGCCGCCGGGTTGACCCTGGCCAAGAGTGTCCCGCTCGCTCGGCTCAGCTCGTTCGCCGAGACAGGGATGGGATCGGCACCGGTGTGGGACGTCTTCGCCGTCGATCGCGGGATCGCCTTCACCGACCGGATCAGTGCGGTCGGGGACCGTCGGCTGCGGATCGACCTGGACGCGTTGCGGGTGCTGGGGGACGGTCTGGCCTGGGCGCCGACCGACCTCTACGAGCAGGACGGGACGCGGGCGGCCACCTGTACCCGCGGGGTGCTGCAACGGGTCGAGGAGCGGTTGGCCGGTGCCGGGTTGACCGCGCTGGTCGGGCACGAGCTGGAATTCGTGTTGGTGGCGCCGGACGGGTCGGCCCTGGACGTGCCTTCCGCAGTCCCCTACAGCCTCACCGCGCTGCTGGACCGGAGCGGCTGGCTGGACGATCTGGTCACCCGGGCGGCGGACGCCGGCGTCCCGCTGGAGCAGGTGCACGCCGAGTACGGCCCGAACCAGTTCGAGCTGTCCCTCCCACCGGCCGGTCCGGTAGCGGCCGCAGATGCAGTCGTGCTGATCAAGATCATCATCGGGTTGGCCGCTCGCCGGCATGGCCTGCGCGCCTCGTTCTCACCGACGCCCTTCCCCGGCCAGGTGGGGAATGGCGCCCATCAGCACGTCTCCCTGCACCGCAACGGCAAGCCGTTGTTCGACGAAGCCATCGCGGCAGGAGAGATTTCGGACGGCACTGCGGTGATCGGCGGACTGCTCGGCGGACTGCCCGAGATCCAAGGGATTCTCGGCGGCTCGATCCTGTCGGCGGCGCGGCTCGCTCCGGGTACCTGGTCGGGCGCCGCTCGCTGCTGGGGCAGAGAAAACCGAGAGGCCGCGCTGCGCTATCTCGACGGTGGACCGGCCAACGCCTACGGGGCGAACCTGGAGATCAAGATCGTCGACCCCTCCGCCAACCCCTATCTCGCCTCGGCCGCGATCCTCGCCACCGCCCTGGACGGGATCGAGCGCGCGGTGCCGCTGCCTGCGGAGGTCCCGGAGGATCCGAGCACGCTGGATGACGAGGGACGTGCGGCGCGCGGCATCGACCTGCTCAGTAGCGATCCGGCGACGGTGATCGACACCCTCGACGGTTCCCGCCGGGTCCGGGCCATGCTGGGCGATGCCATGGTGGACGCCGTGGTCGCCGTCCGACGGCTGGAGCAGCGCAGCTTCGCGGCCAGCTCGGAGGACGACCGTGCTGCGGCGCTCCGACTGACGTGGTCGGTCTGAGCGGGAGGCGGTCGGCGTGAGCAGCCACGGCGGTGCGTTCGCGCCTAACGCCCTGGCCGAGTTCGTCGAAACGCTGCCACTGGTCGATCATCACGTCCACGGCGCCTATCGCTCCGATGGTGATCAGGCGCGGTTCGGCAACGCTCTGAACGAAGCGGACACGGCGCCACTGGCCGACCCGGCCAGCGCCTACGACAGTCAGCTCGGTTTTGCCGTTCGGCGCTGGTGCGCTCCCTTGCTCGACCTGCCGCGGAACGCCGAGATGGCCGACTACTGGTCCCGGCGCAGCGAGCTCGGCGAGGGGGAGGTGAATGCTCGCCTGCTCCGGGCGGCCGGGGTGAGTGACTGGCTGGTCGACGCCGGCTTCGGCTCCGGCGACCTGCTCGGCCCGGTCGAGTTGGCCGAGGCGAGCAGTCCCGGTCGGGGCGCCGAGAACGCATCGCGCGGATTCGAGATCGTCCGGCTGGAAACCTTGGCGGAATCGGTGATCGGTTCGGTCGCCGACCCGGCGGACTACCCGGACGCCTTCGCCGAGGCCCTGCATCGGGCCGCCGCGCGCGAGAGGGTGGTCGGCACCAAGACGGTGCTGGCCTACCGCGCCGGATTCGACCATGACCTTGCTCGACCCGCGGGGGCCGATCTGATCACCGCGGTCCACGACTGGACGGAGGTGATCGAGTCCGGCAGCAAGGCGCCCCGGCTGGTCGATCCGACGGTGATCGCCTTCGGGATCCACGCCGCACTCGAGCAACGACTGCCAGTCCAGTTCCACGTCGGCTTCGGCGATCGCGATCTCGATCTGGTGCGGGTCAACCCGCTGCTACTGACCGATTTCCTCCGATCGCCGGAGGCGAGCAGGGCGCCGATCCTGATGCTGCATTGCTATCCCTACGAACGGGAGGCGGGATACCTGGCCCAGGCGTTCGCCCAGGTGCATCTCGACGTCGGGCTGGCCACCCACTTCCTCGGCGCACGCTCGACCGCCTTGGTGGCCCGGAGTCTGGAGCTGGCACCGTTCGGCAAGATCCTCTACTCCTCCGACGCCGCCGGACCGGCCGAACTGCACTATCTCGGTTCGCGGTTGTGGCGTAACGCCGTCGGTGAGGTGCTCGGCGGCTGGGTGGCGGCCGACGAATGGACGGAGGCGGACGCCCGCCGGGTGGCGACCATGATCGCGTCGGAGAACGCCCGCCGGGTCTACCGACTGGATTAGCGGTCCTGGCCCACGCCTCCGGGGACGGTCCCGAACGACGATCTGCGGACGCGTCCGAATCCTCGGCGAAAGCTGCGGTCCTGACCGACCGTCCGGCTACCGACTTGTCGAGGACTCACCGAAGGGTCGATCCGGTCTTCGCTTGGTCGCCGACCGAGGTCGTCGGCCTCAGCTTCGATGTGGAAGTTCGTGACCGTCACCGGTTAGCGATCTGGTTCGCCTCGATGGCGATGCGCGCGGCGTCGGCGCCGGCAGCCCGAGCCTGGCGAGCTGCTGCGTCGAGCTGGTGACTACCGACCTTGCCGTTCGAGGTGGCCACCGTCAGTTGGGCAGCGGCTACGGCCAGCTGAGCTCGCTGTGCTGCGGCCCGCGCCTGAACTCTCAGATCAGCCAGCCCAGCGTCGTTTGCGCCGTTCGCTACGGAGTCGACCTGATCCGCGGCAGCTGTCGCCGCGTCGGCGTCGCGGATCAGCTGCTCTTGTTGACGTGTCGGAACCGGACAATCCGCATCGGCCGGCACCGCGACACCCGTAGCGATGCAGGTCGGCGGCTCCGCCGACGGGGACGACCCGTTGATCAACGCAAGCCGCACCAGCGTCAGGGCGCCGACAACTCCCACGATGACGGCATGCGGTCGTAGCCGCCCCGGCGCCGCACGAGGGGACGGGACGCCCTCGCAGTCGAAGGTCAGCTCGTCGAGCTGACCGCGGCTCCGAGCAACAAGAGCTTTCTGGACGCGTTCCTCGAACTCGTGCTGCTCCAACCGACCCGCCACGAACTGCTGCTGCAATTCCTCAACGGTCTGATCCCGATCAGCATCAGCAACCCGGAGACCACCACCTGCCGTTTGCGCGACCACAGGAGCACTGTCGCAGAACGAGTTCGGGTCCGAGCGTTCCCACTCCGGATCGGCTCCGGTCGGGCTCTCACCGGCTTGCGGACACGGGGCGTTCGCCCACGGTGAGCCAGCTCGGCTCGCGACGGCGGTTGATCAGGACCGGACCAGGCGTCCGATGGCGGCCGAGGCCTCGGCCAGCTTCTCCTCGGCGTCCGGCCCGCCGGCGGCAGCGGCGTCGACGACGCAGTGCCTCAGATGGTCATCCAACAGGCCGAGGGAGACGGCCTGCAGCGCCTTCGTCATGGCCGAGACCTGAGTCAGGATGTCGATGCAGTATTTGTCCTGCTCGACCATCCGCTGCAGCCCACGGGCCTGGCCCTCGATCCGGCGCAACCGGGCCAGGTAGGCCTCCTTGCCGCCAATGTAGCCGCGGCTGGGCCCGGCCGAGTCGTCACGAGCAGCCGGACCCATGGTCGGGTCAGAAGCAGGGCCGTCGATCGGTTCGTCGTTCACGCTGGGTTCTCCTCACCGCAGGTCGTTCTGCGCACCACGATACCGGCTACCCCCCGTGGGTATGCCGGGATCTGGGCTCGTCACGCTCACCGGAACGGATCAGCGCTGCCGGCCGCGGGCGCCCTTCGTGATCGCGGTCGCTCCGCCGATGTTGGGGTTGTTGGCGATGCCGACGTCGACACCTCGGCGCGGGCACCGGTGATCAGCGTGTAGGACGCGCCGGCGATCACCGCACCAAGGATGGGCGCCACGACGAAAACCCACATCTGGGCCAGGGCCCCGCCGCCGGCGAACCAGACCACGCCGAGCGACCGGGCCGGGTTGACCGAGGTGTTGTCGACCGGAATCGAGATCAGGTGGATCAACGTGAGCGCCAGTCCGATGGCGACCGGGCCGAAGCCCTTGGGCGCGCGGTCGTCGGTGGCACCGAGGATGACGAAGACAAAGCCGGCGGTCAGCACTACCTCGGCCAGCAACACCGTCCCAACCCGTAGCCGCCCGGACTGTGGACCCCGTATCCGTTGGTGGCGAAGCCGGTGGCCTGCACGGTGGCGGCCGGTGCTTGCCGGTGGCGATCACGAACAACACGGCCCCGGCCAGCGAGGCAGCCACGATCTGGGTGATCACGTAGCGGGCACGTCGCGCCAGGAGAACCGTTTCGCCACTGCCAGTCCGATGCTCACGGCAGGATTGAAGTGCCCGCCCGAGACGTGCCCGAAGGCGTAGGCGCCAGTCAGCACGCTGAGCCCGAAGGCGAGCGCGACCCCGACGAAGCCGATGCCCAACTGCAGCTGGTCCGGGTTCGGTTAGACGGCGGCCAGCACGGCGCTGCCGCAGCCTCCGAACACCAGACCGAAGGTTCCGAGGAATTCTGCGCCCAGTCGAGCCCTGAGTGGCGATTCCGCCATGATGTCTCCATCGATCGTTCGACCCGGATCGGCCCGGGAGTCCGTCGGCAAGACATCACCACGGGGGCAATCGTCACGGCAATCACTGAACTTGCTCTGATCGAGCGCCATCCCTGGTCACTGGCGAGTTGGTCCTCCTGACCGCAACCGGCGACATGGGATGGGGTCCAGCGTTGACCCGGCCATGGTTGTGCAGTCTGATGAGGGCAGGATGTCCACCGGTGCGCGTCTGATACAGCACCGTACGTCGAAGCCGATGGGAGATAACGGGTGACCGAAGCCGGATCCCTGCTGGTCTACTCAACCGTGTCCGACGAGCCGACCGAGCCGACCGAGTCCGAGGCTGAGCAGCCGTCGCCCGACCGCGCCGAGCCGCTGCGCCTGAGTGATCGGGTCGCCGAACAGAGAGCGTTGAGCGAATCGACACTCGACGCCCGTGCCCGGGACGGGGACGTCGATGCGTTCGCCTCCCTCGTCCGGACGCACGAGGCCGAACTGGTGCGGCTGGCCTACCGGATGCTGGGGGACCGTGACGCCGCCGAGGCGGTGGCGCTGGAGACTCTTCGCGGCGTCTGGCGCAGACACACGCACGAGTCGGAGCCGGCCCCCTTCCGGGTCATGCTGTCCCGGACGGTGGTGCGTCGGTGTCTGACCCTCGCCGCCCGAACGGCCGCGCCATCGGCCCGCGTCACGTCTCGGCTGACCGACGACCGGGCCGCCGGCCGTCGATCGGCCGAGGACTGCGCCGAGGTCGATCTCGAGACCGCACTGGCATCGCTGTCGCCGGAAGAGCGGGCGTGCTGGGTGCTGAAGGAGCTGCACAGCCTGTCCGAGGACGACATCGCGTTCGCGATGAGCGTGTCGTCGGGGACGGTCTCACACTCGATCACGCGTGCCCGCCGGCGGTTGATCGCCGAGGTCGGCTCGGTCTGAGCGAGCTCAGGCGTCGTGGGTCGGCGTCTCGTCGAGCTTCTCCTGGACCTTGTCCGCGACGAACCGGGTGCCGTGCTCGGAGACGCCACCGGTGCCGGCCGTCTTCTGCCTGGCCTGGTCGGCGACTTTGCTGATGTTCTCCTGCACGTCGCTGCGATGCAGCAACTCGTTGCCGCGATTCGTGAACTGCTTCAGCTGGGCGCGACCCTTGTCCGTCTTGACGAAGTAGTAAGCGGCGGCACCGGCGGCCAACAGCATCAGGGGCTTGAGTTTCATGAGGTCTCCTCGGGGACGGGTGGTGCGATTGATGTTTCGATGTCGAGCGCGACGATACTGACACTTCCGGGGACGTGGCCATGGGTGCCCAGGGAGTCGACGACCGCTCGGCGGACGCCGTCGAGGACGTCGACGACCCGGTGTCGGCCGTCGACGGTCAACTCGATGGCCACGTTGGTCTTCGCCTTGCGGCTGGTGACCAGGATGCCGTCCGTCCCGGCGACCGGTGTTGCAGGTCCACCGGCCGGGACGACGGTGCGGGCCGTGCGGGTCATTAGCTGCCCGAGTGAGTTCCTCAACGACGGTTCGAGTCGCACCACGCCGTCGACCGAGGAGATCACCGTGGCGATGACGTCGGGCAGCTCGGTCAGCGTGGTCCTCGACGATTGCTCAGTCATCGTGAAGATCCTCGACCGTCACGTTGACCGCGCGGACGTCGAGACCGATCTTCAGATCGACCGCCGCGATGATCTTGGCCCGCAGATCGTTGGTCAGTGATCCGATCGGCTGGTCCGCCGCAACGGTGACGACGAGGTCGACGCTGATCTGAGTGGCGGTCTCGGTCACATCGGACTCGGTCGACTCCAGGTGGATGCGGCACTGCCGGGCCTCGACCTCGCGGATGTCGTCACAGACCCGCCGGATCAGGGCAATGACGCTGAGTTCGCTGATCGCGAGCTGCCCCTTCGCCTGGTCCTCCGGTGAGCGCCGCAGAGGAATTTTGCGCCCACGCCGGATCTCGGCCCGGGCGGCGGCGATGATCTCCTCCAGCGCGGCGGGATCGGTGCGCAGCTTCGGATCTTCGGCGTCAGCGGTGATCATCTCCCGCGTCGCCGCGTTCAGGTCGGCCAGATCCGACCGGGCAGCTGTGCAGTCCGGGCAGTTCTCCTCGTGTTCGTCCGGCGGATCATCGATGGTCGCCCAGACGTCCTCGATGATGCGTCCACAGCCGAGGCGGGCGGGCGGGCTCGCAAAAGTGGAGTCGGTCAGCGCCATGAGGTCATCCCTTGAGCTAGCAGTCGTCGTGATCGGGCGAGCCGTCCGCGGACGGTACTGATCGGGATGCCCAGTGCGTAGGCGATCTCGGTGTAGCTGAGGTCGTGCAGTTCTTTCAGCACCCAGCAGGCGCGCAGCTGCGGCGGGACGGCGGCCAGCGCCTGATGCAGGCCGCGCAGCCGGGCCGAAGATTCAGCCGCGTCCGAGGGCGTCTCCACCACACTGCCGCTGCCGACCGTCGAGGCCGAGCGATCCTCTCTCTCGAAGTCGTCGGCGGCACCGACGTCGGTTCGGCGTCGGGTCCGGGTCCGCAGCCGGTTCAGGCACTGCCGGGTGGCGATGTGGTAGATCCAGCCGTGGAAGGCCTGCGGTTCGACCAGGGTCGGCAGTTTGCGCCAGACCAACAGCCAGGTGTCTTGGATGACGTCTTGTGCGTCGCCCCGGTCGGACAACATCCGGTACGCGAGCCGGAGCAGCTCAGGCTCGTAGCGGCGGACCAGTTCGCTGAACGCGTCGAGATCCTGATCTTGAGCCCGGACCACGACGGTCACGTCCGCCAGGGTGCGCTCGCGCCAGGCGGCTTCCTCGGCCGACTGCTCGCCCGTGTCGTCAGTCGGGTCTGGAGGTAGCGGTGGTTCCGGCTGCTCCATATCAATCGGTGGCGGGTCGACCCTGAGCGAATCGACCCTGATCGAATCGACCGCGAGCGAATCGACGGAACCCAGGCCGGTCCCGACGTCCTCCGGCTGCTCGTGGCCAGCGGTCGACTCGGACACCGGGCTGAGCCGGCTCGTTGCAGATGGGGGAGGAGGTGTGGCCAAGAGGTCCCCCTTCGGCTGATCTTGAGTGCGTCGACCCGGCGTCGATCCGTGATGATGCGGTCGTCTGATGTCGTCCTGCCCAGCTAGACAGCGTTGCGACTATCGCCGTCACACTACTGTGGTGTGGTCTCTATCACATCCATCACGGGTGAGGAGCAAGACCGGAGGGTTGTCTTCTCCTCCGACGAGAGCACAGCGATGCGCTCGGGAGCGGTACTGCGACACACCAACGGCTCGAGCTCGGTTTCACCCCTGACCGCGACGCGGCCGGGAAACACCACCGCAAGGAGAACAGCATGAGCATCGGCGATCAGGCACAGAACAAGACCGAAGAACTGGTCGGCAAGGCCAAGGACGTCGCGGGCGACGTCACCGACGATCAGAGCCTGAAGAGCGAAGGCAAGGCCGATCAGGCCTCGGCCAACGTCAAGCAGCTCGGTGACAAGGCCCAGCAGGCGGCCGGCGACGTGGGCGACGCTGTCGTGCACGGCCACGGTGCGGTCAGCCGGCTCTCCCAGGCGGGTTTCCGCAGCGAATGGGCCTACATCGGCGGCTTCGCCTCGATCGGGCTATCGCTCGGCTCATGGTTCGTCAGCCGCAACAAGACCGGTGACAGCAAGTCCCAATCGGATCGCTGGGGCATTTTCATTGGTCACTGGGCACCGACGTTCATGGCCCTCGGCGTCGCTCTCAAGCTGGAGGAAGAGCGCTGAGCGCCTGACCTGAGTGAGCGTCGATGACACTCACGGTGACGCCGTGACGTCCTCGGGGCGGAGTTGGCGGCTGATGAGCTGCCGGGCGAGGTGGTCCCGGCTGGTGCGGGTACGAAAGGCGTAACCCCGCAGGACGTCGAGGGCGATGTCGTTTGGGGTCCCCAGGTGAGACATCAGCTTGCCCACCGCCGTCCAGACCGTCATTCGGTCCTGAAACGTCTTACTCTCCAACCAGACCGCAGGTGGGCTCACCTCGGAGCTGGAGACGGTCTGCGGACTGTCGGCCAGGAGACCGCTCACCGGCAACTGCGTGCTCGGTCTCCGCCCGGAAGTCGGTGGCGCACGCCATGCTCGAACTCACAGTCTGATCGAGTCGTCCAGGTGTTGACCACGCCCGTGAACTCCCGGGCGGCGTCGGCACTCGTGGACACCTGCCGACCCAGCGCGCCAGCGATCGAGGTCACGGCAATCCCTGCCGGGGTGAGTTTCTCGACGATTCGGTGGGCATCGTCGGCTCCGACACCATGGCAGTCGATCAGGACCTCGTGGGCTCGTTCGAGGACGGGCCGAGGGTCGAGCCTGCGACACGGCTCGGCGAGCCCACGCGCCGGGATCTGAGCCATCGACGTTTGTTGCTCGAGGGTCACCCTCAACTTCCGGCAATCGGAACCGCACTCACCCATGGCTGTTCCGTCAACCGAATCGTGGGTGACAAGGTCGCTGAACGTCAGTGATCGAAGGGTCTGCCGCCGTCCGCGGCCTGGCCGGTAACGCGTTCCACGAGTTCGGCGGCGACGTCACGAAGTCGGGTCTGACTGCTCTGGGACCGCTTTCGCAGCAGACCGAAGGCCTCGCTGGTTCCGCAGCGCTGTTGAGCCATCAGAATGCCGATGGCTTGGTCGATGATCGAGCGCGACTGCAGTGCCTCTTCCAGTTGGTTCAGCAGTGCGGCGTCGCGATCGTGGCGAATCAGCACCTGCATGGCGCCGGCCGCTTGGCCGGCGAAAACCTCACATCGCTGCCGATGAGAACCGGAAAACATGTCGGACCGCTCGAACTCGTAGAGGTTCATGGCGCCGACTGTCTCCCCGCCGACGATCAGCGGCAGGCTCAACGAGCATTTGACGCCCTGAGCGGCAGCGTGCTCGGTGTAACCCGGCCAGCGGGATTCCACCGAGAGATCCGGAACCTCGACCACCGTGCTGGTGCGCAGGGCTTGCAGGCACGGACCGGACCCGCCGGCGTACTGCACTTCGTCCAACCTGGCTGCGCGCTCGTCGCTGGACGTGACGGTCACCGGTTCTCCGTCACGCCGAACGGTGATTCCACACGAAGCAGGCGGATCCAGTACTGCAGAGGCAATTTTCGCCAACTCAACCAGGAATTCGTTGAGATTGTCGAGGCTTAGCAAAAGCGACTGAACCCGTTGGAGGGAAAGCGGGTTCACAACGTCTGCAGAGTCCACGACGACCGTTCCGACTCGACTGAGCCTGAATCTTGATCACCGAAGACGACAACACCATGGACGGCACTGCGCGATGTACCCGCGGTAGACGTCAAGCTATCAGCCGATGCGCTCGACCGATCGAGGCGAGCAGAGCTATAGAACTCAGCCGCCGTACCCGCGTTCATCGGTGCTCCGGGGACGTTGACGGCGTTGCGTTGGCCTCCTGGGCGAGCTCGTGCGGAGGATGCCGGCTGGTCGGTCTTCCCTCAACGGCTCGAGTCAGCTGTTCGGCGAGCACCCGGACTTTGATGTTGCTGTTCTGGGACCAGCGGACCAGTACGGCGAACGCCGTCTCCGGATTGAGCCGGTAGTGACCCATCAGAATCCCCTTGGCCTGTTCGATCGCCGCCTGAGATTCCAGCTTTCGGCGCAGATCTTCGAGCTCCCGGGTGGGAATGTCGACCAGCACCTCCCGGGACCGGTCAGACGCGGTAGCTCCGACGATCGAGAAATCGTCGGATCGGGGTTCCAGAGAGAATGGCTTGGGGTCGAGAGGTTGAGCGTCGGTCATGTTCTACCGTTCGGTGAGGCAAACGGGTGCGCGAGCAACACGCGGGCTGTGTCCCCAACCAACATCCAGCGTACTCGACCACGGGTAGGACCCAACTTGCCCGAGCAGCCGGACGGCACAGCCGGAATTTGTGCGCCGACTCACTGGTGCGCCAACGAGATCTGCCGAGACGGCGGATCGGCAGACGCGATGCAGCCGCAAGTAACCGCCCCCGCCAGTTCGCCGGCCAGGAGCCGAGGACGCCGGCATCCATCCCCCCGGGGAAGACGCCGACGCCCTCGGTGTTGACGCCCGAGGATGCGCGGGTGTGCAAAGCCCGGCGTCGCTCGGGACGATGGAAGAGTCAGCCGCATTCGGCCGACGTGTCTGCCCCGGTGGCACGGTGCGCTACTGGCCGTCTGCCGTCCGGCCGCCCGGTTCCCGCCTGCCCGGTGCTGGCTGCCCGGTTCCTGACTGGACATCCCACGGCCTGCCGCTGCGGGCTCGCTCGGTGCGTGACTGTCGGCCGGCGTTGCGGCGCTCGGCTCGTCGCTCGCGCAGTTCTGCCGCCTCGAGCCCGCCCCAGACGCCGTGATCGACATCATGGGTCAAGGCCCACTCCAGGCAGTCGTCGCGAACCGGGCAGTGCTGGCATACCGACTTCGCCGCCTGGACCTGCTGGACAGCCGGACCCGTCGTTCCGATCGGGAAGAACAGATCGGGGCTGTCGTTGCAGGCCGCCTGGGCGCGCCAGTTCTCTGCCGAAGCACGCTGGCTGATCACCATCTCGACTGCACTGCCGCCGGCCGGAGGCGACCCTTGGATTCGAGCATCAAAGACTCCCGGAAAGTGTGCACCTCGGACCCGACGGTCAAGCCGGTCGCGAAGCGCCGTTCCTGGGCTGGCTGCAGAACCCTTCACGTGATAATTTTCGAGTCCCTCGCGAAGCGCGAGCTCACTACCTGGAGGGAACCGCAGAAAGATAGTAGGCAGGCCGAAGCCGACTCGCAAGAGTCCGGACAGGTCACGATGAACTTGGACGATGAACTTGGGTTGGCCTCGTCGAGGCTTGAGCACGCGCCGAATGTCGCCGACAGGCATGGACGGCAGAGCAGGCGGGCCTGCCGACACCCGACACTCGTCGGCGAGTGAAGATGGCCCATGGCATGGTCACCGTTGCGTCTCCTGGCTCCTTCGTCACCGTCCGAACGCCCGCTGGTCGCCGCATTGATGCCGGGGTCGCCGGCGGGATCGTCGACGGTCTGGTCAAGACCAAGTGGGAGCAGGCGTAGCCGCCTCGTCCCGAAGATCGCGACGGCCCGCCGGACATCCTGTTGACGAGGGCCGGCGTCGATCCTCGGGGTGACGGATCGGTGGAGTCGGTCGCGGACCCTGCGGTCCACTTCGGCTTCTCGATCACGGCGGCGTCCGCCTATTCCTTGCTCGGCGAGGTGACTCAGGTCGTCAACCGAGTCAAGAGCTTCGGGTGAGGTCAGCGGTCGTATCTTCTGGATTCTGTCGGTCGAGGGGACCCGCTGAGTCCGGCGTCGCATCCTCCCTGCGGGGAAGCCGGATGCCGGATCGTCCTGAGGCGGGCCGAATTCTGAGGCCCCGGCCTCAGGTGCTCACTCGTTGTTGCGGGAGGCGGCCCGGTCGCCGAGCGAGGTTAGCCGTTCGTTGATCTTCCGGGTGATAGGACGCAACTGGTCCCGGGCGGATTTCCCTTCCTGGATGGACGTCGGAGCAGGATCGGGAGCCTTCGGCAGCAGCCGGGCCGCGACCCCGAGAGCGAGCGCGGTCAGGTTGGGGAAGAGGCCGTTGACCCACATGCCGATCTTGGCCAAGCCGGTGAGAACCACGACTGCTCGTCCGGCCAGCACAGAGTCCACGATCGCAGCGGCGGCGCGCTCAGCGTTCATCGACAGACCGGGAAGTGACGCTGCGGCCGAGAACCAGGCGTACTCGGCTCCGTGCCGGCCGACGAATCGGGCGCGAAGATGCGAGCCGGTGCGCATCAGTCCCGGAGCCACGGTGGTGACGCTGACTCCGGTACCGGCCAGTTCGGCCCGCAGCCCGCGGCTGAAGCCGAGGGCCGCGAACTTGGCGGTGCTGTAGGGCAACAGATGCGGCACGGCGATCAGACCGCCGACCGAGCTGATCACTCCTATCCGTCCGGAACGCCGTGCTCGCATCGCAGGCAGCACCGCGAGCGCGACGTTGATCGGCCCCCAGGCCATGATGTTCATCGCGGTCTCGAACTGCTCGCGCCCGACCGACTCCAGCGGACCGACCTGGATCACACCGGCAACGCAGACCACGACGCCGATCTCCCCCTGCCGGGTTTCGATGTCGGCCACCCAGGCCTGAACCGCCTGAGGATCAGCGACATCGCAGACGGCAACCTCGATCTTGTAACCGCGCTGGGCCAGGTCGGCGCGCGCCCGGGCCAACTCCTCCGCATCCCGGGCACACACCGCCAGCCGGTAACCCCGGGCTCCGAGCTCGCGCGCAATCAACAGTCCGAGCCCGCGTGAACCGCCGGCGACCACGGCCACCGACGACGCCGGCCCGGCACGGTCGAATGGCGTCATGGTTGCAGAACCACCCAGGTCAACGCCTGCACAGCATTCCTATCTCTGGAGAGAAACAAACCGAGCCACCCGATCAGTTCGGCGGATCGTTCAGCTCGAGTGCCACCTTCATCCATCCCGCTTCGCGCCGGTCGAAGGTTTGGTAGGCGCTGATCGCGTCGGTCATCGGCTCGCTCTGGGTGAGCACCGAAAACGGGTCCACCACTCCTGCGGCCACCAGATCGATCAGCTCGGGGATGTAGCGGCGGTGCGGGCAGTTGCCCATCGCCAAGCTCAGGTTCTTGTTCATCGCTTGACCCAACGGAAAGGCCTCGTGGGTGGGAGAGTAAACCCCGACAATGCCGATGTTGCCCGCTTTGGCGACCGCCTCCACGTACCAGCGGGCCGCTTGGCTCGGGCCGTCGCCCGGTACCCACTGTTCCCCATGAGCGCCGCTCTCCGGCACGTTCTGGGCGATCTCCCGATCGAATTCATCAGCCAGCTCTTCGGACTGTTCGCCTTCCGGTCCGGTCTTGGGACGCTGGGCGTCGACCCCGACGGCGTCGATGATCCGGTCCGGTCCGGCGCCCTGGGTGAGTTCGCGCAGCACCTCGACCACGTCTTCGCTGTTCATGTCGACGGCTTCGCCGCCCAACCTGCGGGCGGCATCGAGGCGAGACGCTATCCCGTCGACCACCAGCACGCGGCCGGCGCCTTGCTGAAAGGCCGACAGCACAGCGAACTGGCCGACCGGACCGGCGCCGAAGACGGCAACGGTGTCGCCCGCGCCGACCTCGGCCAGCTTCGCCCCGTACCAAGCGGTCGGGAAGATGTCGCTGAGCATGATGGCCTGGTCGTCGTCGATCGAGTCCGGCAACGGAATGGCACCGACGTGGGCGTACGGAACCCGGACGTACTCGGCCTGCATACCGTCCAGGCCGCCGGCCGCGTCGGGACCGCCGAAGAACGCCGTACCGGCCGTTTTCCCGTTGGGGTTGGCGTTATCGCATTGGGAGTAACAGCCGGCTCGGCAATAGGAGCAGGCGCCGCAGCCGACCGTGGAGCCGACCACAACCCGGGTTCCTGGCCGCAGATTACCGGACGCCGGGCCCCACCTCCTCGATGACGCCGACGCATTCGTGTCCCAGGATCCGGCCCTCCGACATTCCCGACATGGTGCCGCGGATGAAGTGCAAGTCGGTCCCGCAGATCGCACTCGTGGTGATCCGCACGATTGCGTCGTACGGGTCCTTGATCGACGGGTCGGGGACCGTGTCCAGTGAGATGTTTCCCGGGCCGTGCCACACCACTGCCTTCATCTAGATGCTCCTTCGGGGGTGAGTCGCAAGTTTATTGAACTGCGTCAGTCGGGGACCTGGTCGAGCCGGGTCGGATTCTGTTCCTCCTGCGCGTTCTGGTCGTGCCGGAACTTTCCGAGTTCCTCATACGCCCGCTTCCGGACCCGGTTGATCGAGCCGAGCGGTCGGTGCGCCACCAGGCCGTACCAAGGTCGCCAGGACATGACGTCCTCGGCGTAGGTCCGTCGTGGAGGGCTGAACGACTCCTGGCTCGGCAGTTCGATAGTCGCTACCGTCCGGTACGGGCTCTGGTCCTCGGGCCAGGTTACCGAGGCGTCTTCGATCGGCATCGTGTCCAGATCCGTGCACAGCTGAACCTGCAGCTCATAGCCGGCGCCATGCTCGGCGTAGAACTCACGCACCCAGTCGCGGAGCACCCCGGGCGGGTCGCCGCCGGACACGGTGCGTTCGGCGGTCGCCACCGCTTCGGTCGACACCGGGACGACCGCGTACTTCGCGACGTAGTCGCCGTGCCGGAAGGCGCCTTGGGTGTAGTAGCGATGACCGACCGGATGGATGTTCGGCGTGCGGTCGAACAAACTCTCCTCGCGGGACGGGTGGTGCAGCACGGTGGCCGCGTTGGCGGCCAGATGGTTGTCGAAATGGGTGTCCCGTTGCCGGATCGCGTTGAGGTACGTCGCGGCGTCGCCCTGGGGGATCACCGGCCAGGTATTGAACAAGAAGTCTTGGCTGGTCCAGTCCGGCCGCAGCTTCTCCCCGTCGACGGCCATGATCTTGAGGGCGAGTCCGCGGGCACGCTGCGCGGTATCCGGGTCGATGGCGCCCGGCTCGCTGGCGTAACGGACGAGCACGTTATACCGGCCCGGTCTCGCGAACAGGCCTTGCGCCAACTCGGACTCCAGGTCGGCCGCCACCGTGATCGTTCCGGTGACGATGCCGTGGCTTTTCGCGTGCGTGCCCGAGGTGGCGTGTCGGACCTTCTCGAAGGTCTGTTCCATCGTGTGGTGCATGGTCTGGATCGTCTGGTCGATCACCTGCTCCTCATCGGGTAGCAGCTGTTCGAGGTCGTCGGAGTAGCGGATCGGAGCTCCACCGCCCTCCAGCGGGGCGCTCACAGCGCCGCCGCGGCCGCTTCGGCGACCGCCTGGTCCTGTTCGCCCATCCCACCGCTGACGCCCACCGCGCCAACCACCGTCCCGTCGCGGGTCAGCGGTATGCCGCCGGCGAAGATCATCACCCGGCCGCCGTTGGAGGCGTGGATTCCGTAGAACTGCTGGCCCGGCTCGGAGCTCTCGGCCAACTCGGCGGTAGAGAGGTCGAACGCCCGTGCGGTGAACGCCTTGTCGATGGAGATGTCGATGCTCCCGAGCCAGGCGCCGTCCATCCGGATGTGGGCGACCAGATTGCCGCCGGCATCGACGACGGCGATGTTGGAGGGCTGGCCGATGGAGGTGGCGTGCTGTTCGCCGGCCTCGATCACCCGCCGGGCATCGCTGAGCGAAACGGAGTCGATGGTGGTCATGTCGCGGTCCTCCGGTCCGAACAGCGCCAGGAGTACGGTCGCTGATCGAAGTCGAATCCAACGGGCACGTGGTTGCTCAGTGCCCGGACGAGGCCAAGGTGAGGATAACCCGGACTATACGGCCCACGTTGATTCGAGACCCAGCCGGGTCGCTGTGCTCTCAATGGCTTTCCTATGCTCACAACCAGATCCCGTCCGGCACATGGATACGGGAGATCGGGCGAGGATTCGGAGGAGAACGACATGGTGAGTACCCAGGACGGACCGAAGTTGCTGCCCGGCACACGGACTCTGGCTGAGGGAAAGAACTTCGCTGCGATCTCGACGGTGCTGCCCAGTGGGCTGATTCAGTCCCAGATCGTCTGGGTCGACGTCGATGGCGACCGTTTGGTGGTCAATACCGAGGTGCACCGGGCCAAGTTTCGCAACATCGAGCGCGACGACCGGGTGACTCTGCTGATCCGCGACGAGACCGACCCGCACCACTACGCCGAGGTGCGCGGGCACGCGAGCGAGACCCGGACGGGACCCGACGCACGGGCCAACATCGACGCGCTGGCCCAGAAGTACACCGGCGAGGACTATCCGAGGGACAACATCAAGTCCGAGCGGGTGATGATCTTCGTGACTCCGGTTCGCCAGACGGTGGTGGACCAGACCGGAAAGCACGGCGACGGCTGACCCGATCCCAGCTCATTCGGCCCTCGGCAGGAGCTTGTCGCCGGAGGCTGGGGTCACTTGTCGCCGGAGGCTAGAGTCACTTGTCGCCGGAGGCTAGGGTCAAGAGTGTGACCGACTCGTCCGAGAAGCTCGTCCACCCGACCGCCCCTGACACCAGCGACGACTCCACCTCCGGTGAGGCGTCGCAGGCCGGCTCCAGCTATGACAACGTCTCCACCGGCGAGGGCGGCGCGGATGCCGTCCCCGACACCCCGGACGGCATTACCGAGGACAACATCGGCGATGTCGAGCGCGACGACTTCGAACGCCGTGGTCAGGACGCGGAAGCCGATCGGCAGGACGGCAGTGACCGGTCCGCGAGTTCGGACGTCTCGCCGCAACCCGAGAGCGGAACCGGTCCGGGCGCGGGTCAGACGTTGATCGATCCGAACGGCTCGGAAGGCTAGGGCGCCTCCGTCTCGCCGCCGGCGGGCGGGATCGCTTCAGTTGCTTCTGGAGCGCCATTCGGCGAACCGGCGCTCGTCGAGGATACGCAGATTCGCGTCGACATCGGCGGGCACCACGTCGCGTTCTCTCAGCACCCACGGCAATCCGGCCACCGCTCGGACCAGACCGGACAGCCAGGCTCGATTCTTCGGCCGCTCGACCAGGGTGAACAGGGTCCATCGCAGTGCGCTCCGCCACGGTCGCCTCAGCCAGGCGTTCCAGATCGTGTTCCGTAGTCCGTAGGGCCGCAATCGATGCACGCTTGCCTGACTCGGCCGGTGTTGGACCACGACCTCGGGCAGATAACGCATCCGCCATCCGGCGCCGGCCAGCTTGTAGCCGAGCGTCTCTTCTTCGCCGCCGATGAAGAACCGCGGGTCGTAGCCGCCGACCTCGAGATAGGCCGCGCGGCGGACGACGGCGGCACCGGCCATGAAACCGAGCAGGACGGCACCGGGGATCTGGGGATCATCGGTCAGTGGGCTGGCCGCCATCTCGGTCGACATCGGGTCCAGCCGTTGCTCCTCCCCGACCATGATCCGGGCGTTGACCACGGCCAGGCTCGGATGTGCCTCCAGCATGTCCACGGCAGCCGAGAGTCCGTCCAGTTCGTACCACTCATCGTCGTCGCAACAGGCGACGTAGGGCGTTCTGGCCCGCTCGACCCCGACGTTGCGGGCGCAGGCGCCCAGGTTGGCGGGAAGGATGACCAGATCGATGTCGGGCCGCCGGGCGAGCAGTGCCGCGGTGCCGTCGCTCGAGGCGTTGTCGACCGCGACGATGCTCAGCGGCAGCCGGCTGAGCTGGTCCAGGACCGGCTCCAGGCGGTGCGCACAGTTGTGCGTGAGCAGGACCACCGACAGCTGCTCGCTGAGTGCCGGCCGGCTCATCCTTTGCGTCCCTGGGTGGCGATGCCTTCGACGAAGTAGCGCTGACCGAAGGCGAACAGCACCAGCATCGGCAACGTCACCAGCAGGCTGGCCACCATCACGTACTGGTAGTCACCGTGCCCGCCGTTGGTCGGACTGAAGGTGTTCATCGCGTAGGAGATCCCCAGTGGGGCGGTGTAATCACTGATGTCGTTGCCGTTCAAATAGATCAGGGCACCTTGGAAATTGTTCCAGCTGGCCTGGAACTCGAACAGCACGATGATGATGAACGACGGGATGGACAGCGGCATGGCGATCCGCCGGAACAGCCCGAAATAGCTGGCTCCGTCGACCCGGGCCGCCTCGAACAGTTCGCGCGGCAGACCCAGGAAGAACTGTCGCTGCAAGAAGATGTAGAAGGCCGAGCCGAACAGGTTCATCCCGAAGAGTGGCACCCAGCTGCCGATCAGACCGAGATACTTCCAGATCAGATACTGCGGCACCATGGTCACCGCACCGGGAAGCATCATGGTGGCCAGCACCAGGCCGAACAGGATTCGCTTGCCCGGAAAGCGGAAGTAGGCGAATCCGAAGGCGACCAGTGAACTCGACACGGCGACCAGCAGCGCCGCCGCGGCCGCGATGATGACGCTGTTCACCGCCCAGTTCAGTAGCGGCAGTTGGTGCCAGATCGCCACGTAGTTGTGCGGGGTGAACGTCTTGGGGATCAACGCGTTGTCGAAGACCTCGCTCCGCGGCTTCAGGCTGGCGGCCAGCAGCCAGGCGAACGGGTAGAGGAACAGGCAGCAGAAGCCGATCAGCACTGCGGTCAGCAGTACCGTGCCGAGCACCGTCCGCGGTCGGCGTCGTGGCCGCCGAACGACCGGCACGCTGTCGACCCGGCCGGCGACGAGGGCGGCCGCGCCCGTTGCCGCCGGTGCCGAATGGGCTGGTTGCGTCGTCGCCGACATCAGTGATCGGCTTCGTAGTAGACGAGCCGGTTGCCGACCTTGAGCTGGATCACCGTGATGATCATGATGATCACGAACAGCAACCAGGCCATCGCCGCGGCGAAGCCGAAGTCGAACTGCTGGAAGGCCTGCTGGAACAGATAGACGCCGTAGAACAGCGACGACTCCGGCGAGGCGTTGTTCGCGTCCCGCCAGAACAGCAGATAGGCCTGGTCGAACACCTGGAGCGCGGCGATCGTGAGCACCAGGACGTTGAAGAAGATCACCCCGGAGATCATCGGCACGGTGATCGAGAAGAACTGCCGGACCGGACCTGCTCCGTCCAGCGAGGCGACCTCGTACAGCTCGCGTGGCACGTTCTTCAACGCGGCCAGGAAGATCACCATCGTGCCGCTGACCCCCCACAGCGTCATCAACACGATCGAGGGTTTCACCCAGTCGGGGTCGATCAGCCATTGCGGACCACGGATCCCGAAGACGGCGAGGAACTGGTTGATCGCGCCGGTGTTGCCGTTCAGCAGCAGCAGGAAGACCGAGGCGGTGGCCACGCTGGGCGTCATCTTGGGCAGATAGAAAATCGTCCGGAAGACGCCGGCGCCGCGGCCCAGCCGGTTCAGCAGCGAGGCGAGCAGCAACGCGAAGACGATCTCCAGCGGCACCGCCAGGACGGCGTAGAACAACGTGTTGCCCAGTGCAGTGGCCACCTTCGGGTCGGCCACCAGATCGGCGTAGTTCTGTGTCCCGGCCGGGGTGGCGATGTCGGTGGCCAGACTGTAGTGGCTGAACGAGATGACCAGGCTGTAGATCATCGCGCCGGCGGTGAACACGCAGAAGCCGATGAGCCAGGGGCTGATGAACGCATAACCGGCCAACGCCTCGCGCCGGTTGGACCTCATCCCTTGGCCACCTGCTGGTAAGCCCGCAGGGCATTCGCCTGGGCGTCGGTCAACGCTTGTTGAGCGGACTTGTCGCCCCGCAGCGTCGATTGGACGGCGTTGTTCAGTTCGGTCTGGATCTGTGCGCCGGCCGGAGAGGCGCCGAACGACTCGCCCGCGCCGACGATGTCGTAGAAGGTGGCGATGGTCTGATCGAAGCCGGTGTTGCCGCTCTTCTTCACGTACTGAGCGCGCAACGCCTTGTCCGCGGCGGGCGAGCCGGTAAAGATGCCCGTGTTGATCGCGCCCGGAGTCTTGGCCAGGGTGGCGGCCCGGGCCGCACCGGCCGCCTTCCAGGCGGCCAGACTGGTCAGGTCGAGGGCCCAGGCGCAGGCGGCGTCCTTGTTCTTCGCCGCCGCCGGGATGACAAAGGCCTGGCCGGAGGCGACGGTGAACGGCTTCCCGTCCGGACCACGGAAGGGAACGGCGCGGATGTCGACCTTGTCGGCGTAGTCGGCCAGTACGTTGACGTACCACTGCGCATCGACCTGGGCGCCGACCTGGTCCTTGACGAATTGATTGCCCGCACCGAAGGTGTCGAAGGAGTCGGTGAAGCTTTTGGTCGCCGCGTACCCACCCTGAGCATCGCTGAGCTGCTTCAGGACCTGCATGCCCTTGAGGTTTGCCGGGTCGTCCAGGGTCGGCTTCCCGTCGGTGCCGACCAGCCGACCGCCGTATCCGAGGATCCACAGGCCGGGGGCGCCGGCGGCGACCGGGTCGAAGCCCAGCCGGGTCGGCTTCCCGCCGCTGGCCCGGTACATCTTGGCAGCCGCCGCCACCAGCTGCGCCGGCTTGGAGGTGTCGAGGTCGCTGTCGGTGATGCCGGCCGCTTTGACCACTCGCTCGTTCACGATGATGGCCGGCGGTTGATAGAACTGCGGGACACCCCAGACCTGATTCTGGTAGGTGACGTCGTCCAGCACGGAGGTGTAGTAGGCGGTGCGCGGATCGACCTGATGGGCGCTGAAGCACTGGTCCAGCGGCATGATCAGCTTTCGGGCGGCGTAGGTCGCCACCGACTGACCGCTCATCTGCACGACGTCGGGGACCCGGCCGCTGGCCGCCCGGGTGACGAACTTCTGGGCGTCGAAGTCGGTCTGGTCGAGGGTGATCTGCAGACCGGGCAGTTGACTCTTGGCGTAGGCGAGCCGGGAGGTGCCGACGTCGTCGGCGTTGTTGAACCCCCAGGCGCTGAGCGTGCCCGAGGCCGCGGTGCCGAAGCCGCTCGCGCTGGAGCCGGTCGAACTCGCGCCGCCGCCGCCGCAACCGGCCGTGACGAGCAGGGCGGTGAGAGTCAGCAGCGCAGACACCCGGGTGGTCGACTGTCTGGGCAACAAAGGCCTCCTCGGCGCGAGGGACGCTGAACGGCTGAGTATCAGCACGGTGCGGACGCCCGTAGAACCGACCCACTTCTTGAGTCAGCTGACGGCACTGTACTGGTTCGTGCTCGACCTATCCAGGAAAGGCCTGCGTCGTCGCCTCGCCGAACATGCCCCTGGCCAGGTGAAGGCTCGTCGGCTCAGCTACGTTGCCGGACCTCGGTCGCCCAGAAGGCCACCGGCCGGATGCGTTCGCCGTCCACCTTGGGGGTGAACGCGACGGCATTCGACATCGCCGCAGATACAGCGTGCTCGGCGTCGGGACTGTCTACCGGCAGCACGAACTCCTCCACCGGATCGGCTGCCGGGCCACGGGTCGGATCGAACCTCCGGACCACCACCTCGTACTGTTCGAGTTCCATCTCGCTCATCCTTTCGCCGACCTTGTCTCAGGTCCGATTGACCCGTGCCCGAGTGAACTGTGATCTTCGTGCTCGTCAAGGGTCAGTGCGGCGTTGATCAAGGCGAGGTGGCTCAGCGCCTGCGGCAGGTTGCCCAGAAAGGCTCCGTCGGCGGGATCGACCATCTCGGCGAGGATTCCGACGTCATTCGGTGCCTCCATCAGCTCGGACATCAGGGCCGCCGCCTCGTCGCCCCGCCCCACCAACTGCAGGGCACTGACCATCCAGTAACCGCAGGCCACGAAGAGCCCTTCCTCGGCGTCGGCACCGCTGTAGCGGTAAAGGTGCGGACCGACGCCCAGTTCATCGCGCAGCCTGGTCAGGGTGGCCGACATCCTCGGCCCGCGGTCGAACCCGCTGACCGCGTGCAGCAGCACGGAGGCGTCCAGCCGGTCGCTACCCGGATACCAGAGGTAGCTCTGGCGCTCCTCCGACCAACCGTTGTCCTCGACCCAGTCCCGGATCCGTCCGGCCTCGGTCCGCCACCGATCGGCGTCGCCGGGAATCTGGCCGATCTCGGCCAGGTGGACGGCTTGCTCCAGAGCCTGCCAGCAGCCCATCTTCGAGGTGACGTAGTGCCGTACTTCGCCCAATTCCCACATCCCGGCGTCCGGCCGCCGCCACTGGTCGCAGGTGATGTCGGCGATCTCGGCGAGGGTCCGACCGGTGTCGGCGTCCAACACGTTGCCGTGGTCCACGTAGAGCGCGACGATGCTGAACAGGTCGCCGTAGACCCCGAGCTGCAACTGGTCGGAAGCCTGATTGCCCCAGACGACCGGCTGGACTCCGCGCCAGCCCGGCACGTCGTAGCGGTCGGTGCCCCCATCGCTCAGCCCGCCGTCGAGCCGGTAGAACACCCTCGGGTGTGGGCCGTGTTCGCGGATCGTCCCGAGCAGCCAGCTGATCGCCGCGTGGGTCTCCTCCCGGAGCCCGAACCGGAACAGCGCTGTCAGGCTGTAGGCCATGTCGCGCACCCAGGCGAACCGGTAGTCCCAGTTCTTGCCGCCGGCCAAGGATTCGGGCAGCGAGGTGGTCGCGGCGGCCGCCACGGATCCGGCCGGTGCGTTGATCAACAACTTCAGGGCCAGTGCGCTGCGCTGGATCGCGTCGCGGCGCGGACCGTCCCAGGAGAACACCCGGCTCCACTGTTGCCAGTTGCGGATCGTCCGTTCGATGCCGTTGTCGACGTCCTGCGGGGTGGGCAGGAACAACGGTTCGCGCTCGGTGGCCACCACGCCGAAGATGGCTCGCGATCCGGGCGATGTCCGGTAGCCCAGTCGGATCGACCGGTCGTCGACGTTCAGGGTGTGTTCGCCGGCGGAGCGGACAGCCAATGTCAGGCCGTCGATCCGCAGCACCGTCCCGTGCACGGTCTCGTGCAGCCAGGGCGCCGCCCGGTTGAAGCAGGTGCCCGGGCGCGCTTCAGCCCGCATCTCGACCTCGCCGTCGATCCCTTCGATACGTCGACCGAGCTCGGACCAGGGCAGCCGACCGGCGACGCCGGTGTTCATCGCGTCGGTCACCCGTACCCGACCCGAGGCGGTGCTGAAGACGGTGCAGAGGACGTTGGTGTCGTCGACGTAGCTCCGCTCGACGGTGAACGGCTCGACCGGGGCCAGGCTGAGCCAGCCGCCGTGGTCGGAGTCCAGCAGGGCCCCGAACGGCACCGTGGAGGTCAGGTCCGGCAGCGGTAGCCAGTCCACCCGGCCGTCCCGACTGACCAGCGCGACCGTCCGTCCGTCCCCGATCGCCGCATAAGAACGAAGGTCGGCGTAGCCGGCTGCGTCCCGATCGCCCGGTTTCCGCGCTTCCACGTCGGTCGGGTCAGCTTGATCAGCTTGGTTACTGGCAGAGTTCACGGCGTCGGCATGCCTCCGTTGACGTTGAGCGCTCTGGCGGTCCGGTAATACGCGTCTGCCGAGGTGAGGTCGACGTCGGCCGGAGCCGGCTCGGCCGGCTGGCCGGAACGACAAATCGGAGCCTCCTGATTGAACCGGGGGAGCGCTTCGGCGGGTTGACCGCCGGCGACCTGCCGGGCCAAGACCGTGCTGGAGGTGTTCTGGTCAGCCATGCTGTCGGATCTCCTGGTTCCTGACGATTTTCGCTCGATTCGACGTGGGTTGAGGTTCGAAGCGGTGTGAGGGTGTCCAGCGGTGGGGGCTACTGCTCGATCATGCCTGGTGCATCGCTGTGGTCTCCATTGGACACCCCGGAATTGGACACCCCGACGGGGCGGGTCCCGAGCCGATGTTAAATTCGATTCATCCCTGGAGAACAAGGGGACCTCGCGGCAGTGCCTCACCTGACCGCAGTCTCCGGCGTCGAATCGACGCCGCGTGGACGCGTAGTCTCCGCCGGTTGGCGCCGCCGCATCAAGCTGTGGACGCCATCGTGGCGAGAGGAGTACTCATGCCAGCACTCGACGGAAAGCGTATCGCCTTCCTGACGGCCAACTCCGGAGTGGAACAGGTGGAGTTGACCGGTCCGCGGGACGCGCTGATCGACGAAGGCGCCGACATCACCTTGCTGGCGCCCGACAAAGACACGATCAAAGCATTTAACAACGACGTCGAGCCGGGCGATGAGTTCCAGGCCGATCTCGCGGTGGCCGACGCAGACATCGCCGACTTCGACGCTTTGGTGCTGCCGGGTGGGACGACCAACCCGGACAAGTTGCGGCTGGACGACGACGCCGTCGAGTTCGTCCGGCATTTCGTCGGCACCGGCAAGACGGTTGCCGCGATCTGTCACGGGCCGTGGACGCTGATCGAGGCCGGCGTGCTCGAGGGCAAGACCCTCACCAGCTGGCCCAGCCTGCACACCGATATCGAGAATGCGGGCGGCAGCTGGGTCGACCAGGAGTCGTTCACCTGCCCGGCCAACGAATGGACGCTGATCACCAGCCGCAATCCCGACGACATTCCCGCGTTCAGCGAGGCGATCATCGATGCCCTCTCGTCCTGATTATTTTGCCGAAGCAGTATCGCGAAGTATCGGGTCCAGCCTCGCGATTGCGAACGACAGCAGCAAAACGACAGGAGCTTGAAGTGACGTCTGGATTCATTCGTGGCGCCATGGCCGGTGCCGCCGGCACCACCGCGCTGAACACCGCGACCTATCTCGATATGGCCGTGCGCGGGCGGGGGGCGAGCAGCGCTCCGCAGGACTTGGTGGAGAAGTCCGCCGGCGAGGTAGGAGTGAAGATTCCGGGCAAAGGCGACGAGCGGGATAATCGGCTCGAAGCGCTCGGCACCCTGTCGGGAACCGCGACCGGGGTTCTGGTCGGCGCCTTTGCTGGCGCCGTGCATCGTGGGCTGGCCCGGAAGGGTAAGCACATGCCGGCCTGGCTGGAGGTGGTGCTGATCAGCGGTGCGGCGATGGTGCTGGCCGATGCGCCGCTGGGGTTGCTCGGTATCAGCAATCCGAAGTCTTGGAGTGCGAAGGACTGGACGGCCGATCTGCTGCCTCATTTGGTGTACGGGACCGTCACCTACGCGACGCTGCACGCCACCACCCATGACTGAGCTGCGGGAGCGGTCTTCCGATCTCGGACTGCCGCGGCGACTGCTTGCCTCGGCGCTGGCAGGCGCGTCTACCGGCGCCCGCTCGTTCACCGCACTGGGAGCACTTGTCGTTGCCACCCGTCCGAACGCCTCGACCCAGCCGGACAAGCTGCTGGCCCATCCGGCGACGAAAGTGGTGGTGGCACTGGCCGCCGTGCAGGAGCTGGTGATGGACAAGTTACCCAAGACACCGAGCCGGACGGAAACGCTCGGACTAGCCACCCGGATGGTCGGTGCCGCGGGGTCGGGTGTGGTCATCGCGCGCCGGACGCCTGAGGACGACCTGCTGCTGGACCGCGCCTTCGACCGGGACGCCCAGCCGGTCTCGGACGAACCAGGTGACCCGGTCGGTGAGGTCGAGCCGAACGCCGGGACCGTTGTCGCCGTCGCCGCCGGCTGTGCCCTCGTCTCGGTGGCCGCCGCAGTGGGAACTACCGTTCTCGGGGTTCGGTTCCGTACCTGGGCCGGCAATCACGCTCCTGATTGGCTGGGAGCTGGAGCCGAGGATGTGGTCACCGTCGCGCTCGCAACAGCGGCGGCCAGACTTTCCAGCTGACACCCGGTTCTGCACCTCTTGTACCATTCCCTGCACCGCTGCGTTGCCTGTCCTCGCGGTCAGGGATGGCCGTACGGTTAGGTCGTACCATCGAACATGGCCAACACTCTCGCGGTGTACCTCCGCAATCACGAAGCAGCCGCACATGGCGGGTTAGCACTGTTTCGGCGGGCCGCCCGGTCCCAACGACACAGGCCGTGGGGGCACCAGATCGGCGCGGTCGGAGCCGATGTCCGGACCGACCTCAACACTCTGCATCAGTTGATGCGCCGGCGACAGGTGCGGACGGACCGGCTGCAGGAAGTGGCTCTGCAGTTCGGTGAGTTGATCGCGCGGGCCAAACCGAACGGTCGACTCATTCGGCGATCTCCCCTGAGCGATCTGATCGAGGTCGAGGCCATGCTCGACGCCGTCCACGCCAAGCAGTGCGGCTGGGAGGCCCTACTGGCCGCCGGAGGAGTTGTCGCCACCGAAACGTCGACGCTCTCGGATCTACGACTGCGGGCCGAAGATCAGCAACGCCGGCTGCTGCAGATTCACCAAGAGGTCGCGGCGCATGTGTTCACCTCTGCCTGACAGGGTAGGGAATACGGCGGTACCGACCCCGGACGGACGGGCGTCGACGATCGCCGAGCAGACGAACATCGCTGAGTTCCCCACCGGCGAGGTGGATACCGCCACGACCGCTGACCTGATCACGGTGGTCATCTACGCCACCGCAGGAACCACCCGCGAGGTCCACGACGGTGTCGATGAGGCCGACCCGACGACAGCCGACATCCTGCACGGCTTCTTGGAGCGACGTGAGCAACTGGCGCGTGGATGATCGAGGCCGAGAACCGGATCGCCAACCAGACGACTCCGAAGCCGGTGCTGGAGGAGGGCTAGATCAACCCCGGCACCCGGTGCCGGTCCTTGCCACTGATGCGCTGACTTCGCCAACGCAGCCGAAGGCTCGGCCGGCGCTCGTGAAAGGGCGAGTCGGAGGCGGAGGCGAGTCGCAGGCGAGTCGGAGGCAAAGGCGAGTCGGAGGCAGGTCAGGTGCCGACGGGATTGGTCCGCAGGGTGCGTTGCTCGCTCGGTGTCCGCACCAAGATCTGTCCATCCCGTTCGAGAACCTGAAAGGACAGCTGCGGTCGCGTGGCCGGACCCCGCGCGACACTGCCGTCGAGGTTGAATCTGCTGTCGTGCCACGGGCAGACCAGACAGCCGTCGTCCATGGTGCCGTCCGCCAGCGGCGCGCCGCGGTGAGTGCAACGGCCGGCAAGAGCCACGATGCGGCCCTCGTCGGTCCGGGTCAGGACGAGTGCCACTCCGTTCACTTCGGCGGCCGTCAAGGCACCCGTCCGTACGGTGTCGGCCGCGACCGTCGGAACCCAGTCCTCTTCGCTGTGCTGGAATGCGGTGGTGTCCACCCCGACGCCGAGAGCGTAGGAGAGGTGGCCACCCAGCCAGCCGCCGGCCGTCAGTGTGGTTGCGCCCAGGACGGACCAGCCGACACCTCGAAGCCAGTTGCCGCGGCGGCGCTCCCACCAGCTGATACCGTACGCGGCCGCCGTCACAGCGTTGGCCGTCGCGTGGACGAACCCGACCCGTGCTTCGGCTCCGTTGGTGTAGGCCCAGTCCGAGCCTCCGGCCGCCATCGTGGGGATTGCCGTGAGAAGGCCTGCGCCGGTCAGTCGTTGAGCGCCTCGACGGTCACCGACAAGATCGAACAGCGTCGCCAAAGACCAAGACCCGATCGGCAGGGCCACCAGGAGCGGATGCACGGGATGGCCGAGGAACGTACCGCTGGCCAGGTTCTTCCACCACGGCAATGTCTGCCCGATCTTTTTCTCCAACGTCGCCGCCGGTGCGCTGATCCGATCGATGACTTCCGCACGTTCGATCACCCCCACGACCCGGTCGAGCAGGCGCGTGAGCGGCGCCGCCGCCGTCAGGTCTTCGGTCCTCTTCACCCTAGAACTCCTGCCTGGGCGCGCGAAATCGTTTGGCTTCGTACGTCGAACAGGGTCATGGCGATCCTCCACACGGGGTCACGGGAATGCTGGGGTCGGTGTTCAGCGATCGGCGGGCGAAGACAATCACGGGGAGATGACCCCGAGCGTATCCGTGGGCCGATAGCAGGCGGAAGGGGCTACGCCAGCAGCGGGGTGGGCTGGCGGGGTCAGTGGGGTTGGGGGGTCAGTGGGGTTGGGGTGCGGTGATGTCGTCGGGTTGGAGTTGGTGGTGGATGAGTTGGTGGGCGATGTCGTCGAGGTTGGTGTGGGTGCGGTAGGCGTAGCCGCGGAGAATGGCGAGGGCGGTGTCGTTGCTGGTTTGGAGGTGTGACATGAGGATGCCGACTGCGGTCCAGACGCTCATCCGGTCTCGGGCGGGGTTGGTGTTGAGCCAGCCGGGGGTGGTGGCGGCGCCGGGGCTGGCGTCGAGGGAGGCGGCGAGGAGGCTGGCGATGGGTGTGCTGATGTCGGTGCGTAGTTGGTCCAGTGGTGGGAAGGTGTTGCCGGTGGGGTCGGTGCTGTAGAGGTCGAGGACGGCGAGTCGGCGGCTGCCGGGCAGGGTCAGGGGCATGGAGCAGACGGAGCGGTAGCTGCTGGTTTGGATGAGTTCGCTGTGGTAGATGGGCCATTGGGTGGCGATTTGGTTTTCGTTGGCGCTGAGTTGTCGGCCGGTGGCGGCGGCGGTGAGGCAGGGGCCGTCGCCGAGGCTGGTTTGGAGTTGTTCGGCGGCGGTGACTTCGGCGCTGCTGGCGGCTAGGGGTACGCGGAGGCCGGAGGTGAGGCTGAGGCCGGCGCCGTCGGCGGGGATGGCGGGGAGGCAGGCTTGGGTCAGTAGGAGGGGGATGAGGGCTGGGTCGGGGCCGTAGCGGGTGATGAGGTGGTTGAGTTCGGTGCGGTAGTGGTCGATTCGGCTCATGGTTGTGGCTCGTTTCGCGGGTGGCGGTGGTGGTGTAGTGCGGCGGCGATCATGGTCAGCGGGTCGTTGCCCGTTTCCGGAGCGGTGCCGGTGCCGGTAACAGGTCTTGACCCGGTGCCGGGTTGGCCGCTGGTTTCGGTGCAGCTGAGGTGGGCTTGGATGAGGGTGTCGGCGATGGCGTAGAGGGTGATGCCGGCTTGGGCGGCAAGGCTGGTGAGTGCGTCCAACGCTGTGGCGGGGGAGACGCCGTAGTGGCCCATCAGGATTCCGGTGGCCTGCTCCAGTACCGGTTGGACCTCGACTCGTCGATACAGTTCGGTGAGTTCCCGCGCCGAAATCAGCGTCGTCTCTAACTGTCCGATCGGCTCGGGCCTGGGACGACACTCAGACGCCAGGCGATCTCCGGACCGTCTCGGTCGGTCGTGATTGGCCAAAGGCTCCGAGTTCGTCACCCGGGTTGCTTCCAGGCTCGTGTTCGAGGTCGTGATCCGGGAATGGGGTTTGGGGGTCATCGCTTCCAGCTTTCAGCTCAACCGTGCACACATTGAAGCGCCCCCGGTTTGATGCCGCTCCTGTTTGAGTCCAGGAGGATGAGCAGCATGCCGAAGAAGATCGATCCGCAGTTGAAGGCCCGGGCGGTGCGTCTGGCCACCGAGCATCGTGGTGAGTACCCGACGTTGACCGCAGCGTCGGCGGCCGTGGCCAAGCAGCTCGGGGTGGGCAAGGAGTCGGTGCGCCGGTGGGTGCTCCAGGCCGACGTCGACGCCGGGCGCCGCGACGGGGTGACCAGTGAGGAGTCGGAAGAGATCAAGCGGCTCCGGCTGGAGAACCGGCGCTTGCGTGAGGACGTCGCGGTGCTGAAGGCCGCGACGTCTTTCTTCGTGGGGGAACTCGACCCCCGCAACCGATCATGATGGGCTTCATCGACACCCTTCGGGCCGAGGGTCATGCGGTCGAGTCGATCTGCCGAGTCCTGCGTGAGCAGGGCTGCCAGATCGCCGCACGGACCTACCGGGCCTGGAAGAACCCGAGCCGGCGAGTCGCGGCTCGCACGCTCAGCGACGCCGGGGTCGTCGATGTGGTCCGCGACCTCGCCTGGGCGCCGGATCCGAAGACGGGCCGCGCCCGGCTGACTCCCGAGGGGCTCTACGGCCGGCGGAAGATGACCGCGCTGGTGCGCCGGACTCGGCTGCCGGAGGCGTCGGCGGGCAGCGTGGACCGGGCGATGCGCACCCTAGGACTGTCCGGTGTGCGTCGCGACAAGGGGGTACGGACCACGATCCCGGCGAAGGACGGCAAGCGCGCCGGGGACCTGCTCGACCGCGACTTCACCGCGGCGGCACCGAACCGCGTCTGGGTCACCGATTTCACCTACGTGCGGACCTGGTCGCCGGCCTGGGTCTACGTGGCGTTCATCGTCGACGTGTTCTCCCAGCGGATCGTGGCCTGGCACGCGTCGACGTCGAAAGCCACCGACCTGGTCATGATCCCGCTGCGGATGGCGGTCTGGCAGCGCGACCACGAAGGCAACCCGGTCGTCGCGGCCGACCTGATCCACCACTCCGACGCCGGGTCGCAGTACACCTCGATCCGGTTCACCGAGCACCTCGAGCTCGAGGGCATCAAGCCCTCGATCGGGTCGGTCGGTGATGCCTACGACAACGCCTTGATGGAGACGATCAACGGCCTCTACAAGGCCGAGTGCATCCGCACCACCGTCTTCCACGACGGCGCCTACAAGACGCTGGCCGACGTCGAGTTCGCCACCGCCGGCTGGGTCGACTGGTACAACCAGCGACGCCTCCACGGGTCACTTGGCATGATCAGTCCCATCGAGTACGAGACCGCCCACTACACGGCCCTCAACCGAGAGCCGCAACCCGTATAAGAGCGGCAGAGAACCTGGGGCGCTTCACATCATGTGTGCGGCTGTGTCCCCAACCAGTACAGAAATATACCAACGCCGCCAACCCTGGGACCCGCCCGGTCAGCCGGCGAACGATTCCCCGGCGTCGGCGCGGTGTCCGTTGAGCCGCTCGATCAGCTTGGCAGTACCCCTCGGTGGGCAATGGTTGCCCGCATCGGCGCATCGGCGCATCGGCGTGGGAGGCATAAGCCGACGCCACAGCTCTTCTGGTTCCCACGGCGAAATCCGGGTGTAGGCCTATCTGTCGACGCACCGATCGTGGCGGCTCGTCCGATCGTGCCTCAGGCAAAGTCATCGGCGAAAGCGGGCCGTCAGGGCGGGCAGCCGTCGGAAGGCCGGTCCGTAGCGGGCCAGCGAGCCGAGGTCATGAGGAACCTTGTTTCCGTGCAGAGCTCGATGTGAGGCCGACTGCCGTGGCGGCGGCCGACGAAGTCGTCGAGGGTGGCAATGCCTGGGGACTCGACGCCGTATTCGAACAAGGACACCTGGGCGTCGCACCAGTCCTGAACCGCGTCCGCGAAGGACGGCTCGAGGCCCCATTCGGCCTCGGGCGACGAAGGCCATCGGCTGATCGAGTCGGTTCGGGTGGCCGACGTGCTTGATCGGCACGAGCACGGTGTGCGGCAGCCACGGGGCCTGACGGCGTCGAGGTCGACGTCGCCGAGGCGATCGGCCGGCAGACCTTAGGCGCCGCCGATGTGGCTGCTCACCTGTCGCCGCACGCAAACAATACTGATGCCTCCGCGGAAAGACCCACCACACTGCTGGCTCCTTCGAGGAGTTTGATACAAATTGTCTGCGGCGTTGAGCATGTGCGCCATCGCGGTCGCCAAGCGGCCCGGCTCGAGGAGACCCTCGTGTATTTTCACAAACGCCATCTGCAGTTCGTCAGCAAGCCGGATAAGCCGGATCCGTTGTACGCGATGAAGCTGCAGGAACTCATCGGCGGTCAGTACGGTGAGATGACGGTGATGATGCAGTACCTGTGGCAGGGCTGGACATGCAGCATGCCGGGTAAGTACAAGGACATGATCATGGACATCGGTACCGAAGAGATCGCCCATGTCGAGATGCTGACCACCATGGTGGCCCGGTTGCTGGAAGGCGCTCCGTCCGAGACGACGGCGGCGGCGGCGGCGGCGAACCCGGGTCTGGCGGCGGTGCTGGGCGGGATGAACCCGCAGCAGGCGATCGTTGCCGGCGGCGGTCCGATGCCGAGCAACAGTCAGGGGGTGCCGTGGAGTGCCGGCTACATCGTGGCCAGCGGAAATCTGCTCACCGATTTCCGATCCAATGCTGCGGTCGAGGGTCAGGGCAGGTTGCAGACCAGCCGGTTGTACAACATGAGCGACGATCCGGGGGTCCGGTCGATGCTGCAGTTCAATCTGGCCAGGGATACCTTCCATCAGCAGCAGTGGTTGTTGGGGATCGAGCAGTTGAAGGCCGACGGGTTGGCCCAGGAGATCGAGAACTCCAACAGCGAGGACGAAGACACGACCCACGACCACACGTTCTGGAGCCTGACCGAGGGCAGCCAGGCCGGTGAAGGGCTGTGGGCGACGGGTAAGACGATCAAGGGCCAAGACATCGAGTTCCTGCCCTTCGACCAGGCGCAGCCGATCGGTGAAGACAGCTCCGATGATCTCCCGGCCCCGGATCCGCTGCTGTTCGCCACCTACGACGGCGCCAAAGGTCCGGGTACCCCCGGCAAGCCTGGTGGCAAAGTCGCCCAAGGCGCCGAAAAGCTGGTCGACAAGGTGAAAGACACGCTCAGCTGAGACCGATGATGCGCGCACGCCGGCTTGGTGGCCGGCGCCGTCTAAGCCTGTCCGTTTCGTCAACGGTTCAGGCTGACGCGCAGTACTGACGTCTGTTCTGAAGACGTCACAACCCCCGGCAGTGGCCCCTCACGGCTCTGCTCCTCTACGGTTAAGGATTTTTACTCTCATGGAAAGTGTGTTGAGTTACACCCAGGCGCAGTGGGACATCGTGCTCGCCTGTTTCGTGTTGGCGGCGTTCGCGTTGATCGCGACGTTTGTCTATCTGTTGTCGACCCGGCGGGAGATCTCGGCCCGTTATCGTCCGTCGGGGACGGCGGGGGCGATCATCGGGCTGGTCGCGGCGTTGGCGTATCTGTTGTTGATCACTTCCTGGATCAAGGGGTTCACCTATCAGCCGGGTAGCCACACCTACACGCCCTCGGACAGCGCTCTGCAGTTCCGCAACGCCTATCGATATGTCGACTGGGCGATCACGGTTCCGCTGCTGAGTTTGGAGTTGTTGGTGGTCTCGACCCTGTCGGGGTTGCGGGCGAAGCGGACCCGGTTCGTGTTCATGGCGTTGGCGTTCTTGATGATCGCCACCGGCTTCTTGGGTGCGGACACGTTCAACTCCACCGGCGGGCGGCTGTTGTGGGGGTTGATCTCGACGGTGCTGTTCATCCCGCTCTACATCGGGGTGCTCAAGACCGGTTTCAGCTCGGCCAAGGAGTTGGGTGAGCCGGCGGGCCCGCACATCAAGGGTGCGGTGTTGATGTTGTCCTGGACGTGGGGGGTCTACCCGATCGCCTACTGTGTGCCGTTCTTCTTCGCCGATTCACCCGGCTGGGCGGTTGGCCGCCAGATCGCGTTCACGTTGGCCGACATCGCCGCGAAGGTCGGTTTCGGGTTCTTCATCCACTCGTGTGCGAAGGCGCGGACGGCAGTCGACGTCGCTCAGGCGGAAACCCCGCATCCGGAGCCGGTCTACATCGACACCGAAAAGGTGGCCGAGGCCCAGCCGGTGCTGGTCTCCGCCCGCACTTCTGCCTCGTTCGGTCATCCCTACGACGGCGTGGACGGCGACGTGCACACAGCCGCGAGGTCGGGGTTGCTCGGCGGCAGTGACGTCGACGGGGCTGGACAGGAAGCCGATCCGACCAGACGGAGCAGGTGAACCTTTCCGTCCTGCACCACCTCGGAGTGCGCCGGCCGGTGCGGCCGGCGCACGCGCCTAACGCGGGGAGACCGGGAACGTCGGTGATAGCCGACCGGGCCGAGCCGGCCAGGCCGGTTGAATGGGCGGTGCGGGCGTCATTGATCGTCGCGGGGCTGGCCATAGCGGTGGCTCTCCTCGCCCCGGGCGTCACGATCCGCTACCAGGTGACGATCCTGGCGGTCGGCTTCGTGATCGGTATGCCTCACGGCGCCGTCGACCACTTGGTTGGATTCTGGACCGGCCACCTCTCTTGGCGCCCGACAACGTTGGTCATAGTCCTGCTCGGCTATCTGGGATTGGCAGCAGCGGCGTGGGTGGTGCTGAGTGTCGGGGGATCCTGGACCCTTGCGGCCTTCCTGCTCGTCTCCGTCCTGCACTTCGGCGCCGGTGACGTGATGGCCGAAGGTCGGCCGAGGTCTGGCCGGTGGTCGATCGTCGTGGCGGTGATCGCCCGTGGCGGGCCGGTGGTTGCCGGGCCACTGTGGTTCTGGCCTGACGAGACCGCTCGACAGTTGCGGACCCTGCAACCGGACCTGCCGGTTGCCGGGATCCCTCTTCGGCTGCTGCTGGTCGTACTGGTCGGCGTATGCATGGTGATCGCCGCCGTCACCGACTGGCGGGCCGGGCAGCGCCGCGGCGCAGCGGAGTTCCTCCTCCTGGGTCTGCTCTTCACACTGACCCCGCCGTTGGCCGCGTTCGGCGTCTACTTCGGGTTTTGGCACGGGCTTCGGCACAGCGCCCGGCTGATCGTGTCCGACGGCCGCAACGCGGCAACGCTCGCGGCCGGTCGACCGGGCGCTGCGGTGGCACGCTTCTTGCGCGCCGCCGCGTTGCCCAGCGCGGTCGCCTTGCTCGCCACCGCGGCATTGGTGTTGCTTGCGGTCACCCAACAGCACTTCATCTCCACCGTTTTTCTGGTGCTGTTGGCGCTGACCGCACCTCACCTGGTCGCGGTGGGGTTGCTGGACGCCCGAGCCGCCACCGTCCGGCAACGACGTCGGCCTGTCGGTCAACCGAACAACTGAGGTGCGCGGCACCCGGGCGGCGGGTGACTCGATGTGCACGGATATCGTCGACTGATTCGAGACAGCGGATCCAGTCTTGATCAACTTCGGGGACCTGCGGTGATCGGTCACTTCTGCGTCCGATCAGCGTCAGTTCTCCTGGGCAACAAGGGCTGCTCTGATTGCGATGGACGCGCTCTATTCGACGATGGTGTTTGGTTCCCAGACTTACGTCGTCCTTTGGTCTCTCCTGATCTATTCCGTCTTGGGGCTGCTGATCGAGACGGTCTTCTGTCTCGTTGTCGACGGCGTGTTGGAGTCACGCTCGGGCCTGTTGTACCTGCCGTTGCGCCCGATGTACGGCGTGGCCGGGACGGTCTGCGAACTGTTGCTGGCTCCCGTGCTTCGATACCCGTTGCTCAGCTTCGTGTCGGCGATGCTGATCTGCACAGCGATCGAGTTCGGTGCGAGTTTGATCATGGATCGGATGTTTGGTGCCGTCTCCTGGGATTACACCGGCCAGCGGTTCAATCTCTACGGAAGAGTTTGCCTGAAGTTCTCCGTCGCCTGGGGCCTACTCGCTCTCGTCACGGTCAACGTCGTCGCGCCGTTGCTCGCCGTTGTAGTCGATCGCTGGCGGGGGCGGGGAGGCGAAATGGCTCTGACCGTCTGCATCGTCTGCACGGCGTTGTCGGCGACATTGTCACTGGCCGCCTTGGCCCGGTTCCGGGCCCGGGTCGCCGAACTCGAAGGGAACATCGACGCCCGGCGAAAACTGACGTTCGAAGCCGGCCGAATCCCGTTCATCGACCAGCTGGTGCCGGGTGAGGTCATGATCAACACCTTTCCCCGGATGAGCCTGACGGCCCGTTTCGCCGAGCTGACCGGCACTCACCGAGCCTGGCTCAGGCTTCCAAGACCTGCTGCTCAATTGAAATGATCCCTCTGGGCAGCGTCGCCGCGAAGTCAGCTCTCGTAGCGTTCGACGTCTGGTCGCAGGGTCATGCCGTGGCCGGGTGCGGCCGGGTCGGGGTGCAACGCGCCGCCGTGCACGGGCGGCAGCCCGTCGACCAGAAGCGGCTCGAGCCGGGCGTGATCGACGAACCACTCCACGTGCCGCAGGTGGGGGACGGCGCCGGCAACCTGCGCGTGCAGGCTCGGGGCGCAGTGACCGGAGACGTCGAGGTGGTGAGATTGGGCGACGGTGGCTGCGCGCAGCCAGCCGGTGTACCCGCCGCACCGGGTCACGTCCAGTTGGATGCAGTCCACCACCCGACACAGCCCCGCGACGTCATCGAGGTCGGCGGCGTACTCGCCGGCGGCCACGTCGGCACGCAGCGCGGCGGCGACGACACCGAGGCCGGGCTGGTCGTCGCTGCTCACCGGCTCCTCGAACCACACGACCCCGAGCTCGTCCAGCACGTGCCCGACCCGGACCGCCTGGCCACGGGCGTAGCCGCCGTTCGCGTCGACCATCAGTTCGACCTGCGGTCCTGCCAGATCTCGCAACTGACGGACCCGGTCCAGATCCCGGCCCACCTCGCGACCCCAGGACTCGCCGATCTTGATCTTCATCGCGGCACAGCCGGCCTCGGCCCAGCCGGCCACCTGTTCGGCGAGTTGCTCGTGATCGAGGGTCGTGAAGCCGCCCGACCCGTACACCGGAACCTCTCTGTGCACTTGGCCGAACAACGAGCACAGTGACACGCCGGCGAGCCGGGCCTTCAGGTCCCACAGCGCGATGTCGACGGCGCTGATCGCCTGCATCACCAGGTCCCGGGTGCCGAAGTTGCGGCACGCGCGTCGCATGCCGGACCACGCCGCAGCCGGGTCCACCGGGCCGCCCACGACGACGTCGTGAGGGACGCCTGGACGACGGCCGCTGCGGCCGGGCTGCTGTAGGTCCAGCCCAACCCCGAGACGCCGGCCGCAGAGACTTCAACGGTCACGGCCGTCGTCGAGTCCCACGTCAGGGTGCCGTCGGCCTCCGGTTCCGGAGTCGGGAACCGGAAGGTCCGCACGGTCAGGCTTTCGATCTGGCAGTTGTCCCGCATCGGGTCATTCCTCGTCGGAGTGCCCGACGTGGAGCGCGTCCTTGACCCGTCCGGCGCCCTCCGCGATGACCGACTTGGCGGTGTCGACGACGACCGAACCTTCCATCGGGTCGCGTTTCAGTAGCGAGAGGACGGTGTTCTTGGCGTATTCGGCGGTGACGTGCGGAGGCAGTGGCGGGGCGTTCTTGGTGACGTAGGCGTCGACCACGGTGACGCCTCGGTGGGCAAAGGCGGCATCCAGAGCCGGACCCACCTCGTCCTCGGTGCGAACCGCGATGCCCTTGAACCCCAGCAGTTGGGCGTAACCGGCGTAATCCATGGACTCCACCTCCTGGGAGGTGTTCCACACCGGATTGCCGTCCTCGGTACGCATCTCCCACGACACCTGGGTCAGGTCGTCGTTGTGCATGATCACGATCACCAACTGCGGGTTGGCGCCCCAGTCCTGCAGATACTTCTTGATCGTGATCAGCTCGTTCATGCCGAGCATCTGAAAGGCGCCGTCGCCGATGGTGCAGACCACGGGGCGTTCCGGGAAGGCGAACTTGGCCGCCACCGCGTACGGCATGGCCGCCAGCATGCTGGCGAGCCGGCCGGACAGGTCGCCCAGCATCCCGCGTCGCAGTCTGATGTGGTGGCCGTACCAGTCGGCGGTGGTGCCGGCGTCGCAGGTCACGATCGCCTGGTCGGGCAGCCGGAGGTTGAGCTCGTGGTAGACCCGGCGCGGGTTCAGCTTCTCGTAAGTGACCATGGCCTGCTCCTCGACCTCGCGCTCCCACTCGCGCATCCGGTCGGCGATCGACTCCTGCCAGCTCAGGTCATCGGCTTGTTCCAGATGAGGCAGCAGCGCGGTCAGGAACGCCTTCACGTCAGCCCAGACGTGCAGGTCGGCGGGATAGCGCAGCCCGATGTGTTCCGGTTTGAGGTCCACCTGGATGCAACGCGCCTGTCCGGTCTTGGGCAAGAACTCGCCGTAGGGGTAGTTGGTGCCGAGCATCAACAGGGTGTCGCACTCCTGGACGATCTTCCAGCTCGCACCGCTGCCGAGCAGGCCGAGCTGCTGGGTGTGGTGCGGTACGTCGCTGGGCACGACCTGCTTGCCGCGCAGTGAGGTCATCACGCCGGCGCCGGTGAGCTGGGCCGCCCGGAGCACCTCATCGGTCGCTCCGTTCGCACCGTGCCCGACGAGGAAGCCCACCTTTTTTCCGGAGTTGAGGATTTCGGCGGCCCGGAAGATGTCGCTCTGCGGCGGTGAGAGTTCGAGCGAGGGTGCGCCCACGCTGCTGCGGGAGACGTAGTGCGTGCGCCCGGCCTCCTGCATGTCCATGCTCTGAACGTCGTGCGGGAAGATGATCACCGCCGGCTGCAGGTGCGTCTTCGCCGAACGGAACGCGGTATCGACGACGGCCTGGGCCTGCGCGGGGGAGACGATGGTCTGGACGTAGCAGGCGACATCGGCGAAGGTGCGCTCGAGATTGCTCTCCTGCTGGTTGAAGGTGCCCAGAGAGTCCAGTCCCTGCTGCCCGACGATCGCCACCACGGGTTGGTTGTCCATCTGGGCGTCGTACAGGCCGTTCAGGAGGTGAAATCCGCCAGGACTGCTGGTGGCGATACATACCCCGGTCTCGCCGGTGAACTTCGCGTGCGCGGTAGCCATCAGACCGCAGAGCTCTTCGTGGGTCGGCCGAACGTAGTGGAACGGGTGACCCTCGCGCTGTGCCCTCTCCAGGGCCCCGTCAAAGGCCCCGATCCCGTCCCCGGGAAAGGCGAAAACCCGCGTCACCCCCCACGCCTGCATCCGCTCGATCACGAAATCACCAACAGTGGACATGACTACCTCCGGTTGAATGGTTGTGGGTTGGCGCGCTGCGGGTCACGACGGAGCGAGACCGGGGGCGAGGCTCGACGATCGGATTCGTGTGACGCATCCGTGCCGTGCGGACACTGCCGTGCGGACACTGGTGGGCAGACGTGGGCCGGTGATCGTTGTGCTCACGCGAGGGTTGGTCACAGGCGGCCAGCGGTGAGGACGCAGGAATCACTTCGTCTCGGCACGTCAGAACTCTCGAGAACGGCTACATCCTTAACCGATCGGAAAATTACCACAGCCGCGCCGGAAGCTTCGGGTGGGCGATCGGTTGCGATGTCAGCCGGTCCTTCGGCCCGACTTGCGGTCGCGTGCCTGTTGTCCAGCCGCCCTCGGAGTGAAAAGGGGCGATGCCAGAAGACGCTTGCTTCGTCGTGCACATGAGGCCGTCTGCGCTCAGCCGAACCCAGCGGGCATTCCGAGCACTGCCCAGATTTCCGGCTGGATGTGGCCCTCCTCAGGTGAACCACTCTCCTGCACACCGATGCACACCGATGCACACCGACGGCTTCTCCTGGTCGCCATCAAGCGAACTGATTCCGGCTTCACCGTCAGCACCCTGCTGCCCGTGGCCGCTGACCTGCGACGTCAGCAGAACATGTTTGAGGTCTCGTTGTGGCGGGTAGGAATCACCCATTCGCGGACACGTCATCCAAGGCAGTACCGGTCAGCAAGAAACACGGATCAGTAGGACACGGGTTGCTGAACGTCGTGGAGGCGTTGCGGACCGGGCGGTTCGAACGAACGTTGTCCGCACTGACCGCGGCCGGCGCCGTGGTGACGACGGTCGAGATCTTCCTGGAGCACGACTCGGCTAATTTCGGGAACCGTCTGATGTGGTTGCCGATCGTGGTCAACCCGGCAGCTGCGGCCGCCGGTGTGGCCGGCTTCTTCAGTGCCACCGCCGCGCGCACCACCTTGCCGCTGGTGTCGCTGGTGGTCGTGGCCAACGGCGTACAAGGCTTCCTGCTGCACGCCCGCGCCGTCGGCCAGAAGCCTGGCGGCTGGGGTAACGCTCGCTACAACCTGGAGATGGGCCCACCGGTCGCCGCGCCGCTACTGGTCACCCTGGTCGGTGGCATGGGGTTGCTGGCTTCGCTGTTGCGACAAGAGACGTTCTGATGTGCCCGACCGGGACCACCCCGGGGTCGGATCAACCCCGGTTCGAAGGCTTCGACGTGCTGGAGCAGGCGAAACACTGGGATCAGGCGACGGCTGGGGTCGTACTGTCTCGGTTGTCGCTGCCCGATCCGCCCCGCTTCCACAATCTGCAGGAAGAGGGTGCCGCCCGCGCCCTGCTGGACCAGTTGCTGGATCAGCACGAGGATCCGCGGGTGCCGGTGTTCGAGATGATCGACGCGCGTTTCTCGGCCGGCCAGACCGACGGCTGGCACTACGAAGAACTGCCCGAGGACGCAACGGCCTGGAAGCAGTCGCTGCACGCCCTCGACGCGGAGGCACAGGACCGTTGCGGGCACGACTTCGCTGAAGCCGACCGGCGCCTCCAGGGTGCCATTCTGCAGGGCGTTCACGACAAAGGCACCCAGGACTGGCGCGGACTGCGCGCAGACCGGCTCTGGTCGCTGTGGACCCGCTATGCCTGCACGGCCTTCTACGCCCATCCCTGGGCCTGGAACGAGATCGGCTTTTCCGGCCCCGCCTATCCGCGCGGCTACAAGAACGCCGGCGTCAACCGGCGCGAGCCCTACGAACGTCCCGACACCAAGCCGCTCAACCCGAATCGAGTGACCTCATGAGCGACTCCACCCGGGTGGACATCGATCCGCCCACCTGGAACCCGCTGCGTAAGGCGCGGGACTTCTTCGCTGACCATGACGGGTCCGCGGACGCGGTCCGCGAGCGTAACGCCTCGGCCTGGTTGATACCGGACGGTCAGGCGCGCACCAACCACGGGTTGCGCGAATCGATGCGTTGCTACCCGAACGAGGAAGTCGTCGACATGGTTGTCGTCGGAGCCGGCGCAGGTGGCACGGTGTTGGCGCAACGGCTGGCCCGCCGGGGTTGGAGCGTCGTGATGATCGACGCCGGGCCGTGGTGGGAGCCGGACAAGGACTGGGTCTCCGACGAGGCCGGCTCCCACCGTCTCTACTGGACCGATCCGCGGGTGATCAGCGGGTCGAACCCGGTGCCGCTGGGTTCGAACAACTCCGGCCGCGGGGTCGGCGGTTCGATGATCCACTACGCCGGTTACGCACCGCGGTTCCATCCCAGCGACTTCCGCACCCAGAGCCTGGACGGGGTCGGTGCCGACTGGCCGATCGACTACGCAGACCTCAAGCCCTACTACGAACTGATCGAAGGTGAGCTACCGGTGGCCGGGGACGACTGGCCCTGGGGTGATCCGCACCGCTACCCCCACCATGCCCATCCGGTCGGCGGCAACGGCGAGATCTTCCAGCGCGGCGCGTTGAAGGCCGGGATCACCGCCAAGGTCGGCCCGGTCGCCATCCCAAACGGCCGCTTCGGCCATCGCTCGCACTGCATCTACCGGGGCTTCTGCGAGCAGGGCTGCAAAGTCAACGCCAAGGCGTCCCCATCGATCACCCATCTGCCGGACGCGCTGGCACACGGCGTGGAGGTGCGTCCGGACCGGATGGTCACCGGCATCGAAGTCGACGAGCGGACCGGCCGCGCGACCGGAGTCCGCTATTTCGAGGGGTCGGTCGAGAAGCGGCAACGAGCCGCTCAGGTGGTGGTGGCCGGGTACTCGATCGAGACACCACGGTTGCTGCTGAACTCGGCGACCAAACACTTCCCCGACGGACTGTGCAACGACTTCGACCTGGTGGGACGGTATCTGATGGTGCAGGGTGCACCACAGACCGGCGGCCGGTTCGCCGACGAGATCCGGATGTACAAGGCGCCGCCACCCGAGGTCTCGAGCGAACAGTTCTACGAGACCGACCCGACCAAGCCCTACAAGCGCGGCTTCTCGATCCAGAACACTTCCCCGCTGCCCATCACTTGGGCCGAGCACGTCACCGGACAAGGCCATTGGGGGCGCGATCTGCGCCGTTACATGCGCGACTACGTCCACTGGGCGGTCCTCGGCGCACTGTGTGAGTTCCTGCCCCAGGCCGACAACCGGGTGACGCTGGCCGATGAGAAGGACCGGCACGGCATGCCGGTGGCCAACTTCTCCTAGCGCCAATGCGAAAACGACACCCAGTTGGTCGAAGCCGCCAGTGAGGTGATGACCACGATCCTGCGCGCCGCCGGCGCCGAGGAGACCATCACCTTTCAACGCTTCGCCCACCTCGTTGGCGGCTGCCGGATGGGCGCGGATGAGACGACAGGGGTGGTGGGGGTGGACAGCAGGACCTTCGCCATCCCCAATCTCCTGATCGTCGACGGCAGCGTCCTGCCGACGCAGGGTTCGGCGAACCCGGCGTTGACGATCATGGCGAACGCGGCCCGGGTGGCCGATCGGCTGACCGGCGCGTCCTCGGCCACGAGCTGAGTAGAGGAAGGAGACACCATGGCCGGCGACGATGTCATGGCCCGAGACCCGACGGCGCGCGCGGAGTTCGAGCGCAACACCGACATCTACTCTGCTCAGCAGGAGGTGATTGCCCAGCTGCGGAAGCGGCTGGGCGGGCGGCCGGTCGAGCAGGTGGAAGGGTCACTACGAGAATCGTTGTCGGCCCGCGGTTTGCACGTGCCGCCCCCGGCCTGGATCGAGATGGTGGCGAGTGAGATCTCCGCCGGCCGGGTGTACGTGGTCGCCAACGGCGTGGCCTCCGCCGACCAGTTCAGCAATTCCGCGGCCGAGGAGGCCCGCGCCGAGGTGGGCAAGGGCGACGGAGTGGCCTGAAAAGGGTCAGCTCGTACCGATCGGCGCCTGGTCGGAGCGGACGCCCAGGTCCGAGCCCGTTCGTTCACCCCGTCCTCGACTCAACCGGCTGAGCCGATCTGCCGGCGCCGATCAATGCCTCTACCGTCCTCAACACTTCTCCCACCGGGTCGGGGCGGGTGGCAGCGGACAAGCTGAGCTGTTGTGCGCGTGCACGGACAGCGTCGTCGCCGAGCAACTCATCGGTTGCACGTCGGAGCCGGGCAGGGCTGGGCCGCCCGCTGTGAAGGTCGGTTCCCAGGCCGGCCCAGGCCACTCTGGCGGCGGCTTCGGGCTTCTCCTGGGTTGATCCAGCGACCAGCAGCGGTACGCCGTGACGGGCGGCCTGCTGGATGCCGCCCCAGCCGCCGTTGGTGATCATCAGGTCTATTCGCGGTAGCAGGAGGTCGTAGGGGACGAACCCGGTGGACAGCACGGTCGATCCCCGATGACCGGTGCGGTGCCGGCGACCGGTGCGCTGCCGGATCCCGTGGACTTCCACGCCGTGGTCGATATCGAGGCTGGAGCCGCCGGTACCGACGACGAGGAGGAGGCCGCGCTCGGCCAGCCCCTGCACGGCCGGGATGACCAGCCGACTCAAGTCGTGGTTGTCCACCGTGCCCTGGGTGATATGGATGATCGGCCGGCCGGCAGCGATGCCCCCCAGCTCGTCGAACCACGAGGGTGCCTTCTGGGTGCTGAAGACAGGTACCGGGCCGATGCAGCGGACCGATGTCGGGAGGCGGCTACGGGGATATTCCAATTCCGGCAGTCCGAGTTGAAAGGTCACGTCGAACATGCCCACCACGTCGAAGTAGTTCACTGGTTGTCCAGGCACCCGCCACGGCTCCAACGCCTGATCGAGTGCGTGGTGGATGGGACGCAACGGACCCTGATGCAGCAGCCAGTTGATCCGCCGGTTCCGCTGACGGGCCAGCCGACCATCGCGGTGCCGGATACCCGAGCCGAAGGGTGCGGCGTCGCTGCTCAGATAACAGAGCGGTGTCACCGAGATACCGATGAGCGGTGGCCGCTCACCGTTCTGTCGCGCGAGCAGCAGGGGCAGTGTTCCGAGGAACGCGGTGTCAGCCAGGACGACGCCGTATCGGCCACGGCCGTCGATCACCGACTGCAAAGCGTCAGCCTGCGCCCGTAGTGGGGCGATGAATCCGGTGATCACGTCCCGGCGCGCAACACTCCAGCGTGGCGTCAACCGGCTCCCGGCGGCGGGCCTGTCGCTGAGCGTGTCGGCGACCGCTGCCGAAGGGAGTGGCAGGAAGGTGAGCCCAGCCCGTTCGACCGGGCCCCGGACGCGCTCTCCGCTCAGCACCTCGACCTCGTAGCCCGCGCTCGCCAACGCTCGGCCGATCGTGAGCAACGGTCCGATGTGGCCGAGCAGGGGAGTGGCGACCAGCAGCACGCGTACCGTCACTCGTCGCTCAATTCAGTCATGACCTGGGGCCGCTCGTTGGCGGCCGCTCGTCCTGAGCGCCAGCGCGACCGCGAGTCCGCCGGCTGCGGCAATTCGCCATCGGCGTCGGCGTCTCGCGCTACGTCGCTCGTCACCGGCCCGCACCGGCGGCGCCGGAGCAACGATATGGTCAGGTCGCAGCCGGCGGAAAAGCCGTTGTCCCAGGTAATACCAGCCGTAGGACACCAGCACGGTGTGCAGGAGTCCCTCACGCATTCGGCGGGAGGACGTCAGAACGACGTTGCCGCTGTCCCACTGCACTCTTCCGATACGGCGCAGGCGGCGCAGCAGGTCGGCCTCGTCGCCGCCTTGGTGCAGGGCGACGTCGTAGCCGGGGAAGAGTTCGCGGCAAAACGCCACGTTGGTGGCGCTCAGATAGATCACCCGTCCGCTCAGCCGGGAGACCAGGTCGACCAGGGTGAAAGCGATCGGGGGCGCCATGCTCGCCCACCACGGCGGATCGAGATAGCGACAGGGGCCGGCGACCGCAGCCAACGACGAGCCTCGGTTGCTGCGCCCGGCGTCAGCGAAGGCAAATCCGATCCGGGCCAGCCAGTCCGGTGGATGAACGGTGTCGGCGTCGGTGCTGACCACAATCGAACCCTGCGCCGCCTCGACGCCGGTTTGCCGGGCGCGGCAGACGCCCAGTACGTCCTCGCGGACCACCCGGACGCCGGCGTCCCGAGCGATGCGGGCGGTGTCGTCGTCGCTGCCGTTGTCGACGACGATCACCTCATAGCCGCCGTCGCAGGTCTGCGCGGCCAGCGAGGCCAGCGTCGCCGGCAGACTGGCGGCTTCGTTGTGGGCCGGTACGACTACGGAAAACCGCGGTGTCGAAGAAATCATCAGTGCCCGACCACCGCTGAGTCAGCAGGCCGGATCGGGTAGCTCATCGTGCCGACCTCGCCCAGCTCGCTGTGTTGGCGGACGAGGTGGATGGCGCGGCTCGCCGGCGAAGCCGGAGGACGAGCAACCCGACTACGGCGGCACACAGAACCGGGATGAGCCAGGACGCGGCCGAGACAAAGGCCTCGTTGTAGGCACGGGCCAACGCAGCGCGGCCGGCGGCTGGCAGCCGCGACACGGCCGCCGGGGTGAGCGCCGACGCCGATCCCTGCCAGCCGTCCGCTCCCGCCAGTCGAGACCGAAGACCGGCAGTGAACGCCGCACCGACGGCCGCCGTTCCGATCACCACCCCGATCTCGCGGAAAAATCCGTTGACGGCCGTAGCGACACCCAGTTCGCTCTTGGGCGCCGACTGCTGCACGACGACGACCAGTGTCTCCCAGGCGCAACCGATCCCTGTCCCGAGCAGGATCAGCGTGACCGCGACGAAAATCAAGCCGGTGTCGACCCGCCACCTGCTGATCATGATCAGCGCCAAAGCCACGAACAGTGCGCCCAGCAGGGGAAAGCGGTCCACCCTGCCGGTCCGGTTCACCAGCACACCGCTGATCACGGTGGAGCCCCCCAAGCCGGTCACCAACGTCAGCATGAACAGCCCGGCTACACCCGGGCGCAGGCCGTCGACGAGCTGCAAATACGTCGGCAGGTAGGTCATGGTGCCGAACATAGCCGCGGCCAGGGCAGCCGCGACCATCAGCGCGACCGCGAAGTCGGGGCTGCGGAACAGGCCGAGCGGGAGGATCGGTTGCCTGGCGCGGCGCTCAGCCAGCACGAACCCTGCGACCGCCAGTACGGTGACGGCGCCGATCGCGACCAGCGGTGCTGACGTCCAGTCCATCCGGTCGCCGCCCCAGACCGACGTGAACGTGGCACCGACCACAGCGACGACCAGACAGGTGATGCCGCCGAGATCAAGGCGAACGTCCTGGCGCTGCACCGACGGGGGCAGCCAGCGCCAAGCCGCGACAACAGCAACGGCCCCGAACGGCACGTTGAGCCAGAACGCCCAACGCCACCCCACGGTGCTGGTGAGTGCGCCGCCCAGTACCGGCCCGACGACCGCAGCCAGGGCGAACACCGCTCCGAAAGCGCTCAACACCAGCGGACGACGATTCGGCGCCACCAGATCTCCGATCATTGACTCGATGAGCACGAACAAACCTCCCCCGCCGAGCCCTTGGACGATCCGGGCCGCCACGACTCCGGACATGGTCGGGGCCAGTCCTCCCATCACCGAGCCGGCCACGAACAGGCCCAACGCAGCGACCAGCACGTCGCGGCGGCCGCACAGATCTCCGAGCCGTCCCATCGTCGGCATCGCCACCGCTCCGGCAAGGACGTAGCCGGTTCCGACCCACAGCTGTAACGACAAGCCGCCGAGGTCACCGACCATCGTGGGCAGGGCGACAGCGAACACCGACTGATCCAACTCCGTCAGCAGCAGGCCGAGCGCCAGGGCGGCCATACCCATCAGCGTCCGGTGCTCGGCCGTCACGAACTTCTCAACCGCCGAACGTCTGCTCAACGCAGAATCCCTCGTCATTCGGCTCCGATCCGGCGCAACCGACAGCTGCTGAACACCGTTGGGCGAGTCACCGCAACAGCCACCACCGCTGGTGGCGATCTGTGGAACGGTATCGGTGACGATGTCCCGAAACGCGACCCGTGAACGAAAGTCTCGGGCACCTGACGGCGGTCAGGGGGTAGGCATGCCGCCGTCCACGTGCAGAGTCTCGCCGACCACGTAGGAGGATTCTCCACTGGCCAGGAAGACATAGGCGGGTGCCAACTCGGCCGGCTGGCCCCAGCGTCCCAAATAAGTTTGTTCACCCGCATCCGGCAGCGATTCGGGCGGTTGACCGCCGGCCGGCTGCAGCGGTGTCCAGATCGGGCCGGGAGCGACCGCGTTGACCCGGATGCCCTTCGGTGCAAGCTGGGCGGCAAGTCCTTTGGCGAGATTGTTCACGGTCGCTTTGGTGGCTGCGTAATGGACCAGGTGCGGCGAGGGTGCGTAGGCCTGGATGGAGGTGGTGTTGATGATGGTCGAGCCAGGAGCCAGGTGCGGCACGGCGGCCTTCGTCACCCAGAACGTGGCGTAGGCGTTGGTCTTGAACGTCTCGTCGAACTCCTCATCGCTGATGTCGACGATGTCGGACACGTTCTGCTGCTTGCCGGCGTTGTTCACCACGATGTCCAGGCCGCCGAGCCCGTCGACCGCGGTCTGCACCGCGGATCGGGCGAAGGCCGCGTCCTTGAGGTCGCCCGGGATGGCGACACCTTTGCGTCCTGCGTCGGTGATGAGTCCGATGATTCGTTTGGCGTCCACCTCTTCCTGGGGGAGATAGACGATGGCGACGTCGGCGCCTTCGCGGGCGAAGGCGATGGCGACCGCCGCGCCGATGCCGGAGTCGCCGCCGGTGACCAGCGCCTTGCGGTCCTGCAGTCGTCCGGATCCGCGGTAGCTGTCCTCGCCGTGGTCGGCGGGCATGTTGTCGGCAAGTTGCGCATCGGTGCCGGCCCCCGGAAGGTACTGCTCGTCGGGGCTACGGTCGTACAGCTTGGTCGGGTCCTGCATTGCGTACTGATCGGGCACGAAAGACGTCTCCATCGTTGAGATTGTCGAAGCTTCGACTTGACGAGGGCTATCTGCTTAGCTCTATTGATCATCGCCCCGCAGGTCGGCCCGCAATCAAGCGGGGTCCGGATTGCGGCTGGATGAGGAGGGGTGGGCCTCGTCCGCCGGCTGCGCATCGTCAGGGTTGGAGGACGACCCGTACGCAGCCGTCCCGTTTGGCGCGAAACATCTCATAGCCCTGATCGCCCTGGTCCAGCGGCAGTTGGTGCGTGGCCAGGTGCTCGGTCTCGAATTCGTCGGCGGCCATCCTGTCCAGCAGCATCGGGATGTAGCGCTGACCGTGCTGCTGGGCGGCCCGCAGGGTCAGGCCCTTGTTCATCAGAGCGCCGATCGGGAACTTGTCGACGACGCCACCGAAGACCCCGAGCACAAACACCGAGCCTCCTTTGCGGCAGGCCATGATGGCTTCGCGGACTGCGGTGGGCCGTCCGGTCTGCAGCCGGAGCTGTTGTTTGACGAAGTCGTAGCCGGCCAGCAGTCCGGAGCCACCGGCCTCCATTCCGACGGCCTCGATGCACACGTCCGGGCCGCGGCCGCCGCTCAGTTCGCGCAGTGCTTGCTGGACGTCGTCGACGCGAAAGTCCAGCGTCTCTGCGTGTGCGTAGGTTCGGGCCTGGGCGAGGCGCTCAGGGATCTCGTCGATGACGACCACCCGTTCTGCACCGAGCAGGAAGGCCGAGCGGGCCGCCAGCTGACCGATCGCCCCGGCTCCCCAGATCGCCACCACGTCGCCACCCTTGACCCCGGCCAGATCGGCGCCCATCCAGGCCGTCGGGGCGGCGTCGGAGGCGAACAGAGCCCGCAGGGTGGAGACGCCCTCCGGTACCGGGAACAGGCCGTGGTCGGCGTAGGGCACCCGGACGTACTCGGCGTGGCTACCGGCCCAACCGCCCATCAGGTGGGAGTAGCCGAAGCAGCCGCCGGGCGCGCTGCCCCAGAGCCCCTCGGTCAACCCCCAGTTCGGGTTGCCGTTGTCGCACAGTGAGAACTCGCCGTTGCGGCAGTACCAGCAGCGACCGCAGCTGATGAACGAACAGACGACGACCCGCTCGCCGACCCGGCGTCGGGTCACCCCGGGCCCGGTCTCGACCACCTCGGCGATGAACTCGTGGCCAATGATGTCGCCCGACCGCATACCGGGGATATAACCGTCCAGCAGGTGTAGGTCCGACCCGCACGCGGCACTCAGCAACACCTTGACGATGGCGTCCTGCTCGTTGACGATCCGCGGCTCGTCGACCGTCTGCACCGACAGCCGGTGCACGCCCTCCCAGCACAGCGCCTTCATGTCGGCTCCTTCATCATGACGGCTTCATCGAGACGGCTTCATGGTTGTGTCGGCCAAGGACCCTCACCACAACCGCCGGGCCCGCGCGAACCACGCCGAGTGCCGTTCGGCCCGGTCCAAGGCCGACCCCAGCAGGGTGGCCCGGCGCCGACCGGCTGGTCGCGGCGTGTTCTGCAACACTTCGCCGGTCTCGGCCCGCTGTCGTGCCGCACGCAGCGCCCGCGACACCAGGACGGCGGAGGCGTGACCACCACGGTCGGTCCACGTCGCGGTCAGCACGGTGCCCCACTCACCTGTCCCGGGTCGGCCGCGCACCTTGGTTCGGGTCGGCAGTTCGACTGGCGAGACGAGCGCGACCGCTTCGGACTCCGTCGACCACGGACGTTCGATCGTCACCGATCGGCTCCGCGTCACGCGGTCCAGCCGCAGTAGGGTCCGCAGCCGAGACCGCGGGGCGATACCGGTGCTGCGGGCGGACACGGTGGCTCCTCTGCTGCGGCCGATTGCGGTGGTGTGACTCAGCTGGCGGTGACGAGCTTGGTGTTGAGCAACATCAGGGGTGCGTTCGGATTGTGAGGTTGCGGTACGGCTTCGGCGACAAAATCGGCGGCGACACCCGGCCTGAGCACCAGGCAGTAGGTGGACCCGCCGAACTGGAAGTAGCCGAGCTCCTCCCCTTTTGCGACGTGGCGACCCGGTTCGATGCTGGAGTGGATGACCAGCGACGAAACGTCGTACATGCCGACCGGGACGAAGCCGACCAGGCCGATGTCAGGATCGTCGGCGTCGATCAGGATGACCGCACGCTTGGCGACGTGCGCCATGTAGCCCTGGGAATTCTGCGGATCGAACGCCCCGGCGCCCTCGCTGTCGGCCTCGGAGTAGTAGGTGCCGTCGTGGACGAAGGCTCGCACGATCGTGCCGCTCACCGGCGCGTGCCAGCGGTGATAGTCCAGAGCACTGAGAAAAGCTTGGTACACCGCCCCGCCGACGAACTGGTCCACCTCGGGAGCGTCGACCAACATGTCGGCGAGCGAGTAGGGCTGGTTCTTGATCCAGAAGGTGTCCTGGCGTTGCACGTCGAACGTGAGGCTGAACGGGGTTGATTCGCAGGCGTTGACGATGACCTTGTCGTCGGTGGGCGCGGCGACCGGGCGCTGTCCGTCCTTGAACCGCCGGGTGAAGAAGTCGTTCCAGGAGGTGAAACCCCAGTACCGGTCGGCCGGGTCGTAGGCGAATTGGTCCATCTTGACCGCCGCTTGTGCCTCCGGGCTCTGCCAGCCGGACGGTGAGTCGTTGAGAACGGCCAGAGAGTCTTCGCTGGTCAGGAAGTCACACCAGGCACGGAGGATCTTTTCGAGCATGGAGTTGAAGGTGGGGTCGCGGAACGCCGCGAAACCGGCCGTGGTGCCGGCCGCCCAGTCGAAGATGGCTCCGATCGGCGTCATCACCATCGAGTCCGTGCTGTATTCCGGCGCCGAGGTCAGCACCTCATCGATCAGGTCGATGAGCTGGGCGACGCTGTGCAGGTGGCGTTCGCGGTAGGACCGGCTGCGCGGCACCTCGGTGATCATCCGCTCGACGTACATCCGGATCACCGGATCGGAGTCGATCAGCTGCCGGAACTCGACCAGCACCGGGTGCAGCTGCCGATCCTGGCGCGCGTCGGTCCGCTGCTGATGCCCCTTCAGCCAGGTCTCCAGCTCGTCCTGATCGGCGGGGATCCAGCCCGCTTTACGACGGACGTCGAGATCGTGCCTGGTGAGGGCGAGATCGTTGCTGGTCATGAGCAGACAGTACGTGGGCGTTGCCGGGGGCCGCCGACACCCCGGCCCGCAGGTCCGCCCGACGGTGCTCTAGGTTCGTTGGTCAGCAACGGTTATAGAGGAGCATTTATGCCTAAAGTCATCGTGATCACCGGTGCGTCCGGCGGGATCGGTCGAGCCGTCACTCGCGAGTTCGCCGAGCCCGGTTCAAGTCTCGCGTTGTTGGCTCGCGGTGAGAAGGGTCTTGAGGCGGCGGCGCAGGAAGTGCGGGAACGCGGCGGGACCGCCTTGGTCATCCCGACCGACATGGCCGACCACGAGGCGGTCGAGGCCGCTGCCGAACGGATCGAGAACGAACTCGGTCCGATCGACCTGTGGGTGAACGTCGCCTTCACGGCGGTCTTCTCCCGCTTCTGGCACGTGAAGCCGGAGGAGTACAAGCGAGCCACCGAAGTGAGTTACCTCGGCTACGTCTACGCAACCATGTCGGCGCTGAAGCGCATGATGCCGCGCGATCGAGGCACGATCGTGCACGTCGGGTCGGCCTTGGCCTACCGGGCGATCCCGCTGCAGTCGGCCTACTGCGGCGCCAAGCACGCCATCCAGGGCTTTCACGAGTCAGTACGCGTTGAACTCCTGCACGAGAAAAGCAACGTGCACGTCACCATGGTGCAGATGCCCGCGGTCAACACTCCGCAGTTTTCCTGGGTGTTGTCCCGGATGTCAGACCATGCTCAGCCCGTACCGCCGATCTACCAACCCGAAGTCGCGGCCCGAGCCGTTCGCTATGCCGCTGAGCATCCGAAGCGCCGGGAGTACTGGGTCGGGGCGAGCACGGTAGGCACCCTGGTCGGCAACAAGTTCTTCCCTGGTCTGCTAGATCTCTATCTCGGCAAGACGGGGTTCTCCTCCCAGCAGACCGGGCAGAAGAAGGATCCGGATCAACCGGTGAACCTGTGGGAGCCGGCCGACGGGCCGGACGGTGACGACTTCGGTGCCCACGGCGTGTTCGACGACCGGGCCACCCCGCATGCGCCGCAGCTGTGGTTCTCCCATCACCACAAGACCTTGGTCGGTGCCGGCACGGTCGCGCTGGCCGGCGTGGTCGGCCTGCTGGCTCGGAAGGTCGGTCGATGAGCGCGCGGGGAAAGGTTGCCAAGGTCGCCACTACGGCGGCGGCGGCCAAAACCGTCAAGGACGGGGTCGACACTGCGACGAGAGAGCGAGGTTCGCTCCGGCTGTCGGGTCTCCTCAGTCTGGCCTGGGGCGCGGTGGTCTTGGGGCGAGGGCCGGAGTTGTTCAGCCTGGTCCAGGGCCGAGAGTCCGAGCCGCTCGACGACGCCGCGATGGGCGTGCTCGGGGCCCGCTATCTGGCCCAGGGCACCGTGCAGGTGATAGCTCCGCGGATGTTCGGGCCGCTGTACGCGGTGATCGACGGCTTGCACGCGGCGAGCATGGTGGCGTTGGCGATCACCCAACCGTCGCGCCGGAGAGCCGCTCTCCTCAGTGGCGGCGTTGCGGCGATAGCGTGCGCGGCCGCGGTCAGAGCAAGTTCGAACGGAAGTCGATCATGACGGTGGAGAAGGAAGCGGTCCGTTACGTCCAGGACCTTCGGACCGGCCGATTCGAGCGGACCCTGTGCGCGGTGACCGCGGCGGGTGCCGCGGTGGCGACGGCGGAGATCTTCTTCGAGCACGACTCGGCCAGCTTCGGCAACCGGTTGATGTGGCTGCCGATCGTCCTCGGCCCGGTCGGGATGGCCGCCGGTATCGCCGGCGTGGTCAGCAAGAAGGCGGCCCGGACGGCACTCCCGGTGGTGTCGGCGGTGATCGTGGCCAACGGACTGCAAGGCACGTATCTGCACGCCCGCGGCATCAGCCAGAAACCTGGCGGCTGGAAGAACGCCTACTACAACATGGAGATGGGACCGCCCCTGATGGCGCCGCTGCTGGTCACCATGGTCGGCGGGATGGGCCTGCTGGCCTCCATCCTGCGGCGGGAGAAGTAGTGGCCCGCGAGATCCGGCGCGCGGACCGGGGTCGTTCCCAACGGTCGCGAGTCGCGATTCCCGGGCTTCGACGTGCTGGCCCAGGTCAGACCACTGGGATCCGGTGACCACCGGAGTGGTGATGGCGCGGCTCTCGCTGCCCGGTCCGCTGCGCTTCTTCGACCTCACCGAGGAGGCGATCGCCCGTCCGCTGCTGGACCATCTGCTGGACCAGTGGGAGCGAGCCCAGGGTGCCAGTGCTCGAACTGGTCGACGCCCGGCTGACCGAACGCCAGACGGACGGCTGGCACTATAGCGATCTGCCCGAGGACGGCGTGGCGTGGCGACGGTCGCTGCAGGCGCTCGACGCCGACGCACAGGCCGCCCACGATCGCGGATTCGCCGAGTCCGCCGGCCCGCTCAGGCTGCGCTGATCCAGGCCGTCCAGGACGCGAGCGCCGGGCAGTGGCACGACATGCGTGCCGACCGCGTCTGGTCGCTGTGGACGCGGTACGCCTGCACCGCCTTCTACGCCCACCCCTGGGCCTGGAACGAGATGGGCTTCCCCGGTCCGGCCTATCCGCGCGGCTACAAGAACACCGGCGTCGACGCCCGCGAGCCGTTCGAGGTGCTCGACCACCGTCCGATCGACCCGACCCGAGTCTCCTCGTGAGCACCTGGCTGCCCGATCCGGTGCGGCGGCTGGGCTCGGCCGGGAAGGCCTGGTTCGACGCCCATGACGGCGCCGCCGACAAGGTCCGGGACCGGAACGAATCGGCCTGGCTGCTGCCGGTGGGCCAAGACCGCAGCAACCACCGGCTGCGCCGGGACATGCGCCGCTACGAGCCGAGCGATGTCGTGGACGCAGTGATCGTCGGCTGCGGTGCCGGCGGCGCCACCACTGCACAGAGATTGGCCCGGGCCGGCTGGAGCGTGGTCGCCCTCGACGCCGGCCCGTTCTGGGATCCGGACGCGGACTGGGTCTCCGACGAGGCCGGCTCACACCAGCTGTTCTGGACCGAGCCGCGGGTGATCAGCGGGAACAACCCGGTGCCACTCGGCTCGAACAACTCCGGCCGCGGGGTCGGCGGCTCGATGATTCACTACGCCGGCTACATCCCGCGGTTTCACCCGCAGCGACTTCAGCACGTTCACCGACGACGGGGTGGGCGCGGACTGGCCGATCGACTACGCCGAGATGGCGCCGTACTACGCCGCGATCGAGGGCGAGTTACCGGTGGCCGGCGAGGACTGGCCCTGGGGCGAGCCGCACCGCTACCCACAGCGGGCCCACCCGGTGGGCGGGAACGGCGAGATCTTCCAACGGGGTGCACTGAAGGTCGGCGTCCAGACCAAGGTTGGCCCGGTGGCCATCGCCAACGGCCGGTTCGGTCACCGTCCGCACTGCATCTATCGCGGCTTCTGTCAGCAGGGTTGCAAAGTCAACGCGAAGGCGTCCCCGCTGATCACCCATATCCCGGACGCGCTTGGCCCACGGCGCCGAGGTCCGCGCCGACGCGATGGTCACCGCGGTCGAGATCGACCAGCAGAGCGGCCGGGCGACCGGCGTCCGTTATCTGCGGCACGGGGTGGAGTATCTGCAGCGGGCGAACCAGGTGATCATCGCCGGTTATTCGATTGAGACGCCGCGGCTGCTACTGAACTCTGCCTCGAAGCGGTTCCCCGAAGGCCTGCTTAACGACTTCGATCAAGTCGGTCGCTATCTGATGGTCCAGGGTGCGCCGCAGACCGCGGGCCGCTTCGACGCCGAGATCCGGATGTACAAGGCGCCGCCGCCCGAGGCGTCGACCGAGCAGTTCTACGAGACCGATCCGAGTAAGCCCTACCAGCGCGGTTTCTCCATCCAGACGGTATCGCCGCTGCCGATCGCCTGGGCCGAGCACATCTCCGGTCAGGGCCACTGGGGTCCGTCGCTGCGCCGTTACATGAGCGACTTCGTTCACTGGGCGGCGCTCGGGGCACTGTGCGAATTCCTGCCCCAGGCCGAGAACCGGGTCACGCTGGCCGAGGAGAAGGACCGTTACGGCTTGCCGGTGGCGCACTTCTCCTACAGCCAGTGCGACAACGACAAACAGCTGCTGGCCGCAGCGCAATCGGTGATGGAAGACATCTTGACCGCCGCCGGAGCGGACGAGGTGATCACCTTCACCCGCAACGCGCACCTGGTCGGAGGCGCTCGGATGGCTGCGGACGAAGAGCACGGGGTGGTCGACCGGGACTGCCGCAGCTTCGCGGTGCCGAATCTGTCGATCGTCGACGGCAGCGTGCTGCCCACCCAGGGCTCGGCCAACCCCGCGCTGACCATCATGGCCAACGCGGCCCGCGTCAGCGACCTGATGATCCGCTCAGTGCGGTGATTCGCTCGACTGGCCGATTTGACGGATAGGCTTACGGTGTATGCCGGCTCGTCCGACATGCGGGATCACCACCACGTCCGTCACCACCCCGAGGTTGAGAAGCAATGACGACCACGACCGCTGAACGCGAGGCCACCGGTGTCCCGGGCGGCGACGCCGAGCGCCCGACCGAAATCCCGGCCCGCGGCTGGTTCCAGATCGCCAAACGCGGTTGGGCCGAAGCCAAGACCGACCAGGTGCCGCTGCTGGCTGCTGGGGTGGCGTTCAAGGCGTTCCTGGCCCTGTTCCCGGCACTGCTGGCGCTGGTGCTGATCTACGGGCTGGTGGCCGATCCGTCGACCATCGCCAGCCAGGTAGGCAACCTCACCTCAGCGTTGCCGGCCGACGCGCGCAGCCTGATCACCGATCAGCTACAGAGTCTTTCCGCCAACAGCGGCAAGGCGGGCATCGGTGCGGTGGTGTCGATCCTGATCGCGCTGTGGAGCACCTCGGGCGGGGTGGGAAACATGGTCACCGCTGTCAACATCGCCTACGACGAGGACGACGACCGGTCGTTTGTCAAGAAGCGGCTGATCGCCCTAGCGCTGACCGTCGGTGCCATCGTCTTCATGGTGCTGATGCTGGCTCTGGTCGCGGCCGTCCCGGCGATCCTGACCCAGGTCGACAACTCGTTGCTCGAATTCGGACTGCAGGCTGTCCGCTGGATCCTCACCGTGGTGGTGATCTCGGCGGCGCTGGCCGTCCTCTACCGGGTCGCTCCGGATCGGGACGCGCCGAAGATGCGCTGGGTCTCGGTCGGTGCCGCGGTGGCCACGGTGCTATGGCTGATCGCTTCGGTCGGCTTCTCCCAGTACGTGGCCCACTTCGGCAAGTACGCCAAGACTTACGGCGCGCTGGCCGGCGTCGTGGTGGTACTGCTCTGGCTCTGGCTTACCTGTTACGCGATCCTGCTCGGGGCCGAGATCAACGCCGAGGCCGAGCAGCAGACCGTCGCCGACAGCACCACCGGTCCGGCGGTGCCGATCGGAGAACGAGGGGCGGTCAAGGCTGATTCGGTGCCCGATGAGTCGGCGTCCGAGCAGACCGAAGACAGGTCGACAGGCGACAGGTCGGCAGAAGACGAGCATCCGAGTTCGGCCCAATCAGCTAAGGAGTCTGTTGTGAGTGACGACGTCGAAAGCCTCCGGCCGCGATCGGCCGCGCCGGCCGATCAGTCCATCGGTCAACTGGTTGGGCAGATATCCCAGGATTCGAGCCAGCTCGTCCGGGACGAGTTCCGGCTCGCCAAGGCCGAGCTGAGTGCCAGCGCCAAGAAGATCGGGATCGGCGTCGGCGCCTTCGCCGCAGCGGCGGTGCTGGCCCTTTTCGGGCTCGGTGCACTGGTCGCCACCGCCATCCTCGCTCTGGCGTTGGTGCTGCCGGGCTGGCTGGCCGCCCTGATCGTCGCGGTGGTCATTCTGGTCATCGCCGGCATCGCGGCGCTGGTCGGCAAGGGGAAGGTCAGCGCGGGTGCGGCCGCCCCGCAGCAGAGTGTGCAGAGTGTCAAGGAGGACGTCGCGGTGATCAAGGAGAGTGCCAGTCATGAGTGATCCCACCTCGACCAGCGATCCAGAGAGCACCGACCCGGCCGAGATCAAGGCGGACATCGCCGCAACCCGGGAACGGTTGGCCGACTCGATCGACGCGCTGGCCGGCAAGGCCGACGTCAAGGCGCAGGCCAAAGCCGGAGCCGAGAACATGAAAGCCGCCGCCACCGAGCACGCCCAGGAGATCGGAGCCGCCGCCCGGACGGGAGCGGAGGAGGTGACCCAACGCGTCGCCGCCCTGCCCACGGCAGCCAAAGCTGCGCTGGCCGCGCTGCCGGTGGCGTTGGTGGTCGTCATCGTGTTGACCCGCCGGCGCCGGTGAGCACGGCGCCGGACGATGCATCCCACCGGTGACGAGGCCGATGGTCGGCACGACAGTTGCGCACCGTTGACCGTTCTGACACCGGTGCCGGAGCCGTGGCCGCTCGGGTCCGGCTACGACCGGCACGATCCGAGCGTCGAGGCGCTGCGCCGTCAACTGGAGCTCTGGTCCGAGCAGTCAGACTGGTCCGCTCTCAGCTGGACCGAGCTGACCGATGCGTTGCTCGCCGCCGGTCGCGCCGACGTGCCGCTGGCGCGGCTCATCGAGGGCCAGATCGACGCGGTCCGCATCCTTGATCAGGCGGGCCGGCTCCCACGGACCGGTGCGCTGTACGGGGTATGGGCGTCCCGGTCCCGCCATAGCGGCATCGCCGCCGAACCGACCGCGGACGGCCTGGTGCTGAACGGAACGCTGCGGTTCGCCTCCGGCGCCGGTGTGCTCGATCGGGCCCTGATCCCGGTCTGGGTCGATGACGATCATCACCTGCTGCTCGACCTGGACGTGAGCAATTTCGAGGTGGACACGACCAGCTGGGCGACAGCGGCGATGGAGGTCAGCCGGTCTCACACCGTCGTCCTGCACGATCAGCTGGTCCCGGCCACCAGCCAGGTCGGCAAGACCGACTTCTATCTAAGCCGACCGGCGTTCTTTCCGGGCGGGGTCGGGGTTGCGGCCTGTTGGCTCGGCGCTGCGGCGCGGATCGTCGATCTGTTACTGGGCTGGCTGCGTCCGCCGCTGCCCACCCCGATGGAGTTGCGGCTGGGTCGGATCCGGATCGCGGTGGCGGCGGCGGGCAGCGCGATCCGTTGTGGTGCCCAGATGCTGGATCAGCTGCTGCCGGTGACCGCGCCATCGGCGGAGGCGGATTTCTCCGGTGATCAGCTGCAGCAGCTGTCCACCGAGGTGCGGGCGGTGGTCGGTGCGTCGGTGGAGCGGATCCTGACCGAAGCACATCGGCTCGCCGGGCCTGCCGGCCTGGCCGGTGATCGTGACCTCAGCCGCGCCGTCCACGATCTGCAGCTCTACGTCCTGCAGCAGAACGCCGACGGCGACGCCGGCTATCTGGGACGGGGACTGCGGTGAGCACACCCGGGGCTGTCCGGCACTGAAGTTCAGCGGCCCGTGGCGCCGTCGACCCGTTCGCGGGTGATGTCCATCTGGCCGGCGTGGCGACCGGTCTCCTCGATGGCGTGGACCAGGTGCCAGCGCAACGGCGGCCCCGTCGTGTCCCCTCTCCTGCAGGGCTGGACCTCGTCTGGTCATCCGCTGAGTTCGACATCGCTGTCATGCTGCCCCAGGTCGGGCGCGGACGGCAACGAATCGGGTTAGATCGGCGACGGAACCCATCTCGGTCGTTACCGTCCGGACGCGGAGAGGTGGGCACGCTCGCCCTGGAGGCTGTAGACATCAACGGTTCCGTCGGCTGGGGGAGGGTGTTACCGATCCAGTGCGGCGTCCGGTGTCGAACTCGGCGGCCTCTCGATGCCGAGCCGCAGATCCTGCCCGACCCGTGAACGCCCGATCCCGCCGGCGCCGCGGATCAGCGCCACGAAGCTCAGTCCGAGACGCTCGACCGGCCGCAGGTGGATCCGAGGATCGCCGGCGGGCGGCGCGCCGACGAGATGGTCCAGCGGCAACCCGTACACGCGGGCCAACGGAAGCATCTGCTCGACGTGGGCCGAAGTCGTCCCGTCTCCATCCGGGACACGGTGCTCGCACTGAGGCGGGTGTCCTTTGCCAAGCAGGTAGGGGTCACACCTCGTTCGCGGTGCTCAGGCGGCCGCCATCCGCTGCTGCGCTTCGCGGTAGGCGGGATTGGCGATGAACCGTTCGGGCAGCAACCGGGTCGAACTGCGGACGACCCGTCCGGCGACGGTGGCGCCGAGGTCGGTGGTCGGCACCCCGGGCAGGCCGTAGAGCCGCCGGGTCCACGGCGGCAGCATGGCGGCGGCGATACCGATCATGGTCGCCCAGGCGGGTCGTGCCGGCGTGGCCAGCTCGACCCAGCGCGGCATCGGCGGGGCGAAGCCCCACAGCACGTTGCGGAAAGCCACCCGGCTGACCCGGAGCTCGGGTCGGACGCCGGCGTAGTAGTCGCGAAGGTCGGCCTCGCTCGCGGGCACCGACGCGCGGTGCAGTCCGACCAACTCGGCGCTGGCCCGCATCTCGTCGACGTAGCGGTCGGCCTCGCCGCGCCGGAGCCGCCCACCGCTGCGTCGATAGGTGGACAGGAACGACTCGACCTCGGTGACGTGCACCCAGCGCAGCAGGTCCGGATCGTCGACCCGGTAGGACCGCCCGGATTCCGGTTCGACTCCCGGATCGAGGCTGGCGTGTAACTTACGCAGTCGCTTCCCGGCCAGCTCGGCATCGGCCGTGCTGCCGAACGTGACCGTGCCGACCCACTCACCGGTCCGGCGCAGCCGTCCCCACGGGTCCCCGCGGAAGAAGGAGTTGTCGTCGAACCCGGCCATCACCAGCGGATGCACCGCCTGTAGCAGCAGCGAGCGGAATCCGCCCAGCAGCATGGCCGGATCTCGGTGGATCCGCCAGGTGACCGAGTCGGGACCGAACAGCCCGGGATCGGCCTCGCTCGGTGCGCGCCGGTCATGATGCCGGGGATCGAAGTCGGTCGCCATGCGGATCTCTTCTCGGTCGGCGGAAGCTGGTCCCCGGGTCTGCTCGGTCCGAGCGCTGACAACCCCGGTCGTGCTCCTTGTTCGCGGGACAAGGGGTTTCCGGATGCCTCGACCGTGACTACGTCCAGTAGAGCAGCGGGACGTCGGGGAACCGGCTGGCCAACTGCTGCTGGAACCACGTCTTCAGTTCGCGCATCACCTCACGCGGGTAGACGTACTTCACGCCGCCGAACTTGGACCGCTTCTGGGTCCGCAGGTCTTCGTCCATCTCGAGCTGGGTCCGGGGATACCAGGACTCCAGCACGTCCCGGCTGCCCGGCGTGAAGCGGTGGGTGATGATCTCGGCGGTCAAGTCGAGTCCGGACACCCCGGCAACCGCGTCGGCGACCTGATCGAACAACTCTCCGTAGGCCTCCCGCCAGTCCGGCACCGGCATCACCGGGGCGATGGTCAGCCCGACCGGATAGCCCGCCTCGGCCAACCGGCGCAGGGCCTGCAGCCGGGCCGGCACCGAGGCGGTACCGCCGTCGAAGCGCTGCGCCACCGGCGCCGCGTTCACCGAGAACCGGGCCCGGGTCCGGCCGCGATGGTCGATGCCCACCAGCTCGGCGACGTCGTCGAACTTGGTGGTGAACCGCAGCTGCAGGTCTTCACCCCAGACCCCCGAGCCGGCCCGGGTCACGGCGGCGGCCAACGATCCGGTCAGCGGCTCGATCCCCAGCGGATCGGTGTAGCAGGACAACTCGAAGGTGGTGCCTTCGTGGACGCGCTCGGCGTTGGCGCTGGTGATCGTCCCCTGTCCGATCTTCACCGGGATCTCGGCCAGCACCTCGTCCAGGTTGGCGAACACCCGGGTCACCGGCGGCCCGCTGAGCGAGCCGGCCAGATAGCAGTACTGGCAGTGCGCGGGGCAGCCGCGGGCCAGATCGATCCGCCAGTCGGCGCTGGGCGGGATCGGTTGCGGACGGCGGGCGCTCGGCGGGGCGACCACCACCGCGAGCGTGGACTTGGCGAAGGAGTAGGTCTGGCGCTCGGTCGGTTGCCGCAGGCCGGTCAGCCGGTCGCCGGGCAGGAACTGGATGTCGTCCACGCCGGCCTTTTCGCAGCGGCGGACGATCTCGTCGGTGTGGGAGTGCTCGGCCGCGGACTTGGTGATCATCACCCGGCGCGGAGTCCAGCGCCGCACGCGAGGTGCGAGTCGAGAAGTTTCGGACACACCGCTGGTATACCCCCCGCTTCCCAGAGAGCACCCCGGTACGCATCCCGGACCGCCGACGAAGCCGAAGGAGCAAGGAACTAGCTTGTTTACAACGACGAGAGAGGATCACCGATGGTTGCAGAGAACGTCGAGTCGGCGTCTGATGTGATGGAACGCATCCGATACGCCCGAGACAAGGCACTCGAGGCGGAGAAGACCGAGCGGCAGCGTCTTGCCGACGCCGACACCACCGATCTGCAGCAGGCGGCCTCGGTGCGGCTGGCCACCCGGCAGTCGGTCCGCGAGGCCCTGGACGACGTCCTCGGCGAGAGCTCCGAGGACGAGATCGGCCAGGCGAAGTCGCAGTGAAGGCGCTGACCTGGCAGGGCAAGGAGAAGGTCAGCGTCGAGGACGTGCCCGACCCGCGGATCGAGGAGCCGACCGACGCGGTGATCAAGGTGACCTCGACCGCGATCTGTGGTTCCGACCTTCATCTCTACTCGGTGCTCGGGCCGTTCCTCTCACCCGGCGACGTCCTCGGTCACGAAACGATGGGCGTGGTCGAGGAGGTCGGCTCGGAGGTCACCCAGCTCAAGCGCGGCGACCGGGTGGTGATCCCGTTCAACATCTCCTGCGGTCACTGCTGGATGTGCGAGCCGCGGCCTCTACGCCCAGTGCGAGACCACCCAGGTGCGCTACCAGGGCAGCGGCGCCAGCCTGTTCGGCTACACCGAGCTATACGGCTCGGTGCCCGGTGGGCAGGCGGAATACCTGCGTGTGCCGCAGGCCCAGTTCGGCCCGATCGCGGTGCCCGAGGAGGTACCGGACGAGCGGGTGCTCTATCTCTCCGACATCCTGCCGACCGCCTGGCAGGGCGTGATGTACGCCGGGCTGAGCCCTGAGGGCGGTGAAACGCTGGCCGTCCTCGGCCTCGGCCCGGTCGGACAGCTGGCCACCCGGATCGCCAAGTACGGCGGCCACCGGGTGATCGGGGTCGACCTGGTGCCGGAGCGGCTGGCGCTGGCCCAGCAGCACGGGATCGAGACGCTCGACCTGTCCGCCGTCGACGACGTCCCGTCGGCGCTGATCGAACTGACCCAGGGCCGCGGACCGGACGCCGTGCTCGAGGCGGTCGGGATGGAGGCGCACGGCTCCCCGTCTGAAAGGGGCCGCGATCACCGCCGCCGGGCGGCTGCCGTCGGCGTTGGCCAAACCACTGATCGGCACGGCAGGGCTGGACCGCACGGCCGCGTTGGACACCGCGTTCGGCGCCGTCCGGCGGGGAGGCACGGTCTCCATCAGCGGGGTCTACGGCGGCGAGGCCGACCCGATGCCGATGATGACCATGTTCGACAAGGGCATCGCGATCCGGATGGGACAGTGCCACGTGAAGCGCTGGATCGACGACATCTGGCCGGTGCTCATGGCCGACGGCGATCCGCTCGGGGTGGAAGCTCTGGCTACCCACCACCTGCCGCTATCCGAGGCGCCGGGGGCCTACCGGATGTTCCAGGAGAAGTCGGACGGCTGCGTGAAGGTCGTCCTGCAGCCGTGACGCTGCCTTCGGATCAGGTCGCCCTGGTGGCGGGCGGCTCCGACTCCGACGAAGTGGAACGGGCTCACGCCGGGCCACCGCTGCGGGATCGATCCCGACCTCGGCCATCCGGTCCCGGGCCGCCTGGCGTACGGCGGGGTCCTCGACGTGGTCGACGAGTTCGGTACGGACATAACCCGGGGACACCGACGTGGTGCGCAGGACGCCATCGGTGGACTCTTGGCGTAGGCCTCGAGCAGCGTGCGGACGGCGTTCTTGGTTCCGGCGCAGACCGCCTGGGTGGGGACGATCTTCAACCCCGACGTGGACACGATGGTGACGAAGTGACCCTCACCCTGCTGTCGGAACACCGGCAGTGCGGCGGCGATCCCGGCGTTGCTGACCAGGACGTCGAGACGGCCGAACCGGTCCAGCGCGGTCGCCTCTCCGATGCCACTGCTGGCCCCCGTGATGGCCACGATCTTGTTGTAGACGCCGGCCACCACAAACTCCTCGATCGGCTCGACGGATGAGCGTCCGGTCAGATCAGCCGGGGCGCCTTGGCGAGGTTATCCCGCAGTTCATCGGTGTTCTGGCGTGCGACATAGGCGGGACGGTCCCGCTCGACCCGCCAGGACTGCTCCAACGAGCCGATGTCGACGGTGTCGAAGCCGAGCTGGTGATAGAGCCCGGTCACGAACTCGACGGCTTCCCGGTGGTCGCTGGCCGTGGCCAGGGCCCGACGGTGTGGATCGCCTGCGGAGAATCCGTCGGTGGTGATGTCGGCGGCGCCGATGTGGTTGAAGGCTTTGACCACCTTGGAGGTCGGCAGATGTTCCTGCAGTAGCCCGCTGGTGGTGGTCTCACCGCGGTCCAGGGACTCGATGTGGCCGTCCCGCTCGAAGTAGTAGTTGTTGGCGTCCAGGACGATCTTCCCGGCCAGCGGCTCGACCGGGACGTCGGCGTAGGCGCGCAGCGGAACGGCAACCAGCGCGATGTCGGCGGCCGAGGCTGCCTCGACTGCGGTGCCGGCCCGTGCCTGTGAGCCCAGCTCGGCCACCAAGTCCTGCAGGGTCTCCGGTCCGCGCGAGTTCGCGATCACCACGTCGTAGCCGATCCCGATCACCGCCCGGGCCACCTGCGCGCCGATGTTGCCTGCCCCGATGATCCCGAATGTCGTCATGCTCGCGGCAACGTCGTGGCGGCGCAGATATTCCTCCACCTGAGGGCCGCCTGCGGGGAGAGCATTCTCTTGCCGTCCGTGCTGCGCTCAGAAGGAGTGGTACCGGTCGAGGTCGATGTGGTCGGCAGAACTCACCCGGCCGCCGAGCGCAGCTTCTCCAACAGGGGTTCGGCGACCTGGTCCAGGAACGCGTCCTGGCTGGCGTCGCCGATCTGGATCAGGCCGATGTCGGTGAAACCGGCCTCCCAGTAGGGCCGGACCGTCTCGACGATGGCGTCCAGATCGGGGCCGCAGGCGATGGCGTCGGCGACGTCCTCGGGTCGGACGAACTGGGCCGCCGCCTGGAAGCCGGCGGTGGTGGGCAGGTCGGCGTTGACGCTCCAGCCGAAACCGAACCACTTGAACATCTCGTGGGCCCGCTGGACCGCGGTCTCGGGGTCGGGATCCCAGCAGATGGGGATCTGCCCGATGGTACGGCTGTCCCCGCTCACGCCGGCCTCCCGACGAGCCGTGGCCCAGCCTTGAACCAGGTCGGCGTCCGGCTCGACCGCGACCAGGTGGTGGCCGAGTGGAGCGAACTTGCTCACCGACTTGTCCCCCGAAACCGCTAACGCCAGCGGCACCGGCTCGTCGGGCAGATCCCAGATCCGCGCCGAATCGACCCGGAAATAGTCGCCGTCATAGGTGACCAGCCCGCCCTCGTGCAGCCGACTGATCACCTCGACCGCCTCGGTGAACATGTCCTGGCGCTGGTCGATCGGCGGCCAACCCTGCCCGGTGATGTGTTCGTTCAGGTTTTCCCCGCTGCCGAGCCCCAGCGTGAATCGGCCGTCGGAAAGAATTTGCAACGTGGCCGCTTTCTGCGCCACCACCGCGGGGTGGTAGCGCCGGATCGGACAGGTGACGTAGGTCATCAGCTCGACCCGCTCGGTCACCTGGGCGACGGCGCCGAGCACGGTCCAGGCGTAGGGAGCGTGACCCATGGCGGCCAGCCAGGGCGAATAGTGGTCGCTGGAGATCTCGAAGTCGAAACCCGCCCGCTCGGCTGCACCGGCGTAGCGGACCAGCTCTTTCGGGCCGGACTGCTCAGTCATCAGGGTGTAGCCGAAGCGAGTCATCGGATCAGCTCCCGAGCAGTCCGAGCTGGGTCATGATGCCCAGCTCGTCGGTGCTGCCCCAGCGCTCGACCATCTTGCCGTCCTCGAACCGGCTGATCTGCATGCCGCGGACCTGGATCGATTTGCCGGTCGGCTCGTGGCCCTGGAACGGGCCGTTGTGGGTGCCGGTCAGGGTGTAGGCGAAGGCGACATTGTCGTCGTCGGCGACCAGGTGCTCGACCTCGACGTTCATGTCGGGGAAGGCGGTCCGCATCTGGCCGAAGAAGTCCTTGTAGCCCTGCGGGCCGCGACCCTGGTCGGGCGCCGGGTCCCGGTCGACCGCAGTCGTCGGCCACCAAGTCGTCGAAGGCGTCGAGGTTTCCGGTGTTGATGGCTTCACCGAACGCCGTCTGGGCTGCGATGTTGGCGTCGCGGGTCGTGTGTGATCCGGTGGTCTCAGTCATGGGACTCCTTTTGTTGTAACGGTTCAGTGAGTTTCAGCCCGGTCATGGAGAGGAACCGGCTCAGGGGTGCAGGATGACCTTGGTCCAGCCGTCGAGCCGCTCGTCGAAGTTCTTGTAGCCTTCGACGGCGCTCGTCGAGGTCTGAGCTCCTGGGAGACGATCAGTCCGGGGTTGATCTTGCCGCGGTGGATCAGATTGCGCAGACCGCGGTTGTACTGCTTGACGTTGGCCTGCCCGGTGCCCATGGCCTGGCCCTTGAAGAAGAAGGTGCCGAAGTCGATGGCGAACTGACCCTTCTTGGCCAGCGCGTCGGCTGGCGCTGGGATCCTCGGGCACGAAGACGCCGACCACACCGATCCGCCCGGTCGGACGGACGGCGGCGATCAGCTGGTTGATCGTCATGCCGGGCTTCTCGTTGCCGTGCGTGGTCGTGGGCCTGGTAGCCGACCGCCTCGACGCCCTTGTCCGCGCCGTCGCCGCCGGTGGCCTCCAGAATTTGGTCGACCGCATCGCCTGAGCTGTCGTCGATGGGATCGGCGCCGATCTGCTCGGCCAGTTTCAGACGGTCGGGTTGCCGGTCGATGACGAAGATCTGGTCGGCGCCCTTGAGGCTGGCCGACATGGCTGCCATCAGACCGACCGGTCCGGCGCCGTAGATGACCACCGAGTCGCCGAGTTGGACGTCGGCGAGCTGGGTGCCGTGGTAACCGGTGGGCAAGATGTCGGACAGCATCACGTAATCAAGTTCTGCTTCTCCTCCGCGTCCTCGGGCAGCACCAGCGCATTCCAGTCCGCCCAGGGCACCCGCAGCAGCTCGGCCTGTCCGCCGTTGTAGGGGCCCATGTCGGCGTAGCCGTAGGCGGCGCCCGCATTGCCGGGGTTGGCGGTCAGGCAGAAGGCGGTCCGGCCGGACTCGCAGTTCTTGCAGAAACCGCAGCCGATGTTGAACGGCAGCACGACCCAGTCGCCGACCTTCACCTTGTCGACCGCCGAGCCGACCTCGATCACCTGGCCCATGTTCTCGTGGCCGAGCACCTTTCCCTTCTCGACGTCGGTGCGGCCTTCGTACATGTGCAGGTCGGAACCACAGATGTTGGTGGTGGTGACCTTGACCAACGCATCGGTCGGCTTCTCGATCTTCGCGTCCGGGACGTCTTCGACCGCAACCTGCTTCGGACCGCGGTACACCAGTGCACGCATGGAGATCTCCTTCCGCTGGCCGACCAGAACGACACAGCGACCTACTGTGGACTCCCTGGTCTCGAGAGCCCATCCGGCCGGCGGGGCGGCCTGGACCGACTGTACGTTGCCGCTCGATCCGGATGTTCGCAGGTGCGTGGCGGTGCGGGTAAACGACGAGTGGACGACGGGCAGAACCGATGACTGTGTCAGGATCACTCGGGCTGGCCAGGCGTGATGCCGAACGGCCTGGTGAGGATCTGACGACGAGCGGAGCAGCAATGCCGGTACAGAAGCCCAAGGACCTGCCGATCAGCTACCCCCCGCACACCCTGCGGGAGTACGCGATGCTGGCCGATGGATGCCGGGGTGCCCTGATCGGGCCGCGGGGCGACATCAGCTGGTTGTGCGCACCGAACTGGGACTCACCGGCGGTGATCTCACACCTGATCGGCGGCGACGGGATCTACGCCCTCACCCCGACAGACACCTACGTCTGGGGCGGGTCGTACGAGCGGGAGAGCCTGATCTGGCGTAGTCGCTGGGTGACCACTTCCTCGATCATCGAGTCCCGCGAGGCGTTGGCCTTCCCGGGCGATCCGCACCGACTGGTACTCCTGCGCCGGATCGAAGCCGGCAAGAAGCCGGTTGAGCTGAACGCCCTGCTGCGGCTCAGTGCCAACTTCGGTAAAACCCCGATGGACAAGCCGCACCAGGACTCCGAGGGTCGGTGGGAGAGCCGGGTCGGCGGGCTGTACGTCCGCTGGTCCGGCGCCCCCGAGGCACATTGGGAGGAGCACGCCTTACGGGGCGTGTTCGTGGTCGGGGCCGGCCGCCAGCACGACGTCATCTTGGAGGTCAGCGACCAGCCGCTACCCGATCCGGTGGAGCCCGGCCAGGTTTGGTCTTCCACCGAGAACGCTTGGCAGGCAGCGGTTCCGGACTTCAGCCGGACCGCCGCACCGCGCGATGCCGCCCACTCCTACGCCACCCTGCGCGGCCTGACCACTCCCGGTGGCGGGATGGTCGCCGCCGCCACCCTCGGTTTGCCGGAGCGGGCAGAGGCCGGGAAGAACTACGACTACCGCTACGCCTGGATCCGCGATCAGGCCTACGCCGGCCTCGCCTGCGCGGTGGACGAGCCCTACCCGCTGCTGGACGAGGCGATCGCCTTCACCTCGGCCCGGCTGCTCGAACACGGCGACCAGATCTCGCCCGGCTACTGCACCGACGGCCGGAACATCCCGAACGAGTCCAACATCGGTCTGGTCGGCTATCCCGGCGGCAGCGATGTGGTCGGCAATTGGGTCCGGCAACAGTTCCAGCTGGACTCGATCGGCGAGATGCTGCAGTTACTGGCCGCCGGCGCCCGGTTCGATCGGCTGAACACCGATCAGGCCGAGGCGATCGAGGTGGCGATCAAGGTGATCGCGAAAAAGTGGAACGAGCCGGACGCCGGCATCTGGGAGCTGGACAACGCGTGGTGGACCCAGTCCCGTCTGAGTGCCGTTGCCGGCCTGCGGACGGTCGCACACCAGCTGACCGGTGGCCAGGCCGCCAAGGCGGTGAGCCTGGCCGACAGCATCCTGGCCGAGACGTCGCGGCGCTGCCTGGCCGGAGACGGGTCGTGGATGCGCAGCCCGGCCCACCCCGGGGTGGACGCCTCGATGGTGCTCGCACCGGTGCGCGGCGGCCTGACCGCCGACGACCCGCGGACCCTGGCCACACTGGCCCGGGTGGAGGCCGACCTGTGTGAAGAGCACCACGCCTACCGCTATCGGGCCGACGACCGTCCCCTCGGTGAAGCCGAGGGGTCCTTTACCCTGTGCGGATTCATGCTCAGCCTGGCTCACCTGCAGCAGGGCAACAGCGTCCAGGCGTTCCGCTACTTCGATCGGCAGCGCACGGTGGCCGGCCCACCCGGTCTGATCACCGAGGAGTATGACGTCCAGCAGCGTCAGCTCCGGGGCAACATGCCGCAGGCCTTTGTGCACGCGATGCTGCTGGAGTGCAGCCAGCGGCTCCCGGCAGAGTTGGGTCATGACGCAGCACGTCATGACCCATCAGGTGGACCGCGCTGATTCCAGCCGTTTCAGGCAGAATCCGTACCCCACCGATCCGGCCAGCCGGCTCTGGTGAGTCCAGGGTCAGACGGTGATCTCACTGGCCTTCGTGCTGGCGTTGACGATCTCCAGTTGCAGCGCCAGCCGCCGGAGCTGAGTGTCCAACGTCCGGCAGAGATCGCCGACGACCCTATCCTGAATCTGGCCGATCAGCTGCTGGACGTCGGTCCGGTCGCTGGTGGTGATCTTGACCGCCAGTTCGGGTTCCTGTGCGGTGCCGCGGATCACCGCGGATGCACGCTGAACACCGAACAGGCTCTCGATCTGCTTCTCGACGGCGTTGCTGAGCACGTCGGGTGCGCACCGGGTCAGGCCCTTGCGGGCGTCGTCGTGCAGCCGGAACGGCTTGGCCTCGTTGCTGCGCGGAAACTGCGCGATCAGCCAGCCCAGTCCGAGCAGGGCGATGATCAGCCCCACCACGCCGACGATCACGATCAGCCAGACCGCGGACAACAGGTTGCCGGTCCGGGTTCCGACGAAGTGGGCGTCCGCGCCCGGCAGCGCCAGGGCGAGACCCGCCTGATCGGCCAGCCAGCGCATCGCACCGGTGGCGATCAGGGCTCCGGCCAGACCGGCCAGGAACAGGACGAGGCCGATCACGACCAACCACCCTCGATTCAGGGCGGCAGCAGTCTGTCGCATCAGATCTCCTTCGTGCGCACGGATGCGGTGATTCGTGGCATCGGGTTCAGGCCCGCCGCGCTGAGCGTCCGGGTGACGTTCTCGACCACCCGGGTGCGGATCTGTTCGGTGTGTTCGGACGGACTGACGATCGAGAGGTGTACCTGCCGTCCGGTGGCTGAGGTGGAGACCCGGTCGACGCCATCGACGGCGTCGGCCTCGGCGCCGGCCAACCGGGCGATACCTCGGCGCGAGATGACGTAGTCGGTGTCGGCGATGGCCGACTGGTTCGGACCGGTCAGTTGAGCGGTCGTCGAATGGCCGGGCTTCACCGCCGCGATGAACAGGATGAGCCCGATCAGCGCGATGACGATGGTGGCGATGATCATCACCACCGAACTCCAGGTGACCGAGGCCAGGCCCGTGGCCGAGGTGGTGACCAGGCCGGGCCAGTTCCCGGTGATGAGCCGGACGAAGACCGAGATGACGGCCAACACGCCGATGGCCGTGATCACCGCGGCCACAATCATCGCCGGCACGACCCGACTGGGTCGACGGCGGAGGCTCTTGGAGCGAGCGTCGGTTCGACTCATCGCAGCTTCTCCTGACTCTGGTGCGGATCGGCGACCACGAGCACGGCGACATCGATGTCGATGCGATGGACGGTGACGCCGGTCAGTTCTTCGACCCGGGCGCTCACCCGTTCACGGACGCGCTGAGTGGTCTCGCGGATCGACTCGCCGTAGGGCATGGCGACGTAGATCGAACGAGGTCGGCCGAGGTCTCTCGCAGTTCGACGTCGACCTTGGGTCGAGCATTGCGGTCACTGTGCGTGCCCGATTCCGAGGAACCCGCCGCTCTGACCGCCGGCGGCGGAAACTTCGCTGGCCGACCTGGGCGGCGATCTTTTCGATCACCTGGTCGGCGATTGTCGTGGTCCCGCGCGTCTCGCGGCCCGGATCTTGTCTGCGCCTGATCGCCGGAGCGGATGGCGGTGTCGTCGTCGTCCGGACGACGGCGGGCGGGGTGTCCGGAGAGGTCGGACCGACCCGGACCCGAGGTCGGCGCCGGTGATTTTTCGGTGGTCGTCGCTCATCGGCGGTCGGTGGCTCGACCGATCAGGCCCTGGACGTCGATCTTGCCGTCCATGATCATCCCGACGACCAGGCCGATGGCACCGAACAGCAGCACGACGACGAAGGAGCCGAATGAGCCGAAGGCGGCAGTCAATCCGAGAACGAGCCCGACGAACAGGGCGATGGTTGTGCGGGACATGAGGTTGTGCCTTTCTCAGGGGTTGTCCACGCGGGCGCCTTCGCGCCCGCGGGCGGATGCGGAACTCGAAGATCCCGGTTGGTCATGGTCGCCGCCCGGGGGACGGTAGGCGTCCGTGGGTTTCAGAGGCGACCGATCACGAACCCGTCAGCTGAAAGCTGCCGGGGAGCTGACGGACCGGTCCGAGCGATCAGTTCAGCGCAGGTCTGCGGCTGGGCTTGCTGCCGAGGCGTCCTGGTCGGCGTCCTCATCCGGCAGGTGGACGTCGGTGATCTCGACATCGACGGAGACGACCTCGAGCCCGGTGCCGTACTCCACCGCCTGGATGACGTTCTCGCGGATCTGCTCGGACACGTCGATGATGGAGGAGCCGTAGTCGACGACGACCGAGACGTCGATGGCGGTCTCGCGCTCGCCCTTTTCCACGCTCACGCCGCCGGTGACGTTGTTCTGCTGGGATGCACCGGTGACCCGGGGGCGATGCTGCTGATCGCGCGCCGGGCGGCGTTGCCCATCGCGTAGACGCCGGAGACCTCACGCGCGGCGATGCCGGCGATCTTGGCCACCACGGTGTCGGCGATGGTGGTGTCGCCGTGCTCGGTGTGCAGGGCGTCGAGCTCCTTGGGAGCATTCTCCTCCGTCCCTCCTGGGCCTGGCCTCGTGGGCGTCGACCGCCTGCTGCTCTTCTGGGTGGCGGGGAGGCTGCTGGACTGTGACATAGCTGTGGATCTCCTGCTTGTGACGTACGATGCTGTCACCAGGTCACGACGCTGGAGATCAGACCGGGAGGATTCGTCACGCGGTTCCCGAAATGTTTTCGGTGCCGCCGGCGAGACACCGGCACGGGGTGAGCAGCCGTGACGCATACCGGAGGGGGGTATGCTCGGCATGACCTGCCATCAGCAGAAGGAGTTGATGTCGATCATGGCCGAGCAGACCTTCCACGTCGTCGGGATGACCTGTGAGCATTGTGTGGCCGCGGTCACCGAAGAGGCCTCGCTGATCCCGGGGGTGACTGACGTCGAAGTGATCTGGCGGACGGCGACTGCGGTGACGAGCCGCGACCCGTTGGAACGGGACGCGGTGGCCGACGCGGTCGACGAAGCCGGCTACGCATTGGTCGATCCGGCTTGACCCGCTCGATCAGGTCGCGCCGATCGACCTCGGATCGGCGGGATGACCTGCGCGTCCTGCGCGATGCGGATCGAGAAGAGGCTCAACAAGATCGACGGTGTCGCCGCCTGCGTCAACTACGCGACCGAGAAGGCCAACGCTACGGCGCCGGCCACGGTCTCCATCCGTTCGCTGATCGAACCGTCACGGCAGCGGGCTACACCGCGGCCGACCCTGCCCGGCACCCGCGACGCCGTCTTCGGAGACCTTCAGCCCGAACGACGACACCGGGGCCGCCTGAAGCGCTGCCGCGCACCGGCTGATCATCCGCAGCTGCTCAGTCTTCCGGTGATCGTGTTGGCCATGGTGCCGGCCTGGCAGTTCACCTACTGGCAGTGGTTGTCGTTGGGCCTGGCCACGCCGGTGGTCGCTTGGGCGGGCTGGCCGTTCCACCGGGCCGCAGGCCCCAACCTGAGGCATCGGGCCGCGACCATGGACACGCTGATCTCGGTCGGCACGCTGGCCGCCTACGGCTGGTCGCTCTACGCCTTGTTCTTCGGCCACGCCGGTGTTCCTCGGGATGCGGCACGAATTTTCCCTCCTCGCCTCGGGTCGTGGCGGTGAGGGCGGCGACTCGCTCTATCTGGAGACCGCCGCCGGAGTCACCACTTTCATCCTGGCCGGTCGCTACCTCGAGGCCAGGGCCAAGCGGAGGGCCGGATGCCGCGCTGCGGGCGCTGCTCGAGCTTGGGGCCAAGGACGCACCGTGCTGCGCGGCGGCCGGGAGATCCGGGTGCCGAGCGTCGAATTCGCGTCGGGACAGAGTTCGTCGTCCGGCCGGGGGAGAAGATCGCCACCGACGGCACGGTCACCGGCGGTCGATCGGCGGTCGACGTCGCTCTGCTGACCGGTGAATCCGCCCCGGTCGAGGTCGCGTGTCGGCGATCGACGTGATCGGGGCCGGCGTCAACGTCGGCGGACGGCTCGTCGTCCGGGCCACCCGGGTCGGAGCCGAAACCCAGCTCGCCCAGCTGAAGCCGGCTGGTCCCGAGCGCGCAGAACGGCAAGGCCGCGGTCCAGCGGCTGGCCGACCGGGTGTCGTCGGTCTTCGTCCCGGTGGTCATCGGCCTGTCGCTGCTCACCCTGTTCGGTCCGGCTGGCTTCGGCGCCGGCGCCGTGCGCGGCGTTCACCGCCGCGGTCGCGGTGCTGATCGTCGCCTGTCCGTGCGCGCTCGGACTGGCCACGCCGACCGCATTGCTGGTCGGCACCGGACGCGGCGCGCAGCTCGGTATCGTGATCAAGGGGTCCGGAGGTGTTGGAGTCGACCCGCCGGATCGACACCGTCGTGCTGGACAAGACCGGGACGATGACCACCGGCGTATTGAGCGTGCAGAAGGTGATCGCGGCCGCTGACGAGGACGTCGATGGCATTCTCCGGGCTGGCCGGGGCGGCCTCGAGCGGGCCTCCGAGCACCCGGTCGGCCGCGCGGTCGCCGCGGAGGCTGAAACCCGGATCGGGACGCTGTCCACGGTGCGCGACTTCGACATCTGCCCGGGCTCGGCGTCCGCGGGCGAGTCGATGATCTTGCAGGTCCTGGTCGGGCGGCCACGGTTGCTCGCCGAGCACGGCTTTGGGCCCGACGATCACCTGCGGCGTGCCGTCGAGACCGCGGAATCGCGCCGGCCACACCACGATCGCGGTCGGGTGGGACGGCGGCGTCCGCGGTCTCATCATGTTGAGCGACGTGGTCAAGCCGAGCTCGGCCGAAGCCGTCCGCCGGCTGCGCGGCCTGGGTCTCAGCCCGCTGCTGCTGACCGGTGATCACCGAGCGGGTCGCCGAAGCGGTGGCCGCGCGGGTCGGCATCGATCAGGTGATCGCCGGCGTACTGCCCGCCGAGAAGTTGGCGACCATCCGACGGTTGCAGGGCGAAGGCAAGGTGGTAGCCATGATCGGCGACGGCATCAACGATGCCGCCGCGCTGGCTCAGGCCGATCTCGGACTGGCCATGGGCACCGGCACCGACGTCGCGATCGAGTCCTCCGACCTGACCCTGGTCGGCGGCGATCTCCGCACCGCCGCAGACGCCATCCGACTCGCCCGGCGGACGCTCGCGGTGATCAAAGTCAACCTGTTCTGGGCTTTCGCCTACAACGTGGCTGCCATTCCGCTGGCCGCATTCGGGCTGTTCAACCCCATGCTGGCGGGTGCCGCGATGGCGTTGTCGTCGGTGTTCGTGGTCACCAACAGTCTGCGGCTGCGCCGGTTCCAGCCGTCCCGCTGAGAAGCGGGCGGCACGATGGGGCGTATGACGACGATTTGCATCACCGGATCCACCGACGGCATCGGGCGGGCGACCGCTGAAGTGCTGGCGGGCGCCGGCCATCGGGTCCTGGTGCACGCCCGCAACCGCGACCGTGGTCGACAAGTGGTCGACGAACTCGGCGGCGACGTCGAACTGGTCACCGGTGATCTGGCCTCGTTGGCGGAGGTCCGCCGGCTCGCGGAACAGATTCGCGCGGCCGGCCCGCTCGACGTTCTGGTCCACAACGCCGGCGTCTGGGTGCGTAACGGTACCCCGAAGCGGAGTGCCGACGGTTTCGAGACGACCTTCGCGGTGAACGTCCTGGCCCCGCATCTGCTGACCGCACTGCTCGCCGATGATCTCCGCGGCCGGGCGGGCGCGCGCCTGGTGTGGCTGGGGTCCGGGATGGCCGGGAGCGGCCGGCCGGATGCGGCCGATCCCGGCCGGGCCACCGATGCGTCCCGGGCCTACTCCGACAGCAAGGCCAGCGATGTCGCCCTGGCCGGTGCGTGGGGACGGCGACTGCCTGCGGTCGGTTCGGCCGCCCTGGATCCGGGCTGGGTCAAGACGAAGTTGGCGACGGCGGGTGCTCCCGGGACGGTGGCGTCATCGGCCACCGCGCTCGCGGCGCTGTGCACCGAGGCCGACCTGTCGCGCGGCCTGTACTGGAAGGGCCGATCACCGGTCACCGTGCCGTCGAGGGTGCGCGACCCTTCCTTCCAGGACCGGCTGGCCGAGACCTGCGACCGCCTCGCCGGCTGCTGAGCTGGTCGCCCGATCAGGCTCGTCAGCTTGTCTTTCCCGGCTCTCACCCAGTCGGTCGGGCTGAGCGTCATCTATGCGGCGTTCGCGTTCGTCGCCGTGATCTCGTTCTTCTTCGTCCGGTGCCAGGTCCCGGAAACCAAGGGGATGGAGCTGGAGGACGTGATGAAGTTGGCGACCCAGTTCGCGGCCGTGCCGATCCCGAGCGCCAGCACCCGCATCCGGTTCGGGAACATCTCACCGAGCATCACCCAGAGGATCGGGCCCCACGTCGCGGCGAAGAAGATCACGAACAGGTTCGCACCGATCAGCGCGAGGATGCCGTAGGGAGCCGGCAGCGAGACGTTGCCGCCGGTACCGATCTGCTGGGAGAACGCCACCGCTGCTAGCACCAGGCCGACGAACATGCCGACGGAGTCGACCAGCAGCAGCTTGCGTCGTCCGACCTTGTCCACGAACAGGATGGCCAGGAACGTCATCACGACGTTGATCACCGAAGTGATGACTGAGGTGGTGAAAAAGTTGATGCCGACGAACTGTTGCAGGACCGCCATGGCGATGCCGATCCAGACCAACTTGTTCAGCCCCAGCACCGGCCCACGCAGATCGGTGAAGCTGGCCCGGCGTTCGCGCTCCAGCGTGCGTCGGATCTCACTGACCCGATCGGCGGGATCCTGCTCGCCGGTGATCCGTTGCAGATTGGCCGTCGCCTCGTCCTCGCGGTCCTTGCCGACCAGAACTGCTCCGACGCCCCACCGGCCGCGTTCTGCAGCAGCGCGTCGGAAAGCAGCGCGGCGAAGATGCCGATCGTGATGGCCCGCTGCTGAACCGAGGCCAGTCCGCCACGAAGTCGCGCCGGGGCGATCTCGGCTATGCAGGCCGGCGCGATCATCGAGGCGATGCCGATGCCCGAACCGCCGATCACCCGCCAGATCGTCAGGTCGGGGACGGTGAAGGAACCTGGAACCTACCGAGGAGGCGCCGTTGATCACTCAGCTGTCGAAGCCGAGCAGGAACCCGCCGACGGCGGCGGCGATAGTGACTCCAATCGCTTTCACGGTGTGATGGGTGGTCGGCGGAGTAGAAACATGAGTCGACTCCGCGAGTAATTCCACCTTCAAGACGAGCTTCAGGGAACGCATCGGACACGACGTTCCCGCGACCTATAACTAAGCTAAGGAAACGCTACTCGTCGGTAACCTCGGGCTCCGTGCCCCCCGCCGCTGATGCCGGTCGTTCGCGGTCGAGCTGAGGTCGTTCGCATCCGATCGGGTCAAGTGGCTGAGACCGTCCCGGTGGCCAGCAGGATGCCGATGATCACCGCCACCGCGACCCGGTAGCCGACGAAGACGGTGATCGGGTGTCGGGCGACCAGCCGCAACAGCCACGCGATCGCTGCGTAGCCGGTGACGAAGCTGACCACGGTGGCGACCAGCGTCGGCAGCCAGCCGACGGTGGAGGAGACGTCACCGGCGCTGGTTGCCGCTTCGTAGCCACCGGCGGCCAACAGCGCGGGGATGGCCAGGAAGAACGAGATCCGGGTCGCTGCCACCCGGTTCAATCCACGGAACAGGCCGGCGCTGATGGTGGCGCCTGACCGGGAAACCCCGGGCGCCAGCGCCAGGCACTGCACGAGTCCGATGGTCAGTGCGTCGACCAGGCTGAGTTGGTCCTCGCCGCGCTGCTTCCGGCCGATTCGCTCGGCCAGGACCATCACTACGCTCCAGACGACCAGACCGACCACCACCACCCACAGGCTCCGCAACGGTCCCGCGATCAGGTGCCGAGCGGCGAAGCCGATGACGCCGATCGGGATCGACCCGATGATCACGTACCAGGCCAGTCGGTAGTCGACGTCAGATCGCGCATCGGCCGATCGCAGGCCGCGGAACCAGGCCAGGGCCAGCCGGACGATGTCGGCGCGGAAGTAGACGATCGAGGCGACGATGGCGCCGACCTGGATGATCGCGGTGAACGCGGTCACTCCCGGGTCGTTGACCTGCAGCCCGAGCAGCTTCTCCACGATGGTCAGGTGTCCGGTGCTGGAGACCGGGAGGAACTCCGTGATGCCCTCGACGATCCCGAGCAGTAGCGCGTACAGCAGATTCATGGGCACCTTCCCCGCGTCCATCGGCCGATGGAACCGAGATGTCGTGAGTGTGAGGTCGTGAGCGTGAGGTCGTGAGTGTGAGGTCGTGAGTGTGAGGTCGCGAGTGTGGCATCGGCGGCGCGGCCCGAACTGAGAAACCGCCCAGCCGATCGGCCGCTCAACCTATCGCAGCGCACTGACCGAGGAGGGTGATCGCGGTTCACTCCGACTGGGGCTGAGAGCAACCCCCACTCGACTGTCCCCGGATTGATCCCGTCCGTAGCGAGCTCTTCATGGCGTCGACGGGCCCGACGGACAGCTGTGAGCAGCACCGTGACGCCGACCTAACGGCCGGTCGGGCCGGTCAACCTGTTCGGTCACCTATTCGGCGGCCCGGAGCCCGCTCGGTGCCGGCTCGTCCGGAACCAGCCGATAGCCCATGCCGCGCACGTTCTGCACCGTGTTCAGGCCGAACGGCTGGTCGATCTTGCGCCGCAGGTAGCCGATGTAGACCTCGACCACGTTGTCGCCGCCCTCATAGGCCGGATCCCAGACGTTGTCCAGGATGTCTGGCTTACTGAGCACGTCGCCGGAGTTGCGCATCAGGTAGTGCAGCAGTCCGAACTCGCGGGCGGTCAATCGGATCGGAACCTCGCCGCGGCTGACCAGACGCTTGGCCGGGTCGAGCCGTAACGTGCCGGTGGTCAGGGCGGCCGGCCGCTTCGGCGCACCGCGGCGGATCAGCGCCCGCAAGTGGGCGGCCAGCACGATCAGGTGGAAGGGCTTGATCAGGTAGTCATCGGCGCCGAGCTCGAAGGCGTCGGTCTGGTCGTATTCGCCGTCCTTGGCGGTGAGCATCAGCACCGGCGTCCAGATCTCCCGCTCGCGCAGCACCTCGAGCAGTTTGTACCCGTTCAGCCGCGGCAACATGATGTCCAGCACGATCACGTCGTAGGTGTTCTCGGTGGCCGCCCACAGCCCCGTGACTCCGTCGGTGACCCAGTCGACCACGAATCCCTCGGTGCTCAGACCGGTCTTGATCGAGCTGCCGAGCAGGTTCTCGTCCTCGACGAGCAGCGTCCTCATGTCACATCTCCGCGTGGTTGTCTCGAATCTGCAGTATTCGACTCTGCAGTATCGACGGGCGTTGTTGAGATTCGCCACAGCCGTTCCGGTTGTGTCCGGTGCCCGCCGCTGGTCAAATCGAGCGGTGCCGATGACGAGACTGTGCCGATGAGTGGGTCCAGGTGCTGAGCAGAGCGCTGATGGTGCGGCTGCGGCAGGCGGCCATCGGCGGAGTCAGGCGACGATTGGTGTTGATCGCTGTGCTCGTCGTCTGCGTCGGCCTGGTCGCCGGAGGCGGGCTGCTGATCGCCCTGTTGCAGGTGAATCTGCGGGCCGGAGCGATCTCCTCAGCCACCAGCCGTGCCGCCGAGGTGGCCGCCTTCGCCCGCGGCGAGGGCTTGGACGAAGTCGATCGGACGCTGCGGCAGGAGACCCGCAGCGGAGAGTTCGTCCAGGTGGTCGATGCCCAGGGGATCGTTCGCGCGGCGTCCAGTCCGCTGGTGGCCACGGCGCCGCTGTCGACCCAGCGCCCGGCTGATGGGGTCACCTCCTCGGAGTCGCTGGACCTGGACACCCTGGGTACACCGGGGGACTGGATCGTCTTGGCCCGGGGCGTGACCGTCTCTGGTCGGGTCTACGTGGTGCAGGTCGCGGTGCCGATCGACGTTCAGCGCCAGACGATCCAGACGGTCGCAGTATTCATCCTGGCCGCGACCCCAGTGTTGCTGATCGCGGTGGCGGTGGCGGTCTGGATCCTGGTCGGACGGACGCTGCGGCCGGTGGAGGAGATCCGGCGCACCGTGGCCGGGATCGAGCCGCGGCGATTGTCCGAGCGGGTGGCGGTGCCGACTACCCGCGATGAGATCGCCGCTCTGGCCAGCACGATGAACGTCATGCTGGCCCGGCTCGAGGCGGCTGATCTGGCCCAGCGGGCCTTCATCTCCGACGCCAGTCACGAGTTGCGCAGCCCGTTGGCCTCCGTGACCGCGGCGCTCGAGGTGGCGGGCGAAGCGGACGAATCGGCGCGGGACGAACTGATCGGGCTGATGTCGGGGGAAGTGACCCGGATGGGCGGTTTGGTCGAGGACCTGATGACCCTGGCCCGGGCCGACTCCGACGGGCTGCTCGGTGCCTGGACCGACGTCGATCTCGACGACGTCGTCGATGCCGAGATCCGACGACTGCGACTGACCAGCCGACACCGGATCGTGGTCACCTTCGAACCGGTTCGAGTGGCCGGCGACGACCGGCGGCTGACTCAGGTACTGCGCAATCTGTTGGACAACGCCGAGCGTTATGCGGCCTCCGAGATCCGGGTCGGCCTCGTGAAGCAAGACGACGACGCGAACGGTCCGGCGGTGCTCACCGTCGACAACGACGGCCCGGCGATCGCGGTGCAGGACCGGGATCGGGTGTTCCGGCGGTTCGTCCGGCTGGACGAGAGCCGGCACGCCGGAGCGGGCGGGCGGGGCCTCGGTCTGGCCATCAGCCGGCGGATCGTCGAGGCCCACGCCGGCACCATCAAGGTCGTCGACGGCCCAGACGGTTGGTGCCGGTTCGAGGTCAGACTTCCGCTGGATCATGGTGACGCCGCCGCTCCGGGGTCGGAGCCGAGCTGAATCCGGTCTGCTCGGTCGGGATGCCGGAGATGATCACCGCAGTCGTACTGATCACCGCGGTCGCCAGCAGCCAGCCCGCCAGGACGTCGGTCAGGTAGTGATAGCCGAGATAGACACGGCTGGCGCCGATCAACCCGGCCAAGCCGATCATCGGGCCGAGCAACAGCCGTCGGCCGCGATGCTGGCTCACCCCGAACGCGACCGCCAGCAACACGTAGGTCACGGCACTGTCGGTGGTGTGCCCGGACGGAAAGGCGTAATCCAGCGCCGGCGAGCCGAGCAGGCTCGCGGTCGATGGTCGCTCCCGATGAATGCTGATCTTGAGCAGCGCGACCAGACCGGCGGTGGCGCCCAGGACGGCCAGCAGCCCGAGAGCCAGTCTCGCCCGCCCGCGCCTACGCCACAGCCAGAGAGCGCCGGCCGACGCGACCACCAGCAACGCCGGCCCCGAACCCAGTGCGGTCACCACGTCCGCGATCCGGGTCAGCTCCGGAATCCGGTGGCGGGTCATCCATCCCTGAACCCGCAGATCGTTGATCGGCGGTGCGGTCGGGTGCGGCGCGATCAGCGCCGTGAGTACTACGAAGGTCAGCAGCGCGCCGACGGCCACGCTGATCAACACCGTTCGACGGGCGCCTCGATCGGTAGGGTCATCCGGCGTCACGACACTGAATCTGCCCGCTGGAGGATGTGGAACGGCTGAGCAGGCATCGGAGATAGAGATCCGACCGGGTAGACGCGGTCGGATCTCTGTCTGTATCCGTACCGGCCATGCCCCATGGCTGCATACTCTGCCCTTGATGCCGGGAGCGAAGAGAACAGACCTGCAGCCACCACGCCGAACCGGGGCTGCAGCCAGCGGGGCCGTCAGCCCGGCGGCGCTGGTCACGCCCGGCCGGATCCAGCCGATCCGGGATCGCGAACGCCGTCGGTTCGCCGAGTGACGCCCGGCGGGTCCAGCATCAGGAAGTCCCGACCGGGCAATCGGCCGTTCACCCGGGCCGGCGCAGACGCGAAGTGGCCTCCGTCGTCGTAGTCGCAATAACCGCGAAGTCCGCCGCCGCGGAGCGGGAAGGCAACCGGATCGATCCGTCCGAGAGCGACCCGCCCGACCTTGGGTCGGAGGCCTTGACACCCGGCGAAGAAGGCGAAGATGATCAATGGAGGGTGACGATTCCTTACAGCAGAACCTTAGAGACCTCTCAGGATTCTGCGGTTGGTCACCTGACGGAAACCTTGATCGTTTAGAAATCAGACCGTGCAGGCGACGGATGCCTGCGAACTCTTCGGGAGGCATCGTGCGTCGTTCGCAGTTTCGCCGGGTCTTGATCGTGATGGTCGCCTTCGGGTTGGCTCTGGCCGGTCTGCTCGGCTCGTCCCAGCGGGTGCTGGCCGCGCCCACCGCCGCGGCCTACACGCCGCCGAAGATCGGCCACGTCTGGACCATCATCTTGGAGAACAAGTCCTACGAGGCCACCTTTACCGGGCTCAACCAGAACAGCTACCTGTGGAAGACGCTGCCGAGTTACGGCGAGCTGCTCCGTCAGTACTACGGCACCGGTCACTTTTCGCTGGACAACTACCTCAGCCTGGTCGCCGGCCAGTCGCCGGCCCCGGACAACCAGGCGGACTGCCCGCAGTACAAGAACGTCGCCCCGGGCTTCGCGGCCCCCGACGGCCAGACCTACGCCAGCACCGGCTGCGTCTACCCCAAGCAGACCAAGACCTTCTTCAACCAGTTGAGCGCCAAGGGCGTCAGCTGGAAGGCCTACATGCAGGACATGGGCAACGACCCGACGCGGGAGAACCCGTACCGGTGCGGCATTCCTGGCAGCCCGAACGGCGCCGGCGTGGTCGATCCCGGCGGTGCCACGGCGATCGATCAGTACGTGCCCAAGCACAATCCGACCGCCTGGTTCCACTCCTTGATCGACTCCAAGAAGCTGTGCAAGAACGTCGTTCCGCTGGACGGCTACAAGGCGACCGTCGGCCACGCCGCGATCCCGTCGCTGGCCGATGACCTCAAGTCGGTCAAGACCACCCCGAAGTACTCCTGGATCACCCCGAACAACTGCTCGGACGCACACGACGCGACCTGCAAGGGTGACAACCTGTCCGGTGACCCGGACAATCACCAGGGTGGGCTTTATGCTGCCGACAAGTTCCTGGAGAAGTAGATCCCGCAGATCATGGCCTCGCCGGCCTTCCAGAAGGACGGCGAGATCCAGGTGATCTTCGACGAGGCATTCCCGCCCTACAAGATGTACGGCAACTCCATCGCCGACTTCAGCTACGCCGCCGACGCCAAGTACGGCACGGATTCCGCCACCGGCGGTTCCACCCAGGCCATCGGCAACACCGCCCAGTCGGTGGTCGCCTGCTGCAACGAGCTGCCCGGCCCGAACACCACCCAGCCCGGCGACCAGGCGTTCAACCAGGACACCACCCCGGGTGGCGGCATCACCGGTGCGGTGTTCATCAGCCGGTTCATCACCCCGGGCTCGATCAGCGACCAGCCCTACAACCACTACAGCTGGCTGCGCAGCATGGAAGACCTGTACGGGATCAAGTCCGGCGGCACCGACGGTGCCGGTCACCTCGGCTACGCCGGGATGGACGGGCTGCGGCCGTTCGGGCCCGACATCTACAACAACGTCACACGGCCAGGCACTGCGGCCGATGCAGTCGGGCAGTGTCGGTCTACCCGGCCAGCGCCCAGATCGACAAGGCGGTTACGCCGAAGGTCTACCAGCGACCGACCCCGGTGCGATGAGGCTGGTTGCACTTCGGACCCCCGCTGCTCGACGTTCGTTCGCCCTGGCGATCACCAGCACCGCGCTGGTGATCGGCGGGGCGGCGGCCTGTACCGGCACGGGTGCCTCCCCCGGACCGTCCGCCGGGACCGTCCGCCCGGTCGGCGGCCCCCAGCGATCCTGATCCCTCGGCGTCGTCTCGTCCCTCGGTGCGGTGCCGATCCCGCCGAGCACCGCTCCCGAACCGACGCCGAGTGCCGTCAGCCGGTCATCCGGCCCTCTCGGCGGTCGGCGGCCCGATCGCGATGTCGCTCGGTTCGGAGGGCAGGGCTGTGGTCACCGTTCTCGGGCCGACCCAGGCCACCGACGGTCAGTCCGACGGTCCGGCGAGCAGGACCCGGGCCTATCTGAGCCTCCGGGTCGCTCAGGTCACAGGCAGCGCCACGATCAAGTTCGACGAGCTGACCTCACGGGACGAGACCGGTCGGGCGATCGAGCTGAAGCCCGACGGTCCGAAGACCGTCACCACTCACGCCGGCCAGACCTCCACAGTGAAGGTGGTCGGCACCTTCGAGAGCGGCGCGGCCCAGGTCACCTGGCGCCACCACGGCCACGTGCTGGCTGTCTGGACGTTCAACGTCGAGTTCGACTGACCACCAGCCCCTTACCGGCAAGCGCCGCGTATGACGGGCGGCTGAGCGAGCGGCGCGATGCCGGACGGCCGGCTCAGGCCTGTGCACAAGCGGGCGACCGCACCGTCGGGGTCGCCGCCGAGCTCGCCGGGGTCGACGGAGCGGGGTCGCCGGCGTAGCGCTGAACGATCGCGATCTGAGCACGACCGACGACGTCCGTCCGCCAATGCCGGCGCCCTGAACGCGCCCGAAGTGTTCGAGACCACCGAGCTCACCTTCGACCAGGTGATCGGCGCGAATCGGAACAGCCCTCGCGGCGGAGGCCACCGTCGGAGCGCTCGGCCGTGGCTTTGCGACCGCGCCAGAGTTCTTGGCCACCGGATCCCGGGTGAACACGACCAGCTACCGGGCGGTGTCGACACCGAAGGCCCCACGCCGAGGCAGAAATCCCGGTCGACGGCGGCCCCGTACAGCTCTGGTGCCGCCCGGCGTTCGGAGCCCGATCGCCATCGGATGGCTTATTTCCCGACAATTCCGGCTAATCCGGTTTCGAAGTGATCACGATTCTGATCATGGACGAGAATCGCGATGATCAGGCGTGAGAAAAGCTGAGAACTTTCACATCGAACAATCCGATGAGCGCCCAGGCGACGAATCAGGGGCAATTCTTCGCACGAAAGACCAGCAATTTCTATCGTCCTCAAGGAGGGCAATCACCATGATCATCAAGACTCGCGCCGCCAAGATCGCCCTGGCTTCCGTCGCCGTTCTGGGCTCGCTGAGCATGGCCGCCTGCGGCACCGACAGCACCGCTTCGAGCTCCGCGTCCAGCGCGGCCGCCCCGGTGACCTCCGCCGCCGCTCCCACCTCGGCCGCCTCGTCGGCCGCCTCGCCGAGCGCCAGCGACAGCGCCTCCACCGCGTCTGCTCCGTTCGGCGCCGCCTGCGCCGCGGTCCCGACCAGCGGCAAGGGCTCCTTCGACGGCATGAGCAGCGATCCGGTCGCCACGGCGGCCAGCCACAACCCGGTGCTCAGCACCTTGGTGACTGCGGTCGGCAAGGCCAAGCTCGGTGACACCCTGAACAACGCCAAGGACATCACCGTCTTCGCGCCCGACAACGACGCCTTCAAGGCGCTGCCGAGCAAGACCCTGAACGCCGCCCTCGCCGACCCGAGCGGCCTGCTGACCAACGTGCTGACCATGCACGTCGTGTCCGGCCGGCTGAGCCCGGACCAGCTCGCCGGCACCCACCAGACGCTGAACCCGAAGCAGAAGATCACCATCACCGGCTCCGGCACCAGCTTCAAGGTCAACGGCCAGGCCTCCGTCGTCTGTGGCAACGTGCAGACGGCCAACGCAACGGTCTACATCATCGACCACGTCCTGCTGCCGAAGTCCTGAACGAGCCGGCACCAGATCAGCCGATGAGTGTTCATCCGATCTTCGGATCCCAGACTCCCCGCCCCGCCGCGAGCGGAGTGGGGAGTTTGGGCAACGAGGATCTCGCCGAGCTGCTTGCGGCTTCGGCCCGAGGCGACGCCGATGCGTTCGCCCAGCTCTACGACGTAACCAGCAAACGGATCTACGGAGTGATCATGCGCGTACTGCGTTCGCCTGATCACGCTGCCGAGGTGACCCAGGAGGTCTACGTCGAAGTGTGGCGGCAAGCCGCCCGCTACGACGGCCGCCGCGGTTCGGTGTTCGGCTGGATGACCACGATGGCCCATCGCCGGGCGGTGGACCGGGTCCGCTCGGTGACCAGTGACACGGCTCGGGACGATCGGTACGCCTATGAGAGTGCAACGCGTGAGGTGGACGAGGTCTGGGAAGGTGTCGAACAGACACTCGACGTCGAGCGGGTCCGTCGAGCCATGACCAGCCTCTCCGAACTCCAACGTGAGGCCATCTCGCTGAGCTACTTCGGCGGCTACACCCACGCACAGACCGCCGAGCTGCTCGGCGTGCCGCTCGGCACCGTCAAAACCCGGATCCGGGACGGACTGATCAGATTGCGAGACACGATGGGCATCGAGCATGTCTAGCGCCCACACGAGTCTGGGCGCCTACGCCACCGACGCACTCGATGGCACCGAGGCCCTCGACGTCAAGTATCACCTCAGCGAGTGTGAGGTCTGCCGGCGCGAATTCGATGAGTTCAGCGAGACCGCGGCCGAGCTCAGCCGACTGGTCGCCACCGCCCCGCCGGTCGAGTTGCGCTCCTCCGTGCTGCGATCGATCACCCAGATCCGCCCGCTGCCGCCAGAGGTCGACGACACCGATACGGCTGACGAAGTGGCTCAGCCGGACCGGCCGGCCGTGGTGGTCTCGTTACGACCTCGCCGATTCGGACGAGTCCTGGTCGGGATCGCCGCTGCGGCAGTGATTGCGGCTCTGGGGGCCGGCGGCTATGCGCTCGACACCCAGCACCAGTTGACCGCGTCGCAGAGCGCTCAGCTCGAGGCGAATCGGCAACGCCAGATCGCCCAGCAGGAGACCGCGATCTTGCAGGCGCCGGACGCGTCGGTCTATTCCGGTCGGCTGCAGGACGGCAGCAGCGTCTCCTACCTGGTCACCAAGAGCCAGAACGCGGCGATGATGGTCAGCGGTGAACTGTCCGATCCCGGGCAGGGCAAGACCTACCAGATGTGGACGCTGGTGCGGACCGTCGACGGTGGCACCACCTACTTGCCCGATCACACGTTCGGCGGCGGCCGCAACCAGCGGGTCGTGGTCACCGGAGACGTCACCGACGCGATCGGCATCGCCATCACCGTCGAGCCGGAGGGTGGCTCACAGCATCCGACCGGTGAACCCGACGCGAGAGCGACGTTCTGATGTCGGACACCGAAGACGCGACCGAAGACGCAACCGAAACGCCCGCGGAGCAGAGGATCCATCGGCCGCCGGCACCGCTTCGGGCGCTCTCGGGACTGGTCGCCGCGCTGGTCGCGGTCGGCGTCGGACACGGCGTCGCCGCGCTGATCGATCCGGCCTCCTCGCCGATCCTCGCCGTCGGATCGGCACTGATCGACCTGACCCCGACGTCGGTCAAGACCGCCGCGGTGAGCGCGCTGGGGAACAACGACAAGCCGGTGCTGATCGGCGGTGTCGGCGTCGTCCTGGCGCTGTTCGCCATCGTCCTCGGGTTGATCGCCTGGCGATACCGGCTGGTCGCCCTGGCCGGCATCGGGCTGCTCGGAGTGGCCGGACTGGCCGCCTCGCTCAGTCACGGGTCGGCGATCGACGGTCTGCCCTCGATCGTTGCGGGCGTGGTCGGCATGGTCGTCCTGTACGTGCTCACCCGGTTGGGCGAGGCCCGAAAGGGCAATCTGACAACAGACACCGGCTCAACGGTCGTTCGACGTCGATCGCTGCTGATCGGCCTCGGCGTCGGTGCGGTGATTGCGGCCGGCGGCGGCCTCGGCGGTGTGCTGGTCAGCCGCAGCCGGTCCGCGATGGATGCCGCCCGGCAAAAGATCGGACTACCCAAGCCGGCCTCGCCCGCCTCCGCGATCCCTGCCGGCGCCCAGGTGCCCGGCGACACGCCGTTCGTCACCAGCATCAAAGACTTCTACCGCGTCGACATCGCGTTGACCACACCGCAGGTGTCGACCGATGGCTGGACGCTGACCGTCGACGGGATGGTCGATCATCCGATGACGCTGAGCTATGACGACCTGCTGGCACTTCCGATGATCGAACGCACCATCACACTGACCTGTGTCTCGAACGAAGTCGGTGGGCCCTACGTCAGCACGGCCACCTGGCTGGGGGTTCCGTTCAGCGAGATCATCAAGCGGGTCGGCGTCCAGGCCGGGGTCGAACAGGTCTATTCCTACTCGACCGACAGCGGCTACACCTGCTCAACGCCCTACCAGGCGGTCAGCGACGGCCGGGACGCGATGATCGTGGTCGGCATGAACGGTGAGGTGTTGCCGGCCAAGAACGGTTTTCCGGCGCGGATGCTGGTGCCCGGTCTGTTCGGTTTCGTCTCCGGCACGAAGTGGCTGAAGCGGCTGGAGTTCACCACCTACGCCAAGCGCGAGGCCTACTGGACCGAGCGCCGCTGGGCGACCGATGCCCCGATCCTGTTGCAGAGCACGATCGTGGTGCCCGAGTCACTGGGGACGATCTCCAAGGCCAAGCCGGTGTTGGCCGGTGTCGCCTGGGAGCAGCACGTCGGCATCGCCAAGGTCGAGGTGCAGATCGACGACGGTCCCTGGCAGGAGGCCATCCTGGCCGAGGACGCCGGGGTCGACCTGTGGCGACAGTGGCACCTCCGCTACGACGGCCCCAGCGGTCGGCATTCGGCCCAGGTTCGAGCCACCTCTAAGGACGGCAAAACCCAACCGGAGAAACGGACCAAGGTCTTTCCCTCCGGTGCGACCGGCTGGCACCAGATTCTGTTCAACGCCGAATAAGCTGGTCAGACGGTGTAGCCGGTTGGGCGGTCGCCGCGCACCACCTCGGCCAGCCGGTCGGCGAAACCGGGGATCGTCGACGACTCCAGTGGACTGACCGTCACCCGGATGCCGGGCCCGCTCTGTTGCCGGAACCGGGACCCGGCAGCGACGGCCCAACCGGCCTGCAGCAGCTGCGCCACGACCGCGGTCTCGTCGGCCACCGACAGCCAGACGTTCAGTCCGGTTTCGCCGACCGCGGCGACGCCGCGATCGGAGAGTTCGGCGATCAACCCGGTCCGTCGCTCGTCGTAGGTCCGGCCGGCGGCGGCGACCTGGTCGGCCACCGCCGGAGATTGCCACAGGGCCAACGCCAATCGTTGCGCCAGAGTGCTGACCCAACCCGATCCGGACCGCATCCGTCCGGCCACCCGGCTGATCGTCACCGGATCGGCGGCGATCACCCCGAGGCGAAGATCAGGACCGAAAGGCTTCGAGGTGGACCGGATGAACGCCCAATGGTCGCTGGCACCGGCCAGCGGCGTCAGTCCGACCGAGGACAGCTCGGCGGCATGATCGTCCTCGATCAGCACGACGTCGCGGTGCCGGGCCAACACCGTCCGTAGTGCGGCACCGCGGTCAGCGTCGACGAAGGCCCCGGTCGGGTTGTGGGCACGGCTGGTGATGATCACCGCCCGGGCACCGTCGTGGATCGCGTTGTCCAGCGCCGCAGGCTCCGGTCCGTGATCGTCGACCGCGACCGGAATCGCCCGCATTCCCAGCGCAGCCAGCAGATTCAGCGCGTTCGGCCAACCGGGATCCTCGACACCGACGGCGTCGCCGGAGGCCAGATGAACCGACAGGACGCGACCGATTCCGTCCAGTCCGCCGTGGCAGGTGGTCAGCTCGTCCACCGGCACCCCTTCGGCGCGCAGCCGGTGACTCGCCGCTTCGGCGAAGGCGGGCAACAGGCCGTCGGCCGGGGCGGCCGCGGGGCCGCGCAGGGCGGTGAACATGTCGGCGGTCAGGCGCGGCAACAGCCGAGGGTCCGGCTGCCCGGCGGAGAGGTCGACGATCCCCGGCCCGAGTGCCGGACCGTTCGGCCGGGTGCGGATCGCCGGTCGGTCGCGCACGACGGTTCCGTTGCGGCCGCGGGATTCGATCAGCGCGCGGTCACGCAGCCGGGCGTAGGCGCCGGCGACCGTCCCTGGCGCGACGCCGAGATCGGCCGCCAGGCCGCGGATGGGTGGCAACACCGTGCCCGGCAGCAGCCGTCCACGGCGAACCGCCTCCTCGATGTCGTCAGCAATGGCTTTGACGCTCCGTCCCTGCGGTCGATATTGTGTCGGCATCATACTGTTAATGTATCAGTACAATATGAGATGAGGGACGGGTCGTGTCGGTTGACCGCTACTCCGCCGGACCGGTGACCACCGCGACCCGGCACCAGGACCGGATCGGCTACGACCGGGCCGCCGTGCACGCCTTACTCGACGAAGCAGTGCTCGCGCATGTCGGATTCGTGGTCGACGGAGCCCCGGTCGTGTTACCCCAGCTGCACGCGCGGGTCGGGGAAACCTTGTACCTGCACGGATCCAGTGGGGCCCGGGCCTTGCGGTCGGCCCGCGACGGAGGTCTGGACGTGTGTGTCACCGTGACCCTGATGGACGGTCTGGTGCTGGCCCGGTCGGCGTTCCACCACTCGATCAACTACCGCAGCGTGGTGATCCACGGGCGAGCGGTTGTGGTCGAGGACGAGAGGCAGAAACAGAGCGCACTGTCCTCGCTAGTGGACGCCGTGGTGCCCGGACGGTCCGCCGAGGTCCGCGGACCGTCGCGTCGCGAGCTGGCCGCCACCACCGTGCTCGCAGTTCCGTTGGAGCAGGTGTCACTGAAGGTCCGCACCGGCCCGCCGAGTGACGACGAGAAGGACCTCGAACTTCCCTACTGGGCGGGTGTGCTGCCCGTTTCCGGTTGCGTCCCCGGCCCGACCGTTCCGGCCCCGGATCTCGCGCCGGGCATCAGGGAGCCGGCGCACGTCCGCGACTGGCACCGGCCGGCCGGAGCCGAAGCCTAGGCCAGCAGCGCTCGGCCGAGTCGCGTCCCCGACACGAAGGCCGCTTCGACACTGGGCTTGGCCGCCCACCCGTCACCGCAGGCACCAAGGCCGGACGCGGTGAGCAGGAACGGCCTGTCCCGGGGCTGCTCCGGCCGGGCGAAACTCCACCGCTGGACCGCAGCGACGTCCGGGCTGAGACCGGCATCGATCCCGACCACGGCGCGCAGTCGGTCCACCATCGGCGCTGCCGCCGCGCTCGGCCCGTCCAGCCGCGGGCGGGCGAAGTCGGGTGTCGAGTGGGCGACCAGGACCGGCGCGCGGTCGCCACGGCGTAACCCGTCGTCGGCCACCCAGGACAGGACCTCGTCGTCGTTGACGAACAGCCCGTCCCGGTCGGGCCAGGTCCGCTCCGGCCAGATCGTGGTGAGTGCCAGCACCGGCTCGAACTCCAGCCCGAAGTGCTGGGCCTCATCTTTAAGACCCGACCCGAGCAGCCGTCGGGCCTGCGGATCCGGCATCGCCAAGACGACCGCGTCGGCGCGCTGCTCGTCCTGACCTGAGCGGACCACGAGAGAACGATCGTCCCGGTCGACCTGATCGACGGCGACGCCCGAGCGGATCTCGACGCCGGCCGCGAGATCGTCGACCAGGCTGCGCAGGCCGGTCGGGGCGGCCCAGCGCGTCGGGCCTGAGCTGGTCCGCTCGCCGTCCGCGCTGTGGACGGTGAACGTGTCGGTCCAGGGCCGAGCCAGGCCTCTCCGCTGCCAGTCCTCGACCGCCGCCGCGAAGTCGGAGTCGGAGACGGTGAAGTAGGAGCCGCCGGTGTCGACCGGCCGGTTCCGATCTCCGCCGAGGTCGTAATCGCGTTCGCCCAGCCGGCCGCCGAGCCGGCGGCCGCGGTCCAGAACCCGCGCGTCAGCGCCGCCCTGGCTCAGCACCCGGGCACAGGCGACGCCGGCGATCCCGCCGCCGACGACGATGATCATGTTCGGTCCCTCAGCTTCATGGTTCGATCCTGCCAGTGCAGCGGTAACGGTCAGCGTTGCCGGGTGGCTGAGGCGTCAACGCGGTGAATGGGGGTCTGATCGATCCGGATTCGCTGGAGTACCTCTACGGCGTTCCGGGGATGGCGCCGACGGACACGGTGCTGTCCAAGATCCCGATGTGCCTGGCCCGAGCCGTGACGATCATCCATCGCGGGCACCGGATCGGCGCTCAGCTCGGACGCTCGAGCCGGTGGGCGAGGCTGGCCGAACTGCGCCGCCAGGACGTGACGTGGTCGTCGATGCGGCCGTTCAACGCGTCTGCCCGGACGAAGTCGAGATCCTCGACGCCGAAGGTGCGCCGCGGTTCGTCGACGCCGACACGGTGGTGATCGCCGTCGGGCAGCAGTCCGAGCAGCTGGTTCCCGTGATGGCGGTGCGGTCCGGCCGCTGGCACCGGGTGATCGGCGGGGCCCGCGACGCGGCCGGGCTGGACGCAGTCCGGGCGATCGCCGAAGCTCATCGGGCGGCGGCGGCGTTCTCCGAATACGCGGTCCGTGGTTGAGTCGGGATCAGTCGATCGAGACGACCACGGTGCCGGATCCGGCCGGAATCGGGGCGTCCATCGCCGCCAACGCGGCTCCCGCCCCGGCCAGCGTGATCACCGAGCCGATCAGCCGCTCCGGTCGTAGCCGCCCGTCGGCCACCATGGCCAACATCGCCGGGTAGTCGAGCGCCGACATCCCGTGGGTTCCGTGCAGCTGAAGTTCGCGACCGATCACCAGCTCCCACGGTAGGGCCGTCGCGGCGTCCGGCCCGAGCATCAGACCGGCTTGGACGTGGCGACCCTGTCGGCGCAGGCTCCGGATCGCGTCCGTCGCGGTGCGGGTCGAGCCGAGGGCGTCGATGGACAGGTCGGCTCCGCCGCCGGTCAGCCGGTGGATCACCTCGACCGGGTCGCTGACGTCCAGTGGTTCGGCGCCGAACTCGGCCGCCCGGGCGCGGGCTGCGGCCGACGGGTCGACGGCGATCACCCGGGCACCCAGGGCGTGGCCGATCATCACCGCGGACAGCCCGACGCCGCCGCAGCCGAACACCGCGACCGTCTCGCCCCCGACCACCCGTCCGTGTCCGGTCAGCGCCCGGAACGCGGTGGCGAACCGGCAGCCCAAACCGGCCGCGGCGGTGAAGTCGACCGAATCGGGCAGCCGGACCAGGTTGGTGCTCGCGGCCCGGACCACCACCTGCTCGGCGAACGAACCGGGGTGGGTGAAGCCGGGCTGGGTCTGCTTCGGGCAGATCTGGGCCTGGCCGGTTGCACACCAGTGGCAGCGTCCGCAGCCGTTCACGAACGGGGCGGTCACCCGATCCCCGACCGCGAATCCGCTCACGCCGGGGCCCAATTCGGCGATCACCCCGGCGAACTCGTGGCCGGGGATGTGCGGCAGCGGCACCGGTTCGTGGCCCCGCCAGGCGTGCCAGTCGGACCGGCACACCCCGGTGGCCCGGACGTCGATCACCGCGCCGTCGACCGGGCAATCGGGCCGGGGCACCGTGCTCAGCCGGGGTTCGGCTCCGACGGCGTCGTAGACGATGGCGCGCATCCGACCATTGTCGACGAACCCGGCTCAGTCGAGCACGCCGACCTGACGGCCGGCTTCCAGCAGCACCGTGGCCGCCTCCGCCAGGCCCTCGATCCGACCCAGCGACACGTCCTCGTGCTCGATGTTCAGCGCCATCTCCGGGTCGACCTCGTGCAGGGCGCGGACAAACTCGTTCCAGAAGTCCTGGCCGTGCCCGCGGCCGAGGGCGACGAAGTCCCAGGCCGAGTCCTTCGGCCACTCGTTGGCGTACTCGTCTCCGCCGAGCCCGGTGCGGTCTTCGTCGGCGCCCAGCCGACGGAACCGGTTGTCCAGCACGCCGTAGACGCTGCAGTTGGGGTTGATCCGGACGTCCTTGGCGGCCGCGTGGTAGACCAGCGGGCCGAGGTGGCGGACGGCGGCGATCGGATCCATTCCCTGCCAGAACAGGTGGCTGGGGTCCATCTCGACGCCGACGTTGGTGGCGCCGGTCCGCTCCACCAACTCGCGGATGGTGGGCGGGGAGAACACGATGTTCTGCGGGTGCAGCTCGATCGCCACCTTGACCCCGTGCGCGCCGGCCAACTCGTCGATCTCCCGCCAGAACGGGACGACGACCTGGTCCCACTGATAGTCCAGCACGTCCAGGGCGCCCGAGTTCCAGGCGTTCACGATCCAGTTCGGCTTGGTCGCGCCGGCTTCGCCGCCGGGCAGGCCGGACATGGTGACCACCCGGGTCTGGCCGAGGGCGCCGGCGGCCCTGATCGAACGACGAAGATCATCGGCGTGCTTCGGCCCGATGGCCGGATCGGGGTGCAACGGGTTGCCGTTACAGTTCAGTCCGGCCAGCGCGATCCCCTTGTCAGCAAAGATTTCGAGGTAGTCGTCCCGGGCGGAACCACTGGACAGGATGTCGTCGATCGGGATGTGCAGCGGCGGCAGGAAGCCCCCGGAATTGATCTCGGCGGCCTGCAGGCCGAGGGAGGACAGCACGTCCAGCGCCTCGGGCAGACCACGGTCGTGCAGAACTGCGGTGTAGACCCCGAACTTCACAGCGTGACAACTTTCCTTGATGAGCAGCGGATTCGGCCACGGCGGCCAGGATTTCCATGGTGCGGACACCTTCGGCGAAGGTGGCGCAGCGGGGGAGCGATTGGGTCTCGTCGAGCCCGGTGACCTGGTTCAAGAAGGCTCGGGCGTGAGATGACTGCCGACGTCGGCCGGCGCGCCCGTTCCCGGAGCGCCCTGATGCAGCCAGCTCATCGGGGCCTGGGGCTGCAGGCGTAGTCGGTCCAGTAGCGTCCGCTCACATGCAGCACCGCACCCAGCGTCTCGTCGGTGATCGGGTGATCAGCAGAACCGGACGACCGAGGCCGGCACGATCGCAATCGTGCCGGCCATGATCATCCGGTCGTCGACGGCGTCGGCCTGATCACCCCAGGCGGAGCCGTCCAGCTGTAGCCTCAGGCGGCGGCGCGGCTGCCGCGGACCTTGAGGTAGATGACCAGCACGATGATGGCGCCGATGATCGAGCCGATGATGCCGGCCGGCTGGAAGAAGCCGCTGCTGGCGTCATGGTGGAAGATCAGGTAGCCCAGGAAGCCGCCGACGAACGAGCCCACGATCCCCAACAGGATCGTCATCGGGATCGACAGGTTTTGCTTACCGGGGACGACCAAACGAGCTACTGCTCCGGCGATCAGTCCGATGACGATCAGGCTGATGATGAGACCCAGCATGATGTTCCTCCATTTTCCTTGGTTCTCGTGATGCGACGACCGCCCCCAACCCGTTGGTTGCGATGTTCGGCCGCAGGACCAATTGAACCACCCCCAGGGCTGGTGTTTTACACCCTTACGGGGGGTAACCTCGATGTATGGTTCCCCCCGATGACGTTTCCGGCGAGGGCAGCGACCGCCCCGCCATCACGGTCGCCCTGATCGACGACTACGACGTGGTGGTGCTCGGCGTGGCCAATATTCTCGACCGGTACCGGAGCCGGGTGGTGATCGCCGAGATCGACACCAACGAGCCGTTGCACGACGCGGTGGACATCGTGTTGTACGACTCGTTCGCCCAGCAGGAAGCCGATGGCGATCACATCGCCACCCTGGTGGCCAGCCCGCACGCCCGCAAAGTGGTCGTCTACACCTGGAACTTCGACGCCGAACTGGTCGACGACGCCCGGCGCAAAGGTGCGCGCGGCTATCTCTCCAAGGCGTTGCCCGCCCGCGATTTGGTCGCCGCCCTGGAGGCGGTGCACGCCGGCGAGGTGGTGATCAGCGAACCGCCGGGACGGTCACGGGCTGCCTCCGGGCTGGACTGGCCGGGCCGGACGGAGGGCCTGACCGATCGTGAGTCGGAGATCCTCGCGTTGATCACCCAGGGTCGCAGCAACGCCGACATCGCCGCGCTGACGTTTCTCAGCCCGAACACGATCAAGTCCTACATCCGCTCGGTCTATCGCAAGATCGACGTCACCAGCCGGACCCAGGCCGTGCTCTGGGGTGTGCACCGCGGGTTCCTGCCCGATCATCGCCGGATCGACCACTGGCGCGGCGGGCCCTGATCCGTCTAGCTGCCGGCGTTCCGGGTCAGATTCAGCGGGCCAGGCTCAGCGGGCCAGGGTCAGCGCCAGATTCGGCAGGGTCAGGGTGGCCTGGTCTCCGGTGCAGGCGACCGCAGCCCGGCTGTCCAACGGGACGATTTGGTCGGCTAGCTGTCGCATGGTGAGTTTCCGATTGATGAAGGCGCCCCTGATCGCCGCCGTGCCGTTGGCGTCGTTCACCGTCATCCGGATGGTCGAATCGTCGACCCGGGTGTAGGTGCCGGTGATGTCGCCGGCGATGGTCAGATTGGCGTTGGCCGGCCCGATCTGCACCTTGATCGGCGTCTTTCCGTCCGACTGCAGGGTGAAGGCGCCGTTGGTGAAGGTCATGGTGACGTCGCCGCCCACTCCGGTGCCCAGCCGGGAGGCTGCGCCCTGGCCCTTGAGATCGGTGATCCGGTAGTTGCCGTTCGGGCAGGTCGGAGCCGTCGGGCTGGGCGTCGGGGTCGGGGTGGGCGTCGCGCTGACACCGCTCGGTGCGGTGGTCGGTGCGGGCTGCGACGGCCCGGAGGAGCAACCGACGAGGGCGAACGAGCCTGCCAGGCCGAGGCCGAGGATGGCCGTTGCGGTCGGTCGGAGGCCCGCTCGACGAGCGGTTTGGCCTGGTGCGCGCATGTTTGCTCCCGGGGTCGGTGTCGCCCCAGCCTAGATGCGCCCGCCCACCGGCAGGGTCGGGACGTCGTAGCTGACCGTGTCCGGGTAGATCAGTCCGCTACCGGTGTTCAGGATGACCACCTGCTCGGCCTCGGACAGCCAGCCGGATTCGCGCAGTTGCCGGGCAGCGACCAGACAGGCCGCGCCCTCCGGGCAGACGAACAGGCCCTCGGCCGCGCAGAAGGTCCGCTCGGCCTTCAGTAGCGCCTCGTCGCTGACCGCGACCGCGGTGCCACCGGTGTCCCGGACCGCCTGCAGCATGAGGAAGTCGCCGAGGGACACCGGGACGTTGATGCCGAAGGCGATGGTCATAGTGATGGTCGAGGCGTCGGGCACCGGATCGGCGTGGTCGAGACCGCGGTCGAAGGCGTCGACGATCGGTGCGCAGCCGTCGGCCTGGACGGCGACCAGTCGGGGGAACGGTCCCTCGATCCAGCCCAGCTCCCGCATCTCCTGCAGTGCCTTGTGGATCCCGATCAGGCCCACACCACCGCCGGCCGGATAGATGATCACGTCCGGCATCCGCCAGCCGAGCTGCTCGAGGATCTCATAACCCATCGTCTTCTTGCCTTCGATCCGGTAGGGCTCCCGCAGCGTCGCGACCTCCTGGAAACCCGGACGATCGGCCACCGCTGTCCGGGCTATAACGCCGGCGTCGTTGATCAGACCGTCGACCAGATAGAGCTCGGCGCCGGCCGCGACGCACTCGCGCCGACAGATCTCCGGGGCGCCGACCGGCATGGTGATCAAGCTCGCCAGCCCTGCCCGGGCGGCGTAGGCCGACCAGGCCGCGCCGGCGTTGCCGTTGGTCGGCATCGCGATGCCGCGGACCCCGAGCTCCCGGGCGCGGGACAACCCGACCGCCGCGCCGCGGGCCTTGAACGAACCGGTCGGCAGCGAGCCCTCGTCCTTGATCAGCAATCGCGGCAGCCCGATGCTCGCGCCGTAGCGTGCGGCCGGCAGTAGTGGGGTCCATCCCTCGCCGAGAGTGGTGAGGTTCTCACGATCGCGGACCGGCAGCAGTTCGTGGTAGCGCCACAGGTTCGAAGCTCGCCCGGCCAGTCGATCCGGGCTGAGCTGGCTCCGGACCCGGTCCAGGTCGTAGCGGGCCAGCAGCGGGGCGCCGGCGGGACTGAGGCCCTGTACCTGATCGGCGTCGTAACGCTCACCGGTGCGGGAGCACTCCAGATGACTGAGCAGGGAGAACGGTTCGCTGGTTGGCCACTCATTCGTCATGAGGTCATTGTCGCCGCCCAGCCGGCGAGGAAGGCCAGCACCTTCGCCGCCGGCATCTCGCACGGTCGCAGCAGGTCGCCGGCCGACGTGCGGTAGACGTTCGTGCTGATCACGTCGGAGCCGCCCAACTCTTCGGCGTAGACGCTCACGCTGCGGCCGTCGGCGTGGTCGGTGCGGGTCATCCCGTAGTTCCGGCCGCGATAGGCGACCCTCGTCCAGCCCGGCGGGACGCGCCCGATGAGCTCCGGCAGCTCAATGAGCTCCGCCGCCAGGTCGGGAAGTTCGGTTGCGGCCACCGCTCCAGCGTCTCAGCAATCGGAAGGCCTGGAACGGCCCACCTAGATTGGCTGCCGTGACGGAGCATCGATGAGGGCGATGGGCCCGAGCGCGGGCGTGGTCGCGCGGTGGGCGATCGCCGCGGTGGCCGCACTCGTCCTGGTGGTGACCCCGTTGGCGCTGCAGGCCCGACCGGCCCAGCCGTTGTCGATCGGCGCGGACGCGCTGGCCGCGCGGATGCGAGGCGTCCGGGTCGATCGGTTGGTCCGGCACGATTGACACCGCGGGCACCGTGCAGATCCCGGACAACGATTCGTTCGCCACGCTGGCAACGTTGCTCGGGCAGGACAACCAGCTACGAGCCTGGTGGCGAAGCTCGGACGACTACCGGATCGACCGGATCCGCAGCACCGGCGAAACCGACCTGATCCGGCACCATCAGACGCAGATCCGGTGGGTGTTCGAGTCCCAGACCGCCACCATCTCGCCGGTCTCGAAGATCCGGCTGCCGGACGCTGTCGACCTGGTGCCGCCCACCCTCGCCCGGCAACTCCTGCAGGGCGCCGCACCGACCGAACTGACCCGGTTGCCGGCCATGAGAATCGCCGGGATCGACGCCGCCGGGCTGCGGCTGACCCCGAATACCCCGGCCGGCTCGATCGGTCGCGTCGATCTGTGGGCCGATCCTGAGACCGGGCTGCCGTTGCGGGTCGACCTCTACGGCCGCGGGGCCGCCCGGCCCGCCGTCACGACGGCGTTCACGCGGGTCAACCCGAGCACGCCGGCGGCATCGACCACCCGGTTCGTTCCGAACGAGCAGATGACGATCAACTACGACCAGTCGGTGGACGTGGCGGCCGCGGCCAACGCGTTCGCGCCGATCGACCTGCCGATCACCCTTGCCGGATTGACCAGCCGGGACGGGTCCGACCCTGGTGCCGTGGGCATCTACGGGCGGGGTCCGACCACGTTGATCGTGATCCCGCTGCGGGGTTCGGTCGCCCGACCGCTCCGGGCCCAGTTCAGCTCCAGCGCGGCGGCGCGGCAGACCGACGTCGGCACGGCCCTGACGGTCGGACCGGTCGGTGTGCTGCTCACCGTGCGGACCGACGGCTTCCAGGGCGGGCCGGGCCGGAGCTTCCTGCTGGCCGGGACCGTCACCCGGGCCACCCTGACGCAAGCGGCGACCCAGCTGCTGGGAAGTAATCGATGATCATCACCCGAGACCTGACCAAGCGCTACGGCGAGCTGCGGGCCGTGGACGGGATCGGCCTGGACGTCCGCGAAGGTGACGTCTACGGCTTCCTCGGTGCCAACGGGTCGGGCAAGACCACGACGGTGCGGATGCTGCTGGGCCTGGTGCTGCCGACCTCCGGCGCCGTCTCGGTGCTCGGCCGACCGATGCCGGCGGACCGGGCCGAGGTGCTACCGCAGATCGGCGCACTGATCGAGGGCCCCGGCGCCTACCCACATCTGTCGGGTCGGGCCAACCTGTCACTGCTGGACGCCAGCGGTCGGGACCGGAGTTCCGGGGCGAAACGCAGGGCCCGGATCACCGAGGTGCTGGTCGATGTAGGTCTTGATCCCGACGACCGCCGCCCGACCCGGGCCTACTCACTCGGGATGCGGCAACGGCTCGGACTGGCCGCCGCGCTGATGCGCAGGCCACGCCTGTTGATCCTGGACGAGCCGACCAACGGCCTCGATCCGCAAGGAATCCAGGAGATCCGGGAGCTGTTGCTACGGCTCAACCGCGACGGCACCACCATCTTCCTCTCCAGCCATCTGCTGGCCGAGATCGAGCAGATGTGCACCCGGATCGGCGTCCTGGACCGCGGCCGACTGGTGCTGCAAGATCAACTGGACACGCTGCTGGCACCGACCGGGATCATCGCGCTGCGGAGTCCGGACACGACGCGGGCGGCCGGACTGGTGGGCGAGGCGGTGCTGAGCGTGGATGAGGATCGGCTGCTGGTCCGGTCCTCCGATGCCGCCGGCCTGAACGCCTTCCTGGTCGGCGAAGGGGTACCGGTGACCGAATTCGGTCCGTTCCGGCGGGAGTTGGAGCAGATCGTGCTGGAAGCCGGGTCCGTTCCCCATCTTGCTCCGCCGAACGAGCCGCCCCTCGGGCCGAACGAGCCGCCCCTCGGGCCGAACGAGCCGCCCCTCGGGCCGCATGAGCCGTCCGCGGCCGGTGGAGATGGTCAGCCCGGGGGCCCGCAACAGCAGACCGAGTGGATGGTCTCGTGATCGGCGTCGAGTTGATCAAGCTGGTGCGCCGTCCGCGCACCTGGGTGATCATCGCCATGCTGGTGGCGTTGCCCACCCTGGTGGCGATCCTGCTCGCGGTCACCGATCTGGCGCCGGGCCCGGGCACCGGGCCGCCGTTCCTGTCGGCCGTGCTCACCGACGGCACATTGTTCCCGCTGGCCGCGCTCGGGGTGGTCCTGCCGTTGTTCCTACCGATCGCCGTGGCGGTGCTCGGCGGCGACGCGATCGCTGGTGAGGCCCAGACCGGGACGCTGCGCTATCTGCTGGCCCGGCCGGTCGGCCGGTTGAATTTGCTGCTGTCCAAGCTGACCACCGTGGTCGCCTTCGTCCTGCTGGCGGTGCTGGTGGTCAGTGCGGTCACCGCCGTCGAGGGGCAGCTGCTGCTCGGAAAGGCCCCGGCCGGTGCGGGGACGGTCGGGTTCAGCGGTCAGACGTTGACTCCGGAGCAGTTGGCGGGCCGAACCGTGATGGCGTTGATCTACGTGGTGATCTGCATGCTCGGGGTGGCGGCGATCGCCGTCTTCTTCTCCACGCTCACCGACTCCTCGATCGGCGCCGCGCTGGGCACCATCGGCGTGCTGGTCGCCTCCACCGTGCTGCTCGGTCTGGACGCCGGGGCGAGCCTGCACCCCTACCTGCCGACCCGCTACTGGCTGTCCTTCGTCGACCTCTTCCGCCAGCCGATCCGGTGGGACAACGTCGTCCGGGGCCTGCTGGTCCAGCTCGGCTATCTGGTCGTCTTCACCCTGGCCGCCTGGGCGAGCTTCAGCACCAAGGACATCAAGGACTGATCTGGGCCGGTGGGGGCCCGCACCGGCCCAGCAGTTGACGCCGTCTCAGCAGTTGACGCCGTCTCAGCAGTTGACGCCGTCTCAGCAGCGGACGCCGGTGGGGACGCTCGGCGGTGCCGCGCTCAGCACCGAGGTCACGGCGGCGCGGGTGACCGGGCTGTCGGGCAGGTCGCCGTGGCCGGCGTTCGAGCCCGGGCAGACGTCCTGGACGACGATGTTGAGGGCGCCGTTCAGCGCGGCTGAATCGACCGGGGTGACCACTTGATCGCTGGTGGAGCGAATGGTGGCCCACAGCGGGCCGGCCGGAGTCTCATCCCCGGCGTTCAACCGGCGGAGCAGATCGCTGCCCGGCACGAGCTGCTGGCAGGCGGTCGGGCAGCCACCGCCGATCTCGTTGCCCAGGGCGGCTGTGCTGGTGCCGTGCTGCGGGGAGCCGAGGGTCAGCACCCGCCGGGCCTGGCCGGCACCGCCGTCGTTGCGGACCCAGAGCCGGACGACCACGCCGCCGGCGGAGTAGCCGATCACGTCCACCGACGGGGCACCGGTCGACTGCAGTGCGTCGTCGACGGCCTGACCCAGCTGGTCCGCCTGCGCCTGCAGATCGCCGGTGCCGTTGCCGACCTCCGGCACGACCACCGCTGTCCGGCCGGCGGAACGGACGGCCGCGGCAAGAGTCTGCAGCGAGTCGCCGTTGCCGCCGTAACCCGGAACCAGCAGTACCGGCCCGAGGCGATCCTGCGGTACCGGCTTCGCGGTGCGCGAGCGGACCAGCACCACCGCCGCGATGACGACGATCAGCGCCAGCAGGAGGACGCACGAGACCAGCACCAGCCGTCGGCGTTGGGGCGAGAGCGAGTTCAGCACCACCACACACCCTCCCGTCCGCCGCTGACCGATCAACGTCCATGGTGGAGGACTGGCGCAAATTCAGCCTGCACGTGCCGATGTATCTGATGTCACCAACCGTCAGGACTCAGGTCAGGTGTGGCTGACCCGTCGACGCGGTCGTCCCGCCGTCGACGGCCAGCGTCGCCCCGGTGATGTAGCCGGCGTCGGCGCTGGCCAGGAACAGCACCGCCGGGGCTATGTCCTCGGGTGTGCCGGGACGTCCGAGCGCGACCCGGTTGGTGAACTGGGACAGCAGCTGATCGTCCTCGGCCACCGAGGCGGTGATCGGGGTGACGGTGAACGCCGGCGCAACGGAGTTGAGCCGGACTCCCTTGGGTCCGTAGTCCAGGGCCAGCGACTGCACCAGATTCATGATCAGCGCCTTGGTCGCGTTGTAGGCCGACTGGCCCCAGTCGCCGCGCAGTCCGGAGACCGAACCGACGACGACGACGTTGCCGCCGGTCTTCTCCAGCTCGGGCAGGGCCTTCTGGGCCAGCGTGACGAAGGCGTCCACGTTGGTGCTGCGAATGCTCGTCCAGTCCTCGGCGCTCATCTCGGCGAACGGCTGGGCCAGGAATTGGGCGGCGTTGTTCACGAAGATGTCGAGTTGGCCGAAGCGGTCGACCACCGCACCGACGACCCGCCGGGCGTCTTCGGGATCGGCGACGTCGGCCGAGACGGCCAGCGTCCGGTCGGCGGGATAGCCGGACAGGGTCTCCTCGAGCTTGTCGCTGCGACGACCGACCACCGCGACCGTGGCGCCGTGATCGAGGAACGCACGGGCGATGGCCTGACCGATGCCGCTGCCGCCGCCGGTGATCAGGACGACCTTGTCGTCGAAGTCGTAGCGATTCGTTGTCGTCATGGGCGAGGTAACCAGCGGGTCCGCTCGGGCATTCCCCGACGGCCGGTCTCTAGAGTGATTCCGACGGCACAGTGATCCCCGACGGTACAGCGATCCCAGCGGTGCGATTACCGGCCGTGCGCCGGCGGCAGGCTCACCGGCGCTTCAGCGGCGATCACACTTCACCGGCGATCACACTTCACCGGCAATCACACTTCAGCAGCAATCATCAGGAGGCAACGTGTCAGCACGCTCGGTTCTGTTCATCGGCGGCACCGGCATCATCAGTTCGGCCTGCACCCAGCGGGCCCTCGAGCAGGGCTGGCAGGTCAGTGTGCTCAATCGCGGGCGCTCGGAGGTGCGTCCGAGTGCGTCCGAGATCGAGCACCTCAGCGCCGACGTGGCCGACCTGGCAGCGGTCGGCGACGCGCTCGGTGACCGCGAGTTCGACGCGGTCGCCGACTTTCGCGCCTTCACCCCGGCCGACGTCCAGGGCCGGCTCGACCTGTTGCGGGGTCGGATGGGCCAATACGTGTTCATCAGCTCGGCCTCGGCCTACCAGACGCCGCCGACCCGGCTGCCGGTGTTGGAGTCGACGCCACTGCGCAACCCGTACTGGCAGTACTCACGGGACAAGATCGCTTGTGAGGAGCTGTTGAGCCGGGCTTACCGGGAGGACGGGCTGGCGATGACCATCGTCCGGCCCTCGCACACCTACGACAAGACGTTGCTGCCGTTCGACGGCGGTTGGACGGTGGTGGATCGGATGCGACGCGGGGCCGACGTGGTGGTGCACGGTGACGGCGCCTCGTTGTGGACCCTGACCCACCACGTCGATTTCGCCCGCGCCTTCGTCGGCCTGCTCGGGCATCCGGCGGCGATCGGCGACAGCTTCCACATCACCTCCGACGAATGGCTGACCTGGGACCAGATCTTCACCACGGTCGCGGCGGCGGCAGGCGTGCCGCAGCCGAAGCTGGTGCACATCCCGTCGGACGCGATTGCGGCCGAGGATCCCGAGTGGGGTGCTGGACTGCTCGGCGACAAGACCCATTCGCTGATCTTCGACAACGCCAAGGTGCGCCGGCTGGTGCCGGACTCGGTGGCCACGATCCCGTTCGTCCAGGGCGCCACGGAAATCATGGCGTGGTACGACGAGGACCCCGCTCGCCAACAGGTCGATGCGGACATGAACGCCACGATGGAGAAGTTGATCGAGCGCTGGCGGGTCTGAACTCGGCTACTTCAGCGGGACGGGTTGCTCCAGCGGGAAGGGTTGCTTCAGCAGGACGGGTTGCTTCAGCAGGACGAGTTGCTTCAGCAGGACGAGTTGCTTCAGCAGGACGGGGAATGGTTCGTCCGTGCAGCGGTAGGTACCCGCGGTGGGCAAAGTCCAGGTGATGGTGGCGTGGTCGCGGTGCGCGGCGAGGCCGGCGAACGTCTTACCGCGGTGATGGCGTCGGCACAGCGGGCCGAATTCGCGCGTGTCGAGAAGCCGGCCGCCATCCTCGACCAGAAGTCGGGTGTGGGTGCAGCGGGTCCGGGCCACGAGCCGGCTGACGTCCCTCCCAGCCAGCCTCGCCGAGCAGGCAGCTGAGCTCATCGGTGGCGAACGCGCCTGCTGCGGGCCGATTCACCCCGGCGGCGGGGGCTGCGGCAGACCTCGGGTCCGGTTCGGCGGCGTCCTCCGCGCGGCCAGGCGGATGCTGACCGCGCGGATCGTCTCGGCCAACTCATGCGTTTCGGACCTGGAAACAGCCTCGCGGCGACCACTGACAGTTTAAGAACATGCGTTCGGTTACTCCCTAGCCAGCCAACCGGACGTCCCCCATCGCCAGTCGATCAGCTCCGGCCGCCGCTCGCAGATTGGCCGGCCGGCTGCAGGCCCGGGACGCGTAGGTGATCTGGCCGACCACCCGCTCCTGGTCGCGCGCGAACCCGCCACGGTGGATGCCCCGGGTGTCGGCGAAGACCAGCGTGCCGGCCCCGCCCTGCCCGCTGACCACCTGCTCCGGCCCGAAGTGCCGGGCGACGTCGTCGTCACTGAGCCGATAGCCGATCCCGTCAAACTCGGCCGGCAGCTTCGCCTTGCGTCCCTGCCGGGTGTTCGTCCCGGCCACGTAGTGCAGCGGCCCGGCACCCTCGGGGACGTCGGAGAGATAGACGAAGCACTTCACGATGTCGTCGTCCTCGGGCAGGTCGCGATGCCAGCGCTGGGACTGGGTTGGCGCCCCGCCCACCGGAGTGTTGACCCAGACGTTCACGTCGGTGACCCGCAACTCCATCGCGGCGTAGGCCTCGGCCACCCCACGAACCTGGGGATCCAGGGCCAACGCCAGCAGCGGATCGTCGGGGCTGACCTCCGGACTGCTGCCGAACAGCTCGGTCAGGAACGGTTTCGCCGGGTCGCGGACCAGATCGTCGCGGGATCGGAGTGTGGCCGCCTGGTGCTGAAGACGTCGGTACAGTCGCTCGTCGCCGAGCAGCTCCGTCACCGTGCTGCGGGCAATCCCTCGGCTGCGAAGTTCCTGGCTCACCCGCGTCGACTCCGCTCCGAGCACCGCGGGCCGACGGCGATAGCGCCGGACGGGACCGGCGTTGATCAGCAGCCGTGAGACCTGACGCTGGCTGCGTACAGCTCGCAACGCGGCCCGGAGGCGACGACGGGCCGACCTGGATACGGTGTTCACGGTGCGGGACGGGCTGCTCATCGGTTCCTCCTGCAATGCGGACAGCTCAGGTGCGCCGGTAGTGCGCGACCCAATCGATCGAGATGGCCGAGCTCTTCGGCGTGGTCGCGGACAGACACTCCCCGGTGGAGTGTCGGCAGTCCTTGACGCCGGCCTGGACGCCCAGCCACATCGGCACCCTCGGGGTGTGGCTGGTCTTGACTTTGGCCCACATTTTGCCGTCGATCAAGTAATCGATCTCGCTGTTGGTCACCGACACTCCGTAGATGTGCCATTTCGTCATGTCCACCGTGAAGAGGAACCGCTGGATCTGGAAGTTCTGCTTCGCTGTGCCGTAGTGCACCGTGGCCATGATGTGATTGCCGCCGGCCGTCCCCTCGGCGAGATCGATCTCCGGGGGCCAGGCGCCACCCTTGGGGTAGAGCAGGATGGCGTAGCCGACTCCGTAGGCCCGATCGAACTTGGCCTTGATCTGCCACTTGCCCTGGGTGGCGGCGAAGCCGCGCCCACTGGAGAGTCCGGCCGAGGTCCAGTGCCCGTTCTGGTAGCGGGTGTGCAGTTGCAGGACGCCGCCGCCGGCGGACAGCGGCGAGCGGGTCACCGTCGCGTTGTCCTTGAGGTAGGCGGAGGTCGTTCCCGTCGGCACGCCGGCCATGTAGCGGCCCCAGACTCCCGTGTTCAACGAGCTGTCGAAGTTGTCCACGAAGTCCGCCTGCCAACCGGTCTCGGTCTTCGGTGCGGACGGCTTCCAGGCGTTGGCGGTACTGAACAGGGCCTTCTGGGCCGAGCTGATCTGCACCGACGCGGCGGCGGTCGAGCTCCTGGTCGAGGCGGCCTGGGCGCTGGTGACCGAGAGTGAGGCGATCACGGTGACGGTGAGCAGGACCGAGGTCACCACCAGGACCAGAGAGCCGGCCAGCCGCGACCGGTGGCGGCGAACAGTCGACGAAAGTCCATTGATGATCATGTTCAGGAACTCCAGGCGAATAGCGATGAGTCGAGCAGAACTTCTCGCCCCCGCGAACGACGCGGTGCCTCTACGCACCGACCTGATGATCATGGCAATTCCTGCCGACCGGACCAAGGGCGTCGTGTGCACGATCGTCGGCATTCCGTGCACAGTCGAGCCTTCCCCAGATCGGTGGCGTTGCTCATCGAGCCCCGTACGCCCAGATCTCCGCATACACAGATCCGCGCACCCGGTCGATGACCAGGTGCGCGGATCAGCGGTCGGTGGTAATGCCATGACCAGCTCACGGTGAGTCAGGCCTTGGCGTAGTGGGCGATCCAGTCGATGGAGATGGCCGAGTTGAGAGGAGTCTGATCCGAGAGGCATTCGCCGGTGGAGGTCGCACAGTCCTTGACTCCGGACTGGACACCCAGCCACATCGGGACGTCCGGGGCCTGGTCAGTCTGCACCGAGCCCCAGACCCGGCCGTCGAGGGTGTACTCGATCAGTCCGGTGGAGATGATCACACCGTAGGTGTGCCACTTGGTCATGTCGACGTTGTGCTGCCAGCGCTGGATCTGGTAGTTCTGCCTGGCGGTGCCGTAGTGCACGGTGGACATGATCGAAGCGCCTCCGGCGGTACCCTCGGCCAGATCGACCTCGGGCGGCCAGGCGCCGCCCTTGGGGTAGAGCAGGAAGGCGTAGCCGACGCCGTAGCCGCGATCGAACTTGGCCTTGATCGCCCATTTGCCCTGCACGGCGGCAAAGCCACGGCCACTGGACATGCCGGCCGAGGTCCAGGCGCCGTCTTCGTACTTCGTCCGCAGCTGCAATATGCCGCTGGCGGTGGTGGTCGGAGAGGTGGTGACGGTCGCGTTGGCCAGGGTGTAGGCGGCGTGGCTGCCGGCCGGCGCCCCGCCCTGGTAGCGGCCCCAGACCGAGGTGTCCAGGGGAGCGTCGAAGTTGTCGATGAAGTCGGCCTTCCAGCCGGGGGTGTTGTTGGGAGCCTTCGGCATCCAGGCGCTCGCGGTGTTGAACATCGCCGCGGTCTGAGCGCTGATCGCGGTAGTGCCGTCGGTGTCGGCGTGGGCCGGAGCGGCGGTCAGGGCGGTGGTCAGGGTGCCGATCAGAGCGGCGGGAAGCAGGGCGGCGGCGGCCAGCTTGGTGAGGCGACGGGTGCGGCGGGTGCCGGAGAAGATTGAGGTGTTCATGATCGCTGACTCCAAGTGCTGAGGTTGAGCGAAGGTGATCTTCACTCCCATTGGTGGAGTCGTTTTCCCCGTTAACGACAAGACAAGACTCGCAGTGCCGATCCGGCGCGAATAGAGCGTTACGTGCACGGCAGCAGACAAACTGCGCAGCAGAATGTGCACCGGTGAAGGCAAATTGCGCAGCAGAAAGTGCACGCAGATCGGCAGAACGTGCACCAGTCGCAAGCTGGACCGGTAACGACGAAGCGGCGCGACGTCGGGTGTGGGTCACCTCGTCGTCGCGCCGCTGGTCGGCCGTCAACAGTTGTTGATCATGAAACCTCAGGCCGGTTTGAGGTTCTCCAACAAGAACACGTTGTCGTTGTAGTCGTAGTTGATCCCGGCGTAGTCCTCGGCCATCAGGTAGGCGCCGGGCACCAGGGTGCCGTCGCCCGTCCGAACCTTGAACACCCGCAGGTGCTGGCCGCACTGGGCTGCCTTGCAGCCGGCCGACCGGTCGCCGCTCTGGTCGTTCAAGGTCGGGTCGGAGAACTCGTTGTCGACCTTGAGTCCGATCGTGCCGGAGGCCGTGAACGTGGTGGTGCCGCGCCCATAGGTAGAGCTGCGGGGAAGTGCCGACTGGGAGTCGAACTTCAGCCCTGAGTACACCGGATAGGTCTTGCTCGAATTGCCCTTGGCGTACTTGCTCACCGTCACCCCGGTCGGATAGCCGCGCCAGGCGGCGATCTGGGTCAGGGAGATCGGTTGGCTGGTGTCGAGCGCGGTCCAGTACGGCGAGAGCACCTCGTCGCTGCTGAACGACTGGTAGGCACCCGCACTGTAGATCGCGGTCGGCATCACGGTGCCGTAGCCGAAGTTGTTGATCAAGGCGTTCAGGTGGGGTTCGAGTCCGTGCTCGGAGTACTTCTGGAACCAGCCGGTCAGCTTGAGCGAAGTCGTACGATCGCTGCCGTTGTTCCAGCCGATCGATCCGGTGCCGAAGTGCCAGTCGCCGCTGGAGGCGACGAAGGCCAGGCTGAGATCGACCGACTTGCCGCTGCCCAGGGTGAACGGCAGCTTCCACGGGGAGGTGAGGGTGAACTCGTCGGTGGTGGCCAGCGAATTGACGCTCAGCGGTCCGGTGCCGGTGTTCTTCAGGGTCAGCGCGACGGTGTTGTGGGTCCGTTCGTAACTGTCCGCCGGTGTCTCGATCTTGTTCATGAAGATCGAGGTGCTGCTGGGCAGGACGTCGGGGTTACTGATGCTGAGTTGGCCGGTGCCGCTGGTGCTGGCGGCGGCCGGTGCGGTGTGAAGCAGCGCTCCGGCGACCAGCACCGCGAAGGTGGCGGTTGCGCCCAGTGCGATCCGGAGTCGGTGCAGCTGAGGGAGGCGGGGCGGACGGATCATGAGCGACCTTTCGCGAGAGTGGGACGTCCGGAACGCAGCTGGGACAGGCGACACCCACAGCCACGGTAAACAGAGCAGCCCGGCGCCGAACCGGGCGAGATTCCAAGGCAGCGACTGCGGGAGCAGCACACTGCCGGCGGCAAGCACGCCGACGAGGGCGCAGGCACCGACCAGGCGCCAGGCCGGCCGTTCGGCGGCGAGATCCTTCGGCAGGGCTCGGGATTGAATGAACGCCTGCACGCACAGGGCGATGAGGGTGGCCACGGCGGCCCCGGCGATACCGATCCACGGCACCAGGACGATGTTGGCGCCGATCTTGACCAGCACGCCACCGAGGGCCGACCAGCCCAACGGTCGGCCCTGACGCAGGGTGATCAACATTCGGGCGGAGGCGCCGATCGCGGCGACCGGGAAGGCGGCCAGCGCGACCAGGAAGACCACGATCAGCAGACCGGCCGGCCGGAACGAAGACGGGGCGACGATCCGCAGTGCGACCGGTGCGGCAAGGGTGAGGCCTAGGACGGCCGGCATCAACAGCCGGAAGATGCCGTCGCGGGAGTCTCGGATCACCAGCCATCGGTCGTGGTTGTCGGTGATCTTGGCCAGCCGGGGAATCCAGGCCCGGTTGGTGAAGGAGAGCACCAGCACCATCACGTAGCCCAGCGTGTAGGCGACCTGGAACCTACCGACCTCGACCGTGCCGAGCAACCGCTGGGTGACCAGCCGATCACTGACGTTGATCACGAAGATCGACAACCCGGTCAGCATCAGCGGAAGCCCGAGCCGGAAAGCGCGGCGCAGCACCGGCCAGTTCGCTGCACCGCGCAGTCGCGGCCGGGTCAGCACCAGGCCGATGCCGAGAGCAACGAACTGGCTGATCACCCCACCGGCGGCGTAGACCACGGCGTTCGCACCGAAGACCAGCATCCCGACCAGGCCGAGCAGCTGACCGCCGACCGAGGCGAGCACGCTGATCAGCGGCGAAGCCGCGCAGCCGGTCCTCGCTCTGCAGGATGGCCAAGATCATCAGTACCGCACCGCCGGGCGCCGTCCAGAGCAGCGCGACCCGCACCAGCGCCGGGTCCGGAAAGCCCAGCGGGCCGATCCACAGCGGCGCGGTCAGCGCGGCCAGCATGGCGACCAGGCAGGCCAGCACGATGCCGCTGGCCAGCAGGCCGCGGGCACTCAGCGCGTCCTCGTCGGCCGCCCGCTCCACCTGCAACGCCTGGTCCAGGCCGAACACTGCAATGATGATCAACAACTGGTAGAGCGCGATCACCGAGGCGAGCGCGCCGAACTCTCCCGGCCCGAGGACGTGGGCCAGGACCGGCGAGACGACCGTGCTGACCACCGTCTGCATCGACCAGATCAAGACGTAGAGCATGCCCCGACCGAACAGGTCGCGACCGTGCCCGGCGTTGGTCTCGGCGGTTGTCTCGGGGCTTGTCTCCGGGCTTGTCTCGGGGCTGGGCGAGCGGGTCGCTTCGGTGGCACTCATACGGCATCACCGGCCGAGCTCATCGGTCGGGTCGACGTTCGGCCGAGCAGTTCGGCGTCGATCCGGTCCAGCAGGGCGGTGCTGGTCTCAGTGCCGACCTTGCGGGCGAACAGGGCCGGTACGGTCCGTTCTTCGCCGCTGCCGTCGAGGCCACGTCCGTCGGCGGCTTCGGCCAGGACGTCGAAGTGCTGTTCGGTCAACCACGGCGGGCTCTTGCGCCGGGTCCCGTCCCAGCCGATCCACCAGGCTTCGCCGGTCAGGCTCTCGGCGGCCCAGTCGACGTCGGTGATCGGGCTCCGCAGCAGGGTGGGGATGAACGTCTCGTCGGCTGACCAGCTGCGCCGCCAGAACGCCACCAGGTCGGGCCGCGCGTCGACCACGTCGAGGACAGCCTGCGCATGCCGGCGGGAGATGATCTTCCACACGCTGGCCCCGGAGGGTTCGACTCCGAACGGAAGCGGGCGGGGCACCGGCAGCCGGAGCATGTGCTTGCGCCAGGCCCAGTGCCGATAACGCAGCCGGGCCAGACCGCCGCTGGAACCCCAGGCGTGGTACGGCATCGGCCAGACCCGGGCCAGCGAACGGTCGGCCAGTCCGCCGATGAACGAGGCGATCTCCGCGCCGGGACGGAGCGGATAGTCGGCCCCCGACATCACCACGATGTGCTGGGCGCCGCTGGACGCGAGGATCTGCCGATAGCCGTCCAGCTCGGCCTGCACGAGTCCAAAGCTGGCCCAGGAGCACCGACTGCGCGGCTGAACCAGCCGCTCAGCCTCAACGCCGTCGACCAGCTCGGCACATCGCGCCGGAGCCACCCCGGCGTCCACGTGCAGAAAGACCGGCATCGGTTCGAGTGCCGACCGTAGGCGCCGTAGCTGGACGGGGTCGCCGTGGGCCAGGACGAGGCAGGCGGCCGTTCCGTCCACCGGGTGGTCGACCCGCTCGGCCCACCCTTCGCTCATACCGTCGGCCCGGCGACCGCCCATATCGTCGGCCCGGCGACCGTTCATATCGTCGGCCCGGCGACCGTTCAGCCCGCCGGACATCAGCGCGACCCCTTGGTCAGATCCTTGGTGAGCACGTAGAGCTGAGCGGTCGGCGATGAGTCGACCAGGGTCCAGTCCGACGAGGCGGCGATCGCCGTGCGAGCCCGCTGGAAGTCGGCGTAGCGCTGCAGACCGTAGCGGTCGTCGTAGCCGCCGAGGGCGTTGGAGACGTAGAGGTAGTGCCGACCGGGGATCGGCAGCCGGCTGAGCACGGAGGTCGTCGCCGCGACGTCCTGCTGCGGTGAGTAGTCGGCGCCGACCGTGGCCGGAAAGCCGCCGAGTGCGACCCGGCTGAGATAGCCGACCTGGTCATAGCGCTCGGTGATCCGGGCCGGGGTCGCGTTCTTGGTGCCGAAGCTATAGAGCAGCGAGCCGTAGGGCGCCGTCCGCTCGAAGTAGCTGGTCACCGCGGCGTCCCCCGGTCGCAGGATGCGGGCCCAGTCCAGTCCGGCCTGACCGTAGGTGTTGACCGCCATCATCACCGCGAACCCGCCGGCCAGCACCAGCTGGGCGATCCGGTTCGGCGCCGGGCTGCCGGACCGGCTCGGCAGCACGGCGGTGGCGGCGAGAATGCCGAGCCAGGGCACGGCGAACAGGACGATCCGGAAGATGCCCTCCTGGCCGTAGTTGGTCAAGAAGGCCAACCCGGCCGGGCTGGCCACGGCGAAGGCGAGCCCGATGTGCAGCCGGTCCCGGCGCCGGATGACCACGGTCAGGGCGATCAGACCGATCACCACCAGTGCGGCACCGGGGACGTAGAAGGCGAGCCTGGTCACCGGGGCCGTGCCGGCGACCGCGTTCGGGTGCTCGGGGGCGGCCATGTTGGCCACCACATTGCCGAGCGCGCCGAGATCGAGGTAACGCAACAGCAACCGGACGTGGACGGCCGCCCAGCCGACCGCCGGCAGCAGAGCCAGCAGCGGCACCCAGATCGGCTTGACCAACCGGAAGGCGACCAGCGCGATCAAGGTGAAGCCGAGGATGAACGGGGAGATCTGGTGGGTCACCACCGAGGCGCAGCTGAGCGCCAGGGCCAAGCCGATCCGAGCCAGCCGCGGGCCGCGGCGTTTCGTGCGCCGGCGGGGCCACCAGCAGAGCCAGGACAGCGAACGACAGCAGGAAACCGACGGCCTGCGGCGAGAAGTAGGTGCTGTTCACCGCGTCGCCGAGGGCGTAGATCCCGGCCGCGATCCAGGCGCGGTTCGGGCTCAGGAACCGGCCCGCCACCAGCCGGACGGCGGCGATGCTGGCCGGGGTGACCAGCACCGGCCACCAGGTGGCCAGGTTCACCGGGCTGTGGAGTCCGCTGGCGTCGATCAGCCAGGCCGAGCTGGCGAATAGTCCCGGCCAAGCCTGGTAGATGTCCACGCTGGTGTTCAGCCGGCCGAAGGTGCGGATGTACTCGATCATGCCGATGTGCCGGGCTGCGGCCATCACCGTCGGGCCGTGGTAGAGCAGGGCCTGGGAGGCGATCACCACGGTGCCGGCCGACAACACCGGCAGCACCAGTCCGGCCCGGGTCCACAGGGCGTAGCCGAAGCTCAGCACCAGCACCGCGCAGCCGATGAACCAGAGCGGTCCCACGGTGGCGATCAGGCCGCCCGGCTGCGGTTCGGTGGCGTGCCCGATCGCGTCCAGGCAGGCCAGCGCCAGGCCGGCCAGGGCCAGCACGGAGGTGACCACATTGACGACGCGACGGGTAGGGGCGCGGTCGACGACGGCGTTCCGCTCAGCACGAACAACGTCAACCGGGGCGGCTTCCCGACGGGCGGTGTGCAGCTCTTTCGCGTCGCGGGTGATGGAGCGCAGCAGCAACACCGCGGCCAGGGTGATCACCACGACGAAGGCGGTGCCGGCGGACCAGTGAGCGGTCTCGGCCAGCAGCATCCCGACCCCGATCGAGGCGGCCAGTCCGGCGCTGACCGCGTAGACGGCGAACGAGATCGCGGTCAGCCGGCCGGCGTTCAGCATGACCGCGGCACCGACCCCGAAGACCAGGAACAACGCCAGCAGTACCGGCCCGAGCGAGGTGAGCCCGGTCGGCATCGGCACCGCCCGGACGATCAGTCCCGAGATCAGCAGAGCCAGGCTCAGGGCGGCGACCAGCAGCCGCTGTCCGGGGCCCATCGCCCGGCCGCCGCTGGGGCGGACCGGCGTAGGCAGGGCGACCCAGCGCCGGCGCCACCGCGACAGTCGGCCGCGGAGCCGTGGCTTGGGCTCTGCGGTGGACCGGTCGTCCTTCGCCGGTCCCGGGGTGGTGCGGGTGGCCGGGGTCCGGATCGGCGTCTTCTCGTGGGCAGTCTTCTCGGGGGCGAGAGTCGACGAGAGGATCCTCGCGCTGCTCAGGGAGGGCGTCTGCATGGTGTCCTCAGTGGTTCGAGTCGGTGATGGTGTGTTGCGGGCGCTCATCCTCGGGCGTCCGCCTCCAGCCAGTCGATCTGGATCCGGGCCCGCGCATCCGGGGCCGGCAGGTCGGTTCCGTCGGATCCGGTCTGCAGTACCCAGTGCATCGAGCGGCTGGGCACCCGGGTGGTCGAGGTGCCGACCACGGCTCCGTCGAGCAGGAACCTGAGTTGGTCCGGAGCCCACTCGATGGTGGCGACGTGCCAGGCGTCGAAGCCGGCCGGCAGGACGAACGGATCGGTGCCGCCCGTCGGTGAGGCGTGGTGGGCGACGGCCTGGATGTGGCGGGAGAGTTGGCCCTCGGGGAAGTCGACCTCGCCGTCCTGGGGCCACTTCTCCGAATCCGGCCAGAGCAGGAAGGCCAGCCCGTAGCCGGCCACCGGGTCGGCCCGGAACCGGAGCGAATAGCGGCCATAGGTCTGGCCGTAGGTCGGCAGGGTCGGCAGCACCGCGGCACCCTGCGGCACCCCGTCTCGGCTGTGCATGTTCCAGGTCAGGCTGCCGTTCTCGACCGACAGGACGGTGGACGGCGCGTACCGGCCGCGCCCGCTGGTGTCGGCCCAACCGTCGGGATAGACGCTGAAAACCGATCCGTAGGCCGTTCCCGGGAAGTGGCCGATCGCCACGTCGGTGCCGAAGTCCTCGCGAAACACCTGCCGCCATTCCGGCGACCCGGGGCCCCGCATCCAGGCCAGCGTGCCGAGGCTGCTGAGCGCGGCGGTGAGCATGATGCTGACCACGAAGACACCGGCTACCCGTCCGCGGCCGCCGCGTCGCCGGCCATACGGAGGGTGGGGCAGCGGTCCGGTCGGCGGCATCGGCTGCCCTGGCGGAATCGGCTGCGCCGGCGGCCCCGGCGTGCTGGTGGCCGTCGTCGAGACGATCCGACGGTCGAGGTCGGTCTGGACGCTCACGCTGCCTCCTCGTCCCGGTCGACGATCGGTCGACGCCGCCGGACGTCAACGGGTCCGGTCCCGTCAGCGACCTCGACCAGGGCGTCCTCGACCGCGTCCGCGGTCCGATCCAGCGTGAAGTGCGCTCGGACGTGATCGCGGGCCGCCCAGCCCAGCCAGGGCTTCCGAATCCGCCAGTCCAGGGTGTCGCCGATCGCCCGGGCCAGCACCTCGGGGTCGGCAGGCGGTACCAGCAGGTCGGCGAACGGCCCGGTGAGGATCTCGGGAATGCCGCCCACCCGGGTGGCGATCACCGGCAGTCCGGCGGCCATCGCCTCGATCAGCACCCGACCGAAGGGCTCGTCCCAGCGGGACGGAGCCACCACCAGGTCGGCGGCGTGCAGCAGGTCGACCACCCCGGCGCGGCGGGGGAGGTGTCGGACGCCTTGCGCCCGCGCGGCCGGAGCGTCGATCCGAGTGGCGATCTCCGGGGTCGCGTCCCCGACCAACAGCAGCCGCGGCTGAGCCTGGCCGGTCGCCGTGCTGAGCGGTGCGAGTCGGGACCAGGAATCGAGCAGGGTGTCGACGCCCTTGTCCTGGTTCAACCGGCCGTAGCAGAGAACGACCGGGCGGTCGTCGGTGATGCCCAGCCGGGAGCGGGCAGCGTGTCGTTCGGTCGGGCTCGGCGGGCGGTAGCACTGGGGGTCGACGCCGTTCGGCACCACCCGGACGACCTCCGGATTCAGCCCGTTGGCCACCCAGGTGTCGCGGATGAAGTCCGAGACCGCGATGAACCGGACCCGCGGCGATCCGATCGGACGGGCGCACAGCAACCGGACCAGGGGACCGGGGAACGGGTGATGCCGCAGGTGGACGACCAGGCCCGCATCCGTGAAGTCCGAGAACGGACGGCGTCGGGCGGCCAGCGCCCACGGAAGTTGCTCGGAGCGGTTGAGATAGATCGCGTCCGGCTCGATCCGGTGGGCAGCGCGGATCGTCGGCGGCAGGTGGTGCAACGTCCGCCACGGCCGGCGGGCGGCAACAGTGAACCCGGGCACCCGGGTGATGGTGGCGGCGACCCGCTCCCAATCCGGTCGCAGCGACCCTGGGTGAGCCTGGGGTCCTGCATCGGTGCCTGTCTCGGGGCCTGCGTCGCTGGTCGGGACGGCGCTGTGCAGCAGTCGGCACTCGTGGCCGCGGCGGACCAGTTCGGCGCTCACCTGCAGGGTGCTGTGCTCGACCCCGCCGAGCGGCGCAAACGATTCGGTGGTGACCAGGAAGCGCATCACGGCACCAGGGCGCGTTCGGCCGGCCGGGTTTCGACGGCAGTGCCGGCCGGCATCGCCGACGGCCGGCGCCGCAGCGCCCGACGGCCGCGCAGGTAGAGCCACGGCCCGGCGGCCATGCCGCTCAGCTCGGCCCGGGTCAGGCCGCGGGGGAAACCGCTGGTCTTCCGCGAGTTCTTCGGCGAGGCGGAGCTGAACAGATGCCGCAGACCCGGCAGAACCCGGCGGGCGATCCGCCGGCGGCCGGCGCGGTCGAGCAACAGCTGCTTGGTTATCATGGCCGACAAACCCGATCCGTAGCTGCGGACCTGCTCGCGCAGCGACCGGTCGTCGTGGCGGTGGGAGTGCCGGACGACCGCGGCCGGTTCGTAGACCAGCACCTCGCCGGCCAGCATCAGCCGGACGAACATGTCCAGGTCTTCGCCACCGGCGGCCGGCGTCCCGGCCCCGAGCGCTTCGTCGAACGGCCCGAGCCGGGCCAGCACCGCGGCGGTGAACGCCATGTTGTTGCCGGAGCCGAATACGCCGGCGTAGGGGAAGATCCGTGGTGGCACCGCGACTCCGGCGAACCGGGTCAGAGCCGGGGAGAGGGCGGTGTGCGAGCCCACTTCGGCGAAGTGCCAGAGCACCCGGACCGAGCCGCGGTCGAACGAGCCGAACTGCTCGAACAACTGCTGCACCGGGCTGGTCAGCCGGACCGCGACGGTCCGGCCGGTCACGGCCGCGATCTGCGGATCGGCGGCGAAGGCGGTGCGCAGGCCGGCCAGCCAGCCGGGTTCGACCACGCAGTCGTCGTCGGTGAAGACGATCAGCCTCGCCGGACGCCGAGCGGACGCCGGTGTTGCGAGCCGCCGACAGCCCGCGGCGCGGCTCGGAGACGACCGCAGCCGAGGGTCGTCGACGCCGGCCAGCACCGACTCGGTGCGCCCGGTGCGTGGCGCGTTGTCGACGACCACCAGCTCGAAGTCGCGCATCGGTCTGGGCCAGCACCGAGACGACAGCCTGACCGAGCTCGCGACGCCGGCCGTCGGTGCAGACGATCACGGTGACAGCCCTGCCGGGACGGGTCGGCCTCGCGGGTCCACCCGGTGACGGCCGGGGCGTCGGCTCGGTGTTCCTCGGTCGGCGCTCCGGCGCCGACCGTCTCGGGCTCCGGCGGTGACGGCCGGCCCGACCCACTCGTCGAGCAGCGACTCGATCCGCGCGGTCTGGGCCGCGAAGTAGCGCCGGACCCGTCCCAGGATCTCGTCGCGCGGCGCGCATCCAGTTCGGCCAGCGCGGTCGCCAGCTGCGTCCGGGGTGAGCCCGTCCAGCGGGATCAGCAGCTCGGGCAGACCCATCTCGTGACGATCCCGACGATCTTGCCGTGGGTGGCCGGGTCGGTGACCACCACCGCCAGCGCACCCTGGGACAGCGCGAACAGGAACGAGTGCAGCCGGTTGGTCAGCACCAGTTCGGCGCTGCGCGTAGAGCCGGAAGATCCGTTCGGCGCTGACTGCGTCCTTGGCGAAGCCGACCCGGGCCACCTCGGATGCGGCCGGCGAGCACCCGGTCGCCGAACTCGGCGTCCCGGACGACCTGGGCGCACCAGGTGTGCGATGCCGGTCGAGCCGTCGTCCCGGGACAGATACTCGTCCGAGGAAGACCGGCCAGCTCGGTCGGCGTAGGCGGGCTGGACGTGCCCGTCGGTGCTGCCGGCGAAGCTCAGCACCACACCGGAGCGGATCAGCCGCGCCGTCCGCCGACGCCCGAGGGTGTAGGCCAGGTCGGCCGACCGGCCGTTGGCCCGGATCCCGACCGCGCCGGCGTACTCGGTGCTGACGTCGTCGCGCGGGCGCGTAGACCTGCTGGGCCCGCGACTGCAGCCGCTCCAGGTGCAGCAGCGCGCCCTGGCAGTCGTTCACCGAGAAGCCGAGCCGGACCACGGTGACGCCGAGGCATCCGGCAGAGCAGGGTCAGGCCGAGCAGACCGCCCCGGCCCAGGCCGTAACGGAGGCCGTAACGGCCGCCGATGTGACCCGGGCTTGAGGAACAGGAACACCGGCGCCGCGGTCCGGTCGAACCGGTGGCGCAGCCCGGCGCGCCAGCAGCCGGCGGCTGAAGCCGGGCCGCGTGTCGGCGCTCGCCGGCTGGATGCCGATCACCTGGCGGGCCCATTCCGGCACCCGGCTGACGTCAACCTGTACCTCGGCCGCGGCGCTCCAGCCGCGCGCAGCAGCTGGCGCAGGATGATGTCGTCGCCGAGATTCTCGATCTGGGTCGCCGCGTCGAGGAAGATCAGCGGAAGGTCGGAGCCGGGGTTGCCCGGACCGACCGGGCGTGCCGGCGTCCTGGTCGCCGTCGAGGAACTCATCGGGGCGACGGCGGCCGGGCGGGTCCCGGCGGCGAGCTATCGGAAATCCTGGACGCCGGCGATGGGCGACATCATCGGGTCAGCCGACATGGTGGGCCACCTCCCGGAGTGGGGCCGGTCGGTGCCGGAACGGGCTGATGAGCCTAGTCGGGCAGGCGGGTCGAGGGCCGGTCCGGCTCGAGCGGCCGGCGACCCGGGACGAGGGGCTGACGTCCGGAGCGGAGCCGGTGCCCGAACAGCCCGCGTGAGGGCGAGCAACCCCTTCGACCACCCCTGCAGCTCGGCCCGCCGCAGTCCGGCGGGATAGGCCGCGCTGCGCGGCCTCGTTCTTGTCCGAATGCGGGTCGAACAGGTGGCGCAGCCCGGCGGGCAGCCGGCGGCGATCTCGATCGCCCGACGCGGATCCGACAGCGCCCAGCCGAGCATCACCGCGGCCAGACCGCGGCCGTAGTCGCGCAGCTGGGACCGCAACTGGTCGACGCTGTCGCGGTGATGATGGAACACCCAGGCCCGCGGCTGGTAGTAGATCGCCTCGCCGGCGAACATCAAGGTCAGGAAGAGATCCAGATCCTCACCGGAGCGGGCCGGGGTGCCCGGGCCGAGCCGGCAGGTTGTAGCCGCCCAGCGCCGGCGACCACGATCCGGCGGTAGGCCATGTTGTTGCCCGGAGCCGTAGATGCCGGCCGAGTACGGGTAGAGCGGATGGTCTGTCGCGCGCGGCGATCCAGGCGTAGCGCGCCGGCCGGAATCCCTTGCTGAAGCCGCCGAACTCCTCGAACATCTCCTGGGCCGGCGAGCCGAACCCGCCGGCAGCACCAGACCGGTGACGCAGCCGATCGCGGATCGGCGAACGGGGCGACCGAGCTCGCGGAGCCATTGCCGGCGAGACCACGACGTCGTCGTCGGTGGCGGCGATGATCTCGCCGCGGGCGGCCGAGATGCCGAGGTTGCGCGCCGGGCTGACCCCGCGATCGGCTGGTGCAGGACGATCAGCCGCGGGTCGTCGAGCAGTGGCGCCGAGGGCCCGGCTCACCGAACCTGGCAGGTCGTTGTTGTCGACGACCAGGATTTCGAACTCGGGGTAGTCGCACGGCCAGCACGGAGCGGACCGAGCGCAGCCAACTGCGAGGACCGGCCCCGGGTCGGGATGATCACCGAGACCGAGGGGGTGAATCCGTCGGCCCGGTGAAGTCGCGACCGGCTCGGCCGCTGGTCGACGGGGGTGCCACGGCTGGCCGGCCGCAGCCGGGCTGCATCGAGCCAGTGTCGACGGTCCTTCTGGAGACAGGCTCGCTTCACGGCCGCGAGATCGACGCAGCCGAGCGGCGCACCGCCCGCGGTCACCAGCAGCCGGGTCCGGACTCGACGGTGTGCGGCGCGACGGTTTCGCGCCGGCGTCGTCGGCCGTCGATCTCGCCTCGGCAGCGTCGCCGTCGATCTTGCCGGCAGCGTCCAGTCGATACGTCGGCGATCCGGCAGTGGCTCGCAGCGGGTGACCGAGTCGAGCGCGGCCGGTCCGCGCCGACGCCGCGATGCGTTTCGCGTGCCCCGTGGCGAAGCCGAACACGGTGGCGCCGAAGCCGGCCGACGATGGCCGGCCGAACGCAGCAGACGCCGCCGGAGCCGCCAGCCCACGCAGACCCGCTGGTCAGCACGGTCACGGTGACGTAGCGCCGTTCACTGGACAGTCCGTCGCCGGCGCCGACCCGGCCGGAGAGCACCGCCTTGGATCGGCCCTCGTGGAAGCAGCGGGACAAGAAGTAGCGACCATCGCGCCGCGGTCGGCCGAGACGAAATGGCGGACCGCGGCGGCCGTGTTGCGGATCATCATCGTGCTCCGGATCGGCTGCCGGATCCGGATGCAGAGATCGGTCTCTTCGCAGCCCGGCGGCAGGGTGCCGACCCGGCCGACCTCGGCGGCGAACCCGCCGACCGACGCGCAGCGCGTCGCGCCGGATGGCCATGTTGGCGCCGATCGGATTCCGGAGGGTGCGTCCGTTCGGCCGGCAGCCCGCGGTAGTCGCAGCCGACCACCCAGCCGAATTCGTCGGGGAACCATGCGGGGCCGCGCCGTGGCCCACACCGGGTGACCGCACCGCCGACGACGCTGAACCGTGGGTGCGACGAAGGCGTCCGGTAGGCGGCCAACCAGCCCGGTTCGGGGCAGGCGTCGTCGTCGAGGAAGATCACGACGGCGGCGGTGGCCGCGCGCGACGCCGCTGTTGCGCGCTCCGGACAGTCCCGGTTCCTCGCAGTTCTCGATCACCAGCGCCCGTTCGAACTCGGCGACGGCACGGGCTCGAGCAACCTCGGGTGGTGGTCGATGACCACGATCAGTTGATCGTGATCGGCCAGCTGCGCCGCGGCCGTCCGGTAGGCCAGCGCCAGCTGGTCCCAGCGCCGGTCGGTGTAGGCGCAGATGATCACTGAGCAGTCGAGAACCATGGAGGTCTCGGCGATCACGACGCTCTCTTGATGGCGACGTCGCCGTCACCGAAGTCGGCCTCGACCCTGCCTTGAGACGTCGAAACCCACGCCGGTCGGGTGAGTCCGCCGCGTTGCCGTCGGGCGGGCTGCGGGGCCGAGGCCGCCGATCCTGCAGCCGATCCGGCGACGGCCGGTCGACGGGTGCCGAACCGCTCGCTGAAGATCGTCCGCATCACCCGCAGGCCGTCGGTGACCGCGTTGAGGTTGCTCTCGCCGAAGATCCGTTCCTTCTCCACGCTCGGCACCTCGCGCACCCGGTGACGGAACTCGCGCGCGACCCGGATGTTGATCAAGGTCTCGATCTCGAACCCGTCGCCCCAGAGCTTGCTGCCGTCCGCCGGTGCGGGCAGGTCGGTCGGCGGGCAGCGCCAGGACCGGCAGAGCGCTGCGCCAGAAGGCGTTGTAGCCGTAGCACAGATCGGAGAACCGGGTCCGGAACAGGGCGTTGACCGCGCCGTTCAGCAGCAGGTTGCCGAGCCGGCGTCGGACGGTGATGTCCAGGCTGCGGCCGCCGTAGCGAAAGCGGGTGCCCTTGGCGAAAGCGGCACCGTCGCGCAGGGCGGCAACGAAGTCGGGGATCTCCTTCGGATCGGTCGAACCGTCGGCGTCGATCATCACGATGATGTCGCCGGTGCACCGCTCGAAGCCGCAGGCCAGCGCGTTGCCCTTGCCGCGCCGGGTCTGCTGGACGATCTCGATGCCGGGGAACAGCGCGCTCGGCGACGTCGACGGTGCCGTCCACCGAGCCACCGTCGACCAAGATCAACTGGTGGACGTCGGCCGGGATGTCGGAGAGGACGTAGGGCAGGTTGGCCGCCTCGTTGAGGGTCGGCAGGACGATGCTGATCGTCGGTTCGAGCAGCTGCGGCTGCCCGGAGGTAATTTCTTGCACGTTGCTCACGATGATGCCTTCGCGTTAGGGGGCGACGCACGTGCCCGGGGGAGAGGATCACTGGCTCTGGTGGAACGAGCGCGTCATTGCGATTGCAGTAGGAACTCTAGGGGACAAGTGCCGAGCTGAGAAAACCCTGAAGTTAAGTGCCCGTTACCATCCGGTGACGATCTCGCCGACGATGCGTCGATCCGGGCCGCCATCCGCACATCGGGAACCCGGGCCGGGCCACCTCTTCATCAGCACCCCTAGGCGGTATCGTTTTGTGGTGTCCGCGAAACAACCTGCCCTGTGTCGGCGGTGCGGGCATGCCCGGATTGCCCACCAGCATTACCGAAAAGGCTCTGACTGCTCGTTGTGTCCGCCCGGAATTTGCCGGGGGTTTCGGCGCGGCGGGTTGCTAAGCACGCTGGCCCGCGCGCTCGATCGCTGACCCGCATCCCGGTTCTGGTGTGGGTTCGCCGAGCTTCAGAACAAGGTCGCCGGCCGTCCCGAGGCGGCACCTGAATCGGCGTCGTGATACCGGATGTCGGACTCGGTCCGAGCGAAGCGAGATGTCTGGTCTCGTCGGAGTGTCCGCCGGCCATCGAGGCCGTGCTTGCTGAGCAACGGAGACACCCGTCGGGCCAGATCGGCACTGTAGGAGCGCAACACGTAGGCGCCGTTGCGGTAGAGCTCGGCGTACTGTCCGGTCAGCTCGGGGTGGAACTCGCCGAGGTAGCGCCAGAACCACTCCCGCGCCCCGGTCCGCAGGTGGAGGGCGAACACGGTGGCCCCGGTGGCGCCGGCGGCCGCGATCTCAGCGAGGATCCGGTCGAGGTCGCCATCGCTGTCGGTGATCAGCGGCAGCACCGGCGCGACCAACACCTGGCAGGCCAGCCCGGCGTCGACGATGGCCCGAACCAGTTCCAACCGGGCTCGCGGCGACGGTGCGCCAGGTTCGAGTGAGGCGTGCACCCGCTCGTCGGCGAGAGCGATCGAGACCGCCATCGACACCTCGGTCTGCTCGGCCGCCTGCCGGAGTAGGGGCAGGTCCCGTCGCGCCAGCGCGCCCTTGGTCAGAATCGAGAACGGCGTACCCGACCCGGCGAGCGCCGTGATGATGCCGGGCATGAGTCGATAGCGGCCCTCGGCCCGCTGATAAGGGTCGGTGTTGGTGCCCAGGGCCACCGGCTCGTGCCGCCAGGAGGCCCGGTGCAGCTCGCGGACCAGGACTTCGGCGACGTTGATCTTGACCACGATCTGGCGGTCGAAGTCGTCCCCGGTGTCGAGATCGAGATAGCTGTGCGTCTGACGAGCGAAGCAGTAGACGCAGGCGTGGCTGCAGCCGCGGTAGGGATTGATCGTCCAGTCGAACGGGACGCCGGAGCTCTGCGGCACCTTGTTCGGGGCCGAGCGGGCCAGCACCTCGTGAAAGGTGATGCCGGCGAACTCAGGTGTCTGCACCGTCCGGACCAGGGACTGCAGCCGATCCAGCCCGGGTAGGGCGGCCGAGTCGGCCGCAGCTGAGATCTCTTGCCCCGACCAGCGCACATTGCATTCAAACAGACGTTCGGATGATTGCCAAGGACGGGCTTTCAGGCCGGCGAGTCCGGACGGTAGACCAGATGCAGCACGCCGGTCTGCAGGGCGGTGTTCTCGACCAGCTTCAGTGGGAGCCGGGCCCCGTCGAGCAACCGGCGACCGGCGCCGACGGCGATCGGCGCCATCAACAGGTGGAGTTCGTCGAGCAGACCGTTCTGCGCCAGCCAACCGACGGTTTCCGGGCTGCCGGACATCACGATGTCGCCGCTGCTGCGGTCCTTGAGGTCGCGAACCTGCTCGGCGACGTCTCGGCCGTCGGCCGGATCGGGCAGGACGGTGGTGCCGCGCCAGGCCCCCTCGGCCTCGGCGGTGGACAGGGTGTTGGACAGCACGAATTTGTCGACGCCGTTGATGAAGCCGGCGAACGGCTCGTCGGTCGAGTCGGGCCAGTAGGACGCCCACTCCTCGAACAGTCGGCGACCCAGCAGGAAGGCGGTCGCGGCTTCGGTTCCCGCGCTCACCGCCGCCCCAACCTCGTCGTTGACGTAGGGGAAGATGAACTCGTTCGGGGATTCCACCACGCCGTCCAGACTGATGAAGAAGTTAGCGACGATCTTGCCCATCGGGTACTCCTCGGTTAGGTCGGGGTCAGTTCATTCGGTGGGTAGACCGCGTCGGATCGCAGAAGTCACCGGGTGGGGATCAGCGAAGTTCGAACGGCGGCATCCGCAACTCGGATCCGGCCGGGAACCTCAGCAGAGAAGCGATCCGAGCCAGCCCGGCACGGTCGAGCCCCAGTTGATCGAGCCCCAGTTGATCGAGCGCCAGTTGATCAAGCCCTAGGGATGAAAAGCCGGCGGCTCGCGGATCTTCACTGTTCTTGGGCTTGCCGAGCCGAGCCAGTGGCGGGACGTGCACGCTCCGGGTGACCGGTGCATCCTCGGCCAGTCCGGCGCGTAGCCGGGCGATCCGGATCGCGTCCCGCAGACCGCCCAGCTGATCGACCAGGCCGACGGCCAGGGCGTCTCGCCCGGTCCACACCCGACCGCCGGCGACGGCGTCGATCTCCTCGATCCCGCGCTGCCGGCCGGTGGCGACCTTGGCCACGAAGTCGTCATAGATCGCGTCGATCAGGTGGGCCAGGCGTTCCCGCTCATCGTCGTCGAAGCCACGGCGGGCCGAGAACATCAGTGACCGGCCACCCTGCTCGATCGATCCGGTGTTCACCCCGATCCGGCTCAGCAGCTCACCGAGCACCAGCTTGCCGCCGAACACTCCGATCGACCCGGTCAAAGTGGCGGGCTGGGCGACGATCACGTCGGCCGGACAGGACACGTAGTAGCCGCCGGACGCGGCCGCGGCGCCCATCGAGACCACTACCGGTTTGCCGCTCTCCCGGAACCGGCAGACCTCCCGCCAGATCACCTCCGACGCCACCGCCGAGCCGCCGGGGGAGTCGACCTGCAGCACCAGACCGTGCGCCCGGTCGTCCTCGGCGGCCGCCCGCAACTGCGCGGCTACGGTGTCGCTGCCGACCTGGCGACCGCTCGGACCCCGCCGGCTGCGGCCGCCGACGATGCCGCCCTTGATCTCGACCAGAGCCAGATGAGGACGCCGATGAGCAGGACGGTGGGGCCGCCACGACGGTTGCCAGCGGTCGGCGTACAACAGCTCGACGCCGTCCCCCTCCGGATTCTCCGCGGACCGCCGGACGGTCGCATAGACCTGATCGCGATAGCCGAGCCGATCGACCAGCTTCGTCGCCACGGCTTCGGCGGCGGTCATCGGCGCGGTTTCGATCAGGCGCTGGACCGCAGCCGAGGTCAGGTTCCGCCCGTCGGCGATCGCGGCGCTCGCATCGGCCGAGATCGATCGGGTCAACTGTTCCAACGCCTCCCGGTGCGCCGGGCTGTAGTCGTGGCGCAGCAGCTGGTCCGGTGCGTTCTTGTAGTCGCGTCGTTGCTCGAACTGCGGCTCGATCCCCAGTTTGTCCAGCGCGCCCCGCAGGAAGGTGGTCTCCACGCCGACCCCGAGGGCGCCGATCTCGCCGCCGGGCTGCAGCCAGATCTCCCCGAACGCACTGGCCAGCACCAGGGCCGACATGCTCGACCCGCCCTCGCCGAAGCTCTCCGCCCAGGCCGTCGTCGGCTTGCCGCTGCCGGCGAAGGCCAGCACCCCGGCCCGGAGCTCCTGCATAACCGCCCAGGGGAGCCGACCGCCCACCTTGGCGACCAGCCCCACGACCCGGTCGTCCTCACCGGCTTCGTGCAGCGCCCGCAACGTCGGCCGGAGCAGCCGTCGGCCCCGGTTGCGCAGCCGATCGAGCGGATCGGCGAGGTCCGGGTCGGCCGGCGGCTCGGTCAGGTCCAGCTCCAGCAGGACGGGCGGTCGATGCCCGGGTAGCGCGGTCATGCCCTCCACGGTAGGCGCGCACGCCGGGTGGCCGGCGCGCGAGTAGCGTCGGCGCCGTGACATCACAAGCGAACAAGACATCCTTCGCGCTGGCCGGCCACGAGGTCGATCGGGTCGGCTTCGGCGCCATGCAGCTCCCTGGTCCTGGCGTGATGGGCCCGCCCAAGGACCACGAAGCCGCCATCGCCGTCCTGCGGCGGGCGGTCGAGCTCGGCGTGAACCACATCGACACCGCCCAGTTCTACGGACCCGACGTGGCCAACCAGCTGATCCGCGAGGCTCTGCACCCCTACCCCGACGAGCTGGTGATCGTCTCCAAGGTCGGCTCCCAGCGGGACACCGAGGGCAACTGGAACCCGGCCCAGGCTCCGGCCGAGCTGCGGGCCAGCGTCGAGGAGAATCTGCGCACCCTCGGCCTGGACCGGCTGGGTGCGGTGAACCTGCGGCGGATGGACGAGCACGGGCACGGTGACGTCGCGTTGGAAGACCAGCTGGCCGAGATGGCCGCGATGCGCGACGAGGGGCTGATCGACGGCGTCGGCATCTCCACCGCCACCCTCGACCAGGTCCGGACCGCGCACGAGTCGGTCGGACTCGCCTGTGTCCAGAACGCCTACAGCTTGGTCGCCCAGGACGACCAGCCGGTACTCGACTACTGCCGGGAGAACGACATCGCCTACGTGCCGTACTTCCCGCTCGGCTCGGCTTTCCCCGGGATGCCCAAGGTGACCGACCAAGCCCAGGTCAAGGCGGTCGCCGAGCGACTCGGGTTCACGGCCGCGCAGATCGGGCTGGCCTGGCTGCTGGCCACAGCGCCCAACGTGTTGCTGATCCCGGGCACCTCATCGGTCGACCATCTGGAGCAGAACCTGGCCTGCGAGGACGTCACTCTCAGCGAGGCGGATCTGACCGAGCTCGACCAGGCGGCCGGCTGACCTCGGACTCCCACCAGGGACGTTCCTGTTCCGGGCTGGGGCCTGGCCCGGTGCCAATTCCGGTGCCGGCGGCCGAACGGGCCCGTTCGGCATCCTCGGCGTCGAGCCGGGCGTCCAGTTCGGCGGTCCGGGTGCGCTCGGAGCGCCACCACTCGACGAAGACGGCGATCAGGAAGGGCAGGCTGACCAGCTCGGCCAGGGTGAACAGGATGCCGCCGGCCAGTTGCTGGTCCAGCCGCAGACTCGGACCCCAGTCGCGGATCTGGACGGCGTACCAATCGCCAGCCAGCAACGGCGTGCTGAACAAGATCAGCAGACCCGGGATCGAGTCGAACAGGCCGTCGACGAAGACCAGCAGCACCCGCAACCCCGGCGTGCACCAGTCCGGCAGCAGTTCCTGACCGGTCAGCATCGGCACCACGAACAGCAGGCCGGTGACCAGCAGCTGGAGGTGCATCAGCTGCCAGACCGCCCCGTGGGCCAGCGCGGCCTGGAAGTAGCCGGTGAAGTAGATGGACAGCTCAGAGCTGAGAACGGCGGCCGAGCTGATCAGCGGGAACGTCCAGAACCGCAGGAATCTGCTGGCCAGGACGGCTTCCAGTCGGCTCCGGCCCCGATCTGTGAGCGAGAGCCGGGCCAGCCCGATCGGATCGCCGACGGCCAGTCCGAGTGGCGCCACCAGGTCGAGCAGGATGTTGGCGGTCGTCGCCGGCCAGAACAGTACCTTCGCGTAGACCGCGAGCATCGACATGGTGGCGATCACGATCGCGCCGAGCCCTAGACCGACGAACGCGGCCGTCCGGGGAACGGACCAGCGGTGGCCGTGCCGGCGGCCAGCCCGGATCCCGTTGAGGTAGAGGCCGGCGGCCAGCAGCACGACGGCCAGCGCGAACGGATCCAGCGTCCAGCTGGTGAATGCGGTCCGTCCGGTCAGCCGCGGCAGCACCTCGAGCGCGAGCAGCTGCGTCGATCCCCCTGTGGGCACCTGACCTCCGCCCTGCCGATCTCCGGTGCCGACCCGGTGCCGACCCGGTGCCGACGCGACGACCCTACGTCGCGGCTGAGGTGGGGCGCCCGGGGCACTATGGGCGCACTAAGGTGATCAATCGTGGTCGACATCGTGGTGGGTATCGCCGACATCGAAGCCGCCGCCGAGCGGATCGCCGGGATCGCCGTCCGCACCCCTCTGATCCGCTCCGCCGAGCTGGACGACCGGGTCGGCGGCCGGGTGTTGATCAAGCCCGAAGTGCTGCAGCGGACCGGATCGTTCAAGTTCCGCGGCGCCTACAACACCATCGCCTCCCTCGACCAGAAGGAGCGTTCACGAGGAGTGGTGGCCTTCTCCTCCGGTAACCACGCCCAGGGGGTGGCCTGCGCCGCCCGACTGCTCGGCTGGGCGGCGACCATCGTGATGCCGGCGGATGCGCCGCCGATGAAGATCGACCGGACCCGTGACTACGGCGCCACGGTGATCACCTACGACCGGTTGACCGAGAGCCGTGAAGAAATCGCCGCCGCGCTGGCGGCACGGACGGGCGCCATCACGGTGCCGCCCTTCGACCATCCGATGATCATGGCCGGACAGGGCACCGTCGGGTTGGAGATCGCCGAGCAGGCGGCTGCGTTGGACCTGCGGCCCGAGCTGGTGCTGGTGCCCTGCGGCGGCGGCGGTCTGACCGCCGGGGTGGCCACCGCGGTGACCGCCCGCTGTCCGGGTGTGGTGGTGCACCCGGTGGAGCCGGTGGCCTGCGACGACACCGCACGGTCATTGGCGGTGGGTCACCGGGTCGAGAACGGGGCCGAGGCGACCACGATCTGTGACGCCCTGCGGGCGCCGACGCCGGGCGAACTCACCTTCGCAGTGAACCGGGCCTTGGTCGGGGCTGGGCTCTCGGTCAGCGACGAGCAGGTACTGGCTGCAATGCTCTGGGCCTTCGAAAATCTCAAGCTGGTGGTCGAACCGGGCGGTGCGGTCGGGTTGGCCGCGTTGTTGACCGGCCAGCTGGAACTGGCCGGTCGAACGGCGGTGGTCGTGCTCTCCGGCGGCAACACCGATCCGGCGATGCTGGTCCAGGCGGCCCAAACCGTCGGGCGGTGAACTGACCCCGGGTCAGTCGACAATTCGGTCGTTGCGATGGTGGCCGAACAGCTCGGCGTAGCCCTCGGTCACCTCGACCATGCCGGTGGAGTCCCGGTCCAACCCGAAGACGGTGCCAGGAAAGTCGAGTTCGCGCTGGACGGCCCACAGCTCGTCGTGCTGCTCGGGTGAGAACAGCCGCGCCGGATCGCCCAACGCGATCCAGCCGATCGGCACCAGCGCGCCGGGGGCGAGGACCGTGTTCACCTGCACCACCGCGTTGATCCGCACCTCGGCCCGGTCGCCGATGACCGCGTTCGGAAACACCGAGACGCCGGTGGCCAAGAAGACCTCGTCGCCGACGCGAGCCCCGTTCACGTGCGCGTGCGGCCCGACCAGGCTGTGCGCTCCGATCCCGGTACTCCGGCCGGCCCGGCCCCGGATCAACGCCTGCTCCATCACGATCGCCGACTCACCGATGCTCACCGGTCCGCCGTCGGCGGTGATCACTGCGCCGAAGAGGATCCGGGCCCGTGGTCCGATGGTGACGTCGCCGCTGATGGTGGCGTTCGGCGCCACATAGGCACTCGGGTGGATGGTGGGCTGCGCGCCCGCGTAGTCGATCAGCACGCTGACCTTCCTATCTCAGCGTCTATCTCAGCGCGGTTTCCCGACCGGGCTCAGGTCGGCAGCACTCCGTGGGTGAAGTGCAACGGGTGCGACAGGCAGAGACGCTGGGCCGAGACCAGAGCACCGTCGACCACCGTATCCGGGTCCTCGTCCAGGATCCGGATCTCCAGCGAGTCCTTCGGGACGGTCGAGGTGCCGACTGCGAACCGCCGCCGGATGCCTCCCTCGAGATACGGGCCGAGCGTGCCGAGGAACCCGCCGATCAGCACCCGGTCGGGATTCACGATGGCGTGCAGGGCGTCGATCACCGAGCCGAGGGCGGCGCCGGCGGCATCGAGCGCCGCGAGCACCTGCTGGTTCCCGGCCCCGGCGGCGTCGAGCAGGGCGGCCGATGCCGCGCACGGGTCGCGGTTGACCAACGCGTCGGCCGCGCCGCTCTCCTCCAGCCCACCCTGCACCAGCAGGACACCCAGTTGCGCCCGGACGGCCAGGCAGCCCCGCCGGCCGCACCAACAGTCGAGTCCGTCGGGCTCGGAGGTCCAGTGGTCAAAGTCCCCGAGCGCACCGTGCGAACCGCGCAGCACCTCGTCGTCGATCAGCACGGCGCCGCCGATGTCGCGGATCCCGCCGAGGTAGACGGTGATCTGTCGCCGGTCGGACGGGTTCGGCGGGCTGGCCATCGCCGAGGCGGTGACGGCCAGGGCCGCGAAGTTGCAGTCGTTGTCGATCCCGACGGCGATCGGCGCGCCGTCGACCAGCTCGGCGAGGACGGCGCGGACCTTCTCGCCGACCGGCACGTCGGTGAGCTGCAGCGCGTAGGACACCATCAGCTGGCCGTCCAGCCGTTCGATCGCGCCCGGCATCCCGATCTCGATGGCCACCAGTTCGGTATCGGGTGGTCGGGCGTCGAGAAGCTGGCTGAGCACCGACCGGATGGCCTCCCAGAGATCGACCGAGCCGTCCAGCCGCCGATCGGCACGGCCGACCTCGCTGCCGCTCAGTGTGGCCAGCTTGGCCCGGATGGCGCCGGCCTCGATGTGTAGACCGCCGACCAGCCAGCGGCCGGCGTCCAGCCGGACCTCACGCAGCGGGCGGCCGGCGGCCTGGGTCCGCACCGGTTCAGATTCGCTGATCAACCCCCGGCCGCGGAGCTCGCCGATCAGCTCGCTCATGGTGGAGATGCCCAGGCCGGCTTCGGCGGCGATCTGGGCCCGGCTGCTCGGGCCGTGATCCCGGACGTAGGCCAGTATCTGGGCGAGGTGGCGTTCTCGCATGTTGCCCGAGTTCCGAGCGTTCAACTCGAGGGCACCGAGGTGCTCGACCGTCAACACAGGGCGAAAGCCTAACCGCCCGGGGGTCGAATCCTTGTCAAGGATTTGCCCTGGTGTTGAGAGCGAGTGGTCACCGAGGTTCAGCTGTTGGTCCCGACCGACCGTTGGCCTCCAGGGCTCGGGTCGATGCGACTGGCCCGCAGCCGGTTGAGCATGATGCTGTTCGGTTCACTTGGGTGACCGGCCTCCAACCTGTCCTCGATCCTCCTTATCCAGTGGTCGGCGCTCCGGGCGTCGGTTGCCGGCATCGGTGCCCTCGGCCGGACGACGCCGAGGGCGGCAGCGAAGTAGGCGCGATCGGAGCCGGGCGGCGCGAAGCCGACGTCTTCCCAGTCGAACAGCCAGAGGCGACCGTGGTGGTCCCGCCTCAGGTTCCACGGCGTCAGGTCTCCGTGGGCCGGAACCAGGTCGTCGTGCACACGCCGGCCGCCGAGCTCCTGCACGTGGTCGCAGGCCCGAGCCAAGTCGTCATCGAATCCATCCGGTAGGCGAAGACACGGGCGATGGGGAGCGCTGAAAACCATTTCCTGGGCCGACCAGTAACGCCCGTCGGCGAGCAGTCCTTGACCTAGCGGACGAGGGACTGAGAAGGTGGTGAGGGCCTGCGCCGAGACCGCTGAGAGCAGGGACTGCTCGACCCGAAGTGCATCGGGACGACCACGGATTTTGACCAGGACGTCGTGATGCGATCCAGACGCGACGAAGGTCGTTCCGGTCCGCACCAGATCGCGCCGCCGATAGATCGCCATCCGACGCAGCCCGTCGTGGCCGAACCCCAGAGCGCCGGAGATCTCGGGCAACAGATTGAGGTCGATCGGCTCGGACCGCCCGGGAAGCAGCCGCGGACCGAGCGTGCGGAGCCACATCCAGGTCATCCACTGGGCGGCGAGAATGCTCGGCCTCGAGGCGGTGTACAGGGTCAGGCCCCGAGCCGCGCAGCGCCGATCGTCACGGGGGATCAAGACTCCGGTGGGGCCCGGCGGAAATCCGACGCCGACCGCGGTCGAGCCGGGCTTCACACCCAATCCCAGGTGATCCCGGTCAGCTCGCGGAGTCGCACGGCGTCCTCCCGCAGCAGGCCCTGAACGACGCGGGCCTGATCGAGATCCAACCCACCACCCGGTGCGGCGTTCATCGCGGCGCCGGGGGTGAACCGGCCGGGCTGGATTCCGAGGAAAGTTGCGGCGCGATCGAGCTCCGCTCCCGGGGCGAGGTAGTAGTCCTCGCTCCGAATGAGCAGAAAGGCGCTGGGCGGAAAGTGTTGACGCCATCGGACGAGGGCAGCTCCGTACCGGCTCTGCTCGAGATACGTCTGATGCTCGTGAGCGTAGCTGTAGAACCGCGGATCCCGGGCGAGACGGTCGGTGTCGGCAGGGGCGGCGCGGGACGGTTCGGCGGCCAAGGCGTCCAGGAAGGGCAAGTCCTCACGGCCTTCCCGGACACGTTCTTTCCAGTGACTGTAGGTACGCAGCACCGGATCGCGCAGGACGGCGATCAGCCGGACGCCGGGAAGATCCTCGGCTACCCGGGCCGGGGCGCCCGGGTGGGTCAGATAGAAGGGCGAGCCCTCGCCGACGACGACCCGACCGCCGCTTCGTCGCTCCTGGACCCGCCGAACTCGCCGGCTGGGCAAGTGCGATGCGTACCAACGGCGACCGCGGGAATAGTTGCTGTCGAAATAGTGGATGCCTTTGGTCGGTGCTGTTTTCGGAAGTCGGTCCGGGCGGGGGAACAGGAGGCCGACCTGCGGATGAGTGATCAGGTCGAAATAGAATGAGGTCGACCCACCACGCTTTGCGCCGATCAACAGGAAATCCGGATCGGGCCGGAGGGAGGCGGTGGCGCGTCCGAAGGACCGCACGGCAAGCCTTCCGCCTTCGATGACAGAACGCCGGGCCGAAGAAGTAAGGCTGTCCCTATTCGCCACCCGGTCACCCTAATGCCCTGAGTCGTCTCCGTCTCACGCCGAACGGAAGCCACCGGAGTGGCGGACGGTGTGAACCTCGGATCGTCATCCGTGATAGAACCGACGGATCCGTCGGGCACTCCCGGTTCAGGCACTCCGGGGTCGGCTTTCGTCTCGACGGCTCCCTCACTTTTGAACCGCTCCGCGAAGACCACGGTTAGGACGGCGTGATGATCGACCGACCGCATCCCCCGGTCGTCGTCGCCGTCCCCACGTTCCGACGGCACGAACAACTCGCCGCTCTGGTGCCACTGCTGATCCGGGAACTGGACCAGTTGGACGATGGCGCCGGGCTCGCCCGGATCTTGATCATCGACAACGATCCTGACGGTGGCGCACGGTTCGTGACAGAGGAACTGAAAGATTTCCTCGGTGAGGGAGCGGGCGCCCGGCTGCAATACGTGTGTGAGCCGACAGCGGGGGTCGTTGCCGTCCGCAACCGCGCTCTCGACGAGAGTCCGCGCGATGCTCTGCTGGCGTTCATCGACGACGACGAAAAGCCGGTGACGGGCTGGTTGCGCGAACTGGTGTCCGCTCAACGCACCACCGGTGCTGCTGCGGTTTCGGGACCCGTGATATCCCATTTTCCCGACAACGCCGACGACTGGGTCGTGGCCGGCGGCTTCTTCGAGCGCCGTCACCGGCTCCACCTGGCCGACGGCGACCCGATCGAGGAGGCCGCGACGAACAACCTGTTGGTAGATCTGGCTTCGGTTCATCGACTGGGCCTGCGCTTCGATCCCAGATTCGCCTTGTCCGGCGGGGAGGATTCCCACTTCACCCGCCTGCTGCACCGACGCGGTGGTCGATTGGTGTGGTGTCCCCAAGCCCGGGTGAGCGAGGAGATCCCGGCCGCTCGGTTGAACCGAGGCTGGATCAGGCGTCGTGCGGTCAGCCTCGCCAACAGCCACACCCGGGTGGATCTGGCGTTGGCCGACCGTGCTCTGATCCGGCGGGTCTCAAGGCTGGAGAATCTGGGCAACGGCTTGTTGCGGATCGCTGCCGGCTCGCTCGCGTTCTCCTCGGGGGTGCTCGCGAGATCCGTCGGGCGTCGGGCGCGGGGCGTCCGGACCATCTGCCGCGGCATCGGCATGGCCAGCGGGGCGCTCGGGTGGACGTACTTGGAATACCAACGCGGTGCCCGACGATGGCGCTGGGATCCGAGCTGATTCGAACGCCGTCCGGTCAGCCCCGTCGGTCAGCGAATCTCGGCCGGCGCCGAGCGAGCTGAACGGCCTCGCGATAGGCCGCGAGGTGGCGGACGCCTGCGTCGGCCCAGTCGCGGCGGCTGAGATCGGGCCGGCCAGGGTTCTTCCGGTCGCGCACCACCTGCAGGGTGCGGGCGATCGTCTGGGCGTCGAGTTCGCCGACGAAGCAGTAGAGCCAGTCGACGCCCACCTCCTCACGAAGGGCTCGATTGGTCGAGTTGTCCGGAACCAGCACCGGACGATCCAGCGACAGCGTCGTCAGTGTCGCCCCGGAGTTGTGCATGACCCGATAGGGCAGCACGACCAGTTCGGCCTCGGAGACCTCGGCGACCAACTGCTCGTCGTCGAGGAAGTCGAAATGAAGGTCGATCCGGTCATCGGAGTCCGCGAGGGCGCGGAGTTCCTCGACCAGGGTCTCCGAGGACGGCTTGCCCGCTATGTGCAGGCTGCAGTCGGCGAGCTCTTCCTGGTCCTGGACGAAGGCCCGGACCAGCCGGTCGACGGCCTTGTAGCGACGGATCAGTCCGACGTAGGTGATTCGGCCCGGGATCGAGCGACGAGGTTCGAGCGAGGCGAACCAGTCGCGATAGTGCCCATGGGGGATGAGGGCCCAGGCCTGATCCGGCGGCATCGGTGTCGTCTCGTTGATGGCGACCCGCAACGTGGTCCACCGCTCAGTCAGCCGCAGCAAGAGTAACTCGAGTCGGGAGAGCCCCTGTGGGAGCTCCAAGTTGTGCACGGTTCGGACCAGGGGTTTCCCAGTGATTCGCAGTCGCACCAGCACGAGACCGTACAAGAGCTGGCGAAGGAAACCCTTCAGCGGTGAGGGAGTGCTCCATAGTGCTTCGGGCCAGTGCACGTGCAGGACGTCGTAGCGGGAGAGGAGGGCGCCGGCCCACGTCCAGTAGCGAATCGAGACCTCGGGCATGGCGTCGATCCGCTCGGCGAGTTGGACGACATAGGGATTGGTGGTCGAGCGGGGATTGCGGAACGACTGCAGGACGACAAGCGGACGCATCGCAGCAATTCCTCATTCCGTTGATCGCATTACTTCACTATGTCATCGAACGCACTCTGTCATCGAACGTCTTTGGTGAACGGCGGCCGGAGAATTCTATGGCGCAGAGAGTTGGGGATCTCGGACGCGCAGGGTGCCCGAGACCACCCGGCTGACCTCTTCGGCATAGCGTTGTCGTGAGTAACGCTCGGGCAGTGTTTCGGCGTCCTCGCAGGCCCACCGGCGAAATTGCTGCCAGTTCGTCACGATCTCTTCCACGGCGTCGGCGATCGCATCCGGATCCGAGGGCGGCACCCGAACGGCGGACCGGATGGCCGACGCCGCCTCCCGCAGACCGCTCATGTCGCTGACCACCTGCGGCCGGGCGGCGAGGCCGGCCTCGACCGCCACATTTCCGAACGGCTCGTCCACGGTCGACGGGACGAGCACGATGTCGGCGGCCTCAGTCGCCGGCCAACGGTCGTCCTGGAAACCCGCGAAGGTCACCCGGTCGGCCAGTCCAGCCTCGGCGATCTCATCCACCAACTGCTGCTGGAACCACTCGTAGCCAGGAAACACCGCGCCGACCAGGGTCAACGTGGCCTCGACTCCCCGGTCCCGTAACACGGCCATGGACCGGATGGCCACGTCGGGCCCCTTTCGCGCCGACAGCCGTCCGACGTACAGGAGGCGGATGGGCGCCTCCGGTGTCGGGCGGGCTGGTTGCACCGTGGTCGGCCCGGCCACCGCGTTGTAGATCACCACCGCGCGATGACGCAACGAGGGAAGGACGTCGGTGATCACGGCGAGACTGAAGGTGCTGTTGACGATCAGCCGGTCAGCCATCCTCAGCGGTGTGGCCAAGCCGATCCTGACCAATCGGGAAGCACTGGCCTCGCCTTCGTGCACGTGACAGACCACGGGGATGCGCAGCAGCCGGGCCAGCGGGAACCACAGGGGCGGCGTGATGGTGTTCACGATCACCAGGGCGGGTCGGGTCCGGCGTAGCAACTGAATTCCCGGAAGGACGGCGCGAGCCGTCGTGGCCAGAAGTGTGACCAGGCCGCGCGGGCGCATCGCGCTCTTCCTGATGATCGGCGTCGGAGCCTGGACCACCTCGGCGCCGAACGTCTGAGCCGCTTCGATCAGCGGTCCGGGCCCGGGAACGGTCAGGATCACCCGGTAACCGGCCCCGGCGAGCGCCGCGACGGTCTCCAGCACCATCCGGTCCGAGCCGTACAGGTCCGCGCCGGGGTTGGCGATCAGGACGGTCGACGTGCCGGCCGTCGGCTGCCTCACGCTCGCGCACTCCAGTACTGGTCGACCAACGCGCGGGTGCTGGCGATGTTGCGACGGCTGGAGGCGCCGAAGACGATCGACTCGATGTTGGGCTGGGCGCAGACCCATTCGATGGCCTCGCCGGCGGGAATGGCGCCGGAGGCGAACACCGACATGGCGACGGCACGGAACCGGCGCTCGGCGAGCGCCTCGACGATAGGCCTCGACGCCGCCGGACATCCGGAACCCGAGCTTGTTGATGTTCGAGCAGACGATCGGGTTCTCCACGCCGACCGCGATCCAGGGTGTCCAGCAGCATCGGCAGGTTCATGGTGATGAACCCGGGCTCGGCGCCGTACCGGCTCGCGACGTGCTCGGCGAAGATCCGGAACGCGTCGTCGAAGCCGAGCCCGAGCAGCAGATCGACGACCACGTTCTGCATCCAGACCACCGGCGTGGACAGACCCGCGGAACATCTTCATCTCGGCGTCGATCAGCAGGGTGATCAGGCCCTCGATGTCCTTGCGGGCCAGCGACGAGTGCCCCGCATGGCGGCGTCGAGCATCCCGGTCGTCGGGCAGGAACCGGCGCAGCGCGCCGATCATGCCGTGCTCGGTGACCGCGTTGGCGTACTTGTGGGCGTACGGCATGCACGGGAAGAACGTCATCTCGCGGTACCGCTCGGGGTTGGCGCGGACGTGGTCGCAGATCTCGGCCGACCCGGTCGTGGGTGGTGCACATGAAGGTGCGGACGCCCTCGTCGTAGGCGGCGTCGAGCACGTCCATGATCGCGTCCGAGGTCCTGGAAACGCATCTGCTGCGCCCGGGCCTTCTCCTCCGACATGTGGTTGACGCCGAAGAACTGGTTGTCGCCGAACAGCAGTCGGTCCATGATCACCGGGCTGGTCGCTGCGCTGGTCACCGAGCTGGTCACTGGGTCGTCACTTCACTTCCGGATGGTTGATGGCTCTAACGGGCCGGTCGGTCAGCCGGACGGATCATGTCAGCCGACCAGACGGCGCAACAACCGACGAACCGGTCCTGCCGGTCGCGGTCGGGGAAGCCCGACGCGGCCGGTACCCACCGGCAGGGCGCCGGTCAGGTGCGCCGGCCCGCCGAAGTCGACGGTCCGACCACCGGCGGCGTCGTTCATCATGATCTCGATGCAGCGGTCGGTCACCACCGCCGAACCGAAGTCGTTTTCGCCTTCGGTTTTCTCGGCGGCGACCCGGCGGACGAAGTGGTCGAGCTCGGCGCTGTACTCCTCGCCGCGCAGATAGAAGCCGACCGGCTCGGTCAGCTCGGTGGTGTACTTCACGTTCCAGCCCGACCGGTAACACCGCGGCAACTCCGCGTCGTCGCGTAGGAAGACCTGGCACTCCTGCCGGTCGGCGAAGATCCGACCCTGGGTGCCCCACAGCGTCAGCCGGGTCGTCATCTTGCGGTACCGACTCATCCGACCAGTTGACCGAGACTTGGGCGGTGGTGCCGCCCGGGTAGTACATGCGTCGAGGAAACCTCGTCGTCGATCTCACGGGAGAAGATCCGGTTCAGCACCGTCCCCCCCGACGCCCGACGGCTCACCCAGGTACCAGTTCACGAGGTTGATCGGGTGGGCCGCATAGTCGTAGAGGCAGCCGCCGCCTTCGGAACTTTTGCTCCGCCAGGTGCCGCCCTGCGGGCGTGAGCACGACCGGGCCGTAGGCCTCGGCCAGCACGTGCGTGACGTCACCGATCGCCCGCTGCTCGAGCAGCCGCTTCACTTCGGCGAAGGCGCCGACGAACCGGTTGTGGTAGCCGACCTGGGTGACCAGCCTCGTTCGTGCGGCCAGCGCCGCCAGCTCGGTCGCCCTCGACCGGTGTCCAGGGTGAACGGCTTCTCGCAGAAGACGTGGATGTCGCGGTCGAGCGCCGCTCGGACCATGCCGGCGTGCAGCCGGGATGGGGTGGCGACGACGAGGGCGTCCGGCTCGGCCTCGTCCAGCATCTGATCCAGGTCGGTGTAGGTCTGCACCCCGGTGTACTTCTTCGAGCACGCCGAGGACGTAACCGCTCGAGTCGCAGACGCCGACCAGGTCGACGTCAGGATGGCGCCCGGATCGACTGGTGGGACAGGCCCATCTTGCCGAGTCCGACGATGGCCACTCTGATCATGATGGGCTCCGATTGGGGGTACAGGACGCGACCGGCCTGGGCGGCGATCAACGTCTCGTATTGGCCGCGATATGTGTTCCCAGGTGAATTCGGTGCGGTGGCGGCTCGGCTTGCTTCGCCCATGGCGCGCAGCCGCTGTGGGTCGTCCAGAATCGCATCAAGCCGCTCCGCGACGTCGCTCGCGTCGCCGAAGTAGACGGCGCCGTCGCCGGCCACCCAGCGGTTGTAGGCGTTGTCGTGAGCCAGCACCGGATTGCCGGCCGCCATCGCCTCGACCAGCGAGGGGTTGGTGCCGCCGACGGTGTGGCCGTGCAAGTACATCCGCGAGTGGAATCGCAGCGCCGCGACCTGCTCCGGGTCGTAGATCGCCCCGGGGAAGACCACGTCGTCGCCGGCCGCGGCCAGCACCTCGCGGTGGTAGGGGTCGACCTCCGGCAGATAGCTGCCCAGCACCACCAGCTTCACTCCGCGCGGCCGGGCGCGAGAAGCCACGGACCAACTCCAGGATCGAGTTCTCCGGGATCGGGCGACAGATCAAGGTGAGGTAGCGCCCCGGCTCCAGGCCGAGGGCAGTCGACCGGAGCGGTCGGTGCGGACTCGACGGCGTCGGCGCCGTAGGTGATCGTGGTGATCTTGCGGGCCGGTGCCTTGCGGCGTAGGTAGACCTCGATCTTGGGGTGATCGGCGATCAGCGAATTTCCCGACCAGACAGGCGATCCGTTCGTTGACGTAGAGGATCGCCTGCCGGGCCAGGCCCCAACGCTTGCGCGACCACTCGATGCCGTCCATGTTGATCACCTAGCGGGATCCCCTTCACCCGTTGGATCAGGTTGAACACCGCGGTGTTGTAGCCGAAGGTGAGACAGACGTCGCGGTGTCGGGCCGCATGCCGAATCGAGAGCAGATCGAATTTCGAGGTGCCTCGCCAGCCCGGCAGGTCGACGGGGATGAGAACCCGCTCCAGACCCCGCCAGGTGTCGGTGGTGATCGGGCCATGACCCTCGGTCTGGCAGTAGACGACGACCCGCCACCCGGCAGCGGCCAGGTGCAGGCCGACGTTCTCGGCGGCCGTCTCGAAGCCCCCGTAGGCGGCGGGCACGCCGTGCGTTCCCAAAATCCGGACGGTCTTCGACAACGAAAGGTCTCCAGATCTGTCTTCGCCGGTGGGTGTGGGGGCGAGGTTCGGGGCGGCTACCGGCACCTGCTCCGACACGCTCAGCGGGGGCAGGGTATCGCAGCGGGGCCCGAGCGGGTCCGAGCCGACACCGGGATTCCGAGCCGGGTCGGAGCCCTCGGTCGGCGTCGCATCGACGCTGCGCCCCACCTGTTCTGCCGAACTCACCGGACAATGACAACAGGTCGGGGTCAAGAATGAGAAGGCCCAGACCGTGAAAGAGATAAAGATTGATCTAGGGTTGGGCAGCATCACGGAGGCACCCAACTCGCGTTCGGCTTGTTTGCCGGCTTCCGGGCCGCTGCCGGGGTTTGGACTTGCCGAGGCCCACTGAGCAGGATCTCGGGCCAGATCTTTGGCTGATCCGTGCGCTGTCCTGAGCTTGGCTCCCTATTGTTCGTGGGCGGAGCCCACGGATCGGGGCCGGGTTCTGCCACTATCGGCCTAGGAAGGCACGGGTCGATGACTTTTTCTTCGGGGGATCTCACTATGTTTCGTGGTGTCGGGGGACGCCGGGCACCGTCAGGGCGACGCGCCCTATGGTCGCTGCGAGTGCTGATGGTGGTCGCCCTGGTGAACGGGATGACGGTCGTCGGCCCGGCGTTCGTCGGGTCCCGCGCCGCGGCGGCAACGCCTGCCGTCGTCGACCGCAGCGCACAGACGGTCAGCGCGCTCGCGCTGCCCACCACCCAGATCAACGGCATCGCCTGGTCCCAGGCTGTGGTCGGCAACACCGTCTACGTCGGCGGCTCGTTCACCTCCGCCCGGCCGGCCGGATCGCCCAGGGGCAGCAAGGAGACCCCGCGCAGCAACCTGTTGGCCTACGACGTCACCTCCGGCGCGCTGATCACCTCCTTCGCTCCGAAACTGAACGGACAGGTCAAGGTGGTCGTCGCCTCCCCGGACAAGTCCCGGATCTACGCCGGCGGCGACTTCACCACCGCCGACGGCGTCAGCCGCAGCCGGATCGCCGCCTACAGCACTGCCACCGGCAAGCTGATCACCACGTTCGCCGCCGGCCTGAACGGTGAGGTGACGAGTATCGCCGCCACCAACGGCACGGTGTACGTGTCCGGCAACTTCAGCACCGCTGGTCCGTCCGCCTCCCCGCGCGGCCGGCTGGCCGCCTTTTCCGCCGCCACCGGGATGCTGAGCCGCTGGGCGCCGTCGGTGAACGACGAGCCCAACGCGTTGCTGCTCACCCCGAATCGGGCCACGGTGGTCATCGGCGGCCGATTCACCAAGGTCAACGGCGTGCCGGCGCAGGGTATCTCGGCCGTCGCGGCGAGCAACGGCGCCCTGATCGCCTGGCCGGTGAACAAACTGATCCACAACGGCAACGCCAAGTCCGGGATCTACAGCCTGAGCGCCGACAGCGACACGATCTATGCCAGCAACTGGGACTGGGGCACCGGCAACTTCGAGGGCATCGTGGCCATGACGACCACCGGATCGGTCAAGTGGCTCGCGGACTGCCATGGCGACACCTACACCGTCTACAGCATGAACAACGTCGTCTACGACGCCGGCCACACCCACACCTGCGCCAATATCGGCGGCTTCGGAGAGCACAGCCCGAGGTGGAATTGGCGCTCGATGGCCTTCACCAAGTCCGTCGGGGGCACAGTGGCCACCAACAATCAGCTCGGGCCGAGCTACGCCAACTGGGCCGGACAGCCGGCGCCGTCCATCGTGTACTGGTTTCCGCAGTTCACCGTGGGCACGGTGACCGGGCTGGACCAAGCGGTCTGGAGCCTGACCGGCAACGGCAACTATCTGGTCGCCGCGGGTGAGTTCCCGGCAGTGAACGGGCACGCCCAGCAGGGACTGGTCCGGTTCGCGGTCCCGACCGCGGGCGCTCCCGACGCGGATTCCGGCCCGACCCAGCTCGGTGGCGTCACCAACCCGACCGTGAGCCTGGTCACCCCGCCAGCGTCGCCGATCTTGTCGGCGACACCGCCCGACGCACCGTCGGACAATCCTTCCGGGGACCTCGCTGCGGCGGCGCCCGTCCAGGCGGTCAAGGTCGACTGGATGACCAACTGGGACCGGGACGACCGCAACCTGACCTACAAGCTTGTCCGCTCCGACCTGGGGTTGACGGCGCCGATCAGCGTCCAGACCCGGGCCTCGACGTTCTGGCAGCTGACGAAGCTCTCGTTCACCGACACCTCGGTGGTCTCGGGACAGACCTACCGCTACCGGGTATACGAATATGACCCGAATGACACCACCCCGGGTACCTACAGCGATTACCTTTCGATCACCGTTCCGTAGTCGAGTGGCGGGCCCCGTCAGGCCGGACCAATCCATGGGGGGCCGGGCTCCGAATAGGTGCAAAAGTGGTCGACCCTCAGGATTTCTAAACGCTCTTCTCAGGCTAACGTCAGGTGCCTACGGTCGATGGCACCCCGAAGCCCGGACTGGAAATGAAACACCTGGTCAGAGACAACTTCGCGGCACAGGCGCAGGAGTATGGGCCAACGCTGAAGCCGTTGATCAGTGAACTTCGCTGAAACTTTGGGTCAACCTGAGGCTCCTCGTTTACAGTGATTACATCAGCAGGCGGTTGAAAGACACCGCAAGCCTTATGGGGAGGCTTCGCTGACGACTCGGGGGATTACACATCATGCAGCAATTGTCACGGGCTAGGCGTGTCCTGTCCGTTTCCACCGCCCTTGCGGTGGCCGTCGCGACCGGGTTGAGCGCTGGCCTCACTCTGGGTGTCTCGACCGCCTCGGCCGACACTCCCGCCGGATCCAGCACCGGCTCGACCGCACCGGTCGTCGACCGGGACACCAGCACGGTGACCGCGGCCCCGCTGCCCACGGTGCAGATCGACAGCGGCATCGTTTGGGCCCAGACGACCATCGGCAACACGGTTTACGTCGGCGGTCAGTTCTCCAACGCCCGCCCGGCCGGCGCCGCGAAGGGTACGAACCTCACCGCCCGGAACAACATGCTCGCCTACGACATCACCACCGGGAACCTGGTCACCGGCTTCGACCCGAACGTGAAGGGCACCATCAAGGCGATCGCAGTCTCCCCCGACAAGACCCGGGTCTACATCGGTGGCGACTTCGTCGCCGTCGGCGGAGTGACGGAGAGCCGGATCGTTGCCCTCGACGCTCGGACCGGCGCGGTGATCTCCTCATTCAACGCCGGCACCGACGCCACCGTCACCGGCCTCGCCGCGACGAACAGTACGGTCTACGCCGGCGGCTACTTCAGCACCGCCGACGGCGTCGGCCGGACCCGGCTGGCCGCGTTCAGTGCAAGCACCGGCGCCCTCACCACCTGGGCGCCGACCGCCGACGACGATATCGACGCGATGGTGATGAGCCCGGACAACACCAAGGTGGTCATCGGCGGCAAGTTCCAAAACGTCAGTGGCTCGGCCCAGCAGGGCATCACCGCTCTGGACGCTGGCACCGGCGCGGTTCAGCCGTGGGCGGCAAACCAGGTGGTCAAGAATGGCAACACCCAATCCGGCACCTACAGCCTCAGCGTTGACAACGACACGGTCTACGGCTCGTCCTTCAACTACGGCACCGGCAACTTCGAGGGCATCTTCGCAATGAAGGCCAGCGACGGCTCGATCGTCTGGCTGGACGACTGTCACGGTGACACCTACGCCTCCTACAGCATGAACAACGTGGTCTACAACGCCGGCCACGCCCACAACTGCGCCAACATCAATAGCTTCCCCGAGCACAACCCGCGCTACGCCTGGCGGGCGATGGCCTTCACCAAGGCCGCCACCCAGACCGTGCAGGCCAACAGCCAGGGGGGCCTGGGCAACGGTTACGGCGACTTCGCCGGTCAGCCCGCACCCTCGACCGTCTACTGGTTCCCGCAGTTCACCATCGGCACCGTCACCAACCAGGATCAGGCCGTCTGGAGCCTGACCGGTAACGGCACCTACCTCTCGGCGGGTGGGGAGTTCCCGTCGCTAAACGGCAAGGCCCAGTACGGCTTGGTGCGCTTCGGCCCCTCGACCGTGGCCGGAGCCAACACCTCCGGCGTCACCCAGCTCGGTGGCGTCACCAACCCGAGCCTGAAGGCCCTCGGCAGCAACGCCGTCCGCGTCACCTGGCCGGCCAACTGGGATCGCGACGACCGCAACCTGACCTACCAGGTGATCCGCAAGGATCTCGGCACCACCAAGCCGGTCAATACCCGCACCGTGCAGTCCACCTTCTGGCAGCTGCCGGGGCAGGGCTACACCGACACCTCGCTGCAGCCGGGCACCACCTATCAGTACAAGATCCTGGTCTCCGACCCGAACGGCAACGGCACCACCAGCGACTACGTCTCGGTGACCACACCGACCAGTGGCACCTTCGGCCAGTACAGCCAGACCGTGCTCAACGACGGTGCGGTCAACTACTACCGGCTGGACGACTCGACCAGCTCGACCATGGCCGACCTGTCCAGCGGCAACAACCTGACCACGGGTTCCGGCGTCAATGCCAACTCCGGCGGCGCACTGATCGGTGACTCCAACGGGTCGGCGAACTTCACCAACGCCACCGGCACCGGGCAGACCACCGCGACTACCGGCCCACAGACCTTCACCGCCGAGACCTGGATCCGAACCACCAGCACCACCGGCGGCAAGATCATCGGCTTCGGCAGCTCGGCCAGCGGCAGCTCCAGCAGCTACGACCGGCACGTCTACATGGACAACACCGGGCACCTCACCTTCGGGGTCTACCCCGGCGGCGTCCGCACCCTGACCACGCCCGAGACGTTCAACGACGGCCAGTGGCACTACGTGGTCGCCGAGCTCTCACCGGCCGGCATGAACCTTTACGTCGACGGCGTCCAGGAGGGCACCGACGCCTCCACCACCGGGGCTCAGTCCTACCCCGGCTACTGGCGGCTCGGCGCGGACAACCTGGCCGGCTGGCCTAACGCGGGCTCCAACTCCGCATTCACCGGCGACATCGACGAGACCGCGATCTACCCGACCGCGCTCAGCGTCACTCAGATCCGCAACCACTACGCGCTCGGCGGGTACACGACCAGCGTGCCGGCCCAGCCGCAAGACAGCTACGGCGCGACGGTCTACAACGACAATCCGACGCTCTTCTGGCGGCTCAACGACAGCTCAGGTCCGGCGATCGCCGACTCCGGGGTCAACCGGCAACCGGGTGTGGCCTCCGGTGGTGTGAGCTACGGCACCTCGAGCCCGGTCGCCCCGGGAACCGCGGATTCCTTCAACGGCTCCGACGCCACCATCTCCTCGACCAAGGCCCAGGCCGGTCCGTCGACCTACTCCGAGGAACTGTGGTTCAACACCACCACCTCCTCAGGTGGCAAGCTGATCGGCTTCGGCGACCAGCAGAGCGGCCGCTCGGGCAACTACGACCGGCACGTCTACATGGAGAACTCCGGCCAGCTGACCTTCGGCACCTACACCGGACAGTTGAACACCGCCACCTCGCCGAACAGCTACAACGACGGCAGCTGGCATTACCTGGTGGCCACGCAGGGCAGCGACGGGATGAAGCTCTACGTCGACGGCGCCGTTGTCGCCACCAACGCCCAGACCGGAGCGCAGTCCTACAACGGCTATTGGAGGGTCGGCGGCGACAGCGACTGGGGTGGCGACAGCGCCTTCCTGAACGGCTCCATCGACGAGGTCGCGGTCTACCCGACCGCGCTCACCGCGCAGCAGGTCAAGACCCACTATCAGGCCTCGCCGGCGGCCGTGAACGCGCCGCCGACCGCCTCGTTCACCACCAGCTGCCAGAACGGCACCTGCTCCTTCGACGGCTCGGCCAGCAACGACCCCGACGGGACGATCCAGTCCAGCGTCTGGGACTTCGGGGACGGCACCACGGGCACCGGGGCCACGATCATCCATCCCTACGCCAAGTCCGGCAGCTACCCGGTGACCCTTACGGTGACCGACAACTCCGGCGCCAAGGCGACCGCGTCCAAGACGGTGACGATCACCGTGGACCAGCCACCGACGGCGTCGTTCACCTCGACCGCGGCGGATCTGACGGCGTCCTTCGACGGGTCGGGTTCTTCTGATCCGGATGGCACGGTCGCCTCCTACGCCTGGAACTTCGGCGATAACAGCACCGACAATGGACCCACGCCGAAGCACAGCTACGTGGCGGCCGGCACCTACTCGGTCACCCTGACCGTGGCCGACGACCAGGGTGCGACCGACACGGTGACGAAGTCGGTCACGGTGGCGAAGTCGAACGTGGCTCCGACGGCGTCGTTCAGCTCGACGAGTGTGGATCTGAAGGCGTCCTTCGACGGGTCGGGTTCGTCTGATCCGGATGGCACGGTCGCCTCCTATGCCTGGGACTTCGGCGATAACGCCACCGGGACCGGGCAGACGACCAGCCACACCTATGCTGCGGCCGGCAGCTACTCGGTGAAGTTGACGGTGACCGATAACTCCGGTGCGACGAACACGGTGACGAAGTCGGTCACGGTGGCGAAGTCGAACGTGGCTCCGACGGCGTCGTTCAGCTCGACGAGTGTGGATCTGAAGGCGTCCTTCGACGGGTCGGGTTCGTCTGATCCGGATGGCACGGTCGCCTCCTATGCCTGGGACTTCGGCGATAACGCCACCGGGACCGGGCAGACGACCAGCCACACCTATGCTGCGGCCGGCAGCTACTCGGTGAAGTTGACGGTGACCGATAACTCCGGTGCGACGAACACGGTGACGAAGTCGGTCACGGTGGCGAAGTCGAACGTGGCTCCGACGGCGTCGTTCAGCTCGACGAGTGTGGATCTGAAGGCGTCCTTCGACGGGTCGGGTTCGTCTGATCCGGATGGCACGGTCGCCTCCTATGCCTGGGACTTCGGCGATAACGCCACCGGGACCGGGCAGACGACCAGCCACACCTATGCTGCGGCCGGCAGCTACTCGGTGAAGTTGACGGTGACCGACAACTCCGGTGCGACGAACACGGTGACGAAGTCGGTCACGGTGACCGCACCGACCACGCCGACCTCGCCGACGGTGGCCAACGACACCTTCACCCGCTCCACCAGCTCCGGCTGGGGGACCGCGGACACCGGCGGCACCTGGGTGCTTACCGGCGGGAACAGCAACTTCGCCACCGCCGGCGGCGTCGGGACCATGAAGCTGGGCACGAACAGCACCGACATGGCCGCGCTCGACACGGTCAGCGCCGCCAACGTGGTGGTGACGGGCGACACCAGCGTGGACAAGATCCCGAACGGCTCGGGCGTGGCCACTCGCCTGCTGGCTCGCAAGTCCGGAAACACCTTCTACTGGTTGAAGGTGATCTACCGGTCGGACAACACGGTCCACCTGGCCGAGGGCACCACGGTCAACAACTCTGAGGTGGTGATCAAGGAGGTGGCGATCAGCAACCTGACCTACAGCGCGAACGCCAAGCTACGGGCCAAGTTCACCGTCTCCGGTACCTCGACCGCCACCCTCACCGGCAAGGTCTGGGCCGTCGGCTCGACCGAACCGGGCGCCAACCAGATCTCGGTGACCGACTCGAACTCGGCACTGACTTCGGCCGGCGGGGTCGGTGTGCGGGCCAGCACCACCAGCAACACGACAACGGTGCCGATCAGCCTGTCGGTGGACAATTTTTCCGCCGTCAAGCAGTGAGTAACCGCGCGCTGGGTAGCTGAGGGGAATCACGGCAATCGTTCACGGGTCGGTCAGCTGAGCTGGCCGACCCGTGTTCCATCCGTGGGACGATGAAAATGAGACGACGAGAAGGGCATGTGATGGGCACGCAGGCAGCAGGACGGCACGTCAACCGAAAGATCGCCGGCGGTGGTATCGCGGCGCTCGTCCTCGGGTCGATGCTGATCGCCGGTTGCTCGAGCTCCACCGATTCGTCGGCCCCCGGCCGCACAGCTGCCTCGCCCACGGGTGCCGCCACCACCAGTGCGCCGGGCACAACCGGGGCCGGCCCGACCAGCTCGGCGACCACCGCCAGTTCTGCAACCAACAGCAGTTCGGCCAGTGCCAGCGGAACAGGAAGCACCAGCCAAACGGCGAGCAGCTCCAAGCCGACCGCGAGGGCAGCCACGACGAAGCCGAGCGCCGGCTCGACCGCGTCAACCGTGCCCAGCCGGACGCAGAAGACGAACGCCCCGACCAAGAAGCTCACCCAGGCCAACTCGACGGTGGCGCCGAAGGTCACCGCCGTCCTCACCTCGATCCGGTCCGCCCAGGTGAACGCGAAGTACCCCGGCGAGATCTCCGGTAACTCGGTGATCTTCAGGGTCATGGTGACCAACAACTCCGGCTCGGTCCTCGACCTGAGCAACGTGGTGGTCACCGTGCTCGGCGCGAACGGCAACCCGGCCAGCGAGATCACCAGCTCGCCGGCCAAGCCGCTGACCGGCTCGGCGAAGGCCGGCTCGTCGGCCGCCGGGACCTACGTGTTCGTGGTGCCCAAGGGGCAGCGCAACCCGATCACGGTGAGCCTCACCGTCTCGGCCGACACCACCATCGCCGTCTTCAAGGGCAACGCGGGGTGAACCTGGGGCCGGACGGGCAGCGCTCCGTCGTGGCAGGCCCGGTCGTGGTGGTGGTCAACTTCGGCTCCCACGCCCTGATCGAGACCAACCTGCAAGGCGAGGACGACCCGGTGGCCGCGGTTGCGGAGGTGATCGTGGTCGACAACTTCCACTCCGAGACCGAGCGGGTGGCCATCGCGACGGTTTGCCGCGAGCATGACTGGCAGCTGGTGGCCGAGCCGGCGAATCTGGGCTTCGGGGCAGCCGTGAACGCCGGCATCCGGGCTGCCGGCGGCCGCGGCTTTGACCAGATCCTGCTGGTGAACCCGGACGCGGTGCTGACCGGTGCGACCGCCCGCGCGCTGGCCGACCAGCTGCGGACCGAACCGATGACCCTGATCTCACCGCGGATCGTCACCTCGGCCGGCACACCCTACTTCCACGGCAGCCGGGTCGACCTGAGAACGGGCCGAATGCGGTCGCGTCCCCGGCCGGGACCGGACACCCCCGCCAAGCTGTATCCCGACGGATCGACGGAGGAGCCGAGGCTTCGGGACTGGATCAGCGGGGCATGCATGGCGTTCAGCCTCGAGTTGTGGCGGGCGGCCGGTGGTTGGAGCGAGCGATACTTCCTCTACTGGGAGGACGTCGACTTCTCCCAGCGCTGCGTCGAGGCGGGTGGCCGGCTCTGCATCCGCAATGATCTGGTGGTCGTGCACGACGAAGGGGCGACCCACGGCGAGCAGCGCTCCCGGGCCCGCTCCACCACCTACTACTTCTACAACTGCCGTAACCGGCTCGAGTACGCCGTCCAGCACCTTGACGGCCGCGGTCGGCTGCGCTGGGCCCTCCACACCCCGGCCGAAAGCGTCCAGATCCTGCTGCGCGGCGGCAGGCGACAGATCCTGACCTCACCGTCGACGTTGGGCTCGGCCGTGAACGGATCGCTGGCCGGGTTGGTCCGCCTGGTCGCCGGACGCGACGGGCGAAGTCGGCGACAGTAGCGAGTCGCCCCGCCGACGCTCGGTGATCACCATCGCGCCCGGTCGGGTGGCCAGCTGCGTCGCCCGCGGACCGAGTCGGGACAGCGCCGACGGCATCGCGATCATTCCCAGCCCGAGGGTCAGGGTCAGCGTCGGGATGGCCGAGAACTGCGGGCTGAAGAATAGGTTCCAGCCGGTGTAGCAGCTGAAGAAGACGACCAATCCGGCAGCTTCGCGGCGGTGCAGCGAGTCGGCCAGGTCGCGGGCGACCAGGATCGCGATCACCAGCGCGAACACCAGCCCGAGGACGCCAGTCCGGGCCCACAGGTCTCCAACGCTGGAGTGCAGCTCGACGTGACCGCCGAACATGTAGGTGTTGACGTAGTTGTTCTCCGGGTCATAGTTGATCGCCAGCATCCCGGTCTTGGCCGCGGCCACGTCGGTCACGTTCGGACTGACGCCGAAGCCGAAGCCGGCAAAGTCGTGGGCCATCAGGGCCCGGGTCGCGGCGATCTCTGGCCGACCTCCGAGGATCAGTGAGCCCGCCTCCTGGATCTGTTGCCGGCTTCGAGATTGCGCCTCGGCGCCGAAGTAGCCATCGACCAATAGTGAGGCGGCCAGGTTGTAGATGGCCCCCGCCACGGCCAGCCCCAGCACCACCGTCCAGATCCAGGCCACCCCCCGGCCCATCCGGCTCGGCCGGAACTGCCAGACGATCAGCACCGCGGCCAGCGCGAACGTACCGAACAGCGAGCGGGAGTCGTGGGTCGCCGAGATGGCGCCCAGCACCAGCAGGGCGATTAGCGTCCAGCGGGCGTGTCGCAGTCGATCAGTGAAGGTCAGCACCAGCACGGTCAGCGGGATGGCTAGGCCGAACTTCCAGACGTTGTCGCTTTCCAGACCGCTCTGCAGCAGCCGGACGCCGACCCCGATGCCGAAGCTCGCCGCCACCATTCCCCGGGACATGATGGTCCGGCCCCAGAGCATCACTCCGACACCGACCAGCAGTACCAGGACCAGGCCGCTGTCGGAGAGGAACTGGTCAAGCCCGACCGTCCGGCCCGAGCGCCCGGCGAGACCGGCCAGCACACCGCCGCCGACCAAGGCGAGGACGCCGGCGCCGAGAAAGACCGCTCCGCCGCTGAACTGGCGGACCCGGCCGAGCCAGACCGGCAGCAGCGCCAAGCCCACCAGCACGCCATAGCTGGTCTGGTAGTGGAAGACCCCCCGCCAACCGAGCAGGGCCAGGGTGAACAGGCAGACTGCCTGTTCGAGCACGCGCCAGCCGTGCCCGCGCGGATCGTGCGAGTCGTCGACGATCGGCTGCCTGCTGGCCGGGCGACTGATTAGACTCATCCGGCGTCGACCGAGTCGGCCAGTGTTGAGTCGGCCCGTGTTGAGTCGGCCAGTGTTGAGTCGGCCAGCGTTGAGTCGGCCAGCGTTGAGTCGGCCCGTGTTGAGTCGGCCTGTGCAGAGCGGGGATCGGGGGTCTGCATCAGCCAATCGTCGGCGGCACGCCGCCCGTCGGTCTCCGGCAGCTGCGCGAGTACCGAGCCGGCCTCCCATCGATCCTCAAGTGTCGCCGCGACCGCTCGACCCAGCTCCTCGGGCCCGGCCTCGGGTTCGAGCACCGGATGGCCGTGATCGCTGAGCCAGTCGGCCAGACCGGTCTGGCTGCTGGCGACGACCCGGCAGTCGTGACCGAGGCCCTCGACGATCGGCAGTCCGACCTGCTCGCGCCAGCGGGCCGTCGGCTGGGAGAGCAACACCAGTGTGGCGGCCCGACGCAGCAGCCGATGGATCTCCGGCCGGGGCGGATCGAGGATCAGTTCGACGCTGCCACGTTTGACCAGGTTGAGCTCGGCGGCTCGGGACCGGGCCTCGTCTTCCAGCTCGCCCTTGCCGACGATCACCAGGTGGGCGCCCGGGCGGGCGGTCAGAACGTGCGGCCACGCGTCCAGCAGTTGGAGGACGCCCTTGCGCCGGTGCAGCGCACCGACGTACAGGACCAGCTCCGGCTCGGTCTCGCCGGCGGGACACCCGCACGGAGCGGGAACAGCCGGGAACGGTTCGGCCTCCGCAGCGGTCAGTGCGTCGCCGAGCCGCTGCTCGTACAACCTCCGGGCGCCCTCGGTGCCGTAGGCGATCCGGTCCAGTCGACGGCTGATCTGACGGCTCAGCAGCGCCTCACCCGAGCGGCGGAGCCGAGAGCGACGGCGCGCCGGGCGGAGAGCGAACGGGTCCAGATTCTCGATCGCGTAGCTGCCGATCCGAGTGTGCCGCCGACGAGCCCGATCAGCGAGCCGGACCGCGGCCACGGCCAGCGCGGCCCGCGGCAGACCGGACAACTGCAGCGGCTCGTTGATCTCGAGAGCGGCTACCCGGTTGGTCCACAGGATCGCCACCAGCCCGAGCGGTCCGCACCGGTGGAGATCGAGTGGGTCGGCCAATTCGTCGTCGAAGTCGTAGCGCCGACCGCCGTAGAGAATCGAAGCCGGGGCAAAGTCCCGGGCCCGTTCGAGGTGAGCCGTCCTGACCAGTTCGTAGCTGCGGACCCGGTCGAAAGCAAGCCGGGGGACGGCCTGGTGGGCGGTGCGGACAATGCCGTGGAGCGCCCAGCCGAACGGGTTCACCGCTCTCCTTCCCACAGTGGCACCCCACGCCGGCGCCTGCTCTTGCCCGAATTCGTGCCGGCGCACGTGCGCCTCAACGCGCCGGCAGTCCTCTCTGGGGCGCCAAGAGGAATTGTAGTTTAGAATTGCTTGTCGGCGTTCACGAAGATTCGCCGTGGCGGTACCTCACCCCCCGGTGCGCTTCGGGTACCTGGACGCGGAAGGTAACAAACCGAATGGATCTACGGGCCTATCTGACCGCCCTGCTCAAGAACTGGCTGATCATCGTCGGTCTCGGACTGCTCGGCGCCGTCGGGGCTTACCTGGCCTTCTCCTTCGCCACCCCGCAATACGCAAATGTGGTCACCTTCTACGTCTCCACCCCGATCGAGGACAGCGGGAACGCCCAGTCGGCGGGCCAGTTTGCACAGAACCGGGTTGCTTCCTACGTCGAGCTCCTGCAGAGCGATCGACTCGCCGAGCAGGTTGGTCAACAGACCGGTCTGCCGACTGCCGAAGTTGCGGGAACGATCAGCGCAAGCGCGGAGGCTAGTACGGTCTTGGTGACGGCGACGGTCACCGACACCTCCGCCGACCGGGCGGCCCAGATTGCGAACGCTATGGCAACCGCCTTCCCCGCTCTGGTCGACACCCTCGACAACTCGGGCCGTCAGTCCGACGTGGTCAGGGTCAACGTCACCTCCGGGCCGAACCCGTCCAGCGGACCGGTGGCTCCACGATTGCCGACCTACGGGGCGATCGGAATCGGAGTCGGACTCGTGCTCGGCGTGCTGATCGCCGTTCTCCGCACCCTGCTTGACCAGAGCGTCCGGACCGGTGAGGCCGCCGCAGAGCTGGTCGGCGCGCCGCTGATCGGGTCCATCCTCGCCGACTCGGCGAGCAAGAAGTCGCCGTTGGTGGTCGGCGAGGCGGCCACCTCGATCCGGGCCGAAGAGTACCGCCGGCTCCGGACCAGCCTGCGCTTCATCGACGCCGGCGAACGGGCAGGTGTCCTGCTGGTCACCTCGGCCACCCCGCAGGAGGGTAAGTCGCTCACCTCGGTCAACCTGGCCATCAGTTTGGCCGAGGACGGACAGCAGGTGCTGTTGATCGACGGGGACCTGCGCCGGCCGTCCGCCTCGAAATTGCTCGGTGTGGAGCAACGGACCGGGATGAGCAACGTGCTGGTCGGTCAGGTCGGACTGGCCGAGGCGGTCCAGCAGTGGAACTCGAGCAACCTGCATTTTCTGTCCAGCGGAGAGATTCCGCCCAATCCGAGTGAGCTGTTGGGCAGCGAGCGGATGGCCGAGTTGGTCGATGAGGTGCGCGCTCGGTATGACAAGATCATCATCGACTCGCCGCCGGTCCAGCCGGTGGCCGACGCCGCGGTGATCGCTACTCTGGCCGACGGCGTGGTGTTCGTGATTCGGTACGGCAAGACCGCCCGGGGCACCGTCCGGTCCTCGGCTCAGTCGCTCGCCGACGTCGGGGGCCGCTTGATCGGTACGGTGCTCAACATGCGTAAGGAGTCGCCGGGCCGCAGCCGCGACTACAGCTACACCTCACGCCCGGCCACTAAGTCTCTGGGCCGCGGCAGACCGGCGGCCCAAGCTGTCCCACCCGGCCCCGTCTCTTCGGAATGACCCCAAACCCGTCCAGCGTCGGCCGGAATCCTGATCGAAGGCCCGGCCGGCCAATCTCAGCAGAGCTCGTCGACGAATCCTAGACATCTGGCCGGCACGGGAGGGAAACTATGCTGAGGCCTGCGTGGCTTTCCCGGCTCAGGTCGGGCAGTCAGTCCGGCGTTGCCAAGTCGGTCGGTCGCAGCGCCTTGACCCGGATGACCATCCTGCCGGTCAGCGCCATCCTGGGCATCGTCTCGACCCGACTGATCGTGCAGAACTTCGGCCCCGCCGCCTACGCGCAGTACGGATTGCTGATCGGTATCGCCGGCCTGCTACCGTTCGCCGACCTCGGCATCTCGGCCGCCGTGATGAACGCGGTCGGCCAGTCCGGCGAACCTCAAACGGATCCGCACGTCCGCGCGGTGCTGATCTCCTCCATCCGGATCGCGGTCAGCGCCGCGTTCGTGGTCGCCTTCGTCAGCATCGGCATCAGCATGCTGGGCGCCTGGCCGACCCTGCTCGGTGACGGACTGATTCCGGGCGCGGGCTCGTTGGCCGCGGCACTCTGTCTGGTGCTGATCGGACTCGGCATCCCGTTCGGTATCGGGCAGCGGATCCTGAGCGCGACCGGCCGCAACCATGTGACCATCCTGCTGCTGGGCCTGCAGACGCCGGTGGTGCTACTGGCCGTGCTGGTGATGGTCGTGTTCAAGTTGCCCGGTGGTCCGTTCCTGGCGGTGGTGCCCTATCTGGTCACCCTGGTCCTCTCGATCTGCTGCGCGGTCGTCGCCGGCCGGAAGATCTCACCGCAGCTGTGGGACTCGGTCCGGGAAGCGGTCCGGCTGCGGACCGTCCGGGGCGGGCGGATTTTCGACGTCGCGTGGCCGATGCTGATCCAGATGATCGCGCTGCCGGTGGCCATGCAGACCGACCGGCTGATCCTCAGTCACGTCTCGACGGTGGGTGCCCTGGCCCAGTACAACCTGGCGTTTCAGATGTACAACCCGGTCTGGCAGGTGACCAACGCCGCCGGCGTCGCGCTGTGGCCTATCTTCGCCCGTGCCCGGGCCACCAACGACACCACCCAGTCGCCGACCCGGATCGCCTTCGCCTTCGGTGGGGTCGGGCTGTTCTGCTGCGTATGCATCTCGCTGGTCGCCCGCCCGCTGGCCCAACTCGCCTCGGACGGCCAGATCACGGTCAGCCTGCTGATGATGGTCGCCTTCTCGCTGCTGATGATCTGCCAGGCCGCGAAGTACCCGCTCGGCATGTACATGACCGACGCCCGCGGCCTGCGCTTCCAGGCCTGGGCGATCCTGGCCATGGTGCCGCTCAACCTGGGCCTGTCCTGGGTGCTGGCCCTCTGGTTGGGGGCGCCCGGACCGGTGATCGGTTCGTTCGTCGGCGTGCTGGTCTGCCAGGTGTTTGCCAACTCCTTCTACGTCCGGGGCGACCTGCGGCGCCGGGTGGCGGCCGGGCTGGCCAAGCAGGCCGAGCAGGCTGACCAGCCGGTAGCAGCGCTCGATCCGACCACCGCGGGATCGGGTGTCGACCGTCGGCCGGGGGCCTGAGGATGCAGCTCGTCGTCGCCCTGCCCGCCGGCCGGGGTGTTGCCTGGTGGACCGAGCGGAACGAGGCCGGGCCGATTCCCGGGCGCTGGCCCTACGGCCTGGATGGGTTGGAGCGCACCGCGGCCGGCCAGCGGGTCAGCGGCGCTGGTCATCGGGTCAGCGGGGTCGAGGCGGTCGAGGTCGCTCCGCTGGGCCGGGTGGCCCGACAGTTCAGTACCCGGACCCTGCGGGCGCCGCGCGCGGCGCGAACGATCGCCGACCGGGTTGTGCTGTGCTGGGACGAGGCGCTGGCCCCGGCCATGCTGAACCGGGTGCCCGCTGAGCGGCGCTTCGCCGGGGTGATCTGGGCCACCGACCGGTTCGCCGCCACCGGCGAGACACCGGAGCTCGCGGTGATCCGAAAGACGCTGCTCCGGCTCGACGGGCTCTGGGTGCTCAGTCGTCCGCAGATCGAAGCCGTCCGGAGCTGGCTCGGGCCAGACTGTCCGCCGGTGCACTTCCTGAATTTCGGCGTCGACGCGGACTTCTACCGCGTCGCCCCCCACCCGGCTACGGAATCGAACGCCGGTGCGAAGGCCGAGTCGACGACCGAGGCAAACGGAGCCGGAGACGTTGCCGTGCCGTGCGTGGTCAGCGTGGGTGGCGACCGGGACCGGGATCCCGAGACCCTGTTCGACGCGCTCGAACTCGTTTTGGCCCGTCGACCGGACGTCCGCTGCGTGGTGCAGTCCAAGTCCGAGCGACCGGCGCCCGCCGGAGTGCACAAGGAGACCTTCATTCCGCACGACCAGGTCCGCCGCCTCTACGCCGACGCGTCGGTGGTGGCGCTGGCCACGCGGCAGAACCTCCACGGTTCGGGGATGACGGTCAGCCTGGAGGCGATGTCGGTAGGTCGGCCGGTGGTCACCACCGGGACCCCCGGGATGGAGGACTACGTCGAGGACGGGGTGACCGGACATCTGGTCGCGCCAAAGGATCCGGACGCCCTGGCGGCGAGGATCCTGGAGCTACTGGACGACCCGGCCCGTGCCGCGGCGATGGGTGCCGCGGGACGGAGCAGGGTGCTCCAGCGGCACACCACCGACACGATGTGCGCGGAGTTGTTCGACATCGTCAGCAGCCACTGAACCGCCTACCCTCAACCGGTTGCTCCTCGAATCGACTGACTCAGTAGGCCCCTCGCTTGGCCAGCACTGCGAAGACTGTCTTCCAGAGAATGTGCAGGTCGAAGGTCAGCGACCAGTTCTCCACGTAACGCAGATCCAGCCGGACGGTCTCTTCCCAGCTCAGCAACGAGCGTCCGCTGACCTGCCATAATCCGGTCAATCCGGGGGTGACCAGCAATCGGCGACGTGCGTCTGGGCCGTAGGCGTCCACTTCGGACTGCAGGGGCGGGCGCGGCCCGACCAGCGACATCGCTCCGCTCAGCACGTTGAACAGCTGAGGCAGTTCGTCCAGGCTGAATTTGCGTAGAATCCGACCGACCCGAGTGATCCGCGGGTCATAGGCCATCTTGAACAACGGACCGGACCCCTCGTTCTGGGCCAGTAGCGCGGCCAGCCGCTGCTCGGCGTCGATCGCCATCGAGCGAAACTTCAGCATGGTGAAGGTGCGGCCGTCGAGGCCGACCCGGGTTTGCCGGAAGATCACCGGACCGCCATCCTCGAGCTTCACCGCCAAGGCGATGACGAGCAGCACCGGGGCCGCGAGGATCAACCCGATACCGGTCAGCACCACGTCGGTGAGCCGCTTGGCCACCCGACGCCAGCCGGTGAAGTGCGGCTGCTCGATGTGCAGCAGTGGCAGGCCCACGTAAGGCCGGATGTGCATCCGCGGACCGGCCACCTCGATCAGGCCGGGATGCACCAACAGCTCGACCTGTTCGCCCTCGAGGGCCCAGGACAGCTCGCGCAGATAGTTGTGCCGGGTGGCCTCACCGCTGGTCACGGCTACGGCGTCGCAGTTGAATTCACCGATCACGGCCGAGACGTGGTCCAGGTCACCGAGCACCGGCAGACCCAGCTCGAGAGCGTGGTCCATCTCACCGGCGGGCACGCAGACACCGACCACCTGCATGCCGCAGTGGGGTTCCTGGGCCAACACGCTGGAGAGGTCGAGAGCGGCCCACGGGCTGCCGACGACGACGACCTTGCGGATGCTCTGGCCCTGACGCTGACGTTTGTGCAGGTACTTCCGCGAGACGTAGCGGACGCCGATGCTGCCCAGCGTGGCCAGCGGGGCGGCGACGACGATCAGAGCGAGAAGCGGGTGCAGGTCGAGATAGCCCGACGAGAAGGCGCCGAGCACGACGACGATCACCAGCGCACGGAGGACGGCGCGCATCTCGTCGCCGCCGACCCCGACGTGCCGCCGCTCATAGCCGCGAGCCGAGACGACCGCGGCGGGCCAGACGAGACCGCCGATCGCCATCAGGCCCAGGTTCTGGATCAGGTCGAGGTTCATCGCGTGCGGCACCTGGGTGGCCAGTGCGACCGCGGCCATCCCGACCAGGACGTCTAACAGAACCATCACCGTGACGTAACGCCGGCTCCAGATCGGGAAGCCGCTCGGCTCGCGGCTTGGCCGCTGTTCCAGCTGGTTCGAGTCGATCGGCTCGCGAATGATCGGATGGTCGTAGCGATCGGCCTGATCGAGCGGCGAAAGGTCGACCATCGCCTCCTGTAGATCGGAGTGGACCGAGTGGCCGGTGGTGTGGTCGCGCTGCTGCGCTGCGGTCGGCCGGTCGTCATCCCGTCCGGTGGTCGTACCCCCGAGCTCGGAGAGCACGTGAGTGCTGTCGTGGTGTGGCATCCGGATATCCCCCGATATCGTCCCCTGGTGAGAACGCCCCCCCCAAGGAGCGCCCGTTGTGTTCACAGAGAAGTCATATGCCGACGTCGTTCGTCTCCGTCCGGACCACCCAAGGCCCCAGTGACTGGTTTCCATTTCCTGACCGGGACGGACAGGTTGGGCCGGGCTGGTTGTGGCGAATGGTCGAACGCACGATGAAGATTCAGTTCCCCCGCGAACTGGTACAGACTTTAGCGCTGATCCGGACCACGCGCAGCCGGAATGGCTCAAGATCGGGGCTGTTCCCGCTTAAGCTTCCCGCCACTTCTGGTATCGGCGCTGGCATTCGGTTGCGTGGCCCGCTCGTCGCCGAGCCGCTCGGTTCCACGCTGGGTGGCGGCTGACGATTCGCTGTCGGCCACTGGGCACGGCTCGCAATAGTTTCTGGCGGATTCGGTATTGGCGCTTTCGTTGTCGCCGACTCTCGGGTTCCCAATGGTCGGGTTGAAGCCTCAGGGGTCCAGGTCGGGATGAGGTATCGGTAAACGAGTCGGATTGTTCACGGTGGTGAATTCGACAATTTCGATTTGATGCAGTGACCGGCCTAACCATTACCTGAAATGCCGCTGCCGGAAACTCAGGGTTTTCTTGGTGAGGAGCGGGCCACCATGTGGACAAGGGCTGACCATAGTGATCCACGCTACTGACTCGGCTCGCAGCGGTGCGGGGGCGGGAGGAAAGCGGCCGGGTCGGCGGTAGCGGCATTGATCCGCCTCGGATGTTCGGGCGACCACTGGGTGTCCCGTAGACGGTGCCGCGGTGGCCGTCCACCCATCGCTTCCGAGACCGGCGCTCCGGCGAACTAACGTTGGGGTGGTGACCGACCGTTCCGACCCGTCCGATGGTGCTCGAGATCGTGGGCGCGGCCGCCCGGTCAGGGTGGTGGTCGCCGACGACGACCCGCTGGTGCGGATGCTGCTGACCGGAATGTTGAGCGATCCCGGTGTCGAGCTGGTCGGCGAGTCCGACGACGGGGCCGGTGTGCTGGAGACGGTGGCGAGGTTGCGTCCGGACGTTGTTCTCCTCGATCCGGCGATGCCCGACCTGGACGGGCTGAGCGTGATTCGAGCCCTGCGGTCAGCGACGAACCCACCGGCGGTGGTCGTGTTGACGAGCTTCGAGACCGAGGAGCAGGTGGCGGCGGCCCGCCGCGCGGGCGCTCAGGCCGAAGTCATGAAGTCGGCCCGGCAACCGGACCTGCTCGCGGTGATCGATTCGGCGGCGGCCGGCCGGAAGTGAGTCGCACCCCGCCGAACAGCCCGCGCCCCGCTGGTTAGGCCCCCAGGCCGGCTGGATAGGGTCGAGCCCGTGGCGCTGCTTGATCTCGGACTAGAAGAACTACAGGATTACCGGCCGGAGGTGGACGAGCCCGACGACTTCTCCGACTTCTGGTCCGAGACGTTGGCCTCGGTCGGCGATCTCGACCTGGATCCGACGTTCACCGCGGTGGACAACAGCCTGGCGCTGATCGACAGCTACGACGTGGCGTTCACCGGATGGGGTGGCACCCGGGTGCGCGGCTGGTTGCACGTCCCGGCCGGCACCTCTGAGTCCACGGCGGCACCGCTGCCCTGCGTGGTGCAGTATCTGGGCTACTCCGGCGGGCGCGGACTGCCCTACGGCAACACGATCTATGCCCAAGCCGGTTACGCCCACCTGATCATGGACACCCGCGGTCAGGGCTGGTCCACCGGTGGGGTCGACCCCACCCCCGACGACGTGCCGGAGGCCGGACTGCACCACACACCAGGTTTCATGACCTCGGGGATCGCCGATCCGCGCACCTACTACTACCGGCGGGTCTACGCCGACACGATCCGGGCCCTGCTGACCGCCGCGGCCAGTCCACTGGTGGACGAGACTCGGCTGGTGGTGACCGGCGCCAGTCAGGGCGGCGGCCTGTCCATCGCCGCCGCCGGCCTGGCGCCCCAGGCGGGGATCGCCCTGCTCGGCTGTGCCCCCGACGTGCCGTTCCTGTGTCACTTCCGGCGGGCGGTGGCGCTGACCGACGCCCACCCGTACGGCGAGATCACCCAGTTCCTGTCCGGGTGGCGCGACCAGGTGCCGGCGGCCGAGCGGACGCTGAGCTACTTCGACGGCGTCAATCTGGCCAAGCGGGCGCAGGCACCGGCGTTGTTCTCGGTGGCGCTGATGGATCCGGTCTGCCCGCCGTCGACGGTCTTCGCGGCCTACCACGCCTACGGTCAGCAGGCCGGCCAGGACGACAAGCACATCGCGGTCTACACCCACAACACGCACGAGGGCGGCGCCGATTACCAGCTCGGCGCCCGGCTGGCCTGGATCGGGCAACTCTTCGCCGACTGACGTGCGGGCATCGTCATACCCGACGGTATTGCCGGTGAGTATCCCGGGCCGATGCACGCGACCAGCAAGGGGCGGCTGACCATTCCACAAGACCTTTCGTCGGCGGCTGGGGGTGCAGCCGGGTGCCGAGGTCGATGTCGCGGTCGAGGGTGACCTGGAAAGCAGCCTTCCTCGCCGGCCACTGCTTTCCGGAGCACCGGCGGGCCGGGGGGTCCGCCGATCGCCCCTCCCGATCCTTACCTCGCAGGCCCCGCCGCGACCAGCGGTCGCGTCCTGCTGATCCGGGACCTGCAGCGCTACCGCCATCTATTGCCGAGGCTCCAGGTCATCACCCCGAGCTGACCATGCGGATCCGGCAGACTGCTGAGCGTCGAATGCTGGACCGTGACGATGCTGAGGAGCCGACGTTGAACGGTGGAGCCGATATCGAGGTGCTGCCGGCTTCGGCGGACAACTGGACCGACCTCGAAGGATTGTTCGGGCGCGCGGGCGCCTCGAACGGCTGCTGGTGCCAGTACTGGCTGCTCGGACCGGGCTACCACCGGCGCGACCGCGCGGCGAACCGCGACGATCTCGCCGACCAGGTGGCGGCCGGGCAGGCGGGTCTGCTCGCTCGGCGTCGATCCGCACACCGACCCGGAGCCCGACCCGGAGCCCAAGCCCAGCTGGACACCGTGGGGTGGGCGCGGTTCGGTCCGCGCTCCGAGCTCGACTACCTGACCGGTCGGTTCACGAACTACGACTTCGGCGACGACGACCCCCGGGTCCTGTCCTGTTTCTACGTCGGCAGTCGGCACCGTGGCAGCGGCGTCCTCCGGTCACTGATCCGGTTCGCGGTCGACTGGGGGCGGGTCAATCGGGTGCCGGTCGAGGGCTACCCGATCGACGCGGAGGTGCCGGGCGCGACCCGAAACCGGTTCCCGGGCATTCTGCGGCCGTTCCTGGACGCCGGATTCACCGAACGCGGCCGACTCGCCAGGGATCGGGCCGTCGTGCGGATCGATCCGGAGTGATCCGGCTCATCACACGCCTTCCACGATGTCGCTGAGCTCGGTCAACCGTCGGGCCATCCGGCTCTGAGCCGGCGGGGTCCCGTAGCGGAGGAACGGCGGCCAACTGACCAGCAGCAGCCGCAGTTCGGAGGCGCACAGAGCTTGCCGGAGGCCGTCGTCGCCGGCGATCTGTCGCGCCTCGCTGTAGGCGTCGACCATCGCCTCCCGTGGCGGCCCGCCGCCGCGGTGCCCGCCGTCGTCGGAATCGGGCCAGGAGAACTCGGCCCGTTGCCACAGGAACGCCAGATCGTCCATGCCGTCGCTCGAACAGGCCTCCTGCCAGTCCACCCAGCACGGTCCGCCGTCCGGGTTGCACACCACGTTCTCGGTGTGGCAATCGCCGTGGGTCAGTGCCGTCGGCAGGTTCGGCGCTTCCGTTCCCCGTTCGGTCAGGACCGCCGCCGCCCGGCGCGCCGCGGGGCCGTGTCCGAGCTGCGCCCACTGGTCGCAGGCTTGGGCGAGCTGCTGAGCGTCGGGCCGGGATCGTGGTTCGAGGTCGAGCCCGGGCGAACCGCCCGGCCACAGCCGGTGCAGCCTGCCGAGCTGAGCGGCGAGTTCCGTCCAGTTCCCGACGGTGAGTTCGGCGGCCGCCGGGTACGGCTCGCACCGTTCGGTGAGCATCTCGATCGAGTCGGGCCCGCTGTGCCCGGTGAGAAACCTCGGGACGAACGCGGGTGCCCGCTCGGAGAGGATCCGGATGATGTTCAGCTCCAGTTCGGCGCGGGCCAACCAGGACGGGTCCGTGGTCACCTTCAGCACGGCCGGCCGGCCCTCGTGCAGCACGGATACCACCAGTGAGCCGGACCGTCCGGCGGTCAACCGGCGACCGGCTCGCCGATCCCAGCGCAGTCCGAGGATCTCCAGGCTCCGCCGGATCACGATGGAGTCGCCGTCGTCGAAGCCGGCGCCGACCGGACTGCTTCGATCGGCGCTCATCCCCATGTGTTCTGGCCCCTGAAGAACACGGGATGTCCAGCAGGAGCCTGAACCTGCGGCCGATCGGGATGATGCGCCGGCTCCTGCGGTGAAGCCGGCCGGTTCAGTTGTGGCTGGGGATCGCCATCGTCCCGCCAGGATGGGGGGACGCGGATGGGGCTGATCATCGCTCAGTCGCGAACGGCGACGAACAGATCCCGGTGGATCGAGGAGTCGACCCGGTGGCTCAGCGAGAGGTAGGGGCCGGTCGTCAACGGCCGAAGCCCGGCCGACTCGGCCACCGCGCTGAGATCCTCGCGGCTCATCCCGTAGGTGTTCCAGCTCACCGCCAGCGCACCGCCGCCCTTGAGTTGGCCGGCCCACACCCCGATCGCCTCCTCCAGCAGGCTGGTCGGTGAGCGCCGCCGGTCGCCACGGCTCCGACCGCCGCCGGCTGAGCGGCTGCCATGCACGATCCCGTACGGGGCGTCGGTCACCACCAGATCGAAGCGACGCTTGCCGAACAGTGCGGCCGAGTCTCGGGTATCGCCGGAGAACACCGTCAGCTGCTGCCGACGCTCGTCCGGCTGTCGACCGGACTCGATTTCGGCATCCAGCCGGCGCCCGATGCTCTTGCCGTCGCGCCGAACCGGGCTCAGCTCGCATCGGTGCTTGAGTCGCTTGCGACGAAGGTAGGTCTTCAAGAAGGCGGTGTGGGCCTCGATCGCCTTCAGGTCGACGTCCACCCCGGCCACGTCGAAGCCCAGGGTCAACCCCAGGCTGAGCGTCGTGCCCCGGCCACACATCGGATCCAGCAGCGACAGCGACCCGCCTGTCCGCTCGGCCGAGTTTCCCGGAGCCGACCACGGGGCCAACCGCGGGGCCGAGGCGGCCGCGATGTTGATCATCAGTCGGGTGAACTGCTCGTTGGTCTTCCCCGGATATTTCGGGATGCCCACCAGATCGTCGTCGAAACGATCATGGTCGGGTCGGCGGACCGGACGCAGCGTCTCAGCCGTGGATTCGAAGATCGCCCAGCAGGTCGACAACCGAGCCATCAGGTCGGTCATCTCCGCCTCCGGTCGCTCCGATTCCGCTGTCAGATAGGGGATTCCAGCGATCTCTATCGGATGGACGTCACTGACCGCGTCGCCACCCAGGATCTCCAACTCGGCCACCGACAGTTCGACCGCGCGTTCGGTATAGACCCGGTTCGCCGACGGCGCGAGCAAGATCACGTACCTCATCGGACCCGCAGCAGCAGATCGGTGATCACGCCGTCCGGCGGAAGCAGCAGCATGGTCAGGATCGCCTGCGCGACCGTCTCGACCTGCAGATAGTTCTCGGCCCGAAACTCGGTGCCCTCGGTGGCGTTGATCCCGCGCTGCATGTCGGTGGCCACCCGACCCGGATAGATGCTGCCGACCCGGATCTTCGGCTCCTCCAGCCGGAGCGAATCGGCGTAACCGCGGAGCGCGAACTTGCTCGCCGCGTAGCCGCCGAGTGGACTCCGTCCGACCAGGCCGGAGCCGGAGTTCAGGTAGACGACGGTGCCGCCGGTCGCGCGCAGGGCCGGCAGGAAGATCTGGTCCAGCGCGGCCACCGCGGTCACGTTCAGACTGAACTGGTCGGCCAGATCTATCGGGCGGGTCTCGGCCAGGGTGCCGCCCCGAACGATGCCGTAGACCTTGTGTCCGACGGCTCGGAGCTGTCGGCCGACCTCGGCGCCGATGCCGCGGGAGACGCCGGTGACCAGATAGCGGCCGGCGGCCCGACCGCTGAGAACGCCGAAAAGCGGCTCGGAGGTCGGGCCGGGCCGGGGTTGGGTCGAGCTCAGTGCCCGTTCTCCCAGTGCCCGTTCTGTCAGTGCCCGTTCCCTCAGTGCCCGTTCTCCTCGGCGCGCTTGAAGCTGGCCCGTACCTCGTCCTCGGCGTCCTCGACGCCGGTCCAGGTGGCGCCCTCGACCGACTTGCCCGGCTCCAGATCCTTATAGACGGTGAAGAAGTGCTCGATCTCGAGCAGCAGGTAGGGCCGGACGTCGTTCACGTCGGTGACGTGGTCCCGGCGGGTGTCGCCGGCGGGCACGCAGAGCACCTTGTCGTCGCCGCCGGCCTCGTCGGTCATCCGGAACATGGCCACTGCGCGGCACTTGATCAGGCAACCCGGGAAGGTCGGCTCCGAGACCAGGACCAAGGCGTCCAGCGGGTCGCCGTCCTGACCCAGGGTTCCCTCGATGAACCCGTAGTCGGCGGGATAGGCGGTCGAGGTGAACAGCGTCCGGTCCAACCGGATCCGGCCGGTCTCGTGGTCGACCTCGTATTTGTTCTTGTTCCCCTTCGGGATCTCCACCGTCACGTCGAAGGTGAGTCCGCTCACCGGTCGGCTCGGCTCGGACGGTGCGCCGATGTTCCTGGTGGTCACGGGTTCCCTCTCTATGATGACGTGATTGCCGACGGCGGGACGGGGGTGTCGCGGGTTCGGCTATCGAGAGATTAGCCACCCTTGGCGCCGGCGCGGAAATCCGTCCGGGCGTCATCGGCGAGCAACCGGGAAGCCGGTGAGGACGAGTTGGACGAGGAGATGAACGCTCGATGACCGCGCTGCGGAGAATCGGCCTGGCCGCCGGCCTCATCGTCTTGGTGAGCCTGATCGCCGTCGGGGTGCTGACCGGGGTGCTGCGGGCCGGCGTCGACAGGGCACTGACCGCGACCGGGTTGCGCAGCCCGTCCTCGGCGACCAACACGGCGTCCAGCACGGCGACACCCGGTTCGTTCGGCTCCGGCTCGACGACCTCGAGTGCCCCCACCGGTACGGCGAGCGGCCCCCGAGCCAGTGCGACGGCCGGCGATCCGACCGCGCTTACTCCGGTGCTGGCTCCGGTGCCGGCCACCGCCGGTAGCGACGCCGGCGCGGACAAGCAGAAGCTGGCGGCCCGGATCGCCGCCGTCGACACCACCGGTTTCAAGGCCACGATCGGGGCCGAGGTCACCGATCTGGGTACCGGCGCCATGGTCTATGACCGTAACGGCAAGGCCGGCTTCACCCCGGCATCGACCAATAAACTCCTGACCACGACGACCGCCCTGGATCTGCTCGGCCCCGACCACCGGTTCCAGACCACGGTGGTGCGGGGGACCGGTAACCAGATCATCCTGGTCGGCGGCGGCGATCCTTACCTGAACGCCACCACGGTCCCGAGCGTTCACCCCGTCCGACCGTCCCTGCAGCAGTTGGCCGCCCCGACCGCCGCGAAGCTCAAGGCGGCCGGCACGACGACGGTGACGTTGGGTTACGACACCTCGCTGTTCTCCGGACCGTCCTGGAACCCGAAGTGGCCGGAGAAGTACCGCGACCAGGTCAGCCCGGTCAGCTCGCTGTGGGTGAACGAGGGTCGCGCCAGTCGCTACGAGACCGGGCCGCGGGTGGCGAACGCACCCCTCGGCGCGGCCAAGGCGTTCGCCGCCGCCCTGAAGCAGGACGGCATCACGGTCGCCGCCGTGGGTAGCGCCAAGGCCGCCGGCTCGGCACCTCGACTGGCGGTACTGCAGTCGCTGCCGCTGAACCTGATCGTGGAACGACTGCTGATGCTCAGCGACAACGACGCGGCCGAGGTGGTCCTACGTCAGGCTGCCCTCGCGGCCCGGCAGCCGGCGTCGTTCGTCGGCGGGCAAGCGGCGGTCCGGCAGACCCTGACCAAGCTCGGAGTCTGGGAGCCGGCGATCCGTTTCTACGACGGCAGCGGGCTGACCCGACAGACCCAGGTCCCCCCGAACGTGATCGTCAAGATCGTCCGGCTGACCGCCCAGCCGGACCATCCCGGACTGCGGCCGGTGATCACCGGGCTGCCCATCGCCGGAGTGGCCGGTAGCCTCCAGACCCGCTTCAACGTCTCGGGCACGGGTGCGGCCCGCGGCCTGGCCCGGGCCAAGACCGGAACCCTGACCGGTGTGCACGCCCTGGCCGGCTACGTGCGCACCGCCGACGGCTCGACCCTGGCCTTCGATCTGGTGGCCAACGACGCGACCAACGACTACCTCTCCGAGATCTACTTGCAGCGGGTGGTCGCCGCGATCGCCTCCTGCGGTTGCAAAGCCTGAGCTGTCTGCAGGTCCGATGCTGGTCGCGAGTGATCGGGCGGGCATGGTCGTGCAGGCCCAGTCAGGCGGGCACGGAGATGAGTCCGGCCAGGTGGCGGGCGATCGGTATCGCCGACGTCGCCGCCGGTGACGGGGCGTTCATCACGTGCACCGTCCGCGCCGTCTGCTCGGTCGCGAAGTCGTGCAGCAGGGTCCCGTCGCGCAACACCGCCTGGGCCCGGATCCCGGCGGTACGCGGACGCAGATCGCTCGACCGCAACGACGGGCAGTACTTACGAACTTCCTTCAGATAGCCCAGCTTGACCGTCGAGTTGAACAGCTCGCGTGCGCCGGTCCGCAGGTGCTGGCGGGCCAGCCGCCAGATCCCGGGGAAGGCCGCCAGTTCACGGACGTCGCCGAGACTCACCGAACCCTTGCGGTAGCCCTCGCGGGACAGACCGAGGACGGCGTTCGGACCGACGGTCAGTTCGCCGCCGATGGTCGGGCTGAGGTGCACGCCGAGGAAGGGCAGCGCAGGATCGGGCACCGGGTAGATGAGGTGTCGGACCAGACGCCGACGTTGCGGTGTCACGGTGTAGTACTCGCCGCGGAACGGGATGATCATCGCCTCGGTTCGCAGGCCGGCGAGCCGGGCCATCCGGTCGGCCTGGAGGCCCGCGCAGAAGATCACCCGTCCGGCCCGGATCCGTCGCCCGGCCCCGCTGAGGAGCACGGCGTCATCGGTCTCGGTGACGGCGCTGATCCGCTGTCCGTACAGCATTCTGCCGCCGCCTCGGACGAAGTCGGTGACCATAGCGTCGGTCACCCGGCGGTAGTCGATGATCGCGGTCTCCCGGACCAACAGCGCCCCCAGGCCCGTCACCTCGGGTTCGCAGGCGGCCAGTTCGGTGCGGTTCAACTCCGTAACGTCGAGCTCGTTCCGGACGGCCCGATCGGTCAGTGCCCGCAACCGGCCGAGCTCCAGTTCGTCGGTGGCCACGAGCAGCTTGCCGCACTCGTCGTAGGGAATCCGGTGCTCGGTCGCGAACGCCTTCGTCTCGGCCAGACCCTGCCGACAGAATTTCGCCTTGAGGCTACCGGGGGGGTAATAGATCCCGGAGTGGATGACGCCGCTGTTGTGTCCGGTCTGGTGCAGGCCGACGCGTTGTTCCTTGTCACACAACACGATCCGGGCGTCCGGATGGCGGTGGGCCAGCTCGCGGGCGGTGGCGACCCCGACGATGCCGGCTCCGACCACCACCAGATCGGCCGTCAAGGCAGCCGTGGCTGACCCATGTCCAGTGGCCGAGCCAGTGGTTCCCGACCCGGTTCCTGAGGACACAGAGGAAATCTACATCGAGCGTACGGTGGCTGAGGTTGACCGGGGTCAGCCACCGCACGCAGTCTCTGGTGGGTCGAACCGGCTGCGCTCAGCGAGCTCCGTCTTTGCTCAGGACGGCAAAAGTTGTTCTCCACAGAATCAGCAGATCCATCGTGAACGACCAGTTCTCGACATAGCGCAAATCCATACGGACTGATTCGGTTGCGTTGAGATCTGAGCGGCCGCTCACCTGCCACAGACCCGTTAGGCCCGGCGTAACCAATGACCGACGGATGGCATCTTGAGGCATTTGCGCGATCTCGGCAGCCAGATGTGGTCGTGGACCGACCAACGACATAGATCCGCTCAATACGTTGAACAGTTGTGGCAACTCGTCGAGGGAATAACTGCGAAGTAGGCGTCCCACGCGGGTGACCCGAGGGTCATTGACGAGTTTAAACAGACCTCCATGTCCTTCGTTCAATGCAATGAGATCGCCTTTTCGAGAATCGGCATCGACTACCATCGACCGAAACTTGAGCATGGTGAACGGTCGGCCATTACGACCAACTCGAGTCTGTCGGAACAATATAGGCCCACCGTCGCTTGCCTTGATGGTCAACGCGATAAGCAGGAGCAGTGGCGATATGATCACCAACCCGAGCGCAGTCAATGCCACGTCGGTCAGTCTCTTGACGATTCGGCGCCAGCCGGTGAATCGGGGCTGCTCCACGTGGACAAGAGGGAAGCCGAGAATGGGACGGATGTGCATCCGTGGCCCGGCAACCTCTACCAGCCCGGGATCAACCAGCATGTCGATGCCGACGCCCTCCAATGACCAGGCGATCTTGCGAAGGTAGCTGTGACGGGTCGCATCATCGCTTGTCACGGCGACCGCATCGCAGCCGAACTCGCGTGCCGCGCTGCTGAGATACTCCAGGTCGCCTAGTACCGGTACTCCGAAATCACCGAATTCTGCCGTCTCCTGATGCGGTAGACAGGCGCCGACCACCGTCATACCGAAGTGCGCCTCGCGTTCGAGTCGACAAATGAGTTCTCGGACCGAGTCTGCACCACCGGCAACGATGACTCGTCGAAGGTTGCGCCCCCGGCGCTGAGTGAAGTAGAGATGTTTTCGAAGACCGTACCGGACCAGCAGACTGTAGACCAGGGCCGTGGGGGCCGCTGTGAGAACGACCAGGAGCCAGGTGTGGTGATGAGAAAATTCAGCCAGGAATGCTCCGATGACAACTACAGCGGTTGCCGCGCGCACCGGTGCTCGGAGTTCATCTCCGCCTGCGCCGACATGGGCACGTAAATAGCCACGGGAAAGCCCTACGGCAATCGGCCACAGCACGAGCCCCGTAACACAAGCCAGCAGCCAGATAAGTGGGCTTCGGCTCACAGAGTTGCTGAAAGCCGTCGGTGTGCCCACGGCCAAAAAACCGAAAATGGCGTCACATATGAGTGCACGAATCAAATATCGACGACTCCAGACTTCGAAGGGTCGCCCTCGGCTCGAATCCGGGACGGTTCGAAGGTCGCTGGCGCCTGGTGCCACCTCGACTTCGGCTGCCTCCTCGGACTCGACCACTTTCTCGAGTATCGCCTCGGCGCCTCGCACGACGTCAGCTCGAGAGGCATCGAACACGCCGGGGTCGGGGGGCGCGCTAATGCTTGGTTGGCGGTCCGGATCAGGCTCTCCGTCCGTCGCGGATAACTCGACCGGGAGGGTGCCGACTCGTGCTGTCAACAGCCTCTTGGCACGCACTGATCCTCGAAAAGACCGTACCGGTCCAGCCATGCCCATCCCCCGATGTGTTCACCGGTCCCCCGACCGAGACAGCACTGCGCTCCGACAGTTCACAGACTTGTCATCCAGTGGGGGATCCAGCTGGTAACACCCAGTTGTTACCGTGCCGGTCCCGAGGCTGTCGGAGTGCACTCAACCTACCGCCCGAGGTCGAGGACTTCTCAGCCGTTACGGGATTGTGACCACGCGCTTGAGTGCGCCAGGCGATCACCGCCCTGGCTGAAGGACACGCCAGTCTCCCCTGGTTGTCGCGGTCCTTGGACCAGGCTCCTACGGCAGGCCGGGGGCCGGCCTCGATCGGCCAGATCAGCGGTCGTGGAACGTGGTTTCGCTGTGGCGGTGGGAAACAGAAGGGCTCTGGTCTCGGTGACCGGCGCTCTGCTGGCCACCGAGGACGCCCTCGGCAGTTCCAACACCCTCCTGCTCCGCGCCCTCCTGCTCAACACCTTCCTGCTCAACACCTTCCTGCTGCTGATCCTCTGTTTGTTGATTTCTGGACAGCGGTGAACCTGGCCGACTGGTACCTGGTTCGCCATGGTCACTAGACCATCGCCGAGATCGTCAAGCCGAACGGTCTCTCGGCTGCTGGGGTTGGCGTGGATCCTCGCCTTCCTGGTCGGCTTCGCCGCCATGGTCGTCCTTCGATCTCGGTGACACTTTCGCCGCGCCGGTGACGAACCTGTTGAGCCGGGCGGAAATCTCCTTCTTCATCAGGTTGCCGATGGCCGTTTCATCAGGTTGCCGATGGCCGGCGTCCTCTCGTACGAGTTCTCCCAACCCATCGACGCACGAACCGAACGCCGGGCCGCCGAGGCCGAGGCGGCTGGGCTGGAGCCGCCGTTGGGCAGCACCGAGTCTGAGCTCGGGGTCGTCGCGGGGCATACAGTTCAGCGCATGGAGTTCGGGCGATGAGCACGCAGATGATCGACTGGGACATGGCGCTGAGCACCGCCCAGAAACTGGTCAAGGCCGGTCCTCCGATCTCCCGCAAGGGCGCTCAGGAGGCGGTTGCCGAACTGCGCGAGGCGGCCGGCCGCGCCGAGGACTACGTCCAGCAGGTGACCGGGTTGCAGACCCCGAGCGCGACCGCGCCGGTGCTGGTGGTCGACCGGCCGGGCTGGATCCAGGCCAACGTCGACGCCTTTGCCCAGATCATCACCCCGCTGACCGACCGACTGAGCGCCAAATTGAAGGACGAACGTACCGACAGGACGGGGGGTTCGGCGTTCGCTCCAGTCGGTGCCCGGCTGAGCGGCGCCGAGGTCGGCGCCCTGTTGAGCTACCTGGCCCCGAAGATCCTCGGTCAGTTCGACCCGTTCTTCTCCGGGGCCCCCAGCGAGCCCGGGGGCCGGTTGCTGTTGGTCGCTCCGAACGTGGTGATGGTCGAACGCGAGCTCGGCCTCGACCCGTCGGACTTCCGGCTCTGGGTGTGTCTGCACGAGGAGACCCACCGGGTTCAGTTCACCGCCGTCCCGTGGCTGCGCGATCACATGAACGCCCAGATCGCCGCCGTGGTCGAGGGGACCGAGGTGGACGCCGGTGCGCTGGCCCAGATGATCAAGAACGCCGCCGGCACCATCGGCGAGGCGTTGCGCGGCAACGAGGAGGTCTCCATCGTCGACCTCGTCCAGACCCCGCGACAGCGGGCCACCGTCGAACACATCACCGCGGTCATGTCGTTGTTGGAGGGCCACGCCGACGTGGTGATGGACAGCGTCGGCCCCGAGGTGGTGCCGAGCGTGGCGGCTATCCGGGCCAAGTTCGACGTCCGCCGCGGCGGACGCGGCTTCGACAAGGTGGTCCGCCGGCTGCTGGGCCTGGACGCCAAGATGCGCCAGTACCGCGACGGCGCCCGGTTCTGCCGCAAGGTGATCGAGGCCGTCGGGATGACCGGCTTCAACCAGGTGTGGACCTCGCCGGAAACGCTGCCGACCAAGGCCGAGATCGCCGAGCCGTCGCTCTGGGTCGAGCGGGTGCCGGGGAGCGTCGGATAGCCGATGGCCCGACGTGCCCTCGGCCCGGCCACCCTGGCCGTGGTCGGCGCGGTCAGGTCCGCGCTGACTGACCGTCCGGGCGGGGGGAGCCGCTCGGCAGCCGATGCTGATGGCTCGCTGCTCGTCGCCTGTTCCGGTGGGCCCGACTCGTTGGCTCTGGCGGCGGCCGTCCAGCTGCTCGGGGCCGAGCGACGGGCCTGGACGTCCCGATCCTGGTCCGCCGTCGTGGTGGACCACCGGCTCCAGCAGGGATCGGGTGAGCAGGCCGAGCGGGCAGCGGCTCAGCTGAGCGCCCTCGGCTGTCCCGACGTGATCGTCCGGGTCGCCGAGCCAGGGCCGGCCGCGCTCGGTCCAGAAGGTGCGGCCCGGGCGTCCCGCTACGCCGTGCTGGAGGCCGAGGCCGAACGTCGGGACGCCGTCGTTCTGCTCGGTCACACCCTGGACGACCAGGCCGAGACCGTGCTGCTGGGTCTGGCCCGCGGCTCGGGCCCCCGCTCGCTGGCCGGGATGGCGGCAGTCGCGGGGCGCTACCGGCGGCCACTGCTGGCGATTCGTCGCCGCTGTACCCGGCAGGCCTGCGCCGAGCTGGGTCTGCGCCCGTGGTCCGACCCGCAGAACGCCGATCCGCGCTTCACCCGGGTCCGGGTCCGGGATCGGGTGCTGCCGGTGCTGGAAGTCGAACTCGGTGGCGCGGTGGCGCCCGCGCTGGCCCGGACCGCCGAGTTGGCGCGCGACGACGCCGATCTGCTCGACCGGTTGGCCGCCGAGCTCTACCCGAAGCTCTGCCCGGACGACCGCGGACCGGTCTGCGAACTGCTCCTCCAGGCGCCGCGGGCGCTGCGCAGCCGGGTGTTGAAGGGCTGGCTGGCCGAGGCGGGCGCCGGCGACGTCGGGGCGGCTCATGTCGGCCGGGTGGAGGCGCTGGTGATCGACTGGCACGGCCAGCGCTGGGTCGACGTTCAGGGACTGCGGGTGGTCCGGCGAGACGGCCGGCTGATCGCCGAACGTCCTGCTCGACCGGCCTCGTCACAGGGCCGTTAGGGTTAGCGCCGTGGACCATGCACACGTGCAGGACGACCTCACCTCGGTGCTGTACACGCCGGATCAGGTGGCCGCCCGGCTGCGAGAGGTCGCGGCCGAGATCGACGAGGATTACCGCGGCAAGGATCTGCTGCTGGTCGGGGTGCTCAAGGGCGCGGTGATGGTGATGGCCGACCTGTCCCGGGCGATGAGCATCCACTGCGAGATGGACTGGATGGCGATCTCGTCCTACGGCTCGGGCACCCAGTCCTCAGGGGTGGTCCGGATCCTGATGGACCTGAACACCGACATCGGCGATCGCCACGTGCTGGTGGTCGAGGACATCATCGACACCGGTCTGACCTTGTCCTATCTGATCAGCAACCTGCGCTCCCGGAACCCGGCCAGCCTCGAGATCATGACCATGTTCCGCAAACCGGAGGCGCAGAAGAACACCGTCGACGTCCGTTACGTTGGCTTCGACATCCCGAACGAATTCGTGGTCGGCTACGGCCTGGACTACGACGGGCGCTACCGCAACCTGACCGCGGTCGGCACCCTCGCTCCGCACGTCTACAGCTGAGCTGCGACCAGGAACTTCGTCCGGACGGCGTCCGTGCCGCGTCGATGCGGTGTCCGTATCGTGTCCGTCTCGTGTCTGCGTCGTGTCCGTATCGTGTCTGCGTCGTGTCCGTGCGGAGGTCGTCGGCGGATCCACCTTGGATTCGGCCGCTAGCCTTAGCGCCATGTACGCTCGTCGGGCCGTCTGTGCGGCCACTGATCGAGACGCCAATCAAGGCTCCCGAATGGCGCATTCCGGGGCCTCTCCAGCAACCTGGGCAACACCCGTAGGCAGGTCATGAACTTCAAGCGTGTGCTCCGCGGACCGATCATCTGGATCATCCTCGCGGTGATCGCCATCGGCCTGCTGGTGCAGTTCGCCAGCAGCGCGGACGGATACCAGCAGGTCCCGACCTCGCAGGTCGTCTCCGTGATCAACGGCAACGATCAGCTGACCAAGGTCACCCTCAAGGACGGCGATCAGCTGATCCAGGTCGAGCCGGCCAACGGCGGCCAGAAGATCGAAGCCGACTGGGTCGGCAACCAGAGCGACGAACTGATCACCCGGCTGAACCAACGGGTCGCGGCCGGCACGCTGGACAACTGGGTCGGGCAGAAAGTCACCCCGGGCTTCTTCACCCAACTGCTGTCCACCCTGATCCCGTTCCTGCTGCTCGGCGTGGTCTTCTTCTTCCTGATCAACTCCGTCCAGGGTGGCGGCGGTCGGGTGATGCAGTTCGGCAAATCAAAGGCCAAGATCGCCAACAAGGACACTCCCAAGACCACTTTCGGTGACGTGGCCGGGGTCGAGGAGGCGATCGAGGAACTCGAGGAGATCAAGGAGTTCCTGGCCGAGCCCGGCAAGTTCCAGGCGGTCGGAGCCAAGATCCCCAAGGGCGTGCTGCTCTACGGCCCGCCCGGCACCGGCAAGACCTTGCTGGCCCGAGCGGTCGCCGGCGAGGCCGGCGTGCCGTTCTACTCGATCTCCGGTTCGGACTTCGTGGAGATGTTCGTCGGCGTCGGCGCCTCCCGGGTGCGCGACCTGTTCGAGCAGGCCAAGGAGAACGCCCCGGCCATCGTGTTCATCGACGAGATCGACGCGGTCGGTCGGCACCGCGGCGCTGGCATGGGCGGTGGCCACGACGAGCGCGAGCAGACGCTGAACCAGCTGCTGGTCGAGATGGACGGCTTCGACGTCCGCGGCGGGGTGATCCTGATCGCGGCCACCAACCGGCCGGACGTGCTCGATCCGGCGCTGCTCCGACCGGGCCGTTTCGACCGGCAGATCGCCGTCGAAGGCCCGGACCTCAAGGGCCGGCTGGCCATCTTGCAGGTGCACGCCCAAGGCAAGCCGATGGACCGCACCGTTGACCTGCAGACGGTAGCCCGGCGGACACCCGGCTTCACCGGTGCCGATCTGGCCAACGTGTTGAACGAGGCCGCACTGCTGACGGCCCGCAGCAACACCCAGGTGATCACCAACTACTTCCTGGACGAGGCGATCGACCGGGTCGTTGCCGGGCCGCAGAAGCGCAGCCGGCTGATGAACGACCGCGAGCGACTGATCACCGCCTACCACGAGGGCGGTCACGCGCTGGTGGCCGCGGCGATGCCGGGCACCGACCCGGTGCAGAAGGTGACGATCCTGCCGCGCGGCCGGGCCCTGGGCTACACCATGGTGCTGCCGGAGCAGGACAAGTACTCATCGACCCGCGGTGAACTGTTGGACCAGTTGGCCTACATGATGGGCGGCCGGGCGGCCGAGGAGTTGGTCTTCCACGACCCGACCACGGGCGCCAGCAATGACATCGAGAAGGCGACCAACCTCGCGCGGGCGATGGTCACCCAGTACGGCATGACCGAAAAGTTGGGCGCGATCAAGCTCGGCTCGGACAACTCCGAGCCGTTCGTCGGGAGGGACATCGGCCACGGCCGGGACTACTCCGAAGAGGTCGCGGCGTTGGTGGACGAGCAGGTCTCGGTGCTGATCGGCACCGCTCACCAGGAGGCGTTCGACGTCCTGACCGAAAACCGCGACGTGCTGGACGATCTGGTGCGTGCGCTGTTCGAGAAGGAGACGCTGGACAAGGCCCAGGTTGCCGAGGTTTTCAAGCCATTGCGGCTGCGTCCGAAGCGTCCGGCCTGGACCGGCTCGGACAGCCGCAAGCCCTCGGAACTGCCGCCCGTCACCCCGCCCCCGCCGCTCAACGGCCAGAACGGGTATCACCCGAACGGCAATTCAAACGGCTCGAACGGCAACTCGAACGGGCACGGCAACGGCCAGCACAACCCGGGCGGTACGCCCCTGCCGCCGGGACAGCCGCCGGTGCCGGCGCAGCTGCCGGGCGGCGGGCCGGGCTATCCGGGTCAGCAGCCGGGCCAGGACATCCCCCAGCCCGGCTATCCCCAGGGCGGCGGTCATCCCGGCCCTGGGTACTCCCAAGGCGGCTACGGTCAGCCCGGTCCGGGCGGCTACGGCCAGCCGGAGCAGAACCCGGGCGGCCCCGGTTCGACCTGGCCGCCGCAGCAGGGCGGCAACCAGTCCTGATCTCAGGTCGCGGCCGACGTCGGTCGGCGGGGGAGAATGATGAGCACGGACGCAGCCGGCGGCGACGGGCGGCGAGACAGAGTCGATCCGATTCGCCACGACGCCGGCCCGGTGGGTGAATTCGACCACGATCGAGTGGCGGCCGCCGTCCGCGAGTTGTTGATCGGCATCGGCGAGGATCCGGATCGGGACGGCCTGCTCGAGACCCCGAATCGGGTCGCCCGAGCTTATGCCGAGATGTTTCGTGGCCTGGGCCAGCAGCCCGAGGACGTGTTGGCCACCACCTTCGATCTCGGTCACGACGAGTTGGTGCTGGTGAAGGACATCGAAGTGTCGAGCTGTTGTGAGCACCACCTGGTCCCGTTCACCGGGGTCGCGCACGTCGGCTACATCCCGGCCGAGAACGGGCGGATCACCGGGCTCAGCAAGTTGGCCAGACTCGTTGACGTCTACGCAAAGCGGCCGCAGGTGCAGGAGCGGCTGACCGCCCAGGTCGCGGACGCACTGACTCGGCTGCTGCTTCCGCGCGGGGTGATCGTCGTGCTGGAATGCGAACACCTGTGCATGACCATGCGCGGCGTCCGCAAACCCGGCTCGACCACCGTCACCAGTGCCGTCCGCGGCGGTATGCGTGACCCGGTCACCCGGGCCGAGGTGATGAGCCTGATCACCGCCGCCAGGCGTTGAGCGACCCTGCCGGAGGTCGGAGACCCCTAGGGGTGCAGGGTGGGGACTGCGGACGGCCGGATCGAGCCGAGGATCGTCCGTCCCGGAGACCGCGAGCGACGAGGAGCCAGATGAGCGAGCAGGACAAACGGATCAGTGCCAGCCGGACGATCGACGCAGCGGCCAAGGACATCTTCGCGGTGTTGGCCGACCCTGCCCGGCACCCCGAGGTCGACGGCTCCGGCATGGTGCGGAGCCTCGACCGGGGCGAGAAGATCACCGCCAACGGCGCGACGTTCGAAATGAACATGCACAACGAGACCCGCGGCGACTACCAGATGATCAACACCGTGGTCGGATTCGTACCCAACAAGCTGATCGCCTGGGAACCGGGCCCGCCCGAGATGGGTCCGCTGGGCTGGCAATGGATCTGGGAGCTGGACTCGGTCGGCTCGGACACCACCGAGGTCACCCTGAGCTACGACTGGGCCGGGGTGAGCGACAAAGAGGTCTTGAAGCAGGTGAAGTTCCCGCCGTGGAGTGAGGACGATCTCGAGGGTTCGCTGGCCAGGATGGCCGCCGTGCTCGCCGCCGTCTGAGTCGTGTTCGCCGCGGTCGACGGCTTGCCGCACCCCGGCCGCACTTCGGTGGTCGGCGTGGTCAACGTCACCCCGGACTCGTTCTCCGACGGCGGCCGGTGGCTCGATCCGGAGGCCGCGATCAGGCACGGCCGGCAGCTGCTCGACGAGGGAGCCGACATCGTCGACGTCGGCGGCGAGTCGACCCGTCCGGGCGCTGCCCGACCGAGCATGGCCGAAGAGCTCCGACGGGTCGTCCCCGTCATCCGGCAGCTGGCCGCGTTCGGGGCGGTGGTCAGCATCGATACGATGCGGGCCGAAGTGGCGGCCCGGGCCGTCGAGGCCGGCGCCCGTTTGGTCAACGACGTGTCCGGCGGTCAGTCCGACTCGGCGATGTTGCCCCAGGTGGCCGAGCTGGAAGTGCCATACGTCTGTATGCACTGGCGGGGTCATTCGGCGCAGATGCAGGATCGTGCGGTCTATGCCGACGTGGTCACCGAGGTCGGTTCCGAACTGCGCCGACAGGTTGAACGGGTGATCGGTGCCGGCATCGTCCCGGAGCGGCTGATCCTCGATCCCGGGTTCGGCTTCGCCAAGACCGGCGATCACAACTGGGCCTTGCTGGCCGGATTGGATCGGCTCGACCTGGGCTTTCCACTGTTGGTCGGCGTCTCCCGTAAGAAGTTCCTGGGCACGCTGCTGGCCGGCCCGGACGGGTCCGCGCGGAAGACGAGTGATCGTGACGACGCCTCGGTCGCGCTGACCACCGTGCTGGCACGGCAGCAGATCTGGGGCGTTCGCACCCACACGGTGCAGGCCCATCGGGACGCGATCGCCGTGGTGCAACGGCTGGCTGCCGAGCGTCGGTGACGGGGTTCTGGTCGGAGTCCTGGTCGGAGCCCTCGACGCCGGAGTTCTGAGTTGTCAGCCGGTCCGGCTAGGCTTGTCCGCTACCGCGTGAGCGAGGTGTCCATCGCTGCGTCCGACCAGAAGAGGTGACATGGCTGGAACGGCTCTCGACCCCCGCGGCACCCGACCGGCCGGTCCGGGGGAGCAGTCACCGACGGGGCGGATCAGTCTCACCGGCATCACCGGCGTCGGACACCACGGGGTCTACGACTTCGAACGTGAGCGTGGCCAGCGGTTCGTGGCCGACGTCGTCTGCACGCTGGATCTGGACACTGCGGCGAGGTCGGACGATGTGGCCGATACCGTGGACTACGGCACTCTGGCGTCGGCGATCAAGGCCGATATCGAGGGTGAGCCGCTGAATCTGATCGAATCGCTGGCCGCGCGGATCGCGACCACCTGTCTGACCGACCCCCGTGTCCGCTCGGTCGCCATCACGGTGCACAAACCCAATGCACCGATGCCCGTCGAGACGGCCGACGTGTCCGTGACACTGACGAGGAGCCGACTGTGAGCAGCCCCAACCCGTACGCCATCGACGCCGACACCCTGAGTGGCATGAAACCGCTGCGCAAGGTGGTCTACTCCATAGGCTCGAATCTGGGCGACCGGCTGAACAACCTGCAGGGCGCGGTGGACGCCATCCGCGACACCCCCGACGTGATCGTGGTCGAGGTCTCCTCGGTCTATGAGTCCGCGGCCGTCGGCGGGCCGGAGGACAGCCCGGCGTTCTTGAACCTGGTCATTCTGGCCGAGACCACGCTGGAGCCGCGGACGCTGCTCGAGCGGGCCCAGGCCGTGGAGGACGCCTTCGGTCGGGAGCGGGGCGAAAAGTGGTCGCCGCGCACTCTGGATGTGGATCTGGTTGTGGTCGGCACCACCGAGACCGATCAGCCGGACATGAAGCTGCCGCATCCGCTGGCCCACGAGCGCTCCTTCGTTCTCGCGCCCTGGGTTGAGGTCGATCCGGAGGCCGAGCTGCCGGGCAAGGGTCGGATCGGCGACCTGATGCGGCAGATCGACCTCAGCGGGCTGACCCTCCGCGACGATCTCGACGTGGAGACGGACTGATCCGGCCCGCCATCGTCGCTCGCCTTCGGAAGAGGCGTCGATGAGTCGATCTGCGCGGCACCGTAACGTCGGCGGCGCGGCTTTCAGTGGGTCGAGCGGTCCGGGTCAACCGACGGGCTCCGGACCGGACCCCTCGGGTCGGCTGCACCGGACGACCCCCCGGGCGCTGGTGTTGGCCGCGATCTTCGGGGCGCTGGCCGGCTGGCTGATCGTCAACACGGCCAACGCTCTGGGCTTCAGCCCGCCCCTTGTTCCGTGGCTGACTCCGATCGCGCTCTGGGTGGCCGCCGTGTTGGTCGCCGGCTTGGCCTGGAGCACCCGGCAGCGCATTCAGGTCAAGCGGACCTGGATCGAACCGCAGCGGGCGGTGACCCTGCTGGCGCTGGGCAAAGCCGCCGCGCTGGTCGGCGCCCTGATCGCCGGCGGCTACCTCACCTTCGGTCTGATGTTCGTCGGCCGCTGGGACGCCGAGCTGCCGCAGCAACGGGTTATTCGGTCCGGGGTGGCGGTGCTGGCCGGGATCGCGCTGATGGTCACCGGTCTGTTCCTCGAACGTGCCTGCCTGGTGCCGGAGAAGCGCGATCCGGACGGTTCTCAGACCGGGCGCGACCGCCCGCAGAACCCGTCCCGCGACGACGACGATCGGCCCTGATCCATCGGCGAGGAATCCCGGAGTCGGCTCATGCTGCGGGTTAGGATCTGCGGGTGACTGCGACCACACGGGCTTCCGTTCGACAGGCTCCCCGCCAGTCACGACCCGCAGCCCAGTCAGCTTCCGCTCGGCACCGAGCGCGAACCTCAGGTCTGCGCCGGGCGGCCCGGATCGTTGTGATCGTCGGCCTCGCGACGGCGATCGCCGCCTTGTTCGGACCGTTGTGGGTGGTCCGGATCGGGGTCGCTGTAGCGGGGGCGACCGCGATCGTGATCGTGGTCCTGGCCGGACGTGAGCTGGCCCGGGTTCGCAATGAGTACGCTCAGCGGTCGGATCGGACGACGGCGATGCATCGCTCGGCACTGGAGCGGACGCAGCGCCAGCAAGCCGCCACCCTGGCCGCGACCGAGCGGTCGGCCCTGGAGTCGGTCGCTGCCGCCGAACGGACCCGACGCCAGCAGGCCGGACGGGCTCACCGGGCCGAGACGACCGTCGCTCAGCTGCGGACCGAGTTGGCCGAGGCCGCGCGTTCTGCTAGGAGTCTCGGGGCCGAGCGGGCGGCGCAGAACGCTGAGATCCTTCGACTACAGACCGCGCTGGCGGTGGCCGAACCGATCGCACCTTTCGATGACGGATCCACCGCCGACGGCTTGGCCGACGTTCAGGCGCTGCCACGGCACGGTCTGGCCGGCGGTGAGGCCAGCGAGGGCGCCGTCAACGCAAACGCTCCGACCCGGCCTGCGACCGCGGGCAGGGATTCCGACGGCCGGTCGACCGTGCTGCAACTGCCGCAGGTCGATCCCGGCTGGGACAATCTCGAAGTCGACGTCGCGCGCGGCTGAACCGGCCCGCTGCCGTCGGCCGGCCGAAGCGGGTCGATGGGCCGTCCATGGGCAGGGTCTGTGTCAGCTTGTGGCGAACGGCCGACGGCGGTCTCGCCGCAACGCCGGATTGTGCACGAATTGAGCGGATCGCCGATCAGTGTTCACATTAAATCCTGTGCGAACAAATCCCTATTACTCAGCGGCTCGACTATATCGGTCGGGTATAGCGCCGAATGCGCACTCGTCCGGTAGGGTTAGGACGTCTCATTGAAACACCACCAGTAGGAGGACACTGATGGCTCAACGCGTTCAGGTCATCTTGGAAGATGATTACGACGGCGGGGAAGCCGATGAGACGGTGGCATTCGGTCTGGATGGATCTGATTACGAGATCGATCTTTCCGAAGCCAATGCGACACAACTCCGGGATGCGTTGGCGCCATGGATGGCCAACGCGCGCAAGACCGGAGGACGACGCAAGCGCGGCATGAAGCAGTCTGGTGGACCTGGCTCGGCAGAGATCCGTGCCTGGGCCCAGGAGAACGACATGCCTGTGTCTTCTCGGGGCCGTGTCCCCGCAGAAGTCCGCGAAGCGTACGCCAAGTCGCATGGGTGACTTTTGCTGATCAGTCCCTGGGGGGATGACCTGATCGGTGACGGACACCACCGTTTCATTGTGCACGACCGACGTGGAGCTGGGCACCGAATCTTCGTTCGGTGCCCAGCCTCATGATGAAACGGCCTTTGCTCGAGTCGACCGGCTGATCCGTCCTCTGAAGCTGGGTTCGGCAATCAGTCGATCCGCTCTGGTCCCGACAAATAGTCGAAACGCGGGAGTTCTTTGCCGAAGCCGACCTGACTTGATCACAGCTTCATCACGCCGTCCAGGGCGATGCCCGATGGGTCCCGCTGAATTCAGCGAAATCGTGACTCGAAGTAGGTCGCAGGTCCCCGGCTCACGGCGCGTGATCGCCGTGCCGTACCGCTTGCTGAGTAATCGACCGTCCGAAGCAGCGGCCCCGGCAGGTCCCGGAGGAGCCGATCAGGTGTCTGGCGGAGCGCCCGTTGTCGGTGCGGGCGACTAGAGTTGTCCACGTTGCGACCGCCTCGAGTCGGGTGGTCGACCGACACCGTATGCGAGGGAGAAGACACCATGTTCGAGCGCTTCACCGATAGAGCCCGTCGAGTCGTCGTGCTGGCCCAAGAAGAGGCCCGCATGCTCAACCACAACTACATCGGCACCGAGCACATCCTGCTCGGCCTCATCCACGAAGGCGAAGGCGTCGCCGCCAAGGCGCTGGAGTCGCTGGGGATCTCGCTCGAAGCGGTCCGGGAGAAGGTCGAGGAGATCATCGGCCACGGGCAGCAGAGCCCGAGCGGGCACATCCCGTTCACCCCGCGCGCCAAGAAGGTGCTGGAGCTCAGCCTCCGCGAGGCGTTGCAGATCAACCATTCCTACATCGGCACCGAGCACATCCTGCTCGGGCTGATCCGTGAGGGCGAGGGCGTCGCCGCCCAGGTGCTGGTCAAGTTGGGGGCCGACCTGAATCGGGTCCGCAACCAGGTCCTGCAGTTGCTGAGCGGTTTCCAGGGCAAGGAGCAGGCAACCTCCGGTGCGCCGGAGCAGGGCAACGCGCCGTCCTCGTCGATGGTGCTGGATCAGTTCGGCCGGAACCTGACCCAGTCCGCCCGGGAGAACAAGCTCGACCCGGTGATCGGGCGCGAGAAAGAGATCGAACGGGTGATGACCGTTCTGTCCCGACGCACCAAGAACAATCCGGTGTTGATCGGAGATCCCGGAGTCGGCAAGACTGCGGTGGCCGAGGGTCTGGCTCAGGCCATCGTCCGCGGCGACGTTCCGGAGACCTTGCGGGACAAGCAGATCTACACCCTCGATCTCGGAGCGCTGGTGGCCGGCAGCCGCTACCGCGGTGACTTCGAGGAGCGGCTCCGCAAGGTGCTGAAGGAGATCAAGACCCGCGGTGACGTCGTCCTGTTCATCGACGAGATCCACACCCTGGTCGGCGCCGGCGCCGCCGAGGGCGCGATCGACGCCGCCAGCATCCTCAAGCCGATGCTGGCCCGCGGTGAGTTGCAGACCATCGGAGCGACGACCCTGGACGAGTACCGCAAGTACGTCGAAAAGGACGCCGCGCTCGAGCGTCGGTTCCAGCCGATCCAGGTGGCCGAGCCGTCGATTGCGATGACCATCGACATCCTGCGCGGGCTGCGTGACCGCTACGAGGCTCACCACCGGGTCACCATCACCGACGCCGCCCTGGTCGGTGCCGCCACGATGGCTGATCGCTACATCTCCGACCGGTTCCTGCCGGACAAAGCGATCGACCTGATCGACGAGGCCGGTGCCCGGTTGCGGATCCGCCGGATGACCGCGCCGCCGGATCTGCGCGAGTTCGACGAAAAGGTTGCTGCCGTCCGGCTGGAGAAAGAGGCGGCCATCGACGCCCAGGACTTCGAGCGCGCCGCGGGCCTCCGCGACGACGAGAAGAAGTTGCTGGCCCGTCGCGCCGAGCGGGAGGCGCAGTGGAAGTCCGGTGACCTGGACGCGGTGGCCGAGGTCGATGAGGAGATCATCGCCGAGGTGCTATCCACGGCGACCGGAATCCCGGTGCTCAAGCTGACCGAGGAGGAGTCCTCCCGACTTCTCCGGATGGAGGAGGAGCTGGGTAAGCGCTACATCGGCCAGCACGACGCCGTCCGGGCTCTGTCCCGCTCGATCCGGCGCACCCGGGCCGGGCTGAAGGACCCGAAGCGGCCGAGCGGCTCGTTCATCTTCGCTGGCCCGTCCGGTGTCGGCAAGACCGAGCTGACCAAGGCGCTGACCGAATTCTTGTTCGGCGACGAGGATTCGATGATCCAGCTGGACATGAGCGAGTACGCCGAGAAGCACACCGCCTCGCGGCTGTTCGGGTCGCCCCCCGGCTACGTCGGCTACGAAGAGGGTGGCCAGCTGACCGAGAAGGTGCGTCGCAAGCCGTTCAGCGTGGTGCTGTTCGACGAGGTCGAGAAGGCCCATCCGGACATCTTCAATTCGCTGCTGCAGATCCTGGACGAAGGTCGGCTGACCGACGCTCAGGGCCGGGTGGTGGACTTCAAGAACACGGTGATCGTGATGACCACCAACCTCGGTACCCGCGACATCGCCAAGAGCGTCAGTCTCGGCTTCAGCAAGGCGGGCGACTCCGAGGGCAGCTATGAGCGGATGAAGGCCAAGGTGGCCGACGAGCTCAAGCAGCACTTCCGTCCTGAGTTCCTCAACCGGGTGGATGAGATCGTGGTCTTCCGGCAGCTGACCCAGGAGGACATCGAGCGGATCGTCGACCTGATGGTGGCCGAGATCGAGTTGCGGCTCAAGGACAAGGACATGGGGATCGAGTTGACCCATGCGGCCAAGTCGCTGATCGCCAAGCGCGGCTTCGACCCGGTGCTCGGGGCCCGTCCGTTGCGGCGCGCGCTGCAGCGCGACATCGAGGACTCGCTGGCCGAGAAAATCCTGTTCTCGGAGGTCCATCCGGGCGAGATCGTTGTGGTCGACGTGGCGCCGGAGGGCGCCGAGGAGCCGTTCACCTTCGTCGGGACGCCTCGGAATCCGGTTCCGGACACCCCGCCGGTGGAGTTCGAAGGCATCGTGGACGGGTTGTCGGACGAGTACTCCGATGGCCGGTCCGACGGTGACGACGGCGAGCAGCGTTCGATCGACGGCTGAGCCGGCCGACCGTCCGCTCGTCGCGGTCGGATCGGTCGTGTGACGCAGTGTCTGGTGAGAGGGCCCTACCCGTTCGGGTGGGGCCCTCTCGCGTAGCGTCGGAATTGTGCTCGAGCCCACCCGCAGCCGCCGTTTGGACGCCGTCCCGGCGCCCTGGCTGGTCTGCGGCGGCATCATCAGCGTCCAACTGGGTGCGGCGATCGCCAAAGGCTTGTTCCCGCTGGTCCCGCCGACCGCCATGGTCTGGTTACGGCTGCTCAGCTCGGCCCTGATCTTCCTCGTCGCGGTCCGGCCGGATCCGCGCGGCCGGAGCCGGCGCGACTGGCTGGTGGTGATCGGCTTCGGGGTGGCGCTGACCACGATGAACTGGTCGATCTATCAGGCCTTCGCCCGGATCCCGCTCGGGGTGGCCGTCACCCTGGAGTTCCTGGGCCCGCTGACCCTGGCCGTCGTCTCGTCCCGGCGGCTGAATGACGTGGTCTGGGTATTGCTGGCCGGCGCCGGGGTGGCTCTGCTCGGGTTCACGCCGAACGGGCTGACGTTGGCCGGCGTGCTGCTGGCGCTACTGGCTGCCGCGGCCTGGGCGGCCTACATCTTGCTCAGTGCCGAGACCGGGCGCCGCTGGTCGGGAATCTCCGGACTGGCGCTGGCCAGTCTGATCGGATCGCTCGGGCTGGCCACCCCGGCCGTTCTGGACGCGGGAGCCCGGTTGCTCGACCCGAAGGTGCTACTGCTCGGGCTGGCGGTCGGCGTGCTGTCCTCGGTGATCCCGTACAGCCTGGAGCTGACCGCGCTGCGACGGATCCGTCCCGGCACGTTCGCGATCCTGATGAGCCTCGAACCCGCCGCGGCGGCACTGGCTGCTCTGGTCGTGCTCGGTGAGCTGCTCCGGCCGACGCAGTGGCTCGCGGTGCTCTGTGTGGTCGCGGCTAGCATCGGCGCTTCCCGGACCGCCAAGAATCCGCCGGCCGAACCCGCCCCGCTCTAACCCCGCGCTCATGCGTTGCGGCTCCTCACCCACACCGGATGTCACTGAGGAGCCAAAAGATGGCCCGCCGCGGAGTGGGTCCCGGGATCGAAGGGCTCCCTGTGGAACGATTCGGGCCATGACGACCCCTCGACCGCGTTCTGCGTTGCTCGACTTCGGCTTGTTGCTCGCCCGACTGGTCGTCGGCGGCACGTTCATCATGCACGGCTGGCAGAAGTTCGACCAGATGGGCGTCCCGGGCACCACCCAGATGCTCACCGGGTTGGGCGCCCCCTATCCGCAAGTGAGTTCCTGGCTACTGATCGCGCTCGAGATCGGCGGCGGTGCGCTGTTGATTCTCGGTCTGCTCGTCCGCGTCCTCGGCCTGCTGTTCGCCGTCGACATGGCCGGGGCGTTCATCTTCGTCCATCTGACCCACGGTTTCTTCATCACCGGAGGCGGCAACGGCTTCGAACTGGTGCTGTTGCTCGGGGTGATCGGCCTCATGTTCCTCTGCACCGGCGGTGGCCGGTACGGCATCGACGGCGCCTTGGTCCGACGCCGACGCGAACGGATCGCCGAGAAGCAGGTGCTGGACGAGCGGGAGCTCGAACCCGCCGTCTGAAGCTCTGATGCTCAGCGCGGCAAAGACCAGTGGCCGTCGGGCAGCGCCTCGACCAGTCCGTCGCTGAGTAGGGAATCCAGGGCCCGTCCGCGTTGCGTCGGCTCCGGCCAGGCGTCGTCGAGTTCAGCTCTCGGTACCGGCTGGTCGCTGGACCTGAGCACCGCCAGCAACACGCCGCGGCACTGTCGGTCGGTTCCGGCGTAGCTCTGCGCCTTCCGGGGTGGACCGGTCCACTCCGGGTTCCCGGCTCGATGCCAGCGGCAGAGGCCGGCCAGCGGGCACTCGCCACATCGCGGCGCCCGCGCCGTGCACACCAGCGCGCCAAGCTCCATCGAGGCCACGGCCCAGCGCGCGGCCCGCTCCGGGCGGGTGGGCACGAACTCGGCGGCGAGTCTTCGTTCGTCGGCCGTGGGGCTCGGTCCCGGATGAGCCCGGCCCTCGGCCACCCGCGCCAAGACCCGGCGGACGTTGGTGTCCAGCACCAGGTGTCGTTGCCGGAACGCGAAGCTGGCGATGGCCGCCGCGGTGTAGGCGCCGACGCCGGGGAGCATCAGCAGCTCCTCGACCCTGTTCGGGACCTGGCCGGCGTACCGGTTCCGGATCACGGTCGCGGCCTGGTGTAGACGCAGCGCCCGACGCGGATAACCCAGCCGACCCCAGGCCCGGACCGCCTCGCCGGCCGGCGCGTCGGCCAACGCGGTGGGGCTGGGCCAGCGAGTGATCCAGGTCTGCCAGGGTGTGAGGACCCGGGCGACCGGGGTCTGTTGCAGCATGAACTCGCTGACCATGATCGACCAGGGCGAAGCTTCCGACCGCCGCCAGGGCAAGTCACGGGCATGGTTGTCGTACCAGGACAGCGCGAGGCGGACGGCCGCCGCGTTGGCGCTGCTTCCGGTCCGGCTGTTCGGCACGCCGCGACCGTACCCGAGCCCGCGGCCCACCCCGGTTTCGGCGTCATGCCCATCCGTCGGCGCCCACCCCCTGGCGTCGGCGTCGGCGTTGCCCCTGGCCTCGGCGTCACCCCCTGGCCTCGGCGTCACCCCCTGGCCTCGGCGTCACCCCCTGGCCTCGGCGTCACATCCGCCGGGCGGCTGCGCTGACGGCTGTGCCCGACGGCTGTGCCCGACGGCTGTGCCCGATGGCCAAGGGGTGCCACGGACAGCTGGGATCAACCGTCGCCGCCCCTCCCTGGGCCGACCCTCTCTCTGGGCTGTTACCCGCCTGTGACTCGCCCGGCGTGGCGTCCTGGTAGGGGCCGTGCCCCTGCCTAGTCTCACGGCATGAGCAGTGTGATGCACCCGGTGGGACCGGAACCGTCGGAGACCTACTGGGTCCGGCGGGCAGTGGTGATCGGCGTCGCGCTGGTGCTGATGATCGTGCTACTCGTGGCTCTGTTCAACCACAACGCCGGTCAGCAGGCCGCACCTGGAGCGACACCGGGTCCGCAGCCCTCTGGTCTCGGCTTGCCGACGTCCGCGTCGCCGACACCCTCTGACAGCACCTCTGCCTCGCCGTCCGGTTCGGCGGGCGGTTCGACCGGTTCGACTGGCTCGGCTCGTCCGACCAGCACGGCAAGCCCCACCACCAAGGCTTCTGAGAAGGCGTCAGGTTCGCCCAGCGCGGCGGACAAGAGGTCGTCGAGTGCCTCGACCAGTGGATCGGCGACCACGAAGACCACGGCCGGCGCCTCGAACTCGGCCAGCGGCTCCGCGTCGACGTCAGCTTCATCATCCGGCTCGACTTCCGCGACCGAGAAGAGTGCGGCTGCCAGCGCGACGCCGACCACGGCAGCGAACCAGAAGACGCTCACCGTCTGCGTCCCGACGACGCTCAAGCCCACCATCACCGCGCCGCATCACTCGGTGAGGGCCAAGCATCCGTTGACCTTCAGCATGTCGCTGGTCAACACCTCGGCCAGCCCCTGCGTGGTGACGCTGAAGTCGACCGACTTCGAGTTGAAGATCTACTCCGGCAAGGACCGGATCTGGAGCACAAACGACTGCGGCGCTCTGGTGAAGTCCGATCTGGCCGAGATCAAGCCGGAGCAATCGGTCGCCTGGACGATCAGCTGGGACGGACGGCGCTCGGCGAAGAACTGCGGAACCCGCCCGGAGATTCCGCGAGCCGGCACCTATTGGGCCACGGCTCAGTTCACCGGCGCCGAACCGGTCCAGTTCCGCTTCCTGGTCAAGTAGTCGACCATGGCTGCCCGCGGGCCAACCGCCAGGCTGCTCAACTGTAGGCGGACTCGGCCAGTCGGGTCAGACCTTCCCGGATAATCCTGGCCCGGCTCACGCCGACACCATCGACCCCTTGCAGTTCGCTGCTGCTGGCGGCCAGCACCGCTTGCAGGTTGCCGAAGTGCTCGATCAGCCGTGACCCGTACGTGGTCGGCAGCCGATTGATCTGCGCCAACTGCCGGTGCCCACGGGCGACGATCCGGGTGTCCAGGTGCTCGTGGTGGCCGAAGCCCAACGCACGGGACACGTTCAGTGCGTCGAGCAGCTCGGTGGTGCTCAACGCGGCCAGCCCGCCGACCCCGAACGGCTGGTCCTGATGGGCCGGTCGGTAGTCCAGATCCAGCAGCTCACGCAGCTCGTCGGTGCCTGCGCTGAGTTCGTGCAGTTGGAGATTCAGCAGTCGCCCGTCTGTGCCGAGTTCGACCACGTAGCCGGCGAGTTCGAGATCGAGCCGACGGATCATCTCCAGCCGCTGGGCGACCACGGCGAGATCGCGGATGGTGACCTGGTCCTCGATCTCGAGGGTGGAGAGCCGTCGGGTCACCTCGCCGAGTCGGGCCCGGTAGCGCTCCAGCGTCTGGAGCGCCTGATTGGCCCGGCTGAGGATCTGCTCGGAGTTCTCGACCAGCCGGCGCTGCTGATCGAGGTAAACCGCAATGGTCGACATCGACGCCGAGACCGACACCACCGGTACCCGCGCCTGCCGAGATACCCGGTCCGCCGTCCGGTGCCGGGTGCCGGTCTCCTCGGTGCTCAGCTCGGCGTCCGGCATCAGCTGGACGCCGGCTGCGACGATCTGGCCGAGGTCCTCGCTGACGATGATGGCGCCGTCCATCTTGGCCAACTCGCGCAGCGCGGTGGGGGTGTACGGAACGGCCAGTGCGAAGCCGCCGGTGGACAGCTGCCGGACCCCGCGGTTGTCACCCAGGACGACCAGGGCGCCGGTGCGTCCGCGGACGATCCGCTCGAAGCCGTCCCGAAGCGGAGTGCCGGGCGCCAACCGGGCCAGGATCTCCAGCCACCGGCGACCGAGCGGCTGGTCGAGTGCCATCCGCACCACCTCCGTCTCGCCGCACCAAGGACCGCCGTACTCAGAACCGCGGTACTCAGAACCGCCGTACTCAGAACCGCCGTACTCAGAACCGCCGTACTCAGAACCGCCGCAGTCAGGACCGCTGCAGTCAGGACGGCTGCGGGTCGTCATCGTAAACGAGTCGGTTCGTGATGGGACCGGCCGACCGGTCACCACCGCAGCCTCCCCATCCGAACGACGGGCGCCGGAGGCCGTTTTCCGTTGCCGCGCCGGGCACGCCGGCGGGACTCAGGCGGTCGCCGGCGCGACCTCAGGCCGACGCGTGGCCCGGTCGGGGATCGGACCCGCCTTCGTGTCCGTCCCCGGGCTCCTGGCCCGAGGGCCGGTGAGCGGCACCGGTTTTGCTGCGGTTACCGTATCTGCCGTTGCCAGGTTTGTGGGGTCTGCCGCCGGCCCGCGGTTCGATCCCGACGCTGATCAGGGCCTCGGCGAGCGTCCCGGGAGTGTGGATCCGCATCCCGAACCGGCCGCCGACGAGCCGGTCCGCCGCCCGCAGATCCTGAGCCGGGATGACGGCCTCGGTGAAGCCGAGCCGAGCCGCCTCGGCCAGTCGCCGGTCGGTTCCGGGCACCCGGCGCAGGTCGCCGGCCAGACCGACCTCACCGATGGCGATAAGCCCGCCCGGGACGCTGGTGTCGGTGACCGCGGACGCGATGGCGATGGCGGCCGCCAGATCGGCCCCCGGGTCGACCACGCGGGCGCCACCGACGGTGGAGACGTAGACGTCCCGGTCGTACAACGTGTGCCCGGCCCGGCGCTCCAGCACCGCCAACGCCATCGCCATCCGGCCCGAGTCGACGCCGTGCATGGTTCGCCGGGGCATCTGCAGCGCGGAAGAGGCGACCAGCGCCTGCAACTCGGCGAGCAGCGGACGCCGGCCCTCCATGATCACCGTGATGCAGGTGCCCGGCTCGGGCTGCTCGCGATGGGAAGTGAACAGCCCGGACGGGTCGGGAACCTCGACGATGCCCTGCTCGGCCATCTCGAAGCAGCCGACCTCGTCGGCCGGACCGAACCGGTTCTTGGTGGCCCGGACCATCCGGAAGCCGGAGTGTCGGTCGCCGTCGAAGGCCAGCACCACGTCGACCAGATGCTCCAGCATCCGCGGCCCGGCGATCGAGCCCTCCTTGGTCACGTGTCCGACGATCACCACCGCCATCCCACGGCGCTTGGCCACCCGGACCAGGGCGGCGGTGACCTCGCGGACCTGGCTGACCCCGCCCGGTGAGCCGTCCGCCTCGGCCGCGCCGATGGTCTGCACCGAGTCGAGCACCATCAGCGACGGTGCGACCTCTTCGATGTGACCCAACACGGTGCCGAGATCGGTCTCGGCGGCCAGATAGAGCTGGTCGGCGAGCGCGTTCGTCCGGTCGGCCCGCATCCGGACCTGGGCCGCGGACTCTTCGCCGCTGACGTAGAGGGTGGTCCGGCCGGCCTTGGCCCAACGGGAGGCGACCTCCAGCAGCAGGGTGGACTTGCCGACGCCCGGCTCGCCGGCCAGCAGCAGCACCGCGCCCGGGACCAGCCCGTCGCCCAGCACCCGATCCAACTCACCGACCCCGGTCGGCGTCCGAGCCGCGCCCTCGGGACTGATCTGGCCGATCGGCACCGCCTTGGCCACCGGCGTGGAACTGCGCACCTCGGTGAGTTTCGGGGCGCCGACCTCGGCGATGCTGCCCCAGGTCTGGCACTCACCGCAGCGCCCGACCCAGCGGACCGACGTCCAGCCGCACTCGGCGCACGCGAAGGACGGCCGGGACCGGGTGCTGCTCGTTTTCGCCATGGGCCCAACCTAGGAGCGGCCCCTGACAATTTGTCCGTGCCCGCGCCGGGGAGGCCTGACCCGCTCGACATCCATCGTGGCCAGCACCTCCGGGTCGCCGATCAGCTCGATCTCGCGCACCTGTCCACCGTGGACCTGGAACACGAAGGCGACCTTGACCTGTTTGGCCATCATCCAGGCCGCGCCCCGTTCGCCGTCGATGGTGACGGCCAGCGCTCCCTTGGAGCCGTTGAACCGGGCGGCCACCGCGTCGGCCCCGACGTAGTCGCGGTCCGCACCCAGCTGCCGGCCGACCGGATCGGTGCGCATCACCGCGTCCGGCGCGATCAATGACATCAGCGTGTCCAGTTCGCCCCCGTGGGCGGCGGCCAGAAACGCGTCGACGACCCGGCGACTCTCAGCCCGCGCCGTCCGCTCGGAGTCGGGTTCGGGACGACCCTGCATTTTCCGACGCGCCCGACTGGCCAGTTGCCGGACGGCGGTGCCGGACCGGCCCAGGGCAGCGCTGACCTCCTCGAACGGATAGCCGAAGACGTCGTGCAGCACGAACGCCGCCCGCTCGGCCGGCGCGAGCGCATCCAGGACGACCTGCATCGCCTCGCCCACCCGCTCGGCCAGCAGCGCATCGGACTCCGGATCGGTCACCGAAGACCCTGCCGACCAGCTCGCCGGATGGGTCGGCGCCGCATCCTCGGTCCGGACCCTGGTCCGTCGCCTGCGCAACTGATCCAGACAGAGCCGGGTGGTCACCGTGGTCAGCCAGGCCGGCAGGTCGTCGACCCCCTCGGTGCGGGACAGTCGGAGCCAGGCCTCCTGGACGATATCGTCCGCCTCGGCGCTCGATCCGAGGATCCGGGCGGCGACGGCACTCAGCCGCACGCGCTCGGCTTCGAAGGCGATCGATCGGTCCTCCACGATGCTCACACTTCCACTGACGCCATCCGCCGTCCGACTGTGACTCGCTGTTGCTGACGTCCCGTGGTCACAATGGCCGTCCGGTCTGCGTCACCAGGGCATGAACAGTATTCACAACATCATGTACACGGTCGGCGATCTGGGCGCCGCGAAGGCGATCCACGCCGCGCTGCTGGACGCCGAACCGCACACCGACGAGTCCTACTACGTCGGGTTCACCGTCGGTGGCGTCGAGATCGCGCTCCGTCCAATGGAGGGTCAGGGCCCACAGGACGGTCAGGGGCCGCAGGACGCTGCTGGAGAGAAACCCGGTCCCGGCCCGGTTGCACACATCGCCGTCCCCGACATCGACGCCGCGCTCGCTGCGGTCCAGCGGGCCGGGGCGAAGGTGGTCGACGAGCCGAAGGACGTCGGCGGCGGCGCTCGGGTGGCCACGGTCACCGACCCGGACGGCTACCTGCTCGGCCTGATCCAGGGCAGCTGAGTGAGAGGGGTCAGGTTCAGGACCGAGGAAGCTCGGCGGCGACCCGGAGGACCAACTCGTTGGCCGCTGGTTCGCCGACGGTGATCCGGAGGCCGTCCCAGTCGCCGCCGTTCACGAACGGCCGGGTCGTCAGGCCGGCCCGGACGAACGTGTCGGCCCACTCAGCGGTCCGCCGACCGGCCGGCAACCAGCAGAAGTTGCCCTGGGCCTGGGGCACCGCGAAACCGAGCTCGCGCAACCGGCCGACCAACCGATCGCGCTCGTGCACCAACTTGCGGACCCGTTCGAGTAAGGCCTCCTCGTACTGCAGCGAGGCCAGGACTGCGGCCTGCGCCGGCACCGAGACCCCGAACGGCAGCGAGACCGCCCGGACGGCGGTGATCAGGGTCGGATCCCCGATGCAGAAGCCGACCCGGAAACCGGCCAGCCCGTACGCCTTGGACATGGTCCGCAGTACGACGACGTTCGGGCGCCCGTCGATCAGCTCCAGACCACGGGCCAGGTTCGGCTGGTCGGCGAACTCGACGTAGGCCTCGTCGATGATCACCAGCACATCGTCGGGAACGGAGTCGACGAAGCTGGTCAGCGCCTCATGATCGACCACCGGCCCGGTCGGATTGTTAGGGGTGCAGATCAGCACCGCCCGGGTCCGCTCGGTGATGGCAGCCCGGATGGCGTCCAGATCGTGTTCGGCGCTGGTGGTCAGCGGCACCCGCACGCTCTGCGCCCCGGTGATCTGGACGGCGATCGGATAGGCCTCGAAACTCCGCCAGGCGTAGATCACCTCATCGCCGTCGCCGGCCACGGTCTGCAGCAGGTGATACAGAACGCCCACCGATCCGGTCCCGAGCGCGACTTGGTCGGTGCCGACGCCGAACTTCTCCGCCAGCGCGGCGGTCGCCGCCGTGTTGGCCATGTCCGGATAGCGATTCATCTCGGCGCAGGACGCGGTCACCGCCTCCAGCACCCCGGGCAGCGGCGGATAGGGGTTCTCGTTGCTGGATAGCTTGTAGGCGACGCCGTCCGGTCCGGGTGGCGCGGGCCGGCCGGCCTTGTAGGGCGGCAAATCCGCAATTGCGGGGCGGATGGGCAGCATGAACTTCCTCGATCGATTCGGGACGCGGCGATCAGATCTGCGAGCCGATCAGATCCGCACCGTCCCGTTCGGGGTGTCGAAGTGAGCGGCGATCAAGCCGGCTTCGTCCTGCGGTTCGGTCCAGTCGATCTTGACGTCGCTGAGCACGGCGTCGGCCTTGCCGCCGAGCCATTCGTCCACCCGGTCATGATCGCCGGCGATCTCCAGCCCGAGCAGCTGGATCGAGGATCCGGGCCGGGACGGGTGGTGATCGGGATCGCTGAACCACTGGACGAAGAAGGGCAGTTGCGGATCCGAACGTAGGTCGTTCACCCCGATCTGCTTCCACTCCAGCCGATCGCCGTTCGGCAGTTGCCGGTTCCCGGGTTGACCGGGTCGCTGGAGTCGCCCTTCCAGCGGGGCAAGATCGTCGACGGCCACCACCCAACCCAGCCAGCCGCCGCCCTTGCCCGATCGCTCGCGGACGGCTTGGCCGAAGGCGACCTTGTCCGCGGCCGGGTGGTCGAGAACCTCCACCACTTCCAGGTAATGACCGCTGGTCAGCGGCAGGATTCGGTTCCGGGTGCCGAACCGCGGATGAAAACCGCCGTCCAGGAACGGCGCGCCGAGGGTGGCACTGAGCCGCTCCGACGTGGCTACGAGCCCGTCCGGCCCGGCAGCGTAGGAGAGGTGATCCAGATGCATACCCGCCATCGTGCCTGACGGGGGACCGACCGGCGTGCCGGGGGTCACCCCGACCAGGCCGCTGTCAGTGAGCTGGGTGGCCGCTACGACGATCGAAAGAAACGGCTTCAGTGGGGGTCGGCGGCGTGCCGCATCGCTCGGCCGGAACGACTCTCGAACTCCTTGCAGAACGTGCGGAGGCTCGCGTAGGCGGCAGCGCCCATCAGCGCCGTCAGCTCGGCGCGGTTGGCCAGGTAGACCGGCTGACGGCCATGGTGCGCCTCGGTGTTCGCGGTGCAGTACCAGTCGAGGTCGTGGCCACCCGGACCCCAGCCGTCGCGGGAGTATTCGCCGATCGAGACTTCGGTGTAAGTGGTGTCGTCGGTGCGGGTCACTTCGCGGAACTGTCGCCGGATGGGCAACTGCCAGCACACGTCGGGTTTGGTCTCCAGGAACTCCCGGCCCTGACTGAGGGCGAGCGTGTGCAGCGCACAGCCGGTGCCCCCGGCAAACCCCGGCCTGTTCAGAAAAATGCAGGCGCCGTCGACCACCCGGGTCTTGCGGGCAGGTTCATCACCGGGTTTGACGCTGTCCTCGGCCTCCAGTTCGACCCAGCCGTTCTTCCGTCCTTCTTTTCGGTACTGCCATTGGCTGGCCGGCAGCTGTCGGACGGCCTTGGCCACCCGTGACTCGTCGTCCTCGTCGGCGAAGTGGGCACCGAGGGTGCAGCAGCCGTCGTCCGGGCGGTCGGCGTAGATCCCCGCGCAGCCGGAGCCAAAGATGCACTGCCATCGTGAGGTCAGCCAGGTCAGGTCGCAGCGGAAAATTTCGCTGTCGTCGTCGGGGTTGGGGAATTCGGCAAACGCGCGCGGGAACGGCAACAACACCTCGGGCATGGCGAAACCCTACGTGCGCCTCACCGGCCGGGCTATTCGCCTGGGGATAGTCTGAGGGCGTGTCTGAACCGTCGACGTCTGGCCCGCAGGCCGATTCCGGCGTGCCGGCGACCGATCAGCCCCATTCTGACCAGCACCATTCCGACCAGCACCATTCCGACCAGCACCATTCCGAACAGCACCATTCCGAACAGCTGGGCCCCGATCAAGCGGGGTCCACGATTCGGGTGCCCCGGTCCAAGGTCGGCCTGTCCACCTCTTCGGTGTATCCGGAGACCACGTCCAGCGGGTTCGAGTTGGCCCGGCGGCTCGGCTACGACGGCATCGAGTTGATGGTCGGCATCGACCCGGTGGCCGCCAACATCGACGCGGTGGAGAAGTTGCGCGACTACCACGGTGTTCCGGTGCTCTCCGTGCATGCGCCGTGCCTGTTGATCACCCAGCGGGTATGGGGAACCGATCACTGGGAGAAGTTGCGGCGATCGGCCGAGGCCGCCCGACGACTGGACGCCGACGTGGTGGTCGTGCATCCACCCTTTCGTTGGCAACGCGAGTACGCCCGGGGTTTCATCGCCGGCGTCCGTCGGCTCACCGAAGAGACCGGCATTCTCTTCTGTGTCGAGAACATGTACCCGTGGCGCGCTCCCGGTGGTGAACTCAAGGCCTATCTCCCGGGTTGGGATCCCACCGAGCGTGATTACGACCATCTCACCCTGGATCTGTCACACGCTTCGACGGCCGGTCAGCATTCGTTGGAACTGGCTCGGGCCTGGGGGTCTCGGCTGCGACACCTGCATCTCACCGACGGCACCGGATCGATCAAGGACGAGCACCTGAACCCCGGCAAGGGCGATCAGCAGGCCGCCGAAGTGCTGGAGCATCTGGCTCGAGCCGAATTCAGCGGACACGTCGTGCTGGAGGTGAATTCACGCAAGAACGACAGCCGAGCGGGCCGGGAGCGACAGCTGGCGGAAGCGTTGGCGTTCACCCGGGAGCATCTGACGGCGCCGGTGCATAGTGATTACGCAGTCGATTCCACCGGCACCGCGAACGCGGTCACCGCCGGCTGATCGACCAGATGGCTCGGAGCAGATTTCGTTCCTGGCCGTGGGAGTGGAGGTGTAGCGATGTTGCGTAATGCGTTGCTGGGAATGTCCCGCAGCACCGGAATCAAGCATGCCGTGACCAGGGCGCCGATCACCAGGGGTGTGGTCGAGCGGTTCGTGGCCGGGGACAGCACCGCCGACGCGGTTGCCGCCACCCGGAAGCTGGCCGCCTCGGGTCTGCGAGTGACCATCGACCATCTCGGCGAGGACACCACCGACCGGCAGCAGGCCGACCAGGTCGCGGTCGCCTACGTCGAGCTGCTGTCCGCGCTGAACGACACCGGGCTAAGCCAGGGCGCGGACGTGTCGTTGAAACTGTCCGCGCTCGGTCAGTATCTGAAGCCGGACGGCGACAAGATCGCGTTGGACAACGCCCGGACCGTCTGTGCCGCCGCGTTCAGCTGCGGCACCACGGTGACCCTGGACGCCGAGGATCACACCACCACCGACTCGACGCTGGCCGCGTTGGCCGAGTTGCGGCAGGATTTCCCGACCACCGGCGCGGTCCTGCAGGCCTATCTGCATCGGACCGAGGCGGACTGTCGCGATCTCGCCACCGCCGGGTCCCGGGTCCGGCTGTGCAAGGGTGCCTACGCCGAGCCCGAGCAGGTCGCGTTCACCGACGCGCACGAGGTGGACATGTCCTACGTCCGCTGCCTCAAGATCTTGATCGAGGGCGACGGCTATCCGATGGTGGCCAGTCACGACCCACGGCTGATCGCTATCGCCGAAGAGTTGATCAAGCGCAGCGGTCGGACCGGTGACAGCTATGAGTTCCAGATGCTCTACGGCATCCGGCCCGACGAGCAGGTGCGGCTGGCCGGCGCCGGTCACAGGTTCCGGGTCTACCTGCCCTACGGCAACGACTGGTACGGCTATCTGGTCCGTCGGCTGGCCGAGCGTCCGGCCAATCTGATGTTCTTCGCCCGGAGCCTGATCGGCCGGAGCTGAGTTCGGCTTTCGGGGCCGATCGGGATCAGCCCAGGGCGAGCAGCGCGATCCCGACCAGCACCACCGACGCGCCGACCAGCCGGGGTCGGGGACTGGGCTCGTGCAACCAGAGCCAGCCGGCCAGGCTGACCAGCACCACGCTGAACTCTCTCCCGGGAGCGACCAAAGCCACCGGGACGAGCCGGGAGGCGTACAGGATCAGGATGTAGGCCAACGGCGAGCCGATCCCGACGACGGACACCGCGTGTTCACCCGTGCCGAGGATGCGGCGGGCCGAGCCGATCAGCCGGTCCGGAGTGTGGTGGGTGCGGAGGCGGCGATCGGGGTGAGGGCGAGGAGCATCAGGCAGGACGCCCACTGCTGGGCTACTCGCTGTGGGATTCCCGGGCGGTCAGTGGACCACCGGGTCGAGGCCCAGGCGATCGCCACCCCGGTAGCCAATCCGCTGATCACCGCCGAGGGCCGGACCTCGGCGCCGCGGCTGCCGGCAAAGCTGATGATCAGTACGCCGCCGATCAGTACACCGGCCCCGAGCAGCCCAACCGGGCCCGGCCGTTCACCGAAGATCAGCACCGCTCCGAGGACCGACAAGCGGACCGTGCCGCGGGCCAGCGGATAGACGATCGAGACGTCGCCGCTGCGGTAACCCAACTGGAGCAGCAGGAAATAGACGGTGTGGATCAGGCCGCTGATCGCGCCGCCCAGCGTCACCGAGACCAGCGACGGCGGGTGCCGGATGATCATCACCAGCGCGACCGGGGTCAGCACCAGCACCGAAACGAGCCCGGACAGCCAGACGAAGACCGGCCAGGTGGTGGCCTGGCCTTTGGCGGCCAGGTTCCAACCGGCGTGGGCGCAGGCTCCGGCGAGCAGCAGGACGATCGCCAACCCCGACACGAATACCAGGGCCTCGGACTCTCAGAGCCAGGACACGTGCGGCGCGACCAGTGCGTAACCGACGAAGGCCACGATGTCCAGAATGGTGTGCGTCACCACCATCGGCATCACCCGTTTGGTGCGGGTGTAGATCAATCCGAAGATGACGCCCATGATCAGATTTCCGGCGAATCCGCCGAAGCCCTGGTACAGGTGGTAGCTGCCCCGGATCAGTGCGCTGATCCCGATGATCACCGGCAACCGCAGCCCGAGCTGGCGAAACCGGGTGAAGAGGAAGCCGAGCATGAGCGTCTCCTCCAGCACGGCATTTTCGGCCGCGGAGAGGATCAGCACCGGAATGGTCCACCACTGGTCGGCCAGGCCGGAGGCCTGCACCGTGGTGTTCAGCCCCAGGGCCCGGGCGCCGAGATACAGGCCGAGTCCGGGGATGCCGATGCCGGCCGCGATGATCACGCCGAGTGCCAGGTCGCGGCCGGGTCGACGCAGATCGAAACCGATCGTCCGCCATGAGCGCCGGGCACCGATCGGGTTGTTCAGGCTGAGCAGATAGAGAGCCAGCACCACCGGGACCAGAGGGAAGGCGATATTCACCAGCTGATAGCTCAGATCGAGCCAGGGGCGGTCCGGGGTGACGGCGGAGTTCAGGTTGGAGGTCTGGGAGGACAGCGGTGCCGGCTGGGTCAACCGGTCGATGATGCTGAGGACCGCATAGATCGCCGACTGGCCGAGTGAGACGGCCAGCACGATCACGACCTCGGCGCTCCACTGGCCCCGGGTTCGCCCTGCCCGGATGTGCGGGTCGGTCCCCGCCCACGCCGTCGACGGCGTCGTCGGTGGGTCGGCCGCTGCACTCACGGCCCCATCATGGCCCAGTTGCCTGTCCCGCTGCGGCTGCCCGCCCGGGTCGCGATCACGAACGCGGCTGCGGACGGCCAGGGCTGAGGAGGGCAGCGGTCTTGCGTTGCGATAAGTGCGTCGAGTGTCCAGCTCGGGCCTTACGCTGGGGATCATGCGTGTAGGTGTCTTCGGAGCGACCGGACAGGTCGGCGGCGTGATGCGCACGCTGCTGGACGAGCGGTCGTTCCCCGTGTCCGAGATCCGCTACTTCGCCTCGGCCCGGTCCGCCGGTCGGACGTTGCCGTGGCGAGACGAGCAGATCATCGTCGAGGACAGTGCGACCGCCGACTTCTCCGGGCTGGACATCGCGCTGTTCTCCAACGGCAAGGCCGCCTCGCTGGCCACCGCACCACGGGTCGCCGCCGCCGGGGCGGTCGTGATCGACAACTCCTCGGCCTGGCGGATGGACGACGAGGTCCCGCTGGTCGTCTCCGAGGTCAATCCCGAGGACTCCGAGAACCCGCCGAAGGGCATCATCGCCAACCCGAACTGCACCACCATGGCGGCGATGCCGGTGCTCTCGGTGCTGGACCGCGAGGCCGCTCTGGTCCGGCTGCAGATCGCCACCTACCAGGCGGTGTCGGGCTCGGGTGGCGCCGGCGTCGCCGAACTGCACCATCAGGCCGAGGCGGCCGGCATCGATGCGGCCAAGCTCGCCTTCGACGGCCGCTCGGTGGAGTTCCCCGCGCCGGCGATCTACGCCAAGACGATCGCCTACAACGTGCTGCCGGTGGCCGGCTCGATCGTCGAGGACGGCTGGGCCGAAACCGACGAGGAACAGAAGCTGCGCAACGAATCACGCAAGATCCTGCACCGGCCCGAGCTGCTGGTCGCCGGCAGCTGCGTCCGGGTTCCCGTCTACACCGGGCATTCGCTGGTCATCCACGCCGAGTTCGAGCGGCCGTTGAGCCCGGAGCGTGCGACCGAGCTGCTGGCCGACGCTCCGGGGGTCGAACTGATGGACGTCCCCACGCCGTTGGACGCCGCCGGGCGGGATCCGTCCTTTGTGGGTCGGATCCGGGCCGACCGCTCCGCACCGGAGGGGCGCGGGCTGATCATGTTCGTCTCGAACGACAACCTGCGCAAGGGCGCGGCGCTGAACGCCGTCCAGATCGCCGAACTGGTCGCGGCCACGCTGACCGCGGCCGGCCGGATCGACGGCGCCGCCGATCGCGCCGACCATGATCAACTTGTGTCGCGGTGAGTGATCTCGCCATCCTCGGCGCCGGCGTGATGGGGGAGACCGTCCTCGCCGGGCTGATCCGCGCCGGCTGGGACGCGAGCCGGATCGTGGCCACCGACCGCCGGCCGGAACGGGCCGCCGAGCTGCGCGAAACCTACGGGATCACGGTGACAGGGAACGTCGCGGCCGCCGCGCAGGCGCAGACCGTGATCATCGTGGTCAAACCCCAGGACATGACCGCGCTGCTGGACGAGATCGGCCCGCATCTACAGCCGGGCGCGTTGGTCGCCTCGTTGGCCGCCGGGGTGGCCACCGACGTGATCGAGGGTCATCTGCCGGCCGGAACGCCGGTGGTCCGGGTGATGCCTAACACTCCGGCCCAGGTGGCCGAAGGGATGTCCGCGATCGCCCCGGGCACACACGCCACTGACGATCACGTCGAGCAGGTCTCGGCGCTGCTTGCCGCCACCGGCCGGGTGATCAGCGTGCCGGAGCGCTACCTGGACGCGGTCACCGCGATCTCCGGCACCGGGCCGGCCTATCTGTTCTTCGTGGTCGAGGCGATGATCGAGGCCGGTGTCCACCTCGGGCTGCCGCGGGACACCGCGACCGAACTGGTCACCCAGACCATGTACGGCTCGGCCAAGCTGTTGCGCGAGACCGGCGAGCACCCGACCGTGCTGCGTGAGCAGGTCACCTCCCCGGGCGGCACCACCGCTGCGGCGATCCGGGCGCTGGAGGACCACAAGGTGCGGGCGGCGTTCCTGGGGGCGATCGAGGCGGCCCGCAACCGCAGTCGCGATTTGGCCGAGGCGGCCCGGCAGACCGGCGAGGGATCGGCTCGGTGAGCCGGCCGAGTGCGAAGACCCGGCTGATCTATTCCGACGAGCTGACCCGTTACGACTTCGGCGTCGACCATCCGATGGCTCCGGGGCGGGTCCGGCATGCGGTCGAACTGGCTCAGGTGCTCGGGGTTCTGGACCGGTTGGAGGTCGTCGACGCGCCACCGGCCGATCTGGACCTGATCCGGCGGGTGCACACCGACGCCTACATCGAAGCGGTCCGGCTGGCCGTCACCGACGCCCGTCACGGCCTCGGCACTTCCGACAACCCGATCTTTCCCGAGATGCACGAGGTGACCGCCCGGGTGGTGGCGGCCACCGTCGAAGCGGCCCGTAGCGTGTGGAGCGGTGAGGCCAGCCGGGCGGTCAACATCAGCGGCGGCCTGCATCACGCGATGCCCGATCGGGCCAGCGGCTTCTGTATCTACAACGATCTGGGCGCGGCGATCAGTTGGTTGCTGGAGGCGGGCTGTGAACGGGTCGCGTACATCGACGTCGACGTCCATCACGGCGACGGGGTGCAGGCGATGTTCTACGACGATCCGCGGGTGCTGACCATCAGCGTGCACGAGACGCCGCGCTACCTGTTTCCCGGCACCGGCTATCCCGAGGAGACCGGCGGACCCGAGGCCCCGGGTTCGGCGGTGAACATCGCGCTGCCGCCCGGCACCGGCGACGGCGAGTGGCTGCGGGCCTTCGATGCCGTGGTGCCGGAGGCGCTGGCCGCGTTCGAGCCGATGGTGCTGATCAGCCAGCACGGCTGCGATTCGCACCGGCACGATCCGCTGGCGGACCTGAACCTGAGCGTGGACGGCCAGCGGGCCTCCTATCTGCGGATCGCCGCGCTGGCCGATGAGGTGTGCCAGGGTCGCTGGATCGCCACCGGCGGCGGCGGGTACGCGGTGCTCGACGTGGTGCCCCGCGCCTGGGCGCACCTGCTGGCCATCGCTGCCGGTGTGCCGATTCCTTTGGACACGGCGATCCCCCAGTCGTGGCAGGACGACCTCGGCCCCGGTGCACCCGGCGTTATGGGCGACGGGGTTATGGGCGACGGGGTGATGGGCGACGGGGTGATGGGCGACGGGTCCGATTTCGAGGTCGTGCCGTTCAGTGCCGGTTTCGATCCGGCGAGTCGACTCGACCAGGCGATCCTGGCCACCCGCCGGGCAGTCTTCCCCGAACTTGGTCTCGATCCCGGATTCTGATCCACCTCTGGGTCGAGGGCGAGATCACGCCCCACTACGTCGAAAACGACGGCGTGTCCAGCTCTTGGCGCCGTGTCGCATCCAGCACTTTCCCAAACGCCACTATTGCCACTACTCTCACTCCAGGTGCGCGCAAGAACTCGGAAGGGAAGCCGAGTCGGGCCGAGTGCCGAGAGACGGTGCGCAGATGACTGATCAGTCCGATCCGGGCGACGTGACCCCACTGCCGGGTTCGCTGTCCGGTGTCAGGTTCCTGACCGTGGCCGAGGTGGCCGCGCTGATGCGCGTCTCCAAGATGAGCGTGTACCGGATGATCCACGCCGGCGAACTGGAAGCGGTTCGCTTCGGCCGGAGCTTCCGCGTCCCGGAGAAGGCGGTGCACGAATACCTGCGCGGCTCCTACTTCGAGACGGGCTAATCCACCCCTCGATCCCCAGCCAGGGTAGTGCCGTACGCGGATTAGGGTCAGGCTCATGACGCCTGTCGACGACGCCGGGTCCGCTCTGCTGTCCTACGCGCAGGGCCCGAGTGGGCCGCCGCTGCTCGATGAGACCATCGGGGCCAACCTCGAGCGGATCGCGGCGGCCTTCGGGGAGCACGACGCGCTGGTCGACTGCGCCACCGGACGCCGCTGGACCTACACCGAGTTCAACGCCGACGTCGACCGGCTGGCCCGCGGTCTGATCGGCGCCGGTCTGGTCCGGGGCGATCGGCTCGGGATCTGGGCACCGAACCGAGCCGAGTGGACGTTCGTCCAGTACGCCACCGCCAAGCTCGGGATCGTCCTCGTCACCATCAACCCGTCCTATCGGACACACGAGCTCTCCTATGCGCTGCGCCAGTCCGGTTGCCGGATGGTGATCAGTGCGCCGAGCTTCAAGTCCAGCGACTACCGGTCGATGTTGGGCGAGGTCGGCCCGGACTGCCCGGAGTTGGAGCAGGTGGTCTTTCTGGACGGTGAGGACTGGGACACCCTGGTGGTCGGCGGCGATCAGATTCCGGCTAGGCAGCTGGCCGAGATCGGCGGCGCGCTCGATCCGGGGGACCCGATCAACATCCAGTACACGTCCGGGACGACCGGCTATCCCAAGGGTGCGACGCTCAGCCACCGCAACATTCTCAACAACGGCTATTTCGTCACCGAGACAATCGGTTTCACGGAGGCCGATCGGCTGGTCATCCCGGTGCCCTTCTACCACTGCTTCGGCATGGTGATGGGCAATCTGGGCTGCACGAGTCACGGGGCTGCCATGATCATCCCGAGCCAGGGTTTCGCACCGGAGGCGGCGTTGCGGGCGGTCCAGGACGAACGGGCGACCGCCCTCTACGGCGTCCCGACGATGTTCATCGCCGAACAGAATCTGCCCGGTTTCGCCGATTACGACCTGAGTTCGTTGCGGACCGGAATCATGGCTGGATCGCCTTGCCCGGTCGAGGTGATGAAGCGCTGCCTGAACGAGATGGGCATGGCGGAGGTCGGGATCGCCTACGGGATGACCGAGACTTCACCCGTTTCGACCCAGACCCGGACCGACGACGACGTCGAACGGCGGACCGCCACCGTCGGCCGGGTCCATCCCCATGTCGAGGTCAAGATCATCGACCCGGCCGACCAGGATCTCTTGCCTCGTGGAGAAACCGGCGAGCTGTGTACCCGTGGCTACTCGGTGATGATCGGCTACTGGAACGACGCCGAGAAGACGGCGGAAGCGATCGACGCCGACGGCTGGATGCACACCGGTGACCTCGCGGTGATGCGTGCGGACGGCTACGTCAACGTGGTGGGGCGGATCAAGGACATGGTGATCCGCGGTGGCGAAAACGTCTACCCACGTGAGATCGAGGAGTTCCTCTACGCTCACCCGGCGGTCGCCGACGTCCAGGTGGTGGGCGTCCCCGACGTCCGCTACGGCGAAGAGCTGTGTGCGTGGATCAAGTTGCGCGACGGAGCCGAGCCGATCGACGCCGAGACGATCAGGGCGTTCTGTGCCGGCCGGCTGTCGCACTACAAGATCCCGAAGTACGTGATCCTGGCCGACGATTTCCCGATGACCGTCACCGGCAAGATCCGGAAGATCGACATGCGTGCCGACTCGATCGCCCGGCTCGGACTGGACGAGCTGTCCGACTGACGGTGACGTCCTGAGGGTGATGTCCGAGGGTGATGTGCCGAGGGTGACGTCTCGAGGCTGCGATGCGAAGGCTGAAATGTTGGCGCTGAGATGTTGAGGGTGAGCGGAACGGCGGACCCGGTAACTGTCTGGTCGCGCTACGCCGAGATCGGCCGCTGGCCGGAGTGGGCGCCGCAGATCCGGGCGGTGGAACGCAGCGCCGAGGCAATCGGCCCGTCCGTTGGTGGGACGGTGATCGGACCAGCCGGACTGCGGATCGCCTTCGAGGTACTCGACGTCGACGTCGCCGCGATGTGCTGGAGCTGGCGGGTCGGTACCGGACCGTTGCAGCTGCGGATGCGCCATCAGGTGCTGGCCGGCCGGAGCGGCGGTTCGATCACGACCCTGGAGATCGACGGGCCGGGACGAGCGGCACGGCTGACCGGTCTGCTGGCCGAGCAGGCGTACCGTCCGGTGGCGTGGTCGGCGCTGCGGCGGTTGGTCGCCCTGGGCCCGCCCGCTTGAGCGATTGCACGTTCCCCGCTCGAGCGATTGCACGTTCCCCGCTCGAGCGATTGCACGTTCCCCGCTCGAGCGATTGGCCGTCCCCGGTGGACGGCGGGTAACATCGCTGAGTCGTGGCTTCCGCCGCGCGCCGCGTCGTCTCGTCCGCACCAGTGAGTGAGATCAACGCGGCATCGTCGCGGTCGTTCATCCCGTACATCCAGATCGCGTGCCAGTTGGCACGCCGACAGAGCAGCAGCAAGGGGTTCACACAGTGGGTTCGGTCATCAAGAAGCGTCGTAAGCGGATGGCGAAGAAGAAGCACCGCAAGTTGTTGAAGAAGACGCGCATCCAGCGTCGACGCGCCGGCAAGTGATCCTGCGGCGCTAACCCAGCCGCAGCGGGGCCTCAGTCGGCCCGCACGGCAACACGCATAAACATAACAGCACATGCATAACAGCGACACGCAGAGCAGCAAGAGCCGCACCCGGGAAGGCAGCGACTGACGGTGACTCAGGTGGTCCTGGTGACCGGGGTCTCGCGCGATCTGGGTGCGAGGTTCGCCCGCACCCTGGCCGCCAGTGCCGACGTCGAGGTCGTCGGGGTCGACGTGACCCCGCCACCGCACGACCTGGGTGCGGTGTCGTTCGTCCGCGCCGACATCCGCAATCCGGTGATCGGCAAGGTGATCGAGCAGCGCGGCGTGGACACCGTGGTCCACATGGCGATGGTGTCGACCCCGAGCGGCGTCGGCGGGCGGTCGTCGATGAAAGAGATCAACGTGATCGGCACCATGCAGCTGCTGGCCGCCTGCCAGCGGGCCGAGGCGTTCCGCCGAATCGTGGTGCAGTCCTCGGCCAGCGTCTACGGATCGTCGCCGCGCGACCCGGCTCAATTCACCGAGAACCTGTCGCCCCGGGTGCAACCGCGAACCGGTTTCGGTAAGGACTCGGTGGAGATCGAGACCTACGTCCGCGGCCTGGCCCGGCGTCGTCCGGACGTGACCGTGACCACGCTACGGCTGGCCAGCCTGATGGGCGCCGGGGTGGATTCGCAGGTCACCCGTTATCTGAGCCTGCCGGTGGTGCCCAAGGTGCTGGGCTTCGACGCCCGGCTGCAATTCCTGCATCCGACCGACGCGGTCGACGCCCTGCTGAGCGCCGCCACCCGCGACCTGCCTGGCACCTACAACGTGGCCGCCGCCGATGTCGTCGTGCTCAGCCAGGCTCTGCGGCTGATGGGACGTCCGGTGGTCGGGGTTCCGCAGCCGGCGGCCGCTCCGTTGGCCGGCACCCTGCGCCAGCTTCGACTGACCGATCTGTCGGCCGACCAGATCGAGGCGTTGACCTATGGTCGGGGGATGGACACCAGCCGTTTCCGTGCTGCCGCCGGATGGACGCCGCAATACACCTCGCGGCAGGCGCTGGAGGAGTTCGTGGCGGCTTCCCACGCCGGCCTGTTGGGCCCACGGCGGGTCGATCGCGCTCTGAACTGGGTCGCCGACCGGCTGAAGGACCGACTTCGACCGGTTTCTGCCGACCGTCCTGACGATCGATCCCCGACCGCACGGGTGGGGACGCCGGACCGTGGCTGACGCCGAGATCATCCAGTTGGGCAGTCGAGGTCGAGCGGGCCGGGGCAGTCGCTCCGTGCCGTCGGCGGCCGCCCGGGGTTTGTCCAGCACCCGGAGGACGACCAAGGACACCAGCCGAGCCACCGGCCGACCTTCTGCGGTAGACCCCTCCGACGTATCGGCCGATCACCCGGAGCCGGATGCGAGCAAGGACAGCCGGACCCCGTTCATCGAGGACGCCCTGAGCGAGGACCGGCTGAGTGAAGAGCACGGTCTTGGTGGTGCTCGGCAGCCTCAGGACGGTACCGGCCAGAGTGATGGGCGACCGCGTCGGCGTCCGGCTCGAACCGCTGGTCCCGCCCGCTCGAGGTATCCGGCGGCCGGTCGGTCTACCGCGAAGACCGCCTCCAGCCCGGGAAAATCGCCTGGTAGCAAAGCCGACCAGGCACGGGAGGACGTCCCGCGCCCTGGTCTCGGCGCCGCCGGCCTGGGTGATGCGGGCCTGGGTGATGCGGGCCTGGGTGATGCGGGCCTGGGTGATGCGGGCCTGGGTGATGCGGGCCTGGGCGAGAACGATCACCAGACCCGGGAGCGGACGACCGATGCCGGATCCGAGCGTCGCCGACGACCGAGCGCCGCCGGCACGGATCTGGCCGGGCTGTTGACCACGCTGGCCGAAGCCGTCGGCACCGGGCTGGAGGCTCTGAAGCACGTCCCGATCGAGCAGCTTGGCCGGTTCGCCGCCGATCCGGTCCGCGGCCTGATGGCTCTGGCCGAGGCTGTCGGCGTCGACTGGGAGGCGGGTGTCGACGAGATCGCCGACTTCGCCCGGTCCCGGCTCTCCGGGGACTACGCGGTCGACGAGTTCGGCTTCGACCCCGAGTTCACCAGCCGGGTGTTCCTGCCGATCCTGCGACCGTTGGTGCAGCGCTGGTTCCGGGTCGAAGTCCGCGGGATCGAGAACGTCCCGACGTCCGGACCGGCTCTGCTGGTCTCCAACCACGCCGGGACCATGCCGCTGGACGGGATGGTGCTGCACTCGGTCATCCACGACGAGATCGACCGGCACGTCCGGATGCTCGGCGCCGACCTGATCTTCGCCACTCCGTTCTCCCACGATCTGGCCCGTCGAATCGGCACCACGCTGGCCTGCCAGGAGGATGCGGAGCGATTGCTCGCCGAGGGCGAACTGGTGTCGGTCTTCCCCGAGGGCTTCAAGGGTCTCGGCAAGCCCTACCGCGACCGGTACAAGTTGCAGCGATTCGGTCGTGGCGGTTTCGTCTCGGCCGCGGTTCGGGCCCAGGTGCCGATCATCCCGATTTCGGTGGTTGGCTCGGAGGAGATCTATCCGTTGATCGCCTCGGCGCCCACGCTGGCCCGGGCGATGGGCGCGCCGTACTTCCCGATCACGCCGCTGTTCCCCTGGTTCGGTGTGCTCGGCCTGATCCCGTTACCGTCGAAGTGGATCATCTCCTTCGGCGAGGCGATCGCCACCGACGAACTGCCGCCCGGGGCCGCCGACGACCCGATGGTCGTTTTCAACGTCACCGATCAGGTCCGCGAGACCATCCAGCACAGTCTGTACGCGCTGCTGATGCAGCGTCCGCACGCGTTCAGATAGCCGCGATCCGTTCGCAGCGGGTGGTGCGCGACCACCCCGCGACCTCTGGCGCTCTGGACGGGCGCATCAGTCCTGGTCGGCCCACGCCGTCGCGTTCACCACCCGGCGCGTCGTTGCTCGCGACGGAGCACGGCGTCTTGCGGGTCGCCATGGACCGAGCTCAGATCAGGCAGAGCGCAACCGGAGGACATGGAGGCTGGTCGCCGCTCAGTTCTTAATCATCCGGCGAAGCGCAACCCCGGTGGCGATCGCACCGGCAGCGGCACCGGCGAGGCCGGTGCCGAACAGACCGAGGCGGACCGCGCGCCGATGGGTGCGGTAGTCGCGGATCTGCCAGCCCTGCTCCTGGGCGTGCTCGGACAGCCGTCCGTCGGGGTTGATCGCGCACGGGTTGCCGACCAGGGACAGCATCGGCATGTCGTTGAACGAATCGGAGTAGGCGAAGCAATGGGCCAGATCGAGGCCGTGTTCGTGGGCCAGCGCGCGGACTGCGTCTGCCTTGGCCTGACCATGCAGCAACTCACCCTGCAGCCGACCGGTGTAGACGCCCTCAACGTGCTCGGCGGTGGTGCCCAGCGCCCCGGTCAGCCCCAGCCGCTCGGCGATGATGGCGGCCATCTCCAGCGGCGCTGCTGTGACCAGCCAGACCTGTTGGCCGACGTCGAGGTGGAGCTGGGCGATCGCTCGGGTGCCGGGCCAGATTCGTGGCGCGATCGACTCCGCGTAGACCTCCCGACCCACCTGCTGGATCTCGGCCACCGTGTGACCGGCAATGAAGGACAGCGTCGCCTCCCGGGCCTGCTGGATGTGCTCGGGATTCTCCCGACCGACGACCCGGAAGTAGACCTGCAACCAAAGCCCTTTGAAGATCAGCCGGGTCGGAAAGAAGCCGCGTCGGTACAGGCCCTTGGCCAGATGGAACAGCGAAGCACCCTGCACCACCGTGTTGTCGAGATCGAAGAACGCAGCGGCGCCGGGGTCGGGGTGTATCAGCGGTCCCGGCTGAGCGGACGAGGTCTGTGGTGCCTCGTAGTCCGCTCGTCGAACGGTCGACGGTCGGGGTGCCGACCGTTCCGGTTCGGTCGGGCTCGGCTCGTTCTTGGCCTGCCGGCGACGAGTCGCGCGTTCGCCCCTGCGAAGTCGCCGGGCCGACGGCGATCGGGACGGACGGCGGGTACGGCCGGACCGGGCGGACGCGCCGCGGCCCTGCCGCCTCCGGGCGCGGGCGCTATGGGCCGAGACGGCGTCGGACGCTCCGGGAGCGTCCCCGTCAGGGGGCTCGACCGGACCAGGCGCCGTCGCGCCGTCGGCGTCCTCCGGTCGGCTCATGTCGTCCACCCTAATGGGGACGTCTCGTCGCCGGCTGTGAACGAAGCCTGCGATCGCGGTGGCTGATCACGGAACGCGCCTCGGAGGTTGTGCCAGACTCGGCAGGTGTCCGATTCCGAGCCGGTCGAGCCGGTCGAGCCGGTCGAGCCGGCACCGGGTGCCCCGCGGGTGCTGGTGCTGAGCCGTCCGGGGTGTCATCTCTGTGCGGCGGCGATCGAGATCGTCGCCGCAGTCTGCGCCGAGACCGGCGAGCGGTTCACCGAACGCAACATCGAGCAGGATCCGGACTTACACCGTCGCTATACCGACGAGGTCCCGGTGACCTTCGTCGACGGACGACAGCACGACTTCTGGCGGGTGGACCCCGACCGGCTCCGTTCGGCGCTGGCACGTTAGACCGGGCCCGTTCGTGCTGTTCGACGCCACCACGCTGGCCGGGATCGCCGATGGCAGCATCAGCCTCACCTTCCGCCGCTGGGCCACCCCGAGGGTGACGGCCGGGGCGTCCCAGCTGACGGAGGTCGGACGGATCGCCTTCACCTCGGTCGAGCGGGTGGCGCCGAGCCGGGTCAGCGGTGAGGACCTCCGAGCCAGTGGGTTCGCCAGTCGTGAGGTGTTGCTGAAGCGGGTGGCGGGACGGGATCGCGACCGGTTGCCGCTCTACCGGATCGGCGTCGTGTTGGTCGGCGAGGATCCCCGGGTGGCGTTGCGGGCGTCGTCGGCCTTCGACGCCGAGGAACTGGCCGCCCTAGGCGCCGAGCTGACGCGGATGGACCGGGCCGCCGAGCAGCCGTGGACCCGCGCCGTGCTGGAACTGATCGGCGATCGGCCCGCCGTGGTCTCGACCGAGTTGGCCGCCGACCGCGGCGAGGAACGCTATTTCTTCAAGAATCGGGTCCGGCGGTTGAAGACCCTCGGACTGACCGAGAGTCTGGACGTCGGCTATCGGCTGGCGCCTCGTGGCCGGGCTTACCTCGACCTCACCCGATGATCAGGACCCGATGATCAGGACCCGATGATCAGGCCCAGGCCGAGCCCGAGCGCGCCGATCAGCATCGACAGGCTGGTGTCCTTGAGCACCGGGATCAACTCGCGGCCTTTCGCCTGCCGGAGCACCAGCAGCACCGCCCGGCTCACCGCCAGTGGCCCGAGCAGACCGAGCAGGGCCCACCAGGTCGACAGGGCGGCGATGACGATGACCAACACCGCCGCGCCCCCTTCGAGCCCGATGTAGAACCTTCGGGTGCCGCCGTCGCCGAGCCGGGTGGCCAGCGTCCGTTTCCCCGCCACGACGTCGCCCGGGATGTCGCGGAGGTTGTTCGCCACCAGAGCCGCCGTGGCCAGGAAGCCGACCTGGATCGCCCCCAGGACAGCGATCACGGTCAGCCCGCCGAGCTGGATCAGCGTCGTGCCGCCGACCGCGACCAGGCCGAAGAAGACGAAGACGAACACTTCGCCCAGGCCGCGATAGCCGTACGGGCGCTTGCCGCCGGTGTAATACCAGGCGGCCAGCACGGACACCGCCCCGACCGCGAGCAGCCACCACTGGGCCGACAGCACCACGACGACCAGGCCGGCCACCGCCGCCACCCCGAAGCTGGCGAACGCGGCCCGCTTCACCGATGCCGGTTCAGCGATGCCCGAGCCCACCAGCCGCATCGGGCCGACCCGGTCCTGGTCGGTGCCGCGGATGCCGTCGGAGTAGTCGTTGGCGTAGTTGACCCCGATGTCCAGGGCCAGCGAGACGACCAACGCCAAGATCGCGCGCACCGGATGAAAACCGTGGGCTTGGATCGCGGCCCCGGTCCCGACGATGACCGGGGCGATGGCGATCGGCCAGATCCGCGGCCGGGCGCCAGCCAGCCACTGGGCCGCGGTGGGGGTGGTCTGGGTGGTCATCGGCGGTTCGGTCCTCCCGGTGCGACGAGGTCGGCGATCAGCCGTTGCCGGTCGATCTTGCCCGAACTGGTCCGGGGCAGGGTGCCCAGCGTGACCAGCGAGCGGGGCAGCGCGTGCTCCGGCAGCAGCGGCCGCAGGTGGGCTCGCAGCGCTTCCTGGTCGAGGCCGGCATGGTCGGTGACGGCCAGGATCCGGGCGCCCCATTCCGCGTCCGGGACGGCGATCACCGCCAGTTCGGCACCGTCCAGTTCCGGGGTGGCCCGCGCGGCGCGCTCCACCTCGGCCAGGTCGACGTTCAGGCCGCCGGAGATGACGACGTCGTCGAAGCGACCGAGGACCCGCAGCCGCGGCCCGCCGTGATCCGAGAGCACATCGCCCGACCAGGCGCCGCGGTCCTGGGTGCGGAACTGGCGTCGACCATCGGAGGTCAGGACGAGAGTCTCGGCGCTCAGCTCCGGGCGCAGCCGGTAGCCGCTGAACACCGATGATCCCGACAGCGCGATCCGGCCGTCAATCAGGTCGACCGCGACCCCGTCCAGCGGCACCCCGTCGTAGACGCAGCCGCCGCAGGTCTCGCTCATCCCGTAGCTGGTGACCACCGGGATGCCGGCCCGGGCGGCGCGCTCGAGCAGGACCGGCGCGGCCGGGGCGCCGCCGAGCAGGACGGCGTCCAACTCGGCCAACTGTGCGGTGAGATCGGGCTGCGTCAGGGCCCGGACGAGCTGGGTGGGCACGATCGAGAGGTAGCGGCGCTCAGCGGGTTCCCGCAGCGCGGCCGCCAGCCCCGAGAGATCGGAGCCGACCGGGTGCACGGCGGTGCCGGCGATCACAGCCCTGGCCAGCACCATCAGCCCGGCGACGTAGTGGGTCGGCAGGGCGAGCAGCCAGTCCCCGGGCCCGCCGAGCCGCTCCTGGGTGGCGGTGGCCGAGGCCCGGACGGCTTCGCGGGACAGGACGACGCCCTTCGGCGGACCGGTCGAGCCTGAGGTGGCGACGATCAGCGCCGCGTCCGGCTCGTCGACCGCGACGTCGGGCTGCAGCATTCTCAACGCGCGACGCTTCTCGTCCGGGTCGGTGGGCAGCGGTGCGATGGGTGCGCCCCCGGCCAGTGCGTCGGCCAGTGCATCCGTCACCGACCCGCCGATGGCGGAGGAGACGGTTCTCAGCAGCACCCGGACAGTTTCCCGCGCGTCCCGCCCGCACCCAAATTGCGGTGACCGGATCACCGTCTCGGGCTCGCTACTGCTAGGAAGCAGCCATGTCTGCGCCGAACCAGCCCCTGTTGCACGATCTCGTCGCCCTCTGCGCCGCCCCGACCCAGCTGCTGTCCGGCCCGGACGGGACGATCGCCCCGCGCCAGGGCACCCGGGCCACGGCCCAGGGCCTGTTCCACGCCGACGTCCGGGTCCTCAGCGAGTGGCGGCTGACGGTCGCCGGTGAGGTGTCCGCGCCCCTGGCCACCGAGCTGGTGTCCGAGGCCCGGGCCCGCCACGTGGCCCTGGTCACCGGGGTGGCGGGTAGCGAGGCGGACCGCTGCCTGCGCCTCGATGTGGACCGCCGGGTGCTCCCGGGTCAGTTGCGGGAGCGAATCAGTATCAGCTCATCGCTGAGCGAACCGGCCACCGTGTCGCTCCGGCTCGAGCTGGCCGCCGACCTGGCCCCGATGCAGGCGATCAAGGTCGGCCAGGGTGGAGACCCCGTCCGATTCAATGTCGATGTCACCGCTGACGGGCACGACGTCGCCTTCGGCAACGACGACGTCACCGCCCGCCTCGTCGCACCGGAGGCCGAGACCAGCTCGGCCGAGGACAGCACCCGGCTCGTCCTGACCTGGCCCGCGACGATCGACCCGGGAGACTCGTTCGAGGTGAGCTGGACGCTGACGGTCGAGGACGCCGGGGCGGTGGTCGTCCCCGCCGACGGTGCCGGTCTGCCGGTCGAGGCCATCGTGGCGCGGGTGACCGCCGACGGCTCCGATCCTCGGTTGCGACCGTGGCTGCGTCAGTCGCTGAAGGATCTCAACGGGCTGCGGCTGGCCACCCGGGACGACCCGGACGACGCCTTCTTCGCCGCCGGCGCCCCGTGGTACTTCACGCTGTTCGGGCGGGACAGCCTGTGGACGTCGCGGTTGCTGCTCGGCGTCGACGTCGACCAGGCCGGCGGCACGCTGCGCACCCTCGGCCGGCTGGCCGGTACCAGGGTGGATGCGACCACCGCCGAGGAGCCCGGAAAGATCCCGCACGAGCTACGCCGGGGCAGCTACGCGTTCGGCGACACGTCGTTGCCGCCGCTCTACTACGGCACGGTGGACGCCACCCCGCTGTGGATCTGCCTGCTGCACGACGCGTGGCGCGCCGGACTCGCCGAGCGTCAGATCGTCGAGCTGCTGCCGGTGCTGGAGGGCGCGCTGGGTTGGCTGACCGACTACGGCGACGCCGACGGGGACGGCTTCCTCGAATACGTCGACACCAGCGGCCACGGACTGACCAATCAGGGCTGGAAGGACTCGGCCGACGCGGTCCGGTTCGCCGACGGCCGGATCGCCGAGGGTCCCGTCGCCCTGTGTGAGGTCCAGGGCTATGCCTACGAAGCGGCGATCGCGGGAGCCGAGTTGCTGGCGGCGTTCGGCCGCTCGGGCGCGGAGGCCTACCGAGCCTGGGCAGCCACTCTGGCCGACCGGTTCCGAGCCGACTTCTGGTGCGGGGAGGGCGACGGTCGCTACCCGGCGATGGCTCTCGACGGCGACAAGTGTCGGGTCGACGCGGTCACCAGCAACATCGGCCACCTGCTCGGGACGGGCCTGCTCGACGCCGACGAGGAAGCCCTCGTGGCTGGGCGGGTCGCCAGGTCGGAACTGGATTCAGGCCTCGGGCTGCGCACCATGTCCACCGAGTCCGGCGGCTACAGCCCGTTGAGTTACCACTGCGGCTCGGTCTGGCCGCACGACACCGCCATCGTCATCGCCGGCCTGCGACGCTGCGGCCGCGCCGACGAGGCCACCGGTCTGGTCGAAGGTCTGCTTGCCGCGTCGCTGGCCTTCGGACACCGGCTGCCGGAACTGTGGTCGGGGGAGGGCAACTCGGTGCCCTACCCCGCTGCCTGCCGACCGCAGGCCTGGTCGGCGGCGGCCGCCGTCACCGTCGCGGAATGGTTCCGGCGTCATTGACTTCTCAGTCGACGCCATGCAGCGGACCAACGGTCACGGCGCCCGCAGCGGTCAAGGGTGCGACGGGCTTTCCCGCCCGACCCCGCCCCCCAGCCGGCAAGAGAGTCGGTCCATCGGGTCATCGAGCCCTCGATCGTCGGCCGGCCCGGGAACGGCGGTCTGCCCGGCTACGCGTGCACCTGGCGTAGCAGTCGGCCGGCGGGACGTGGTGCCGAGGCGGGCTGCACTGATCGGATCGCCTTCGACCACTGCAGCACCAGGACGGCCGGCGGTCCAGATCGATGCGCCACGATCTTCGGTACCGGCAAGATCTTCGGTACCGGCAATCCGGTGGCCGCCAGCGTCGCGTTGGCACTGACGTCCGCGTCGAACGCACCGGACAAGGGGTCGAACTCGGCGCGTAGGACCGGCCGGCGCCGTCGACGACCGGGCGACGACACGGCCGGCGCGGCGGTGGAGCACCCGAACCGGCCTCAACCCCAGCTCGGCCGCCAACCCGTTGAGGTCGACGGCCCGTTGAGGTCGACGGCCCGGCTCCTCAGGTGTCCTGCGGGTCGCTGGACGTGGTCGGGCTGTCGGACTTGTCGTCGTAGCCCGCATCGACGTCGGCGCTGTGCGAATCGGGGACTTCCTCGTCGGCGCTCTCGGTGCCGGTGGTCGTCGCGTCGTCCTCGTAGGCGGCGTCGATGTCGGCGTCGTGGGACGACTCACCGCCCAGGCCGAAGGCGCTCTCGTCCGGACCGTTGGTTGCTTCGCTCATGCTGATCCTCCTCATCCGGGCTTCGTCGCCCGAGCCCGCCGCCGGGAGCGGCACCGCAGCTGCAGTCTGGCACACGCTTCGGCGCGATTCCGGGGCGGGAAAGGACCATCGCGGCGACCGCTGGATGGCGCGAGCCGGCCGACACTAGGCTGACGGCGTGCCGCCCGCTGACGTCCGCTCGTACGCGATCAGGATGCGGACCCGGTTCCGGGGCATCACCGAACGCCAGGGCATGGTCTGGCGGGGACAGCGCGGGTGGGCGGAGTGGAGTCCGTTCCTGGACTACGGCGACGCCGACGCGGCGATCTGGCTCACGGCCGCCCAGGAAAGTGCCGAGGACGGCTGGCCGGCGCCGGTCCGCGACCGGGTGCCGGTGAACTGCACCATTCCGGCGGTCGATCCGCAGACCGCCTACGCGATGGCCGCCGTGTCGGGCTGCCGGACGGCGAAGATCAAGGTTGCCGAGCCCGGGCAGACCCTGCGGGAGGACCGCGAGCGGGTGGCCGCCGTTCGGGACGCTCTCGGCACGGACGGCCGGATCAGGGTCGACGCGAACGGCGGCTGGGACGTCGACAGGGCCCTCGACGCGCTCCGCAGCCTGGCCGGTGCCGACCTGGAGTACGCCGAGCAACCGTGCGCCCGGACCGAGGAGCTGGCCGAGCTGCGGATCCGGCTGGCCCGGGCTCAGCTGGACGTGCTGGTGGCGGCCGACGAGTCGATCCGCCGGGCCGAGGACCCCTATCGGGTGGTGGCGTTGGAGGCGGCCGACGTCGCCGTGCTGAAGGTCCAGCCGCTCGGTGGCGTCCGCGCCTGCCTGCGGATCGCTGAACGGATCGGACTGCCGGTGGTGGTGTCCAGCGCGATCGAGACGAGCATCGGCATCCGGGCCGGGGTGGCGTTGGCGGCCGCCCTGCCCGAGCTGCCGTTCGCCTGCGGACTGAACACGGTCGCCCTGCTGGACGGTGATCTGGTGGCCGATCCGCTGGTGGCAACGGAGGGAACCCTCCCGGTGACCGAGCTGACGGTCGAGCCGGAACGGTTGGAGCGTTGGGCGGCGCCGGCCTCGGTCGATGCCGCATGGCGGGAGCGGTACGAGCGGGCCGAAGTCCTGTACCGGCAGGTCAGTGCAGGCTCCTGATGATTCGAGCACAGGACTGCGCCGAGCTGATCGTCGACCGGCTGGTGGCCTTCGGGGTCACCGAGGCGGTGCTGTCGCCGGGATCGCGCAGCGCCCCGCTGGCCTACGCCCTGCTGGCCGCCGAGCGCGCCGGCCGGTTGCGGCTGCACGTCCGGATCGACGAGCGCAGCGCCGCCTTCGTTGCCCTCGGCCTGGCCAAGGTCTCGGGGCGGCCGGTGCCGGTGGTCACCACCTCGGGTACGGCGGCGGCGAATCTGCATCCGGCGGCACTCGAAGCGGCCCACGCCGGCGTCCCGCTGGTGCTGATCACGGCCGACCGGCCGACGTCCATGATCGGCACCGGGGCCAACCAGACCACGGTCCAGCGCGGGTTGTTCGCCGCCCACGTGCGGGCCGAACTGCAGCTGGACGCGGATCTCGGTCAGCCGGCGTCCTGGCGCCACCAACTCGGCCGGGTGCTGAGCGCGGCCGCCGGCATCCGCTCCGGTGACCCCGGGCCCGTGCACCTGAACGTGGCGTTCGGCGAACCGCTGATGCCGGACGGCGAGACCTCCGAGCCGGGGCCCGCGGCCCGGATTGAGCCTCGCCGGTTCATCGGCGAGCCGGTGGTGCTGCCGGCCGGCCCGGCCACGGTGGTGGTGGCCGGCGACGCCCGGCCGGAGGTCGGCGCGGCGGCGATGGCCTTGGCGGCCGCGGGAGGCTGGCCGCTGTTTGCCGAGCCGTCCGGCAACGCCCGGGGGGCGCCGGAGTCGATCAGTGGTTATCGGCTGCTGCTCGGGTCGCTGTTGGCACAAGAGATCGAACGGGTCGTCGTGTTCGGTCATCCCAGCCTGTCCCGGCCGGTGCAGCGGCTGCTGGGACGCTCCGACGTCGAGCTGATCGTGGTCGCCGACGGGGTGGACTGGAACGACTCGGCGGTGAATGCGGCCCGGGTGGTCGACGCGGTCGCGGCACCCCCGCATCCGAGGCATCCGGGGCATCCGGCGGAGCCGGCTTCGGAGTCTGACGCGGCGGCCGACCAGCCCGCCGATTCAGCCTGGTTGGCGCGCTGGCGCCGGGCCGACCAGCGGCTGCGGCCGCACCTCGATCGGTTGACCAGGACGGCCCCCGGCGCGGACCGACTGACCGGGCCGCAAGTTGCGGAGCTTCTCTGGCGCCGGCTCGGCCCCGCGGACGTGCTGGTCGCCGGCTCGTCCAACCCGATCCGCGATCTCGATCTGGTCGGGCCAGCTGCGGCGGTGCCGCTGGTCTACGCCAACCGCGGCCTGGCCGGCATCGACGGGATGGTCTCGACCGCCGTCGGCGTCGCTCTCGCCGTGGCGCGTCCGACGCACGCCGCTGCTCGGCGACCTGAGCTTCCTGCACGATTCCCACGGGCTGATCCTCGGACCGGACGAGCCGCGCCCGGACCTGCGGATCGTGCTGGTCAACGACGACGGCGGCAGTATCTTCGCCACCCTCGAGCAGGGGGCACCGGAGCGCGCCGCCGATTTCGAGCGGCTGTTCGGCACCCCGCACGGCACCGATCTGGCTGCGCTCTGCGCCTCGGTCGGTGTGCCGCACCGCCGGGCCGAGGACAGCGAGTCGTTGTCGGAGGCGCTGGACCGGCCGCCACGGGGGATCGAGGTGCTGGAGGTGCCGGTCGATCGGCACGGACGTCGCGCCCTCGACGAGGCCTTGCGTGCCGCCGGCGCCGCCGCCGCGGACGCCGGAACCCGCACCGACACCAGCACCAGCACCAGCACCGCTGCCAACCGCGCCACCAGCGCCGATCCTGCCGCCGACATCAACTGAGCGTGACCGGGCACCGACCGGGTGATCACCGCTAACCCGACGTCAGGCCTGGGTTCGGAGCCAGCTGCGGACCCGGGCGGTGGCGATCACGTCGTCCTCGTTGTAGGCCAGGACCCGGTCGCGGGCGAGCCGACGGGCGGTGGCCGATTCGCCGTGCACCGCGTCCAGGAACCAACGCTGTGAGTTGAGCCCGCCCGGATCCTCGTCCCGCCAGGCGAAGCCGGCGCCGCCGCTGGCCACCATCTTGAGCCCGAGACCGCGGGCGCCGAAGAAATTGTCCTTGATCAGCGGCAGCAGGTCCACGAAGCCGCCGCGCCGCTCCTGGTCGTCCAGGTCGCCGTGGGCGAAGCCGTCCACCCAGCCGAACACCGGGTCGGGATGGGCATCGGCCAGCCGCCGCAGGTGGTTCACCTCGAACTCGCTGTAGTGGTACACCCCGACCCGCCCGGCGTCGTCGAGCACCGTTCGGCGCAGCCAGCTCAACGCCTCGTGGGCCAGTTCGAGCTCGGTCTCGGCGCTCAGATCCTCGAACCGGGAGAACGGCCGGTACTCCGTGCGGCCGTCGGACCGGTTGAGCAGGAACCCCCACAGATAGACCCGGCCGTCGGCGGAGGTCTCGACGTCGAAGTCGATCTCGGTGGCGAAGTCCGGTAGGGCGATCGGGCCCTCGCTGATCCGGACGAAGTCGACCTCCTCGACCAGCATCCGGGCCCGCCGGGCGGCCGCCTGCAGGCGTTCGGCGCCCGAGCTGCGATGGGAAACCTCCGGTAGATACCAGGCATCGAGGTCGCTCAGGTCGGCGACCGCCAGTTCGCGAACGGTGGAGATGCCGTGGGAACGCAGGGTCGAGATCTCCCGGACGTCGAGCGCGCCGGTGCCGATCCGAAGGCTGACGTCGTCCGGGTCGAGCTTGCTGCGGCAGTGCTCCCACCACTCACACCGCGCGCACTCCTTGATCACGATCGGACTCACCCGCGGCGCCGGCGAGGCGGGCTCCGCCTGTCGTCGGGCGGCCTGCGCCACCTCGATCCGGAACGCGAATTCGTGGTCGTAGCGCTGCAGCGGACTGCGGCTGACCCAGCCGCCCTCGGCGCTGCGCGAATAGGTCCGGACCAGCGGTTCGGACAGATCGATCCAGGTCACCAGCGGGGCCGGCGACCAGTCGTCGGTGCCGATGAGCGCGGCCGCCGGGGCTCCCGGAGCGGCCCAGCCGGCGGCCTCAAGCATCCGCTGGTAGTGCGCGACCTGCAGTAGATCGGCCTCCCGGGTGCTCACCCGGAACCCGTAGCCCCACTTCCGGACCGCGTCGCTGCGCCGGGGGTGGGCGAAGTCGGCCAGCAGCAGGGAGGTGTTCGGTCGCTCGCCCCGGGTCAGCGTCCGCCGCTCGTGCAGCTTGTGCCATTTGATCTCACCCGCGTGATAGCCGGCACCACCGTCGGGCCGGTCCTCGCCCCGGATCAGCAGATCGACCGAGCCGACCCGTCCGCTCGCGCCGTCCACCGGCAGCAGTGCGCCGACGATGATCGCCGCCCCGTCGGCCACGGCCTGCTCGGCGGCCGCCTGCTGCGCCGGTAGCGGTTGCTCGGCGAGCGGTCGCAGATCGACTAGCCCGAGCGAGGAGGCGGCGACCACGGCGTCGATGATCCGGCTCTCGAAGCCGTCGCCGCCGTTGAACAACTCCTGCAGCGACTCGTCGGGCTGCCAGACCACCGTCGGCACGGTCGGATCGAACTGGTTGTGGGTCTTCACCGCGCAACTGCGGGCGGCGTAGGCGCTCAGCCAAATCTGTTGCTCGCTGCCGGCGGGAGGGCTCGTCCCGAGCTGCCGGCCGAGGACGGTCACGAGGCGCGCCCGCGATGCAGGGCGACGATGCCGCCGGACAGGTCGCGCCACTCGACACCCGCCCAGCCGGCGTCCTGGATCAGCTCGGCCAGGGCGGCCTGATCGGGCCAGGCCAGGATCGACTCTGCTAGGTAGACGTAGGCGGACGGGCTGGGGGAGAGCAGCCTCGCCATCCGGGGCAGGGCGGCCAGCAGGTAGTTGCGATAGAGCGAGCGGAACGCCGTCGACGTGGGGCTGGAGAATTCACAGATCACCAACCGGCCCCCGCGCCGGGTGACCCGACGCAGCTCGGCCAGGGCGGCCGGGGTGTCTTCGACGTTACGCAGCCCGAAAGAGATGGACACCGCGTCGAAGCTGGCGTCGGCGTAGGGCAGGGCCAGCGCGTCCCCGGCCACGAAGTGGAAACCGGGCCGGCGCCGCTTGCCCACGGCCAGCATGCCGAGCGAAAGGTCAGTCGGGAAGACCGTCGCCCCGGCGTCGGCGAACGGTGCGCTGGAGGTTCCGGTGCCGGCCGCCAGATCGAGGACGAGCTGGCCCGGCCGTGGGTCGACGGCGGCCAGGGTTCGCGCGCGCCAGAGCCGATCCTGGCCGAGGGAGAGGACGTCGTTGGTCAGGTCGTAACGACCGGCGACCGCATCGAACATCTCGGCCACGTCACCCCGACGCTTGGCCAAGGTGGCGCGATGGTCACGCTGACCTGCCGGATAACCCGCCTGGATGGACACGTCGGTAAGCCTGCCACGAGGCTCTGACAAAACGGTCGGTTGAAGCTCAGCGACCAGCGACGCGGGCTCGAGCCTCAGAGATTCGCGACCGCGTAGGGGCCGGTGCTCGGTTTGCTCGGTGTACTACCGGCCGTTTCGATCGAGAGGCCGAGAGCGTCGGCCTGGCCGATGTTGCCGGACAGGAACACCCGCTGTTGGTCAATGGTGGTGAACGCCTGATCCCGATAGAAGGTGTCCTTACCGCGGACCGTCCAGATCTGGTACGCCTTGCCCGCACCGGGGTTCGGCAGATCGCCGCTCACCAGCATCGCGGCGTTCTGTTGCTTGGAGACGACATAGGAGACTTTCGCGCCGCCCGGCAGCGTGCTGCTGTAGATCGTGGCGTCGGAGGCGTTCAGCAGTGCCGACTCGCGTTGGGTCTGCTGCGCGACCACGCTCTGCCCAGCTTGTTGCTGCTGCAGCTTCTGGTTCAGATTGACCGCCCAGCCGCCGGCGGCGACTGCGATCAGGGCCACCGCTGCGGCCACGGCGATGAGTGCCCGCGGGGCGCGACGTCGCCGCACATCGTCCAGGGACACGACCTGAGCCATCGTCCGGTCGGACTCGACATCGCGATCGTTCTCCTGACCGCCCGCCTGATCGTTCTCCTGACCGCCCGCCCAACCGTCCGCCTGGTCCGAGGCTCGCGGTAGCACCGGGACGGCGTGCCGCGGGCCGGTCTCGGCCTCGCTCTCGCCGGCCTCGCTCTCGGCCGGCAGTTGACTGATGCCGCTGATGGCACTCAGCACGGAGTTGCGCAGCTCGGCCGGCGGGGCCACCTCGAAGTCCGCACTCAGCCCGGCCAGCGTTTCGCTGAACTCCCGGATCTCTGCGGAGCACTGCTCGCACTCGCCGACGTGCGCCTCGAACTGACTCAGCTCGGGCTCTTCGAGGGCGTGCACGACGTAACTGCCGACCGCATCATGGATCTCTCCGCGTGCGACGTTGTCGACTTCGTTCATGCTTCCACCCCCAATGCGTCTCTCAGCCCGATCAGGCCGTCCCTGATCCGGGTCTTCACCGTCCCCAGCGGAATGCCGAGCTGCTTGGCCACCTGGCTCTGGCTGTACCCACCGAAGTAGGCCAACGTCAGCGCTTCCCGCTGGATTTTCGTCAACTTGAGCAGCCCGCGCCGTACGCGTTCCACGTCAAGCCGTTGATCGACGCCGGCCCAGACCTCGTCGATCTCTCGTTCTACATTCTCTTCGGCGTACCGAACGTCCCGAGCGGTTTCACTGCTCACCGAGCGGACCCGGTCTACCGCTCGTCGGTGCGCCATAGTGGTGACCCAGGCGTACACGGAGCCCTTGCTCGCGTTGTAACGAGCGGCCTGCCGCCAGACCTCGACGAACACCTCTTGCGTGACTTCGGCGGCGTGGTCTTGCGATCGAAGCACCCGGAGGACAACTCCGTGTACTCGTCCACTGGTCTTGTCATACAGCTCAGCGAACGCCTGCTGGTCGCCCTTGGCCGAGGCACCCAGCAACTCGGCAAGATGTTCGTTGCCGGTGGGAACCGGGGCGTGACCCTGCATCGTGGCGACCTCGACTGCGTCGTCGCCGGACGGATACAGGCCATCCATGCACCCAGATTCTCACATGATCTCTGCTGAGCCCGGCTCCGGCTCAGTTGAGACCTTGTCGTGACCTCGAGAAACACCTTGCGGCGCTGTCGAGGACTTGGCTTTCCCACATTCACTCCCACACCGGTTTTCACCGACGCGGCAACACCACCCAGACGTGCTGTCACAGATCAGTTCGATGTCTTAGGCGAATCGGATTGGTGACTTTCGGACAAACTGGGGAAAGCCTGGGTCAAGGCATTTTCGACCTCGACGGGGTCCACCTCCAGCCCGTGGGCTCGCTGATGCGCGCTCGCGACCACCGACCAGGCAGAATCGGGGTCATGGCCAAAGGCAGCAACACGATCGTCAAGGTGTCCGGGCTAAAACGCGCGTTCGGGCCCGTCGTCATCCTCGACCGCTTCAACCTGCAGGTGCGTGAGGGTGAGGCCATCGCCCTGACCGGCCGCAACGGCGCCGGTAAGTCCACCCTGCTGCGCTGCCTGGTCGGCGCGGACAAGCCGGACGAGGGCACCATCGAGGTCTGCGGCACCAAGATGTCGGAGACGTCGGCGGCCATCCGCCGCGACATGGCTACGGTGATCGACGACCTCGACTTCTTCCCCGACCTCAGCGTGGTCGAGCATCTCGACCTGCTGGCCCGGGCGCACGGGGTCGAGAACCCCGACCCGATCGTGGACGAGGTGCTGGCCGAGGTCCAGCTGGTTCCGCAGTCCAGCCAGCTACCGGGCACGCTCTCCTCGGGTCAGCGTCGCCGACTCGCGCTGGCCACCGCCTTCGTCCGCCCCCGCCGACTGCTGATCCTGGACGAGCCCGAGCAGCGGTTGGACGTCGAAGGCGTCACCTGGCTGGCCAACCGGCTCAGGGCCGAGCGCGAGAACGGCCTGGCCATCATCTTCGCCAGTCACGAACCGCGGCTGGTCCAGACCGTGGCGACCCGGGTGGTCACCCTCGGTGGCGCCCGGGACGGCGGCGCCCTCGACCTAGAACTGGCCGCCGAGAACGCCGAGGCGGAGTCACCGGACGTGCTCGAACCGGGACCGGCCCCGGCCGGTCAGGGCGGCTCCCAGTCGAACGCCAACCAGAACAAGGCTCAGAACGGCGGCCCGAACGGCGGTCAGAACAAGGGACAGGGCACGGGTCAGAAGAAGGGCGGCCAGGGCAAGGGCCGGCCCCGTTCCCGGCAGGGGTCGCGGCGATGAGCGCCTCGGCGTTCGGCGGCTTCGAGAACGTCGCGATCCGTCAGGCGACGCCGCGCGAGCTCAAGGGCCTCGTCAAGCACTGGCGATCCGGTCGGGCGACGAAAAAGCTGTCCGAGGCGGTGTTCGACGGCTACGTCATCCTCTTCGGGGTGATCGTCGTCGGGGCGATGATCGTCAACGTCGTGCTGCAGGCCCAGCAGGTGATCTCGTCCTGCAACAGCGGCGCCTGCGTCTCCGGCCGGACTGTGCTGCCGTGGGCGGCGTTCGCGCTGGCCACAGCGGGCGCGCTGACCGTGAGCCGGCTCTTCGGCCCGGTGTTGGCCTCGGCCGCCGAGGGCTTCTGGATGCTGGATGCGCCGATCAAGCGGTCGGCGATGTTGCGGGCCCGGCTGGCCGGCATCACGTTGGCGGTCGGCCTGATCGGCTTCGTGCTCGGCGGTCTGGTCTCGGCGTTGACCGGGTCGAGCTGGACCAGGATCGTCGTCTGGGGTGTCGCGACCGGGGTTGCCGCCGCCGCGTCCGTCGCCTTCGCCGCCGCCCAGCAGGGCGCCGAACGCAGCCTGCTGACCAAGCTGGCCACCTATCTGTTCGGACTGATCGGCGTCCTCGCCCTGTTGCTGGTGGTCGCGGTGGCCGCAGGCTGGCTGAGCCTGGATCTGCCGGCCGATTTCGGGCTGGAGCTCGGCCTCGGGCTGCTCGGCGGGGCGCTGCTCGTCCTGATCGTCGGGTCGGTCGTGGGTGGACTCCGGCTCGGGCGGATCCGGCGCAGCATCCTGACCAGCGGTGGATCGCTGGTCAGCGGAATCTCCGGCGCTTTCTTCGCCCTCGACCTCGGTCTGGTCCGCGACATCGTGGTCGAGCGCCGGGCGATGGAGATCGGCCACGTCCGCTCCACGCCGGGCCGCTCGGTCGGGATCCAGTCCATCGTCTGGCGCGAACTGCAGCGGCTCCGCCGGGCGCCGCAGCCGCTGCTCGGCGTGCTCGTCGTGCTCGTCGTCCCCTACGCCGCCGACGCGTTAGGGATGGGGCAGCTGGCGCCGGTCTTCTCGGCGCTCGGGCTGTTCGGCTCGATGATTCCGTTGTTCGGCGGGCTGCGGGTGTTCACCCGGACGCCCGGCCTGGCCCGCTGCATGCCGTTCAGCACGCTCGCCGTCAAGCGCGCCACGGTAGCCGTTCCCGCCGTCATCGCCCTGATCTGGGCGGTGGCGAGCACTCCGGCCTTCGTCGGTTTCGGACCGACCGCCGACCGCCGCGACGTGTTCACCGCCTTCTTCGTCGCTATCGCCACCGCTGCCGCCGGCTTCCTGGCCGCGGTGCGCTGGACGACGGCCAAGGGCCCGGACTTCAGCAAGCCGGCCATCTCGACCAACGCCGGTGCGGTTCCGCCTGGACTGATGACCAACATCTTCCGCGGCTTCGACATGGCGTTGTTGATCACCGCCCCGCTGCTGCTGAACCTCTCGCCCGTCATCTCGTTGGTGATCGCCGGCATCGTGGCTTTCGTCTTGTTGGCCCTCGATCTGGAGGACATGAAGGCCAAGGGCGAGGAGCAGCGCAAGCAGCTGGAGGTCGAGAAGCAGAAGCGCGCCGCCGCCCGACGCTGAGAGCCGCCGCCGGCAGCTTCAGGTGAGAGAGAATCCCGAATTATGGACAGTCGGTAAGAAAGTACCCATCCGCCTCCGGGGGTGCGCCGAACTACTTACGGAACCTCGCTGGCAGCGAGCGCAAATCTCACTCGGGGGAGGAGATTCGCGCGGCGCCGGTCAATCGCGATGGTGCTCACTCGGGGGAGTGCACCGATCCGAGACCAGGCGGGGCGCTCACATCTCAGCCGGGGGGTGTGATCCGCAACTCAGCGACTGACCCATTCGGGTCGGTCGCTGAGGTGTATGTAAGCGCTGTAAGGCCGCCGGCCGACCCAGCGGCCGGGAGAACTACCCGGAAATCTGTAGGTCGAGACGGAGCGGCCGGACGTTTCAGGCAGGAAACCCCGGGCAATGTCGCGACGAGCCTCAGAGTCTCAGAACGATCTCAGGGCGCCGGGACTATTCGTCCGGTCTGCCTACGCTGGGGAGGTGAGCGACGCGCCCGGGTTGTACGTGCGGACGGTCCCCATTCCCGATCCGGGTCCGTTGGTCGAGGTGGCCGAGCGAACCGGAGTGGCCTGGATCCGCAATGGCGAGGGAATGGTCGGGCTCGGTGAGGTGGTTAGGCACAAGCCGGTGGACGCCGCCGAGGCAGAGTTGTGGTGGCGCGAGTTGTGCCGCAGCGTGGTGGTGGAGTTCGGGCCCGACGAGAGTCCGGTCGAGACCTTCGGCTCCGGCCTGATCGCCTTCGGCAGCTTCGTCTTCGACCCCGACAACACGGCCGCCCAGTCGGTGATGATCGTGCCGCAGACGGTGATCGGTCGGCGCAACGGCCGCGCCTGGCGCACCGACGTCTCCAGCACCCCGCACCTTTTTCCGGCCGAATCCCGGGCCGAGCCGGGCACCGTCGAATTCCACCGGGGGACCCAGCTCGGCCGGGACCTCGACGCTGGTCCCGCCCAAAACCCGGTGCGAGCGCCGGAACACATCGCCTACGCCGACGGTGCGCTGTCCGGCCCCGAGTGGGAGGCGGCCGTCGGCACGGTGGTCCGTCGGATCGTGGCCAGCCGGAACGCGGGTTCGGTCCGATTGCACAAGGTGGTGCTGGCCCGGGATCTACTCGCCCGCGCCGCCGAGGCGATCGACCCGCGGTGGCTGGTGGGTCGGCTGGCCGGGGAGTACCGGCGGTGTTGGACCTACCAGGTCGACGGCCTGATCGGCGCGACCCCGGAGATGCTGGTCCGGCGCGAAGCCGGGCTGGCTACCTCCCGGGTGTTGGCGGGAACGATCCGCCGTAGCGCCGACGCCGATCGCGATCTGGCCCTGGCAGCCGCACTTTCCCGGTCCAGTAAAGACCTGGAGGAGCACGAGTATGCGGTGGCCTCGGTGGCCCGAGCGCTCGCGCCGCACTGCTCGGGCATGAACGTGCCGGACGCGCCGTACGTGCTGGAATTGCCGAACGTGCTGCACCTGGCCACCGACGTCACCGCCGTCGCCGACCGCGGCACCAGCGTGCTCGGCCTGGCTGCCGCCCTGCATCCGAGTGCCGCGGTCTGCGGGACTCCCACCAGCTCGGCCCGCTCCGTCATCGCCGAGCTGGAGCGGATGGACCGACAGCGCTATGCCGGGCCGGTGGGCTGGATCGATGCTGCCGGCGACGGCGAATGGGGGATCGCGCTGCGCTGCGGCCAGTTGGACGCCGACGACCCGCGGCAGATCCGGTTGTTCGCCGGTTGTGGGATCGTCGCCGGCTCGGATCCGGCGGCCGAGTTGGCCGAAGCGGCGGCGAAGTTCGTCCCGATGCGTGACGCGCTCGGCCTCTAAACGCTGCGGCGGCAAAGGTCGACACTCGATAACGATTGTTCGGCCTCCGGTCACGACGGAGGGCCTCGGCGTAGGCTCAATGCACTCGGTTTGAGCTCGGACAATGCGGTTCGAGACCGACCGATGGCGATCCAGCACTGCGGCTGGGTAACTCAGAACGGGTGAGGAACACTGCGGGTCGGTCGATCCCCGCGGAGTCGTCTTCACCGTGTTCTCCACGACGGTCGTCCTCGAGACGGTCACCCCACCCCCCAGGTCAGACTCGGCGGCTGGGCATCCGCGGTGGCTCAGGGACATACGCAACAGTTCGACGGCGGCAACAGCTTGGCGACGGGGGTCCGATGACGCAGACAGACACGGCACCACTACTGGAAGACGATCAACGCCCGACCCGGGTGCGGGTGGTCGGTGGCGGTGAGGTGGCGGCCTCGCTCGGCCAGTTGGCCCGCGTCCTGCATTGGGACTGCACGATCGTCGAGCGGGTCGAACAACACGAGGATCTTGCTTCCACCGATGCGCTGATCGTTCTCAGCCACGATCTGGAGATCGCCTGCCCCGCGTTGTGCCGAGGTCTCGCCGCCCAGCTGCCCTACGTCGGCGCGGTGGGATCGCAGACCACCCAACGGCATCGTCGGCAGTGGCTGATGGGGCATCGGATCAGCCCGGAGCTGATCGATCAGGTCCGCGGTCCGGCTGGCCTGGACATCGGCGCCGACGGGCCGGCGGAGATCGCGCTGTCGATCATGGCCGAGGTGGCTGCCGTGCGTACCGGCAGTAGGGGCGGGTCGATCAGTCGTCGAACCGGCCCGGCTCGCGACGAACCGTCCCTCGAACCATCTCATGACGGACCGACGGAGTGCCCCGGCGGCTGATCGCGGTCGGATGCTGACTACCGCTCGGCCCAGACGCCGCGCCGGATGATAACGGTGTGCTCGCCGAGGTTCGGCCCAGCCGTGGTCACGGATTGATACCGGAGGTCGTGATTGCTCGCGCGATGCCCGCCCGTCCCCGAGACTTGGGCCGGCCGGCCGTCCGCGGGCGGTCGCTCGTCCGGCCGACGGACGAGCAACCAGAGCGATGACCACGGGATCGATGACCACGAGCTCGATGATCACGCGAGCAACGAAGGGGACACCTAGATGACCGAAGACCAGGGCGCCACCGAACCGGTACTGGCCCGACGAGGACTGATGCGGGCCGGCGCCGTCGCCGCGGCCGTGACCGCAGGCACCGCGGCCGCCAGCGTCCTGTCCACGCCCAAGGCCGAGGCCGCCGCCGGTGACACCGTCAAGGTGGGCGGATCGTTCAGCTCCAACAGCCAGACCAAGCTGAGCCTGCTGGGCAGCACCTCGACCGCTCCCTTGGCGCTGGTGAACCCGACCGGACCCAGCCTCTATCTGGCCCCGATCAATCAGGAGCCGGCCGAAACGCTGCCGGTGGGCTACCTCGCCAACACCGACCTCGGGCCGCTGATCGGGCTGCTCGACGACGAAGGGGTCGCCTTCACCAGCACCCTGGCCACCGGCGCCGACATCGCTCAGCTGGCCGTGCCGACTCCGATCGCGCCAACCCGGATGCTCGATACCCGCTCGGCGTCCGGCCGGAGCCAGATCCTCGCGTCCTCCTCATCGGCCTTCGACAGCAGCGGCCGACTGAAGGGCGGGGCTTATCTGGACCTGGCCGTCCTGCAGGCAGATCAGCCCGACTTCTCCTTCACGGCCGCGTTCCTGAACATCACCGTGACCGGACCACTGGGGGCCGGCTACGTCAGCGTGTACCCACCCGGGCCCCGGCCGAGCGCCTCGACGCTCAACTACGTCGAGGGGCAGACGATCGCCAACGGCATCTTCGTCGCCCTGGGGGTGAACGGTGACGCGTTCGCCGTCCGGATCTACAGCTTCGCGACCACCCACGTGATCGTCGATCTGACCGGCGCCGCCTTGACCATGCTGCCCGGTCCCGCGGCTCCGGCCGCGGCGGTGAAGGCGGCCCGAGCTCGGCCGACCCGAACCCGCGCGGCTGCCCGGTTCACCCGTTCGATGGGCCCGGCCCGGCGTCGCTGAGACCTCCACCGGAGCGCAGGGTCAGGACCACGCCTCTGGAGAACGGCCTCTGGAGAACGGCCTCTGGAGAACGGCCTCAGGAGAACGGCGGCCGGCTGTCCATCCGGACCGACAGTCGGCCCGCCGCCCGCCACGTCCGGGCCACGACGTCGTGGTCCTCCTCGGTCACCAGGTTTCCCATCACCCGCAGTGCGACGGTCATCAACAGTCGAGAACGCATCCCGATCGGCCCGAGCCGGCCGAGCAGTCCGGGAACGGTGATCAACGCCGCCAGCCGGCGGGCGATCGAGAACGAACGGCCGTAGTGCTCCCGCAGCAGGTCGGGCCAGGCCCGTTCCAGGTCGGTGCCGTCGAGCAACAGCGGGACGAGCACCCGACCGGTCTCCAGCCCGTAGTCGATCCCTTCGCCGTTCAACGGGTTGACGCAGGCAGCCGCGTCGCCGATCAGCGCCCAGTTCGGCCCGGCGACGCCGCTGACCGCACCGCCCATCGGCAGTAGCGCGGAGGTCGGTCGTTCCAGCTGGTCGCTCAGTTGCCATTCGGTCCGCCGTTGCCGGGCGTAGAACTCCATCAGCGGCCGGAGCGCGATGTTCGCCGGTCGTCGGGCTGTGGCCAGGGTGCCGACGCCGAGGTTCACCCGGCCGCCGCCGAGCGGGAAGATCCAGCCGTAGCCGGAGAGAAGTTCGCCCCCCTCCCCGCGCAGTTCAAGGTGAGAAGAGATCCACTCGTCGTCCTGCCCCGTGTCGAGATAGCTGCGGGCCGCCACCCCGTAGACCGATTCGCGGTGCCATTCCCGGCCGAGCAGCTTGCCCAGCGGCGAGCGGACACCGTCGGCCACCACCAATCGGCGGCACCGGACCTCGTGCCGGACCTTCTCACCCGAGTCGGTGCCGACCAGGAAGCCGACCCGCTCGACGCCCGGTTGACCGGCTCTGTCGGCGGTACGCACCACGTCAACCGCCCGGGCCCGGTCCAGCGGGTGAGCGCCGGCCGCGAGCGCGGTGCTGCGAATCCGGTCATCCAGTTCGCTCCGGGGCACCGCCGATCCATGGTCGGGTAGCGATCCGCCGGGCCACGGCAGCTCCAGGGTCTGGCCGAAGCCGTGGGCGCGCAGACCCCGGTTGGTGGTGTGGCTGCGGGTCCAGGCGCCGAGCCCGAGCCGGTCCAGCTCGGCCATCGCCCGCGGGGTCAGGCCGTCTCCGCAGGTCTTGTCCCGGGGAAACGCGGCGGCATCGGCGAGTACCACCTGGAGTCCGGCGCGGGCGGCCCAGGCAGCAGCCGCCGACCCGGCTGGGCCGGCGCCGACGACCAGCACGTCGGCCTCGGTTGGCAGCGGGTCGGTCACGATCCTCGATTCTCGCACCCGGGAACGAATCGGAGGGCGTATCGACGACGAGGCCTCCGGCAGAAGGCCTCATTTTCAGAGCGGCACCGTTGCGTTAATCCGCTCGAATCCTTTGTCAGCAAGCCGTTTCCCCGACACGCTCGCCGCCTCAACCCGAATGTCGGGATTGGTCCGATGGTCGTAGAGTGTGGCCCGGAGTTAGTGAAGGTTTTCACGAGCGTTCCAGGAGAGACAATGACCGTCATTCTGCGGGCCCGGGCGGGGCAGCGATGAACCTCTACGCACCGCTCGTCGTCCTGTTGGCGATTTCGGCCGCCTTTGTGGCCGTGACGATCATCACCAGCGTCTCGGTGGGACCGAAGCGCTACAACCGCGCCAAGCTCGACTCCTACGAGTGCGGGATCGAGCCCACGCCGCAGCCCGTCGGCGGCGGCCGGTTCCCGGTGAAGTACTACATCACCGCCATGCTGTTCATCGTCTTCGACATCGAGATCGTCTTCCTCTATCCCTGGGCGGTCTCGTTCAACCAGATGGGGACCTTCGCCTTCGTCGAGATGGTCCTGTTCGTGGTCACGGTCTTCATCGCCTACTTCTATGTGCTGCGTCGCGGCGGCCTTGAATGGGACTGACTTGAATGGAGTCGACTGTGCGGGTGGAATCGGTGCGGAACCAGATGACACGACAGATCACGATCAGCCGGAAGGAGTCGAGCGGCGATGGCCGGTGGATTTGAGGAGAAGCTCCCCAGCGGAGTGCTGTTGACCACGCTGGAGGGCCTGTTCGGTTATATGCGCAGCGCGTCCTTCTGGCCGGCCACCTTCGGCCTGGCCTGCTGCGCGATCGAGATGATGACCTACGGCGCCCCGCGCTACGACTCCGGACGCTGGGGCCAGGAAGTGTTCCGGGCCAGCCCGCGGCAGGCCGACCTGATGATCGTCGCCGGCCGGGTGAGCCAGAAGATGGCGCCGGTGCTGCGGCAGATCTATGACCAGATGCCGAACCCGAAGTGGGTGCTGGCGATGGGGGTCTGCGCCTCTTCCGGCGGCATGTTCAACAACTACGCGATCGTCCAGGGCGTCGACCACGTGGTGCCGGTCGACATCTACCTGCCCGGCTGCCCGCCCCGGCCGGAGATGCTGATCGACGCCATGTTCAAGCTGCGGGAAAAGGTCGCGCACCGCCCGATCGGGCTGAACGAGGTGGCCGCGAACGCCGAGGCCGAGACGGCGGCACTGGCGGCTCCGGCCTCGATCGAGCAGAAGGGTCTGCTGCGGTGAGCGACCACAACGCCGAAGACCACGCCGAAGACAAGGCTGAGGACAAGGCTGAGGACAAGGCTGAGGACAAGGCTGAGACAAGGCAGGACAAGGAGAGGACGCTCCGGTCGAGGCCGTATCGGAGGGCAGGACCCCAGCCGAGGAGACCGCCGAGATCCGCGAGCGGAACCCGAGTTCGAAGACCGGCGAGACCGAGGACTACAACGAGGCGACCGACCGCAAGGCCGGCACCCTGGCTCCGGGCGAACCGGAGATCCGCAGCGAGGCCACCGAGGCCGAGACCTCCCGGATCGAGGAGGCCCAGGCCCGCTACCCCGAGCCCGAGGGCGGGCGCAGTGAGGTGCTCACCACCCGGAAGGGCATGTTCGGCGTCCGCGGCTCCGGCGACACCTCCGGCTACGGCGGGCTCAACCGGATCATCGAGTTCCCGGCGGCTTCGGAGCGTCCCTACGGCGGCTGGTACGACCAGGTTGCCGACCGGATCGGTCAGCTGGTGCCCGACTCCTCCGACGTGATCACCAAGGTCGTCGTCTTCCGTGGCGAGATCACCTTCCACGTCGCCCGCGCCCACCTGGCCACGCTGGCCCGGACGCTGCGCGACGACGCCCACCTGCGGTTCGAGTTCTGCAGCAGCATCTCCGGCGTGCACTACCCGGCCGACGTCGGCGCCGAACTGCACGCGGTCTACCACCTGCAGTCGATGACCCACAACCGCCGGATCCGGCTCGAGGTGTCCGCCCCGGACGCCGATCCGCACGTCCCGTCGGTGGTGGCCACCTATCCGACCGCGGACTGGCACGAACGCGAGACCTACGACATGTTCGGGCTCATCTTCGACGGTCATCCGGCCCTGACCAGGATCCTGATGCCGGACGACTGGCCCGGCCACCCGCAACGTAAGGATTACCCGCTCGGCGGCATCCCGGTGGAGTACAAGGGCGCCACCATCGCACCGCCGGATCAGCGTAGGAGCTATTCATGAGCACCGATGTGAACCCCGACGTCAACCCGACTGTGCGCGAGGAAGAGAGCACCGACCAGGGCACCGGCTCCCGGCAGCAAGCCGGCGCCGGCGGCACCGGTCCCTACAGCGCCGACCCCTACGGCTTGGCCGGCGACGCCGCCGAGGGCACCGTGTACACGGTCACCGGTCAGGACTGGGACAGCATCGTCGCCGAGCAGGCTGAACGCGGTGACGAGCGGATCGTGGTCAACATGGGACCGCAGCACCCCTCGACCCACGGCGTGCTCCGGCTCATCCTCGAGATGGAGGGCGAGTCGATCACCGAGGCCCGCTGTGGCATCGGCTATCTGCACACCGGCATCGAGAAGAACATGGAGTTCCGCACCTGGACCCAGGGTGTGACCTTCTGCACCCGGATGGATTACCTCGCCCCGCTGTCCTCGGAGGCCTCCTACTGCATGGGGGTCGAGCGGCTGCTGGACATCGAGGATCAGATCACCGAACGGGCCAAAACCATCCGGGTGATGATGTTGGAGCTCAACCGGATCTCCTCCCACCTGGTGGCCATCGCCACCGGCGGGATGGAACTCGGCGCGCTGACCGTGATGACCATCGGTTTCCGTGAGCGCGAGAAGGTGCTCGACGTCCTCGAACTGATCACCGGCCTGCGGATGAACCACGCCTACATCCGGCCCGGCGGCGTGGCCCAGGATCTGCCGCCGAACGGCTTGGACGCAGTCCTGGATCTGGTTTCCTGGATGAAGGTGCACCTGCCCGAGTACGCCGCCTTCTGCAACGAGAACCCGATCTTCAAGGGTCGGCTGAGCAGCGTCGGCCACCTCGACCTGGCTGGCTGCCTTGCCCTCGGGATCAGCGGGCCGCCGCTCCGCGCCACCGGTTATGACTGGGATCTGCGCAAGAAGCAGCCCTATCTGGGTTACGAGACCTACGACTTCGACGTCCCGACCCGAACTGAGTCCGACTCCTACGCCCGCTTCCGGATACGGGTGGACGAGATGTGGGAGAGCCTGCGGATCGTCGAGCAGTGTGTCGCCCGGCTGGCCAAGAGCGAGGGCGAGCCGGTGATGATCTCGGACCCGAAGATCGCCTGGCCGGCGCAGATGTCGATCGGCAGCGACGGGATGGGCAACTCGAATGAGCACCTGAAGCACATCATGGGTGAGTCGATGGAGTCGTTGATCCACCACTTCAAGCTGGTCACCGAGGGCTTCCGAGTGCCCGCCGGCCAGGTCTACGTGCCGGTCGAGAGCCCGCGCGGTGAGCTCGGTGCGCACGTGGTCTCCGACGGCGGGACGAAACCGTTCCGGGCGCATTTCCGAGATCCGAGTTTCGTCAATCTGCAGGCAATGCCGGCTCTGAGCGAGGGCGGCATGGTGTCGGATGTGATCGTGGCGGTGGCGAGCTTGGATCCGGTCATGGGGGGTGTGGATCGGTGACCGTCTTGTCTTGGGACGTGACTCGGGACGCGCTGGCGACGGGATGTCCGCCCGTCCCCAGCGCTCGGCGTGATTGCCGCTCGTGGGTGTGGTCTGCTGTCGGCGTGGCACTGCCGATCCCGAGGACGACTGGCAGCTACGCCCTGAGCCTGTCGAAGGGTTTGGCCCGATGACGGCGACGACGAATGGACACGGGACGCACACCGACGGCAACCTGCCCGCCGGGGTGAACCACGAGGATCCGAACGGGCATCGACCGGAGCCGATCGACGTCGGGGTGACCTCGACGAAGGTCGACGAGACGACGATGGCGGAGTTGCGGGAGATCATGGCGCGGTATCCGCAGCCCCGGTCGGCGCTGTTACCGATGCTGCACCTGGTGCAGAGCGTGGAGGGGCGGGTCACGCCGAAGGGGATCGAGGTGTGCGCTGAGTTGCTGGACATCAGCGCGGCCGACGTCAGCGGGGTGGCGACCTTCTACACGATGTACAAGCGACGTCCGGTCGGGGAGTACCACGTCGGGGTCTGCACCACCTCGTTGTGCGCGATCATGGGCGGCGACGAGCTGTTCGCCGCGCTGCAGGATCACCTCGAGGTCGGCAACGACGAGACGACCGAGGACGGCCTCATCACCCTCGAGCACATCGAGTGCAACGCGGCTTGTGATCTGGCGCCGGTGATGACGGTCAACTGGGAGTTCTTCGACCAGATGACGCCGGCCTCGGCGGTGGACGTGGTCGACCGGCTCCGCTCCGGTGAGGAGGTCCAGGCCACCCGCGGCGCCCGAGTCTGCGGTTGGAAGGCGGCCGAGCGGGTGCTGGCCGGTTATCCGGACGGCCGGGCCGACGAAGGCCCGACTTCGGCCGCCACCTCGAGACTGGGCCTGGACATCGCGGCCGAACACGGCTGGTCCGCGCCCGCGATGCCGGGTGAGGAGCAGCCGATCCGCGAAGCCGAGCGAGCCGATCAGGGCGATCAGCCGGCGGCACCGGGCTCGGAGAGCCAGGCCGCCGGTGCTCAGGGCGAGGCTGAGGAGTCGGCGTTGCGCGGTGCCGAAGGTAAGGACCCCGAGGCACCGCGGGCTGGAACGTCGACGCCCCGTCGGGCGGCCGACGCGCCGGCGAACGAAACCGCCGGTTCCCCGGCCCGGGCCGAGGAGAACGTGCAGCAGCGGCCCGACAAGACGCTCGCCGACGAAGAGGCAGATAACGCGGCCGATGACGCGGCTGATGACGCGGCTGACGAAGCAGCTGATGACGAGAAGGACGACGACTGATGGTCGACACACTGACCCCGGTGCTGACCGCCAACTGGGGCGACGAGCAGGCCTGGAAGATCGAGAACTACGAGCGCCGCGGCGGCTATCAGGGTCTCCGGACGGCGCTGGAGATGGCGCCGGCCGACGTCGTCACCCTGGTCAAGGACTCCGGTTTGCGCGGCCGGGGCGGCGCCGGCTTCCCGACCGGGATGAAGTGGAGCTTCATCCCGCAGGACAACCCGAAGCCGAAGTACCTGGTGGTCAACGCCGACGAGTCCGAGCCGGGGACCTGCAAGGACATCCCGCTGATGATGGCCAGCCCGCACACTCTGGTCGAGGGCGTGATCATCTCCGCCTACGCCATCAACTGCCACACCGCGTTCATCTACGTCCGGGGTGAGGTGTTGCACGTCGTCCGCCGGGTACAGCAGGCCGTCGCCGAGGCCTACGCCGCCGGGTACGCCGGCACGGACGTGTTGGGCACCGGCTACGACCTGCAGATCGTCGTGCACGCCGGCGCCGGGGCCTACATCTGTGGCGAGGAGACCGCGCTGCTCGACTCGCTAGAGGGCCGGCGGGGCCAGCCACGGCTCAGGCCCCCATTCCCTGCCGTCGCCGGCCTCTACGCCAGCCCTACTGTCATCAACAACGTCGAATCGATCGCGTCGGTTCCCTGCATCATCCGTGGCGGCGCGGAATGGTTCTCCTCGATGGGCACCGAGAAGTCCAAAGGGATGACGATCTATTCGCTCTCCGGCCACGTCGCCCGGCCGGGGCAGTTCGAGGCGCCGCTCGGAGTCACCCTGCGTACCCTGCTCGACCTGGCCGGCGGCATCCGGGAGGGCCACCAGCTCAAGTTCTGGACTCCGGGGGGCTCGTCCACCCCGATCCTCACCCCCGAACACCTCGACGTCGCCCTGGACTACGAGGGGGTGGCCGGGGCCAAGTCGATGCTGGGCACCAAGGCGTTGCAGTGCTTCGACGAGACCACCTCGGTGATCCGGGCGGTGCTGCGCTGGACCGAGTTCTACAAGCACGAGTCCTGCGGCAAGTGCACCCCGTGTCGCGAGGGCACCTGGTGGCTGGTCCAGATCCTCAAGCGGCTGGAGGCCGGCCAGGGTGAGGAGGGCGACGTCGACAAGCTGCTCGACCTCTGCGAGAACATCCTCGGCCGGTCGTTCTGCGCCCTCGGCGACGGCGCCACGTCGCCGATCAGCTCGGCCATCCAGTACTTCCGGGACGAGTTCGAGCAGGGCATGCACACCCCGGCCTGGGAGCTGTTCCCCTACCGCGAGTCGACGCTGTACGCCTCGCACCAGGTCACCGACACCGTAGGAGTTCCGGCGTGACCGTCACCCAGAACAGCGCGAAGACCCAGAGCGACAAGGACGCCGCGACCGGCGACCTGGAGCGCCGCGAAGATCTGGTCACGGTGACCATCGACGACATCGAGGTCTCGGTGCCCAAGGGCACGCTGGTGATCCGAGCCGCCGAGCTGATCGGGGTGGAGATCCCGCGGTTCTGCGACCACCCGCTGCTCGACCCGGTCGGCGCCTGCCGGCAGTGCCTGGTCGAGGTGCCGGACATGGGCAACGGACGTGGTATGCCGAAACCGCAGGCCTCCTGCACGCTGGAGGTGATGCCGGGGATGCAGATCCGCACCCAGCACAGCTCGAAGGTGGCCGATAAGGCCCAACGCGGTCAGATGGAGTTCCTGCTGATCAACCACCCGCTGGACTGCCCGATCTGCGACAAGGGCGGTGAGTGCCCGCTGCAGAATCAGGCGATGACCCGCGGCTCCGGCGACACCCGGTTCGACGGCGTCAAGCGGACCTATCCCAAGCCGATCAAGATCAGCGCCGAGGTGCTGCTGGATCGGGAACGCTGCGTCCTGTGCGCCCGCTGCACCCGGTTCTCCGAGCAGGTGGCCGGCGATCCGTTCATCGCGATGATCGAGCGCGGCGCCCTCCAGCAGGTCGGGATCTACGAGCGCGAGCCGTTCCAGAGCTACTTCTCCGGCAACACCATCCAGATCTGCCCGGTCGGCGCACTGACCAGCTCGGCCTACCGGTTCCGCTCCCGGCCCTTCGACCTGGTCTCCACCCCGAGCGTGGCCGAGCACGACGCCTGTGGCTCGGCCATCCGGGTCGACCACCGGCGGGGCACGGTGATGCGGCGGATGTCCGGCGACGACCCGGAGGTCAACGAGGAGTGGATCACCGACAAGGATCGGTTCGCCTTCCGCTACGGCCGCGGCGACGACCGGCTGACCACCCCGCTGATTCGCGAGGTCAATCCGGACGGGAGCAGTGTGCTGCGGCCGGCGTCCTGGCCGGAGGCGATCGCAGCGGCCGTCGACGGTCTGGCCGAGGCCGGTTCCTCGGTCGGCGTGCTGACCGGCGGACGGCTGCCGGTCGAGGACGCCTACGCCTACGCCAAGTTCACCCGGGTGGCGTTGCGAACCAACAACATCGACTTCCGGTCCCGGCCGCTGAGCGCGGAGGAGTCGGCCTTTCTCGGCTACGCGGTGGCCGGATCGAATCCGGTCAGTGAGCACCCGACCGGCCTGCGCTCGGCCAGCTACGCCGATCTGGAGCAGGCCAGTGCCGTCCTGATGGTGGCCTTCGAGCCCGAGGAGGAGGCCGGCGCGGTCTTCCTGCGACTCCGCAAGGCCTACCGTCAGCAAGGGCTGAGGTCCTGGACGTTGGCGCCGTACCTGAGCAACGGGGCGGCCAAGATGGGCGCCACCCTGATCCCGACCGTGCCCGGCGCCGAGGCCTCGACGGTCACCCGGCTGCCGGACGAGGCGTTCCACGCCCTGGACGAGAACAGCGTGATCATCGTCGGCGAGCGGGCGGCCCAACTGCCCGGGACGCTGACCGCGGTGCTGCGGGTCGCCGAGCACACCGGCGCCCGGCTGGTCTGGGTGCCGCGGCGGGCCGGCGATCGGGGTGCGGTCGAGGCCGGCGCGCTGCCCAACCTTTTGCCCGGCGGACGTCCGGTGACCAACCCGCAGGCCAGGATCGACGTCGGCACGGTCTGGGGCGTGGACAACCTGCCCCGGCTGGTCGGTCGGGACAGTGAGCAGATGCTGGCCTCCGCCGACGGCCGTGGCCTGCAGGCGCTGATCGTGGCCGGCGTCGAGCCGTCGGACTTCGCCGACCCGGCCGCCGCCCGGGCCGGGATGGAGAACGTCGACTTCCTGATCAGCCTGGAAGCCCGGGCCTCGGAGGTGACCGAACGGGCGAACGTGGTGTTCCCGGTCAGTCTGATCGAGGAGCGTGAGGGCAGCTTCCTGAACTGGGAGGGCCGGCACCGTCCGTTCCCGCTGGTGATCAGCAAGCCGAACGCGCTCAGCGATCTGCGGGTGCTGCTGGCCCTGGCCGACGGCCTCGGGGCCGACCTCGGGTTCCGGACCGCGGCACAGGCGCGCGCCGAACTGGCCGAGTTCGCCGACTGGGACGGCGCCCGGGTCGAACCGCCGTCGGTGGATCCGAGCACCCCGACCCGTCCCGACCGCACCCGTAACGATCAGAGCCGTCACCACCTGTTCCACCACGACACCCCGACCAAACCCAGCGGCAGCCAGAGTGCGGTGCTGTTCTCGAGCTGGCGGCTGGCGCTGGACGCCTCCCGGGCCGTCCGCAGCGACCTCGACCTGCTGGCCACCGCGCGGGCGCCGCTGGCTCGGATCAGCCCGGCGACCGCCGAGCGGGCCGGGGTCGGCCGGCACCTGGTGATCTCCAGTGAGCGCGGGGCGCTCACCTTCGCCACCGAGATCGTCCCGGGCATGGTCGACGGCGTGGTCTGGGTACCCGGTAACGCGCCCGGTCAGTCCGTGCCGGAGAATCTGGCGGTCGGCCTCGGCGATGTGGTGCAGATCCAGGGAGGAGATTGATCATGGCTGGTTCTGTGTCCGCCTCGAGCTCGATGGCGATGACCCCGCTCGATCTGAGCCTGTTCGGAAACGACCCGTGGTGGCTGGTGCTGATCAAGGCCGTGTTCGCCTTCGCCGTGCTGCTCGTCCTCACCCTGTTCACCATCTGGTACGAACGGCGCGTGGTCGGCCTGATGCAGCACCGCAAAGGCCCGATCATGAACGGCCCGTTCGGTCTGCTGCAGAGCCTGGCCGACGGCATGAAGCTGATGTTCAAAGAGGACATCATGCCGACGAACGCCGACAAGGTCGTGTTCACGCTGGCCCCCTTCATGTCGGCCATCCCGGCGATCGCCGCGTTCGCGGTGATCCCGATGGCCGGCACGGTGCCGCTGCCGTTCACGAACCGGACCACCCAGTTGCAGGTCACCGACCTGCCGGTCTCGGTGCTGTTCATCGTGGCCCTCGCCTCGGTCGGGGTCTACGGCATCGTGCTGGCCGGCTGGTCCTCCGGTTCGACCTACGCCCTGCTCGGCGGTCTGCGCTCCAGCGCCCAGGTGATCAGTTACGAGATCGCGATGGGCCTCAGCCTGGTCGCGGTGTTCCTCTACGCGCACTCGATGTCGACCTCCGAGATCGTCGACCAGCAGGCGCAGGTGCAGTACGCCACCGTGTTCGGCGCTCAGGTGCCGCTGCCCAGCTGGTACTGCATCGTGCTCATCCCGAGCTTCGTGATCTACCTGATCTCGATGGTGGGCGAGACCAACCGGGCCCCGTTCGACCTGGCTGAGGCCGAGGGCGAACTGGTGGGCGGCTTCCACACCGAGTACTCCTCGATGCGGTTCGCGATGTTCTTCATGGCCGAGTACATCAACATGATCACCGTCTCGGCATTGGCCACCACCCTGTTCCTCGGCGGCTACCGGGCGCCGCTGCCGTTCAACCTGCTCGGTCTCGACCACGGCTACTGGGGCTTCCTCTGGTTCATCGTCAAGATCTTGGTGTGTCTGTTCCTGTTCGTCTGGCTGCGCGGCACCCTGCCGCGGATGCGTTACGACCAGTTCATGAAGCTCGGCTGGAAGTGGCTGATCCCGATCTCGCTGGTCTGGATCCTGGCCGTGGCCGCGTTCAACGTTGGCCGCCGCGACGGCTGGTTCTCCTCCCGGGCGTTCTGGATCGTCACCGCGGTCATCTTCGTGGCCCTGTTGCTGGTCGCCTTCTTCGGCGGCAAGCAGGAGGAGGAGCCCGACGAGGTCGGGGCCGGGGAGTTCGACGCATTCGCCGGCGGCTATCCGGTGCCGCCGATGAACGGCCAGGAGCTGCCCGAACTGGCCGGTGTGGTGATCGGTCAGCCGCTGGATCCCGACGAGGTCCCGGGTGGCGTGACGCCGTCCACCGCGGCTCCGCAGCCCGCGAGCTCGGGTTCAGGCGCGAGTTCTGGACCCGGTTCCTCATCCACGTCCGGAGGAGATGACTGATGGGTCTGTTCGACCCGATCGCCGGTTTCGGCGTGACCTTCAAGACCATGTTCCGCAAGACCTTCACCCAGGAGTACCCGCTGGCTCCGAAGGTCACCGCACCTCGCTTCCACGGCCGGCACCAGCTCAACCGCTGGCCGGACGGGCTGGAGAAGTGCGTCGGCTGCGAGCTGTGCGCCTGGGCCTGCCCGGCCGACGCGATCTACGTCGAGGGTGCCGACAACACCGACACCGAGCGCTACGGTCCGGGCGAGCGCTACGGCCGGGTCTATCAGATCAACTATCTGCGCTGCATCCTCTGCGGCCTGTGCATCGAGGCCTGCCCGACCCGGGCGCTGACCATGACGAACGAGTTTGAACTGGCCGACGACACCCGGCAGAAGCTGATCTATGAGAAGCAGGACTTGATGGCCCCGCTGCTGCCCGGGATGACCGCGCCACCGCACGCCCGGGAGCTCGGCGAGTCCGAGCGGGCCTACTTCCTCGGCCTGCCCGAGACCCGGCCGGTCGATCTGCCCAACGGCACCGGCAACCCCAACCTGGGCCTGACGAAAAAGAAGCAGCACAAGCACCGGCCGCCGAGCAGCAAGGTCGACGGTGGCGACGTGCCCGCCGACAGCACCTCCGGAGTGACCCGGTGAGCCCACTGCTGATGCCGACGATGACGCCGATGGTGACCGGTGCGGACTTCGCCTTCTGGCTGCTGGTGCCGGTGATGATCCTCGGGGCCCTCGGGATGGTGTTGAGCCGCAAGCCGGTCCACTCGGCGCTCTGCCTGGCCGCGGTGATGATCAGCCTGGCCGTGCAGTACGCCGCTCAGGACGCGCCGTTCCTGTTCGTCGTCCAGATCATCGTCTACACCGGCGCGATACTGATGCTGTTCCTGTTCGTGGTGATGCTGGTCGGCGTCGACTCCTCGGATTCACTGGTCGAGACGATCAAGGGCCAACGTGCGCTGGCGGTGATCGCCGGCGTCGCCTTCGCCGCCCTGTTGATCTTCGCCGTCGGCAACGCGATCGTCGGCAACCCGCTCGGGCTGGCCACCGCCAACAGCGAGAACGGCGGCAACGTCCAAGGCTTGGCCGCGCTGATCTTCAACCGCTACGTGTTCGCCTTCGAGGCCACCTCGGCACTGCTGATCACCGCCGCGGTCGGCGCGATGGTGCTAGCCCACCGAGAGCGGCTGACCAAGAAGAAGGGCCAGACAGATCTGGTGCTGGAGCGGATGCAGCGCTACGCCACGACCGGCGAGCACCCCGGACCGCTGCCCACCCCGGGTGTCTTCGCCCGCCACAACGCGGTCGACACTCCGGCCCTGTTGCCGGACGGGTCGATCGCCGAGCGCTCGGTTTCCGCTACGCTCCGGGCTCGCGGCGAAGTGCTGGAAGGCCAATCGCTGTCCGGCCCGACGGCGTCCACCGTGGCCGAGATCGCCCCGGAGGACGACAGCGTCCCGCCGGGCAAAACCGTACCGAGGGGGCAGGGATGATCGGCGTGAGGACGACGGGGGTGGCCGAATGAATCCGGAGAACTACATCATCTTGTCGGCGATCCTGTTCACCATCGGCGCGGTCGGCTTCCTGATCCGGCGGAACGCGATCGTGGCCTTCATGTGCGTCGAGCTGATGCTGAACGCCTCCAACCTCGCGCTGGTCACCTTCTCTCGGATGTACGGCAAGCTCGACGGCCAGGTCGCCGCCTTCTTCGTGATGGTGGTGGCGGCGGCCGAGGTGGTGGTCGGACTGGCCATCATCGTCAGCATCTTCCGCACCCGGCGCTCCGCCTCGGTCGACGACGCCAACCTGCTGAAATTCTGAGCCGTGTTCCGAGCCGTGTTCCGAAAGGGTAAGAAGCACCCGTGAACCCCATGGACGTTGCCACGCCGGTCGCCGCGACCGGCGCTTTCTCTGTCGCCTGGCTGCTGATCGCGTTCCCGGCGGTGGTCGCCGCGCTGCTGCTGCTGGCCGGCAAGGCCACCGACGCCTGGGGTCACCTGCTGGCCACCCTGGCTCCGATCGCCTCCTTCGTGCTCGCCCTGATCCTGTTCACCTCGCTGCTCGGCCGGGACGTCTCGCAGCGATCCGTCGAGGTGCACCTGTGGCGCTGGATCCCCACCGGCGGCTGGAACATCGACGTCGGTCTGCAGGTCGACCAGCTCTCCATCGTCTTCGTCATGTTGATCACCGGCGTCGGCAGCCTGATCCACATCTACTCGATCGGATACATGGCCCATGATCCGCGCCGGCGGCGGTTCTTCGCCTACCTGAACCTGTTCGTCGCCGCCATGCTGCTGCTGGTGCTGGCCGACAACTACCTGGTCCTGTTCGTGGGCTGGGAAGGCGTCGGTCTGGCTTCCTACCTGCTGATCGGCTTCTGGCAGGATCGGCCGACCGCGGCCACCGCGGCCAAGAAGGCCTTCGTGGTCAACCGGGTCGGCGACATCGGGATGTCCCTGGCGATCATGTTGATGCTGGCCACCTTCGGCTCGTCCTCGTTCCTCGACGTCAACGCCGGCTCACCCCAGATGAGCACCACCACCGCGACCGTGCTCGGGCTGCTGCTGCTGCTCGGCGCCTGCGGCAAGTCCGCCCAGGTGCCGCTGCAGTCCTGGCTGCTGGACGCGATGGAGGGTCCGACTCCGGTCTCGGCCCTGATCCACGCCGCCACCATGGTCACCGCCGGCGTCTACCTGGTCGTCCGCAGCCACGCGGTCTACGCCGAGAGCGCGGTCGCCGGGCTGGTGGTGGTCATCGTCGGCACCGTCACGCTGCTGTTCGGGGCCTGGATCGGCTGCGCCAAGGACGACATCAAGAAGGTGCTGGCCGGCTCGACCATGAGCCAGATCGGCTACATGATGCTGGCCGCGGGGATCGGCCCGGCGGGCTACGCGTTCGCGATCTTCCACCTGCTGACCCACGGCTTCTTCAAAGCCAACATGTTCCTCGGGGCCGGTTCGATCATGCACGCGATGGACGACGACGTGGACATGCGCCACTACGGCGCGCTGGCCAAGGCCCTGCCGATCACCTTCGTCACCTTCGCCGCCGGCTATCTGGCCATCATCGGCTTCCCGTTCTTCGCCGGCTTCTACTCCAAGGACCACATCATCGAGGCCGCGTTCGAGCACAACCGCATCGCCGGCATCTGCGCCATCGTCGGAGCCGCGGTGACCGCGTTCTACATGACCCGGCTGATGCTGATGACCTTCGCCGGAGACAAGCGCTGGCGCGAGACCACCCGGGCAGGAGAGCCGCTGCATCCGCACGAGTCGCCGCTGGTGATGACCATCCCGCTGATCCTGCTCGGCATCGGCTCAGTGATCGGTGGTCTGGCCCTGAACAACTGGATCGGCGGCTGGCTGAACCCGGCGGTGAACGGCGAGTCCGCCGAGGCGCCGGGGCTGATCCACGTCACCGTGGTCGGCGTGATCACCATGGTGACCGTGCTGATCGGCATCGCCGCCGCCTTCGTCTTCTTCTCCCCGCGCAAGGAGATCCCCGACACCGCGCCGGTCAGCCATTCGCCCTTCGTGCTGGCCGGACGTCGCGACCTCTACGGCGACGCCTTCAACGAAGCGTTGCTGATGCGGCCGGGGCAGCGGCTCACCGCCACCCTGGCCCGCGTCGACTCCGGCGGCGTCGACGGCACGGTGATGAACGTGTCCACGACGTTCTCCTGGCTGTCCGGCACGCTGCGCCGCTGGCAGTCCGGGTTCGTCCGCTCGTACGCGTTGACCATGGTGGCCGGTGCGGCCGTGGTCGGTGTCGTGCTCATCCTCGGCCGGCTCGGCTGAGGCGGAGGAGTTGATCATGACGTTCCCCTGGCTCACCGTGCTCGGACTGCTGCCGCTGCTCGGCGCCGTCCTGATGTTCTTCGTCAAGGGTGGTGCCGGCAAGGCGCTCGCTCTGGTCTTCGCCGTGGCCACCCTGGTGCTGGCCATCGTGATCGCGGTGCAGTACTCACCCGGCGGCGGTATGCAGTTCGTCGAGGACGTGAACTGGATCAAGCCGCTCGGCGCCCACTACGCCCTCGGCCTGGACGGGATCGGGCTCACCCTCGTATTGCTCACCGCGGTGCTGGCCCCGATCGTGATGATCGCCAGCTGGCACGACGCCGAGTTGCCCAAGCCGGGCGAGATCGACCCGCCGAAGCCCGGCGTCCTCGGCGCCAAGTGGGGCGGGGCGGCCTTCATGGGCCTGGTGCTGTGTATCGAGAGCTTCGGGCTGTTCGCCTTCACCTCGATCGACGTGTTCCTCTTCTATCTGTTCTTCGAAGTCATCCTGATCCCGATGTACTTCCTGATCGGGGCCTTCGGGGGTTCCCGGCGCGGCTACGCGGCCGGCAAGTTCTTGTTGTTCGGGCTGTTCGGCGGCTTCATCATGCTGGCCTCGGTGATCGGCCTCTACGTGATCTCGGCCCGGGCCGGCACCCCCAGCTATCTGCTCAGCGACCTGATGCAGCTGAACATCGGCACGGTCACCGGTCGCTGGCTATTCGTCGGCTTCATGATCGCCTTCGCCATCAAGGCGCCGCTGGTGCCCTTCCACAGTTGGATGCCGGACGCCGCCGAGCAGTCCACCCCGGGCGGCGCCGTGCTGCTGGCCGGCGTACTGGACAAGGTCGGCACCTTCGGGATGATCCGGTTCTGCCTCTACCTGTTCCCGGAGGCCAGCCGCTGGGCTACCCCGGTGGTGCTGGTGTTGGCCACCATCTCGATCCTCTACGGCGCGATCATGGCCATCGGCAGCAAGGACATGCACCGGTTGATCGGCTGGACCTCGATCAGCCACTTCGGCTTCATCGTGCTCGGCATCTTCGCCTTCACCACCCAGTCGATGGTCGGCTCCACCTTCTATATGCTCAACCACGGCCTCTCCACCGCCGCGCTGTTCCTGGCCGCGGGGTTCATGATCAAGCGCCGCAACTCCCGGCTGGTCGCCGACTTCGGCGGCGTCCAGAAGGTGGCGCCACTGCTGACCGGGCTGTTGCTGTTCGCCGGTCTGTCCACCATGGCGCTGCCCGGGCTGTCCAGCTTCGTCAGCGAGTTCATGGTGCTGGCCGGCACCTTCTCCCGGCATCCGGCCTACGCCTCGGTGGCGACGGTGGCCATCGTGCTGGCCGCGCTCTACATCCTGATCATGTACCAGCGCGCCGCCACCGGTCCGGTCAGTGAGGGGGTGGCCGAGAACGTCCACACCGACATCGGCGGGCGGGAACGGCTCGCGCTGGCCCCGCTGGTGGTGTTGATCGTGGTGCTCGGCTTCTACCCCAAGCCGTTCCTGAACGTGATCGAGCCGAGCGTGACCTCGACCATGAGCCACGTCGGGGTGTCCGATCCACAACCGGCCGTGGCCAAGGAAGGTGGTCGCTGATGACCTCGCTCGCGATGACCGCGCTGGCGATTACGGCGCCGACCATCGAGTACGGCGTGCTGATGCCGTTCATCGTCATCTTCGCCGCCGCCTGCCTGGGCATTCTGGTCGAAGCCGCCGCCCCGCGCAGTCTGCGGTTCGCGCTGCAGATGGTGCTGACCTACGGCGGGATCGCCATCGCGCTGGTCTACACCGCGCTGAACTGGGCCGCCGGGGTGCGCGGGGTCGTCGCGGTCGGTGCGGTCACCGTGGATGACCCGACCTACTTCTTCTGGATCATTCTGCTGGTCTTCGGCGCCGTCTCGTTCCTGATCTTCGCCGACCGCAAGCTGGAGAACGGCGCGCTGGCCTTCACTCCGCAGGGCTCGACGGTGCCCGGCACCGCCGAGGAGCAGGCCGCGATCACCGCTCGGGTCGAGCACACCGAGGTATTCCCGCTGGCCATGTTCGCGCTGTCCGGGATGATGCTGTTCCCGGCCTCGAACGACCTACTGACCATGTTCGTGGCGCTGGAGATCCTCTCGCTGCCGCTGTACCTGCTTTGTGGGCTGGCCCGGCGCCGACGGCTGCTGAGCCAGGAATCGTCGATGAAGTACTTCCTGCTCGGCGCGCTCTCCTCGGCCTTCTTCCTCTACGGCATCGCCCTGATCTACGGCTACGCCGGATCGTTCCAACTCTCCGACATCGCCACCGCGCTGAACAGTTCGACCCAGCGCGACGGTCTGCTGCTGGCCGGGCTCGGCCTGATCGGCATCGGCCTGTTGTTCAAGTTCGGCGCGGTGCCGTTCCACTCCTGGACCCCGGACGTCTACGCCGGTGCACCGACCGCGGTCACCGCGTTCATGGCCTCCTGCACCAAGATCGCGGCCGTCGGTGCGTTGCTGAGGGTGTTCTACGTCGCCTTCGGCGGGTTGCGCTGGGACTGGCAGCCGCTGCTGATCGTGGTCACCATCGCGACCATGTTCGTCGGGGCGGTACTCGGCATCACCCAGAGCGACGTCAAGCGGATGCTGGCCTACTCCTCGATCGCCCACGCCGGGTTCATCCTGACCGCGGTCACGGCCGCGTCCCAGTCATCCTCGGGTAAGCCGTCCGGCTCGCTGTCCAGCATCTCGGCGGTCGGCTTCTACCTGGTCGCCTACGGAGCGGCCACCCTGGGCGCCTTCGCCATCGTCACCATGGTCCGCGATCCCGGCGGCGAGGCGACCCTGCTCTCCAGTTGGGCCGGTCTGGGTCGGCGCTCGCCGCTGACCGCCGCCGTCTTCTCGCTGTTCATGCTGAGCTTCGCCGGTATCCCGCTGACCAGCGGGTTCATCGGCAAATGGTCGGTCTTCGCCGCCGCCTGGGCGGCCCGGGACTACGCGCTGGTGGTGGTCGCCGTGGTACTCAGCCTGGTGGCCGCCTTCTTCTATCTGCGGATCATCATCGTGATGTTCTTCGCCGACACCGACACCGACACCGACACCGAGAACGACAGCGAGAACGACAGCGAGAACGAGCCTGGCCGCCGAGCCTCCCCGGTGGGCCGGGTCGTACGGCCGGGATGGACCACATTGACCGCGATCGGGATTGGTGTGGTCGCTACTGTTGCCTTGGGCGTCTTCCCCGGACCGGTCCTGACCCTGGCGCAACGGGCGGGTGAGTTCCTGCGCTGAATCCGTCGGGGCAGGTCGCGCCGAACAATGGTCTGGCCGAAAGATGCCGGCGGAGCGGATCGGCCCGATGGTGTGCGAGGATGCCAGCCGATCCGGATCAGCGAGCCGGGCTGGGCTGGAGGAGAGGAAGCGCGACCGTTGACCGAGGTGACGCAAGGCGTGCTCCCGGCCCCGGTGCGCGCTCAGCTCGAGGTGATCGAAGCCGAACTGATGCGGGTCGCCGAGGCTCGCACCGAACTGGTTACCGAGGCCGCCCGACACAGCATCGCCGCCGGCGGCAAACGCTTCCGGCCACTGCTGGTGCTGCTCGGCTCGTACTTCGGCGAGCAGTCTGAGGGATCGGGGCCGAGCGAAGAGATCGTCGGTGCCGACGTCGTCCGCGGCGCCCTGGTGGTCGAGCTCACCCACGTGGCCAGCCTGTTCCACGACGACGTGATGGACGACGCCCGGGTGCGCCGGGGCTCGGCCAGCGCGAACGCCCGGTGGGGCAATTCGGTGGCCATCCTGGTCGGTGACTTCCTGTTCGCCCGGGCCTCCGACATCGTCGCCGAGCTGGGCCCGGAATACGTCTCCTTGCAGGCGCGGACGTTCTCCCGGCTGGTCCAGGGCCAGATCGCCGAGACGGTCGGGCCGTCGCCGGGGGACGATCCGCTGGAGCACTACCTCCAGGTGGTCGCCGACAAGACCGGCGCCCTGATCGCCACCTCGGCGTTGTTCGGGGCCAAGATCGCCGGCGCCAGTGATGACGTCCAGGCCGTTTTGGCCGAGTTCGGGGAGCAGATCGGGGTGGTGTTCCAACTCAGCGACGACATCATCGACATCACCAGCGACGACACCGGCAAGACGCCGGGCACTGATCTGCGCGAGGGCGTTCCCACGCTGCCGACGCTGCTGGTCGGTCAGTCCGGCGACCCGGCCGACGCCCGGCTGCACGAGCTGCTGGCCACCGACCTGCATTCCGATGCCGAACTGGCCGAGGCGCTCGGGTTGCTCCGCCGTCATCCGGCGATCGCGAGGGCCCGGGCCGAGGTGCTGCGCCGGGCCGAGGACGCCCGGTCGCTGTTGGACCCCTTGCCCGACGGGCCGGCGAAGGCGGCCCTGGTCGACCTGTGCGACACCGTGGTGACCCGGACGTCCTGACCGGGCCAGGTCGTCCCGATGTCTGCTCAGACGTTGATTGCCGGTCGATCACCCGGCCTGCGTCACTCCCGGTGGTAGCGGACGGTGAAGTGTCCGCCGGCCGCCCGGGAGGTGTAGGTCTCATAGCCGTGCCGGCTGCTCGCGTGCATCCGCTGCAGCGAATAGTGCGTCAGGGCGTGACCGTTGATCGTGGTCTTGGTGAACGTGACCGTCCCGAACTTCGGGTAGGACTCGTTCGGCGACTCGAGCACCACCTCGGCGCTGGAGTGCGAGGTGTGATGGGTCCGGACGGTGGTGCGGGTCCAGTGCTGGGTGTGGTCGGTCAGCTTCATGGTGTAGCGGCTGCCCTGACGGGTTACGGTGGCGGTGATCATGTCACCGGCCTGCACGCTGTTGCGGTAGTAGACCGCCGGCGCCGGGAAGACCTCGTACCAGGCACGGTAGTGGGCCTTACCGCCCGAACAGCTGGTCTCGACGCCGGTCTGCTCGACCGCGTTGTTGCTGGAACCGTCGATCCCCACCCACGGCGCCATCAGATCGCGATGGTGGGTGCAGCTGACCCTGGGTTCGGTCCAGCTCGAGCTGACCGAGGAGAAGCTGCCGCGCGGGATCAGCACCCCGGACCAGTTGTAGCCGTTGACACTCTGCTGGCCGTACCGACTCACGGTCGGCGCTGTGCCGGTGCTCCGGGCGGCAGTGGAGTCCAGCGATGCCACCCCACTGTCGGTTCGTGCTGCCGGACCCGAGACCACCGCGACGGAGACCACGGTGAGGACGGCGGCGGCGAGAATCGCCGGTCGTTTCCGGCTGGCAGGGCGCAGGATCCGGATGGAATCTGAGGGGGTCATCGTGGCGTCCTTCGGCGGCAAGCTGAGGGTGATGGCCCGTACGTTAGAGCCTCACAACGCCAGCACCATGGAGAATCGCGGGAACTCCATCAAACCGTGACCGTATTGATTTGTGACCGGAAAAATTCGTGATCTGGCTGTGACCATCGTCGGACACCCGGTTCTTCCAGCTCAGGCGTCAGCGTCGGCGAAGGCCTGTCGAGCGGTGTCGGGCGGCCGGCCGTGCGGCTCGATCCGGTGCCCGTTCCGCCCGTTCGCCCGGGTCGCTCCCGGCCCGCTCCTGGCTGCTGGCTGCGGCCGGATCGATTGCCCGGCCGACGGTCTCCACCCGTCGCGCCACGCGATCGTACTGGGATCACGCTGGGCGATCATGCGGGGCCGAGGCGGACGCGAGCGGTCAGCGGGTGGCGGCGAGCAAGGAGTCGATCCGGTCGGCGCTGGGAGCCGTGGCCGGGCCGCGTCGGGCGACCGCGAGCGCAGCCGCTGCGTTCGCGCGGTGCGCCGCCGATGCCGGTGTATCGCCTCGGGCCAGACCGGCGGCCAGCACCCCGGCGTGGGCGTCCCCGGCACCGGTGGTGTCGACCGCCTCGACCGCGAACCCGGGGATCAGCACCGGGCCGGTGTTCTGGCCCGGTGTCGAACGGCCGGCGAGCCAGCAACCGGCCGCTCCGTCCCGGACGACGACGAGACCGTCGTTCCGGATCCGGTCGAGCAGGATGCCGCCGGCCACCGCCGGACGACGCCGGTCGGTGGCGATGCCGGCTTCGCGTGCGTTCAAGGTCAGCACGTCGGTGCGGGCCAGGACGGCGGCGAGGACGTCGGGATCGAGCTCGCCGATCAACGGTGACGGGTCGGTGAGAACCCGGACGGCGGGATCCAGTGCGGCCAGCCAACCCGTGAGACCGGCTGCGGTGCCGGGCCGGCTCAGGCTGTAGCCGGAGACGTAGACGAGGTCGTCGGCTCGGGGGCACACCCGGTCGAGATCGTTACCGGTCAGTGCCCCCTCGGCGCCGACGGTGGTCACGAACGTCCGCTCGGAACGGTCGTCGACCAGGACGACGCAATAGCCGCTGTCGACGTCCGGCACCCGGTCGTGCACCACGGGAAAGCCGCCGTCGGCGAGGGCGGTCCGGACGATGTCGCCGAACGGCCCCGTCCCGTACCGGCCGGCGAACAGTACCTCCAGGCCGTCTCGACGGGCGGCGACCATGACGTTGTAACCGCCGCCTGCGGTGAGTCGGGAGGATCTGGCGATCGTGTCCCCGCCCGGCTCGGGCAGTCGGGCGATGGTGAGCACGATGTCGACGATCACGTTGCCGGTGAAGATCAGCCGGGGCCGCTGCTCACCGGGCTGGCCGTACCCGGGGTCGGTCACCGGCTCGGTCATCGAGGGGCCGACCGGGTGCGCTGTCGCAGCTCGAGCAGGGCGTCGGCCAGCGGGTCGAGGTCGAGCTGATTCGCGCCGTTCAGCACGGCGACCTCGGCGGCCGGCCAGATCTCCATTCCCCCGGTAGCGCCCAGGACTGCCCCGGCGATCGCCGCCATCGTGTCGGTGTCGCCCCCGGCACCGGCCAGGCGGCAGAGGATTCGCCACGGCGTTCCGGTCTCGTCCGGCTCGCCCGCCCCCTCGGTCCCGGGTGTCGGATCCGCAGTCGCGACCAGAGCCAGCGCGGCGACCACCGACTCCTGCGCGGTCACCGAGGTCCCGATCACCTCGGCCAAGACGTCGATCCGGTGCTCGGATGGCTGCGACGCCAGATAGGGCACCGCCCACCCCAGCCGGGCCGACACAGAGCCGCCCGCGACCCACGGCGCTCGCCCCTCGGCCTCGGCCGCGGCGGCGATAGCGACGTGCACAGCCTGCGCGGTGGACGCGCCGTCGATCCCGGCACTGACCGCTCCGGCGACGGCGGCGGCGGCGCCCAGCCCGAGCCTGGTGTTGTGGGTCAGCATGCTCGCCTCGAGCACCGCGTCCACCAATCCCGCCACCCGCTCGGCGATCGGGGAGTCGGCGGGGCCGAGTGGCGTGGCGACGGCAACCGGCGTGATCCGCATCGCCGCCCCGTTGGTGGTGCCATGACGTCCGGCCTCGGTCGGCGGCACTCCCTGCCGCAGGCGCTGCAGAGCGGCGTTGGTCGACGGGCCGAGCAGGTCCAGCGATCCACGGGCCTGCATATCGCTTTGCCAGCCCAGCAGCTGGTCGGTGAACCTGTGTTGGTCGATGCGCCCGTCGCCGGCCAGCAGCAGATGGGCCAGCAGCACGGCCTGCTCGGTGTCGTCGGTGACCGACCCGGCCGGCATGTCGGCGGCGATCCGCTGCCGCGGTCCGGCCGCGACCAGGGTGATGATCTCGCCGTAGTCCTCCGCGATCTCGGTCGGGGACATCGACTGGGTCGGCATCCCGAGCGCGTCGCCCAGCGCCAGTCCCCAGAGGGCACCCCGAGCTCTCGACCCGGCCAGCGACTCAGCCCTCACACCGGCAATCAAGGCAGCAGCGCCACCATGTCCAGCGTCCGGGTGACCTGGGTCGGGTTGAAGTTGTCGTCGCTGATCAACGCCACCTGGTAGAGGTGATGTCCGAGCGGCTTCGTGATCATGCCCTCGTAGTTGTCCAGCAGCGGATTGGCCTGGACCTGCTTGGCGCTCGCCCCCAGGCTCGGGCAGTCGGTGACGTTCGCGATCAGCGTCTTGTGCGTCACGGCGGCCGGCGCCGCGGAGAGATTGCCGATCGTCGAGACGTCCGGCGCCGAGGCCCCGTCGGTGACCGCATAGAGCTTGATCACGTTGCCGGTCGCCGGTGCGTAGGCCGCCTCCATGACCAACAGCTTGCGGTTCGTGTAGGCCTGGACCTCCGAGATCCGCTGGCCGTCGTCGACCTTGTAGCCGAGCTGCTTGGTCAGCGTGAACGTGCCGTCGTGCTCGGTGTAGACCAGGAACCGCCGATAGCTCGCCGGATCGCCGTCGGTCGGCGAGTCCCCGCTGAGGGTGCCTTCCATGGCCGCGACCACGGTGTGTCCGTCCGGGGTGATGGTCAGGCCCTCCAGGGTGGCGTTGGCGCTGGCCTCGCCGTTCGGGGCGACGTCGAAGCGGGCCGGAACCTTCAGCTCGGACTGTTGCACGCCGTCGGTTCCGAAGATCCGGATCGACGGCTCGGTCTCGGAGCTGACCAGGAAACGGCCGTCCGGCAGCACGGCGAGGCCCTCGTTGTCGGCGGTGTCGCCGGTGTACGGCGTCCCGTCCGGAGCTTTGAGGACCAGCGGATCGCGCCAGATCGTCGGGTTGTCCACGTCCCGGTAGAACCACAGCCGGGACGGATCGCTCGGCTCGCCCGCGGGGGAGTGGTTGTCCACCGAAGAGACCAGCGAGCCGAGGTGCGGGTCGTAGGCGATGTTGGACAGCCCGCCGACGGTCGCCCCGCCGTAGTCGATCTTGTCCAGCGCGTCGCTGAAGTGGTAGGCGGCGGCTTGCGGTGGGCAGATCCCGGGTCCGTCGGTCTGGCCGTCGCGCAGCTGTTCGGCCAGCCGATCCGCCTTCTTCTGCGTACTGATAGTCGCGGCATCACCGGGGGAGGCGATGAAGCCGGAGACGACGAGGCCGAGGGTGAGCGCGACGGCGCAGCCGCGGCGAGCGGAAAACCGGAAGTCGATCATGGTGATCCTTCCTGAGCAGGATTCGTGGTCGGCGGGCAAGGTCTACCCCGGCAGGATGGCACCCGGCCGGCTCCGACCGCTAGGCGCATCGGTAATCATTGGACACCGGTTGCCTCGACGTGAGATGACGTCCGGGTGAACGCGTCCGGTTCCGCCCCTACCCGCTGCCCGCCCGCGTCGCACACCTAGCTCCGCGTCGCACACCTAGCAACGCGTCGCACACCTAGCAACGCGTCGCACACCTAGCAACGCGTCGCACACCTAGCAACGTGTGCGACATGGACCGACGGTGTGCGACGGGCGAAACCGACGGTGTGCGACGGGCCAGACGCCGGCTCCGACGTTCCGCTCGCCCCTCCGCCCCTCTGTTCGCGCCCCCGCCTCTCTCCCTGCCGCAGCTCTGCGTCGCATACCAAGCTCCGCGTCGCACACAGTGGAACATGTGCGACACATACCGACCGTGTGCGACGTGGAGAGGTGAGCAGGCCTGCCTGGCGCCTCGGTCGACCTCGTGGCTGAATCGCTGATCGGAACCGCAGACGGCTGACGTCTTGCTCGGTTGTCCACAGATTGCGTGCTCACCGGTGCCAACCTGGTCGATCCCGTGTTGAGGTTCATCTCATGACCGACGTCATCATGACCAGCGAACTTTTGGAACGGGGTCACCGAGCAGGGGAGATTGCCCGGATGGAGCGGCGCGGGGAACTGCGGCACGTCCGCCGCGGGGCATGGACCCCGTCGAAGACCGCCGATCCGGCTGAGCACCATCGGGAACTACTCGCCGCAACGGCGCGTCTGGTGTCCTCTGACGCTGTGGTCAGCCACGCGTCGGCCGGGTTTCTCCACGGACTGCCGGTCTCACCCGACTCACTGCGCCAGGTGCACTGGACCCGGAGCCGCCGCGGAGGTGGACGCGCGCGATCTCAGGTCCACGTGTACGCCGCTCACTTGGAGCGGGACGAGATCGTCAGCGTTGACGGGCTTCTCGTAACGTCCATAGCGCGTACCGTTGTCGACCTGGCCCGGCACCTGCCTTACCGACGAGGGGTGATGGTGGCGGATGCCGCGTTGCGAGCCGGACTCGATCGAGGTGAGCTCGACCTCTCGATGGCCGACGGGGCTCACCGTCCCGGCGCCGCACGGGCGGGTCGCGTCGTCGGCTTCGCTGACGGCCGGAGCGAGAGCCCAGGTGAATCCTGGAGTCGGGTCGATCTGGCCGAGATCGGCTGGCCGCCCACGCATCTGCAGTACGAGGTGTTCGACGGCGACGGAGTGCTGGTCGGGCGGACCGACTTCTGCTGGGAGGACGAGCGGATCCTCGGCGAGTTCGACGGAAAGGTCAAATATGGCCGTCAGCTGCACCCGAACACGGACCTCGAGGAGGTGTTGTTCCAGGAGAAGCGACGCGAGGATGCCCTGCGCGATCTGGATTGGCAGATGGTCCGCTGGGTAACCGCCGATCTCGCCCACCCGCAGCTGATCGCCGACCGGCTGGATCGGGCTGCGCATCGATCTCGCAGGACTCCCCCGGTGCGTCGCACCCCTTCATGACGCGTCGCACACAGTGCACGGTGTGCGACGGCGACGACGGTGTGCGACGCCGACGACGGTGTGCGACGCCGACGACGGTGTGCGACGGGGACGACGGTGTGCGACGGCGACGACGGTGTGCGACGGGGACGACGGGGACGACGGTGGGCGAGGGCGACGACGGTGTGCGACGGGGACGACGGTGTGCGACGGCGACGACGGCGTGCGACGCGGCGGGTCCCGACGGTGTGGGTCAGGCTCGGCGGAGGCCGCAGGGCCTCAGGGCCGTGCGGGCCGGACGAAGGGATCAGGCAGGGCGTCGGGACCGGAGCAAGCAGGTCGGCCTACCAGATCTGGACGCGTTGGTCCTCAGCCAGCCAGAGGGCGTCCGCGGCGGAGACGTCGAAGGCGCGGTAGAACTCAGCCACGTTGCGGACGATCTGGTTGCAACGGAACTCGCCGGGGGAGTGCGGGTCGGTGGCGAGCCGCTCCAGGGCCGCCTCCTTCCTGATCTTGACCTGCCAGACCGCGCCCCAGCTGATGAACAACCGCTGGTCGGCAGTCAAGCCGTCGACCGGCTCCGGCTCCTGGTCGTCCAGCGAGATCCGGAACGCCTTGTAGGCGATGGAGAGCCCGCCGAGGTCGCCGATGTTCTCACCGATGGTCAGCTCGCCGTTCACGTGGTGGCCCGGGGTCTCGGCCGGCTCGAGAGCGTTGTACTGGTCGATCAGCTTGGCGGTCCGCTGCTCGAAGGCGGCCCGGTCGTCGTCGGTCCACCAGTTCAGCAGCCGGCCGTCCCCGTCGCAGGTAGAACCCTGGTCGTCGAAGCCGTGCCCGATCTCGTGTCCGATCACGGCCCCGATGCCGCCGTAGTTGACCGCGTCGTCGGCGGTCTCGTTGAAGAACGGCGGCTGCAGGATCGCCGCCGGGAAGACGACCTCGTTGCGCAGCGGGTGGTAGTAGGCGTTCACCGTCTGCGGCGTCATCAGCCATTCGTCCCGGTCGATCGGCTTGCCGATCTTGTTCACCGCCCGGTCCAGCTCGAAGCTGTTGGCCCGCATTACGTTGCCCAGCAGGTCATCGGCTTTGATCTCGAGAGCTGAATAATCCCGCCAGACGTCGGGGAAGCCGATCTTGGGCGTGAACTTGCCCAGCTTGTCCAGCGCCTTGGCCTTGGTCTCCTCGGTCATCCAGTCCAGGGCGGTGATCGAGCGCCGGTAGGCCTCGATCAGGTTGGCCACCAACTCGTCCATCCGCTGCTTGGCCACCGGCGAGAAGTGCTGTTCGACGTAGATCTTCCCGACCGCCTCGCCGAGCGCACCCTCGACCAGCTCGACGCCGCGCTTCCATCGTTCCTTGAGCTGCGGGATGCCGGACAGGACGGTTCCGTAGAAGCGGAATCGCTCGTTCACGAAGTCGGTAGACAGATAGCTCGACAGCGAACGGATCAGCCGCCACTTCGTCCAGGCCCGCCAGTCCTCGAGCCGCTCCTCGCTGATCAACGTCGCCGCCTCGGTGAAGAAGGACGGCTGGGTGACCACGATCTCGGCGAACGCGCTCGGCTCGATCTCGGCCGCGGCCAGGAACATCCGGAAGTGCAGCGCCGGGCTTGACGCGATGAAGTCGTCGAAGCTCACCAGGTTGTACATCGCGCGCATGTCGCGGCAGCGCACCTTGTCCCAGTGCTGGGCGGCGATCTCGGTCTCCAGATCGAAGGTCCGTTGCGCCGCCCCGGCCGGATCGTCGACCCCGGCCAACTCGAACGACTTCGTGATGTGGCCGAGGTACTGCTCTCTGATCTCGGCGTGCTGGTCGAGCCGGTAGTAGGCCTCGTCCGGCAGCCCGATACCGGACTGTCCGACGAACATCACGTAGCGGTTCGGGTCGCCCGGATCGGATTCGGCCTCGAAGTCGAACAGGCCGCCGACGCCACGCCGGGCGAATCCGCCGAGCAGCGTCATCAGTTCTTCGGTGGTGGCCACCGCGTCGATCCGGCTCATCGGTGGCCGGAGCGGATCGGCGCCGGCCGCCTCGATCCGGTCCACGTCCATGAAGCTGGTGTAAAGGTCGGCCACCTTGGCGACTTCGCCCTCCAGGCCGGAGGAGTCACCGAGCCCGGTGATGATGTCGCGGACGGCGGCCTCCGCCTCGTCCCGCAACGCGACGAAGGAACCGGCCAGTGGCCGGTCGTCGGGGATGTCGGCGGTGTTCAGCCAGCCGCCGTTGACGTGGCGGAAGAGATCGTCCTGGACCCGGGTCTCGTGGTCGAAGGTGCTGAAGTCGATGGCCGGGGTGGTGGCGGCGGTTTCGGTCACCAGGCGATGTTACCGAGTGGTAGCGCCCGATCCGGACCGGGCAGACGGCGCCCACCCCTGGTTCGGGGTTGGCGCCGTCTGGTCAGATCGTGCCCCGGTGCTGATCAGCTCCAGCTGACCGACAGCGGCTTCTTGCTGAGATCGACGGTCGCCTCACCGATGCTCTTGGCGTAGAGATTGGTGCAGCTGCCACCGTCGCACTTCGCCGTCGTGTCGATCTGCACGCTCGGGTAGGAGTGCGCGGTGTACGGGTCGCTGTAGCCGATCTCGATCGACATCCGATCGAGCGATCCGGTGCTGATCTTGTGCTTCACGTCGGTGACCTTCACCCCGCTCGCGGCGCGGAACGCGCTCATCCCGCAACCCGGATCGAGGCTGGTCGAGGCCACACACTTGGCGACGGCCGATTTCACGGCCGTGGTGAACGCCGCCTTGCCGGCCGTGGTCAGCGTCGGATCCAGATCGCTGGTCGAGGCGTAGTCGCTGGGGCTCTTCACCAGCAGCGGCTTGTTGGCCGGGTAGCCGACGTAGTCGTTGCCGGACGTCACCGTGTAGCTGCCCGGGAACAGGTAGAACTTGTCGGTCTTCACCCGCGACCCCGTTGATGAGCATCGGGAACTCCGAACCGCCGCTGTAGCGGCTGACGTCCGCCCAGGCGTTCTGCAGCTTCCAGTCCGACCCCGACTTCGTCACCTCGAATTCGTCGTTGACCGCCTGGCTGCCGATCTTGTAGGAGGCCTGCACCACCGCGAAGCTGCTGCTGTTCCCCGCTGCGGGCACGTTCACCGCGGTGATCGGTGCGTTCTTCATCGAGGCCTGCAGGATGGCGTCGGTCAGGAAGGTCTTGTCCGAGGGCGTCTCCGTCCCGTAGGAGAGCGCCTTGTCGGCCTGGCCGGCCGCCAGCGCGGCAAGGTAGCCCTTCACCGCACCTTCGGCCGTGTCTGCGGACGGTGCGCTGGACGAGCCCGAACCGGTTCCACCGCCCCCGACGCCGGTGCCCGGGTCAGCCGTGGTGTTCTTGTTCCCGCCGAACAGCGCGATTCCACCGAAGACGAGGATCAGCAGCACGACCAGGGCGCCGACGCCGATCAGGACGAACATCCCGGTCTTCTTCTTCGGCTGACCGGAATTGGCGCCACCCGGTCCGTTCGGCCCGCCCGGTCCGTACGACGGCTGCCCACCAGGACCGTACTGGCCCTGCGCCCCCTGACCCGGGTATCCACCCGGACCCTGAGCCCCTTGGCCGGGATAGCCGGCCCCCGGCTGCGGCTGACCGTAGGCACCCGGCTGGGACTGCCCGTAGGAGGGCGGTTGTCCGCCTGGTCCGCCCGGGTAGCCACCCTGGGGCTGCTGCCCGGAAGACTGCTGCCCGTAGGACTGCTGGCCCTGCGGGCCGTTCCAGTCGCCGTAGGAGGGGCCGTTAGGCTGGCCGAAACCGCCGTTCTGTTGGGCCGGGTCGCCATCAGGTCCGTGGCCGTTGGCCGATCCCTGGGATCGAGGGTCGTCCGGTGGGTAGTTGCCGCTCATGATGTTCCTGCTCCATCGAAAGTAGGACGGTGTGGTGGGTTTCGCCGGGCCAACCCTAGGGGCTCACACAGCAAACTCGAGACGTGATATCACCCCGAGAAAGTTGTTGTCGATACGGATCCGTGCGTCCCGTCGGATTGGTCGTGGTGATGGGACGCAGGAGTCAGCGACCGCGTTCCAACAACAGCGACAGATATTCTCCGTACCCCGACTTGGCGAATCTCTGCGCCCGGTCGAGCAGGGCGTCGTCGCTCAGGAACCCCCGTCGCCAGGCTGCTTCTTCCGGCGCGCCCACCTTGAGCCCCTGTCGGGCCTCCAACGTCCGGACGAAATTGTTGGCGTCGTTCAACGATTCGAAGGTTCCGGTATCGAGCCAGGCGGTGCCGCGGGGAAGTACCCCGACCTGCAGTTTGCCGGCGTTCAGATAGTGCCGGTTGATGTCGGTGATCTCGTACTCGCCGCGGGCCGACGGCGACAATTCGGCGGCCATCCGCACGACGTCGTTGTCGTAGAAGTACAGACCGGGCACCGCGTAGTGCGACCGCGGATTCGCCGGCTTCTCCTCCAGCGAGATGGCGGTGCCGTTCGCGTCGAACTCGACCACGCCGTAGGAGTGCGGATCGGCCACCCAGTAGGCGAACACGGCACCGCCGTCGACGGTGGCGAAGCGTTCCAACTGCGAACCCAGCCCGGGGCCGTAGAAGATGTTGTCGCCCAGCACCAGCGCCACCGGCTCGCTGCCGATGAAGTCGGCCCCGATGACGAACGCCTGGGCGAGCCCGTTCGGCTCCGGCTGGGCGGCGTAGCTGATGTCGATGCCGAACTGGGATCCGTCGCCGAGCAGCCGGCGGAAGCTGTCGGCGTCGTGCGGCGTGGTGATCACCAACACCTCGGAGATGCCGGCGAAGATCAGCGTCGACAGCGGGTAGTAGATCATCGGCTTGTCATAGACCGGCACCAACTGCTTGCTGATGCCCAGGGTGACCGGATGGAGTCGGGTGCCGGAGCCGCCGGCCAGGATGATGCCTCGCACGGTCCACCAGTGTGGCCCATCCGATAGCCGAACGCATCCCGCGAGCAGTCCGAATTGGCTAAACTCCACCCCCGTGGCTGACCTACTCGTGACCGGCGGCGCCGGCTTCATCGGCTCCAACTTCGTCCATTACCTGCTGGCGAACACCGGGCACCGGGTCACGGTGCTGGACAAGCTCACCTACGCGGGGCACCGCGAATCCCTCACCGGGCTGGACGAGCGCCGTCTCACCTTCGTCGAGGGCGACATCTGCGACGCCGGCCTGGTCGATGATCTGGTCAGAGGTCAGGACTGCGTCGTGCATTACGCCGCCGAGTCCCACAACGACAATTCGCTGTCCGATCCCCGTCCTTTCCTGCAGACCAACCTGATCGGCACCTTCACCTTGCTGGAGGCGGTCCGGCGCCATCGGGTCCGCTATCACCACATCTCGACCGACGAGGTCTACGGAGACCTCGAGCTGGACGATCCGCAGCGCTTCACCGAACGAACGCCCTACAACCCGTCCAGCCCGTACTCCTCCACCAAGGCCGGTTCCGACCTGCTCGTCCGCGCCTGGGTGCGATCGTTCGGGGTCGAGGCGACGATCAGCAACTGCTCGAACAACTACGGGCCCTATCAGCACGTGGAGAAGTTCATCCCCCGCCAGATCACCAACGTGCTGGACGGCGGCCGCCCGAAGCTCTACGGCGCCGGTCTCAACGTCCGGGACTGGATCCACGCCGACGACCACAGCTCGGCGGTGCTGCGGGTGATCGAGGCCGGCGCGGTCGGCGAGACCTACCTGATCGGTGCCGACGGCGAACGCAACAACCGTCAGGTGATCGAGACCATCCTCACCCTGCTCGGCCGGCCGGCTGACGGTTATGACCACGTCACCGACCGGGCGGGGCACGACCTGCGCTACGCCATCGACTCCAGCAAGCTCCGGACCGAGCTCGACTGGAGCCCGGTAGTCGGCGACTTCGAGGACGGCCTGTCCCGCACCATCGACTGGTACCGCGAGAACGAGGCCTGGTGGCGGCCGCAGAAAGCAGCCACCGAGGCCAAGTACGCGGCCGTCGGCCAGTAGCGCCGATGGTTGATCTCGCTCTGCACGAGACGGTGATCCCGGGCATGCTGGTGTTGGACCTGCCGGTGCACGGCGACAATCGCGGCTGGTTCAAGGAGAACTGGCAGCGGGCCAAGATGGGCGCACTCGGTCTGCCCGATTTCGGTCCGGTTCAGCACAACGTCTCCTCCAACGCGACCGTCGGCGCCACCCGCGGCTTCCACGCCGAGCCGTGGGACAAGTACGTCTCGGTGGTGTCGGGGAGGATCTTCGGCGCCTGGGTCGATCTGCGCGAGGGTCCGGACTTCGGCACCCTGTTCACCGCCGAGATCGGAGCCGACCGGGCGGTGTTCGTGCCGCGTGGTGTGGCGAACGCCTTCCAGACCCTCGAGCCGGGGACGGTCTACTCCTATCTGGTCAACGAGCACTGGAGCGCCGAGGCCAAGGCCGGCTACCTGTTCGTGAACCTGGACGACAAAACGTTGGCCGTCGACTGGCCGATCGACCTGGCCGAGGCCGAGCTGTCCCAGGCCGACCGGGAGCATCCGCGACTCGGCGACGTGGTGCCGATGCCGGCCAAGAAGACGGTGATCATCGGCGCCGGCGGTCAGGTCGGACGGGCGCTCTGCCGGTTGCTTCCCGGGGCCGTCGCGGCGGATCGGACCATGATCGATCTGTGCGAGCCGGCGTCGATGGCCGAGTTCGCCTGGCGGGAGTACGACACGGTCATCAACGCTGCCGCGTACACCGCCGTCGACTCGGCCGAGACCGACGAGGGACGGATCGCCTGCTGGCAGGTCAATGTCGCCGGCGTGACCGAACTGGTCCGGATCGCCCGACAGCGCCGACTCACCCTCGTGCACGTCTCCTCGGACTACGTCTTCGACGGCACCGCCGAGTTCCATCCCGAGGACGAACCGTTCTCACCGCTCGGGGTCTACGGCCAGACCAAGGCCGCCGGCGACGCGCTCGTGGCGACCCTGCCCGATCACTACGTCGTCCGGTCCAGCTGGGTGATCGGCGACGGCGCGAACTTCGTCACCACGATGGCGTCGCTGGCCGATCGCGGGATCGAGCCGCGCGTGGTCGACGACCAGTTCGGCCGGCTCACCTTCGCCCACGAGATTGCCCGAGGGATCGTCCACCTGCTCGACGTCCGGCCCGAGCCCGGGGTCTACAACCTGACGAGCACCGGACCGGTGCAGAGTTGGGCCGAGATCGCCGCCGCCGTTTTCGTCGCCCGTGGCCGGGATGCATCCTCCGTCACCCCGGTCAGCGCCGAGACCTACGGGGCGGGCAATTCGCTCGCGCCCCGGCCCGGCACAGTGCGCTCGAGTTGACCAAGATCATCGCGACCGGATTCGAGCCGGCCGAGGGTCCGAGCGCGTTGGCGGGATATCTGTCCTCGATCGACTGAGGTTCCGTCGGCGACGTCGGGCCCGGAGCAGCGAACCGGTGGTCAAGATCGACAACGCCGCCCAGACCAGGGCGAAACCGACCCAGCGTCCGTTCGACATCGACTCGCCGAACCACAGCACGCCGAGCAGGAATTGAAGCGTCGGCGTCACGTACTGGAGCAGCCCGATCACACTCAGCGGCAACCGGGTGGCCGCGGCACTGAACAGGATCAACGGCACCAGCGTGACGAGGCCGCCGGCGACCAGCAACAGGCTGTGGGCCCAGCCCTGGTGGACGAAGGTGAGTCGGCCTTCGACCTGCAGGAACAGCAGATAAGCCAATGCGGGCAGGAAAAGAAGGCCGACTCGATCACCAGAGTCTGCACGGCACCACCGTTGACCCGGTTCTTGATCAGGCCGTAGCCACCGAAGCTGAGGGCCAGGGTCAGGGCGATCCAGGGCGGACGCCCGTAGTCGATCGTCAGCGCGATCACCGCCACCACGGCGACGCCGACCGCGCACCACTGCCAGCGGGCCAGCCGCTCCTTCAGCAAGACGACGCCGAGCAGGATCGAGATGATCGGGTTGATGTAGTAACCCAGGGCGGTTTCGGTGACGTGATCGTGGTTGGTGGCCCAGATGTAGACGCCCCAGTTGACCGAGACCAGGGCCGCCGCGGCGGCCGACAAGATGAGATTCCGGCGGCTGGCGATCGCACCCCACCAGTGCTTGGGCAAGACGATCGCTGCCACGATCACCGCGAAGACCAAGGACCAGACGACACGGCTGGCCAAGATCTCCAACGCCCCGGCCGACCTGACCAACCGCCAGAACAGTGGCACCAGGCCCCAGATCGCGTAGGCGCCGAGACCGTAGCCGATACCACGCCCCGATGTCGGCTGCTCAGTCGGCTGCTCAGTCGGCTGGTCGGTCGGCTGGTCGGTCACCGGGTCTGCGGACAGGCCACGATCACCCGACGGTCCAGGTGTCCTTGCCGGCGATCAGATCCTGTAGCGCGTCGTCGTCGGTGGCCTTGCCGGACGTGGCCAGCTCAATCTGCTCTCGGGCCAGGTCGTCATAGACCGGAGCGTCCACGTCGCGGAAGATGCCGATCGGCGAGCGCTGCAGCACCCCGGCGTTGGTCAGCCGGGACAGTCCGAACGCGAACGAGGGGTCGGGCCGGTGTGCGTCGTGGACGGCCAGCGACTCGACGCCGACCTCGGCCACCTCGACCACGCTGAACTCACCGCTGGCCGGATCCCGGACCACTCCGAGCCGGTCGTCGGCGCCGAAGACGATCGGCTCGCCGTGCCGCAGCGGGATGATCGCGTCCGCCTTGGAGTCGGCCTCCTTGATCGCGTCGAAGGCGCCGTCGTTGAAGATCGGGCAGTTCTGATAGATCTCGACGAACGAGGCACCGCGGTGCTCGGCCGCCGCGCGCAACACCTCGGTCAGGTGCTTGCGGTCGGAGTCCACCGTGCGGGCCACGAAGGTCGCCTCGGCGCCCAGGGCCAGCGAAAGTGGGTTGAATGGGTTGTCCAGCGAACCCATCGGCGTCGACTTGGTGATCTTGCCGATCTCCGAGGTCGGTGAGTACTGGCCTTTGGTCAGACCGTAGATCCGGTTGTTGAACAGCAGGATCGTGAAGTTGACGTTGCGACGCAGGGCGTGGATGAGGTGGTTGCCACCGATCGACAGCGCATCTCCGTCGCCGGTCACCACCCAGACGCCCACGTCCGGACGGGCGGTGGCCACCCCGGTGGCGATCGCCGGAGCCCGGCCGTGGATCGAGTGCATGCCGTAGGAGTCAACGTAATAAGGGAATCGGGACGAGCAGCCGATGCCGGACACCATCACCGTGTTCTCGCGCCTGATCCCGACTTCGGGCATAAATGACTGGAACGCGGCCAGCACGGCGTAGTCGCCACAACCGGGACACCAGCGGACTTCCTGGTCGCTGGTGAAGTCCTTCCGGTTCAACGGGGTCAGAGCCAGCGGCACCCCGGCCAGGCCCTTCGGTCGGCCGTTTCCGTTGCCCGTCTGCGGTTCGGTATCCAGCGCGGTCACAGCGCTGCTCCTTCGAGGTCGTTTGCTTCGAGATTGCCTGCTTCGAGGTCGGCCGCAGAATCCGGGTCCAAACCGGTCAGTGCGTCGATCTCCTGGTTCAGGTCCAGCGCCAACTCGCTCAGCGAGATCGGCAGCCCGCGGACCCGGGAGTAGCTCTGCACGTCGATCAGATACTTGGCCCGCAGCAGCATCGCCAGCTGGCCGAGGTTCATCTCCGGCAGGACCACCCGGTCGTAGCTGCGGAGGATCTCACCCAGGTTGGCCGGGAACGGGTTCAGGTGCCGCAGGTGGGTCTGGGCGACCTTGCGACCACCGGCCCGGACCCGTCGGACGGCTGCGGTGATCGGCCCGTAGGTCGAGCCCCAGCCCAGCACCAGCACCCGGGCGCCGTCGCCGGCTTCGGCGCCGGGGTCATCGACCCGCAGATCCGGGATGTCGCGGACGATGCCGTCCACCTTGGCCTGCCGGGTCCGCACCATCGCGTCGTGGTTGGCCGGGTCGTAGGAGACGTTGCCGGTCTCGGCGTCCTTCTCGATGCCGCCGATCCGGTGCTCCAGGCCCGGCGTGCCGGGGACGGCCCACGGCCGGGCCAGTGTCTCGGGGTCTCGGCGGTAGGGCAGGAAGGCGGGTTTGCCGTCCGGACCGGTGGCGTTCGGCTCGGTGGTGAAGCCGGGGTCGATCGGATCGATCGCACTCAGGTCGGGCACCGGCCACGGCTCGGCTCCGTTGGCCAGATAGCCGTCGGAGAGCAGGATGACCGGGGTCCGGTACTTGACCGCGAACCGGACCGCTTCGATCGCGGTGTCGAAACAGTCCGACGGCGACTGGGCGGCGACCACCGGCACCGGCGCTTCGCCGTTGCGGCCGAACAGCACCTGCAAGAGGTCGGACTGTTCGGTCTTGGTCGGCATCCCGGTGCTCGGACCGGCGCGCTGGATGTCGCAGACCACCAGCGGCAGCTCGGTCATCACCGCCGAGCCCGATGGTCTCGGCCTTGAGCGCGATGCCCGGGCCGGAGGAGGTGGTGACTCCGAGGCTGCCGGCGAAGCTCGCGCCCAGGGCGGCACCGACGCCCGCGATCTCGTCCTCGGCCTGGAACGTGGTCACCCCGAACCGCTTGTGCTTGCTCAGTTCGTGCAGCACCTCAGAGGCCGGGGTGATCGGGTAGGCGCCGAGGAACAGCGGCAACTGCGCCTTGCGGGCCGCGGTGACCAGGCCGTAGGCCAGCGCCAGGTTGCCGGAGATCTGTCGATAACGACCGGCCGGCATCGGCGCCGGGGCCACCTCGTAGGTGACCGCGAACACCTCGGTGGTCTCACCGAACGCGTACCCGGTCTTGAACGCGGTGATGTTGGCGTCGCGGATGTCCGGCTTGGCGGCGAACTTGGCGGACAGGAACTTGATCGTCCCCTCGGTCGGCCGGTGGTAGAGCCAGGACAGCAGGCCGAGGGCGAACATGTTCTTGGCCCGGGAGGCGTCCTTGCGGCTGAGCCCGAACTCCTTGACCGCGGCCACCGTCATGCCGGTCAGGTCCAGGGCGTGCAGCTGGTAGTCGGTCAGCGAGCCGTCGGTCAGCGGGTCGCTGGCGTAGCCGACCTTGGTCAGGTTGCGCTTGGTGAAGTCGGCCGAGTCGGCGATGATCACGCCGCCCTCGGGCAGGTCGGCGATGTTCGCCTTGAGCGCGGCCGGGTTCATCGCCACCAGCACGTCCGGCCGGTCGCCGGGCGTCATGATGTCGTAGTTGGCGAAGTGCAACTGGAAGCTGGAGACGCCGGGCAGCGTGCCGGCGGGAGCGCGGATCTCGGCCGGGAAGTTCGGCAGGGTCGAGATGTCGTTGCCGAAGACCGCCGAGTCGGCGGTGAACCGGTCGCCGGTCAGTTGCATGCCGTCCCCGGAGTCGCCGGCGAACCGGATGACCACGCGGTCGAGCGTCTGGACCTTCTCCACAGCGGTACGTCCCTCTTCCTTGATCCCTCGCCTGCTGAATCTCTGGCCCGATCCGCCTCTTGCCGATCGGCCGTGTCCATGTTAGGCGGGGCTAAGCAGGATCGGACGGGCCGTCCGGGCGCTGGGATGTGATGTCCGCGACCAGGGCTACCGCCTGGTCGACGCGACGGCGTAGCCGTCGGGGTCGGTGCTCAGCCCGGCCAGCACGCCGTGCGCACGTCCGGCGAAGTCGGCCGGGGCGGAGGGCAGTCGTCCGGCGGCATCGATCAGCCCCTTCTCGCTGATCACCCACCGGCCGGCCGCCGCGTGGACGGCGTGCGCGCACAGGCAGACCACCCGGAACAGGCAGCCGGCGACGAAGGTGAGGTCGCCGCGTCCGGCCGACTTCGGCAGGGCGCCGAGTGAGAACCGGGCTTCGTCCAGCCGACTTCGGACGGCTCGCGCCAGCGCCGGGGGATAGTGCTCGGCCTGCGCCTTCAGCGCGCCCAGTTCACCGGTCGGATCCGCCAGTACCCGGCCGAGGGCCACTTCTCCGGCGTAGGCGAAGTCGGGCACCCCGAGCGGGTGCCCGGTCTGGGCGTGGAACTCGAACTCTCCGGTCGAGGCCAGCCGCCAGGAGCGCTGCACCCGGTCCAGGTCGCGGTAGATCCAGTCCACGTCGACGTCGTCGATCCGCATCCAGCCGCCACCGTCGACCCAAGGACCCCAGCCGCCCGGCTCGGTCAGTTCGACGTCGTTTCGGTGGTCGTGAGGGCCCTGATCCCGCGCGGTCGCCACGACGCCGGCCAGCGCGCGGAGCGCTGCGGTGTCCAGCGGCGGGCGGTAGTAGAGCCCGAGGTCGACATCGGAGTCCGGACGGTCGGCGCCCCGGGCCCGGCTGCCACCCAGCATCACCGCGACGACCCCCGGGACGTCGACGATCCGATCGGCCAGCCGACGAAGCTCCTGATTGTCGCAACACCGGCCCATCCTGGCCCGGAAAGCACCATCACGGCACGTCGATTGATCCTCGCCAGGTCACTCCCCAGTACGTCCCGAGTTCGTCTCGATCGGCGAAGCTGTGAGATCTGGTCTCGACACCAGCCACAATGGGAGCCATGTCGAAGCACAAAACAGCCAAGGCGACCACCGGGAAGGCGGGTGGTGCCCGCGCCCGTCTCGCGGCCGAGCAGGCCGCCAAGGAGCAGCGCCGGCGGCGGATGATCCTGGTCGTGGTGCCGATCGCAGTCGTCCTGGTGGCGGTACTCGCCCTGGTCGGGGCGCGTGTCCTCGGCATCGGCAAGTCCAACGGCGACACGGTGGCCGGCCCGACCGACGGCTCGGTGGTCAGCAAGGCCACCTCGGTGCCGGCCGGCGTGCTGAACCAGGTCGGCATCGGAACGTCCACCGGTAAGCCCAAGGCGATCCAGGCTCCGGCGCTGACCGAGGACGGCAAGCCGAAGATCCTCTACGTCGGCGCCGAGTACTGCCCCTACTGCGCCACCGAACGGTGGGCGATGGTGGTGGCGCTGTCCCGGTTCGGCACCTTCAGCAACCTCGGCCAGACCGCGTCGTCGGCCGACGACGTCTACCCGAGCACGGCGACGTTGAGCTTCCACGGTTCGAGCTACACCAGCTCCACCATCGCCTTCACCGGAGTGGAGACCCAGGCCGATCAGGGCGTGGCCCTGGACACGCTGTCGGCGGCCGACGAACGAGATCGAATCCACCTACAACTCCCCGCCCTACACCGACTCGGCCGGCTCGATCCCGTTCGTCGACATCGGCGGCAAGTACCTGATCAACGGCGCCTCGTACAACCCACAGGTGCTGCAGGGCAAGACCCACGCCGAGATCGCCACGGCGTTGTCCGATCCGGATTCGGCGATCGCCAAGGGGGTCGACGGCACCGCCAACACGATCACCGCCGCGATCTGCGCGACCACCGACAACGCTCCGGCCAACGTCTGCACCTCGGCCGGGGTCAAGGCCGCGGCCGGCAACCTGTCGTGAGTGTCGCGTCATGAGCGCCCCTGCCGTGAGTTCGGACCAGACGGTTACCCGCCGGCGGGTCGAGGCGCCGCTGATCGTCGCGGTGATCGGGCTGGCCATCTCGATCTACCTGACCGTCGAGCACTTCACCTCCGCCTCGTCGTTCGCCTGTCCGGAGGGCGCGACGGTCAACTGCACCAAGGTGACGACCAGCCAATGGGCTACCTTCCTCGGCCTGCCGGTCGCGGTGCTGGGTCTGGCCTACTTCGTGGTGATGACGCTGCTGGTGACCCCGATGGCCTGGCGTCGTCGCCGGCTCGACCCGGTCCGGCTGGTCGGCGCGGTGGGCGGCACCCTCATGGTGCTCTACCTGATCTTCGTCGAGTTGTTCCGGGTGGACGCGATCTGCCTGTGGTGCACCGGGGTGCACGTGTGCACGGTCGCGCTGCTCGGTCTGGTGCTCTGGCGCACCGCCAACCGCGACCCCGAGCGGCCCTGAGCCTCGCGTCCTCGACCTCCCGGCTCAGAGCAGGTCGAGCAGGGTGCGCGGGCCGATCACCCTCGCGCCGGCTGCCCCGACCCGGCGGCCGAGTTCACGATCAGCGGTGACGACGATCACCGACCGGTGACCTGCCGTCTGTCGAGTGACGATGTCGAGGATGGTGTCGTCGCCCGAGGCCGGCGCGGAGACGACGCGGACGGTGTCGTGGCCGGTGACGTCTCGCGCCGCACCCTCGACGACCATGATCAACCGCGGGAACCGGCGCACCGCACCGTCGGCCGGGCGCGGTAGCCAGCCGGCCAGGACGACATCGGGCAGGCCGGCTGCGAACCCCTGGGCCAGTTCCTCCCGCAGCCGTTCGGCCGCACCGGCCCGATCGCGCCACCAGCCGTCCGGACGCGAGCCGACGGTGTTCGCCGCGTCCACCACGATCACCGGCGACGGAGGGATGAGCTGGATCCGCGGCCAACTGTGGGCGAAACCGTGGTGTAGCGGCAGTCGATCGAGCTCATTCAGCCGTACCCAGCGGACGGCGTCGCTCTCGGTGCTCACCGGATGCGGGTCGAGGGTGCGGCGGGCTGTGGCGAGCACCGTGGTGTAGGTCCAACCGGCGTGGTCGTCGACGAAGGTGGCCTCCACCTCGACGTCCTCTGGTGCGATGCCCGCCTCTTCGTTCGATTCGCGCAGGGCCCCGTCCACGGCCGATTCGCCGTCGTCCCGCGCCCCGCCGGGGATGCCCCAGGTGCCACCGTGATGGCTCCAGACCGAGCGCAGTTGCATGACTAGATTGGCCTCGGGTTCCGGTCCGGTCCGCAGCAACAGCCCGGCACCGCCGAAGAGCCCCCAGTGCCGGTGACCGAGCCCGCAGGTCGTCCACCCGTCTCCGCTGCCCCGCACCCGGGAATGCTAGTTCCCCGGCTGATTCCGTCTGACAGGTAACCTGCCCGGGTGCCGTACAACGAGGGATCCGAGAAGAGCGTCGACGACGGCGGTGCGAAGTTGGGTACCAACGGCGAGCCGGTCGAGCGTGAGCTCGAAGAGTCGCTCGACGCGATCGTCACCGAGGGCTTCGAGACGGCTGAACCGGACCTGGCGCACCACGCTGATCACCGGCTTCTTCGGCGGCCTCGAGGTGGGCGTCGGGGTGATGGCCTACCTCGCGGTGCTGCACGAGACCGGGGCAGCCACCTGCTCGCCGGCGTCGCCTTCGGCGTGGGGTTCGTCGCGCTGCTGCTCGCCCACAGCGAGCTGTTCACCGAGAACTTCCTGGTCCCGATCGCGGCCTCGCCGCGAGCAGGGCACGTATCGCTCAGCTCGGCGAAGCTCTGGCTCGGCACGCTGCGTGGCCAACCTGGCCGGCGGCTGGGTGATCATGATGCTTGATCGTCTGGTCCTTCCCGTCCTGGACCGGCGATCGATCGTGGACGGCCGCGCCACTTCATCGACGTCGCCGTTCGGCTGCGAGTCCAGCTGCCTCGCCGTTCTCGGCGGCGCGGTGATCACCCTGATGACCCGGATGCAGCAGGGCACCGAATCCGACCCGGCGAAGATCGCCGCGGCTATCGTCGGCGGATTCCTGCTCGCCGGGCCTGCAGCTCTTCCACTCCATCCTCGACTCGCTGTTCATCTTCGGGGCGATCCAGTCGGGCTCCGAGCTGGACTATCTCGACTGGCTCGGCTGGTTCGGCCGGACGTTGCTGTCTCAACGTGATCGGCGGCGTCGTCCTGGTCACCGCGCTCCGGCTGGTGCGGACCAAGGAACTGCTGGCCGAGAAGCGCAAGGAAGTGGAGGCCCAACCGGCCTGACCGTTCGATCCGTGCACTCCTGGTCAACTCCTGTGCACATTTTGTTCTGGCGCCGGTTATCGGGGCGCCGCAGACTCGGGTCATGTCCTCCCCCCGGGATCATTCAGCTGACCGACGGCCGGAACCGGCCCCCGCCCTCCGGCCCCTCGCGGTGCAGCCGCCTCGGAGACCGCGCCTCCGCGGCCGGCTCGAGCGGCACGAGCAGGCCGTGGTCGATCGGCAGTTCTCCGAGCTGGTCGGTGCCTTCGCCCCGGACCCTGCCGTTCACACCACGGATCCGTCGCCCGTCCCGTGGTCGGTCGCGGAGGTGGTCGACGAGATCGCCACGCCGCCGGTCCCGCGCCTCGACTGGCCCGTCCAGAGCACCGAGGTCCGGCTGACCGACGTCCACGGTCTGGCAGGCGCCGCCCGAGCGCTGGCCCGACGGCTGGGTCGGCGTCCCCTGAGCCGATCAGACCTCCTGGTCGAGGCTGCCGGTTCGGCGCTGCTCTACGGCGCTCCCGGATGCGGCAAGACTCTGCTGGCCCGGGCGGTCGCCGGCGAACTCGACGCTGCGTTGATCGAGGTCGACCTGGCCGAGCTGATCGGCAACGGTGAGGTGCTGAACGTGGCGTCGCTGTTCGCCCAAGCCCGAGAGGCTCAGGCCGAGCGTCCGGGTTCGGTGCTGATTGTCCTGGACGAGGTCGATCTGCTGTCCGGTGCCGGATCGGCTCAGCTGCGGGACGAACTCGACCGGCTGGCCGGCGGTGACGAAGAGCTGATCGTGATTGCCGCCACCGAGCGGCTGGCCGACGTGTCATCCGAACTGCGCAAAGGCTTCGGCCGTCCGGTGTTCGTCCGGGCGCCGAACCGCGCCGCCCGGAGCGCCATCTTCGCCAGCCACCTGCACGGCCGGGTCTGCCCGTCGGTCTCCCTCAGCCGACTGGCCGTCAGTACGCCGGGGCTGTCCGGCGGCGACATCGCGGCCATCTGCGCCAGCACGGCCGAGCGGGTCGCTCTCTACGCACTGTCCACCGGCATCGTGCGGATGATCGACATGGGCGACCTGGCCTGTGCCAACGCGATCACTCGTCGCTCGGTGCAGGAGTGGCGCCGCGAGCAGCGCCGCCGTCGGCGCGCCTGAGCTGGGACAACCGTTCGGCCGCGGCGGCCAGCACCTCGGGTCGCTTGCAGAACGCGAACCGGACCAGCGAGCGGGCCGGACCCGGGTCGAGATAGAACACCTGACTCGGGACGGCGACCACGCCACACAGCTCGGGCAGTCGCCGGCAGAAGTCGAGGCCGTCGGCGTAACCCAGGTCGGCGGCGTCCACGGTGAGGAAGTACGTGCCCTGGCAGGAAAAAGGCTTCAAGCCGGCTGCGTCGAGACCGGCGCTGAGCTGGTCGCGGCCGGCCCGTAGCCGGTCCCGGATGCCGTCGGTCACCTCCGACGGCAGGCCCAGACCGAGCGCCACGGCGTACTGGAACGGGGCACCGTTGACGTAGGTCAGGAACTGCTTCGTGGTGGTGATGGCGGTGATCAACTCCGGGGTGGCGCAGGCCCAACCGATCTTCCAGCCGGTGACCGCGAACGTCTTGCCGGCCGAGGAGATGGTGATGGTCCGCTCCCGCATACCCGGGAAGCCGGCCAACGGCCGGTGTTCGCCCTCGAAGACCAGGTGTTCATAGACCTCGTCGGTGACCACGATCAGATCGTGCTCAACAGCCAGCGCAGCGATCCCGGCCAGTTCGTCGGCCTCCAGCACCCGGCCGGTCGGGTTGTGCGGAGTGTTGATCAACAACAACCGGGTCCGCGGCCCGATCGCCGCCCGGAGCTCGTCCAGATCCAGGGCGAAGTCGGGGGCCCGCAGCGTCACCGGGCGGAGCACCGCCGAAGCGAGCGCGATCGAGGCTGCGTAGGAGTCGTAGGTCGGCTCCAGCGCCACCACCTCATCCCCCGGCTCGCACAGGGCCAAGATGGTCGCGCTGATCGCCTCGGTCGCGCCGGCGGTGACCAGGACCTCGGTGTCGGCGTCGAAGTCGAGGCCGTAGCGGTCGCGTTGATGCCGGGCGATGGCCTGTCGCAGCTCGGGGATGCCGCGGCCCGGCGGGTACTGGTTGTGACCGTCCGTGATGGCCTGCCGGGCGGCTTCCAACACCTCGGCCGGCCCGTCGGTGTCGGGGTACCCCTGGCCCAGGTTGATCGCTCCGGTCCGGGTGGCCAGCGCCGACATCTCGGCGAAGATGGTCGTCCCGAAGCCGCGCATCCGGTGCACTAACGGCTGCCCGATCATCCTCGGACCTGGTCGGAGATCCGGTGGGATGCCGGCCGCGCGTAACGGCCGGTGCCGCCCTGCTGCCGCGGCAGCGGTCCTGCCTCCGGGCGGTAGTTCACCCCCAGGGCGTCCAGTCGGGTCAGGTGTGCCGTCAGCCGGGTCTGGAACTCCGGCCAACTGCGCTCGTCCGGGCTGGACCAGGCCACCTCGCTGTGCGCGCAGCCGCGCGGCCAGAGCATGTACTGAACCCGCTCGGTGGTGGGAATGTACTCGCGCCAGAGCTGGCACTGAGTGCCGATCACGTGGGACTGCGCCGGCTCGGGGACGCCGGCCAGCGGGTCGAAGGAGTAGGCCTGCTCGGTGGTGATCAGTCCGCCGATGCTGTAGAACTCCTCGTCGGCGGTGGACGGGTAGTAGTCGAAGTAGGTGCGGCTGACCGGGGCCATGATCACGTCCTGCCCGGCTACGGCCCCCTCGACGCCGAAGGCCTCGTCCCGCCAGGCCATCAGGGTGGCGCCGTCCATCACGCCGCCGATGTTGATCTCGTCCCAGCCGACGAGTTGGCGTCCGCGCTCGGCCAGCCAGACCCGCATCTTCTCGGTGAACCAGTTCTGCAGCAGGTCCACGGTGTCCAGGTCGCGGTCGGCTGCCAGCTGCTTGGCCGGCACGCTGTCCTGCCACTCGGCCCGCGGGCACTCGTCGCCACCGACGTGGATGTAGTGGCTGGGAAAGACGTCCAGCACTTCTTCGTAGACGTCATAGACGAGGGACATCGCCTCGTCCGACATGTTCAGCACCTCGTCGAAGACGCCCCACGTGGTGGCGGTGGCGTAACCCTTGTCCGGATCGTTGCTCAGCTCCGGATAGGCGGCCAGCACCGCCGAGACGTGACCCGGGAACTCGATCTCCGGCACGATCGTGATGCCGCGCTGCTCGGCGTAGCGGACCAGGGAGCGCAGTTGATCTTGGCTGTAGAGACCGCCGTGCGGAGTGCCGTCGCCCTCGGACCACTCCCGGTTCTGGGTCTCGGCCCGGACGCTGGCCACGGTGTTCAGCTCGGGATGGGTCTTCGATTCGAAGCGCCAGCCCTGATCTTCGGTCAGGTGCAGATGGAAAACGTTGTATTTGTGCAAAGCCAGCAGGTCGACGACGTCGAAGAGTTCGCTGAAAGCCATGAAGTACCGGCCGACGTCGAGCATCACCCCGCGCCACCCGAACCGGGGCGCGTCCTCGATCTGCACGCAGGGCGCCGACAACGCATCGCCGGACGGCGCCCGACGCAGGGTCGAGGCGGGCAGCAGTTGCCGCAAGGTCTGGGTAGCCCAATTGACGCCGGCGAGATCGGCGGCGGCGATTTCGATACCGTCGTCGGTGACGGTCAGCCGGTAGGCCTCGGCGGGCAGTTCGTCGTCGCGGGTCACCCGCAGGGCCCCGTCAGGGTGATCGGGCAACTCGAGGCCGGTCCCCGGGCCCAGCAGCCGCCGGACGGCGCCGGACCACTCGGCGGGGGCGGCGACGGCCAGGTCGGGCGGCAGTCGGTATTCACCGGCGGCGCGGACGACGGAGTTCGGGTGCGGCAGCAGATTCAGCTCGTGGTCGAAGGGCACGGTCACCACGCTAGTAGGAGCATCGGGGTCTAGACCAGAGCAGCTCGTACTGTTCCGAGGATGAGTCCTCAGCTCGACCGCGCCGTTGCCGTTCTGATCCGGGACGGACGGCTGCTGATCATCAAGCGGCATCGCGACGGCCTGGACTACGCCGTGCTGCCGGGTGGCGGGATCGAGGCCGGCGAGAGCGCCGAGCAGGCAGTCGTCCGCGAACTCGCCGAGGAGACCGGGCTGGACGGGCGGGCCGCCGAGGTGCTGTGGATTCGCGACGACGGCGGGCGACGCGCCAGCTATCTGCGGGTGGAGGGTGTCGATGGTGTCGATGGTGTCGATGGTGTCGATAGCGTGGGCGGTACACCGGTGCTCGGTGGCCCCGAGCGGGACCGCGCGACGCCGGCGAACCGCTACACCTTCGGATGGGTGAACGCCGCGGAACTGGCCGAGGTCGATCTCCGTCCGGTCGAGATCCGCTCCGCGTTGGTGGTCCTGCTGACCGGTCAGTCCAGGTAGTGGGTAGAACTCGAGCGGTCCTTGGGATGCGGATCGCTGACCCGCACCCGCAGCGCCCCGGGCACGATCTCGGCGACCAGTTTCCTCGCGTGACCCTCGGAGTCGCCGTCCAGTTCGTAGGCCTCCGGCTCGGGTACGGTGACCGTCACCCTCTTTCCGCTCAGCAGGTCGAAGTCGTCGTTCTCGGCGTGCCGGCTCAAGAGCACTTCGGCGACCAGCTTGATCTTGGCCGGGGCGCTCTTCGGGCTGGCGATCAGCAGATCGAGCCGGCCGTCGTCGGGTTTGGCGTCCGGCATCAGGGGGATGTTCGCCTGCAGGTAGCCGACGTTGCCGACCAGCAACATCAGCACGTCCTGTTCGACCGGCTCCTGGTCGTCGAGCTGAACGGTGGCGTGGAACGGCGCGACGTCGGCGTTCTGCACCGCGGAGAAGAAGTAGGCCGCCGAGCCCATCACCTTCTTCAGCTTCGGATTGGCCTCCTCCATGATCACCGCGTCGGCACCCATCCCGGCCATCACCGCGAAATGGTCGGGTTCGCCCTCGTCGGCGGTGATCTTGACCAGATCGATCGTCCGTTCGGTGCCGTGGATGGCCACCAGCAACGCCTTGTCCCGGTCGGTCGGCAACTCGAGGTTACGGACCAGCAGATTCGCGGTGCCCATCGGCAGGATCCCGAACGGGATGGTGCTGCCCGCCATGCCGCTGGCCACCATCCGCACGGTGCCGTCTCCGCCGGCGGCGATCACCAGGTCGACGCCCTCTTCCCGGGCCTGGCGCGCCATGCCGCCCCCACCGTCGTCCACGGTCGTCTCCAACCACAGCGTGTCGCCGTAACCGGCGTTGGCCAGGTTGGTGTCGACGAAGGCCCGGAAGTCGGCCAGCTGATCGCCATCGAACTTGGTCGGATTGACCACCACCGCTGCGCGCCGTCCATACTCACCCATCTCAGGCCCCGACCAGGTGTGCGTAGGGATCCGGGCGTTCGAGATCGCCGGCCAGGATGCAGAACTCGTTGCCCTCAGGATCGGCCAGTACCAGCCAACCACCTCCGTCCGGACGGCGCAGGTCGTCGACCTCGGTGGCGCCCAGGGCCAGGACCCGCTCGATCTCGGCCTCGCGGGTCAGGTCCGTCGGCGCCAGATCGAGATGGACCCGGTTCCGCAGCTGCTTGTCGTCGGGCACCTCGATGAACAACAGCCTGGTCCGGCCGTCGGCGGAAAAGATCATGCACTCCTCGTGACCGGCTTCGTTCGGGTCGTCCGGGTCCTCGCTCATGTCGAGTAGCTGGGCCCAGAAGAGCGACTGCGCGTAGGGGTCTCGGGCGTTGAAGCTGGTGTGGGAGATCCGCGACGTCATGGCCCAATTCTCCGGCATGCGGTGACGTCGCGGCACACCCGGCCGGGTGGATCAGGCTGCGCGAACCAGCAACGACTCGTCTCGAGCCCGGGCGCGTCCGGTCGCGACCCGGGCCACCAACGGCTGGCTGAGGCCGACCGCGCTCATCACCAGAGCGATCGAGACGGCCATGCCGCCGACGAACAGGGCGATGCCGGACGGGTCGGTCCAGATCAGCGGAATGCCGACCGGAGCGACCATGACCAGCGAGACGGCGGCGGCGATCCCGACCGAGGTGAGCAGCGGCAGCCAGCTCTCGAGCAGCCGGGCCCGGCGCAGGACGTCGAGGTCGGTCCCGGCTAGGTGCAGCAGCGTGTACTGCTCCCGTTGGTCGAGCAGTCGGGAGGCCTGGGTGACGCCGCTGGAGACCGCGGCCAGCAGCGCGGCGATGACCAGGGTCAGCACGGCGCCGGTCATCATGTCGTGGCCCAGGGTGGCCTCACCGTCGCCCTGGGCGCCGGCGGAGATCACCGGTGCGATGCTCAACAATCCGCTGACAAAGGTCGCCAGGGTGACCCCGGCGACGGTTCGCCAGGCGCTCTTCGGGTCGTCCAGCAGCCGGCGGGCGGCCAGCAACTGCGGTGCCGTCCGGGCGCGGGCGACGGCGATCCGCCCGACGAGACCGAGGACGAACGGGCCGAGGAGATTGAGAATGCCGAAGCAGACGCCGAAGACGACGAAAACGCCGGTCAGAGCCCGAACGCTGTCCAGGCTGCGGAACGCGGGGGCCCAACAGGCCAGTACGGCTACGGCGATCGCCAGTCGGAGCCAGGTGAGTCGTCGCGGCGTGGTGCGGCGGGCGACGCCGAGCGGGCTGATCGCCACCTTGAGCAGACTGACCACCGCCGAGAGGACAGCGAGCAGAACCACGCCGGCGACGGCCACGGCCAGGACCGGGAGGCCGACCCAGAGTTCCGACCAGGCGAAGGTGCGGCGCTGGAAGTGGAGGGTGGCGATGCCCGGCAGCGCGGCCAGGTAGAGGACGATTCCGAGCAGGCTCCCGAGGAGGGCCTGGCCGGCGGCGTCGGCGACCGCCATCAGACTTACCTGTCCGCCGGTCGCTCCGGCCAGCCGCAGGGCGGCGAGTCGTTCGTCTCGGCGGCTGATCGACAACCGGGCAGCGGCCCCACCCAAGGTGATCACCGGCACGATCAAGATCACCGTTGCGGTCTGCGCCATGATCAGATAAAGCGGCTCGCCGCCGCGACGGGCAAAGGCGCCGAGACCTCCGAGCACGGTGAGCAGGACGCCGGTCGTGGTGGCGAAGGCGATCAGGGCCAACGCGATGGTGAGGCGGGACGATTCCTGGTGGTGGAGCAGTCGCCACCACAGGCGGAGGGCGATCATCGGACCGGCTCCGAGCGGTGCGGCGCGGGTGCGGCGAAAGGGCCGAACGAGAGCCGTTGCGGGACAGGGCGAGCGCCCGGACCACTGTCGGATCGAGGATCACTGTCGGATCGAGGATCACTGTCGGATCGAGGATCACTGTCGGATCGAGGATCCGTGTTGGGGTGAGGGTTCCTGCTGGGATGAAGATCGGGGCCCAGCTGCGGATGATTCTCGGGGGCGGTTGGCCCTATCGCGTCGCGTCGGTGCTCGGCGACGATGCGTCCATCCTGCATGCTGACGGTTCGCTGACAGCTGCGGGCGACACCGGGATCGTGGGTGACCACCACCAGTCCGGCGCCGGACCGGGTGACCGCGTCGACCAGGATCTCCATCATCTCGGCGCCGGTCCGCTGGTCGAGCGCGCCGGTCGGCTCGTCGGCGAAGACGACACTCGGCTCGGTGACCAGGGCGCGGGCGATGGCCACCCGCTGGGCCTGCCCGCCGGACAGTTCGCCGGGACGCCGTCGTTCCATTCCGGTCAGACCCAACCAGGCCAGCCACTGATCGGCTCGGGGGAGGGCGTCCCGCAGTGGGCTGCCGTCCAGCATCAGCGGCAGGGCCACGTTCTCGTTGGCCGGTAGTTCGGCCAGCAGTTGGCCGGATTGGAAGACGAAGCCGAAGTCGCGTCGACGCAACGCGGTCCGATGCCGATCCGACAGCTGGGTGATGTCGTTGCCGTGAAACTCAACGCTGCCCCGGCTCGGTCGGACGATGCCGGCCAGGCAGTGCAGCAAGGAGGTCTTGCCTGAGCCGGAGGGACCCATGATGGCCAGCGACCCGGCGGAGACGTCGACGTCGACGCCGTCCAGCGCTCGGATCGTGCCCGGCCCGGAGCCGTAGGTCATGGTCAGTCGTCGCGCAGAGATGATCATGGGACAAGTCTTCGCGGGCCGCGGCCCGGCTGCATCGGGCCACGGTGGCCAACTTCGGCGGCGTGGATCCTTCTGCCGACCGACTCGATGCGACCGCAGTCTGACCGGGTCGGTCGATGAATGAGCCGGTTGCCGGATCTCCTCAGCGGTAGTTGGCGAACTGCACCGCGAAGTCGTAGTCGGCGTCCTTGATCAGCCGCTGGACCGCTTGCAGATCGTCCCGATTCTTGCTGCTGACCCGCAGCTCCTCGCCCTGGATCTGCGCCTTGACGCCCTTCGGGCCCTCGTCTCGGATCAGTTTGGATACCTTCTTGGCGTTCTCGCTGCTGATCCCCTCGGTCAGGGTGGCAGTGATCTTGACCAGCTTGCCCGAGACCCGGGGATCACCGGCCTCCAAGGCCTTGAGGCTGACGCCGCGCTTGACCAGCTTGGACTGGAAGACGTCCAGGATCGCGGTCACCCGGTCCTCGGAGACGGCTTCCATCTCGATCGCTTCGCCCGACCAGGCGATCTGGGCCTCGGTGTTCTTGAAGTCGAAGCGCTGCCGGATCTCTTTGGCCGCCTGGTTGAGTGCGTTGTCGACCTCCTGGTGGTCGATCTTGCTGACGACGTCGAACGAGCTGTCGGAGGCCATCGGACGTTCTCCTCTGCGTTGCTGGTGCTGGGTGGTGTCTGGTCTGACGGATGCCGGATCGGCTGGCGCGCAGCCGGTCCAGACGGCGACCATTGTGCCGCGTGCCGGGCCGGTGTGGACCCGCGGGCGTATCTCGATTGGGGTCGGCCGCTCTCAGTTGCTATGGTTTCTCGTCGTCGCTCTTCACCGAGCACGCACGGCAGGTTGCCCGAGTGGCCAAAGGGAGCGGTCTGTAAAACCGCCGGCTCAGCCTACGTTGGTTCGAACCCAACACCTGCCACAACGCCTGGAACGGGCTCCGACCGGGGCCAGAGCCTTGTAATCCTTGATGAGTCCTGCCCGGCTGCGGCTGGCCGATACCGGTTGCGGACGGATGTTTTCTCCTAATGCTCTCCCAGAGATTCAGCTTTGGGGAGCGTCCAGGATCTTCTGAAGACTCTCGGATTGCGTGCCATCGACACACTTCGCGTAGACCTGGAGAGGACGATGACTCTGTGCCCGGCCCAGGCGGCGACCTGAGCAGGGTCTCCGGTCGCTCGTAGCCGTCGAGACGGCAGCGTGGCGTCGCGAGTAAGGCACCGCCATCAGCGGCGAGGCCTCTTCGGCGGCAGTAAACGCGGAGGCACGAGACTCGTGGAACACCCTGAGGTAGGTGCGGTCGGTCACGACGCCACCGTGCGCGCCCACGACGACGCGACCATCTGTTCCGTGGCCGAACTTGTCGAGGTGATTGCCTAGAAGTCGCGCCAACTCCGGGTGCATCGGCACGAATCTAACGTGTATCGCTGCGTCATCCGTGACACCTACTCCCGTTGCGTCATCGGGTGGTCGATCGATGCCTCACCCACCGGTGCTCTGGTCACCAACGCCCTCGGCATGGCCATCGACAGCCGGCTGCAGAAGAACCCTTCAGCGGGAACGATGACGTCCTCGCCGAGCTTCTACGGCTGTCCCCGGCGGGCTGGGCCGCGGATCAGTTCGGCCTTGTCATAGCCGTTCACGGTCTCAGCCAGAGCGTTACCGTAGGAATCGCCGACGGTCCCGATCGACGGCACTGCACCAATCTCGGCCAGCCGCTCGCCCTAGCGGATGGAGGTGAGTTGGGACCCGCATTAAAGTGAGACGGCAGGCCCTGCAGTTGGGTGCCGCGTGACCAGCGCGCCATCTCGATCGCATCGAGAACCATCCTGGTGCGCATGTAGGTGGCGACCCGCCAGCCGACAATCATCCGCGAGTGAGCGTCGGTGATGAAGCAGACGTAGGCGATCCCGGCCCAGGTCGGCACGAACGTCAGATCCGTCACCCACACTGGTTCGATGCAGTAGCAATGAAATCGTGACGCACCTGAGCGCGGCCGAGGGTCGCGGTAGCGGAGGTGATGGGTGTCGCCTTTGAGGACGATGACTTCGGTGCAGTGGACGAGGCGGCCGACTATGCGGCTACGACAACATCGTCGCCGAGGACTCGCCCCGGCGTCCCGACTCTGGCGCTACCCGCTGCTCGTCATCGACAGAGTCGGCTACATCCCGCTCGAACCTGAGCTCTGAGAACTTCTTCCCCGACCACGAAGCTTGGAGAATTGTCAAAATCTATGGTGTCGGGCCGTCCGTCGACTGCCGTGGCGTTCATGGGCCTGAACGAGTTCAGCGGTAGGCGTCGGCACGATGCTGGACGGCGATGACTTCGATCTGCACGCGGGTTTCGATGATTTCGTAGATGATCCGGTAGTTGCCGCGACGGGCGCTGTGTTTGCCTTCGAGGTGGAAGCGTAGGGGTTTGCCGACTTGGTGCGGGTTCTGAGCCAGGGGGCCGTAGATGAACTCGACCACGGCCGAGGCGATGGAGAGTGGTAGCTGGTCCATGTCACGGGTTGCCCCGGCTTTCCACGTGATCTCGTAGCTCATGGCTGTCGGGCGGCGAGACGCGCCAGCAGGCCTTCCTTACTGATCGGCTCTGCTGGCTCGCCGGCCCGGTCTCGGACTGCGTTGAGGAGTTCTGGGTCGGACATGATGGCGAGTGTCTCCTCAAGGCTGTCGAGGTCTTCGGCGGAGATGATGACGACAGCCGGACGGCCGTTCTTGGTGATGGTCGTGCGTTCGTGGGTCGTCTCGGCCGAGGCCACCAGCTCGGAGAAGCGCGCCTTCGCGTCGGCCAACGTTGTCACAGTCATGACCAAAATTATGACTACATTGGACGGCCAGTTCAAGAGCCGGGACTGCTCGGCGGGCGGCTTACGGATTCCCGGACGTGCCGATCGAGGACACCGTCGGCGCCATCGCCGACCTCGTCGAGAAGGGTTATGTCGGTCACGTAGGACTGTCCGAGATCGGGGCGACACCATCCGGCGGGCCGCCGCGGTGCATCCGGTAAACCTGAGCGTTGACCAGCTCGACGCGATCAGCCGGCTCATCCCACGTGGCGCCGCCGCGGCGACCGTTACCCCGCAGCCGCCATGGCGCAACTCGACAGCGAACGACCCTCCACCCGAATGCCGGGCAACAAGGGTGACGGCGCTGGCAAGCGGCCACCACCCGCGGTCAGCTTGATCGCGGGCTTACCTCAACCGGCTCCCGGGAGGACCGTCGGGCCGGCCAACTCGCGTGAAGACAGCTCGGATCAACAGCTCGGATCGACAGCTCGACGATCCGGCATAACTGCTGGTCCTGCCGATATCTGGGCGGTGCCCATGCTCTCTGCCGGTGTTGTCGATATCTGTCTGTAGCTTCCTTAACCGATGTAATGATGCTCGTCGTGGAGGGTACATGGCGAGTCATCTGAAGGGTGCGACCGCAGCGGCGACGCACAGTGCCGTGCTGGATCTGATCAGGTCCAGCGGGGTGGTAAGTCGTACCGAGCTGGTCGACCGCAGCGGTCTGACCGGTGCCTCGATCACCCGGATCGTGAAGCAGTTGTTGGCCGACGGTCTGATCGTCGAGACCGGGGTCGGTGAGCGGACCGGAGGGAAGCGGCGGACCCTGATCCAGCTGAACCCGACCGCCCGCTACGCCGTCGGGATCTCGCTGGACGTGGCCACCATCACTTACGTGATTGCTGACCTGAATGGCAGCGTGGTCGCCCGCCAGGACCTGCCGGGTTTCGGTCGCGACGACCCGTCGGCGGTGATGAACCGCATCGCGAGCGAGGCTGTGGCGCTGATCAACGACTCGCTGATCGACCCGAGCGCGTTGATGGGGATCGGGATGGCGGCGGCCGGCCGCCAGGACAGTGCACATCACGCCCTGCGCTCCGATCCGACCGCGACGGATTGGGAGTTCTTCGACATGGAGCAGACGCTGGCCGGCGCCACCGGCCTGCCGGTGCTGCTGGAGAACGACTCGACCTGCGCGGCAATCGGGGAGTTCTGGATCGGGCGGGTGCCGGCCTCCGAAGATTTCGCCACGGTATACATGGCCGGGGGCATCGGCCTGGGGCTGATAACCGGCGGTGACGTCTACCGCGGCTCGTCCTCCAACGTCGGCGAGATCGGTCATCTGATCCTGGACGCGAACGGACCTCTGTGCTGGTGCGGCAGCCGCGGCTGCCTGGAGGTGCTCGCGGCTCCGCGGCGGGTGGTCCGTCGCGCGCTGGACCAACCGGGTCTGGCCGCGGAGCTCGGCCTGACGACGGTGATCGAATCCCTCGACCAGGATGCTCAGCTGCGTAAAGACATCGAGCGGGTGACCGCGGCAGCAGCAGCCGGCCACCCGGCTGCTCTCGCTCTGGTGGAGGAATCCGCGTTCTACCTGGGCAAGGCGCTGGTCTCGGCCACCAATCTGCTGGATCTGGATCGGATCGTGTTGGCCGGCCCCGGGTTCGGGGCGGCGGCCGAGGTGTACCTGCGGGTGGTCTCAGCTGACCTGGAGCGACTCTCCTTCGTCCGTGCCGTGCACCCGACCCAGGTCAGTCTGTCCAGGTCGGGCGAACTGTCGGCGGCCCTGGGGGCGGCCTCGGTGGTGCTGCACAACCGGTTGACCCCGCACCAGGTGTCGGGCAGGTCCGAGGGCACCGCCGAGTAGGGGAGAGAACCTGGCACGGCTCGGATCGAGGTGCCGAGTGGGCGAAGCTCAGGTTCTCCCACCGGCGAGGAATTGTCGGAACCAGCGCCCACTCCGCTTCACCGTGCGCTGCTGGGTGGCGTAGTCGACGTAGACGAGCCCGAAGCGGCGGCTCAGACCGAACGCCCACTCCCAGTTGTCCATCAACGACCAGACGAAATAGCCCTTCAACGGCAGGCCCCGATCCACGGCCTCGGCGCAGGCGGCGGTGTGCAGCTCGAAGTAGTGCTGTCGTTCCTGGTCCTCGATCTGGCCGTCCGCGGATCTGACCTCGTCGGGATAGGCCGCACCGTTCTCGGTGATGTAGACCGGCAGCCCGGGTGCTCGGTCGGCGACCATCGCGACCACGTCCAACAGCCCGTCCGGATGGATCTCCCAGCCCATCTGGGTCTTGTCGGCCCCGCTATCCAGATGCCGCACCCGTTCGCTGCCAGGGCTGGTGGTGGCCACGGCCGGATCAGAGAACACCCCGTCCTCGGGGGCAGCGACGAGGTGTCGGCTGTAGTAGTTGACCCCGACGAAGTCCAGCGGTGCGGCGATCACCGACAGATCCTCGGTCCGGTCGGCGAAGAACGCCTCCGTTCCGGTGTCGATGAGGACGTCGGCGGGGTAGGTGCCGAGCAGAACCGGGTCGAGGAAGAGCCGATTGCCGAGGCCATCGGCGCGGCGGCCGGCTTCCTGGTCGGCCGCCGAGTCCGAGGCGGTCCGGACCGGATACAGGTTGACGGTGATGCCGAGCCGGGAGGAATGGTGTCCGGCCCGCATCCGTTCCATCGCCAGGCCGTGGCCGAGCAGCAGATGGTGGACCGCCTCCATCGACCGGCTGCCGACCTGGCGGCCAGGGGCATGATCACCGCTGGCGTAACCGAGGAAGGCCGAGCACCACGGCTCGTTCAGGGTGATCCAGTTCCCGATCACGTCCCCGAGTGCGTCCTGGGTCGCCGCGGCGTAGTCGGCGAAGCGTTCAGCGGTATCCCGGTTCAACCAGCCGCCGGCGTCTTCAAGCGGCTGAGGGAGATCCCAGTGGTACAACGTGGCCCAGGGGCTGATGCCGTGACGCTGACACGTCTCGGCGATCCGCCGATAGAAGTCGAGGCCGGCGGGGTTGAACGCTCCTCGTCCGCTCGGCTGAACGCGGGGCCAGGCGATCGAGAACCGGTAGGCGGTGAAGCCCAGCTCGGCCAGCAGGGCGATGTCCTCGGCGTAGCGGTGATAGTGATCGTCGGCGACGTCGCCGGTGGTGTCGTCAGCGATTCGGCCCGGGGTGTGGGCGAAAGTGTCCCAGATGCTGGGGCCGCGACCGTCGGTGGCGACCGCACCCTCGATCTGGTACGACGCCGTGGCCGTGCCCCAAACGAAGTCGGACGGGAAGGCGGACATCGGGTTCTCCTCGGTGAGTGAGTCTGCGGATGCGGCTGGCCCGCGGGCGGCGCCAGTGCCGAGCCGGCGGGACCGGACTGCCGTCAGGCGGCCCGGTGGTCCAGCCAGTGGGTCCGGTCGGGTAGCAGGTCGGCCAGCTCAGCGAGCAGGTCGGCCGGCACCTCGGTGGCCAGAGCGTCCAGCAGGGTGCGGAGTCGGGCCGGGGTGCTGAGACCGATCACGGTGCTGGTGATCCGCCGGTCCCGGACCGAAGCGTGCACTGCCGCGGTGGCCAGGCTCAGTCCGCGCGCCGCGCACGCCTCGTTCATCGCACGGGCTGCCGCGAGCGTCGGTTCCGGCGCCGGCTGATAGGCGTAGTCGCTGCGACCATGAGGGTCGGCGATCAGCCCGCCGCCGTAGACGGCGGCGTTCAGCACGGCGACGCCTTCCTCGTCAGCTCGTTGGATGAGCTCGTCGGCGCTGTGGTCCAGGAGGGTCCAACGGTTGTGCACGAGCAGGGCCTCGAAGCCGCCCAGGTCGAGGTAGCGGCTCATCTCATCGACCGGACCGCCGGCCAGTCCGACGTGGTCGACCACCCCCTCATCGCGCAGCCGGAACAGGGTCTCAACCGCTCCACCGGGAGCCGACAGCTGCGCGAAGTCGTGGTACTCGGGATCGTGCAGGAACACCAGCGGCAATCGATCCAGTCCCAGACGCTCCTTCGACTCGCGTATCGAGGCGCGGACGCGCTCGCCGGTGTAGTCGCCGTCCCGGGCGTCCACCTTGGTCATCACCAGGAAGTCCTCCGGCAAACCGCCGTACGCCGCCACGGCCGCACCGATCCGGCGTTCGCTCTCGCCGCCGCTGTAACCGTTGGCGGTGTCGATCGCCCGAATCGGAGAATCCAGTGCGGCTCGAACGACCGCAACCCCTTCGTCGTAACTGGTTTCGTGGCCGAAGTTGGTGGGCATGCTGCCCAGGGGTGCTCCGCCGAGGGTGACCGCGCTGACCTGCAGCCCGGTGCCGCCGAGCGGGCGGATCCAGTCCGGGCACGACGGATGCGGGCCAGTCGGGTGCGTCGTAACCGGGCCGCTCACACCGAGGTCCGAACCGGGTCGAGGGTGAAGACGAAACCGTCGGGATCGGTCGAGAGACCGTTGTCGAGCAGAGCCGCGGCGCCGGGCAGCCGATCGCCCGACAATTCGGCCCAACCGAAGCCGGAGGCATCCGGTTCGGGAGTCCGCGCCCGGGTGGGATCGGCATAGGTGAACACCTCCAGCACCGTATCCCCGCCCTTCAGGTAACCGATGCTGAAGCCGCGGGGATCGCTCGGCTGCTCGATGGTGCCGATCAGGCGAAACCCGAGCGGAGCGTAGAACGCTCGGGTGGCGTCCCGGTCGGCCACCGTGAGAGCGACGTGGTCGAAGCGGGGCCGCTCTGGCGCACCGAGCGCGCGCTCGGCGGTGACTCCGTCGGCGTCGTGGACGGCGTGGTACTGCAGGTCACCCTGGACCAGTTCCAGCAGTGTGCCGTCGGGATCGTAGAAGAAGCAGATCCGCACGGCGCCCTCGGCGTCCAACGGTTCGAGGTGGAAGCTGACCCCGGCCTGCTTGAGCGCTTCCGACCGCTCGTCGAGGTCGACGACCTTGAAGCCGAGGTGCCGGAAGCCCGCGCTGCAGGTCATCGGGCCCCCAGCTGGCTCGGGGGTCGTAGCTGACGCTCTCAGCTCGATGGTCGCGCTGACCAGGTCGAGAGTGGCCCGGTCGACGGTCGGCTGGCCAACGGTGCGGGCCTCGAGGAAGGTGGTATAGAACTCGACCGAGGCGGTGACATCGGCACAGTTCACGATCAGGTTCCGAACGGGCATAGTAGGTCCTTTCGAGGGCACGCGCTCACACCGGCGACACGCTGCACGCGGGGAGTTCGGCTACTTGACCGCGCCGAGGGTCATCCCGGCAACAAACTGGTTCTGCATTCGGACGTAGACGATCACGACCGGGATGATGGACAGCGTCAGGCCGGCGGTCAGAGTCGGCCAGTCAGTGGTGTACTGGCCGGTCAATGTGAACAGCACAGGCTGCAGCGGCAGCTTGTCGGTGTCCTGCAAGACCGTGTTGGCCATCAGGAACTCGTTCCAGGTCTGCAGGAACTGGAAGATCACCACGGTGGCGATGCCCGGCCGGGCGAGCGGGAGCACCACCCGGGTGAAGATCGTCAACTCGCTCGACCCGTCCACCCGGGCGGCTTCGATCAGTTCGTCCGGCAGGGTCTGGAAGAACGCTCGCATCAGGAACATCGAGAATGGCGCCGAGCCACTGATGTAGAGGATCAGCAGCCCTGCTTGGTTGTTGAGCAGGCCGAGGGTCTTCAGCTCGAGGTACAGCGGGATGATCAACGCCGTCGAGGGCATCATCAACGTGGTCAGCAACAACAGGTACAACAGGTTCTTGAACGGGAACTCCAACTTGGCGAAGGCGTAACCGGACAAGGTCGCGAAGATCAACACGCCGATCACGGTGACCGAGGTGATCCAGAGGCTGTTCCAGAAGTGCAACGGAAACTGGATGGATCTCCAGGCCTGCGGGTAGGCGGCGGCGGTGAACGAGCTCGGGAAGAACGGCCCCGAGAAGACCGTGTTGCGGGGCCGCAGCGAGGTGAGCAGCAGCCAGACGAACGGAAAGAGCGTCAGCACACAGATCGGTACCAGGATGAAGGTGGCGAACGTCTTGCCGAACGGCAGCCGTCTGCGTCGCTGGGCACGCGCCCGTCTGGTCGGCGGGACGCCGACGCGAGCGGGTTCGTCTGTTTGAGCGATGGTGGTGGTCATCGCTCCGACCTTCGGGTGATCCCCATCTGGGCCAGGACCGCCAGGATGCAGAGCACCATCACCAGCACACTGAACGCCGAGGCGTACCCGAACTGGGGCAGGGCTCCCGAGGTCGAGCCGAAGGCCAGGTTGTACAGGTAGGTGCCGAACACCTCACTGGCGTGGTCGGGGCCGCCGCCGGTCATCACGTAGATGATGTCGAAGACCTTGAACCCGTTCAGCAGTCCGAGACTGATCACGATCCCGGTGACTACCCGCAGGCTGGGCACCGTGATGTTGAGGAACCGCTGGAACGGCCCGGCGCCGTCCACGGCCGCAGCTTCGTAGAGCCCGGGATCGATCCCCTGGATTCCGGCGAAGAAGATCAGCATGTTCATCCCGAGCCCACCCCAGATCGCGACCAGCATGATCGCGGGGAGCACGGTGGTCCGGTCCGCCAGCCAGGTGTGCTGCAACCCGGGCACTCCGATCGAGGCAAGGATGCGGTTCAGGGTGCCGACGTTCGGGTCGTAGATCAGCTTCCACAGCACTCCGCTGACCACGAAGGAGACGATCCCCGGGATGAACAGGATGGTCCGGACGACGACGCCGACCTTATGCCACACCTCGTTCACCAACACCGCGATCACGATGCCCAGCCCGGTCTGAACCACGGTGGTGACAGCGGTGAAGACGATCGTCACCAGGAGTGCCCGGTGCGCCACCGGGTCACTGAACATTCGCGCGTAGTTGTGAGCGCCGATGAAACGGGCCTCACCGAAGCCGCTCCAGCTGGTCAGGCTGAGGTAGATCGTCCGCAGGATCGGCCAGCCGACGAAGGCCAGGAACAAGATCAGCGTCGGCAGCACGAACAAGTAGCCCGAGATCTGCTGGGACCGCTTCAGCCGGGATCCGAAACGCTTTCCCTGTGTGGGCGGCGGTGCGGCCGCGGCCACCGGAGTCGGGTTCGCCGTTATGGTCATGGCTCAGCCCCGGGCGTTGACGACCGCGGCCTGCATCTGCTTGGCCACGTCCGCCGGTTGACCTTTGCCCTCAAACGTCTGCACCATCGGGTCAGCGGCGGCCGTGCTGCCGTTGCCGAACGGGATGTGGGGGCAGCCGTCGCCTTCGATCAACCAGGACGTCATCTGCTTCATCACAGCGTTGTCGATCTTCGCGGCGGCGCTCTTGGTGGCCGGCATCGAGTTGGAGTTGTTCATCGTCGTCGAGTAGTTGGCCTCGTCGTAGAGGAACTTCAGGAAGGTGATCGCGGCGTCCTTGTTCTTACTGGTTTCCGAGACCGCCCAGCCGGCGCCGGCCTGATTGGCCGTCCAGTGCTTGGCCCCGGCACTGAGCGCAGGAGTCTTCATCACCTTGTAACTGTTGACGAACTCCTTCGACGCGTTCTGGACGAACCCTTGCGGGCTCCAGGAGCCGTTGAACAACATGGCTGACTTGCCGGTGTAGAAGATCTGCGGGGCCTGATCACCGGAGGTGCCGGTCGGTCCGGGCTGGAACACCCCGGCGTCCACGATGCGCTTCTGCAGCGCTAGCGCCTGAACCACCACAGGGTTCTCCCAGGTCAGGCCGTTCAGGCCCTGGTCCAGTTTGAGAAAGAAGGTCGGATCGCCCGACACCTGGGTGAGTAGCGGTAGGAAGAAGTCCAGTGCGCTCGTCCCCGGGTTGCAGCTGATCGAGACGCCGTAGGTGTCGGCGGCCTTGAACTTGGGTGCTGCGTTGATGAGGTCGTCCCAGGTCTCGATGCTGTCCGGGTTCACCCCGGCCTTTTTCATCAGCGACGGGTTGTAGAACATCCCGAACGTCTGAGCCTCCCAACCGACGGCGTACTGCTTGCCGTTCAGGGTGTATTCCTGGTTTGCCGAGTCGAAGAAGTCGGCCAGAAAGTCCGCGCCCAACTCGGCCTTCAGGTCCGCTGAGATACCCCCGGTGCCGTAGGTCAGAGCCCGGGTGTGGGGGGCGAATATTTCCGGCGGATCGCCGGCCGCGACCGCCGCCTGCAGTGCGGGTAAGTACTGATCCGGCGTGCCGAACACCCGGTTCTGGACCTTGATGTTCGGGTTTGCCGCCTGGAACTTGGCCACCAGCTTCGGCCACTCGTCGCGTTGCTCGCCGTACCAGCTCCACATCCGGACGGTGGCCGGGCCGCCGCCCCCACCGGTGCTGGACCCGGATCCGCCGCAGCCGGCCAGCACCGGTGCGGCGGTGAGTGCCGCGGCGCCGCCGAGAGCGGCCTTGATCAAGCTCCGCCGATGGAAGGCACCGGTGAGCGCCGGGACGGCCTGCCCGGCCGAACGCGGGAAGTTGTCGGTCATGGTTCTCCTCTTCGAGAGCTGACGGTTCGATCGTGATGCCCGGGGCTGTGGTCGGTCGTCCACCCCTCTACACTTCCTAACGCAATGTAAGAAAGGTTGTCAACGCATCACAGCAGTCTTTGTTCGATCGTTGTCGAGCGGGCGCCCGAGCGGCAGTCCGACGGCGCTGGGTGCGTTGACCTATTGGAGGAGACAACTCAATGAGCCAGCAGCCGGTGCGTTTCGGATTGATTGGTACCGGGCGACGGGCCGAGTTCTTCGCCCGGATCGCTCGACAGGCTCCCGAGCACTTCAGCGTCAGCGGTGTCCTCAGCCGCAACCCCGAGCGCGCCGCCCAGGTCGCCGGCCAGTGGCAGACGGCGGCCGCGGACACCGTGACTCAGCTGTTGCAGGGCAAGCCGGATTTCCTGATCGCCTGTGTGCCGTGGGCCCAGATGGGCCGGGCCGCGCTCGAGGCGGCCTCGACCGGTACTCCGGTACTCACCGAGACGCCGCCGGCGGCGGATCTGGAGGGTCTTCGCGAGCTCTGGAACGGGCTGCCGGACCGGAATCTCGTTCAGGTGGCTGAGCAGTACCTCCTGATGCCGCAGCACGTGGCGCGGATGGAAGCGGTCCGCTCCGGCGTCATCGGCGACGTCACCTCGGTGCAGGTGTCCTCGACCCACCTCTACCACGCCGTCTCCATGATGCGCGGGTTCCTCGATGCCGGCCGGGGACCGGTACGGGTGACGGCTCACGACTTCACCGCTCCACTGGCCGATCCGCTGACCCCGGACGGCTGGACCGGGTCGGCGGACCCGGAGCCACGGACGACGACGCTGGCCACCCTCGACTTCGGTGGCGGACGAAGCGCGCTGTACGACTTCACCGAGAACCAGTGGTGGAATCCGCTGCGAACCCGACGGATCGTCATCCGGGGCACGCTCGGCGAGATCGCCGACGACGTTGTGGTCCGCCTGGTCGAACCGACGACGCCGGTGGAGTCGCGACTGATCCGTCGCCAGGCGGGCATCGACCTCAATCTGGAGGGGGTTGACCTGCAGCACGTCAGCCTCGACGGCAGAGTCCTGTACCGAAACCGCTTCGTCGGGAGCCGAATGTCAGAGGATGATCTCGCCGTGGCCGAATTGGCCTGGCAGATGGGTGCTTGGGTACGCGACGAGGGGCCCGCCCCCTACCCGCTAGCCGAGGGCGCCCAGGATCACCAGATCTCGCTGGCCATCGGTGAATCAGCCCGGACCGGAGCCACGGTGTTGACCGGCGCGGAGGGATGGAGTCAACCGGGCTGACCGTCCGATCGCCTTGACTATCGCGAGCACGGTGGACGGGACCTGCGCTGCATAGGTTTAGCCAGTCGTGGCGGCTGCTGCCGCTCGAACGCACCGCGGGCGCAGTTTTAGCTTCTCGGTGAGGATGAACGGCTGTGCCAGTTGGTATTGGCATAGCGGGCGGCCACCTGATGGATCATTCAACGTCGCGGTTCTTCGCATCTCAGCGTCGGTGTGAATGCCGGGATCGACGAAAGCACGATCACAGCAGACGTGTCACCGGCGTGGATGAGGTTGTCCACCGGCGCCGTACCGAGGGGAGTTGTCCGAGACCTGCGGCGCTTCGTGCCAGTGATCTCGAACGCCTAAACCGGATGCGGGTCGCTCGGTCGTCGACGTGGCGGGCTCGGTTAGTGACGGCACGTGTCGGCTGCTGCCGGTCGGCTCGAGAGGCTGTGGTCGATCAGGTTGATCATCCAGGTGAAGCTGTCGTTGATGTCGGTGTCGATGTGGAAACCGTCGATCAGCTCGAGGGTAGTAAAGCCGTGCAGCATGCTGCGCAGCGTCCGGAGGGCGTGGATTTCCACTCCCTCGGCCAGGTGGTAGCCGCGGAGGACGGCGGTGAGAGCGCCGAGGAGCCGGTCGTTCGCGGCGGTGAGTGGGTCGTCAGGTCCGGCCGGGCGACCGACGTTCAGGGCCGCGTAGCGGCCGGGATGGTCGTTGACGTAGTGGCGCATGGTGTGGGCGGCGGCGCGAAGGGCATCTGAACCCGCCCGGCCCTGGATGGCCTCGCCCAAAGCCTCGCCGAGTTCGGTGCCGGCCAGCACGGCGATCCGGTGGCTGAGATCGGCAAGGCTGTCGACGTGTTTGTACAACGAGGGGGTCCGGACGCCGAGACGTTCGGCGAGCAGACCCATGGTCAGGTTGGCCAGCCCGACCTCGTCTGTGAGTGCGGCGCCGGCGGCGGTGACGAGCTCGGGGTCGAGCCCGGCTCTAGGCATCCGTCAGGGTCCGGGCCAGGAACGGCAGCACCAGCTCCACTATCCGGTCGGGCGTTTGGGCGTGGGGGTAGTGGCCGACGCCATCGAGGACTACGAGCTCACCGACACCCGCGGGCAGCTCAGCGAGGATCCGTTCCCCTTCGGCCCTCGAATCGACCCAGTCCGGATCGAGGTCGCCTTCGACTATCAGGACCGGGCAGCCGACGTGGGCCAACTGTTTCCCGGCGTCGCGGGGGTTGGCCCGGCACATTGCCTGTAGTGCCTTCATCCGGCCTGGCTCGCGCAGTTTGGCCTCGATCCGGGCTGATTCGTGGTCCCAGTCGTCCGGTTTGGTTGGGTAAGCCAGATCGAGATAATTCTTCCAGGCCGTGATGCTGCCCGCCACCATGGTTTTCATCAGCTGCAGAACGCCGGCGCGGTAACGCCTCACCCGCAGCAGCCCGCCCGGAGGATAGGCCTGCGCCCGGGTGAACGGGGCCAGCTCGATGAGCCCGGAGATCAGCTCGGGGGCAGTGGCGGCGGCGATGGTCGCCGCGCCGCCGCTGATCGACTGACCGACGATCACCGCAGACCCGCCGTCGTCGCCGACGAGCTGGTGGATAAGAGCGATCAGGTCCTCGGCGATGCCGGTGCGGGTGTAGCCGTCCCAGCCAAGACTGGACTCACCGCAACCGCGGATGTCGACGGCGGCGACCCGGTAGCCGGCATTCACCAACGGCGCGACGATGAAGCGGTAGGAGTGCCGGCTGTCACCGATCCCATGCGCGAGGACCACCAGGGGTCCCTGCCCGTTTACGTCGTAGGCGATGGTGTTCTTACCGACGGCCAGATGCTTAGTCACGCCGTCTCCTATTAGCTAACTAGATTAGCCTTAAGCTTAAGAGAAATAGCGCACATGGATCAACCTCAGGGAGAGTCCCTAAAACATCCCAGCCATGGGCGGTCACCCTGGACGGTCCGCTCGAAATCCCATAGCCGTCACCGGTCACAAGCGGAAAGTGTCGGACCCGAGGGTGTCGCGCCCAAGGCGCCGGCAGACCACACCTTGGCGTCGATGTGTGGATGTGTCCGAGGCGGGTGTCGGGAGTCCGTGCTCAGCTTGCGTCACTCGAGGTGCCCGGCCGACCGTTTGTGCGGAGGATCAGGCGAATTCGGAAGCGGGCTGGCCGGCGGCTGACCGCCAGGATCGCAGCAGTTCCTGCCATTCCGTGAGTTGTCGCTCCAGGTGTTGTCCTGCGTCGGGATGGGTGGCGGTGAGGTCTTGTGTTTCGCCCGGGTCGGTGTCGAGGTCGAAGAGCAGGCGTGTGAGTTGCTGCGGAGCGCCGAGCCGTTCGGCCGGGTCGACGACAAGTTTCCAGCGGCCTTGGCGGACGGCGTGTTGCCCCTCGTATTCCCAGGTGAGGACCCGCTGCTGGCTGGACCCGGCCGCCGGGGCCTCCTCGCCGGTCGGGTCATCGAAGTCCGCGAGAAGGGGGAGCAGGTCGATGCCGTCGACGCTGTCCTCGGCGGGCAGGCCGGCGGCGGCCGCCAGGGTGGGGGTGACGTCGATCATGGCGGCCGGTGTCGAACAGGTTCGCCCGGCCGGAATTCGGGCCGGCCAGGACCAGATCGCAGGAACGCGGATGCCGCCTTCGAAGAGGGAACCCTTGTGTCCGCGCAGCCCACCTGTCGATCCGCCGGGGTAAGCGATCTCTTCGCCGCCGAGCCAGTTGCGCTCCTCGGCCGACGGCCCGTTGTCGGAGGAGAAGAAGACGATCGTGTTGTCTCGCTGTCCTGTCTCCTCGAGGGCGGCGACGATGGCCCCGACGCCGTCGTCGACGCAGCTGATCATGGCGGCCATGACCTGTTTCTCCCACGGCAGATGGGCGAAGCGTCGCATGTAGGTTTCGGGGGCGTGCATCGGATAGTGCGGCGCGTTGTAGGGGACGTAACACAGGAACGGCTGCTCGGCGTTGCGGATGAAGTCGACGGCGTGTTCGGTGATCAGCTCGGTCAGGTAGCGGCCGTTGTCCCAGATCTCGGTGTCGTCCTCCCAGAGATCGTGGATGGGGTTGCGCACTCCCCAGTACATGATGTGGGAGTAGTAGTCGACGCAGCCCGCCCGGAAACCCATGTGGTGATCGAAGCCGTGACGCAGCGGAGCTGAGCCCGGCTCGACGCCGAGGTGCCACTTGCCGAAGATGGCGGTGCTCCAACCGGCTTCCGCCAGCCGGCTTGACAGCGTGCTCTGTGGCGGCAGGCCGGTGGTGTGGCGGTCTGCGCCCAGGATGGATTCGACCCCGGCGTGGGCGGGGTGCCGGCCGGTGAGCAGGGCTGCGCGAGACGGTGAGCAGACCGGGGAGTTGGAATACCACTGGTTCATCTGTGCCCCGGAAGCGGCGAGAGCGTCGATGTGAGGGGTCTGGATCTCGGTGCTGCCGTAACACGTGAGGTCGCCCCACCCGAGGTCGTCGGTGTAGACGATCACCATGTTCGGTCTGTCGGTCATCGCTCTTGCTCGTGGCTGTGGGACGGCGCTCCGTAGCGGACCTGGGTGGTGGGCAGGATCCTGACCTCCGGTTCCGAGCCGTCGCCGGACTCGATCCGGAGAGCGAGCCGTTCCGCGGCGACTCTGGCGAGATCGGCCAGGTCGGCTCTGACCAGGGTGAGGGGGACGGGGGAGAGGAATGCGGCCGGGATGTCTTCGGAGCCGACGATCTCGAGGTCAGCTCGGCGGTCCTGGACGGTCCGCAGCAGCTGGGTGAGGATGCCGCCGGTCGTGGCGACGACCGCGGTAGGTGGGTCGGGTGAGTCCAGCATGGCAGCCAGTGCGTCCCCGGCGGCGCCGTCGTCGCGGTGGTGAACGCTGACCAGGCCCGGATCGACGGTGCCGCCGTGGTCGCGGATCTTGTCCTTCCAGGCTGCGTAACGCCGTGCCCCGGGATCGTTGCCGGTCTCGCCGCCGACGAAGGCGATCCGACGGTGCCCGCGCGTCCAGAGGTCCTCGACCTGTTCTGAGACGGCGCGGTAGTAGTCGAAGGTGACGACGTCGGCGGCGACGCCGCGGGGAATGCGGTCCAGATAGACGACCGGCTGGCTGGGCAGCCGGGCGCGTTCGCCGCTGTTGTCGCCGTCGGCGGCAACGATCAACAGTCCGTCGACGCGACGGCTGATCATCTCCTTGATCAGCGATCGTTCCCTGCGTCCAGTGTTTCTGGGTGAACGCGACCAGCAGCGTGCAGTGGCGAAGTTGGGCGGCGCGGTCGAGCTCGTCGACGAGCCGGCCGAAGTAGTGGGAGTCGACATCGTCGACCAGCAGCCCCCACGTCATCGACCTGACCCCGGGCCGAAGGGTCCGTCCTGAGGTGCTGGAGACGTAGTCGAGCTGGGCGACGGCCTGTTGCACGCGCTCGGCGACCGGCCCGGAGACGGGGACGGTCTGGTTCAGGACGCGGGAGACGGTGGCGATGCTGACCCCGGCGAGTGCGGCGACGTCTTTCATGGTGGCCGGCTGGAGCAGGGGTCTTCGCTGGGTCACCGTCACTCCTTCACTCCTCCGACGGCCAGACCGGACACGAGGCGCCGCTGGGCGATGGCGAACAGCACGATAGTCGGCACCGAGGCGACGACAGAGGCGGCCATCACCAGATCCCATTGGGTGGTGAACTCGCCGAAGAAGTTCGCCAGACCGACCTGCACGGTCTTCTTGCTGTCATCGGTCATGATGACGTCGGCGAACAGGAACTCCTCCCACGACATGACGAACGCGTTGATCGCCACGGTCGCCACGCCGGGCCAGGCGATCGGGAAGACCACCCGGAACAGCACCGACAGGGTCGAGCAGCCGTCGATCCGGGCCGCCTCGTCGAGCTGGTGGGGCACGGTGTCGAAGTAGCCCATCATCAGGTAGGTGGCGAACGGCAGGGTAAGCGCGACGTAGGCCAGGATCAGGCCCTGGTAGGTGTTCAGCAGGTGCAGCTCGCTGAAGAACATGTACAGCGGGGTGATCAGGATGACGAACGGGAACAGGTAGACCGCAATCACCATCAGCATCAGGACCCGTTTGCCGGTGAAGGCGAACCGCGAGAAGGCGTACCCGGTGAGGCAGGACAAGAACACCGACACCACCATGGTGACCAGGGCGACGATGGTGCTGTTGACCAGGTAGCGGCCGAACGGCGAGGTGGCGAACAGCTTGTGGAACCCGGCCAAGGTCAGCCGGCTGGGCAAAATGTTCTTCAGTGCGAACATCTCCGCAGCCGGACGGAAAGCGGTCAACACCATCCAGGCGAACGGGAACACGATCAGGATCAGCACGACCGCGGTGACGGCCAGGACGACGACGTCACGCAGCAGCCGGCGGCGGGAACGGCGTCGGCGCGGCGGTGCCATTGGGGACACCGCCGGTCCGGGCGCGGTCCGGACCGCGGTGGCGGTCATGTTGCCTCCCGGTCGCGGCGTTGCATCATGCCCAGGTAGATGAGGGCGAAGACGAGCATGCAGGCGGTCATCACCAGCCCGATCGCTGCCCCGCGTCCGAGCTGGTTGTCGACGAAGGCTGCCGAGTACAGCTGGGTGGCCAGCACCTGGGTGTACGTACCCGGCCCGCCGCCGGTGGTGAGCCAGACGTAGACGAAGTTGTTGAAGGTGCTGATGGTGATCATCAGGGCGACCACGGACAGCACCGGCCGCAGGTTCGGCAACGTGACATGGCGCAGCGACCGGGCGCCGCCGGCGCCGTCGATCGCAGCGGCCTCGTACTGGTCGTGCGGGATGGCCTGTAGACCGGCCAGTAAGACGATCACCACGAACGGCAGCTCCCGCCAGGTCACGATCGCGCTGACGCACCACCACACCGTGTTGGTCTGACCGAGGAACGGGATGCCCTGGTCGATCAGCCCGAGATTCAGCAGCACCCGGTTGACGAGTCCGGACTGGCCGTCCAGCAACCACCGCCAGGCCGCGACGGCCACGGTCGGCGGGATCATCCAGGGAATGAGCACCATCGTGCGGGCCACCCCGACCAGATGCAGCCGTCGCAGCACGCCGGCCTGCAGCAGCAGAGCGATGCCCAATCCGACGGCCAATCGCACGACCACCGTGGACAGGGTCAGCCAAAAAACCGTGTTCTTCAGGCTCAGCAGGGTTTGCGGGTCGCTCAGGACGTGGGTGAAGTTGCGCAGCCCTACCCACGGGCCGTCGCCCAACGCGTCGTAGGGGGTGACCTCGTGGAAGGACAGCCACACGTTGTAGACCGCCGGAACCCCGAACAACAACACCAACATGATCATGCCCGGGGCGAGCAGCGCGTAGGGCGTGGCCTGTCGACGCCACGGCCGGCGCCGCTGGATGACCGCCGTGCTCACGAGTGTGCGGACAGCTCGGACTGGATCTGGCTGATGATCGTTTGCGCCGCCGCCTGGCTGTCCTTCTGGCCGGAGTAGACAGCGCCGAACTGGGCGTTGGTGATCTTCTGCAGCGTGGTGACCGGGACCGGTCCGGCGATGTACTTGCCGAACGTGACCGCGTGCGGAAGCTGCTGTTGGAAGCCCTGCTCACCGGCCGGAACCTTCATCTTGTTCAGCACCGTCCTCGCGGCCGGGTACTGGTCGATGTGGGCGAACGCGTCGCTGCTGTTCAGGTAGCGGATGAAGTCCCATGCCTGCTGCGGATGTTCGGTCGAGGCGTTGATGCCGAGCATCCGGCCGCCGAGGTGGGTGGCGCCGTCCATCAAGCCGTCCGGCATCGGCGCGGTCAGAAGCGATTTGTCGTCCCCGCGGGCCTGCCGGAACGTCTGTGGCGGCATCATCGTCATCGCGCAGGTCCCCTGGACCAGTCCGTTGACGATCTGCGGGTCGGTCATGTCCTCGACCGCGATGAACGACTTCGCGGTCGCCTGCGAGGTGAACAGGCCGTTGAAGTAGTCGATCGTCGAGGCCAGCTGGGCTTGATTGACTCCGACTTGCCAGGTTCCGTTGACGTTCTTGACCAGCGCGGCCTGATGCGACCACAGGTAGTAGTTGATCGGGAACCACTGGCCGGCGCCCGGTCCGCTCGCCCCGGGAAAGCAGAATCCGGACCGGCTCTTCCCGCTGGTGCTGAGCTTCGTCGCCTCGGTGGCCAGCTCCGGCCAGGTGGTCGGCGGTTTCACACCGGCCGCCTTCAGATCGGCCGGACGGTAAGCGAGGGCGTAGGTGTCCACGGTCCAGGGCAGCGCCCACGTCTTGCCGCCGAACCGGGCCAGATCCAGGGCCAGATACTGATCGATCGGGGTCTCCGGTGGCGTCTCGGCGGCCAGCGAATCCAGCGACATCAGGATCTTCGGTTTGGCCAGATCCTTCACGTTGACGTTCGCGATCTGGACGACATCCGGGCCGGAGCCCGAGTTCGCCTCCCGCGCGAACTGCTGGGCCGCGTTGTCTCCGCCGAGGGTCTCCATCTTGACCTGGATGTTCGGGTGCGAGGAGTTCCAGGCCGCCACGGCAGCCTGCAGGCCGCCGGTCTCACTGGGCGGGTCGAACTGCCGGAAGGTCAGCGTCACCGGTCCGTCACCGCCACCGCTGCTACTTCCGCAGCCGGAAACCATCAGCGACATGACCGCCAGGCCGGCTACGACCACTGCACCGAACTTTTTCATCTCGTCTCCCTTGATCGAGGCCCGAGGGCTAGTAACAGGGACTTTAACCTGAGAACGTTTACATGGCTAGAACCGTCGACATAATTTCGCCTAGCAAAAGCTTTGACCAATCTAGGAAGTAGCCGTGAAGACGTTTACACAAGTGGTCCCACGATGTCTGAGTGTTGCGGCGAGGAGCAATCACTGCTGTCGCAGGGCAGTCAGCACGGCCCTGAGCGCTACGTCAGGGGGTTCTTGCCAACCACGCTGCGGCCTTCTCGCCGACATCAACGCACAAGTCACGGGTCGCCCGACCTCGACACACCCGAGAGCCAACCGGCCTGTGACGGGATCGACATTTCCGTTGCGGGCCCAGCGAAGTCTCAGTCTGTGTGCATGCCAGGTCGAGCTGCGCGCACTTGGATAACGTGAGGACGTGAAGGCCGAACAGATCACGGAATCAGTGACGTACCACGGTGAGGGACCGGTGTGGTCGACGGCCTGGGGCGGCCTCCGCTTGGTCGACATGCTGGCGGGCGACGTTTTGTCGCTCGCCTCCGACGGCACTCTGGCTCGGCGGCATGTGGGTTCGGTGGTCGCTGCCTTGCGCCCGCGGGTCGGCGGCGGAGCGGTCTTGGCGCTCGAGCGCGGTTTCGCCCTCGAAGATGCCGACGGCACCCTGCACCCCGGAGAGCAGGTCTGGCGCGACACCGGCGTGCGGATGAACGAGGGAGGCTGCGATCCCGACGGCCGCTTCTACTGCGGTTCGATGGCCTATGACAAGACGCCGGGGGCGGCCAGCATGTACCGGCTCGACGACGACGGATCCGTCGTCTGCGTCCTGGATGGGCTGACCGTCTCCAACGGTCTCGCCTGGACCCTCGACGGGGACCGCGCCTACTACAACGACACCGCCACCCACCGGGTGGACGTGTTTGACTACGTCAGCGGCGAACTTTGTAACCGCCGACCGTGTGTCGACCTCAGCGCCGAGGACGCCTCCCCGGACGGCCTTACCCTCGACAGCGAGGACGGGATCTGGGTCGCCCTGAACGGGCAGGGCCAGGTCCGCCGCTACACCAGCTCAGGCGAGTTGACCGCCACGATCGACGTGCCGGCTCGGCAGGTCACCGCCTGCACCCTGGGCGGCCCCAACCTCGACGAGCTCTACATCACGACCTCACGCGAGGGCCTCGAGCCCGGCGATGACCCGCTCGCCGGCGCCCTGTTCCGTGCCCACGTCGACGTCGCCGGGATCGAGCCGTTCCCCTTCCGCGGTTAGACGACACGCGTCTTCCCAGCGGTGACCGACGAGTCCGTCGTCGTTGCCACGCGCCACGACCCTCCGTGCTGTCCGGTCGGCCAACGTCCCGATCGTCTGACGATCGTTTGTGCATCGCCGGGGTGACCGCGACGCCGGATGTCGCCGCCGACGACGTTGATCAGCACGTCGAGCCCGTCGCTGCGGGCGCCGGCGAAGGCCCGAGCCACCGTCGCCGGCTGGGTGATGTCGATCTCGATGCCGAGTGTGAACCCTTGTGTGTTCAGAGGTATCACCTGACTTCCCGCTGTCTTGCAATGCAAGGTAGCGTGTGATGCATGAGTCGGCCTGACATCGGCGCGCAACTGCGCAAGGGAGTGGTCGAGTACTGCGTCCTTGGTCTGCTTCAACAGGAGAGGGGCTACGGGTGGAAAATCTCCGAGCAGTTGGTCGAGTCCGGGCTGATCGGCAGTATCGGCACCCTCTATCCGGTGATGGCCCGACTGCGCGCCCGCGGTCTGATCCGCGTAGGCACCGATGCCTCCGACCCGGAGAGTGCTCGCCGCTACTACACGCTGACCGCTTCCGGACGCAAAGAGCTCCGGCATTTTCGCGACCAGTGGCAGGTCTTCACCAAGGCGGTCGACTCAGTGGTCGCGCCAACGCAAAGATCCGATCCAGACACCTCAGCTCCGTACGAGCGATCAACCAAGGCAACCAGGGCCACGAAGGGTCCAGCAACGACGGAAGGCAAATCCTGATGAAAAAAATGGGAACGGCGAGCCGACCTGCGCAGCGCTACCTGCAGCAACTCGACGATGCGCTGGCCGGTATCGCACCCTCCGTCCGCGCTGATCTGTTGTCCGAGACCGAGTCAGCACTCGCGGGTCTCGACGATGAACAAGCTCGGAGCCGGATCGAGGCGCTTGGCGATCCCAACCAGATTGCCGCGGACGCCGCAGAAGCGGCCGCCGATACCGGGCCGTCGCACCATCGAGGGTACGTAACGGCCACCGTGGTGGTCCTGCTGTTCGGCGGCTATCTGCTGCCGGTGCTCGGCTGGTTGGCCGCACTCGTGATGGTCGGCGTGGGATCAGGCTGGACGCCCAAGGTGCGACGTCGGGCGATCATCGCCTCGCTGGCCGGCGGGCTTGTCGCCCTGCTGATCGTGTACAGCCTGCACGTCTTCGGTCACGGCTCTGTTCTGACCGCCTCAGGACTTCTCGCTGCCGTTGTCGTGCCGTTCGTGGTCAACGCCTTCACCGGCCGCTTCCTACACAGACATTGGGACGGAAACGTAGTGGCGCTTTGATGGTGACGCGGCCCGCAGACTCTGGCGGGATGGCTGAAGCCTCAGGCGCCGGGCATCGAGAAGCGCTGTTCAATCTCGGGGCTCATGTACTGCTCGGCCGGCCCGTCGCTGATCGCGTCCAGGATGCGCTCGGCGACGTCGTCGGCAGTGTCCGGTGTGATGGCGGATCCGCCGGACGGCGGCGGCGCCGAGGCCATGCTCTGGTCAACGGCGGCGTTCTTGCCGAAGTTGGTCGAGGTCAGCCCCGGATGCATGAGAGTGACCACGATGCCGTCCCCGGCAAGCTCTCCGCGGGCGGTCAGCGTGAGCCCGTTGAGAGCGTATTTGGTGGCGGCGTAGGCGCCGATGGTCGGGATGGCCATCTTCGAGACGTTGGAGCTGACGTTGACGATGCTCCCACCGCCCTGGCTACGCATCTGGGGGATGACGGCCTGCATGGCCAGGAGCGGACCATAGACGTTGAGGTCGATGATGTCTTGGAAGTCGGCGACCTTGATGTCGGCGACGGGGGCGCGAAGTGCCCGGCCGGCGTTGTTGACCAGAACGTCGATCCGGCCGTAGTGCTCGACTACCGACGCGACCATTGCCGTGATCGAGGCAGGCTGGGTCATGTCGACCTGAACGGCCAAGCTGTCATCGAATTGCTCGGCCAGCTCAGTGAGCTTGTCCACCGAGCGGGCGGCGACCGCGACCTTCGCGCCTCGGCCGGCCAACAGCCGAGCTGTCGCCGCTCCGATACCTTCCGAACCTCCGGTGACGAGCACGACCTTTCCTTTGACGTCCATCGTGATCGGTCCTCATCTTTCTCACCCCGGTAGCCGTTCCACCGGACCGTGTAAACACCCTAACCAGTCGGCGCACCCAGGCAGCCAGCCGAGTCGGCCGCGCGCCATTCCTCAATCTCGTGGCGGCGAACATGTTGTGCGCTGTGAGCGGCGGAGCCGCGGACCTGCGGGTGGCACCTGCTCCAGGTAAACCTTTGCCCGGCGTAAGGTGCGGGAGTCAACCGAGCTTCGGAGGGGCCCTATGCCCGGCAGTCATGAAGGACTGTTCAACGCAGACGAACGCACTTCCCTGCGGAAGGCGTGGCCACTGGACTACAGCGTTGCGCATCTGAACCACGGATCCTTCGGTGCGATGCCGACCGAGGTAATCGACGTTCAGTCCGAGTGGCGGGCGCGAGTGCAGGCCAACCCGGTCGGCTTCTACCGCCGAGATGCCTGGCCGGCTGTCGAATCAGCGTTGGAGCAGATTGCCGCCTTCCTGGACGCGGACGTCGACGGTCTCGCTTTCGTCGACAACGCGACGACGGCGATGACGACCGTGCTCTGCTCGGTTCCGCTGCGTCCCGGTGATGAGATTCTGCTCACCGACCACACCTATGGTGCAGTGCGGATGGCCGCCGAGCGGTTCGCCGCCGACGCCGGCGCGCGCGTGACCACCGTGGCGGTGCCGCTGGCGGCGCAGGCGAGCGACTGGGTCGACCGGGTTGTCACCGCCGTGACCCCGGCGACGCGGCTCGCGATCATCGACCAGGTGACCTCGCCCACCGCGCGCCTGCTGCCGGTCGCCGAACTGGCCGCCGAGCTTCACCAGCGAGGAGTCGAGTTGGCCGTCGACGGTGCTCACGCGCCCGGCATGCTGGATCTGTCGATCCGGTCCCTCGGAGTCGACTATTGGTTCGGAAACTTGCACAAGTGGTTGTGCGGACCGACCGGAGCCGCGGTGCTGGCCGTCGCCGCCGACCACCGCGGGGCCATCCGTTCGCCCATCGTGTCCTGGCAGGACGGATCCGGTTTTCCGGACTCGATCCACCATCGCGGTACCCGGGACCTGACTCCGTGGCTCGGCGCGCCGGCGGCGGTGGCTTTTCACGCACGAGTGGGCTGGGACCGCACCCGTGCCTACGGCCGCGCACTCGCTGCCGATGCCGTCGACCGCGTCGTCGACGCGCTGGGCATCGATCCCGCCGGAGTGCCTGCGGAGGACCTCCCGATGCGCGTGGTGCCACTTCCCGAGAGACTCAGCAGCGATCGAGACATCGCGGGCCGACTCCAAGATCAACTCTCCGAGCAGCACAGCACGGAGTCCGTACTGACCGCGTGGCAGGGACGCCTGCTCTTGCGGCTCTCCGCCCATCTCTACAACGAGTCGGCCGATTACGACCGGTTGATCGGCGCACTCTCTGCGTTCGTCCGCCAGCCGGCGGCCGTTCGGTGAGCACTACGGATCTCTGACGCCTGAAGCTCCGATCACCTGAATCACCCGCGTCGAGGCACCCGCGCGCGGGCGCCGACCGTTGACATGACTCGCCTAGTCGGACCCATGATCACCCGCGTGGCCAAGCCGAGACGAGACTGTAACGTAACGATTCAATCGGAGCGCTTTTGCTCGTTGACAGCACCACGAGCCGGGCTCTAGGTTCAACAGATCACAAGCGAACGAACCGACTTTTTCCAGACGATGGAGAAGAATCGCCGATGAGCCAGCCTCCAGTTCCTGAATCGCTTCACCGCCTTTATCTCAATAGGCGAAAGTTTCTCCTTGCAGGCACCAGTGCCGCGATCGGTCTCTCGGCGGCCGCGTGCGGAGGGTCGCCGTCCTCGAACTCCGGAAATACCTCGTCGACGCCGGGTAAGAACGCCCTCGGGCTCACGCTGCCCGCAGGCTCAGCCGCTGCCACCAGCCAATTCTACGTACAACCGTTCGACTCGAGCGGAGCGACCTACAAGGCGCTCGACTTCTACGAGACGGTCTACTCCCGGGCCCCACTGGCCGATCAATTCACTATTCCGTTGGTGCGCCTGGACCGTAATTATCAGACGGTTCCCGGCGCGGCAAAGACGTGGGAACAGTCGAGCGACAAAAAGTCCTGGACCTTCCATATTATTCCTGGAATCATGTGGACCGACGGAAGAGAGCTGACTGCCGCCGACTTCGTCGAAACTCTCCGCTATTCTGCGGAGCCCAAACACGCCTGGGACTTCGCCTGGTTCTGGTCCGTGTGATCAAGAATTATTCAGAGGCGGTTGCCGGTAAAGTACCGACCAGTCAGATCGGCGTCCGGCAAGGTGCCGATAAGTACTCTGTCGTCTTCGAGACCGAGGGACCCGTTGCCTACATGCCCTCGGCGTGTCTTTACACGACTCCATTGTCGGCGGCTGCCCTAGACAAGTACGGCTCGGGAACCTACAACATCAATCCCTCGACCTGCGTGAGCTGCGGGCCGTACGTGTTGAAGACGTTCGACCCAACATCGAAGGTCGTCCTCTCCCCGAACAGTAAGTACTCCGCACCCTATGCGCCGCCCATCGATGCGCTGGTCGGTAAGATCTATGCCGGCGGGGACATGCTGCCACGCTTTCAGACCGGTGAGATCGACACTTTCAACCCCACTGGTGTCGACATCAAGATCGCCTCTAAAAGCGCCAAACTCAAGCAGCTCCACCTGTACACCAACCCGAACGACTTCGAAATCTTTTACACGTTCTTCGACTGCTCGCAGCCGCCGTTCGACAACGTCAAAGTTCGACAGGCATTCGCCCACTCGGTCAATCGTGACGCCATCATCGGAGCACTCTTCGGCGACCTGGCGCTGCCGGCTTACGGCTACCTGATGCCCGGATATCCGTTCGCGGTGACTGACCCGCTTCAGCCGTTGACCAACTATGACCCAGCGAAAGCGAAGCAGCTGCTTGCCGACGCCGGGTATCCCGGCGGTAACAATTTCCCACAGATCACCTACAACTGGTTCCAGAACGGACCCTCCCAGAATGAGGCAGTCGTTCAAGCGTTGGGGCAAAACTGGAATACGGTGCTCGGAATTGATCTCAAGCTGTAGGAACTCGACCGGACCACTTTCTATGACCGCATGAATGCGAAGCCGACCAAGCTGCAGATGGGCCACGTCTCGTACGGCATGGACTACTTCGATGCCTCAAACATGTTGAGTGTTTATAAAAAGGGTGGACGTCACAACTGGGACAACGCCGCCTACGACGCTCTCCTGGCCAAAGGTGCAGCCGAAAGCGATCAGGCCAAGCGGCAGTCGATCTACACCCAAGCGCAAGCACTACTCACCGGTGATGCGCCGGCCGTATTCGTCTTCCATCTGCTGTACGGCTATTACTACGCCTCTTACATGGCGGGGTCGGCGCTGGAAAAGAACACCTACGGCTACGACGGCATCCAGTGGCCAGGATTTGTTGCAACGCAGAACGCCACCCAGAACCTCTACGTCGATCAGAGCGTAACGAAAGCGGTCAGGCAAGCCCAGTCGAACCTGTTCTGAACGTCGGCTGGGGGGAGAGCACAGGTGATTTCCTACCTGATCAAACGGGTGGCGTCCCTGCTCGTGGTGATGCTTGCCGTGACGATGCTGATCTTCGCGCTGATGCACGCCGTGCCGGGCGGTCCGTTCGACCAGACCCAGCAGCCGTTGCCAGGTTTCGCGATGGCCAACGTGATGCGCAAGTACGGTCTGGACCAACCGGTCTGGAGGCAATACCTCAACTGGCTCTGGTCCCTGCTGCACGGCGACCTAGGTATTCCATTCGAACAGCCCACCATGACGGTCACCCAGTTGATCGCCTCGGCATGGCCGATCACCCTCGCCGTCGGCGGGCTCACTATCGTGGTCTCCTACCTTGGCGGTCTGGTTCTCGGCTGCATCGCGGCGTTGCGGCACAACACCTGGCTCGACTGGGTCATCACGTCCGCCGTCTCGACCGGTGGCATAGCCCTGCCGAACTATGTCGTCGGGTTCCTGTTGATCGACATTTTCGCGGTTCGCCTGGGCTGGCTCCCCACCGGCGGATGGGGCACTCCCCAGAATCTCATTCTGCCGGTCATCGCCTTTTCGCTCTACCCCATGGCGCTCATGGCCCGCTACACCCGGGCGAGCACGCTCGACGTCACCTACACCGACTATGTCCGGATGGGCCGCGCGCGTGGTTTACCGGAGTCACGCATCACCCGGCGCTACGTCCTGCGAACCTCGCTGATACCTCTCGTCACGGTCATGGGACCCGAGATCCCCAATATCCTGACGGGTTCCATCTTCATCGAGGCGACGTTCGCGCTGCCGGGTCTGGGAAGTTACTTCACGACCGCGAGCCTGCACCGTGACTATCCGCTGATCCTTGCGCTGGTCCTGATCGTGGCCGTTTTGTGGGGCGTCTGCTTCATCCTCAGCGATATTGCCTACGCGCTCATTGATCCGCGGGTCCGGCTGGAAGGGGTTTCCCGATGACCACCGTCGCCGTCGTCACCCCTGAAAAACGTGCCAGGGTCGGTTTCTGGCACGCCGCCTGGTACCGATTCCGGCGAAACAAGCTTGCGCTCGTCAGTGGCGTCGTGGTGGTGGTCATCCTGATCGTCGCGCTGCTCGCACCCTTGATTGCTCCTTACGGCTACGCCACGCAAGACCTGTTGGACCCGCTCGCCGGACCCAGCTGGCAGCACCCCTTCGGCACCGATCAGCTCGGGCGCGACACGTTGAGCCGGGCTATCTACGGGACCCGGCTGACGATGGCCATCGCCATTGGTGCTCCCATTCTCGGAGCCATCATCGGCGTTCCGGTGGGTGTGGCAAGCGGTTGGTTCGGCCGTGCGGTGGACTACGTATCGCTGCGGGCGTTCGAAGTCTTCACCATGGTGCCGCCCATTCTGTTGGCCCTCCTACTGATCGCCCTCTTCGGGAGCGGGGTCGGAAAGCTGACCGTGTTCATCGGAGTGACCCTGTGGGTCGGCTTCGCGCGGCTGACCAGAGCTCAATACATCAGCCTTCGCGACCGAGACTTCGTCGAAGCTGCCCGCTCGTTGGGCGTACCGTCCTGGCGCATCGTCACAGTCCACATCTTCCCGAACGCCGCCGGCCCGATCATCGTCTACTTCGTGCAGCAGGTTCCCGCGACGATCTTCGCCGCCGCCGGCTTCAGTTTCCTCGGTCTCGGAGTGCAGAATCCACTCGCGGACTGGGGGAAGATGATCAACGACGGCGCACAGTACCTTCAGATCGTCCCGCTGGTGGCGCTGGTTCCGATCGTGTGCATCGCGCTCGCGACGCTCAGCTTCAGCTTCGTCGGTGACGGCCTCCGAGACGCCCTAGATCCGACATCGAGGTAGCCGCATTGCCTAGGAGCCATCCAGTGTCCGACCACAGGGCGGGAGACGTGTCGTCGAGTGCGTCGTCCAAACTGCTCGACGTCGACGATCTGCACGTCTCGTTCAAACTGGAGCGATCTGTCGTCTATGCCGTGCAGGGTGTCAGCCTGAGCGTTGAACCTGGTGAGCGGGTCGGCGTGGTCGGAGAGAGCGGTTCGGGCAAGAGCGTGACGGCGATGGCGATTCTGCGCATGGTGGCAGATCCTGGCCGGATCACCGCCGGCAGGATCATGTTCGACGGACAGGACCTGATGCAGCGTCCGCTTTCGCAGATGCACGCCGTGCGTGGCCGGCAGATCGGGATGGTGCCCCAGAACCCGCTGTCCTCACTCAATCCCGTCCTCACGGTCGGGGACCATTTTCAGGAAGTGTTGGCGGTTCACCTGGGCCTCAGCGGCCAAGCCGCAACGGCGAGGACCGTCGAGCTGTTGGCTTCAGTCGGAATGTCCGACCCGGTCAACCGGATGCGGGAGTATCCCCACCGGCTCAGCGGCGGGCAACGGCAGCGAGTGATGATCGCGCTGGCGATGGCCTGCGAGCCCCGGCTGCTGATCGCCGATGAACCGACCACGGCTCTGGACGTGACGATTCAGGCCCAGATCCTGAAGCTCATCGACGGACTGGTCGAGGACTCGAACCTCGGGGCCGTTCTGATCACCCACAATCTGGGCATCGTGGCGGGCCATTGCGACCGGGTCCTGGTCATGTACGCCGGCCGGGTCATGGAGGCGGCGAGCGTTTTCGACCTCTTCCGCGAGCCCCGACACCCTTACACGGCCGGTCTGCTGACCTCGGTGCCACGGTTGACGAAACGTCGGACGCGCAGGTTCAACGCCATCGCCGGCTTGCCCCCACAGGTGACCCAGATCGTGAACGGGTGTCCGTTCGAACCCCGGTGCGGTCAGGCCACCGATCGCTGTCGTACCGAGACCCCACCGTTGGTCGAGCACGGACCCGGGCATGTCGCCGCTTGCTGGAACCCGCTGCCGGAAGACGAGCTGATCACCCGATGAATGCCTCAGCTCCATCGCCCTCGACGTCCCTGCCGGATCAGGAGGGTCCGACTACGGCTCCGTCACTCGTCCAGGTCGACGATCTGGTCGTGCACTACAGCGTCAAGGGAAGCGGGACCTTCATCCGGCCGCGGGAGACGGTACATGCCGTCGACGGCGTCAGTTTCGAGATCGCCGAACGTCAGACCCTGGGGCTGGTCGGCGAAAGTGGCTGCGGCAAGAGCACGACCGGGCGAGCCGTCCTGCTCCTCGAACAACCGGCCAGCGGGAGGGTGGTCTTCCGCGGCCGCGACATCACGGCGGTCGACCCTCGCAAGCAGAACGATCTGCGACAAGACATGCAGATGGTGTTCCAGGATCCGGTCGGTTCGCTGAACCCGCGACACACCGTCGGCCAACTGGTGGGCGAGCCGCTTCAGGTCCACCATCTGGCTCGACGCAGTCAGCAGCGCGCTCGCGTCGAAGAGATCTTGTCTCTCGTCGGGTTGCCGCGGGACGTGATCGGTCGCTTCCCCCACGAGTTCAGCGGAGGCCAGTGCCAGCGGATCGGCATAGCCCGGGCCATCGCCGCCGAACCGAAGTTCCTCGTGCTCGATGAGCCGGTCTCGGCACTCGACGTCTCGATCCAGGCCCAGATCCTGCGGTTGCTCGACGACCTGCAGACCGAGCTGGGGCTGACCTACCTCTTCATCGCTCACGACCTCGCCGTGGTCGGGGAGATGAGTGACCGGGTGGCGGTGATGTATCTCGGCAAGATCGTGGAGATCGCCGACCGCAATCTGTTGTACGCGGCGCCTCGACACCCATACACCCAGGCCCTGTTCTCGGCAGTTCCCATTGCCGATCCGGTCCTCAGTCGCGCACAGGATCGCCGCGTGATCACGGGTGAGGTCCCGAGCGCCCTCCACCCGCCCGCTGGGTGCCGGTTCCGGACCCGGTGCCCGTTGGCCACCGACGTGTGCCAACAGGAGGAGCCTGCACTTCGGTCGATCCAGTCGGGTCATCTGGTCGCCTGTCACCACGCCGAACAGGCGGCAATCGAAAAACCTTTCGGAACCGCGACGATGCAGGATTGAGTCCGACCAACCAGTGGAGCGGTGGCGCATCCCTGTCTGGGCGGCGACATCGACATCGATGTGGAACGGACCATCACCACGACGATCACTCGTCGTCCGTGACCTCTGTTCAGGCTTCAGCGCATCTTTGCGATGCCGAGGCGCGCCATCCAGGTCGTCCAGAGATCTATTCTGAGGCGTGCAGCACAGGAGGGCAGACGGGACGGGTGACGACGACCCGTCCGCGTCCGGCGCGGTCCCGGACGGCGGTGGGGTCCGGATCGCCCTGACCGCAGTCAAGCCACCCCCGGCACGCAGACTGCTGATCAGGTTCTTGTTGAACGTGGTCGGCATCCCGTATTGGCGCCGCCTGCACACCGTCACCGGGCCGGTCCGCCGCGAGCTGATCGTGGGGCCGGCCGGCATCCGCCATGTCGACACCCGTCGGATTCGCATCGAGCCGTGTTTGAGCTTCGACGTGTCCTGGAATGAGCTGGCCCGCGTCGCCCTACAGATCCAGCTCAGCAGCAACAGTCCGTTGCAGATGCTCCGCATCGTGCTGCACGCTGTTGACCCGTCCGCGTTCGGCGCTGCTCATCCGACGCTGGAGCTGCTCCACGACCTGCCGGGGCTGGGGACCGACACCTGGGCGCTGTCGCTCGGCACCAACGACCACATCGACCAGCAAGTGCTGATCGAGACGCGCAAGGCCCTGGGCCGTTACGCGGGTGACCGGTTCAGCGGAGAGGTCGAGTCGGTCCCGAGCGGCTGATCCCGTGCGTCCAGCGCTTCTCGTAGGAAGGCCCCTTTACGGAAAAGACCCCGCTGAAGCAGGCCGAAGCAGCGAGTGCAACGACTGCACCGACGGTGCGAGCCGGTCGAGACCTCACACCGGCCGGACGGACCGGCGACGGATCAGGACGACCACGACCCCGGCGAGGGTCAATCCGGCGATCACGAGCACCACCACGAGCAGGCGTGGCCCGTAGTCCCCGGGCAGGATCGTCGGGTTGGCCGATCCGACGTGCTTGGCCCAGATCGCCGGCACGACGACGAGGGCGAACACCCCGGCGACGACGAAGCCGGATCTGACCACGGCCCGGGCGGTCCGCGGTAGGCGTCGTAGGCCGCGGTTCGACCCGGCGCGGAGCAGGTTGACCACCGGCGCCAGCACGGCGTCGTGCAGTACGACCGCTCCGAGCAGCCAGACCAGGACCCAGGGCAGGTCGGCTGGTTGCGCCGCGTGCAGGACTTTCCAGATCCCGAACAAAGGACCAGCACGCCGATCCCGCCGAGCACGATGCGGGTCCGGGCGACCGCGCTGCCACGCTCGGGCGGAAACCCAGAATCGACAGCGTCGGACCCCGGCCCCGGCGCTGACGGTTCGCTCTTCAACTGATCGACGTAGCGGGTGAGACCGTGCCGGGTCACCAGCACCCCCAGGGCCACCACCGTGCCGGCCATCATGCCGGCCGATCGAAGGGCGCCCATCAGATCGCCTCCAGTCGGGTCAGCCATTTGGTCTGCAGCACGCCCGGGCGGTCCGGCGCGATGATCCGGGCCGGATAGCCGTGGTCGAGGTCGAGGTCCGCGCCGTTGAGCTGCAGGGCGACCAAGGTGGTCTCGTCCTGGACGAACTCCGGCCCCATCTCCATCACCCGGTAGACCCCGTTCGGTTCCAGGCTGGTCACTCGGACCCGCATTCCTGCCGTCGTCCGGGCCCGGTCCATCAGATCGGCGATCCGGACACCGACCCAGTGGGCTCCGACGCTCCAGCCCTCGACGCAGGTGATCGGCAAGGAGACCTCGGTCTGCGGCAAGGCCGTCAACTCGGCCCGACTCAGCGACAGGGTGGATCCGACCGGCCACCTCCAGTCGCCAGTTCGGGTCCTGCGCCATGGTCTCGACGCCGGCGGACTTGGCGGTGCGGTTGATCGGCACGCCTTGGGGCGCACCGCGTTGGGTGCGGGGCGCGAAGAGGTTGATCGGGTCCAGCAGACCGACGCTCTGCCCGGCGGTCAGCGCCGTAAGCCCGGCCGCCGCAATCCCCACAGTGGTGAGGAAGCCTCGGCGGCCACGAATCCGCGCCGCCGCCGCCGCCGCCGTCTCCGCCGCCGTCTCCGCCGCCGTCTCCGCCTCCGTCGGCGCCGTCGGCCTCTGCCCGCTCACGAGTTGCTCGTCCGGTCCGGATGAACAGGGTCGGCGACGTCGCTGCCGTGTCGCCAGTAGCGGATGATCTGGGGAAGCTTGACCATCACGTGCACCACGATCGATCCGATGATCACCCAGGCCAGGGCGTAGTGCAGATCACGGAACGCGAAGTGGCTCCACGGATACCACTGATAGGTGTTCAGCAGCCCCATGGCCAACTGGAGCAGCGAGCTGGAGACGAGAGCGGCGATGGAGAGCCGCTCGAGCAACTGCAGCACGCCACTGAACGGCGGAAAGGCGAACAGTCGCGGATAGATGGTCCACAGTTTCGCCAGCAGCAAAGGGATGCAGGCGATGCCGGTGATCACATGCAGACCCTGGGTGACGCGATACAGGTAGGTCGGCCGGGTCGGGAACCGCATCCAGCTCATCGGGTTCTGCAGGAAGTGGCTGTACAGCCCGGTCGTGAAGCAGATCAGGAAGCCGGCGCCGAGTAGCCGACCGATGATCACCGCCACCCGGGTCGTCCGGGCCGGCGTGGACAGAGCTTGCCTGCAGTCTTGCGGCCTGCCGCCGGCCGACGATGTCGACCAGATCAGAGACGCCACTCATGGCACCGCCCGTCATTGTCAGAATCTGTTGTGCGAGACCGTCGCCTGGGGACAGTGTTCGCCGGTCGAGGTGCGTAGCCAACTTATGGCCTGTACAGGCCAATTTGACGAGGTTGACGGTCCGGTTGTCAAGAGCATGGGCTGAGTAGGGTCAGGGGATGGCGCGAACACCCACCGAGCACCGGCTCACCGCCAAGGGCGCCCAGACCCGCGAGGCGATCGTGGTCACCGCTGCCCGCCTGATCTATGTCGGCGGTGTCGCCGGCACCAGCTTGGAGGACGTCCGCACGGCGGCCGGGGTGAGCAACTCCCAGCTGTACCACTACTTCACCGACAAGAGCGCGCTGATCCAGGCGGTCGTTCGGCACCAGAGCGAGGCGGTCCTGGGCTCGGCCGAGGACGACCTAGCCAACCTCCGCAGTCTGGCCGGACTGCGGGCCTGGCGGGACGCCGTGGTGCAGAACCACGCCCGGACCCGGGGTGCCGGCGGCTGCCCGCTCGGGTCGCTGGTCGGTGAGTTGGCCGACACCGACGACGGTGCCCGGCAGGAGCTGGCTTCCGGCTTCCGGCAGTGGAACGCGCACATCGAACAGGGCCTCGACGCCATGCGGACCGCCGGCGTACTGCGCGGGGACACCGACCCGCAGGCGCTGAGTCTGGTCCTGCTCGCCGCGTTGCAAGGCGGTCTGCTGCTCAGCCAGGCTGAGCACACCCTCGGACCGCTCGAAATCGCCTTGGATGGAGCAATCGATTACATCGCGAGCTTCGGCACCGATCGGTCATGACGGCTGAGCGTCACGGTCCTGCCGGCCGGATCGCCCGTCAGCGATAGGTGCGGTCGACCACGACGGGCGAGGTCAGATACGGGTGGGGCGACCTCGAACCGGGACGTGGGGGAGGGCAAGGCGCCTCAATCGACCTGGACGGAACCTTCGGCGGCTTGCCGCCGCACGGTCGGGGCCGTGCCGGGGTGCCACCGCCGCGTAGTGGCGACCAGCGGGCCGGCGCCGAGAAAGCAGCCGGACGTCAGCGAGCAGCAGAGTGGAGAGGCGACGTGACAGAGATGGCAGCGGCAGCGGCTCTCTCGGTGGCTGTCCCGGGGTCGAGGCGTGGAGCTCTCATCGACGGGGGCGTCACTGGGACCTAAAGCCAACTGATCTAGCACATGTATCTGCTTGCTCCGACCCACGGGACGCTGTGCATGGTGGCGAGGCGTTCTCCTACCGGCGCGGAGTGAAGGAGATTTCGACTCGGCGGTTCTTGGCTTGGTTGGCCGGGATGGCTCGGCCGGCTTTGTCGGTGTTGGGAACTCGGGGGTCCGCTTCTCCCAATCCCCGGGTGACGATGCGGACCGATCGGCCGACGAGCATCGGTTCCAAGACCATCTTCACCGCAGCGGCTCGCTGCCGCGACAACACCAGCCCGTGCCGGGCCGAACCCTGGTTATCGGTGTAGCCGTCAACATGGACGGTTCCGGTGGCCGAGGTGTCGATGATCTGGCGGGCGACGGACGTCAGTCGGCCGCGGGCGGCCTTCGACAGCGTCGCCTTGTCCTCGGCGAACAACACTTTGCTGTCCAAAATGACAGTTCGTTTGTTGCCCGAATTCAGTTGCGTTTCGGTGTTGTCGGTGGACTCGACGGTGGTCACGATGTTGTAGACGGGCCCGCGGAGGATGTCGTGGACGGGTGCACTGAGGCCGGCGAGCGAGGTCGCGGTGGCCCCCATCGTCGTGGTCGGCCCCGGACGGGCCGTGACCGCCGTCGACGAAGTCGGGGCTTCCGCCGCGGTGGGAGTCGGAACGGCCTCGGGGGTTGGGCTGGGAGTCCCGTCTGCCCATCCGTCAGCCGGCGCGACACCTGCCAAGGTCAGCGCGAGCACGACCGCGCCGGCGGCCCGGCCCAGCGTCACGGGTTCAACTGATAGGAAGGTCACGGATGGTCCCTATGGTGGGGATGGTCGCGTCGAGCTTGGTGGTGGAGGTGGGCGGGGCGGCGTACGTCGCTTCCAGCTCGATCGTTTGACCAGCATCGAGGAACGCATAGCTGAGGTTCACGGTGCACACGCACTCGGTGGCGGAATCGGCGGCGACCAGGTAGCGCTTCTTCCTGGCCCGATCCGTCAACACCACCCCCGAGAATCCTCCTTGCGTATTGGTGATGTCCTTCCGATAGGAGCCGCTGAAGTAGTTGCCGACCTGCCATTCCGGGTCCTGGCTAGCGCTTTGAGACAGGTTGGTCAGGTGAGCCGTCAGGTCCAGCAGGTCGCCGCGCCGTTCGATCTGGTTGATGTCCAGCCGGATCCGTACCGAACTGTTGTTGTGAGTCGCTTTTACCATGAATTCTTGGCTGGCCAACGTCGGCAGGGACGAGCCTGAAGCGCTCGCTGTGGAAGCAGCGGGAGTGGAGGCAGGCGTGCTGCCCGAGGGCAAAGCCGGCGTCGCGCTTGTCGGTCCTCCGGCTGACCCCCCGGCTTCCGACGGGCCGGATGTCGCCGCCTCAGTCGAAGAGCTGGTCGCACTTGTGGTCTGGGGAGAACTTGCCCCGGGAAACACGGAGCAAGCGGTGACCAGCACGGTCACCGACGCTGCAGCCAGACCCAAGCTACTCCGGCTCGTCACCCTTCGGTTCCTCACGAACGACCCCTAACGGTTCGATGCGCCCATCTCGGGGACGCGGTTCTGACACGAGACCAGAACCATATCTGCTCATCAGGTCACTCAGCCGTCGTTGCATCTCCTGCCCGGACCTCGGCTCGAGGAGTTCTGAGACTACGTCGCTGCCGTTACGTTGCGGTGGCCGTACGGGCGTGCTTCGGTCGCTTAGGTGGCGACAGACGTTGCGGCAGTGAGAATTGCCTGCCGAAGAGCCCAGGCCGAGGCCGAAGGCTGCCCGAGACACGCCTGACCGCAGCAAAGGTAGGCAGAGCTGAGTGACCTGACGGGCCGCGACAAGTGGAATATCCGCCCCTCCGCTGAACTGGTGCTACGTTTTCAGCGATCGGTCACCGGATGCCGGACGACGAGGGCGACCCCGGCGACGCACACGGCCAGCCCCAGCAACTCGATCGGTCCGGGCAGGCCGGCACGGCCGGTGATCATCTCGGCGGCCCGGACCAGGAACGGGACGACCAGGGAGAGCGAGGCCATGTAGACCGCTCCGCGCAGGTGGATCAGCTGGTGTTGCAGGACGTAGACCGGCACGTAGATGATCACGCCGAGGACGAACAGCAGCAGGATTGTCGGCCAGGACAGGCCGAGCACCGCACCGAGCCGGCCGGTCACCGCCAGCACGACCAGCACGACCACGGTGCCGATCAGGAAGATGCCCGGCAGCAGGTCGAGTGGGTCGTGCCCGGTGGAGATCCGGCCGTAGTACTGGCCGTAGAGTGCGATCGCCACGCACCGCGACGAGACCGGCCGCGACGCCGAGCCAGACCGTCCCCGGACTCGCCACGCTCACCCGGAACGTGCCCAGCACGTACGCCGGCCGCTCCGAGGGTCGCGAGCACGACGCCGGCTACGGCGAGGCGTGGAGCGTGTTTGCCGATAGAAGACGACGCCGAGCAGCAGCGAGACGCACGGTGTGGTGGCCAGCAGCAGGTTCGGCAGTGAGATGCCGACCAGGGCGATGGCCCGCAACGAGGCCAAGGCATAGACCGAGACTCCGAGCACGCCGGCCAGGCCCAAGGCGATCGGCCGCCGCCGGACCATGATCACCGCCCGGCCCAGTGCGCCCCGGCCACGCAACGCCAGCAGGCACAGGCCGAGACAGGAGAAGAACGACCGGCCGGCCGCGACGACGTCCGGCCCGGCCCGTTCGACGGCCAGACCGGAGACGATCCAGGTCGAGGCGAGCAGGCAGACGAAGACGGCGCTCATGATCACCACCGCCGTCGACCGCCGACGTGCGGTGCCGCCGGGACGATCAGTCGAAGCGGACTTCACGACCCAGCGCCGCCGACTCGTAGACCCCGTCGAGGATGCGCTGGATCTCGGCTCCGTGCCAGGCCGGCGCGACGACTCTCGGCCTCACCGAGCGAGGCGGCGACGAAGTTGTCGATCTCGGAGTCGAAGCCGTCAGTCGAGGTCGAAGGTCGGTGAGCTGATCTGCGGGCTGATGTTCAGCACCGTGTTCATCCGCTCGGTGGCGATCGACAGTTCGGGCTCGAGCTCGGCGCCGCCCTTGTCGCCGAACACCTGGACCGAGAACGAATCCTCCTTGACGTGCAGCGAGAACGACACGTCGATCATCATCGAGGCGCCGTTGTCGAAGCGGACCATCGCGTTGGCCAGATCCTCTACGTCGTTGAGGTTCGGGTCGTAGTCGCTGACCGTGTAGCGCGGCAGGCTGGTGATGTTGGACCGGTTGCCCAACTTCTCGTAGGTGTTTCCGCTGACCGCCACGACCTTCGGGCTACCCATCAGGTACCAGCACAGGTCGATCACGTGCACGCCGATGTCGATCAGCGGACCGCCGCCGGAGATCGCCTTGTTGGCGAACCAGCCGCCGGGGTTGCCGGCCCGTCGGATCGCGCTCGCCTTGGCGTAGTAGACCTCGCCCAGGTCGCCGGCGTCGACGAACTGCTTCAGGATGCGTGCGTTGGCCGAATGACGCCGGACGAACCCGACCTGGAGCACCAGCCCGGACGCCTCCGCGACCTGCTGGACGCGCTTGGCGTCCTCCCATGATCTGCTCATCGGCTTTTCGACCAGCACGTGCTTTCCGGCCTCGAGCGCGGCGATCGCCAGCTCGGCGTGGGTGTTGTTCCAGGTGCAGATGCTCACCGCCTCGACCGCAGGATCGGCCAGCAGGTCGGCGGCGCTGTGTAGTGGTTCTTCGCCCCCCACCGCTCGGCGACGGCCTCGGCGCGGCCGGGCTTGATGTCGGCGACGGCGACCAGGTCGACGCGCGGGTTCTTGTCGTAGGACTCCAGGTGCAGGCGGCGATGGAACCGACGCCGATCACCCCGATCTTGAGCGTTTTCACCGATGTCTCCTCAGATTGGTCAGTCGAGTCGAGCTCACCGCGGTGGAGCTCAGAGCGCGGCCAGAATGCGCTTGGCGTTGGCCAGTCCGCGGGTGCAGCCCACCAGGCAGTCCTCGTGGCCCTCGAACTCGATGCTGACGAAGCCGTCGTAGCCCGAGGCTCTTGACCGCTTTGAGCACCGTCGGCATGTCGATGTCGCCTTCGCCGACGATCGCGCCGCGCATGGGTTTGCCGGCCCGGCTCGTGAACCAGCCGTCCGGGGCGGAGAAGCTCCTGCGGCCGGACGTAGAAGTCCTTGAGGTGCACGATCATCGCGTACGGCAGGTTGGCCGGCACCGCGCTGGTCGGATCCTCGTCCACGCAGAGGAAGTTGCCGACGTCGAGCGTGGTCATGAAGTTCTCCCGGTCCACCGCCTGCACGATCCGCCGGACCCGGTCGCTGCTCTGGACGAAGAAGCCGTGGTTCTCCAGGCTGGTGGTGATGCCCTTGGTCTTGGCGTAGTCGGCGATCTGCTGGCAGGCGGCCACGATGGTGCCGAACGCCTCCTCGAAGACGGGGGTGTCGTCACCGGGCACGGGGGCGTGGGCGACCACGTCGTGCCGCATCAACCGGATTCCGAGGCTGTCGGCCAGATCGACGAAGGACTTCACCCGCGCGATCTCGGCGTCGACTTCGGAGGGGTCGGCGTGGTTGAAGGCTGCCCCGACCGCCAGGTTGGACAGCGTCACGCCCCGATCGTCCGCGTGCTGCCTGATCGACGCCGCGAACTCGGGCGAGGTGTCGAGGTTGGGGATCGGGCTGTCGGCCCCGGGGTAGATGGTGGCGAGTTCGAGGTGCTCACCGTCGCTGTCGGCGACCCAGTCGATCACGTCGAGCAGGGTCATCTCGCCGCTGGCGAGACGCTGGTGGAAGCTGTAGGAACTGAAGCCGAACTTCACGAGCGGCCTTTCGGAGCAAGAGGGACGTGAGGGCGAGATGGCCGGACCAGATGCTGTGGTCTAGGCCATTGAGCAGAACGATACAGGCAAGCGTTCCGCCAGACGAGCCACGACGAGTTCAGGCTCGGTTCCGGGCTCAGTCGGCTATCGCCTCCACCGACCAGTTCGACATCATGAATCGGACGCCGAGGTCGCGCAGGGCCCGGTTGCCGACGTGGTCGGGGTCGAACCGACTCCCGCCGCACCAGGCGCCGATCTGCGGCGGCCGGCCGGTAGCGGTCTGGATCCGGCGGACCGGTGCGACGACCTCGGTGTCGAGGTTGTCGGTGGTCACCTCGGTGATGAACAGGTGGCTGGCGGTATGGAAGCCGACCTCGTGCTCGCGGCTCAGCAGCCGGAGGTCGTCGTCGTCCAGTTCGGCGTTGCCGGGGACGTCGCCGGTGAAGATCGGGAAGAAGCAGGCCCGCAGCCCGAGACTCGAACAGATCTCTGCACCCCAGAAGGCCGTGTCGCGGTATCCGTCGTAGAAGCCGACGAAAACCCGGACCCCGTCGCCGTCGCTCTCAGGGGTCTCGGGGCTCCAGGACGCCCCGATCCGGCTGAGCGAGGCCAGCCGGCGCTCGGCCTCGGCCCGGTTCTCCGGCAGCAGTTCGTGGAAGTTGACGGCGAGGATGCCGCTTCCGGTGAGCCGACGGCTGTCCTGAGCCGTCCAGCGGCTCATCGGGCGCCGTCCGACCCGTGATCCAGCACCGTGTCCAACACCTGCTGGCCGTATCCGCACTGCAGCAGGTAGGCCTCGGCGGAGTGCAACTCCAGCTCGGACAGATCGAGGTCCAGTTCTCGGGCCAGCTCGATCAACGACGGGGCGACGAGCGACGGCTCGGCCACGACGGGATCGGCCGCCACCGCCCGGTCCGGACCGAACAACATCACCGGGACGGCCACCCCCTCGGCGCTCTGCTGCAGTATGAATTCGGCTAGCGCGTCGGGCGCCGGTTCTGACTGGGTCATCCGCGGTGAATCCAACTTCCGTCGTGTGGGGAACATCCGTCCAGACGATCGACGCCCGGACGGTCATCGACTTTTATGATCCGGGCCACCGAAAGGATGCGGGTGAGCGGGGTCGACCAGCAGTACCGAGACGTTCTCGCCGACTTCGGCGGGGTGATCGACTTCGACATCTCAGCGCTGGACCGGACCGGGGTGCCGGTGACCAGCTGCTCGCTGTCGGTCGCGGGCCGACTCGTCCACCACGGCAACGGGTACGGCGCCACCGAGGAGGCCGCCGAGATCAGCGGACTGGGCGAGCTGGCCGAAGGGGTGCTGTCGGCCGCCCACCTCGACACCCTGCGACCGAGCGCGCGGACCGGCTCCCGGGCCGAGCTGATCGCAGAACTCGGCGCGTCGTCGGTGGTCGATCCCCGGGAACTCTGCCTACCCGCCGGTACCGACTACACCGACGACCGGCCGCTGACCTGGGTGCCGACCACCCGGATCGGTGACCAGGCGGACGTCTGGGTGCCGATCGAGTTCGTGGCCAGCGAACCCGGTGAGCTCGACGAGCCGGACGGCGCGCTGATCACGCCGATCACCAACGGTCTGGGAGCCGGGCTGGACCGCGACCGCGCTCTGGCCCACGGCATCGGGGAGATCATCCAGCGGCACACCAACGGCCTGCGCTTCCGCGCCCTGGACCGGTTGTCGCCCGTGATCCGCCGAGCTGACTTGCCCGCCTCGGTCGGGTCGCTGCTCGACCGGTTCGCCGAGCGCGGGATCGAGGTCGTCCTCAAGCACGCCGGGACCGAGTTCGGGGTGTTCTCCTGCTACGCCGTCGGGCGGCCGCTGGAGGCAGGGACGGGCGTGGAGGGGACGGCGGGCCGGACCGAGGGCGACGAGTTCGCCCAGCCCATCCGGCTGACCGGCTGTGGGGAGGCCGCGCATCCCTCCGTCGAAGTGGCGATGACCAAAGCGGTGCTCGAGTACGCGAACTCGCGCGTCCGCAAGGCGTTCTGCTTCGGCTCCGATCCGCAGATCCGCGAGGTCGCGCCGGCGGCCTACTGGTCGGGCCTGGATGCCTCGGCGGTGGGCGAACCGCGCGCTATGGAGGCGATGCGCCACTGGGCGGATCTGACGCCTCACCAGCTGCAGCAGTTGACCGCGCCCGATCTGAGCCGCATTGTCGCGCTCGGTGAGATCGCGCCCGCACCGTTCGACGCCGCTGCCGAGACCTCGGCCCTGCTGGACCGGCTGCTGTCCGGGCTGGGCGGTCGGCTGTCCGGGCTGGACGGGCTGCAGGTCAGCCACCAGGTGCTGACCAGTGCGGCCCGGGTCGGCCCGGTGTGGGTGGCCAAAACACTGGTCCTCGGGACGGAGGTCGAGACGCTGTCCTACGGCCGGATCGGCGAGGCGGGCGTCCGACGATCGGTCGAGGCCGATCTCGATCTGGCCCGGATCCAGCACCGGCCGAGCGACAGCCACCGGCACCGGGTGCTGCTCACGCCGGCGGCCGAGGAGCGGCTCGGCGGGCCGGCGTGGTTCTCCTACGACCGGGCCGCCGAAATCGTCGGCGACCGCTATCCGCTCTATCGCGAACCACCCCGGCACGCGGTGGCGGTCGGGCCGCTGCAGGTGTCCGGCGTGATCGAAGGGAACTGATCATGCGGGTACTGGTGCTCGGTGGTGGCGGCTTTCTGGGCTACCACGCGGTGGCCGAGGCGTTGGCCGCCGGCCATGAGGTGACGGTGTTCAGCCGGTCCGGTCGGGCCCCGATGGACGGGGTGTCGATCATCGTCGGCGACCGGCAGGACGACCTGTCGGGCCTGGTCGGAGGCCAGTGGGATGCCGTCTTCGACACGTTCACCGACGCTACCCCGGGTGCACCGGCCATCCGGGCCAGCGCCGAACTGCTGTCGGGGTCGGTGGGCGCCTACGGCTACGTCTCCGGGATGAGTGTCTACGCCCCGGCCGGGCCGAGCGTGCCGGATGAGAGGGCTCCGGTCCGTCGGCGCGGGGTCGAGCCGGACACCGACCGGCTGCAGGCCCGGTCGCTGGCCAAGCTCGACGGTGAGGCCGCGGTCACCGAGTTGTTCGACGGCCCGGCGCTGTTCCCGCGGGTCGGGATCATGGTCGGACCGCGGACGGAGCGGTTCAGCTGGTGGCCGCTGCGGCTGCGGGCGGCACTCGACGAGACGCTGTCCCGGACGGTGGTGCTGCCCGGCGACCCGGAGCGGCCGGTCCAATACTCCGACGCCCGCGACATCGCCCACTGGGCCTGGGAGATGCTCGGCGCAGGCCGCGGCGGCACCTTCAACACGGTCGGGCCGGGGCGACCGGACACCCTGCGCGAGGTACTGCTCGGTTGCCTGGCCGCCGCCGGCGGGACGCCGGACGACGTCGAACTGTTGGTTGCCGCCGACGAGGATGCGCTGCGAGTGTCCGTCGCGTCGGTGGATGAGGAGGAGCGGCCGCTGTGGTACCCGGAGGCTCAGATTCCGCAGCGGGCCATCGATTCCAGCGCGGCGCTGGCCGCCGGCCTCAGGTTCCGGTCGGCGGCCGAGACCGCGGCCGACGTGCTGCAGTGGGCCGACGAGGCGGGGGAGCGTCCGCTGTTGGACCGGTTCGCCGGTCAGGAACGGCTGATCGTCAACCGGTTGCGGGCAGGGTGAGCGAAGCGGTTGCGCGCAGGACGAGCGGAGCGGGTGGTCGATGACCCGGGCCGTCCGGTGCATCCCGAGACCCCGATGAGGGGGAACTGACTCAGCTGAGGTTCCGGCTGACGACTCCAGTCGGAGCACACCCGACGACAGGAGAATCGTGTCCGACCATCTGCCCAGTTCCATCAGCCGCCGCCGGCTTCTCGCCGCCGCAGGCGCCACGGCGGGCTCGATCAGCCTGGCCGGCTGTGCCGGCCTGACCGGCAACACGTCGAGCGGATCGGCGTCCTCGGGTGGTCCCGTACAGCTGACCTTCGTGAACTGGTCCGGCGACGCCGAGAAGAAGGCCTTCGACCAGTTGATCGCCGCCTTCGAGAAGGCGAACCCGGGGATCACCGTCAAGACCGAAACGGTGCCCTACGCCAACATCCAGACCAACCTGGACAGTCGGTTCGCCTCGGACAACCCGCCGGACCTGTTCCGGGTCTCCTACATCGACATCGGCCAGTACACCAGCCAGAACGTGCTGCTCGACCTGTCCTCGCAGTTCGACAGCGCGGCCGTCCAGGCGTTCGTGCCAGGCCTGTGGCAGGCGATCCTCTATGACAACAAGCCGTACGGCGTCCCGCACCAGATCGACACCACCGCGATCCTCTACCGGAAGGACGCTTTCGCGTCTGCGGGTATCAGCAGTGTTCCGACCTCTCTGGACGACGCCTGGAGCTGGGACGAATTTGCTGCGGTGGCGGCCAAGCTGACGAAGGTCGTCAAGTCGAACCAGAAACCGTTCATCTACGACTGGCAGAGCGCCGGCGCCTACCGCTGGCTCTCCTGGCTGTTCCAAGCCGGCGGCAATCTGCTCACCGACGACCTCAGCGCTCCGGCGATCGACAGCGCCGCCGGCCGGCGGGCCGTAGATTTCACTGCCGGGTTCTTCGACAAGGGCTGGGTGGCTCGGAACACCTCGGTGAAGAGCACGACCTATCCCGACGCCGCCTTCACCTCCGGAACGGTGGCGATGGCCTTCGCCGGTGATTTTCTGATCCCTACCATCGACAGCGGGGTCAAGGGCTTCAGCTACGGTGCGCTGCCGATGCCGAAAGACGTCGATGCGGCCAGCGATCTCGGCGGCAACGCCCTGGTCGCTGCCAAGGGCGGCAAGAACACCGAGGCGGCGGCGAAGTTCCTGGCCTTTGCGGTCGAGCAGCAGCAGATGAAGACCTACTGCGAGGCAACCGGCCAGCTGCCGACGCTGACCGCACTGACCCAGCAGAAGCTGGACTACAGCGTCCGGTCGGAGCTGATGGAGACGTTTGTCCAGCAGGCGACCACGATCACCGCCGGGCAGGTCAAGCAGGTGACTGTGCCCGCGTTCGGCAAGATCAACACCATCCTGGCCGACGAGCTGGAGCGCTCCTTCCTGGGCGGGCGTTCCGCTGCGGCGACCACGGCCGCCCTGTCCACCGCCGTCGGTCAGGCGCTCAAGTGACCTCGGCCACCGTTACCGGTGTCGCCGGACGCACCGGTCCGGCCCGGCGACGCCGTGCCCGTTGGGATCGCTCCGCGCCGATCTTCGCCGGGCCGATACTGGTTCTGGTGCTGATCTTCCTGGTGCTGCCGATGGTGCTCTCCGTCGTCTACAGCTTCGCCCGGATCCAGTCGTTGAGCGGCGAGACCTCCTGGGTCGGATTCGCCAACTACCTGACGATGTTCAGCGATCCGACCTTCTATCGCTCGCTGATCAACACGGCGGTGTTCACGGTGATCACGGTTCCGCTCAGCCTGATCATCGGTCTGGCCCTGGCCGTGTTGATGAACTCGGTGCTGCCGGCCCGCAAGGTGTTCCGGACGATCATCTACCTGCCGCTGGTCATCTCCGGTGTCTCGGTCGGCCTGATCGGCACCTTCTTGTTCAACGAAACCATCGGGGTGCTCGATCAGATCCTGAGCTCGATCGGGCTGCCACGGGTTCCGTGGCAGTCCGGTGGTGCGGCCGCGTTCGCCTCGCTGGTCCTGCTGACCCTGTGGATCCGGGTCGGCTTCACCATGATCATCTATCTGGCCGGGCTGCAGGCGGTGCCGGTGGAACTGCACGAATCGGCCCAGGTCGAGGGGGCCAGCAGCTGGCAGCGGTTCCGCTGGATCACGGTGCCGTTGCTCGGGCCGTCCACCTTCTTCTTGTTGATCATGTGCGTGATCTATTCGTTCCAGGTCTTCGACACCGTCTATGTGCTCACCAACGGTGGCCCGGGGGAGGCCACCGAAGTGCTCGGCACCTACGCCTACAAGACGGCGTTCGGGCCGGCCCGGGACCAGGGCTACGGGGCGGCGATCGGCGTGGTGATCTTCCTGCTGACGTTGATCTTCACGGTGATCCAGTGGCGCGGGAACCGGACCCGGGACGAGGTGGCCTGATGAGCGCCGTCGTACAGCGAACCGCCTCGACCGATCAGCCGGTCGGCGCCCGGACCGCCGCCGAGCCCGAGGCCCGGCGGCCGCGACGCCGCCAGAGCAGCGGCTCGGCGATCCGGGTGGTGCTCGCGGTCATCGTCGCTGTGGTGATGATCTTCCCGCTGTGGGTGATGCTGGTGACCGCATTCTCGGGGCAGGCGGTGTTCACCGGATCGCTGCGACTGGTGCCGACCCGGATCAGCCTGGCCAACTTCACCCGGGTGCTGGACGCCTGGCCGGTGCAGACGTGGTTCGTCAACTCGGTCGCCATCACCCTGATCACCACGGTGCTCACGGTGCTGCTCAGCGTCTCGGCCGGCTTCGCCTTCGCCAAGCTGCGCTTCCCGGCCAAGACGCTGCTCTTCCTGCTGCTGCTGTCCACCATGATGATCCCGACCCAGGCCATTCTGGTCTCCCAGTTCCGGGTGGTGAACGACCTCGGGCTGATCGGCACCTTCTGGGCGGTGATCATCCCCGGCGCCGCCGCGACGTTCGGCGTTTTCCTTTCCCGGCAGTTCATCCTGGCCGTGCCGACCGAACTGCTGGAAGCGGCTCGGGTGGACGGCGCCGGTACGGTCCGGATCTTCGTCAGCATCGTGTTGCCGCTGTGCAAGCCGCTGCTGGCCGTGCTCGCCCTGCTCAGTCTGATGTATCAGTGGAACGACTTCTTGTGGCCGTTGATCGTGCTGCGGGATCCGGTCCTCTACACCTTGCCGATCGGGCTGCAGTTCCTGCAGGGGCAGTACACCACCGACTACGGAGCGCTGATGGCGATGGCGCTGATCGCGGTGGCGCCGCTGGTGGTGATCTTCGTGGTGTTCCAGCGCTTCTTCGTTCAGGGCCTGGCCACCACCGGTCTGCGCTGACCTCGTCGGGTCGTGACCGCCCGGCTATTCCAACGCCGCGCTGGCTGTCCGCAGATCGTCCAGGGCGGCCAGGGCGTAGGGCGCCAACCCGTCGTCGGGGTCGCAGTCACCCTGGGTCCACTCGGCGTAGCCGCGCTTGAAGGCCAAGGAACCGAGTTCGGCCGCGAGGGAGGCTGTCGGATCGGCTACGCCACGGGCCAGCAGGGCCGTGGCCATCGCGGCGGTCAGCCCCACCGTCTTGAGCGCATCGCGCTCCTGGAGCTCGGTGCTGGCGGCCACCGCCGCCTTCAGTCGGGGTCCGAGCTCGCGGTTCACCGGTCCCATCATGGTCGAGGCTCGCTCGAGGCCGGCGGCCACCGCGGCGAGCGGGCTCGCCCCGACCGGCGCCTCGGCGATGCCCTCGGCCAGTAGTCGGCTGAGGGTCTCCTGGCCGGCCACCAGCAGCTCTCGCTTGTCGGGGAAGTGGCGAAAGAAGGTGCTCTTGGTCACCCCGGCCCGCTCGGCGATCTGCGCGACGGTGGTGGCGTCGTAGCTCTGCTCGTTGAACAGGTCGACGGCGGCGACGACAAGCCGCTCGCGTGCACCGGGTTCCCATCGCGCCATGGGGGGAGTGTAGTGACGGGACACACGTCCCGTCGTTGGTCGGGTGACGAGACGGAAGTCCCATCACACTGCTATGGTGATGAGACAAGAGTCCCATCGAGCGCCCAGGAGAATCACCGTGCACGTCTTCGTCACTGGCGGAACCGGCCTGATCGGCTCTGCCGTCGTTGCTGAACTACTCCGCCACGACCACACCGTCAGTGCCCTTGCTCGCTCCGACGCCTCCGCCTCCGCCGTCGAAACCGCCGGTGCGAGCGCCATCCAGGGCGGCCTCGCCGACCTGGACGTGCTGCGCGACGCCGCCGCCGCGGCCGACGGGGTGATCCATCTGGCCTTCAGCAACGACTTCAGCAGTGCCGAGGCCCTCGGGCGGTCGGTGGCCGAAGAAACGGGAGCCCTGAACGCGCTGGGTGTGGCGTTGGTCGGCAGCGACCGGCCCTTCGTCACCGTCTCGGGGACCCCGTTCGTCCCGGGCTCGGTCTCCACCGAGGCCGATCCGGTACCCACCGAGGGCCCGGTCGGGGGTCGGGGACGGGCCGTCCTGGCCGTGCTTGCCCGCGCAGACCAGGGCGTCCGGACTGCTGCCGTCCGGTTACCCCGTACCGTGCACAACCAAGGTAGTGGCGGGTTCGCCGGTCTACTGACCGACATCGCCCGCCGGACCGGCGTCTCCGGCTATCCGGGTGACGGGGCGCAACGGTGGCCGGCGGTGCACGCCCTCGATGCGGCCGTCCTGTTCCGGCTGGTGCTGGAGCAAGCCCCGGCCGGAACCTCGTGGCACGCCGTGGCTGACGAGGGCGACGCGGTCCGTGACATCGCCGCGGTGATCGGTCGGCGACTCGAACTGCCGGTTCACTCGGTGCCGCAGGTCAACTTCGGGCCGCTCGGGCCGATCTTCGCCATGGATCAACCGTCCTCCAGCGCGTACACCCGGGCGACGCTCGGCTGGACGCCGACCCACCTGAGTCTGCTGAACGACCTGGAGAACATCCGGCCCTGAGTTCGACCGGTTCGAGCAAGAAGGTCACGCGCCGACAACGAATTCCTGAACATTGTCGATGAGAGCGGCTGTTGCTCTGGACAACGGGCCCGGGCAGGCATGCAATGTTTCTGTTGCCGAAGTAATGACCTATTGCCGAGACAATCAACCCCGCCCCCGTTCTTGCCCCTTCTTTCGCTAGCGGTGAACAGATGACGACCTACAGCCCGATAGAACAACCGGCCACGCCGAACGAGGTGGACCGGGCGCCAGTGGTGCCGGCGCCCGCGACCGGCGGGGAGTTGCTCATCCTGATCCCGATCTTGATCGGTCTCGCCCTGGTGGCCTTCATCCTGATGACGTAGTCCCTCGGATCGAGGGGCACCGGCTATTCTCCGAGTCTGGGCACACTCGGTTGGATCGGCAACGATGCCTACCTCCGCGGCTGTGGCCCTCCGGCATCGGTCCTGACTCCGAACCCGACCGCACGGGTGACCAAGGCCACACCGGGTGACCGAAACGCTGACCCGAGGGGTGCGTCGGCGGGATAGCCGAAACGGTAATGAATGGGGTTGCTATCCGGCTGAAACGGGTGGCGACGCCGAATTCGAGAGGAGCAGTCGATGGAGCACGCGCATCTTGACTACCCCCGCCGCGCAGCGGACGTTGATCCCCGTCGCATGGCAGAGGCCTACCCTCGCCGAGAACCTGACCTGGGTGATGTCGACGACCGGCTGAGCAACTGGGCCCGCAACGCGACGCTGGCCCCGGCGGGCTCGATCTGCGCGCCCGCGACCGAAGCCGAGCTGCAGGTTGCTGCTGACCAGTACGGTCGGCGGAGTCCGGGTGATCGGCAGCCGGATGTCCCCGGGCCGGATGATGGAGCTGGCCGGTCGCGAGCGACACCCTGCTCGACCTCAGCCAGCTGAGTGGTCTGCTGGCCGTCGACGAGGACACGCGCCACCTTCGCCGGCGCCACCCCGCTGGACGAGGTCTACGCCTGCCTCACCGCCGATGGGGCGGATGCTGCCCAGTTCGCCGGGCGTGATCGCCTCCCAGACCCTGGCCGGCGCGCTGTCCACCGGGACGCACGGCCAGGGACTGCAGCAGAGCAGCATCGCCGACGCGGCGATCTGCGGATCCGGATGGTGCTGGCCGACGGTTCGGTCGCCGAGTTCGACCGCGACCATCCCTGGTTCCCGGCGGTCCAAGCTCGGCCTGGGTCTGCTCGGCGTGATCACCCAGGTCACGCTGCAGACCCGATCCGACGCTCATCTACACCTGTCTGAAGACCGCGGTCAGCGCCGACACCCTGAGCCGACGATCTGGAGACCTGGAACCGCGACTACCCCTGACCAAGGCGTGGTGGTTCCCGGATGAGAACCAGGTGCACGTCTGGCTGGCCCGCGAGGCCAGCGCGGCCGAGGTCCAGCACTACCGCGAGAACGGCGGCGTGCTGGTCGAGCAGGCAGCGACCAGCGACGCGCATGAACGAGACCGTCGACCAGACGCTGGTGCACATGCGCAGTCGACACCAAGATCCTCGACGAGAACGGCAAGCCGTTCCGTACGGTGACCCGGTTCAAGGACTTCTCCGACGTCACCGGCGACGTCTATCAGGTGTTCTGCCGCGGTATCGCCACCCCGCAGATCAACGTCGAGATCGCTGATTCCGCTGGCCGTGGCCGGCGGAATTGATCAACCGGATCAAGGCAATGGCACGCCGAGACCCGGCCCCAGATGCACTACCCGATCATCCTGCGCTGCACCGGGGCCTCGGACTCCTGGCTGAGCCCGGCGCTACGGGCAGGAGACCTGTTTCTTCGGCTTCGTCGTCTATTACGCCGAGGACGGCAGCTTGTCCGAGGAGGGCGTCAGCTTCCTGCGCGCGGTCGAGCAGGTGCTGGCCGCGCGAGGGCGGGCGTCCGCACTGGGGCAAGTACTTCGACGAGTCGCTCTACGACTGGCCGGCGCTGTATCCACAGTGGGAGGCGTTCCGTGCAGGTGCGCGACGTCCTCGACCCGGAGCACCGCTTCGACAACGCCTTCACCGACGGCGTTGTTCGGATGACTCGGGCGGAGTCTGTCGAGTCGTCAGCGGACCAGAGCCGCCGGTCGATGGGCCTAGGCCACCCTGCTCACGCAGCCGAACTATCTGGTCGGCGTCCGGGTCGCTGCGCGCTTCGCTGCGCCCGCGGTCGGCAGCGCCCACCCGCTGGCCGTGATGGTGACCGCGAACATCGACGCCGACAGTCGCCGGCTGCTCGACCGAGGACGGCTGCCTGGTCCGCGAGGTCGAGCCGATCCGGCCGGACGGTGGACTGAACCGGACACTACGCCAACGCCCGATTCGCCGAGGTGTGGACCAAGCTCGCGGTCTGGCGGCTGACCGAGTTCGAGCGGATCGTCTTCCTCGACGCCGACATGCTGGTGACCCAGAACATGGACGAGCTGTTCGATCTCGACCTGGCCGACGATCAGATCGCCGCCTGTCACGCCTGCCGCTGCAACCCCAACAAGATCGCCAGCTATCCGGCCGACTGGACGCCGGAGAACTGCTTCTACAGCCCAGCGACGGCGGCAGTGCCGCGAGCACAATCGGGAACCCGGAGCGAGGTCGACGACTATCTCAACGGCGGCTTCCTGGTCCTGCGGCCCGACGAGGCGGTCTTCGCCGAACTGATGGCCGAGCTGGCCGACGGTCGACCGACCTGTCGCGCTATCCGTTCGCCGAGCAGGACTTCCTGAACGAGCACTTCCGACGGACGCTGGCGTCCGCTGCCCTACGTCTACAACGCGTTGAAGACGTTGCCGTTCCAGCACCCCGGCTCTGGGACGACGCGGCGGTGAAGAACATCCACTACATCATCGACAAGCCGTGGCAGCAGCCGCTCGACCCGGACGACCGGTATTACCCGTTGACCAGACTCTGGTGGCAGATCGCGGCCGACCTGATGGCGGACGCCTCCAGCTGAGCCCAGTCCGATCCACCCGGTCCGATCCACCCAGTCCTATCCACCCAGTCCTATCCACCCAGTCCTATCCACCTGGTCCTATCACCCAGTTCGATTCACCCCGGTCGGGCCACCAGCCGGGTGGTGAGTCAGCTCAGGCGTCCGTCCACCGCGGCGAGGACGCTCGGGACGTCGATCCCGAGCAGCCCCGGATCGGGCCGACCACCGTGCGGATCACCCTCGCGGCCGGCCCAGAGCACGGTGTGCGGGCCCCCGTCGGGTGGGCCCCAGCGCAGCGGCGAGGTCGGCCCGAACAGCAATACCGACGGCGTCGCGTACGCGCTGGCCAGATGGGCGACCCCGGTGTCGCCACAGACCAGCAGTCGGCTGGCGGCGATCAGCGCGGCCAAGTCGGCCAGATCGAGCCGGCCGGCCAGGTCGTCGAGCCCACGGTCATCGCTCAGCCCGGCGCGGTCGATCACCTCGGCGGTGAGCACCGCCTCCGACGGTCCGCCGGTCAGCACCACCCGGTGTCCGGCGGACCGCAGCTGCGCGACTACGGCGGCGTACCGGTCGGCGGGCCAGCGGCGGGACTCCGCCGCCGCGCCCGGGTGCACGACGACCGCTCCGCCCATGGCGCCCACCAGGTCGGAGCGGTCCGGGACGCTCAGCCGCAGGTCGCGCGGATCGGCGTCGATGCCGGCGGAGGTCAGCAGCCGACACCAGCGCCACACCTCGTGCTGCTCGCTCAGCCAGTCCGGGCCGGGGACGTCCGGCCGCTCTCGGTGGCGGTGGCTGAGCAGCTGCCGGGCGCCGGTGGCCAGCAGATCGTCGATGCTCTGCGGTCCCGAGCCGTGCAGGTTCACCGCCAGGTCGGGCGGCGGGTGGAGTAGTTCCCGATGGCCCAGTCCCGGCGTCGGACTCAACTCGTCGATCGACCCGGTCAGCGGCACCAACGGCGCCACGGCGGCCGGGGCGGCCAGGGTGATCCGGGCGTCCGGGAACGCCCGACGGAGGCCGCGGTAGGCGGGCACCGCGGTGAGGAAGTCACCCAGTCCGAGCGCCCGCAACACCAGGACGTGACCGGCGATCAGGGCCAGGAGCTCTCGGTGGAGCAGGCGATGACCAGTTCGCGGAGTTCGCAGCCGGGCGGCTGGGAGAGTGCGAACGCGATCGCCGCCGCCACGTCGGTCGGCTGGTTCAGCACGGCGTCGGCCGGTGGCTTGTACTGAGCGGTCCGGTCGTCGAAGAAGTGGGTGTGCATCCCGCCGGGGATGATCAGGGTGACACCGACCTCACCGGCGGTCTCGGCGGCCAGGGCGCGGGTGAAGCCGACCACGCCGAACTTGGAGGCGCAGTAAGCGGTGGCGTCCCCGACGGCCTTGATGCCCAGGGTGGAGGCGATGGTGACGACCTTGCCGCGGCTGCGCTTCAGATAGGGCAGCGCGGCCCGGATCACCGCGGCGGTACCGAGCAGGTTGACGGCGATCACCCGCTCCCAGTCGGTGCTGGACACGCCGTCGAGCGGTCCGCAGGAGTCGATGCCGGCGGCGGTGACGATGGCGTCCAACGTGCCGCCCGAGCCGTCGACCACCCGGCGTACCGCTTCTTCGGCGGCGCGGGTGTCGGCCAGATCGACCTGGTGGTGGGTGACGCCGTCGGCGGGTTCGGCCCGGTCCAGGACCAGCGGACGGCCGCCACCGGCGGACACGGCAGCGACGGTCGCGGCGCCGAGGCCGGACGCGCCGCCGGTGATCAGGACGGTGCCGAGCCGAGCACCGGTACGGGATCCGGCTCCGGTGTCGAGGTCGGGCGCGGAATCGGTCATGGTCATGATGCCTCCTGGGCGATGGTGGGTTCGGACTGCTTCGCGGTTCTGTCTGCCGGGTGGGAAATGGCGGCGGCGGCCGTGGCCCGGTGGGTCAGCCGGGTGCTCGACTGACCGGGCACGAGCGGGATGAATTCGACCCGGCCGCCGTGGCTCTCCACCACCGAGCGCTCGGGGATCAGACGTCCGGCATAATCGGCGCCCTTGACCCAGACGTGCGGCCGCAGCCGATGGAGCACCTCGACCGGGGTGTCGGAGTCGAAGACGACCACGGCGTCGACGTCGACGAGCGCGGACAGCACGGCGGTCCGGTCCTGCTGGCTCATCACCGGCCGGCCCGGCCCCTTGGCCCGGCGGACCGAGTCGTCACTGTTGAGACAGACGATCAGCGCGTCGCCCAGCCGCCGGGCGTGCCGCAGCAGCCGGAGATGCCCGGGGTGCAGCAGGTCGAAGCAGCCGCCGGTCGCGACCAATCGCCCGCCGCGGGCTCGGACCTGCTCGGCGAAGGCGAAGCCGTCCGGCCCGGCGTCCAGCTCGTCCTCGATCAACGTCTCGAGCTCACCCTCGATACCGGGCTCGATACCGGGCTCGATACCGGGCTCGAAGCCGGTGGTCGAGCGTCCGACCGAGACCGTTGCCGCCGCTCCGGCGCGGACGTAGTCGGAGGCCGACGCCACCGCCAGCTCGACGGCCCGGAGTGGTGTCGAGCCCGCACGGAGGGCGATCGCGGCGGCAGCGGCGAACTGGTCACCGGCCCCGCAGGTGTCGATTCCGTCGGTGCCGGGCTCGGACGCAAGCGTCCTCGCGGCCTCGCCGCGGGGGACCGGCACCTCGGTGAGGGTTTCGCCGGTGCGGTCGAACAGTACGGCACCGCGGCGTCCCACGGTGACGGCCACCGTCGCCGCCTGCCATCGTCGCGCCAGCACTTCGGCGGCCAGCGCCGGCTCGTCCACGCCGCCGGCGGAGACGGCTTCGGCAGCGTTCGGAGTGATGAGGTGACAGCCCGGAACCGGGGTGGCTCCCTTGGGGTGCGGATCCCAGACCACGGGCACCCGCGCTGTCGCCTCGGTCAGTAGTCGGCGCAGCTCGGGCAGCTCCGTCACGCCGCGGCCGTAGTCGGAGACCAGGACCGCTCCGGCCTCGGCCAACGCCTGTCGCACCGGCTCCGGTACGGGTCCGGGCTGGGCCCGGCCGGTGCCGTCGTCGAGCCGGAGCAGAGGTCGTCCGGCGGCCGCCACCCGGGTCTTCCGGACCGTGCCGCCGGTCAGCGGGAGTCGGCACACCGTCAGCCGGCTGCCCGGTGGTCCGTCGAGCAGGTCGAGCAGGTCGAGCAGCGTCTCGGCCGACCGGTCGTCGCCGAGAGCGGTGACCAGCACCACCGGCACGCCGGCCCGGGCCGCCAACACCGCGGCCAGGGCGGCACCGCCGGGACGCTGGGACTGTCGGCGCACATCGACCACCGGCACCGGTGCGTCCGGGCAGAGCCGCTCGCTGACGCCGTCCAGGTCGACGTCCAGCAGCGAGTCGCCGACCACCACCAGCGCCGCCACCGCACCGTCCGGCACCGGCCCACCTTTCCGGCACCGACCCACTTTCCGGCACCGACCCACTTTCCGGCACCGACGACGCGTCCGCGTGGTCGGTCATCGCGACGCCCCCAACCGAGACGCCTCCAACCGAGACGCCTCCAACCGAGACGCCTCCAACCGAGACGCCCCCAACCGATCGTCGAGCGCCGCGCACAGCGCGTGGACGACGCAGAGGTGCACCTCCTGGACGGTGGCGGTGGTGGCCGCATCCACCGAGATCGCCGAGTCGGCCACCGCCGCGAGGGAATTGGGTGCCGGCCCGGTGAGCGCCCACACGGTGACGCCGAGCTCCAGCGCGGCCTTGGCCGCCGCCACCACGTTGGGGCTGGCGCCGCTGGTGGACAGGGCGACCAGGACGTCACCGGGCCGGCCGAAGGCTCGCACCTGCCGCGCGAACATCTCCTCGCTGCCGTAGTCGTTGACGATGGAGGTGGTCGAGGCCGCGTCCGCACCCAGCGCGATCGCCGGCAGCGCTCGCCGTTCGTACCGGAACCGCCCGACCAGCTCACCGGTCAGATGCTGCGCCTCGGCCGCGCTGCCACCGTTTCCGCACGCCAGCAGCTGGCCACCGGACTCGAAGCAACCCGCCAGCTGCTCACCCCAGTCGCGGATCGTCGGGGCCATCGCCGAGGTCAGCTGCGCCGCCGCGACCAGCGCGGCCAGGTGGGCGTCCACGACGTCGGTACCGGTCCCCACCCGTTCGGTCCCCACTCGTTCGGTCCCCACTCGTTCGGTGATGGTCATCGCACCCCTTCTTCCTCGCGTGGGCGGGAGCCGGACTCTTCGGCTGCCTCGGATAGCTGGTCGGCGGTCAGTTGATGGCTACCGTCCCCGGTCGGAAGGTCGATGGCGATCAACTCGGCCACGGCCCGCACCACCGTGGTCACCGAGATGGTGTTCAGGCACGGATGGCCGGGGACGGGGCAGCTCCGGGCCCGCGTCCCCCGGCAGCCGGCCTGCTGATCGCCGAGAACGACGTGCGGCACCCCGGACGGAGCCCACCGGGTCGCCGGGACGACCGGAGCGAACAGCGAGACCACCGGTGTCCCGACCGCTGCAGCCAGGTGGGCGGGTCCGGTGTTCGGCGCGACCACGACGTCCGCGCCGTCCAGCACCGCCGCCAGCTCGGCCAGGCTCAGCCGGCCGCCCAGGTCGACGGCGCGATCGCCGGCGACATAGCCGGTCAGTGTGGTCTCCGCCGGCGCTCCGGTGACCACCACCCGATGGCCGGCGGCGACCAGGCCGGCGACCAGCGCACGGCTCCGCTCGGCGCTGGGTCGGCGGGCGCTGACCGCGGCCCCGGGATGAAAGACGAGGTAGGGGCCCGCGCCGGTGAGCTCGCCGGTTCCACCGGGCAACGGGCGGCGGACGGCCAGTTGCGAGCCGCCGGCCGAGTCGTGGCCGATGGGCGCGAACCCTGCCGCGGTGGTCAACCGCAGGTTCCGCCGCGCCTCGGGCAGCTCAGCAGTCGTCTCCCAATCCGGAGCCAGCCGCAGATCCAGCAGCGAGCCGGGATAGTCCTCACTGGCCGCGCCGATCCAGCCCACCCCGGCCATCCGCAGCAGCAGCGCGAGGGGCAGCGGGGACTGGTGGTAGGAGGTCAGGATCAGCGCTCCGTCGAAACGACCGCGGGCCAGCCGCCGGACCAGATCCTCGATCGCGGCCGGCCGCACCGGGTCGGGCTCGAGCGCGACCCAGGGTGCGGCGTAACGGATCACCTCGTCCACGCCGGGCAGCAGTTCGGCCGCCGGGGCGCCGGCCGGAGAGGTCAGCACGCCGACCTTGCTCGCGGTGGCGGCCACGGCCCGGATCGCCGGACCGGCCAACAGCACGTCGCCGGCACTGTCCAGCCGGGCGACCAGCATCCTGCCGCTACGTACGTAATTCGGTGCCCTCACGGTGTTCCCACCAGGGTGCCGGCCCGGCTCCGGACCGAGGAGGGGCGGGGGGCCGGCGTCCGGGCGGCCAGGATCCGGCGGACCGCCACCGGCAGGGTGGGCGCCACGGCAGCCACCAGTTCGGCTCGGTCCACCTCGGCCGTCCGGGTGTCCCGGTCGGGGACCAGGACGGCGTGCGCGCCGGCGCGCAACCCAGCCTCCACGTCGGCGCCGATGTCACCGACCATGACGCACTGATCCGGCCGGACGCCGAGCTCGGCGGCGGCGGCCAGGACCATTCCCGGCTCGGGCTTGCGGCACGGACAGCGATCGGCGGCCTGGTGCCGGCAGACCTGCCAGGTGTCGAACGGACCGAGCAGTGCGTCCACCCGCTCGTTGACCGCGGTCAGGGCCTCCGGACTGATCAGGCCGCGGGCGACGCCGGACTGGTTGCTGACCACCCCGACCGCCACGCCGGCCCGGCGCAGGGCGTCCAGGGCAGTCCGGGCGCCGGGCACGGGGTGGACGTCGGCCGGGTCGGCCAGGTAGGGGATGTTGTGGATCAGGGTGCCGTCGCGGTCGAACAGCACGGCCAGCGGCGGCTCGGTCGTGACCGGCGCCCGCCGTCGGACCCGCCGCCACCGCAATCCGGCTTGGAGCCGGTGGGCCAGCGCCACCGGCGGGATGACCGCGCTGGTCGCCGCCATGGCCGCGATCTCCGCCGGCGTCCGCGGCCCCGGGACGATCCGCCGGACGGCGAACTCGGCGGTCAGCGCCACCCAGCCGGCGCCGGTCAGCGCCGCCGCCCGGGGACGACCGGCGACCAGGGCGGCACCCGTCGCGGCCAGCAGCCCGGTGGCCAGCAGATGGCGACCCGTCCGGCCCGGGCCGGCCCCGGTGACCGTCCGCCACCGCCGGCCGTACTTGCTCCGCAACAAGGCGTTGTCGGCGTTACCGGCCTGGGCCCGGATGCTGCTCCGCCAGCCGCCGCGGGCGGTGACGGGGTGCACGATCGTCCGTTCGCCCCAGACGATCGCCCAGCCGGCCCGGATCACCCGGACGGCCAGGTCGCAGTCCTCCCGGAAGGCCCGTGGGAAACGCTCGTCGAAGCCGCCGACGTCGGCCAGCACCTGACGCCGGTAGGCCAGGTCTGCGGTGATCCAGGGTTTGCCGACCAGTCCGGTGGTACGCCGCTCCTCGTCGGTCGGCCGGTGCCCCGGAGGCAACGGGACCCTCAGCCGACCCTGGCTGCCGGCCACGTCCGCCGGCAGGCCGGCAAGATCGGTGGCCAGCCGCGCCGTCCAGTCCGCCGGAGGCAACACGTCGTCGTCGAGGAACGCCACCCACGCCGAGGTGGCGGCCCGCCAGCCCGCATTCCGGGCGGCAGCCGGTCCGCGACCGCTGGAGACGACGATCTGCAGCGGGGTCACGGTGTCCGGCAGGTCGAGCGGGGGTCGCTCACGGTCGCCCGGACGGTCGTCGGCCACCACGATCAGCACCGGTCGCGGCGCGACGTCCACCCGCTCGATCAACTCCGCCAGACCCGCTCGGCCGATGGTCGGGATGACGACGGTCACGTCCAGGTCGCTGACGTCGGAGTCCCTGGCGTCCAGGTCGCTCACCGGCGCCGGACCAGGAACGGGCCGATGGCCAGGGCGTCCACCGGGGCCGACCCGAACAGCTCGAGGGCGTCCTGCGGGCTGTCGACCATCGGCCGGCCGGCGGTGTTCAGACTGGTGTTGACCACCACCGGGATGCCGGTCAGTTGCTCGAACCGGGCCAGCAGCTCGGCGATCAGCGGATTGTCGGCGTCCGAGACGGTCTGGATCCGGGCGGTGCCGTCGACGTGGGTGACCGCCTGCAGCCGGTCCCGCCATTCCGGTGCGACGTCGTGGATGAACAGCATCGCCGGGCTGGGGATCGGGCCGCGGGAGAACAACTCCGGGGCCCGCTCCAGCCGGACCATCGGAGCCACCGGACGGAACTGCTCACGGCCCTTGATGTCGTTCAGCCGCTCGAGATTGTCGGCCCGTTCGGGATGGGCCAGTAGCGAGCGGTAACCCAGCGCCCGGGGCCCGAACTCGGCGCGGCCCTGGAACCAGGCCAGCACGCCATTACCGGCGATCACTTCGGCCGCGGCCGCCGCGATCCGCTCGGGACGTTCGTAGTCGATCCGGGCGGTCTCGAGCACCGACTCGATCTCGTCGTCGGACCAGCCCCGGCCCAACGCCGCGGTGGTCATCGGCGAGACCTCGTCGCCGGCCTCGGCGGCCACGGTCAGCGCCGCGCCGAGGGCGGTGCCGGAGTCCCCGGACGCCGGTTGCACCCAGATCTCGCCGAACGGGCCCTCGTCGTACAGCCGGGTATTGGCCACGCAGTTCAGCGCCACTCCGCCGGCCAGGGCGAGCCGGTCGGTCGACGTCCGCTGGTGCAGCCAGCGGCACAGATCGAGCAGCACCTCCTCCAGCACGGCCTGGATGCTGGCGGCCAGATCGGCGTGCCGCTGGTCGATGTCCTCGCTACCCCGCGGTCGCGCCGGCGCCAGAGCTGCCCAGTCGATCGGCTCGGTGACGAAGCCGCCGTCCTCGGTCGCGTGCACCAGTTGCTGCAGCAACGGCAGGTGCCGGGGTGTCCCGTAGGAGGCCATCGCCATCACCTTGTACTCGTCGCTGGACCGCTCGAAGCCCAGATGGGCGGTCAGGTCCTCATACAGCAGCCCTAACGAGTGCGGCAGGCGCTGCGCGGCCAGGATGTCGAGCTTGGCGTCACGGTATTCACCCGACAGCATCGAGGTCGCCTCCCCCCGGCCGTCGGCCACCAGCACCGCGCAGTCCGCCAGATGTGACGGGTCAGCGCCGTCCCGGCCGAACGGAGCGGCGAGACCGGCCGAGGCGGCGTGGGCGACGTGGTGCCGGACGAAGTGGAAGTGGTCGCCGTCGTAGCCGGGAAGTGCCGTGCGCAGGAACAACGGCGCCCGGGTGGCGTAGGTGGTACGCAACTCTTCCCAAGTCGGGTCCAGGCCGCCGGAGTCGAGGTCGACCAGCGACGGGTCGTAGGAGTAGGCGACGGCGTCCAGATCGGCGGGCTCCAGGCCGGCTTCGGCCAGACACCAGGCCATCGCCTGGTCCGGCAGCTCCCAGGTCGAGAACGGCACCGCACGCTTGGCGTGCTTGCGCCGGCTGAAGCGTTCCTCCTCGGCCGCGGCCACGGTCTGGCCGTCGACCACCAAGGCCGCCGCGGAGTCGTGGAACACGGCGTTGATCCCCAGCACCCGCACCCGTCTCACCTCCCGATCCCGATCGATGCACCAACGGACACGGACGTCGAACTCAGCTGCCCTTACCCGTCAGGTGCGGTTTGAATCACCTACAGGTGATTTGGTTCTGCCCAGACTGCGGCGCGGGTTGCGCCTGCATCGTCCCCACCGCCCACACCATCTCCACCGCCCACATCATCTCCACCGCCCACATCATCTCCACCGCCCACATCATCTGCATCTCTTCGCTCGGCGTACCAGCCGATGGTCTGCTTCAGGCCCTGCTCCATGTCGACCCAGGGTCGCCAGTCCAGCGTCGCGATGGCCCGACCGATGTCCGGGCAGCGCCGACGAGGGTCGTCGACCACGGCCGGGCGGGCGATCAAGCCGGCCTCGGAGCCGGTCAGCTCGTTGATCAACTCGGCGATCTCGGCGACGGTCCGCTCGTTCGGGTTGCCCAGGTTGACCGGGCCGGGCTCGGTCGAGCGGGCCAGGCAGATCAACCCGGCGACGGTGTCCTCGACATAGCACAGCGAGCGGGTCTGCCGGCCGGTGCCGGTCACCGGGCACGGACGCCGGTTCAGGGCATGGTCGATGAACGCCGGCACCATCCGACCGTCGTCGATTCGCATCCGGGGGCCGTAGGTGTTGAAGATCCGGGCGATCGCGACGTTCGTGCCCCGGCTCCGGCGGAAGGCTGCGCTCAACGCCTCGGCATACCGCTTCGCCTCGTCATAGACGCTACGTGGGCCGACCGGGTTGACGTGTCCGACGTAGGACTCGACCTGCGGGTGCACCTCCGGGTCGCCGTAGACCTCGCTGGTCGAGGCCAGCACGAATCGGGCGCCGTGTCGGCTGGCCAGCTCCAGAGCGTGTTCGGTGCCGTGCGAGCCGGCCCGCAGCGTCTCGATCGGCAGTCGGGCGTAGTCGATCGGTGAGGCGGCCGAAGCGAGGTGGAAGACGACGTCGACCGGACCGACGTCGGGCAGCGGATTGGTCACGTCGTGCTCGACCAGGCTGAACCGGTCGTGCTCGCTCAGGTGCGCGACGTTCTCCCGACGGCCGGTGCTGAAGTTGTCCAGGCAGACCACGCTGCTGCCGGCGGCGATCAGCGCGTCGCACAGGTGGGAGCCGACGAAGCCGGCGCCGCCGAGCACCAGCGCACGCTCCAGCGTCGCCGAGCCTTCCCGATGACCGCTAATCATGGGGAAGACGTCCGAGGAGGCTTGAGAAGCGGCGGCGAGGACGTCGGCGTAGACCGCGACGGTGTCGCCTGCGACCGTGCACCAGCTGTAGTGCGAGCGGGCCCGCTCGGCCCCGGCGCGGCCGTATCGGTCAGCGGTCTCCGGGTCGGACAGCAGGTCCCGTGCCGCTTCGGCCAGCGCCGCCGGATCCTGCGCCGGGACCAGCCGCCCGGTGACCCCGTCCATCACGGTGTCCAATGCTCCGCCGACCGCGGCCGAGATCACCGGGACGCCGCAGGCCATCGCCTCCAGCGGCACCAGGCCGAACGGTTCGTACCAGGGCATGCAGACCACCGCGTCGGCCGAGCGGAACAGCGCCGGCATGGCCGGCCGGCTCACCGGACCCAGCAGCCGGACGCGGTCGGAAACGCCGACCTTCGCGGCGACAGCCAGCAGCCGGTCGCGTTCCGGGTCCGGCTCGGTCAGATCCTGGCCACCGGCGACCAGTAGTTCGGTGTCCGGTAGCAGGGCCAGTGCCTCGATCACCAGGTCGACACCCTTGCGCGGCACCAACCGGCCCGCGGTGACCAACCGGAACCGTTGACCTCGCTCCGGTACCGCGCCGGTCGAGGGTCCGCCGTCGTGAGGCCGCCCGGGTGCGAAGGCGTGCACGTCGACTCCGCAGGGCACCACGTCGATCCGGCTGGTGGGGATCCCGAGTCGGGCCAGCTCGGCGACCTCGTCGCTGCAGCTGGCCACCACCCGAGCGGCCGAGCCGGCCACCCCGGTCTCGATCTCGATCCGCTCCGGCGGGCTGGTGTCGGCCCGACCCTGGCAGCGTCGCTTGACCGATCCGAGCGCGTGGAAAGTCACCACGACGGGCAGCCCGAGCCGGCGGCCGGCCCGCTGGGCCGCCCAGGCCGACATCCAGAAGTGGGCGTGGACCAGGTCGGCCGGTTCGGTCTCCAACTCCACCGAGAGCGCATCGGCGAACTCCGGCATGTGAGCCCACAGGTCGTCCTTGGCCAGCGCCACGGAAGGACCGGCGTTCAGCGATACCACTGCATAGCCCGCGTCGGTCTCGACCCGAGCGGCCTGATCGGGGCCGTCCCGGCGGGTGTAGACCACGACCCGGTGTCCGAGCCGAGCCAACTCCGCGGCCAGTGCGGCGACGTGCACGTTCTGACCACCCGCGTCCACCGAGCCGACGACCGCGAGCGGGCTGGCGTGCTCGGAGACCAGAGCAATGCGCATCGGTCGCTGCTCCGCCCTGAGATCCCTACCGGGCAGCGACGTGCCGACGGGCGTACCCGCCGAGCCGGTCAAACCTCACGCAACGTCGGGCGGCCGATGTGCACCACGGTGCGGCTGGTCATCTCGTCCAGCAGTTCGGGTCCGTAGCCGAAGCCCGAACCGCTGTCGCCGCGGGGCTGGGCCGCCCCGCCCGGGGCTCCGCCGAACACGGCGTTGATCTTGACCGTCCCCACCTTGAGCTTCGCGACCGCCTCGGTGACGTGCTCCAACGATCCGCTGAGCACCGTCGCGGCCAAGCCGTAGCGGTCGGCGGCGGCCAACCGCAGCCCCTCGCCGAAGTCGGCGACGATGTGCACCGGAGCCACCGGTCCGAACGTCTCCTCGGTCATCAGCTCGGCATCCAACCGGCCGCCGCGCAGCACGGTCGCCGGATAGTGCGCGCCGGCGCCTTCCGGCAGCCGACCACCCTCCAGCAGTTCGGCCCCGTCGGCCACCGCGGCGGAGACCTGCCGATGCACCTCCTCCCGTAGCCGGACGTCGACCAACGGGGCGAAGTCGTCGGCGTTGCGGCTCCGGGCCTCGGCGACCAGCGCGTCGAGAAATTCCTCGGCCACCGCCTGGTGGACGTAGATCCGTTCCACCGCGGTGCAGATCTGGCCGCAGTTGGCGAAGGCGCCGAGGGCGGCCTGGCCGGCCGCCCAGCGCGGGTCGACGTCGGCGTCCACCACCAGCGCGTCGTTGCCGCCGTTCTCGCAGATGACGTGCGCGCCGGTGACGGCGGCGCCGGCCGCGATGTCGCGGCCTGACCGGGTCGACCCGACGTGAGCCACCATGTCCACCTCGGGCCGCCGGACCAGTCGGCGACCGACCTCGCCACCACCGGTCAACGTGGCCAGCACGCCGGCCGGCAGCGCCTCGACCAGCACCTCACCCAGCCGGACGCCCAGGTGCGGGCAGCGTTCGCTGGGCTTGTGCACGACCACGTTGCCGCTCACCACCGCTGCGCCGATCAGACCGGCCGCGACAGCGACCGGGTCGTTCCACGGAGTCAGCAGCACGACCAGACCGCGTGGCATCGGCCGGGTGTAGTCGATCGCGGTGTCGGCACCGCGCAGGCTGTGGGTGCGATGTAGCGGCCCGAGTTCGGCGTACTGGCGCAACGTGTTCACGCCGGCTTCGATGCCGCCGCGGGCGTCGCCGGCGGGTTTACCGGTTTCGCGGGTGTTCAGCTCGGCCAGCTCGTCGATGTGCCGTTCCAGTGCGTCGGCCATCCGGTACAGGGCGGCGCCCCGTTCGGCCGGAGCGGTCGCGGCCCAGGCCGGCGCCGCAGCACGGGCTCGGTCCACGGCGTCGGCGATCTGCAGCTCATCGGCGCTCGGCACCGAACCGACCAGGGTGCCGTCCCGCGGATCGTAGACGGTGATGTCGGCGGGAAGCGGGGAGTCGAGGCGGTGGGCGGGGTCGAGCGTTTGAGTCACTGGTCTGGCTCCTGAGGTCGACGGGCGCTGACGACGTGTCCAGCCGGTGCCGGACAGTCGGACCAGGGGCGAGGCCCCGAGGATCGTGGTCGACTGCCGGGATGACAGGTGATGTTCCCGAATCACATGGTTCTCAAACGGTCGTCCGTTGGATGCAGTCGACCAGACCCGCTGGAACCTACTCTCGCAAGCCCACCGCAAGTCCACTCCACCCTCGGAGCCCGAGGTGTGCTGTCTGAACGATCGGGGGCTGGGTAAAGGTGCGGTATGACTTCGGAGAGCACGACCACCACCGACCACGACGAGATCCGGCAGTGGGTCGAGCAGCACGACGGCAAGCCGGTTTCCGTCCGGGGGACCGGCGATGACGCCGACGCCGGTGTGCTGCGGTTCGACTTCCCGGGCGGCACCGGCGACGACGCGTTCGAAGAGTTGAGCTGGGAGGACTGGTTCGAGAAGTTCGACCAGAACGGCCTGGCGCTGCTCTACCAGCAGCAGAAGGCCGACGGCAGCGACAGCACCTTCTTCCGGCTCGTCTCCCGCGACTCGTGAGCGCCGACTCCTCACCGGCGTCCTTCCGGCCGACCAGGGCCGTGGTCACCGGTTCGGACTCCGGCATCGGTAGGGCCACCGCCGTCCTGCTGGCCGAGCGGGGGATGGACGTCGGCGTCACCTGGCACTTCGACGAACAGGGCGCCGAGCAGACCGCCCGGGAGGTGCGCGCCCGCAGCCGCCGCGCGGTCGTCCGTCGGCTGGACGCCACCGATCTGGACGGCTGCGGTGACGTCGTGGACGAGCTGATCACCGAGCTCGGCGGCCTGGACGTGTTCGTCAACAGCGCCGGCACCGGTGAGAGCACCTCGCTGCTGGAGCTCAGCCTCGAGCAGTGGCGGACCACCGTGGCCACCGATCTGGACGGCGCCTTCGTCTGTCTGCAGCGGGCCGCCCGGGCCATGGTGGCGGCCGGGCACGGTGGCCGGCTGATCGCGATCAGCAGCGTGCACGAACTGCAGCCGCGGGTCGGGTCGGGTGCCTACGACGCCGCAAAAGCCGGTGTCGGCGGGCTGATCAAGACCTTCGCGATGGAGCTGGGCCGCTACGGGATCACCGCCAACACGGTGGGGCCGGGCGAGATCGCGACCCCGATGACCGGCCAGGAGGACCAGGATCCGCGCGACGCCGAACGTCCGGGAATCCCGCTCGGCCGGCCCGGCGACGCCCGTGAGATCGCGGCCGTGGTCGCCTTCCTGGCCGGCGCCGAATCCTCCTACGTCACCGGGGCGACCTGGTTGGCCGACGGCGGGATGATCCTGATGGGTGCCCAAGCCGGCTCCGACCTGCACAGCGACGACTGGCGCGACCCGCACTGAGCAGGGCGGCCGTCGGCTCGTGTTCACTGCCGACGTCGCCGTTCGTTCATCCGGACAGCCGATCATCTGGGCCCTGAGACCCATCCCTGACATCCGAGTAGCTAGCCGCAACGAGAGGCGAAACCCATGACCCAGTTGGCCAGCATGGGCGGCGACACCGCCGCCGACAACACCGCCGCCGACAACACCGCCGCCGCGGACAACACTGGCGCGGACAATGAGGGCGGTGGTGGTGGTGAGACCGTCGCACCGCAGCCGTACACGCTGGGTGACGTCGACGGCCCGCTCGACCACGAACAGTTGCGCCTGATCGACGCCTGGTGGCGGGCGGCGAACTATCTCGCGGTCGGCCAGATCTATCTCGTCGCCAATCCGCTGCTGACCGAGCCGCTGCAGGCCGAGCACATCAAGCCGCGACTGCTCGGCCACTTCGGCACGGTGCCCGGACTGAATCTGGCCTACGTCCACGCCAACCGGCTGATCGCCGAACGTGATCTGGACGCTGTTTTCGTCGCCGGTCCCGGGCACGGGGGCCCGGGACCGAACGCCTGCGCCTGGCTGGAGGGCACCTACTCCGAGCTGTACAGCCACACCCCACGCGACGCCGAGGGTATGGCCGCCTTCTTCCACCAATTTTCCTATCCCGGTGGCGTTCCCAGCCATTGCGCACCGGAGACGCCGGGCAGTTTCCACGAGGGTGGTGAACTCGGCTATTCGCTGCTGCACGCCTACGGCGCGGTGCTCGACCGGCCCGGGACGATCGCCTTCTGCGTCATCGGCGATGGCGAGGCCGAGACCGGACCGCTGGCCGGCAGCTGGCACGCCAACAAGTTCATCAACGCCGCCCGCGATGGCGCCGTCGTGCCGATCCTGGCCCTGAACCAGTACAAGATCGCCAACCCCACGATCCTGGCCCGGATCCCGGCCGAGGAGCTGGAGTCGCTGCTGACCGGCTACGGCTACCAGCCCTACGTCGTGGAAGGCGACGACCCGGCCACCGTGCACCAGGCGATGGCGCAGACCATGACGACCTGCCTGGACGCCATCGCCGAGATCCAGCGGGCGGCCGCGCCGCCGGTGCCGATGCCGATGCGATGCCGACCGACCGCGGACGTCCGTCCCCGCTGGCCGATGATCATCATGCGGACACCGAAGGGCTGGACCTGCCCGCCGGTCGTCGACGGTCAGCAGGTCGAAGGCACCTTCCGGGCTCACCAGGTGCCGCTGCCGTCGGCCCGCACCGACGGTACCCATCGGGCAGTGCTGGAAGCCTGGCTGAAGTCCTACCGGCCCGATGAATTGTTCGACGAGCACGGAAGTCCGGTGGCTGAGCTGCTTTCCCTGCCGCCGAAGGGCATCCGGCGGATGAGTGCCAACCCGGTGGCCAACGGCGGTGAGCTGTTGCGCGACCTGCGGCTGCCGGACTGGCGCGAGTTCGGTGTCGAGGTGAACAATCCCGGGGAGACGATGCATGAGGCCACCAAGGTGCTGGGCGGCTGGCTGAAGGAGGTCGTCCGGATGAATCCGGACAGCTTCCTCACCTTCGCCCCCGACGAGCTGGCCAGTAACCGGCTGCAGGACATCCTGGAGGTCACCGCCCGGGACTGGCAGGCCGAGATCGGCGAGTTCGACGCGCAACTCGGTCGCCGCGGCCGGGTGATCGAGGTGCTCAGCGAGCACATGTGCCAGGGCCTGCTGGAGGGTTACCTGCTGTCCGGGCGGCACGGGCTGTTCACCTGCTACGAGGCGTTCATCCACATCGTCGACTCGATGGTCAACCAGCACGCGAAGTGGCTGCAGGCCAGCGCCGGGGTGGAATGGCGGCGTCCGATCGCCAGCTTGAATTATCTGCTCTCCTCCCACGTCTGGCGCCAGGATCACAACGGGTTCACCCACCAGGATCCCGGTTTCCTCGACGTGGTGATGAACAAGAACCCCGAGATCGTCAGGATCTACCTACCGCCGGACGCCAACACGCTGCTGTCCACCTACGACCACTGCCTGCGTTCGCGGCACTACATCAACGTGGTGGTGGCCGGCAAGCAGCCGCAGCAGGACTGGCTGGACGTCGAGCGTGCCGGTCTGCACTGCGCCCGTGGCGCCGGCATCTGGGAGTGGGCCGGGAACAAGGACGACATCGGCACGGTGCCGGACGTCGTCCTCGGCTGTGCCGGTGAGATACCGACCCTGGAGACGCTGGCCGCGGCCTCCATCCTGCGGGAGCGGCTGCCCGATCTCCGCGTCCGGGTGGTCAATGTGGTCGACCTGATGCGGATGCTGCCCGCCAGTGAACACCCGCACGGGCTGTCCGACCGGGAGTACAGCACTCTGTTCACCGACAGTGCGCCGGTGATCTTCGCCTTCCACGGCTATCCGTGGCTGGTCCACCGGCTCACCTACAACCGGCCCAACCACGCCCAACTGCACGTCCGCGGTTATCTCGAGCGCGGCACCACCACGACGCCGTTCGACATGGTGATGATGAACGACCTGGACCGCTACCACCGGGTGGCCGATGTGATCGACCGGGTGCCGGGGTTGGGCACCCGGGCCGCTGGACTGCGGCAGGAGATGATGGACACCCGGCTGCGGGCCCGGAGCTGGACCCGCGAGCACGGCGTTGATCTGCCCGAGGTGGCCGATTGGAAATGGCCCGGCGCTTGAGCCGGGACGAGATGTGAGGGGGAGGCCTGATGACTCCGAAGACCGACAAGTCCGGCGACCCGGTCGAGGACGAGCTGCCGCGGCCGCTGCAACGCTCCGACGAGAAGGCCAAGCGCACGTTCGCCGAGACTTTCGACAGCGTGGACGAGCGCTACGACGACGACCGCCGGGCCTACCAGACCGCTTATGCGGCAGTGAAACACACGCACGAGAAGGTCGGTGACCACTGGGAACCCAAGGAGCACTGGGGGCCTTCGGACGCCCAGGCCGAAGGCGGCCGGGACACGAACCGCCCGACCGCGGGCGGGGTGGATGCCAACGCGTCCAAGAAGCACCTCTACGAACTAGCGCAGCGGCTCGACATCAAGGGTCGGTCCGGCATGTCCAAGGACGAACTCGTCCAGGCCCTGGAGCGCGCCAGCCGTTGACCTGAAGAAGTCCTAGAGCCGAGGGAGCCGTGTACCTGGGAGAGTCGGTGACCCGGGAGCTGGGGGCTAACCGGCGTAGACGGCGTCCCAGCGACGGAGGAACGGCTCCAGGCCGAACCGTTCGAGCGCTACCGTCCGAGCCGCCCGGCCACATGCGCGGGCTTGCTCCCGGTCGGCCAACAACTCCGCGGTGCGCCGCCGGAGCACGTCCACGTCGCTGGAGACCGCACCGATCTCCGGCGGCAGGGTGGCCGCCTCGGTGGTGGCCAGGGCAATCACCGGCAGCCCGAGATGCATGGCCTCGAGCAGGGAGAGACCGAGTGAGGTCCACCGGGTCAGATGGAGATGGACGCGGTTGTGCCGCCAGCGTTCGTTGAGTTCGCCCGGCGCCAGGTTGCCGCCAAACTCCAGATCGAGCCCGTGGTGGCTCCCCACCTGCTCGGCCACGAATCGGTCCGCGTCGATGCCGTAGCAGTCTGCGCCGGCGTCGCCGAGCACGGCCGGAAGCAGGTCCGCGCCGGTGACCCGGCTGCGCCGTCCTGGTTCGTTGGCCACGAAGGCCGCCCGCGCCCGGTCGCCGAGATACTGGTAGCCGGGGTCGACGATGCCGTGCGGGACGACCACGGTCGGTGTCCTGCCGCAGTCCCACATCAGATCGTTGACGTAGGTCACCTGCACCACCCGCCAGCCGGGCCGGTCGGCCAGCGGATGCGGGGCGGCCGGCAACTGATTACGGGGTACGTTGTGCTCGAGGAAGACCGCTTTGATCGTCCGGCCCAACCGGTCACCGAAGAGACGCTCCACCCACGGGATTTCCTCGAGCCGCTGGCAGACCACCACGTCCGGCGGATCCGCGCGCAACTGCTCGGCCGAGTAGATCGAGACGGAGTCCGGCCAGGAGACGGTGGGACGTGGTGGCCGGGCGATGGCCTGGTCGGGGTCCTCGCCGGGGCCCCGGGTGGCGTCGATGTCGGGGACCAGGTAGCGGTGCTTCCCGCGAACCAGTGCATTGGCGTAACTGCCGTGCACATACCAGAGCATCACCTTCACCGGCTGCACAGTACCGGTCGACCGTCGGTCGACTCCGGTCAGCGTGGACAACGGCGAAGCCGGTGGACCGCGGTGTGACCGATGCCGGAGGCTGGATGAGAACCTTCTAGGAATTAGGAGGAAACCGATGCTGGTGTTGCCACCGGGGCGACCGGATCCACCGCACACCTGGCTGTGTCCGCCCTTGCCGAGAGGGGAATCGAGGTCCCAGGTCTGGTGCACGACCCGGACGATGCCGACGAAGCCCGGGCCGCCGGTGCCACCGACATCGTGATCGGCGACCTGACCGACGCCGACAGCGTCCGACGTGCGCTGGACGGGGTCGACAGCGCCTTCCTGATCATCCCGGCCTCCACCCCGACGCCACCACGATGGGCGTCGACTTCGTCCGGGCGGCGACCGAGGCGGGCATCGGCAAGGTGGTCTACAGCGGGGTCTGGCACCTTTCGCTCAGCCTGCCGAACCACGCCGGCACCCGGCCGGTCGCGTAGGCGCTCTACCACTCGGAGCTGGACTTCACGGTCCTGCAGCCGGCGATGTTCATGCCGGCCTTCGACAGCGCCTACGACGAGGCGTTGTCCAGCGGTCGGGTGACGTTCCCGTGTCGAAGGAGTCGAAGATGACTTACGTCGACTACCGCGACGTGGCCGAGTTGGCGAACCGCGGGCAGGTTCGGAACAGCTGACCCGCTCGATCGGCCGTCAGCCCGCGAAACTGGTCGCTCCCAGACGTCGCCGAAGAGCACGTCGTCGGTAAGGGAGACCAGCTTGTCGGCGAAGCCGCCGAGGTTGCGCTGAGCCGGGGTGCGGCCGTCGGAATCGGGCATAGGCCGTGGATGGCACAGCAGATCCTCCAGTTCTGCCCTCTGGCCAGCGAACTCTGCTCGAAGGTGCGGTCGCCGGCCCCGCCGATCCTCGTCTTGGTCGAGCCGGCCGGCATGCTGATCGGCTTCACCGTGATCGGAGGCCTGTGGTGAGGCGCCTGGAATCCTGTCTCGCAAGGTGATCGGTGCGGTCATCGCTTCGTTGCTGGCCGGTATCGCCGCCGGTCTGGTCTATCGGTTCATCGGCGTCGCGCCACCGGCGCCACCCTGGCCGGCCCTGGTCGGTCTGTCGGTCCTACTGGCCGGCGAACCCACCCGCACCCGGGTGTTGACCTGGCACCGCGATCGACGGGCCGACGGTCGTCTGGAGGATCCGCCGCAGTCCTGAGCACGTCGACCGCTGCGGTCTGGTCGCAGGATCGCAGTCCTCGCTCTGGTCAGGCCTGCCGGCTCTGGTCGGCGAGCAGAAAATGTCCGGTGACGAACCAGGAACCGGCATCGGCGGCCAGGACGAGGCCTACCAGCAACAACGCGCCGGTGATCACCCAGCGCACCACCGGCCTGACCTTGGCCCAGACCCGCTGGAAGTCCCTGGCGGCCCGCTGCCGCCCCAGCCGGGCGATCGTGATCAGCAGCACCAGCAACGGCAACTCGGCGAGCAGCACCCAGGCGACCTGCATCAGCACCGCGGTACCGGCCCGCATCGCACGGCCGGCCAGCACGGTGTTGGCCACGAAGGTCGGGTCGATCACCAGACTCCCGACATACGTCAGGGCCGCCGCGACCAGGGCCACGGTGGTGGCATGGTGTCGGTGCTGCGTCTTCTCCCGGGCCGGGTGGACCAGCCGCAGGACGCCCAAGACCAGCACGACGACGCCGATCGCGAGGGCAACTATCGCGCCCACCTGGCCTTTGGGCACCACGACCCACCAGTTCACGTCGCTCAGCTCGCCGCCGACGGTCAGGGACAGGATCGAGCCGTAGAGCGGCGCACCGATCATCACGGTCAGTCCGAGCGCGGCGACCGCCCGCCGGCTCGCACCGCCCAGCAGGCCGGCGACGGCAATCAGCGCCGGAGTGGGATCAAGGCCGCCGATCCCCAGCACGAGCGCCGTACCGAGCATCCCCCACATGGCGAAGAGGTTATCTTCCGCTACCGAGCCCGGATTCAGGCCCGTGAGCTACATCTGACGTAGCTGAGGAGCCAGAACCCTGGCGGTCGGGGGGCGGGAGGGTTCAGGGACGGCCGCGGCGTACTGCGCGGCCCGGCAGCTCTCCGGTGAGCTCGCCGTCGCGGATCGCCGGGACGCCGTTCACCATGACGTCAGACACGCCGCGGGACAACCGGTGCGGGTCGTCGAAGGTGGCCACGTCGGTAACGGTGCGTGGGTCGAAGACGACGAGGTCGGCGAAGGCACCGACGTCGATGCGTCCACGGCCGGCCAGTCCGAAGTTGGCCGCCGGCAGTCCGGTCATCCGGTCCACCGCCTCGGCCAGGGTCAGGACCTTGTTCTCGCGAACGTACCTGCCCAGCACCCGGGCGAACGAGCCGTAGGCCCGAGGGTGGGTGGGAGATCGGAGCGAGACGCCCTCCGGGGCCATCGACGAGGCGTCGGAGCAGATGCTGACCCAGGGCCGGCGGAGCTGCTCGACCAGGTTCTCCTCGGACATGGAGAAGAACGCGACCTGGATTCGCGACCGGTCGGCCGCGATCAGCTCCAGGGCGACGTCGACCGGATGTTCGCCCCGTTCCTGTGCCACCGAGGCCAGCGTCCTGCCCTGGTAGCCCCGCATCGACTCGGTCCGGAAGTGCAGCAGTAGCACGTCTTCGGCCTTGTGTTCCCGCGCCCAGTTGTCACCCGCCTTCATCGCCTCCGCCACCTGTCGGCGTTGCTGCGGCTCGGCCAACCGGTCGTACAGCGCATCCGACCCGCCCTCGTGGAACTCCTGCGGGATGATGCTGGTCAGCCCGGTCGAACTGGCGGGGTAGGGGTAGACGTCGGCCGTGATCGGCCGGCCCTGCGCGCGGACCTGCTCGATCCGCTCCAACACCCGTGGCATCAGCGGCCAGTTCTCCCGTCCGGACGCCTTCAGGTGGTACATCTCGGCCGGCACCCCTGCCGCCTCGGACGATCCGCACCAGCTCTTCGATGGCCCCGATCAGTCCCGGACCTTCGTCGCGGATGTGGGAGATGTAGCTGCCGCCGTGTCGGGCCACCGGACCGCACAGGGTGACCAGTTCCTCGGTGCCGGTGTAGGTCTCGGGCGGATAGATCAGCGCCGTCGACAGCCCGAGTGCACCGTCGGCCATCTCCTCCGCCACCAGATCCCGCATCCGGTCGAGTTCGGTCGCTGGTGGGCGGTCGGTTCGTCATAGCCCATCACGTAGGGCCGCAGTGTCCCGTTGCCGACGAAGGAGGCGACGTTCTGGGTGCAGCCGCGCCGCTCGACGTCGGCCAGGTATTCCGACAGTCGGCTCCAGCTGACCTCGCAGCCGAGCTCGGCCTACTCCTGCTCCAGCTCGCGTTGCCTGCTCAGGCCGCAATGGCCCCATCGTGTCGCCTTCGCCGAAGACCTGGGTGGTGACGCCCTGGCTGAGCTCACCCAGTGACCGGGGATCGTGCAGGATGGTGAAATAGGAGTGGCTGAGCACGTTGACGAAACCGGGAGAGACCGCCCTGCCGGTGGCGTCGATGCGCTCCCCGGCCTCGACCTCGCTGAGATCCCCGAGCTGGACGATCCGGTCGCCGGACGATGCCGACGTCGGCCCGGACCCCGTCCGGTGCTCCCGTTCCGTAGAGGGTTCCGTTGCCGATCACGAGATCGATCACGACGGTGCTCTCCTGTTCAGACCGGTCAGACCCGGACGGTGTTCGTGACGGCGCGGGCGGCCCGGACCGCTGTGGTCATCCCGGTCAGCGTCGAGTTGCAGGCCAGCGCCGTCGGGATCACGCCGTTGCCGGCGACATAGAGGTTGTCGAAGCCCCACACCCGGCAGTCGGTGTCGCAGACGCTGGTGCCGTCGTCGACCTCGCCCATCCGAACCGTGCCGCTGAAGTGCAGGGACGCGCCGGCGGGTAGCCGCGCCGATTCCGTCTCCGGGTCGAACGGCCCGAACTGCTCGGCCATTCGCTGTTGGGCGCGTCGCCCGTCGGCGACCAGTTCTTCGTCTCGCCTCGGTGTAGTCGAAATGCACGGTGATCCGCGGCAGACCCGAGGAGTCGGTCTCGGTCTCGGAGAACTCGAGCCGGTTCTCGGCCCTGATCTCGGTCGGCACGTAACCGCCGAGCCCGACCACGTAGGCGATCGGCTGCCCGTCGTCGTCGATCGCGACCGAGTTCATCACCTGAAACTGGTGAGGCTGTTCCGGCCCGCTGTGCGGCACCCACAGCGAGTCGGCCGTCCATTCGCTGATCGTCGGCGGAATCAGCTCGACGAGCCCGAACCCCAACCGCTCCGGGTCGGCGACCACCCGACCGGTCAGCGAGACGTGCTCGTTCAGGTAGCGACCCAGGGCGGTCGGCCGGATGCCCGAGGCGAACAGCAGCTGCGGCGTCCGGATCGTGTCGGCGCACACCACGACGGTGCCCGCGGTCAGCACCCTCGTCGCACCGCTGGTCACGTCCCTGACCCGGACGCCGGTGGCCCGCCCGCCGTCGTGCTCGACCGCGACGCCCAGGGTGTTCGGGACCAGGACGAAACGCTCGTCCGACCTCGGATCGGCGAGAGCAGGGAAGATGCGGTTCGGCCCGGTCCGGACCAAACGCCCCGACCCGTCCGGGTTGACAGCCATCGGGAACGGCTGGGGGTGTCGGCCCTCGGCGCTGACCGGACCGAACACCTCCTCCAGCGCGCCCAGAGCCAGCGCACCGGCGAGGGTCGGCGGGAACGGCTCGGGGTTGACCACCAGCAGCTCCGAGGCGCGCCGCAGGTCGGCCGACCATTCCGCCGCGGGGACGTGGGGGTTCATCTCGCTGCCCCAGGGGGTCGGAGTTCCGGCGGTCCAGTGCACGCCCATCCCGCCGACGTTCCAGGAGACGGCGGCCGACGGCATGTCGCGCATGTCTTCGCCGAGCGAGTCGAGGTGGTACATACCGGGCGTCACGTCCATCATGCTCGGACCGACACCGGTCGTCGGCTTGGTTCCGGTGTAGAAGCCCTGGATGCCGGAGGAGACCCGATGGTTGTGCTGTTGGTAGAGCTCGGGTTCGGTGACGTCGTGCAGATGGTGGCCGGACACCGATCCGAGCGGCGGCCCACCGTCGATCATCAGGATCTGTAGACCCGGGTCGGCATCACGGAGCCCGCGGGCCACCGCAGCTCCCATCAGACCGCTGCCGACGATGATCACGTCGGCTGAGCTCGCTCCACCCGCCGGTCCGGTCACCGATCCGGTTGTCGGCATCTCGGTGCCGTTCGTCTCCGATGTCCCTGCCACCGTGATCACGTTACGACACAGTGATCCGGCAGTGGCACGATGGGCGGAAAACCACGTTCGGCGAAGGAGCCTCTATGCCTGTGAACGTCCCTGTGAACCCCCCGACGTCAGAGAACGCCGGCCGGCCCGTGGACGTCGGTGTCCAGCTCTACTCGGTGCGTGACAGCCTCGCTCGCGAACCGGAAGGGACGCTCCGGAAGCTGGCCGAGATCGGGTTCACCCGAGTCGAGGGCGCCAACCACGGCGCGGATTCCGACGCGGGGATCGGCTTCGGCATCAGCGCCGACCTGTTGCGGCGGGTGACTGAGGAGACCGGGTTGTCCATCGTCGGTTGTCACATCAACCCGCTGCGACTGGAGCGGCTGCCCGAGGTGCTGGACTTCCACGCCGTCCATCGGCAACCCCGGGATCGGCTGCGACATCGAGTTCTATCGACTACGGCGATGTCGGTGCGGTGCTGCGTCGGGCCGAGACGTTCAACGAGGTCGGTCGGCTCTGTGCCGAGCGGGGGATGCGATTTCTACTACCACAACCATTTCCAGGAGTTCCAGGAGTTCGACGGCCGACACCGTCTATGAACTGATCTTGGACAACACCGATCCGGGGCTGGTCTTCGATCGAGATGGACACCTACTGGGTCTACCGCGGTGGACACGACCCGCTGGAGTGGATGGCTCGCTACCCCGACCGGGTGGTTCTCGTTGCACCAGAAGGACTTTCCGGCCGACGCGCCGCAGCCGCTGAATCTCTACGACGGCGTTGTCGACCCGAACAGCGCCGATCGACATGGCGCTGTTCGAGCGGGTGCTGGCGCCGACGGCCTTCACCGAGATCGGCGCCGGCACCCTGCCGATCCAGCAGATCGTCGACCGGGTCTCGGCGCTGCCGAACTTCCGTCATCTCCTGCTGGAGCAGGACTTCAGCAGCCGGGACGAACTTGAGTCGGTGGCGATCAGCCGCACCAATCTCGACCGGTACGCAGGCGTCCGGCTGTAGCAGGCGAACTCAGAGACGGGTCCAGGCGTCGGCGAGCACCGAACGCAACCCGGCTTCGATCTGGTCGAACTCGGACTGGCCGCAGATCAGCGGGGGAGCGAACTGGATCACGGCCTGACCGCGGTCGTCGACCCGGCAGTACACGCCGGCCTCCCACAGGCCCGGAGCGATCTGACCCGCGGAGCACCCGATCGCAGTCGGCCTTGGTGAAGGGTTCCTTGTTTGCTTGGTCTTTGACCAGTTCGATCGACCAGAAATAGCCGTCACCGCGGACGTCGCCGACGATCGGCAGATCGAGCAGTTTGCCCAGGGTCCGGCGCAGTGGCTCTTCGTTGCGGCAGACGTTGCCGAGCAGATCCTCTCGCTCGAACAGATCGAGGTTGGCCAGCGCGGCGGCGCAGCCGGCCGGGTGGCCGCCGAAGGTGTAGCCGTGCGGGAACGGACGCCGGGCTGGGCGAACGGCTCGAAGATCCGGTCGGAGATGATGGCCGCCCGAGCGGCACGTAGCCCGAGGTCAGGCCCTTCGCGCTGGTGATGATGTCGGGTTGATAGCCGAACTTGTCGGCAGCCGAACATGGTGCCGAGCCGGCCGTAGGCGCAGATCACCTCATCGGAGACCAGCAGCACGTCGTGGGTGTCACAGATCTCCCGCACCCGGTCGAAATAGCCGGCGGGCGGCGGGAATCGAGCCGCCGGCGTTCTGCACCGGTTCGACGAAGACCGCGGCCACCGATGTCGGCACCCTCGGCCAGGATCGCCTCCTCGATCCGGTTCGCCGCCCACAGACCGAACTCCTTCTCGTTATCGGCCAGGTGATCCGGCGCGCGATAGAAGTCGGTGTTCGGCACCCGGACCGAGCCGGGGACCAGCGGCTCGAAGACGTGCTTGAAGTTCGGCACCCCGGTGATCGAGAGCGCGCCCTGGGTGGTGCCGTGATAGGCGGTGGCCCGGCTGATCACCTTGGTCTTGTACGGCTTCCCGGTCAGCTTGAAGTACTGCTTGGCCAGCTTCCAGGCGGTCTCGACCGCCTCGCTGCCGCCGGTGGTGAAGAACACCTTGTTCAGGTCGCCCGGCGCCAGGGCGGCGAGCCGGTCGGCCAGTTCGATGCGCCGGCGGCGTGGCGTAGGACCACAAGGGGAAGAACGCGAGATCGCTTGACCTGCTTGGCGACTGCGGCGACGATCTCGCTCCCGGCCGTAGCCCGCCTGGACGACGTACAGACCCGAGAGTGCGTCGAGATAGCGCCGTCCCTGGTGTCGCAAGATAGCAGCCCTCACCGCGTTCGGTGGGCACCGGCTTGTCGGCGAAGCTGCCCATCCGGGTGAAGTGCATCCACAGGTGGTCGGTCGCCGTTCCCGGCTCGGTCGAGAGTTCTGCTGCGGCGAGGGCGCTCATGGCAGCCGACTTTACGCCGCGCCGGCCGCTCTCAGGGCTGCGCCGACCGCTCTCAGGGCTGCGCCGACCGCCCTCACCCTGCGCCGGCTGGGCCGAGCATGAGCTGGACGGGGCAGGAGGCGAGCAGGTCCGGGTCGGTGCTGGTCAGGATGCAGCAGGCCCCGTCCGCGCAAGCCCGGTCGAGCACCTCGGCGACCAGTCGGGCGCTGTCGGGATCGAGTTCGCTGGTCGGATCGTCCAGCACCAGCAGCCGCGGCGAGGCGGCCAGCGCCCGCGCCAGACCGACCCGCTGCTGCTGGCCGCCGGACAACTGCTCGACCAGGTTGTGCCAGCTCGCCGCCGGCAGGTCGAGGGCGGCCAGGTGCTGCTCGGCCCGGCGCCAGATCTCGGGCGACGTCTCCGAGGAACGGCCCAGCAGCATCGCGACCACGTTCTCCGCCGCGGTCAGGGTACCGACCAGCCGGTGGGCGTGGCTGACGTAGCCGATCCGTCCGGGGGAGAGGTCGGCGACCACCGGATCCCCGTCCAGCTGCACCCGGCCGGCCGCCGGCTCCTCGCGACCGGCCAGGACGGAGAGCAGCTGGGCGGCGTCCTTGCCGCTCGAGCCACTCAGGCCGACCCGTTGGCCTGGTTGCACCCGGAACGTCCACGGCGTAACGCCCGATGCAGCCCGGTCCGCTGTGGCTCGGTCCGCTGTGGCCCGGTCCGATGTGGCCCGGTCTGCTGAAGCCCGGTCTGCGGAAGGAGGGAGGAGCAGCCCTTCGACGACGAGGCCGTCCGACGCGTCGGCAGTCACTGCTCGGGCCCCGCACCGTCGCGGAGTTCGATCGAGGCGCGTACCGCCGAGACGGCTCGGATGTCCAACCGCGAACCGGGCGGCCAGATCCGGATCAGTTCTTCGGGGAGCTGGACCGAACCGTCCGCTCCGACGATGGCGTACTGGTCGTGCCGCTCGCCCTCGGCGCCGATCCGGCCGGCCCGCATGCGGATCGAGCGTTCCAGCCGACCGGCGACCTGTTCGTCGTGGGTGACCACCAACACCGTGGTGCCCGCCGACCGGGTGACCTCACGCATGGCGTCCAGCAGCCGGTCGCGGGCGCCGGCGTCCAGCTGGCTGGTCGGCTCGTCCATCAGCAGCAGCCGCGGAGTGGCGGCCATCGCCACCGCCAGCGCCGTGGCCTGCTGAGCGGCTCGATCGAGCTGACCGACGGGACGGGTCTCCCGATCCAGACCGGCGGCCTGCAGCACCGGATTGTCCGCACCGGACCGCCCGGTGGCGAAGGCGACGTTGGCCACCGGACTGGTGTAGGGCAACAGGTTGGACGCCGCACCCTGCAGCATCAGCCCGACCGTCTCGCCGCGATAGTCATAGAGCTGTCGTTCGCTCGCGCGGGCGATGTCTTCGCCGTCGATCAGCACCGATCCGGCTGACGGACGACGCAGACCGGCGATCACGGTCAGCAGTGTCGACTTGCCGGATCCGGACGGCCCGAGCAGTGCGACCTGCTCGCCCGGTCCGACGTGCAGATCCGCCCCCCGCAACGCCGCGACGTCGGTGCCGGCCACCTGATAGACGTGCACGACACCGACGCAGTCCACGCTCGCGCCGCGGGTGCGATGTCCGACGGTGCGGCTCACCGGAGGCCCTGGGTTCGGGTGTTCCGGGTCTCGGCCCGCGCGGTGATCACCGAGATCGCCACGGTGACGACCAGCACGACCACGGCGATAAGTGCGACCGGTGGCCAGGCCGGCCGCAGATCGAGCGGCGGGCCAGGGGAAGACAGATCGACCAGCGGAAGCCGGGCGGCGGTCAGGGCGAAACCGGTCACCCCGCTGGCCACGCCGAGCAGCACCCCGATGATCACCGGCACCGCAGTCTCGACGAAGGCGAGCCGGCGCACCGTCCGCAGGGCCAGACCGCCGTCCTGCAGGGATTTCCAGTCCGGACGACGCCGGCTGGCGTCGGCGGAGCGGGCGGCCACCAGGGCGATCAGGGTGAGCAGCAGGGCCGCGATCCCCAGCTGTTCGGCGACCGCGGCCGCCCGGGTGCTCGGCGCCCGACTCAGTAGCCGAACCTCGGTGGCGGTCTGCTCGCGGCTGATCACCGTCACCCCGGCGGCGGTGAGTGACTGCTCGATCCGGGCCGGTGCACCGGCGGCCAGCCACACCTCGTCGACCCGTTGGGCCTGCGACGGGTCGGACAGTCGCTGCGCGCTGCTCAGGTCGACCAGCACCCCCTCGGCTAGCAGCCGGGGCAGCACCGCCGGCTGGCCGACCACCTGCAACAACTGCGGCGCGCCGTCCAGCCCGACTCCGTTGACCGTGTTTGGGATGCCGGCGAAGGGCACCACTCCGGTGGCGGGGGCGACCAGCGCGGGCAACGGGTCGGTGACATCGGCGGGCAGGGCGGTGGCCAGGTTTCCGCCGTCCAGGTCGAAGCCCTTCAGACGTAGGCCGGCGGTGGAGGTCTGCGAGTCCAGACCGGTCCGCGGGTCCGCCGACACGCGGTCGCCGACCCGCGTCCGCCAGCGGCTGGTCCGCAACCAGGTGGCGGCGATCGCTGCGCCCTGGGCGTCGGTGCCGAGGCTGGTGATGGTCAGCTCGGCGGAGTAGGCCGCGTCGACGTCGGATTGCAGCGCGAGGCTGACCAGTCGGCAACCGCGCGGGCAGGGCAGATCGCTGCGGAGTGTGGCGTGGCCGGTGATCGCACCGAGGGAGATCGTCTTCCAACGGCCGTTGACCGCCAGAGTCATCAACAGTGCCGGGGCGGCGCCCGTCACGGAGCCGGCACCGAGGTGGACATCGGACAGCGCAACGGTGACCGTGGATCCGGCGATCGTGATCGGGGACGCCGTCGCCGGGTGCAGGGCACGGATCTCGCCCTGGGTCAGCCATGGGGTGGAGTCGCCGGACACCGCGGTCAACCGGGAGCTGTCGACGGCGAGGATGCGGGACACGCTTCGGTCGGTCGACCGGCTCACCTGTTGGGCGGCCATCGCCATCGTGCCCGAGGGGTCGGCTGCGTCGACCAGCGAGATTAGATCCGAGCCGAGGGGGCCCGCACCTCCAGCACGGTCGGCGCCCCGACCGTCGCCGCTGCGCGCAGGCCCTGGTTGCGGACCGAGACGAACGACACCTGGGTGGCGAAGATCGCCAACGCCGTCCCGACCGCGACGACCAGGGCCGGGTTCAGCGAGGACGGGGTCCGGGCGGCCTGTCGACCGACCACCAGCGCGGTCAGACTGCGTGGCGGACGCTTGGTCACCCGGCGCACCACCAGGACGGTCAGCCGGACCGCGATCAGCGCCACCGACAAAGCCAGGAAAGCGGGCGCCAGCAGGCCGAGCTGCGAGCCGGTGCGGGACAGGACGCCACCGAATCGCAGCTGGTAGAGGCTGGCGGCGCCGACCAGGATCACCGCGGCCTGGGCGATAGCGCCCAGCACGCCGAGCCGACGCACCTCAGAGCGTTGCTGGATCAGCTCGACCAGCGGGCGCCGCAGGTTCGGCCCGCTGACCGCGATCAGCGCGAGGGCGAAGACGATCAGCAGTCCGCCGGCCGCGACCAGGACGGGCCAACGACACGGCTCGAGGGCCACGTCCGCGGTCGCCCCCTCCGAACCTGTCGCGACCGAGAGCGCCCGGTTCAGCAGCAGCCGGGCGCCCAGCACACCCACCAGATATCCCGACCCCGAGCCGACCAGCAGTGCCGCCGCCGGCTCGAGATAGATGGAGGCGTACCAGCGCCGGGTGGGGATGCCACGGAGTCGACCGATCCCCCATTCGGCGGTGCGGACCAGGGCGATCCGCTGCAGCACCACGGCCAGGGCGGAAGCGGCCAGGGCAAGCGCCTGCACCTCGGTGACCAGGACCAGCACGGTGGCCGCTCGGACATCGGTGTCGACTCCGTCGAGGAGGTCGGTCAGCCCGGTGCCGTGGATGATGTCGAAGCCCTCGTGCAGCACCGCCTCATCGACTGCGGCGACGGATCGGCGGGCGCCGGCTTCGTCCTGGAGGTGCAGGCCGGCCCGGAGCGAAACTTGGCCGGACACCTGGATCGGAACCTGAAGGGAGATGGCCTGCGCTGTGGTCATCAACACCGGTTCGGTGGTCACCGGAGCCGTCAGCACCGGAGCCGTCCGCGGCGTGGTCGTCGCCCCGGCCGATCCGTTCGCCGAACCGCCGGCTGAGGACGGCCTGGTCATCGGGGTGGTCGACCGAGCCGGATCGTAGAGCCCCACCACCGTCATCGGGATCGGCGGCGGCGGAACGTATTCGGCGGAGACCAGCCGGAGTTCGACCACCGAGCCGAGGGCGAGCTTCGCGGCGCCGGCGGTGCCGATACCCAGTGCCAGCTGTCCCGGCCTGCTCGGACAGCTGCCGCGGACCAGCCACTGCCGGCAGCCGACCCCGGCGAGCTGGACCCGGGAGGTCTGGCCCACGCCGGGCGCGGCGCTGGTGGTCCAGCCGACGTTGGCACTGGACTCCGTCCAACCCTGCGGCGCGTTCCACAAGGTGGCGGCGGTCTGCGGGGCGGCGTTCAGAACCCGTTCGACCGAGGTGAGGAGCGGCGCCGCGTCACCCTGCTGCAGGGTCGACGTCGCGGTGATCGCGGTCCCGGCGACCCCAGCCCGCTGAACCGAGTCCTGCACCGTGAACTGGGCCACCGCTCGCACCGACAGCGGTCCGAACACCGCGGCCGCCGTGGCGATCGCCGCCACCGCGATCAGCAGGGCGTTGATTAGCAGGCGACTGCGGACGGCGTCGCGAAACCAGAGGTATTGCGAGCCGACCGCGGGACGCTCGTTCATCGTGCGGCGCGTCCGTCGGTCCTCACGCGCTCACCGTAACCGATTCGTCGGCGCCTGCCCGAGTCTGAGCAAACCGCGGTGGTCGGACTCACGGATCCCCGGCACTGAGGTGCTGGGTGGCCCCTTCAGCGTCGGGAGTTGATCACCACGGTGGCCCGCGTGACCTCGATCGCTCTCGTTGCCGCTGTCTGGAGATCTTCGATGAACCTCGAACGACCGCCTGTGCATCACCGCGCCCTCTGCTCACGGAACGCCGGATGCTCGTTCTGGCAGTGATCCTGGTGGTGATCGCTTCGAATCTGTCCGCGCCGAACGCTGCCGCCGCTTCCGGCCGGTGATCAGCGACCTGAAGGTGAGCGCGATCAGCCGCAACGCTGCGATCCCGACCTGGACCACCGATGTCCCGACCACCGCCCAGGCCGGCTACGGGACCATGTCGCGGTACCCGACGATCACGCCGCTGAACACGACGTTGCGAACCGCCCACAGCCAGCAGCTGTCCGGGCTCACCGCCGGCTCGACGTATCAGTATCTGGTCGTCTCCTACAGCGCACCGGATGTACTCACGATCTCCACTCAAGGCCAGCTTCAGCACCGTCGCGGCTACCGCCCCAGCCGGCTCGGCGTTCGATCCGGGCAACCGCACCGGCACGGCTGCGGTGCCGGCCGGCCCGGGTCTGGCGGATGTCGGCAAGCCCGATCACGTGGTGGGCACCGGCACGGCCGCGAGTTGCACGTCGGCGGCCGTGGTGGCAGCGGTGACGGCCGGCGGGAGGTCACCTTCAACCGCGAACCAGCTGACGACCACCACGACCTTCTACCTCAATAACGATCGGACTACCTCAATAGACATATGATCGGACTACCTCAATAACGATCGGACTACCTCAGTAACGATCGGACTATTTCAGCAACGATCGGACCGGCCACCTGAGCATCGACCACTCGATCAGCACGAGCAACACCTACGCACCGAGCGGCCAGCCGACCGCCCAACACTTCGAGAACTACCCCGGGATCTTCTTCTGGGCCACGGTGCACCGTCGTTCACCAACTCCACGATCGGTTGAGACAACCGGCCCCGCTACGCTCCGTTCAGACCTGACCCGGCCGCCCGGCAGCCGTCCCGAATCCGGCCCGGCCGACCGGCCCACGACCAGCAAGGGGTGACTTCTGCCCAGTCCTCATCTGCCGACTCCGGCCCCAAGTCCGGCGCCGCCCCCGACATCGACACAGCAGGTGCAGCTGCCGCGGGCCGGCATCGTCATCACCATCGCCTCGCTCGGGTTCTTCCTGATCACGTTGGACATCTCGATCGTCAACGTGGCACTGGCCCGGATCCGCGCCGACCTCGGTGGCGGCACCGTCGGCCAGCAGTGGGTGATCGACGGCTACACGCTGCTGTTCGCCTGCCTGCTGTTGTTCGCCGGAAACCTGTCGGACCGGATCGGGGCGAAGCCCGCGCTGAGCATCGGAATCGCCCTGTTCGCCGTCACCTCGGCGCTGTGCGCGGCGGCGCCCGGCATCGGGGTGCTGATCGGGGCCCGCTGCGTCCAGGGCGCGGCGGCCGCGGTGATGCTGCCGGCCTCGATGGCGCTGGTCCGCGAGGCGTTCCCCGACGCCGCCCGACGCGCTCGCGCCCTGGGCGTCTGGGCCGTCGGGGGCGCCGTGGCCGGGCTCGTCGGACAGCCGCTCGGCGGACTGTTGACCACCGTGGACTGGCGTTGGGTGTTCTTGATCAATGTGCCGGTCTGCGCCGGGATGCTGATCTTCTCGCGGGCGGTCAGCGCCTCGCCGACCCGGCCGGCCCCCTTCGACTGGCCCGGCCAGATCCTGGCCGTGGTCGGGCTGGCGACGCTGGTCGGCGGGCTGATCGAGGGTGGTCACCTCGGCTTCGGTAGGCCGGAGGTGATCGTCCTGCTGGCGGTGGCCGTCGGATCGCTGGTTGGCTTCGTGCTGGTCCAGGGCCGAGTCCGGCATCCGATGATGCCGCTGCAGCTCTTCGGCGCCCACGGTTTCCGATTGGCGCTCCCGGTCGGGTTCGCCTTCATGGTCGGCAACTACGGCAATGTGTTCGTGGTCAGCTTGTATCTGCAGCAGTATCTCGGTCTGTCCCCGCTTCGGGCCGGCCTGCTGTTCCTCCCGTCGGCCTTCTTCGCCATCGCAGGCAACCTCTTCAGCGGCCTGGTCACCAACCGCTTCGGTGCGCGGCTGCCGGTGGTCGCCGGATTGGCCTCGATGGTGGTCGGGCTGGTCGCCCTGCTGCTCACGGCGCCCCTCGGTCTGCCCTGGCTGACCGCGATCTGCGTCATCCCGATCGGCGCCGGCGGCTCGCTGGCCATGCCGTCGGTCACCGGCGTCGTCCTCGAGGGCGTGCCCGGTGAGCAGGCGGGGACGGTCAGCGCGATCTTCAACACCTTCCGTCAGATCGGAGGGGCGGTGGCCATCGCCGTGTTCGGGGCGCTGATCGCCGACCCCGACCGGTTCCTCGACGGCATGCGGATCAGCCTCGGCACGGCCGCGGCCCTGCTCGCGCTGGCCGCCCTGAACAGTCTGCGGATCCGGCCGCGCAGCGCTGGTCGGCGTGACTGATCGGTCGGCCGACCCCCGAGAGGTCGGTCGGTTCGGTCCGTTCTTCCAGCTGGAGCAGGTCGGCCCGGGATCCTCAGGCTGGCTCCCCGTCACCGCGCTGTGGACCGACACCGAGCTCCGGTTCCGGCGGGTTCGGGCCACCGCGGCTGCGCTGGCCGGATCCGCAGGCCCGCGAGTAATCGAGCCCCGGGTCGCCGCTTCGATCACCCAGTTGGGGCTCTGTGCGCGGTTGCTGGCGCCGGCGCTCGGGCTGATCGTCGATCGCCGGCCCCTGCCACTACCGGAGAACTTCGTCTTCCGCGACGTTCCCGGTGGGCTCTTCCCACTCGGGGTGCTCACCGGCACCGACGACCGGGCCGAACCGACGCCGTGGCCGGCGTCGATGCAAGCTCTGGTCGGACCCATCGGCGACGCGGTGCTCGGGGACGGTTATCGACTGTCCGCGACGATCGTCCGGGGCAACGTCGCCTCCGCGCTGGCCGGGGCGGCGGCCACGATCATCCAGGCCGAGCCGGCCGCAGCGGAGCGGGTTCGGCTTCTGGTCGACGCCGCTCTGGACTCCGCTGCGCTCCGCCGGACGGGCCACCTCGAAGCGGACGGTCAGTTCCGTCGTCGCAGTTGCTGTCTGATCTATCGGCTGGCCGAGGGACCCGGCCTGTGTGGGGACTGCGTCCTCGCCGGCGGAGGCTGACCCGGGTGGGAACGGTATCGTTCGCGTCCGGCGCCGCCACGGCGCCGTATCAGTTGAGCAGTGTCAGTCGAGCAGTCGGTTGAGCAGCGTCAGTCGAGCCCAAACCAGGTGAGGACGGGCAGCCATGGACCACCCTGTCGTCGCGCGTCGGCACGCCACCGCGGCCGCCGGCCGCGGATGAGCACTTCGATCTCCGTCACGCTGGACGGGCGGCGCGGGCTGGTGGTCGGATCCGGTGGGGCGGCCGTGGTCGCGGTCAGTCGACTGCAGGATTCCGGCGTGCTGGTCAGGGTGCTGGCGCCCGGTGAGCCGACCCCGGCGCTGCTGGACCTCGCCGCCCGGGGCTCGATCTCGCTGACCGGGCTCAGTCGCGAGGCCGTCGCCACGATCGAGGTCACCGGCTACGCCGTGGTCGCCGCGCGGACCGACGACCGTGCACTCGACCAGGTGGTGGAGAGCCGGGCCGCTGCCGCCGGGATCGCCACCCTGCCGACCGGGTCCGGACCCGGCGCGGCAGCCGATCCAGTCGATGCCGGCGAAGCCGACGACGCCGACGATGCCGACGACGCCGACGATGCAGACGACGCCGACGGCGTCCGCCCGGCCGGCTCGGTGACCATCGTCGGCGGGGGTCCCGGCGACGCCGGGCTGCTGACCGTGGCCGGGCAGCAGGCGCTGGCGAGGGCCGACGTGGTGGTCGCCGACCGGTTGGCCCCGCTCGCTGCGTTGGAAGGCCTGCCGCGTCGGCCGGAGATCATCGACGCGGCCAAAGTGCCGCACGGCCCGGGGATGAGCCAGGAGTCGATCAACGCGTTGTTGGTCGAGCACGCCCGGGCGGGGCGTCGGGTGGTCCGGTTGAAGGGTGGAGACCCCTTCGTGTTCGGGCGTGGGATGGAAGAGGTGCTGGCCTGCGGCGCAGCCCAGGTGGCCGTCCGGGTCATCCCCGGGGTCAGCAGTGCCGTCTCGGTTCCTGCGATGGCCGGCATCCCGCTCACCCACCGCGGCCTGACGCAGGGCTTCGTTGTCGTCTCCGGCCACGTCCCGCCCGGCCACCCCGATTCGCAGGTCGACTGGACCGCGCTGGCCCACTCCGGAGTCACTCTGGTGCTGCTGATGGCCGTCGGCACGCTGCCGGAGATCGCCGACGCGTTGCTGGCCGGGGGTCTGCCCGCGGACACCCCGGTGGCCACCGTGATGAACGGCAGCCGACCAGATGCGCGAACCGTGCGGACTCGGCTGGACGCGGTCGAACGACTGGTGGGCGACATCCGACCGCCGGCGGTCACGGTGATCGGTGCGGTGGCGGCGGAATCGCTGTCCTGACCGCAACCGGGCCGGACGTCCCGAGCTCGAGGTCGCCCGGAGCGTCAGGTCAGCAGGAACTCCTCGGGATGGGCGGCCGAGACGATCGCGCGCTGGATCTCTGCGGTGACCGTGACGCCGGCCTCGACCAAGGCGTCGAGCGTGGCCCCGGCGACCGGCGCCGCGGACGAGCTGACCACCTCGATCCGGCCGAGCCGTGCGGTCAGCGAGTCGATCAGCGACTTGCGGAAGATCGGCAGTTCGGAGGTGAGCACCGACCCGCCGAGGCTGATCGGCACGGGCTCTGCACGCCCCTCCAGCCCGGTGCGCTCGGCGGCGACGACGACCAGGTCGGCGAAGTCGGCGACCTGGCGGGCGACGATGACCTCGGCCGCCGGGTCGCCGTCGGTGGCCGCCTGCAGCACCAGCCGGGCCGCGGTCCGCTGCTCCAGAGCAGAAATCGGATGGTCTCGCCGGGTGAAGGCGTGCAGCAACGTCTCGACGTCGCCGCAGTCCCAGTGCTGCAACAGCCGACGGGTCAGCAGCGTCGGCCGGCCCAGGCCCAGATCCGCCTCGACCACCGCCCGGAACGCGGCGGCGCCTCAGTTCCCGGCCGCCCAGGGGGCGCTGGATCCACCAACTCGCACACCACTCGGAACCGTCCGGTCCGCGGGCCGCCACCGCCGGCCCGGTGCCTGCGGTGACCGCGACGCCGACCCCGTCGATCCGGCCGCAGCGCAGCAGGGCGTAACCGTCGTTGCGGACGCTGAAGCTGGCTCCGGTCCCGTCCGCGGCACCGAATGCGGTGGCGAGCGCCTCGTGCCAGTACCGGTCGTCCTCGGACCAGTCGACCCCGGCCAGCCGGAACGCGGCGTGCGCCAGGTCGGCCCTGGTCCGGTCGGCAGCGTCCAGGGCCTGGTCGGCGGCGGCCAGTACTTGCCGGGTCGCCGAGCACTCGTCGGTCGCCCCGTAGATGTCGCCGTTGCCGGCCCGGCCGCGACCGAGAATGGCGCCGGAGGCGTCCACCAAGAGGGCGACCGTCTTGGAGTTGCCGGCGTCCACGCCCAGGTAGTACGGGCCCCGGTCACCCGGACGAGGCACTGCACCGGCCGTTTGCACCACGACAGGATAGGGCTCCGTCCGGGCTGGGCCGGCGGCCCGCCGTACCTGGTCGGCGAGGATGCGAGGGCGCAGGACCGGGTTTTCGGTGCTTCACTTGTGGCGCAACTTTTAGTACCGTCTGGCGTCAAACGAGTTCCTCGGGGGAGGACGTCAGTCCAGGCTCACTCGGCGTCGCCGAGTCCTGCTGCCCGAGGAGCCCCCCGTGAGTGCACGTGCCGGTCTTGCGCCGACCCGGCGGCTGATCCGACGGGTGCCGCACTGGTGGCAGGGCGTGGCCGGTCTGACGTCGGGGGCCCGATCGGCCCGACACAAGATCAGCCGACTGATCGCGGTGGCGCTGATCGCCGTCGCTCTGCTGGTCGGCAGCAGCGTGGTCTCCATCGGCGTGCTCCGCCATCGGGTGGGTGATCTCGCCCTACGGGTGGAACCGCAATCGGCGCAGAACCGCGAGATCCGGGTGGCGATGAACCAGTCGCAGGCCGACCTCCGGGACTACCTGACCAACGGTGGAGCGAGGACCGTGGCCCGCTTCCTCTCCCGGCTGCCCGCGCTCGAGAGCCAGCTGGATTCGCTGCGGCAGGGGGCGACCGGTGAGCCCGCCCTGGCGGTGCTGACCGCTGACCAGCAGACCCTCGCGGCGGCCTGGTTGAGCGACTATGCCGAACCGTTTCTCAGCGCCCGGATCGCCCGAAGCGACACGACGTCGGCCGATCGGGCCGCGATGGCCTTCGAGTCCTTCGGTCGGGTCAACGACAAGATCGGTGGTTGGCTGCAACAGCGGACCGCTCAACTCGTGCGGGAGTCCCGGCAACTGGCTGTGGTGGCGATCCTCGGCATCCTGCTGATCGGCCTGGCCGGCTTCATCAGAGTGTTGAACCGTGGTCTGCGGGCACTGCGGTTCATCGGGCCGCCGTTGGAGTCGCTCTATCGGACGGTGCTGGACCTCCGGGCCGGTGACCTGTCGGTCCGGGCTGATCCGTACCACGGGGTGGTCGAGATCCGCGCGGTGGCGGCCGCGCTGAACGCCATGGCCGAAACCCGCCAGGATCAGCAGACCCGACTGACCCAGGATCTGCGCGACTCCGAGTTCGTCCGCCAGATCGTCCGCGCCGTCAATCACAGCCTCGACGTGGCGGACGTGATCACGTCCAGCGTCGCGCCGATCGCCACCTACTTCAACACCTCCACGACCTGGATCCGCGCCTGGGAAGCGGCGGCCGAAACCGGCCCCGGGATCCGGGTCGGTTACCCGGTCGACCGGCAGCTGAACTCGCCCACCTTCCTGATCAACTGCGCCCATCACATCGCCACCCTCGGCTGGGAGCGCCAGACCTGTTACGTGCTCGGCCCGGCCGACGAGCGCGATCCCGACTTCATCTCCGCCGAGGACCACGAGGCGATGCTCGATCACATCGGGACGGTGGACGAGTCCTCGATCAACCTGGTTCCCCTCGGTTCGGGCCCGGACGCCCTGGGCTATCTCGCCCTGTCCCGACCCTCAGGTGCGCCACGGTGGACGGAGTCGGAGCGGATGACGCTGGTCCAGGTCGGGCGCGATCTCGGTCAGGCCATCGTGAACGCCCGGATCTTCCGCCGCGAGCAGCAGCTGGTGACCGAGCTCAAGGCGCTGGACGCGAAGAAGCAGAACTTCGTCTCGATGGTGTCGCACGAGCTGAGGACGCCGTTGGCCGCGCTCGTCGGACACCTGGAGATCGTCCGGGAAGGAGAGGTCGGTGAGGTGCCCGCCACGATGACGTCCTCGCTGGAGGCGATGGGCAGAAACAGCTCGAGACTGAGTCGGCTGATCGAGGATCTGCTGGTCATCTCCCGGGTCGAGGACAGTGAGCCGACCCGGCACGCACGGGTCCTCGATCTGTCCCCATTGGCGGCCGAGGTGGTTCAGCTGCACGCCGCCGGCGCCCGCCGTGGGGCGGTCGAGATCGTGCTGACCGCACCCGAACCGGTGGAGGCGTTCGGAGATCCCGAGGAACTCGAGCGGGCGCTCAGCAACCTGGTCGGCAACGCGATCAAGTTCAGCGCGTCGGGCAGCACCGTCCGGGTCGAGGTGCGCGCGGTCGATCCGGGCCTCGGCGGCGGGTCGGTCGTCCAGGTGGAGGACCGGGGGATGGGCATTGCGGCCGAGGACCAGGCCCAGCTGTTCACCCGGTTCTTCCGCTCCACCAACCCCGATGCGCTCACCGTCCCGGGAACGGGGCTCGGGTTGGCCATCACCAAGCAGATCCTGACCAAGCATCGCGGGTCGATCACACTCACCTCGGAACTCGGGGTAGGCACCTGCTTCCTGGTCGAGTTGCCTCCGGTCGAGGACCAGGACCGGGCCCGGGAACAACGCGTCCGGTCCCGTGGTTGATGGATCGGCGCCGGCGTCGTCGCTGGTTCGTTTGCGAGCCGGCTCCGGCCGCTCCAGCTCAGATCGAGGGCAGTTGAAGCCCGGTTCCAACCCAATTTCGGGCTACTGCGATTCGCCTTCCGGGCGGGTCGTTGTGTATGTTTATGCGTCGGCACGGAGCCTCTGGCAACAGTGGCTGCGCGTCGTCAGACCTGCCCCTATAGCTCAGTCGGCAGAGCGTCTCCATGGTAAGGAGAAGGTCTGCGGTTCGATTCCGCATGGGGGCTCGGAAGTCCGGCGCACAGATCGTCCGTGCGCGGAACCCACTCCGGGCGGGGTAGCTCAGTTGGCGAGAGCGCACGACTCATAATCGTGAGGTCGCGGGTTCGAGCCCCGCCCCCGCTACCGAAGTCCGGCCCGGCCGCCGGCCCTCCGCAGGACCGGACGACAGATCGCAAGCGACGCACGAACACCGCACCACCCGAGAACGACACAGCACGACCTGAGAACGACACAGCAGAACCCGAGAACGACACGGCACAACCCGAGAACGACACAGCACGCCTGCGCTAGCAGGACACGCATCGCCTGGCGACAGGCGGAAGTGAGGACATCATGGCCAAGGCATCAGACGTACGGCCGAAGATCACGCTCGCCTGCACCGAGTGCAAAGAGCGCAACTACATCACCAAGAAGAACCGGCGCAACGATCCCGACCGGTTGGAGCTGAAGAAGTTCTGCCCACGCTGCCACTGCCACACCCCGCACCGCGAGACCCGCTGATCTCGATCGACCCTTCCCGGCCCCCGACCATCGGGGACGGGCCAACGGAGCTGTCCGCGACGCGGGCGGCTCTGTCGTCGTTTCCGGATGGCGCCCAGGGCGCGACCCGGGAATCAACTCGATCTGCCGCCCCGCCGGCCGTCCGACCACCCGTCCGACCGGGGACCCGGCCGGCCCTGATCGGACTCGCGCACGGTAGTCGGCATCCCGCGACCGGCGGCTCGCTGGCCCGACTGATGAGCGCCGTCGCCGATCGTGGCTTCGACCGTGGTCTTCCGATGGACGCGCGACCCGCGTTCCTCGACCTCAGTCAACCGGACCTGCCGGCGATGGCTCACCAACTCCGGGCCGCCGGACATCACCAGGCGATCGCCGTCCCGCTGTTGTTCACCCGCGCTTTCCACGCCACCGTGGACGTGCCCGAGGCCGTCCGGGAAGCGATCGAGGCGTCCGGCCTCGAGCTTCGGATCGCCCCGATCCTGGGGACCGGCGACGACGTCGTCGCCGTCCTGGACCGCACCGCCGACGAGCACGAAGTCCCGGCCGGCACCGAACTGGTCCTCTACGCCGTCGGCTCTTCCGACGAATCGGCGAACGAAGCCGTCCGTGATCTCGCCGATCGGCTGGGCCGGCGTCGCCAGTGCCGGGTGCGAGCCACGTTCGGCACCCGCCCGCCCCGCGGGATGGAGGTGCTGGACTCGATCACCGGGCCGGTTGCCGTGCTGCCGCTGTTCACCGCCCCCGGCTTGCTGCTCGATCCGATGATCGCCGCAGCCGCCCGACGGGGCGTGGTCATCGCCCCGCCGCTGGAGACCCGGCTGGCCGACCTCGTCCTCGCTCGGTACCGACAGGCTCTGGAAAACCCGACCGTGGACATCGGGGCCAGCGGCGCCGAGGCCTAAGCCGCCTGTCGTCCACCCGGTAGGTTGATGACATGGCTATCTCTGAGGCCCACGCCGGGCGAAGCTACCCGCCCACCGCGCCGTACCCGGTCAGCGAGGCCAAGATCGCTGAGTTCGCCACCGCCATCGGCGAGACGAATGCCGCCTACTTCGGACCGGAGGCGATCGCCCCGCCGACCTTCGTCGCCAGCGTCTCCGCGCTGGCCTGGGAGGAGATGTTCGCCGACCCGGAACTCGGCCTGGCCCTGCGCCGGATCGTGCACGGCGATCAGCGCTTCACCTATCAGCGGCCGGTCCGAGTCGGTGACGCGCTGACCGCGACGCTGACGCTGGAGCGGGTCCGCAACCGTGGTGCGGTGGACATCCTGACCACCTCGGCCGACATCTCCGACGCGGACGGTGAACTGGTCTGCACCGCGGTCGGCACGCTGTTCCACTCCCATCCCGCCGAGCAGACCGCAGACGCAACCGCAGACGAAACCGGAGATCAGACCGGGATTCAGACCGGGGAAGGAGAGCCGGCATGAGCACCTCGACGGCCGCGGACGTCCAGGTCGGCTTCGCACTGCCCGAGCTCACCGTCCGGCTGAGCCGGACCGATCTGGTCCGCTACGCCGGCGCGTCCGGCGACTTCAACCCGATCCACCACTCCAGATACTTCGCCGACCAGGTCGACCTGCCGGGCGTAATCGCCCACGGCATGCTGACCATGGCCACCGCGATGCGGGTGGTGACCGACTGGGCCGGCGACCCGAGTGCGGTCCGCTCCTGTTTCACCCGGTTCACCAAGCCGGTGGTCGTCCCGGACGACGGGGTCGGTGCCGAGCTGACCGTGACCGCGGTGGTCTCCGCGGTGGACGACGGCATCGCCACGATCAGGATCGAGGCACTGGTGCCCGCCCAGGGTGACGCGGCGAAGGTGCTCGGGATGGCCAGTGCCGAGGTCGAGCTGGCCAAGGTGGGCGGCGTCACCGGATGAGCGAGGTCAGGCCTGCGACCGGAGCACCGGCCGCGGCGGATGAACGTGTCCACCCGGCCACCCGGCAGGCCGTCGAACGTGTGCCGTTGTCCGAGCACACCAACGCTGCTGTCCGAGCACACCACGCTGTTGTCCGAGCACACCACGCTGCGGGTCGGCGGTCCGGCCCGGACCCTGCTGGAGCCGACCGGCCAGGACGAGTTGATTGAGGCGGTGGCCGCCGCAGACCGGGCGGGCGAGCCGGTGCTGATCCTCGGCGGTGGTTCGAATCTGCTGGTCGGCGACGACGGCTTCGACGGCACCGTGATCAAGATCGGGCACCGCGGCCTGGACGCCGAGGTGGACAGCTGTTCGGGGGCGACGGTCACGGTGGCCGCGGGTGAGCCATGGGACGACGTCGTCCGGACCGGGGTCCAGCAGGGCTGGTCGGGTCTGGAAGCGCTCTCCGGTATCCCCGGGCTGACCGGCGCGACGCCAATCCAGAACGTCGGCGCCTACGGCAGCGAAGTCGCCCACACCCTGGCTGCGGTCGACACCTGGGACCGCCGGACGGGTGCTCGGGTCCGCTTTGCCGCCGCCGACTGCGGGTTCGGTTACCGCAGCTCGCGGTTCAAGAGCGAACCGGGCCGTTACCTCGTCCTCTCGGTCACCTTCCAGCTGCGGCTCGGCGAATTGTCCGCCCCGGTGCAGTACGCCGAGCTGGCCCGCACCCTCGGCGTCGCAGTCGGTCGTCGGGTCCCGGCCGCCGACGTCCGCGCGGCGGTACTGGCGCTGCGCTCGGCCAAGGGGATGGTGCTGGACGCCGAGGATCCCGACACCTGGAGCGCCGGCTCCTTCTTCACCAATCCGATCCTCGAGCCAGGGGCCGCGGCCCGGCTGCCGGAGGCGGCCCCGCGGTTCGCCCAACCGGACGGACAGGTCAAGACCAGCGCCGCCTGGTTGATCGACCACGCCGGCTTCGGCAAGGGCTACGGCGTCCCGCCGGCCACCCTGTCCGGTAAGCACGTGCTGGCCCTGACCAACCGGGGCGACGCGCGGGCCGCCGACCTGCTGCGGCTCGCGCGCTGTGTCCGCGACGGCGTGCACTACTCTTTCGGCGTCGTGCTGGAGCCTGAACCCGTCCTGGTCGGATGCGAACTGTGAAGCTGGGATGTGACCTGTGAACCCCCAAGATCAACTCAACGTCTGGGCCCCGGCCGCCGAGCGGGTGACCCTGGTCGCCGGCGAGCGGCGGCTCGCGATGCGGGTCGACGACGAGGGATGGTGGTCGCCCGCCGACGACCTGCCGGACGACCTGCTGTGCGGTGACTTCGACTACGGCTTCGTGCTGGACGACGAGGACGATCCGCTGCCCGACCCCCGTTCGCGTCGCCAACCCCACGGGGTGCACGGGCTGTCGCGCACCTTCGACCCGGACGTGCACAGCTGGGCCGACCGGCTCTGGACCGGACGGCAGCTGGCCGGCGGGGTGATCTATGAGATGCACGTCGGCACCTTCACCGACGAGGGCACCCTGATCTCAGCCATCGACCGGCTGGATCACCTGGCCGAGTTGGGCATCGACTTCGTCGAACTGCTGCCGGTGAACGCGTTCAACGGCACCCACGGCTGGGGCTACGACGGCGTCCTGTGGTACGCGGTGCACGAGGAGTACGGCGGCCCGGCGGCCTACCAGGACTTCGTGGACGCCTGCCACCAGCGTGGCCTCGGGGTGATCCAGGACGTCGTCTACAACCACCTCGGGCCGAGCGGCAACTATCTGCCGAAATTCGGGCCCTACTTCTCCAGCGGCGGCCAGAACAGCTGGGGCGACTCGATCAACCTCGACGGCGAGGACTCCGACGAGGTCCGTCGCTACATCATCGAGAACGCCCACATGTGGCTGCGCGACTATCACGTCGACGGCTTGCGGCTGGACGCCGTGCACGCCCTGGTCGACACCCGGGCTATCCACATCCTGGAAGAGCTGGCGATCGAGACCGACGGACTCAGCACCTTCCTCGGCCGGCCGCTCAGCCTGATCGCCGAGTCCGACCTGAACGACCCTCGGCTGATCACCTCCCGGGAGAGCGGCGGCTACGGTCTGAGCGCGCAGTGGAGCGACGACTTCCACCACGCCCTCTACGTCAGTCTGACCGGCGACACCTCCGGTTACTACGCCGACTTCGAGTCGGTGGCCGCATTGGGCAAGGTGTTCGAGGCCGGCTTCTTCCACGACGGCACGAAGTCATCCTTCCGCGGTCGCGGCCACGGGATGAAGATCGACACTCTACGGACGCCGACCTGGCGGCTGGTGGTCTGCCAGGACAACCACGACCAGATCGGGAACCGGGCCGACGGCGAGCGGCTGTCGGGCAAGCTCGACCTCCAGCAGTTGAAGCTGGCCGCGATGGTCACCCTGCTCTGCCCGTTCACCCCGATGATCTTCATGGGTGAGGAGTGGGGTGCCGCCACCCCCTGGCAGTTCTTCACCTCCCATCCCGAACCGGAACTGGCCAAGGCGGTGGCCGAGGGTCGGCTGGAGGAGTTCGCGGCCATGGACTGGGATCCGGGCGCGGTGCCCGACCCGCAGGATCCGAAGACCTACCAGCGCTCCAAGCTCGACTGGGACGAGATCAGTCAGGGCGAGCACGCCGAGCTGCTGGCTCTGAACGCGCAGCTGCTGCGGTTGCGGCGCTGCCACCCCGACATCAGCGATCCGCGCTTCGACCGGGCGCTGGCCAACGCCGACGACGAGACCGACTGGCTGGTGATCGAGCGCGGCGAGATCGTCATCGCCGTGAACTTCGGCAGCGGGCCCAACGACCTGCAGGTCCCGCGCATCCGCGAGACCCTGCTGACCATCGGCGGGGTCGAGGTCGACGGCGGCGACTTCACCCTGCAGCCGCACAGTGGCCTGGTGGCCCGGATCGCCATCGAGGACGGCGACCGCCAGGGTCCGGTCTGAGCCTGCCGGTCCGCGGTTTGCGCGGGGCTGTCCCAGGCTACCGGGCGTACCCGGCCACGAGCGCATCGAGGTCGCGATCGGCCAACGCCTGCAGATGGTGCTGATAGATCTCTCTGCGGTCAGTGCCATGGTCCGGTCTTTCCAGAGGCCGATGCGAAGGGATCGCGCGTCAGGTCCGGGCGAGCCGTGGTCGACTCAGCGGACGAGTTGGTCCAAAGCGTCCAGGCCGACCCGCTCGAGCTCATCCAGCGACCGCGTCTCGCCCGGGCCGATCCACGCAGCGAACGCGACTCCGAACACGCCCACCGTCGACTCCGCGGCGATGGAGGCCGTCGGTTCCGGCACACCACGACCGCGCATCGCCTCGGCGACAGCGGTGGTGAGACCGGCCAGTTTGAACAGCTCACGTTCCTTCAGCGCCCGGTTCGCACCAATCACCCGCTGCCGTCGCCGGCTGAAGTCGCGCTGCTCGTCGGGGAAGAAACCCGCCGATGCGGCCAGGGACGCCGCCACCAGCTCGAATGCGGTCGCCTGGGGCGGAGCGTGGGTGATCCCGACCAGGAACTGTTGCTGCAACACCGATTCGCCGGCGAACAGCACCTCGCGTTTGTCGGCGAAATGTCGGAAGAACGTCCGTTCGGTGAGCCCGACCGCCGCAGCGATCTCGCTGACGGTGGTCTGTTCAAAACCGTGGCTGTCGAAGAGATTGAGGGAGGCCGCGCGCAGTCGTTCGCGAGCCCCGGGCCGCCACCGCACCATCAGGCCAGTCTAGGGAAGCCGAACCCCGATGACAGTGACCGACGTGGGAGCGTACAGTCACGTCAGTAGCTGACATCATCAGTCGGCCGCCCTTATTAGTGGCGTCCACCCAACTCGTGGGCGTGGAAGGAGATCCTCATGCGTGTTTTCATCACCGGCGCCTCCGGCTGGATCGGATCGGCGGCCGTGGACGAACTGCTCGCCGCCGGCCACCAGGTCACCGGACTGGCCCGCTCCGATCGTTCAACCGCAGCGCTGCAGGCCAAGGGGGCGGACGTACTACGCGGCGACCTGGACGACCTGGACAGCATCCGATCGGGGGCCGCCGATGCGGAGGCCGTTCTGCATCTGGCCAACAAGCACGACTTCGACCATCCCGAGGTCTCCAACCGGGCCGAGCGGGACGCCGTCCAGACCATCGGCGACGCCCTCGCCGGCTCGGACCGGCCGTTCCTGCTGGCCGCCGGGGTGGCCGGCCTGGTCCGCGGCCGGGCGGCTACCGAGGACGACCGTTCGCCGGCCGTCGGACCGGATTCTCCCCGCGGCGGCAGCGAGAACCTCGCCCTCGACTTCGTGGAGAAGGGGGTGCACACGGTCAGCGTCCGGTTCGCGCCGACCGTCCACGGCGACGGCGACCACGGCTTCATCGCCGCCCTGGTCGGCATCGCCCGGCAGCGGGGTGTCGCCGGCTACGTCGGCGACGGCTCCAGCCGGTGGGCCGCCGTGCACCGCTCCGATGCGGGCAGGCTGGTCGCGCTCGGTCTCGACCGGGCGCCGGCCGGGGCCATCCTGCACGCCGTCGCCGAGGAGGGCGTCGCGACCCGGCAGATCGCGGCGGCCATCGGCCGCGGCCTCGACCTGCCCGTCGCCTCCATCGACCCCGCCGACGCCGCCGACCACTTCGGCTGGATCGGCACCTTCTTCGGCATCGACATGTCGGCCTCCAGTGAGCGCACCCGCGAGTTGCTCGGTTGGCATCCGACCGGGCCGAGCTTGGTCGAGGATCTGGACGCCGGGTACTACACGAGCTGATCTCCGCCTGGTCGAGAGAGCCACTTAGGCTCAGACGATGAGTCGCTCAGGGCAGGGAGTCCGCTCCGGTCAGCGGAGTCGTTCAGGACAGGGGAGTGCGCTGGGGCTGGCGGGCCTGTTGGCGGCCGCGGCGGCGGTCCACTTCGGCAAACCGGAGGTGTTCGATCCGACCATTCCGCCCGCGCTGCCAGGGACGGCGCGACAGTGGGTGATCGGCTCCGGTGTCGCCGAGTTGGGCACCGCCGTCCTGGTCGCGTCGCCACCGACGCGTCGCCTGGGTGGTCTGGCCGCGGCGGCCCTGTTCGCCGCGGTGTTCCCGGCCAACGTGACGATGACGGTGGACGCCTGGCGGGACCGCGAGCGTCGTCCGGGCTACCTGGCCGCGATGATCGTCCGGTTGCCGATCCAGCTCCCCCTGGTGCTCTGGGCGCTCCGGGTTCGGAGCTCGTCGGCCCGGTGATCGTCCGTTAACGACGGGCTGCCGGCGACGCGGCACCTGTCGTCACCTCACCGGCGATATTCCGCCGGATCTCTTGCCGCGGGTGCGCCGATCTGCCTAGCCTCTCGGAGTAGGTGTGCGGGGTCGCGTCCGGGGGATCGGAGACGCGAAATACACCGTTGTCGGTGTCGTCTGCTCACCCGTCCCGGGTGACCTGCCCGCTCGGAGTCCCGCCGTGCCCCTTCCTCTCCGTTCCCTCGGTGCCGACGCACCGGCTTCCGTCCCCGTCCCGGACACCGCCGACCCGAACCCGCCCGCAATGCCGCGGCGGACCCTGATCGCCGGTGGCGCCGGGGCGATCGTCACCGGAGTCGCCGCCCAGGCGCTGACGGCGGCGCCGGCGCACGCTGCCGGGGTCGACCCGGTGCTCCATCTGCTGCGCCGGGCCACCTTCGGCCCGACCCCGGCACTGGTCGCCGAGGTCCGCAAGACCGGGCTCGGTGCCTGGCTGGACGCGCAGCTCGACCCGGTGCGCCGGGTTCCCGACTCGGCGATGGACCAGCTGATGAAGCGGTGGACCCGGCTCATCTGGCGTCCGGCCCGTTGCGTCTCGTCCGGGCTCGGGTGGCAGGTGATGTACGACCTGCTGCAGTCCCATCTCGCCCACGCATTGTTTTCCCGGCGGCAACTGTTCGAGACGGTGGTCGACTTCTGGACCAACCACCTGGTGGTGCACGTCCCGGTGCAGGAGGTCTATGACTGTGCCCACCTCTACTCCCGCGACGTGATCCGGGCGCACGCCCTCGGCCGCTACGCCGACATGATGGCCGCGGCCTGCCGCCACCCGGCGATGCTGAAGACGCTCGACAACTCCGACAGCACCAAGGCCGCACCGAACGAGAACTACGCCCGGGAGATGCTCGAGCTACACACCGTCGGGCTCGGTCACTTCACCGAGACCGACGTCCGGGACGCGGCCCGGCTGCTGACCGGGCTGAGTGTCGACCGGTTGAGCGGCGAGTACGCCTACCAGCCGGAGCGGCACTGGGTCGGTCCGGTCCGGGTGCTCGGCTGGTCCCACCCCAACGGCTCGGCCGCCGGGGGCGAGGCGGCGGCGCTCGCCTACGTCGGCTATCTGGCCCGGCACCCGCTGACCGCCCGGCGGATCGCCACCAAACTGGCGATCCGCTACGTCTCCGATACTCCGCCGTCCGGGCTGATCGACCGGCTCGCCGCCACCTATCTCGCGCACGACACGGCGATCGCGCCGGTGTTGAAGCAGCTGTTCACCTCGACCGAGTTCGCGCAGGCGGTCGGGGCCAAGGTGCGGACCCCGTACGAGGACGGACTGGCGACCATGCGGATCTGTCTGGCCACGCCGGACAAGACCGACACCCAGGCTCTGATGGCCTTCTACTGGCAGCTCAAGCAGGTCGGTCAGCTGCCGATGGGCTGGCCGGCGCCGAACGGCTATCCCGACGTGGCCGGAGCCTGGACCGCCACCTCCAGCATGGTGCAGCGCTGGAACTTCCATCTCCGCTGTGTCGCCGGCTGGACGGTGCTGGATCTGCCCCGGCAGAAGCCGCGCCAGTTCGTCAGCGCCGGCGCGCCCACGACCTACGGCGCGCTGATCGACCAACTGGCCGCCCGGGTGCTGATGCAGCCGGTCAGCACCGATCAGAAGAACACCATGTGCACGTTCATCGGCGAGACGAGCAGCGGCAAGCTTCGGCCCGACCGCGATCCGGCGCTGGGCTGGCGATTGCCCTACCTGATCGCGCTGTTGCTCAGCAGCTCCCAGTTCATGACCCGATAGTCCGGACTCGACAGGATGCCTCGATGACAAGCTCAGCCCACGATTCCGAAGACCAGGCCGGTGCCTCCGGCGGTCTGCCGGCCGGCCCCGATCCCAACTGTGGCGGATGCGCCGAGGGCCGGCGGGCCGAGTCGGCGGCTCTGTCCAGGCGCCATCTGCTCCTCGCCGGTGCGCTGGGCGCCGGCGGGGTGGTGGCCGACACCATGCTGTCGGGCTCGGCCACCCAGTACGCCTTCGCCGGCACCGGTTACCGGGGCGACACCATCGTCGTGCTCAGTCTGCGCGGCGGCTTCGACGGGCTGTCCGCGGTGGTGCCGGTCGGCGACCCGGATTATGCCCGGCTCCGCCCGACCATCGGCATCCCGGTCTCCCGGGTCGGTCACGCCGGCGGCATCTTCGGCCTGCACCCTGCGTTGGCGCCCCTGCAGGAGCTCTGGAGCACGGGCCGGCTCGCTGCGGTGCACGCCATCGGTCAGGCCAACCCCACCCGGTCGCACTTCGCCGCCATGCAGGAGATGGAGGACGCCGCGCCCGGCTCCAATCTGCGCACCGGATGGATCGATCGGATGGTCGGTCTGAACACCGCCACCACGTTCAGCGCGGCCGCCGTCGGCTCGGGCAGCCCCCCCACCTCGATGCTCGGGCCGCACCCCGAGCTGACCATCCGCACCCTCGACAACGTCGCCCTGGCCGGCACCAAGGACGCCGGTGACGCCGCCCGGTGGGGCGATGCGCTGAACAGGATGAGCGCGCCCGGGCCGTTGGTGTTGAGACAGGCCAGCTCGACCGCGCACCTCGCCCTCGGTGCCGCCGCCAAGGTGCTGGCCCACCCCTACAGCCCGGCCCACGGCGCGCATTACCCGACCGGCACGCTGGGGGACTCCCTGCGCGAGGTGGCCCGGCTGATCAAGGCCAAGGTGGGGCTCCGGGTGGCCACCGTCGACCAGGGCAACTGGGACATGCACGTCAACATGGGCCGCAGCGACAAGGGCTGGATGGTGAACCAGCTGGCCGAGTTCGCGGCGGCGCTGCTGGCCTTCGCCACCGACCTCGGAGACGGGTTGAGCGGGGTCACCCTGGTGACGCTGAGCGAGTTCGGCCGGCGGGCCGCCGAGAACGGCTCCGGTGGGGTCGACCACGGGCACGGCAACGTGTCGTTCGTGCTCGGCGGCGGGGTCCACGGCGGCCGGGTCTACGGCCGTTGGCCAGGACTGACGGAAAGTGACCTCGACCACGGCGACCTCGCGGTGACCACCGACTACCGGACGGTGCTGGCCGAGATCCTGGAGGAGCGCGGCGGGCTGGCCTCCGGTTCGGTGTTCCCCGGCCTGGGCCGTACCCGGCTCGGTATGGTCGCGACCCGCTGAGTTCCGGCTCCCTCGGCGGCCCGCCCCGATCTCACTCCTCGATGACGATGGAGCGCTTCAGGATCTTGCCGGTCGGTCCCTTCGGCAGCTCGCCGAAGCGCACCACCCGCGGATACTTGTAGGCCGCGATCTGCTCCTTCACCCAGTCGCGCATCTCGTCCTCGCTCAGCTCGGCGCCGGGACGCAGGGTGACCAGGGCGGCGATCTCCTCGCCGTGTTCGGGGTGCGGGATGCCCAGCACCGCGACCTCCACCACGTCCGGGTGGGTGTACATCACCTCTTCGACCTCACGCGGATAGACGTTGAAGCCGTTCCGGATGATCATGTCCTTCTTCCGGTCGACGATGGTGAAGAAGCCGTCGGCGTCGCGGGTGGCCAGGTCGCCGCTGTGGAACCAGCCGCCGCGCATCGCCTCGGCGGTGGCGTCCGGGCGGTTCCAATAGCCCTTCATGATGTTCTCACCACGGATGGCGATCTCGCCGATCTCGCCGTCGGGCACCTCGTACGTCGTCGATGTTGACCACCCGCATCTCGCAACCCCGGATCGGCAGACCGATGGTGCCCGGCTTGGTCGGGCGGTCGGGCCGGTTGAATGAGGCCACCGGCGAGGTCTCGCTCAGTCCGTAGCCCTCCAGCACCGTGACGCCGTACTTCTTCTCCACCCCGTGCAGCACCTCGACCGGCAGCGAGGCCCCGCCGGAGGCACAGATCTTCAGCTTGGAGGTGTCGAAGCGGTCCGAATCCTCGACGTTCAGCAGCCCGACGTACATCGTCGGGACGCCGAGAAAGATGCTCACCCCGTCCGCCGCAACGATTCTCAACGCCTCCTCGGCGTCGAACTTCGGCAGCAGGGTGAGGCAGGAGCCGCCGTAGACAGCCGTGTTCAGGGCGCAGGTCTGACCGAAGACGTGGAACAGCGGCAGCCCGCCGAACAGCTACGTCGCCCGGTCCGCTCGGCATCAGCGTCTCGATGTTGGTCCGGACGTTGCTGCTCAGGTTGTGGTGGGTCAGCTCGGCGCCCTTGGGTTGGCCGGTGGTGCCTGAGGTGTAAAGGATCACCGCGGTGTCGTCGTCGCTCTGGCTGACGACCTCACTACTCGGCTCCAGCGCTGCCAACGCCGCATCGAACTCACCCGGGGTGATGACGATGACGTCGGTGCCGGTCTTCTCGGCAGCCTTGGTCGAGGCCTCGGCGAACGGAGCGAAGGTGAGGCAGACCTTGACCCCGGCGTCGGTGAACGCGTAGCCGACCTCGCCCGCCTTGAGCAGCGGGTTCATCGGCACCACCACCGCGCCGAGCCGCAGGATCGCGTAGTAGACGATCGGGAAGTAGACGACGTTCGGGATGATGACCGCCACCCGGTCGCCGGCCACCACCCCGTGCTCCTTCACCATGGTGGCCGCCCGGGCCGAGGCGTCGTCCAGTGCGGCGAAGCTGAGCACGACCCCGCCCTGCTTGATCGAGGGCTGGTCGGCCAGGTCGACGGCGTGGTCGGCCACCCATTGCGCGATGTTGGCGTTAGTACCGGTAGCGGCCGATCCGGGCGCGGCGGCGCTGCTGGACGGGCTGGTGGCGGTCGACGTCGATGTCATGGACCGAGCCTAGAACCGGACGGCAATCGTGTCAGCCGAATCGGCCGGATATGCCCGGTGTCAGTCGGTTCCGGCGCACTAGAGTGAACGGCGTGCTCTCCGATCTCTCCCTCGATCAGCTCCGCCAGCTCCAGGCCGACCAGCAGGCGTCCTATCAGGACCTGCAGGCGCGCGGGCTGAAGTTGGATCTGACCCGGGGAAAGCCGAGCGCCGAGCAGCTGGATCTGAGCAACGAACTGCTCGAATTGCCGGGTCCGGGGCGCTACCGCGACGCCGCGGGCACCGATCTGCGCAACTACGGCGGTCTGCAGGGCCTGACCGAGCTGCGGCAGATCTTCGCCGACCTGTTGAACCTCGACGTCGACGCGCTGATTGCGGCCAACAACTCGAGCCTTGCCGTGATGCACGACAGCCTGGTCTTCGCGATGTTGCACGGGGTGCCGGGCGGCGAGGCCGCCTGGAAGGACCAGCCGGTCAAGTTCCTCTGTCCGACCCCCGGCTACGACCGGCACTTCGCCCTGAGCATCGAACTCGGCATCGAACTGATCCCGGTCGCCATCGGCGCTCACGGGCCCGATCTGGAAACCATCAGCCGGCTGGTCGCCGACGATCCGAGCATTAAGGGCCTCTGGACGGTCCCGACCTACGCCAACCCGACCGGGTCGGTCTACACCGAGGACGTCGTCCGGCAGCTGGTGTCGATGCCGACCGCCGCCCCGGACTTCCGGATCCTGTGGGACAACGCCTACGCGCTGCACCACCTGAGCGAGGACGAGATCGTCCCGCTGGACGTGCTGAGCCTGGCGGCCGAGGCCGGCAACCCCGACCGGATGTTCTGCTACGCCTCCACCTCGAAGATCACCTTCGCCGGCGGCGGGGTCGCCTTCTTCGCCTCCTCGCCGGCCAACCTGGCCTGGTACCTGGCTCACCTGGGCAAGCGGACGATCGGTCCGGACAAGATCAACCAGCTCCGGCACGCCCTCTACTTCAAAGACGCCGCGGGCGTCCGGTCGCTGATGCGCAGGCACCGCGAGCTGATCGGCGACAAGTTCGCCACGGTGGCCGAGATCCTCGAACGCCGGCTGGGGGATTACCAGGTGGCGACCTGGACTGCCCCGCAGGGCGGCTACTTCATCAGTCTCGACGTGGTCGACCAGACCGCGACTCGGGTGGTGGAACTGTGCAAGGACGCCGGGGTCGCGATGACGCCGGCCGGCGCAGCCTTCCCCTACGGTGAAGACCCGCGGGACCGCAACATCCGGATCGCGCCGACCTTCCCGCCGGCCGAACAGGTCGGTCTGGCCATCGAGGCGCTGGCCACCTGCGTTCTGCTGGCGGCGTGCGAACAGCGGCTCGACGAACTCGAGACCGGATTGGAGCAGAACGACCCGGTGGTCCATCCGGTGAATTCCGAGGGGCTGGTGAGCGAGGACATCGATCCGGTCTCAACCCCGGCTTCATCGCCGGTTCCAAGCCCGGTATCAACCCCGGTATCACAGCCGTCCGGTTCGACTCGCGTCTGAGTGTTGACTACACTCGACCTCTTGGTGGGATCACCACTGATTTGTTGCGCCCGCGTGCGGGCTCACGGTCACGGTGGGCCCGTCGAAGGGCAATAGCTCAATTGGCAGAGCATCGGTCTCCAAAACCGAAGGTTGTGGGTTCAAGTCCCTCTTGCCCTGCGGGTGCCGTATCCGGCTTCGGGTGCGGCTCGGGCTGAGCCAGTCCAGGCGCGTTCCCGGCGCCTCCCAGCCGTTGGACGACGAAGGGTCGAAGCGTGGCAGAGAAGAACGAGGCGGATTCACCGGACGAGTCGGCCTCAGCTGCGACCCCTGGTGACGGCGCCACGAACAACACCCCAGTCGGCGACGGCGATCCGCACGTGGCGGCCGAAGGCAGCCGGGAACCGAGCCTGGAAGAGCTCGAGCAGATGCTCGAGGGCGACGACCCGGACGACCACGACGGTGCCGATGTCGATCCGGGCGAGCGAGCTGGCCAACGCGGTCGACGATTCCGACGATCAGGGCGGCTCCGACGGTCAGGGCGGCTCCGACGGCGCGCTCCGCGATCAGGGCGATTCCGACGATCAGGGCGGCGCCGAGCTGGTCAGTGTCGGCGCCTCGCCGCGCTCCCGCAGCAAAACCGCGGCGGCCGGCAGCGACGTAGCGACCGGCAGCGAGCCGGCCGGCGGCCGCAAGGAGCGGCAGAAGAAGGACCGGTCGACCCCGAAACAGAAGAAGGAAGTCGAGAAGCAGAAGCGGACGACCCCGATCGGCTTCGTCAAGGAGTCGGCCGGCGAACTGCGGAAGGTGGTCTACCCGACCGCGCCGCAGCTCGGTAACTATTTCGTGGTCGTGCTGGTCTTCGTGCTGGTCATCATCGGCTTCGTCGCACTGCTCGATCTCGGCTTCGGCGCCCTGGTCGTCAAAGTGTTCGGCTGATGAGCGCGAACCCGGACCAGGCCACCCAGACCACCAGTCAGTCCGACCACAGCAACGGAGATATCGACGTGTCAGAGAATTCAGCCGCATCCTCACCGGACGGTGACGAGGCGCTGGAAAGCATCCACCCGGCCGACGGGTCGGACGAGACCCCGGACTCCGGTGCGGTGCAGGACCACGACTACGCTCACGCCGTCGGAGCCGAGGACGGCTCGGAGGTCGAGTTGGACACCGAAGAGGTGAGCCTGGTCGGTGACGAGGCTGCCGAGGTGGCCGAGAAGACCGGCTCCGATTCAGCGGCTGCGGCAACCGAACCGGCCGAGCGCGAGTTCGAGATCGATCTCGGCAGCGAGGGCTACGGATCGCGCGAGTCCGACGACGTCGCCATCAACCTCGACTTCGAATCCACCACCGAGGAGAGCGCCGAGGACGACGACTCGGGCATCAACCTGGACTTCGCCTCGGAGGCCGAGGAGGAGACGGAGGAGGACGCCGAGGACGAGACGGACGCCGTCGAGGCCGACGCGCTGGAGGCGTTCCGGACCGAACTGCGCAGCAAGTTCGGTGACTGGTACGTGGTGCACACTTACTCCGGGATGGAGAACCGGGTCCAACAGAACCTGGAGAACCGGGTGTCCTCGCTCAACATGGAGGACTTCATCTACGAGATCGTCGTCCCCACCGAAGAGGTCACCGAGATCCGTAACGGCCAGCGCAAGCAGGTCCGCCGCACGGTTCTGCCCGGCTACGTCCTGGTCCGGATGGATCTGACCGACGAGTCGTGGTCGACGGTTCGCCACACCCCGTCGGTGACCGGGTTCGTCGGTCACTCCAACCAGCCGATCCCGCTCAGCCTGGACGAGGTGGAGAAGATGCTTTCGCCGGCGGTGATCGCCGCCGTGGCCGCCACCCGCGAGGGTGGGCCGAGCAAGAAGAAGAAGAAGATCGAGGTCGCCGATTTCGCCCCGGGCGATTCAGTGATGGTGGTCGACGGTCCGTTCGCCGGAGTGCACGCGACCATCACCGAGATCAACGTCAACAGCCAGCGGCTGAAGGCCCTGGTCGAGATCCTGGGTCGCGAGACCCCGGTCGACCTGACCTTCCCGCAGATCCAGAAGGTCTAGCCGGAAAATTCAGTCCGAGGCTCCAGACCGCCGCGCTTCCGAGTACGGCACCGATTGTCCGCCATCACCAAACGCAGCACCAAGTACAAGGAATCATCACCATGCCATCGAAGAAGAAAGTCGCAGCCCTCGTCAAGGTTGCTCTGAACGCAGGGGCGGCAACGCCCGCGCCGCCGGTCGGTACCGCCCTCGGTCCGCACGGCGTCAACATCATGGAGTTCTGCAAGGCCTACAACGCGGCCACCGAGTCCCAGCGGGGTCAGGTGATCCCGGTCGAGATCACCATCTTCGAGGACCGGTCGTTCACCTTCGTCACCAAGACGCCGCCCGCGGCCGAGCTGATCAAGAAGGCCGCCGGGGTCAGTAAGGGCGCCGGCAACCCGCTCACGGAGAAGGTCGGTAAGATCACCTCCGCCCAGGTCCGCGAGATCGCCACCACCAAACTCCCCGACCTCAACGCCAACGACGTCGAAGGCGCGATGAAGATCGTCGAGGGGACCGCCCGATCGATGGGCGTCACCGTCGAGCGCTGATCGGCGTTCGTCGCCGTCTCGGCGCGAGACCGACCACCCGCAACACCGAAACACCCGAACAGTGGCGGGGCCAGCGCGGCCCGGACCACACCTGGTCGCCCGAGTCAGCAGGCTCGGGCAAGGAAAGGAACCAGACATGAAGCGCAGCAAGTCCTACAACGAGGCCGCCGCCAAGCGCGACGCCGACAAGCTCTACACCCCGGCCGAGGCCGTCGGCATGGCCAAGGGGGCCGCCTCGGCGAAGTTCGACGAGACCGTCGACGTCGCCGTCCGGCTGGGTGTCGATCCGCGAAAGGCCGACCAGATGGTCCGCGGCACGGTCAACCTGCCCAACGGCACCGGCAAGACCGCAAAGGTCCTGGTGTTCGCCACCGGTGACCGGGCGGCCCAGGCCGAGGCTGCGGGCGCCGACGAGGTCGGTTCGGATGACCTGGTGGAGAAGATCCAGGGCGGCTACCTCGACTTCGACGCCGTGGTCGCCACCCCGGACATGATGGGCAAGATCGGCCGGCTCGGCCGGGTGCTCGGCCCGCGTGGCCTGATGCCCAACCCGAAGACCGGCACCGTGACGATGGACGTGGCCAAGGCGGTCACCGACATCAAGGGCGGCAAGATCGAGTTCCGGGTCGACCGGCACGCGAACCTGCACTTCATCATCGGCAAGGCGTCCTTCACCGACGAGCAGTTGCAGCAGAACTACTTCGCGGCGATGGAAGAGATCAACCGGCTGAAGCCGAGCAGTTCCAAGGGTCGTTACCTGCGTAAGGTGACGATGTCGACCACCATGGGTCCGGGCCTCCAGGTCGATCCGGCCAAGGTGAAAGCCGACGCCGAGCAGAACTGACCCGTCTCGTCTCAGCTGCCGGATCTGACGGCACAGAGAGCCGCTTCCCACTCCGGGAGGCGGCTCTCGCTGCGTTCCGGTCAAGTCGTCGGAGACGACCGGACCGCATCACCTCAGTCGGACCCGCATCAGCCACGCCTCATCTTCTCTCGAACTGCCGGCCGCTTTCGTCCGCAACCGGCTCTAGGGTTTCGTCATGACCGACGCCGCCCTGACGAACTGGTTGCTCGACTCCGATCCGGCCATCCGCTGGCAGGTGCTCCGCGACCTCTGCCACGCGCCGGCCGAGGAGGTGGCCGCCGAACGCGCCCGGATCGCATCGACCGGTTGGGGTAAGGAGCTGTTGGCCCGGCGCGGTGAGGACGGCCGGTGGGCCGGCGGTGCCTGCTTCCCCGACGACTTTCGAGGCGACTTCTCGACGGGCCAGCCGTGGACCTCGACGTTCCCCACGCTGGCTCTGCTGTGGGAACTGGGCGTCGATCCTGTCGAACCGCAGGTTCGCGAGACGATCGCGTTGGTGGCGGAGAACTGCCGCTGGGAGCACGCCGGCCAGCGGTTCTTCGACGGCGAGGTCGAACCGTGCATCAACGGCCGGACGGTGGGGATCGGTGCCTACTTCGGCGCCGATGTGAGCGGGATCGTCGAGCGCCTGCTGTCCGAGCAGCTGGCGGACGGCGGCTGGAACTGCGAGGCCGAGAACGGCTCGGTGCGGTCCTCGTTCGACACCACGATCTGCGTACTGGAGGGCTTGTTGCAGTACGAGCGGACCGGCGGACCGACCCCCGACGTGCAGACCGCCCGACGTCGGGGCGAGCGGTATCTGCTGAACCGGCGGCTGTCCCGTCGGCTGAGCACCGGCGAGGTGGTCGACCCGGACTACCTGCGCTTCTCCTTCCCGACCTGGTGGCATTATGACGTGCTGCGGGCGCTCGACTATTTCCGGGCCACCGGGGGACCGGCTGATCCGCAGCTGGACGAGGCGATCGAGCTGGTTCGCTCGAAGCAGCAATCGGACGGCAGGTGGTTGTTGGGCGGCACCCATCCCGGCGCGGTGCACTTCCTGCTGGAGGTCGATGGGAGGCCTAGCCGGTGGAACACGCTACGTGCCCTGAGGGTGCTGCGTTGGTATCAATCCGGCCCGACCTCGAGGGGTGGCCGGCGTGACCACGGGTGAGCTGGACGGGTTCCGGGTCGAGCCGCTGAGCACCCGGACCTGGGACGCGTTCGCCGGCCTGGCCGAGCGGCACAACGGAGTCTGGGGTGGCTGCTGTTGCACCTGGTTCCACTGCCACCCCGATCCACCGGAGCGGAAGACGCTGGGCAACCGGGACTTCAAGCGGCAGCTCGTCGAGCAGGGCCGGGCGCACGCCGCGTTGCTCTTCGACGGGGCAGCTGTCGACAGGGCAGGATCGCTTGGGCCGAGTACGGGCCGGTCGGCGAACTACCGAACATCCACCACCGCAAGCAGTGGGAACGTGAGACCGAGCAGCAGCCGGACTACCGGATCACCTGCCTGTTCGTGGACCGCCGGTACCGCCGCCGGGGCGTTGCCGCGCTCGCCGTCCGCGGCGCTCTAGCGCTGATCGCCGAGTCGGGCGGCGGTCTGGTCGAGGCATATCCGCACGACCTCCCGCCGCAGAAGAAGACGTCCTCGTCGTTCCTCTACAACGCCACCCGGACGATGTACGAACGGCTCGGCTTCGACTACGTCCGGCCGAAGGGTCAGGGCAACTGCGTGATGCGCGTCGTGGTGCCGCCGAGCGCCGGCCGGGACTTGGTGCCCTGAACGCTCGTCCGCTCAGTCGATCTGCATCTCACCCATCTTCGACCAGGCTTCTCCGGGCAGCTGGAAATTCACGATGTCCGGGGTCTTGGCCAGGTACTGCGGCAGTCCGGTGGCCGAGTCGGTGGCGTCGATGAAGTGTCGACTCTGGACGTGCCCCTCGGCCGCGTCGTCTCGGAACGCCTCGACCAGGACGTAGACCCCGTCCTCGTCCACGCTCCTGGACCACTCGAACCACAGGTTCCCGGGTTCGGCCCGGGTGGCCGCTGTGAAGTCGGCCGCCTTCTCGGCGAAGGTGTCGGCATACTCGGGCTTCGCTGTGAACTTGACGACGATGAAGATCATGACGGCATCCTGCCCGCTGCCGTCGGTCAGTGCGCCACCGCGGCGGCCCGGCAGGCCGTCTGACCGACGCATTTCTGCATCGCCACCAGGGTCTGCTGCATCGCCGACAGGGTGGTTGCGCTTTCGGTGGCCGCCAGGTTGTCCAGCTCCAGCGGGTCGGTGCGCAGGTCGTAGTACTCACTGTCGCCGTTGGCGTAGGCGACGTAGGTCGCGTCCGCGGTACGCACCGCCTCGTAGGTCGGCGGTCGGCCCTTCTTCTGGCCCTGTCTGTCCGGGTCGCCGGAAGCGTTATCAGGTCCGTGGTGCTCGACCAGCACGGCCTTCGGCCAGTCGCTCGGCGGGCTGCCCCGCAGCAGCGGCAGCAGGCTGGCGCCGTCGGTCCTGCCCGGGTCGACGCTTGCCCCGGCCAGTGACTCGAAGGTCGGTGCGAGGGCGATGTTGCTGGTCAGGGAGGGGACCGTGGCGCCGGCCGAGATGCCCGGACCGGACATCACCAACGGGACGTGGATGTCGGTGTCGAAGGCGGTCTGCTTGCCCGGCAGCAGCCGGTATTCGCCCATGTGGAAGCCGTTGTCGGAGCTGAAGACGATATCGGTGTTGCCCGCCAGCCCTTTCGCCTGCAACTCGGCGGTCAGGGCGCCGACCATCCGGTCGACGGCCAGCACCGACTGGGCCCGCTTCCGGAACTTCTTGTCGATGCCGCGCTGCTGCCGGGCGGTCAGCGCCGGACGGTTCTTCAGCCAGCCGGGTGCGTTGGCCGGAACGGTGTCGTAGGCCTTGCTGCGTGGCGCCTTCAGCCCGGGGAGCGCGTCGGCGTCACGGCGGAGCGGGGGTGGACGGGGCGTGCGGCGCGAAGGTGGCCACCTCCAGCGCGAACGGGGTCTTGGCCGCGGCCGCCTGGTCGATGAAGGTGGTGGCTTTGCCCGACAACACGTCGGTCAGGTAGTCCGTCGGCTGGTTTCCGTACTGCTGGACGGTGCCGTTCTGGTTCAACGCGTAGTGGAACTCGGGATAGCCGTTCCCGGCGACGTCCCATTCGTTCCAGCCCGGCGGCACCGGATCGGTCGGCCGATAGCCGTTCAGGTACTTGCCCATGAAGCCGGTGCGATAACCCGCCTTCTGCAGCGCCTGGACGTGCGGCATGAACCGCAGCAGGTTCGGTTGCAGGTCGTCGGTGAGGACGAAGACGATGTTGGGCCGGTTGCCTGCTGCGCTACTGCTCACCCCCGCCCCGCCCGTCGGACCGGAACCACCCGTCGGACCAGAACCTGCCCCGCCACCACCCGACCCGAGCAAGCTGCAACCTGCCAGCAGAACGGCGGTGACCAACGCCGCCGGGGTGATGATCTTCCTCAGCCGCCGGGACACGGTTCCGGGCAGAGACCTCTGCATAGCGATGATCATCACCCGCCGTTTTGCCGGGGCGGCTGCCCGGACCAGTGATCTTCAGCAACTCGTCAGGGCCGGCCGATCAACCGGCCTGAGCGTGCCGCGGATGTTGGCCATCGCTCAGATCGGTGGTGGCCGGCCCTCCGACACCGGGATCCGCGTCCAGCGTCAGATCGCGATCGATCACCTCGTCCGCCGGCATCCGGATGAGCTCGACGTTCGGGCGGCAGTTCGGGGCTCCGGCGGCCATCGTGTAGGACCCCGCCTTGATGCCGTCGAAGGCGTACTGACCGAGATTGTCGGTCACCTCACGGGCGATCACCGAACCTCGCTCGTCGAGTAGCACCACGGTGGCGGCCGCTGGCTGTTCGGCTCCGTCGGCCGACCGGCCGACAATTCGACCCTGCAGGCGACCGGCCACCTCGGGGGCGAGAGTGAACTCCTGCGGCTCGCCGATCAGCAGGACGGGACGGGCGACGGGGTGGAAGCCGGCGGCGGCGGCCACCAACAGATAGCTGCCGTCCTCGGCTCCCGCCAGGTGGAACGAGCCGTCCTCACCCGTCCGGCCGCGGACGGATTCGGTGCCGTCGGAAAAAATCAACGTCACCGCGGCCTCGCTCAGCGGCGAGCCGTTCGGACGGGTGAGTCGACCGTGCACCAGGTTGCCCTCGAAGGCGTTCAGCTCGTCCTCGATCTCGTCCTCGACCAGTTCGACCTCGGTCTCGCCGCTGTCTTGGCCGGCCCGACTGATGTAGCGGTGGGCGGTCATCGCCACGATCATGCCGAGGAAGACGGCTCCGGCACCGATGGCGAACGGCAGGTGGTCGCCGTAGCGGGCAGCCAGGGTGCCGGCCACGAACGGGGCGACGCCGCCACCGATGAACCGGACGAAGCTGTAGGCGGCCGAGGCCGTCGGCCGCGGCACCGGGGCGACCAGCATCACGGTCGCGGTGACCAGCGTGTTGTTCATCCCGATGAAGGCCCCGCTGATGATCACGCAGAGGATGACCACCCAGGGCTTGTCGACCCAGATGGCGATCGCGGCCACGTCCAGCGACATCAGGAACAAGCGTCAGGTAGAGCGACTTGGCGGTGCCGATGGCCCGCTGGCCCGCGGCGCGACGAAGACGGCGAACGCCGCGACCAGCAAGCCCCAGCCGAAGAAGACGAAGCCGAGCTGATGGACGCCGATCTTCATCGGATACGGCGCATAGCCCAGGATGGTGAAGAAGCCCCAGTTGTAGAGCAGCGCGGTCAACGAGACGGTCAGCAGGCCGCGATACCGCAACGCCTTGAGCGGGGCGCAGATGGAGGCCCGTCTCGGCCGGTTTGGGCGTGGGGGCGAGCAGGGTGGAGACCAGCACCAGCGCGATCGCCATCAGCACGGCCACCCCGAAGAACGGGTCCGCGCCAGCTGATGCCGCCGAGTACGCCGCCGATCAGCGGACCGAGGGCGATGCCGAGACCGAGGGCCGCCTCGTAGAGCACGATGGCGCCCTCGAAGCCGCCGCTGGCCGCTCCGACGATGACGGCGAGCGAGGTGGCGATGAACAAGGCGTTGCCCAGACCCCAGCCCGCCCGGAAGCCGATGATGCCGTTCACTCCGCTGGAAGAGCCGGCCAGGGCCGCGAACACGACGATGATGATGAGTCCGGTGATCAGGGTCTTCTTGGCCCCGATCCGACTCGAGACCCAGCCGGTGACCAGCATGGCCACCGCGGTGACCAGCAGATAGCTGGTGAACAGCAACGAGATCTGTGCCGGGGTGGCGTGCAGCTGAGCTGGCCATTGTCGGCAGGATCGGATCGACCAATCCGATGCCCATGAACGAGACGACGCAGGCGAACGTCACCGCCCAGACCGATTTCGGTTGGTCGAAGAAGCTGCGCTTGCTTTCGATGCGTTCGACGCTTGAGGTGGGTTTCGCCGCGGTGGCGTCGGCCTGAAGATCGACGGTGTCTGCTACAATCTCCTGATCTGTCGCTGTACGGTGGTGAGGCGTCGGTCCAACTCGGTGCCGATGCCCGCCCGCTCGGCGGCGGCGCGGCCAGGGCGGCCGGCAACAGCCGCGCGATCGGCGAACCGGCCGAGCACCGGTGCGGCCCGCTCAGAGCGAGGCCACGCTCCGGTCGTCGAGCCGGCTCACGAGTTCGGTCAGGAACGCGGTACGGCCGGCGTGCCGGCGGCGCGCATGTCCACCCCCGCTCCGGTGATCTCGATCAGCGCGCTGCGACCGTCGTCCGGGTCGTCCCGGCGCTCGGCCAGGCCGAGCCGTTCCAGCCGATTGACCATGGTGGTCATCCCGGGCTGGCTGACGCCTTCGCGGATGGCCAGTTCGGTGATCCGCATCGGCCCGACCTCGTCCAGCGAGGAGAGGGTGCTCAGCGCGGCGATGCTCATCCCGGACAGGTTTGCGGTGTAGCGGACGACGAAGCGGGCGATCACATCCAGTGACTCCACCGCACCCGTTCGCTCTCGACTTTGCATAACCATCAATATATAAGACCGCTATGTAGGTTGCCACCCGGACTCCGTGAGGTCTGTCGCCGCCCAGCCGGGCAGGATGGACCAGTGGCCAACACCGACCGAAGGGACGAGCGAGCGGGGCGCCGAGGTGCCGAAACGGCGACCGACGGCCTCCGGCTCGAGGACGGCCCGCGCCCGCTGGGTGCTGGCCAGCACCATCGTGGCCTCCGGGATGGCCATGATCGACAACTCGGCGTGAACCTGGCCTTGGCCCGGATCGGCACGCAGTTCGATGCGAGCTTCACCGCGTTGCAGTGGGTCACCAACGCCTACACCCTGACGCTGGCCTCGTTGATCCTGCTCGGCGGCGTGCTGGGGGACAGCCTCGGTCGTCGGCGGATCTTCCTGCTCGGGGTGGTTTGGTTCACTGCCGCCTCGGTGTTGTGTGCTCTCAGCCCGAACGAGCAGCTGCTGATCGGCGCGCGGGCGCTGCAGGGCGTCGGAGCGGCGCTGCTGACTCCGGGAAGCCTGTCCATCATCTCGGCCACCTTCGCCACCGCCGACCGGTCCCGCGCCGTCGGGGTCTGGGCCGGTCTGGGCACGGTCGCCAGCGCAGCCGGACCACTACTCGGAGGCTGGCTGACCGGCTTCAACTGGCGTTGGGTGTTCGTGATCAACGTTCCGCTGGCCGCGTTCGTCCTGGTGGCCGCGATTCGGCACTTGCCGGAGAGCCGCGACCAGCAGGCGTCGCGGCGGATCGACCTGCCCGGCACCGCCTCGGTGGTGGTGCTGCTGGGCGGGCTCAGCTACGCCCTGACCGCGGCCGGGCGGGACGGCTGGACGGTCCGGGTGCTCGCAATCGGCCTGATCGGCATCGCGGCCGGAGTGGCGTTCGTGCTGATCGAGCGGCGGGTCCGGCACCCGCTGGTCCGGCTGGAACTGTTCGCCGACCAGGTTTTCGCGGTGACGAATCTGGTGACGCTGTTCGTGTACGCCGCGATGTCGGTGTTCTTCTTCCTGTTGGCCCTTCAGTTGCAGGTGGTGGCCGGCTGGAGCCCGCTGCGGGCCGGCCTCTCGGTGCTGCCGGTGACCGTCCTGATGTTGCTCCTGTCCTCACGGTTCGGCGCGCTCAGCGACCGGGTCGGACCGCGATCGCTGATGAGCATCGGGACGCTGCTGGCCGCCGGTGGCTTCGCCCTGGCCCTGCGGGTCGGACCGGACGCCCGGTATCTGACTGACGTCCTGCCCGCCGCCTGCTGCCTCGGGCTGGGTCTGTCCTGCACGGTCGCGCCGCTCACCGCGGCAGTCCTCGGCGCGGCACCGGCGGCGCAGGCCGGGGCGGCGTCCGGGATCAACAACGCGGTGGCCCGCTCGGCCGGGCTGTTGGCGGTGGCGACGATCCCGGCGGTGGCCGGGCTGTCCGGTGCCGCGCCGATCCAGCCGGTCGGATTCACCCACGGGTTCCGCCTCTCGATGATCATCGGGGTCGGCCTGCTGGTGATCGCCTCGGCGGCCTCCTGGCTCGGCCTGCGGCGCCGACCGGCCGGCTGACGGCGGGTCAGCGCGGGTCCCGGCCACCCGTCGTCTGCTGCCGGTTCGCGAGTTCGTCCAAGGCGGGGCCGCTCAACCGGTACGGCGTCCACTCGCTCATCGGCCGCGCGCCGAGGGCGGTGTAGACCTCGATCGCGGGGGTGTTCCAGTTCAGCACCCACCATTCGAACCGGACGTAGCCGTGGTCGACCGCCAGCCGGGCCAGGTGCTGCATCAGAGCCGAGCCGAAGCCCTGCCCACGAAAGGCGGGCCGGACGAACAGATCTTCCAGATAGATCCCGTGAACCCCCTCCCAGGTTGAGAAGTTGAGGAAGTACAGCGCAAAACCGACCGGTTCGTACTGCTCGGTCTCGGCGATCACCGCGAACACGGCGGGATGATCAGCGAACAACGCCGCGGCCAGCCGCTCGGGGGTGGCCCGGACCTAGGTCCGCCGACCGTTCGTAGTCGGCCAGCTCCTTGATCAACTCCAGCAGCAGATCAAGATCATTTTCCCGGGCGGCACGGATCGGCATGGGCCAACCCTAGGGTTCGCGTCGGGGCTTGCGGTGCCGGACGCGCAACGACCCTCCACCCGAGACGGGTGGAGGGTCGTGGCTCAGCTTGAGATCGCCGAGGAGGATCGGCTTCTGCTAGCGGATGCTTCAGCTGGGACGAACGGCGCCGTTGAACGGCATGTACTTCATCTTGATGTAGCTCACGTGAGACCCGGTGTGCGGCGCGTGGATGACCATTCCATTACCGGCATAGATCGCCACGTGGCTGCGGCCCGAGTAGAAGAACACCAGGTCACCCTTCTGCAGCGGGACTTGCCCACCTTGTGTCCGACCGATCGGTATATGGCTCCGGTCTGGTGCGGGATCGAGACGCCGGCCGACTTCCAGGCCGCCATGGCCAGGCCTGAGCAGTCGAAGGAGTTGGGACCGGCCGCCCCGTAGCGGTAGGGATCGCCGAGCTGCCGCTTGGCATAAGCCAACGCCCGCTCGCCCTTGCTGCTGGACGACGACGCGTGAGCGCTGTAGGTACTTCTTCGGCTTGTACCAGTGGCCGCCGTGCTGAAGGAAGGACCAGGTGCCACCGCCGGCGATGCCGGTCCGAGACCAGTGCTCCTTCGTCTGTACCGCCTGGACGGCCCGCTTGGTGGTGGCGCCGAACCGGCCGTTGACCGGCGTCGAATAGCCGAGCGCCTTCAGTGCGCCCTGCAGCCGGGTGACGGCCGCACCGGTCTTACCTTCGTGCAGGCGGGTCTGCGGGCCGCGGGCCAACAGTGCGGCCCAGGTGGCGTGGTCGACCCGTCCGGTCTGGCTCAGCCGGACCGACTTCTGGAAGGCCTTGACGCCGCCGGAGCTCGCCGAGTGGCCCGCCGCGTGCAGGCAACTGGCCGCAGCCCGGCCGGCGCTGCTCCCGGAGGTCACGCTGACCGTGACGATGGTGCTCGGTGCCTTGCAGCTGGTGCTCGCGGACGCGGTGGCCGGCGACTCCAGCATGCATCGAACCCGCCGTGAGCCCGGCGGTCAGAGCGACTCCGGCGGTGAGGCCGACTGCGGCCCTGGCCACGCCGTGCCCGGTGATCGCAGGCCCGGTCGTGATCGGCGTCAGGCTTCTGCGGGGAGCGGTGTGGCTGCGCGGTGCCAGCCCCTCGCCCCGTCGTGCAACGGTCGGAACCGACCGTCTTTCTTTCGTACTTTGCTCGTTGCCTTGCATTTCCGACCCCCTCGTCAGTGTGCGCCAGCCCCTGGATGGGGCCGTACCGCGCTCTCGATTGGTGCGTACGTCGTCGTAGCGCTGGCGCACGTTATCCAGCCGAGACATTGAGGGGCAAATTTCGTAATTTCTCAGGATCGTTTTCGGGCTGTCTCAGGGGTCGAGGTTGACGACCGAGCGCGATGATGCATCGGCGTGTCACGCTCAGATCACCGTTGACTCGACGATTTGATCACGATTTGGTCACGCCGCCGGGCGCGGGCCCAATCTGAGGGCTCTCTGTGTATCTCCTGTGCAGAAAGCACCGAAGGCTCATTCGTCGATGTGACGACCCCGGAACGCCGACCTGCGGCAGCTCGGCCGGGCCGGATCGGGGGCCGGGCTCTGCCACTCGACCCGGCGGGATTTGCCCGACCCGCTCCGGCGCCGTACCGTTGTCAGCGCCGAAGACCGCTGGTTGATCGACTCGATCTGAAGACTCCGTCGACGGAGTGCCCGCGTAGGTTGAACACAGCAGTGAGTGCGACCGGATCCAACCGGTCCCGGACGGTGAAGATGATCGTTCGTCTCGCCCCGTGCCGCCTATGCACCGGGGCTTTTTTCTTGCCCGGGGCACTTCCCCGGGATGGCCTTCAGCCCGAGATCACACTCCTCGTGTGCGTTCGCTCCGCCAGTCCTCGGCTCAACGAGAGAAGTGGAAGGAGACTCATGGCGAGGCCTGACAAGGCAGCCGCAGTCGCGGAGTTGACGAATCAGGTTCACCAACTCCAACGGCGCCGTGCTGACCGAGTACCGCGGGCTCACCGTGGCGGCGCTGAAGAATCTGCGTCGCTCGCTCGGTGACGACGCGACCTACGCCGTGTCGAAGAACACCCTGACCAAGATCGCGGCCAAGCAGGCCGGAATCGACGGGATCGACGATCACCTCGTCGGCCCGACAGCGATCGCCTTCATCGACGGTGACCCGGTCATCGTCGCGAAGGGTCTGCGTGACTTCGCCAAGGCGAACCCGCTTCTGGTGATCAAGGGCGGCGTGCTCGACGGCAACGTCCTCAGCTCCGACGAGGTCGGCAAACTGGCCGATCTCGAGTCGCGTGAGGTCCTGCTGGCCAAGCTCGCCGGTGGCATGAAGGCCACCCTGCAGGGGGCCGTGTCCCTGTTCGCCGCACCGCTCGCCCAGGCCGCCCGCGTGATGGGTGCCCTGCAGAGTGCGGCGACGAGGATCCCGCACTGATCGGCGGAGCCGGTACTGCCGAGCTGCAGCCCCGGCACCCGAGAACGCCGCAGCATCGGACGCTGCGACACCGGAAGCAGACAGCAACGAAACTGAGGCAGCACCCGCTGCGGATGCGAACACCACCGACGCAGCCGCAGCCGCTGCCGAAAAACAACTAGGAAGGACGCCACCATGGCGAAGCTCAGCACCGACGAGCTCCTTGATTCCTTCAAGGAGATGACCCTGATCGAACTCAGCGAGTTCGTGAAGCAGTTCGAGGACACCTTCGGCGTGACCGCCGCCGCTCCGGTGGCCGTGGCCGCCGCCCCGTCCGCCGGTGGAGGCGACGGCGCTGCCGCCGCCGAGGAGGAGAGCGACGAGGTCGACGTCATCCTCGAGTCGGTCGGCGACAAGAAGATCCAGGTCATCAAGGAGGTGCGGACCCTCACCAGCCTCGGCCTGAAGGAGGCCAAGGACCTGGTCGAGGCCGCGCCGAAGCCGATCCTGGAGCGGGTGGCCAAGGACGCCGCCGCCAAGGCGAAGGAGGCCCTCGAGGCCGCCGGCGCCACCGTCACCGTCAAGTGACCGCAGTTCGCTCCGGCGGCATGACCCCCGGCGCGCGCTGATCCAGCAGTACCGCCGATGGCGGGTTCCCTCCCGGGGAGCCCGCCATCGCCGCGTTCCGACGCCTCTCGATTCGCCCCGCGGCCAGGGGCGGGCGCAGTGGTCGTCACTGGTGCTGAAAATGCCTCCGACCAGGTCAGATACCCCGACCGGCGGTCCCGGTGACCTGGCCGATAGCGATGCCGATGCCAATGCCGCTATCGATCT
>CAVQDD010000008.1:0-78365 GCA_963711185.1 uncultured Actinomycetota bacterium | reverse complement strand
ACCGCTTCACCACCGCGACCGGCACGTTCTCCCACCAGGGCCTTGGATCCGGCCACGGCGGTCCTGTTCCGCGAGTGCCCGCCGCCGACCGGCTCCGGGGCTGCTCTGCGATCTCGGCTGCGGCTGGGGGCCGATCGCCGTCGCTCTGGCCGACCAGTCGCCCGCCCTGAGGGTGGACGCGGTCGATGTGAACAATCGGGCGCTGCGGCTGTGCGCCGAGAACGCCGCCCGGGCCGGGGTCGGAGACCGGGTGCGCGCCGTCCGGCCCGAGCAGATCGAGGCACAGACCCGTTATGCCGAGCTGTGGTCCAACCCGCCGATCCGGATCGGCAAGACCGCCCTGCACGATCTGTTGCTCGACTGGCTGCCCCGACTGGCCCCCGACGGCGTGGCCCGGCTGGTGGTCGGGCGCAATCTGGGTGCCGACTCGCTGCAGTCCTGGCTGAACGACCAGGGCTATCGGTGCGAGCGGACGGCCAGCGCCAAGGGCTTCCGCGTCCTCAGCGTCGAGCCTGGCCTTCCTGAGCGACGACCGGGACCAGGGCAAAGCCGGGGACCGGGCGCTCTTGCCGGCCTGACGGCGGCCGGTAAAGTAGAGCCAGGTCTTCCGAGACCGGAAGCCCCCGATGATGAGGAGCAACATGGTTTCAGGCGACAAGATCAAGGGCAAGCTCGAAGAGGTCGGCGGCAAGATCAAGGAAGGCTTCGGCGACGCGACCGACAACGAGAGCCTCGAGGCCGAGGGCCAGGGCGACCAGATGTCGGGCAAGGGCAAGCAGGTCGGCGGCGACGTCAAAGAGGGCGCTCGGCAACCTGAAGGACGACCTCACCAACAACTGAGGTCCACGATCGCCCCGCTGTCGGCGTCAGAACGCCGCAGCCGCACGAGCCTCCCCGGGCAACCGGGAGAGGCTCTTTGCGTTTCCAGCTCCGGCCCAGCTGGCTGTTCATGCGTAGACCGCTCAGTTCTTCGACGTCACCGCGCTCAGCACCTCGGGCCAGCGCCGGTCCAGCCGCGCCCCGCCCTTGCGGATCCCGATCCGCAGCACGATCACCCCGCTGACCGCGGCGACCGCGATGCCCAGATAGCCGAGCCAGGGCACGAAGAACGAGCCGACCACGAGTCCGATGGTCGGCAGCGACAGGGCCATCGTGATCCCGGTGGTGATGCCGAACGAGAGCAGTGCGGCCACCCCGCCGCCTTCGTTCTTGGCGAACGGGCTGGCCCCGGGCGGTGGCGCCGGGGCCTGCCAGATCGCCCCGGCCCAGCTGCCGACCCCGAGACCGATCAGGCCGACGCCGAGCAGCACGGCCACGACCCGCGGCAGATAGTCGATCCGCCCGCTGACGATCGTCGTCACCACCACCATCACCACCACGATCGGGACGATGACCAGGCTGGTCGACAGCACCCGTCCGAGCCGGTCGTCGGCGCCGCGGATACCGGAACTGATGTGGGTCCACAGCGCGCTGCCGTCATAGGAGATGTCCGAGGCGATGATCGAGCCGAGGAACAAGCGTGACGAAGACCGGCGCGAAGGCGATCAGCGGCTTCAGCCCGTTCGGGTTGGCCAGCTGGGTGACCACGATGACGAGCGGGGCCGACGCAGATGCGCGCCCAGGCTGGTGAGATAGCGCGGATCGCGCCGCCAGTAGCGCATCGCCCGGCCGGCGACCGCCCCGGCCGGCGTGGCCGGAAAGATCCGGTTCCAGATGTTGCGATCGGAGACCTTGCGGGCCGTTCCGCCGCCGCCGCCGTCCAGCGGTGAGGTGAGGCTGCGGCCGAGGAAGTAGGCCCAGGCCAACCACAGCGCCGCGACCAGGGCTGCGGCCAGCAGCAGATGAATCAGGCCAGCAGCCGTGACCGCGGGCGACTTCGGCCGGAATCGCCCAGCTCCAGCCGAACGGCGTCCAGCCCAGCACGACGGCCGCTCGTCCGAGCAGCTGGCGCATCAGTTCGGGATGGAAGCCCGAATAGTTGCCGACGGCGTTGGCGACCAGCGCAACCACCGCGCCGAACAGGGCCAGCGCTACCGCGGCGAAGTCCCGGAACCGGCGCGAGGCGAGGGCCTGGGCGAAGGCGGACGTTGCCGTCCGGGCCAACAGGAAGCAGGTGGCCACGCCCGAGCGACGAAGGCGAAGACGGCGGCCACCACCAGCAGTCACGCCGCGGGCCCAGGTAGCACCAGGCCGAGCCCGACCAGCACGGTGGCGATGCCCGGGCTGCCGACCAGTCCGGCCACGAACATGCCGGGCAGCAGCCTCGAGCCGGAACCGGGAGCAGCGCGAACTTGCCCGGGTCGACCGTCTCGTCCACCCCGAACACCAGCACCGACAGCGCCATCCAGCCGATGGTCAACACACTGAACGCGACCACGGTCAGGTCGGCGGTGAAGATCATCGAGGTCCAGCCGCAGGGCGACCAGCCCGATCACGCGCCCACCACCAGGACCAGCGCGTAGACCATGCCGAAGATCAGACCGACCGTCCGCCAGACGCTACGCCGCAGGCTGTTCCGCAGCAGGGTCAGCTTCAGACGGACGATGAGCGCAACCACGCCAGCGCCTCCGATCCGCCTGCCTCCACGCCGACCAGGTCGAGGAACCGCTGCTGCAGCGACTCCCCGGCCCGGACCTCGTCCAGCGTCCCGCGGGCCAGCACCCGGCCCTCGGCGACCACCGCCAGCTCGTCGCAGAGGCTCTCGACCAGTTCCATCACGTGGCTGGACAACACCACGGTGCCGCCGGAGCCGACGTAGCCGCGCAGGATCCGCCGGATGCCCTCACCCGAGACCGGGTCGACCGCCTCGAACGGCTCGTCCAGGATCAGCAGCCGCGGGGCGTGGATCAGCGCACAGGCCAGGCCGATCTTCTTGGTCATCCCGGCCGAGTAGTCGACCACCAGCTCGTTCGCGTCCTCGGCCAGCCCGAGGGTCTCCAGCAGCTCGTCGGAACGCGAGACGATGTCGGCCTCCGGTACCGAACGCAGCCGTCCGACGTAGTAGAGCAGCTCCCGGCCGCTGAGCCGGTCGAAGAGCCGCATCCCGTCCGGCAGCACGCCCATCAGCCGTTTGGCCGCCGCCGGATCGGACCAGACGTCGTGACCCGAGCACCTCGGCCCGGCCGGCGTCCGGACGCAGCAGACCGGTGGCCATCGACAAGGTGGTGGTCTTGCCGGCCCCGTTCGGGCCGACCAGACCGAACATGCAGCCGGCGCGGACCTCCAGGTTCGAGGTCGTGGACGGCGAGCTTGCGGCCGAAGCGCTTGGTCAGTCCGTGCAACGACAGGGCGGTGGACCGAGCCGGATGTCCGTGCGCGGATGACGGCGCTGCCGCCGAAGGTGAAGACGCCGCCGGGGGTGAGGACATGCCACCAGTGAACACGAATCCGGGCCGCCGGCGATAGAGGCGCACAGGCGGTCCATGCCCGGGCCACGGATCCGCGGCCGACCCGGCGATCGCACACTATCTCAACCAAGCTTGAAGTCCTGAGCCGCCGAGCCCGCCCTCGGGAGCATCCCGGTCGAGCCCTAGGATGAAATTCATTCGCGATCGTGCGATGTCCGACACCGATCCGATAGGACTCGATTCTCTATGGCGAAGTACGAACTGCCCGATCTTCCCTACGACTACAGCGCGCTGGAGCCACACATCTCCGGCGAAATCATGCAACTGCACCACGACAAGCACCACGCCACCTACGTCACCGGCTCTGAACGGCGCGCTGGACCAGCTGGCCGAGGCCCGGGAGAAGAACTCCTTCGGCAGCGTCGGCGGCCTGCAGAAGACCTTGGCCTTCAATCTCGGTGGCCACATCAACCACTCGATCTTCTGGCCGAACCTGTCCCCGAACGGCGGCGACAAGCCCGACGGCGACCTCGGCGCGGCGATCGACGACTCCTTCGGCAGCTTCGACGCCTTCCGGGCTCACTTCGAGGCCAACGCCGCCGCCATCCAGGGCTCCGGCTGGTCCATGCTGGTCTACGACACCCTGGGCCAGCAGCTGCTGATCGAGCAGCTCTACGACCAGCAGGGCAACCTACCGGCGGCCCAGATCCCGATCCTGGTCCTGGACATGTGGGAGCACGCGTTCTATCTGCAGTACAAGAACGTGAAGCCGGACTACATCAAGGCGTGGTGGAACGTGGCCAACTGGGCCGACGCGCAGGCCCGTTTCGCCGCCGCCCGCTCGCAGACCCAAGGTCTGATCAAGCCCTGAGCACGCGATCCGGCCGCTGACGGCGTTCGGCGAACGCGGCAGGTAACTCCTCGAAACGGCGTCCAACCTCGGTTGGGCGCCGTTCGTCGTTCGCGTGCGCAGATCGTCTCCCACCCGACCACCGCGCCGAGGACGATTCCGATGAGCTCGGCCGCGCCGGACGCCGCCCGATACGACACCGCAGCGGGTGACCGGGTGCTGCGCTGGTCGGCACGGTCCATCCGCGCCGAACCCGCGCTCAGCTTCGGCGTCAACGCGATCTTTGTCGTCGGTCTCGTCCGCTGCGTCAGGGCTGTCCGGAGATCCGGTAGTTCGCCGCCTGCTCGGCGTCGGCCAGGGCGGTCGCCACCCCTTCGGTGCCGAAGAACATCGGCGCCAGTCGGCTCTGCACGTCGGTGACCGCCTCGGCCATCCCCTCAGCCACCGGGTAGAGCATCTTCTTGCCCTGGGACGCGGTGAGGAAGGCGCTGACGTCGACGTTCTTACTCTTCCAGTAGTCGGCGAACATCGGGTCGAGCGACTCGATCGCCGGCCAGATGTAGCCGCCGGATCCCATGATTCGCTGGGAATCCGCCCCGCCCAGCCACTCAGCCAACTGCCAGGCCCGGTCGGGGTGCTCGGTCGCGGTGGACATGCCGTCGGTGAGTCCGTTGAACACCGAGTAGCTGCCCTGCGGTCCGGCCGGCAGCTGGAAGGTCCCGACCTCGAACTGACTGGTCAGCTCGCTGACCGCCGAGGTGTTCCAGTCCCCGGCCTGGAACAGAGCTAGTCGTCCCTGGGCGAACAGGGTGAGCGCGGCCGAGCCGTCGGCGTTCGGACCGAGTTCACCGTACGGGACCTGGACGTGCTCGTCGCGCAGTGTCTGGGCCAGGAACGTCATCGTCTGACGGTTCTGCGCGGAGTTCAGCACCGTGGTGTCCGCGAACGGCTCCGGAATGAACGCGCCGCCGTTCGCAGCGAGATAGTTGCCGTAACCGGACTGCGGATCGTTGGTGTTGCCGAGTGCGTAGACGACGATGTTGTTCGGGTTGAACCCGGCCTGGTTGGCGCGCCGGCCCTCCCCGTCGGTGGTGATCGACTTCAGAAAGGCAGAAAGGTGCCGCCGTCGTCCGGCGACCAGGAGAGTTGCTCGGACGGGGCGCTGATCCCGATCTTGTCGAAGTAGGTCTTGTTGTAGTAGAAGCAGATCGTGTCCCAGTCCTTCGGCAGGCCGTAGAGCCGCCCGTTGCGTTCGTGCAACTCGACCAGGCCCTCGACGTAGATCGACCGGTCGATGTTGGCCGCGCTCGCCCGATCGGTGACGTCGCTGACGATCTTCTGCTCGATCCAGTTGGCCAGGAACGGCGTGTTCACCCAGAACAGGTCGGGTGCGTTGCCGGAGATGAAGGACGCCGTGATCTTCGGTGCGTAGCTGCCGTAGGGAATCTGCTGGATGGTCACCGAGATGTCGGGATGGTCGGCGGTGAACCGGTCGATGGATTTCTGGTAGCCCTCCTGTTGGTAGGTGTCCCACAGCGCGTAGGTGAGATTCGTCTTCGCCGTGTCGGGGTTGCCTGAGAAACCCCAGCGCGCGGCCGCGTTACTGCAGCCGCCCAACACGCTGGCCCCGGCGACCGCACCGGCCGCGCCGCCGAGGGCGGCGAGCAGCTGTCGACGGCTCATCGACGTCGGGCGTCGCGGCGTCATCGGTTCGTACCGCTCAGCGAGATCGAGTTCACGATCTGCTTCTGGAAGATCACGAACAGGATCACCAGCGGGATCAGTACGACGATCGAGCCGGCCAGGATGAGGTTCCACTGGGTGCCGAAACTGGACTTGAGGTTGGCCAGGCCGACGGTGGCGACCTGTAGGTCGTTGGAGTTGGTGGCGATCAGCGGCCAGAGGAAGTTGTTCCAGCTGAACACGAACGCCAGCAGCGCGGCGGTGGTGATGATCGGGCGGGCCAGCGGGATCAGGATCTTGAACAGGATGCTGCGCTCGGAGCAGCCGTCGAGCCGGGCCGCCTCCATGATCTCGCTCGGCAAGGTCAGGAAGAACTGTCGCATCAGGAACACCGCGTACGGCGTGCCCAGCGTGTAGGGCAGGAACAGGGCCCAGTAGGTATTGAGCAGATGAGCCTGGTCCATCATCACGTAGAGCGGAATCATGGTGACCACGTTCGGCACCATCAGCATGCTCAGGTACAGCCAGAACAACGCGTCTCGGCCCGGGAAGCGCAGCCGGGCGAAGGCGTAGGCGCCCATGAGCGAGAAGAACACCTGCCCGACGGTGATGATCACGGTGATCAGCACCGTGTTGGCCAGGTAGGTCCCGAACGAGTTCGACGCCAGCACGTCACGGAAGTTCGTGAGCGACAGCGATCGCGCCGGCACCCACGCCTGGTCGGAGAGGATCGTCGACAGCGGCTTGAACGAGGCGTTCAGGCTGAACAGGTAGGGCGTGATGAACACCAGCGCGATGATGACCAGCAACAGGTAGAACACCACCAGCCGGATCACCCGGGCCGGGGTGGTCGGCCGACGACGCGGGCCGACGTCGACGGTCACAGCGGTGGCCGTCGGAACAAGGGTCTGGGTAGCCATGCTGCCGCTCCTCAGTTCATCTCGTAGGTGGTGCGGTTACGGAAGTAGGCGAACTGGGCGATGGTGATGGCCAGGATCACCACGAACAGCACCACGCTCATCGCCGAGGCCGCCCCGATCCGGAAGCCGACGAAGGCCGACTTGTAGATCAGCGAGTTCATCACCTCGGTGGCATTACCCGGCCCGCCGTTGGTCAGCACGTAGACGGTGTCGAAGACCTGGAACGAGCCGATCACCCCGGTGACCAGGACGAACAGCATGGTCGGTCGCAGCAGCGGCAACGTGATGGAGAAGAACTGCTGTGGCCCTGGAGGCGCCGTCGATCGCCGCCGCCTCGTACAGTGCGCCCGGGACCGCCTGCAGTCCGGCCAGGAAGAACAACATGTTGTAGCCGACGTACTGCCAGATGTTGGCGAACGCCACCACCGGCATCGCCCAGACGTTCGAGGAGAGCCAGCTGGGTCCGCTGATCCCCACGAAACCGAGCACCGTGTTGACGATCCCGGTGCTCGGGTCGAAGAACCAGTTCCAGACCACCGCCATGGCCACCGGCGTGGCCAGATAGGGCAGCACGCACAGCACCCGGACGAAACCGGCCCCCGGGAGTTTCCGGTTCAGCAGCACGGCCAGCGCCAGCGCGATGACGGTCTGGGCCGGGATGTTCAACAACACGTAATAGCCGGTGACCAGCAGCGAGTGACCGACGCCGTCGTAACGGAAGATGTTGACGTAATTCGACACTCCGGCGAACGTGGGCGCGGTCAACAGGTCCCAGTTCACGAAGCTGAGAACGATCACGATGACCACCGGGATCAGCAGGAACACCACGACGCCGATCAGGCTGGGGAGCAGGAACCCGAACGCGGTTCTGATCTCGCGGCCCGACGGCTTGTTCTCCCGCTACCTGGCTCGGGTCGGCGTTGGTCTGCCCGGCGGCCGCCGTGATCGTGGCCGCGCTCACCGACCGATCCCCCGCCGGAATGCTTGTACTGGTTGCATATCGGGTCTCCTCGCAGCTGCGTCGATGTGGAGAACGTGATGTGACACGTGGTGTGGCGCTGACGCTACTCCCCATGCCGTGAAGATCAAGAGCAGACATACGGCTGCCTGATTTGATGCTGACTTGTGATCAGCATCGCGCAGCGACGATGATCATCAACCGGCCGCTCATGATCAACTCAGCAATCCATCATCCGATGCTCAGGCCGAGAGTGTCTTTGCTGGTCAGGCTGCTGATCGACCTCGCCGATGGACGCTCGGGGCTGGGCACGGAAACTGTCCTAACCAAATGCCACACTGAGATCGCCCGCTGCGCCGGGAGCAGCTCGATCCCCCGGCGCCCCCGATGGCGGAGGAGCGCACGGACATGGCCGGGCGGCGGTGCGTCCGATCTGGCGCCGAGGTGCCCGAGTCGCGGACCAGTTTCAGCTTTGCCAGGCAAGCTGGGCGGTTATCACCAACGCGACATCCGGACCAGGCCAGATCTCGAGATCCGGGCGGGGATCAGCCCAAGAGGGCCTTCACCGTCTGCAGGGTGTCAGCTTCTGCAGCAGTCTTGTCCTCCCGGTAGCGCAGCACCCGGGCGAACCGGAGAGCGACCCCACCCGGATATCGGCTGGAACGCTGCAGCCCGTCAAGGCGATCTCCACCACGGTGCTGGCCGGACGTAGATGGACCCGCCGTGCGACGGGTCTCGATGGAAAGAAGTGCTCGGTCTGCCAGGTCAGCAGCTGGTCGGTCAATCCCTTGAACGTCTTACCCAGCATGATCAGTTCACCCGCTCTCGGCGTCCCGGGCGGCAAGGTGGAGATTGGAGAGCACGCCCTGCCGCCGGCCGTGACCCCACTCGACCGCAATCACCACCAGATCGAAGGTGTGCCGCGGTTTGACCTTGACCCAGGCCGAGTCGCGACGACCGGCGGCATAGGGCGCCTCGAGGTTCTTCACCACCACCCCCTCGAAGCCGAGCCTGACGGCGTTTTCGTAGGCCGCTTCCGGCCCGGCGGGATCGTCGGTGATCACCCGGGGCACGATCAGGTCAGCCGGCAGCGCCGCGTTCATCGCTCGATCCGTCCGACAGCGGCTCGTCCAGCAGATCGCGGTCGTCGATCCGCAGCAGGTCGAAGAAGTAAGCCTGCAGCGGCAGTCGTTCGGCCGAACCGGCCACGTCGGCTGAGTGGCGGTCCGCGAGGCGATCAGCTGGAACGACTCGGGCCGACCGTCGGATCGCAACGCCAGCGCCTCGCCGTCCAACACCAGTTCTGTTGAAGGGCAACGCTGCGAACCACGGCCACCACCTCGGGTAACCGAGGGGTGATCTCGTCCAGGCTGCGGGTGTAGACCCGCACCTGCTCGCCGTCCTTGTGCACCTGGACGCGGATCCCGTCCAACTTGCTGTCCACCGCGACCGGCGGTGTCGACTTGGCCAGGGCAGAGGTCACATCGGGAGCGCTCGCGGCCAGCATCGGCTGAACCGGGATTCCGACCTGGAGCATCACGCCATCCAGCCCGGCCAGGCCGTCGGCATGCAGCACCTTCGCAGCGGCCTCGGTCGAGCCCAACAACATCGCCGCCCGACGGACCGCGGCCACCGGTACGTCGAAGGTCGTTGACAGCCCGTCCTGCACGGCCGCCTCCAAGGCACCCTGGCGCACCTCACCGAACACCAAGCCACGCAGCAGCTCCTGCTCGACCTCGGTAGCGCGAGCGAACAGCGCGCGCACGTGAGCGGCCCGTTCGGCCGCCGACCCCGGACCGGCCAGTAAGGCCATCGCGCCGAACGCCGCGTCGACCTCGGTCACCGTCAGCCCGGGTTCCGACGCCGGCGGCGGCGGGTCGGACAGCGTCCGCCAACCGACCCCGGTCCGGCGCTGCCGCAGAGAACCGGACAGATAGCTGATCACGATCGCCAACTCGTCGGTCGCCTCGTCGGTCGCCTCGCCGGTCACCGCGTCGGTCGCCTCGTCCGGATCAATCGCCTCGCGCAGCAATCCGGTGATGATGTCACGCTTGGCGTTGCGCGACCGAGTTGCGACGAGCGCCTGCCAGGTCTCGGCCAGCCGGGTGAAGAGCACAGCAGCATTCTCGCCGAAGCCACTGACCGTCTTGCTCCGATGGTCGCCCGGCCTAAGATCCGACCGTGCAACTGTCAGAACCGAAGTCGTGTCGGAGCACCGACGAGGTCCGCAGTGTCAGGTGGTGACGCCGACCCAGCCGCGACCGCCGTGGTGATCGACTCGGGCGGAATCCAGTGCGGCAGCCCGGCTATCATCCGACACTGCCAGCCGTGTTGTTCGAACCGCCGGTCGGGATAACGGCATAACAGGGTCAGGTTGCCCATATTGTTCTCGCCGCCATGCTGCCGGTCTTGGATGTGGTGACGATCGCACCATTGAGACGGATGATCGCACCCTGGGAAAGGTGCATGCCTGATCTCGGGCCATCAGGGCCAACGTCTGATTCCTGCTGGCGATTCGGTGCCGCAGGCCGAGCTCGAGTGCTTAGCCGCTCGGGGAAACGTGCACCGTGGTCGTCACGGCCTCCTCGAGAGGCAATTGCTGAACCGTTCGAATAGGCGGGGTGGACTCCAGCAACTCCGCGCCAGGCAGTCCACCCGGCTCACGACCGAGCTGGCTCTTCAACTGCTGGAGCTGACCGTCCAGCTGACTCAGGGAATCCAGCTGGCCAGGCGCATCGATTGTGTCGTCGTCGCCATCCCCCGAGTTCATGATGCAGCTGTATTCATGTTCTGTTCGATTACAGGAGAAACGCCCGCCCGACACAAGTCAGGTGTTCGCGAGGCGGCCCGGTCGGGCCGGCCGAACCGGGCTCCTGGGGGAACTCAGCGCCCGGAAGGGCCGCGCCTGTCGTGCCGGAGGAACCCCTCGCTACGGTGGAAGTGACGTTCGCCCGACCAGCGAAAGGCGCAGAGATGAGCAGCGTAGGAAAGAAGAACGCCGATCAGGACAAGATCGAGGCAGATATCGCCACCAGCCGGGACCGTCTCAGTAACTCGGTGCAGGCGCTGGCGACGAAGACCGACGTCAAGGGTCAGGCCGAGGCCACCCTGGACGAGGCGAAGATGAAGGCCGAGCGGCTGGCCGACGAAGCGAAGATCAGGGCCGCCGAGGCTCGCGATCTGGCCGCAGCCCAGGCCAGTCAGGCGAAGGCGCGGGTCAAACAGCTGTCTCCGCTGGCCACCGCAGCGCTGGTCGCGGTGCCCGTCCTGATCATCGTGGTCGCCGTCCGGCGCGCTGGGCGGGCCTGATTCTCCTGGCCGGCCGAATGCTCCCCCGTCGCCGGATCACGCTTGACCAGACGTCACCCCGGCCAGCTCGGACGCCAACGCCACAGCCCTGCTCCGTGCCGCCTCGAACTCCGCATCCGCCTGGCCGCGCTGATCGGCCATGTCGGCCACCCGGTCGGCCAGGGTGCGAGTGCAGCTGATCACGCTGACCGACATGCCGAGCGAGTCGCCCAGGACGATCCGCAGCGGCGGGATCGCGTGGTTCCAGTCAGCGGTCGGCGTGCCTGGATCATAGGTCGCGCCGCTGCTGCTGACCAGGGCGACCGGACGTCCGACCAGCGGTCCGACCCCGTCGGCCATGGTGGTGACCCCGGGCACGTGGATGCAGTCCAGCCAGGCCTTGAGGGTCGAGGGCATCGAGTAGTTGTAGGTCGGGACACCGATCACCACCGCGTCGGCGGAGAGCAGGTCGTCCAGCACAGACTGTTGGATCGCTTCCGCCCGAGCCGGAATGTCGGCCTCCGGCAGCCGCAGCGCATGAGCCCAGTGCTGCTCCGGATCGGCCAGGTGCGGCAGTTGGTCGCGATGCAGATCCCGGTGCACCACGTCGTGGTCGGCTGACGTCGCGGCCCACGCCTCGGCGAAGGCCGCCGTGATCGCTCGCGAACGGGAACGAGCGAGGTCGGCCGAAGAATCCAGATGCAAGAGCGTAGGCATGCGGGCAGGTTACCGAGCCCCTCCCGGTGAGACACGTTGGACTACCAGAAAACGCCGAACGGCGAGCACCCCGCAGGGCACCCGCCGTTCGGCGTCTCGTCGAACGTGTCCGAGCAGATCAGGCCTTGTCGGCCCCATCCGTGGTGTCGGACTCCTCGGTACTCGACTCAGTCGTCGACTCCTCGGTGCTGCCGGCTGCCACCGACTCGTCGGAAGCTGTCTGTTCGACTGCCGACTCGTCCGCCGAAGTCTCAGCCGCCGGAGCCTCGTCCGCCGGAGTCTCAACCACCGGAGCCTCGTCCGCCGAAGTCTCAACCACCGGAGCCGCCGAGGCGGCTTTCTTGGCGGGCGCGGACTTCTTGGCCGGAGCCACCTTGCCGTTGGCCGTCTTGGAGTCGGCTACCGACTCGGTCACGAGCTCGATCTGCGCCATCGGGGCGTTGTCGCCCTTGCGCGGACCGACCTTGGTGATCCGCAGATAGCCGCCGTCGCGCTCGGCGAAGGTCGGAGCGATCTCGGTGAAGAGCACGTGCACGACGCTCTTGTCCCGGATCGTCGCCATCACCGTGCGGCGGGCGTGCAGGTCACCGCGCTTGGCTTTGGTGATCAGCTTCTCCGCCACCGGACGGAGCCGCTTGGCCTTGGCCTCGGTCGTGGTGATCTTGCCGTGCTCGAACAGCTGGCTGGCCAGGTTGGCCAGGATGATCCGCTCGTGCGACGGGCTGCCACCCAGCCGCGGGCCCTTCGTTGGTGTAGGCATCTCTCTTCTTCTCTACATCGGCCGTGACGTCGCCGGCCGGAGCCGGCCACGCCCGGGGAGTTACCGGGGTCGCCCCCTTGGTGATGGATAGCTCATCCTCGGGAGCGGAGCGAACTCCGGCCCCTGCGGCGAGCAGTGTGTCAGTACTGCTCGGTCTCGGCGAAGTCGACGTCTTCTTCTTCGGTCTCGTCGTCGTAGCGGCCGATCGCCGTCAGCGGATCGAACCCTGGAGCGCTGTCCTTGAGCGACAGGCCCATCTCGTGCAGCTTCAGCTTGACCTCGTCGATCGACTTGGAGCCGAAGTTGCGGATGTCCAGCAGATCCTGCTCGCTGCGCGACACCAGCTCGCTGACCGTGTGGATGCCCTCACGCTTCAAGCAGTTGTATGAACGCACCGTCAGGTTCAGGTCCTCGACCGGCAGGGCCAGATCGGCGGCCAGCTGCTCGTCGATCGGCGACGGGCCGATCTCGATGCCCTCGGCCTCGACGTTGAGCTCCCGGGCCAGTCCGAACAGCTCGACCAGGGTTCGTCCGGCGGAGGCGACGGCGTCCCGCGGACGCATGGCGTGCTTGGTCTCGACGTCCAGGATGAGCCGATCGAAGTCGGTCCGCTGCTCGACGCGGGTGGCCTCGACCTTGTAGGTGACCTTGAGCACCGGGGAGTAGATCGAGTCGACCGGGATCCGACCGATCTCGGCGTCCGGCGCCTTATTCTGCACCGAGGAGACATATCCGCGGCCGCGCTCGACGACCAGTTCCATCTCCAGCCGGGCGTTCTCGTTCAGGGTGGCAATGTGCAACTCGGGGTTGTGCACCTCGACGCCCGCGGGCGGTGCGATGTCGGCCGCAGTGACCGCGCCCGGACCGGCTTTGCGCAGGTACATCACCACCGGCTCGTCCTCCTCGGAGGAGACGACCAGGCTCTTGAGGTTCAAGATCACCTCGGTGACGTCTTCGACGACACCTTCGATGGTGGAGAACTCGTGCAGGTTGCCGTCGACCTTGATGCTGGTAACGGCTGCACCCGGGATCGAGGACAGCAGGGTGCGACGCAGCGAGTTGCCCAGCGTGTAACCGAAGCCCGGCTCGAGCGGCTCGATGGTGAACCGCGACCGGAAGTCGTTGACGACCTCTTCGCCCAGAGTCGGGCGCTGTGCGATAAGCATGACTTTCGTTCCTTCCCACACCGACCACTATTTGACGGTGTGAATGCCGCGCCGAGGATCTGCCACGGGCGCGGGACCTGCAAGATCCGGACTACTTGGAGTAGTACTCGACGATCAGCTGCTCTTGGACGTCGATGGTGATCTGCTCCCGGGTCGGCAGCTGGTGGATCAGCACCCGCATCTGCTCGGGCAGCGCATCCATCCAGCCGGGCACGTCCCGCTCGCCGTGGGTCTCCCGGGCCACCACCAGGGGCAGCACGTTGCGGGACTTCTCCTTGACGTCGATGACGTCGTGTGGGCTGACCCGGTAGGAGGGGATGTTCACCTTCTGGCCGTTGACGGTGAAGTGCTCGTGCACCACCAGCTGGCGGGCCTGCCGACGGGTCCGGGCGAAGCCGGCGCGATAGATCACGTTGTCCAGTCGGGTTTCGAGGATCTGCAGCAGCGCGTCGCCGGTCTTGCCCTGGTTGCGGTGAGCTTCCTCGTAGTAACGGCGAAGCTGCTTCTCCAGCACGCCGTAGGAGTAGCGCGCCTTCTGCTTCTCCCGCAGCTGGAGTGAGTACTCCGAGTCCTTGGTGCGGCCACGGCCGTGCACGCCGGGCGGGTACGGGCGCCGCTCGAACGCCTTGTCGTTGCCGACCAGGTCCGTTCCGAGCCGGCGCGACTTCTTGGTCATAGGACCGGTGTAGCGAGCCATTATCTGTTTCCTTCTCGATCAGTCAGTGCGATGTCGTCGGTGAGTCGTCGGGCGCTCAGACGCGACGGCGCTTGGGCGGACGGCAGCCGTTGTGCGGCACCGGGGTGACGTCGGCGATGGCGCCGACCTCCAGCCCGACGGCACCGAGGGAACGGATCGCGGTCTCACGGCCGGAGCCGGGACCCTTGACGAAGACGTCGACCCGCTTCATGCCGTGCTCCATCGCCCGCCGGCCGGCCGCCTCGGCGGCCATCTGCGCGGCGTACGGGGTCGACTTACGCGAGCCCTTGAAGCCGACGGTCCCGGCCGAGGCCCAGGCGATGACCGCCCCGGACGGATCGGTGATCGAGATGACGGTGTTGTTGAACGTGCTCTTGATGTGGGCCTGACCGGCCACCACGTTCTTCTTCTCCTTGCGGCGCACCTTCTTGGAAGCGGCGCCACGTCCTGCTTGTGCCATGGGGTTTCTTCTTTCCTGGAGTCTCGTTCAGCTGACCGGCCGGGGCCGGGTCAGCGCGCCTTCTTCTTACCGGCAACGGGCTTGCGGGCGCCCTTGCGGCCGCGCGCGTTCGTCCGGGTGCGCTGACCGCGGACGGGCAGACCGCTGCGGTGGCGGCGACCCTGATAGGAGCCGATCTCGACCTTGCGACGGATGTCGGCCGCGACCTCGCGGCGAAGATCGCCCTCGGTCTGGTAGTTGGCCTCGATCCAGTCGCGCAGAGCGACCAGCTGATCGTCGGTGAGCTGATGGACGCGGACGTCACCACTAATCTTGGTGGCTTCCAGAGTCTCCAGGGCGCGGGTACGACCGACGCCGAAGATGTAGGTGAGGGCGATCTCGAGGCGCTTGTCGCGCGGGAGATCGACACCGATGAGACGTGCCATGGTGAGGTGTTCCCTTTCGTTGTCGAACGGTCTTCCGACCGGTCCGCGAAGGTGTCTGGCGTGACGCGTCCCCGATCTCACCCGGGGCCTCGGCCTTCGTCCGAGGGTGATGGCCGAACCCCGAAATCAGGATGCGGCCGTGCTGTCACACTTTTCGTGTTGAAGCGTCTTCAGTTGTGCGAATCTTCGACGGTGCCGATCAGCCCTGGCGCTGCTTGTGGCGCGGGTTGGTCTTGCAGATCACCATCACACGACCGTGACGACGGATCACCTTGCAGTTGTCGCAGATTCTCTTGACGCTCGGCTGGACCTTCATCGAGCAACCTTTTCGAGCTCACGCCGGACGACCCGCGCCGTTCGACTTGGTGGGGTAAGACTTACTTGTGCCGGTAGACGATCCGACCGCGAGTCAGGTCGTAGGCGGAAAGCTCGACGACAACCCGGTCAGCCGGAAGGATCCGGATGTAGTGCTGCCGCATCTTGCCGCTGATGGTGGCCAGCACCTTGTGACCGTTGGCCAGCTCCACGCGGAACATCGCGTTCGGCAGTGCCTCGACCACGGTGCCCTCCAACTCCAGGGCGCCTTCCTTCTTTGCCATATACCTGTCTTCGCCTCGATCCAATCATTTTCCGAACATACGCAAGCGGACCACCCGAAGGTGGCCGACATGCAACATTACGCCGGATCCGGCGTCGACCCAAATCGGGCGGAATCATCCGGCACCATCACAACCGGGTCGACATCGGCGCTATTCCCAGTCGCAGCACAGCGCGCTCAGCCGGCAAGCCCGACCTGAACTTCTCGGCCGGAAACGGACACCACATCGCCGGGTACCAGCTGGCGACCACGGTGTGTCTCGGCCCGGCCGTTCACCGACACCACCCCGGCGGCGATCGCGGTCTTGGCATCGCCGCCGGAGTCGAGGAGCCCGGCGAGCTTCAAGAACTGGCCGAGCCGGATCCCGGCCGCACCTTCGGCCAGTTCGATCACCTCCGACGACACGGCTCAGCCCTCAACCTGAAGTCGCAGCCGGGGCCAGGAGTTGTTGACGTAGCCCTTCGGGTTCCACAACCCGGCCGGATCGGCGGGTTGCTGGGCCGCGGTGTCGTCCCAGGCCCGGGCGACGATCGCAGCCTCGCCGGCGCTCAGCTGGAGATCGATCGACCACTGCCGCCAGGCCCAGGGCCCCTGGTCGCGGCCCAGTTCGGCCTGCGTCCAACTTCGGCCGCCGTCGGCGGAGACGTCGACCCGGGCCACGGTCCGGTCGCCGCCGGCCACCGCGTAACCCTGCACGGTGACCGATCCGGCCGGCACCCGCTCGCCGTTGGTGGGCACCAGAATGGCCGAGTTCAACGCGATCGGACCCAACGAGATCCCGTCGCCGGGGCCGGCGGTCGCGGGGTCGGCGTCCGGCGGCAACACCCGGTAGGCGGTGGCCTGGAAGAAGTTGTCCGAGGGTTCGGCCTGGACCCGGATCCCGGTCAGCCACTTGACGCTGCGGGCCCCGATGTAGCCGGGCACGACCACCCGCAGTGGTGCGCCGTGGGTAGCCAGCAGCGGTTCGCCGTTCATCGCCCAGGCCAGCAGCACCTCCGGAGCGAGAGCCTTGGCCAGCGGGATCGAAGACCCGTACGGAGCCGGCGGATCGGGGATCTCGGAGACGTCCGGCGCCTGGAAGGCGACGTGCGCACCGGTCGGCCGGGCGCCGGCCGCGACCAGCAGATCGGCGAGCCGACACCCCGTCCAGTCGGCGGTGGCGGTGGCGCCGTCGCCCCACGGGTCTTCGCCGGGGATGTCGCGGACGTCGATCAGGCCGGCCCGCCGGTTGCCCGCACACTGCATGGTGGCCACCACGTGGTGCTCCTCGAAGCGCTGCCGGAGCTCGTCCAGGCTCAACCGCAGCGGCTGATCCACCTCGCCGGTCACCTCGAGGCTCCAGTCGGTGAAGGTTGGGATACCGCCGTGGTTGCGGACGTAGAAGGTGTCCGTCCGGGTCTGCGGCTCGGTCAGCAACGCAGCCGGCGGCTCGGCGTTGAAAGGCTCCTGCTCGTGCACGATCAGGTCTGTCCGCTTACCGTCGGGCTGCATCTCTCGTCCCCATCCTGATTGCTGCTCGGATCCGTCAGATGGCCCGCCGGTTCCGTCGATCCGTCCAAACCACCGTGACCCACGGTAGGACCACGGTCGGATCAGAAGGCCGGCGCCTCCCGGCTCAGCTTCTCCCGATAGAGGTCGACCGACTCCCGCAGCGCCTTGACGATGTAGCTGGGGACCTCCATCCCCTTCTTATTGGCCCACAGCAGCCTGGCCTCGACCCGCCCGATCTCACGGGCGTAACCCTCCAGGTCGTCGTTCAGCCCGAGGTCGAGCACGACGCCGCCCATGTCGGCCTTGTAGTTTTTCATCGCGTTGGTGCCAACCAAGTTGTAGGTCTTTTCCCGAAGCACCCGGGCCAGATAGAGCTGCCAGGGCTTGAGCTGACCCTGCTGGATCATCGAGGTCGCCGACATCTGGTAGAAGGCGAAGTGACCAGGCTCCTGCTGCTTGATCGGGGTGACGATCGTCTCCGAGATCGCCGTCTCGCCCAGCTGTTTCATACCGTCGTTGATCACGTTGTAGGCCAGCACCGCCTGGCGCTCGGTGCTCGCGCCGGTGAGGAAGTAGAGCAACTTCGCAATGTCCTGGATGGGCTTGAGATTGGCCAGCGCACCCAAAATCCTGATCTTCATCGAGACGTCCAGGTGCGGTTGCGCCGGGCCCATCCCGATGTCCTGCTGCAACCGGTCCAGGATCAGTCCGTGCTGGATCTCCTGCGGCTGCCAGACGTCGGCATAGAACATCCGGTTGGTCTCGTCCACGTCCGGCAGCAGAACCAGCAGTTCGAGAACGTTACGGTCGACCTCGAGCTCCACCCGGGCCAGGTAGTCGATGACGTGCCCGAACCGGCCCTTGACCAGGTCGGGCCGCAGCACCGTCCGATCGACCGAGTCCAACGCGATAGGCGGATACAGGTCACCCAACCGACGGACGTGGTCCGCGATCTTTTGGGGACTGATGACTTGCTTGGGCACCACGAGATCCTATCGACGCGACCGGGGGCAGGCGAGTCGAATCGACGTGTCGTCCGCCACAGGTTAGGTTAGGCAAACCTCGCTGGTTCGTCCAGGCCTGCGTCAGATATTCGTCACCTGCGAAGGACAAGATTGGTGATCGGACGCGCCCTGGCGGCGCCGACGGAGGCCGCTAACCCGACGCGCACCAGTTCGCGACGTGATCACCAAACGCACAGGGGAACGGGGTAGCATTAATCAGCGCAGCGACTCGGGTCGTCCGACTTCCCACGCGGATCACCCACCCAGAGGGTTGCTGCCAAAGAGGGCGCCTGGTTTAACCAGAGATTGCTCTCGGCGGCGAGTGTCCCGGTATCGATCCCCCGGCCGGGCACTCGTCTGCTTCGTCCAGCACATCGTCGTTTCCGGGCCACTGCCGTGTTGGTAGATCCTGCACCTTCTGTGGGCGAGACGCCGGCTCGGAGTTCAGAGCAGGACGATGAGCAGGATCACGATCACCAAGACGACCGCCGAGACGGTCCCGACCGCGACAGCCGCAGCTCGGGTTCCGCTCCTGGAGGTACTCACCTGCCCCGGCGCGCCGGTGGTCTGGACGACCATCGCCGGCTGCTCATACGTCTGTGCCGGCGGCAGCCCCTCCACCACCGGAACCAACTCGCCCATCGACGAGGCCGCGAACAACCGATCCAGGCGCTGCCGGTAGTCATCGGGATCCAAAGTGCCCTCGGTGTAGGCAGCGTTGATCCGGCGGGAGAGCTCTTCGCGCTCGTCGTCGCTCACCGGGTCGTTCGGACGGCTTCGGTACTTCGACGAGATCGGCAGCTCGGACACCCTCCCGAGGGTAGCGCTTCACAGTCCCGCCGCTCGGGCATCGGGCGCGGAGGTCCGACGCCGGCCCCTGAGGTTTCTACACTCGCGGTATGAGGATCGCTTCGCTGTTGCCGTCGGCCACCGAGATCGTCTACGCCCTCGGACTGGATCAACAACTGGTGGCGGTCACCTTCGAATGCAACGAGCCGGCCCGCGCCAGGTCCGACCACCGGGTGATCGTCGGTGGCCTGGATACCAGCCGGCTGAGCCCGGCCGAGATCGACCGCTACGTCCGCGGTCAGTTCGCCGCGGGTGCCGATCTCTACACCCTGCACGAGGACACGCTGGCTGACGTGCAACCGGACTTGATCCTCACTCAGGACCTGTGCCGGGTATGCGCGGTGCCCACCGGTCAGGTTCGGGCCGCGCTGGACCATCTGGGCTGCCGCGCGGACGTGCTGACCATGGATCCCGCCACCCTGGACGACGTCCTGGCCAGTATCGCGTCAGTGGCGGCTGCCACCGGAGTGCCAGAGCGCGGACGCGCACTGGTTGCCGGACTGCGCGAACGACTGGCTGCGGTCGAAGCCGGCGTCGCCGGACTACCCCGGCCCCGCACCGTGATCATCGAGTGGGTCGACCCGCCGTTCGGCGCCGGGCACTGGATGCCGGACATGATCAGCATCGCCGGTGGTGATCCGGTCGCCGCCCATCCGGGGGCGCGTTCGCAGCCGACGACCTGGTCGGCGATCGCCGAGACGCGCCCGGAGGTGGCGATCGTGTCACCCTGCGGCTTCGGTCTGGACGGGGCGGTCGAGCAGGCCCGGCTGGTGGCCGAGCAGCTGGCGGGGGCTACGGTCTGGGCGATCGACGGCGACGCACTGATCGTACGTCCGGGTCCGCGGTTGGTCGACGGCGTGGAAACGATCGCCCGGCTGCTGCATCCCGAGCTCGGGCCACCGGACGCGAGCGCCGCCCGACTGATCAGTGCTAATTGATCAGCGGCCGGCCGGCCGGATACGTCCGGGGTAGACCGCGGGCAGCCCGAAGCGCTCGAACAGAACCGGATCGAAGAAGGCGGTGACGTGGGACACGCGGGCGTCGGCGATCGTCAACTGCTGGATCTGGAACGCCCGGTGCACCCCGTCGGCGGGATCGCGCAGGTAGAGCGCGAAGCACGGCTGGCCGTTCGCCGAGACCGGGACCATCCGCTGGTCGGCCGGACCGGCGGCCGGACAATGGGTCCGGATCAGGTCACCGATTGCCTGGGAGCCCTGAAACCAACCGGTGTAGGGCGGCATCTCCCAGACCGCGTCGGCGGTCAACAGTTCGACGATCCGGTCGACGTCGTATCGCTCGAACGCCTCGAGATAGCCGTCCAGCAGTTGCTGGTCGTGCGCCGAGCCCGGTCGCCCGGTCGGCGTCGAGTCGTCCGGCGGATCGAGCTTCGCCAGATGGGCCCGGGCCCGCTGTAGCGCACTGTTCGTGGCGGCCACGCTGATCTCGAGCGTTTCGGCCACCTCGGCGGCCCGCCAGGCCAGCACGTCTCGCAGGATCAGCACCGCGCGCTGCTGTGCGGTCAGATGCTGCAGGGCGGCGACGAACGCCAGCCGGACACTCTCCCTGCCGATCACCTCGACGGCCGGATCGGGATTCGCCGAACCCCAGACCAGGGCATCCGGAAGCGGCTCGAGCCAGCTGATCTCGGGGCGGGAGTCCAGCGTTCCGCGAGGATCCGAGCAGGGCTGGCCCAGACCGGTCGGCAACGGCCGCCGCTGCTTCTGCTGCAGCGCCGTCAGACAGGTGTTGGTGGCGATCTGATACATCCATGTCCGCACGGACGACCGGTGCTCGAATCGCTCGAAGGCCCGCCAGGCCCGAAGGTAGGTCTCCTGGACGAGATCCTCGGCGTCACCGGCCGAGCCGAGCATCCGGTAGCAGTGGGCAGTCAGCTCGCCGCGCAGTGGCTCGACCTGCGACCAGAACCCGTCGTCGCCCACCGTGGATCGGGTGTCGTTCGACTCGGACCGGGTGACGATCGTTGTCATGGCAGAGACGCTACCGGGAATCGCCGACATATTTCACCCTTGCGGCAGCTCGAATTTCTCTTCCTCCGACTCCGTCCCACTCAGCCGCCCGGGGGCACCAGTCCGGTGTGCTCGGCGGCGAAGGCCAGCAGATCGGCCGTCTCGGCCACGGCCTTGTCGGTCGGCTTCCCGGCGCCGTGACCGGTCGAGGTCTCGATTCGGCTCAGTACCGGAGCCGGGCCGGCCTGAGCGCGTTGGAGGGTCGCAGTGAACTTGTGGCTGTGCAGCGGCACCACCCGGTCGTCGTGATCACCGGTCAGGATCAACGTCGCCGGATAGGAGACTCCGTCGCGGACGTTGTGCAGCGGCGAGTAGGCGAACGCATCGGCGAAACCCTGCGGCTCGTCCGGGTCGCCGTAGTCGGAGATCCAGGCCCGCCCGATGGTGAACCTGTGGAAGCGCAGCAGATCGAGCACGCCGACCGCCGGGATCGCCGCCGCGGCCAATTCCGGATGCTGGGTGATCAGTGCACCGACCAGCAGTCCCCCGTTACTGCCGCCGTGGACCGCCAACTGCGACCCCGTGGTGACGCCGGAGTCGATCAGGTGTTGCCCGACCGCGGCGAAGTCGTCGAACACGTTCTGCTTGCGACCTAAGCGGCCGGCGTCGTACCAGCTCGTTCCGAACTCGCCGCCGCCGCGCAGGTTGGCCAGCGCGAGCACCCCGCCGGCGGCCAGCCAGGCCGGCCAGGCGGCTCGGTAGTCGGCCAGGATCGGGATCTTGAAGCCGCCGTAGCCGTAGAGCAGCGTCGGCCGCGGCGACTCGAGATCGAGGTCGGCCCGGCTGATCATGAAGTACGGCACCAGGGTTCCGTCGGCGCTGCGGGCGTGACGTCGGTGCTGACGGACCGCCGGCGGCTCGAAGACCGGCTCGGCCGCCGCCTCGGGGTCGGCGACGATCAAGTCCGGCAGGGCCCGGACGGCCCCGGTGTCGGCCCGGCAGACGTAGGCCTGGGTCGGACTGGTGACCGATGACATGCCGACGAAGAACTCCTCCTCACCGGGTTCGGCGCTCAATCCGACCAGCGCGCCCCCGGGGACGTCGACCCGTCCGTGGTCGACCCCATTCAGACCGTGACGACGCAGCACCGGCCGGGCGTCGTCGAGGGTGACCGCGATCAGCATCGACCCGGCCGCCGCCACCGCCGACAAGGTTGCAGCGCTCTCGCCGACGACCTCGACGAGCCGGAGCCGGCCGTCGGGATCGAAGGCGTCCAGATCGCAGCTGACCACCCGGCCGCGTTCGGCGTCCCGATCGGTGCGGAAGTAGAGCAATGACCCCTCGGAGGTGACGAACTCGAATTCGGCGGTGGCTTCGTCGATCAGCTTGATCGGCCCGGACAGGACGCTCGCGCCGTCCTCGGCGGTGGAGACGGTGAAGACCCAGACCCGGTTCACGTTCTCGGTGCCGCGGACGATCGGTACCACGACGTAGCGCTGATCGTGGCTGACGATCGGCCAGAACATCAGCTGCGGATCGTCCGGGAATTCCATGATCAACTCGTCGTCGGCCTGCGGCTGCCCGATCCGGTGCAACCGCAGTGCGGCGCCGCCGAGCGCGGCGGTCTGGGTGCCGCTGGCGTGACCGACGTGGCCGAAGTCGCAGTACAGATAGGACCGGCAGTCGGGCAGCCAGCTGGGGATCGAGAACTTGGTCTGGATCGGCACATCGTCGACCGGTGCCCCGGTGGCCGGGTCGAGCAGCGCGAAGTCGAGCCAGTCGCTGCCGCCCTTGCTGATCCCGTAGGCCAACAGCGAACCGTCCTCACTGACGGTGTAGTCGAGTACCGAGACCGTGCCGTCGTCCGAGAGGGTGTTCGGATCGATGATCACCCGGCCACCGGTCCGCAGTTCGTCCAGCGAGTCGGCGGTGTAGATCACGTTCTGGTTCTGGTGGCCGTTGTTGCGGGTGAGAAAGAATCGCCCGCCGTGTCGGGCCGGCGTCCCCGCTCGCGGGCGGTGCATCACCGCCGACATCGTCTCGATGAACCAGTTCCGCGAACTCAGCCGGTCGAGCTGGGCCCGACTGAAGGCGTTCTGGCGTTCGACCCAGGCGATCGTCTCGGCCGAATCCGGATCTTCCAGCCAGCGGTAGGGGTCGGCGACTTCCCGGCCGTGTAACTGCTCGACCAGATCGCCACGTCGGGTCTCCGGGTGGTGCGGTACGGAGTTTTCCAGGGAAGCCACGACGATCAGCCTGCCATCGGCGAGCTGGTCGGCTCGGGCCCACCCTGCCCAAGCAGTTCAGACGTGCGGCGATGCAGGGGCCCGGTCACCGCGCCCGCCAGCAGCGGATCACCGGTTTCCCGCATCCAGCCCAGTAGGGTCGCGACGAGGTCGTCCCGGATCTGCCGGAGCTCGGGCGAGCCGTCGGCCGACGAAGCGAGGTCGGTCGTCTCCAGCGAATCGGCCTGCAGGTCGTACAGCTCGATCGGCGGGTGATAGTCGGTCCAGTCGTGATCGACCGGTTTCGCCGTGCAGCGTCGCACCCAGCCCTGGCTGGGATCCATGAACGCCGGCGCCGAGCTGAAGTTGGCGATCAGCTTCCACCGTTCGGTCCGGACGCTACGGCGCGGGTCGTAGTAGTCGTGGTACGTCATCTCGGCGAACACCTCGGACCGGCCTTCGCCGGTGCCCTCGATCAGTGGGCGGAACGACCGACCCTGAACGGCCGGTGCTCCAGGTGATGCCGACGAGTCCGATCCGATCGCGTCGAGCAGGGTCGGAACCACGTCGACGTTGGATACCAAGCCGTCCACCCGACGGCCGCCGGTCCAGCCGGCCGCCGGCCAGCGGATCAGGAACGCCACCTCCAGACCGGGTTCGTAGAGCGAGCATTTGGCGCGCGGCAGAGCGAGGCCGTGGTCGGTGGTGAAGACGGCAATGGTGTTCTCGGCCGCCCCGGTGCGGACCAGCGCGTCCAGCACCCGGCCGGCGGCCGCGTCCATCGCCTTGATCGCGCCCTGCAGTTCGGCGATTTCCGCCCGGGCGGACTCGTCGTCGACCAACCAGGGCGGCACCTGTACCCCATCTGCGGTGTCGGGTTGCAGGTGCTCGCCGAGGAAACCCAGCACCCCGTCCGGGTCGGTCGGACCAGGCAACCGGTGCGGCTCGACGAACCCGACCTGCAGATAGAACGGCCGATCTCCGGCAGCGAGCCGATCGAGCGCCGCGGTCGCCCGTTCCGCCACCTCGTCGGCCAGCCCGTCGGCCAACCCTTCGGCGACCACTGAGTCGAAGCCGAGCTGGTCGGCCACCTCGACGTCGGGCCGGATCGCGGATTCATGGTGGACACCGATCAACTCAGTGGCGTAGCCGGCGCCACCCAGCAGCGCCGCCAGGTGTTGCTCCTGGTTGTGCAGATCCCAGCCGAAGTAGGAGTGGGTCAGTCCGAGCACCCCGTTGCTGTGCGGCCACCGCCCGGTGAACAGGGCCGCACGAGACGGACTGCACTGCGGAGCCGCGGCCGACATCTGCGTGAGCAGCACCCCCTCGGCGGCGAAAGCGTCCAACCGCGGGCTGGACACGGTCTGCGCCTCGTAACAGCCGAGGTGCCGACCGAGGTCGTGGCAATGCAACAGCAGGACGTTCGGACGATCGGTGTCAGGCACCCGTCCATCGCACCACACCGCCTCGGGGTCCCGAACGCTACCGCCCGTCAGACCCCGGCGGTGGGGTTCATCCGGCCAGCAGCCGACGTTCCAGCGCTTCGGGGAGCCCGGGAGCCGGCACCCGCGCCGGCGGGACGGGTGGTTGGTCAAGGGTGCCGAGCCAGGCCCAGACGTCGGCCACGGTGTCGGCGACCGGTCGCTGCGGCAACCCCAGCGAGCGGGCCCGTTCGGTGGTGACGTCCCACCCGGTGACCGCGATCCCGGCCGGCAGCCAGAGCGGCAGCTGGATCCACGGATCGACGCCCTTGGCCAGCAGCCGCGCTTCGGGAATCGGCACCAGCTCGGCGTCCGAGCCGGTGATCTCGATACACAGCTCCAGCAGCTGACCGAGCGTGATCATCCCGGCCGGCCCGGTCGCGTTCACCCCGCCGGACCAGCCCTGCTCGGCGGCCCGGACCAGCCACTCGGACAGATCGCGGGCGTCGACCAAGGCGATCGGCTGGTCCAACGCGTCCGGCACCACCACCCGACCGCCGCGGTCGATCCGCCGTAGCCACCAGCCGAGCCGATCGATCGGATCGAACGGGCCGACGATGAGTCCGGCCCTCACCAGGAGAACCGGAGCCGACAGCGCCGCCGTCAGCGTCCGCTCGGCGTAAGCCTTGATCGGCCCGTACTCCTCCGCATCCCCCTCCGCCGTTCCGGCTCGCCAAGTCGGATCGCCATCAGTTCGAACCGGTCCCGGCGGCCACCCGGCGTAGGCGTTCAGACTGCTGACGAAGGCGTACCCGCGCAGCTCAGCCCCCGCCGCCCCGCCCAACGTGCCCGCCGCCTGGTCCGCCGCCACCCGGCTCTGACACGACGTGTCCACCACCAATTCCGGCCGCCACCCGACCCCCCGCCAACGCTGCCCCCAACGCCGCCGGATCCTCCCGGTCGCCGACCAGCCCCAGCACCCCCTCCGGCGCCCGCCCACTCCGCCCCCGCGTGAACGTCGCCACCTCATGCCCCCGCCGCAAACCGGCGTCCACCACATGCCGCCCGAGAAACTGCGTCCCGCCGAGCACCAAGAGCCTCATCCCCGCAGTCCAGCCCACCCGCGGGCTCCGCGTCGAGCGGTTACGCGATCAGCGAAACCCGGGCGATCGACCGGTGAGCAGATCACGCTCGCCCACCCCCTGGGAGTGGCCACCGAAACAAGCCCGTACCGCAGTCACCCGTGCGCGGCAGCCCCGCACGAAGTGCGGTGCTAGCCACCCAAAGGGCTAGGCGTGATCACCAAGGCGGTCGGGGTGGGGGTGTCGCGCGAGGACGTGGATGGGCCTGGCAGTCGACCGAGCCTGCGAGGGAGACCGGTTGTCCGAGCGCGACACCCCCACCCCGACCGCCGCCCCAGCCAGACGAACCGAGAGGCGAGTAATCAGTCAGACAGCGGACCGAACGGAACCCCCAGCTCCCCCAGTCGACTCTCCCCGCCGTCCTCCGCCGTCAACACCCAAAGCCCCGTTTCCGTCACCGCGACCGTGTGCTCCCAGTGCGCCGCCAGCGACCCGTCGTCCGTCACCACCGTCCACCCGTCCTCGAGCACCGTGTTCTCGGCCGAACCGGCGGTCAGCATCGGCTCCACCGCCAAGGCCATTCCGGCCAGGATGCGCGGCCCACGACCGGCCCGGCCCAGGTTGGGTACGTCGGGCGACTGGTGCATCTCGGTGCCGATGCCGTGACCGACGTATTCGGCGACGATCCCGTAGGGCTCGTCCCGGCTGCGGACGTAGCCCTGGACTGCCGCGGAGACGTCCCCGATGTGACCGCCCGGCCGAACGGCGGCGATCCCCCGCCACAGCGCCTCCCGCGTCACGTCGCTGAGGGTCCGGGCATCAACTGCCGGCTGACCGACGAGCACGGTGCGGGCGGCGTCGCCGTGCCAGCCGTCGACGATGGCTCCGCAGTCGATGGAGAGCAGGTCACCGTCGGCGAGCACCCGATCCCCGGGCATGCCGTGTACGACCTCCGAGTTCACCGACAGGCAGACGACGCCGGTGAAACCGCCATGGCCGTCGACTGCCCCGTAGTCGAGAAAGGACGAATCGGCGCCGGCGGAGGCGATCACCTGGGCGGCGATCGCGTCCAGTTCAGCGGTGGTGATCCCCGGTTGCGCCTCATGGCTGACCGCCGTCAGCGCCCGGGCGACCACCAGACCCGCCCGGCGCATCTGGCGCAGCTGTTCGGGACGCTTGAGCTGAATCCGGCGTCGGGGCGAGAACATCGGATCAGCGGGTCATCGGATTGATGCGCTACCTCGGCCGGTGGTGATCTGGGATCGGTTCAATGCGCCGTGTTGGAGGGCGTGCCCGCCGCGTCGTGGGCGTCGAGAGCGGAAAAGATCCGGTGACCGACGTCGTCGACCGCGCCGAGCCCGTCGACCTCGACCAGCAGGCCGCGCTCGCGGTAGACGTCGCAGCAGCGGCGAGGTCTCGTCGGCGTAGACCTGCTGCCGGACCCGGATCGCTTCCTCGGAGTCGTCCTCGCGCCCCTCGATCTCGGCCCGCTTGCGGCAGCCGGCCGACCACCTCGTCGGCGTCGGCGGTGAGAGAGATGACGGCCGCCAGTCGTGCCCGCCCTCGGCCAGGATGTCGTCGAGCGCGCCGACCTGGCGCCAGCGTCCGGGGGTAACCGTCCAGCAGGAAACCGTGCGCCGCGTCGGGCTCGCTCAGCCGGTGCGGCCACGATCTCGTTGGTGATGTCGTCGCCGATGTAGCCGCCGTCGGCCATGATCTGGCTGCACCTGCTTGGCCAGCGGGGTCTCCGAGGTCCGCATCGCCCGGAACATGTCACCGGTGGAGATCGCCGGGATGGCGTAGTGCTCGGAGATGCCCTTGGCCTGGGTCCCCTTGCCTGCACCGGGCGGGCCCATGATCAGCAATCGCATCATCGCAGGAACCCTTCGTAGTTGCGTTGCTGGAGCTGGCTCTCGATCTGCTTCACGGTGTCCAGACCGACGCCGACGATGATCAGCAGCGAGGTGCCGCCGAACGGGAAGTTCTGGTTGGCGTTCAGCAAGATAACGCGATCATCGGGAGCAGCGCGATGATGCCGAGGTAGAGCGCAGCCGGGGAACGTCAGCCGGCTGACAGCACGAAGCCGAGGTAGTCCTCGGTCGGCCTGCCGGCCCGGATGCCGGGGATGAACCCGCCGTACTTCTTCATGTTGTCGGCGACCTCGTTCGGGTTGAACGTGATCGCGACGTAGAAGTAGGCGAAGAAGATGATGAGCAGGAAGAAGACGACCATGTAGACCGGGTGGTCACCCCGGACGAAGTGCGCCTGGATCCACGCCGCGCCGGGGCTGTTCGGCCGGAACTGGGAGTACAGCACCGGCAGGTACATCAGCGACGAGGCGAAGATGACCGGGATGACGCCGGCCTGGTTGACCTTGATCGGGATGTAGGTGGTGGTGCCGCCGAACACCCGGCTGCCGACCATCCGCTTGGCGTACTGCACCGGGATCCGGCGCTGGGACTGCTCGATGAAGATGACGCCGGCCATCACCAGCAGACCGATGGCGATCACCGCAGGAAGACGATCCAGCCCGATGACCGGGACGCTGCTGCTTGATGGCCCACAGCGCGGTCGGGAAGGTGGCGGCGATCTGGGTGAAGATCATCACCGACATGCCGTTGCCGACGCCGCGCTCGGTGACCAGCTCGCCCAGCCACATGATGACCCCGGTGCCGGCGGTCATGGTCAGGATCATCACCACGATCGGGAAGATGCCCTGGTGCTGTAGACGATGCCGGTGCAGCCCGGGAACAGCTGGCCGTTGGACGGCGAGGGTGACGAAGGCGGTCGAGTTCAGCACCGCCAGCACCAGGGTCAGGTACCGGGTGTACTGGGTGATCTTCGTCTGGCCGGACTGACCCTCCTTCTTCAGCGCCTCCAGCCGCGGGATGACCACGGTGAGCAGCTGCAGGATGATGCTGGCCGTGATGTACGGCATGATCCCGAGGGCGAAGATGGCCAGGTGCAGCAGCGCACCGCCGGAGAACAGGTTGATCAGGGAGTACAGCCCGGCCTGGTCGCCGCTGAGCGCCGCCGTGGCGCAGATGTCCATCTGGCTGACGTTGACGTTGGGCACCGGGACGATCGACCCCAACCGGAAGACCGCCAGGATCCCCAGCGTGAAGAGGATCTTCTTGCGCAGGTCCGGCGTCCGGAACGCGTTGGCGAAGGCCGAAAGCACGCGGCCCTCCCTTCCTTCGTCAGTGATCCTGCGAGCACGACCTACGTCTCACGCAGGACCGGTCGAGACTAGCAAAATCTAGCGCCGAATCACGCATCCGAATCGACCGATATCCGGTCCGGCCTGGTCAGCGGTGTCAGGACCTACTGAGCTGCTTGGGCAGCAGAAAGGGGCGACCCGTACCCGAGTCGCCCCGTCGTCTGAGCCTTGTTCCAGCTCCGTGCTCTGCGCAGAACCTCAGAGCTCGGTGGTCGACCCGCCGGCGGCCGCGATCTTCTCCTTGGCGCTGGCCGGAGAAAGCGTGCGCGCTGACCTGCACCGCCACGCTGAGCTCACCGGTGCCCAGGACCTTGACCGGAAGCCCGGACCGGACCGCACCGCGTCCGACCAGCTCGTCGACGCTGACCGCGCCACCGTCGGGGTAGAGCGCACCGAGCTTGTCCAGGTTGACCACCTGGTACTCGGTCCGGAACGGGTTCTTGAAGCCACGCAGCTTCGGCACCCGCATATGCAGCGGCATCTGACCACCCTCGAAGTTCTGTCCGATGGTGTTGCGGGCCGCCGAGCCCTTGGTGCCGCGACCCGCGGTCTTGCCCTTCGAGCCCTCGCCACGACCCACCCGGGTCTTGGCGGTCTTGGCCCCCGGCGCCGGCCGCAGGTGATGAACCCGCAGGCCGGAGCCGCTCTTGACGTTCTCGCTTCTCACGTTTTCTGCCATCTCAGTCGACCTCCTCGACGGTGACCAGGTGGGTCACCGTGGCGATCATGCCCCGGATCTCGGGACGGTCCTCGTGTGCAGCACATGTCGCCGATCCGCTTCAGCCCGAGCGAGCGCAACGTGTCACGCTGGTTCTCCTTGCGGCCGATGCCGGACTTCACCTGGCTGATCTTCAGTCGGGCCATCAGTGCGCCCCCGCCGCTCGTGCCCGCAGCAGGGCCGCCGGGGTGACGTCCTCGACGGACTTGCCGCGACGACTGGCCACCTCTTCGGGCTCCTCCAGGCTCTGCAGTGCCGCCACCGTGGCGTGCACCACGTTGATGGCGTTGGCCGAGCCGAGCGACTTGGCCAGCACGTCGTGCACACCGGCGCACTCCAGCACCGCGCGGCCGGCGCCACCGGCGATCACACCGGTACCCGGCGATGCAGGACGCAGCATGACCACGCCGGCGGCCTTCTCGCCCTGCACCGGGTGCGGAATGGTGCCCTGCACCCGGGGCACCCGGAAGAAGGCCTTCTTGGCCTCTTCGACGCCCTTGGCGATCGCCGCCGGCACCTCTTTGGCCTTGCCGTAGCCGACCCCGACCGTGCCGTCACCGTCGCCGACGACGACCAGCGCGGTGAAGCTGAACCGGCGACCGCCCTTGACCACCTTGGCCACACGGTTGATCGCGACGACCTTCTCGATGTAGTTGCTCTTGTCCTGCGCCTGGCCACGACGGTCGTCCCGGCCGCGACGCTCACCGCCACCGCCCGTGCGGCGCTGTGATCCACTCATCGCATGTCCTTCATAGTTTTGGCCTAATCCTCGTCGTGTCTCAGAAGCCCAGGCCGCCGTCGCGGGCGCCGTCAGCCAGCGCCGCAACCCGTCCGTGGTACTGGTTACCGGCCCGGTCGAAGACGACGTTCTCGACTCCGGCGGACTTGGCCCGCTCGGCGACCAACTGGCCCGACCTGCTTGGCCTTGTTGGACTTGTCGCCGGTCGCGGTCCGCAGCGCGGACTCCATCGAGGACGCCGAGGCCAGCGTGCGGCCCGCGGTGTCGTCGATCACCTGGGCGGTGATGTGCCGCGCCGAGCGGAAGACGACCAGCCGCGGCCGTTCGGGCAGACCCGAGACCTTCTTGCGGCCACGGATCTGACGCCGCATCCGCGAGGCAGTCTTGCGAGCGGTGTGCTTGCCCGCCGACAACGATTGCGTTGATGTTGAACGGGCATTACTTACCCGCCTTTCCGACCTTGCGGCGGACGTGCTCGCCCGCGTAACGAACGCCCTTGCCCTTGTAGGGCTCCGGCTTGCGCAGCTTGCGGATATTGGCCGCGACCTCGCCGACCTGCTGCTTGTCGATCCCGACCACCGTCAACCGGGTGTTCGACTCGACGGTGAAGATGATGCCCTCCGGCGCCTTGACCCGGACCGGGTGGCTGAAGCCGAGCGCGAATTCCAGTTCCGCCGGGCCCTTGGCCAGTACCCGGTAGCCGACCCCGACGATCTCCAGCTTCTTCTCATAGCCCGCAGAAACGCCCTGGACCATGTTGGCCACCAGCGTCCGGCTCAGGCCGTGCAGCGACTTCGACTCGCGCTCGTCGTCGGGTCGGCGCAGTTCGATCTGGCCGTCGTCGAGGTGGACGACGGTGATCGGGTCGGCGACCCGGTGCTCCAGCGTGCCCTTCGGGCCCCTGACCGACACCTGCTGGCCGTCCACGGTCACCTCGACACCGGACGGCAGCGGAATCGGCAGCTTGCCAATACGTGACATGTCTCGATCTCCTCTATCTCTCTAGGCCCGGGTCACCAGACGTAGGCGAGGACTTCGCCCGCCGACGCTCTTGTGTGGGCTGTCCTTGTCGGTCAGCAGTCCCGCGAGGTCGAGATGATCGCGATCCCCAGACCACCGAGCACCTTCGGCAGCCCGGTCGACTTCGCATAGACCCGCAGGCCCGGCTTGGAGATCCGCCGAACGCCGGCGATCGAACGCTCCCGGTTCTGGCCGTACTTCAACGTCACCGCGAGCGTCTTACCGACCTCGCCCTCGGCCGGATCGTTCACCTGGAAGGAGGCGATGTAGCCCTCCTGCACCAGGATCTCCGCGATCCCCACCTTGATCTTGCTGTGCGGCATCAATCGCCTCGTCGTGGTACGCCTGGTTGGCGTTCCGCAACCGGGTCAACATGTCCGCGATCGGATCGGTCATGGTCATGAGGTATGTACTTCCTTCTCGACGTGGTTTCCCGGGACGTCCGTCCGAGGACCTTCACCGTTTGACTGTGAGTGGTCGAGCTCGGTAACCGAAGTCCTGAGCCAGCGGCACGAAAGCAGCGAGGCGTCGTTCGGCAGCGGCCAATCACGGCCACCGCAGAACTCACCAGGACGACTTCGTGATGCCCGGCAGCTCGCCGCGGTGCGCCATTTCGCGCAGGCAGATCCGGCACAGGCCGAACTTCGTGAAGACAGCCTGCGGCCGGCCGCAGCGCTGGCAGCGGGTGTAGCCGCGCACCGCGAACTTCGGCTTGCGGGCCTGCTTCACCCTGAGGGCTGTTTTTGCCATCGTTACTCCTGACTCCCTCAGTAGCTCAGTTGGTCTGGAACGGGAAGCCGAGGTGACGCAGCAGCGCCCGGCCCTCGCCGTCGGTCTTGGCGGTGGTGACGAAGGTGATGTCCATGCCGCGGGACCGATCGATCCTGTCCTGGTCGATCTCGTGGAACATCACCTGCTCGTTCAGACCGAAGGTGTAGTTGCCGTTGCCATCGAACTGCTTCGGGCGCAGGCCACGGAAGTCGCGGATACGCGGCAGCGCCAGGCTCAGCAACCGGTCGGCGAACTCCCACATCCGGTCGCCCCGCAGGGTGACGTGGGCGCCGATCGGCATCCCCTCGCGCAGCTTGAACTGGGCGATGGACTTGCGGGCCTTGGTGACCTGCGGCTTCTGGCCGGTGATGGTGGCCAGGTCGCGGGTCGCGCCGTCGATCAGCTTGGAGTCGCGGGCCGCTTCGCCGACACCCATGTTGACCGTGACCTTGACCAGGCCGGGAACCAGCATCGGGTTGGCATAGCTGAACTCGGACTGCAGGGCGGCCCGGATCTCGTCGCGGTAGCGCTGCTTCAGGCGCGGGGTGACCCGCGCCTCGCGGCTGGGCTCGGTGACCGGATCGGCCACAACGTCGGTGCTCATCAGATTTCCTCCCCGGTCTTGCGGGCGATCCGCACGGAGCGGAAGGCCTTGTACTCAGAGCCGTCGGCGCGGCGCTTGGTTACCTCGGCGCGGTTGTAGGCGATCCGGGTGACGACCTCGTTGCCGGCATCGTCCTTGACCACCAGTTGCACGTTCGAGACGTGGATCGGCGCCTCGGAGCTGACGATCCCGCCTGGCGTTCGGGTGCCGCCCTGGGGCTGAGCCGACGTGTCACGCAGATGCCGCTTGACGATGTTGACGCCGGCCACGGTCACCTTCTGGCGCTCGGGGTACACGGCGAGGATCTCACCGATCAGGCCCTTGTCCTTGCCGGCGATGACCTTGACCCGGTCACCCTTGACGACGGGCAGCTTGTTGCTTCGTGACGTTGTGCTTGGCAGCGTTGCTCTTGGACATGTTCAGATCACCTCCGGGGCGAGGGAGATGATGCGCATGAAGCGCTTCTCCCGCAGCTCGCGGCCGACCGGACCGAAGATCCGGGTGCCGCGCGGTTCGCCGTCGGCCCGCAGGATGACGGCGGCGTTCTCGTCGAACTTGATGTAGGAACCGTCAGCGCGGCGACGCTTCTTTGACCGTACGGACGATGACCGCCTTGACGACTTCGCCCTTCTTGACGTTGCCGCCCGGGATCGCGTCCTTCACGGTGGCCACGATCACGTCGCCGATGCCGGCGTAGCGGCGTCCGGAGCCGCCGAGCACCCGGATGCACAAGATCTCCTTGGCTCCGGTGTTGTCGGCGACCTTGAGCCGCGACTCCTGCTGGATCATTTGTCTTCTCTCCTGGTTGTCTCACCGGTTCCCGCTTCTCGGGCCTGGTGGAACTCGGGCTTACTTCCGCGGGGCCGGAGCCCCGTCGGTCGACTGTCCTGACGCTTACTTGGCCTTTTCGACGATCTTGACCAGACGCCAGCGCTTGGTCGCGCTCAGCGGCCGGGTCTCCATCACGACGACCCGGTCGCCGATGCCGGCGGCGTTCTCTTCGTCGTGGACCTTGAGCTTCGAGGTCTGGCGCAACACCTTGCCGTACAGCTTGTGCTTGACCCGGTCCTCGACAGCGACCACGACGGTCTTGTCCATCTTGTCGCTGACCACCAGGCCCTCGCGGACCTTGCGACGGTTCCGGTCGGCCGAGATGGCGGCGACCTCAGCCACCACCTTGTCCTTGTCGACTACGTCGTCGGCGACCACGAGGTCGTCGGTCCCGGTCGTCTGGCCGGTCGTGCTCTGCGTTGTTTCAGTCATCCTCATGCCTTTGTATCGGCGGTCACGGCCTCAGCCGCGTCCAGCTCGTCGGGATCCTCGACGATGCCGAGATTGCGTTCCTGAATCACGGTGTAGATCCGCGCGATGTCCTTGCGGACGGCACGCAGCCGGCCGTGGTTCTCCAACTGCCCGGTGGCGGCCTGAAAGCGCAGCGTGAACAGCTCTTCCTTCAGCTCGCTCACCTTCGCGTTCAGCTCGGTGCGGGACAGGCCCCGCAGCTCGGCGGCGTTTGCGGTCGGCCATCAGTTCTCACCTGCTTCGCGGGTCATGATCCGGCACTTCATCGGTAACTTGTGGATGGCGAGTCGGAGCGCTTCCTTGGCCACGTCCTGATCGACGCCACCCAGCTCGAACAGCACCCGACCGGGCTTGACGTTGGCGATCCACCACTCGGGCGATCCCTTGCCCGAACCCATCCGGGTCTCGGCCGGCTTCTTGGTCAGTGGACGGTCGGGATAGACGCTGATCCATACCTTGCCGCCACGCTTGATGTGACGGGTCATGGCGATACGTGCCGACTCGATCTGCCGGTTGGTGACGTAGGCGGCTTCGAGAGCCTGGATGCCGTAGTCGCCGAACGCCAGCGTCGGTGCCGCCCTTGGCCATCCCCCGACGGGTCGGGTGGTGCTGCTTGCGGTACTTCACTCTGCGAGGAACCAGCATGGCCTCACGACCCCCGTTCCGGTGGTGGTCGGCGCCGACGGGCTGACCGCTCTCTTGTGCCGGTGCCGGTGCCTCGGAGGCGCCGACGGTGCACTGCGGAGCATCGCCGGCCCGGCGACGGCCGCCACCGCGCTCGGGACGATCGCCTCGGGCCGGGCGGTCGGTACGACCGCCACGGGTCGGACGTGAGCGACCGCCGGCGGCGTTGCGGGCCGCCTTCTGCGCGGCACGCTCGGCGCGGCTGCCGGACACGTCACCCTTGTAGATCCAGACCTTCACGCCGATCCGGCCGAAGGACGTACGGGCCTCGAAGAAGCCGTAGTCGATGTCGGCGCGCAGCGTGTGCAGCGGCACCTGACCCTCGCGGTAGAACTCCGAGCGGCTCATCTCGGCGCCGCCCAGCCGACCCGAGCACTGGATCCGGATGCCCTTGGCCCCGGAGCGCATCGCGGTCTGCTGCGCCTTGCGCATCGCCCGGCGGAACTGAACCCGGGAGGCCGAGCTGCTCGGCGACACCCTGGGCGACCAGCTGCGCGTCGGTCTCGGGGCTCTTCACCTCGAGGATGTTGAGCTGGACCTGCTTGCCGCTGAGCTTCTCCAGCTCGCCGCGGACCCGCTCGGCCTCGGCGCCGTTGCGGCCGATCACGATGCCGGGACGGGCGGTGTAGATGTCGACCCGGACCCGGTCGCGGGTGCGCTCGATCTCCACGCTGGAGATGCCGGCCCGCTCCAGGCTCTTGGTCAGCAGCCGACGGATCTTGACGTCCTCGCCGACGTAGGCGCGTAGAGCTTGTCGGCGTACCAACGGCTCTTGTGGTCGGTGCTGATACCCAGGCGATAGCCGTACGGGTTGATCTTCTGACCCATGCTCAGGCCTCCTTGGTCTTGGGCTCGACGACCACGGTGATGTGGCTGGAACGCTTCAGGATCCGGCTGGCACTGCCCTTGGCGCGAGCGCGGATACGACGCATGGTCATTCCCTCGTCCACGAACGCCGCGGAGACGAACAGGTCGTCACGCTTCAGGTTGTCGGTGTTCTCGGCGTTGGCGATAGCGCTGGCCAGCACCTTGTAGACCGGCTCGCTGGCCGCCTGCGGAGCGAACCGCAGCGTGGTCAGGGCGTCGTCGACACCCATCCCGCGGACCAGGTCGACGACCCGGCGCACCTTGGTCGGGCTCATCCGGACCTGCCGGGCGATCGCGTACGAGCCGGGTCGCTCACCCAGCAGCGCGGCGCGACGGGTGGGCCGTGCCTTCTCAGAGTTGCTCATCAGTATGCTGATTCCTCTCACCGCGTCAGCGGCGACGTGCTTTCCGGTCGTCCTTGATGTGGCCGCGGAAGGTCCGCGTGGGCGCGAACTCACCGAGCTTGTGACCGACCATCGAGTCGGTGATGAACACCGGGACGTGCTTGCGCCCGTCGTGCACCGCGATGGTGTGCCCGATCATGTCGGGGATGATCATCGAACGGCGCGACCAGGTCTTGATCACGGTCTTGGTTCCCTTGTCGTTCTGCACCTCGACCTTCTTGGCCAGGTGGTCGTCGACGAAGGGGCCCTTCTTCAGGCTGCGTGGCATCTTCTACTCAGCTCCTGCTCAGCGCTTCTTGCCGGACTTGCGACGGCGGACGATCAGGCGAGAACTCGCCTTGTTCTTGTCCCGGGTGCGACCCTCGGGCTTGCCCCACGGGCTCACCGGGTGACGACCACCGGAGGTCTTGCCCTCACCACCACCGTGCGGGTGGTCGATCGGGTTCATGGCCACACCGCGGACGGTCGGGCGCTTGCCCTTCCAGCGGTTCCGGCCGGCCTTGCCCCAGTTGATGTTGGCCTGCTCGGCGTTACCGACCGCGCCGACCGTGGCGCGGCAGCGGACGTCGACCATCCGCATCTCACCGGACGGCATCCGCAGCGTGGCGTTTTTGCCCTCGCGGGCCACCAGCTGGATGCTCGCGCCGGCCGAGCGGGCCATCTTGGCTCCGCCACCGGGACGCAGCTCCACCGCGTGCACGGTGGTGCCGACCGGGATGTTGCGCAGCGGCAGGTTGTTGCCGGTCTTGATGTCGGCACCCTCGCCGGCCTCGACCACCGTGCCCTGGCGAAGACCGACCGGGGCGATGATGTAGCGCTTCTCGCCGTCGGCGAAGTGCAGCAGCGCGATCCGAGCCGTCCGGTTCGGGTCGTACTCGATGTGCGCGACCTTGGCCGGCACGCCGTCCTTGTCGTAGCGCTTGAAGTCGATCAGCCGGTAGGCCTGCTTGTGGCCACCACCGATGTGCCGGGTGGTGATCCGGCCGGTGTTGTTCCGGCCGCCGGTCTTGTTGTTCGGCACCAGCAGCGACTTCTCCGGGGTGGAGCGGGTCAGCTCGACGAAGTCGGCGACGCTGCCGCCGCGGCGCCCGGCCGAAGTCGGCTTGTACTTACGGATAGCCATGTAGCTCAGTCCCTATCTCAGTCTCGTGCGCCCGGCCAGCTCAGGCGAAGATGTCGATGCTCTGGCCGTCGGCCACGGTCACGATCGCGCGCTTGGTGTCGGGGCGTTTGCCGAAGCCCTGTCGGGTCCGACGCTTCTTCCCGGTGCGGTTGATCGTGTTGACGCTGGTGACCTTGACGCTGAACACGGCTTCCACCGCGATCTTGATCTCGGTCTTGTTCGCCTGCGGAGCGACGAGGAAGGTGTACTTGTTCTCGTCCAGCAGGCTGTAGCTCTTCTCACTGACCACCGGGGCGAGCAGGATGTCGCGGTGGTCGCGGATCTTCAGTGCGTTGTTCACTTGGACTCGTCCTCGCTGTCGGTGCTCTCAGCCGAGTCGGGGCCGGCGTCGCCCTCGGCGTTAACCCCGGAACCCGCGGTCTGGTCGGCAACGGTCCCGGTGCTGACCGCTTCGGTGCTGACCGCTTCGGTGTTGACCGCTTCGGTGTTGACCGCTTCGGTGTTGACCGCCTCGGACTCGGTGGCGACGGCCTTGGCCGACTTGCCCTTGGCCGGCCCGGCCACGAAGGTCTCGAGCGCGGTCTCGGTGAACACGATGTCGTCGGAGCAGAGCACGTCGTAGGCGTTCAGCTGGTCCACGGTCAGGGTGTGTACCCCAGCGGCATTGCGCAGGCTGAGCCAGGCCACGTCCTCGTTGCGGTGGATGACCACCAGCAGCTTCGCCGACTCGCTCACCGCGGCCAGCACCTTCAAGGCCGACTTGGTGGAGGGGACCTCACTGCTGGTCAGCGCACTGACCACGTGCACCCGACCGTCACGGGCCCGGTCCGAGAGCGCACCGCGAAGAGCGGAGGCGATCATCTTCTTCGGGGTCCGCTGGGCGTACCCGTGCGGCTGCGGGCCGTTGACCACGCCACCGCCGGTGTACTGAGGCGCACGGATGGAACCCTGGCGGGCCCGACCGGTGCCCTTCTGCCGATAGGGCTTGCGGCCACCGCCGCGGACGTCGCCGCGGGTCTTGGTGGCGTGCGTGCCCTGGCGTGCGGCCGCAAGCTGGGCGGTCACGACCTGGTGGATCAGCGGGATGTTGACGGCAACGTCGAACAGCTCACCCGGCAGTTGGGCCGAGCCCGACTTGGCGCCGGTGCCGTCCAGGACGTCGACGGATTTCGTCTCCGACATCAGGCATCCTCTCCGGGAACGGGCTTCTTCGAAGCGCTGCGGAGCACGACCAGGCCACCTTTGTTGCCCGGAATGGCTCCCTTGATCAGGATCAGACCGCGTTCGGTATCGACCGCGTGCACGGTCAGGTTTTGAACAGTCTTGCGCTCGACGCCCATCCGACCGGCCATCTTCAGGCCTTTGAAGACGCGACCGGGGGTGGCGCAACCGCCGATGGAGCCCGGCGAGCGGTGCTTACGGTGCACACCGTGGGTGGCGCGCAGGCCGTGAAAGCCGTGCCGCTTCATGACGCCCGCGGTGCCCTTGCCTTTGCTGACCCCGGTGACGTCAAGGATCTCGGCGGCGTCGAACACGTCGGCACCGAGCTCTTGGCCGAGGGTGTACTCGCTGGCGTCCGTGGTCCGGATCTCCACCAGATGCTTGCGCGGGGTGACCCCGGCCTTGGTGAACTGGCCCTTGGCGGGTTGGGTCAACTGCTTGGCCTTGATCGCACCGAAGCCCAGCTGGACGGCGGAGTAGCCGTCGGTGGCGGGGGTGCGGACCTGGGTCACCACGCACGGGCCGGCCTGGACGACGGTCACCGGGACGACCCGGTTGTTGTCGTCCCAGAGCTGGGTCATGCCGAGCTTGGTGCCGAGCAGACCCTTGATCTTGCGGTCTGACGCGGTGTTCGCTTTGGTGATCATGTTCGTCTACCTCAGAGCTTGATCTCGATGTCGACGCCCGCCGGCAGGTCGAGCCGCATCAGCGAGTCGACGGTCTTCGGCGTGGGGTCGATGATGTCGATCAGCCGCTTGTGGGTGCGCATCTCGAAGTGCTCGCGGCTGTCCTTGTACTTGTGCGGAGAACGGATCACGCAGAACACGTTCTTCTCGGTCGGCAACGGCACCGGACCGGCGACACGAGCGCCGGTACGGGTCACCGTGTCGACGATCTTGCGCGCCGAGCTGTCGATGACCTCGTGGTCATAGGCCTTCAGCCTGATGCGGATCTTTTGTCCCGCCACAGTTAGTCCTTCTCTTCCGTCGACAACTCATCAATTCTTCGGTGCTCCGACCCCCGCGGTCGGGTGTGTCGCCCATCTCCAGGCCGCAAGGATCCCGGCGAACCTCAGTCCGCCCTGCGCCCTGCTAGGTGGAGTGCCCGGACCCTGGAGGCCCAGGCTCTTGGGTGTCTCGCGGTTCGGTGGCCGCTCGCACCCGTCCAGTTCGGACTCGAACACGGACTACAGCGCAAACATGGCACACCCCGGCGACCCCGTCGGAGCAACCCGTCAATATTGTCAGATGAGGCAAAGGAAGCCAAATCAGGACGGCTATCCGCTGGAGATCGCGGCATCGGTGCCGATCGCTGAGGACAGTCGTCGGACCGGCGGGAGGTGGCTGCTCGACCGCCTTACCAGTCGGGACCGGTGAGGTGGACCAGCAGCGCAGCGGGGATCAACTTCCAGAACCCGTGACTTCGGCGACCACGATTCGACGGGCGGATGCCTCGGCGGCAGCTCGGGTCGTCCTCAGTTCGATGGGTCCGGTGCCGTGTCGCGGCGCCAGTGCAGAGCCCACCTGCCCTCAGCGCGGTCGATAGTCCACGATCACCCTCCTGTTGACCCGCCGATGCGCCTCGGAATCGTTCGGCATCTGCGGGTCGGCCTCGCCGAGGCCGCGCACGGTCATCGCGAAGTCACGGGGCGCCAGCACTTTCTGCAGCTCGGCGGCGACCGCGGCGGCCCGCTGCCGACTGAGCGTGAGACCGTGGGCGGCCGAGCCGAGATCGTCGGTGTAGCCGGTGACCGCGACCCGGCCCGGACCTTCTGCCTGCAGCTGTCGGGCCACCTCGGCCAGCCGGGCGTCGGCGACGGCTCGGATCATCGCGCTGTCCTTGTCGAACAGTACGGTCGAGTCGAGATGAACCTTCGTCTCACCGTGGCCGCCGGAGTCGGTTTCGACCGACGCGACCCCGCGGGAGTCGCTGATCATGAAGCGCATCGTGTCGACCCGGAAGGTGTCGCCCGGCTGGATGAGGACCGGTGCGCCCGGGGTCGGCCCGTCGGCCGGGGTCGGTTCCGCCTCGGCGGGCGAACCGGCCGAAACCGGGAGGGTCAGCACCAGCGCGGCCGTCGCGGTGGCGCTCAGCGCCAACCGCGGCCGGACGGACAGCGGTCGACGGCTACTGGATCGGCACATCGCGAATCGTTCCGAACATCGGCATCGAGACGGTCATCGTCGCCATCCCGGCCGGCGGTGCGGCGAACGCGGCGGTCAGGATCTCGGTGCCGGCAGGCGAGAGGTAGGCCCGATAGGAGCACAGGCACTCACCGTCCTTGTCGGTGCCCGGGTGGTAGACCTTGCCGTGCGCCTCGTCCCACAGTTGAACCGAACTGATCGACGTGTCGCTGATCTCGGTGCCGCCCCACTGATTGGACATGTCCCAGTCACCGTCGGCGTCGGCAGCCAGCGACAAGGTGAAGTTGAGCGATACCACCTGCCCGGATCGCTGCAGCGGGTAGAGCTGCACGGTCATCCTGCCCGACGGGTCATGGCTGTCGCCGTTGGCGTCGGACCCGGCGGTCGGCACGGTGATTCGGCGGCTGGCCACCACCGGCCCGAGCCCGAACGCCGTCTCCGGACCACTGGGACTCGCCGTGCCGTTGGCTGCCGACTCGCCCGACGTGCTCGACGTGCTCGCCCCGGCCGGCGGCGCACTCGATGGTGACACCGCCGGCTCACTTCTCGGCGACGACGGCTGCTGCGGCAGGCTGATGCAGCCTGCCGTCGCGAGCCCTGTCGCCGCCGCGGTCAGGACCATGAGCACTCGGCAGGCCCGATCGCGTCGGCGTAATCCTCGAGGTTGTTTCACGTCTCGAATCTAAGGCCGGATTGCTCGAGCGTGACTGGGTCGCGACGGATCTGTGGACAACTCGCCGATGTCGCCTATCGGTTTCCCGAGCTCGCCGGAGCGCGCTGGCAGAATGGCCGGCGCTGGTGGTCGGCGGACGAAGGGGGTGGGGCGTGACCGACTCCGTTCCGACGCTGCCCGGAAGGTCCGAATCCGCCTCGAACCACCCACCAGCCCTCCACTCGGAAGGCGACACTGCTGAGCCGGCCGAGCCGATTGCGGCCCCGACGGAAACAAAGGCCCCGGCAGAAACCACCGGCCGATCAACGCGGTCCCCCGCAGACCGGAGAACCACAACAGTTCCCACGGCGGTACTCATCCTTTTCGCCGGCGCGGCCGTCGTCGGGCTTCGTCCGCCGCCGCTGCCCGCCGTGGCCGCCAGTCGATTCCTGCCCCTCGATGCCGGACGTGGAGTCGCCACCTTCGACGAGGGCTCCGATCAGGCGCCGGCCATGGTGGAGAACGCCTTGCTGAGCCCCGACCACGTGGCTACCGAGGTTCCTGCCGCCACCTGGCAGGCGATCGTCGTGTCCTCCGACTGATCAACCCAGCCAGCCGTTCTCGGTGGCGATCCGGACCGCCTCCGCCCGTGAGCCGGCCCCTAGCTTTCCCATCGCCGACGAGAGGTGGTTCCGCACCGTGCCCTCGGAGAGGAAGACCGTGCGGGCGATGGCGGCAGTCGAGCCACCGTCGGCGGCCACCGCCAGGGTCTGGGTCTCGCGGTCGGTCAGCGGGCTCGGGCCGATGCTCAGGCTGGCCGCAGCCAGGATCGGATCGACCACCCGCAGCCCGCTGTGGACCCGGCGGATGCCCTCGATCAACTGGTCGGCCGGCGCGTCCTTGACCATGAAGCCGACCGCGCCGGACTCCATCGCCCGGCGCAGATAACCGGGGCGGCCGAAAGTGGTCAGGATGATCACCTTGGTCCCCGGTCGACGGTTGGTGATCGCTTTCGTCGCGGTGATGCCGTCCTCGGCGCCCTGCTCGGCATCGCCGAGTTGGACGTCCATCAACACCACGTCAGGCTCCAACCGGGCGCTCGAGCTGACCGCCTCGGCCGCCGTCCCGGCCTGGCCCACGACCTTGATGTCACTCTCCAAGCCGAGCAGTGCGGCCAGCGCCTGCCTGATCATCGCCTGGTCGTCGACCAGCAGCACCGCGATCATGCCCGCCCCCTGATCATGCCCGCCCTGATCATCCCGCCCGCGATCATGCCTGTACCGCGTTCGTGATCGGGTCGGCGTGGACGTCCGAGACCGGCGGGAGGTCGGCCTGCACAGTCAGTCCACTTCGGGGCGGACCCGTCGGCGAACTCAGCGCCAGTCGGCCGCCGGCCCGCTCGACCCGTTCGCGGAGCCCGCGCAGGCCGCTGCCGTACTGCAACCGGTGCGGATCGGCGTGCCCGAGTCCTCGTCCGTCGTCGCTGATCGACACCCGGTCCGGCCCCACGGTGATCACGCACCGAGTGGCCTCGCTGTGCCGGACGACGTTGGTCACCGCCTCCCGAACGACGTATCCCAGCAACTCGGCCGCGTCATCGCTCATCGGCTCGACCGCCGTCGGAGTGAACGCCTCGATGCCCGCCGATTCGAGTACCGAGCGAGCACTCGCGATCTCGGTGGTCAACCGGACCTGGCGCATGCCGGACGCCGTTGCCCGGACGTCGGCCAACGCCTGCCGGGCAATGCCCTCCACCTCGGTCATCTGCGCCTTGGCCGCGACCGGATCGACGTCGAGCAAACGGCTGGCCAGGCCTGACTTGATCGACACGGCGGTCAGCGAGTGGCCGAGGATGTCGTGCAGGTCGCGGGCAATCCGTTCGCGCTCGGCGACGACGGCGAGCTGGGAAGCGCGTAGTTCGGTCCGGCGAAGCTTCTGCGACACGCGCCCCTGTTCGATCCCGGATCCCACGGCAAACCCGATGCCTACCCCGATCAACCCGATCAGAGCGGGTGTCCAGTCCGAGGCGATCACCGAGATGATGATCAGGATCAGTCCCCACAGCGTGATCAGCACCCGGCTGACCCGCCACGGGATCAGGGTCGCCAGCAGGATCGCGAAGTAGACGCCGAAGCTGGTGAACTGCAAGCCGAGCAGGGCCGAGGTGCCGACCATGACGCCGCCGAACACGCTGATGTGCAGCCAACGCCAGGTCAGTGATGAGTCGGAGGTCCAGGCCGCCGCCACGTAGAGAGCAGAGAGCAATACGATCACCGATTCACCGGTCACCAGCTCGGCCGTGCTGGTCGCCGAGTTGACCACCGCCAGGACGCCGAAAATCATGAAGACCAGGCCGGAGACGTACATCCCCAGATGATTTTGCACCGCCCGCCGCAGCGTCCAGTGATCAACGAGTTCGGAGGTGCGGAAAGCGCCCGGGGCCGCGTTCGGGTCCTCGAAGTCACCGAACGGCTCCAGCCGAAGCAGCGAAAACGCCGTGATCCTCATCGCTCTCCGATCCTGCTCAGCCCTGATTGGCCGCGACCGGTCGGCGCCAACTGCTCGCCACGGCTCGACGCCAACTGCTCGCCACGGCTCGACGCCAACTGCTCGCCACGGCTCGACGCCCACTGCTCGCCACGGCTCGACGCCCACTGCTCGCCACGGCTCGACGCCCACTGCTCGCCACGGCTCGACGCCCACTGCTCGCCACGGCTCGACGCCCACTGCTCGCCACGGCTCGACGCCCACTGCTCGCCACGGCTCGACGCCCACTGCTCGCCACGGCTCGACGCCCACTGCTCGCCACGGCTCGACGCCCACTGCTCGCCACGGCTCGACGCCCACTGCTCGCCACGGCTCAGCGCCCACTGCTAGCCACGGCTCGACGATATCCGAGAGCGCCGAGTACGGTCAGGACCGCGCACCAGATCCCCAGCACCAGCACTCCGGTCCACGGAAAGGGACTGCTGGCGAACGGGTAGCGGCCGAGCGCAGCCAGCCAATAGGACGGCAGCAGGTGCGCGATGTGCTGCATGGTGGCCGGCATGAATTGAGCCGGGAACCACAGGCCACCGAGCAACGCCAGGACGAGGAGCAGCAGCGTGGTCAGACCCTGCACGGCCTCGGCCTTCACCCAGAGGCCGATCACGATGCCCAACACGGTCAGCGGCAACAGCCCCAGCCACATCAGCGCCAGCGAGGCGAGCCAGACCGGAACCGGCGCCCGGACGCCACCGACGGCGAACCCGGCCAGGAAGACCAACAACAGGGCCGGCAGCACCAGGATCATGATCACCGCGGCCCGGGCCCAGAGAAACGCCCGGGACGGCAGGGTGGTCAGGCTTAGCTGGCGGAACCAGCCCGATCTGCGTTCCACGGCCAGCTGTGCCCCGCCACTCATCGCGGCGCCGAGGGATCCGTAACAGGCCATCGACACCATGATCATCGCCGACCCGCTGACCCCGTCGACCGAACCGTCGGAACCGGAACCGGTGCCGTAGAACAGCTGGTCGAACAAGACGTAGAGCAGCACCGGCATCGCCACCGAGAACAGCACGAAACCCCAGTTCCGGGACAACAACCGGGCACTGCTCGTCGTGTAGTGCAGTGCTGCCCGCCACCGGTTCACGGCTCGCAGGCTGGTCTCGGCGGCGGGTGCGTCGGTGGCGGATGGCTGGAGGGTTGTCGCTGTCGTCGCTCTCGTCGCCGCGCTCATCGTCGATCCTCCAACGCATGGTCATTTCTTTTCGAAACGCTATTTTTCGTGACGACATTCGTCATGTCCGGACACGAGCGGCCGCTCTCCGGTGCCGTCGGAGCGGTCAAGGCTAAGAAGGCATCCTCCAGCCGGGCGGAGGCGATCTCGATGTCGTGGACGGTCGGTTGCTCGCTCAGCAGTGCCCGCAGCGTGCGGTCGGAGTCCGTGCTACGGATCAACCAGCGCGGGCCGGCGGCCTGGACGTCGACCACGCCGCTGAGTTGGTCGAGACCGTCGCGGCGGCAACCGTCGACGGCCACGCTGATCGTCCGGCCGGCCACCCGCGACTTGATCTCGGCTCCGGTCCCCTCGGCTACGATCTGTCCCTCGGCGAGCACCACGATCCGGTCGGCGACGTCGTCGGCCTCCTCCAGATAGTGGGTGGCGAACAGGACCGTCCGTCCGCCGGAACTGAACTCGCGCATCGAGGACCAGAAACGCCGGCGGACCTCGACGTCCATGGCCACCGTCGGCTCGTCCAGGATCAGCAGGTCGGGGTCGGGCAGGATGGCGAGCGCGTACCGAAGGCGCTGCGCCTGCCCACCGGACAGTTTGTCGACCCTCGTGTTCAGGAAGTCGCCCAGATCCGCCCGTTCGATCACCTCCGTCAGCGGCAACGCAGTGGCGTGCAGGCCGCGCATCAACCGGAGCAATTCCTTCACCCGGGCATCGCCGAGTAGCGCGCCACCCTGCAGCATCGCTCCGACCCGGCCGGCGGCCACCGCGACGCACGGCTCGAGTCCGAAGACCCGGGCCGAGCCGTGGTCCGGTGCGGTGATACCGAGGATCATCTCGGTGGTACTCGACTTGCCCGCTCCGTTGGGTCCCAGCATCGCCACGATCTCACCGGACTCGATCCGCAGGTCGAGACCGCGAACCGCTCGGACCGGAGGAAAAGACTTGGTCAGGCCGCGCAGTTCGACTGCTGCCGTGCCGGACTGCAGCTGATCGCGCCGAGAAGCCGGTGGCGCTGCGGATGTCGGTGAGGACGCGGCCTCCGCCGTCGGCGTGCTGGGCATGCCTCGATACTCGTCCGGCAGACCGCAGCTGCCTACGGACAATGTCAGCAGTCGTCCGTGACATCTGTCATCGCCGCGATCGGTCGCGGGATCGAGCGCTCGGCTCACTAAGGTGGGGCCGTGAGGATGCAACCCGGCGTCGCCGCCGGCCATCAGGCGACGGCGGCCGCGGGACTGGACACCCTCCGCGCGGGCGGCAGCGCCGCCGACGCCGCCGTAGCGGCTCTGCTGGTCAGCTGTGCCGCGGAGTCGATCTTCAACGGTCTCAGCGGCGGGGGTTTCGCCACCTACTACGACGCCAACGACGGCTCGGTCACCTGCGTCGACTTCTTCGTCGCCGTGCCCGGGCTCGGTGGCCGGACCCCGGGACCAGGCCTCCCGATCGAGGTGTTCTTCGTCGGTCAGCAGATGCCCTACGACATCGGTCCGCCGACGGTGGCCGTGCCCGGCAACACGGCCGGCGCCTACCACCTCTGGAAACGTTGGGGCCGGCTGGACTGGTCCCAGGTCGTCGAACCGGGGCGGATCGCCTCGCTCGGCACTCCGTTCGCCGCGGCGCACGCGAGGCTGCTGCCCTCGGTATCCCAGGCGATGTGCGTGAACGAGGGTGCCCGGATGTTCTGCAACGACGCCGGCGCGCCGCTGGCCGCCGGCGAGCGGCTGGTCCATCCCGATCTCCACCGGGCCTACGAGCTGCTGGCCACGGATCCCGATTCGCTCTATCGGGGCGAGTTGGCCGACGCGCTGGTCGCCTCGGTCGCCGACGGCGGAGCGCTGGACCACACCGATCTTCGGGCCTACCGGGTGGTCGAGCACGCCGGCCGCCAGGTCGAGCTGTACTCGGGCACCGTGCACGCCCGCGGCAACGACCTGGACGACGTCCTGGGGACCCTGCACCGGGCCTCGGAGTCCGTCCGGGCCGATCCGCTGACCGATCCGGACGCGGCTCGCGGGTTGGTCGCGGCTCTGCGGGGGCCGCAGCGACGGGCCGAGACCACGAACTTGGTGGTGGTCGATCCGGAGGGCAGCGTCTGCGCCATGACCAGCAGCCTGGGTCTCGGCTCGGGCGTCTGGATCCCCGGCTACGGCGTCCACCTGAACTCGATGATGGGCGAGGGCGAACTGATCCGGCCGGGCCAGATCCCCGGCACCCGGATGGGTTCGATGATGTCGCCGCTGATCGTGCTGGACGACGCCGGACAGCCGGTGGTCGCCGCCGGTGCGGCCGGTGGCAGCCGGATCCGGCCCGCGCTGGTCCAGTCCACCCTGCGGATCCTGGCGGGCGCCGACCCGCAGACCGCGATCGATGCGCCCCGGCTGAACGCCATGCCCGGTCTGGTCCGGCTGGAGCCCGGCTTCTCCCCCGCCGTGCTCGCCGCGCTGGCCGCGGACGGCGACCAAGTGTTGGTGGCCGAGGACCGGGATCCCTACTTCGGCGGCGCGTCGGCGATCGGCGTCGCCGGTGCGGGCGCGGATCCGCGGCGGAGCGGCGCCGTGCTGCTGTTCGACGACTGACAACGTCGTTTTCCGAGATCGCCGGGTCTCGACCGAGCGTTCAACCGGCGTCGGGAAAGCGTCGCTGATAGGCCGGGAGCAGCTCGCGGTACCGCTCGGTGCTCCATTCCGAACGACCGCCGTCCTCGGATTCCAGCACCTCTAAGTAGCCCTGCCAGCCGGCGCCGTAGTCGTTCAGGGTGAAGGCGGGCAGACCGGTGTGGACGAGCCGCAGCACCGCGCTCTCCGACGATCCTGCCTCTGCCTCGACGCTCATCTCGATCACCGACTGCTGCTCGTTCCCCTCGTTCCAGCTGACCTGATAGGAGCGCGGTGGGTCGCAGGCCAGCACCCGGCCGGTGACCAATCCGTCGGAGCCCATGTCGGCCTCGTAGACGCCGCCGAGCCTCAACTCACCGGTCACCGCGCAGAACCAGCGGGCCGGCCGGTCCGGCGCGGTCACCACCTGCCACAGGTCGGCCGCGCTGGTCGGCAATCGCCGCTCGAAGCGGACCGAGCCGGTCCCGCCCGTCCGCTCGATCACGCCCCAGATATCGTCGGCCTGCTGCAGTTCTTTCGGCTGATCACTCATCCTTCTCCGCTTCCTGTTTGGTAACCCTCATCTGAGGTGGTGGTCGAGCCGCGACGGCCGCGCTGCACCTCGGTGTCGAGGGCGTTCAGCCGCTGCCGCCAGAACCGGCGATAGCGCTGCAGCCACGCGTCCAGCTCGGCGAACGGGACCGGTTCGAGGGCGTAGAGCCGCCGCTGACCCTGCGGTCGCACCGAGACGAAGCCGCTCTCCCGCAGCACCCGGAGATGTCGCGAAACAGCAGGCTGGGTGATGCCGAACTCAGCCCGGACGGCGTCGGTGAGTTCACCGGCCGGCGTCCCTGCCGTCCGTTCGTCGCCTTGATCACCGATTAGCTCCAGCAGCCGACGCCGTACCGGATCCCCGAGAACATCGAAGGCTTCCACCAGCGGATCGTATAACTCATTAATCATATACGTCTAGCCTTATCTATAGTGACCCGACGGCGCCGCGCGTGGCAGACCCCGGAGAGCCGGGCGCGAAGCGGAGCGGGCCACCCCGCAAACCGGAGCGGGACGGGCTGAACGCCGCGACTGAGCCACGTCGCACCCCCTCGGTACGCGTCGCACACGTTGCTTGGTGTGCGACGCGGTGGTAGGTATGCGTCGCAGATGGTGCACGGTGTGCGACGGGGAGGCGGGTGTGCGACGGGGAGGGCGGACCGGACGGTGACGGAACCGAGCGGCGAACGGGGCGGGAGCCGGTACCCCTGACGGCTTCGGTCAGCGGCGCAGGTCGGTGAGCACCCGGGCCAGCTGGTCGACGCCATGGTCGAGCTGAGCCTCGGTGATCACGATCGGCGGGGCGAACCGCAGCGTCGAGCCGTGGGTGTCCTTGGCCAGCACGCCGAGTTCGGCCAGTCGGTGGCAGACCTCGCGGCCGGTGGCCAGCTCGGGATCGACGTCGATGCCGGCCCACAGACCGCGGCTGCGGACGGTGAGAATTCCCTGCCCACGCAGCGCTTCCAGCCGGCCACGCAGCCGTTCGCCCAGCATCGCCGCCCGGCTCTGGAATTCCCCGGTCTGCAACAGGGCGACCACGGCCCGGCCGACTGCGCAGGCCAGTGCGTTGCCACCGAAGGTGCTGCCGTGCTGCCCGGGCTGGAGCACGCCGAGCAGGTCGGCGTTGCCGACCACGGCCGAGACCGGGACGATGCCGCCGCCCAGCGCCTTGCCGAGCAGGTACAGGTCGGCCTCGACGCCCTCGTGTTCACAGGCCAGCGTGCGTCCGGTCCGGCCGAGACCGGACTGGATCTCGTCGGCGATCATCACCACGTTGTGCTCGCTGCACAGCGCCCGGACGCCGGTCAGCCAACCCGCCGGCGGGATCAGCACCCCCGCCTCACCCTGGATCGGTTCGACCAGGACGGCGGCCGTGTTCGGGGTGATCGCCGCGGCCAGCGCCGGCAGGTCGCCGTAGGCAACGGTGACGAAGCCGGGCGTGTAGGGGCCGAAGCCGTCGCGGGCGTCGGGATCGTCGGAAAAGCTGATGATGGTGGTGGTCCGGCCGTGGAAGTTGCCGGCCATGACGATGATCTCGGCGCGGCCGGCCGGTATGCCCTTGACCTCATAGCCCCACTTGCGGGCCACCTTGATACCCGACTCGACCGCCTCGGCACCGGTGTTCATCGGCAGCACCATGTCCTTGCCGATCAGCGCGGCCAGCTCGGTGGCGAACGGCCCGAGTTGATCATGGTGGAAGGCCCTGCTGGTCAGCGTCACCCGGCCCAGCTGGCGATGCGCCGCCGCGACCAGATCCGGATTCTGATGGCCGAAGTTGGTCGCCGAGTAGCCGGCCAGGAAGTCCAGGTATTCGCGCCCGTCCAGGTCGGTGACCACGGCGCCCTCGGCGGTCGCCACCACCACGTCCAGCGGGTGGTAGTTGTGCGCCACGTGGGCGTCGGTCTGGGCCAGCAACTCGTCCTGCTCGGACAGTCGGCGACTGCTCTGCTCGATCTGGGTGGTCATGATCAACTCCTCGCGATGGACGGGCCGGACCGGGGTGCGGGTACGGATGCCGAGATGGGCCGGCGACGGAGCTCCTGGGTGCAGCACTTGACGCTGCCGCCGGCCAGGATCAGCTCGCTCAGATCGATCGGGACGGCGACGAACCCGAGCGGGGCCAGCCGTTCGATCAACCCCGTGGCGCCGGCCGGGACGAACACGTGCAAACCGTCGCTGACGCAGTTGAGGCCGAAGGCCAGGGCGTCGGTCTCGGTGGCGATCAGGGCGTCGGGATAGAGCCGAGCCAGCTCGGCCTGGGCCTGCGTGCTGAAGGCGCCGGGGTAATAGGCGATCTGCCCGGCCTCGTCGTCCAGCACGGTGAGGGCGACGTCGAGGTGGTAGAAGCGCGGGTCGATCAGTTGCAGACTCACCACCTCGACCCCGGTCAGTCGCGCGAGCTCGTCGTGGGCGGCCAACCTGGTGCGGAAACCGTAACCGGCCAGCACCCGCGTGCGGGGTGAATGACGACCGGACGGGCACGCCGACGAGTCCGGGGCGGCAAGGACGGCGAAATCCCCCTCCGCCTCGTTCACCGCATGCGCGGCGCGCAGCTCCCGCGCACCGTATTCGGCGCCGTGCTCACGATGCCAGGCGGCGTGCCAGCCCGCTTCGGCCTGACGCTCGGGCCGGGCGAAGCTGGCCTCGAGGACGAGACCGTCGACCACGGTTGCGCCGTTGGCCGCGAACACCATGTCCGGAAGTCCGGGTTGCGGTTCCAGCAGGTCGACCCGATGACCGAACCGGGCGTACTCCTCGACCAGCATCGTCCACTGACTCTGCGCACGCTGAGGACTGATCGGGGTGCTCGGATCCATCCACGGGTTGATCGCGTAGCTGACGTCGAAGTAGCGCGGCGGACACATCAGGAAGTGCCGGGGTCGATGCCGCCGGACGAGACCGGTCGTGCTGGTCTCGAGAACGCTGGTCATACACACGATTTTAGAGAAGCTCTGGCACAATTAGTACTGCGGAAACCACGAACTGGAGGGCTGTTTTTTGCGTATAGACGACATAGACCGCAAAATTATTGCACTATTGACTGAAGACGGTCGTCGGAGCCTCGCCCACCTCGGTGAGCAGGTCGGTCTGTCGGTGGCCGCGACCAAACGGCGGGTGGACCGACTCCGTCGCGACGACGTCATTCAGGGGTTCACCGCGAAGGTCGACCAGGCCGCCCTTGGCTGGACCATCGAGGCCTTCGTCGAGCTCTACTGCGAGGGTCGGATCCCGCCGGAGAAGATGCGCGAGATGATCGCGCCAATCCCCGAGGTGGTGGACGCGTTCACGGTGACCGGTGACGCCGACGGCATCCTGGTCGTCCGCTGCGCCGACGCCAGCCATCTCGAGCGGGTGCTCGGCGTGATCCGAGTCCACCCGGGCGTGAGTCGAACCCGCAGCGCGATCGTCCTGTCGCACCTCTGAGGGATGCCCAAGCGAGGAGGTGTCACGGTCGCTTGACTGTATCGATTAAGTTGGTGCCGGTACTGTATCGATTAAGAGACGAAGCAGAGGAGACATCATGACTTTGAGCGCACACCAGCCCCGCACCGACGAGACCACCTTCGGAATCGGCGGGCAGACCTCGCATGACGCAGACGTGAGCGCCGCCGAGGGTCGCTTCGGCGCTCCGCTGTGGCCGACCGGCAGCGCGGACGAGGTCGTCGAGGACTCGCATCGCGCCGACATCGATGCCGCCTACGACCACAGCTCCAAGCACCTGGTCAAGGACGGCACCGGCCTGCACTTCTAAGCGCTGCGTGTTCTGCGCCGAGGCGAGTTCGGAGCATAACGCGGAAACTCCTGTGCTCGATCGCCCGATCAGCCCTGAACCGGGCGATTGTGCTGCTCGAGCAGAGGAGTTTCTGTGTTTCCCGGCTGGGTCTGGGCGATCCGCCGGCTTCGACAGCACCTCGCCGCCCGATTAGGCTGACGCTCGCCGGCGGGGAGGGAACCTGGTGCGACTCCAGGGCTGCCCCGCAGCGGTGAGTGGGAACGAACGTCGTCATCATGCACTGGTGAGGCCGGGTCCGACGATCTCTCGATCAGGACCGGGTGAAGCTGGGAAGCGACGGCCAGTAGGAACACGGGTCGACCACCCGGCAGCCCGCGAGTCCGAAAACCTGCCGCCGGTGCGCAGATCGCCGATCCGCGCGTCCGGAACCACGAGGGTGCACCACGTTCGGCCCGCTCACATCGGGCTGCGACGACGATGCCGGCTCCGGGCAGAATCTCAGGACTGCGGGCCTGCCCGCGAGGAGATCGACCGACATGTTCCACCGTCCTCAGGACGCTCCTGCCCCCGCCGGCACCGTGCATGGTTCCGGCTCCGCCTCCGGACTCGTCCGGCGCCGGACCAGACGCAGCGCGGCCGCGGCCGCCCTCTCTGCCGCCGGCCTGTTGCTGATCGCCGGTTGCAGCACCGACACCACCGTCTCGCCGGCGGGGACGACCAGCTCGGCACCCTCGGCCGGGTCGTCGGCCGGCGCTTCGGCCCAGACCGACGCGAGTGGCTGCATCACGAACTTCAACGCCGACACCGATTACTACCCGGTCAAGCAGACCATCAGCCACGCCGACAACTTCACTATCAGCTATCACAGGTCCTATCAGGTGCTGACCGTGAAGCAGCCGGTCGTCGGTGGCAAGCCGGTCAGTTACGTGCTGGTCAAATGTGGTGCACCGAAGCCGCAACTCAGCGGGACTCTGGCCGCTGCGGAAAGCGTGACCACTCCGGTGGACAGCCTGTTCTCGGCCTCCACCACCCAACTGCCCGCTCTGGTCGAGCTGGACCGGCTGAGCGTGCTGACCGGGGTCGCCGCCAAGGCCTACATCAGCGAGCCGGCGGTCGCCCGGCAGGTGCAGGGTTCGACGGTGACCGAGTTCGCACCGGCCGGCACCACCGACGCCGAGAAGGTGGTCGCCGCCAAGCCCGACGTGCTGATCACCGGCGGCACCGATGACCCGGCCTACGCGACGATCGAGAAGGCCGGCATCCCGGTACTGGCCGACGCCGACTTCCTGGAGGCCGACCCGCTGGGTCGCGCCGAGTGGATCAAGTACTTCGCCGCGCTCACCGGCACCGAACAGCAGGCAACCGCGCAGTTCGACCGGATCAGCAACGACTACGACGCCGTGGTGGCCAGGGCGAAGTCCGCCACCACGGTGCCGCTGCTCGTTTCTCAGCCCTACCAGGGCGTCTGGTCGGTGCCGGCCGGCGGCAGCTTCGCCGGCAAGCTGCTGAGCAATGCCGGCGGCACCTGGCCGTGGCGCTCCAACGCCTCGACCGGCAGTATCAGCGCCAGCACCGAGACGGTGTTCGACAAGTCCGGAACGGCGAAGCTGTGGATCAATACCTCGAACTGGAAGACCAAGGCCGAAGCCCTGAAGGAGGAGTCCCGGTTCTCCGACTTCACCGCCTTCAAGTCCGGCCAGGTGTGGTCCCCCAGCCTGCAGGTCAACTCCTCCGGTGGGAACAACTACTTCGAACTCGGGGTACAGCGTCCCGATCTGGTCGAGGCCGACCTGATCGCGATCGTCCACCCCGAACTGGAGCCGAACCACACGTTCACCTTTTATCGGCAGCTCAAATAGCTCTGTCCGCAGCGGACGGGAGCGGCACAGGATGACGGGTCGGACCAGATGACGGATCGGACCAGATGACGGAGCGGATCGAGGGCGTCCACCCTCCCCTGGCCCACGCCGCTGCCGCGCCGCGCCGGCTCGTCCTGGCCCGCCCGGTACTGACGCTGGTGGTGCTGATCGTCTGTGCCCTGCTGGCGATCGGAGTGGCCGCCTCGCTCGGCTCGGTCTCCATCCCGTTCCGGGCGATCCTGAGCTATCTGACCACCGGCGACGCCGGGGACAGCGGCTGGACGGTGCTGCTGCGACAGATCCGGGTGCCCCGGGTCGCCACCGCCGCTCTGGTCGGGGCCGGTCTGGCCGTCGCCGGACTGCTGATGCAGACGCTGTTCGCCAATCCGCTGGCCGACCCCTACATTCTCGGCGTCTCCTCCGGCGCCTCGCTCGGGGTCGCGGTGGTCACTCTCGGGGTCGGCGCCGGCACCGGGGTCGGATCCGGCGTGTTCGTCGACCTGGCCGGCGCGGGCCGACTCGGCGTCGTCTCGGCCGCGGCGCTCGGCTCGGCGGTGGTGCTGGGCGTCATCGTCCTGCTCGGCCGCTGGGTCCGCTCGGTGGTCACCCTGCTGGTCGTCGGGGTGATGCTGTCCTCGGCGATCGGCGCGGTCACCTCGCTGTTGCTGGCCTACGCCGACCCGGCTCGGCTGCAGCGCTACGTGCTCTGGGGCCTCGGCTCCTACGACGGGGTGACCCGCGACGACCTCACCGTCCTCGCCCCCGCCGTAGCGGTGGGCATCGTCGTGGCGCTGTTGCTCGGACGGCCGCTGAACGTCCTGCTGCTCGGTGAGCGCTATGCCGCCTCGATGGGCGTCCGGGTGAAGCTGGTGCGGACGGTCGCGGTGGTCGCCACCGCACTGGTGGCCGGGTCGAGCACCGCCTACTGCGGACCGATCGCCTTCCTGGGCATCGCCGTGCCGCACCTGGCCCGGCTGGTGATCGGCACCTCGGACCACCGGATCCTGCTGCCGGCCACGGTCGCGATGGGGGTGCTGATCTCCTCGCTCTGCTCGGTGATCGCCGAGCTGCCGGGCAGCGACGGGGTGCTACCGATCAACGTGGTCACCGCCCTGGTCGGGGCGCCCGTGGTGGTGGTCGTGCTGCTCCGGTCCCGACGCCTGGCCGCGGGCGCCGTCTGATGCCCCGATCCGGCCCACCCACCGACCCCCGTACCGCGTCGAGGCCCGGTTCGGGACTCGTCCTGGACGCCGTCCGGGTCGGGTACCGCTCGCCCCGGCGCCGGCCCCGCCGCGGCACCGACCACGTGGTGGTGGACGGCATCGCCGCCGAGGCGCGTCCGGGTGAGTTGACGGCGGTGATCGGCCCGAACGGGGCGGGCAAGTCCACTCTGCTGCGGACCGTTCTCGGACTACAACCCGCGCTCGCCGGCGCGATCACCCTGGCCGGGAGCGATCTGTCGGCGCTGTCACCCCGAGACCGCGCCCGTCGCAGCGCGGTGGTGCTGACCGACCGGGTCGAGGCCGGCCTGCTGACCGGGCGCGAGGTCGCCGAGCTGGGCCGTCATCCGCACCACGGCCTGGTCACCGGCCGGCTGAGCCGGGCCGAGAACGAACTGGTCGAGACGATCCTGGACCGGATGCACGCGGCCGACCTGGCCGGCGAGCGGTTCGCCGAGCTCTCCGACGGTCAGCGGCAACGGCTGCTGCTCACCCGGGCCCTGGTCCAGGAACCCGAGCTACTGGTGCTGGACGAGCCGAGCGCCTACCTCGACGTCGGCGCCCGGGTCGACCTGCTCGCGCTGCTCGCCGAAGTCGCGACCGAGCGCGGCATCGTCGTCCTGGTCTCGACCCACGAGGTCGAGCTCGCGCTGCGTTTGGCCGACCGGATCTTCCTGATCGACCGGCACCGACTGACGTCGGGGCGGCCGTCGGCGCTGGTCGAGGACGGCAGCATCGCTGCGGTCTTCGGCACCGCCCGGACCCGGTTCGATGCCGCCAGCAGGACCTTCGTGCTGCGAGCCTGAGTCGCCCGCTCGTCACCTGGCCCGACTAAGGTTTCCCGGTGACCACGACCTCCCTCGCACCGAGCGCGACCTACCGGCTGCAGATCACCGCCGACTTCACCCTCGACCGCGCCGCCGAACTGGCCGACTACCTGGCCGAGCTGGGGGTGGGCGCCATCTACCTCTCGCCGGTGCTCACCTCGACCACCGGATCCGACCACGGCTACGACGCCACCGACGTCCGCAGCGTCGACCCGCAGCGCGGTGGCGAAGCCGGGCTGGCCGCCCTGTTGAGTGCGGCCCGCAGCCACGGGCTGGCCGTGGTCACCGACATCGTTCCCAACCACCTGGGCATCTCCAAGCCGTGGGAGAACCCGTCCTGGTGGGACGTGCTGAAGCTGGGCCAGGAGTCGGACTACGCGTCCTGGTACGACATCGACTGGAGCCGGCCGCGGATCCTGGTCCCGGTGCTCGGCTCAGCCGAGGACGTCTCCGCGCTCGAGATCCACGGCGACGAACTGCGCTACTACGAACACCGGTTCCCGATCGCACCGGGCACCAACGACGCCGGCGAGACGCCACAGCAGGTGCACGACCGGCAACACTATGAGCTGGTCTACTACGGCTTCGGCAACTCCGAGCTGAACTACCGCAGGTTCTTCGCGGTGGAGACTCTGGCCGGCCTGCGGATCGAGGACGAGACGGTGTTCCGAGCCACCCATGACCGGATCGCCCGGTGGGTCGTCGAGGGGGTCAGCGGACTGCGGGTCGACCATCCGGACGGGCTGGTCGACCCCGGGGAGTACCTGGACCGGCTGGCCACCCTGGTGCCGGACGCCTGGGTGACGGTGGAGAAGATCCTCGAACCCGGCGAGAAGCTGTTGGCCAGCTGGCCGGTGGCCGGCACCACGGGCTACGACGCGATGCGGGAGTACAACGGCGTCTTCGTCGATCCTGGCGCCGAAGCCGAGTTGACCGAGCTCTACCGCAGCACCACCGGCGATGAGCTGGAACTCGCTGAGCACATCTGGAACGGCAAATCGATGGTGATCGCCGATCTGTTGCCGGCCGAGGTGAAGCGGCTGGCCGCTCTGGTGCCCGAGGTCGAGGGTGCGGCCGAGGTGATCGGGACCGCCGCGGTGGCCTTCGAGGTCTACCGCTCGTATCTGCCCGAAGGCGTCGGGCATCTCAACCGGGCGCTGGAGGAGGTGCTGATCCGTCGACCGGAGCTGGCGTCGGCGGTGAACATCCTCCATCCACGACTTACCGATCCCGACGACGAGCTGGCCCGGCGGTTCCAGCAGCTGACCGGTGCGACCATGGCCAAGGGCGTCGAGGACACCGCCTTCTACCGCTACAACCGGTTTATCGCCCTGAACGAAGTCGGCGGCGATCCGAGTCTGTTCGGGGTCGAGCCGAGCGCATTCCATACCGCGCAACAGGCCCGGCAGGAGGACTGGCCGCAGGCGATGACCGCACTGTCCACCCATGACACCAAGCGGGGCGAGGACGTCCGGGCCCGACTGGCCGTGCTCAGCGAGCGGCCGGACGCCTGGCGCGGATTCGTCTCGGCGATGACCAGCGAGGTGCCGATCAGCGAGCCCACGTTCGGCTACCTGCTCTGGCAGACCTTTGCCGGGGTCGGGCTGATCGAGCGGGACCGGATGCACGCCTACGCCGAGAAGGCGATGCGCGAGGCGTCGGTGGCCACCACCTGGCTCGACAACGACGAGCGGTTCGAGAGTTCGGTGCACGCCGCCATCGACCGGGTCTACGACGAGCCGGACCTCAGCCGTCGGGTGAGCGAGTTCGTGGCCCTGATCGAGCCGGCGGGCTGGTCCAACGGCCTGGGCCAGAAGTTGATCCAGCTGACCGCGCCGGGCATCCCCGACGTCTACCAGGGCACCGAGCTGTGGGAGGACTCACTGGTCGACCCCGACAACCGCCGTCCGGTCGACTTCGGCGCCCGCCGCTGGCAGCTCCAGCAACTGGTCGAACCCGCTGCACAACCGCCGGCGGTCGGTTCCGACGGCCTGGCCAAGCTCTGGATCTCCCGGCACGCGCTGCGGACCCGGCGGCACCGTCCCGAACTGTTCAGCGGCTATGCCGCCCTGCAGGCCGACGGCGAGGCGGCTGACCATCTGCTCGCCTTCGATCGCGGCGGGGCGGTCACCGTGGCCACCCGGCTGTCGGCCCGACTGGCCGAACGCGGCGGCTGGGGCGACACCGCGTTGACCCTGCCCGACGGCACCTGGACCAACGTCCTGACCGGCGGGGCCGACCACGCCGGCACGGTCCTGGTTGCCGAACTGTTGGTGACCTATTCGGTGGCGCTGCTGACCCGGGACTGAGTTGAGGCCCGGGCCGGTTCCGCGGCCAGTACACCGTGAACCTCGTCCACCTGCAGGTTTCGCAGGGTGGGCCGGAGGAAGGCGCTCAGCATCAACAGCACCATCCCGGCGCCACAGACCGTACTCGTCCAGCCGAGCCCGATGCCGTGGGCAAGAGCGCCGAAGCCGACCAGGGCGATCGGCAGCAGACCGTTGTCGGACAGGCTGATCAGGGCGAAGACCCGGCCCAGGAAGTGCTGACTCACGGTGGCCTGCACGATGCCGGACAGCAAGGGTGAGGCCAGGCCCGAGGTGAGGCCGACGATCCCCATGGCGACGCCGACCCCGAGCAGCGGAGCGAAACCGACAGCCATCAACGCGAAACCCTGCAGAATCAGCATGGCCAGCGCGAAACGTAGCGGGTAGGACGGTCGCAACCGAAGGGTGATCACGGTGCCGATCGCCGCCCCGAAGCCGATCGCCCCGAGCAGCAGACCGAGCGCGACCGGCCCCCAGCCCTCCTGGTGCGACCGCAGCGCCACCCCGATGCCGACGACCGGGATGACGAAGAAGTTCAACCCGACTAGGGCCAGCACCAGACCGCCTGCGTTGCGGTCGCGGTGCAGATAGCCGAGCACCTCGCGAATGGAGGTCAGCACCGGCTGCGGCGCCTGCTGCTGCCGGGGATGGCGGACCTGGACGGTCGACAGCAGCACCGCCGCGACGCAGAACACCACGATCAGGGCGATGACGGCGCCCTTCAGTGCGAAGGCGGCGAGCACGATGCCGGCCAGCGGCGGTCCGCCCAGGCTGGCCAGTCGCTGGACGAGCTGACGCAGGCTGGCCGCGTGCATCAGTTCGCTCTTGGCCACCAGTTGGCGCGGCATGGTTCCGATGGACGGGATGTGCAGGGCGTCCGCCGCCCCGAACAGCGCGGCGACAACCACCACCACGATCAGCCGGTGCTGCGGCAGAGCGAGCAGCGCGCCGAGCCCGGCGACCAGCACCAGGACCCGGGCCAGGTTCGCGCCGATCAGCAACGGCTTGGACGGCAGTCGGTCGGCCACCGCACCGCCGACCAGGGCGAGGACGGCCCGCGGGATCGTCCCAGCAGCGACGACCAGCGTCGCGGCCAGCGGACGTCCGGTCTCGGCGGCGGTGAAGGCGAGTGCGGTCAGCCATGCCTGGTCTCCGACGTCAGCGGTTGCGACCCCGCCGAGGTAGCTCAAGAAGTTGCGATCGCGCACCGGCGACGTCGCAACACCGTCCCGGTTGACCGCTTCCATCGTCGCCACGTTACCCACGCTAGAGGAATGTGAACAATATGCAAGAAATACCAACCACATTGGAGAAGGTTGACTCGATCATTATGAGCCGGACCAAATCCGACAACCCACGCCTATGAAACCCAGGGATTCCGACAGCCCACGCCCTCCGACATTGCTGTCGGTCACCATACTCTCCACGACCAGACCGGCGTCCAGCGCGCCGCCGAGGGCGATCGAGCCGATCGCGGTGCCGAGCCCCCGGCGCCGATGGGACGGAGCGACCAGGACGGCAAGTCGGGCCAACAACGGGCCTTCCTCGGCGTATCCGCCGCCGGCTATCGGACGCTGACCGTCAGCCTCGTCCAACACGACGTAGCGGGCGGGCAACTCGGCGAAGCCCAGACCGATCCAGTCATCGGGCGGGCACCGGCCTTCCAGTGCGGCCGCCGCCGCCGGCTCGTCGCTGACCAGCGGCCGGCTGCCGCCGGCACCGCGATAGTCGTCGGCGTAGCCGAGGGCCGCCGGCTCGCGTAGCCGCCGGCCCGACAACCCCGGCAGGCCCGCCAACCGGTTCGGCTCGAGCAGTTCGGTGTCGGTGCAGTCCTCTGCAGCGTCGATCATCGCGTCCGGGCCGACGAGGATCGTCGTGCCCCAGAGCCGAACCAGGCCGATTCCGGCGTTCGGATCGTTCTGCACCAGGGTGATTCGCTCGGTCCTCGGCTCGCCTGTCTCCTCACCGTCGAGGGCGTTGTCGAGGCTTCTCGAGGGCATCGTCAGCCAGACCCAGCCGTCGGCACCAGGCCAGCCGGATGATGGCTTCGCTGTTGGCTTCCAGAGCCACCGGACTCCCCTTTCCGAGCCTCGACAAGCATGGACCTGAGAACGTCGAAAGCCCCGGGCCGAGGGGCCCGGGGCTTTCGATGATGCTGTCTGATCTCTCAACCGTGATCGCTGGATCAACCGGCGACCTGCCCCACGACGGGGCAAGGTCACTTGAGGATCTTGGTGACCCGACCGGCGCCGACGGTGCGGCCACCCTCACGGATGGCGAACTTCAGCTCTTCCTCCATGGCGATCGGCTGGATGAGCTGCACCGACATGTCGGTGTTGTCACCCGGCATCACCATGTCGGTGCCCTCCGGCAGGTTCACCACGCCGGTCACGTCGGTGGTGCGGAAGTAGAACTGCGGGCGGTAGTTGTTGAAGAACGGCGTGTGACGGCCGCCCTCCTCCTTGCTCAGGATGTAGACCCGAGCCTCGAAGTCGGTGTGCGGGGTGGTCGTACCCGGGCTTGATCACGACCATGCCGCGCTCGACGTCCTCGCGCTTGGTGCCACGAAGCAGCAGTCCGACGTTCTCGCCCGCCCGACCCTCGTCGAGCAGCTTGCGGAACATCTCGACACCGGTGACCGTGGTGGTCTGCTTGGTGTCGCGGATGCCGATGATGTCGACGGTCTCGTTGACCTTGACGACGCCGCGCTCGATCCGGCCGGTGATGACGGTGCCACGACCGGTGATCGTGAAGACGTCCTCGACCGGCATCAGGAACGGCTTGTCGATCTCGCGCTCCGGCTGCGGAATGTATTCGTCCACCGCGTCCATCAACTCGAGCACCGACTTGCCCCACTTCTCGTCGCCGTTCAGCGCCGGGAAAGCCGCGACCCGGACGATCGGGGCGTTGTCGCCGTCGAAGTCCTGGTTGCTCAGCAGCTCACGGACCTCGAGCTCGACGAGCTCGAGGATCTCTTCGTCGTCGACCATGTCGCACTTGTTCAGGGCGACCACGATCGCGGGCACGCCGACCTGGCGGGCCAGCAGCACGTGCTCGTGGGTCTGCGGCATCGGACCGTCGGTCGCCGCGACCACGAGGATCGCACCGTCCATCTGGGCCGCACCGGTGATCATGTTCTTCACGTAGTCGGCGTGACCGGGGCAGTCGACGTGCGCGTAATGGCGCGCGTCGGTCTGGTACTCGATGTGCGCGATCGAGATCGTGATGCCGCGCTGGCGCTCTTCGGGCGCCTTGTCGATCTGGTCGAACGCCTCGGTGGCCGGATTGCCGACCGGGTCCTTGTCGTGGAGCACCTTCGAGATCGCCGCGGTGAGCGTGGTCTTGCCGTGGTCGATGTGCCCGATGGTGCCGATGTTGACGTGCGGCTTTGGTCCGCTCGAACTTGGCCTTAGCCACTGGGGCTCCTTCTGGGATTCGTTCGCCACGCTGTCCTGCGGGGCGCGCTTTGTGTTGGTCTGTGTTACGTACTGGTCTTGCTCACGGGCGACAGGCCGAGGTGGCCCTGCCCAAGTTTTCCTGACCGCCCCGCCGCCGTCAATTCAGCCGGCTGCGGAGACGTCGGAGATTGATCACTCGCCCCGGGCCTTCTGGACGATCTCGTCGGAGACGCTCTTCGGCGTCTCGGCGTAGGAGTCGAACTCCATCGAGTAATTGGCCTGACCCGAGGTCTTGGACCGCAGGTCACCGACGTAGCCGAACATCTCCGACAGCGGAACCAGGGCCGTGACCAGCTTGTTGCCGTGCTGATCATCCATCGACTGGATCTGACCGCGTCGAGAGTTCAGGTCGCCGATCACGGTGCCCAGGTAGTCCTCCGGGGTGGTCACCTCGACGGCCATCACCGGCTCCAGCAGAGCCGGATCGGCGCGCCGGGCGGCCTCCTTGAACACCATCGAACCAGCGATCTTGAACGCCAGCTCCGAGGAGTCGACGTCGTGGTAGGCGCCGTCGGTCAGAGTCACCTTGATGTCCTCGACCGGATAGCCGGCCAGGATGCCGAACTGCATGGCGTCCTCGATGCCGTCCTCCACCGCGGGGATGTATTCCTTCGGGATACGACCGCCGGTGATGCCGTTGACGAACTCGATAGCCGGTGCCGGCCTCCTGCGGTTCCAGGCTGATGATCACCTTGGCGTACTGACCGGAACCACCGGACTGCTTCTTGTGGACGTAGTCGACCTTCTCCACCGGACGACGAAGCGTCTCGCGGTAGGCCACCTGCGGCTTACCGATATTGGCCTCGACCCGGAATTCGCGCTTCATCCGGTCGATCATCACCTCGAGGTGCAGCTCGCCCATGCCGGCGATGATCGTCTGGCCGGTCTCCTCGTCGGTATGCACCCGGAAGGTCGGATCCTCTTCGGCCAACCGCTGGATGGCGATCGACAGCTTCTCCTGGTCCGACTTGGTCTTCGGCTCGATCGCCTGCTCGATCACCGGGGCCGGGAAGTCCATCGACTCCAGCACGACCGGGTTGTTCGGGTCGCGACAGCGTCTCGCCGGTGGTGGTGTCCTTCAGACCCATCACGGCGACGATCTGACCGGCGCCGACACTCGCGATCTCCTCGCGCTTGTTGGCGTGCATCCGGTAGATCTTGCCGATCCGTTCCTTGCGCTGCTTGGTGCTGTTCATCACCTCGTGCCGGTCTCGAGGCGTGCCGGAGTAGACCCGGACGTAGGTCAGCTTGCCCAGGTGCGGATCGGCGGCGATCTTGTAAGGCCAGGGCCGAGAACGGCTCGTCGCTGTCGGGGTGCCGCTCGATCACGACGCTCTCGTCGCCGGGCTTGAAGCCCTCGATGGCGGGCACGTCGGTCGGCGCCGGCAGGTAGTCGTTGACCGCGTCCAGCAACGGCTGCACGCCCTTGTTCTTGAACGCCGAGCCACAGAGCACCGCGGTGATCTCGCTGGACAGCACCGCCCGACGGATCGCCTGCTGCAGCTGCTCCACCGTGGGCTCGTCGCCCTCGATGTAGAGCTCCATCAGCGTCGTCGTCGTGCTCGGCGACGATCTCGACCAGGTCGGCGTGCGCCTGCTGGGCCGGCTCGAGCATGTCGGCCGGGATCTCCTCGACCTCGTAGTCCTCACCGATCGCGGTCTCGCCGCGCCAGGTCAGGGCACGCATCTTGACCAGGTCGACCACACCGAGGAAGTCGCCCTCGGCGCCGATCGGCAGCTGCAGCACCGCCGGGATCGCGTTCAGCCGGTTCTTGATCGTCTCGACGCAGAAGTCGAAGCTGGCGCCGGTGCGGTCCAGCTTGTTGACGAAGCAGATCCGCGGCACGTTGTAGCGGTCGGCCTGGCGCCACACGGTCTGGCTCTGCGGCTCGACGCCGGCGACACCGTCGAAGACCGCGACGGCACCGTCGAGCACCCGCAGGTTGCGCTCCACCTCGATGGTGAAGTCGACGTGCCCGGGGGTGTCGATGATGTTGATCGTGTGGTCTTTCCACTGGCAGGTGGTGGCGGCGGACGTGATGGTGATGCCGCGCTCCTGCTCCTGCTCCATCCAGTCCATGGTGGCCGCGCCGTCGTGGACCTCACCGATCTTGTAGTTGATACCGGTGTAGAACAGGATCCGCTCGGTGGTGGTGGTCTTGCCGGCGTCGATGTGCGCCATGATGCCGATGTTGCGGACCTTGGAGAGATCGACCTTGAGTTCGACAGCCATTGCTGAGCTTCAATCCTTCGTTGAGAAAGTGGTCCGACGCTCGGCCGAGGATCCTGGTGTGGATCCGGTCGCGGCCTCGGTGGTGGGTGCCGGGATTACCAGCGGTAGTGGGCGAACGCCTTGTTGGCTTCGGCCATCTTGTGGGTGTCCTCGCGTCGCTTGACCGCGGCGCCCAGACCGTTCGAGGCGTCCAGCAGCTCGTTCATCAGCCGCTCCGACATCGTCTTCTCCCGACGCTGCCGGGAGAAGGACGACCAGCCAGCGCAGCGCCAGCGTGGTCGCCCGGCCCGGCTTGACGTCGATCGGCACCTGGTAGGTGGCGCCACCGACCCGGCGGCTCTTCACCTCCAGGCTGGGACGGACGTTGTCCAGCGCGCGCTTGAGCGTCTGCACCGGATCGATCCCGGTCTTGGCCCGGGTGCCTTCCAGCGCGGTGTAGACGATGTTCTGCGCGACCGTCTTCTTGCCGTCCAGCAGGATCTTGCTGACCAGCTGGCTGACCAGCGGCGAGCCGTAGACCGGATCGACCAGGACCGGCCGCTTCGGGGCGGGACCCTTGCGAGGCATTACTTCTCCTTCTTCGCGCCGTAGCGGCTGCGGGCCTGCTTGCGGTTCTTCACGCCCTGGGTGTCGAGCGTGCCGCGGATGATCTTGTAGCGGACGCCGGGCAGATCCTTCACCCGGCCGCCGCGGACGAGCACCATCGAGTGCTCCTGCAGGTTGTGGCCGACACCCGGGATGTAGGCGGTGACCTCGATGCCGGAGGACAGCTTCACGCGGGCCACCTTGCGAAGCGCCGAGTTCGGCTTCTTCGGGGTGGTGGTGTAGACGCGCGTGCACACGCCGCGGCGCTGGGGCGAACCCTTGAGCGCGGGCGTCTTGCTCTTGCTGACCTTGTCGGCCCGGCCCTTACGGACCAGTTGCTGAATTGTGGGCACCGCTTGGTATCTCTCTCTGTCGGTACATCTCATGCTGTCGGAACATCTGGTGGAACTCAGAACACCTGGTGGAACTCAGAACATCTGGTACAACTCACCCGCCCGATCCGAGCCTGAACTCGCATCGTCGGTGGGCAGGCCCATTCCACGAGTGGACACCCCTGAGATCGCCGGGCGACCCGTTACCGCCGGCTCGAACTCGGCGGACGACGGCCGGGCCGCACACGAACTCCTCGATCTCGGGGTTCGCCACGGCCTTCGACCGGGCGCACCATCGTGATGTCGGGGCACGCGCACATGTCGGGCAAGCCCGAACACAAGGACCTAGGCTATCCGTTCACCCCAAGAGGGTCAAAAAGGATCTGCACCGCCCCGTTAGGTTCCCCGCCCGGACTCAGCAGGCTCAGGAAGCCGCGTCGATCTCGGCGAAGGTGTCGTCGTCGAGTTCGAACCGCCGGCGGCCGCGGTGTTCTCCTCCAGGTGCTCGACCGAACCGGTGCCGGGGATGGGCAGGATCACCGGCGAGCGGCGGAGCAGCCAGGCCAGCGCCACCTGGCAGTCGGTCGCGCCGAGCCGCTCGGCGGCCTTGGCCACCGGACCACCCGGAGCGGCCAGCTCACCGGCCGAGATCGGCGCCCACGGGATGAAGCCGATGCCGTTGGCCTCGCAGTAGTCGAGCACGTCCTCGGACTTGCGGTCGGTCAGGTTGAACCGGTTCTGCACGGTCGCCACGGTGAAGTGCTTGGCCGCCTGCTCGATCTCGGTCACGCTGACCTCGGACAGACCCGAGCGCCGTGACCTTGCCCTCGGACTGCAGTGCGGCCAGTTCGGCGAACTGCTCGTCGGCGTCGACCTTCGGGTCGATCCGGTGCAGCTGGAGCAGGTCCAGCGTGTCGACCTTCAGCCGACGCAGGCTCTTCTCGGCCTGCTGACGCAGGTATTCGGGACGGCCGACCGGGATCCACACGTCGGGTCCGGTGCGGGTCAGTCCGACCTTGGTGGCGATCTTCACCTTGACGCCAGCGACGCGGCGTGTAGGGATAGATCGCCTCGGCGATGATCTCTTCGCTGACGTCGGGGCCGTAGGCGTCCGCGGTGTCGATGAAGTCGATTCCGAGTTCGACCGCGCGGCGGACGACCTGACGAGCCACCTCGCGGTCCTCCGGCTCGCCCCAGATCCCGTCACCGGTGATCCGCATGGCGCCGAAGCCGAGACGGTTGACCGCACCGAGGCCGGCGATCTCGAAGATGCCGCTGCGGCTCGCGTCGGCGGCGGTGGTGGAGCTGGTCGTGGGTGTCATAGTCATAGGTCCGCTACAGCGCGGCGGAGGGCTCAGATATTCCCGCCGACCGATCGGTAACGTGCTGTCGGTGAGCACCACTCCCCAGACGTCCCGAGCGCTGACCACGACGCCACTCGACACCGCCGCCGGCACGAACTGGACGGTGGCCGCCGACGGCGACTGTCCGGTCGGCACCGAACCGTACCCGGCGGTGGTGCCCGGTGAGGTCCATCTCGACCTGCTCCGGGCCGGACTGATCCCCGAGCCGTTCGACGGCGCCAACGAGACCGAGCTGGCCTGGATCGGGCGTACCGACTGGACCTATCGGGCCGATCTTTCGACTGGGGCGGCACCGGAACCGAACCGGCACGCACCGTCACGACCTCGTCCCCGACGGCCTGGACACCGTCGCGCTCATCCGGCTGAACGGCGCCGAGGTCGGCGCCACCGCCAATCAGCATCGCGGTTATCGCTTCGACGTCTCCGAGCTGCTGGTGGACGGCAGCAACGTGCTGGAGATCGAATTCGCGCGCCGGCCACCGCCGCCGAGGAGCGTTCGGTCGAACTCGGCGATCGGCCGTTCACCTACCCCATCCGTACAACGCGATCCGCAAGATGGCCAGTAGCTACGGCTGGGACTGGGGTCCGGACCTGGCCGGAGTCGGGATCTGGAAGGGCCTGCGGATCGAGTCCTGGAGTGGTGTCCGGATCGCCTCGGTCCGTCCGCTGGCCACCCTCGACACCGGTACCGGGGCCGTCGAGGGGGTCCTGGAGGTGCAGGTCGAGCTGGAGTGGGCGCCGGACTCCGGCCGGCCGGTCACCGTCGGGGTCGAGGTCGGCGACGGCGAGGCCGAACGGCAGGCCGAGGTCGAGGTCGATCCGGGAACCGATCGGATCCAGCTCGAGCCTGCGGGTGCCCGACGTCGCCCCGTGGTGGCCGCACGGCTACGGCGAACAACCGCTCTACCCGGTCCGGGTCTCGCTGCTGAGCCCGGCCGATTCGAGCGCCGGATCCGGTTCCGACCGCGGTCGACGACTGGCAGGGCCGGGTCGGATTTCGTAACGTCAGCCTGAGCACCACGCCCGATGCGCACGGCAGCGAGTTCGTCCTGTCGGTGAACGACCGGCCGATCTTCGTCAAGGGCGCCAACTGGATCCCTGACGACGCGTTCCTGACCCGGGTCGACGCCGACCGCTACCGACGGGATCTCTGCGCCGCCACCGACGCCGGGATGAACCTGCTGCGGGTCTGGGGCGGCGGCATCTTCGAGAGCGAGGACTTCTACGACGCCTGTGACGAGCTCGGACTGCTGGTCTGGCAGGATTTCCTGCTCGCCTGCGCCGCCTACAGCGAGGACGAGCCGCTGTACAGCGAGTTCGAGGCCGAGGCCCGGGAGGCCGTCACCCGGCTCAGCCGGCACCCCAGCCTGGCCGTCTGGAACGGCGGGAACGAGAACCTCTGGGGCTGGGTGGAGTGGGGGTGGCGCGAGCCGCTGGCCGGCCGCAGTTGGGGCGACGGCTACTACTCCGAGCTGTTCCCGGCGATCGTGGCCGAGCTCGATCCCCGGACGCCCTATTCCGCCGGCAGTCCGTACTCGTTCGCGAAGTACCTTCACCCGAACGACCCGCGGCACGGCACCAGCCACCTGTGGGAGGTCTGGAACCGCGACGACTACCGTCACTACGCCGACACGGTTCCCCGACTCGTCTCCGAGTTCGGTTTCCAGGGCCCGCCGGCCTGGTCGACACTGACCTCGGTCGTCCACGACGAGCCGATGGATCCGCAGGGGGCGCACATGTTGGTGCACCAGAAGGCCGCCGACGGCAACGGCAAGCTGGAACGTGGACTCGGCGAGCACCTTCCGCTGTGGCCGATCGACCCGGCCACCGGACAGGTCGACATGAACGACTGGCACTGGCTCACCCAGCTCAATCAGGCCCGCGCCGTCCGGTTCGGGATCGAACACTTCCGCAGCCACTTCCCGCGCAACCGGGGCTCGATCGTCTGGCAGCTCAACGACAACTGGCCGGTCATCTCCTGGTCCGCGGTCGACGCCCACCAGATCCGCAAACCGCTCTGGTTCGCCCTCCGGGAGAGCTACCGGGACCGGTTCATCACCCTGCAGCCCCGGACCGCGGGTGAGGGGGACGACCCGGGCGAGGCGGCCCCCCGACTGATCTTGCACAACGACGACCGACGAGCCGTGGGGCGGAGAGGCACTCATCACCCGGCAACCCACCGACGGCGGCGCCCTGAGCGCCTCCGAAGCGGTGCCCTTCACCGTGGCCCCGCGATCGGCCCGGACGCTGGCGCTGAGCCCGACGCTGAGCACCCCGGACCGGCCGGACGCCGAGTTCCTGCTGGCCGACGCCGGCGAGGGCGCTCGGGCGTTCTTCTACTTCGTCGAGGACCCTCGGCTGCGGCTGACCGCGGTCCAGGATGCCCTGCGCGTCGAGGTGGAACGCACCGACGAGGGCTGCGCCGTACACGCCACAGCGCGGGCGTTGGTCAAGGATCTGACCCTGTTCCCGGACCGGCTGGACCCGGCGGCCAGGGTGGACAGCGCCTTGGTGACGCTGACCGCCGGCGAGAGCCACACCTTTCTCGTGCAGACCGCGGGCGAGTTGGAACCGACCGCTCTGACCAGCCGTCCGGTGCTGCGCTGCGTGAACGATCTGCTGGCCTGAGACCAACGTGGCAGACCCCGGACAGAGCGGATGCGGGGTTTCCGGCAGAGTGGAATCCATGAAGACGACCACACTCGGCAAGTCCGGACTCGAGGTGTCCCGGATCGCGTTCGGCACCTGGCAGCTCAGCGGTGAATGGGGGGCGACCGACACCGACGCCGCCGCGGACGCGATCCGGCACGCTCACCAACTCGGGGTGAACTTCTTCGACACCGCGCAGGCCTACGGGTTCGGCGCATCCGAACAACTGCTCGGCCGGGCGCTGCGCAATGAGTTGAAGCGCGACCGGGAGTCCATCGTGCTGGCCACCAAGGGCGGCATCGATCCGCGCCGGGAGGACCGCAAGCGGGACAGCGGCGCCACCATGCTCCGCTCCGGGGTGCAGGACAGCCTGAAGGCCCTCGGCGTCGACTACATCGACCTCTACCAGATCCACTGGCCCGACCTCGACACGCCGTTCGAGGAGACCGCCGGCTATCTCCAGGAGTTGGTGGACGACGGTCTCGTCCGGCATGTCGGGGTGTCCAACTACGACGCCGACCAGCTGGCCGCCTTCGAACAGGTTCGTCCGGCGGAGACCCTGCAGCCGCCGTACCACCTGTTCCGGCGCTCGATCGAGGACTCGGTACTGCCCTACTGCGTGGAGCACGACGTCGGCGTGCTGGTCTACAGCCCGTTGGGTAGCGGTCTGCTGACCGGATCGCTCACCGAAGACAGCACGTTCGAGGACGACGACTGGCGTAGCCAGGCCAGCGCCTACAGCGGGGCCAAGCTGAAGCAGAACCTGGCCGCGGTGGAGGAGTTGAAGCAGTTCGCGGCCGGGAAGGACCTGCACATCAGCCAGCTGGCCATCGCCTGGGCGCTGGCCAAGCCCGGCGTGGACGTGGCGATCGTCGGTGCCCGCAGCGCCAAGCACATCGAATCCAGCCTGGCCGCGGCCGACGTCGAGCTGACTGCGGACGACATCGCCGAGATCGAACGCATCGCCGAGACCGGGGTGCAGGTCGAGGGCGCCGCCCCGGAAGGCGTTGTCTGAGCGCTGATCCGACCGCTGGTCTCAACAGGGGGCTCACAGTAACTGACAGCTGATCGAGAGACTGTCCGGCTATCGTCAGCCGCCACCGCCGCCGACAAACAGGGACTGCCGTGACTGCTGCCGATCACCCGCCCGCCATCTCCGGACCGGGCAGCTATCAGGGACGCCCGCTCGCCCGAGGAGAGGAAGAGCTCACCGACCAGGGCCTGAGTTTCGATCTGGTCACCGTCCTGGACCGACGGAATCTGTTGCGGCTGATCGGGCTGGGGGCGACCGCAGCCGGCCTCGCCGCCTGCAGTGTCAGTTCGACAGGTCCAACGGGTTCACCGGGTTCGACAGGTCCGACAGCTCCGTCCGGAACCGGTGCCGCGGGCACAGGGGCGTCCGCAGCGTCCGCGGCGACCACCTCGACCGGCGAGATCCCGGATGAGACGGCCGGGCCCTATCCCGGGGACGGGACCAACGGACCGGACGTCCTGGAGCAGTCCGGCATCGTCCGCAGCGACCTCCGCTCGAGCTTCGGGAGTGCGACCGGGGTGGCCGAGGGAGTTCCGATGACCCTGAGGCTGACCGTCACCGATCTGGCCAAGGCGGGGGCCGCGTTCGCCGGCGTCGCCGTCTACGTCTGGCACTGCTCGCGCGAGGGCGGCTACTCCCTCTATTCCGACCCCATCACGGCCGAGAACTATCTGCGCGGGGTGCAGCTGACCGACCGCGACGGCACGGTCTCGTTCACCAGCATCTTCCCGGCCTGCTACACCGGCCGCTGGCCGCACATCCACTTCGAGGTCTATCCCGACCGCGACAGCATCACCGACGCGTCGGCCGCGATCGCGACCTCCCAGGTCGCCCTGCCCAGGACCGTCTGCGACCGGGTCTACGCCGAGGACGGGTACCAGCCTCGGTGGCAAACCTGGCCCGGGTCTCGCTGACCAGCGACATGGTGTTCGGCGACGACAGCGGCGTCCATCAACTGGGCACGGTCACCGGCGATGTGGGCAAGGGTTTCGCGGTGTCGCTGGCCGTGCCGGTGGACACCCGGACCACACCCGGCAGCGGCGGCTTCGGTGCCGGTGGTGGCCCGCCTCGCGGTGTCGGCCGCGATGGCCCTCCGGGCACTCCGCCCGGTCGCTGAGCCGCTTCGACCGGGCTCAGTCGGTCCAGCCGACCGTCACCTCGGTCGAGCGGGACTCGATCGCGTCCAACTGCCGCATCGTAGCCGCGTCGAACTCGATCGCCCCGACCGCCGCATTGGCTTCGAGATGTCCCTGATCGGCGGTTCCCGGGATCAGCAGCACGTTCGGCGCGTGCTGCAGCAGCCAGCGCAACCCGACCTGCGAGGTCGTCAGGTCGAGTTCGCGGGCCACAGTCTTGACCACTGGTTCGTCGCCGACCTTGGGCAGGCCGGGGAAGGAGCCGCCGAGCGGAAAGTACGGCACCCAGGCGATGCCCTCGCCCTGACACAACTCGAGCATGGCCTCGTCGTCGCGGGCGAGCAGACTGTAGGCGTTCTGGACGCAGACGATGCCCGCCGGCAACGCCCGGCGCAGTCCGTCCATCGTGACCGCGCTGATCCCGATCCCGCCGATCAGGCCCTCGTCCCGCAGTGCGATCATCACCTCGAGCTGATCGTCCAGATCGACGACCTGGTCGCCCTCCGGACGCAGCCCGGGCCCCGCGTCCAGCCGGCGTAAATTCACCACCGGGATCTGGTCCAGACCGAGACTGCGAAGGTTGTCCTCGACGCTGGCCCGAAGTTGTGCCGGCCGTTGGGCAGCCCGGAGCGGCAGCTCGCCACCGGGGTCGGGGTCCGCTCCTACCTTGCTCACCACGACCACGCCGTCCTCGGGCCGCAACGCCTCCCGGAGCAGTCCGTTGACGAAGCCGTTGCCGTAGAACTCCGCGGTGTCGACGTGGTCGACACCCAGCTCGACCGCCCGGCGCAGCAGAGCGATTGCGGCGTCGCGGTCACCGTGCAGCCGCTCGAGTTGCATCGCCCCGAAGCCGACCCGGGCGACGTCGTGGGTTCCGAGCCGACTGCTGGTGGCTCCGGGATCTTCGCCGGATCTGGTGTCGTGGCTCATGCGACGGTTCCGTTCTGCTGAGGCTTAAGCTGGATGAATCGGAGGTGGCTCCGTATTCGACTGTAGCACTAACGGAGGTTCCTCCACTTTGACTCTTGGTCCACCGGCCCATGTCGGCCGTCCCCAACGCCGGGACGCGGTCCGTAACCGGGATTCCCTGGTCGCAGCCGCCCGGGCGGCCTTCGCCGGAGCGCAACAGTCCGTGTCGTTGGAGAGCATCGCCGACGCGGCCGGGGTCGGGATCGGCACGCTGTACCGGAATTTCCCTAGCCGCGAGTCGCTGGTCGAGGCGGTCTATGCCGTCGAACTCGACGACGTCACCGCGAGCGCCGAGTCCTTGCTCGAAGGGTTACCGCCGGCCGCCGCGTTGCGCGCCTGGGTCGATCGGTACGCCCAGTTCGTCGCCACCAAGCGAGGGATGCTGGACGCGCTACGGACAGCCTGGGGATCGTCGCGGATCTCGCGGTCGGGAACCCGGGAACGGATCACCGCGGCGATCGCGATCCTGCTCACCGCCGGCGCCGCAGCCGGTACGCTGCGCCCCGACGTCGACCCGGACGACGTCACCGCGCTGCTGCTCGGCGTGATGCTGGTCGCCCCGCCGGACGGCGCCGAAACTCAGACCGCCCGGTTGCTCGATCTGGTAATCGACTCGGTTCGAGCAGGCTCGCGGCCGGGAAGCGACTGACCTCGACCCGTTGGCTCGGATCTCTCAGTGGCCGGCTGCGTGCACCAGGTCGGCCGTCTCGGCCGGCAGGTGCTCCCCTGCCGCCAGCAACTCCGGTAACAGCTCGCGCTCGGTGGTGGTGGCCCGGAACACCAGCGACACCGTGACGTCGTGGTCCGGACGGCTGATCACCGCCACCGGGTCACCGGCACGCGATCCGACCGGGCTCGACCACCCGCAGGTAGGCACCCGGACGCGCGTCGGCGGTGAACTTCTTCAGCCAACCCCGCTCGCCGACCCAGCCGCGGAACGTCGAGCACGGGATCCGCGGACAGGTCACCTCGAGCACAACGTCCGCACCGACCCGCCAGCGCTCACCCAGCCGCGCCTCGTTGACGTCCAGGTCGACGGTGGTCAGGTTTTCGCCGAAGAAACCGTTCGGTAGGTCGCGTCCCAGCCGTTCGGCCCAGCGGTCCAGATCCTCCCGGGCGACGGCGTAGACGGCCTGCTCGTCGCCGCCGTGGTGCTTCACGTCGCCGATGAAGTCGCCGACCAGACCGCTGCCGAGGCCACCGTGCTTGGGCCCGGGGGCGCGCACCTCGACCGGCTCGGACTGCGGCTGCTTGCCGATCCCGGTGTTGTGGCTGTCCTTGTACGGATTCGGCTCGGGGTGTCCGACGTTGACGGAGAGAACTCGGCTGGCCATTGGCTCAGTGTAGGGATCGGTGCGCCCCCACCGGTTACTCCCGCTGGTAGACCTCCACCTCACTGGCCTTCACCGAAGCCCAGATCTCTGCACCGATGCTCAGGTCGAGATCGATCACCGCTTCCGGCGTCACCTCGGCCACCACCGACGTGTGGTCGTCCCAGATCCGGCCGACCTCGACCCGGACCGACTCCCCCACCGGTTCCAGGCCGACCACCCGGCCCGACCACACGTTGCGCGGGCTGCCGACCGGGGCGCTCGGATAGAGCGCTACGGCGGCGGGTCGGAAAGCCGCGAAGACCGGACCACCGGAGGTACCGGTGCCGCCGGCCGCACCGATGGCTCCGGCGGTCACGATCACGCCGCCGCCCGGCAGCCTGACCTCCCGCCCGGCTGCGGTCCCGAGCAGGAGATTGAGGCCGACCAGCCGAGCCACGTAGTCGGTCTGCGGCCGCCGGGCCACCTCCCGCGGGCGTGCCGGCCTGGACGACCCGGCCGGCCTCGATCACGATCAGCCGGTCGGCCAGCACGGCGGCGTCGATCGGGTCGTGGGTGACCACGACGGCGGCGCCGGGGAACTCGGCCAGATGACGTCGGAGCTCGCCCCGGACCCGCAGCCGGGTCCGCGCGTCCAGCGCGGCCAACGGTTCGTCCAGCAGCAGCAGCTCGGGGCGGCCGCCAGCGCCCGGGCCAGCGCCACCCGCTGGGCCTGACCGCCGGAGATCCGGGACGGCTTGGCTGCGCCGAGTTCGGCCACCCCGACCCGCTCCAGCCAGCTCCGCGCCCGGGTGCTGGCCTCGGCCTTGCCGACCCCGCGGGCTCGCAGCCCGAAGGCGACGTTGTCCAGCACGCTCGAGGTGGGGAAACAACAGATAGTCCTGGAAGACGACGCCGATCGGGCGCCGGTGGGCCGGGACGACGGTCCGGGCTTCGGCGTCGGCCAGGCAGGCCCCGTCCAGCTCGATCCGTCCGGCGTCCAGCGGCAGCAGACCGGCCAGCGCCCGCAGCAGGGTCGACTTCCCGGCCCCGTTCGGGCCGACCAGAGCCACCACCTCCCCGGGGGCCACCTCGAGCTCGACGTCGAGGTCGAAGTCGCCGCCGACGCGACTGCACGTCGCCGCACGCAGTCCGGCCGACGGTTCGCGGTCGGTCTCGGATCCGGTCGCGCTCACCAGTTCCGCACCCACCGGTCGCGCAGCAGCGGCCAGCACGACGACCGAGACCACGAGCAACAGCACCGAGAGCAGCAGGGCCGAGCCCGGATCGGTCTCCAGGGCCAGATAGACCGCCAGCGGCATCGTCTGGGTGGTGCCCGGGAAGTTGCCGGCGAAGGTGATGGTGGCCCCGAACTCGCCGAGCGCCCGGGCCCAGGCCAGCACCGCACCGGAGGCGATCCCCGGCCCGATCAGCGGCAGAGTGACCCGGAAGAAGACCCGCATCGGCGATGCGCCGAGGGTTGCGGCGGCGTCCTCGAAGCGCCGGTCGGCCCCGCGCAGCGCCCCCTCGACCGAGAGGACGAGATAGGGCAAAGCGACGAACGTCTCGGCCAGCACCACCGCGTAAGGGGTGAACGGGAAGGCGAATCCGGTCAGCTCGTACAGCGGTCGGCCGAGGATCCCGGACCGGCCCAGGACGGTGAACAGCGCCACCCCGCCCACCACCGGCGGCAGCACCAGCGGGCACCGTGATCAGGGCCCGCAGCACCGAGGCCCCCGGCGTACCAGGCCGGGCCAGCAGCCAGGCCAGCGGGACGCCGAACAGCAGCGCCAGCACCGTCGACGCGGTCGCGCTGATCAGCGACAACCGCAGGGCCAGCAGAGCGGTCCGCGCTGGTCAGCACCTGCGGCGCCTGAGCCCACGGCGCCCGGACCAGCAGGCCGAGCAACGGCAGGACCAGGAACGCGATCGCCATCGAAGGCCGGTATCGACAGCAGCACCGATGCCGGCGCCGCGACGCCGCCGGGCCGGCGCGGTCCACGTTCGGTCGAGGCTCACCGCGCCTCAGGGCTTGCCGAAGCCGGCCTTGGTGAGCACCGCCTGGCCGGCCGGAGAGAGCACGTACTGCTCGAAGGCGGTCGCCGCCGGCCGCGTTCTTGGAGGTCTTCAGCGTGCAGATCGGATAGCTGTTGACCACCTTCGGCGACTCCGCGAAGTCGATGCCCTCGCACGGCCCCGTCGGCCCGGGCGATGTCGGTCTTGTAGACCAGAGCGGCGTCCACCTCGTCGCCGGCCACCTTCTGCAGCGTGGCCGAGACGTCGGTCTCGTAGCTGTCCGGCTGAGGCGTGATCCCGGCCAGCGCGAACACCTTCACCGCGGCCGCACCACAGGGCACCGACTGGGCGCAGAGGGCGATCTTCTTGTCCGCGTCCGCGAAGTCCTTCAGTCCGGTGATCCGGCCCGGGTTGCCCTTGGGTACGGCGATCTCGAGGGTGTTGGTGACGAAGGTCTTCGGCTGGTCGCTGTTGTCGCCGGCGGACGTCACGGTCTTCATCGTGGTCGAGCTGGCGGCGGCGAAGACGTCGGCCGGGGCGCCCTGGGTGACCTGGGTGGCCAGGGTCGCGCTGGAGCCGAAGCGAGAACGTCACCGTTGTACCGGGGTTCGCGGTCTGGAAGTCCTTGCCGATCTGGCCGAAGGCCTCGGTCAACGAGGCGGCGGCCAGCACGGTGATGGTTCCGCCGACCGCGGTGGAGGAGCGTCAGCCGGAGGCGCCGGCGCTCCGGTTCGCCCGTCGACGTGGTTCCTGGCCGCAGCCGGCCAACAGCAGCATCACGACGGCGAGCACACCGAGCGTCCGAATCCGGCCTGCCGCCGTTGTATGGGCACGGACACTGACGATTTCATCGGACCTCCGGAACCTCGATGACGACATTGGTGGACTTCACCGAGGCGACGGCCAGCACGCCCGGTCTCCAGCTTCAGCTCGGTGGCCGCCTCGGCCGACATCAGCGAGACCACCCGGAACGGCCCGCACTGCAGATCGACCTGGGCCATCACCTCGTCCTTGATCACCCGGGTGACCAGACCGGTCAGCCGGTTGCGGGCGCTCTCCTGCACCGGCACGCCGATGGTCGGCGCGGTGGCGATCTCCTGGGCCAGTCGGGCCAGCTCGGCCCCCGTCGACCACGGCCGGGCCGGCGGCAGCGTCGGCATCGAGCCGACCGGCGTCGATCCAGCGCCGGACGGTGTCGTCACTGACGCCGAGCAGGTTGGCGGCCTCGGCAATCCGATAATGCGGCATATCAGTCATTCTAGTACCGCAGGTGCGGTGGCCCCTTCGGCTGACGGTTCGCCGTCACAGGGGGAGAATGACCGACTGGTGGGAAAGTTCCGAGCGTTGGGGCGAGCAGTAGCACCTGCAGCAGCTCTACGCCGGCCATCCTGATCCGGCGGCTGAGCAGCCCGGCCACTGACGGCACCGGCGCAGGACAGGATCCAGCCGGATCGGATTCGTCGTATCGCGGGCGATCACCGCCGCCATCGGCAACCCTCGACGCCGATCAGGTTGCGCAGTGACCTGACCTGGCGCAGCGTCCGGATCCCGTCCCGTCGACCGATTCCGATGAGTGACGGAGCCCAGAACCGTATATCTTGACATCGAGATACTTCTGGAAAGGATCGAGCATGCCGCCTCGGCACCAGGGCGGGCCGTCGGGCGCCGCCGTCGAGGTCGAGACACCCCGGGTCGTGCTGCGGCGGCTGCTGCTGCCGATCATGCTGCCGACCCTGCTGTACGCGATCGGCACCGCGGCGATCATCCCGGTGGTGCCGCTGGTCGGCCTGCGGCTCGGCCTCTCGCGTCCCCCAGGTCGCTCTGCTCAGCACCGTGGTCGGGGTGGTGACCATGCTCGGCCCGGTGCCGACCGGCCAGCTGATGAGCCGGATCGGCGAACGGTCTGGGCTGATCCTGGGTGGGGTGTTGGCATCTGGTCGCCCTGTCGGCTGCCTCTGGTCGGCGGCGCAACCAGAGCGCAGCACCCCGGGCACGCGCCACGCGCGTCTTCGTCGCCAGCCTGGTCGTGCTCGGACTGGGCGACCTGACCTGGGATCTCGGCCGGCAGACCTATCTTGCCGACCACGTCCCGCACCAGGCGCGGGCGCGGGTGATGACCACCTTCGGCGGCGTGCTGCGGATCGGCCGGGTGATCGGCCCGGCCCTCGGTGCGCTGGTGCTCAGCCTGTCCAACATCGAGACGGTCTTCGTGATCCATCTGGTGGCGGCCGGCCTGTCCATCGTGGCCGTCGTCGTCTTCGTCACCCCGACCCTGCGCTCGGCCGAATCGGCCGAGCCGTCGAATCGCACCGACCCCAGACGAACGACGGACGCTGCTGAAGCCTTTCGTCCTGATCGGGATCGTCGATCACCGTGCTGGCCGCGGTGCGGACCAACCGCGATCTGCTGATCCCGCTGCTCGGTCACCACTTCGGCTACAGCCCGCAGGTCATCTCGATCGTCTTCGCCGTCTCGGCCGTGGTCGAGATCGCCCTGGTCGTCCCGCCGGCTCGATCATGCAGCGCTACGGTCGGATGGCGGTGTTGCTGCCCTGTCTGTTCGGTACCGGCATCGCCTTCGCTCTCTCTCACCGTTGGCCGCTTCGATCGCCGGGTTCGTCCTCGTCGGTGTCGTGCTGGCCGCGGGAACGGCCTGGGCGCCGGGATCAACAAGACCCTCAGCGCAGATCTGACCCCGTCCCACAACCGCGCCGCCTGGATGGGCTGGTGGAACGCCATGGTCGGGGCCGGCGCACTGATCGGCCCGGGCCTGGTCGCCGTCTGCTGACCGCGGCGATCTCGGTGGTCGCCGCCGGCGTCGCTACCGGCGTCCTCGCTCTGGTCGGGGCGGTCTGGGGCCCGCTTCTGGGGCCGCCGCTACCTCCCCCGCCGCTGATCGGTCGGCCTGCCTACGACCTTCAACCAGGATGTGGTCGCGCCCGTTAGCCGGTGATTGCGCCCGCTGCAGCGGGCGCGATGGCGGGTTAAAGGGCGCGACCGTGGCTGACCGCGTCCGGACGTACAGAAGGGCGGTCCGGCCAAGCCGAACCGCCCTTCCGCAGACGCCTACCAGG
>CAVQDD010000007.1:0-246895 GCA_963711185.1 uncultured Actinomycetota bacterium | reverse complement strand
CCATCGCGCGCGGCCAGCACAGCGTCGACGCCTGGTACAAGGTGAGCGGCGCCGCCTACGCCGACGTGTTCGGCGACGGCCGGTTCGTCCGCGATCTCGGGGTGACCGTGGGCATCTGTCTGATCACCACCGGAGTCGTGGTCGTCCTGGCCTGGACGATCGCGCTGTATCTGCGGATGTCCGACGGCCGGGTGGCGAAGGTGCTGTCCGCGCTCGCCGTGGTGCCGATGTTCATCCCGGTGGTGATCGCCTCCTGGGCCATCCTCACCTTCTACGCCGCCGACGGCTTCATCCGCTCGGTGTTCGCCCAGGTCGGGCTGGTCGCGCCGATCTGGGGTTACACCCTGGTCTGCGTGGCAATCGGGCTGATCTGGACCGGGTTGCCGTTTGCGACCTTGATGATCACCTCCGGCGTCCAGGCGGTGCCCGACTCACTGATCGAAGCCGCCGCCGACTCCGGTGCCGGTTTCTTCCGGATCGTCACCACGGTGATCGCGCCGATGACCCTGGTGCCGACGGTGATCGCCGCCACGTTCACCGCGATCGGCACCCTGGGCGCGTTCACCGTCCCCTATTTCACCGGACCGAACGCTCCGAACATGCTCGGCGTTGACATGGTCAGCTACTTCCAGAATTTCAACCGGCCGCAGCAGTCGGTGGTGATGGCCGTGGTCGTGTTCGCCATCGCTGCCGGCTTCGGCGCCTTCTACGTCTGGGCGAACTTCCGCTCGGCCCAGGATTCGGGTCGGGTCTGATGGCCGTCCTGACCCGCAGCCGGGGCGCCACCCGGCCGACCGAGGCCAAGACCGGTTCCCGGGCCGCCGTCCGGCAGCCGTGGACGGTTGGCCGGGGTGTCCGGGCCGTCCTCACCGTCGTCTTGTTGATCGCGCTGATCCTCTTCGTCATCGGACCACTGGCCTGGTTGGCGATCCGGGCGTTCGCCACCGGCTGGACCTACCCCAACCTGCTGCCCGACGGCTGGACGCTGCACTGGTGGCGGCAGGTGTTCGCCGACCAGCGGCTGTCCTCCTCGATCCGGCTCAGCCTCGCCTTCGCGTTCACCACCCTGCTCGTCTCCAGCGTGATCTGCCTGCCGGCCGCCTACGCGTTCGCCCGATTCGACTTCCCGGGCCGGCGGTTCTTCCTGATCGGCTTGTTCGCCACCAACGCCTTCCCCAAGACCGGCCTGTTCGTCGCCCTCGCCTCGCTCTTCTACGCGCTGAACCTGATGACCACCTTCACCGGCGTGGTCATCGTGCACCTGTTGGGCACGGTGGTGTTCATGACCTGGATCCCGGCGGCGGCGTTCGCCTCGGTGCCACGCAGCTTGGAGGAGGCGGCCCAGGACTCCGGTGCTGGCAAGCTCCGGGTGTTCTTCACCGTTACCGCGCCGATGGCGCTGCCCGGCATCCTGGTCGCCCTGATCATGTCGTTCCTGGCCTCCTTCGACGAGGCCCAGGGCACCTATCTTGTCGGAGCTCCGGTGTTTTACACCATGCCGACCGAGATGTACTCCCTCGTGCTGAACTATCCGCGCCAGGTGGCGGCCGTGTTCTCTGTCCTGTTGTCGATTCCGTCGGTCACGTTGCTGCTGCTGGTCCGCAGGCACGTGATGGGCGGACAGCTCGCCGAAGGGTTCCAGATCCGATGAGTGCAGCGCAATCAGGTCCAGGCCTACGACTGAGCGGCATCGGCAAAGAGCTCGGTGGCCGGACGATCATCGAAAACCTCGACCTCGAGGTAGCCAAGGGCGAACTGGTCTGTCTGCTCGGCCCGTCCGGTTGCGGCAAGACCACCACGCTGCGGATGATCGCCGGCTTCCTCACCCCCGACGTCGGCCGGGTCACCATCGACGACGTCGACGTCACGGTGCTGCGGCCGGAACGTCGGCCGACCGCGATGGTCTTCCAGAGCTACGCCCTCTGGCCACACATGAGTGTCTTCGACAACGTCGCCTATCCGTTGAAGCTGCAGAAGCTGGCCAAGCCGAGGATCACCGAACAGGTGACCGAGATGCTGGCACTGGTCAACCTGACTCACCACACCCGCAGCCGGCCGGCCCGGATCTCCGGTGGGGAGCAGCAGCGGGTCGCCCTGGCCCGGGCCCTCGTGCAGCGCCCGCAGGTTCTGCTGCTGGACGAGCCGTTGAGCAACCTGGACGCCAAACTGCGGGTCCGGGTCCGCGAGGACATCCGGGAGATCCAGCAACGGCTCGGCATCACCACCGTGGTGGTCACCCACGACCAGGACGAAGCGCTCAGCATCTCCGATCGGGTGGCGGTGATGAACCAGGGACGGATCGAGCAGTACTCCTCACCGGTGGATATCTACCGCAACCCGGCCACCCGCTTCGTCGGCAGTTTCGTCGGCACGGTGAACGCGCTCGACGGCCGACTGGACACAAGTGGAGACACCTCCTCGGCGGTGTTGCCCGGCGGGATCAGGGTGCCGGTGGATCGCGCCAGCGTGGCGGGCGACTTCGACGGTGTCCTGGCCGTCCGTCCCGAGGACGTCCGGATCAGTCGGGGCGGTGACGGTGCGTCGGCCACGGTGACCAAGATCATCCCGCGCGGTCACTTCACCGAAGTGGTGCTCGAACTCGGCTGCACCGGCGATGGGGTCGAGGCCGAGGCCACCGTCCTGCGGGCCTATCTGGACAACGCCGGCCTGGCCGCCGAGCTCGACGGCGGCGAACCAGTCAGGATCGGCTGGCGCAACGTGTTGGCTTACGACGGCGATCACCTCGTCATCCGGTAACTGCGGGACGGTAGGTTCAGAGCGATGAGACGGGGTCGGATCGGCGCGCCCTTCGGCGCCGGGCACTTCCTGGCCGTCGCCCACCGGGGCGACTGGGCAGGCAACCGGGAGAACACGCTGCCCGCGGTCGCCGGGGCGATCCGGGCCGGTGCCGACGTGGTGGAGGTCGACGTCAAGACCACGGCGGACGGTGGGGTCGTGGTACTGCACGACAACACCCTGGATCGTCTCTGGGGCGACCCGCGGCCGGTCACCGAATGCACCGCGGCCGAACTCACGGCCCTGGGCGGCGGTGGTCACCAGATCCCCACCCTGGACGCGACCCTGGCCCTGGCCGGCGGCACCGGAACCGCATTGATGATCGATATGGACGCCGACCGCTGGGCCGAACCGGCGTGGCGGGTCGTTCACCGTGCGGTCCACGACGCGGTGCTGAGCGCGCCGGAGATCCTCTGGTGCGGTCGTCCCTCCTCGCTACAGGTGGTCCGCGATCTGGACCCGGAAGCCAGGATCGTGTTGTCCTGGGACGAATCCGACGGTTTGAAGGATGGCCGCGAGATGGGCGCCATGCCGACGGATGCGGTGGTGGACTCGCTGAAACCCGAGGCGGTCAATCCGCACTGGCCGATGATCAGCGCCGACACCTCGGCCTGGGCCGAAGAACGCGGATTGGCCCTGTGCTGCTGGACCGTCGATGACGAGAAGCGGATGCGGGGTCTGATCAGGCTCGGCGTGCAAGCCATGATCACCAACCGGATCCGTACCCTGACCGAGGTTCTCGACGAACTCGAAGGAGGTCCACGATGAGTGATGTCGATCTCGACCACGCCCTGGCCGTGGCCCTGCAAGCCGCCGAGACCGCGATGGCGATCACCCGCGAGGTGCCCCTCGGCGCGATACGGACCAAGCAGCACGAGGCCGACGTGGTCACCGAGGTGGACACCGCGGTCGAGCGGGCGATCCGCGCCCTGATCGCCGACGAATTGCCCGGCCACGTCGTGGTCGGCGAAGAATACGGCGGCGAGGCGGGCGGACCCTCCGGCCAGTCGCCCACCTGGTATTGCGATCCGGTCGACGGCACCACCAACCTGGCCGCCGGACTGCCCTGGACGTCGTTCTCATTGTCGCTGGCCCTTGGGCGCCGCCCGCTGGTCGGCGTGGTCGCCGACCCATGGCGCGGTGAGGTGATGCAGGCGGTGACCGGACGGGGCACGCTGATCGACGGCGCTCCCCCGGTGTTCGGCCCGGAGCGGGACGCGCTGACCGGCGGCGTAGTGCTGACCGAGTGGGCGGCCTATCTGCCGTTCCCGGGAATGCTGGGGCTGCTGAAAGGTCTGGCCGACGAGCACTGCACGACCCGGGTGATGGGATCCTCCACCTTGACCCTGGCCCATCTGGCCGCCGGTCGATGCACCGGTGCCGTGGTCGGTGAATTCCACCCCGAAGATCATCTGGCCGCCACCCTGCTGGCCGCCGAGGCCGGCCTCGCGGTCTGGGACGAGTACGGCGACCAGCAGCCGTTCCCGAGTTCCGGCGGCGTGATGATCGCCCGCCCCGCCGTCGCCGAGCAGCTTTTCACCGTGTGGCAAACCGCTGTCCGGGCCGGCTGACTTCGGGTTGACTACAGACATGCCCGACACCGAGCAGCCAACCAGTCACCGACCGAACCGCACGCCGCCGCATCTGGCCGGACCGGCGATCGTCACCACCACCGACCGGACCGACGACGCGTTCGCCCGAGCGTTCATGCACGGCTTCCACGAGACGTTCCGGACTGAGGAGTTCGAGCTCGAGCAGCCGCTGGTCGAGCCGGACCGGATGTTCGGTCACCAGGTGGACGGACGCTGGGTCTCGACCTGCGGCTCGTTCCCGCGGGTGATGACCACCCCGGGCGGCTCGGTGCCGGTGGCCGCGGTGACGGTGGTGACGGTCAGTCCCGGCTATCGCCGGCGCGGGCTGCTGCGCGAGATGATGGCCCATCAGCTGGCCGACGTCCGGCGTCGCGGCGACGAGCCGGTGGCTCTGCTCTGGGCCTCGGAATCGCTGATCTACGGCCGGTTCGGCTACGGCCGGACCACCAACCGGACCCGGCTCTCCGGCCGGACCCGGGCGACGACCTTCCTGCCCGGCGTCGATCTGGGCGCCGGATCGGTCGACGAGGTCAGTCGGGCCGAGTTCGAGGCGGCCGCCGTTGCGCTGCACGCGGACTGGCTGATGGACCGGCCGGGCGCGCTGAACCGCAACGAAACCTGGTGGAAGACGCTGTTGAACGACGCCGAACATCACCGGCGCGGCGCCGGTGAGATGCGGTTCGCGCTGCACTTCGACGCCGACGGACGACCCGACGGCTACGCCACCTTCCGAATCAAGGAGACCAGCGACGTCACCGACGAGGGAGCCGAGGTGGTGATCCTCGACCTCGACGCCGCCGCTCCGGCCGGCTACGCCGCCCTGTGGCGCTGGCTGCTCGACCTCGATCTGGTCCGGGCCTTCCGCCGTGGCCACGCCCCCGTGGACGATCCGTTGCGGTACCTGGTCGCCGACCAGCGCGCGATCAGGACCGAGCTGCAGGACGCGACCTACGCTCGCATCCTCGACGTTCCCACCGCGTTGGCGGCCCGCCGCTACGCCGCCGAGCTCAATCTGGTGATCGAGGTGGACGACCCCTTCCAACCCGATCTGGCCGGCCGCTATCACCTCGAACTCGGGACGGACGGGGCCGAGGTCAGCCGCACCGACGCGCCGGCGGACCTGGTCCTGACCGCCACCCAGCTGGGAGCGATCTATCTCGGAGGCACCCCGCTGACCGACCTTCAGCACGCCGGTCTGGTCCCGGAGTTCACCGCCGGTGCCGTGCTGAAGACTTCTGCCGCCTTTGCTTCTCCGCGAGCACCCTGGTGTCCGGATTTCTTCTGAGCTGAGCGGCCGACCTCAGCGCCCCAGGGAGCGGCCGAGCGCCTTCGCCTCCCGAGCCGCGGAACGCGACCCGAACAGGTCGCCGCCGCGCAGCCGGGCGCTGGCCAGATCCTCCAGCACGGTCCCGCAGCTGGGGGCCCCACACCGCCGGGTCACTCTCGGCGCGCGGCCGCAGCACCTCGGCCAGCCGGTCCAGCGACGCTCGCGCGCCCCGACGATCACCCGCCGCCCGGGCCCGCTGCCAGACATCCCGCGCGACCTCCACCTCATCAGGCGCCTCCGGCTCGGGCTCGGGCTCCGCCTCCTCCACCGCGTCCTCCCGGACCAGCGGAACCACCGGCACGCCGTCCAGCTCGGCGAGTTCGATCCGCAGTCGTTCGAGCTCGCGATCCTCGGCCGCGCCCGGCCCGACCTCCCGCAGAACCGCGGTCCGCTCATCGATCTCGCGCCGCCGGACGGCTCGCCGCTCCGCCTCCCGAGCTGCCACCTCACGCTGGTGCTCGGCCAACCGCTCTTCGCGTCTGCGCTTGATCTCCCGCTGCTCGGCCTCCTCGGCAGCCGCTCGCTGTTCCGCGTCGCGACGAGCGCGTTCCTGCTCCTCCGCCCGACGGAGAGCCTGTTGTTCGGCGGCGACACGGGCCGCCTCAGCCTCGGCCTGCTGCCGACTTTCGGCCTCCTGCCGGGCTCGCTCCAACCGTTCCTGCTCGACCCGATGCGCCTCGGCCCGCTGCGCCTCCAGCCAGGACGTCGCTTCGGCTGCCGCCGGCGCTGCCGGTCCGTAGCCCGCCTCCTCGCTCAGCGCCGTCCATGCCACCTCCGAGGCACCGAGCGCGATCACCCCGCGAGCGAGATCGCGCAGCTGAGCCGACGTGCGGCCGGGCAACAACTCTGCGGCCTGGGCGGCGATCGCCTCGGCCGCCTCGACGTCGCCGCCGCCCCGGGCCACCTCGGCCAAGGCACCCAGGGCGACCGCGCTCGCCGCCACCGAGGCTTCGCCTTCGTCGGCGATCGTCCGGGTCAGCGACTCGACCACGTCCTCGACCATTCCGCGGCCGAGCCCGATCCGGCTGAGCACCCGGGCCCGAGCGGCGCTGGCCAGCAACCTCGGCGTCCCGGCGCAGGCCTGATCCTCGGCCAGCGACACCGCCTCGTCCGCCGCCTGCCGGGCCTCCTCGTACCGCTCGACACCGACCAGATCCTCGGCCAGATCAGTCAGGGCCGCGACCAGCTGGACCCGGGTTTCCGACCCCAGCCGTCCCATCAACCCGCGCAGCGCCTCGATCAGCTCGCGCCGCGTGACCAGGGCTAGATCCACGTCGCCACCGGCCGCCAACCGGTCGGCGAGATCGCGGCAGATCCCGAACAGCGGCTCGGCCAGCCGCTCGATCAACGCCGGCGGATGGCGTCCGGGCTGGGCCAGCCGTCCCGCCGTCACAGCGTCGTAGCGGTCCTTGCCCCGATGGGAGAATCCGAGCGCCGCCGCGGCCTGGCCTGCGGCCCAGCGGCAATCCGAACCGAGCCGGTCGACGTCGACGGCGAGCAGTCCGTACGAAGCGACATCGGGATCGTCCCGCAGCCCCGAGTCGGCGAGCCGGGCCAGCGCGGCGTCGGCGTAGGCGTTGGCGTCGGCGACCGCACCGGCGGCCAGCGCGGACCGCGACTGACTGGCCAACAGCCACACCACCACCGCCGGAGCGAAGTCCGCGGAGAGATCGACCGCGGCAATCTGCTCGCGGAGCCGGCTCCAGGACTCCACGGTGCGACCGGCCGCTTCCGGCAGGCCCATCCCGACCTGGACGGCCGCCAGCTGGATCATCGCGGTGCCGCATCGGGTCGCGTCCTCGACCCGGGTATAGGGGCCGACCGGGCCGGTGGACAGCATGCCCTCGACGGCGGCCCGGACCGTGTCCTGGGCATCGCCGGCCGCCGCGAGATAGAGGTGGCCGAGCAACCGGTGACCGTTCAGCTCGATCAACGCGTCGACCAGTTCCGGCCGCCGGGAAGGATCCGAGCCGGTCCAGCCGCGGAGTCGCTGGACCGCCGAGGTCAGCGCTTTCAGGCGGCGGGCGTACGGGTCCGCCGGTTGCTTGACTGCCGACTGCTTGGGTGGGGCCATCTCGATCTTCTCCGGTCGGTCCGCTGGTCAGGACCGGCCGGGCGGCAGTTTCGCGACCCGCTCGGTCCGGCCGCTCTCCAGCCGCCGACCGAGTACGTAACAGACGGCGTAGAGGGCCAGAAACATCAGACCGACGAGGAACATGAGCGGGGTCAGCAGCCCGAGGGCGATGGCGGCCAGTTGGGACAGCCAGCCCAGCAGCGGTCCGACGACGGTCCGGAACAGGGCGCCGCTGACCACACAGAGCAGCAGCACGATGCCGCCGGCCACGCCGGCGGTCGCGGCGTCGACGTGGGAGACCTGGATCATCACCGGGATGGCGAGCCCGATGGCGATGATCTCCAGCAGCACGACCGACATCATCACCTTGCCCATCGGGTTCCCCTGCTCGAGGACGCCGATCACGGCTGCACCCCCTCCTGGAGCGGTCACGACCGGCCGCCGCGCTCGTCCACGACCCGCTCGACGATCGCCTGCTCCTCCGGGGTCAGTTCCGCCTCCTCGAACTGCTCGCCGTACTCCGGCCCGTAGCTGAAGTCCTTCTCCCCGTCGTCCTCATCGGAGTCGTCCTCATCGGATCGTCCTCATCGGAGTCGTCGTCGGACTCGACATCGTCATCGGAGTCGTCATAACCCCCGTCGAACGCGTCCACCCCGCTGAAGTCGTCACCGAACGAGCCGAGCAGGTCGACGCCGGACTCTTCTTCGTCCTCCTCGACCGCCGCCGGCCCCGCGGCCCCGGCCCGGACCAGTAGCGTCCGCGCCTCGCCGACCGCGACCACCGAGCCGCTGACCAGTACCCCGGCAGAGCCCGCCGTGTCCTCCTCGGCCAGCGCGATCGCCCGTTCGAGCGCGTCGTCCAACCGCGGTACCACCTGCACCCGGTCGGTACCGAAGACGCCTTCGGCCAGCTCGCCCAGCTCGTCGGCCGGCGTCCCCCGGTCGGTGGAGGAGACCTGGGTGACCACCACCTGGTTCAGCAGCGGCTCGTAGGCCCGCAGCAGCCCGTCGGCGTCCTTGTCCCGCATCACGGCCAACACGCCGATCAGCGGGGCGAACGAGAACGACTCCTCGATCGCGGCCGCGGCCGCGGTGGCGCCGTGCGGGTTGTGGGCGGCGTCCAGCAGCACGGTCGGTGAACTCCGGACGACCTCCAGCCGACCGGGCACCCTCACGTCGGCGAAACCTTCGCGGACCAGCTCGGCGTTGATCCCCTTCATCCCCAAGAACGCCTCGGCCGCCGCCAGCGCCAGAGCCGCGTTGGAGGCCTGGTGGGCACCGAAGAGCGGCAGGAAGATCTCGTCGATCGGCCCCTCGGCTCCGTTCAGCCGGAGCAGTTGACCGCCGACCGCGAGCCGCCGGTCGAGCACCCCGAATTCGATCCCCTCGCGGTGGACCAGCGCTCCGACCTCGGCGCACCGCTGCAGCAACACGGCGGCGGCGGCCGGATCCTGGCCGGCCAGGACCGCGTTGGCCCCCGACTTGATGATGCCGGCCTTCTCGGTGGCGATCTCGGCGACCGTGTTGCCGAGCAGGTGGGTGTGGTCGAGGTCGATCGGGGTGATCACCGCGACACCGGCGTCGGCCACGTTGGTCGCGTCCCAGGTCCCACCCAGGCCGACCTCGACGATCGCGACGTCGACCGGGGCGTCGGCGAAGGCGGCGAAGGCCATCGCGGTGACGATCTCGAAGAAGGTCATGGCCACGCCGTCGATCTCGCGCTCGTCGACCAGCCGGACGTAGGGCGCGAGTTCGCGCCAGGTCTCGCCGAACCTCTCCCGGCTGATCGGGGCGCCGTCGATCTCGATCCGCTCGGTGACGTCCATCAGGTGGGGGCTGCTGAACCGGCCCGTCCGAAGGCCTGCGGCACGCAGCAGCGATTCGATCATCGCCCCGGTGCTGCCCTTGCCGTTGGTGCCGGTGATGTGGATCACCGGATAGCTGCGCTGCGGGTCGCCGAGCAACTCGCACAGAGCGGCGATCCGGCCGAGGCTCGGCGCGACCCGGTGTTCGGGCCATCGCCCGGTCAACGTGGCGACCAGTTCGGCGTGCTCGGCGTCGGAATACGAGGTGGAGAAGGGCGCGGAATCTCCGGCGGAGGAATATGAGGACATGACTGATCGAGTCTAGTGCTGCCGACGCGCCGGACGGTCACTTGACAAGTCTGTTCGGCGCCGTTCAGGCTGTTGCGTATAGCGAAACCCGTTGTGCCAGACGCTGATTGTGCTCGACGCTGATATGGGGTGGGTCCGGATGCCGCGGATCTGTGCGATGAGTGACCTCGTCGAGGGCGAGGCGCTGCGCGTCGACTCGGTCGTGCCGCCGATCGCCATCTTCCTCACCGAGGTCGGTGAGGTGTTCGCCATCGACGACACCTGCACCCACCAGGACGCCTCCCTGGCCGACGGCTGGCTCGAGGGCTGTCAGGTCGAATGTCCGCTGCACGCCTCCCGGTTCGACCTGCGCACCGGCGAGGTGGACGCACCGCCGGCCAAGCGAGCGGTCCGCACCCACCAGGTCACGGTCATCGACGACGACGTCTGGGTCGAGCTGTCCACCCTCGCCCCCAACCTGCCGCCCGGCGTCAGCCTCGCCGGCACGGACCCGGGCCACGAAAGCACATGAGTTCCACGTCGCCCCGCCCGCACAGCCCACGATCGGTGACCGTCGTCGGCTCCGGACTGGCCGGTCACTCGACCGCGAAAGCGCTGCGCTCCAACGGATACGACGGCGCCCTGACCATCGTCGGTGCCGAGTCGCACCGGCCCTACGACCGGCCGCCGCTGTCCAAGGAGTTCCTGCTCGGCATCCTCGACGAATCCGATTTGGGCCTGGAGCGCGCCGGCGAAGACCTGGCCGCCGACTGGCGACTCGAGACGGCCGCCATCGGCCTCGAGACCGGTGCGGACGGTCCGGTCGTGAGCACCTCCGACGGCGGGCGGATCCCTTCCGACGCCGTGATCATCGCCACTGGATCCCGGGTACGGATGCTGCCGGCCCACCGGAACGGTGTGGCCGGCGTGCACACCGTCCGGACGCTGGACGACGCCATCGCTCTGAAGACCGAGCTTCGACCCGGCGCGCGGCTGGTGGTGATCGGGGCCGGGTTCATCGGGGCCGAGATCGCCGGGGTGGCCCGGTCGCTCGGCCTGGAGGTGACCGTGCTGGAGGCCGCAGTGGCCCCGCTGGCCGTGCCGCTCGGGGCCGAGGCCGGCAGGCTGGTCGGCTCGCTGCACGAACGCAACGGTGTCCGTCTGCGGTGCGAGGTCGCCGTCGCCGGCCTGACCGGCCGCGACCGGGTCACCGGGGTCGAACTGGTCGACGGCGAGGTGCTGCCCGCCGACATCGTCGTGGTCGGAATCGGCGCGGTCGCCGACACCGACTGGCTGACCGGATCCGGGGTCGAGGTGGGCTCGGGCGGGGTGCTCTGCGATCGCGTCGGCGCCACCCGGGTTCGGGGCGTCTACGCGGTCGGTGACTGCGCGGCCTGGTTGGACCCGGTGCTCGGCTGGCACCGACGGATCGAACACTGGACCGACAGCAAGGACCGCGGTCCGGTGGTCGCCGCCGCCCTGCTGGGGAACCCGCTGCCCGAAAGCGTCCGGGCTCCCTACTTCTGGTCCGATCAGTACGGGGTCAAGATCCAGTTCGCCGGCCGCCGGACCGGCGACGAGGAGTTCGTGATCGAGTCCGGCAGCATGGACGACGCCTCGATGCTGGCCGGCTATCGCCGCCGGGGCAAACTGACCGCGGTGCTCGCCGTCGGCCGGCAGCCAGACTTCGCCCGGCTGCGGAAGTCCCTGGTCACCCACCTGCCCCTGCCGATCGACGAACGGATGACCGCATGACGACAACGGATCTGGCCGGCAGCGCACTACCTACCGAACTACCGACCCGGGTCGCCCCGCTGCCACCGTCGTTGATCACCACGCTGAGCGGGGACGCCTACACCGATCCCGACTTCTTCGCCCGCGAGCAACAGTTGATCTTCGAGGAGATGTGGTTCTGTGCGGCGCACGAGTCGGATCTGCCGAGTCCGGGTTCGTTCCGTACGGTCACGATCGGCCGTGAGTCGATCCTGATCAGCCGCAACCGCCGCAACGAGGTGCGGGCGTTCTTCAACGTGTGCAGGCATCGCGGCTCGCTGATCTGCACCGATGATCATGGTGGGGCCCGCCGTACGTTCCAGTGCTCCTATCACGCCTGGACCTACGACCTGGACGGCAAACTGATCGCCGCCCCCAACCTGACCAAGATGCCGGACGTCGACCGGGTGGAGTACGGCCTTCGCACCGTCCAGGTCCGGACGCTGGCTGGGTTACGTCTGGGTCTGCCTGGCCGACGCAACCGCCGTCGTTCGCCGACACCGTGCAGCACGAGATGGTTCGAGCGGCTGGGCGAGCTGGCCAACCTCGACCACTACGCGGTGCCGGAACTGGCGATAGGCCGGCGGATCGTCTACGACGTGGCCGCCAACTGGAAGTTGATCATCGAGAACTTCATGGAGTGCTACCACTGCGCGACCATCCATCCCGAGCTGACCGAGGTGCTGCCCGAGTTCGCCGACGGCTACGCCGCCCAGTACTACGTCAACCACGGCGCCGAGTTCGGCGAGCGGGATCGAGGGCTTCACCGTCGACGGCTCCGCCGGGCTGACCCGGCTGCCGGGCCTGTCTGGTGACCAGGACCGGAAGTACTACGCGATCACCATCAAGCCGCAGGTGTTCATCAACCTGGTGCCCGACCACGTGATCGTGCACCGGATGTATCCGCTGGCCCCGGACCGGACGCGTGGTCGAGTGCGACTGGCTCTATCTTCCCGAGGTGGTGGCTGCCGCCGAACGGGGCGAGGTCAGCCTGGACAAGTCGGTCGAGCTGTTCGACCGGGTCAACCGGCAGGACTTCGAGGCCTGCGAGCGGTGTCAGCCGGCGATGTCGTCCCGGGTCTATCGCGACGGTGGGGTGCTGGTGCCGACCGAGCACCACATCGGCGCCTTCCACGGCTGGCTGAGCGACATGGTCACCGTCGCCGATCCGGTCCGGGCCGAGCAGGACAACCCGGGAGCACGCAATCCCGGATCGGTCGACGATCCCGCAGTGTCGACCGCTGCCGGTCGCCAGCGGGCGGCGGATCAGCCGCGATGACCCATCCGCAGACTGATCTCGGCCGCCGCCTCGATCACTCTCGGCACCAGTCCGGTGCGGATCCGTTCGGCGATCCGGAACGACGGTCCGGACACCGACAACGCGCAGCCGACCAGCCCGTCCTGACCGAAGACCGGGGCCGCGACCGCGCTCAGCCCCGGCTCGTACTCGTCCGGCGCGGTGGCGAAGCCGCGCACCACGACCCCGTCCAGTTCGCGCCTCAGCACGACGGAGTTGGTGATCGTGCGGTCGGTGTAGCCGACCAGCCGGCGGATGAGCAGCCGGTCACGTTGAGCGACCGGAAGCCCCGGCCAGCAACACCTTGCCCGACGCGGTGGCGTGCAGCGGCGTCGGCCGACCGAGCCAACTGTCGACCATGATGCTGCTGGAGCGCGTGCTGGCCTGGTGGATGGTGATCGCCTGCTCGTCCTGCCGGATGGTCAGCGTGACGGTCTCGGCCGACCAGGTGGCCAGCTCGGCGCAGATCTCGTTGCCCTGGCCGACCACGTCGAGCTTGGTGCCCACCATGCCCCGCCAGCCGGACCAGTCCGTAGCCCAGCTTGTAGCGGCCGCGCAGCCGGGTGACCTCGACCAGGCCGTGGGTCTCCAGCACGGCGAGCATCCGGGAGGCGGTCGATTTGTGCACGCCCAGCTCGGCCGCGACCTCACTGACGCTAGCGTCGCCTTTGCCGCCGAGGAACTCCAGCACGGCGACGGCCCGGTCGATCGACTGAATGCCCTCGACCCGAGGTGTCACCTGGCGCTGTTCGGGGCGTTGCTCACAGCGCAACCATAAGCGCTTCGATCCGACACGTGGGCCAGAGCGTCGTGACCGCACCGAAAGTCGTCATCGTCGGCGCCGGCATCGTCGGCGCCTCACTGGCCGACGAGCTGACCTCGCGCGGCTGGACGGACGTGACCGTTCTGGACGCCGGTCCGTTGCCGGCTGCCGGCGGCTCCAGTTCACACGCCCCGGGCAACGTCTTCCAGACAAACCCGGCCAAGGTGATGACCGACTTCGCCCGTTACACCGTGGCCAGGCTGTCCGCACTGCAGTGGCAGGGCGATCCGTGTTACCTACCGGTCGGCGGACTGGAACTTGCCACCACCCCCGAGCGGCTGGCCGAACTCCAACGCCGACTTGGGTTCGCCACCTCGTGGTCGCTGCCGGGCGCGCGGCTGATGGACGCCGAGGAGACGGCGAAGACCTGGGATCTGCTCGACCCGGCGCGCGTCCTCGGCTCGCTCTACGTGCCGGACGACGGCGTGGCCAAGCCGGTCCGAGCCATCGCGGCCCAGCTCGACCGGGCCACCGAACGCGGCGCCACCGTCCGCGGCGGCTGCGAGGTCGCCGACATCAGCACCGAGAACGGCCGCGTCACCGGAGTGATCACCGCCGATGGTTCGGTCGACGCCGATCTGGTGGTCTGCTGCGCCGGCATCTGGGGGCCCGAAGATCACCGCGCTGGTCGGTCTGGCCCTGCCACTGACTCCGTTGGCCCATCAGTTCGCCTGGACCGCACCGCTGGAGGCGCTGTCCGGACACAGCACCGAGACCACCCGTCCGATCCTGCGGCATCAGGACCACGACCTCTACTACCGCGAGAACGGCACCGCACTGGGCATCGGCTACTACGGCCATCGGCCGATGCCGGTCGTCGCACTGGCCCACTGCGATCGACCAGCCGGGCGACGCTCGGTGACGATGGCCACGAGACGCCCTCCATCCTTCCCTTCACGCGCCGAAGACTTCGCCCCGGCGATGGCCGAGACGGCGCGGCTGCTGCCCTGCACCGAAGGGGTCGAGCTGGCCCATCCGTTCAACGGCCTGTTCTCCTTCACCACCGACAACCTGCCGCTGCTCGGACCGCATCCGAGCCTGGACGGGTTCTGGGTCGCCGAAGCGGTCTGGATCACCCACGCCGGCGGCGTCGCCGCGGCGATGGCGGAGTGGATGATCGAGGGTCAGAGCAGCTTCGATCTGCACGGCTGCGACCTCAACCGGTTCGAGACCCACCAGCTGGCCCCGGCCTACGTCGAGGCCAAGGACTGCCAGAACTTCGTCGAGGTCTACGACATCGTCCACCCGCTGCAGCCGATGGAGCAGCTGCGGCCGCTGCGGACCTCGCCGTTCTATCCGCGCCAGCAACGACTCGGCGCCGTCTTCCTGGAGGCCAACGGCTGGGAACGCCCGCACTGGTACGCCCAGAACCACCAGCTGCTCGGCTCGGATCGCAACCCCGGTTGGCCATCTTCCGCGTTCGACCCCGATGCCGCGCCCGGAGGCCTGGGCCGGCCGGTACTGGTCGCCGACCGTCGCCGCCGAGGCGTCGATCACCCGGACCGACGTCGCGATCTACGACATGACCGCTCTGAAACGCCTCGAGGTGAGCGGACCCGGTGCGACCGAGTTCCTGCAGTCGATGGTCACCGCCAACGTCGCCAAGTCGGTCGGCTCGATCACCTACTGCCTGATGCTGGACGCCGGCCGGCGGGATCAGGTCCGACATCACCGTGGCCCGGCTCGGGCCGAGCGCTATCAGATCGGCGCCAACGGCCAGGCCGACCTGGTCTGGCTGCAGCAGCATCTGCCCGCCCCTTCCGCAGACTCGGCGGTCACGGTCCGCGACATCACCGCCGGCACCTGCTGCATCGGCATCTGGGGACCGAAGGCCCGCGACGTCGTCCAGCCGTTGACCGACGCCGACTTCTCCGCCACCGGGCTGAAGTACTTCCGCTCCCGGGAGTGCTATCTCGGCACGGTCGCGGTCACGGCCCTGCGGTTGTCCTACGTCGGCGAGCTCGGCTACGAGCTCTACACCAGTGCCGATCAAGGCCTGGCGCTGTGGGATCTGCTGATGAAGGCCGGCGCCGAGCACGGCATCATCGCGGCCGGCCGTTCGGCGTTCAACGCGTTACGGATCGAGAAGGGCTACCGCTCCTACGGCACCGACATGACCACCGAACACACGCCCGCCGAAGCCGGCCTCGACTTCGCGGTCAAGATCGACCAGCGGCGACTTCCTCGGCCGGGAAGCTGTGCTGGCCGCAGGGAGAGCCCACCCGGAGACTCACCGCGCTGCGGATCGACGACCCGGCCGGCGTACTGCAGGGCGCCGAGCCGGTCTTCACCGAATCCGGCGAACCGGTCGGCTACGTCACCTCGGCGGCCTACGCTTACACCCTCGGCTTCCCGCTGGCCTACGCCTGGCTGCCCACCGAGCTCAGCACGGCCGGGACCACCCTCGGCGGTCGGCTACTTCGACCGGGTCTACCCGGCCACCGTGCTCGACGAACCCGTGTTCGACCCCGACATGACCAAGATCAGAAGGTGAGTCGATGCTGACCCGCAACGCGCCCGCAACCGCCGCCTGGCGCCGAACTGCCCGAGTTGCCCGAGTTCCTCTGGCACCAGCCCGAGCCGAAGAAGGCACTACTCGGTGATCATCATCGGCGGCGGCGGTCACGGCCTGGCCACCGCGCACTACCTGGCCCGCCGGGGAGTCACCGACGTCGCCGTGCTGGAGAAGGGCTGGCTGGCCGGCGGCAACATGGCCCGCAACACCACGATCATCCGCTCCAACTACCTCTGGGACGCCAGTGCCGGCATCTACGAGCACTCCCTGAGGCTGTGGGAGACCCTGGCCGCCGATCTGGACTACCCGATCCTGTTCTCCCAGCGGGGCGTCCTCAATCTCGATCACAGCCTGACCGACGTCCGCGACTCCCGCCGCCGGGTCGAGGCCAACCGACTGAACGGCCTGGACGCGGAATGGCTCGACCCGCAGCAGGTCGGCGAGGTCTGCCCGATCCTCAACCTGTCGCCCGAGCTGCGCTATCCGGTGCTCGGTGGCACCTACCAGCCGCGGGCCGGGATCGCCAAGCACGACTACGTCGCCTGGGGTTTCGCCCGCAGCGCGGACGCCGCCGGCATCCACCTGATCCAAAATTGCGAGGTGACCGGGATCGACGTCGACGGCGACCTGGAAGGTGCCGCGTCCGCGGCGTGCAGACCAGCCTCGGACCGATCACCGCCGACGCCGTAGCCATGGTCGGCGCCGGCCACTCCTCCATGCTGGCCGAGATGGCCGGCTTCCGACTCCCGGTCCAGTCCCACCCGCTGACCGCCCTGGTCTCGGAGCTGCTCGAACCGGTGCACCCGACCGTGGTGATGTCCAACGCCGTCCACGTCTACGTTTCCCAGGCCCACAAGGGAGAACTGGTGATGGGCGCCGGCATCGACAGCTATCTCGGTTACGGCCAGCGCGGCGCCTTCCACGTGGTCGAACGCCAGATGGCCGCCGCCGTCGAGCTGTTCCCGATCTTCGCCCGCGCCCACGTGCTGCGCACCTGGGGCGGCATCGTCGACACCACTCCGGACGCCTCCCCCATCGTCGGCCTCACCCCGGTGGAGAACCTCTACGTCAACTGCGGCTGGGGCACCGGCGGCTTCAAGGCCACCCCCGGAGTCGGCCATCTCATGGCAGAGCTGATCGAGACCGGCAAGGTGCCCGCGCTGGCCGAGGAGTTCGCCCTGGAACGCTTCGTCACCGGCGCTCTGGTCGACGAGCACGGGGCTGCGGCGGTGGCCCACTGATGAGCTCTCCGGTTGCTTTTCGTGGTGCGGGTCCGGTTGCGGTGCGGGGGTTCGGGCCGACGACAACCAGTCTCCCTCGCAGGCTCGGTCGACGGCCAGACCCATCCACGCCGTCGGCCCGAACCCCCACCCCGCACCCTCATGCTCGGGTTGAGCAACGGCGTCACGTGCCCACGGGACGACGAAACCCGCGTCTCCGTATCGAGGCCCGATCGTGGCCCTTCGAGCCTGTCCGGGCCTGGCAGCCTCGGCCGGGGCAGGCACCCCGGTCTCGATCTGGGGTGGTCACTGATGATGTTGATCCCCTGCCCGTACTGCGGGCCGCGGAACGAGGACGAGTTCGGCTACGGCGGGCAGGCGCATGTGGCGTATCCGGCGGATCCGGCGGCGACGGACGATCAGGCGTGGGCGGAGTACCTGTTCTACCGGGACAACGTCAGGGGGCCGTTTGCGGAGCGGTGGGTGCATGCTGCGGGTTGTCGGCGGTGGTTCAACGCGGTGCGGGACACGGTGACGTATGAGTTCTTCGCTGTCTATCGGGTCGGCGAAAACTCCCAGCCCGACCGCCCGAGCCTGAGCCCATCAGCTCGCACCGAGCCCCCACGCCCTGAGCCCACGTCACCCCCGCGCCCTGAGCCTGTCGAAGGGCTCCACCGGCACCGGGAGTCATCAACGGGTGCGGGTACGGACCGTCAGCCGGTCCCGACCAAGTCGTTGACCTTCGATGGCGAGCCGGTCGAGGCGTACCACGGGGACACGGTGGCCTCGGCGTCTGTTGGCCGCCGGGACTGATGATCGTCGGGCATTCGGTCCGGCTCGGGCGGCCGCGCGGGATCGTCTCGGCCGGGGTCGAGGAGCCGACCGGACTGATCCAGGTCACCCGGCCCTACGACGAGCCGATGCTGGCCGCGACGACGGTCGAGGTGATGGACGGGATGGCCGTGGAATCGCTCGGCGGCCAGGGACGGCTGAACCCGCAGCCGGATCACGCCACCTACGACGCGATGAACGCCCACTGCGAGGTGCTGATCGTCGGCGCCGGGCCGGCCGGGCTGGCTGCGGCCGCGGAAGCGGTGGCGGGCATGACGCCGGGCGAGCGGGTGATGATCATCGACGACCGGCCGGAGCCGGGCGGATTGCTGTGCTGCACGTCCAGGTGAACTGGACCAGCCGGTCGGCTGACCGAAAGCTGGACGCGGCACCGAACGTCCGGCGGCTGGCCCGGACCACCGTCACTGGATACTACGACGACAACTATCTGATCGCGATCGAGCGGCGACGTGATCATGACGATCACGGACTGCCCGAGGTCGCCTCGCGGGAGCGGGTCTGGCGGATCCGCGCCGGTCAGGTGATCCTGGCCACCGGCGCCCCCGAGCGGCCGATCGCCTTCGCCGGCAACGACGTTCCCGGGGTGATGCTGGCTCGAGTCGGTCCGCGGCCTACCTCCTCGGCTACGGCGTGCTGGCGGTGAGCAGGTGGTGATCTTCGCCGCCGACGACGACGCCCGCCGGACCGCCGACGATCTGCGGAGCGCCGGCGCCGAGGTCACCGTGATCGACCCGCGGGCCGACGGCGCCCAGGTGGTCGGCACCACCACCGACGAGGACGGCGTGCTGACCGGGGTGATCGTCGCCGACGCGACGGTGGCCGCGCACCCTGACCGCCGACCTGCTCGCCGTCTCCGGTGGCTGGAATCCGGCCGTCCACCTGTACTCGCACGGCGGCGGACGGTTCGCTTCGACGACGCGATCGGCGCCTTTGTCCCCGATCTCTCCCAAGCGCCGTTGCGAAAGCAGCGGGTCACCGTGGTCGGGCGCCGCCGTCAGGCGACCCCGCGCCTGGCCGTCGAGCACTCCCCCGGCCGAGCCGCTCTACCTCAGTACCGGACGGCGACCCCCGCGATGCGACGCCCCTTCGTCGATCTGCAACGTGACGTCAGCGTGGCCGAATTGGTCCGGGCCACCGGGACCGGGATGACCTCGATCGAGCACGTCAAGCGCTACACCACCGCGGGCACCGCGCATGATCAAGGAAAGACCTCCGGCACGCTGACCACCGCCGTGGTCGCGCAGTTGCTCGGCGTCGCCGCCTCCGAGATGGGCACCACCACCTTCCGGCCGCCCTACACCGCGATCAAGTTCGCCACTCTGGCCGGGCGCGAGCGCGGCGACCTCTACGACCCGATCCGCACCACCTTCGCCCATGCCTGGCACGTCGCCCATGGTGCGGTGTTCGAGAACGTCGGCCAGTGGAAGCGTCCGCTCTTCTATCCGCGGGACCCGACGGCCCGCAGGGGATCCGACCTGGCGACCGCGTCAGGCCGTGCTGCGCGAGTGCGCCGCCGTGCGGACGAACGTCGGCTTCCTGGACGGCTCGACGCTGGGCAAGATCGACGTCCAGGGACCGGATGCCGGCAGCTTCCTCGATCTGATCTACACCAATCTGATGTCCAGCCTGAAGGTCGGCATGATCAGGTACGGGGTGATGTGCTGGCCGGACGGCATGATCATCGACGACGGGACGGCGATCCGGCTGGCCGAAGACCGCTATCTGATCACCACCACCACCGGCAACGCGGCGAAGATCTTGGACTGGCTCGAGGAGTGGCACCAGACCGAATGGCCGCACTTCGACGTCGCGTTCACCTCGGTCACCGAGCAATGGGCGACGATGGCGCTGGCCGGGCCCGACCTCCCGCTCACTGCTGGCCGAGCTTGCTCCCTTCCTGGACGTCGACGCCGAGCGCTTTCCCTTCATGGCCTGGCGAAACACCACGCGTGGCCGGACTGCCGGCCCGCGTCTGCCGGATCTCCTTCTCGGGCGAGCTGGCTTACGAGATCAACGTCGCCTGGTCCGACGCGCCCGCGCTGTGGGACGCGGTCTGGGCGGTCGGCGAACCGCGCGGGCTGACGCCCGTACGGCACCGAGACGATGCACGTGCTGCGGGCCGAGAAGGGCTATCCGATCATCGGCCAGGACACCGACGGCACCGTCGCGCCGCAGGATCTCGGGATGAGCTGGGTCGTGTCGAAGAAGAAGATCGACTTCCTCGGCAAGCGGTCCTTCGCCCGGGCCGAGAACCAGCGCCCCGACCGCAAGCAGTTGGTCGCCCTGCTGCCCGATGATCATCGAACTGGGCCTGCCCGAGGGCGCGCAGCTGGTCGAGTACGCCGAGCTGCCCCCCGGCCCGGACGTCCGGGTGCCGATGCTCGGCCACGTCACCTCGGCCTATCGCTCGGTCGCGCTCGACCGCACGTTCGGCCTCGCCCTGCTGAAGGGCGGACAGCAGCGGATCGGCGACCGGATCCATGCGGTGGTCGACGGCGTTCCGCGGCCGGTCACCGTGGCCTCGCCCGGTGCTGGTCGACCCCGACGGCACCCGACGCGACGGCGACCCCCTCGCCCCGCCGGACCAACGCGGCCCGGGGCACGGCGCCGGTGACCGCAGGCGGCCACCGGTCTCACCTTTGCAGCCCTTCACCGACGAACTCTCCCGGGCGACCGGCCGCGGCGTCAGGATCACCGAGCGACCGCATCGCACCATGCTCGACCTGCACTGCGCCGCTCGGGACGCGGCAACGCAGAGCCTGGCCGGCGTCCTGGCTGCCGCGGCGTCCCGACCGCCACCAACCAGCTCACCTCCGGCGGCGGCGTCGAACTGGCCGCCCTGGGCCGGCCGAGGTGCTGCTGCTGGCCGACCCGGCCCGCGCGCCGAGCTGGAGGCCGCGCTTCGTCGAGACGCCCCCGGGCGTGCGGTCACCGACGTCTCCGCCGCCCGGACGACGATCGAGATCTCCGGACCCCGCACCCGGGAGTTGTTGGCCCAGGGGTGCGCCATCGATCTCGCCGGCTGGTCCCGGGTCGCTGCGCCCAGACCCTGCTCGCCCAGTGCGCCGTGGTGCTCATCGCCGACACGGCGGTCGACGACGACCGCGTCCGGGTGTTGGTCCGCAGCTCGTTCGCCATCCACCTGGCCCGCTGGCTGATCCTTTCGGCCGCCGAACTGAACGCCCAGCCCAGATCGCGCTCGAGGCGGTAGTGGTAGCGGCGAGTTGGTCATCCGCACAGTGACCCTGACCCCGAGGGTGTGTCCGGCAAGGCGACGCGTCCTCCGTGACCGACGAGCACGGTTACGATCCCCATTCGGCGACGGCCACGGGCGACCCCGCGGAACGGGGTCGGGACACGATGCGATTACAGAACGCCGACGACCACTACGACCGCTGCTTGGCCTTGCGCTGGTCAGCTCGACGCTGCTTGGCGATCTCCTGCTCGGCCGTGCGCTGGGCGGCTTCGAGTGCCTCGGCCTCGTCACCGCCGAGCGCTTCACCGCGGGCGACGAGGCCAGCCGTGTCGGAGAGCGGGATCTGTTTGAGGAACAGGGCTAGGAGGAAGGCCAGTCCGATGAACGGCAGCAGATACCAGAAGACGGGTGCCAAGGCATCGGCGTAGGCGGTGACGATGCCGTCGCGCAGGGCCGTCGGCAGCTGGTCGAGCGTTCGCGGATCAAGGGTGGCGGTGGCGCTCGCTGCAGCCGCGGCAGAAGCGCCGGCGTTGGTGAATACAGCGCTCAGGTTCTCGGTCAGGCGGGTGGTGAAGATGGTGCCGAAGACGGCGGTGCCGAGGGCGGCGCCGACCTCGCGGAAATAGTTGTTAGTGCTTGTGGCGGTGCCGATCATCGCGGCCGGAACAGCGTTCTGTACGACCAGGATGACGACCTGCATGATCAGTCCGAGACCGGCGCCGAAGACGAACAGGAAGACACAGATCAGCCAAATCGGGGTGCTGGCGGCCAGGGTGGTCATGGCGACCATCGCCGCAGCGGTGACCAGCGTTCCGACGATCGGGAACACCTTGTAGCGGCCGGTCCTGGTGATAGCGACGCCGGAGGCGATCGAGGTTCCGATCAGGCCCACCATCATCGGCAGCAGGAGCAGACCGGATTCGGCTGCCGAGGTGCCGGAGGACATCTGCAGGAAGGTGGGGACGAAACCGATGGCGGCGAACATGCCCAATCCGAGCGCGAGACCGATGGCCGTGGCGTTGACGAAGATTCGGTTGCGGAAGATCGCGAGCGGGATGATCGGGTCCGCGGCGCGTCGCTCGGTCAGTACGAAGGCGACGACGGCAGCCACCAGCCCGGCGCCGAAAGCCCAGGTTTCCGGTGCGCTCCAGCCGTGGTTGTTGTCGCCGCCGAAGTCGGTGAAAAAGATCAGGCAGGTGGTGGCGAGGGAGAGGAACACCACGCCGAGAACGTCGATCGGCTGTGTCGTTTTCTTGTTCGGCAGCTGCAGGGCGAGCAGGGCGATGATGAACGCGGCGATACCGACAGGGATGTTGATGTAGAAGGCCCAGTGCCAGGTCAAGTGGTCGACGAAGAAGCCCCCGAGCAGCGGGCCGCCGACTGCCGACAGCCCGAAGATTCCGCCGAGTGGGCCGAGGTACTTACCGCGCTGGTTGGCCGGCACGATGTCGGCGATGATCGACTGGGACAAGATCATCAGTCCGCCGCCGCCCAGGCCCTGCAGGGCGCGGAATACCACAAACATCCAGAAGTTGCCCGACACGGCGCAGCCGATGGAGGCCAAGGTGAACAAAGCGATGGCCACCAGGAACAGCCGCCGTCGTCCGAGAACGTCGCCGAACTTGCCGTAGATCGGCATCACGATCGTGGTGGCGAGCAGATAGGCGGTGGTGATCCACACCTGGTGGGCAACGCCGCCGAGACTGCCCACGATCGTGGGCATCGCGGTCGACACGATGGTCTGGTCGAGGCTGGACAACAGCATGCCGGCGATCAGCGCGCCGAAGATCGTCCAGATCCGCCGTTTGGTCAACAACAACGGTTCGGCAGCGCCGGTCCGGATCTCGATCGCGGAATCGGTCGCTGAAGCCCTCATCGAATGACTGCCTTCGGTGCCCTCACCACCCCGAGTGCTGTTGGCGGTATCAGTGGTGTCAGTGCTCATCGGGTCCGTCCCATGGTGATCGTACGGTTGGCAGCCGGGGTTGACGTCGAACTACCGCTGGACTGCGCCGCGAACAACCAGGAAGCCGCGGCGAGCCTCCGGCGGATAATCACGGCGAAGTCGTCGAAGTTGTGCGGGTCGAGAAATTCCTGCACTGCGGCACGCGACAGGGCGCCGACGATCTGCACCGCCGCGGCGGCCCTCAGGTCGCCCGGCGGAAGACCTTCGCGTCGCTCGACGAGTTCGGTCTCGACCTGATCCCGTTCGGCCGACAGCTCGAGCAGTCGCAACGCCAGTCGAGGTTCGCGATCGAAGACCGCGGTGATCGTCGGCACCATCTCGTGGGTGAAGTCGAGCAATCCCCACCGCTCGACCGCGAGGATGACCAGATCGTCCAGCAGCCGGCCGAACGTATCGGCGCACTCAACGCCGCCGTCCGCCGCGGAAGGGGCGCCGGCGGCGAGAAAGCGTTCGTCGATGGATGATTCGTCTCGGCGCGACTCCAGTCCGAAGACGGCATCGTCTTTGCTGTCGAAGTAGTTGAAGAAAGTCCGTCGCGACACGCCGACGCGGTCGCACAGCTCCTCGACGGTGAATCCGGCCAGCCCACGCTCGGCGGTCAACTCACGCGCCGAGGCGGACAACCGCGAAGCAGTCGTCCGCATCCGTCGCTCCAAGCCTGTCAATGCACTGTCCGGCACATAGTGCAGTATTGCACTCGGGGCGCTTGGGTGCAACAGCAACCAGACGAACACGGTGAGTCCGATCGCGAGCGATCCTTCACCTTGGACCTGCCGCAGGCCACAGGTAAGCACCTCCCCAGGCCGCCGAGAAGGGACCCCGAGCTCGGCCCATTAGGGTGAGCCGATGGTGGCGATTCCGGGTGACGGTTGGCCCGGCGATCGCGCGACCTCCTCGACCCCGATCGCCCGCGACGCACCGACCGTCGCCGCCCTCGCGCTGAGCGCGGAGACCATGCCGGAACTGGACGCGCGAATCTCCGTCTGCCGCGCCTGTCCCCGGCTGGTCGATTGGCGCGAAGAGGTGGCGAGCACCAGGAAGCGGGCCTTCGCCGATCAGGAGTACTGGGGGCGCCCGGTGCCCGGCTTCGGCGCCCAGCATCCGCGGGTGATGATCATCGGGCTGGCCCCGTCCGCCCACGGCGCCAACCGCACCGGGCGCAACTTCACCGGCGACCGGTCCGGCGACTGGCTCTACGCCGCCCTGCACCGGGTCGGACTGGCCAACCAGGCCACCTCCGTCGCCGCCGGCGACGGTCTGCAGCTCTGCGACACCCGGATCGCCGGTGCGGTCCGATGCGCACCGCCGGCCAACAAGCCGACCCCGGCCGAACAGAACGCCTGCCGGCCCTGGCTGACCCGGCAGCTCGAACTGGCCTGGCCGACCACCCGCTCGGTCATCGCGCTGGGCGCGATCGCCTGGCAGGCCCTCTGGCCCGCGCTCGCCGACCTGCGGATCACCACCCCGAGCCCGCTCCCCCGGTTCGGCCACGGCGCCCGGGTCGAACTGCCCGGGCGGGACGGCGTGACTCGGGTCGTCCTCGGCTGCTTCCACGTCAGCCCGCAGAACACCAACACCGGGCGGCTGACCACGGCGATGCTCGACAACGTATTGGCTACCGCTCGGGACTGGTCCGTAGAATCCGACTCATGACGATTCTCGATCACGGACCTCGACCTGAGGCACCCGCCGCCGGTGCGCCCGTCGTACCGGATCGACCGGCCCTGGAGGGCCTGGAGGCCAAGTGGGGCCAGGCCTGGGAGGCTGCGGGCAGCTACGCCTTCGTCCGGCCCGAGCGTCGCGAGCAGGTGTTCAGCATCGACACCCCGCCTCCGACGGTGTCCGGCTCGCTGCACGTCGGGCACGTGTTCTCCTACACCCACACCGATCTGATCGCCCGTTACAAGCGGATGCAGGGGTTCCACGTCTACTACCCGATCGGCTGGGACGACAACGGACTGCCCACCGAACGCCGGGTGCAGAACTTCTACGGCGTCCGTTGCGACCCGAGCGTGCCCTACGACCCCGACTTCACCCCACCGGAGAAGCCGGACCCGAAACGTCAGCTGCCGATCAGCCGGCGCAACTTCGTCGCACTCTGTCACCAGTTGACCGACGTCGACGAGGGTGTGTTCGAGGATCTGTGGCGCCGAGTGGGCCTGAGCGTGAACTGGTCCGGCCTCTACACCACGATCTCCGACGACGCGCAATCCGTGGCCCAGTTGGCTTTCCTGCGCAACGCGGCCCGTGGTGAGGCCTACCTGTCCGAGGCGCCGACCATGTGGGACGTGACCTTCCAGACCGCGGTGGCCCAGGCCGAGTTGGAGGCCCGCGACTACCCCGGCGCCTACCACCGGGTCGCCTTCCACCGCGGTGATTCCGGCGACCCGGTCTACATCGAGACCACCCGGCCGGAGCTGATCGCCGCCTGCGTCGCGCTGATCGCCCACCCCGACGACGAGCGCTATACCGACCTGTTCGGCTCCACGGTGACCAGCCCGGTGTTCGGCGTCGAACTGCCGGTGCACCCGCATCCGGCGGCCGAGCCGGACAAGGGATCCGGTCTGGTGATGTGCTGCACGTTCGGCGATCTCACCGACGTCACCTGGTGGCGCGAGCTGCAGCTGCCCGCCCGGGTGATCATCGGCCGCGACGGCCGGATCCTGCGCGACACCCCGGACTGGATCCCTGCCGAGGCCCAGGGTGCCTATCACCAGTTGGCCGGTCTGACCACGTTCAGCGCCCGCGAGGCGATGGTGGCCCTGCTGCGCGAAGCCGGTGACCTGGACGGCGATCCCAAGCCGACCCAGCGGATGGCCAACTTCTACGAGAAGGGCGACAAGCCGCTGGAGATCGTCTCGACCCGCCAGTGGTACATCGCCAACGGCGGCCGAGACGAGCAGCTGAAGCAAGAGCTGCTCGAACGGGGCGCCGAACTGCACTGGGTGCCCCGTCACATGAAGTACCGCTACGACAACTGGGTGGGCGGGCTGAACGGCGATTGGCTGGTCAGCCGGCAGCGATTCTTCGGGGTGCCGTTCCCGGTCTGGTACCGGCTCGACGAGCAGGGCGAACCCGACTACGACGCACCCATCCTGGCCGATGAGCAGTCGCTGCCGGTCGACCCGAGCACCGACACTCCGCCGGGCTTCGACCCCGACCAGCGGGACGCACCGGGCGGATTCATCGGCGATCCCGACGTGCTGGACACCTGGGCCACGTCGTCGCTGAGCCCGCAGATCGTCTGCGGCTGGGAGCGCGATCCGGAGCTGTTCGGGTTGACCTTCCCGATGGACCTGGCGCCGCAGGCACACGACATCATCCGGACCTGGCTCTTCGACCGGGTGGTGCGGGCCAACTTCGAGAACGGATCGCTGCCCTGGCGGACCGCTTCGATCAGCGGCTTCGTGATGGATCCGGACCGCAAGAAGATGTCCAAGTCCAAGGGCAACGTGGTGGTGCCGACCGAGATCATCGAGAGCTACGGATCCGACGCCGTCCGCTGGCGCGCCGCCAAGGCCCGTCCCGGGCTTGATTCGCCGTTCGACGAGCGCGAGATGAAGGTCGGCCGCCGGCTGGCCCTCAAGGTGCTGAACGCCTCGAAGTTCGCCCTCGGTTACGGCACCCCGGACGCCGACGCGCAGATCAGCGAGCCGGCCGATCTGGCCCTGCTGGCCCAGTTGCGCCGGGTGATCGTGGAGGCCACCGCGGCGTTCGAGGCCTATGACTACACCACGGCGGTGGACGTCACCGAGCGGTTCTTCTGGGCCTTCTGCGACGACTACCTCGAGCTGGTCAAAGAACGCGCCTACGGGGCGATGGGTGAGCGGCCGGCCGCCTCGGCGCACGCCACCTTGTCGATCACCCTCGACGTGGTGCTGCGGCTGTTCGCGCCGATCATGCCGTTCGTCACCGAAGAGGTGTGGTCGTGGTGGAAACCGGGATCCATCCACACCGCGGGCTGGCCGACCGAGGCCGAGATCGAGGCCCTGCCGACCGGCGGCGCCGGGGATCCGTTGCTGCTGGCGGATGTGGCCACCGCACTGATCGCGATCCGTGGCGCGAAGTCGCAGCGCAAGGTGTCGATGAAGACCGAGGTGGACCGGATCGAGTTCTCCGGCAACGGGGAATCGTTGGAGCGACTTCGCTCGGTCGAGGCCGATCTGCGGGCGGTCGGCCGGCTCACCGGCGAGGTGCTCTGGGCCGAGTCCGACACTCCGGTCACCGTCCAGGTCGAACTGGCCGCCGCATCCGCCTGATCACCGGGTCTCCGGCGCGGCGTACCCCGGCGCGTCGGTCGATGGAGCGCACGGCCCCCGGCTAGGGTCGATGAGAATCGAGTGAGGCGAATCGAGCGAGGCGATCAGAGGGGCCGCTGATGATCGAGACCGAGCCGGCGAGCAGCACCGTCGTCGAACGTGGCTTGCACCGTCCCGCTCTGGCCGTCGCGGCGCTGATGATCTCCGCAGTGCTGTTCTTCATCTATCCCGTTCTGCGGCCGAGCGCCGACGAGTCGAGCCTGGCCGGCGTCGAGGCCTTCGCCTCCCCCGCCTGGTTGATCGCCCACCTCTGCGCCGTCCTCGGCTTCGTTGGGGTCGGAGTCGGTCTGCTCGGCCTGCGCGACTCCCTCGCTGGGTATGTCGGCGGCCGACCGGCCACGCTGGCCATGCTGTTGTGGTGGCTGGGCACCGGTCTGGTGCTGCCCTACTACGGAGCCGAGGCGTTCGCCCTGAACGCGGTCGGCCGCTGGATCGAACGGACCCGTCAGTTCGACCTGCTCGGCCTGGTCACCTCGATTCGGATGAGCCCGGTTCCACTGACCGTCTTCGGCATCGGCCTGCTGCTGATCGCGGTGGCCGCGGTGTTGACCGCGGTCACCGTACTGCGCTCCGGGGCGATGCCCCCGGGCGCCGGGATCCTGTTCGCCATCGCATTCCTGACCTACCTGCCGCAGTTCTTCGCCCCGGGCTGGCTGCGCATCGTGCACGGTGTGATCGTCGGGATCGGCTGCATCGTGCTGGCCACCCAGCTCCGCCGGCTCACCCCCTGATCAGTCGCTCATCAATCGGCCTGCCGCGGCGGAGTGGGCGGCAATCAACGCCGGCACGTCCAGATCGACGATCGCGCCGTCGACGACGCGCCAGCGGCCGCCGACCATCACCCGGTCGGCCCGGTCCGCCGCACAGAGCAGCAACGCCGACAGCGGATCGTGACTGCCGGAGAACCGCAGCTCGTCCAGTTTGAACATGGCCAGATCGGCCTGCTTGCCGACGGCCAACTCCCCCACATCGTCGCGCCCGAGCACCCGGGCCGATCCTCGGGTCGCCCAGCCGAGGGCCCGTTCCGGGGTTACTCGCTCGGCACCGTAGCGAAGCCGTTGCAGATAGAGGGCCTGACGGGTCTCCATGATCATGTTCGAGGCGTCGTTGGAGGCCGAACCGTCCACCCCGATTCCCACCGGGACGCCGGCGTCCTCCAACTCGACCACCCGGGCGATGCCGGAGGCCAGTCGCATGTTGGAGCTCGGGCAGTGGGCGACGCCGACCCCGGCCTGGCCCAGCCGACGCACCTCCTCGTCGTCGAAGTGGATGCCGTGACCCAGCCAGGAGCGACCGGTCAGCCAGCCGACGCTCTCTAGGTAGTCCACCGTCCGCAGCCCGAACATCTCGCGACAGAAGTCCTCCTCATCGATGGTCTCGGCCAGGTGGGTGTGCAGCCGGACGTCGTACCGTTCGGCCATCGCGGCACTGTCGATCATGATCTGTCGGGTCACCGAGAACGGCGAGCACGGCGCCAGCCCGATCTGGACCATCGCCCCCGGACCGCGCTCGTGGTAGCGAGCGATGAGCCGCTCGCTGTCAGCCAGGATGACCGCCGGGTCCTGCACCGTCTGCTGCGGCGGCAGTCCGCCGTCGGCTTCACCGAGGGTCATCGAACCCGCGGGTCAGCAGCGCCCGCATCCCGAGCCGCCGTACCACGTCGACTTCGACGTCGATCGCGTCCTCCAGCCCGGCGGGGAACAGGTAGTGGTGATCGGCGGCCGTGGTGCAACCGGACAGCAGCAGTTCAGCCAGGGCGACGGTGCAGGCCAGCTCCAGATCGGCGGGCTGCAATCGGGCCCACACCGGGTACAGGTTCTTCAGCCACGGGAACAGCGGGGTGTTGACCACCGGCGCCCAGGCCCGGGTCAACGTCTGGAAGAAGTGATGGTGGGTGTTGATCAGACCGGGAATCGAGGACGTGGGCGGACGCGTCGACGACCGACTCCCACGGCGCCCGGGCTCGGCCCCGGCCGGCACCAGCTCGGTGATGCTCCGCACCGCTGACCACCAGCCCACCCCGCGCGTCGGAGTCGTTGGCGGTGAACACGGCCAGCGGATTCTTCAGCCAGATCGCTGTCAAGCCGGACCCCCTGAACGCTCGCCGTTCGTCCCGCGACAACCGGGCGTCCCGGTAGCCAAACATGAGCCCGCAGGGGGGTCAAGTTCGCCCAGGCCCGAGCCCGGTGTCAGGATTTGTCAGCGGCGTCGGGCAGGATTGCGCCCGTGACCAACCGTACTTATCCCTACCCGCGCGGCGTGAGCCTGGTCGATGGCGGCGCCAACGTCGCCGTCTACACCGAGAACGCCGACTCGGTCGAGTTCTGCCGCTTCGACGCCGAGGGCCACGAGCACCGCACCACCCTGAGCGAGCGGACCGGCCACACCTTCCACGGTTTCGTCCCGGACGTCACCGTCGGGACCCGCTACGGGCTGCGGGTGCACGGGCCCTGGGATCCCGAGGCCGGCCTGCGGTTCAACGCCAACAAGCTGCTGCTCGACCCGTACGCCACGGCGATCGAGGGCACCTACGACTGGGGCGAGAACCAGAAGCTGTTCGGCCACGACATGAACGATCCCGAGCAGCAGGACCACTCCGACTCGGCCGACGCGATGCCGCGCTGCGTGGTCACCGACCCGAACAGCTTCGACTGGGGCGACGACCGTACCGCCGCGGACGCCGCTGGCCGAGACGGTGATCTACGAGACCCACGTCAAGGGGTTCACCCAGCCCAAGAGCGAAGTCGAGGAGTCGCTGCGCGGCACCTACGCCGGGCTGGCCCAGCCGGCGGCCATCGAATACCTGAGCTGGCTCGGCGTGACCTCGGTCGAGTTGCTGCCATGCCACCAGTTCGTCCAGGACTCCCACCTGCTGGAAAAGGATCTGCGGAACTACTGGGGCTACAACTCCATCGGCTTCCTGGCCCCGCACAACGAGTACAGCGCCGGCGGCCAGGGCGGCCAGCAGGTGGACGAGTTCAAGTCGATGGTCAAGGCGCTGCACGCCGCCGGGCTCGAAGTGATCATGGACGTGGTCTACAACCACACCGCCGAAGGAAACCGGATGGGCCCGACGCTCGTCACTGAAGGGCATCGACAACCCGTCCTACTACCGGCTGGTCGACAACGACGAGAACTTCTACTTCGACACCACCGGCACCGGCAACAGCCTGAACGTCGGGCACCCGGCGGCGCTGACGTTGATCATGGACTCGCTGCGCTACTGGGTGACCGAGATGCACGTCGACGGCTTCCGGTTCGATCTGGCCACCACCTTGACCCGGCAGGACGGCAACGCCGACGTCCACAGCGCGTTCCTGACCCTGGTCGCCCAGGATCCGGTGCTGGCCCCGATCAAGATGATCGCCGAGCCGTGGGACACCGCGGGCTATCAGGTCGGCGGTTTCCCGGCCGAATGGTCGGAATGGAACGGCAAGTTCCGCGACGACGTCCGCGATTACTGGCGTGGCACCGACTCGGTCCTCGGCACGGTGGCCGAGCGGGTGCTCGGCAGCCCCGACGTCTACGAGCCGACCGGCCGATCGCCGTTGTGCAGCATCAACTTCATCACCGCCCACGACGGCTTCACCCTGGCCGACCTGACCGCCTACGACCAGAAGCACAACGCGGCCAACGGTGAGGACAACAAGGACGGCGAGAGCGACAACCGCTCGGCCAACAACGGCGCCGAAGGTCCGACCGACAACGAGGGGGTCTGCGAGCGACGCGACCGGCAACGCCGGAACTTCCTGGCCACCCTGCTGTTGTCGGCCGGTGTGCCGATGATCCTCGGCGGTGACGAGATGGCGCGGACCCAGCAGGGCAACAACAACGCCTACTGCCAGGACAACGAGATCTCCTGGTACGACTGGGAGACACGCCGACGCCGCGCTGCAGGAGTTCACCCGCGCGCTGATCGAACTCCGCAAGAGTGAGCCCGCCCTGCATCCGACCTGGTACCGGCGCGGCATGAGTGACAAGCAGGCGGTCGACAAGGTCGACATCCTGCGCTCGGACGCCAAAGGCTTCGAGTCCGGCGACTGGAACAACTCCAACGCCCGGACGATCACGTTCGTGTTCCACCACGTCAGGCGGCGATTCGTTTGCGCTGTTGCTGAACGCGGCCGAGAACGGCGTCGAGTTCACCGTTCCGAAGGCGCCGGGGGCCGAGTGGCGACTCGAGCTGTCCAGCGACGACGAGCAGCGGGTGGAGGGACAGGTGACGACCTTGATCATCCGCGACATCTCGTTCACCCTGCTGCGGTCCAAGGTGAAACCCAACATTCGCCGCTGGGCTCGCGGCCAGGGCTATCGGGTCAGCGACAAGGGCAAGGTTCCGCGGCACGTCCAGCACGCCTTCGACGAGGCGCACGGCTGACGCCGACCTCCCGCGATGCCGAACCTCAACGTGAGCTTCGGTTCGATTCGCACGGTCACCGGGCCTACGTGGACACCACCGGCGGGCGAGCCGCAGGCAGCGCCGCGGCCGCGATGCCGAGCCGGCTCAATGCCGACTTGACGTGCTGGCGGTGCTGCCCGGTCTGCCGGCCCGCCTCACTGATCCCGGTCCGCCTCGATCGGGGCCGGGCCCAGCTCGTCCAGCAGCTGCTGCATCTTGACGTAGGCGCGGTTGCGGTAGGCGACCAGCTCAGGCACCCGATCGGCCGGCAGGTCGAGGAAGCCGCTGCCGGTCTTGGTGCCGAGATGGCCCTGCTCGACCAGCGCGGTCAGCATCGCCGGCGGCGCGAAGCGGTCCGGATAGGACTGCTGCAGCGAGGCGTAGCAGCTGGCGTAGACGTCCAGGCCGGCCATGTCGGCGATCACGAACGGGCCGAAGAACGGCAGCCGGAAGCCGAACGTGGTGCGGACGATGGTGTCCACGTCCTCGGCGCTGGCCACGCCCTCCTCGACCACCCGGGCCGCCTCGGAGAGCAGCGCGAACTGCAGCCGGTTCAGCACGAACCCGGTCTTGTCGGTGATCAGAGCCGACTGCTTGCCGACCTCGGCCACGATGGTCTGGGCCAGCTCGACGGCCGCGGCCGAGGTGGCCGCGTGCGGGATGATCTCGACGCCGGGGATGAACGGCGCCGGGTTGGAGAAGTGCACGCCGAGGAACCGCTCGGGCTGCGTCGACCGCCTCGGCCAGCGTGCCGATCGAGATGGTCGAGGTGTTGGAGCCGATCACCGCGTCCGGGTTGGCCAGCGCTGATCCGGCGCAGGGTCGGCGTGCTTGACCTCGATCCGCTCGGGCACGGCCTCCATCACGAACTCGCACGCCGCCGACCGCCTCCTCGATCGAGTCGGCTGCGGTGAGCCGCGCCGCGACCTGCGCTCGACCGCGTCGGCGGGGAACAGCCCGTCGGCCACGAACTGGCGCGGCCTCGGCGAGCAGCCGGGCGCAGGCTGTCGGCGGCGACCTGGGCCGACACGTCGGCCAGCCGGACGTCGGCCCCGGACAGCGCCAGCACCTGGGCGATGCCGCCGCCCATGTAGCCGGAGCCGACGACGGCGACCTGGCGGCCCGATCGGCTGCCGGTCTCATCGGACGACCTGCCGGACGCTGGGAGGTCGCCGAGGGCATAGCCGTCGGTCTTCGGCAGCACCTGCCGCCGCAGGTAGTCGCGGTTGGTGGCGCTCACGCTGAGCCCGTCGCCGCCGTAGTGCTCGCATGCAGAACGCGCCCTGGAATCCGTTCGCCGATGCGCCATCCGGACGGCCTCGCGGTAGCTGATGATGCCCGACTCCATCGGCGCCGGCACGGCACGTAACGGTCGGCGGCCCGTCCTCGTCGCGCTGGTAGTTCTTCACGTGCCAGTAGTTGGCGTAGGGCAGGGTGGCCTCGGCCATCACCCGCCAGTCCTCGATCGGGCGGTGCAGCCGGATCAGGTTGCCGAGTCGGGGTTCAGCCCGACGTTGTCCATGGCCGATGTCGGTGACCAGCCGGACGGCCGAGGTCGGCGCTGCCGAGGTAGGTGTCCTCGTACATCTCCAGCGAGACCAGCAGACCGAGCTCGGCGGCGTGCCGACCGAGCTCCTGAAGTCGCTGACGGCGAGCGCCCAGACCTCCGGGTCGTCCGGATCGCGGTGGCCCTGCGACGGTCCAGAACCACAGCTGCTCCTGCTGCGCCGGCGGTGAGCGCCTGGTGCAGCCCGAACGAGACGACCGAGCAGCCGAGCGCGGCGGCCGCGTCCAGGGTGCGGTGGCTGTAGGCGAGATTGTCCTCGCCGTTCTCGGCGTCGATCACGCTGCGCCGGATCGCGGAGATGGCCGGTGCTCGCAGACCGCTGCACTCGACCACCTGCTTCAGCGTGTCGAGCCGGTCCGGGCTCAGATCACCCGGCCGCAGAGCACCGTCGGTCAGATCGACACAGTCGAAACCCGCGTCGCGCACCTGGCCGAACGCAGCACCCCATTCGTCCGGATACGCATCGGTCAACGGCGGAAACTGCAACAGAGCAGCGGCAATCGGCCAGTCTTCGGCGGTGTAGGACATTTCATCAGCCTACGGGTGAGGTTGCCGCCCGAATCAGGCGCTCTTGTCGCGCCGCTCCCGCTTGGCCAACTTCTCCCGCGGGACGAGCGTCGGCAGCACGTTGTCGTTCACCACCTCGGCGGTGATGATCACCTGAGCGACGTCCTCGCGGCTGGGCACGTCGTACATGACGTTCAACAGCACCTCTTCGAGGATGGCGCGCAGCCCCCGGGCTCCGGTGCCGCGCAGCAGGGCCAGATCGGCGATGGCCTCGATAGCCTCCGGGGTGAACTCCAGGTCGACGCCGTCGAACTCGAACAGCTTCTTGAACTGCCGGGTCAACGCGTTCCGCGGCTCGATCAGGATCCGGATCAGCGCGTCGCGATCCAGCGGGCTGACCGAGGAGATCATCGGCAGACGGCCGATGAACTCCGGGATCAGACCGAACTTGACCAGGTCCTCGGGCCGGACGTCGCGGAACGGGTCGTCGGCGGCCGGCTTGCGGCGACTCGCAGGTCGTTGTTGAAGCCGAGCGGGCGCTTGCCGACCCGGGAGCCGATGATGTGGTCCAGACCCGGCGAAGGCGCCACCGACGATGAACAGCACGTTCGTGGTGTCGATCTGGATGAAGTCCTGGTGCGGATGCTTGCGGCCCCCCTGGGGCGGCACACTGGCCGTCGTCCCCTCGAGGATCTTCAGCAGCGCCTGCTGGACGCCCTCGCCGGAGACGTCACGGGTGATCGACGGGTTCTCGCTCTTGCGGGCGATCTTGTCGACCTCGTCGATGTAGATGATGCCGGTCTCGGCCTTCTTCACGTCGAAGTCGGCGGCCTGGATCAGCTTGAGCAGGATGTTCTCGACGTCTTCGCCGACGTAGCCGGCCTCGGTCAGCGCGGTGGCGTCGGCGATGGCGAACGGCACGTTCAGCATCTTGGCCAGGGTCTGGGCCAGATAGGTCTTGCCGCAGCCGGTCGGGCCCGATCAGCAAGATGTTGGACTTGCCGAGCTCGACCCCGTCGTCCTCGGCCCGGCGGGCCGGGTTCGCGGCCTGGGCCTGCACGCGCTTGTAGTGGTTGTAGACCGCGACGGCGAGAGCCTTCTTGGCGCTGTCCTGGCCGATCACGTAGCCGTCCAGGAACTGCCGGATCTGCTGCGGCTTCGGCAGCTCCTCGAGCATGCCGACGTCGGCACCCTCGGAGAACTCCTCTTCGATGATCTCGTTGCACAGATCGATGCACTCGTCGCAGATGTAGACGCCGGGACCGGCGATCAGCTTCTTCACCTGCTTCTGGCTCTTGCCGCAGAACGAGCACTTCAGGAGATCACCGCTCTCTCCGATGCGGGCCATCAACTCTCCTCTCAAGGAGAGCGCAGGGGGACCTGCGTTGTCAGATCCACCACAGTAACCCGGACCGCCGGTGCGGAAGACAGGATTTTCGGCCCGGGTCTGGGGCGTCAGGCGGTCAGGCGGGCAGAGCCTTGAGCGAGGTGAGCACGTCGTCGATGATCCCGTACTCCTTGGCCTGGTCGGCGGTCAGGTACTTGTCGCGTTCGATGTCACGGCTCACCTCATCGGCGGACTTGCCGGTGTCCGAGGCGAGCATCGACTCCATCAGCTCACGGATCCGGAGAATCTCGCGCGCCTGGATCTCGATGTCGGAGGACTGACCGTAGCCGCCCTCGGTGGCCGGCTGGTGGATCAGGATCCGGCTGTTCGGCAGGGCCAACCGCTTGCCCTTGGTGCCGGCCGCCAGGATGACCGCTGCCGCCGAGGCCGCCTGGCCCAGGCAGACCGTCCGGACGTCCGGCTTGATGTAGCGCATCGTGTCGTAGATCGCGGTCAACGCGGTGAACGATCCACCGGGTGAGTTGATGTAGATCTCGATGTCACGGTCGGCGTCCATCGACTGCAGGCAGAGCAGTTGGGCCATCACCGCGTTGGCGATCTCGTCGCTGATCGGTGTGCCGAGGAAGATGATCCGGTCCTCGAACAGCTTGGTGTAGGGGTCGATCCGGCGCATCCCGTAGGAGGTGCGCTCTTCCCACTGCGGGATGTAGTAGTCCATTTGGCGGCGCGAAGGGCTGGCCCTCGGCGTACGGCGTAGGCCGAACGTGTTCTTGGTCATGACTCGCTCTCTCAGGAGTTCGGGGCGTCTTCGGAGTCCGGGATCTGGGCCGCGGAGCTGAAGACGTGGTCGATGAAGCCGTAGTCGAGGGCCTGGTCGGCGGTGAACCAACGGTCCCGGTCGGAGTCGGCCTCGATCTTCTCCAAGGTCTGGCCGGTGTGCTCGGCGATCAGCCGCTGCATCACGTCCTTGATGTGGAGGCTCTGCTCGGCCTGGATCCGGATGTCGCTGGCCGTGCCACCGAGGCCGCCGGACGGCTGGTGCATCATGATCCGGCTGTGCGGCTGGGCGTAGCGCTTGCCCTTGGTGCCGGCGCTGAGCAGAAACTGGCCCATCGAGGCGGCCAGGCCCATGGCCACGGTGGCGACGTCGTTGGAGATCCACTTCATCGTGTCGTAGATCGCCATCCCGGAGTCGACCGAGCCGCCCGGTGAGTTGATGTAGAGCCAGATGTCCTTGTGCGGGTCCTCGGCGTTCAGCAGCAGCATCTGGGCGCAGATGGCGTTGGAGTTCTCGTCCTTCACCTCCGAGCCGAGGAAGATGATCCGGTTGGCCAGCAGGCTCTGGTAGACGTTGTCGTCCAGCCCGTAGCCCTGCGGCCGGGTCGCCATCTTCGGGGTGTCTCGCGGAAAGCTGTCTTGGTTCACGAGTGCGAACCTACCGCCCACCTCCGACGATCCCGAGGGACATCTCGCATTGTTCGCTGTGGGCGCACGGAACGGCCGTCCGCTCAGGGAGCGTTAGATTTTCCCTATGCCTACTACCGCGCCGACGCTCTCCGACTTCTCCGCCGTCACCATCGACGGGCAGGACACCGATCTCTCCGACTACGCCGGCAAGGTGGTGCTGGTCGTCAACACCGCATCCCAGTGCGGCTTCACCCCGCAGTACAAGGGTCTGGAGGAGCTCTACCAGCGTTACCGGGAGCAAGGTCTGGTCGTCCTCGGCTTCCCGTGCGACCAGTTCGGGAACCAGGAGCCGGGCACTGAGTCCGACATCAAGGACTTCTGCGAGCTGAACTTCGGCGTCAGCTTCCCGATGTTCGGCAAGGTCGAGGTGAACGGCGACCAGGCCCACCCGCTCTACCGCTGGTTGCGGGAGCAGAAGTCCGGACTGCTGGGCGGCGCGATCAAGTGGAACTTCACCAAGTTCCTGATCAACAAGGACGGCGTGGTGATCGATCGGTACGCGCCGACCACCACCCCGGACAAGATCGCCCCTGACGTCGAGAAGGCGCTCGCGGGCTGAACCGAGCAGCGCTCGCGGTCTGAACCGAGAAGGCGCTCGCGGTCTGACGCTCAGCGGTAGGTCGCCAGCCGACCGCGCATGAACACCCGCGCGTCATGGATCCGCGCCTTAACCGTGCTCGGCGGGGTCTCGGTGAGGGTGGCGATCTCCTCATAGCTCAGCGCGCCGAGATCGCGCAGCACGAACGCCTCGACCACCGCCGGGTGTGCCTCCTCCAGCGCTTCCAGGGCGTCCATCAGGTCGATCCGTGATCCGGCGATCACGCTGGTGTGCCGGGGCTCCGGGCGATCCACCAGCGAGTCTCCGGCCTGCTCGGCCGAGCGTCGTTTCAGGCTGCGGTAGGTGGAGCGGGCGCTGTTCGCCGCGATCACCGTCGACCAGGCCAAGAACGAGCCCCGCGCCGGATCGAAAGACGCCAACTTGGTTGCAATGTTCAACAACGCGTCCTGGGCCGCCTCCTCGGCGTCGCCGTAGTACAGCAGAAACCGGGTGCAGCGGCGTAGCACCAGCGGCCCGACCGTGCGCAGCAGCTGATCCAACGCGTCCCGGTCACCGGCCTGGGCGAGAACAACCTGCCGGTCCAGCACCTCGAGCTCGCTGTCATCCATCAGCGTCACGATCCGACGATCCGGACGTAGACGGCCGCATCCGCCCGGCCTCCGTCGGCCACCGGCAGATAGGCCGCGGCCACACTTTCGAGGGTGAAGCCGGCGTGCTCGAACGCCCGCCGCATGCCGACGTTTCCCAGTTCGGTCGAGCCCTGGACCCGGGACCAACCGTCGCCGAGCAGGAAGTCGGTGAACAACCGGACGGCAACTCGACCGATCCCGAGTCCGCGGGCCTCGGCGACCAGCGTGATGCCAATCTCGCAGACCCCGGGAGGGAAGGCGTACCGGGGAGCTCGGGCCTGGACGTCACCGACCGGATCGCCGTCTGATTCGACGGTGAGGAAGCAGAGTCCGTCGGCGCGCAGGTCAGGACTTGACTCGATCCGACGACGTAGTTGATCCCGACGTCCGTCGTCGCGTTTCGAGACGGTCGACAGACCACCATCGGCGTCGCACCGGACGAGCACGTCGAGATCGGACAGTCGCGCGGTGCGCACCCGCACCGAGCTGGCGCGCAGATCGACCTGCACCGCTTCGACCTGAACCGGCTCGGATCAGCCCTTGGCCTGCACCTCTTCGGTGACGGCCTCGAGCTCGGCGTCCTCGATCACTTCACCTTCGACCGGCTCACCCTCGACAACGTCCTCCACAGCGGTGCTCGGGTCGGCCAGCGATCCGTCCGGCTGCAGGTTGACCAGGTCGACGGTCTCGCCGTCGCTGTCCTTCACCGCGGCGCCTTCGACGATCATGGCCAGCGCCTTGCCACGTCGAATCTCGGTCATCCACTCGGCGGTGTGGTTGTGCTCCACCATGTGCTGGGCGACCTGGTCCGGGCTTTGGCCCTCGGCCTGGGCGCGACGGATCACGTGCTGGGTGAGGTCGTTCTGGTCGACGCCGATCTGCCGGTCGTCGGCGATCTTGTCCAGCACCATCTGCGCCTTGAGCGCATCACCGGCGCGCTTGTCGATGTCGGCCCAGAACGACTCGGCGTCCGAGGTCTCCTCGTCGCTCTCCTCCAGGTACTCATCCAGGGTCAGGCCGGCCTGAGCGAGCTGGTTGTCGATCTGCTCGTGCCGGTTGGCCACCTCGGCGCTGAGCACGCCCTCGGGGACGTCGATCTCGATCTTGCCGATCAGCTCTTCGAGCACCTGGTCCCGAGCCTGGCTGGCCTGCTCGAGCCGGGCCATGTTGGTCAGCCGGCCGCGCAGGTCGCCCTTGAACTCGTCGATGGTGTCGAACTCGGAGGCGAGCTGGGCGAACTCGTCGTCGGCGGCCGGCAGGTCCTGGACCTGCACCTTCTTGACCGTGACCTCGATCTCGGCCTCTTCGTCCTTGCGCGGTCCGCCGACCAGGGTGGAGGTGAAGGTCGCGGACTCGCCGGCCGACGAGGCCGGTGACCGCGTCGTCCAGACCCTCGAGCATCGAGCCGGAGCCGACCACGTAGGGCAGATCCTGGGCGGTGGCGTCCTCGAGTTCCTCGCCGTCCTTGCTGGCGCTGAGGTCGATGGCCAGGTGATCACCGTCCTCGACCGGACGCTCGACCTCATCCAGCGAGCCGAACCGCTCGCGCAGGGTGTCGAGCTGCTCATCGACCAGTGAGTCGGGGACGTCCAGGGCGTCCACACTGGCCTCGAGGGTGTCGAAGCTGGGGACGTCGAAGTCGGGGCGGACGTCGACCTCGGCGGTGAACTCGATCAGGTCGCCGTCCTCGAGCTTGGTGACCTCGACCTCGGGCTGGGCCAGCGGGGAGAGGTTGTTGTCGGTGATCGCCTGGCCGTAGAAGTCGGGCAGCGCCTCGTTCAGGGCCTCCTGCAGGATGGCGCCGCGGCCGAAGCGCTGGTCGATGATGCGCGGCGGCACCTTGCCCTTGCGGAAGCCCGGGATGGTGACCGACTGGGCGATCTCGCGGTAGGCCTTGTCCATGCTGGGCTTGAGCTCGGCGAACGGGATCTCGACGGTGAGCTTGACCCGGGACGGGCTCAACTGCTCGACGGTGCTGGGCACGCTGTTACTCCTGAGGCTGGCTGATCTTGCTCGGAAACTGCTGGTCCTGCTTAAAGACTGCTGGTCCTGCTCAAAGACTGCTGGTCCTGCTCAAAGACTGCTGCCGACTACCCTGCCGGATGGTTTGCGGAGCGCGCAGCGCGATCGCATCCCGGCGATCCCGGGACCTGGCAGAACCCCACGGCGTACGGCCGCGAGGGCCTGGTCAATCCTACGGGTGCCGCACAGACCAGCCAAACGGATGCGCGTGGCCCAGGTGCCCAGTCAGGATTGTCCGGTCAGGATCGTCGGGGTCAGCGGTCAGGCGGCGCGCACTCCGCCTCCCGTCGTGTCCGCGGCCCGCCAGACGTTCTTTGCGAAGGCGCCGGTGCCGAGGCGCAACGTGCCGTCGGCAGTGACCAGATAGACCCAGCCGTGCGGTGACCGCCAGACGAAGCTCCCGGGGTCGGGCTGACGTTTGAGCCACCGTCCACCCGCGTGCTTTCCGGGCGTGGCCGCACGATGAGAGGCGCGGCTGAGCGGACCGAGGTTGTGCAACCCGGTCTGCGCCGGCGGTGAGCTTGCGACGGCCGCGTACGCCTTCGCTCGCGCTGTCCCGTCAGCACGCGTCGGCTCGCATCCATGCGGCTTTGTCTGATCGCCCTGCGGCATCGTGGTCCGGTCTGGCTTCTGACTCTCGGGCCGTCTCCTTGCCCGGGCCCGGTCGGGTGGATCGCCGAAACGGTAAGGCCGGGTGTGGTCGAGATCCATCCCGACCGAAGCGCAGCTGCCGAAGGGAAAGACGTCGACGATGTTACGTAGCCGAACCGCTTCGCGAATGCGGTTGGGTATCTCGTATCCGTCGATCGGCGCCTGATCGGCCGGCGTGATCACCGGCCGCACGGTCACCCTGCAGCCGGTCTCGGCCAGGAAATCTCGGAGCTGGCTCAGGCTGAGCGCGTCGCCATGCTCCGGGCGCACCAGTGCGCCTGCCGCGCCGAGCGCGGCCTCGGCCAGATGATAGTAGAGCGTTACGCGTGGGCGAAGCGCGGCCGGATCGATCGCCGCGATCGCCTCGGCAGCGTCCTCGGCTGCCGCCGGCAGCAGCGACGAATGCGCAGTGCCTGCACCCTCACGCGAGCTGACCGGTGCTGCCGCTGACTCACCGTGGTTCGGCGCCGACGCCAGGCCACGCGAGGGCATCGGGGCTTCGGGCTCGGCGGCGCCAGTGGACTCAGTCGAAGCCTTCTCCCTCGCTGAGCAGTCCTCGCCCGGCTCCTCACCCCGCTCCTCGCCGGGTCTCGCCCACGGGCTCATCCTCGGCCGGCGTGGGTTCGGGTGGCAGGCCATTCGCGGGGCAATCGGAGCGATGCCTCATCAGCAACTGCAGGGCGACCGCCGGCTGGGCCAGAATTCCGATCGCCTTGGAGCGCCGCACGTCGACCTCGTCGGTGTCTCCTTCGGCGTGGAGGATCTCGGCGATCCGGTTCACCGTGGCCATGAACCAGGTCACCTCACCGCTGGTCGCCCGAGCGACCAAGGTCTTCAGCCCGTGGTCGGAGTTGTAGGCCCGAACCATCCGCTCGGTGCGTGCCTTCTCTGCCCGCTCGGCCAGGCGTTCCGGATCGGCCTGCAGGATCGCGGCGTAGAGGAGCCGTTCGAACCGCGGCCACGGCATCGCGCCGAGGAATCCGGACAGCGCAGCATCGAGGTCTGCGGCTTGCTCCCAGCTCAGCTGCCGGGTTTCCGCAGCGACTCGTCGGGCTTGCCAGGCCCGGATCTCGGCCGCGCAGACCCGCCGCCAGATCTGTGGCAGGCGGTGCCGGAGATCGAGCGCGTCGGCGATCATTGCCCGCCCGCTGGCGATCCCCACACCGAGCACGGCACCGAGTTCGGCGGCGGCGAACTCCGAGACTTGCGGGCATCCTTCACCGCCCAGGTCGGTGGCGCGGTGGATCAACGGTGCGTACTCGTCGGCGGGGTCGCGATGCTGGTCGTCGGCCCAAGCGGCCGCGATCATCAGCGCCTGACTCTCCGCCTCCATCACGACCCGATGAGTCGATGCAGCGAGTTCGAGCAGCTTGGCGCCCGGCAAGCGGCCCAACTCCTCAAAATCGAACATGTGTACGATTGTATCAGCTATGAGCCACACCGGCAACGGGTTGGAACCCGTCCGAAGTGACCGATGCGGGCAGAACTGCGGTTGGTGGAGAGCGGTCTTTCCCCTAGACTCAGCGGGCACCGACGTCACCCTGGCCGGTGATGACGGGGCGTAGCGTAGTGGCTAGCGCGTCTGCTTTGGGAGCAGAAGATCGCAGGTTCGAGTCCTGTCGCCCCGACCGCGGCTGTGCGCACGCGGGTGTAGCTCAATGGTAGAGCCCCAGCCTTCCAAGCTGGTCATGCCGGTTCGATCCCGGTCACCCGCTCCAGACCGAAGCACCTCGCCAGAACCCGACACATGCCCACCTCAGACGCCCCGACATCGACCCAAGAATCAACGGCGCCCCATTGAGGCCCCGCCAGAGATCGACACCTTGTGGCTAGGGTGACACGGTGAGTAGGTGGCAGGCATGAAAAGCGGCCCGCTGATCGTCGTGATCGGCGAGCTCCTGCTCGTCGTCTGCAGCCTGTGCTACCTCGTCTGGTGGACGATCACGTTCAGACCGTCGGGGCGGACCCCATCCGGCGGCGGGCTCTTCCTTGCGGGAGCGGTGCTCGGCGGCCTCGGCGGTCTGGTTCTGCTGGCCGTCGGCATCGCTGTCCTGCTCCCGAAGGCGTCAACGCCGGCCTTAGTCGCGACGATCGTCGGCGGAGTGGTGGTCGGCGCGTTGTTGTTCTATCTCACCGCCAGCGTTGCCCATCGGCAAATCACCACCGAGCTCTCGCTGATCATCGTCTGGACCACCGCGCAACTTGCTGCCGGCATCACGTTGCGGACGGCCGGGGTGCTGCGGGCGCCGGCGGGGTTCGCCTGGATCGTCGCCACTGCGATCGCTACGCTGATCGGGCTGGCGTGCTACCTGATCTTCTATCGGCTCGATCCGGTCCCCGCGTACTGGGTCGGCATGGTGCCCCTTGCCGTCGACGGCGTGGTGGCGGCGATCTTGGCCGCGATTGCGGCGTTCGCGCGTGTCCGCTGAGTGAGCGCCTGTCGCTCCATCCGGGGTCAGTCGGCCCGCACCAAACCTTTGCCGACCATGCTCTGCGCCGCGGCGAGAATCGCCTCGCTCGGATCACGCGGCTGCCAGCCGAGAACCCGACGCGCTTTCGCGTCGGAGAGCTGTTTACGGTAGCCGAGATCATCCCGGACGCCGCGAAACTCGGGCGAGAAGACGGCGGCCACCCGCACCACGACGTCGGGGATCGACCGCTTGGGGACGCGAGCGGCGGCCGGGCCGAGATGTGAGGTGATTGTGGCCCCGATCTCTTTCATCGCCATCACCGGACCGCTGGCGAGCAGGAATCGTTCGCCGGCGGCTTCCGCCGTGGTCATCGCGGCGAGGTGACCCGCGGCCACGTCACGGACGTCGACGATCGGGATGAAGAGGTTCGGGAACCCGGGCATGCGTCCGCTCATGATCCTCTGGATGAGGTGGTTCGACCCGGACACGTCCTCGCCGAGGACCGGACCCATCACCGCGACCGGCAAGGTTGTCACCAGTTCCATGGTTCCACCTTCGGCGGCGATGAAGTCCCAGGCGGCACGCTCGGCAAGGGTTTTGCTCTTGCCGTAGGCGTCGACCCCGGGGCCGTCGAGCACGGTCCAGTCGGCCTCGGTGAAGACGTGGTCATCGTGCGGGTGACCCCAGCTGACGGCGTGGAAGGCCGAGGTGAGAACGACCCTTCTGACCCCGGCGTCACGGGCCGCCCGCAGCACCCGGACGGTCCCCTCTCGGGCCGGGACGATCAGGTCGTCCTCGTTCTCGACGTGTCCGGGCCGGACCGGCGACGCCACGTGCAGCACGAAATCGACGCCAGCAAGCGCGTCGGCCCAACCGGCGTCGTCGGTCAGATCGGCGGCCACGAATTCGAGCCCGGCGCCCGGGGTCATCCCTGCGTCGGCCAGGTCGGCGCGAACCGACTGCTCCCGAGCGAGTGAGCGAAGAGTGGCACGAACTCGGTACCCCTGCTCGACCAGCTGCACGATGCAGTGGCCGGCGATGAAGCCCGAGCCGCCGGTGATGAGAACGGTGGGTGAGAAACTGGTCATGAACGGGCTCTCTGGGTGACGGGTCGGGTCCGGGTCGGATCTACATTGTCCTGGTGGCTGCCTCCCCTCGGTTCCCGACCGACCATCAGCCGAAAATCACGGTACTGCCTGCCGTCGGGCGATTCGAGGACTTTGCCGCCGTCGTCGGGACGCAGAAGGTCGGCGCGGGCGGGTGCTGGTGCATGGCGTACCGGGACAGTCGCGTGCCGAACGCCGAACGCCCGGCGTTCATGGAACGCACGTGCGCAAGCGATCCGGGCCCCGGAGTTCTGGTCTACGTCGACGACGTGGTGGCGGGCTGGTCCTCGATCGCGCCACGGCCCGCCTACCGACGCCTGATGCACTCCCGTACCATCCCGATTCTGGACGAGCGAGACGCCTGGATCGCGGTGTGTTTCGTCGTCCGCGCCGGGCTCGAGCGTGCGGGCAGCACCACCGGACACAGCGGTGGCCGGCCGAGATCGATCATGCGCAAGCTGCTCCGCTAATGATCTACGCCTTCGAGGGCATCGGCACCCACTGGGAGATCGAGACCGACGAGCCACTCGGCGACGACCTGCGGATGGCGATCCTCGATCGGGTCGAAGCGTTCGACCGTACCTATTCCCGGTTCCGATCCGACACCTTGGTCGCGCAATTGACTCGGAGCCGGAACGGAGCGCGGGTCGAGTTTCCCGCCGACTCCATCGAATTGTTCGCGCTCTACGACCAGCTGTACGTGGCGACGCGCGGCGCGGTAGATCCGTTGGTGGGAGAGGATCTCGAGCTACTGGGCTACGACGCCGACTACTCGTTGACCCCGCACGCCGACTCGGCGGAGGCGCGTGACCGGCCGCGTTGGCCGGACGACGTGCAGCGCGAGGGTCGCCGGCTCACCACCTCGCGAGCGGTGGTGATCGACGTGGGCGCTGCCGGTAAGGGCTATCTGATCGACCAGATCGCGGCCATGCTCGGCCGTGCCGGGATCGAGCGCGCAGTGGTGGACGGCAGTGGCGACCTGCGGGTCCGCGGCGACCAGGCCGTACGCGTCGGTCTCGAGCACCCGACCTCGCCGGGGCAGGCCATCGGTGTCGCCGAGGTGGGTAGGTGCAGGCAGCGACGCGCGCTGTGTGCCTCGGCGGTCAACCGTCGCCGCTGGGGCCCGGGCCTGCACCACGTCATCGACGGACGGACCGGCCGGCCGACCGAGGGCGTACTCGCGACCTGGGTGCTCGCTGACCGCGCCGCGGTGGCTGACGGAGTCGCCACCGCCTTGTTCTTCACCGAGCCCGACCGACTCGCCGACCGGTTCGACTACAGCTACGTCCGCATGCTGGCCAACGGGCAGGTCGAGTGGTCGGCCGACTTCCCCGGCGAGGTCTTCACCCGGGCGATCGGATCCTGAGCCGGTCAGCCCGGCTCAACGGTCGTCGTCGACCCGGGTGGAGGTGGTCGTGTCTCCCAGGCATCGGTGTCGGCCCGCAGACTGTCGAGTTCGCGACGGAACCCGGTCAGCGCGTCCCCGCCCAGGACGAGCATGAACGGCGGCGTCTCGGATTCGACCACCCGGATCAGCGCCTGCGCCGCCGAGACCGATTGCCGAGAGAGCCGTTGATCGACGTCGCCACCGGTGGTCCGGCCACCCAGGCGCAGGCAAGGGAGGGCCTGTCAGTGCCGGGCTAGGACCGCCAACGTCTGTGGCGAGAGTGGGTGACCGCCCAGCCGGGCGGCGTAGATGGCCGCCCCCAGCACCGGGCTCGACCACGGATGGCGTAGCTGATAGCTCTCACCCGGGCCGCCGATCAGCCGACCGAACTCCGCGACCACCTCGTCGGCGGCGAAGACGCCGCCGGAGTAGGAAACCGGAACCGCCTCATCCGGCGGAAACTGCAAACTGGTTCTGATCGTGCGCACCAGCTGCGCCAGTTCGGCCGCGGCTGCCGAGAGGATGGCCGTCGCCGCCGGGTCGCCCGCCCGGCTCGCGTCCACCACCACCCGGGACAAGGCGGCGATCCGTCCGCGGTCGCCCCGCCAACGGTTGTGGACCACGTCGACCAGGTCCAGCGGTGCGGCCAACGCCAGTTCATCGGTGATCGAGGCGAGCAGCGGACCCACCGGCTGGCGACCGTCGCTCATCCGGGTGCAGGCCTGCAGCGCCTGGATGGCGATCCAGTAGCCGGACCCTTCGTCACCGATCAGCTCACCCCAACCGCCGACCCGGGCCGACCGCCCACCGCGTCGGCCGTAGCCGATCGAGCCCGTCCCGCTGACCACGTTGATCCCGTCGGCCAGGCCGAGGGAACCCGCCCAGCCGCAGACCATGTCGTTGTCGCAGCGGTACCGGCGGTGGCCGAGAACCTTGGTGGGTAAAGCATCCAGCGCCTCCACGTCACCGCTGACCTCGCCGTAGCCGGGCAGCCCGATGAAGGCGAAGTCGAGACCACCGGCCGGCACACCGGCCCGCCGGCAGACTTCGGGGACGGCCTCAGCGAGCACGTGCTCGACCAGACCCAGACCCTCGGTGTTCGCGGCTTCGAGGTAGTAGCAGGACGGCGCCCGATAGGACGCCAGCAGTTCGCCATGCTCGGAGATGACGCAGAGGGCGGTCTTGGTCCCTCCCCCGTCGACACCCAGATAGGCCCTCACCGACGACTCTCAGGAGAACTCATGCGGGCAACGGGTGCACGGTCACGCCCTGCACCACCCGGTTGACCTCGCCGTCGGGGAACGGGTTGTCCGGGGTCAGCCCGCGGGCGAGCGAGACCTGGAGGGCGAACTGCTGGGCGAAGACCACGTAGGGAGCGGACAGCAGGACGTCGGGCAAGCCGGCCACCCCGTCGGGTCGGTACAGCAGCGGTACGTCGGCGTCCTCGGCCGCGCTGACCACCAACACGTTGTCGTCGCCGACCGCGACCCGCAGTTCGGTAACGATGTCGTCGTCGTACTGCACCGTGTAAGGGTCGCTCGAGCGGTAGACCACGACCAGGGTGTGCTCGTCCAGCACCGCTTTCGGTCCGTGCCGAAAACCCAGCGAGCTGTCGTGATAGCTGACCACCGTGCCGGCGGTCAGCTCCAGCAGTTTGAGCGCCGACTCCTGCGCGATACCGGCCAGTCCACCGCTGCCGAGATAGACCACCCGCCGGTAGCCGCGGCCGGCCAGCTCGACCGCCAGGCTTGGATCGTCGATCAACTGCTGGCTCGCCTGCGCCAGCCGCTCGATCACCGGCCCGGCTTCTCGGCCGGGACCTCCGGTGAGGACGGTCCAGGTGGCCAACAGCATCGAGGTGAAGCTGGAGGTCATCGCGAAGCCGGTGTCGTTGGCCGCGGCCGGCATCAGCACCACGGCGGCCTCCGGGCTCAGACCGTGGGTCCGAGCCAGCTCGCCGTCCGGATTGCAGGTGATGATCAGGTGCCGGACCGTCTGCAGGCACTGACCGGCCAGCCGGGTCGCGGCCACACTTTCGGGGCTGTCCCCGGACCGGGCGAAGGAGACCAGCAGGGTGGGAACGTCCTCGGCGAAGACTTCGCGCGGATTGGAGACGATGTCGGTGGTCGGGATCGCCTCCACCCGCCGACCCAGTTCGGCGGTCAGCGCCGGGGCGAGCGCCCGGCCGGCGAAGGCGGAGGTGCCGGCGCCGGTGAGCACGATCCGCAACGACTCCCGGGTCAGCAGCGGAGCGAGGAACTCGGCCAGCTCGGCTGATCGGCGCGTCAGCGTCGCGGCCATCTCACGCCAGACGGCAGGCTGCTGGTCGATCTCTCGCTGGGTGGCCGTGTCTGCGGCGGTCGCCGTCATCGGGGGTCCTCTCGTTCGTTGCGGTCTTGGCGTTCGCTGCGCTCAGCGCCGGGCGGATCGGCGCTCAATCTGTCGGCAAATCCTTCCATCATCGCGCCGTGCGCGAGGATGGCGTCGTCCAGGACGGCGACGGCGACCGCCGGGCTCGGCACCAGCGGGTCCAGCGCCAGCGCCTGGACGGCCAGGGCGCGGCTGCCGGTCAGGGCGGCCTGCACGGTCAGCTCCTGCTGCTCGGCCCGGGCGCTCAGCACCGCGGCGATGGCCGGTGGCAGGGGGCCGACAGCGAGACCGGTGATGCCGGCGGCACCGACCACCGCCGGCACCTCGACCACGGCCTCGGGCGGCAGATTGCCGATCAGGCCCCGGTTGGGCAGGTTCACCGCGAGCTCGACCTGGTCACGTCCGGTCACGATCGCCTCGGCGATGGCGACCAACCGTTCGGCCTCCTGGTTGTTCCGATCACTGCCGGGCAACGGAAGGCGACCGTCGGCCTGAGCGTGCAGCTGCTCCCACAGCTCGCCCTTCTCGCCGATGTAGCGCATGGTGTCGTCACGACCGCCCTGCAGGCCCCAGGGCAGGTGCGTCTCGTCGACCGGCGCTCCGCCGCGGCCGCGCAGGTACCAGCCGAAGAATTCGGCGACGTGGCGATCGCCGGGAGCCGGATAGCGCCCGAAGGTGCGGTAGAGGTCGGCCGAGACGGCGAGATGGACGCCCTCGTCGCGGGTGGCCGGAGCATCGATCCCGCCGGCCCGTTCGGCCACGAGGGCGGCCAGCCGCGGATAGAGGTCCTCACTGCCGTGATGCAGATCGAGCAGCCAGCACAGGTGGTTCAGGCCGGCGAACGTCGCGTGCACGTCCGCGCGTGGAACCTCCAGATCCGCACAGAGAGTGGCCAGCGTGTGCATCGTCCCGTGGCAGAGCCCGACCGTGCGGACCGGGGTCGTCGCGGTGATGGCGCGGACGTTGGCGGTCAGCGGGTTGGAGTAGTTGATCAGCTGGGCCTGCGGCGCCAGCTCGGCCACGTCCTCGGCGATGGCCACCAGCTCGGGCACGTGCCGCAGCGCTCGCAGCACCCCGCCCGGGCCGACGCTGTCCCCCACCGTCTGGGCGATCCCGTGCCGGCTCGGCACCTCCACGTCGATCAGCCAGCCGTCGGCGGCGCCCACCGCGACGGTGGTGGTGACGAACCGGGCTCCCGGCAGCGCGTCCCGTCGGTCGGTGTGCGGCACGAAGGTCAGCTGGGCACCCCGCTCGGCCGCGATCCGGGTTCCGAGCCGGGCCATCACCTCGGCCGCCTCGGCGTTTAGATCGACCAGGTGCACGGTCCAGCCGTCGAAGACCCCGGACGCCGCAAGATCGGTCATCAACCCCGGCGTGAAGACGGTGCTGCCGGCCCCGATCAGCACGATCGAATCGTTCACGACTGCTGCCCTCCTCGCGCTCAGCGACTGCTGCCGGCCAGCAGGCCGTTGACGATGTAGCGGTTGAAGGCCAGCGCCAGTAGCGCCGGGATGATGATGGCCAGCACCCCGGCCGCGTTCAGCAGCGTGGACGGCACGACGTGACGTCCTTGCAGGGCGGCGATCGCCACGGTCAGCGGCTGGGTCGAGATGTCGCTGGACAGCACCAGTGGGAACAGGAACTGTCCCCACGCGAACAGGAAGGTGATCAGCGCCGTCGAGATGATGCCGGGCCGGGCCAGCGGCAGCAGCAGGTACCAGAGCACCTGCAGCCGGCGGGCGCCGTCGACCAGGCCGGCCTCCTCGATCCCGTCCGGCAGGCTGGCGAAGTAGTTGTGCAGGATCCAGGTCGCCAACGGCAGGAAGCCGGAGACGTAGACCAGCACGATTCCGGTGTAGGTGTTGACCAACCCGAGGTCGCTCATGATCCGGTAGAGCGGGATCAAAGTGGTGTAGGGCGGGAACGCCATGGTGGCCAGAACCCCGTAGAACAACAGGTTCCGACCGCGGAACCGCATCCGGGCGAAGGCGTAGGCGGCCAGAGTGGCCAGCAGCACGGTGACGATCGTCGCCGCCCCGCACTCGATGACGATGTTGAGGGCCGAGCGTCGGATCTGGGACGGCACGTCGCTGTCCCCGGCCAGCAGGGCGGCGTAGTTGCTCAGCGTCGGCCGCAGCGGGGCGTACTGGGCCGGCCGGGCCCGGGCGTCGGCCTCGGTCTGCAGGCTGGTCTTGATCGCCCAGTAGATCGGGATCAGCGACCACAGCAGGGTGAGCGCGACCCCGACGCCGCGGCCGACCGGTGCCCGGCGCCGGCTCACAGTTCGATCCGTCGGTAGACGGCCTTGACGACGACCAACGAGATCAACAGCGTGACGATCGCGATCAGCAGCGACAGCGCGTACCCCTCACCGAAGTCGAGATTCTGGAAGCTGATGAAGTAGGTCTGCATGGTGACCGAGGAGCCGGTGTCGGCGGCGCCGTTCAGCACGTACGGCTGGTCGAACACGTTCAGGGTGGCGATCACCGCCTGCACCATGGAGACCGCGATGCCCGGGCGGGCCAGCGGCAGGGTGATCCGCCGGAACGCCGCCCAGGCGCTGCAGCCGTCGATCTCGGCGGCCTCGTACAGCTCGCCCGGGATCAGCTGCAGGGCGGCCAGGATCAGCAACACCGACAGCGGGGTGATCTGCCAGACCTGGACGAGCTCGATCAGGCTGATGGTCAGCAGCCGGTTCTGGCCGAGCAGCACCAGGTTCTCCCCGCCCAGCCCGAAGGTGGAGAGCAGACTGCTGATCAGGCCGGCGTTCGGGTCGAAGATCCCCGACCACAAGATGCCCTCGACCACCCCGGGCAGCGCCCACGGCAAGATCAACACCGCGATGACCAGACTGCGGCCGCGGAAGGGCTGTCTGCAGCAGGACCGCCATGGCGATTCCCAGCACGGTGGACAGCACCACCCCGACCAGCACGTAGAAGGCGGTGTTCTTCGATGCTCGAGATCACCGACGGGTCGTTGAACAGCCGGACGAAGTTGCCGAGGCCGTCGAACCGGGTCGGCGGATCGAGCGCGTTCACCCGGAAGAACGACTGCACGATGGTGAACACCGCCGGGACCAGTGCCAACCCGACGATGAAGATCACCACCGGCGCGACCAACAGATAGGGCAGCAGGTCGAAGCGGCGCCGGCCGTGCGGCTCAGGTCCCCCGAGCCGACCGGTGAGTCGGCTACGTCGTCGAGCCGGTCGCCGACCTCGAGCTCACGAGGCGCCGCTCACGATCCGAGGACAGACGGTTCGCCGTGTCGCTGATCGTCTTGATCGCCTGCGTCGACGGTGATCGAGCCGGTCGCGGCCGCGTGCAGGTTGGTGTAGACCGCGTTGGAGAACTGCGGGTACCAGGCCGGCGCGCCCTCGCGGAACACCGGCTTGCTGCCCTTCAGCATCGGCACCAGCGACTTGCCCTCCGGCAGCACCCCGGACGCGCTCATCTTCTCCAGCACCGAGACGTGGGACGGCAACGCGTAGCCCTGGAAGATCTTGCTCTCGCCGTTGAGACCGGCGAAATCGCCCTGCTTCTCCGCACTGGTGAACCAGTCGATGAACTTCGCCGCGGCCTGCGGATACTTGGCCTGCTTGGGAATCCCGATGCCGTCGGGGTTGCTCGAGGTTGGCCGCGGTGCCGCTGACCCCGGGCGTCGGGATGTACTTCACCTGACCGTTGACCGACCGAGGAGGATCGCCTTGAGGTCGTAGAGGGTGCCGATGCCGCCGGAGTAGTCGGAGAAGATGCTGGCCACCTGGCCCTTGGCCATCAGCGTCTGCGAGCCCTGGCTGTCGGTGACGTTGATGTTGCCGGGCGGCACCAGGCCGTTCTTGATCCCGCTCGACCATCCACTGCGCGGCCTTGTAGCCGGCCGAGTCCGGACTGCTGAACTGCGGCTTGCCGGCACCGTCCAGGATGGTGCCGCCGAAGGCGCCGGTCGTCTCGTACCAGTAGGTCGACAGGCCCTCGGCGGCCGCGAACGGGATGTTCAGCGGATACTTCGCCACCCCTGCGCTCTTCACCTTCTTCAGATCGCTGGTGTACTGTCTCGATCGTCGTCGGCGTCGCGGTCACGCCGGCCTTCTTGAACATCGCGGTGTTGACCGTGGTGACCATGAACGAGGCGTCGTAGGGGATGCCGACGACATGGCCGCCACTGGTGAACGACGCCAGCTGCGGCACGTCGGCGGCCATCGCCTTCGTGTCCACCATGGTGTCCATCGGATAGAACCAGCCGAGCTTGCCCAGCTGGCCGACCCGGGACCAGTCGACGTCGGTGGCGTCGGCGAAATAGGTCTTCGCCGTCGCGGCGGCCGAGATCTTGGTCTGCAGGCTGTCCCAGTCGATGTTCACCCACTTGACCGTGATCCCGGTCTGCTGCTTGAACTCGTCCAGCGCCGGCCTGCGGGGGCGGATCCGAGGCCAGCGCGACGGTGATCGTCACCCCGCGCGTCTGCGCTCGAGCCCCCGCTCGCCGAACCTCCACCGCCGCCGCAACCGGCCAGCACCAGGGAGAAGGCCGCCAGTCCGGCCGACCGCGGCCCGGAGGCGACGCGCACATCGCTGTCGTGGGGTCCGGGACCACCCGGCGGTGCCGCCCAGCTGCCTGCTCGGTCGTCTGCCGTCCTGTTGCCATCACGCTGCCTCCGCGCTCGAGATGCTGCTGGGCTCCACGCCCGGCACGGCTGCTGCGCGATTCTGCGCAGTCTGGCGCGTCGCTGCTGCGTGGCTCGTGTGCGCCGAACGTAAGTTGACCGCGATTCGGCGTCAAGAGCACGCCGCAAAGATGCAGGAAATTGCGCACATGCGCAGTTACTGCGCATTTCACTTGGACGGATTGAGTTACATTCCGACTCGTGCAGCGAGCCGAGAGCCTGACGGTGATCCTCGACCGGGTGGCCGAGCAGGGCAGCGTCGACGTCGCCGAACTGGCCCGGAGCCTAGGCGTCTCGGGAGCCACCGTGCGCCGCGATCTGGCAGTCGCTGAGTCGCGGTCAACTGCTGATCCGCACCCACGGTGGCGCGCTGGCCAACGAGTCCGGCGACGAGATACCGGCCCGGGTCAAGGCGGTGCTCCGGCAGACCGAGAAGAGGCGGATCGCCCGGGCCGCGGCCGCCCTGGTGCCGGACGGCGCCGTGGTCGGCATGACCGGCGGATCGACCGTCCTGGAACTGGCCCGAGTGCTGGCCGAGCGCCGCGGTATCACCGTGGTCACCAATGCGTTGAACGTCGCCCTCGAGCTGGTCGGCCACTCCGGCATCCGACTGGTGGTGATCGGCGGCATCGTCAGGCACTCCTACGAACTCGTCGGACCGGCCGCCCAGGCGATGCTGGCCAACTATCACTTCGACCTCGCCTTCGTCGGTGTCGACGGGCTGACCCTCGAGGACGGCTGCCACCACCTACGACGAGATGGAAGCCCAGACCGACCTCGCCTTCCTCCGGCGGGCCGATCGCCGGGTCGTCGATCACCGACAGCTCGAAGCTCGGCCGGATCACCTTCGCCCGGATCGGCCTGCTCGATGAGCTGACCGATCTGATCACCGACCGCGGGGTCTCGACCGAGCACAGCGACGCCCTGCGCCGATCCGGACTGGCGGTCGTCGCCGTCTGAGTGCGGGTTACGAATCGTTCCAGTCGTGTGACAGCGCTATCGCTGATGCCTCCGGTCGTGCCAGGGTGGGGCGCTCCCTGAGAACGCATTCAGCTTCGCGATTGATCCTCCCAGAACAGGCCTTCATGACCACCACCGAACAACCCCCCGGTTCACCAAGTCGCTGGACGCCGAGCAGGTCGGCTACAAGCAGACCTTGAGCAGTCGGCACGTCCAGATGATCGCCATCGGCGGCGCCATCGGCACCGGGCTCTTCCTCGGTTCGGCCTCCCGGCTGCACAGCACCGGACCGGCCCTGTTGTTCAGCTACGCCTTCGTCGGGGTGATCGCCTACTTCTTGATGCGGGCCCTCGGCGAACTGGTGCTGCACCGCGCGACCTCGGGTGCCTTCGTCTCCTACATGCGCGAGTTCTTCGGCGAAGCCGGCGCCTTCGTCACCGGCTGGATGTACTGGCTGAACTGGGCGCTCACCGGTATCGCCGAACTGTCGGCCGTCGGCCTCTACGTTCAGTACTGGTTACCGAACATGCCGACCTGGGCGACGCTGCTGATCGCCCTCGCCGCCGTCCTGGTCATCAATCTGCTCTCGGCCCGGGCGTTCGGTGAATTCGAGTTCTGGGCCGCGGTGCTCAAGGTCGGCGCGATCGTCGTCTTCCTGGTCGTCGGTCTGGTCGTCGTGATCGGCGGCTTCACCATCGGCGGCCACAAGGCCGGCTTCCAGAACCTGTGGAGCAACGCGGGTGGCTTCTGGCCGCACACCGGTGACTTCGCCTGGTACGGCCCGATCCTGGTCATGTCCGGTGTCGTCTTCGCCTACGCCGCGATCGAGATGGTCGGCGTCGCGGCCGGTGAGATGGAGAACGCCAAGAAGGAGGTGCCGAAGGCGGTCAACGCGGTGATCTTCCGGATCGCGGTGTTCTACATCGGCTCGATCCTGCTGCTGGTCTCGCATGTTGCCCACCTCGGACTACACCTCCGGGCACCAGCCCGTTCGTCACCGTCTTCGAGCGGCTCGGCATCACCTGGATGAGCACGGTGATCCAGGGCATCCTGATCGTTGCCGCGATGTCCAGCCTGAACTCCGGTCTCTACTCCACCGGCCGAGTGCTGCGGAGCCTCGGGATGAGCAAGCAGGCGCCGAAATTCACCCTGAAGATGAGCAAGTCGGGTGTCCCGTGGGCCGGCATCGTGATGACCTCCGGCGTCTACGTCCTCGGCGGTGTCCTGAACTATTTCGCCGCCGACGCCTTCGAGATCGCCCTGGAGGCCGCCTCCATCGGGGTCGTCTTCACCTGGGCGCACGATCTTCATGTGCCAGATCAGGCTGCGCAAGCTGAGCGATCGCGGTGTCGTCCCGGCCAGCCCGTTCAAAGCACCGGGCTCGCCGTACACCTCAATCATCGGCCTGGTCTTCCTGGCCCTGGTCATCGTCGGCATGGCTGTCTCGGGCTGGCAGAGCTCGCCCTACTTCCTGGCACAAGACGACCTTCCTCGTCGTCGTGATCGGCATCCCGATCCTGGTCGGTGATCATGGCCGTCGCCTGGCGGCTGGTAAAACCCCGGGTGGTCGCCAACACCGGCGGCAAGATCCAGTCGGTCTGGACCGACGACGGCCCGCGCTACGGCGACATCCGCCCCGACGACCTCGACACCGGCGGCCAAGGAAGACGCCATCCCGACCTGAGCGCCCACCGGTCCCCCGCCTTTGCACACCCCTGAAAAGGACGTCTCTCATGCCCAGCATCCAACGACGGATGACAATCGTCTCGGTCGCCGTCGCTGACCGCCGTCTCCGTTGCTTCCTGCGGTTCCGGTGGAGAGCCGGTCGGCACCCCGAGCCCGGTCGCCGGAGCCTCGTCCGGCGGCTCGATGACCATCGGCATCTCCTTCGACCAGCCCGGCCTCGGTTTCCAGGACGGCGACACCTACACCGGTTTCGACGTCGACACCGCGACCTACGTCGCTCAGGCCCTCGGCGTACCGAAGGCCAACATCACCTGGAAAGAAGCCGACCCGGGCGACCGACAGCAGCTGATCAGCAGCGGACAGGTCGATCTGGTCTTCTCCAGCTACTCGATCACCGATGAGCGCAAGCAGCAGGTGTCGTTCGCCGGGCCGTACTTCGTAGCCCACCAGGATCTGCTGGTCCGCCGCAACGAGGACCAGATCACCGGGCCGGAGACCCTGGACGGCAAGACCTTGTGCTCGGTCACCGGCACCACCTCCTCGGACTACCTCGACGACACACTACCGGGGCAAGATCGTACTGAAGGAGTACCCGAAGTACTCCGACTGCGTCGCGGCGCTGAACAACAGCGAGGTGGATGCGGTGACCACCGACGACGTGATCCTGGCCGGATTCGCCGCACGAGCCGAAGTACCGAGGCAAGCTCAGGCTCATCGGCAAGGGCTTCACCGACGAGCGTTACGGGGTGGGCCTCAAGAAAGGCGACACCGCCCTGGCCGACAAGGTGAACGCCGCCCTGAGCAGTACGTCAGCGACGGGTCGTGGAAACGGGCACTGGAGAGCACCGTCGGCAAGTCCGGCTACGACATCCCCGACGCGCCGACCCCGGGAACGGCGTGAGCGGCAACGCCGGCCGGATCCGATGATCGGTCGGCTCTGCTAGACAGGGCCGCGATGAGGACGTGTCACAGTCGAAGAGTTGCGGAGCTTCCTGGCTGCGCACCCTCCGTTCGACGCGTCGGTGACGAACGGCTGGCCGAGCTGAGCGCGACCGCCGAGGTCGAGTGCTACGGCTCCGGCGAGCTGATCCTCGACGCGTTCGGCGAGCCGAGCCGCACCGTGTTCGTCGTGCTCGACGGTGCGGTGGAACTCTGGAACGACGCCGACCGGATCGGCCAGGCCGCCGACGAGCGACTCGGTCCGGGGGGCGTGTTCGGATTCTCGGCCATGCTCACCGGGCGATCCGTCGGCCCTCGAGTCGGTAGCCCTCGGAGACGTTCAGGTGGCCGTCATCGCCTCACGGCTGGCTGAACCGGCATTCGCTTCCGGGCCCGGCGCACGATTCCTGGCCGGGCAGAATCTGACCCGGTCCCAGCTGGCCTCCATCGGACCGCCGTCCTACACCCTGGTCGACGAGTTGATCATCACCGAGCCACTGATCGTCTCGCCGGAGGCACAGATCGGCGACGTGGCCCGGCTGATCACCGATCGCCAGGTGCCCTGTGCGGTCGTCACCTGCGGCGCCGGCCGCTTCGGCCTGGTCACCGACGCCCTGTTGCGCCGCCGTGTGCTGGTCGGGGGACTGCCGCCGACCAGCCCGGTCGACGATGATCATGGAACCGGATCCGCCGACCGCCCGGCTGGGCGACTCGGCGGCGGAGGCACTGATCCTGATGCTGGACCGGGAGGCCGACCACGTCCTGGTGACCGACCGGAACCAGCACCTGGTCGGGGTGATCATGCCGCGCGATTTCGCGGTCTCACCGACCACGGCCGGCGTCTCGGTGCACGAACAGATCCGCCGCGCCGGCACCGTCGAGGAGTTGCAGCGGCGCTGCCGCCGGGTGGCGCCGATGCTCGCTGACCTGCTCTCCCGCGGACTGGCCTCCGGCAAGGTGATCGCGGTCTACTCCGCCATCGTGGACACCATCGTCCGGCGGGCGTTGGCGTTGACCTTCGCCGAGCATCCCGATCTGTCGCTGGACGCCTTCACCTGGTTGTCGCTGGGCAGCAACGGCCGGCGCGAGGCCCTGCTCAGTTCCGATCTCGACTCGGCCGTCGCCTTCGACGACGGCATCGGCGAACCCGAGCTCGAGCGCTACCGGGCAGCCTTCGCCCGGGTCGATGTGGTGCTCGCCGACGCCGGACTGATCGGTGATGATCACGGCGCAACCGCCGAGCGCGCGCCGTTCGCCCGGACCAACGCCGACTGGCGGGCCGCCGCCCGGGGCTGGCTGGTCTCGCCGGTCCGGGACCAGGGCGCGATCATGACGTCGCTGCTGGTCGACGGCCGGCCGATCCACGGCGACCCCGGGCTGACCGCGGTCTCCCGGGTCTTCTCCGATCTGCGCGCACATCCGGGGACCCTGCGGCTGTTGCTGCAGGAGTCGCTCTCGACCCGGGCCCGGCTGCGTTCGGTCCGCGACGTGTTCGCCCGCCGGGACACGTTCGACGTCAAGACCCACGCCTTACTGCCGATCGTCAATCTGGCGCGCTGGTCGGCCCTCAGCGTCGGCTCGGCCGCGCTCCCCACCACCGAACGGCTGCAGGCGGCTGCCGGCTCGGCCATGCTGCCGGCGGAACAGGCGCTGAACCTGGTCGAGGCGTTCGGGATGCTGCAGCGGTTGCGGTTGCGCTATCAGTTGATCCAGCGACAGCGGGGCGAGCCACCCTCCGATCTGCTGTCCCGGGACCGGCTGTCACCGATCGACCGCAGCATGCTCGCCCAGGCCGTCCGCGAGATCGCTTCTGCACAACGGAGAATGGACAACGTGTCGGCTCATCTACCCGCCAGCGAGTGGGCCTCGCGAGGAACCTCGTGACCAGCCAGAACGAGCGCACCCGGATCGCGGTGGTCGGAGACATCGGAGGCCACCTGGACGAGTTGCGCTTCGAGCTGGTGCGGTTGGGCGCGGACCCGGGCACCGGTCGACTGCCCGCCGACCTGGTGGTCGTTCAGGTCGGCGACCTGATCCACCGCGGCCCGGATTCGGTCGGCGTGCTGCGACTGGTGGACGGCTATCTCCGCGACGTCCCGGCCCAGTGGGTCCAGCTGGTCGGTAACCACGAGGCGCAGTATCTGCGCGCCCCGGCCTTCGACTGGCCGGAGCGACTGGATGAACCGGACGCGGCAATCCTGCGCCGCTGGTGGCGCGACGGGCAGCTGCGCGCCGCGGCCGCATTCACCACCTCGGACGGGGAGGATTTCCTGATCACCCACGCCGGTCTGACCTGCGGATTCTGGCGCGAGGTGCTCGGCCGACTCACCGGTGCCGCCCGGGTCGCGGCCGCACTCGACTCGCTGATCGGCAGTCACGAGGACGTCTTGTTCAACGCCGGTCAGATGCTCGGCGGCAGCCGGCCCGAGCCGCTCGCCGGACCGGTCTGGGCCTCGGCGGCGACCGAGCTGGTGCCCTCCTGGCTGGAGGTCCGGATGCCGTTCAGCCAGTTGCACGGGCACAGCTCGCTGATCGAGCGGTCCGGGCGGGGAGCGGCCGGACGGACGCTCCGCCGGCGCACCACCACCGAGGATGCGGCCCGGCACGAGACCACTGTGCTCGACGGCGGCCGGATCGTCGGGGTCGATCCCGGTCACGGGCACCGGCCGCGCACGCCTTGGCGTTCGTGGGTGGCGACCGGCCGGCCGACCTGGCCCGCTCCGGTCGGCGATGAAGCGCCCAGCGGATCCTGAGCAATTCCGTGCACTGATTGCCGATCGGGTGTGCACGCAATGCCGAGACCGGCACCGTCGGCTCGGGTTTACTTGTGTCTACGAGGTGAGCACGGACCCGAACTCAGGATGATGGCCCCCGACATCGTCCGGCGGATCGGATCATCCGGATTCTTCTCAGGTCATTGACGACCACCCCGTGCCGGACCGGCGCCTACGTCCAACCCCCGAGGTCGTATTCATCGGTCCGGCACAACCATGTCCGGGGTCATGTCGGGGGTCATGTCCTAGCCCGGACCCGGTTTAGTGATCGTGGCCATCCGCGCGACTCTTGATCCGAGAGAACCGCTCGCGCACCGATCAGGCGTTAAGGTCAGCCATCCGCGTCCGTGCACGACCGACGCCGGTCGAACGGTCCAACAGCGAGGAGTCAGACATGGGTATCGGTGCCGGAATCTTTTTGCTGCTGATCGGCGGCGTCCTCGCCTTCGGCGTCAAGGACAGCTTCAAAGCCGTCGATCTCACCACGATCGGTTACGTCTGCATGGCCGTGGGCGTACTGGCCATCATCCTCGGCCTGGTTCTGCAACTCCGCAGCCGACGCAGCACCCATACCCAGGTCGTCGAGCGACGCGACGACCGGATGCCGCCGCCTGCGGTGTGAACGGATCTAGTCCGAGTCGGGGCCGCGTTCGCCCTTCTCGTAGAGATCCATGGCCGGCCCGACGATCAGCGGATCCGGCGTCCCCACCACGTCGTCGTCGCGGCCGTCGTAGGGGAACTGGGACAACACGAACCGCATCGCCTCCAGCCGGGCCCGCTTCTTGTCGTTGCTCTTGACCACGGTCCAGGGCGCCGACTTGGTGTCGGTGGCGGCGAACATCTGTTCCTTGGCTTCGGTGTAGGCGTCCCACTTGTCCAGCGAGGCCAGATCCATCGGCGACAGTTTCCACTGCCGGACCGGGTCGATCTGGCGGATCAGGAACCGGGTGCTCTGCTCGCCCTGGGAGACCGAGAACCAGAACTTGGTCAGATGGAAGCCGTCTCGGACCAACAGTTTCTCGAACATCGGTGCCTGACGTAGAAAGCGGGAGTGCTGCTCGTCACTGCAGAAGCCCATCACCCGCTCGACGCCGGCCCGGGTGTACCAGGAGCGATCGAACAACGCCATGTCGCCGCGGGCCGGAAGCCGGGCCACGTAGCGCTGAAAGTACCACTGGCGTGCCTCGAGATCGGTCGGCTTCTCCAGCGCGACGACGTGGGCGTGCCGCGGGTTGAGATGCTCCATGAACCGTTTGATCGTGCCGCCCTTTCCGGCGGCGTCCCGGCCCTCGAACAGCAGCACGTGCCGACCGCCGGTGGCCTTGATCCAGGTCTGCAGCTTGAGCAACTCGATCTGCAGCAGCCGCTTGGAATACTCGTACTCCTTGACGCTGAGCCGCTCCGGATAGGGGTAGTCCTCCTGCCAGGTGTCGACCAGATCGCCGCCGACCGCGCGCAGCACGGGGTCGTCGTCCTCCAACTCCTCGACGACGAAGTTCTCGGCCCCATAGCGCTCCCGCAGATCGCGCAGTTGTGATTCCAGATCGGTCATCGGTCTCGCCCCCCACATCGACAGCTCGGTTTCTCGGCCGGCTCGCGTCCGGTCAGGAAGAAAAGCGTCCCACCGACGGGTGAACGGTGAGCGACGGGCTCAGCGCGGCGACCGCGATTCGGGCCGCGCCCGGCTCGTCGCCGACCAGCCGGAGGCTGGTGATCGACGACAGCGCGAGATCGCTGAACGAGGCCGCGCGACCGTCGACGGTGAAGATCTCGATCAACCCGTGGTCGATCAGGATTTGCGCCCGGGTGCCGGTGCTGGGCGCGACGGCCCAGACGTCGCCGTCGCGGACCCAGGTCGACGGGGCAGCCAAGCAGTCCAGGGCCACGGCGTAGCGATGGCCGTCGGGACCGCTGAGCTCGAGCGTCGTAGCGGCGAGGTGGGCGGGCGTGTCGGCCTCGACGACGAGCTCGACGGCCGCTGCCGGTTCGCCCGGCACCAGCTCCGGCTGATCGGGTCCGAGCCGGCCCAGCGGCGTCCGGACAAGGGCGTCCAGTTCGTCGGCCGGTTGCTGGGTCAGTCGGCCGTCACGCAGACCGAGACGCCGCGGCAGGGTGGCGGTGCCCACACTCGGTCGGCCGGCACTCGCCGGGTCGTGTTGGGTACGGAGCCAGCCGACCATCAGTCGCCGGCTGTTGTCGGCCGGATAGGACTGAGGGGCGTAGAACCGGTCGCCGAGGTCGAGCCGACCGTGCCGCTCCGCGGTGAACCGACCGTCGGTGATCGTCCCGGTCAGCCAGAGGACGTCGCTGGACTCCGCCGGGACGCCGGCCTGGCCTGGCTCGCCCCGGGTGTACCAGGACATGATCACCACCGCACAGTCGTCGATCCAGAACACGTCCGGGCATTCCCACACCTCGCCGGGCAGATCGGCCAGCCGCCCGTCGAGGAAGACTCCGCCGTAGCTCCAGCGGGTCAGATCCTCGCCCGGACAGCGATAGCTGAGAAGTTGGCCGCCCCGCCCACCGAGGGACAGCTCGGCCGGCGAACGCTCCGGCCGGTCGACGGTGTCCCGGCCGACGGCGAGCACCTGCCGCCAACCGTCCGGCTCGATGATCACGGCGTGGTCGCGCAGGTCGGTGATGGCCTCGATCGCCGGCCAGTCGTCGATGACCGGATTCGCCGCAGACTTGGCGAAGGTGTCCAGCCCCTCGTCGATGCTGATCGCCAACGCCGGCAATTGGTGACCGTCCCGGTTGGCCGAATAGATCATCGCCACCCGGCCGTCGCTCAGCGGCACCGCGCAGCCGGACCAGCAGCCGTCGGCGTCGTAGTCGGTGTCCGGGCGCAAGGCGACCGGCCGCTCGGACCAGTGCATCAGGTCGGTGCTGACCGCGTGGCCCCAGCACATCGGGCCGAAGGTCGGCTCGTCCGGGTTGTGCTGGAAGAACAGGTGATGGACGCCGTCCCGCTCGATCAGACCGTTCGGGTCGTTCATCCAACCTCGGGCCGGGGCGAAGTGGAAGGCGAACACCGGGCGATGGTAGTGCCTCGAAACCCTCAGCCGCCCGTGACTCGACTCGACTCGGCTGTCGTGATTGACTGACGACGTCTGAATCGTTACAGAGAGTCGAGCATGTCGTCCGCCAAGCCGTCGCCGCTCCGGATCGTCTGGGGCACCCCGTTCTATCGCCGGGCGTTCATCGCCCTGTTCATCTCCGGCATCGGGGTCTCCGCCACCACCCCGCAACTCACCCTCTTCCTGGTCGACGAACTCGGCGCCTCGCTGCCGCTGGCCGGTCTGTACTACCTGGTCAATCTGGCCGCACCGCTCGCCGGATTCCTGATCGGCAGCGTGTCGGATCGGCAGACCAACCGGCTGGTGTTGTACCGGATCTGTGCGATCGTCGGAGGGCTCAGCTGGCTGGCGATGGCTCTGGCCACCCGGATCTGGATGCCGTTCGTGATCGGTGCGGTCGGATTGAGCATCGCCGGCGGTGCGATGGGTCAGCTGTTCGCCGCCGCCCGGGACGAGCTCAGCCGGACCCCGACCGCGGTCAACAGCCGGGTGATCGCCACGGTTCGGATGTCCTTCTCGGCCGGCTGGATCATCGGCCCGGTGCTGGGCAGCTGGTTCGGCAGCGCCTTCGGGTTGCGGCCGTTGCTGATCGCCAATGCGGTCTGCGTGCTCGGTCAGCTGCTGCCGCTGGGCCGGCTGCGGGTGGAACGGTTCGTCTCAGCGGCGGTCGGCGGACTGGTTCCGGCCGCTGACCGGAGGACCCGACGCCGGGACGGCTTCCGGTCCAAGCTGCCGTTGTTGGTCTTCGCCGGCTGCTGCGTGCTGACCATGAACGGCGACACCATCAAGTTCGCCTATCTCCCGTTGTACATGGACAAACAGCTGCACGTCTCCGACACGGTCCGGGGCAGCGTGATCGCCATCCAGCCGTTGCTCGAGTTCATCCTGATGCCACTGTTCGCCCGGCTGGCCGACCGGATCACCCCGATCCGGATGGTGATGATCGGCGCCGCGTTCGGCACGGCGGCGAACCTGGCCTTCGCCACCAGCGGACACGTGGCCGGGCTGTTCCTCGGTCAGATCCTGATGTCGGGACTGTGGGCGGCGATGGCCGGGCTCGGGGTGAGCGTCGCCCAGCAGCTCTATCCGCAGGGGGTCGGGTTGGCCTCCAGCGTGTTCATGAGTTCGATCCTGCTGGCCGGCGGACTGGGCGGCGCGATCGGCGGGCTGGGCACCGCCGCGCTCGGCCTGCCGCACGTCTTTTTCCTGCCGGCCGGACTGAGCGCGCTGGGAGTGATCGGGTTGTTCTGGGCCTCCACCCGTTACCGACCGGATGACACCGTGTTCGCCGTCGCGGAACCCGCCCCCGAACCCGCGTCCTCAGAGCGTAGGTAGAGCGCCCCCACCGGACAGATCCGGACGGCCTCACGAGCGGCCGCCGGTTCGACCGGGGTGTGGTCCAGAATCGGGTAGCCCCATTCATCGAGCGTGATCCGCTCGGGCAGGACGCCGGCGCACAACCCACGCCCGACGCAGACGATCCGGTCGACCGCCACGGTCTTGCCCCTGACTGGATCCGTCATCGCATCCCTCGGTGTTCGGCCAGGTGATCGGCGAAGACGCCGAGGGCGGTGCCGGCGTTGCGGGCGGCTCCGTCCGGGTGGTGACAGCCGCCGCGACCGGGCAGCAGGCCGAGGCGACGGCGCAGCCGCTGTTCGACCTGCGCGCCGCTGGACTCGCCGTCGCCGGAGACAAGGGCGTTCCAGTCCCGGCTGACCGCGGGCAGCCCGAACAGGCACGGGCCACACTGGCGGGCCGAGGCCGCCGCCAACGCACTGAGTTGGTCGCCCACCACCGTTAGCGGACAGTGGTCGGCCGGCAGCAGGTAGACGATTCCGTTACCGAGGCCCGAGCCGACCCGGGTGAGCGAGCGCTGCGACCAATCGAGCCGCTGCGCGGTCGACCAGTCGATCCAGCCACCACCCCAGCCGCCGGCCAGCACGGCCCGGACCGAGCTCCGCAGCCCGCCGGCCGCATCGATCAGGTCGGACAGTGACGATCCGGCGCCGGCCTGGACCAACCGCGGCGCTCCGACGGCGGGATCGGCGACTGCGCCGGAGAGCGAGAAGAAACGCGGGCCGGGCTCGTCCGGGGTTCCGAAGGACCGGAACCAGTCCAGGCCGTAGCCGAGCAGCTGGCCGATTCGGTAGATCGTTTCCACGTTGTGCACCAGGGTGGCCGGTCGCCGCCGGCCCGGTCGCCCCTGTCGCACGGCGAGCGGCAGGCGGTGACTGAAGGGCGTGGCCGGCCCGCCGTCCAGCGCCGAGGTCAACGCGCTGGCTTCGCTGGCCACGTAACCCGCGGCCACCGACAGCAGCTCGACGCCGGCGCTCGATCGGACCAGCTGCTGCGCCGCATGTTCGGTGGCGGAGTCGCGGTGGACGGCGAGCACGATCCGGCTGGCCCCGACCGCCGCCGCAACGGCCCGAATGCCGGCCAGCAACGGATCGGGCGCGTGCTCGAGGATCCAGCGATCCTTGACCGACAGCGGCTCCCCCTCGCAGGCGTTGACGATCAGCCGGGGCGCTTGGCCACGGGCTGCCGCCAGCTTGCGGTGCACCGGGAAACCGGCACCGCCGAGGCCGACCAGGCCCGCCTCGGCCAGTACCGGGATCAGGTCGGCCGGATTGCGCAACGTGATGGGATGGCCCGTCAGGCGCGGGTCGGTGATGGTCTGAGTCATGATCATCGTCTCCATCCGGTCCGGGCGAGAACGCGCGGCTCGGTAGCGAAACTCTGCTCCGGCAGGGATTTCCGGGCTTGGCGATGAGGCTCGCGGACAGCGATGGCCACCCGCCAACCGACGGCTGCGACCCCGACGGCGGCGCAGATCGCGTTCACGACCAGGACCCAACTGCCGTCCACGCTGGCCGCTCGCCAACCGTGCAGTAGGGCGATCGGCCACAGGGCGTAGGTGGCCCAGTGCACGGCACGGAACACCGTCGGAGGCAGCCACGGCCGCAGCAGCGAGGTGATGAGCACGGCCAACATCAGGTCCAGAGCGACGGAGCCGAGTCCGACCCAGAAGGCGCGGTAACCGGCCGTGAACGGCACCAGCGCGCTGATCCAGCCGATGGACACGTAGGTCTCGACGACGGCGGTGACGACGTGTGCGGCGATGAAGACGAACGCCAGCAACGAGACCGACCGGTGGACCCGCAGCAGTACCGCGCCGACCTCGGGCGACCGCACCCGACGGACGGCGACCAGAGTGCCGAGGACGACGACCGCGGTCAGCAGGACGACACCGGTCACGGCGACGGCCCGGGTGAGGTACCAGAGCAGCTCGTTTGTGCTCATGCCGCCGGCGCCAGCTCGGCCGGCGCGACATCAGCCGGCCAGCCGCCGGTCCGGATCGGGTCCGCCCGGTGCTGATCGGAGTGGTGCTGATCGGAGTGTTGCTGATCGGAGTGGTGCTGATCGGAGTGGTGCTGATCGGAGTGGTCGGACGGCGCCCCGGCGAGATCGGAGGAGACCAGGCGGGCGGTGATGCCGCGCTGGGCCAACCACGCCGGCGCCCGTTCGGCCAGCACGATCGCCGCCGTCGAAGCGGCGTTGGCCAGCCGACAGCTGTCTGCGTGCACGCTGACGCAGCGCCAGTGCGGTGTCGCCGGCAGTCCGGTCCGCGGATCGAGGATGTGGTGACGGCGGACGCCGTGCTGGCTCCAGACCCGGACCGCGGTGGACGAAGTCGCCAGCCCCCCGTCGACGATCCGGACCGAGGTCCGTGGCGCGCGATCCGCGTCCCGACCCGATTCGTCACGGCCGGACTCGTCGATGGCGATCTCCCAGCGCCGGGGCCCGCTGCCGATCACCGCAATGTCGCCACCGAGGTTTACCAGCCCGTCGAAGCCGGAGAGCGTGGTCGAGGCCAGCGTCCGGGCGATCCGGTCCGCGGCCGCCGCCTTGCCGATCGAGCCGAGATCCAGGGCGATCCCGGATGGGATCCGCACCCGACCGGGACCGGCCTCGTCCCGGTCGATCTCGATCGATCGCCAGTCCGCGGCGACACTCGGCTCGGGCCAGGCGCCGGCCGCGGTGAACCAGCCCGATTGCGCGGTCCGGCGCGGCCGTAACGGCAGCAGGGAGATGTCCCGGTCGTAGCCCAGACAACTCAGCGGCCGCCCCAGGGTGGGGACGACGAGACCATCGGACCAGACGGCCGCGGCGAGGCTGTCCTGCAGCAGATCGAGGAAGCCGGCCGAGACCCGCTGCCAGCCTCCCGCGGCCCGGTTGACCCGGGACAGCTCGGAGTCGGCGCGAAAGCGGGAGGCGGCCAGATCGACCGCGGCCACCTCGAACCGCATCCGCTCGACGGCCGTTTCGTGCCGGGTCGGACCGACGTCCGCGGTCACCAGTTCGACGTCACAGCCCAGTGCACGCCACCGGCTCCGCAGCGTGGGTTGCGCCCGGAGCGAGGGAACGGTCCGCGTCGCCATCACGAGCCCCCGCTCGAGGAGTCGCTCTGCCGACCGGTGCCGGACTCGACCCCGGTGGAGCCGGCGTTGCTCTTCGTCGCCCCGCTGCTCGAACTGGTGCTGCTCGAACCGGTGTCGTTGGAGCCGGTGCTGCTGCTCGACGTACTGCTCGAGGCAGTCGGTGCGCTACTCGTGGTAACGCTGCCGTCGGCGCTCGCGGAGCCGGCCAAGCCGAACCCGAGGGCACCGGCGGCGGCCAGCGCTCCAGCTGCGACCGCTGCCGTCACCCCAGCGGTCCGACTGCGAATCCTGCGTCGTGCGTCCATTGCCGTCCGCCCTTCCGGCCGATTCCCGCTCGGCCTGACTCCAGCGGGCCCGCTGCCTCTGCTGGTGAGTCGAGTCTCGAGGCCGGGTCTGTGCGTCTGCTTTGTCCAACCTGTTCAGGAGAGATGGACTCACTCATTGCTCTACTTCCGGAATGCGGAAAAAAGGTTCCGAAATGTCTGGCCAAATCAGGGGCGTGTCCGTTAGATTCGCCCCATTGAAGGGCGGTTCACCGGGCACGGCGAATCCGCGCAGACCCGTAACACCAACGGAACACGATCGCCTCGGCCAGCTCTTAGCGTCAGCACTGACTGCGTATCCACCCCTGGAGGACCCCATGACCGATGTCGCGCAGACACCCCCGACTCCTGCCCCGACCCCCAGCCCCAGCCCGACTCCCGGCCTCGCCCCGGATCAACCGGCCGGCCCGGGGCTGGTCAAGCCGGGCTATTCCGACCGGCTGGCCAACGAGGACCTGGCTCCACTACGCAAGCAGAGCTGGTCCTCCTACAACATCTTCGCCTTCTGGATGTCCGACGTGCACAGCGTCGGCGGCTACGTCACCGCCGGCAGCCTGTTCGCCCTCGGCATCGCCAGCTGGCAGGTGTTGATCGCACTGATCGTCGGCATCCTGATCGTCAACGTGTTCTGCAACCTGGTGGCCAAGCCGAGCCAGATCACCTCGGTGCCGTTCCCGGTGATCAACCGGGCAATCTTCGGCGTCCTCGGGGCGAACATCCCGGCGATCATCCGCGGCCTGATCGCGATCGCCTGGTACGGCGTGCAGACCTATCTCGCCTCCCAGTCGCTGGTGATCATCTTCCTGAAGTTCTGGCCGGCCAGCGCCGCGCTGAACGACCCGAACGCCGCCGGCTTCCTGGGTCTGTCCGCGCTGGGCTACATCTGCTACGCGATCTTGTGGGTGGCCCAGGCCGCCGTCTTCTGGCGCGGGATGGAAGCGATCCGCAAATTCATCGACTTGGCCGGACCCGCGGTCTACCTGGTGATGGTGGTGATGGCGATCTACCTGGTCTCCAAGGCCGGCATCGGAAACATCAGCCTCAATCTGTCCACCAAGCACCTGACGCTCGCGCAGTCCATCCCGGTGATGATCTCGGCGATCGCGCTGGTCGTCTCCTACTTCTCCGGCCCGATGCTCAACTTCGGCGACTTCGCCCGGTACGGCAAGAACTTCAAGGCGGTGAAGCGCGGCAACTTCCTCGGCCTGCCGATCAACTTCTTGTTCTTCTCGCTGCTGACCGTGATCACCGCCTCGGCCACCGTGCCGGTGTTCGGGGAGTTGATCACCGATCCGATCAAGACCGTACAGCGGATCGACACCACCTTCGCGGTGCTGCTCGGCGGCCTCACGTTCGTGATCGCCACGGTCGGCATCAACATCGTGGCCAACTTCATCTCACCGGCCTTCGACTTCTCCAACGTCAACCCGAAGAAGATCAGCTGGCGGATGGGCGGCATGATCGCCGCCGTCGGATCGGTCATCCTGACGCCGTGGAACTGGTACAGCAACGACGCCGCGATCGCCTACACGCTTGGCATCTTGGGCGCGCTGATCGGTCCGCTGTTCGGCGTCCTGATCGCCGGCTACTTCAACGTCAGCAAGCAGCGGGTCTGGGTGGACGACCTGTTCACCCTGAACAAGGGCGGCCGCTACTGGTTCAAGAGCGGCTACAACCCGAACGCCATCAAGGCGCTGATCTTCGCCGGCGTCCCGTCGCGTGCTGTCGGTGCTGATCCCCAACCTGGCCAAGGACTCCGGTTCCGCGGTGGACGCGACCTGGCTCGGCAACTACAGCTGGTTCATCGGCTGCGGCCTGGGCTATCTGTTCTTCCGGCTGCTGGAGCGCAGCAACCCGATGATCGGCCGGCTGGAGGAGAATCCGGGAAGGCGGTACCGACGGATCGGTGCTGCCCTCCGGTGTGGTGCCGGCGATCGCCACCCCCGAGGGTGCGGCCGAGCAGGATCAGGCCGGCCACGCCGTCCGGGAGTAGCCGTTTCGCCGGTCCTCGGGTCACCATGAGCCGGTGAACCCGGACCAAGACCAGACGCAGCGAGACAGAGACGCCGACGGCCGCGCCAGGCAGTCCCGACCCCGGGACGAACTGGGCCGGCCGTTGCCGTACGGCAGTGTCGGAGTCGAGCCGGTCTCGGAGGAGCCGCTGCCGGCGGCGGAGACGATCCTCTAGGCCCGGCAGCTGTTGGCCGGCGGTCGGCCGTTCTCGGCCCACGAGGTGTTCGAGGCCCGCTGGAAAGCCGGCCCGGAGGCCGAGCGCGATCTCTGGCAAGGAATGGCCCAGCTCTGTGTCGGCATCACCCACGCCGAGCGCGGCAACCGGACCGGCGCACTCCGGCTGGCCGGCCGGGCCCGGGGCCGGCTGCAGTCCTATCGCGGCACCGATGGTCCCGACTACGGCCTCCCGCTCGAGGAGCTGATCGACTGGATCGCCGACCACGAGGCCGATCCCGACTCGTCCTGGTCCCGACCTCTGGGCCCGACGATGAACACCCAGGGTGGGTGACGGGCCAGAACGCGGACGAGGATAGAGCGCAATGAGAGCGCAGCCGTCGATCCTGCACCTCGACCTGGACGCCTTCTTCGCCTCGGTCGAGCAGCGGGACAAGCCGTCGCTGCGGGGCAAGCCGGTGATCGTCGGCGGGGTAGGCGCCCGCGGCGTGGTCTCCACCGCCTCCTACGAGGCGAGGGTGTTCGGCGTCGGATTCGGCGATGCCCGGGCACGAGGCCCGGCGGCGCTGCCCGCACGGAGCGTTCCTGGCCGGCCGCTACGAGACCTATCGGGTGGCCAGCCAGCAGGTGATGACGGTGTTACGGGACCTCTCTCCCCTGGTCGAGCCGTTGAGCCTGGACGAGGCCTTCGTCGACCTGACCACCGCCCGCCGTCCGGTCGAGCTCGACCTCGCCGGGCTGGAGCGGCTGGTGGCCGAGATCAAGGCCGAGGTCGCCCGGGTGACCGACGGGCTGACCGCCTCGATCGGGATCGGCACCTCGAAGTTCATCGCCAAGGTGGCCAGCGAGCTGGGCAAGCCCGACGGCCACCACATCGTCCCGGCCGGCACCGAGGTCGAGTTGCTCAGCCCGATGAGTGCCAAGGTGATCCCGGGCGTCGGGCCGGTGACCTTCGACAAGCTGCGCCGGATCGGGATCGAGACGGTCGCCGACCTGCAGCGGGTCGGGCTGGACGAGCTGGTGCAGGTGATCGGCAAGTCCCACGGGGCCGGACTCAAGGAGCTGGCCTTCGCCCGCGACGAACGGGGCGTCGAGCCGGAGCGGGAGGCGAAGTCGATCTCGGTCGAGGACACCTTCGGCACCGATCTGGTCGACCAGGCCGAGATGACCAAGATCCTGGACCGGGACGCACGGCAGGTGGCGAACCGGCTGTCCACCGCCCAGCTGCTGGCCCGCACCGTCACCATCAAGGTTCGGCTGCACGGGTTCATCACCCACACCCGGAGCCGGACGCTGACCGGGGGCACCGACCGACCCGAGCTGATCAGCCAGATCGCCCGGAGCATGCTGACCGAAGTCGACACCTCCCCCGGGGTGCGGTTGCTCGGGGTCGGGGTGGCCGGGCTGAGCGACGTCCTGCAGGAGGATCTGTTCGCCGGTGAACCCGAGCTTCAGGAGGAGGTCGACCAGCACGAGGGCGGCGAGGACGACGACCCACCGTCCGCCCCGCCGGGGGTCACCATCCACCGGGCGGCCCGCTCGGAGGGCTGGCCACCGGGCGCCGACGTCGAGCACGACGGATACGGCCGCGGCTGGGTCTGGGGTGCGGGACGAGGTTTGGTCACCGTCCGGTTCGAGACGAAGGACACCCCGCCCGGACCGGTCCGCACGTTCTCCGACGACGATCCGGAGCTGCGGCGGGTCTGACCGCTACCCTCAGAACAATGTGGATCGGCTGGATCGAGTTCGACCTGCTCATCGAGCGCTCGGACTCGCTGAAGGAGAAGCGCGCGGTCGTCAAGCCCATCGTGGCCGAGCTGCGGCGACGGTTCCAGGTCAGCGCCGCCGAGGTCGGTCACCTGGATCTGCATCGCCGGTGCGGCATCGGAATCGGTTGCGTGGCGGGCGATCGCGCCCACATCGTCGAGGTGCTGGACGCCGCCGAACGGCTGGTCGCCGGACGCTGGGAGGTCGAGATGATCAGGGCCGAGCGGGCGATCCGACGCTCCGAGGACGACTGAGCAGTCGTTCCGCCGGTGCGGCAGCGGCAACCTCAGGGGCGCAACCGGGCGATCGCCTCGATCACCTTCTCCGGGCGGTCCAGCATGATCAGGTGCCGCGAGTCGGGCAGTACCCAGTGCTCGGCGCCCAGCAGTCGGGCGTAACGGGCCTGATCCGCCTCCCAGTCAGGGTTTCCGTCGCCGACGGCGGTCAGCACGATGGTCGGGACATCCGGCCACGGGTGGGCGGCGCGGAGGTCACCGAGGTCGGTCAGCTGACGACCGTAGGCGGCCTGCTCGGCGATCACCATGGCCACCCCGTCCGGGTCGCGGTAGGCCCAGCCCGCCCAGGGCGGCATCAGCGCCACCTGGGTGCGGACGCTCTGCGCCGAGATCATCGCCTTGTCGGCCGCGACGGCGATCACCTGCAACGGCGGGACGTGCATCGATGCCTGGATCGCGCGGGCAGCCACCAACCACGCTCGCTCCATTCGGCTCGGCCGGGGGTGCCAACTCATGCTGCCGTCGACCAGCACCACCCCGGAGACCAGATCGGGATGCACCCGGGCCAGCGCCTCGGCGTGCGGCCCGCCCATGGAGTGTCCGACCACCACGGTCGGCGCGCCGATCCGGTCGATCATGGCGGCCAGGGTGGCGATCTCCTCGGACAGCAGCGGCAGCCGCCGCGGCCATCTCGATCCGGCCATCCCGGGACGGTCCAGCAGCACCAGCCGCCCGTCCAGACCGTCGACCACGTACTGCCACAGCGTGTAGGGAACGCCGCAGCCGCCGAGCAGCAGCACCGGCGCCGCCTCCCCGGGGATCTCGGCCCAGTGCACGCTGCGTCCGCCGAGCGTCTCCACCTGACCATCCGGTAGCGGATGGTCGGTCGACGCCTGTTCGGTCGACGCCTGTTCGGTCGACGCCTGTTCGGTCGACGGCTGTTCGGTCAACGCCCCTCCCTCGGATGGTCGTCCGGAAAGTCCGCCAGCTCGAACGTCTCGTCCGGCTCGTCGTCGCCACCCATCGTCCAGACGCCGGGCTCGGCGTGACCGACGGCGACCAAGGCGCACCAGCCGGCGGCCACCGCCACCATCACGGCCTGCGGATAGCCGATCCCGGGTACCCCGTCGGCCAGCATGCCCATCATCACGACCAGCGCCAGGAACTCCGTAGCGGTCAGCGCGGCCACCACGATCAGCGTGCCACGGCGTCGGGTGCGTGCCTTGGCCAGGGCGATCGTGCCGGCGGCCAGCGAGACGGTGATCCCGAGTTGGGCGCCGACACTGGTCCCGGTGTGCAGATAGTGGATCGTGGAGAGTTGACCATTGCGTTCCAATCGGGCGCACACCGCGCTCAAGGTCGGCGAGCAGTCCATCGCGAAGAAGGCGTCGAAGAAGGTGGACACTCCGAACAGCACCAGCGCGTAGCTGGCCACCACCCGCCAGCGCTGGTGCAGATCCCGGCGGCGGTGTAGCAGCCAGCCGATCCCGAGAGCGAGGGCGATCACCGCACTGACCAGATCGCCGCCGCGGAAGAACAGGTCGTTCGGCTGGTCGGAGGCCGACAGCTCGGAGAGATAGCCCAGCAGGATCTGGTCGTGGCCGTTCAGCGGCCGCCAGAACACCCAGCTGTTGTAGCTGCAGAAGACAAGGACGGCGAGCACCAGCCAGCCGACCCGGGTCGGTGTCGGCACCGACGCCCGGCGGGCGGGCTTCATCGTCGACGTGTCCCGCTCGGCGATCCGCACCTCCGGCCCACTCACCCGCGGCTCCGCGGTCGGACCAGCGGGAAGGTGATCGTCTCGCGGATCGAGGTCTGGGTGAGCAACATGATCAGCCGGTCGATACCCATCCCCAGGCCACCACTGGGCGGCATCGCGTACTCCAGGGCGGTCAAGAAGTCCTCGTCCAGCTCCATCGCCTCCGGGTCACCCTCGGCGGCGAGCAGCGACTGCGCAGTCAGTCGCTCGCGCTGGTCGACCGGATCCACCAACTCAGAATAGGCAGTCCCGATCTCGGCGCCGAACGCCACCAGATCCCAGCGTTCGGCCAGCCGTGGGTCGTCGCGGTGCGGCCGGGTCAGCGGCGAGACGTCGGCCGGGAAGTCGGTGTAGAACGTCGGCGCCACCGTCCGGTGCTCGACCAGGTGTTCGTAGAGTTCGAGCAGCACCGCGCCCCTGGACCAGTGCGGGTCGGTGCCGATGTCGAGCCGGTCGGCGATCCGGACCAGCTCGGCCTGGCTGGTGTCGGCGCTGATCGGTTCGCCGAGCGCGGCGCCCACCGCGTCGTTGACGGTGATCACCCGCCACGGCTCCGCCAGGTCGACCTCGTGGCTCTGGCCGCGGTAATCGGTGCCGCGCAGCACCGTCCCGCCGGTGGCCGCCCGGGCCGCCTCGGTGATCAGGCAGCCGGCCACCTCGCGCATGGTGGTGTAGTCGCCGTAGGCCTCGTAGGCCTCGAGCATGGTGAACTCGGGATTGTGGGTGGCGTCGGCACCCTCGTTGCGGAAGTTGCGGCCGATCTCGAACACCTTGGCCACACCGCCGACCAGCAGCCGCTTCAGATAGAGCTCCGGGGCGATCCTTAGGTAGAGCGACAAGTCGTAGGCGTTGATGTGGGTGCGGAACGGGCGAGCGTTGGCGCCGCCGTGGATGGTCTGCAGGATCGGCGTCTCTACCTCGAGGAAACCGCGGCTCTGCAGCCCGTCCCGGACGGCGCGGATCGCCGCCGACCGGGCCGCCAGCTGCCGGCGGGCCGGCTGGTTGGTGGCCAGATCGAGGTAGCGCTGGCGGACCCTGGCCTCCGGGTCGGTCAGCCCGCGATATTTGTCCGGCATCGGGTGCAGCGACTTCGCGGTGATCAACCATGCTTCGACGCCGAGCGACGGTTCGCCGCTGCGCGAGGTGGTGAGAGCCCCGCTCGCCCCGAGATGATCGCCGAGATCGACCTGAGCGCGGAAGTCGTCGAGCCGCGGCGCACCCAGGACGTCCCGGCTGAGCAGCAACTGCGTCTCGCCCTGCCAGTCGCGCAGCGTCACGAAGATCACCCCGCCGTGGTCGCGGATCCGCATCACCCGGCCGGCCACCCGGACTTCAGATCCCGGCGGGACACCCGGGGCAGGTGCGGCCCCGGCGATGTCGGCGGTGCCGTGAGTGGGCCGGAACGACGGCGGATAGGGGTCGATACCGGCGGCCAGCAGCCGATTCCGAACCTCGATCCTGCCCTCGGTCTGCTCGTTCACCCGGCGCTCAGCCGGACCCGGCTGCGTCGTCGTTACCTCTGCCCCGCGGGAGCCGCCCGCGGACGGGGCGAGGGCGGCCCGCTCGCTGACCGAGCCCAGCACCGGTGGTGGTTCGGGCCGGCGCAGAAAGGTCGGCAGGTCGATGAACCCTTCGGCCACCCCACTGGCCGCCCCGACCAGGGCGATGTCGCGGGTCTCGGCGAAGCAGAGGAAGCGGGGCTCCCAGTCCGGCCGGTACTTCACGTTGGAGCGGTAGAGCGACTCGATCTGCCACCACCGCGACGCCACGAGCAGCAGCCGGCGCCAGATCCGCACGACCGGGCCGGCCCCGATCCGGGCGCCCTCCTCGAAGGCGGACCGGAAGACCGCGAAGTTCAGCGAGACCCGCTTGACCCGAAGCTCGGGGGCGGCGGCGACCAGCCCGCAGACCATCAGCTCGGTCACCCCGTTGTCGGCGTGCGGGTGACGACGCATCACGTCGAGGGAGAACCCGTCGGACCCCCAGGGCACGAAGGACAAGATGCCGGCCACCTCGCCGGCCGGCCCGCCGGCACCGGCGTGAGCCGCTGCCCCGTGGGGGAAGAGGGCCTCGACCATCAGGCAGTCACCGTCGGCCGGGTCGCCCAATCGGCTCAGGGCCATCGAGAAGCCGCGTTCGGTCTCGGTGTCGCGCCAGGCCTCGACCCGGGCGATCAGCTCGGCCAACTCAGCCGGCTCGATCTCGGCGTGCCGGCGGATCCGGGTCCGATAACCCTGCCGGTGCAGCCGGTTCACGGCTTGCCGGACCGGGCGCATCTCCCGGCCGTCGAGGCTGAACTCGGCCGGCACCAGGACGGCCTCGTCGCCCAGCCGGATCACCCGCAGGCCGGTCTGGGCGTAGGCCCTGGCGCCGGCCTCGCTGGCTCCGATCACCGCCGGCGTCCAGCCGTACTCCTCGACCAGCCGCAGCCAGGCCCCGATGGCCGAGGGCCAGTTGTCCGGACGTCCGAGAGGATCGCTGCTGGCCAGGCAGACCCCCAACTCGACCCGGTAGGTGACGGCCGAGCGGCGGTCCCGGCCGAAGATCACCGACTTGTCCCGACGGGTGGCGAAGTAGGCGAGCGAGTCCGCGGCCGAATCCGGCAGCAGGGCGCGGACCGATCGTTCGTCCTCGGTGGAGAGGAACGCGGCCCGGCGCTGAGAACGGGTCAACATGATCATCGCCGCCACCAGCGAGGCGCTGACGAACAGACCGGTGATCGTGCCGGTCCAGGTCGGCGGCGTCCCGGTGCTGGTCGAGAGGTTGTCCCGGTCGAAGTCGAAGATCTGGTTGACCAGCCAGGCGATCCGGCCCCGGGGTTGCGGGATCTGGCCCGGGAACACGGTGGTCAGTAGGAACCCGACCCCGAGGCTGATGATCAACCCGATCAGCAACGTGAGCAGCGCGCGACCGAGGTTTCCCGGCTGGCGTCGAGCGCTGAACTCGCCCCGGTAGACGATCAGGATCCACAGCACCACCCCGATGCTGGCCAGGTTGAATGCGAATCTGGCCAGCAACAGAGTGCTGCCCAGGCCGAGCCCGATGCCGGCGATGGTGAAGATCCCGTAGAGCAGCACCAGGGTCAACATGGCCAGGAACCACAGCCCGCAGACCACGATGGTGACCCACCAGGCAACCCGCTTGCGCCGAGCCATGGCGCCGCCCAGGATCAGCGCGAAGGCGGCCAGGCCCAGGCCCGAGGAGTCGATCGGGATGAACACCGTGGAGTAGACGTCGGCGGCCCGGCCGAACCAGCTGACCCCGGGGAACAGCGCCTGCAACACCAGGATGAGGCTGGCCAGGAAGTAGATCCGCGATACTGCGTAGGGCAACTGGCGCAGTCGCGGGGCCGATCGCCCTGCCGCGCCCGCCGATCCGGGGTGGGTCCGCCGCGGTCGGACGGTCGCGGTGCTGGACTGCGACCCGGTCATGACCTACCTCTCACCTGGCCAACAATGACAGACCCGGCCAGCGAGATGGGCGATGACGAGGCCCGCCCGCTCCGTCAAGCTGTCGGTTGGCTGAGGACCAGCCAGGCCAGCGTCTCCGCGGTCGCTCTCGACACCCCGGGACCCTCGCCCGCGAAGTCGCCCGCCGAGTCGCCCGCCGCAGGGGTCAACGCAGCAAGACTGCGCCGGCGCAGCAGGTCGGCCAGCGCTTGCGGCCCCAGCGACCACCGCGCGGCCCAGTCGGCGGTCGTATCGGCGGCACGGTCCTCGGGCAGCAGACCGAGCAGGGCCGACCGGTAGGCCAGTTCGGCGGCACTCAGCTCGAGCATCGGACCTCCCGGCAACCCCGCGCCTACTTCGGCCCCCAGGGTGAGGGCCCGATCGAGGACGTCGCCGGACAACGCAGTCGCCTGGCTGCGGGTGATGAGCGCCAACTCGAGTGTCGCCAGGCCGGTCTCAGGGCCGAGGGACGTCAGATCGCGCTCCGCCGGTTCGAGCCCGGCCCGGGTCAGCTCTCCCAGTCGCGCGACGATCGGGCTGATCGACACCCCGGCGGCCAGCTCGGCCAAGCTGACCCGGGTCGCGGCCAGGCCGAGTCCGGGCTCGGCGGTCGTCCGAGCCAGGACGGCGGAGCGGGCGGCGGCAGCGCAGTCGCGGTCACCACTGCGCAGGCTCTCCCCGGCCAGCAGGGCGATGTCGAAGACGCTCAGTTCGGACGCGTCGAGCAGCCGGGCCGCCATCCGCTCCAGTGCTTCCACCGCCGCATCGGTGTCCCCGGGCCACCGGTCGGACAGCGCTTGTTGGACGACGATCCCGGCCGCACTGTCCGGCAACCGGGGAATGCCGGCGGGCGTCCGCCGGCCCTCGACCCAGTGCTGGGCGGAGCGGGCGACCCAGCGGCCGGCCGGCTCGGACCAGGTCAATCCGAGCCGGACGGTCCCCCGGGACGACCGCAGCTCCACCGCGAACCGACCCGGACGCGGCGCCTCGATCAGCGTGTCGACACCCTGCGGGCGGACGGCGACCTCGGGGTCGGCGATCACCGCGGTGTCCGAGCCGGTGAACTCGAACGGCTCCGGCCAGGCGAGCTCGGTGCGCTCCGGCAGCGCGGTGGGCCGTCGGCGGTGGAAGTCGGCGACCGAGGGATGCCAGTCGACCTGCCACTGCACGACGTAGCGCGCCCCGCCGGCCAACTCGATCGGACCGGTCCGCCATCCTCCCTCCGGCGTGCCGGCGACATCGCCGAGTTGCAGGGTGGCGGCGAGCACCGGTCCGCGACCGTCGGAGGGCTGGGTGAGCCAGAACGCCTCGGCGCCCGCGGTCATCGTCCAGCCGGTCATCGTCGACCCGGCACGCAGGGCGATCTCCAGATCGTCCAGCCGGACGGTCTCGGCCGACGAACCGGTCCTGGTGTTGATCAGGGTGTAGCGCTGCACCCAGACGGCTTGGAAGGCGTGCCGGACGACGAGCTCGAGATCGTCGCGTCCGACCGGCCGGTAGCGGCTCTCCACCTCGTCCACGTCGGCCTCGGATCCGGTCAGCTGCCAGCCGTGACGTAGGCCACCGACGATCACGGCCGCCGGCGCCAGGTCCGCTCCGAGGTAGTCCACTCCCGGGCGGTCGCGATGTCGGACTCTCTCGACCGCGGGATCGAGTCGGACTTCGCCTGCGCCGAAGCCGAAGCTCAGGGCCGGCATCGGCTACGCCCCCACCGATGCGGCGGGTGTCGGTCCGACATGTGAATCCCCTACTCTGGCGCGATGGACGGACCCGGGCCCGGTCGGCCGGCGGCAGACTCCGCAGAGCCTCGCGACTTCGGCCGGGACGGGGTGTCCGGGCTGGTCGACCATGATCGGGCGATGCGGGCCCGGGACGTCTCCCGGCCCGGCGTCGACCAGGTCATCGACGCCGAGCAGGCGGTGGCCCGGCTGCTGGCCCGGATCAACGGACGCCGCTGAGCGAGCCGGTAGCTCAGCCCTGCGGTTCGGCCTGACGGTCAGCTGGAGGCCTGCCGGCTCTGCTCGTACTCGGTCAGCAGATCGATCCGGCGCTGATGCCGTGGCTCTTCGCTGAACGGGGTGGCCAGGAACAGCCGGGCCAGCTCGGTGGCCTCCTCCGGGGTGTGCATCCGGCCCCCGATGCCCATCACGTTCGCGTCGTTGTGCTTGCGGCCCAACTCGGCGGTGTCGTGGTCATAGACCAGCGCGGCGCGCACCCCGACCACCTTGTTGGCAGCGATCTGCTCACCGTTGCCCGACCCGCCGATCACGATGCCGAGGCTGCCGGGCTCGGCGACCACGGCCTCGGCCGCCGGGATACAGAAGACCGGATAGTCGTCTTCGGCGTCGTAGCTCGGCGCGCCATGGTCGACCACGTCGTGGCCGTCTGAGGTGAGAACGTCGACGAGGTGGTTCTTCAACTCGAAGCCGGCGTGATCACTACCGATGTGTACCCGCATGCGCTCACTATGGCAGTCCCGGGGAACCACCCGCATCGTTACCCGCCGGCAACGTGGCGGGCATGGGCAAGCGGGGCCGATGTCGGTAAGCTCTGCGGTGGCTCGGGGGCCACTGTTCGACAAGACACGTTCCACCAAAGGACCCCCCATGCCTTGTGGCCCGCGCGCGACCCCCGCCGCACATCCTGCCCGTCACGTCTGCGCGGAAGCGCTCGGATCGCGATGACCACCCGACCACGCACCGACCGTCTGGCCCGGATCGACGCCCGGCACGCCGCAATCGCACCGGTCGCCTCGATTGCCAGCTGGGCGACGCTGATCGGGCCGCCCGGGCCGGAATCGAAACGGTCCCAGCGACTGGCCCGACTCGGCGGTCTCACTTCGGTGGTCGCTCTTGCGATCTATCTGGTGTGGCGGATCGGCTTCACCCTGCCGAGCGGCGGGGCGAACCTGGTCGCCGCCCTGTTGCTGCTGCTGTTCGAGGCGGTGCCGATCATCGGCATCGTGGTCCGGTTGGTCACCCTGTGGAACATCGACTCCCGGGCGCCTGCGCCGGTGTTGGCGCCGGGACCGGGCCAGCGGACGGTGGTGTTCATCCCCACCTACAACGAGCCGGTGGAGGTGATCGCCCCCACCATCGCCGCGGCCTGTGACCTGGAACCGGTACACCAGACCTGGGTGCTGGACGACGGCGACCGGGCCTGGGTGCGCGAGTTGTGCGAATCCCTGGGTGCGCGCTACGTCTGCCGCCCGGTGCACGACCACGCCAAGGCCGGCAACATGAACCACGCGATGGACCTGATGGCCGCCGAGGAGGCCGCCGGCGCCGAGCCGCTCGACATCATCGCGGTGTTGGACTGCGACCACGTCCCGCTGCCGGCCTTCCTGACCGCCACCCTTGGCTGGTTCGACGATCCAAAGCTCGCCCTGGTCCAGGCCCCGCAGAGCTACTACAACGCGGGCGCCTACGACGACGACGGCGAGACCGGCGAGCAGGGGGTCTTCTTCCACGTCCTGCTGCCCGGCCGGAACGAGGACGGAGCCGGGCCGTTCTGGTGCGGCTCGACCTCGTTGATCCGCGCCCGCGCCCTGCGCGAGGTCGGCGGCATCTCCACCGCGACCATCGTCGAGGACATGCACACCACGCTCGCCCTCATCCGGGCCGGCTGGAAGACGGCCTACCACCACCAGACGCTGGCCGTAGGTCTGGCCCCGGACACTCCGGACCAGTATCTGCTGCAACGCCGCCGCTGGGGAATGGGTTCGATGCAGGTGTTGGTCACCGAGAAGTTATGGGCGGCCAAGCGCTGGCTGTCCTGGCGGAACTTCTATGAGTATCTCGGTGGAACCTTGTGGTGGCTGGAAGGCGTCGGCACGGTGCTGGCCTTCCTGATCCCGGCCCTGGTGTTGATCAGCGGCGCCCGGACATCGACGGCCAACCCGCTGGTCTTCGTGGCCGCCTTCGTGGTCATGTTCACCATCCGGCTGTGGGGGGCGAAAAGACTGTTCCGCGGGCACCTGCAGTGGCGGACCGCGTTCGCCCTGCGGATCCTGCGGATCCCGATCGGGCTGTCCTGCCTGTGGTGGCTGGTCACCCGGCGGACGCTGAGCTTCCAGGTGACGCCGAAGTCCGGCGCCGACGAACGGGTCCGGGGCCGGGCGCCGCGGGTGCTGCTGGTGCTGATCGCGTTCAACGTCGCCGTCCTGCTGTACGCCTTCCTCGGACTCAGCGGCGCCGCCCCCTGGCACGTCAGCCCGCCGGCCGTCGGCGCGTCCGGGGTGTGGCTGTTCCTCTCCGGCACCGTCTTGGTGATGGGGGTGCTCCGGATCCAGCGGGCTGAGTTCGCCACCTCCCGCCGCAACGCCTACCGGTTCCCGGTCCGGGCCAGCGTCCAGATCGATGGTCACGAGGGGGAGCTGATCGACATCTCCACCGGCGGTGCGGCCGTCGCCTGCGCCGAGTCCGACGCCGCCACCCTGCTAGGGGTCGGGACCCTCGAACTGATGCTGCCCGGCGCCGAGGCCGTACAGATGCAGATCGTCCGGCGCCGCAGCGGCCGTCCCGGGCAGGAGATCATCACGCTGCGGGTGAGCGACGGCGATTGGGCCTCCTACCGGGCGCTGTCGCTGTGGCTGTTCCACACCCCGGCGGGCGTGGTCGCCGGGCTGCCGCCCGAGGTGCCTGCGGTGGCCGCCACCGACTTGAACGACGACGCGCGGCCCAAGGTGCTGGCGTTGCAACGAGGACTGTGAGCGACGTCGCCCCTCGACGGCGGAGCCGGGCGCGAGACCGCGCCTGGCTCGTCCTGCTGTTCGGCGGCATCGCGGCGACCGGGATCTATGAACTGCTTCCGGTCGATCTGAGCTCCGAACTGGTCTACGCCGGGATCGGTCTGGTCAGCGCGGTGGCCATTCCGGTCGGCGTCCGGATCAACCGACCGCGGCTCAGGCTGCCCTGGTACCTGATGGGCGCCGGACAACTCATCTGGTCCGCGGGCGACGCGATCGGAGCCTGGTCCAGCGAGGTGCTCGGCCTCGACAACTTCCCGGGAATCGCTGACGTGTTCTACCTGATCGCCTATCCGGCGATCATCATCGGAGCCTGGCTGCTGGTGCGCGCCCGCCAGCCGCGCCGCGATGCCGGCGGCATCCTGGACAGCTTGACCCTGACCGCGGGCCTGGCGCTGCTCTCCTGGGTACTGCTCGCCCAGCCGACCCTGCTGCAGTACGAGGATTCGGCGCTCGGTGCCGCGGTCTCCCTCGCCTATCCGATCCTCGACATCATGCTGCTCGGACTGGGTGTCCGGCTGTTGACCATCCCGCTGAAACGCAACCGCTCGTTGCAGCTGCTGCTGGCCGCGATGATCACCCTGATCGCCGCCGACAGCCTGGCCACCGCGCTCAGCCTGCTCGCCTTCGATAGCACCAGCCCGTTCGACTTCTTGTGGCTGGTCTCCTACCTGGCCTGGGGCTGCTCGGCCCTGCACCCCAGCATGCAGGAGCTGTCCGAGCCGGCACCCGCGACGGAGGCTTCCTTCGCTGCGAGCCGGCTGATCGCGCTGCTGGTGGCCGTGCTGACCGCACCCGGGTTGCTGGCGGCGGAGAAGCTGACCGGTCACCCGTTGAACGTCTGGGCGGTGGTGGTCGGTTCGGTGGTGATGTTGGGCCTGGTGATGGCGAGGATGGGGCTTGGCATCGGTCAGATCCTCCGGGCCAACCGCGAGCGGGCCGAGGCCCAGGAAGAACTGGCCCGCCAGGCCGCGCACGACTCGCTGACCGGTCTGCCCAACCGGGCTCAGGCTCGTCGACTGATCGCCGGTGCCCTGAGCCGAGCCCAGCGCAGTGGGGCCCTGATCGGACTGCTGTTCATCGACCTGGACGGATTCAAGCTGGTCAACGACGCGCTGGGCCATGGCGCGGGCGACGAGGTGCTGACCGCGGTGGCCGTCCGGATGCAAGGTACGGTCCGCAACGGCGACGTGGTCGCCCGGCAGGGCGGCGATGAGTTCCTGGTGCTGCTGGAACCGCTGGACGAGCACTCCTCGGCCGTGCTGGTGGCGCAACGATTGATCGAGGCGATCTCGGCTCCGATCACGCTGAGCAGCGGTCGGAAGACCTGGGTCGGGGCCAGTGTCGGCGTCGCGCTCAGCCAGGACGCCGGAACCGACCCCGAGGTGCTGCTGTCCGAAGCCGATGTGGCGGTCTATCGGGCCAAGGACAGCGGCCGCGGACGGGATCGAGGTGTTCGACGACGCTCTGCGCCGCGAATTGGCCGAGCGCACACGCGCTTGGAGCTCGGCATCAGCGCCGCGATCGCCCATGACGAGCTGGTGCTGCACTACCAGCCGATCGTCAGCGTCCGCAGCGGGGAGATCGAGGGCTGGGAGGCGACTGGTTCGCTGGCACCGGCCGGGCTATCGGCTTGGTCTGCAGCCCGAAGAGTTCATCCCGGTGGCCGAGCGCTCCGACCTGATCTGTCGAGCTCGACTCCTGGGTGCTGGGGAGGCCACCCGGCAGCTGTCCGCGTGGTCCAGCAGCCGGGACGGTTCCGCACCGGACACCCAGACGGTGATGAACGTGAAGATCTACCCCGACACGCGATCGCGCGGCCGGGATCGTCGACGACGTGGCGCTGGCCCTCGCCGCAGCCGGTCTCGAACCTCGTCGGCTGGTGTTGGAGGTCAGCGAGAGCGCGCTGCTCAGCGATCCGGTCGCGCTCGATCGAATCTGGCCGAACTGCGCGACCCTCGGTGTCCTGATCACCATGGACGATTTCGGCACCCAGTACAGCTCGATCGCCCGGCTGGAGCAGCTACCGGTCGATGCCGTGAAGATCGACCCCTCGTTCCTGTACGGACGACCGACGAGCCGAGTCGGCTGCTGCCGCTGATCATCGAAGCGGCGCACGCGTTCAACTCTGCCGGTCGTCGCCGAAGGCGTCGAGAACGCCGATCAGCTGGCGGCCCTGCGGGCCAGCGGCTGCGAATCGGCGCAGGGCTTTCTGCTCGGTCGTCCGTCCCGAGCGGGAGGGGCCGAACCGAGGCCCCAGCCTGCCGGCCGAGAACGACTCAGGCCCGGGGTCTAGCCGACGATCACATCTAGCCCTGCGCTCGCCCGCGGGAACGGTGTTCCGGGTGACTGCTGCAGCTCGATCCAGAATGGACTCCAGTTCGTCGGCCGGCACGGCCGGTGACCAGAGCCAGCCCTGGCCGTGGTCACAGCCGACTCTCGGGCGAGCCGGGCCTGGTCCGGAGTCTCGACGCCCTCGATCGTCACCTTCAGACCCAGTTCGGCCGCCGCTCCCACCAGGGCCCGGACGATGGCGCCGTCGCTCGCCGTGCCGAGTGAGGCCGCGAACGACCGATCGATCTTGATGCCGTCGACCGGCAGCTCCAACAGATCCTGCAGAGCCGACCAGCCGGTCCCGAAGTCGTCGAACCAGATCAGGAAACCGAGCTCGCGGACCCGCTGCACCATGGCTCGACCCGACTCCATATCGGTCGGTCGCGCCGTCTCGGTCAGTTCGAGGTCGATCCGCTCAGCCGAACACGCCGGCGTCCTGCGCCGCGGTCTTGATCACCTCAGCCCAGTCGTCATGATCGAGATGTCGTCCGGACAGATTCAGACTGACCCGCAGTTGCGGATCGATCCGGTGCCACCGGCCGAGATCGGCCAGCGCCTGCCGGATGATCGACAGATCGAGCTCGACGATCAGGTCGGTCCGCTCGGCCAGCGGGATGAAGGTGTCCGCACCGACGGTCCGGCCGGAGCCGAGGCGACGACGGGCCAACGCCTCGACCCCGATCAGCCTTTCGGTCCGTAGATCGATGATCGGCTGGTACCACGGGACGATCTCTCCTGCTGCGATGGCGGCCTTGAGCCCGACCTCGGCGTCGTGATCTTCCTCCAGGCATCCGCCCGGCGGATGAGATCCAACTGGTCACCGGCGATCGCGCTCGAGTCGCGCATCAGCCGCAGATGCCGATCGTGCAGGATCCTCGGTGCCGGATCGTTGACCGACAGGCGCCGATCACGTCTCCGGCCGGATCACGCAGCGGGACGCCGAGGTAGGACCGGTCCTTCCTCGCTGCCGTTGCTCGGCGAACGTCGGATCGGGCCGGCTCAGGTCAGCGATCACCGCCGGCTCGACCGGTGCTGGGCCACCTGCTCGTCCAGCCGGGCCAGCAACGTCGGCCGTTCTACGTCGGTGCCGGCCAGCAACCGGCACGCCGGTCCGTCGACGAAGATCGATCGCCCCGTGGGCCAGTCCGGTCACGTCGGCCGCGAACTCGACGATCCGACGCAACGGATCGCGCGGCATCGACTGTTGGGTCGACGCCTGCGTCAGCACCTCGATCAGACAGGACCGATCTCCGGACTCCGTTGCGGTCATGGTCGGACCCTACACAGACTCAGACCTCCCGTCTCAAGACCGTGTCGATCCTGAGAACTCAGGTGAAGATCGGGTCTTGCGGTCCGGGTCCGCTTCAGCTCGATAGAAGCCCGGGAAGGAGGCCAGCGCGCAGCACGCCGTCGAACACCGACCCCGCCTCCTCGCCCTTCGGCCGCGGCGTCAGCACCGGCCCGAAGAAGGCGATTCCCTTGACGTGCATGACCGGAGTGCCGACGTCCATCCCGACCGGATCCATCCCCTCGTGGTGGGAGGCGCGCAGCGCGTCGTCGTTGTCGCCGACCTCGCCGACCTCGGCCAGCTCGCGCGGCAGGCCGACGTCGGCCAGCGCCGCCTCGAGGTCGCGCGGTCGTGCGGCTTCGCCCTGGTCGTGGATACCGGGTGCCGATCGCGGTGTAGAAGGCGCGCAGCTGCTCTTGGCCGTACTGCTCGCCGACCGCCAGCGCGACCCGGACGCCGGCCCAGCCGCGGTCCATGTGATTTGCGGTATTCCTCGGACACATCCCGGCCACTGTTCAGCACCGACAGGCTCATCACGTGGAAGACGGTCTTCACCGGCCGCACCTTCTCGACCTCGAGCATCCAGCGCGAGGTGATCCAGGCCCACGGGCACGCCGGATCGAACCAGAAGTCGACCGTCGTCGTCTCGGGTGCGGTCTTCTCGGTCACGAACTGGGCGGCGTCGTTCATCGCGTCGCTGAACCTGCCCCTCACCTTCTCCGCCTTGGCCTGGACCTTCTCGGACTGCCATTCGGCCTTGATCCGGTCGGCCGCCTTCTCGGCTCGAGCCCGCCTTGCCCGCCGCCTGCTTCGCGGCTCTTCTTCTTCTCCGATTTCGTCCATGGCCGAAGCCTACGCACCCGTTCGGGGCGCCGGCAGGACCGCATGACAGGATCGAGAAATGTTCGCCCATAATCTGACCCGGGACGAAGCGACTACCCGCTCGGGCCTGCTCCGCGACCGACAGCTACGCGATCGAACTCGACCTGACCGGCCACGACGGTGCCGGGCAGCCGTTGACCGAGCCCGAGACGACCTTCGTCTCGACCTCGGTGGCGCGGTTCGAGGCGACCGGTCCGGAACCGACCCACATCGACCTGATCGCCGAACGGGTGCTCGCCGCGTCGCTGAACGGCGAGCCGACTCGACCCGGCCACCTTCACCGGATCCCGGTTGCCGTTCACGCCCGGTCGGAGGTGAGAACGAGCTGACGGTGCAGGCCCTGTGCCGCTACAGCCGCAGCGGTGAGGGACTGCACCGCTTCGTCGACCCGGCCGACCAGCTGGTCTACCTCTACACCCAGTTCGAGGTCAGCGAGGCGCGTCGGGTGTTCGCCTGCTTCGAGCAGCCCGACCTGAAGGCGACCTACACCCTCGACGTGCTCGCTCCGCCGGACTGGACGGTGATCGCCAACTCGACCGCCGAGGCGCCGGTCGCCGTCGACGAGCACACCAGCCGCTGGCACTTCCCGACCACCGTGCGTTCTCCACCTATCTGGTCGGGCTGGTCGCCGGCCATTACGCCCGCGTCCACGACCAGCACACCACGGCCGCCGGCGACGCTGCCGATGTCGATCCTGTGTCGCCGCTCGGTGCTGGCCCACCTCGACGCGGAGCGGATCTTCGCGATCACCAAGGCCGGCTTCGACGTGTTCGAGCCGAACTTCGACTTCGCCGTTCCCGTTCGGCAAGTACGACCAGGCCTTCGTCCCCGAATACAACATGGGCGCGATGGAGAACGTCGGCTGCATCACCTTGCGCGACGACCTGATCTTCCGGTCCCGGACCACCGCAGGCGGCCTACGAGACGCGGGACAACACGATCCTGCACGAACTGGCGCACATGTGGTTCGGCGACCTGGTCACCATGGTCTGGTGGGACGACCTGTGGCTGAAGGAGTCCTTCGCCGAATGGGCCTCGCACTTCGCCCAGTCCCAGATCGACGCCGAACCGGCGGCGATCCGCGGCACGCCTGGGCCACCTTCGCCAACCAGCGCAAGACCTGGGCCTATCGCCAAGATCAACTTCCCAGCACCCACCCGATCGGCGCCGACATGGTCGACCTGGAGGCGGTGGCCTCCAACTTCGACGGCATCACCTACGCCAAGGGCGCCTCGGTGCTGCGCCAGCTGGTCGCCTTCGTCGGCCGGGACGCCTTCCTGGCCGGGGCCCGGGACTACTTCGCCCGGCACGCGTTCGGCAACACCCGGCTGCGGGACCTGCTCGCGGCGCTGGAGCAGCTCCGGTCGTGACCTGATCGGTGGTCGGCGCAGTGGTTGGAGACCGCCGGAGTCAACACGCTGCGGCCGGTCTTCCAGATCGACGACGGACGGGTGCGTTCAGCAGCTTCGCCATCGAGCAGACCGCCATCGACGAGCATCCGACGCTGCGTGATCATCGGCTGGCCATCGGGCTCTACTCCCGCGACCACGACGGGTGCGCTGCGCCGGGTCGAGCGGATCGAGATCGACGTGACCGGGGCACGCACCGAAGTGCCCGAGCTGGTCGGACTGCGGCAGCCGGACCTGACCCTGATCAACGACGACGACCTGACCTACGCCAAGGTCCGGCTGGACCCGCGCTCGGCCGCGACCGTGGTCGACGACCTGTCCCGGGTCGACAGCGCGCTGGCCCGCGCCGTCTGCTGGGGCGCCACCTGGGACATGTGCCGCGACGCCGAGCTGCCGGCGCTGGACTACGCAGCGATCGTGCTGCACGCGGTCGCCGTGGAGGACGATCTTGCCGCCGTCCGGTCGGTGCTGCGGCCAGGCGCTGCTGGCCCTGAACTCCTACACCACAACAGAGCAGCGACCCGCGGCGCGGGCCGACTGGGAGGCCGGCCTACTGCCGTTGCTGACCGGAGCCGAGGCCGGCTCGGACCACCAGCTCGCGTTCGCCCAGGCCTACGCCCGCGCCGTGGTCTCGGACGGGGGCGCGCAGCGGCTCGCCGGCTGGCTCGCCGGTGACGGCGTGCCGGACGGTCTGGTCATCGATACCGATCTGCGCTGGCTGGTGCTCACCGAACTGGCCCGGCTCGGCGCCTGCGGCGGTGTCCGAGATCGACGCCGAGCTGACCCGGGACGCGACCATCTCCGGGGCCGAGTCTGCCGCCGGGGCCCGGTCCGCGCTGGCCGATCCGGAGGCCAAGGAGGCGGCCTGGCGAGCGGCGGTGGAGGACAACGCGATCTCCAACGAAGAGCAGCGCGCGATCTGCCTGGACTTCTACCAGCCCGGCCAGGACAAGGTCCTCAGCTGGCTACGCCGAGCGCTACCGGGAGATGGCCGGCGACATCGCGGCCGGAGCGAACGGCTGGTCGGCCAAGGGGGTCGCCCTGCAGGAGAACGCGCTGAAGTTCCTGTTCCCCTCCCTCGGCGACGATCCGGCCGGGATCGAGCAGATGGCCGGCTTCCTCGACGATGCCGAGCTGACCGCGATGGTGCGCCGGCTGGCCGGCGAACGGTTCGACGACGCCCGCCGGGCCCTGCGCTGCCAGCAGGCGGTTGCGCCGGCGTCCACGTGACGACCCAGCCGAACACTGCTCGCCGGTGGACCGTGGCCGAGTTCGTCGCGCCGATCGAGCGGGCCTACCCGCCGGACACCGCGGAGAGTTGGGACCGGGTCGGACTGGCCGTCGGTGACCCGGACGCCGAGGTCGGCTCCGTGCTGCTGACCGTCGACGTGACCGACGCCGTCCTGGCCGAGGCGATCGCGATGGACGCAGGCGTTGATCATCAGCCACCATCCGCTGCTGCTGCACGGGATCAGCGCAGTGCGGCTGGACCAACCGAAGGGTCGACTGGTGTCGGCGATGATCATGAACCGGATCGCCCTCTACACCGCACACACCAACGCCGACATCGGTCCGGGCGGAACGGTGGCCACCCTGGCCGACGTGCTGGGGTTGACCGATGTCCGCCCGCTGGTCGCGGTGCCTGTTCGGCCGCTGGACAAGATCACCACCTTCGTGCCCGATGATCACGCCGAGTCGGTGCTGGCGGCGATGGCGGCGGCCGGCGCAGGGGCGATCGGCGAATACGACCGTTGTGCGTTCAGCGCAGCCGGCACCGGGACTTTCCGGCCGCTGCCGGGAGCCGACCCGTTCCTCGGTCGGGTCGGTGAGATCGAGCGGGTGGCCGAGACCCGGCTGGAGATGATCATGGACCGGACGGACCGGCGCGCGGTCGAGACCGCGCTGCTCGGCGTGCATCCCTACCAGACGCCGGCCTACGACATCGTGGAGCTGGTCCCGCTGCACAACTCGACCGGACCGGGTCGGACCGGACTGGGGCGGATCGGCACCGTCACACGGTCGGGCGGAGCCGCCGGCACCGACCCGCTCACCGTCGGCGACTTCGCCCGGCGGGTGGCGGACCGGGTGCCGTGCGGGACCGGTGGGGTGCGCGTCTCAGGGGATCTGGACCGACCGGTCCGGCGGGTGGCCGTCCAGGCCGGAGCGGGCGAGGATCTGCTCGATCGCGCGCGGCGGGCCGGCGTCGATCTGTATCTGACCTCGGATCTGCGCCACCATCCGGCCTCCGAGGCGTTGGCCTGGAACAACGCTCCAGCGCTGGTCGACATCCCGCACGCGGCAGCGGAATCGCTCTGGCTCCCCCGGCTGGCCGAATTGCTGCGCACGGCGCTCGGAAGTGGGTCAGTGTCCGGCGCTGCGCCGACGGTAAAGATCTCCGACGTCGTCACCGATCCCTGGCGTTACCGTTTCTGAGCTGTCGGACCCTCGCTGACGGCCCCGGCTCCCACGGGCCGAAGACCACCAACGACGAAGACATCATCTGATCCCCCCGGTCAGACGCTGCCCTCGTGGAACCTGAGGTCGACAGCGGCCAACGCCGACTTGGGAGAAAGGCGTAGCGGCAATGCCGATCTGCAGGCAACAAACATGTTACCGGACGGTAGATGCCGCTGCCTCGCGGGCCCGCCGAGCAGCGGTCAGCCGCTGACGCGCTCATTGTGGAGAGTCCGGGGATGCCGGGCTGACCGGCCCAGCTGTTGGATGCCGGTGACCAAACCACCGACCACGTCGCCGGCCGTGAAGCTGGTCTGCATCGAGGCCGCGGCCAGCCGGCAGTCGACGTCCTTGAACAGCCGGCGGGCCCGATCGCCAGTGACGATCTCCAGCACCCGCTGATCGATGTCGCACAGCACCAGCACCGAGTCGGGCCGGGTCGGCTCAGTCCGGCGTGCAGCCTGACGGCGTGGCCCGCGAATCGGCACCCGCCAGCCCGAGATAGACCGAAAAAGTCAGCGCGGAGACGTCCTCGGCCAGCCGGATCGCTCCGTTCAACGCTCTGGCCTGGCTCGGGCTGAGGTCGGTCAAGGTCTCACCAGCGCGCACGCGCACCTCCGACCTTGCCCGCCTCGGCCGGCTGGGCCGGCTGACCGTCTGGTCAGTCCTCCGCTTCCTCGCCGGCCGACGAATATCTCGCCGCTCTGCTCGGCCGGCAGGCCGCCTTCGCTCCCGAACCGCCGTCCACCGGAGCCCGCGCCCGACCCTCGCTGGTGGCCAGATCTTCGTCGTAGGTCGTGACCACCGCGATTTCATGGATCCGGTGACCGACCTTCCCGATCACGGTGATGATGATGATCACCGCGACCGGCAGGCCGATCAGCAAGGTGATGAAGTCCAGCCCGCTCACGTCCGGCGCGACCGGCCAGCCCGGCAGTGTCTGGAGGGGCACTACCATGCTCAGGAGTTCGCTCACCTGCCCTACGGTAGTCCCAACTCGGCCGTCGGCGAGGCACCGGCCGGTCAACAGATCCGGGCAGCCCGGGCGACGACGAGCCGTCGTCTGGTCGAGCGGGAGTCCGATCAAGCCAGAGCCCAGTGCAGCCAGAGTCCCGATCGAGGAGGATCCAACGTGTCCGAGCCGGTGCCGACCGATCTCGGGGAGGTCGGTGTCGTTGAGGATGCCGGTGCTGTCGGTGGCCGGGACCGGGTGGTCCTGGACGCCGAGGACATCTCCCGAGCGCTGACCCGGATGGCCCACCAGATCCTGGAGGCCAACCGCGGTGCCGCCGGCCTGGTGCTGGCCGGCATTCCCAGTCGCGGGGTTCCGCTGGCGCACCGGCTGGCCCGCGCGATCGCGGTGGCCGAAAATCCGGCCAGCAGCCGATCGAGATCCCGACAGGCGCCCTGGACGTGACGATGTATCGCGACGACCTGCGCCGGAATCCGACCCGGGCGGTCGGCCACACCCGACTGCCGGCGGGTATCGACGATGCCGTCGTGGTGCTGGTCGATGACGTGTTGTTCTCCGGTCGAACGGTGCGGGCGGCGCTCGACGCTCTCGGCGACCTCGGTCGGCCGCGGGCGGTCCGGCTGGCCGTGCTGGTCGATCGCGGCCATCGTCAGCTGCCGATCCGGGCCGACCATGTCGGCAAGAACCTGCCGACGGCGACGGAGGAACGGGTGCTGGTGCGCTTGGCCGAGACCGACCAGATCAACGAGGTCCGGATCATCCGCACCCGAGCAGCGTCCGGTCAGGAGCCGACAGGTGCCGCTGATGCGACATCTGCTGTCGGCCGCGGACGTCGACCTGGCCGCCGCGACGGAGATCTTCGATCTGGCCGAAGAAATGGCCGACGTCCAGACCCGGGCGGTCAAGAAGCTGCCGGCGCTGCGCGGTCGGACGGTGGTCAACCTGTTCTTCGAAGACTCCACCCGGACCCGGTCCAGCTTCGAGATCGCCGGCAAGTGGCTGTCCGCAGACGTGATCAACATCTCGGGATCAGGTTCGTCGGTATCCAAGGGCGAATCGTTGCGGGACACGGTGCTCACCGTGGCCGCCATGGGCGTGGACGCGATGGTCATCCGGCACGGCGCCTCCGGCGCCCCCCAGCAGGCGGCCCAGTGGACGGACGCGCAGATCGTCAACGCCGGCGACGGCACCCACGAGCATCCGACCCAGGCACTGCTGGACGCGTTCACCCTGCGTCGGCATTTCCGCCGCCGCTCCGATTCGGGGCAGCCCGCCCGGCCGACCGAGGCCGACGAGCCGCCGTTCGGCGGCCTGACGATCGCCGTCGTCGGTGACATCACCCACTCCCGGGTGGCGCGCAGCAACGTGCTGCTGCTGCACACCCTCGGGGCCCGGGTGATCCTGGTCGCACCGCCGACCCTGCTGCCGTCGGGGGTGGAGAGCTGGGGTTGTGAGGTGACCAGCAACTTCGACGCCGCGATCGGTGAGGCCGACGCGGTGATGATGCTGCGGGTGCAGCGGGAGCGGATGTCGGGCGGCTATTTCCCGACCTCGCGCGAGTACACCGTCGGTTACGGACTGACCCGGGATCGGGTGGCGGCACTGCGACCCGGCACGGCGATCTGCCACCCCGGCCCGATGAACCGGGGACTGGAGATCTCGGCCGACGCGGCCGACGCGGCAAACTCGCTCATCCTCGACCAGGTCGCCGCCGGGGTCGCCGTCCGGATGGCGGTGCTCTACCAACTGCTCGGCGGCGACGACGAAGGAGCCCACGCGTGAGCCAGACCGACGGAGCGATTCGGCCTGACGTGCTGATCAGGGGGGCCCGGCAGGTCGGCGAGTTCGCGACCGCCGAGCCGGGATCTGCTGATCCGTGACGGGTTCTTCGCCGACCCGGAGGACGCCGCTGAGAACGGCGTCACGATCGAGGCCGACGGGCTCCTCGCCCTGCCCGGTCTGGTCGATCTGCACACCCATCTGCGCGAGCCCGGACGCGAGGACGCCGAAACCGTCCGCACCGGCGCGGCGGCAGCGGCCCGCGGCGGCTTCACCGCGGTGCTCGCGATGGCCAACACCCAGCCGGTCACCGACACCGCCGAGGCCGCCCGGCACATCGCCACGCTGGGCCGGGCGGCTGAACTGGGCGCGGTGATCCCGATCGGCGCGGTCAGCAAGGGCCTGGCCGGGGTCGAGCTGGCCGAGCTGGGTCTGATGGCCAGGGCGGGCGTGAGGATGTTCAGCGACGACGGCAGCTGCGTCTCTGATGCCCGGCTGATGCGCCGCGCGTTGGAATACGTCCGCGCCTTCGACGGGGTGATCGCCCAGCACGCCCAGGATCCGCGGCTGGCCGGGGCGGGCGCGTGCTGCCACGAGGGCGAGATCTCCGGTCGGCTCGGTCTCGGCGGTTGGCCCGGCGGTGGCCGAGTCGACGATCATCGCCCGCGACGTCCAGCTGGCCGAGCTGACCCGCTCGCGACTGCACGTCTGCCACGTTTCCACCGCCGAGTCGGTCGAGGTGCTGCGCTGGGCCAAGCAGCGGATCGCCGACACGCGACGGTGTGAGATCAGTGCCGAGGTCACCCCGCACCATCTGCTGCTGACCACCGATGAGGTGCTCGGCTACGACCCCACCTACAAGGTCAATCCGCCGCTCCGGCCGGCCGAGGACGTCGAAGCGCTGCGCGTCGGCCTGGTCGACGGGACGATCGACGCGGTGGCCACCGACCACGCCCCGCACGCCCGGCACGACAAGGAGCACGCCTTCGCTGACGCCGCCTTCGGCATGGTCGGCCTGGAGACCGCCCTCGGCGTGGTGGTCGAGACGATGATCAACACCGGCCGGCTGGACTGGGAGCAGTTGGCGACCAGGATGTCCTACCGCGCCGGCCCGGATCGCCCGGTTGCACGACCAGGGCCGCCGGATCGCGGTCGGCGAGCCGGCGAATCTGACCCTGGTCGACCCCGTCGGCCCGAGCCGGTCGTCGACGCCGCCGCCTCGCGCTCGTTGTCCCGCAACAATCCCTGGCACGGACGCGACCTGCCCGACCCGGTGGTGGCCACCGTGGCCGCCGGCCGGATCACGTATCAGCGTTCCTGAGTGGCGGTTGGGAAGTCACCGCGACCTGTCACAGGTCGAGGCGGCATTCGACGGTGCCGATGCGGTGACCTCGACGACGGGGGTCAACCCGAGCCGCAAGACCATCACCACCTACTCGGTCGGAAACCCGCAACATGCTCGAGGCGATGCACACCCACGGCAGCTTCGGTCCTCGGGGTGCTGACCGACGTCAGCACCCCGTCGCTGCCCGCGCTCATCGCCGGCCAGCCATCACTGCATCGCCACTGATCTACCGAGAGAACCGGCGGCGGAACGGCCACCAGAATGGCAGCGCCTTGGCCCGCTCGTCATCCTGACGTGTCCATTCGATTGGGTAGCGGTACGGGTCGTGGGCCAGCTCCTTCGGGATACAGTTAGCTTAGTCAATCTAAGTTTTTTCGAAGGAATCGTCTGCGTGACTGCCACCGACCTTGCCCCTGGGGCGAACCAGCAGAGCCCGACCACGAAGGGCATCGACTACAAGTGGATCGCCCTGACCAACACCACGCTCGGCGTGTTCATGGCCACCGTGAACGCCTCGGTGGTGCTGATCTCGCTGCCGGCGATCTTCCGCGGCATCCACCTCAACCCGCTGGCGCCCGAGAACGTCAGCTACCTGCTGTGGATGCTGATGGGCTACATGTTGATCACCGCGGTGCTGGTGGTCTCGCTCGGCCGGCTCGGCGACATGTACGGCCGGGTCAAGATCTACAACGCCGGGTTCGCGGTCTTCGCCATCGCCTCGGTGATCTTGGCCCTGGTCCCCTTCGACGGCGGCGCGGCCGCCCTGTGGCTGATCGGCTTCCGTATCCTGCAAGGGATCGGCGGGGCCATGCTGATGGCCAACTCGACCGCGATCCTCACCGACGCCTTCCCCGCCCACCAGCGCGGGATGGCGCTGGGCTTCAACCAGGTGGCGGCACTGGCCGGCTCGTTCGGCGGGCTGGTCATCGGCGGCATCCTGAGCGAGTGGCACTGGCGCGCGGTGTTCTGGGTCAGCGTGCCGGTCGGCATCGTCGGCGCGGTCTGGGCGTTTCGTTCGCTGAAGGAGGTCAGCCACCGCAGGGCGGGCAGGATCGACTGGTGGGGCAACCTGACCTTCGCCGTCGGGCTGATCGCGCTGCTGGCCGGCATCACCTACGGCATCCAGCCCTACGGCGGGCATCCCGAGGGCTGGACCAACCCGGCGGTGCTGGCCGGTCTGATCGGTGGCAGCGGCCATGCTGGTCGTCTTCGTGATCATCGAGCGCCGGGTCGCCGTTCCCGATGTTCCATCTCGAGCTGTTCAAGATCCGCACCTTCTGGACCGGCCAGTTCGCCACCCTGATGTCCTCGATCGCCCGCGGCGGTCTGCAGTTCATGCTGATCATCTGGCTGCAGGGCATCTGGCTCCCGCTGCACGGCTATCACGTACGAGAAAACGCCGCTGTGGGCCGGCATCTACCTGCTGCCGCTGACCGTCGGCTTCCTGGTCGCCGGCCCGCTGTCGGGGTTTCTGTCCGACCGGTTCGGGCCGCGTCCGTTCACCGTCGGTGGGCCGATCCTGGTCGCAGCGTCCTTCGTCGGACTGCTGTTCCTGCCCGCCGACTTCTCCTATCCGACGTTCGCGGCGTTGCTGGCCCTGAACGGCATCGGCTCAGGCCTGTTCTCGGCGCCGAACACCACCGCAATCATGAACGCGGTCCCCCGGCGAACAACGCGGCGCCGCCGGCGGGATGAGCGCCACCTTCCTGAACGCCGGCATGGTGTTGTCGCATCGGCGTCTTCTTCTCGCTGTTGATCGCCGGGCTGGCCCGGTCGCTGCCGGCGACCATGTCGGCCGGGCTGACCGCGCAAGGCGTGCCGGCGGCGCCGCGGCCAGATCGCCGCCACCCCGCCGGTCGGCACGTTGTTCGCGGCGTTCCTGGGCTTCAACCCGATCCAGCAGCTGCTTGCCGCTACCGGGGCCACCCATGCGGTGTCGGCGGACTCGTTGCGGGTGCTGACCGGCCAGCAGTTCTTCCCGCACCTGATCTCGGGCCCGTTCCACAGCGGCCTGGTGCTGGTCTTCGGCATCGCCACGGTGATGGTGCTGCTGGCCGGCCTGGCTGCGGCGTTCCGCGGCAAGGCCTACGTCTACGCCGAGCCGACCGATGCCCGGGAGGACGCCGAGCACTCCGGGGCCGTCGACAACCCGACGCAGAACGTGACGTCCGAAACGGTGCGCTGAGCGGCACTACAGTCGTCGCCATGCCGACCTGGTTGACCCATCTGACCACCTCGTGGGTGTTCGTGCCCGTCAAGGTCCTGCTGGTGATCGTGGTGGCGATCCTGGCCCGCTGGTTGATCCACCGGGTGATCAACCGGACGGTCCGACAGACCTTGTTACGCCACCCTCGTCATCGCAGCGCGGCCGACTCCGCCACGACGGCGGCTTCCGGAGGACGCGGCGGCGTGCACGTCGAGCGGCGGGCCCAGCGGATCCGGGCGCTCGGTTCGCTCGGCCGCAGCACCGTGACCGTGGTGATCCTGCTCGTCGCGGTGATGATGGTGTTGTCCCAGTTGGGTCTGGACGTCACCCCGGTGGTGGCCAGCACCACGGTGATCGGTCTGACCGTCGGCTTCGGCCTGCAGAATCTCATCAAGGACCTGATCAGTGGCGTCTTCATGCTGGTCGACGATCAGATCGGGGTCGGCGACTACGTCGAGATGGCCGAATCCTCCGGCGGCGCGGCCGGGACGGTGGAGGCGGTCGGCTTCCGGGTGACCCAGTTGCGCGACGACGACGGCACCGTCTGGTACGTCCGCAACGGCGAGGTACTCCGGGTCGGCAATTACAGCCAGGGTGGTCAGGGGCGACCGCCGGTCAAGCGCGAACTCAAGCCGATCAACGTCCGGCCGCGAGGTCGGCGCCTGGTCCTCTGACCCGACGGGTCTTCGAGCAGGCACCGACCGCGCTCGTCAGATCACTCGACCAGGCTGGCGTCCAGACTGATGTCGACGGCCTTGAGGGCCTGGCTGACCGGGCAGTTGGCCTTCGCGTCCTGCGCGGCGGCCTCGAAGTCCTCGGCACTCATCCCCGGGACAGCGGCCTTCACGGTGAGCTTGATCTCGGTGATCCCCTTGCCCGGCACGAAGGTCACCTCGGCGCTGGTGTCGACCGTGGTCGGCGGGGTGCCGGCGTCAGCGAGCCCGTTGGACAGAGCCATCGAGAAACAGGTCGAGTGGGCGGCGGCGATCAACTCCTCGGGGCTGGTCTTGCCGTTGGCGTCCTGGGAACGAGCGGCCCAGGTGACCGGGAAGCTGCCGGCGCCCGAGGTGGACAGCTCGACGGTGCCGGAGCCCTCCATCAGCGAGCCTTCCCAATGGGCGTTGGCGTTACGTACGGTGGCCATGTCGTTCTCCTTCGATCATCTTGGCTGTGGCTGCCGCGGGACCGCGCTCACGCGGTGATCCGCCGGCGCGCCCATCCTGCCAGTGCCTCAGAATGGTCTCGATGAGTACTCCCACCACGTTCTACGAGGCCGTCGGCGGCCATCCGACGTTTGTCGCCCTGGTCGCCCGGTTCTACGAAGGGGTGGCCGGCGATCCCGAACTGCGCGCTTTGTATCCCGAGGAGGATCTGGGCCCGGCCGAGGAGCGGCTCCGACTGTTCCTGGAGCAGTACTGGGGCGGTCCGACCACCTACAGCGACGAGCGCGGCCATCCCCGGCTGCGAATGCGGCACGCACCGTTCGCGGTCACCGTCGAGGCCCGCGACCGCTGGCTGGTGCACATGCGGGCCGCCGTGGACTCCCTCGGGCTACAACCGGACTACGAGCAGCTGTTGTGGACCTATCTGGAACGGGCCGCACAGTCGATGGTCAACACGTTCGAGGAGAATCCCGCCCTCCGCGGGCTGCAGTTCTGAAGAACTTCGAGGTTCAGCTGGTGGACCAGCGGGCCAGGCCGACCCGGGCGGAATCGGTCCAGGGCCGGGACCGTCCGGTGTGCGGATCGACACCGACCAGCACCGTCCCCGCCCGGGCGAACCGCTGACCGGTGTCCGGGTCGCGGATCTCGGCGACCATCCGGCACGAGCTGGCGCCGAGCGCGGTAACCGCGGTCCGCACCTCGTACGGTGCCCGGCGGAACTCGATCGGAGCCAGGTAGTCGACGTCCTGGCGGGCCACCACCCAGGCCACGGTCGAGGTGTCCGGCGAGAACGGATCCAGTCCGAGGGCGGTGCAGAGCAGCTGGTTACGGGCCTCGGAGAGGTAGTCGAAGAACTTGGCGTTGTTGACGTGGCCGTAGGTGTCCAGCTCGGACCAGCGGACCTGGGCCGGGGCGCGGTGAGACCGGTCGGCGAAGGTCTCGGCCGAACCCGGCCGGGTCTCCAGCCGGGAGAAGGCCTCGGCCGGCCCGGCGTCGGCCCGGAGCTGGTGCCGCTCGTCCTCGGTCAACCGCCGTAGCGCTCCTGCGGCCAGGTCATAGGCGGCGACGAAGGTCCGGGCTCGCGCCACCAGCCGCTCGCCGTCGAAGAGTTGGTAGCTGATGGAGAACCGCGACCCGCCGACCTGATCGACCCACAGGTCGATCCGCAGCGGGTCGGGTCCGGCGAACAACTGCTCCCGGTACTCGACCCGTTGGCCGGTGACCAGCACCCCGCTGCCCAACATCGACCCCACCGGATCCGGCTGGGCGCACAGCAGATCGACCCGGGCCTCCTGCAGATAGTCGACCACCACGCAGTGGTCGACATGGCCGGCCAGATTCAGATCGGCCCAACGCATCGGACAGAGATAGCGCAACGGCATCTGGGCATCCAACCACCACGACCCGAACGCCCGCACCGGTGCCGGTTAGGGTCGGGTCATGAGTACCCCACGAACTGCCCTGGTCACCGGCGGAGCCCGCGGCATCGGTGCCGCCATCGCGCAGCGACTGGCCACCGACGGACTTGCCGTCGGAGTCGTCGACCTCGACGCCGACGGCGCCGCCCGGACCGCCGACGCGATCGTCCAGGCGGGGGGCAAGGCCACCTCGTTCGCCGCCGACGTGGCCGATGAGGAGCAGGCCACCGCCGCGGTCGCGTACACCAGCGCCGAGCTCGGTCCGGTGACGGTGTTGATCAACAACGCCGGGGTGATCCGGGACAACCTGCTGTTCAAGATGACCCTGCAGGACTGGGACACGGTGATGAACGTCCACCTGCGCGGGGCTTTCCTGATGACCCGGGCCGCGCAGGCCCAGATGACCGAGGCGAAGTGGGGCCGGATCGTCAACCTCTCCTCGACCTCGGCGCTGGGCAACCGCGGCCAGGTCAACTACGCCGCCGCCAAGGCCGGCATGCAGGGCTTCACCAAGACCCTGGCTCTGGAACTCGGCCGCTTCGGGGTGACGGCCAACGCCATCGCCCCCGGCTTCATCGAGACCGAGATGACCCGGGCCACCGCCGAGCGCGTCGGGGTCGACTTCGCCGACTGGACCACCGCGGCCGCCAAGGAGATTCCGGTCGGCCGGATCGGCCAGCCCGAGGACATCGCCGCCATGGCCAGCTTCTTCTGTCGCGAGGACGCCTCGTTCGTCTCCGGCCAGGTCGTCTACGTCGCGGGCGGCCCCAAGGACTGAGCGCTCGACTGAGCGCTCGCGAGGGCCGGTCAGTCCTTGTCGTAGAGGCCGTCGAGGACGTCGGCGTACTTCTTCTCCACCGCCCGCGCTTGACCTTCATGCTCGGGGTGACTTCGCCCTCTTCGACGCTCAGCTCGCTGCGGCAGGATGGCGAAACGCTTGATCGTCTCCCAGCGCTCGAGCTTGCCGTTGGCCTGCTTGACGTATCCGTCGATCATCGTCGTGCACCTCGTCCGACCCGGCCAGCTCCTCGGCCGACTGCCCCGACTTGCCGTGCTGCTCGGCCCACTCGCTGATCGAGTCCTCGTCCAGGGTGAACAGGGCGCTGATGTACTTTCGCCCCTCGCCGTGGACGATCACGTTGCTCGAGATAGGGACAGGCGGTCTTCAGGGCCGACTCGACCTTCTGCGGGGCCACGTACTTGCCGCCGGAGGTCTTGATCAGGTCCTTCTTCCGGTCGGTGATCTTGAGGTAACCCTCCTGGTCCAACTCGCCGATGTCACCGGTGGCGAACCAACCGTCGACGAGCGCCTCGGCGCTGGCCTCCGGCAGCTCGTGATAGCCGTCCATCACCCCCGGGCCGCGGACCCAGACCTCACCGTCGGGGGCGATCTTGACCTCCGTGCCCGGCACCGGCGGGTCCGACCGTCCCGAACCGGGGCGCGAACGGCTCGTTGACGAAGGTCGCCGCGCTGGTCTCGGTCAGGCCGTAGCCCTCGATCACGGTCAGACCGGCCGCGATAGAACCACTCCTGGACCTCGCGACTCAACGGGGCCGAACCGGAGACGAAGAACTTGATCCGGCCGCCCATCCGGTCCTTGATCTTGCTGAACACCAGCTTCTCGGCCATCGCCTGCTGGACGGCCAGCAGACCCTTCGGCTGCTCGACCGCGCAAGCCGCAGCGCGGCCGTCTTCTCCCCCACCGCGAACGCGCGGTCGAAGATCTTGCCCTTGACGCCCGCTGGAGGCGCCCAGCATCACCCGGGCCCGCACCTTCTCGAAGATCCGCGGCGCGCCGGCCATGAAGGTCGGCCGGACCGCGCCCAGATTCTCCACGATCTTGTCGATGCTGCCGTCCACCGCGGTGACGTAACCGATCCGGAGCTGGACGGCGGTCAGCAGCTTGCCGAAGACGTGGACTGAGCGGCAGCCAGAGATACTGCACGTCCTCGGCGTTGAGGATGTTCATCTCCTCGATGGCGACCGCCTCATAGGTCCAGCTGGCGTGCAGCAGCCGGACGCCCTTGGGTCGACCGGTGGTGCCCGAGGTGTAGATCAGGGTGGACAAGGTGTCCGCGCCCGGTGCCGGCGATCGCCTGCTCGACGAGCGTCGGGATGCTCGGCCAGGTGCTTTTCGCCCCGCTCGATCAGCTCGGACCAACCGATCACCAGCTCGTGCTCGAGGCTACCGTCGATCTGGACGACGGTGATCATCTCGGGCAGCTCGTCGAGGTGGTCGAGCACCTTGTGCGCCTGCTCCGCGTCCTCGGCGATGATCACCTTGCGAACCGGAGTTGGCCAGGATGTAGGCCACGTCGTGGTCCTGGGTGTTCGGGTAGACCGTCGTGGTCGCACGCGCCGGCGCACATGATCGCCAGGTCAGCCAGGATCCACTCCATCCGGGTGCCGGAGGCGATCGCCACCCGGTCCTCGGCCTGCACCCCGACGGAGAGCAGCCCGGCGGCGAGGGCGAATACCTTGGTCCTTGGCCTGTCCCACGTCAGCGAGACCCAGCGCTGAGATCCGTTCTGGCCCTCGAGATAGCGGTAGGCCTCCTTCGGGCCGGACTTGGCCACCTGGAGAGCAGCATCTCGCCGACCGACTCCGGGCGTGCCGCGAGACGATCGGCAACTTTGTCCACGGCATCGAGCCTAATGGGTCGCTGCCGGGTCGGAGTCAGGACAGCGTCGAGATCAACCCGATCAGGACATCCGCTGCAGAATGACCGCCATCCCCTGGCCGCCGCCGACGCACATCGTCTCCAGCCCGAACTCGGCGTCGCGCAGCTGCATCGCGTTCAGCAGCGTGGTCATGATCCGGGCGCCGGTCGAGCCGAACGGGTGACCCGAGGGCGATGGCGCCGCCGTGCACGTTCAGCTTGTCCAGATCCATCCCGAGGTCGGCGGCCGAGGCCAGCACCTGGACGGCGAACGCCTCGTTGATCTCGTACAGATCCATGTCGGTGATCGACATCCCGGCCCGGTCCAACGCCCGACGACTGGCCTCGACCGGACCCAGGCCCATGATCTCCGGGCTGAGCGCACTGACCCCGGTAGAGACGATCCGGGCCAGCGGGGTCAGTCCGAGCTCCTCGGCCCGGGTCTCGCTCATGATCACCACCGCGGCGGCACCGTCGTTGAGCGGGCAGCAGTTGCCGGCGGTGACCGTGCCGTTGGGCCGGAACACCGGCTTCAGCGAGGAGACGCCTTCGATCGTGGTGCCGGCCCGCGGACCGTCGTCGGTGCTGACCAACCGGCCGTCGGGCAGCCGGACCGGGGTGATCTCGGCCTCGAAGACCCCGTTGGCGATCGCCTTCTCGGCCAGGTTCTGGGAGCGGACGCCGAACTCGTCCTGCTCGGCCCGGCCGATGCCGCGCAGGGTGGCCACGTTCTCGGCGGTCTGGCCCATGCTGATGTAGACGTCGGGCAGGTCGCCGTCGTCGCGTGGGTCGTGCCAGTGGGTGTTGTGCTCGGCGGTGGCCACCGTGCGGGCCTGGGCGTCGCCGAACAGCGGGTTCTGGGTGTCGGTCGGATCGACGCCGGCGGAACCGAAGTTGCGATAGCGGGAGACACACTCCACCCCGGCGCTGACGAACGCGTCACCCTCCCCAGCCCTGATCGCGTGGAAGGCCATCCGCGCGGTCTGCACGCTGGAGGCGCAGAACCGGTTGATGGTCGCGCCGCCGACGCCGTCCAGACCGAGCTGGACGCCGACCCGACGGGCCATGTTGCCGCCGTGCTCGTCGTGCGGCTCGGCGCAGCCGAGATACAGATCGTCCAGGGTGCGCGGGTCCAGACCAGGGATCTTGGCCAGCGCGGCCGAGATGATCCCGGCGGCCAGGTCGTCCGGCCGGACGGTGGTCAGTGACCCCTTGCCGGCGCGACCGATCGGGGTCCGGGTGGCCGAGACGATGACGGCTTCAGGCATCGTTGCCTCCTTGCTCGAAGTACAGATTTCCAGTGTGCCGAACGTCTATTCGGAGCCGAACCCCGGGCCGGATCACAGACCGAGATCGCGGCTGATGATGTCCTTCACGATCTCGTTGGACCCGGCCCAGGCGCCGCGGAACGCCTCGCGGTCCTCGGTGAACAGGGTGCGCCGCATCGTCGTCCTCCCGTACGTCCGATCGATCGTGCCCAGCCGTTTGTTACTGGCCAGTAACAAACGGAATACTACTCTTCGCCGGGACGACGAGGGCAGTTGAATCCTCAAGTTCGAGCCGTAGCTGCGATATTGTGACGCCCATGGCGGCCACCAAGCGGCCCGCGTGGCTGAGCAACGAGCAACAGCGCGTCTGGCGCTCTTTCCTGCTCGGCAACGCCCGCCTGTTCGAGCGGCTGGACGCCGATCTGCGCAAGTTCGGGATCGACCTGCCGGAGTACGAGATCATGGTCGCCATCTCCGAATCCTCCGACGGCCGGGTTCGGATGTCGGAGCTGGCCGACGCCGTGCACCAGTCGCGGTCCCGGCTGACCCACACGATCACTCGGATGGAGAAGGCCGAACTGGTCGAACGGAGCACCTGTCCGACCGACCGACGCGGCGTCTGGGCCGAACTGACCGACAAGGGCATCGAGCTGATCCGAACCGCCGCTCCCAGTCACGTGGCCGCGGTCCGGCGGAACTTCGTCGAGGCCGTCAGCGCCGAGGACTATGCCGCGGTGGGTCGGGTCTTCGACGCCGTCCTCGCCGTGCCGCACGAGAGCACCGCCCGCTGAGTCGCCCGGCGCTGAGCTGTCGGCGGGTGGCTGCTGCCCGGCCGATTAGCATGGACCACGATGCCCAGTCTGCTGCGTTCTGATGCCTCCTCCGTCACCCAGTCGGCGCGCGGGCTGGAGGAGGCACGCCGCCGCTACGGCCTGACCGAGGTGATCGACAGCTCCGCGCTGACCCGGGGCATCTTCTCCACCGACGCCTCGGTCTACCGGGTCGTTCCGCAGGCGGTGGCGCGGCCTCGCAGCACCGCCGAACTGGTGGACGTCATCGGGGTCGCCCGCGAACTGGGCCTGCCGATCACCGCCCGGGGCGGCGGCACCTCGATCGCCGGCAACGCGATCGGGACCGGGATCATCCTCAACACCTCCAAACACCTCAACCACGTCCTGTCGGTCGACCCCGAGGCACGGACGGCCACCGTCGAGCCGGGGGTCGTCCAGGCCGTCCTGCAACGCGCGGCTGCGCCGTACGGACTGCGGTTCGGGCCTGATCCGTCCACTCACACCCGCTGCACCATCGGCGGGATGATCGGCAACAACGCCTGCGGCCCGCGCGCCCTGGGCTACGGCAAGACCGCCGACAACGTGCTCGCCCTGGACGTCGTCACCGGGTCGGGCGAACGGCTGACGGTGACCAACGACAACCGTCCGAGCGGTTCGCCGACACTCGGTCGACTGCAGCAACTCATCACTGACAACCTCGGCACTGTCCGGACCGAATTCGGCCGGTTCGGCCGGCAGGTCTCCGGCTACAGCCTGGAGCATCTGCTGCCCGAGCGGCGCTTCGACGTCGCCCGGTTCCTGGCCGGCACCGAAGGCACCCTCGGGGTGATGCTGAACGCCACCGTCCGCCTGGTCGCCGACCCACCGCACACGATCATGGTCGCGCTCGGTTACCCGAACATGGCCGAAGCCGCCGACGCGACGCCGGCCATCCTGGCCCACGACCCGCGGGCCTGTGAGGGCATCGACTCCCGGATCGTCGACGTGGTCCGGGCCCAGCACGGAGCGGCCGCCGTGCCGCCACTGCCCCGCGGCGCCGGCTGGATGTTCGTCGAGCTGGCCGGCGACGACGTCGGCGAAGTGGCGGCCCGGGCGGCAAGGGTGCTGGCCGCGTCCGGCTGTCTGGACGGTTTCGTGGTCTCCGACCCGGCTCAGGCCCTGGCGTTGTGGAAGATCCGGGAGGACGGCGCCGGGCTGGCCAGTGTCAGCCTGCGCCGACCCGCGTGGGCCGGCTGGGAGGACTCGGCGGTGCCGCCGGAACACCTGGGCCGCTACCTGCGGGCCTTCGACCAGCTGATGGCCGACCACGAGCTGACCGGGCTGCCCTACGGTCACTTCGGCGACGGCTGCACCCACATCCGGATCGACTTCCCGCTCGGTGACGACGGCGGCGTGGCGGTCTACCGCTCGTTCGTCGAGCAGGCGGCCGACCTGGTCGCGAGCTTCGGGGGTTCGATGTCGGGTGAGCACGGCGACGGCCGGGCCCGCTCGGAGCTGTTGCCGCGGATGTACTCGCCGGAGGCGATCGAGCTGTTCGGGGCGGTGAAGTCGATCTTCGATCCGGACAACGCGCTGAACCCCGGCGTGCTGGCCGCGCCGCGTCCGCTGGACGCCGACCTACGGATGCCGCAGGCTCGCCGGACCCCGCTGGCGCTGGCCGATCCGCAGCTGAACGCCGAGGTGCACCACTGCACCGGAGTCGGCAAGTGTTTGGCCGACACCACCCCCGGGCTCGGCGTGATGTGCCCGTCCTTCCTGGCCACCGGGAATGAGAAGGACTCCACCCGCGGCCGGGCACGAGCGCTGCAGGAGATGATCAACGGCGAGTTGATCACCGACGGCTACCGCTCGCCGGAGGTGCATGAGGCGCTGGATCTCTGTCTGAGCTGCAAAGGCTGCCGCCGCGACTGCCCGACCGGGATCGACATGGCGGCCTACAAGTCTCAGGTGCTCGATCACAGCTATCGCGGCCGGTTGCGACCCCGCAGCCATTACGCGCTCGGCTGGCTGCCCCGCTGGGGCCGGTTGATCACCCGGGTGCCCGGTCTGGCCGGCGTGATCAACGCCAGCACCGCCATGCCCGGGCTGCGATCCGTGGTGCGCTGGAGTGCCGGGGTCGACCAACGGCGCAGTCTGCCCCGGTTCGCCGCCGCCAGCGCCAGCGGCCGAGCGCGGATCGGTCAGCGGTCCGGCGGCCAGCCGGCGACGCGACCGGTGATCCTGTGGGTGGACTCGTTCTCCGACTGCTTCACCGGTGGCGGCGTCCAGGCGGCCGTCGAGGTGCTGGAGGACGCCGGCTACGCCCCGCAGTTCTTGGAGCGCCCGGCCTGCTGCGGCCTGACCTGGATCAGTACCGGCCAACTCGACGGAGCCCGGAACCAGCTGCGTGGCGCTCTCGACCAGTTGCACCCGCACGCGGTGGCCGGGACGCCGATCGTCGGTCTGGAGCCGTCCTGCCTGGCGGTCTGGCGTAGCGATGCCCCCGAACTGCTGGACGACCCGCGGGTGGCCGTGGTGGCCGCCGGCGTCCAGACGCTGGCCGAGTTGCTGACCAGCACGCCGGGCTGGAGCGCCCCGGATCTGTCCGGTACCGACATCGTGGCCCAACCGCACTGCCACCACGCGTCGGTGATCGGCTGGCAGGCCGACGCCGCGCTGTTGGCCGCGACCGGCGCGACGATGACCACCGTCGGCGGCTGTTGCGGGCTGGCCGGCAACTTCGGTGTCGAACGCGGCCACTACGAGGTTTCGGTGAAGGTGGCCGAGCACGATCTGTTGCCCGCGGTCCGGGCCCGGCCCGACGCGTTGGTGCTGGCCGACGGGTTCTCCTGCCGGACGCAGCTGGCCGAACTGGCCGATCGTCAGGCCATCACCCTGGCCGAGCTGCTGCTGCGTGGTCGGCGCCCCCCTTCAGCCAGCTCAGTCTCAGCCAGCTCAGTATCAGCCAGCTCAGTCTCAGCCAGCTCAGTATCAGCCAGCTCAGTCGCGGGTGGCCTGCAGGGTGAAGCTCTGCGGTAGCCGTTCGGGACGGTCGACAAGTTGGAACTCGCCGCCGCCGATCGACTCGACCAGATCGCCGAGGGCGGCGAACGGGGCGCTCCGGTGTTCGACGAAGCCGGTCACCCTCAGCCCGGCGGCGACGACGGCCCCGATCAGGTCACCGACGCCGTGGTTCCACTGGTGACTGACGGTGGCGGTCAGTGGCCGGCTGGTGGCCACGTAGCTGTGCGGCTCGTCGATGACGGAAGCTGCGGCGACCTCGAAGTAGGGCTGGTCGATCACCAGTAGACCGTCCTCGCGGCCGTACTGTAAGGACCCGAGCAGCGGGTGGACGTCGCGGATGAACAGGCGTCCGCCGGGCCGCAGCACCGCCGCCACCACCGCGGCCCAGCGGGTCAGACTCGGTAGCCAGTTCAGCGCGCCGAGGCTGACGTAGACGAGGTCGTAGTCGGCAGACCGCAGACCGGCGCGCTCGAGGGCCGGCACCGCGTCGTAGACGTCGGCGACCACCCAGTCGACCTCGACGCCGGTCCGTTCGGCGAACCGACGCGCCTGATCGATCGACTCCGGCGACAGATCGAGCCCGGTCATCGTCGCACCGAGCCGGCTGAGGCTGATCGTGTCGGTGCCGATGTGGCACTGCAGATGGATGCCACGCTGCCCGGCCACGTCGCCGAGCCTGTGCAGGTCGAACGAGACGGCATCGCTGAGGAAGTCCGGTCGGTCGAAGTCGGCAACCCGGTAGTCCGGCGAGTCGACGTGCAGCCGGGCCCGATCGTCCCAGTTGGCGCGGTTGGCCCGCAGATACTCGGGTTCAGGGGTGGTCACGATGGACCATGCTGCCAGCCGGAGTTGGCCGATTCGTTCAAGACGGACGTCGGCGGTGGTCTTTAGGCTCTCGGCATGACTCCACAGCTGAAGGTGATCGAGATCGTGGTCGGCGACATGGCACGTTCGCTGGCCTTCTACCGCAAACTCGGCCTGGACATCCCGGACGGCAGCGACGCCGAACCGCACGTCGAGGCAGAGCTGCCCGGTGGCCTACGGGTGGCCTGGGACACCGAGGACACCATCCGCAGCTTCGACGAGAACTGGTCGGCCCCGACCGGCGGTCATCGGCTGGCTGTCGCTTTCGGCTGCGACGACCCGGCCGAGGTCGACTCCTGCTACGCCGAACTCTCGGCTGCCGGAGGCAGCGGGCATCTCTCGCCGTGGGACGCGTTCTGGGGGATGCGCTACGCAGTGCTGCACGATCCGGACGGCAACACCGTCGACCTGTTCGCCGCCCTACCCGACCCTCAGGCCTGAGCGATCACGCGCCGGCCGGACGGTTCACGGCGCGAAGGTGGCCGGCGAACGTCCGGCGAACTCTCTCACCTCGCGGCTCAGGTGCGGCTGGTCGGCGTAGCCACATCGGGCCGCCGCGTCGGCCAGGGGAACGCCGGCACCGATGAGTGCGGTGGCGCGCCGAAACCGGAGCACCCGGGTGAGCGTCTTGGCGCCGTAGCCGAAACTGGTCAGGCAGTGCCGGTGCAGCGTCCGCTCGCTCCAGCCGGTGGCGGCGACGATCTCGGGGACCGGTCGCGCCCGGGCACAGCCGAGGGCGACCTGCCGGATCCGTCGGTCCGGCTCGTTCTCGCCGAGCTTGCGGGCGCTCAGCTCGGTCAGGACCGGTGCCGCACCCAGGCGTCGCGCCCGATCCTCCCAGCGACAGACCTCGGTTCGGCGCCAGAGCTCGGCCAGCGGAACCCGTCGATTGCGGAGTTCGGCGGCCGGCACCCCCAGGATCGAGGGCGCGACGCCGGAGGCAAAACGCACCCCGGTGATCAGCTGGCAGCCTGCCGCAGCGCCGGTGTCTTCATCGAATCCGGCGACGGCACCGAACCAGGGCTCGGTGTCCGGCCCGGCGACCACCAACTGCTCGTTCAGCCAGATCAGATCCATGCATCCGTCAGGCAGCACAGCCTGATCCGTCGGCGAGGGAACGGGCTCCGGTTCACTGGTCCAGATCAGCGAACCGGCGAGCCCCTCGGCCAGCCTGCCGGCTGCCGACCCGGGAGGGCCGGGCAGCGCGAGCAGACGTTCGCCGTACACAGCTTGATCAGCTGCGGGTGAGGCGGCGGTGGGTTGCCCGGTGCGGACGCGCGGCCTCGGCGCCGAGCCGCTCGACCTTGTTCTGCTCGTAGTCGGCGAAGTTGCCTTCGTACCAGAACCATTGGGCCTGCTCCTCATCGTCGCCCTCCCAGGCGAGGATGTGGGTCGCGACCCGATCCAGGAACCACCGATCGTGGGAGACCACGACGGCGCAGCCAGGGAACTCCAGCAAGGCGTCCTCGAGCGACTGCAGGGTTTCGACGTCGAGGTCGTTGGTCGGCTCGTCGAGCAGCAACAGGTTGCCGCCCATCTTCAGGGTGAGAGCCAGATTGAGCCGGTTCCGCTCGCCGCCGGAAAGCACCCCGGACGGCTTCTGCTGATCCGGGCCCTTGAAGCCGAAGGACGCCACGTAGGCCCGCGACGGCACCTCGAAGTTGGCCACCTTGATGAAGTCCAGCCCGTCGGACACCAGCTCCCAGACGTTCTTCTTCGGATCCAACCCTCCGCGACCCTGGTCGACGTAGGAGATGCCGACCGTGCTGCCGAGCTTGAGCGAGCCCGAATCCGGGGTCTCCTCGCCGACGATCATCCGGAACAGCGTGGACTTGCCGACCCCGTTCGGACCGATGATGCCGACGATCCCGGCCCGCGGTAGCGAGAAGCTCAACCCGTCGAACAGCAGCCGGTCGCCGAAGCCCTTGACCAGCTTGTCCGCGTCGAGCACCTGGCTGCCCAACCGCGGACCGGAGGGGATGTTGATCTCCTCGAAGTCCAGCTTGCGGGCCCGGTCGGCCTCGGCGGCAAGCTCTTCATAGCGGGCCAGCCGGGCCCGGTTCTTGGCCTGGCGCGCCTTCGGGCTCGACCGGACCCAGTCCAACTCGCGATCCAGGATCTTGGCCCGCTTGGCGTCCTTGCGGCCCTCGAGCTGCAGTCGGGACCGCTTGGTGTCGAGGTAGGTCGAATAGTTGCCCTCGTAAGGGAAGGTGCGACCGCGGTCGATCTCCAGGATCCACTCGGCCACGTTGTCCAGGAAGTACCGGTCGTGGGTGACGGCCAGCACGGCGCCGGGGTAGGCCTTGAGGTGACTCTCCAGCCAGTTCACCGACTCGGCGTCCAGGTGGTTGGTCGGCTCGTCGAGCAGCAGCAGATCCGGCTGCTGCAGCAGCAGCTTGCACAGTGCCACCCGCCGTCGCTCACCCCCGGAGAGCACGTCGACCTGGGCATCGCCGGGCGGACAGCGCAGCGCGTCCATCGCCTGCTCGAGCTGGGACTCGATCTCCCAGGCCTGACGACGGTCGAGCTCGGTCTGCAGGTCGCCCATCTCGGCCAGCAGGGCGTCGAAGTCGGCGTCCGGGTCACCCATCGCCTCGGAGATCTCGTTGAACCGGTCCAGCATCTGCTTGGTCTCGCCGACACCCTCCTCGACGTTCTCCAGCACTGTCTTGCCCTCGGTCAGCGGCGGCTCTTGGAGCAGGATGCCGACGGTGGCGTCCTTGCCGAGCCGGGCCTCGCCGTTGTTGGCGGTGTCCAGCCCGGCCATCAGCTTGAGCAGGGTCGACTTGCCGGTGCCGTTCGGCCCGACGACCCCGATCTTCGCGCCGGGCAAGAAGTCCAGCGTGACGTTGTCCAGCACCACCTTGTCGCCGTGCGCCTTGCGGACGTTGTGCAGCGAGTAGATGAACTCGGCCATGGTGTGTGAGGTTTCCTTCGGGCTGTGAACGACCAAGAGGCTGCAGTCGGATTTCACCGAGCCGCGAGCCGCCCGCCACCTGCGCGGGCCAGTAGTCCAACTTAGCGGCCGGACCCAACCCAAGGCCATTCGGTTGGATCACCTCGCAGACCACCTCGTCGGCCGGCCGGTGGCCGGGCCGGCGCCCGGACTAGGCGGCGTTCGCCCCGACCGGTTCCCGCAGCCGCCCGGTGCCCGTTGCGCTCGGCTCCGACATCGGCTTCGACATCGGCTCCGGGGTTGGCTCCGGGGTCGGGTCGGACGCGGTGGCCGCCTCGACGCTGGTGATCATCTCGCCGATCTCCCGACCGTCCTCGTCGGTTCCGGCGAACCGTTCGACCCGCCGAAACTCGGTGGTGCCGCGGGCCAGGTCGTGACCGACCGAACTCGCCTCGAGCACCGTCCGCTCGTGCCGCTCGCCCTGGTCGTCGTTCCAGATCTGCGTCCGCAGCTTGCCGACCACGACCACCGGATCACCCTTGTGCAGGCTGGCGGCCACGTTCTCGGCGAGGGCCCGGAAGCAGGTGACGGTGAGCCACGTGGTTTCGCCGTCGGCCCAGTCGCCGCGGCGCCGGATCCGCGGCGTACACGCCAGCCGGAAGGTGGCCGACGTGGTCTGGGTCAGTCGGGTCGGACGCGCTTCGACGTCGCCGCCGACGTGGCCGGTCATGCTGATCATGGCTTCCATGGCTACTCCTCGGGTTCTGAGACGGCCTTCGCACCGTCTGAACCAGCCTTCTGCCACGGAGGCCCGATCGGACCCCCTAGCCGGACCCCTGTGGACAGCGCTCCGGAGACCACCCCAGCTGTGGACAACCGAGACTCAGCTGCCGGGGGGCTTCCATTCCGGGTCGACCTCGGAGAACTGAACGGCGGCCGGTCCGATCGGTGCGCTGCCCGGAGTCGCCGGGAAGTTGCCGCCGAGCCCGGCCGGGCCGGGATAGCTGGCCGGCGCGTAGCCACCCGGGGCCAGCTCCCGCTGCCGCCGGCGCAGCTTCGGGTAGGGAGCCCGGCCGGTGGGCTGGATGACGCCGGCGCCGGTCGCAGCGCCCGGATCCGGGCCAACAGGCTCCTTCTCCCGGGCCAGTCCGGCCTGCGTCGACCAACCCTCGGCTCATCGCGTCCCGCAGGTAGGCCAGCTCGGTCGCGCTGCGCTGCAACTGGATGGTCGCGACGAACGTTCGCGGGCCGACCACAGCGCGTGCCACAGCGCCCGCTGCCGGATCCGGAGCCGGCTGAACGGCATCACGTCGGATTCCGGCAGCCAGCCCACCCGCACGTAGTCGGTCAGCCGCTCCCGGATGAGCCGGCCCTCACGAAACAGCTGCCGGACACGAAGATCACCAGCGCGAGCACCAGCGGCAGGGCGACGGTGAAGTAGATGACACCAGCTGGGTGCCCTGGAACAGGCTGGCCGTGGTGTTGAACGACATGTGCAGGAACGCGGCGGCGCAGTAGCCGGCCAGCGGCGCGACGATCCGGACGACCTTGCTCTTGGAGCGGATGCCGATGGCCAGGCCGATGCCGGTCATCGAGGTGAACAGCGGGTGGCCGAAGAAGGTCTTGACCCCGCGCAGCACGAACAGCTGCTGCAGCACCTGGTCCGGGTTGACCCCGATGTTCTGCGAGGCGTAGTGGTAGGCCCGGCCGTAGTAGAGGATGTTCTCCACGAAGGCGAAGCCGGCCCCGGACAGACCGGCCAGCACGACGCCACTGATCCGACTGACGAACTGGTAGCGGATCAAGATGGCCAGCCAGAACAAGACGGTGCCCTTGCACGCCTCCTCCACCCACGGGGCAACGTAGATCGCCGCCCGGGCCGCACTCGCCGGGTCGCCGTCGCCGAGGATCGACAGGTGACCGGCGGCCCAACTGTTGACCTGGGCAGCGACGAAGGTGGCGACGCACGCACCCCAGCCCAGGGTCATGAACCAGATCCAGAGCCGCTGCGGACGGAACCGGTCGGTCCACATGAACAGCAACGACAGCGGGATGACGGTGAGCGCGGCGTATTTGGTCGCCTTCGGCGACCGCTTCGGTGCCCAGCCCGGGAATGATGCCGGTGGACGTGCGGTGATCGGGAACCACCTGCTGATACAGCAGCACCAGCAGCGTGGCGTAGACGATCACCATGACGACGCTCGAGCCAGAACAGCCGCTTCTTCAGCAGCCGCTTCGGCAGCGGCTGGGACAGGTCCGGAGCTACCGGCACTCCGGAGCGGGCGGCCAGCCGACTCGGATCGTCCTTGGGCCGGCGGCGGATTGGACCGAACGACCGCAGCCGCTTCGCCTTGCGGGTCTCCGACGACGGCGAGGGCGACAGAGCACGATGCGGCTGAGTCATCTCTCCTGCGGACACGACGCCCAGGGTACTCAGTGCCGGAGGCAGTTGAGAGGTCGTTCAGGACACGAGCTGCAGGCAATCCGGACGGGCGGGTGAGGTTACTGCGCCCCGGGCAGGAATCGAACCCGCAATCGGCGAGGTAGAAGCTCGCTGCCTTATCCATTTGGCCACCGGGGCCCGACCGGACCACTCTAACCTCGGCCGGGCCGCCCGGCCGGTCTAGAGTTAGCCCGGTGAGTAACGAACACCTGGTCTGGATCGACTGTGAGATGACCGGTCTGGATCTCGAGCACGACGAACTGATCGAAGTCGCCGCTCTGGTCACCGACGGCGATCTGCAACGTCCTCGGCGACGGCATCGACGTGGTGATCAAGCCGAGCGCGGCCGCGTTGGAGCAGATGGGCGACTTCGTCCGAGAGATGCACTAGTCCTCGGGCCTGCTGGAGAGCTGGACGCGGGCGTCGCCCGGGCGGAGGCCGAACAGTTGGTGCTGGACTATCTGCGCCAACAGATCCCCGACGGCAAACGGGCCCCGCTGGCCGGCAACACCATCGGCACCGACCGCGCCTTCCTGGCCAAGGAGATGCCGACGCTCGAGGCGTTCGTGCACTATCGCAACGTCGACGTCTCCAGCGTCAAGGAACTGGCCCGCCGGTGGTTCCCCCGCAGCTATTACCAATCTCCCGCCAAGCAGGGCAACCACCGCGCCCTGGCCGACATCCAGGAGTCGATCGAGGAGCTGCGGTTCTACCGTGAGGCGATCTTCGTTCCGCTGCCCGGACCGGATTCGGCCACCGCGAAGCAGATCGCCGCCCGGCATGCGGGCGCGCTCACCGGCGCCGGGACCAACGAGCAGTCCGCCCCGCCGGAACCCGCCGCCCCGGCACCGGTCACGCCGGATGCGGTCGAACCACCCGCGAAGTGATTTCGGCGGGGCTGTCCCGTCCCGCTACACTGCTCAAGGCCGGACGCGTGGTGGGTGTAGCTCAGTTGGTAGAGCACCTGGTTGTGGTCCAGGGGGTCGCGGGTTCGAGTCCCGTCACTCACCCCATTCCTCGTCCCGGCGTCGGTGACCGGCAGGAGGCATCGTGAGTCCCCCCGTCCCGTACGGCTATCCGACCCAGGTTGTCCTACCGCTGCAGTCCCGCTGCTCGACCGGGCACGTTGTCGTCGCCTGGGTTCTGACCGTGCTGACCAGCCTCTATCTCCTGCCGTGGGCGATCGCCGCGACCCGGAGCCGACGCAGCCTGGCGCCGGTGGTGTTGATCAACATCTTTCTCGGCTGGACAGTGGTCGGCTGGATCGCCGCCCTGGTGCTGGCCTGCGTGGGTGAGACCCGCCAGGCCGTGGTGATCAACTATGGACCACCGCCCGGCTACGGCTATCCGACGTCCTACCCGTCGCCTTACCCGTCGCAACCACAGCGCCCGGCCCTGCCACCCCAGCACTATCCCCGGTCGCAGCCGACGGCGCCCTACCCGATTAACCAGTACCCCAGTGGCTACGACGAGCCGACCCAGATCCTGCCCGACCCGGCGGGACCGCAGGTCTACTGAGCCCACTCCTCCCCGTCGGCAACCGCCCGATGAGGAACAATGTGGTCGTGCCGATCACCCATCCACTCCGCCGTCTCGGGCCGACAGCCAAACTCCGGCTGAAGGCGGCCACCGGCGCAGGCACGCTGGCCTCGTTCGCCTCGCGACTGGCCGGCCGGGGTAGTGGTGCCTCCATCAAGGGCACCCTGATGCTCCGGCTGGACCCGCAGGCGCTGGCCAAGCTGCTGACCGGAAAGCGGATCGCCATGGTGTCGGGCACCAACGGCAAGACCACCACCACCCACCTGCTGGCCGCGGCGGTCCGCGAGTCGCTGCCCGACCCGCGACAGCTGGTGCACAACGCCGACGGCGCGAACCTGCACCACGGCATCGCCTCGGCGCTGTCCGAGCGTCCGCGTCGCCGACACGCCGTGCTGGAGACCGACGAGCGGGTGGTGGCCGACGTCGTCCGGCTCGGCCGGCCGGAAGTTCTGGTCCTGTTGAACTTCAGCCGCGACCAGCTCGACCGGCACCACGAGATCACCTCGCTCGGCCAGAGCTGGCGCATCGCGCTGGAACGGGCCGGCGAGAGACGGCCCGGTCGTGGTGGCCAACGCCGACGAGCCGCTGATCGTCTGGGCCGCCCAGACCGCCCGCTCGGTGGTCTGGGTCGACACCGCGACGGTCTGGACCCAGGACTCGTCGTTGTGTCCCCAGCTGCGGAGCTCAGTTGCTGCGCGATCAGCCCGACCACGTCGGCGGCCCGGGCGGCCGCTGGCGCTGCAGCGGCTGCGAGCTGGCCGAACCCGCAGCCGACTACCGGGTGGTCGAGGACACGATCCACTGCCCCGACGGCAGCGTGATCACCCCCCGACTGCAGCTACCCGGCGCGTTCAACGTGAGTAACGCCGCCTGTGCCCTGGCCGCCGCCGACGTGCTGGGCGTCGACCGCGACGCCGCCGTCCGCGGGATGCGTACCGTCTCAGCCCCGGCCGGACGCTTCGGCACCGCCACCTTCGGTGAGACGACCGCCCGGCTGGTGCTGGCCAAGAACCCGGCCGGCTGGGCTGAGGCGCTGCCGCTGGCCGACACCGAGACGGTGATCCTGGCCATCGACTCCGCCGCGGCGGACGGACGGGACGTGTCCTGGCTGTGGGATGTGGAGTACGAACAGCTCGCCGGCCGGACGGTGATCGCGACCGGTCCGCGGGCCCAGGATCTCGCCGTCCGGCTCTCCTACACCGACGTCGACTACCGCTGCGTGCCCGATCTCGCCGAGGCGGTCCGCGGCCATCGCGAGCGGGTGGATGTCCTGGCGACCTACACACCGTTCCAACGACTGCGGAAGATGGGCGGCCTGTGAACCGGGCCGGCAGCCGCGGCCGGGTCGGGGTGGTCCTGGTCTACCAGTCGCTGCTCGGTATCTACGGCGACCGCGGCAACGCGACGGTGCTGGTCAAACGACTCGCCCGGCACGGCTTCGCGCCGGAACTCAGCGTGGTCGAGCCGGGCGACCCGCTCCCCGACGACGGCTCCATCTATCTGCTGGGCGGCGGTGAGGATGCGGCCCAGATCTCTGCTGTGCAAGCGTTGCAAGCCGACGGCGGTCTGCACCGGGCGGCCGAACGAGGGGCCGTGGTCTTCGCCGTCTGTGCCGGCTACCAGATCGTCGGCCAGACCTTCACCGTCGGCGAGCAGGACACGGTGATCGACGGCCTCGGGCTGCTCGACGTGACCACCACCCGGGGCCCGGTCCGTGCGGTCGGTGAGATCCTGAGCCGCTGGCGGGGACAGCACGGTGACGAGCAATACCTGACCGGCTTCGAAAATCATGGCGGCTACACCCGGCTGGGCCCCGGGGTGACGCCGCTGGCCGACGTCGAGATCGGGGTCGGCAACGACAACTCCGGCACCGAGGGCGCCGTCAGCTCGACGGTGATCGGGACCTACCCGCACGGGCCCGTACTGGCCCGCAACCCGGCCCTGGCCGACCATCTGATCGCCACCGCCCTGGACGTCGAACTCGACCCGTCGGACGAGCCTGAGATCTCCGAACTGCGGCGCCAACGACTGGCCGCCGTCCGCCGCGGGACCCGCTGAGGTTCCGACCAGACAGCCTCGGATTAGAGTCCTGATCATGAAAACCCGACAGCTCGGACCGTTCACCGTTTCCGCAATCGGCTTCGGGGCGATGCAGTTCTCGCTCGGACGAGAGACCTACCCGAGCGAGGACCAGGCGATCGCCACCACCCACGCGGCCCTGGACGCCGGCATCACCTTCATCGACACCGCCGACATCTACGCGCCCAGCTGGGACGTGATGGGCCACAACGAACAGATCGTCGGGAAGGCGTTGCGCAGCTACTCCGGCAGCACCGACGACATCGTGATCGGCACCAAGGGCGGCATCACCCGAAGTGCAGGCGAAAGCTGGGGCCGGGACGCCTCGCTGAGTTACCTGCGTCGTGCGGTGCAGGCCTCGTTGACGGCCTTGCAGGTCGACGTGATCGACCTCTACCAGTGGCACCGGCCGGACCGTTCGATGATCTACGCCGAGGCGATCGGCAACTTCAAGACGTTGCAGGACGAAGGGCTGGTCAAGACCATCGGCATCTCTAACGCCAACGTCGAAGAGATCGAGATCGCCGTCGAGGTGCTCGGCCCCGGCGGCCTGGTCAGCGTGCAGAACGAGTTCTCCCCCGCCTTCCGTTCGTCGCAGGACGAGTTGGACTACTGCGAAGAGCACGAGATCGCCTTCCTGCCGTGGAGTCCGCTCAGCGGGGCGGGCGGTGCTGCCGACATCGGCGACCGGTTCGCCGCCTTCGCCGAGATCGGGTCCGACCACGGAGTGAGTCCCCAACAGGTCATCCTGGCCTGGCAGTTGAGTCTGGGCGAGCGGGTGATCCCGATCCCGGGCTCGAGCCGGCCGGAGTCGATCACCGATTCCGCCCGGGCGGCCGATCTGGAGTTGAGCGAGGACGAACTCGAGCGCTGCTCGGCCACCGGCGGACCCCGCTGAGTGCGAGCGTGTCCGATCAGACCGACGTGATCATCGTCGGCGGCGGACACAACGGCCTGGTAGCCGCGGCCTATCTGGCGCGGGCCGGTCGTGCGGTGACGATTTGCGAGGCCCGTGACCGGCTCGGTGGTGCGGTGGCCGGCGAGCAGCTCTTCCCCGGCGTATCGGCCCGGATCTCCAGGTTCAGCTATCTGGTCTCGCTGCTGCCGGAGCGGATCGTCACCGATCTCGGTCTGGGAATCGAGCTGCGATCCCGTTCGGTGGCCTCCTACAGCCCCTACCTCGACGAGGCCGGCGCCGACGGTCTGCTGGTCGAACGTCGAGAAGGCGCCGCCACCGCCACCTCGTTCCGTCGTCGCACCGGCCGGGACGACGAACATCGGGCGTGGCAGCGTTTCCATGTCTCGCTTGGCGAAGCTGGCCTCGGCGGTGGCCCCGACCCTGACCGATCCGTTGCCGAGGGCCGAAGATCTGCAAACGCGGATCGGCTCGGAGCTGTGGCGGGCGGTGACCGAGCGTCCGATCGGTGAGCTGATCGAGGCGACCTTCGACGACGACCTGATCCGCGGCACCGTGCTGACCGACGCACTGATCGGGACCGAGAGCGGCGCGGACGACGATCACCTGCACCAGAACCGCTGCTTTCTCTACCACGTGATCGGCAACGGGACCGGTGAGTGGAAGGTGCCGGTGGGCGGAATGGGCGCGGTCGCCGACGCCCTGACCGCAGCGACCAGACAAGCGGGCGCGACAGTACTGACCGAGGCCCGGGTGACGAGCCTGGACGGCGACGCTGGCGGCTGGCGGGTCGAGCTGGCCGACGGCCGTACGCTGAGCGCCCCGACCGTGCTGGCCAACTGCGCCGAGGCCGAACTCGACCGGCTGCTCGGCCGGTCGCCGGTGCCGGTCGAGGGCAACCAGCTCAAGATCAACATGGTGCTCAGTCGGCTGCCCCGGCTGCGCTCCGGGATGGATCCCCGGGTCGCCTTCGCCGGCACGCTGCACGTCAACCAGGGCTATCGCCAACTGGCGACGGCCCACGCGCGCGCTGCGGCCGGCCGACTGCCGGATCCGCTGCCCTGCGAGGTCTACTGCCACACGCTGACCGACGCTTCGATCCTCGGACCCGAGCTGCGTTCGGCCGGCGCGCAGACCCTCACCCTGTTCGGTCTGCACACCCCGTCCGCACTGTTCCGCAGTGACCCTGACGGCAAGCGCGCCGAGGCGACCGCCGCTGCTCTGGCCAGCCTGCAGACTGCGCTGGCCGAGCCGCTCGAAGACTGCCTGGCCACCGACGCCGAGGGCCGGCCATGCGTCGAGACGATGACCCCGCTGGACGTCGAGACCGCGGTCGGGATGCCCGGTGGCCACATCTTCCACGGTGATCTCAGTTGGCCCTGGCTGGCCGCCGGCGAGCGAGTCGGAACGCCGGCCGAGCGCTGGGGAGTCGCCACCGATCAGCCCGGTCTGCTGCTCTGCGGGTCGAGCAGCCGTCGCGGCGGAGCGGTCAGCGGACTTGGCGGACACAGTGCGGCGATGGCCGTCCTCGAGGCCGAGCCGTTGTCGTGAGCAAGGCCGGGACGGGGGATTTTCGGTTGGAGCACCGCGACTGGTAACGTGTTCCACCGCGCGCCGCTAGCTCAATTGGCAGAGCAGCTGACTCTTAATCAGCGGGTTGGGGGTTCGATTCCCTCGCGGCGCACAGATGACGTAGCCGGAGAGCGATTCGACGGTCTCGGCCCGGGGAGTCGTCACCGTCGGGATGCCTGCGGGGCCGAGTCTGTACCCATACCTGACTCGTGGCACGCCAGGTCGGAGTCACTGGCTCCGGCGAGGTGCACCACCTCCTGCTCTCTCGGCCACGACCCAGAGTGGTGAGCAGCAGCAGTCAAACCGCCATAGCCGGCCATCAGCGGGGCCGCCGGCTCCAGTTCTACGTTCCGGTATCGGGCCACCGCCGCGACCGCCTCAGCAAGTTCGTCGTGGTCGAGCGGGTAGTTCCTACTGACCTGGACGATGTCTACGCAGTCGCGCCACCTAGTGCTAGTCGTTCCGCGCTGGAGATGGTGACGCCCTTCTCCGCAATGATGGTCTCGGGCGCGTACCCGAGCAGCGCGATCGGGTCTCCGAGCACTCTGGGGACCTCGATCATGCGCGCCTGCGGAACTATCGGGTCGCCGGCCGACACATCCCAAGCAACGGTCTGCTTGGCGGTCGCAATGTAGACCTTCACACCCAGGCGAAGTCCGGAGTACTCGGCGTCCTCGCGAATCTTTTCGACGGCGATGGTGTCTGTGTCGAACACCACCCTGTCCATGGCTTGGACTGAGCCCACGTCTTTCACGATCTGCATAAGGTTTTTGATGGTCAGATCGGTCGCCACCGCCTCTGCGTCCACGTCCTTCGTTGGCCGCCCGATCCCATACGCGGCGAGCAGAATGCCGCCTTCGAGTACGAAGGCTTGCCCATGTGGCGTCTGGTTCAACGTGCAAGGAAGGACTCAAGGGCGTGGCGCACTAGGTACTCCTCGGTGGGGATCTTGCGTCCTTCGACTTCACCCGCCTCCCGTTCCGCCCTCTGCAGCTGGCGGAACACCGTTCCTGCTGCAGGATCTCGAGCCGACGTCTGTTACAGCGTGGTCACGTCAGCAACTCCAACGCGTTCATCAGGGGCCCGGCGGCGCGCGGCAGCTTTCGCGCGAGGACGGCCAGTTTCGCTGGTTGGCCGCCGTGGGCGAGCCAGGTCCGTAGCGCTTCGCGCGCTGCTTCATAGCCGATGGCGCTACGTAGGCGGAACGCGTCGACGATGCAGCGCTCGGGGGTGTAGATCCCGATGGTGAGGTCGGTTCCGGAAATTGGGTACGGCTCGCGGCCTAGATCGAAAGTCTCGCGGTCGAAGTGGTGCCACCGGATCGCGCCACGGGTCGCAGGCTTGCGCGTGGCTCGTGGGATCGCGAGGTCGTAGGCATCTGGGATGTCGTCGATGAGGTCGTGATGCGCCAGCGCGGAAGCGAGGCACAGGATCGCGTCTGGACGCCTCGTGGCCGCCTCGATAAGGTCGAAGTCCGCCGGTGGCGCGCTCGCGGGCCGGTACAGGCCTCGGGCAATGCGGTCGTACTCACCGGCTCGGGCCTGTCGGTAGAGGCTGGTGCGCGACAGCCCGAAACTCTGGGCGTCGGCAGCTCTTCGAGTCTGCATGGATCACCGCTCTCTACGACTGTCTGAAACAGAGTGTATACAGATAACTGAATCTGTCAACGGTTTGTTCCACGGTCAGGCTGACTCAGGGTACGACGCACGCCTGCCCCAGGTCCGACTGGGACTGTTGAGGCAAGGTCGTCGCAGGGCTACGAGATGACCTGCAGGGACTGGAGCTCAGCAGCCGAGATGCGAGGCCGGTACTTGCTCATCTCAGGGTAGGCGTGTCGAAGGTGCGCGTACTGACCAGCGACGATTGCGCGCGCCACCCCGGCTGAGGTGGCGATCCGGGGCGTCGGCAATAAGATCGTCAGCCACCACATCAAGACCGCCCGGTCGACGATGCAGCGGTGAATCAGCCTGCCCGACCACGATCTCGCCTACCTGATCGAGGGCACCGAGGAGTTCTGGGCTACATCCGACAACTCAACTGGGCGCAGCAGTTCGCGCTGCTCGCCGCACGGTGCCGGTCGGAACTTCTCCCGGTCGGCGGCCCGGAAACAATTCAGCCAGGACGATCTGCGGCTGGCCATGGCGGGTATCGAGTATCGCGACACCGCGACCTTCATCGTCAAGGGCGGTTGAGCCCACCGATGTCCTGGGAGCCAGAAAGCCCGGGTGCCGTGAACGGCACCCGGGCTGCTGGGTCTCACTGCCCGATCAACGGGCGGTCAGTGCGGGGCTACTTGACGCCACCGGCGGTCAGGCCCGCAACGATGCGGCGCTGGAAGATCAGCACCGCGATGAGCAGCGGAACGGTGACGATCACACCGGCGGCCATGATGGTGCCGTACGGGGTGTCGAAGCCGGTGGTGCCGGTGAACTTGCTGATCGCCACGGTGGCGGTCTGCCGGTTCGGGTCCTGCAGGAAGGTCAGCGCCACCAGGAACTCGTTCCAGGCCCCGATGAACACGATGATCGCCGTGGTGAAGACACCGGGTGCCGCCAGCGGCACGATCACCTTGCGGAACGCCTGACCCGGGGTGCAGCCGTCCACCATCGCCGCCTGCTCCAGCTCGACCGGGAGCTGACGGAAGAACGCCGTCAGGTTCCACACCGCGAGCGGCAGGGCGAAGCCCAGGTACGGCAGGATCACCGCCTGGTAGGTGTTGATCCAGTAGGGGAACCACTGGAACGGCGGCGTCTGGGAGAACATCTTCAGCAGCGGCACGATCAGGGTGATCAGCGGGAACATCGAGCACGCCATGATGATCCACAGCACCGCCCCCTTGCCCTGGAACTGCAGCCGGGCCAGGGTGTAGGCCGCCACCATCCCGACCAGCAGGGTCAGGATCGTGGTGACGCCGGAGACGAGCACCGAGTTGATCAGCGACCGACCGAAGTTGTTGCTGCCCGGCGAACACCCCTGGAAGTTGGCGAACGACGCCGGCCTGGGCAGGAAGTCCGTGCTCTGGCCCATGGTCGGCAGCCGCAGCGAGGAGACGATCATCCAGTAGAACGGCAGGATGCAGTAGAGCACGATCAGGACCATGCCGACGTAGGACGGCGACCTTCGCCGACCTGCGCCTTCGGGCTCTCCTTCGGCCTGGCCCAGCTGCGCGACTTCGGCCTGGGTCAGGTGGACTCCGGCCGGGTTGATCGTTGCTGTGGCCATCAGTGGGCCCCTCCCATCATCTCGATGCCGGGCGACCGGCGCTGCGTCGCCGTCGTCGCTTCTTCTTCTTCTTCTTCTTCGGACACGCTGTCACCGATCACGTCGGCACCGAGCACCTTGACGAACAGATAGGCCACCAGCAGCACGTAGACGAACAGGATCGATCGAGTACGCCGCCGCCGGCACCGTACCGGACTGCGTCGGCTTCCTGGTAGGCGAAGACCGACAGGGTCTCCACCCGGTACTTGCCCGGCGCCGATCATGCCGTAGGGCAGGTCGAACATCCGCAGGGTGTCGAGGGTGCGGAACAGCACCGCGACCACCAGCGTCGGCTTGACCATCGGCAGGGTGATCCGGACGAACGTCTGCCACGCCGTCGCACCGTCGACCTTGGCCGCCTCGTAGACCTCGGCGGGAATCGTCTGCAGACCCGGCCAGGGTGAGCAGCCCGATGAACGGCGCCGTCTTCCAGGTGTCGGCGATGACGATGGCCCAGAACGACGAACCGGTGTCGGCGAGCCAGAGGATCTGGTGGCCGAGAATTTTGTTCATCACGCCGTTGGCGTCGAAGATCAACTTCCACATCAGCGCCGAGACGATGGTCGGGATCGCCCACGGCACCAGGATGCCGGCGCGGACGATGCCACGACCCTTGAACGCCTTGGCCATGATCAGCGCCATGATCACGCCGAGGACGGTCTCCAGGATCACGCAGACGATGGTGATCAGGCTGGTGTTGATGAAGGCGTTCCAGAACCGGTTGATCGGGCCGTAGCTGCCGGTCACCGTAGTCCGTACTGCTGAAGATCGCCAGAAGTTCTGCAGCCCGACGAAGCTCTCGCCCTGGGCGACCAGACCGGTGGTGGGATCGACGCCGCTGTTGTCGGCGAACAGCGACTGGCGGATGGACATGATGACGGGGATGCCGGCCATCACGAAGATGACCAGCATCGTCGGCGCCAGCAACATCCAGGCCAACCGGCCCTGGCCGTCACTGAACGCGTTCTTCTTGCGCTTGTGGCCGTCGTTGCCGGCAGCGACCGAGCTCTTGCTTACCGCAGTGGCTGTGGCCATTGCGCATTACCTCCTCAGGAAAGGTGGGATCCAGCGCCCCGTCCTGGCGGCGCTGGATCCCGGAAAAGCTCGGCTCTGACTACTTGATCAGGCCCTGCAGTTTGGTCTGCAGACCCGAGAATGCGGTGTCGACGGTGCTGGTGCCCTGCAGTGAGTTGTAGCCGGCGTCCTGGATGGCCAGGGTGACGTCGGTGTAGTCGACGGCCTTGGGCCGCGGCTTCGCAGTCTGGATGGACTTGAGCAGGATCGGCATGAACGGGAACTTCTTCACCAGAGTCGGCGTCGGTGTAGAGCGAGGTCAGCGTCGGTGCGTTGGACGTGGCCAGCGTGTTCGACTTCTGGGTGGCCTCCGAGGTCATGAACTTGATGAAGTCGGCCGCGGTGCCCTTGTTGGTGGCGTTCGCCGCGATGGCCATGTTGTGGCCGCCGAGGCTGGAGACACCCGGACCGGTCAGACCGGGCAGCGGGGCGATGTCGAAGTCACCGGGGATCTTGGAGGATCCGTCGGTCTTGTTGGCCAGGTTGTAGACGTAGGACCAGTTGCGCAGGAACACCAGGTTCCCGTTCTGGAAGGCTTGCCGACCCTGCTCTTCCTGCCAGGTGATGGCGGCCTTGGGAATGGTGCCGTCCTTGTAGAAGCCGACCATCGTGTTCCAGCCGGCCTTGGCCGCGTCCGTGTTCACGTTCGGCTTGCCGTCGTCGCCGACGATGACGCCACCGGCGCCGTTGACGGCCTCGGCGAAGTTCACCGTCAGACCCTCGTACTTCTGGAACTGACCGGCGTAGCAGCCGATGCTGCTCTCACCCGAGAGCGCCTGCACCTTGGTGCAGTCGGACTTCATCTGCGACCAGGTCGTCGGAGCAGAGTGTGATACCGGCCTTGGTGAGCAGATCCTTGCGGTAGTACAGCAGGCCGCCATCCGAGGTCGCCGGGTAGGCGTAGAGCTTGTTGAAGTAGGTCGCCGAGTTGACGGTGGCCGGCAGGAAGCCCGAGGTCGGGAACTTGTCGGCGGGCAGCGGAACGATGTAGCCGTTGGCCGCGAACTGAGCGGTCCAGACGACGTCCACGCTCAGGACACCCATGGCCGGGTTCTTGATCGTGGTGTTCTGGATCATCTGCTGCTGCTGCTGGTCGGCGTTGTCGGGCAACTCGTGGAAGGTCACCTTGCCCTGCGGGTGCTGCGCGTTGAAAGCGGAAATCAGCTTGGGCAGGTTCCCGGAGGTGTCTTTGCCGGCCCAGTACTCGGTCGGGCCCTGCTTGCTGAGGTCGACCGAGGCGGCTGACGAACTGGTGCCACCCGGGCTGGTGCTGGAACTGCTGCTACCGCAGGCTGCGGCGGCGAGCACCGCGCTGATCGACGCGGCAGCAACGAGCACGCGGCGCGAAGGTCGAACGAATGACATAAGGCCTCACTTCTGTGTGATCTGAGGCACCAGCGTTGGCGCCACCTCGTCACCTTAGAGCGCTTTTCGCCAGAAGTAAGGGCTTTCGTAAGAATAAAGCGGTTTCGTTATCAACCCTTGAGCAAGTCGATCACCGGATGCTCTCGGCAATCTCCTGCGTGATTCGCGGGTCTAGACCGGTTCCCTGGGCAGGTCGCCGAGAGGACGCTCGCGAGGGCAGCCGAGATGGCGTCGAGGCGAACCGGTTCAGCGCTTGATCCGGACGCCGACCTGCGGTTTCGCCGCGGCCCGACGCGCGCTGATCTTGCCGATCACCAGGATCAGCGTGATCAGTCCGGCGAGCGCTCCGCCACCGATCAGCAGCCGAGTCGTCCGCGGCCGGCCCTGCTCGTCGATGACCTGCGCCTTCGCGGTCGCGATCTCGTCCGAGACCAGCGTCTTGACCCCACGGACGGTGCGCTGCTTGATCTTGGTCGGGTGGACCTGGTCGATCAACCCCTCGATCGAGTTGGTGAGGCGGTTTCTGACGGCAGCGAGGTCGGCCTCGATCTGCTCGGGCGTACGGGAGTCGCTCGATGCCACGATGCTCTCCTTGATCGGCTGGTCGGCTTCGCACGGGTTGCGTCCGTGCGGAATGGGCGTCCCGAATCTAACTGGTGTCCGACGGGGTCTGACTGATCAGGGCCGGGACGTGGCGTCAGCGTACCGGTCGGCGGTGCTCGTGCGGACCGGGCCGGACCGTAAGGTGCTCGGTATGGCCTCCCGACTCAGTCCCGGCGACCCGGCCCCGGCGTTCGAGCTGTCCGACGCCGACGACCAGACCGTGTGTCTGGCTGATTACGCAGGCGGCAGGGTCATCGTCTACTTCTATCCCGCCGCCCTGACTCCGGGCTGCACCACCCAGGCGGTCGACTTCACCCGGGCCATGGACGAGATCACCGCGGCCGGTCTGAGCGTGGTCGGCATCTCCCCCGACTCCCCCGCCAAGCTCGCCGCCTTCCGGGCCAGCGAGGCCGTCTCCTTTCCACTGCTCTCCGACTCCGGGCGGTCGACGCTGGAGGCCTACGGCGCCTACGGCGAGAAGATGCTCTACGGAAAGCTGGTCGAGGGGGTGATCCGGTCCACCTTCGTCGTCGACGTCGACCGGCAGGGTGCCGGAGTGGTCGCCGTCGCCCAATACAACGTCCGGGCCAAGGGGCACGTGGACAAGCTCCGCAAGGAGTTGGGCGTCTGAGCGGCGGCGTCTGGCAAACGCTGAGGGCCGGTGCGCGAGGGGGGACTTGAACCCCCACGTCCGAGGACACCAGAACCTAAATCTGGCGCGTCTGCCGATTCCGCCACTCGCGCGTCCGGCCAGCCTAACGCTGCGGTTCAGCTGACTTCGCAGTTCGGCTAGCCTCGCGGCGGCGAGACGACCTCGGAGAGATAGCCCTCCACACCCAGCAACTCGGCAACGGTGACGAACTCATAGCCGCGGTCGAGCAGCCGGGGCACCAGCAGCTCGACCGCGGCCACGGTTGCGCCGCGACGTCCGCCGCGTGAGTCGAACCCGTCGTGGAAGATCAGCACCCGCCCCGGCGCGGCCAACCGCTCCGCACTGCGGGCCATCGCCGGTGCCGGCGGCTGGAACACCTCGAACGGGTGCGCGAACAGACCGGAGACCGGTGCCAGCGCCTGCTCGTGGACCGAACGGAGCACCCAGGGCCAGTGGCACAACCAGGGCGGCCGGTAGAGCGCCGGGGTGCATCCGGCGATGGCGGTGAGCGTCTGCTGAGCCCGGCTGATCTCACTGCGCTGGGTGGGTTCGCGCAGATAGCGGCCGAACTCGTGGTGATAGCTGTGGTTGCCGAGCAGGTGCCCGGCTTCGACCACCCGCCGGGTGGCCGACGGGAACCGCTCCGCGCACCGTCCGACCTGGAAGAACGTGGCCCTGACCCGATATCGGTCCAGCACGTCGAGCAACTGGGAGGTGTACGGCTCGTTCGGCCCGTCGTCGAAGGTCAGGGCGATCCGGTTGGGGGACGTCTGGACGGATGAATCCTCGGCTGGAGCCTGGTAGGGGAACTCGCCGAAGAGTTGACTGCGCTGGCCGAAGCTCGCGGTGTAGCCGGCGTAGAGCGCGGCCCCGGACAGTCCGGCGGCGAGCAGCCGGCCGGCCAAGCGGCCCGTCTCCCGGCTCGTCAACCGGCCCGGGCGATCGAGACTCATGGGTGCAGGCGGCGGGCGAGCTCGCCGACCTCGTTGGGCCAGGCATAGCCCACCAGCCCGAGACAGGCCAGCAGGAAGGCGCCCAGCGGAAGTCCGATCCGCAATGCGCGGCGCTTGGCCGCCCGGGCATCGCCGCGGAAAGCCGGCGCTGTCGGGAATAAGGCACGAGAGCTGATCCGGTTCACCACATAGCCGACTAGGTAATAGAAGATAAAGGTGACGAAGAAGCTGTAGAGGAAGCCGTGTTGCAATCGCCTGGCCGAGGTGGTGACCACGTTGGCGGCGTCCCAGATCATCCGTCCGCGCCCCCGCAGTGCGCGGAGCAGACCGAACTCGTCGCCGCCCTGAGTTTGTCGCAGGTCGTAACCGCCGAACTCGGCCCGCCGGAAGGCGGAGTTCGTCGCGGTGACGTAGAACACCCGTCCGGTGAGGGCGTAGACCAACCCGACCAGCCCGAACAGGACCTTCGGGTACTGGGTCGACCACCAGGTCGGATGGTCATAGCGGCACGGACCGGCGACCAGCACGACATCGGGGTCGCTGAACCGGGTGTCGAGCCGACTGAGCCAGTCCGACGGCTGCCGGGTGTCGGCATCGGTCGAGATGACGATCTCACCCCGAGCCTGCTCGGTGCCGCGTTGGCGGGCGGCGCAGACGCCCGGGCGCGACTCGTGCAGCACCTTGACCCCGCTGCTCCGGGCGATGGCGGCGGTTCCGTCGGTGCTGTTGTTGTCCACCACGATGATTTCGAACTCGCCACGGAAGTCCTGCTGCTGAAGGGACTTCAGGGTGGCGGGGAGAAAACGGACTTCGTTGAACGCCGGCACGACGATGGAGAAACGCGTTGCGGTGCCTGACTCAGACATCAGATCTCCACGTCGTGACGGGCAAGTCGGTTCCTCCGGCCGGAACGAGACGCGCGGGAGGGGATTCGCTCTCGGCTTGCGCCGATCCTAGCGGTCCGGCCGGTCGTCGGCAGCACTCAACGCGCACCGGTGGCGGACGGCTCGCGGTAGTAGATCGCGGTCAGCGCCGACGGCGGTAACGGACGAAGGCGAATCCCTCTCGCCCCTCGCGAAGGTCCGGTCGCCACTGCTCAGGGTCGATCTCGGGAAAGAAGACGTCGCCGTCAGGTGTCTGGTCGACCTCGGTGAGCTCCAGCGTGTCGGTCCGGTCCCAGGCCGCCCGGTAGATCTCGGCGCCACCCGCCACGAAGACACGTTTCGTCGGGCCCGACCCCTCGAGGGTCTCGGCCCGCTCGAGCGCGGCCGCCACGTCCGACAGCGTGGCCACGCCGTCGGCTCGCCAGTCGGGGTCCCGAGTCACCACCAGGGTCGTCCGGCCGGGCAGCGGCCGACCGATCGACTCGATAGGTCTTGCGGCCCATGACCAACACGTGGCCGAGGGTGAGCCGCTTGAAACGGGCCCAGTCCTCGGGGATCCGCCACGGGATGTCGCCGGCCGCCGCCGATCACCCCGTTCCGTGCCACCGCGGCGATCGCCACCACCTCCGGGGGCATCGGCTCAGACGGCGATCGGGGCTTTGATGCCCGGATGGGGGTCGTAGGCCTCGATGCCGATGTCGGCCGAGGCTGAAGCCGTCGATGGTGCGCACGGTCGGGTCGAGCGACCAACCGCGGCAGCGGGCGCGGTTCGCGGGTCAGCTGCAGCCTCGCCTGCTCGAGGTGGTTCAGATAGAGGTGGGCGTCACCGAGGGTGTGTACGAAGTCCCCGACCTCCAGATCGCAGACCTGGGCCACCAGATGGGTCAGCAGGGCGTAGGAGGCGATGTTGAACGGCACGCCGAGGAAGACGTCGGCCGAGCGCTGGTAGAGCTGGCAGGAGAGCCGGCCCCGGCCGGTCGTCGACCCGGCGGATCGCCGGCCGGCGGCGCGACGTAGAACTGGAACATGGTGTGGCAGGGCGGCAGCGCCATCTCCGGCACGTCGGCGACGTTCCAGGCGCTCACGATGTGGCGGCGCGAGTCCGGGTTCGCCTTGATCGCGTCGATCACCCCGGCGATCTGGTCGATGTGCTCGCCCGTCGGGGTCGGCCAGGAGCGCCACTGGTAGCCGTAGACCGGGCCCGAGTTCGCCCGCGGCGTCGGCCCACTCGTCCCAGATCGTGACGCCCTGCTCGTGCAGCCAGCGCGACGTTGGTCGATCCCCGCAGGAACCACAGCAGCTCGGCGATCATCGATCGGGTGTGCACCTCTTGGTGGTGAGCAGCGGGAAGCCCGTCGGCCAGGTCGAAACGCATCTGATAACCGAAGACGCTGAGGGTGCCGGTGCCGGTCCGGTCGGCCTTACGGACGCCGGTGGTCAGCACGTGATCCAGCAGGTCCAGATAGGTCTTCATCCGTGTCCTTTCGGCGACGTCTGCGGCTCGTCGCGGTCGTCCTGCGGTCGGTCGCCGGGTCAGTCTCGCTGATCGTGGCCACGACCTCCGGAGGCGATCGCCCGGATCGCCTGACCGCGGTGGCTGATCGCGTCCTTGGCGGCCGGGCTCAGCTCGGCCGTTGCTGCGGCTCTTCCCGTCGGCCACGAACAGCGGGTCGTAACCGAATCCATTCGTCACCCGCGGGGCCCGCGCAGCAGCCGCCCCGCCATCTCGCCGCGCCGGACGAGCTCGGTGCCGTCGGGCAGCACCAGAGCCATGGCGCAGACGAACCGCGCGCCGCGCGCGGCTCGTCGGCACGTCGTCCAGCTGGGCGCAGCAGCAGCGCGTTGTTGGCCGCGTCGGTCGCGCTCCGGGCCCGGCCCAGCGCGCCGACCGGACGCCGGGCATCTGGTTCAGCACGTCGACGGCGAGCCCGGAGTCGTCGGCCAGCGCCGGCAGGCCGGTCGCGGCGACGCAGGCCCGCGCCTTGAGCAGCGCGTTGCCCTCGAACGTCGCGCTCGGTCTCGGCCGGCTCGGGGTACGGCGGCCACGTCGGCCAGCCCGAGCACCTCGATCTCGCGGCGCCGCCGCTGCCGACGATCCGGCGCAGCTCGGCCAGCTTCTTGGCGTTGCCGGTGGCCAGCACGACCTGGTGCGTGATCGGACCGGGGCACGCTCACGACGCCAGGGCGCGCCGCTGCAGCTCGGTCAGCGTCGCGCAGCCGGCGGCGCCCAGGTCGAGCAGCGCGTTCGAGCGTCGCGCGGTCGAACGGAGCTCCCTCGGCGGTGCCCTGCACCTCGATGAACCGCCCGCCGCCGCTCATCACCACGTTCATGTCGGTGTCGGCGGCGGAGTCCTCGGTGTAGCAGAGGTCGAGCATCGGCTGGCCGCCGACGACCCCGACCGAGATGGCGGCCACGCGAGTCGGTCAGCGGTTCGCCGGCCAGCAGGTTACGGTCGCGCAGCCAGCTCACGGCGTCGGCCAGGGCCACGTAGGCACCGGTGATGGAGGCCGTCCGGGTGCCGCCGTCGGCCTGCAGGACGTCGCAGTCGAGCACGATCGTGTTCTCGCCCAGCGCCTTGTAGTCGATGATCGCCGCGCAGGCTGCGGCCGATCAGCCGGCTGATCTCGTGGGTCCGGCCGCCGACCCGGCCCTTGACCGACTCGCGGTCGGAGCGGGTGTTGGTCGCCCGCGGGCAGCATCGCGTACTCGCTGGTCACCCAGCCCAGCCCGGAGCCCTTGCGCCAGCGCGGCACCCCCTCGGTGACGCTCGCCGCGACCAGCACCCGGGTCTCGCCGAACTCGACCAGCACCGAGCCCTCGGCCTGGTCCAGCCAGCCGCGGGTGAACCGGACCTCTCGCAGCTGGTCCAGGGCGCGTCCGTCGGCTCGTGCGTCACCGGTCGCAACCCTAATCGGCGGCGGCCGCCAGCACCCGGTGCGCGGCTCGGCGCGGGACCCATCTGCCGTCACCGGACGATGGCGTACGGCGCCGAGCTGGCCAGCTCGACCGGGCCGTCGAAGTGCGGGCGTGCCTCGGCGAGCACCTCGGTCGCGGTCGTGCCAGGGCGGGATGTGGGTCAGCACGAGCCGCGCCGACCCCGGCCGCGGCCGGCGTGCTCGGCGGCCTCGCCGGCCGCTGAGGTGGAGCGCCGGGCGGGTTCGCCGGGCCGTCGAGGAAGCCGCCTCGCAGAGCAGCAGATCGGCACCCGGGCCAGCTCGACCAGCGCCTCGCAGGGCCCGGTGTCGCCGGAGTAGACCAGCGTGCCGCCGCCCGGCCGGCTCGTCCACGCCGGACCGCGTACGCCTCCACCGGGTGGTCGACCCGGCGCCGTACGCACCTCGAACGGGCCGATCGCGTTGACTCGGCGCCAGGCGCGGCAGTCGAACGTGCTCGGCGATCGGCCGGGCCGGGCTCGGCGTCGCCGTCCGGGGCCGGGTCGTAGGCCCGGGCCAGCCGCTCGGCGCGTGCCGGCCGGGCCGTAAGATCGACCGGCGGCCAGGGCGCGGTCGGCGGAGTAGCGCGCCGCGACGTAGAAGCGCGCAGAGGTCCAGGCAGTGGTCGGGGTGCAGGTGGCTGAGCCCGATCGCGTCGAGCTCGCGCGGGGTCGAGGTAGCGGTAGAGCGCGCCCAGCGCGCCGGGACCGAGTCCAGCAGCAGCGAGAAGGTCCGGCCCTGCGTACGGCGCCCGCACGCAGATAGCTGGACGCGGGCGAGTCGGGTCCGGAGATGCGAGCCGCTGCAGCCGACCACGGTCAGCTCCATCGGACGCTCGCCACGCGGTGGCCTCGCGGACGGAGCTCATGCGAACTGTTCCACGCCGCCGACCAGGCCGCCCATCAGCCGGCGCCCGATGCCCGCGAAGGCGTCCGGGTCGCCGGTGGTGAGGAAGCGGTGGTCGGCACTCGCGGGGCTGGTCGTGGGTAGCCCGCGCCGGGTCAGCACGGCGTAGACGTCCTTGGCGCACTCCTCGGCGCTGGAGACCAGGGTGACGCTCGTCGCCGAGCACGTAGGAGATGACGCCGGTGAGCAGCGGGTAGTGGGTGCAGCCGAGGATCAGGGTGTCGATGCTCGGCCCGCCGCAGCGGCTCGCAGGTACTCCTCGGCCACGGCCAGCAGCTCCGGCCCGCCGGTGATGCCCGCCTCGACGAAGGGACGAACCGCGGGCAGGCCACGGTATGCAGCTCGATCTCGGGGCGGCGGCGAACGCGTCGTCGTAGGCCATGCGAGGTCGCGGTCGCCGCGGTGCAGATCACCCCGACCCGACCGGTCGGGTGGCCGCCACCGCCCGCCGGGCGGCGGGCAGGATCACCTCGACCACCGGGACGGCGTAGCGCTCCCGCGCGTCGCGGAGCACCGCCGCACTGGCCGAGTTGCAGGCGATCACCAGCGCCTTGACCCCGAGTCGACCAGGTGGTCCAGGCATTCCAGCGCGAACTCCCGGACGCTGCGCGATCGGCTGGTCCCCGTAGGGTGCCCGCGCGTGTCGCCGAGGTAGACGATGTCCTCGTTCGGCAGCTGGTCGATCACCGCCCGGGCCACCGTCAGCCCGCCGAACCCGGAGTCGAAGATGCCGATCGGCGCCGAATTGCCCGGGACCGAGTCTACGCGCGCCGGGCATCGACTAGGCCCAGACCTGACCGTCGAGGAGCTCCTCGGCGGCGTCCAGATCCGGTGGTGTAGGCCCCGGTGGAGAGATACTTCCAGCCCGCGTCGCAGATGATCAGGGCGATGTCGGCGCGCTCGCCGGCCTTGGCCGCCCTGGGCGGCCTGGGCGAGCGCCGCGTGCAGGATCGCCCCGGTGGAGAGGCCGGCGAAGATGCCCTCGCGCTCCAACAGTTCGCGGACCCGGCGGACGGCGTCGCGGGAACCGACCGAGAACCGGGAGGTGACCAGCGACGGGTCGTACAGCTCGGGGACGAAGCCTTCGTCGATGTTGCGGAGGCCGTAGACCAGCTCGCCGTAGCGCGGCTCGGCCGCGACGATCTTGACCTCCGGCTTGTGCTCGGCGAAGAACCGGCCGATCCCCATCAGCGTCCCGGTCGTGCCGAGGCCGGCGACCACGTGGGTCACCTCGGGCAGGTCGGCCAGGATCTCCGGGCCGGTGCGTCAGGTAGTGCGCCTCGGCGTTGGCGGGATTGCCGTACTGGTAGAGCATCACCCAGTCGGGGTGGTCGGCGCTGAGTTCCTTGGCCACCCGCGACCGCCTCGTTCGAGCCGCCGGCGGCCGGGGAGGACACGACCTCGGCACCCCACATGGCCAGCAGCTGCTTACGCTCGATCGAGGTGTTCTCCGGCATCACGCAGATCAGCCGGTAGCCCTTGAGCTTGGCCGCCATAGCCAGCGAGATGCCGGTGTTACCGCTGGTCGGTTCGAGGATGGTCGAGCCCGGCCGCAGCAAGCCCGTCGCTCTTCGGCTCGTCTGATCATGTTCAGCGCGGCCCGGTCCTTGATCGAACCGGTCGGGTTCTGGTCTTCCATCTTGGCCCAGAGCCGGACACCTTCGCCGGGTGAGAGGTTGGGCAGACCGATCAGCGGGGTCTGTCCGACCGAGTCGGCCAACGAGTCGTAACGCACCACGATCGCGGAGGCGGGGTCGGTCGGTGCGGATCAGCCGCCGGCGACGGCCGGCAGCACCACGACGACGTCGTTGTCCGCGACGGGCGATTCGAGCCCGCCGGAGAAACGGACGTCCTCGTCGTTGACATAGACGTTCACGAAGCGACGCAGGCCCTCACCCTCTACCAGCCGGTTCTTGAGTCCGGGATGGCGGGTCTCGACATCGTCGATCACCTGGGCCAGGGTGCTGCCGGTCCCGTTGACCGCCTTCTCGCCACCGGTGTAGGTGCGCAAGATGGTCGGGATCTTGACCTCGACTGCCATATCTCTCCTCGTGCTCGCGGTAGTGACCAGAACGCCTCTCCGACGGGCCCTATTCCCGGCCGTCCGGTTCCTGGCCACTCGGTTCCCGGCCCCGGGTCAGTCGACCGCGATCTCCTCCTCCTCGACCGCTCCGTCCACGATCCGGTACGAGCGCACCTCGACCGGACCCTCGTGCGATCCGCTCTCGGCGGTGGAGACGAGCAGATAGTGGGCCTGCGGTTCGGCGGCGTAGGAGATGTCGGTCCGCGACGGGTAGGCCTCGGTCGCGGTGTGGGAGTGGTAGACCACCACGATCTCTTCGTCGGCGTCATCCATCGCCCGGTAGAGCTGCAGTTGTTCGCCCGGATCGAAGCGGAAGAAGGTCGGCGAGCGGTCGGCATTGATCATCCGCACCAGCCGTTCGGGCCGATCGCTGCCCGCCGGCCCGACGATCACCCCGCAGGCTTCGTCCGGATGGTCCTCGCGGGCGTGCGCGACGATCTCGTCCAACTGGTCACGGGCGATGCTCAACACGACCCGAGAGCCTACCGACCGAATCTTCTGGCTCACATCTTCTGGCTCACTATGAACACGGGATGTAGCTGGTGGGCCAGATTGCTGGTCAGAGAGCGCTGATCAGGGTCTCCTGAGCGAAGCCGAGCCAGTCGTAGACGCTGGCCAGGTAGGCGCGGGGGTCGTCGTCGGGCAGATCGGCCAGCTGTTCGGCCTGCTCGGCGTCGTCGATGCCCAGCCGGGTCGCCACCGCCAGCCGCAGACTGGTCAGCGAGCGGAGCCATGCCTCGGCCTCGGATCTGGGGATCTGCAGGTCGAGTGCCCCGCCGTTGGTCTGTTCCAGATGGCCGAGCGCGACCTCGGCGTCGGTGATCTTCTTGTCCCGCAGGTCGCGGTCGGTGAACCGGCGGAACTCTGCCGAGGCGTCCGGATCGTCGTGGTAGGCGTTCGGGAACAACCGCCGCAACACCGGGTCGTCCGGCTCGGCGACCGCCGACTGCTGGTCTTCGAACTCCCGCGTCCACGCCTCGAACGGGTCGGCCGGCTCGGGGTCGACTCCTGCCTCGGTCCCGCCTGAATCGGCCTCGTCGTCGCCGACCATCTCGACCAGCTGACCGAGCAGCGACTGCAACAGCACGCACCTCGTCGGCGCTCAACGGGGTGCTGATCACCTGGCCGCGCCGCTTGAACTTCTTCACCGCTCACCGATCCGTCTCGTGACCCCACCCGGGCCCGGGTCTATTCGTCGGCTCTTCTCCAGCGTGGCCCACAGACCGTACTCGTGCATCGCGGTGACGTCGCGCTCCATCTCCTCCCGGTTGCCGCGGAGACGATCGCCTTCCCGTCGCAGGTGCACCTGCAGCATCAGCTCGGTGCGCCTTCGACTTGGAGTAGTGGAAGTAGCTGACGAACACGTGGGTGACGTAGGACATCAGGTTGACCGGGTCGTCCCAGACGATGGTCACCCACGGCGTCTGGCTGATCGCCTCTCGGCCGGCCGCTCGGCGATCGCCGTCCCGCCCGCGGGCGTGACGGTCGGAGCAGTCAGGAGCGGACATGGCGCCCATTCTGGCAAACGCGGCACTACTCGTGACCGGGTGACCGAGGCAGCATCCCCGACGCCTCCGACCGCGCCGGCCCGAACCGAGCTGGGGGCCGAGCGAGGTGCCGACCACGGCCCTGCTGACCGACCACTACGAGCTGACCATGCTGCGGGCGGCCCGTCAGGCCGGCACCGCGGACCGGCGCTGCGTCTTCGAACTGTTCCCCCGGCGGCTGCCGCCGGGCCGCCGCTACGGCGTGGTCGCCGGGGTCGGCCGGGCGCTCCGCGCGCTGCGAGCACTTCCGCTTCGACGACGAGCGCTGCGCCTTCCTGCTGGACCGCGACGTCGTCGACGAGCGGCACCGCGCGACTGGCTGGCCGACTACTCGGTTCAGCGGCGACATCTGGGGCTACCCCGAGGGCGAGATCTACTTCCCCGGGCTCGCCGCTGCTGGTCGTGGAGAGCACCTTCGCCGAGGGCGTGCTGCTGGAGACGGTGCTGCTCAGCATCTACAACCACGACTCGGCGATCGCCTCGGCGGCGTCCCGGATGACCGCCGTGGCCGACGGACCGGCCGTGCATCGAGATGGGCTCGCGGCGCACCCAGGAGCTGTCGGCGGTCGCCGCGGCTCGGGCCGCCTACATCGCCGGGTTCGAGGCCACCTCGAATCTCGAGGCGGGCCGCCGCTACGGCGTGCCGACCACCGGGACGTCGGCGCACGCCTTCACCCTGCTGCACGACAGACGAGCGGGACGCCTTCGCCGCCCAGCTCGCCGCGATGGGCGCCGAGCACCACGCTGCTGGTCGACACCTACGACGTCGACGCGGCGGTCCGGACCGGCGGTCGAGCTGACCGACGGCCGGCTCGGCGCCGTCCGGCTGGACTCCGGCGACCTGGCGCTGCTGGCCCGCCAGGTCCGCGCGCTGCTCGACTCGCTCGGCGCCACCGCGACCAAGATCATCGTGACCAGCGACCTGGACGAGTGGAACATCGCCGCGCTGTCCGGCGCCCCGGTCGACGGCTACGGCGTCGGCACCGCCCTGGTCACCGGCTGGGCGCACCCGACCTGCGGCTTCGTCTACAAGCTGGTCGCCCGGGCCACCTCGACGATCCGGACGCCGAGCTGGTCGCCGGTGGCCAAGAAGAGCACCGACAAGATCTCCGTCGGCGGCCGCAAGTACGCCGTCCGCCGGCTCTCGGCCGCCGGGGTGGCCGAGGCGGAGGTGATCGGCATCGGCGCGCCGCCGAGCACGACCGCGACGATCGGCCGCTGCTGGTCGCCGCTGGTCCGGGACGGCGAGATCGTCGGCCGGGAGCCGCTGACCGCGGCGCGGGAGCGGCACTGCCGGGCCCGGGCCGAGCTGCCGCTGGACGCGCTGAAGATGTCGCGCGGCGAGCCGGTGATCGAGACGTTGATCGTCACCCGGACGGGGCCGAGGACGCCGACGTCTACCGGACCAGAGCTGAGGAATCGGCGTGCTGGTTGAGTTCTGAACCCGGAGGCCGATGACCCGGGCCCTGATCGTGGTCGACGTGCAGCGCGACTTCTGCGAGGGCGGGTCGCTGGCCGTCGCCGGCGGAGCGGCGGTGGCGGCCGCGATCAGCGCGCTGCTCGGCACGAGCTGATCACGGCTACGACCACGTGGTCGCCACCCGCGACCACCACATCGACCCGGGCCCGCACTTCTCCGACCACCCGGACTTCGTCGACTCCTGGCCGCCGCACTGCGTGGTCGGCACGCCGCGGGGTCGAGTTCCATGATCACCTGACCTTCCGCGACTTCGACGCCGTCTTCGACAAGGGCGAGTACGCGGCGGCCTACTCCGGCTTCGAGGGCGCAGACGCCGACGGCGCAGACCTTGGCCGACTGGCTGCGCGATCACCGGGTCGACCAGGTCGACGTCTGCGGCCTCGCCACCGACTACTGCGTCCGGGCCACCGCCCTGGACGCGGCGGCGGGCGAACGGGCTTCGACCGACCACGGTGCTGCTGCTCGGGTTGAGTTCGCCGCCGTCGACCCCCGCGAGATGACACCGAGCGGGTGGTTGGCCGAGCTCGGAGCAGGTGGGCGTGCAGGACCTCAGTGCGCTGAGCGGCGGCCTCGGTCAGTTCGTCCGGAGCGGGAGCCAGTCGAGCACCCGCTGGATCTCGGCGTCCCAGAGCCCCCACTCGTGCACGCCCGGGACGAACGAGGTGGTGAGCGCCAAGCCCGCGCGCGACGGCCGGCGTCGGCGAATCGCGGTTGTCCGGTCCAGCAGCGTCCTCGGTGCCGCAGCCGAGATAGAGCGCCGGCGCCGGTCGCCGGGTCGACGGCTCGAGCAGCGCGAACAGGTCGGCCGAGCCGGGATCGGCTCGGCGCCGAAGATCCGCTCGAACATCCGCGGGTCCTCCGTCGCGGCCGGGTCCGCGAGCCCACGCCAGGATCGACGCGCACCCGACAGGCTGGCCGCCGCGGCGAACCGGTCCGGATGGCTCAGCGCCCAGCTGAGCGCGCCGTAGCCGCCCATCGACAGGCCGGCCACGAACGTGTCCTCGGCGTCGGTCGAGACCCGGAAGAACCGGCTCACCAGCGTCCGGCAGCTCGTCGGATGAGGAACGTCCAGTAGTCCCCGCCGTAGGCCTGGTCGGTGTAGAAGCTGCGGTGCACCTGCGGCATCACGACGGCCAGCCCGAGCGGTGCGGCGTACCGCTCGATCGAGGTCCGGCGCAGCCAGGTGGTGTCGTCGTCGCTCAGCCCGTGCAGCAGGTAGAGCACCGGCGGCGGCTCGTCGCCGGCCCCGCCGGCCATCCCGATCTGGGTCTCGGTCTGCTGCGGCAGCAGCACCGTCATCGACGTCGCCAGGCCGAGGGCGTCGGAGATAGAAGTCGCACCGCAGATGGGCCATGACGCCACACTGACACGACGGCGATCAGGCAGCCCCGACTACCCTGGCCGGTATGGCGAAATGGACCGCGAACGATCTGCCCGACCAGACCGGACGGACGGTGATCATCACCGGGGCGACCAGTGGATTGGTCGAGGTCACGGCCGGAGCATTGGCCGGCGCCGGCGCGCGGACGGTGCTGGCCGTGCGGAACACCGAGAAGGGCGAACGCCTGGCGGCCACCATCGGCGGTCCGGGTCGCGGGCCGGTCGAGGTCCGTCGGCTGGACCTGTCCGACCTCTCCTCGGTGCGCGCTTTCGCCGACGAGTGGGACCGGCCCGATCGACGTGCTGATCAACAACGCCGGCGTGATGGCGGTGCCCCGCGTCGCGCAGCGTCGACGGCTTCGAGCTGCAGTTGGCGACCAACCACCTCGGCCACTTCGCGCTGACCAACCTGCTGCTGGACCGGATCGGGGACCGGGTGGTCAGCGTCTCCTCCGGTGCCCACCGATGGGCGGCCTGGACGTCACCGATCTGAACTGGCAGCGCCGGCCGTATCAGTCCCTGGCAGGCCTACGGACAGACCAAGCTCGCCAACCTGTTGTTCGTGCTCGAACTGCAACGCCGCCTGCAGACCGCCGGCTCGAAGGTCCGGGCGCTGGCCGCGCACCCCGGTTATGCCGCGACGAATCTGCAGTCCGGTCTCGGCCATCCGATCAAGGACGCGGCGATGACGGTGGCGAACAAGGTGCTCGCCCAGAGCGCCGAGATGGGCGCGTTGCCGACCCTGTTCGCGGCCAGCCAGGATCTGCCCGGCGCCAGCTACGTCGGTCCGGACGGGCGGGGCGAGATGAAGGGCTATCCGACGCTGGTCGGGCGCACCTCCGACGCCTCCGACCTCGGCCTGGCGGCCCGCCTCTGGGCAGAGACCGAGAAGATGACCGGCGCCACCTACCCCGGCTGATAGCGCCGATTCCGCCAAATCCGGTACCGTTTTCGACATGCGCATCGCCATCGCCATCGTGGACGGCGTCTTCGACTCGGGTCTGGCCACCGTGACCGACATCCTGACCGCGGCCAACTTCTTCTCCCCCGACCCCGAGCCCCCTTCGATTTCCGCCTTGTCTCCATCGGCGACGAGGTCCGGACCGGGTCAGGGCCAGCGGGCCGACCACCCCGATCGCGCGGCAGATCTCCGAGCCCCCGGACGCCGTCCTCGCCCTGGCGGTCAACTGCCTGAGCGACCCGGCGACGATGGTGAACACGGTCCGGACTCCTCGGCATCGCGCCGGTGCTGAAACTCGTCCAGGACGTCCGCGACGAAGGATCGCTGGTCGGCGCGGCCTGCACCGGCACGTTCTTCCTGGCCGAAGCGGGCGTGCTGGACGGTCGGCAGGCGACGACCAGTTGGTGGCTGGGACCGCTGTTTCGTCGGACCTATCCCAGGGTGCACTCGACGACAGCCTGACCGTGGCCGAGACCGGAGTCGACCATCACCGCCGGCTCGGCGATGGCCCACATCGATCTGGCGATGACGCATGGTCGCCCGCCACTCGACCCGGCTGGCCGAGACCGTCGAGCGGTATCTGCTGATCGGTGATCACCCGGCCCAGTCGGCCTTCGCGATGCCCGAGAAACTGGCTCAGTCCGACCCGATCGTCTCGGCGTTCGAGGCCTGGGCCCGAGAACACCTCGAGCACGCCGAGTTCGATCGGCGATGCCGCCGACGCCATCGGTGTCAGTGAGCGGACCCTGCAGCGGGCCACCCAGAACGTGCTGGGCCAGTCTCCGGTGCACTTCATCCAGGAGATCAGCGCCGACGAGGCCGTCCGGCTGTTGCGGCACACCGATCTGCCGGTCGAGGCGGTCGCCCATCGGGTCGGCTACCAGTCGGCGAGCACGTTGCGCGGCGTGGTCCGCCGCCGTCGCGGCACGACGCTGAAGGCGATTCGGGCCCGCGGCCGGGTGCCTCAGACCACGGGGTCGACCGGGCTCGCCAGTTGAGTGAGCACGGCCGCTGACGGACGCGGCGTCGGCGCCGGGCGCCGGCGGTGATGCGACCCGCGTCAGACACGGCGCCCGGCTGACCCCCTGTCGGCGTTGTTCGCCGCCTGTTCGTCGACTCCTCGCTGGCGCTCGGCCGGAGTTGTCGCCCGACCCGACTCTGGGCGACGCGGTCGCTGCGCACCGTCACCACCGCGCAGCCTGGTACGCCGCGGCCGTCGGGCCGCTGGGTCCGCGACGATCAGCTGCGCGGCGATGCGTGGCGGCTCGTCCTCCGGGAAACGACCGGGGCGCTCGGTCGGCCGTTGCCGGTCAGCGTGGTCAACGGCACCGGCGCCGGCGGGTTGATCGGGCTCGCTCGCCGGATCGGTGCCCGGGGTCGAGGTGGTGGCGGTGGAATCGGAGTTGCGCGACCTCGCCGACCTCACCCAGAACGTGGCCCGGATCGCCGCGGCCGCCCGGGAGCTGGACCCTCGATCGCCGTCCTGGTCGGCCTTGCCGGACGTGCCGGGTTGGGTCGGCGGGCGTCCGCGGCCGAGATCGAAGCCGCCGGGCTGCAGGCGAGCTCGGTTGGTCGAGACTCGCCGACCCGGTTGGCCGAGCGGATGAGTGTGCTGATCGAGGCCGACCTGGTCTTCAGGGTCGGCACCGCCATCCCAGCTGGGGCGGTCGGGCCCGTTGCCGATCCTGGCTGCGGTGGACGCGCTGATCGACGGCGCCGACCGCGACGCAGCGGCCGAGCTGCTGTCGGCCCCCGACGCCGACCTGCTGGCCCGGGTCGGAGGTGGGACACGCCCCGCCAGCAGCGGGTCCGGCGTCGGCTGATCGGGCTCTGACCGTCGGGTGGTCGGTGAACCGATCGAGGCACTGCTGGCGGCGGGCGTGCTGAGCAGCACCGGTTGAGCCGCCCTATCTGATCTTGACCACCTGCGTCCTGGCGGCCAGATCGTGCAGCGACTGGCGCCGGCGGTTCCAGAGCGGCGACAGGCAGTTCAGGAGCCAGAAGATGATCAGGTAGGAGCCGAGCTGAGCCGGCAGCACCCAGATCAGCGCTCGGACGAGCACCGTGCTCCAGCCCAGTCGGGGCAGCCCCTGCCCGGTCTCGGCCGGCACCACCCGTAATCCGCAGATGAGCTGGCCGACCGTCGCCGAACTGAACCGCCAGAGCAGCGCGTAGTAGGCCACGGCGATCAGGCTGGCTGATCAGCCCGGCCCAGATCTGATCCGTAGCGTGTAGTGCTGGGCGATCTCCGTCCGATCCGGCGAGCTCGGTGGGGCACCACCCCGCTGAGCCGCCTGAGGCTGCGCAGCCAGAAACTCCAGACGAAACGCAGGAAGTCGAGATAGAAGGGCAGGGCCGCGACCAGCCCGACCAGACCGATCCCGATCACGTCGACTGCTGCGGCCAGCGCTCGCGCACCCCAACCCGACAGTGGCACCCCGTCGGCGGTGCTGAGCACGGCGGCGGACGATCCGTACGTGCCGGGTAGGCCACGGCCGGCGTAGGGCTGACCCTGACCCGCCGCCGATCGAGGCGTCCACCTCGGCGGCTCGGTCGCCGGCCGACCGATCGGGCGACCCGGCCCGGCCTGCATCTGCGGCTGCGGGTTCGATGCGACCCGAGTGCTCCGCGCCCACTGCCAACCGTCCCAGTACCGCTCCTTCGCCCGGTCGAGCGGATCGGAGTACCAGCCGGGTGGAGCGGCGTGCCGACCGGCCGGGGCCGGCGGTGAACCGATCGGGATCTCGTCGCTCATCGCCCCATCGTAGTTTCTGCCGCCGAGGGTTCGGGATGCTCCGACCTGCCCGAACGCTGGCCTGGAGCCGATCGGTGAAACTGGAACGGGCAAGGTGGGATAGTGGTCGGACCACGGAAGGAAACCGATGCTGCCCCCGTCTCCGAGCCCGATCCGACCCAGGATCTTCCCACCGACAACCCGACTGAAATCCCCACCGAAATCCCGACCGATATCCCCACCGATCTGACCGAGATCGCGGCCGGCGCGGCCACGAGCACCATCGACGTCGGCGCCGACTGCGTCACGCTGATCAACGTGTTCACGGTGGAGCCGGACCACCAGGCCCGGCTGATCGAGTTGCTGGAGTCCGCGACCGAATCGGTGATCCGTCATCAACCGGGCTTCATCTCAGCCAACCTGCACGCCGCACTCGACGGCGTCCGGGTCACCAACTACGCCCAGTGGGCCAGCGTGGAGGACATGCAGGCGATGCTGGAGAATCCCGCCTGTCAGCCGCACCTGCAGGAGTGCAGCGCGATCGCCGAGTCCGACCCACACGTGTACCGGGTGGCCTCTGTCCATCACCGCTGAGCCATCGCCGCTGAGCCAGGCCCACCCCCACCGCCCGTCGGAAAGAGGCAAGAATCCTTCGGTCCGCTCCCCCGCGAGGATGAACAACGGCAGGATGGGGCCGGACGGGATCAGACCCAGGTCGGGGCGAACGGGCCGGAAAGGTCAGGACGAGGCGGATGAGGATGCGATGACGCCACGGGAGTCCGGGGCGAGGGACCGGCCCGACACCGTGGTCGGCCGTTACCGGTTGCTCCGGCGGCTCGGTAGCGGCTCGTTCGCCACCGTCTGGCTCGGTCGTGACGACGATCTGGATGTTGCGGTGGCGGTCAAGGTGTTGTCCGCGCAGTGGGCCGACGACGTCGACGTCCGGCAGCGGTTCGTCACCGAGGCCCGACTGATGCGCCGGATCCGCGACGTCCGGATCACCCACGTCTACGACATCGGCCAACTCGAGGACGGCCGTCCCTACTTCGTGATGGACTTCGCCGACGGCGGCTCGCTGAACGACGTACGGCGCAGTCACCCGTCCCCGGTGCGTGCCCTCCGGCTCTGCGCCGAGACCTGCCGGGCCATAGCGGTGCTGCACGAGTACGACGTGGTCCACCGCGACGTGACGCCGGGCAACGTGCTGCTCAGCCGTGACCAGAACACGGGCACCCGGATCATGATCGCCGACCTCGGCGTGGCGAATGATCGCGCGGCGGCAATCGGGTTGCCGATGACCGCCGGCACGCCGGGCTACATGTCCCCGGAGCAGGCGCGCGGCGAACACGTCGACCATCGCGCCGACATCTACGCCCTCGCTGCGCTGTGCTACGCCATGCTGACCGGTCGGCCGCCCTTCGGCGCCAAGTCACTCGAGGACGTACTGGGACGCGAACCCGGCGCCACCCCGGATCCGGTCGCCGAGCGGATCGGCGCCCAGCCGCTGCTGGACACGCTGCTCACGGCCGGGCTGTCGACCGACCCGCAGCGCCGGCCGCCGACGGCCGGCCTGCTCGGCGAGACCTTGGACCGGATCGCCGACGACCTGGCCGAGCGGCTGGCCACCGGTCGACGGAAGCAGTCCGACGGCCGAGGCGGCGGGCCCGGCAGTGCCTCCGGTGACGAATGCGGGAACGACTCCGGTGAGGATTCCGGGCACGGTCAGGGTGGCGAGACCCGGCGCGGCAGCGGCTACGACGGCGGCTCCGAGGCCATGGCCACCATGATCAGACCGGCCAGCGTGCTGACCGCGGCACCCGCCGTCGAGCCCGCTCCGCCGACGGCCGACGACGAACCGGTCTCGCTGCCCTACCCGGTCAGCCGCTACGTCCTGCTCACCGCACTCGGGCTTGCGGTTTTCACCCTGCTGACCCTGCTTGGCGTGCTGGCCCTGCGCTGAACACGGCGGGCCGGACGGACCGGTGAATTCGGCGAGTCCGGCCGGATCGTCGGACAGCCGGGCGGCGGTAGCGGTGAAGAACGAGTGAGCTCGCCCGGGGGCGATATCGAGCATCCGGGCCATCAGTTGCCAACCGGACAGGTCGAGCTCTGACTCGGGTCGGCCGGCGGCCCGGTCGGCGTACAGGGTGGCGGTGCGGCGGTACAGGTCGGCACCGGGCCCGGCGGGGTCGGTCAGCCGGCGGACGGCGTCGACGTCGAGCTGGTCGTCGTCGTCCCAGCCGTCGAGATGTCGCAGCACGAACGGGTGCAGGACCGGATCGCCGAGAGCGCCGGCCGCCAGCAGCTCCAGTTTCCCCACGTCGCCGCCGGCCCGGGACAAGGCCGCGCGGACCCGCGGGAGGGCACGAGGATCTCGGCGGAACGCCAGCCCGAGCAGCGCTTCGCTGCGGGTGTCACGGTCCACGTCACCCAGCCGGGCGGCCAGCGCTTCCCGCAGCTCTGCGGTGTCGACCTCGCGCCACTGGGTGCCCAGTACGAAACAGGCGGCATCGCGGACCCGGATGTCGGCATCACGGGTCAGATCGACCGCGGTCCGCACGAACTCCTGAGGCGGCGGGTGAGGCCCGGACAACGGCAGCGAACCGACCAGATCTCGTCGCACGATCGGATCGGGGTGCCCGGCCAACTCCAGCAGTGCCGGCCACTGCGCCGGGTTCACCTCATCGACCAGCCGGTAGGAGAGGTCGCTCTGGCCGTCACCGGCGAGCAGACACTCCAGCAAGGTCGTCACCCTTCCTGTTCTACCCGATCAGGTCGTCGGGGGCGAAGATCCGGACCTCACCGGCCGCGGCCAGGAACAGCGGCCAGGGTGCCAGCTCGGCTCCGAGGGTGGCCCGCAGGGCACGGGCCCAGACCCGGTCGGCCTCGGACATCGGGGCCGGATCAGACCGCGACAGCAGCATCGCCACCGAACCGGCGAGGCCATCCTCGATCAGCGGCGCCACGACCTGTCGCGGGCCCGCTACCTGGTCCGGGTCCGGGGTCGCCGGCAGGCCGTCGATCGGAACCAGATCGGCCTGCACCACCTGGTCGAATCCGAGAAACACCAACCACAGGGTCCGCTCGGCCGATTCGGCCGCCGCGAGGAGACCGCGCCACAGCTGCTCGAGGTCGTCGGCGGAGTTGATCGTCGAGCCCGGACCCACCCGGGCGCGACGCTCACGAACGCGGCGGTCGGTCGGATCACGCGGCAGAGGCGAATGCGAGGTCATGATCTGATTGTGGGCACGACGGAGCGGATTGATCCGCGTTATCCACAGACCGGGTCCGCCGGAGTTCCCGGGGACCAGCTCAGCTGCGCCGAGACACCGCCCACTCGCGGATGGTGTCGATCCGCTGCCGCAGTTCCTCAGCCCCGGCGGCTGCGGACGGCGGACCGCCGCACTCGGCCCGCAGTGCGGCATGGATGACTCCGTGTGGTTGGTCCGTGCGGTGATGCCAGGCCCCGACCAACCCGTTCAGCTCCCGGCGCAGCTCGCGGAGTTCCTGATGGGTGCTCTGCTCACGCTCCCGCTGATCGCCGCGGCTGCCGTCCGCCGACGGTTCGGCTCCACCGCGCGCGACCTGGGTGGCTTGGTGCCGACGTAACAGATCCTTGACCTGGTCGGGTTCGAGCAGGCCCGGGATGCCGAGGTAATCCATCTCATCGACGCTGCCCGCGTAGGCCCCGATGCCGAACTCCCCGCCGTCGAAGACCACCCGGTCGAAGTCGGCCTCGCTGCTCAGTGCGGTGAACTCGGCGCCCTCGAGGTCGGCGTCCGGCTCGTTCTCCAGTCGCTCGGCGGCCAGCAGCAGGTCTTCCTCGTCCTGCACCTGGCCGGGCGCCTTCAATGCGTGGTCCCGCTCGCGTTCCATCTCGGCGGCGTAGGCCAGCAGGTTGGCCACGCTGGGCAGGAACACCGAGGCGGTCTCCCCCCGGGCCCGGGCCCGGACGAACCGGCCCACGGCCTGGGCGAAGAACAGCGGCGTGGCCGTCGGGGTGGCGTAGACCCCGACGGCCAGCCTCGGGACGTCGACGCCCTCGGAGACCATCCGGACCGCCACCATCCAGCGGTCCTCACTCTCGGTGAACCTGCTGATCTTGCGGCCGGACTGGGCCTCGTCACTGAGCACCAGCACCGGCTTCTTCCCGGTGATACGGCGCAGGATCTCGGCGTAGGCGCGGGCTGCGGTCTGGTCACCGGCGATCACCAGCCCGGCAGCGTCCGGTACGTGACCGCGGACCTCGCTCAGCCGGGTGTCGGCGGCCCGCAGCACGGCCGGGATCCACGATCCGGCCGGGTCCAGCGCGGTCCGCAGCGCCTGGCTGGCCAGGTCCTTGGTCAGCGGCTGACCGAGCCGGGCGGCCACCTCGTCGCCGGCCCTGGTCCGCCAGCTGAGGTCGCCGGAGTAGGCCATGAACAGCACCGGCCGGACGATCCCGTCGGCCAGCGCGGGCGCCGTAGCCGTAGCAGTAGTCGGCGCGGGAGCGCAGCGCCGCCGGTGCCGTCGGGTTCGTAGCGAACGAACGGGATCGGGTTGGCGTCGGAACGGAACGGGGTGCCGGTCAGCATCAACCGCCGGGTCGCCGGCTCGAACGCCTCGCGGACGCCCTCGCCCCAGCTCAGGGCGTCGCCGGCGTGGTGCACCTCGTCCAAGACGACCAGGGTCTTGAACCCCTCGACCCGGACCCGCAGGGCCAGCGGGTTGGCCGCCACCCCGGCGTAGGTCAGGGCGATGCCCTTGAAGTCCCGGCTGGTCTTGCCCTGCTCGGCTGCCGAACTGCGGGTCGATCGCGATGTTGATCTTGTCCGCGGCCTCGGCCCACTGGGTCTTCAGGTGCTCGGTCGGGGCGACGATGACAATCCGGTCGACATCCGGCGGCTCAACAGGTTGGCGGCCAGGGTGAGGGCGAATGAGGTCTTTCCGGCGCCCGGGGTCGCCACCGCCAGGAAGTCGCGTCGGCTCGTCGCGAAATAGGCCTCCAACGCCGCGCTCTGCCAGGCTCGGAGCTGTCGCGCGGTGCCCCAGGCGGCCCGGTCCGGGAAGGCCGGCGGCAGTCCGGTCGCGGTGAGCAGGTCACGCGGATCGGGCTGGACAGTCACTGGATCCACTGTAGACGGCCCCGGTGACCAGGCAGCGATCCACCGGGCTCGTGTTCAGGGCCGAGGCACACCGGGTCGGGTCATGCGGCTGCCTGCACCGGGATCACCCGGCCGACCCGCAATGAGGCGAAGGCTGCCAACAGGGCGACCACGGCCATTGCCCCGAAGACGGTGCCGAAGGTCAACGACAGCGCGCCGGCCGGGTGCAGGGCGGCGAACAGCGTCCCGCTGACCCCGACGAAGACGCCGGAGCCGAGCGCGTCGCCGAGATTCAGCGACGAGGCGTTGCGGCCCACCTCAGTGGTGTGCGACAGCGCCATCACGGCCAGCGAGGTGCTGGCGGTGGCCAGCCCCATGCCCAGCCCGGCGAACACCCAGCCCACGGCGACCAGCCCGGCCCACAGCTGCGGCACCGCCGAGGTCAGGCAGACCAGCGCAAGCCCGATCAACACCGAGGTCGCACCGAGGCTGATCAAGCGTTCCCGCGGGATGTGGACCCAGCCCTGGGACTGCAGCCAGGAGCCGCAGAACCAGCCGAGGGCGCCGGCGGTGAGGACGGCCCCGGCCAGCACCAGCGGTATCTGGTGCTGCTCGATCAGCATCAGCGGCACGAACGCCTCGGCCCCGGTGAAGGCGCCCGGCAGGAAGACCCGGGCCAGGACGACCGAGGAGAGACCGCGGGACAGTCGCAGGAAGCCGGGCGGCATCAGCCGGGGCAGGCTGAGCGCCAACGCGGCGAGACCGAGTCCGAGCGGCAGCAGCGCACACCAGTCGAGTCGTTGCCCGGCGACTGGATCGCCGCCGCCGCGAGCGCGGCCAGCCCGGCCGCCCAGAGCGGTGCCGGTCGGCGCGGCGTCATGGGTCATCCGGTGCCGGGTCGGCCGGTGGCGCGGCGCCCGGGCTTGATCAACGCCCGCAACGTGGGCAGCAGACATCACGTGCCGAACGCGACCAACGGGATGACGGCGACGAACACCCAGTGCCAGCTCAGGTGTTGGGTCAGCCAGGCCGAGACCGGCGGGCCGAGGAACGACGGCAACACCCAGGCGCTGGAGATGTAGGTGAACATCCGGGGCCGACGCTCCGGGGCGTACAACCGGGCGATCACCACGTAGACCGCGGTGTTCATGGCGCCGCTGCCCAGCCCCTGGGTCAGCCGGCCGGCGATCAGCACCGGCATCGTCGGGGCCGTTCCGGAGATGACCAGACCGACGGTGAATACGGCGATCCCCGCCATCAGCGGCTTGGCCGGTCCAATCCGGTCACTCCACCGACCGGCGACCACGGTGGCGAACAGCATCCCGATCAGGAACAGCGAGAACGCCCAGGCATAGATCTGCAACCCGTCCAGCTCACGCGCCGCCACCGGCATCGCGGTCGCCACGGCGATCACCTCGAAGGCGATCGCCACCACCAGCGCGCAGAGCCCGATCGTGATCGCCCGGCGGGAGACCGGCGGGCCGGCGTCGTCCACGGTGCGCGGCAGCGTCGTCTCCCCGGTCACCCGCTGAGTCCATCACCTCAACCACACTCGAGGGCAATCGGATTGTCCGGATTGTCCTGATCAGGGTTCTAGACTGACCGACGTGAGCCAGCAACAGTTGAGTCCTGGGGCCGAGACGATCACCGAGGAGCGGACCGAGTTCCGCACCGAAGAGGGCGACCACGAACGGTTCTCGCACTATGTGCCCAAGGACAAACTCACCGAGGCGATGGTGATGGGGACGCCGGTGGTGGCCCTGTGCGGCAAGGTGTGGGTGCCGAGCCGCGACCCCCAGCGGTTCCCGATCTGCCCGGACTGCAAGGACGTCTGGGACGGTCTGTCCAGTGGCAAGGGCGACAAGGGTGGCAAGGGCCGTGGCGGCGGCTTCGGTCAGGGCGGTGGTCAGGGCGGTGGTCAGGGTGGTGGTCAGGGTGGCGGTCAGGGTGGCGGCGGCGACGCCTGAGCCGTCCGGTCAGGCCGCCTCGGTCGGCGCGGTCGCGGCCAGTACGCCGGCCTCCACGTCGCCGGTCTCGCCCGCCCGGGCGGCTCGGCGGCCGAGAATGAACACGTAGCTCAGGAACGCCAGCCAGGCCAGCGTCCCGATGCCGAGCCGGGCCCAGACCGGCAGCGGTGACGGGGTGACGAAGGCCTCGACGCAACCGGAGATCAACAGCCAGACCGCGAGGCCGAGGGCGGTGGCTCCGGCCGCGCGTCCCTCCTGGGCCAGGGCCTGACCGCGGGTCCGCAGTCCCGGGGCGATCCAACTCCAGCCGAGCCGCAGGCCCGTCCCGGCGGCCACGTAGACCACGGTCAGTTCGAGCAGCCCGTGCGGCAGGATCAGGCCGAAGAACAGGTCGGAGCGACCGGCGCCGATCATCAGCCCACCGATCACCCCGAGATTTTCCTGGTTGGACCACAGGACGACCAGCACCGGGAGAATCAGTACGCCGGTGACCAGGCAGGAGGCGGCCACCCGGGCGTTGTTGATCCAGACCTGGAAGGCGAAGTCGCCGGCCGGGTTGTCGGTGTAGTAGCTGGCGAAGTCGTGGTCGATCAGTTGCTTGACCTGGCCGGGCGTACCGATACTGCTCACCAGGCCCGGCTCGCCGATCACCCGGGCGCCGATCAGGACACTGACGGCCACGGCGATCACCGCGGTGCCGATCCACCAGTAGCGACTGCGATAGACGGTGGCCGGGAACGTGGCGGTGAAGAACCGCGCCACTGCAGACAGAACCGGGACGTTCACCCCGGTGATCACACTGCGGGACGCCGCGACCAGACCGGACAGCCGGGCCTCGAGCACCGGGTCCGCGGCCGAGCTCCGGATCACCGACAGGTGGGTCGAGGTGCGGTGATAGAGGTCGATCACCTCGTCGGCCTCGCGGCCGCTGAGCCGGCGCCTCTGGCGGGTCAGCTGCTGCAGCCGGTCCCATTGAGAAGCATGCTGCGCCAGATAGGCGTCCAGATCCACCTGGCCAGATTAACGGTCACCGCGGCCCCGGCGGTATGAGATTCTTCTGCTCATGGGCGGACGGCGGAGATGAGCCAGCTGGTCACCGGCAGCGCGGTGCTGCTGGACCTGCGTCCGGCGCGGATTCCGACCCGGATGCTCGCCACCGCCATCGACCTGGTGATCGTCGCGCTGATCGCGACCGGCCTGAACGCGCTGACGGATGCGATCGGCGGGTCGGACTCCCTCCACCGAGGTCTGACCATCACCGGGTCGATCGTCTTCAGCTTCGGCTATCCGACCGCGCTGGAGACCCTGAACCGCGGCCGCACCGTCGGTGCGCTGGCCCTCGGACTGCAGGCGGTGCGGGAGGACGGCGGCGCGTTGCGGTTCCGGCAGGCGTTGATCCGGGCGCTGAGTTTCTGGCTGCTGGATTTCGCCATCTGGACCGGGCTGTGCGGCGGGTTGATCTGCGCGACCGCCAACGCCCAGGGCAAGCGGATCGGCGATCTGTTGGCCGGCACCCTGGTGATCCGGACCCGGGCCCCACGATCGGTCCGGCCACCCGAGGCGCCGACCGGTGAGCTGGCGCAGTGGGCCAGCACCGCCGAACTGAGCCGGCTGCCTGACGATCTGACGAGCGCGGCCCGGCTGTTCGTCGCGCGGCAAACGAGCTTTCTGGCCTTCCCCCGCGATCAGCTGGCCCAGCAGTTGGCTCGGCAGGTCGCTCAGCGGGTGGCACCTGCCCCGCCGCCGGAAACGCCGGCGATCGACTTCCTGGCCGCGGTGGTGGCCGAGCGCCGCCGCCGCGAGACCGCCCGGGTGATCAGCCGGAGGACCTGGGTGCCGACCGCCGAAGAGCTGCCCGCCGGCTGGCGCTGAATTAACCTTCTGGCTACCTCCTTTGCCTAATCTCCGACTCATGGCACAGACGCGAACGCTGATCCTGGTGCGACACGCGAAGTCCGCCTGGGGTCTCGATCTCGACGACCGCGAACGACCGCTGTCCAAGCGGGGCCGGCAGGACGCAGCGGCGCTCGGCGAGTTCCTGGCCACCCGCAAGCTGGCCGCCGACCTACTGTTGTGCTCACCCGCGGTCCGGGCCGCGCAGACCTGGGAGCACGCCTCCGCCGCCGGGGCCCGGGCGGCGGAGCGACTCGACGACGAGCGGATCTACGAGGCGATGGTCGATGAGTTGCTCAGGGTCCTGCGGCAGTTGCCGGACCAGACCCGGACGGTGATCATGATCGGCCACTCCCCGGCGATCCCCGATCTGGTGGAGACGCTGGCGGTCCGGCAGGACCACGCCGGCCAACGACTGCGCGAGGCCTGGCGGCAGATGGACACCAAGTACCCCACCAGCGGCTGCGCGGTGATCAACTACGACGGCGACTGGGCCGGGCTGAAGCCGGGTTCGGCCGAACTGGAGAGCTTCGACGTGCCGCGGCCCGGAAAGCCGATTCCGCCGCCGCCGAAGCCCACCTCCTCGAAACAGATGGCCAAGCAGCGGGCCAAGCAGGAAGCCGAGGACAAGGTCAGGGCCAAGGCGAAGGACAAGGCCCGTGAGAAGGAGAAAGCCAAGAAGAAGGCGAAGAACGGCAAGAAGGGCAAATAGCTCGGGGCAGTTCAGGGCGAGGCGGAATCCGAGGCCGGAGGCCAGCCGTCGCCCCACTCGGTTCGCCGGGCGGCCCGGTAGAGCTCGGCGGACCGACCGACCACCTCGGTGCGGATCGCGGGCGGGGTGCTGCACAGCGTCAGGCTGATCCGCCCCTTGCCGACGCGCGGATGCCTCAGCACCCGTCCGTCCGGACTGTCGGCCAACGATGCTTCCCGGGCGAAGGCAAGATAGCTGAACTTTTCGTCCTCGTAGCCGAGTTCGGCCTGCTTCAGCCGCCGGTGCACGGCGCTCCGGTTGACCCGGGCGCTGAAGTGACACCAGTCGTCCCCGGTCATCGGGCAGCCGTGTTGGTGCGGGCAGGGCGCGAGCAACGTCCACCCATCAGCCAGCAGTGCCTCCCGAGCACTGAGGATCCGCCGGTAGCCGGAGCGGGTTCCCGGTTCGAGGATCACCAACAGTCGGCGAGCGGCGCGGGCGGCCGCGGCCAGCACCGCCGCCCGGGTCGGCGGATCGAGTTCGGACAGGAGGTAGCTGACGGTGACCAGGTCGGCCGCCGGCAGCCCGTCCCCCGACAGTCCACCCGTCGTCTGCTCCGATCCGGCCGACCAGCGTTCCCACCGGGACTGCCGGAGCGACGGCCGGGTGCTTCCCGACGCCAGCAGCTGACCGGCCCGGAGCGCCTCGGCAGCGTTGTCCAGCACGGTCTGCTGGACGATGTCGGGCCATCGGTCGGCCGCCGCCCACAGCGCGGCACCGGTGCCCCCACCGAAATCGAGCTGACTGGTCGGGGCGGCCACGTCGTCGGGGAGCTGACCCAGCGCGGAGCGGACCGCGGCGTAGGTCGCCGGCATCCGGTAGAGCAGATAGGCGCTCGCCTGCAGCGCCGAGCCGATGATCGGCGCAGTCGCGCTCGCCGGCCGGTCGGCCTGATAACGCTCGATCAGCCCGGTCGTCGCCCGGCCGAGGGCCGCTTCCCGCTGCCCGAGCGCCGCGGTGGCCAGACCCGCGGTCAGCTCAGCGGGGAGGTCGTACACGCCGGGCTTCCGCCACGCTCCCTGCGTCGCAGGTCAGTAGCGGTAGCCGTCGGCCTTGTACGGGCCGGCGACGGGTACTCCGAGATAGTCGGCCTGCACGTCGGTCAACTCGGTCAGCTTGACCCCGAGCGCGTCCAGGTGCAGTCGGGCGACTTTCTCGTCGAGTTCCTTGGGCAGTGTGTAGACCCCGAGCGGGTAGTCCTCGGCGTGCGCGAACAGTTCGATCTGGGCCAGCACCTGATTGGTGAAGGAGTTGCTCATCACGAAACTCGGGTGCCCGGTTGCGTTGCCGAGGTTCATCAGCCGGCCCTCGCTGAGCACGATCACCGAGTGCGGCGCGTCGGAATCCGGGTCGAAGATCCACTCGTCGACCTGCGGCTTGATGGTGTTCCGCTTCGCCCCCGACCTCCGCTCCAGCCCGGCCATGTCGATCTCGTTGTCGAAATGGCCGATGTTGGCCACGATCGCCTGATGCCGCATCCGGCTCATCTGCTCGGCGCTGATCACGTCCCGGCTACCGGTGGCGGTGATGTAGATGTCGCCGATCGGCAGCGCGTCCTCGACCGTCATCACCTGGAATCCGTCCATCGCCGCCTGCAGTGCACAGATCGGGTCGATCTCGGTGACCACCACCCGGGCGCCCTGGCCGCGGAGCGCCTCGGCGCAGCCCTTGCCCACGTCGCCGTAGCCGCAGACCACCGCCACCTTGCCGCCGATCAGCACGTCGGTGGCTCGGTTCAGGCCGTCGACCAGGCTGTGCCGGGTGCCGTACTTGTTGTCGAACTTGGACTTGGTCACCGAGTCGTTGACGCTGATCGCACTGAACAGCAGCTGACCCTTGCGCTGCATCTCATACAGCCGGTGAACCCCGGTGGTGGTCTCCTCGGTGACCCCCTTGATCGCGTTGGCGATCTCGACCCAGTCGACCTGGTCCTCCACCAACGTCTTCTTGATCAGGGCCAGGATGACCTTCAGCTCTTCGGGATCGTCCTCCTCGGCCTCTGGCGTCTCGCCGGCCTTCTGCGCCTCGACCGCCCGGTGCACCAGCAAGGTGGCGTCACCGCCGTCGTCCAGGATCATGTTCGGCGGCATGCCGTCCGGCCAGCGCAGGATCTGCTCGGTGCACTCCCAGTACTCGGTCAGCGTCTCGCCCTTCCAGGCGAACACCGGCACGCCGGCGGGTGAGTCGACACTGCCCTCCGGCCCGACCACCACCGCGGAGGCAGCGTGGTCCTGGGTGGAGAAGATGTTGCAGGAGGCCCAGCGGACGTCCGCGCCGAGCTCGGTCAGGGTCTCGATCAGCACGGCGGTCTGCACCGTCATGTGGATCGAGCCGGCGATCCGGGCGCCGGCCAGCGGCTTGCTCGCCCCGTACTCGCTCCGCATCGCCATCAGGCCGGGCATCTCGTGCTCGGCGAGGGTGATCTCCTTGCGTCCGAAGTCGGCCAAGCTCAAGTCAGCTACTGCGAAGTCCATGGTCACCGATCCTAGTGCGCGCCCGAGTACTCGCCCGCCACGCCGCTACCGCCGAAACGTGGGTTCTACCCGGCCAGATATTCGCGCTGTTCGAGAGCGTTGCCAGGGATGACGCGTGGTAGCGTTCAGCCTCGTCGCAGGCTGAGCCTGGGACAACCGCCGGTGTTCGTCTCGACGGCTCATTGCCGACCGTTTGAGCCTGCTCGGCGTCCTCATCGCTCCATGAACCAGGAGCGAGACCGTGTCTCGGGGGAGATCGGGACGAGTCGTGCGGCTTGAGGCGCAAAGTGTCACCGAGTGGGCCACCGCCATCGGCCAACAGGTGGCGCCGGTGCGGGTCGAGGCCCCGGAGGGCCCCTTCCGAGCCGAGATCACCACGGCCCGGCTGAGCGAGGCCGTGACCGTGATCGAGCTGCAGTCGCCGCCGGCCACGATCGCCCGAACCTTCCGGGCGGGGGCGGCCGAGACCCGGCAGGCGCTGTTCGCGATCACCCTCGGCGAGCCGGGGCTGGTCCGTCAGGACGAGCGCAACGCGGCCTGCGAGACCGGGGACGGCATCTTCTGCGACCTGGACCGCTCCGTCACTCTGGACTATCCGAACGGACTGCGGTTGCTGCTGTTGCGGGTGAACCGGCGAAACCTCGAACAGCGCAGCGGTACCGTGATCTCGGAACTGCTGCTGGCCGATGAGGCCGCGCCCAGCGTCCGGGTGGCTGCCGCCGTCGGCCGGGAACTGGTCGGCCTGGGATCCACCCTGACCCCCACCGACGAGGCCCAGATGGCCGGGATCGTGCTGGACACGCTCTCAGTGGTGCTGACCTCGGCCGCCGCCCGCACCGCGCCGGCCCTGAACGGGCGGCTCGCGCTGCTGCGGACACTGCAGGCCGACGTGATGTCCCGGCTCGGCGATCCGATGCTGAGCCCGGCTGATCTGGCCTCCCGGCATCACCTGTCGGTCCGCTACGTGCACGCGTTGTTCACCGAGTCCGGCATCTCCTGTGCCGCCTACATCCGCCAGCAGCGGCTGAACGCAGCCGAGCAGCTGCTGGGCAGCCGGGCGCACGCCGACACCCCGATCATCACCATCGCCTACCGGCTGGGCTTCAGCGACCCGACCTCGTTCATCCGGGCGTTCCGGCGACAGTTCGGCGGATCACCCTCGGAGTACCGCGCCTCCCGGGTGCTCAGGGTGAGCTGAGGGCGATCTTGATCAGGGCGAGCTCGTAGCCGTCGAAGCCGAGACCGGCGATCGTCCCGGTCGCGTAGGCCGAGACCAGCGAGTGGTGCCGGAACTCCTCCCGGGCGTGCGATGTTGGAGATGTGCACCTCGATCAGGTCGGCGGTGCGTTGGGCGACGGCGTCGGCCACCGCGACCGAGTAGTGGCTCCAGGCGGCCGGGTTCAGCACCACCGGCAGCGCCGCGTCGGCGGCCTCGTGCAGCCAGCCGACCAGTTCGGCCTCGGCGTCGGTCTGCCGGACCTCGACCCCCAGGCCGAGTTCGGCACCGCGTCGCTGGCAGCGCTGCACCAGGTCGGCGTGGGTCTGGGCGCCGTAGACGTCCGGCTGGCGAGCGCCGAGCCGGCCCAGGTTGACCCCGTTCAGGACCAGCACCGTGGTCGCTCTCGCGGTGTCAGCCGCTCTCTGGTCAGTGGCCGGCGCGGCCGGCGGTCCGGCCGCGCCGCGGCAGGTAGTCGGCGTCGTAGATGTCGGGCTCGAGGTAGAGCGCCGTGACCATCGGCGCGGCACTGCGGACGCTCTGCTCGGCCCGGTTGATCATCTCGGCCACCGCGACTGCCGAGTCGGTCGGCTCGACCGCGATCTTCGCCGCCACCAGCACCTCCTCCGGGCCGAGGTGCAGGGTCTTCATGTGGATCACCCGGTGACACCGTCGGTTCCGCTCGAGCGCGGCCTCGATCGCTGGCCACCGTCTCCGGGGTGGCCGACTCGCCGAGCAGCAGGCTCTTGGTCTCGATCGCCAACGTCACCGCGACCGCCACCAGCAGCAGCCCGATCATGGCGGTGCCGATCACGTCGAAGCACGCCGTTGCGCGGTGAGCAGGGTCAGCCCGACGCCGAACAGTGCGAAGACCAGCCCGATCAGGGCGGCGAAGTCCTCCAGCAGGATGACCGGCAGTTCCGGCGCCTTGGCCGACCGGATGAAGCGCAGCCAGCTCTGGCTGCCCCGGGTCTTGTTCGACTCCCGCATCGCGGTCCGCAACGACAGTCCCCTCGGCGACGACGGCCAGCACCAGGATGACCAGTGGCACCCACCACCACCGGCTGGTCAACAGTTCGTTCGGTTCACCGGAGCGCGAGCTCGTGGGCCTTGTGGTAGGCCTCGTACAGCGCGAACAGACCGCCGACGCTGAACAGCACGACCGACACCAGGAAGCCGAACATGTAGCGTTCCCGGCCGTAGCCGAACGGGTGGGCGGCGGTGGCCACCTTGCGGGCCCGACGGCCGCCGACCAGCAGCAACACCTGGTTGCCCGAGTCGGCGACCGAGTGGATCGCTTCGGCCAGCATCGACGACGCCCCGGTCAGGCCCCAGGCGATGAACTTCACCACCGCGATGAACGTGTTGGCCAGCAGGGCCGCGATGACCGCCTTGGTTCCGCCCTCGGCGCTCATCGCTGTCCCCCTGCCAGCGGTCGAGGCCCGTCCCGGTAGCGGCCGAGGCCGACAGCCAGATAGACCGATGCGTACAGGCCGGTCTGCAGCAACGTGGCGTAGCGCTCCAGATCCGAGCCGCCCTGGTGGGAGACGACACAGATCCGGACGTCGTTGCGCTCGGCGGCGCTCCGCAGCCGACCGCCCGGACCCGGGAGACGTCGTCGCCCATCCCGTCGTCGACGATCACCACGCACGGCCGCCGGTCCCGCTCCCCCACCTCCTCGAACGGGTCGGCAAACGGGTCGCGCGGGGCGGCGGCGTCCAGCAGCGGCAGCATCGCCTCGGCGTCCGCGGCCAGCGCCGAGCGGCCACTGGCTGCGCGCAGCGCCTCGGCGATCCGCCGGCTGGCCCGGCTGGCCAGTACGGTGCCGCCCCAGACCAGCGGTTGGGCCTCGGCCAGCCGCAGCGCCAGGTCCTTGGCCGGGTTCTCGGTGACGTCCAGGAACGGCGAGCAGTCCTCGGCCACCTTGTCCATCGCGTCGGCGATCGCTTCGGTGGAGATCTCCGGGCCGAGACCCATCCGGCACAGGCCGGCCAGGGCCACGATCACCGCAGCCAGCGGGTCGCCGGTCTCGGTGGGCAACAGGACGGTCTCCCGGGCTGCGGCGTGCTCGGCGATCGGCGAGACCGGCGGGCAGGCCACGATCAGTTGACTGCCCCGCCGGACGGCCTCCCGGACCGTACCGATCAGCGACTGGCTGCTGCCCTCGGCGGCGAGCACCACGACGAGATCGAGCGCGCCGACCCAGCCCGGCAGCCCGGCCCACGGCCAGGCCACGAACGGTACCGGGCAGTAGGGCTCCAGCAGGGCCCGGACCAGCCGTGCCTCGGAGCCGATGGTGATCACCGCGCGCGGCCGGGGGTTGTCGTCCAGGCCACTCAGGGGCAGCCGGGACTCACCGCTCTCCTGCCGGAGTCGGGCCCCGGCGCCGGCCAGTCGGCGCAACACCTCGTCAGCGGCCGCCATGCTCGCCCGGTCGTCCAGCGCCGAGTCGTCGAAGACGCTAGCCACGCGTGCTTCTCTCCTGCTCCACGGCCCGTGGTCCGCGCTCAGGACTGGTCCGGTCGACGGGCCTCGTCGATCAGCAGTACCGGGATGCCGTCGCGGACCGGGTAGGCCAGCCGGCACTCGGTGTTGGAGCAGACCAGTTCGTCGCGGTCGTGATCGACCAGCAGGGCGCCATGACAGTTCGGGCAGGCGAGGATCTCCAACAGTTCCGGGGCCAGGTCGACAGCCATCGCACTTCCTTTGATATCTGGTTTCTCTGGGCTTCACCCGCGGACGATGCCGAGCACCTCGTCCCGCAGCTGGTCAGTGACCGATTGTGACACGGATTCGACGTTCAGCCGGAGCAGTGGCTCGGTGTTGGAAGGCCGCAGGTTGAGCCACCAGTCGTCGGCGTTGACGGTCAGCCCGTCCTCCCGGTCGACGGTGCCGCGCCCGGCGAACGCGTCCGCCACCGCGTCCATGCTGGCCTGCGCGTCGGCGACGGTGGAGTTGATCTCACCGGAGGCGGCATAGCGGTCGTAGCCGGCGACCAGCTCCGAGAGCGGCCGGTCCGAACGGCCGGCGATGGACAGCACGTGCAGGGCGGCGAGCATCCCGGTGTCGGCCCCCCAGAAGTCGCGGAAGTAGTAGTGCGCGGAGTGCTCGCCGCCGAAAATCGCGTGCTGCCGGGCCATCGCGGCCTTGACGAAGGTGTGCCCGACCTTGGTGGTGACGCAGGTGCCGCCGTTCTCGGCCACCACCTCGGCCACCGTGCGGGAGGTGATGGTGTTCTTCACGATCGTCCCGCCCGGCTCGCGGGCCAGCTCCTGGGCGGCGATCATCGCGGTGATCACCGACGGGCTGACGACCTCGCCGCGCTCGTCGATGATGAAGCAGCGGTCGGCATCGCCGTCGAAGACCAGCGCGAGATCGGCCTGGTGTTCGCGGACCGCCGCCTGGGCGTCGAGCAGGTTCTGCGGCTCGAGCGGATTCGGCGCATGGTTGGGAAAGGTGCCGTCCAGATCGGTGAACAGCCCGATTAGGTCGAACTGGCCCGTACCGAGCACGGCGGGCAGAGTGTGTCCGGCCATCCCGTTGCCGGCATCGGCGACCACCCGCAGCCGGCGCAGACCGGTGATGTCAACCAGCGCATGCAGGTGGTCGGCGTAGTCGGGCAGCATGTCGCGCTCGGTCCGCCGGCCCGGAGACGTGATCGGCCCGCTGTCCGTGCTGGCCGACTCCTCAACCATCGAATCCTCGGCCATCGACCGCTCGGCGATGTCGACCAGCAGATCCGCGGAGACCGGTCGCGCCCCGGCCAGGCAGAATTTGATGCCGTTGTAGGCGGCCGGGTTGTGGCTGGCGGTGAACATCGCCCCGGGCAATTCCAACCGACCGGAGCAGAACCAGAGCTGGTCGGTGCTGGCCAGGCCTACGTCGATCACGTCGACGCCGCGACTGAGCACCCCCTCGACGAAGGCGGTGCTGAACTCGGGGCCGGTGGTGCGCATGTCCCGGCCGACCACCAACGCACCTTCGGCGCGGCCCAGATCGAGGGCGTCGACCAGGGCGGCGCCGATCCGGAAGGCGCCGTCGACGTCCCACTCGGGCACGTCGCCGACGGCGATCCCACGGATGTCGTTCGCCTTGAAGATCCCTCGGCTGATCACCGGCGAAATCCTAGTGCCAGACCAGGCGGATAGCGTGGCCCGGCAGACGTCGAGCCGCAGATGCATCGGACGGGAGAACGACATGGTTCAGGTGGTGTTCGTCCACGGCGCGCTGGTCTACGACGGAGCCTGGTGGTGGCACCTGGTCGCCGACCTGGTCCGGGAGGCCACCGGCGTGTCCAGCCGGGCGGTCGCCCTGCCCTCCTGCGGCGAGCCACGGGAGGGTGCCTCCGCAGCTGCGGTCGGCGCTGGCCCGGGTGGGCTGGCCGAGGACGCGGCCGCGCTCCGTCGGGTGCTCGACGAAGTCGGCTCCGCCGTCGTGGTCGGGCACTCCTACGGCGGCACGGTGATCGCCGAAGGTGCCGACCACCCGGCGGCGGCCCGGCTGCTCTATCTCACCTCCTATCTGCCCGACGTCGGGCAGAGCCAAGCCGACATCGTCGGCGCCGAGCCCGAGCCGGTGTCGACCGCCGTCGACCCCGCGAGCGGGACCCTGGGTCTGGACGGCTACGACCCGAGCTCGTTCGGGGCGCGGTTCTGGCACGACGTCACCGATCACAGCGTGCGGGACGCGGCCTGGGATCGACTGACGCCCCAAGGCATCGGCGCCTTCACCACACCCACCACGACGGCGGCCTGGCAGGGCCGGGAATCGACGTATCTGATCTGCGCCGAGGATCGGAGCACGTCGCCGGAGTTGCAGCGCCGGCACGCCGAACGCGCCTCCCAGGTCGTGGAGTTGCCGACCAGCCATCACCCGTTCCTGTCCCGTCCCGACCTGGTGGCCGAGCAGGTGAGAGGAATTCTGGCCTCGCTGTAACGGCCTCAGAAAGAGCCCGAGCAGGGCAGTAGGCCCCGGCGATGTCTCGCCGAGGCCTACCGCGACTGAGTGAACAGTCAAACGCACACCCCCCGTGCGCGCTTGCTGTACGGCGGCAGTGATCTTGGGGTTTCACCGGCCATCACTCAGCTGCGTCGCGGGAGCCGCCCCCCCGAGAGACTTCCACGCGACACACATAGATTGAACCGTCAATCCCGGCCTAACCCAAACTCTGGTCAAGGTTCAGGAAAAGATTCGATCAGTTTCTGGGCCTTTTCTCGGCTTTCGGCCAAAGATCAGGCGTCAGGGTCGGCCAGCACGGTGAGGTGTCGGCGCCGAGCCAGCTCGACCACGGTGGCCGGCCGCTCCTCGACGCCGTCCTCCATCCCGTAGCTCAGACCGACTTCGCGCACCGCGTCGGCCAGGGCCAGCAGGTCGTCACTGCTCGGTGCCGGATCAGCCTCGGCGGTCAACCGGATCACTTCCCAGCCGCGCGGCACGGACAGGGCGTGCGCGTGCTGGCGGCAGAGGTCGTAGCCGTGAGGTTCGGCGCGGATGGCCAACGGCCCGAGCACCGCGGTGGAGTCGAGGTAGACGTAGGTCAGCGTGGCCGCAGCAGGCCGGCCGCAGCCGGCCCGCGAACACCGTCGGAACGTCACAGGCTGAAACTACCGGCGCGCGCGGCACCCGGGACGTCGACCCGCCGACCCGGCCGCTGATCGAGCCTCCCTTACCGTTCGGCGGCCCCGCTATCGTTCAGCTATGTCATCGTGGAGCTATGTCTGAGCGTCGTCGGGACCGGCACGGTCGCGGTCTCCGCGGCCCGCTGGCCGTGCGGAACCCGCTGACCAAGACAGTGCTGCGGCCGGCCCAGCCGGCGGGCCGGGCCGCGTTCTTCGACGAGGCCGTACACAGCGCGATCGAGCAGGTCCGACGTAACTGCCCGGACGCCCTGGCCGGAGTGCGGTTCGGGATCGAGGACGTGCCCTACCTGGAGACGGCCTGGTCGGGTGACCGGGTGCCGCTGGCCTCGGCGCTGGAGCCCAGCGAGGACCAGCCGGCCCAGCTGGTGCTCTATCGGCGCCCGCTGGAACACCGGGCGGCTACCCGCCACGGGCTGCAGATCCTGGTCTTCCGGACCCTGGTCGAGCAGTTGGCGGCGCTGAGCGGACGGAGCGTCGAGGATCTCGACCCCGAAGGTCTCGGCGAGGACGACTAGCGTCCCGCGCTAGCGCGCCACCTGCGGTTCACTGCGGACCACGATCGACCGGCCGGTCAGGTCCGGACTGGTCAGCGCGGCGGCGGCCAGTCCGGCCACCGTGTCCTGGACAGACGACAGCGCGATGCCGGCGTAGACGTCGGCCCGCGCGGGCACCCGGAGGACCAGATAGGCCGGCGCCGGCTGGGTCAGCTGCCGAGAAGCGGTGGAGCGGGGCGCGATCGGCACGTCCTCGGTGTAGAGGCTGACGCCGTCCAGGCTGAACAGCTGGAGCGAGACGGTCACCGCGCTGCGGCCGGCGTTCCCGATCGCCAGCTGGCTGGTGGTGTCGGCGGCGATGGCCAGCGGGGCGACGCTGGTCCTGCCGACGTGGGGCTGGGCGGTCGAGACCGCGATGTCCTCGGCCGAGTCCGAACTCTGCGAGATCGACTCGACCGCAGCAGTCACCGGTTGATCACTGACCAGCCGGACGGTGCCGATCTGAGCGGCCAGCCCCTCGGACAGGTCGATGCCGGCCGTGCTCTGGGCCGGGACGGCGATCTCGGCCGCCCCGGCCGGCGAGAAGGCACCGTTCGGGCCGAGGACGCCGATCTGCACCGTGGCCCGGCGCTGGCCGGGGTTGACCAACTCCAGGCTGCGGGCACCCTTGCCGCCCGGGATGCCGGGGATCACCTGCTGCAGCGCGGGTCGGGTGGAGACCGGATGGAAGTCGGCGCCCGCGGGGTCGTCACCGCTGCTGCGGACGTCCTGGGCCATCACCGCCACCCGGCCGGCACTGGCCCGGACCTGGACGGCGATCGAGCCCGCAGTGTCGATCAGGTCGGCCAGCGACACGGTCAGCGAGTCGTTCGCCGGCACGGTCAGCCCGGACGCCCCGGCCGCGCTCACCGGGCCGTCCTCGCCGTAGATCCGCAGGTCGACCTCGGCGTCGGAGGCGTCGGGGTTGGTCAGGACGAGGTCGCTCCGCAGACCCTCGGCCGCCCCCAGCCCGGTCAGCCACTGGTCCACTCCCGGCACAACACACGGCCCGAGCTGGAGGCCACGGTCCTCACCGGTGTCGGTATCGCTGTAGACGGCACCGGCACTGGTCGTCGACATCACGCCGGCCGCGTTCAGCACCAGCGAGCCCTTCGGACGTCGCAGCAATTGTCCGGCTCCCGTGGCGGTGACGTCGATCACTGTCGAGGTGTCGGAACCGCCGAGCACGGTCGCGGTCAGGCTACCGCTGTTACCAGGGCTGGCACCGGAGCCCTGTCGGACGTTCACGGCCGCCACCTGGAACGGCTGACTTTGATCCCCCGTGGTGGCGGCACCGGGAGTGGGACTGGGAGTGGGAGTGGGAGTGGGACTGGCACCGGCACCGGCACCGGCACCGGGCACCGTGCAGACCGAGCCGGTACGGCCGAGGCTGGGTGCCAGGGGCTGCGGTCGGGCCGCCGTCTCGGTCGGCAGCCGCACCCCGCCGAACGCGATCACGGCGACCAGAGCCACCGCGACCAGGGCGACGAGCCAGCCCCGTCGGCTGCGCCGCACACCCCGTTTGGCGCTCATCCGCGGTCCTCCGCGGTGGCGACCCGACGGGCGTTCCGGGTCGGGTCACGAACCTCCGGTCGCCGGATTCCGGGTGCGGCGAGCACTACGGCGACCAGCACGATGAGGGCCTGGGCGAGGCCGTACCAGCGGACGGGGTCGACCAGCCGGAAGTCCAGCAGCCCGCCGCCGGCCGGCAACTGATAGCTCTGCTGCCAGTCGCCGTCGGCACTCGGAACCAGCGGGACGCCGTCAAGGGTGGCCCGCCAGCGCGGGTCGGTCGCCTCGCCGAGCCGCAGCACCCGGCTCAACGCGCTCGACTCGATCCTCTGACCCGGGCGGTCGGCCAGCACGGTGACCTGCTCGCCGGAGACGATCCGCACCCGCGAGGTCGGATCCGAGAGCTGCCAGACCGTCCCGCGAGCGTTGCCACTGGCCGCCGACAGCCCAGGCGTATTGCTGATCCGGGACTGTTCGTCGGCGTCGGCACCACGGACCCAGAGGTAGTTGATGCCGAGGTCGGAGAGCTCGGTGGCGATGTCTTCGTCGCCGGTTCCCGCGGTCAGCCGTCCGACCAGCGAGCCGACCTCGGTCCGGGCCTGATCCGAGCCACCGAAGGTGAACCCGCGGTCGGCGTCCCCGAGCCGGATCTGGTCGCCCGCGATCACCGCGTAGTCCGCGGTCCCGCCGGAGAGGTCGATGGCCAGGGTGCGGACGGCGGCCGGAGACTGTTGGGCGTACAGCACGTAGGGCGGGACTGCGTCCGAAGCCGTCCGGCCGATCGGGCCGGCCGCCCCGGCGACCACCCACCAACTGGCCCCGAGCAGGCTGACCGCGCCGACCAGGGCGGTCAACAACACCGCGAGCGGCTGCAACAACGAGAAGCTCTGACCACCGAGATCACGGGTCAGGCCATCGACGCCGATACCGCCGGCCAGCACCAGCGCACCGAAGCCGAGCAGCAGGTAGCCCTCGACGGCCGGCCGGGTCTCGACCCCGAGCGGGTAGCTGGTCACCACCAGCCTGGACAGGACCACCGCGGCCGCCAGGCTCAGGACGGCCACCAGCCAGCCACCGACCACGGCGCGGCGGGCCGCGCTGCGGACCAGTCCGACCAGCGCCACCAACCAGATCGCACCGAATACCGGGGCGTCGATCCACAACGGCGCCACGCCGGGCCCACCGGTGTGGCCGAGCAGGAACTGCCAGGTCGCGGCATCGACCGAGGTGCCGTTCAGGGCGGCGTCCGGGCCGAGCAGCGCCGTTCGCCAGCGGCCGATCAGACCGGGCCACCAGGAGCCCCAGACCAGCAGTGGCACGACCAGAGCGATCGCCAGTCGACCGATCTTCTTGCCTTTCCGGGCCACGGTGGCGGCCGCGACCAGGGCCAGCAGGACGGCCAGCACCATCATCGACGGCTGGAACGCCACCACCACGGTGAGGGCCAGGCCGGCTCCCCAGCCGCCGCGCCAGGCCTCCGGGTTGCCGGTCCGGCGCAGCACCAGGCTGCGGACCGACAGCACCAGCAGGGGCAGCACCAGGGCCAGCACGCTGAGAGCCAGTCGGCCCTGGTTGGTGCCGCCGAGCAGGGCCGGGAGTAGTGCATAGCTGACGGCCACCCAGAGCCGGAACGGCCGTCCGGCGATGCTCGCCCGGACGACCGGATAGACGCTCAGCAGTGACAGCGGAACCACGCCGATGATCAGCACCCGGCTGAGCCACTCCGGCTGTCCGGCCAGCACGCTCGACCCCAGAGCGACCAGACCGAGCCACGGGGTCGGGGCCGACGTCGGCGCCCCCGGGATGGGGTCGAGGAATGTGCTCCAGGCCGCCGCCAGCGTGCTCGGACCGGGCAGCAGGAACGGGCTGATCAGCGAGCCGGGTCCCAGCAGCCCGCGGGCGGCGACCAGGCTGGCGATGGTGGCCAGCGCCACTGCGATCACGATCGGGGACGTCCACGGGCTGCGCCGGACGTCGTCGGCCGGGCTGGACATGTCGTCGCTGGTCAGCTCGTCCAGGGTGGCCGCCTCGGCCTCACCGGCGATCGCGGTGTACCGGTTGCCGATCGCGCCGCCGACCGACTCGAACGCCACCCGAGCCGCCGACCACCACGGCGGACGCAGTCCGGCCACCCGGGCCCGCGCATCCGGGCCGGCAGAGATCCGGTGCAGCCGGGACCGCATCCGCAGCACCCGGCGGGGATGGAGGACGAAGCCGGCCAACGCAGCCAATTCGTCCCGCGCGCGGCCGGGCGCCTTGCCGAGCAGATAGCCGAAGCCGCGCACCAGACTGCCGAACACCAACCGCAGCCAGAACAACGGGTAGCCGGCCGTGCGGGCATGGGCCGCGACCAGGACCAATCCGAGTTCGCGGTCGGCCTTGTCCGGTCGCCGCCCGGCGAAGCCCGTCGGCCGGAGGCCGGCCCGGCCGACATGGCGATGGACCATCTCCGCGGCCGGCGTGGTCACCACTCGATAGCCGGCCAGCCGGGCCCGCCACCCGAACTCGAGGCCGTCACGCAACCCCGGCACGGCCGGGTCGAATCCCTCGAGCTCGTCCCAGATCCTGGTCCGGACCAGCATCCCGCAACTGGAGACGGCGAGCCGGTCCTGGGGTTCGTCGCGCTGACCCTGGTCGATCTCTCCCGGCTCGAGCCCCAGCTCGCGGCGGCCGCTGGCCGCGATCGACAGTCCGACCTCGCTGATCTGCTGCGGACGCCGCGGCCGCTTCGGCCAGAGGAGTTTCGGTCCGGTGACGTCGATGCCGGGGTCGACGGCCAGGTGCGCCAACAACTGGGAGAGGGCGTCCGGGGCCGGCGCCGCATCGTCCTGCAGCAGCCAGAGCCAGTCCTCAGCAGACTCCCGTGGTCCGAGATCCTGCTGCCCGTCCTGTTCGAGAGCGGCGAGCACCGCGTCACCGAAGCCGAAGTCGGGCTCGCCGCGGTAGACCGCGTCTAGCACGCCGTCGGCGGCGGCCTCGGTCAGGATGGCCGCGCTCTGGTCGGTGCTGGCGTTGTCGATCGCGATCAGCCGGGCCGGACGTACGCTCAGGTCGGCCAACGCCGACAGCGCCTCCGGCAGCCATCGCGCGCCCTGGTGAGCTGACCAGGACACCGGTAACCCGCAGATGCGAGACGTCCGTCGTGTCCGGATCGGGGGCTTGCGATGCCCAGGCCCACGGGTCGTCGCCGGCGACCTCCTGGTCAGCTCGGGCTCCGAGCTCGAGGGCCTCGATCTCGTCCGCGCTGGGTTCGTCAAACGGGCTCGACCGGCGGGGATTACGGAGCTGACGCGGGTCCGTCGACGGCGTCGCCGGCGCGGTGGCCGCTTTCAGCTTGTCGTCCATCACAGCGTGTGAAATACCCTTTGCGAACCTCGGCCACGTGTCGTCTGGAACTCCACCTCACGTCGAGCCGGGTTTGCGACACGGACATGGCGAGGGGCGCCCGCGTGGAGCGCCCCTTACTGTATGCGAGGAGAACGGTAGACACCATTCCCTTGTTTTCGCCGATGCCGGTCAGCCGATGCCGGTCAGCCAATGCCGGGTCAGCCGATGCCGGTCAGCCGATGCCGGTCAGCCGATGCGGGTCAGACCGCCCGCTTCTTCAGCTTGCGTCGCTCGCGCTCGCTGAGCCCACCCCAGATTCCAAACCGCTCGTCCTTGGCCAGTGCGTACTCCAGGCACTCGGACCGGACGTCGCAGGACAGGCACACCTTCTTGGCCTCCCGGGTCGATCCGCCCTTCTCGGGAAAGAAGGCCTCCGGATCGGTCTGGGCGCAGAGGGCCCGCTCCTGCCAGCTGAGGGCACCGTCCTCCGGCTCCCAGTCTTCAGCAAACTCTTCCACGGCTGATGCCTCCTCGACCCGATGATGCATGTGCGCTGCGCCGTCCCACCCGAACCCGCCCGCACCCGACATGGTCGAGCCCGTACGGGTCACCGCCCATCGCTGATCGCTGACGGCCGGGGTTTCGCGGCCCCCGAGCAGCGATCCGAGGACGTCGGACTGCTGCGAGGTCCTGGATGATGATTTCACAGCGAACGACATGGGTGAAATTACATGCCTGTTAATACCCGTACGTCAAGTGCGGCCCCGATATTGGACGGCTCCCGCGATAGTTCGGAGTGCACAGAAGAGCGGTCGCCGGAGAGTTGTCCGGGGAGTTCAGGAACCCGGACGGCTCCACCAGTCGTCGTCGTTCCCGTCCCGGTCGTGGCCGGGGGTCTGGTCCTGGTCGCGGTCCGCCCCGATCCCTGTCTGGGTAGCCGATCCCGCGTCCGCCTCGTCCGACCGGTCGTCGCCGCGGTCGATCCCACCGCCCGCGACGGAGGCGTGGGAGTGCGTGCCCGGATTCGGGTCGAAGGGGTGGGGTAAGCCGCCAACCATCGATCCGAGCGGTCCGCTGGGTGGCGAAGTCGGATATTCCCGCGGCGGATATTGGGCCGGTGAAGAATATCCGCCGGATTGACCGGGACCCGATTGCGGGACGGGCGAATATTCCGCGGCCGAGGAGGGCCCGTTTGGCGGCTGGGTATTCCCACCCGCCACATTTGCGGAGGAATAAGGATCCCATCCGGGCTGCGCCGGAGCGCTCGGGTAACCCTGAGGCGAATACTGATTCCGATATTGTCCCTGATGCTGTTGCTGATTCTGGCTCGGGTAGTGGCCGGGATAACTCTGGTTCGGCGGGAATTGGGGCTGCGACTGCCGGGGGAACAGGACGCGCTGCGCGGCCAGGATGACCAGCAGTGCGATCACGCTGACCAGCCGTTCGGCCAGGTAGACGAAGAACAGGGTGATCCGCCCTCCACCGAGGTCGCCGATCAGGGCCAGCAGCAGGCCGACGGCGAGGCCGACCGCAGCCACCGGCACCGCGAGCCGGACCACCAGCCCGCTCCGCGGGGTCGCCGGGGTGACCAGACAGGCGAGCACCAACCCGGCCAACAGCGCGCTCAGCAGCGGCTCGGCAAAACTCTGCGACCCGTAGGTCGCGCCGAGCCGAAAGCCGCTGCCGGCCGCGTAGCGGATGAGGTCGATCAGCCCCATCAACGCCATCACCGTCAGGGCGCCGAGCACCGCGAAGGCGGCCGGCTCACGCCAGCGCATCAGCTTGTCGATCACCGTCTTGACCATCGTCGACTCCTCGATCGGGGGAAGCACCAGCCTAATCGGGCGAGGGTCCACCCCGGTCCGGCTCGTCCTCCTCGGCCCGTGCCAGACTGACCCGGTGCACGTGGCCATCGTCGCGGGCGGCGTCGGCGGATCGAGGTTCGTCCGAGGGGTCCGCGCCGCCTTCCCCGAGGCCACCCTCAGCGTGATCGTCAACACGGCCGACGACATCACCATGCACGGATTGCGAATCTGCCCCGATCTGGACACCATGATGTACTCCCTCGGCGGCAGTATCGATGCCGAGCGGGGCTGGGGACGGTCCGGGGAGACCTGGCGGGTCGGAGAAGAGCTGACCCGCTACGGCGTGGAGCCGTCCTGGTTCGGCCTCGGCGACCTCGATCTGGCCACCCACCTGGTCCGCAGCCAGATGCTGGACGCCGGCTATCCGCTCTCAGCGGTGACCGAGGCGTTGTGCAGCCGCTGGCTGGCCGACCTGCCCGGCGTCCGTCTGTTGCCGATGACCGACGATCGGGTCGAGACCCACGTCGTGGTGTCGGATCCGGAGGAGCCGTCCGGGCAGCGCGCCGTGCATTTCCAGGAGTACTGGGTGCGCTGGCGGGCCGAGCCGGACGCCCTCGCGGTGCTGCAGGTCGGCATCGAAGGCGCCGTCCCCGCGCCCGGCGTCCTGGCTGCGCTGTCGGAGGCGGAGCTGATCCTGATCGCCCCGAGCAATCCGGTGGTCTCGGTCGGCCCGGTGCTGGCGGTGCCCGGCATCCGCGAGGCGCTGGTCGAGGCGAGCGGGCCGGTGATCGGCTTCTCCCCCATCATCGGCGGCGCACCGGTGCTCGGTATGGCGCACCGGTTGCTGCCCGCGATCGGAGTTGCGGTGGACGCCGCGGCCGTCGGCCGGCACTACGGCTCCCGCGACCGGGGCGGACTGCTGGATGCCTGGATCGTGCACAGCAGCGACGCCGAGTCGGTCGCCGATGTCCGGGCCGGCGGATTGCACTGTGGCAGCACCGATCTGCTGATGCACGACCCGGAAGCCACCGCACGCTTCGTCCGGTTCGGCGCCGACCTGGCGGCGTCCGAGCGATGATCACCATCTTCGCGCCGGAGGGCATCGGCGAGATCACGGCGGCGAGCGACCTGGCCGCCGATATCCACACCGCGATCCGCGACGACCCCCAGTCCGGGACGGGACCGCAGGCCGGGACGGGCCTGCGGGCCGGCGACGTGGTCGTCGTCACCTCCAAGATCATCAGCAAGCACGAGGGACGCTTCGCGCCCGCAACCCGACGGCTGGCCGAAATCGACGCCGAGACCGTCCGGACGGTGGCCCGGCGCCGCACCATGGCCATCGTCGAGACCCCGCACGGCTTGACCCAGGCCGCCGCCGGGGTGGACAACTCCAACGTCACCCCCGGCACGATCCTGCTGCTGCCCAAGGATTCCGACGCCACCGCCGAGGTCCTGCGGCAACGGCTGAGCGAGCTCTCCGGCGTGCCGGTCGGGGTGATCGTCTCCGACACCGCCGGACGGGCCTGGCGGATCGGGCAGACCGATCACGCCATCGGCGCGGCCGGGGTCCGGGTGATCGACTCCTACGACGGCCGGACCGACGGCTACGGCAACGATCTGCACGTGACCGAGGTGGCGATCGCCGACGAGTTGGCCTCGGCCGCCGATCTGGTCAAGCGGAAGCTGGCCGGGCGCCCGGTCGCCGTCATCCGGGGGCTGGCCGAGTTCGTCCTGGACCCACCGGTGCCTGACCCGGCGCCCAACCCGGTGACCGCACGGGACCTGCTGCGTCCCGGTGCCGAGGATCTCTTCCGGATGGGCGTCCGGGAGGCCGTGCTGCACTCCCTGCTGGTCGCCGTGGGACGGCCCGAGCGTTACGAGGCCGTGGTCCGGTTGGAGGACCCCGCCGAGCTCCAGGCGGCGATCACCGGGGGGGCGGACCTCGACGCCGGCCAGCTGGAGCTGATCCAGCGGATGCTCGCCCCCCTCGCCGTCGACTGAGGGCTGACGCCCAGGAGCGCTCAGGCGTAGGAGTGGCCGAGGCGTTCGGTGACTTCGGCGAGGAGTTCCTTGATCCGCTCGGCCTCGCTCATCGGACAGACCAGCGTGATCTCGGAAGTCTGGACGATCACGGTGCCGCTGAGGCCGACGACGGCGACGACCCGGCCGCTCTCGGCCTTGTTGATCACCAGGTTGTCGTGGGAGTCGACCAGCACGCTGGCGCCGGAAAGGGCGTTGCCGGCGGTGTCGCGGGGCATGTGCTCGCCGAGGGCCTGGAAGCCGCCGACGTCGTGCCAGGTGATCGGCAGTCGCATCGCCAACACCTCGGCGGTTCCCTTGCCCTGGGAGACCGGCTCCATCACCGCGTAGTCGACGCTGATCCGCTCCAGGCTCGGGTAGAGCTCGGCCAGCCGGCTCGGGTCGGACGCCACCGCGGTGACCACGTCATAGGTGTTGGGCACCAGGATCCGCAGTTGGTCCAGCAGGGTCTGGGCCCGCCAGACGAACATGCCGGAGTTCCACCAGTACTCCCCCGAGGCCAGGTAACCCTCGGCGGTGGCCCGATCCGGCTTCTCCCGGAAGGCGGCGACCGCGCACACGTCGGGGAACTCGGCCAGCTCGTCACCTCGTTGCAGATAACCGAACCCGGTGTGCGGTGCGCTCGGCACCACCCCGAAGGTGATCAAGGAATCCGGCCGCGCCTCGGCCACCTCGAAGCCGTGCCGCAGCGAGTCACGCAACTGCGACACCGGGTTCATGATGTGGTCCGAAGTCATCATCGCCACTACGGCGTCCGGGTCGCGCAGACCGAGGATCGCCGCCGGCCAGGCGACCGCGTTCAGCGAGTCGCGGCCGACCGGCTCGCCGAGGATGTTCGCCGGCGGCAGCTCGGGCAGTTCGGTCTGCACCAGCTCGGCGTAGTCGGCCCCGGTGCAGATCAAGATCTGCTCGTCCGGCACCACCCCGGACACCCGCTCGAAGGCGATCCGCAGCAGGCTCTTGCCCTCGACCAGGTTGAGCAACTGCTTGGGCATGTCCTGCCGGGACAGCGGCCAGAGTCGCTTGCCCGAGCCGCCGGCCATAATCACCACGTAGCGCATGCGCCATACCCTAACCGGGCGAAAGGGCCCGATCAGCTGCGTAACTCAGTGCATACGCGGTGTGCCAGGATCGTCACAATGAGGGATCTGTTCAGCCCGAGTTTCCGCCGCCGACGGACCCGGCACGGCGCCGAGCCGCTGGTCACCTACTACGACCAGACCAGCACCGAACGCACGGAGTTGTCCGCGGCGACCTTCGGCAACTGGGTCGACAAGACCTGCAATCTGCTCACCGACGAGGTCTCCCTGGCTCCCGGCGACGTGGTCGAGCTCGATCTCGCGGTCGACCATCCGGGCCACTGGGTGAGTCTCGTCTGGTGTGCGGCGGTGTGGCAGCTGCAGGCGGTGGTCGCCGTCCCCGGTTCCACCTCGGTGCACGCGGCCGATCCGGTGCTACAGGTCGTCGGCCCCGAGCGGGCCCAGGAACCGCTCGGCCCGATCGACCGGATGGCCTGCCGGCTGCATCCACTCGGCCTCGGCTTCAGCGAGCCGCTGCCGGACGGCGTGATCGACTACGCCGCCGAGGTCCGCGGCCAGGCCGACCGGTTCGTCGCCTCCGACCCCGATCCCGAGGCGCTGGCCTGGGTCGACGCCCATCACGAACGGACCCAGCGAGAGCTCACCGAACGGGCGGCCGACGGGCCCGGACGGCGGGTCCTGGTGCTGTCGGACGATCCTTGGCGGACCGTGACGGCAGCTCTGATCACCCCGGTCCTGACCGACGGTTCGAGCGTCGTGGTCCGCGGCGCAACCCGGGAGGCGTTGGAACACATCGCCGCCACCGAGCGGGTCGGTGGAACCAGCGGCTGACCAGGGCGCTGGTTGATGTCTGGATCACCCTGGAGGCAACCGGCTAGGGTCGAGGGAAACGGCACCGCGAACGAGGGAGTTCGAATGGCTCAGGACGTCACCAGCACGACCGAGGCCACACTGCCTCCGGACACCAGAGGCCCGCATTCGCGCCGGCTCGGGATGGTCGCCGTGGTCGCGACCTTCGGCGGCCTGCTGTTCGGCTACGACACCGGCGTCATCAACGGCGCACTGGATCCGCTCAAGGCCGATCTGGGTCTGACTTCCGCCACCGAGGGCTTCGTGGTCAGCATCCTGATCTTCGGCGCCGCCTTCGGAGCCCTGTTCGGCGGCATGCTGTCGGATCGGCGCGGTCGCCGCAGCAACATTCTGATGCTCGCCTTCGTCTTCATGATCGGCACGATCGGCTGCGTGCTCTCCCCCAGTTGGCCGGTACTGGCACTGTTCCGCTTCATCCTCGGTCTGGCGGTCGGCGGAGCCTCGGCGACCGTGCCGGTCTATCTGGCCGAGATGGCGCCGTTCGAACGCCGGGGCGGCATCGTCACCCGAAACGAGCTGATGATCGTCAGCGGCCAGTTCGCCGCCTTCATCATCAACGCGATCATCATCAACATCTGGGGCCACGTGGAGGGCATCTGGCGGGTGATGCTGTTGGTCGCCGTGCTGCCCGCGATCGCCTTGTTCATCGGAATGTTGCGGATGCCGGAGAGTCCGCGCTGGCTGGTGGCCCACGGCCGGGACGACGAGGCGCTCGCGGTGCTGAAACAGGTGCGCTCCGATGAACGCGCCGAGGCCGAGATGGCCGAGGTGCACGCCCTGGCCGCCGAGGAGGAGGCCGCCAAGACCGGCGGCGTCTCCGATCTCGGCACCAGGTGGGTCCGCCGGGTGATCCTGATCGGCGCCGGGCTGGGAGTGTTCCAGCAGTTCACCGGGATCAACTCGATCATGTACTACGGCACCCAGCTGCTCGGCACCGCCGGCTTCTCCGACAGCGCTTCGGTGATCGCCAACACCCTGAACGGCCTGTTCAGCGTGCTCGGCCTGCTGACCGGTCTCTACCTGATCAACAAGATCAACCGCCGGACGATGCTGCTGGTCGGCTTCACCCTCACCACCACCTTCCACCTGCTGGTCGGGTTGTCGGCACTGTTGCTGCCGGACGGCACCCTGAAGGCCTACCTGATCCTGGTCTTCGTGGTGCTGTTCGTCTTCTCCATGCAGGGCACCATCGGTCCACTGGTCTGGCTGATGCTCTCGGAGATGTTCCCGCTCAAGATCAGGAGCTTCGCCATCGGCATCTGCGTCCTGGTCCTGTGGCTGGCCAACGCGCTGGTCGCCCTGGGCTTCCCGCCGACCGTGGCCGCGCTCGGCATCGCCCCGACCTTCTTCATCTTCGTCGGACTCGGCGTGCTGGCGTTGATCTTCATCGCGCGCTACGTGCCCGAGACCCGCGGCCGGTCGCTGGAACAGCTGGAGGATCACTTCCGGAAGACCTACTCCTGATGACCGTCCTGGTCGCGGTCACCGACAGCAACGAGGGACGCCAGGCCCTGGTCGTCGGTGCCGAGGAGGCCCGGTTGCTGCAGACCGGTCTGATGGTGGTCAATCTGAGCCTCGGCCGGTTGGACGTCTCCGACCTACCGGACGGGTTGAACGTGCACCTGATTGACCGGCGGGGCGCGGCGGACCGGGATCCGGTCGAGGCGGTCCTGGACGAGCTGGCCGACCATCCCGACGTCACCCGTTTGGTGATCGGGCTGCGGCGCAGAAGTCCACTGGGCAAAGCCATCCTGGGCAGTATCAGCCAGCGGTTGCTGCTCGAATCCCCGGTCCCGGTGCTCGCGGTCAAGCCCGACCCCGCGTGAGGTGCCGGGCTGATCAGCGCAGGATCGATCAGCGCAGCCGATCGTTCCGGTGCAGCCGATCGCGCCGGTAGCGCCAGTGTCGCTGCACCGCCTGCGGCAGCGGGTCGACCGCCGTCCCGTCGGCCAGCATCCCGGCCCGGGTCAGTCGGCGGGTCCGGCGCAGACTGATCAGCCCGAGGGCCCAGCCGAGATACTGGAAGCAGAAGGCCAGCTTGAACGCGCCGAGTGCATAGGTCCGACCCGGCGGCGTCGCCAGGTCGAGGATCACCCCGACGGCCAGGATGGTGACCAGCGAGGCGACGAAGCCGCCCATGTTGACGATGCCGGTCGCCCCGCCGAGCCGGGTGGAGGGATTGAACGTCCGGGCGAAGTCGAAGCCGACCGCCGAGGCCGGACCGTAGGCGGCCAGCACCAGCACCAGCACCACCAGCAGGCCGAACGGTGGTCGCCCCGGCCAGATCAGCACCACCGTCCAGGTGACGACGGTGGCGATCAGCACGGCGAAGATCAGGTTGGACCGGCGTAACGGATAGCGGCCGGTCAGCTGGCCCAGTACCGGACCGATGATTGCCGCCGCCGCGACCATCAGGGTGAGCAGTCCGGCCGCGACGCTCGAGGAGTAGCCGAGGCCCGCGGTCATGAACGGGAAACCCCAGAGCAAGGCGAAGACCATCCCCGAGAACTGGGTGCTGAAGTGCGACCACAGGCCCAGCCGGGTGCCGGGGGCCAGGAAGGATGCCCGCAGGTCGGTCATTGCCCGGCGGAAGCTGGTGGCCGGCCGCGGCGGTTCGGCGTCCACGGGCGCGTTTCGCACCACGGCGAAGATCAACACCGTCACCAGGACGCCGATCGCCGCTGCCCCGCCGTAGGCGACACTCCAGCCCGGCCCGGCCAGCGCCGCGGCGAGCGGGATCGCGCTGGCCACCTGACCCAGTTGGCCGAGCAGACCGCTGAGCTGAGTGATCAGGGGCACCCGGCGGGTCGGGAACCAGGCCGGGATCAGTCGCAGCACCGAGATGAACGTCATCGCGTCCCCGGCGCCGACCAGCACCCGGGCGACGATCGCCACGCCCGGCTCGGTGGCCACGGCGAGGGTGAGCTGACCGGCGGCCATCACCAGTCCGCCGGCGGCGATCATGGTGCGCGAGCCGACCCGGTCGAGGATCAGCCCGACCGGGATCTGACAGGCCGCATAGACCAGCAGTTGCAGCACGGCGAACAGTGACAGCACCGAGGCGCCGACCCCGAAGCGCTCGGTGGCGTATTGCCCGGCCACGGCCAACGAGGTGCGCTGGAACACCGCGACCACGTAGGCCAGGACGCCGACGCCCCACACCAACCCTGCCCGCCCGTTCACCGCCTCAGTCTTTCAGCTTACCGAGGCCGATCAGGGTCAGCTGTTCTGAGGGAAGCCCAGGTTCAGACCACCGTGACTCGGGTCCAGCCAACGGGTCGTCACCACCTTGCCGCGGGTGAAGAAGTGCACACCCTCGGTCCCGTGGGCGTGGCTGTCGCCGAACAGCGAGTTCTTCCAACCGCCGAAGGAGTAGTAGGCCATCGGGACCGGGACCGGCACGTTGATCCCGATCATGCCGACGGTGACCTCGTTGGCGAACTGTCGGGCCGCGCCGCCGTCGTTGGTGAAGATCGCGACGCCGTTGCCGTAGGGGTTGTCGTTGATCAACTTCACCCCGTCGGCGTAGCTGTCCACCCGCAGCACCGACAGCACCGGACCGAAGATCTCGTCGGTGTAGATGCTCATCTGGGTGCTGACGTGATCGAACAGCGTCGGCCCGACGAAAAACCCCTCGCCGTCGGCGTCCGGGCTGAGCCGCCGGCCGTCGACCACCAGAGTCGCGCCGGCTTCCTCGCCGGCGTCGATGTAGCCCGAGACCCGCTGTTGGGCGACCGAGGTGACCAACGGGCCCATGTCGCAGCCGCGGCTGCCGTCACCGGTCCGCAGGCTCATCGCCCGCTCGGCGATCTTGGCCACCAGCTCGTCGCCGATCTCGCCGACGGCCAGCACGGCCGAGATCGACATGCACCGTTCGCCGGCCGAGCCGAAGCCGCCGTTGATCGCCTGGTCGGCGGCCAGATCGAGATCGGCGTCCGGCAGCACCAACATGTGGTTCTTGGCCCCGCCGAGCGCCTGCACCCGCTTGCCGTGACTGGTCCCGGTCTCGTAGACGTACTTGGCGATCGGGGTCGAGCCGACGAAGCTGATCGAGGCGACATCGGGGTGGGTCAGCAGTCCGTCGACCGCGACCTTGTCGCCGTTCAGGACGTTGAACACCCCGTCGGGCAGACCGGCCTCCTTCCACAGCTGCGCCATCCACAGCGCCGCAGACGGCACCTTCTCACTGGGCTTGAGCACCACGGTGTTGCCGGCGGCGATGGCGACCGGGAAGAACCACATCGGCACCATGGCGGGAAAGTTGAACGGGCAGATGATTCCCACCACGCCGAGCGGCTGGCGGACCGAGTGGACGTCGACCTTGGTCGAGGCGTTCTCGGTGAACCCGCCCTTCATCAGATGCGGCATCCCGCAGGCGAACTCCACCACCTCCTGGCCGCGGCTGACCTCGCCGAGGGCGTCGCAGAGCACCTTGCCGTGCTCGGCGGTGATGATCTCGGCCAGCTCGCCCTTGCGGGCGTTCAGCAGCTCACGGAAGGCGAACATGATCTGCGTCCGCTTAGCCAGCGAGGTGTCCCGCCAGCTTCGGGAACGCCGCGGCCGCGGATGCCACCACCTGATCGACGTCCGTCCTCGGAGGCCAGCGCCAGCTGCGCGGTCACCTCGCCGGTCGCCGGATTGGTGACGTCGGAGAACCGGCCGCCGGTCCCCTCGAAGGCTCGCGCCGGACTTCCAGTGCTGCAGTGTCGTTGCCATGGTCCGGTCCCTGTTCCTCGATGGTCTGCTGGTGCTGTGTTGACTCAGTGGTGCCGTGGTGACTCAGTGGTGCCCTGGTGACTCAGTGGTGCTGTGGCGGCTAGCTGGCGATCGTGCCGGAGGTGACGGCGCTGGCCGGGTCTGCGCCGAAGTGCTTGTCGATCAGCGCCAGAGTGGTGTCCCGCTGTCGGACCGAGACCCCCTCGGCGTCCTCTTCCCAGCCGAAGACGCAACTGCTCAGCACGCCGTCGAACCCGACCGAGGCGAGTGCGACGAACACTGCGTCGTAGTCGACCTCGCCCATCCCCATCTCCATGTGCTGGTGGACCCGGGCCGGGTTGCCGGGCGGGTTGGAGATGTAGCGGAGTCCGTGTGAGGTGGTGTGGTCCCACGCGTCGGCCAGGTGCACGTAGCGCATCTTGTCCCCCGCCGCGGCGATGATCTCGGCCGCGGGATGGCCTTGGTGGAAGGCGTGCGGCGTGCAGTAGAGGAAGCCGATCCAGTCGGCGTTCAGGCCCCGGATCAGTTCCACCGCCTCGATCCCGTCCTCGACGAAGTCGTCCGGGTGCGGCTCGATGATCAACTGCAGGCCTTCGCGCTCGATGATCGGCAGCAGTTCGTCCATCGACTTCAGGAACATCGCCTCAGCCGTCTCGGGCGCTTCCGGTCGACCGTTGAACTCGGTGTTGATCACCTCGACGCCGAGATCCACGGTGATCTGGATCAGCCGCTTCCAGGAGCGCACCGCAGCCTGGCGTTGATCTTCGTCGGGCCCGGACCAGCGCTGCACTGGCAGCACCGAGGCGATCCCGACTCCGGCGTCGCCGGCAACCCGCTTGAGCTTGCGGACACCGGTGTCGTCGATCCGCGGGTACTTGAAGAACGGAACGAAATCCGACTTGGGTGAGAGTTCCATCCAGTCGTAGCCGCAACGCGCCACGACGTCGGGCAGTTCCCACACCGTGTGGGTGGCGAAGAACATCTGCGGATCCAGCGCCACTCTCATGGCCGGGTCCCCAGCTCGACCTTCACGGTGCCGCCGGAGCGGACCGCCTCGACACCGGCCTCGCAGACCGCCACCGCCGCGTAGCCGTCCCAGGCGCCCGGCCCGTCGATGGTGCCCCGCCGGGCGGCGTCGACCCAGCGCTGCAGTTCCACGTCGTAGGCGATCCCGAACCGCTCCACGAAACCGGGGGTGATCCGACCGCCCCACCGCCCGCCGGGGCTCTTGACCTGCAGGTTCTGGTCCAGCCCGATCGTCGCGCTGCCGGTCTCACCCACCACCTCGGTCCGCACCTCGTAGGCCACTCCGGTGCGGACGTAGATCTCGTCGGTGACGATCCGGCCCGACGCGGTGGTGAAGATCACCAGCATCGGATCGCTGACCCCGGCCGGCGCGGCCGAACTGGCGACTCCCCTGACCACCGAGACGGTGCTGATCTCCTCGTCCAGCAGGAATCGGGCCACGTCGACCTCGTGCACCACCGAGTCGCGGATCATGTACTCACTGTCGAAGAAGTCCGGGACGGTGGGGTTCCGGTGGGTGCAGTGCACCATCAGCGGGTTGCCCAGACCACCGTCGGTGATCAACGCCTTGAGCGCGACGTACTCGGCGTCGAAGCGGCGCATGAAGCCGATCTGGATCAGCTCTTTGCCCAACGCCGCCTGCTTCTGCACGATCGCGTACGCCGAGTCGATGTCGGTGGTCAACGGCTTCTCACACAGCACCGGGATTCCCCGGTCCAGGCAGGCGTTGACCTGGGCGTCGTGGGCCGCGCCGGGGCTGGCGATCAGGACCGCGTCCACGTCTTCGGCCCGTATCGCCTCCATCGGGTCGGCCACGGCGCGGGCGCCGATCTGAGCGGCCAGTTGTTCGGCCTTGTCCGCGACGAAGTCGTTGACCACGCTCACCCGCGCACCGCGGATCCGGCTGGTCAGCGCCTGGACGTGGAAGGCGCCCATCATGCCCAGGCCGATGACGCCGATCCGCAGCTCCGACAGCATGGTCGTTTCGGACACGGACTCGTTGTCAGGCATTGATCTTCCCCATGTCGATGCTCACGTCACTGCAGTCGGCCAGGTAGGCCTTCGTCCGCTTGGCGATCGGCAGCGGCAGGTCCGGTGCACACGGATAGAGGTCGTGCTCGATGATGCCCTTGATCTCCCGGTTCAGTCCGGCCAGCGCCTCCAGCACCGGCGGCATCTCGGGCACACCGAGCGGGGGCTCGGTCATCGCCCCCATCCGGACCGCCTCCGGCCAGACGATGTTGTTGTCGCGGACCTGCTCCATGATCAGCGGATTGACCTGCTTGAGGTGGACGTAGCCGATCCGCTCGGGATACTTGGTGATCAACTCGACCGAGTCGCCGCCGTAGTAGGCGACGTGACCGGTGTCCAGGCAGAGGTTGACGTAGTCGGGGTTGGTGGCTTCCAGGAAGCGCTCGATGTCCGGCTGGTAGCCGACGTGGCTCTCGGCGTGGGAGTGGAACTGAACGTGCAGACCGTACTCGTCCCGGATCCGCCGGCCCAGTTCGTCGGTCTGCGAGGTCAGCAGCTGCCACTGATCGTCGGTCAGCGTCGAGGGCTCCAGCTCGGCGCCGGTGTGCTCGTCGCGATACATCGCCGGGATCACCACGATGTGCTCGCCGCCCATCGCCTTGGTCAGGGCAGCGACGTCGGTCACCTGCTTCCAGGTGAAGTCCCACGAGTCGGGTTGGTGCAACCGGGAGAACACGGTGCCGGCCAGCACCGAGAGGTGGTACTGCTCCAGGGCCTCCCGCAGCTGGTCCGGGTCGGTCGGCAGATAGCCGTAGGGGCCGAGTTCGATCGCCTCGTAGCCGGCCTCGGCCACCTCGCGCAGGAACGCGTCGGCGGAGACCTGTTCGGGGTCACTGGGGAACCAGACGCCCCAGGAGTCGGGTGCGGTTCCGATGGTGATGCTGGCGGCCACGAGGATGAAGCTCCTTGCTGTTGGTGGTGAGGCCGTCAGATGGGTGCTGACGGCCGAAGTTCGATCACGGAGACGATCAACGTCGGATCGAGATGGGCCTTCTGGGTCGCCTTGTGTCTGGTCGTAGACCTGGCCGGGCCTGCTGGGTCGAGTCCAGCGTCGAGACCGCGCTCACCGGGACGTCCCACCAGGAGCGGGAGTCCGGCGCGTCGACGAACGGATCGGTCTCGACGTAGATCACGGTGGAGATGTCGGCAGTCCTTGGCGATCCTGATCGCATCAGCCAGCTCTGAGGTGGTCTTGCGCCTTGATCACGTTCATCCCGAGACTGGCGGCATTGGCGGCCAGATCGACCGGCAGGAGGTCACCGTCCAGCCGGCCGGATCCGGTCCGGGCCCGGTAGCGGGTGCCGAACCGTTGTGAGCCGAGCGATTCGCTCAGAGGCACCGATCGAGGCGAAGCCGTGGTTCTGCACCAGCACGGTGATCACCTTGATCCCTTCCTGGACCGCGGTGACCAGCTCGGAGGACATCATCAGATATGAGCCGTCACCGACCATCACGAACACGTCGCGGTCCGGGCAGGCCAGCCGGACGCCGAGCCCGCCAGCCACCTCATAGCCCATGCAGGAATAGCCGTATTCGACGTGATAACCCTTGGCGTCGCGGATCCGCCACAGCTTGTGCAGGTCGCCGGGCATCGAGCCGGCCGCGCAGACCACGACGTCACGCGGGTCGGACAGCTCGTTCACCATGCCGATCACCACGTTCTGGCTGAGCAGGCCGTCGGCGGCATCCGGGTCACTGGACGGACCCGGGATGGAAGACGCCCTCGACGATGCCGTCCCATTCGGCCCTCAGTTCAGCGATCTGACTGGTGTAGGCCGCCTCGACCCGGTGGCCGCCGAGCAGCTCGGTCAACGCGCAGCAGTGCCTCCCGGGCATCCGCCACCACCGAGAGCCCCGACAGCTTGACGGCGTCGATCGGGGCGAGGTTGATGGTGACGAAGCGGACGCCGGGATCGTGGAAGGCGGTCCGGCTGGCGGTCGTGAAGTCGGAGTAGCGGGTGCCGATCCCGATCACCAGATCGGCCTCGGCGGCGACGGCGTTCGCTGCCGTGGTGCCGGTCGAGCCGATCGCCCCCAGACACTGCGGATGCTCGTCGACCAGGGTGCCCTTACCGGCCTGGCTCTGGCCGACCGGGATGCCGGTGCTCTCGGCCAGCACCCGCAGTGCCTCGGTGGCCTCGGAGTACTGCACGCCGCCACCGGCCACGATCAGCGGCCGCTGCGCCGTTCGGATCAACTGGCGGCCGCACGTTCGATCATGCGCCGGCTCGGGCAGCGGCCGGGCCACGCGCCAGACCCGCTTGGCGAACAGCTCGATCGGCCAGTCGTGAGCCTGGGCCTGGACGTCTTGGGGGAAACAGACGGTGACCGCGCCGGTCTCGACCGGATCGGTCAGCACCCGCATCGCCGACAGCAGCGCCGCGGGCAGTTGTTCGGGCCGCCAGATCCGGTCGAAATACTTCGACACCGGCCGGAAGCAGTCGTTGACGGTGATGTCTCCGGCGTCCGGAGCTCCAGTTCCTGCAGCAGCGGTGAAGCGGCGCGGTCGGCGAAGGTGTCGGCCGGCAGCAGCAGCACCGGCAGCCGGTTGATGGTGGCCAGCGCTGCCCCGGTCACCATGTTGGTCGCGCCGGGCCCGACGCTGGTGGAGACCGCGTAGGTCTGCAACCGGTCCTTCATCCGGGCGTAAGCCGACGCGGTGTGCACCATGGCCTGCTCGTTACGACCCAGGATGTAGGGCAGCGCACCCGGCTGTCGATCTCGGCCTGCAGCAGCGCCTGGCCCGAGTCCGGCGACGTTGCCATGGCCGAAGATGCCGAAACAGCCGGCGAAGAGCTTCTGCTCGACGCCGTCCCGCTCGGAGTACTGGGCGGCCAGGAACGACACCGTCGCCTGGGCCACCGTCAGTCGTCGTGTCTCCGACATCTAGCTGTTTCCCTCCTGCTGTTGATATCCGTAGCCCTCGGTCAGCCGCGGGTCGACCGGCTGGCCCGCCCAGCTGCCGCGGACGAACGCGTGTTCGGGGTGATCGCTGATCAACCAGGCCCGCTCTCCCCCGTCGGCGCTGCCCGGCCCGGCCATCACGTTCAGGTAATACATGTCGAAGCCGGGCGCCGCGACGCACGGACCGTGCCAGCCGAACGGCACCAGGACGACGTCGCGATCACGCACCTGCGCCAGCACCTCGATCTCGCCCGCCTGCGAGCTGGACGTCTGGTGATAGCCGAAGCCCGGCTCGCCGTTCGGGCCGGCGGAGATCTCGTAGTAGTAGATCTCCTCCAATTCGGACTCGGTGTCGCTGGCTTGATCGTGCTTGTGGGCCGGATAGGAGGACCAGTTGCCGCCGGGGTGATCACCTCGCACGCGATGATCGCACCGGTCTGGAAGGCGTCCGACGGTGCCGAAGTTGCGGACCATCCGACTGGCCTGGCCGGCCCCGCGGAGTTCCACCGGCACCTCGCTCACCGGTCCGTAGCGAAACGGCAGCTGCACCTCGGTCCGGGCCCCGGTCAGCGCGAACCGACCACCGCTGGTGCTGGTGATCACTGCCGTGCAACGGATCGGCAGATAGGCGATATCGGTCGGACCGGCGAACACGTCCGCTCGACCGACCAGCTCGTAGGTCTGCTCACCGACGCCGACGCTCGCCGCACCGGACAGCGGAACCAGGAACATCTCCTCGCCGCTCGGTCTCGACGACGCGCTCGCCGCCGGCGTTCGAGGGTGAAGGTCCGCAGACTGCTGTAAGCCCAGCCCGCCGACTCCGGCGTGACGACCAGGTCGTAGCCGTCGGCCGCACCCTCGCCGGAGACCACGTGCAAGCGCGGCCAGGGCACCGGACCGCGTTCACGGGTGCACCATCGCGGCGGCGATGTCCACGGCCTGAGCGACGTCGTCGTCCTGGGGATAGAGCAGGCTGCGACCGACCACCAGACCACGGACCGACGGCAGAGCCAACGCGGCCCGCCAGCTGGCGTAGGTCTCGTCCGGCTCGGCGTCGGGATCCCCGCCCAGCAACAGGGTCGGCAAGGTGGTCGCGGCCATCACCCGCTCCATCTCGCGCACCACCGGCAGCTTCATCCAGGTGTAGGCGGTGGTCGTGCCGAGACCCTGCGCGATGTGCACCGACTTGATCACCGCGTCCGGGCTGAGGTCGTTGACGATCCTCTGCCGCTCTGCCGTCCACCCGGCTGCGACATGAACGGCTCGACCAACGCGATCAGCTCGGCGCGGTTCAGTTCGCTGATCACCTTGGCGCAGCTCTCCATGGTGGACACCGTGGCCGCATCCCGCAGATCCAGCCGGAGCAGCATCTTGGCGCCGTCGAACCCCGCCTCGATCGTGCCGGGCACGTCGTAAGCCGGTCATCCGATCGTCCATCTCGAAGCTCGAGCCGGCCAGTCCGCCACGGTTCAGCGAGCCGAAGACGACCTTGTCCTCCAGCGCCCCGAGCAACAGCAGATCCTCGGCGATATCGGCGGTGGCCAGCAGGCCGTCGACCCCGGGTCGGGCCAGGGCGAGGACCAACCGATCGAGCAGTTCGGTCCGGTCGTTCATCGCGTTCGCGTCGACCGGAGGCGGCCAGCGCACCACGGGCCGGATGATCACAGGCGATGATCATCAGGCGGCCGTCGGCGGGCACCAGCTCGACCCGCCGCTGCCGGCCGGCCAGCAGCTTCTTGATCCGGCGTGGGTCGCGCAGCCTGATCTCGTTGATGTCGGCGACAAGAGACAAAACCGTCGGACCGAGCAGCCGCCGGCCGGTCCAACTCCTGTGCGGTCATCGGGCGGCGCCGTGACTCAGTTGCCCGGCAGGCCCGGCGAGGTGAGTCGGAACGGCGGCACGGCCCGGCCGGCCACTCCCGTCGTTCGGGTCGCCGCCGTTCAACAACAGATCGATCTCGGCCTCGGTCGGCATCGCGGTCGAGCACTCCAACCGGGAGGCCACGATCGCCCCGGCCGCGTTCGCCCGGTGCAGGAGCTTCTCCAACGACCACCCGGCCAACAGCCCGTGGGCCAGTGAGCCGCCGAAGCTGTCGCCCGCACCCAGCCCGTTGAACGGGGTGATCGGCAGTGGCGGCGAGACGACCCGCTCGATCTCACCCCCGGCATGCCGCCGCTTGGCCAGCACCCCTTTCGGTCCCTGCTTGACCACAGCCAGCTCGACCCCGGCCGCCAGTAAGGCATCCGCGGCCCGCTCGGGATCGGTCTCGCCGACCGCGACCTCGCACTCCTCACGGTTGCCGACCGCCACGCTGATCTGCGGCAACACCCTGGCGATCTGCTCGGTCGCTGCGCCGCGTCGGCCCAGAACATCGGGCGGTAGTCCAGATCGAGCACCGTGTAAGCCCCGGCTCGGGGACGCGCTGATTCCGCCCGGGCGGCCAGCACCTCGAAATGTGACTCCCGGCTCGGCTCTTCGCTCAACCCGCTGACCGACAGCCACATCAGCTCGGTGTTCCGAACCACGTCGAAGTCGATGTCGCTCGGTCGGACCTGCAGATCGGGAGCGGTCGGCCGGCGATAGAAGTAGATCGGGAAATGGTCCGGTGGAAAGATCTCGCAGAAGGTCACCGGGGTGGCGTACTCGGTGTTGGTGACGACCTGAGCGTCGTCCACCCCCAGATCACCCAGCTCTCTGCGGACGAAGCGGCCGAACGGGTCGTCCCCGACGCCGGTGATGATGCCCGATCCGGACGACCCAGTCGAGCGGTCGCGACCGCGACGTTGGCCGTGGTGCCGCCGAGGTATTTGCCGAACGACGTGACGTCTTCGAGACCGACGCCGAGCTGCTGCGGATAGATGTCCACCCCGGCTCGGCCGAAGGTCAGAACCTCGTAGGCTTCGCCGCTCATCGAACTCCTCGCTCCAGATCATGTCATCGGATCTCAGCCCTCGACAGATCAGGTCGCGAAGTCTCGTCAAGATTTGTCCAGACAAACAATCATTATCGAATGTCCGCACTATATCTCGGGCGGTCGATTAAGCTGCCGCCATGGAGCGCACCGGGGTCGCCGCACGGCGCGACGGTCGGCCAACCCGAAGCAGGTTCGACGTGATCCTCGACCGCGCCAGCCCGGTCCCTCTCTACCACCAGCTCGCCACCGCGATCGAGGGGGCCATCGCCGCCGGCCGAGCTGGTCCCGGGCGACCGGCTCGAGAACGAGCTGTCGATGACCAGCCGGCTCGGGCTGGCCCGTCCGACCGCCCGGCAGGCCATCCAGGAACTGGCCAAGAAGGGCCTGGTGGTCCGCAAACGTGGGGTCGGCACCCAGGTGCTGAACGCCCAGATCAGCCGCGACACCCGGCTGTCCAGCCTGTACGACGACCTGCTTCGCTCCGGTCGGACCCCGACCAGCCGACTGCTGGACTTCTCCGTCGGCGCCGCCTGACCCGGAGGTCGCTCGAAGCCGCTGACCGGCGCCCAGGCCGACATCGACGGCGACGTGCACCAGGATCCGCCGGCTGCGGCTGGCCGACGGCACCCCGCTGGCCATCCTGACCAACCACCTTCCCGCCGACTGTGCCAGATCACCCGGCACGACATCGAGGAGCGCCGGCCTCTACGCCTGCCTTCGGGCCCGCGGAGTCAACCTGCAAGGTGGCCCACCAGTCGATCTCGGCCCGGCTGATGAGCACCGAAGAGGCCGAGCTGCTCGAGGAGGACCGACCCGCCGCCTGTCTGACCGCGCTGCGCACCGTCTACGACGACGCCGGCCGCTTCGTGGAGCTCGGCCAGCACGTCTACCGGGCCTCGCACTACTCGATGGAAGTCTCGCTCGTCCCCTGATCCCAGAGCTGCCAGACCCGGCCCAGCGGTCGGGCCCCGAGCTGGGCCTCGAGCCGGACGACGACCGCGCGGGAGGCCTGGTTGTCGGCCAGCAGGCTGTAGAACAGGACGTCGGCCTCGTCGGCACAGGTCTGGGCCCAGGCCCGGGTGACCAAGGTGGCGAAACCGCGCCGTCGGTGATCCGGATGGGTCCAGACGCCCGCCTCGGCGGCCCGTCGGCGGAGCCTCGGGGTGTGGCAGAGTGCCAGCACCCGGTCGTCGTCGGCGAGCACCGCCCAGGGCCCGAGTCGTCCGGTGAGCAGGTCGTCCCATTCCGACGCCGTCCACCAGGCCTGCGGTCGCAGCTCACCGAGCCGGCCGGGACCCCGCGCCGTCGACGTGACCAGGCGGGTGCCGGGCCGGGCTTCCGGACTCACCGCCGGGATCTGGAGTAGATAGCTCAGACAGCTGCGGACCACCGGCCCGCCGGGCGCTCGCTCCAGCAGCTCGGCCGGAACGTCATCGGCGGCGACCGGATCCGCCGAGGGGGTGGCCACGGCCGCCATCGGAGGGGCCTCGTGCCGACCGAGGTCGTCGGTGCCCCAAAGCAGCTCGATCTCGCGCTCCAGCAGCTCCCGGTCAGTCACGCCAGCTCAGCATCAGGCAGCGGCGCGGTCGAGTTGTCGTCGCCGGTCGGCCGGCAGGCCGAGCAGGAAGCCGGCCCCCCAGGACAGGTGCATGGAGGCCAGCACGAACGGCAGCCGCCACCGGGCCGGCGGGGCAGGCTCGGATCGGCGAGACGGCAGCCCCCGGTGACCAGCGCGGCGTAGCCCAGCGGGGCCAGCCAGCCGACCGTCAGCCAGCCGCGCGCCGCTGCCCGCCGGCGCGGCCGAGCAGCCCGGCGACAGCCCCGGCAGCGATCCCGGCGGTGGCCACCGGTGGGCGCCAGATAGCGTCGGCTCGCGTGTCCGGCAGCCGGCGGACGACCTCGCGCCGCCACTGCCCGGTCGGAAGAACTGCGCGATCAGGGCCCGGAAGCTCGACCGCGGCCGGTAGGTCACCCGCAGCTCCGGCGAGAACCAGATCAGCCCGCCGCGCCGGCGATCAGCCGGTGGTTCAGCTCCCAGTCCTGGGCCCGGTGCATCGTCTCGTCGAACCCGCCGGCCGCCTGCAGCGCCTCCCTGCGGAACACCCCGAGGAAGACCGTCTCCGCCGGTCCGGCGCGGGCTCTCGGCCAGGTGGAACTTGGCGCCGCCCATGCCCGAGCCGCGAGGTGTACGCGCAGGCCACCGCCTGCTCGAACGGCGGTCTCGCCCTGGGCGTCCATCACCCCGCCGACGTTGACCGCGCCGGTCTCCTCCAGCAGCTCGACCGCCCGGGCGATGTAGTCCGGCGGTCAGCTCGCCGTGCCCGTCGACCCGGACGATGATGTCGTAGCGGGCCGCGGCGATGGCCAGGTTGAGCGCGTGTCGGGGTCCGGCCGGCCGGGTTGTCGACCACCCGACCGCGGGTCGGTCCCGGCCGAGCTCGGTCGGCGATCTCGCGGCGTCCGGTCCCGGCTCGGGCCGATCGGCCATGATCACCTCGAGCTCACCGGGGTAGTCCTGGTCGAGCACGCCGCGGACCGCGTCAGCGAGGTGGCGCTCCTCGTTCAGCACCGGCATCACCACCGAGACCGCCGGCCAGCGGTCCGCGTCCGCTCGCTCGGCATCGAGCCAGTCATGGGTCAGCGGGCCGCGCACACGTCGGCGAGATCGCTCGGTGTCCGCGGGCCGTCCGTGCGGTCTCGCGGCGGGCTGCTCGATGCTCTCGCGCCGCCGAGGTGGCTCGGCCTTCGAGCTCGTGCGGGGTCGCCGAGCCGGCCGGTGGCGTGCGGTCGCGTGCGCCTTGGGCTTCGGCACGTCCTCGGCCTCGGCGGCGGCGATCTTGGTCGCCGACCATCGCGTGGACCTTGGCGAAGTCGGGGCTGCCGGGCCAGACCAGCGGCGGCACGAACGCCACGCTGGTGATCGGCTTCTTGCTGGCCTTCAACGCCAGCTCCATCAGCTTGTCGATCTCGGAGGTCGGCATGTCGGTGGCCATGATCTGCTTGCCGGCCGAGGCGATCTTGTTGAACTTGGTCAGCACGGTCACCGGGTCGAGCTGGTTGAGCATCGCGTTCATCACGCACTTCTGCCGGGCCATCCGGGCGTAGTCGGAGTCGGCGTGCCGCGACCGGGCGAACCACAGCGCGTGGAAGCCGTCCAGGTGCTGGTTCTTGCCGGGCTCGATGTACTCGTAGATCTTCGGCCCGCCGTCTGCCGCCGATCGGCACCCGGGTGTTGACGTCACGGTGATGCCGCCGACCGCGTTGACCAGCGCCTGGAAACCCTTGAGGTCGATCAGGGCGTAGTAGTTGATCGGACAGCCCGGTGACGCCCTCGACCGCCTCCTTCGTGGCCTGGACGCCCGGGTCCTTGACGCCGGGGTAGAGCGACCTTGTGCTCATCGCGTAGGTGTAGACCGCGTTCAGCATGCAGGTGTGGTCGGCGCAGCAGTAGCCCTTCGGGAACGCCTTGTGCAGCGGGGAGCCGGCCGGGAACGGGACGTCCTCCATGTTGCGCGGCAGGCTGAGCAGCACCGTACGACCGGTGACGGCGTCGATGCTGGCCACCGTCATGCTGTCGGGCCGCAGTCCGACCCGGTCTGCTCCGGCGTCGCCACCCATCAGCAGCACGTTGATCCGCCCGTCGTTGGCTTGCGTGTCGCCGCCGCCGGCGAAGACCGAGGCCATCAGGTCGTGCTGGGCCGAGACCATCGTGGCGCTGGCCACCATCCCGCCGGTGACCAGGAAGACCAGCGCGAGGTTGAGGATGGCGAAGCCCAGCCGGTGCCGCGGGCCAGCTCGGGTGGCCGGCTGATCCGCCAGGCGTCCAGGAACAGGCCGCCCAGCCGACCGCCGAGCACGATCAGCAGCACCTGGACGAAGCGGCAGCGTCGGCGGAAGGTGATGATCGTGATCGCGGCGCCGAGCGCGAGAGCAGCGCGAGCAGGCCGAAGACGAGGCCAGCACCCACAGCCCGGCCCAGATCCGCAGCGCGACCCGTCCGACCCGCTTGTTGCCGGCGGCCAGCTGGGCCGATCCGGGCAGGACCAGGGTCATGCCGAAGAAGGTCAGTGCGCGTCGGAGCTTGACCTGCTCGCTGCGGCTGCTCGGTGCGCAGGCTCGTGACCGGCCGAGACGCGACGGGCGCGACCTGCTGGTGGGTACGTGACGACACCGTACGGACCTTTCGGATCTGGCACCGCCGATCCGGCGGAGTAACTGGGGAAGGACCTCAGTATCTCCGCCGCGCAGCCACCTGCCGCCGCGCCGCCACGCCGGTCACGGAATGGTTTCGGCCCGCACGAGACTGGCTCCGCGGCGTACCTTGGAGGCCATGTCACCTGGGCGCGACGAGGATCTGAACTGGCTGTACGGCCGCGACCGCCGGCGCCGACCCGAGCCACGAGCCGACCCGACGCCTCACCCGGGTGACCCCCAGACCGACCCCTCGCCGGAGCCAGCCGGCCCACGCGCCGGCCCCGCCAGACCGCAGCCGATCCGACCACCGCAGCCGGACCACAGCCGCCGCGGCCCAGCAGCCGGCGCGACCGCGAGCCGACCCCGGTGAGCCGACGCCGGCCGGAAGAGCCGCGGCGACCGCCGCGCCGGCGCCGTCGTCGCCGCGTCCGTCGGGGTGCTGGTCGTCCCTCGGCCTGGTCTGGCTGATCGGCGTCCCGATCTACGCCTGGAGCCAGGTCAGCCGCGTCGACAACGATCCCGGCGGCAGCCGGCCCGGCGATCAGCCCGGCTACACGTTCCTGCTGCTCGGTTCGGACTCCCGGGCCGGGCTGACCAAGGCCCAGCGGAAGGCCCTCGGCACCGGGCACGCAGCCGGGCCAGCGCACCGACACGATCATGATCTTGTCCGTCCCGCCGGGCGGGAAGCCGGCGTTGATCTCGATCCCCCGCGACTCCTACGTGCCGATCCCCGGCAACGGCAAGAACAAGATCAACGCCGCCTACGCCTTCGGGGGCCCGAAGTTGATCACCCAGACCGTCGAGCAGAACACCGGTCTGCGGATCGACGGCTACGTCGAGGTCGGCTTCGGCGGCTTCGTCAACGTGATCGACGCCCTCGGCGGGATCGACCTCTGCCTGCCGAAGGCGATCAAGGACAAGGACGCCCACATCGATCTGCCCAAGGGCTGCCAGACCCTGAGCGGGGCCAACGCCCTGGGCTACGTCCGCGAGCGGCACGCCGACCCGTTGGGCGACCTCGGCCGGGCCAAGCGGCAGCGCCAGATGCTGTCGGCGATGATCAAGAAGGCCGCCTCGCCGGCCTCGGTGATCAACCCGGTGCCGCTATTGGCAGCTCAGCAACGCCGGCGGCGAGTCCCTGACTCTCGGCGAGACCACCTCGGCCTGGGAGATGCTGCACTTCGTGCCGGCCATGAAAGCAGTCTCCGTCCGGCGACGGCTACACCCTGACCGTCCCGGTCAGCAACACCAACGCCGCCACCGTCGGCCGGCTCCTCGGTGCTCGTGGGACTCCGGCCGGGCCAAGGCGATGTTCTCCGACCTGGCTCGTGGTGACACCTCCGACATGAGCAAGTACGCCAAGTAGGCCGCCTGGCCTGACAGCGGTCGAATCGTCTTCCGCCATGATGGAGCGATGACACTGCGCATCGTCGGGGCCGGGCTACCTCGAACCGGGACCAAATCGCTGAAGTCAGCGTTGGAGCGGCTGCTCGGCGGCCCCTGCTATCACATGCTGGAGTTCTTCGGCCATCCCGAACACGCCCCGACCTGGCGGGACGCCTTCCGCGGCGACCTGCCGGACTGGGACACCTTCCTGGCCGGCTACGTCGCCGGAGTGAACACCCCGATCTCCGAGTTCGGCGGCCGCTGTCCGAGGCCTACCCCGACGCTCCGGTGTTGCTCTCCCAGCGCAAGGACGCCGACACCTGGTACGCCAGCATGGACAAGACCGTCCTCAGCCAGGCCAGGATGACCCGCGACGCGGCGACGGGATCCGGCCTGCGCGGTGGCCCGGGCCCGGCGATGGGGGCGACCGAGGAGCAACGCGCAGCCGTAGCCGAGGTGTTCGGATCCTTCGGCCCCACGATCTTCGGCTCGCTCGACGATCCGGAGGTGATCAAGGAAACCTACCGACGGCGACTCGCCGACGTCCGCGCCGCGATCCCCGCGGAACGCCTGGTCGAATGGCAACCCGGAGACGGCTGGCAGCCGCTCTGCACCGCTCTCGGCGTCCCGGTGCCCGATGAACCGTTCCCGTTCGAGAACACCACCGCGGAGTTCGTCGAACGGGCCGCGAACCGGCCCGCCCGTACCGAAGCATGATCCGGTCGAACGGGCCACGGTCACCGCGCTGCTCGACCTGCGCAGCTGGCAGGCCTTCGACATCGACGCCGACGGCCGGGTGCTGGCCGGGCACGACGAGCTCGGCAGCGTCCAGCTGGTCGAGATCGGCCCGGACGGCGACCCGCACCCCGCTGACCGACCTGCCCTCCCGCTGCCGCGGGCGCTACGTCCCCGGCCGGCGTCAGGTCGTGGTCCAGCACGACCACGGCGGCGACGAGAACATGCAGCTCTCGCTGCTCGACCTGACCGACCCGGCCGCGACGCCGCCGTGCACCCTCGAGCGAGCTGACCCCGCTGGTCGCGCGACCCCGCGCTTCATGCACGTGCTGCGGCGACGTCACCGCAGACCATCTGGTCTACTCGCACCAACCGCCGCAACGGCGTCGACATGGACGTGGTCGTCCGCGACTGGGACACCGGGCGAGGAACGGTGTCGTACGACGGCGGCGGCTACGTCGCCGACGACCGTCGTCTCCCACGACGGCCGCTCGGTCGCGGTGACCATGCTGAGCCTGCAGCCGGCCTCCACGCTGGTCTTGCTGGCCGGGCCCCGGGCCGCCGGCGACGGCCGCGTCACCGACCCGGACGAGCACGCCTCCGCACCACTGCGGCCGGCTGGGCGCCGGCGACGACGCCGCTGATCGCTCGCCTCCAACCACGACCGGGAGTTCACGGCCGTCGTCCGGGTCACCCTGCGACGGCCGCCGCTGGACCGAGCTGGTCGCCGACGACGAGCACGACCTCGAGGTCTGGCTCTCCCCGGACGGCTCGGCGATGGTCGTCGGACCGGCTGGTCGACGGCGCCGTCGACGCTCGCCGTGCACGAGGCCGACGGGCGCCTGCGCTGCCCGGTCGCCCTGGACCGGCGCGGGGTGCGCCGAGGTGGTCTGGGCCGCCGACTCCTCCGCGCTTCGTGCTCACCGTCTCCAGCCCGACCGCGCCCGGCTCGCTGCTGGCGTGGACGCCGCCACCGGCGCGGTCGAGCACCGCTCGTCGACGGCCCGCGACAGCTGCCCGACCGGGCTCGCCGTCGTCCTCGTCGAGCCCACCCCGCACCGGGTGCCGACACCCGGACGGCGAGCAGGTCCCGTGCTTCGTCTACCGCCCGCACCGACCCCGTCCCCGCGCTGGCCGGTGCCTCCGTCCTGCTCGTCCACGGCGGACCCGAGGGTGCCTCGAGCCGGATCTTCAACCCCGTCGTGCAGGCGCTGGCCGGCTGCGGGTTCACCGTGCTGGTGCCCGAACGTCCGCGGCTCGACCGGCTACGGCAAGCGCTGGTACAGCCTGGACGACGTCGACCTGCGGCTGGACTCGGTCGCCGACCTCGCCGCCCTGCACGCCTGGCTGCCCGAGCTGGGCCTCGACCCCGAGCGGTCGGCGCTGTGGGGCGGGTCCTACGGCGGCTACATGGTGCTGGCCGGCGTCGACGATGCAGCCGGACCTGTGGGCGGCCGGCGTCGACATCGTCGGCATCTCCTCCCTGGTCACCTTCCTGGAGAACACCTCCGGCTACCGGCGGGCCTACCGCGAGCGCGAGTACGGCACGCTGGAGCACGATCGCGACCTGCTGGTCGCGGCCTCGCCCGGTCACCTACCTGGACCAGCTCCGAGCTCCGCTGTTCGTGATCCACGGCGCCAACGATCCCGCGGGTGCCGCTGTCCGAGGCCGAGCAGATCGTCGCCGCACTGGCCGACCGCGGCATCGCCCACGAGTTCAGGGTCTACGCCGACGAGGGCCACGGGCTGGCCAAGCGGGTCAACCGGCTGGACGCCTACCCGGCCGCGATCGACTTCCTGCTCGACCAGCTCAGCGGGCGGCCGACCTGAGCCTTGCGCTACGAGCCGTCGGGCCGGTTGCGCTGACGCTTGCGTTCGGCCTGGCGCCGTTTGGCGTCCAAGCGTCGCTCGACCGAACCGCGGGTGGGACGGGTCGGCCGCCGCCGACGCGGTGGTGGGGCCAGCGCCTCACGCAGCAGCTGGGCCAGCCGGTCCCGGGCCGCCTCCCGGTTGCGGAGCTGGGCCCGGTGTTCCGAGGCCGCGATCACCAGGGCGCCGTTGACCAGCCGGCCCTCGATCCGGGCCGCAGCCGCTCGCGGAGCGGCTCGGGCAGGTCGGCGACGCCGACGAGTTCGGCCGGGTTCCAGCTCAGCTCGACCCGGCTGTCGGCGGTGTTCACGCCCTGTCCGCCCGGCCCGGAGGACCGGGAGAACCGCCAGTCCAGCTCGGCGGCGGTGAGCGTGAGGGAATCGTCGACCAGCAACGGATCCTCGACCCTACTCATACTGGGCTCGGAGACCGGATCGGGTTCAGCGCGGCAGGCCGGCGAGCAGTTGCCGGCCCATCACCAGCCGCTGTACCTGGTTCGTGCCTTCGTAGATCTGGGTGATCTTCGCGTCGCGCATCATCCGCTCCACCGGATAGTCCTTGGTGTAGCCGTAACCGCCGAGCAACTGGACGGCGTCGGTGGTGATCTCCATCGCCACGTCGGAGGCGAAGCACTTGGCCGCCGCGCCGAAGTAGGTCAGGTCGGCGTCCTTGCGTTCGGATTTCGCCGCGGCCGCATAGGTCAGCTGTCGGGCGGCCTCCAGCTTCATCCCCATGTCGGCGAGCATGAACTGGATGCCCTGGAACTCGGCCACCGCGCGCCCGAACTGCTTGCGTTCCTTGACGTAGCCGAGGGCGTAGTCCAGCGCACCCTGGGCAATGCCGAGGGCCTGGGCGGCAATGGTGATCCGGGTGTGGTCCAGGGTCCGCATGGCGATCGGGAAACCGGTTCCCTCGGCGCCGATGATCCGGGTCTCCGGAATCCGGACCTTGTCGAAGATACACCTCGCAGGTCGGCGAACCCTTGATCCCGAGCTTCTTCTCCGGCGCGCCGAACGACACTCCCTCGTCGGTCTTCTCGACCACGAACGCGGTGATCCCGTTGCCCTTGCGGATCGCGTGCGCTTCGGGGTCCGTCACCGCGAACACGGTGTAGAAGTCCGAGACGCCGGCGTTGCTGATCCAGCGCTTCACCCCGTTCAGCACGAACTGATCACCTTCGCGGACCGCCCGGGTGATCATGCTGGCCGCGTCCGACCCGGCCTCGGGTTCGGACAGGCAGTAGGACGCCATCGCCTCGCCGCGGGCCAACGGCGGCAGATAGCGCTGCCGGATCTCTTCGCTTCCCTCGTGGATCCAGCAGAACGAGGCCAGCTTGTTCACCGCGGGGATCAACGAGGTCGAGGCGCACGCCCGGGCCACCTCTTCGATCACGATCACCGTGGCCAGCGCATCCGCACCGACACCGTCATAGGCCTCCGGCACGTGCGGGGCCTGGAAGTCGGCGGCGACCAACGCCTCGTAGGACGCCTTCGGGAAGATCGCCAGTTCATCGGTCTCGGCGGCGTGCGGAGCCACCTTGGCGTCGCACACCTCCCGGACGGCTGAGCGGAACGCCTCGTGCTCCTCGGTCGGCCGGTACATGCCGGTGAAGTCACTCACGGCAGGTAGTAGGTCGGGTTCGGCAGCTTGATGCTCTGGTCGGCATGACCGCCGATCAGATCGGAGAACTGGTCGCCGAAGTTGGCCACGATGTGGTAGCCACCGCCGGAGGCCGACTCCACGTGCGCCCGGGTCTGGGACTTGTACTCGATCGTGCTGCACTTCGCCGCGGCACAGTGGATGTAGGACGGCTGCTGGGAGGCCCCCGTCCCGGTCCACTTGGTGTAGTAATTCTCGGCGGTGAAGCCACGGCCGCCGGACGGATAACCCACCGTGTCCAGATTGCCCAGGGTGGCGGCCTTCTGGTCGTCGTTGCGTCCGGTCAGCCCGATCAGGGTGCACCCCGCCTTCTTGGCCGCAACGGCGAGCACCAGCATCGACGGGGTGGCCGGGAACCGTTCGTCCTGGACGTAGACGTCCTGCAGGGCCGGGTCGAAGTTGAAGTGCATCGCCGCGACCTCCATGTCGTAGGTCCACAGCGTGGTGTCGTCGGCGTCCAGCACGATCGCCGGCTTGTCGCCGCGGCGAGCGAGCTGGCGGCAACGGTAGCTGACCTCCGGCGTCACCGCCCTGACCAACCGGCCCAGCTCGGTGATGTAGGGCGAGGCGGTCTTGTCGGCGATGCCGGTGCCGGGATCGCCGTAGTAGGCGTAGATGGTCTTCTTCACCGAGTCGATGTTCGGGATGCCCTCGCCGTCCGGCTTCAGGCCGCTGCTGCCGTCCGGGGCCATCACGAAGTGCCGTCGCGGGCCGAGCTTCGGCTGGGACTTACCCGGCAGGTTCGGCGAGGGCAGATAGTAGGTCGGGTTCGGCAGCTTGACCGTGGCCTTGCTGTAGCCGCCCTGCAGATCCGACCACTGGTCGCCGAAGTTGGAGACGATCGTGTAGCCCATGTTCTGGATGTGCTTGCGGGTGCCGGCCTTGAATTCGACGGTCGTGCAGGTCGCCACGCAGTGGATGTAGGACGGTTGGGTGGAGTCCCCCCTGCCGGTCCACTTGGTGTAGTAGCGATCGGCGTGGCCGTCGAAAGCGGTGATGCCGACCTTGTCGAGGTTGCCCAGCGAAGCGGTGGCCTGGTCGCTGTTGCGACCGGTGACGCCGAAGATCGTGTAGCCGAACGCCGCCGCGTCGTTGATCAGCGCGGCCATCGCCGGCACCGCAGGAAAGCGCTCGTCCTGCACCCATTCGTCCTGGATCGCCGGGCTGTAGTTGAAATGCATCACCCCGACTTCCATGTCGTAGGTCGCGAGCATGGTGTCGTCGGTGTCGAAGACCAGTGCCGGCTTCTCACCGCGGGCGATCGCTGCGTGGTAACGGCTCTGGAGCACCTGCCGCTGCCGGGCGATGATCCGGTTGACCTCGGTGATGTAGGGCGAGGTCGCCTTGTCGGCGATCCCGGTGCCCGGATCGCCGTAGTAGGTGGCGATGGTCTTCTTCACCGAGTCGATGTTCGGGATGGTGGCGCCGTCGGCCCGGCGGCCGCTGGAGCCGTCCGGGTTCATGGTGAAGTGGGTCAGCGGAGCCAGCCGACCCTCCGCGCCCGCTCGGGTCTGCACCCGGGACGGCGCAATCGTCGAGCCGGTGGTCGCGGCGTCGGCTGAACTCGGGGCCAGCACCAGGGTGCCGGAACCGACCAGCAGGGCCGCCAGCGCGGCCACCGCACCGGGCCGGAATCTGGTCCGCATCTCCCCGAACTGACATCCTCATCAGGTCAACCCTTCGGCTCGGGCGCAGCAGCCTGCGCGTCCGCGCAGCAACGTAACAACGTGGCGCGGTCTTGGCAATCAGCGAGAATTCGTTTCCCGAAGCCTGGCCGGCCGCAAGACTTCGCGAGCCAGGATGGTGGCGCCGGCGGTCGCCGCCGGGAAGACCAGCACCGAGACGAACGGGACGGCGATCAGCAGGAAGCTCGCGATGGCGAAGCCGAGCGTCCGGGCCCGGTGCCGCCCCATCTGCCGGCGCCGGTCCCGACCAGGAACAGGCCGCGACGGTCGAAGGCGGGGGCGAGCAGTTCGATGCCGAGCAGCCAGCCGCCGAAGCAGGCCGACAGCACCGGGATCAGCGTCTGCCCCACCACCGGGATGAAGCCCAGGGCGAAGAGCACGACCGTGCCGAGGATCGAGACCGCGAACAGGCCCAGTCCCTGCCGGATCGCCCGTCCGATGCCGACGGTCAGCCGCTCCGGTGCCGGATCGGGCGCCCCGCCGAGCTCGTCCTCGGTCAGCTCGGCGATCTTGTCGTACAGCGGCGCGCCGACGGCCAGCGTCAGCGCGCTGAAGCCGATCACCATGATCGACAGTCACGGCCGCGACCAGCGCGATCCCGACCAGCACCCGGATCACTTCGATTCCCCAGCCGGTGGCGTCGGCTGAGAACGGGATGACCGACCGGAGCAGGAAGGACATGTTGATGGCCGATGGCCACCAGCACGCCGACGAAGAGAAACGAGGTGATCAGCGGCGGAACCGCGCCGAGCAACAAGATCCTCGGCTTCCTGATCATCAGGGCGACGCCCCGACCCAGGGTGAACACGCCGGCGAAGAATTCTCCGGCCGGTGCTGGTCGGTCTCATCGTCGGGTCACGGGTCGAGTTCCTGCGGACGGCCGGCGTTGCGGACCTTCTCGCCCTTGGCCTCGGCGGCCGCGCGCAGACCGTCCTGGAAGTCGATCATGGCCTGGGTCAGGGCGGGGTCGCCGGCGGCCAGGATGCGGGCGGCCAGCAGACCGGCGTTGCGGGCGTTCCCGATCGAGACGGTGGCCACCGGCACCCCGGCCGGCATCTGCACGATCGAGAGCAGCGAGTCCATCCCGTCCAGGTACTTCAGGGCCACCGGGACGCCGATCACCGGCAGTGGGGTCAGTGCGGCGAGCATGCCGGGCAGATGGGCCGCTCCGCCGGCCCCGGCGATGATCACTTCCAGTCCGCGGGTGTGCGCCTCCCGGCCGTAGCGGAGCATGGCCTCGGGCATTCGGTGGGCCGAGACGACGTCGGCCTCGTAGCCGATCCCGAACTCGTCCAGAGCGCCGGCCGCGGCCTCCATCACCGGCCAGTCCGAGTCCGAGCCCATCACGATGCCCACCCGCGGACTCGTTGTCTTGTTGGTCATTCCTGCCCCATCAGGTAAGCCGCGGCGTGCCGGGCCCGGCGACGGACGTCGTCCAGGTCGAGGCCGAAAGTGGTGACGTGGCCGACCTTTCGGCCCGGGCGGACCTCCTTGCCGTAGAACTGCACCCGCAACCGGGTGTCCCGGGCGAAGCAGTGCAGCAGCGCCGACGGGAGGTCGGCGACGGTGCCGCCGAGCACGTTGACCATCACCGTCCACGGTGCCCGGGCGGCCGGATCGCCGAGCGGCAGGTCGAGCACCGCACGCAGGTGGTTGTCGAACTGCGAGGTGTGTGAACCGTCGATGCTCCAGTGGCCGGTGTTGTGCGGCCGCATGGCCAGCTCGTTCACCACCACGGATCCGTCCGCACGCTGCATCAGCTCTACCGCCAGCAGGCCGATCACCCCGAGTTCGTGGGCGATCTCGAGCGCCAGCCGTTGACAGTCGATCGCCTGGTCTTCGCTGAGCCCGGGCGCCGGAGTGGTGGTCTCGACACAGATCCCGTCCCGCTGCACGGTCTCGCTGATCGGGTAGGCAACCGCCTGACCGGACGGCGACCGGGCGACCAGGGCGCTCAGCTCACGGGCGAACGCGACGTACTCCTCGGCCAGGATCTCGATGCCGTCCGGCAGGTCGGCGAATGGCTCGCCTGCAGCGTCGGCGTCCTCGACCTTGAACACGCCCTTGCCGTCGTATCCGCCGCGGGTCGTCTTGGCGATCACCGGCCAGCCGATCTCGTCCCCGAACGCGATCAGAGCCTCGGGGTCGGCGACCACGCGGTTGATCGGACAGGGCGCGCCGACGGCGCTCAGCCGCGCCCGCATCACCGACTTGTCCTGGGCGTGCACCAGGGCCGCCGGCCCCGGCCGCACGGCGATCCCCGTGGCTTCGAGATCTCGCAGGATGTCGGTCGGGACGTGCTCGTGGTCGAAGGTGACCACATCGCAGTCCTCGGCGAAGGCCCGGACCGTCGCCGGATCGGTGTAGTCGCCGACCGTCACGTCGTGCACCACCTGGGCCGCAGAGACGTCTGGACCTTCGGCCAGCAACCGGGTCCTGATTCCCAACCCGATCGATGCCGCGTGCATCATCCGGGCCAGTTGTCCGCCGCCGATGATGCCGACCACGAACGGTCGGACGGCCTCCGTTACCTCGGTCACGACCGCCGAGCCTATCCACTGACCCACCGTGCACGGAACCAGCAATGGTCTGAGGTCGAACCATTGACACCGGGCGAGCCGCACCGACAGGATCAGGCCCATGAGCGAAGAGCAGGTCGTCGAAGAGGCGATGGACGCCGACGCCAAGGCGCTGGCCGAACTGGGCTACACCCAGGAGCTGAACCGCGGCATGTCCGGCTTCTCCAACTTCGCGGTGTCCTTCTCGATCATCTCGATCCTGGCCGGCTGCATCACCTCCTACCGAATCGCGCTCGTCTCAGGCGGGCCGTCCACCCTGGTCCTGGGTTGGCTGATCGTCGGGATCATGGTGCTGGCCGTCTCGGCGTCGATGGCCGAGGTGTGCTCGCGCTACCCGACGGCCGGCGGCCTCTACTTCTGGGCCGGTCGGCTGGCCAAGCGGAACAAGCGTGAGTGGGCCTGGTTCGTCGGCTGGTTCAACTTCCTCGGCGAGGTCGCCGTCACCGCGGCCATCGACTACGGCTGCGCGACGACCATGATGGCCTTCGCCGCCCTGACCTTCGGAGTCGAACCGACGGCCGTGAGCACGTTCGTGCTGTTCGTGGTGATCATCGTCGTCCACGCCCTGCTGAACACCTTCGGGGTGAATCTGGTCAGCCTGCTGTCCAGCGTCTCGGCCTGGTGGCACGTGGTCGGTACCTTGATCATCGTCGGCGCACTCTGGCTGCTGCCCGAGACACCACCAGTCGGTGGCCTGGACGCTGACCGGCTTCCACAACGAGACCGGCTGGACGTTCACCCCCTACGTGTTCCTGCTCGGCCTGCTGATGGCCCAGTACACCTACACCGGCTACGACGCCTCGGCCCACGTGGCGGAGGAAACGCACAACGCCGCGAAGGCGGCACCGCGCGGGATCGTCACCAGCGTGGCGGTCTCGCTGGTCGGCGGCTTCATCCTGCTGTATTCGATCACCGCCGCGATCACCGATCAAAGCGAAGCCGGACTGACCGCGTTGGCCGCCACCGACACGGGTCTGCCACCGGCGCAGATCTTCCTGGACTCCCTGAACAGCCCGACGGTGGCCAAGTTCTTGCTGTTCATCGTCTGCGTCGCCCAGTTCTTCTGCGGGATGGCCTCGGTGACGGCGAACTCGCGGATGTCCTACGCCTTTTCCCGCGACCGGGCGCTGCCCGGCTCCCGGCTGTGGTCGAAGGTGAACTCCCGCACCGGGACGCCGACCAACTCGATCTGGCTCTGCGTCTGCCTGTCGATCGTGCTGGCCTCGCCGGCGATCTTCAACGTCACCGCCTATCTGGCCGTCACCTCGATCGCGGTGATCGGGCTCTACATCGCCTACGTGGTGCCGGTCTTCCTGCGTCGGGTCAGCACCGATTTCACCCCCGGGCCGTGGAATCTCGGCCGCTGGAGCCCGTTCATCGGCTGGGTCGCGGTGGTCTGGGTGGTGATCATCTGCATTCTGTTCGTACTGCCGCCGGCCTCGCCGGTGACCGTCAGCACCTTCAACTACGCACCGATCGCCGTGGTCGTGGTGTTGATCTTCGCCTTCGTCTCCTGGTTCGCTGGCCGGTCAAGCGAACTTCATGCACGGTGCGCAAGGAACGAGCACACCGCCACGACGGCCGCTCGGTCCCGGGGTGAGCCCGGACTGGCAGCTCGAATCTCCGCCGCCGAGACCTGCCGCTGGCCGACGGGCTGCTGGGCACCGGTCACGGCCGGCACGCCTTCGAGGATGCCGTCGAACGGCTGGCCACGGCGATCCGGCTGGGCGTCTTCGCCGACGGCAGCACGCTGCCGCCGGAGCGCGAGCTGGCCGCGTCAGCTGGGGTCTCCCGGGCCACCCTGCGCGAGGCGATCGCCGCGCTGCGCAGCGCCGGCATGGTGCAGACCGTGCGGGGCAGAGGCGGCGGCACGACCGTGTCGTCATCGCCCGGACACCCCGGGTGACAGCCCGCGCTCGATCTGAGCGGGCGGCGAGCCGAACTGCTGGACTCCCTCACCTTTCGTCGAATCCTCGAGCCCGGGGGTGCTCAGCTGGCGGCCGGTCGCGAGCTCGGTCATCGACCGCGCCGACCAGTTGCGCGTCGCTGTTGGCCGAGGTCTCGGCCGAACGGGATCCGGCCGCACATCGCCAGGCCGACTCCCGGCTGCATCTGGCCATCGCCTCCGCCACCGAATCACCTCGGCTGATCGATGCCGTCACCCGGGTGCAGGCCGATCTGCACACCCTGCTGAGCGCCATCCCGGTGCTGCCGACCAACATCGAGCACTCCACCGGCCAACACCGACAGATCGTCGACGCGATCCTCGAGGGCGATCCCGAACGGGCCCGCCAGGTGATGGAAGATCATTGCGACGACACCGCCGCCCTGCTACGTGGACTGCTGGGATGAGGGGTGCCCTGTCGACGAGAGAGTCAACGAGAAGGCCGACGAGGAGGCCAACGCCATGACCGCGCTCCGGAACAACCGGCACCTCAGGGTCGCCGGCTGACGTCCATGATCCACGACGGCGAGCTGGACACGGTGGTCGTCTGCTTCACCGACATGCAGGGACGCCTGCAGGGCAAGCGGATGCACGCCGCCTACTTCGCCGAGCACGTGCTCGAACACGGCACCGAAGGCTGCAACTACCTGCTCGCGGTCGACGTCGAGATGAACACCGTGGACGGCTACGCGATCTCGTCCTGGCAACACGGCTACGGCGACATGGAGTTCGCCCTCGATCTGGCCACCTTGCGGCTGTTGCCACACCTGCCGGGCACGGCGATGGTGCAATGCGATCTGGTCTGGCTCGACCACTCGCCGGTGCCGCAGTCGCCGCGCACCATCCTGAAGACGCAGCTGGACCGGGCCGCCGAGCGCGGCTTCGTCACACTGGCCGGGACCGAACTCGAGTTCATCGCCTTCGACACCAGCTATGAGCACGCCTGGACGTCCGGTTATCGTGCGTTGACCCCGGTGAACCAGTACAACGTCGACTACTCCATCCTCGGCACCAGCCGGGTCGAGCCGCTGCTGCGGGAGATCCGGAACACGATGTACGCGGCCGGGATGGACGTCGAGTCGGCCAAGGGCGAATGCAACCTGGGTCAGCAAGAGATCGGCTTCCTCTACGCCGACGCGCTGACCACGGCCGACAACCATGCGGTCTACAAGAACGCGGCCAAGGAGATCGCCGCCCAACGCGGCCAGGCCATCACCTTCATGGCCAAGTACGACGAGCGCGAGGGCAACTCCTGCCACATCCATCTGTCGCTGCGGGACGCCGCCGACGACGGCACCGTCTTCTGGGGCCCCTCGGCCGGCTCGGCCGAGGAGGGTCGGACCCCGGTCTACGACGCGTTCGTGGCCGGCATCCTCGCCACCATGGCCGACTTCACCTTGCTCTACGCCCCGAACGTCAACTCCTACAAGCGTTTTGCGGCCGGCTCGTTCGCACCGACCGCCGTCGCCTGGGGACTGGACAACCGGACCTGCGCGATCCGGCTGGTCGGGCGGGGCCGCGGTGCCCGGCTGGAGAACCGGCTGCCGGGTGGCGACGTCAACCCTTATCTGGCGCTGGCCGCGATGCTGGCCGGCGGTTTATGGGGCATCGACCACGAGCTCGAGTTGGAGCCGCCGGTTACCGGCAACGCCTACACGGCCGACAAGCCGCGGGTGCCGGCAACGCTGCGGGACGCCAGGGACGCGTTCGCCGGCTCGGCGGTGGCCACCGAGGTGTTCGGCGACGATGTGGTCGAGCACTACAGCCGGATGGCCGAAGTCGAGCTGGAAGCCTTCGACGCCGCGGTCACCGACTGGGAACTGCGTCGCGGTTTCGAGAGGATGTGAGATGAGTTTCCTTGTTCCGGTGCTGAATCCGGCGACCGGACGGTCGTTCGCTGAGATCGAGATGGCCGAACGCGCCGAGACCGACCGGGCGATCGAGCGGGCCCGGGACGCCTTTCCGGCCTGGCGCGATCTGGCCCCCGGCGAACGGGCCCGGCTGCTACGCCGTTTCGCCGCGGTGGTGGAGGAGCATCGCGACGAGCTGGCCGAGCTGGAGATGATCAACTCCGGGCATCCACGGGCCAGCGCGTTATGGGAGGCCGACAACGTCCGGGACGTTCTGAACTACTACGCCGGCGCGCCGGAGCGGCTGTTCGGGCGGCAGATCCCGGTGGCCGACGGGGTGGACCTCACCTTTCGGGAACCGCTCGGCGTGGTCGGCATCATCGTGCCCTGGAACTTCCCGATGCCCATCGCCGGCTGGGGTTTCGCGCCGGCCCTGGCCGCGGGGAACGCGGTGCTGCTCAAGCCGTCGGAACTGACTCCGTGCACGGCGCTGCGGCTGGCCGAACTCGCCGGCGAGGCGGGGATTCCCGATGGCGTGTTCACCGTGCTGCCCGGCGACGGGGCGGTGGTCGGCGACCGGCTGGTCACCCACCCGGTGGTCCGCAAGATCAGCTTCACCGGCTCGACCCGGGTCGGCAAGTCGATCATGCGCTCCTGCGCCGACCAGGTGAAGCGCTGCACCCTCGAGCTGGGCGGCAAGAGCGCGAACGTGATCTTCGCCGACGCCGACCTGGACGCCGCGGCGGCCTCCGCGCCGGGAGCGGTCTTCGACAACGCCGGCCAGGACTGCTGCGCCCGTTCCCGGATCCTTGTCCAGCAACAGGTCTACGACGAATTCCTGTCCAAACTGCAGCCGGCGGTGACCGCCATCCGGGTGGGCGCGCCGGACGATCCCGAGACGACGATGGGGCCGCTCATCTCGGCCCGGCAGCGAGACCGGGTGAACGGCTACCTCGCCGGGGTCGACGTCGCGTTCCGCGGCACCGCGCCGGACGGTGACGGCTTCTGGGTGGCGCCGACGGTGGTCACCGCCACCGACCCCGACCAACCGATCTGGCGCGAGGAGGTGTTCGGTCCGGTGGTCAGCGTGCTGCCGTTCGTCGACGAAGCCGAGGCGGTGCAGTTGGCCAACGACAGCGACTACGGTTTGTCCGGCTCGATCTTCACCCGCGATCTCGACCGCGGACTCCGGGTGGCCCGTGCCGTCCAGGCCGGCAACCTCAGTGTCAACTCCCACTCCTCGGTCCGCTTCTGGACGCCCTTCGGCGGATACAAGCAGTCCGGCCTGGGCCGCGAGCTCGGGCCGGATGCGGCGAACGCCTTCACCGAAGAGAAGAACGTCTTCATCGCCCACTCATGATCATGACGAACCAACAGAAGGAGGAGCACGACTGATGACAGGACGGGTGCAGGATCGGGTGGCGGTGGTCACCGGCGGCTGCTCGGGCATCGGGCTCGCTTCCGTCCGGCGACTGGCCGGCGAAGGTGCCCGGGTGGTGATCGGCGATCTCGACACCGAGCACGGGCCGGGTATCGCCGACGACGTCGGTGGCACCTTCGTCGCCACCGACGTCACCGACCCCGATCAGGTGACCGCGTTGTTCGCTACCGCCGCCACGACCTACGGCTCGGTGGACATCGCGTTCAACAACGCCGGCATCTCCCCGCCCGAGGACGACTCGATCACCACCACCTCGCTGGCCGCCTGGCGGCGGGTCCAGGACGTGAACCTGACCAGCGTCTACCTGTGCTGCCAGGCCGCCCTGAGCCACATGCTGGAACAGGGCCGGGGCTCGATCGTCAACACTGCCTCGTTCGTGGCGATCATGGGGGCGGCCACCTCGCAGATCTCCTACTCCGCCTCGAAAGGCGGGGTGTTGTCGATGAGCCGGGAGCTCGGCGTCCAGTTCGCCCGGTCCGGCGTCCGGGTGAACGCACTGTGCCCCGGGCCGGTGAACACGCCATTGCTGCAGGAGCTTTTCGCCTCCGACCCGGAGCGGGCCGCGCGCCGGCTGGTGCACATCCCGATGGGCCGGTTCGCCGAGCCGGACGAGATCGCCAACGCGGTGCTGTTCCTGGCCAGCGACGAGTCCAGCTTCATCACCGCCAACACCTTCCTGGTCGACGGTGGCATCTCGGCGGCCTACGTGACACCACTGTGAACCTCCCTGCAGCGGTGCAGCCGGTGATCGGGATCAGCATCTACCGCGAGCTGGCCCGCTGGGGCGCCTGGAACGAACCGGCAGACCTGCTGCCGGCCGACTACAGCCAGTCTGTCGCGCTGGCCGGCGGCCTGCCGGTGCTGCTGCCCGCTCCGGTGCCGGCCGTGAGTGCCCCGGACGCCGCCGTCCAAGTGGTCGGGCGGCTGGACGCGGTGATCATCAGCGGCGGCGGCGACGTCAACCCGGATCGCTACCGGGCGCAGCCGCACCCGCAGACCGGAGGCGTCCACGACGAGCGGGACAGCTGGGAATTCGCCCTGTTGGATGCGGCCGCCGCCCGTGGCCTGCCGATCCTGGGCATCTGTCGTGGCATGCAGGTGCTGGCGGTATGGGCCGGCGGCAGCCTGACCCAGCATCTGCCCGACCAGGTCGGGCACAGCGATCACTCCCCCGGCGCCGACTCCTTCGGCGCGGTCCCGGTCCGTACCGAGCCGGGCTCCCGCGTCCGGGCGTTGCTCGGTGCAGCACTGACCTCACACTGCCATCATCATCAGGCCGTGCGGGACCATCCGGGTTTCGCGGTCACCGCCCGCGGAGCCGACGGGACCGTGGAGGCGATCGAGGCCGCCGAGGAGGACACGAGCACGTTCCGGGTCGGGGTCCAGTGGCACCCGGAGAAGCTGGGCGACCTGGCCCTGTTCGAGGGTCTGGTCAGCGCAGCCGGAAGATCACCGCGCGCTGAACGATGAAGTTGACGGTGGTGGCCACCCCCTGGGCGACCACGAAGGCGATCACCCGGACCACCGTCGCGTTCAGTCCCTGGCCGAGCAGCCACGGGTAGAGCATCGCGAACAGGCCGACCTGGACGGCAAAGGTGGCGGCGTACAGAATCACCACGGCCAGGAACCGCTTGCGCGACGGTTCGGCCCGGAAGGTCCAGCGGCGGTTGATCAGGTAGGCGGTGGTGGTGCCGAAGACGAACGAGATCGCCTTGGCCGAGGTGTAACCCAGCCCGAGCCCCATCAGGAGCGACAAGATGCCGAAGTCGACGACGGCTGACAGCCCGCCGGTGAGCACGAACCGGATCAGCTGGGTCCGCAGCGGCAGCGCCCCATGCCCCGGCGACGAACTCTCCCGCTCGTCGATCGGCAGCTCGACCGGCTGCGGGAACTGCGGTTGCTCGCTCACCCGGCGAGCGTAACCGCCCGTCCCATGATCGGAGCGGAGCTCAGTCCGACCAGACCGGCGGCCGCTTCTCGTTGAAGGCCGCGATCCCCTCGGTCCGGTCGGCCGAGAAGGCGGTGGCCCGCCAGGCCGCATCCTCGGTCCCCAGTCCGTCGACCAGGGCGAGATCGTAGCCGTCCCCGACCGCCCGCTTGGCCTGCCTGGTCCCCCGTGGTGAATGCCCCGCGATCAGGTCGGCCAGGTCGCGAGCGACCGTCCGAGCCGTTCCGCGGGCGACCAGGCGGTCGCAGACGGCGAGCGCGGACGCTTCGGCGCCGTCGATCCGGCGGGCGGTCAGGATCAGGTCGAGCGCACGGTTCAGCCCGATCCGGCGACTGAGCAACTGAGTCCCGCCGCCGCCGGGAACGAGTCCGACCGACACCTCCGGTAGCCCGAAAACCGCCGACGCGGAGGCCACGATCAGGTCGCAGGAGAGAGCCAGCTCGAATCCTCCGCCGAGCGCGTAACCCTCGACCGCGGCGATCACCGGCATCGGCAGGGCCCGGACCGCCTGGTAGGCGGCCCGGGAGACCGGGCGGTGCTCGGCGAGCTGATCGTCGCTGAACCCGTTGCGCTCCTTCAGGTCGGCCCCCACACAGAACGCCCGGTCGAGCGCGCTGGACCACACCACCGCACGGCAGCCCGGCGAGTCGGCCAGCTCCCCGCAGGCTTTGCTGATCGCTTGGGCCTGGCCGGTGGAGACCGCGTTCAGCGCCTCCGGCCGGTCCATGATCACCTCGGCGACGTGCTCGCTCGGCCACTCGATCCGAACACCCATGTCGCGGAGCCTAACGCGGCGCTGGGGAAGCCTGACCGGTCTGATCAGCTCGGAGAGGCGAACCGGTCGGCAGCGCTCCACCCTCGTCGAGGGCGACGGGCCGGTCCAGCTGGGCTACCGCGCCGACCCGGATCCGCCGTGGACCGGCCGGCCACAGGGCCACCACGAGCAGACCGAGCGGACCCAGCAGCAGCCCGACGGCCCCGCAGACCCGACCATCGTGGCCGTTGCGTCGGCCCACGGCCGCGGCCGGGACGGACATCGCGACCCAACTGAGCTGGATCGCGACCGCCACGACCAACGTGACCAGCCGGGTGAATTCGACGTCCATCGACATACCTGTTCGGGTGGGGGTCGGCGGTCCGGTGCTGAACGGCCGTTGCCGAGGGTTCGAAGAGATCCGGCTGATCGGATTGCCCCTCGAGGTGGGAGCGTCAGCGGATGACGATCAGGCGCGCCGCGGAAAGCCCTGCGGCGGGGCCCATCGTCCGACGTGACCGGGGGCCGGACGCCGGAACAGCACCTCGTTCAGATCGCGGTGGACGCCCTCGACGTCGGGCACGTCGTCCAGCACGATGGTGCCGTCCCCGTCGGCCTGGGCCGCCGCGGTCTGGATCAGCAGCGTGCCGCAGCCCAGCATCCGGTCGGTCAGGCTTCGCTGATAGCTGACATCGTTGATCCGGCTCACCGGCAGGTCGGTCCCGGTCCGACTGAGCACGCCGCCGCGGGTGATCACCCGGTGGTTGGTCATGGTGTAGGTCGTGGTCCACCAGCGCAGGAACGGCAGCACCGACCACCAGAGCGCCAGTCCGGCGCCGAGCACCAACACGGTGTACTGACCGTACGGCTGGGCCGAACGCGGGATGATCGCCACCCCGGCACCGGTCACCGCTCCGAGCAGCACCAGCAGCACCGCCGGCCAGACCAGCGCCTTGCCGTGGGTACGGGTGTGCACCAGCACGTCTCATCCGTCCCGAGGAGTCGTTGGGAGAGTGCCACCCCTCCATGCTGACACGCCGGGGCGTCAGCTCTTGATCGGAACCGCCAGCGCCTGGACCCGACCGCCGTGGTCGACGAACGAGACGAGCAGCGACCCCGTCGGCCTTGATCTTGGCCACCTGAGCCGCCGTCAGGGTGCCCGAGACGGTCTGCCTGCCCTTCCTGATCGCCACCGTCTGCCCGGCCTGCAGCCGCCCGGCCATGTCGGGTGACCAGGTCGGCGTCGTCCCGTCGGACACGGCGCAGGCGGTCAGGCCGTAGTCCGGCGCCGGATCGTCGGCGCGCGAGCACGAGGTGGTCTAGACCGGGATCTGCTGGGTGTCGCCGCTGTAGGCGAACAGGTTGGCGCGGCCACCTGCGGTCGAGGTGATCGTGGTCTGCAGCCGGTTGCCGCTGCAGCCGGGTCCTGGACAGCGAGATCTTGTCCCGGGACCGGACCGGCTCACGGCCGGCGATCGGCACCCCGTTGCGGGCCGACTGCGCGATGGTCTGCGGCGAGGCGGTGCCGTCCAGGTTCGGATGGCCGACGATCGCCGTGCCCGGAGTCGAGGAGCGACCGGCCGGCGGGGTGTAGCCGGTCAGCGTGGCCTGACCCCAGCGGTACGGATCGGACTGGACGCTGTTGAAGGCCGACCAGCCGAGCCGGGCGCTGTTGTCGATGTGGCGCAGGGTGGTCGAGCCGGTCGCCGCGGTGTTGTCCTCGTCGTAGGGGGTGATGTTCAGCCCCATGTGCTGAGGATCGATCGCCGCCGGCAGATCGGCCATCGGCACCTTGACCTCGATGTCGTAACCACCGCCGGCGTAGCCGTGGTCGACGCCGGTGTCGTTGCTGCCGACCCAGGTGGCGGACGAGGCCACCTCGACCCCGGGCGCGTTCGGAGCCTGGGCCACGGTCTTGGCCAGCGGTCCGGTCGAATAGCCCTGGTGGTTGTCGGCGTCACGTTCCCAGCACGGGCCGTTCTTGCCGTTGCCGTTGCTGTTGGTCGGGTCGTTGGTGAACGGGAAGACGCCGAGCTTGAACGTGTTGGCGGTGTCCAGCGCGTTGGCCGAGGCGTTGCCCTGCGGGTCGATCTGGAACTCGACCGAGTCGGCCAGCCAGTGGGATTGGCACTCGTTCGGCGTGATCGCGTAGGACTGGTAGTCGTCGCGGATGTGGGCGTAGAGGTAGAGCGCGTCGGATTGCGCCAGCTCACCTTGGCCCAGCTGTGATCCGTCACTCGAACCGCCGGTGCCGACCGAGTTTCCGCAGTCGGCCGCACCGGTGCAGTAGCTCGCACCCTGCCAGATCCGGCCGATGTCCAGCTGCGGACCGGGATATTCAGCCCGCGTCGGCCTTCGCGTCGACCACCGGGTCCGCGGTCGCCTCCGGCGACGGCGGTGGCCGGCACCACCGACAGCTGCAAGCGTCTCGCTGCCCGGTGCCGGCATTGCCGGTGCCGAACGTCGTGGTGATCGGGATCTGCACCAGTTGGCCGTCGGGCAGGGTCGAGTTGGTGTCGGTCACGATGAACGAGACGGTACTGGTCGCGCCCGGGGCGAGCGGGCCGTAGTCCTGGCTGGTCTCGGTCGCGGTGAACCCGTCCGGCAAGGTCAGAGCGCGACCTGGCCGCTCTGGCTGGCGGTGCTGCGGTTGGTGACGTCGACCGGCACGCTGACGCTGCCGCCGAGCTTGACGGTCTGGACGGCGTCCGAGCGGCCGAGCCGACGGGCGGCCGGGGCGTCGGTGGCCAGCCAGTGGTCGTAGTCGGCCCACTTGCCCCAGCGCTGGAACCGGCCCTCGACGCGCCGGCACCAGATGCACGGCGTTGTCGGTGTAACCGCTGGCCCGTGGCGTCTGCAGGGTGGCCGAGATCCGGACGTCGGAGCCGGCGCGACGAGCCGGTCGGAGCGTCCGCGGGCGGGGTCACGGTGAAGGTGTAGGTCGCCGAGGCGCCGGCCTTCACCGCCGGACCGGCCTGAGCGTTACTGACCGTCCAGCCCTGCGGAGCGCGCACGGTGGCCGTCCCGGCCGGCAGCCCGGCGTCGGCCGGGGCGCTCAGGTGCAGGGTGGCGGTGAACGGATCCCCGGGCACGTTGAAGAAGCGGGAGAAGCTCAGCGACTCCAGCGGTGCCGAGCGGCAGACCGCCCGGATCCTGCCGGACCGCGCCGGCCAGGATCGCGTCGTCGGTTCCGGCGCCCGGGTTGGCGCTGCCGTCGGCATCGGGCGTTGGGCTGGAACGGGACGAACGACTCGGTCATCGGCGAACTTGGGGCAGGCCGGCTGGGAGGTCCCCATGTACATCACCCGGCTCTGGGTCGGGTAGGCGCTGCGACCCTCGTCGGCGACCTGCTGCCAGATCTTGGCGCTGCCCGCCGGCTGGTCCTGGACGTTGCCCTTCGGCCACAGGTAGGGCGAGTCGTAGCCGGTCCAGACCCCGGCCACGGTCGCCGTGTTGCCGTGCTGGCGGGCAGGAAGCCGTTCGAGGCAGGCCGGGCCGGTGGTGGTGCCGCCGGTGCCGGCGGTGCTGCCGCCGGAGAACACCTTCTTGACCTGCCAGACGCTCAGCGCGTTCGGGCCGTGCAGTTGGTCGGGGAACATGGTCGGATCCGCGGCGGCCTGGACGGCCTCCCAGATCAGCCGGCCGGACTCCTGGTGGTTGCCGTGGCCGGCGGCCAGGGTCGGGGTGAAGCCGATGAACACGTCCGGCTGGGTGGTGCGGACGATCCGGGTGACCCGGCCAGGGTGTCGTCGTGGTCCCAGAGCTGCTCGGTCAGCGGAGCGCTCTGGTTGTAGAAGAAGTCGACCTTGTCGACGTAGAACATGTCCACGGTGCCCGAGCGGTCGTGGGCGACCCGGTCCTCGTTCTCGCGCCGCAGTCCCAGCGCCGTTCCGGTCTCCGGACCGGTGGCGTTGCCGCCGCCTTCGCCGCGGGTGATCTGGATGACCCCGCACTTGACGCCGTAGCGCTGATGCCAGACCCCGCACGGCCCGATGATCGAGGTGTCGTCGTCGGGGTGGGCCCACTCGCCCATCACGTTGATCTTGGTCTTGGCCGGGGCGACGTAGCCCTGGTGCACCTCGAGTGGCTGCGGAGTGGCCGAAGCGGTCGGCGCGGAGCCGACGGCACGGAGGGCAACAGGATCAGCGCGACGGCGGTGGCCAGGGCGATCAGACGGCGGGAGGGCTTGGGCTTCATCGGGTTTCCTCTGCTCTGATGGAAATCTCGTGGGGGTTCTGCGGGACGAGCGGCAAAGACGTGGAGACATTCGAGGCGTTCGCATCGCTCGTGTTCGAACCGGTCGGGGTGGCCAGCTCGCCGACCCGGGCGATGGTGGCCTCGGCCCGCCGCAGCACCCGGGCCGGGCTGGGCAGGCTGAGCCCGTCGAGGAAGGCGTAGCGGCGGCGCAGAGAGGTCAGGTAGGCACTGGTCGACGTGATCGGCCCGCACACCGTGCCACCAGTCCAGGACGTCTCCGATACCCGGCGCAGCCAGCGAACCGCCGAACTGCTGCACGGCCAACGCCGAGCAGACGGCCGCGAAGGCGAGCCGATCAGCCAACGGCCAGCCGCGCAGCGTGCCGACCAGGAGTCCACTGGTGAAGACGTCGCCGGCCCCGGTCGGGTCGATCGCCTCGGCCCGGACGGCCGGCACCTCGGCCTCCTCGCCGGAGCTCGCGTCGATGGCGATCGCGCCGCGGACACCGTCGGTGACCACGGCCAGCGGCACCCGGTCGGCCAGCGCGTACAGCGCGTCCCGCGGGGTGTCGGTCCGGGTGTAGGCCATCGCCTCGGTGGCGTTCGGGACGAAGGCATCGCAACTGGACAACGGGTCCAGGGTGGCCGGCGACCACTCCTGGGTCGAGTCCCAACCGATGTCGGCGAAGACCAGGGCGCCGTCGCGACGGGCCAGATCGACCCAGCTCTGCTGATCGCTGTCGCCGGCGTCGGCGGCCGTGGTCTCCAGATCGACCAACACCGCGCGCGACCGCGGCGGGGTGCCGATCATCTCGTCGGCCGACAGCGGCGGCTCGTGGGCGTGGGTGACCATGCTGCGGTCACCGGCGATGGCCATCGACACCGTGACCGGCGAGTGCCAGTGTTCGAAGGCTTGAGAGCGGGAGAGGTCGACGCCTTCCTGTTCGCTCAGCGTGCGCCAACAGAAGTCGCCGTAGACGTCGTCACCGAAGGCGGCGGCCAGTGAGGTCGACAGCCCGAGCCGGGCCAGCGCGGTGGCGAGATTGGCCACCCCGCCCGGCGAAGAACCCATCCCGCTGGCCCAGGTCTCCACCCCGGGCGGCGGGAACGTGGGCAGCCCGGTGAAGACGATGTCCAAGAAGACGGTGCCGTGCAGGAAGACGTCGAACGTGGCGGCCTGCGCCCGGTCGGATGTGGCAGCCTGCGCCGAGCCGACTGAGGCTTCCGCCGGGCTCGACTGGTCATCGTGGCTGTCCGTCACGGGCACTGGTCTATACCTTCAGGACGTCGATGATCAAGACCCTGCGAGGATCAGGTCATGAAATTGACGATCCTCGGTGGCGGCGGATTCCGGGTGCCGCTGGTTTACGGAGCCCTGCTGCGCGACCAGTCGAGTCCGAGAATCGATGAGGTGGTGCTCTACGACGTGGACCCGGGCCGGCTGTCGGCCATCAGCACCATCCTGGTCCAGGCCGCCGCCGACTACGACGACTCCGCCGGCGGTCAGCACCAGCACCGACCTGACGCAGGCGCTCACCGGCACCGACTTCGTGTTCTCCGCCATCCGGGTCGGCGGCGCGGCCGGACGCAGTGTCGATGAGCACCAGGCGCTCGACCTCGACGTCCTCGGCCAGGAAACGGTCGGCCCCGGAGGCATCGCCTACGGCTGGCGGACCGTCCCGGAGGCCGTCCGGATCGCCGAGACAGTCGCGCGGGTGGCGCCGGAGGCGTGGGTGATCAACTTCACCAACCCCGCCGGCATGATCACCGAGGCGATGCGGTCCGTGCTGGGCGACCGGGTGGTGGGGATCTGCGATTCGCCGATCGGCCTGGCGCGCCGGGCCGCCCGCGCTCTCGGTCTCGACCCGGCCCGCGCCTTCCCCGACTACGCCGGGCTGAACCACCTGGGCTGGCTGCAGAAGTTGATCTACGACGGCGAAGACGTGCTGCCCCGGCTGCTGGCTGATTCCGACGGCTCTGCAGCAGATCGAAGAGGTGCGGCTGATCGGGGAGGACTGGATCCGAGCCCTGGGCTCGCTGCCCAACGAATACCTCTACTACCTCTACTTCAGCCGCGAGGCCGTGACCTCGATCCGCTCCGAGCCAGCGACCCGTGGTGACTACCTCCGCGACCAGCAGGCCGCGTTCTTCGACCTGGTGGCCTGCGAGCCCGATCGAGCCCTGGAGCACTGGACCCGGGTCCGGGCCGAGCGCGAGGCCAGCTATCTGGCCGAGCTGCGCGAGGAGGGCGACGACCGCTCGGCCGAGGATCTGGCCGGCGGCGGGTACGAGAACGTGGCGCTGGCCTTCATGGCCGCAGTGATGCGCAACGAGACCACCTCGATGATCGTGAACGTGGCCAACCGCGGCACCCTGCCGGGCTGCCCGACGACGCGGTGGTCGAGGTCCCGTGCCTGGTCGATTCGAGCGGTGCCCGGCCGGTCGCGGTGACGCCGCTGACCGGCCACGACTCGGTCTGGTGCTGCAGCTCAAGGAGGTCGAGCGGCTGACCATCGCCGCAGCCCGGGACCACGACGTCGACATGCTGGCCACCGCCTTCGCCCTGCACCCGCTGGTCGATTCGGTCACGGTCGGCCGCCGACTCGCCGAAGCCACCGCCGCCCGCGACTAGACCGCACGACCTACCCACGCCCGCGCCCTGAGTCTGTCGAAGGGCGAACACGCGCTCAGGTCGACGCCCTTCGACAGGCTCAGGGCGCGGGACGGGGGTGCCGGGTGGTCGGGCTCAGCGGAGGTGGATGATGTCGCCGGCGCTGAAGGTCTGGCGGCCGGTGTCGGTGGCGACCACCAGGCGACCGTCGGCGTCGATGGCCTCGGCCCGGCCGGTCACGGTGCGGTCCTGGCCGAGCACCACCCGCACCTGCCGCCCGATGGTCGCGCACCGATTACGTAGGCCTGGGCCAGGGCAGCGTCGTCGACCGATTCCTGCCACTGGCGATAGAGCAGTTCGAAGGCACGTAACACGGTGGTGGCGATGGTCGTCTTGTTCCGCGTCGTCGGCCCCGACCAGCGCCAAGCGAGGTGGCCCACGGCACCGGCAGTTGTTCCTCGCTCAGATCGGTGTTGACGCCGATCCCGATCACGCAGGCCGGCGGCTGAGCTCCCGCCACGGAAGCGGGACCTTCGACCCGTTCGGCCAGGATCCCGCAGATCTTCCGATCACCGACCAGTACGTCGTTCGGCCACTTCAGCATCGCCTGGACCCCGGTTGCGCGGCGCAGACTCTCCGTCACCGCCAGCCCGGCCAGCAGCGGCAGCCAGGTCCAGCGAGAGCTCGGCGCGGGCCGAACCAGGATCGACATGGCGATGCTGCTGCCCGGCGGCGCCGTCCAGGTCCGGTTCAGCCGGCCCCGCCCGCCGGTCTGAAACCCGGTCAGCAGCACGGTGCCGTCCGGGGCGCCCGCTCGGGCCGCCGCGGCCAGATCGGCGTTGGTCGACCCGGTCTCCTCGACCACGTCCACGGTCGTCCACAGACCTTCCGGGCCCCGACAACAGCGACCGGAGCCGGTCGGCGTCCAGTGGATCGGAGTCATACATCGGGCCGACCCTACGTCGATCGGCCCTCGTCCTGCCGCGCCCGCCCCGTCCCGTTATGGTCGGGCTCATGGCATCCGACATCCACACCACCGCCGGAAAGCTGGCCGACCTCGATCGGCGGATCGACGAGGCGGTGCACGCCGGATCGGCGGCGGCCGTGGAGAAGCAGCACGCCCGGGGCAAGAAGACGGCTCGGGAGCGGGTCGAACTGTTGCTCGACCCGGATTCCTTCACCGAGCTGGACGAGTTCGCCCGGCACCGGTCCACCTCCTTCGGGATGGAGTAGCGGCGTCCCTACGGCGACGGTGTGGTCACCGGCTTCGGGACCATCGACGGCCGTCCGGTCTGCGTGTTCAGCCAGGACGTCACCGTGTTCGGCGGCAGCCTCGGCCAGGTCTACGGCGAGAAGATCGTCAAGATCATCGACTTCGCGCTGAAGACCGGCTGCCCGATCATCGGCCTGAACGAGGGCGGCGGCGCGCGGATCCAGGAGGGGGTGGTCAGCCTCGGACTGTACGGCGAGATCTTCCGCCGCAATACCCACGCCTCCGGGGTCATCCCGCAGATCTCGTTGATCATGGGCGCGGCGGCCGGCGGGCACGTCTACTCCCCTGCTCTGACCGACTTCGTGATCATGGTCGACCAGACGTCGCAGATGTTCATCACCGGCCCGGAGGTGATCAAGACCGTCACCGGCGAGGACGTCAGCATGGAGGATCTCGGCGGTGGCCGCACCCACAACACCAAGTCGGGCAACGCCCACTATCTGGCCAGCGACGAAGAGGACGCGATCGCCTACGCCCGTGAGCTGATCGGCTATCTGCCGCAGAACAACCTGGATGATCCGCCGATCTTCGACACCGACGTCGACCTCGCGGTGACCGAGCTTGACCGGAGCTCTGGACGCCCTGGTCCCGGACTCGCCGAACCAGCCCTACGACATGCACGAGGTGATCAGCTCCGTCGTCGACGACGGCGACTTCTGCGAAGTGCAGGCGCTGTTCGCGCCGAACATCCTGATCGGCTTCGGCCGGATCGAGGGCCGCAGCGTCGGGGTGGTGGCCAACCAGCCGCAGCATCTGGCCGGCTGCCTGGACATCGACGCCTCCGAGAAGGCGGCCCGGTTCGTGCGCTCCTGTGACTCGTTCAACATCCCGGTGATCACCTTCGTCGACGTCCCCGGCTTCCTGCCCGGCACCGATCAGGAATGGAGCGGCATCATCCGTCGCGGCGCGAAGCTGATCTACGCCTACGCCGAAGCCACCGTCCCGCTGGTCACCGTGATCACCCGCAAGGCCTACGGCGGCGCCTACGACGTGATGGGCTCCAAGCACCTCGGGGCCGATCTGAACCTGGCCTGGCCGACCGCGCAGATCGCGGTGATGGGCGCCCAGGGTGCGGTGAACATCCTGTACCGCAAGGAACTCAAGGACGACCCGGACGCCGACGCGCGTCGCGCCGACCTGATCACCGCCTACGAAGACGAGCTGGCCAACCCCTACATCGCCGCCGAACGCGGCTACGTCGACGCGGTGATCAGCCCGCACGAGACCCGGTCCGAGATCACCCGGGTGCTGCGGCTGCTGCGCACCAAACGCGAGACGCTGCCGCCCAAGAAGCACGGGAACATCCCGCTGTGAGTCCCGAGCATCAGGCAACGGCGGAGTCCGGTGGCCGGCACGGCCTCACCGCCAACTCCGAACCGGTCCTGCAGGTGATCAAGGGTGAGCCGACCCCAGAAGAACTCGCTGCGCTGATCGCGGTCTTGAGCAGACGTAGCCGAGCACCCCGGTTGAGTCGGCGACGCCGACCAACCGCGACGGGTGGGGTGCCTACTGGCGCGGCAGTCCGAGCACCGGTCACCGCCGGTCCGGGCGCCTGGCGCGCCGCTGCGCGGTGACGGCGTACCAGCTGAGCGACGCGGGCCGAATTCGCCCCGCGCCTCCGTTAGGGTCAGGACGGTGAGCGAACAGCAAGCCGAGCGACCGATCGACGCCATCGCCGACTCCTATGTGGAGGATCTGATCGCCCTCCAACCCGAGACTGGCCACCGTCCTCGGGGTCGAGGGCCACGACGACCGGTGGGGCGACTACAGCCCGGACGGTCACGCCGCGAACGCCGATCTCGACCGGCGGGCCGTGGCCGCGCTGATCGCGGCGACGCCGAGCGACGAGCGGGAGAACACGGCCAAAGAGGCCATGCTCGAGCGGCTCGGGCTGGCCGCCGAGCTCTACGACGCCCACATCACCCCCAGCCGGGTGAGCGTCATCGCGGGCGCGGTCCAGGAGATCCGCTCCGTCTTCGACCTGATGCCGACCGAAGGCGAACAGGCCTGGCGCAACATCGCCGCCCGGCTGGCCGCAGTCGACCAACCGCTGCGGCAGGTGCAACAGACCCTGGCGCCGCGAAGCCGACGAGGGCAACGTGTCGGCGATCCGACAGATCAGCGCCACGGTCGAGCAGATCCGCAGCTGGACCGGCGAGACCGGCCACGACGACTTCTTCGCCGGGCTGGTCGAGCAGCTGCCGGCCGAGTTCGCCGACCGGCTCGGCCCGGAGCTGAGCGAGGCCGCCGATCGGGCCCGCACGGCCTTCGCCGACTTCGGCCGTTGGCTGTCCACCGAGCTGGCCCCGAAGGCCCCGAGCCTGGATGCGGTCGGCGAAGAGCGCTACGCCCTGAACAGCCGCTACTTCCTCGGTGCCGCGGTGGACCTGAAGGAGACCTACGCCTGGGGCTGGGAGGAGCTGGAGCGGCTGCAGACCCAGCAGCGCGGCGATCGCCCGCGAGCTGACCGGCAGCGACGACATCCACGCCTGCTGGGAGGCGCTGGACGCCGACCCGGAGCGGCAGATCGCCGACGCCGAAGCGTTCCGGGACTGGATGCAGGGTTTCGCCGACCGGGCACTGGCCGATCTGGCCGGCACCCACTTCGACATCCCCGAGCCGATCCGCCGGATCGAGTGCTGCCTGGCCCCGACCCACGACGGGGCGATCTACTACACCGGGCCGACCGAGGACTTCTCCCGTCCCGGCCGGATGTGGTGGGCGGTGCCGGACGGGATCGACTCCTTCTCGACCTGGAAAGAAGTCACCACCGTCTACCACGAGGGCGTCCCCGGTCACCACCTCCAGGTCGCGCAGAACGCCTACCGGGCCGACCTGTTCAACCGCTGGCAACGCCAGCTGTGCTGGGTCTCGGGCCACGGCGAGGGCTGGGCGCTCTACGCCGAGCGACTGATGGACGACCTCGGCTATCTCGACGACCCCGGCAACAAGATGGGCATGCTGGACGCCCAGGTGTTCCGGGCGATGCGGGTGATCATCGACATCGGCATGCACCTGCAGCTGGAGATCCCGACCGACAACCATCTCGGCTTCCGGCCCGGCGAGCGGTGGACGCCGCAGGCCGGGCTGGAGTTCATCATGGCTCACTGCTCCACCGACGAGCCGACCCTGCGGTTCGAGGTTGACCGCTACCTCGGCTGGCCCGGGCAGGCGCCGTCCTACAAGATCGGCGAGCGGATCTGGCTGGAGGCCCGGGCGGACGCCGAGCGTCGCCGCGGTGCGGACTTCGACCTGCGCAGCTTCCACGCCGACGCCCTCAACCTCGGCTCGATGGGCCTGGATCCGCTGCGTCGTGCGCTCAGCCGGCTCTGAGGTGAGTGCGCGATCTGATCCTGGCCTCGGCCTCCCCGGCGCGACTGGCCACGCTGAGGTCGGCCGGGCTCGACCCCGAGGTGATCGTCTCCGGCGTCGACGAGTCCGGCGGTGGAGGCGGCCGACCGCCGGCGGAGCTCGCGCAGCGAGCTGGCCACGCTGAAAGCTGAGGCCGTGGCGGCCGACCGGGACGACCCGGCCGTCTGATCGTGGGCTGCGACTCGGTGCTCGAGCTGGACGGCGTCGCCTTCGGCAAGCCGCACGCACCGGACGTCGCGATCCAACGCTGGCAGGCGATGCGCGGGCGCTCCGGCGTGCTGCACACCGGCCACCGCTGATCCTCGGCGATCGGATCGGTCGGTCGGACCGCCAGCACCAAAGTCCATTTCGCAGATCTGAGCGACGCCGAGATCGAGGCCTACGTGACCACCGGCGAACCGCTGGTCGTGGCCGGTGCGTTCACGCTGGACGGCCTCGGCGGCGCGTTCGTCACCGGCATCGAGGGCGACCCGCACAACGTGGTCGGCATCAGCCTGCCGCTGATGCGCGTCCTGGTGGGCGAGCTCGGGCTCGCCTGGACCGATTTCTGGCGCGCATCCGCCTGACGCCAGAAGGTCACTGACCACACGGCCGAAGCCATCCCCAGCTGGTGACAGTTCTGGCGTCAGGGTCGGGCGGTGGCTGTCAACAAGCCCATCGGCCGGCCAACACCGTCTTTAGGAAGGCTGAGCAGTGCAGGGGTCGGACTCGACCTCAACCACACCAACCCCACAACCAGTTCCGAGCGCCCAGCACGCAGGGCGCGGAGGTGTCTAGGGCGGTGTTGCCATGAGCTCAACCGGAGGCGACCAGCGCGGAACCGTTCGGGCGGAACCGGATGGCCAACACGGCCATCGGCACCACGATCACCGCGGCGATCAAACTCAGGGCCGGAAAACCGGCCAGATCCATCACCACGCCGGAGAGTGCCGAGGAACCAGCCGCGGCGAGATTCATCACGGCATCGGTGGCGCCCTGGACCGAGGTCCGCAGTTCATCCGGCACCGACTCGGTCAGCAGGGTCGAGCCGCCGATCATGCCCGCGGACCAGCCGAGTCCGAGCAGGCCGAGGGTGAACGACATCGGGACCGGACGTGCGGTTCCGGCGCTGACCCCGAGACCGAGCGCGACGGCGAAGATCGCCACCGCGATCAACACCACCCCGCGGGCGCTGATCTTGTCGGTCAGCCAGCCGAACAGGGGACTGGCGCCGTACATGCCGACGATGTGGAAGCTGATCACCAAGCCGACCAGGGTGAGGGCGAAACCGTCGTGGAACATGTGCACCGGCGACATCACCATCACCCCGACCATCACGGTGTGCGAGCAGCTGATGGTCACGATGGCCAGCACGGTCATCCGGTTCCGACAAGCGATCCGCAGCGCGGCGAACAACCCCACCGGCGCCGGGATCGCGGGCCGAGCAGCCGCAGGAGGGGTCACTCCGGAACGCAGGCCGACCGCGATGATCATGGCCGCGGCCGCGAACGCGAGCAAGCTGAACGAGATACGGCCCGGTCAGTCGGTTGATACCCAGTCGCAGCACCGAGGTCGGCGCCGATCTGGGACAGGTTCGGGCCCGGCCACCGAGCCCAGCGTGGTCGACCACAGCACGAACGACATCGCCCGGGCGCGATAGGCGCAGCACCGACCGTCTCGGTGGCGGCGAACCGGGCCTGCAGACCGGCGGCGGTGGCGGCACCGAAGAAGCCGAAACCCACGAACAACAGCGGCACCCAGGCCAAGTCACGGCCGCAGGAAGATCAGCAGCACCCCGACGGTGGCCAGACGCGTAGCCGACGGCCAGCCCCCAGCGCCGGCTCGCGCGCCGGCCAGCCGAGCCAGCGGGATGGCCCAGATCCCGGCCCCGAGCACCGAGGAGGTCTGGGCGAACCCGGCGAACGCGGTCGTGCCGGTCATCTGCTCGGCCAGCAGTCCACCGACGGCGACCCCACTGGCCACCCCGACGCCGGCCAGCAGCTGACTGACGATCAGGACGCCAGCAGTGCTGCCTCCGCGCCGACGACCGGAAGTTCCCTTGGCCGGGTCAGGCCTGTCACCGTGGCTCGACCGTACCCCGGCGCCCGAGTCTCGACGGCCCGACGAGATGTCGGTCGACAGGAGAAGTGCCGATCCGATCACGACAGAGGCTCACTCGACGAGGGGAGACACGATGAACAGCACCCACGACCTTCGACGGCATCGACGCCATCGCCAGTCCGCACCTGACGCGAGCGGCAGCCTGAAGTGGAGCACTTTCCCCGACACCATCGGCGCCTTCGTGGCCGAGATGGACTTCGGCACCGCCCCGGAGATCACCGACGCGCTGCACACTGCGGTGGACGCGCGGCGTCTTCGGCTATCTGCCGACGGCGCTGGCCGATGCGATGTCGAGCGCCTGCGCCGACTGGCAGCGGAGCCGCTACGGCTGGGCGGTCGACCGCGCCGACGTGCACCCGCTGGCCGACGTGATCAAGGGTCTGGAGGTGGCGATCGAGCACTACAGCGAACCGGGCGGCAAGATCATCCTGCCCACCCCGGCTTACATGCCCTTCCTCACCGTGCCGCCGGCCATGGGCCGGGAGATCATCGACATTCCGCTGGCTCACGCAGACGGCCCGGCGGACGGTGAATACACGATCGATCTGGAGGCCCTGGACGCGGCGTTCGCCGAGGGCGGTCGGCTGTTGATCCTGTGCAACCCGTACAACCCGGTCGGCCGGGTGTTCCGGCCGGGCGAGTTGCTGGGCGATCGCCGAGGTGGTCCAGCGGCACGGCGGGCGGGTGTTCTCCGACGAGATCCACGCCCCGCTGGTCTACGCCGGTGGCGCCCACGTGCCCTACGCCTCGATCTCACCGGCGCCGGCCGGCCACACGTCACCGCGACCTCGGCCTCCAAGGCCTGGAACCTGCCCGGGCTGAAGTGCGCGCAGATCATCATCAGCAACGACGCCGACCGGGAGACGTGGGAGGAGATCGGCCGGATGGCCAGCCACGGCGCGGCCAATCTGGGCGTGCTGGCCAACACCACCGCCTACCGCGACGGCGGCCCGTGGCTCGACTCCGTGGTCGAGCTACCTGGACGGAACCGTCGGCTGCTCGGCCGACCTGCTCGCCGACCAACTGCCCGAGATCGGCTACGGCGTGCCGCAAGGCACCTACATCGGCTGGCTGGACTGCCGCGACCTCGGCCTGGAGTCGCCGGCCGACTTCTTCCGGGAGCAGGCCGGCGTGTCCTTACCGACGGCGCCGACTGCGGCAGCCCGGGCTTCGTCCGGCTGATCTTCGCCACCCCGCGGGCGATCCTCACCGAGGCGGTCACCCGGATGGGCAGCGCCGTCCACTCCGCCTGATGCCGACAGCCAGCGCCGGCCCGGCCTCAGCCGGTCGGACGCAGCGTCACGGCCGAGGTCGATCCGTCGCCGGTGAAGTTGCCGCTCCAGCCCTGGCCGGTGAACGACAGCGCCGGCGTGGCGGTGTGCTGTCGGATCCGGGGGGCGCCGTTCGCCCGGTGCGCTGATGGTGAATCCGGCCGCCGGCAGCGCCGAGATCAAATAGTCGTAGACCGTGCTCGGGCTCGGTGCGGCGAGCACCAGGGTGACCAGGCTGGCCTGGTCCGACGCTGGCGGTCACGTAGGCGGGTCGCGGCACCGAGAACGTCTGCAGCGGCCCGTGGGTGAATCCGAGGGTGGCCAGGGTCACGCCGCCCGCTCGGGATGCTCGGCCGGCCACTCGGCGGTGGTTGCGGTCGGCCCGCTCGGTGCCGGGGACGGGCTGGACGCCGCCGACCGGGGTGCCCGAACAGCCGCTCAGGGCCAGCGACAGTCCCAGCAGAACCGCCGGGCCGACCATCCTCCGCGGGCCATCGACCGCGGTGGCGGGAAGACGTCTGGGGCATGGGCACCAACGGTAGGCGCCCGGGCCGGGTTCTCGACGACCAGCCGCGTCGACTCGTGCGGTTTTGCGCCGCGGGCCGCTAGCCTCGGTTGGCTCATGTCTGTCGAACCCGCCACACTGCACCGCAGCCGATTGCCGGCCCCGTCCGAGCGCTGCGGCCCCGGCAGTGGATCAAGAACGTGCTGGTCCTGACCGCCCCGCTGGCCGCCGGTTTGCTGTTCCGCCCCGCGTGCTCGTCAGCTCGGTGCTGGCCTTCGTCGCCTTCTGCCTGGTCAGCGGTTGCGTCTACCTGATCAACGACATCAGAGACGTCGAAGAAGACCGGCTGCACCCGAAGAAGCGGCTGCGCCCGATCGCCGCCGGCGAGCTGAGCGTCAACGCCGGCTGGGTGCTGGGCGCCGTCGTCGGCGCTGCTCGGCTTCGCGATCGGCTTCGCCACCTCGATCCAGCTCGGCATCACCCTGGCGGTCTATCTGCGTCTGCAGATCGGCTATTCGCTGTTCCTCAAGCACCAGCCGGTGATCGACCTGGCCATGGTCTCCAGCGGCTTCCTGCTCCGGGCCATCGCCGGTGGCGTGGCCAGCGGGATCCTGCTCAGCCAGTGGTTCTTGCTGGTGGCCGGTTTCGGCTCGTTGTTCATGGTCGCCGGCAAGCGCTATTCGGAGATGATCAGTCTCGGCGCCGACGCCGGCACCCGACGTTCGTTGGCCGCCTACACCGAGTCCTACCTGCGGTTCGCCTGGATGCTGGCCGCCGCGTCGTGGTCATCTGCTACAGCCTCTGGGCCTTCGACAACCGCTCGCCTCGGCCTGCCTCGGAGTGCCCTGGACGGCGATCTCCATCGCCCCCTTCACCCTCGGCCTGCTGCGCTATGCGATGGACGTCGACGCCGGCAATGCCGGTGAGCCCGAAGACGTGGTGTTGCGAGACCGGGTGCTGCAGGTCTTCGGGCTGATCTGGTTGATCCTGATCGCGGTCGCCGTGTTCACCGGGATACCCGCGCGATGACCAGACGCCCCGCGCACCGACCACGATCGATAGGCCACGAGAGCTGATGAGTGACTTCCCCGAGACAGTAGACACGACACTGCCGGACATCCGTCCGAGCGCGGCCGTCCCGCAGCTGCCGGTGATCCCGCACCAGCTGACCGCCCTGCACGGCTGGGGACGGGCGAACGCGACCCGGTCCCACTCGGCCAGCATCGAGTCGATCGAGGGCGCGATCTCGGCCCTGCGCAAGGCCGAGGCGGGTCCGGGCGCCGGCCGCGGGGTGACCCCGCGCGGTCTCGGCCGCAGCTACGGCGACGCCGCCCAGAACGCCGGCGGCACCTCGTTCGACCTGACCACGCTGGACAAGATCCTCGCCATCGACGCCGAGACCGAACCGCCGACCGTCCGGGTCCAGGCCGGGGTCAGCATGGACCGGCTGATGCGCGCCCTGCTGCCACTCGGGCTGTGGATCCCGGTGCTGCCCGGCACCCGCCAGGTCACCATCGGCGGCGCGATCGCCGCCGACGTGCACGGCAAGAACCACCACACCGAAGGCAGCTTCGGCAACCACGTCCGCTCGCTGGATCTGCTCACCGCCGACGGCGCAGTCTCCGGACCCTGACCCCGGACGGCGATGGCTCCGGGCGATTCTGGGCCACCGTCGGCGGCATGGGGCTGACCGGGGTCGTGCTGGGCGCCGTGGTCGAGCTGAAGCGGGCCGAGACCGCCTATTTCGTGGTCGACACCGACCGGACCGCGGATCTGGCCGACCTGATGGAACGGATGACCGACGGCGACGCAGGACTACACCTATTCGGTGGCCTGGTTCGACGCGGTCAGCACCGGCAAGCACCTCGGCCGGGCGTGCTGACCCGGGGCCGGGCGGCCACCCGGGCCGATCTGCCGGCCAAGCAACGCACCGGGCGCTGGACTTCAGAGCCCCGTCGTTCGGCACGATCCCGGCGGTCTTCCCGAACAGGATGGTGAACCTGGCCACCGGTAAGGCCTTCAGCGCCGGCTGGTACTACAAGGCGCCGAAACATCGGGTCGGCGAGATCCAGAACATCACCCAGTTCTTCCACCCGCTGGACATCGTGGCCCAGTGGAACCGGGTCTACGGCCCGAACGGCTTCCTGCAGTACCAGTTCGTGGTGCCGTTCGAGGCCGCCGCACGTCTTCGTCCGGTGCGTCGAGCTGATCGCGAACTCCGGCCACATCTCGTGCCTGAACGTGCTGAAACGCTTCGGTGCGGCCAACCCGTCGCCGCTGTCCTTCCCGATGCCGGGCTGGACGCTGGCCGTCGACCTGCCGATCGAGCAGGGCCTGGACCGGCTCTGCAACGCCCTCGACGAGCAGGTGCTCTCGGTCGGCGGTCGGGTCTATCTGGCCAAGGACTCGCGGCTGTCCGCGGAGACCTTCCGGCAGATGTATCCGCGGCTGGAGGAGTTCCTGGCCGTCCGGCGCGGCTCGATCCCGGTCTCGACCTTCACCTCCGATCTGGCCCGCCGACTCGAGATCGTCTGATCCAGACACAGTTGGCCAGGCAACCGACAACGAAGGAGCACCACTTGATCGACGCCCTAGGCACACCCCAGTCGCTGCTGCTGCTCGGTGGCACCTCCGACATCGCCCTGGCCATCGCCGAGCAGTACGCCAGCGGCCCGAACCGTCTGCGGGTGGTGCTCGCCGCTCGTCCGGGTGAACGCCGCGACGCCGCGGCCGAGCGACTGTCGGCGCGCTCGGCTGCCGGGTGGAGGAGATCGACTTCGAAGCCCGCAGACCGCCGGCCACGCCGCCGTGATCGAGCAGAGCCTTCGCCGGTGGTGACATCGACATCGCGGTGCTGGCTTTCGGCATCCTCGGCGACGCCGAGCAGGCCTGGACCGACCCCGACGCGATGCTCGAACTGGCCGAGATCAACTACACCGCGCCGGTGCACCTCGGGGTGCTGCTCGGCCGAGCGCTGAAGCATCAGGGTCACGGCCGGATCGTCGCCCTGTCCAGCGTGGCCGGCGAACGGGTCCGCCGCTCGAACTTCGCCTACGGCTCCACCAAGGCCGGCTTCGACGGCTTCTTCCTCGGCCTCGGCGAGGCGCTGCGCGACACCGGCGTCCGGGTGCTGGTCGTCCGGCCCGGCTTCGTGAAGTCGAAGATGACCGCGGGGATGGACGAGGCCCCGATGGCGGCAACCCCGAGCAGGTCGCCGACGGCGACGGTGGCCGCGGTCAAGGCCGGCAAAGAGCTGATCTGGGTGCCGGCCGCGATGCGCGGGGTGATGTCGGGTCTCCGCCACGTCCCGCGGCCGCTGTTCCGCAAACTACCGATCTGAGGAGAACTCGCTGATGGTGCTGGAAGTTGCTCTGATCGACGTCACCGACGCCGGCCGGTTTCGACCGCCGCCTTCCTCGGACGCGCGGCAGCTCTTGGTGCGACCGACGGCTGTCCGCTCGGTCCGGATGACCCACGGAATCGAAGACCCGAACCGGTTCGTGCTGCTGGTCGAGTGGGATTCGGTCCAGGCCCACGAGGAGAACTTCCGCGCCACCGACACGGTTCAGCCGGTGGCGGGCTGCGATCGGACCGTTCTTCGCCCACCCGCCGCTGGTCCAGCACTTCACCGACGTCTGAGACTCAGACCGGCGGGACCCCGTGCCGGCGTTCGCTGAAGTGGCGATTCTTGTTCGCGGCGGCGGCGAACCGGGCGATCAGTTCGGACCGCAGGTCGGCGGGTTCGACGATGGCGTCGATCACCAGATCACTGGCCAGCCGGAGAATGTCGATGTCGGCCTCGTAGTCCGCCCGCAGCTTGGCCACGAAGGAGTCCCGGTGATCCGCGTCGGTCTCGGCGATCTTGTTCGCGTACACCGCGTTGATCGCTGCCTCCGGACCCATCACGGCGATCTTGGCAGTGGGCAGCGCAAGGCAGGCGTCGGGCGAGAAGCCCGGGCCGCACATCGCATACAACCCTGCCCCGTAAGCCTTCCGGACGATCACCGAGACGGTCGGCACCGTCGCCTCGGCCACCGCCGTGATCATCTTCGCTCCGTGCCGGATGATGCCCATCCGTTCGACCTGCGCTGCCGATCATGAAGCCCGGAACGTCGGCCAGGTAGAGCAACGGGAGGTTGAAGGCGTCGCAGAACCAGATGAACCGGGCCGCCTTGTCGGCCGAATCGACGAACAGGACGCCGCCCTTGACCGCGGGCTGGTTGGCCACCACGCCCACCGGGTTGCCGTCCAGCAGTCCGAGACCGACCACGAGCTCCGGGCGCGAACAGCGGCTTGACCTCGATAGAAGCTGTCGGCGTCCAGTGTCGCCTCGATCACGCTGTGGATGTCGTAGCCCCGCGACTCGTCGGTCGGCACCAGGTCGGCGGTGAAGTCCGAAGCCGGCTCAGCGGGCCTCGAAGCAGGGTGCCCGGCCGCGCCAGTTCTGAGGCAGATAAGAGAAAAACGCCTTTGCCTGGTCGATCGCATCGGCGTCGTCGGCGGCGAGCTGGTCACCGCAGCCCGAGACTTCGGCGTGCATCCGTGCTCCGCCCATCTCCTCCAGGCTGACCCGCTCGCCCACCACCATCTCGGCCATCCGTGGCGAGCCGAGATACATCGAGGCGTTCTGCCTCGACCATGATCACCAGGTCGCAGAAGGCGGGGATGTAGGCACCGCCGGCGGCACTCGGACCGAACAGGCAGCAGATCTGCGGCACTCGACCGGACAGGGCGATCTGGTTGGCGAAGATCCGGCCCGCACCCCGCCGGCCCGGGAACAGGTCGACCTGGTCGGTGATCCGGGCGCCGGCCGAGTCGATGAACCAGAAGATCGGGAGCTCGTCGCGCAGCGCGATCTCGGTCACCCGGATGATCTTCTCCACCGTGCGGGCACCCCAGGAACCGGCCTTCACCCCCGGGTCGTTGGCCACCACCAGCGCGGGCCGGCCCTCCACCAGCCCACGTCCGGTGACCACGCCGTCGGCGGGCAGGCCTCCGCCAGTCGGATCAGCCAACGCGTTGGCCAGTTGGCCGTCCTCGACGAAGCTGCCGTCGTCGAACAGCAACGCCACCCGGTCGCGGACGTAGAGCTTGCCCTGGGCCGTCAGCTTCGCCGCCGCCTTCGCCGACGGAGCCAGCGTCGCCTCCCGAGCTGTGCCGGCCTTGCGGGCGCTCTCGGAAATCTCACTCAACGGGGAGTCCCAGGCCGCGGGCGATCACCAACCGTTGCACCTCGGAGGTGCCTTCACCGATCTCGAGCACCTTCGCGTCCCGATAGAAGCGGCTGATCGGATATTCGGTCATGAAGCCGTAGCCGCCGAAGACCTGGCTGGCGATCCGGGTCGCCGAGACGGCGGCCTCCGTGCAGTGCAGCTTGGCGATCGCCGCCGCCTGTTTGAACTCGGCCTCCGTCGGTGACCCGGTCCCTGCGGTCGCTGCCGCCTGCATCGCGTCCTTCATCGCCGCTGCGGAGTAGACCAGCAGATGGGCGGTCCGCGCCATCACGTCCAGGTCGGCGATAGGGAAGGCGACCCCTTGCTTGCGTCCGATCGGCCCGCCGAACGCCGTCCGTTGGCCGGCGTAGTCCAGGGCCAGATCTCGGCAGGCCCGGATGCAGCCGAGCGCCAAGGCAGCCAGGGCGACCCTTCCGTCGTCCAGGGTGGAGAGGAACTGGGCGAAGCCTCGGCCGACCCGGCCGAGCAGCTGGTCCTGCGGCACCCGGCAGTCGGTGAAGGTGAGGGGATGGGTGTCGGAGGCGTGCCAGCCAAGCTTGTCGTAAGCCGGCTCGACCACGAAGCCCGGCGTGCCGGCCGGCACGATGATGGTGGAGATCTCGGGCCGACCGTCCTCCCGGACGCCCGTCCGCGCGGTCACCGTCACCACCGAGGTCAGGTCGGTGCCGGAGTTGGTGATGAACTGCTTACTGCCGTTCAGCACCCACTCGTCGTCTTCGAGGACGGCAGTGGTCCGCAACGCACTCGCGTCCGACCCGCTTTCAGCCTCGGTCAGTCCGAACCCGGCCAGCGCCCGGCCGGCGATCAGATCGGGCAGCCATTGCTGCTTCTGTTCGGGTGTTCCGAAGGCCGCGATCGGGTTGATGCCCAAGCCGACACCCGCTTCCAGGGTGATCCCCAGCGACTGATCGGCCCGACCCAGCTCCTCGATCGCGATGCAGAGACTGGTGAAGTCGCCGGCGCCGCCGTATTCCTCCGGCGCGGACAGACCGAACAGTCCGAGGCGTCCCATCGCCCGCACCGTCTCCAACGGAAACCGATGTGTGGCGTCCCAGTCGGCGGCGTGCGGGGTGACCTCGGCGGCGGCGAAGTCGGCGACCACGGCCCGGAAGTCGCGGTGGTCGGACCCGAGTTGGAACGGCGGCACCGGCTCTCCCCCTTTCACGCTCATCTCTACCCAAAGGTAAACGTACGTTCTCCTGACCGGAGCTGGGTCGGCTGACCACGACGCCATCTTCACGGAAAGCTTGCGCCGCCCCAAAACCCTCATGTACCGTCTGGTACATAACCACGAAGTGGCCCAGCTGCACAGGAAACGGGCCCGACCGCTTCCCCCGATCGGTCGGTCCAATCGGTCAGCACCTGTCGCACTCTTCGTGGTGCGGCGGGCGCCGCGGCGTGGTGGAAGTCAACGAGAGGTGCGATGCGGTCGATGCTCGGCTGATCCCCCGGACCGAGTCGTCCCGATCCAGCTCTGAACTGGTGACCCCCGTCGCGGCGGCCGGCGAGACGCCGGAGCCGCTCAGGTGTCAGAACGGGTCGGGTCAGGTGAGGGAGCGGCTCACTGTCGCTCCGAACAGTCCGATCGCCCGGTGGGTGCTCTGCCGGCTGCCGCCGAGCAGATAATCGATCATCAGGCCGCGCGCTATCGCGACGTGCAGCCGAGCGGCGTCGGTCGCCGCCTCGGGCTCGAAGCCCACCCGCAGCCAGAAGGTCTGCAGCGGTCGCAGATACGCCTCGATCAACAGGTCCCGGACCGGTGGCGCGTGGTCGTGGGTCCGGATCGCCGGCAGAGCTAGTTGAAAAACGAGCGGCCCGTAGGCGTCCAGGTTGTCGAGCATTCCGTTCCACAGATCGGTGAACGGCTCACTGTTCGGATCTGCCGCCCGATCGGTCTCGACCAAAGAAGTCAGCTCGGCGCGTTGCCGATCCTCGATCCGGGCGACCACCGTTTCGATCAGCCCCTCGCGAGACCCGAAATGATAGATCAGCATCCGGTGGCTGGTCCCGAGCGCCGCCGCCAGCTGACGCAGGCTCTGGTCACCGAACCCGGCCCGGGCCACATGGTCCAGTAACGCCTCGATCAACTGGTCACGGGCGTCGGCACCGCTCGCCCCGGGCCCGGCTCGTGGTGGCGGTTCGGACCGATGTGCCTCGCCGGTGGTCGACGCCGCCCGGGCCCGCTCGCCGACCGCCGGCATCAGGGACTCCATCAGGGGAAAGGTCCGGTCCGGATTGGTGACGGCTGCGGCGAAGAAAGCGGCGCTGCGAGCCAGCAACGACCGATCACCACCGAGCAGCAGGTCGAACATCAGGCCACGGCCCATAGCGAGTTGCAGCACCGCGAGATCACGGGAGAGTTCGGCCGAGCACCCGGACGCCGACCAGGTCTCCGCGATGACCGCCACGCTCGAGACGGACGCCTCGGCGCGTACCGCCTCCGTCCCCGGGAGGCCGACCATCGCCTGCACCCAGAGTTCGAACAGCAACGGGCCCTGATCTTCCAGATCGTCGACGTAGTCGCCCCACCGACCGGGGCCGACCTCGGACCGGGCGGACGGGCGATCGAGTCGGCGCTCGATCCGGAGGTCCTCCACCTGTCGCTGTCGGTCCTCCAGCGTCCGGCCGGCCACCGCGTCGGCCAGTCCCTGCCGGGAGCCGAAGTGATACAACAGCATCCGGTGGCTGCTGCCGACCGCTTGACCGATCTTGCGCAGGCTCTGGTTGCCGATCCCCGTCCCTCGCGCGTGTTCGACAATCGCGTCCAGCAGAAGCTCCCGGGCGCTGAGCTCGGGTTGTGCCCCTCCACCGGGTTGAGCCGAATCACCCTCTCTCACGGGGCCATCCGGGTCGGCAGCTCCGTGATCGAGGGGCCGGTACTACCCGCCATCAGCTACCTCGTCCGCCTGCTGTCCGGTCACGTCCCAGAGGTGATGCAGCAGATCGTGCAGGAAGTACCGCGACAGAAACTCAGCACGCCGTGAACTCGGCACCGTCCGATCGGCGTCCGCGCGACGTTCGAGCTGAGACGGCTGCAGCGCCCGCAGCCGACCGACGAACGCGGTCGCGGCGCTGCGTCAACTGCTCGGCGACCAGCATCCGGATCCTGGCTGGAGTATCCGTCGCTGAGTGCCGTCTCGTCCTGGTCCCAGTTCGTCGAAGTCCGGATCGTCCTCGACCAACATCAGCCCGAGCCTCGCGTCGGCGAGCTGATAGACGTCGCGGACGTGCGCCCCGTATTCCAACGCCGACCACACCTCGGGCCTGGGCCGCCGCTCGACCGCCGGGCTGGAGGTGAGGATCTGCACCCACTCGACCGCAGCGGCCTCGGCCCGGTCGGCGACGTCGTCGAGACTCGACGCGTGCCGACTCAGCCCGCACTCGGGACAGCGACGCTCCAGCGTCCAGGTCCAGTCCTTCGTGTCGGGTTCCGGGCTGTCCGGGTTCGGGCGGCACCATCCGGCCAGGCTATCGCTAACCGTCGGTGGGTCGGGATACCGCCGATCGTCCACACGGTGCTGTGCACAAGTCGTTCCCCGCGGGGACAACCGGCATGGGAGGGTGGACGAACCGGTGGACAACAGGAGATGAAAAGATCTGGTGATTTCCCTTGTCGCAAGGGGGTTGCGGGCCGCCCGGATGAGGAGTAGAGCTGGTTTCACGCTCCGCCGCGAGGCGGGGCGGGACCGGTCGGAGACCGGGTCCGTACGGTGGGGTCGAACTCATCGCCTGGAATCGCCATCCACCCGACTGGTACAGTTTCCCCATGCGGATCGACCTGAACGCCGACCTCGGCGAGTCGTTCGGACGCTGGCAGCTGGGCGACGACGAAGCCATGCTCGAGGTGATCACCAGTGCCAACGTGGCCTGCGGCTTCCACGCCGGCGACCCGACCACGCTGCGCCGGACCTGCCGGCGGCGGCCGACCGAGGGCGTCCGGATCGGGGCCCAGGTGAGCTATCGCGACCTGGCCGGGTTCGGCCGACGGTTCATCGATGTCTCCCCCGCCGATCTGACCGCCGACGTGCTCTATCAGTTGTCGGCCTTGGACGGGCTCGCGGCCAGCGCCGGCAGCCGGGTCAGCTATCTCAAACCGCACGGCGCCCTCTACAACACCGTCGTCGAGCACGCCGGCCAGGCCGAGGCGGTGCTGGACGCCGTCGCGGCCTTCTCCCGTCCGCTTCCGGTCCTCGGGCTGCCCGGCTCGGTGTTGCTGCGACGCGCGACCGAGCGCGGCATCGAGGTGGTCACCGAATACTTCATCGACCGCAACTACACCGCTGACGGGTCGACTGGTCGACCGCAGGCAACCGGACGCGATGATCACCGATCCGCAGCTGGCCGCCGAACGTGCGGTTGCTGCGGCCACCGAAGGTCGCGCCCAGTCGTTCTGCACCCACGGCGACTCGCCGGGGGCGGTCCGGATGGCCACCGTGGTCCGGGACGCGCTCGAGTCGGCCGGGGTCGAGATCGCCCCGTTCAGCTGATGGCCCGCCGGCTGCTGCCCTACGGCGACCGGGCGGTGCTGGTCGAGTGCGCCGACCTGGACGAGATGCGTGCCCTGCACGACTGGCTGAAGCTGCGACGCGAGGACCGAGGACACCCCGATCGATCGAGCTGATCCCGGGCGCCCGGACGCTGTTGTTGCGGCTGCGCGCGCCCGCTGGATCCCGACGTTCGCGGCGAGCATCGATCGGGGTCGAGCTGCCGGAGCCGGACCTCGGTCGAGGCGGACCTGTCACCATCGGCGTTCGCTACGACGGCGAGGATCTGGCCGAGGTAGCCGCCCTGCTGGGCTGCACGACCGAGCAGGTGATCGACCGGCACACCGCGACAGACCTGGACGGTCGCCTTCTGCGGCTTCGCCCCCGGCTTCGCCTATCTCGCTCCCGAGGCCTCAGCCGCCGAAGCCGCGGGCTCGCACTGCGGGTCCCGCGGCGAGCCGACCCGCGGACGCGGGTGCCGCCCGGGCTCGGTCGGCCTGGCCGATCAGTGGTCGGGCATCTATCCGCGCGCCGCACCGGGCGGCTGGCAGCTGATCGGACGGACCGACGTCGCGGGTCTGGGATCTCGGCCAGGATCCGCCGGCGCTGCTGCAGCCGGGGATGCGGGTCAGGTTCGAGGCCGAATGAGCGATGCAGGCCGATGACGGTACGCCGGGCCCAGCATGATCAGGATCGAGCAGACCGGGCCGCTGACCCTGATCCAGGATCTCGGCCGGCCCGGGCTGGCCCACCTCGGCGTCTCCGCCTCCGGGGCCGCCGATCGTGGCGCGCTGCGGCTGGCCAACCGGCTGGTCGGCAACGCCGAGGATGCCGCCGCGTCTCGAGGTCACCCTGGGCGGCCTGGACGATCAGCACCGACCGACTGCTCTGGTGTGCCGTCACCGGCCGGCCGCACGCAGTTGAGGGTCCTGGACGGCCGGCGGCGTCACGCGCCAGGCGACCTCGCCGCAGAGTCTGGCCCTGCAGCCGGGCGAGACGCTGCGCCTCACGCGCCGCCCACCGGACTGCGCAACTACCTGGCCGTCCGGGGCGGACTGCTGGCCGAGCCGACGCTGGGCAGCTGCTCGACCGACCTGCTGTCCGGGCTGGGCCCGGACGTCGTCCGGGCCGGCGACACGTTCACGCTCGGAGCGCCGAGCGGCGATCTGCCCGACGTCGCCTCGGTGCCGCCGGCCGAACCGGTGAGCGGAGCTCTGGCTCACGCCGGGGCCCGCGGCGGGACTGGCTGACCGAGCGCGAGCTGGCGCCGGCTGCTCGACCAGCCCTGGCAGGTCAGCCCGGACTCGAACCGGATCGGCATCCGGCTGGTCGGGCGCCGCTGCCCGGCTGGAACGCTACCTGGGCGGCGAGCTGGCCTCCGAGGGGCTGCTGGCCGGCGCCGTCCAGGTGCCGCCGTCCGGGCCAGCCGGTGATCTTCGGGCCGGATCACCCGCTGACCGGCGGCTATCCGGTGATCGCGGTGCTCACCGCGGACTGCTGCGACGCGGCCGGGCAGTTGCGCGGCGGCGACGTGATCCGGCTGCGCGAGCACGGCTGAGCCGCGGCACGCCGGCTTCGAACGACTGCCGATCCGCGAGCCCGTCGGACGTCACCCGGTAGATTGCCCAACTGGCGTACTTCCGAGCTGCTTACGAGCGCGGGGATCTGCGCCTCTGTTCCGATCGGGAGGAAATGTGGCAGCCAGCGGCGGGGTCAGCAAGATCAGCAAGGTGCTCGTCGCGAATCGGGGCGAGATCGCCGTCCGGGTGATCCGGGCGGCCGCAGACGCCGGACTGGCCAGCGTGGCCGTCTATGCCGACGCCGACGCCGACGGGCTGTTCGTCACCCTGGCCGACGAGGCCTACGCGCTCGGCGGAGCGACCCCGGCCGAGACCTATCTCGACATCGCCAAGATCCTCGACGTGGCCGCCCGCAGCGGCGCCGACGCCGTCCACCCGGGCTACGGCTTCCTGGCCGAGAACGCCGACTTCGCCCAGGCGGTGGTCGACGCCGGCCTGATCTGGATCGGCCCGTCACCGGCCGCCATCACCGCGCTCGGCGACAAGGTGCAGGCCCGCCACATCGCCCAGAAGGTCGGTGCGCCGCTGGTGCCGGGCACCGCCGACCCGGTGGCCGACGCCGACGAGGTGGTCGCCTTCGCCGACCGAGCACGGCCTGCCGATCGCCATCAAGGCGGCCTTCGGCGGTGGCGGTCGCGGGCTCAAGGTCGCCCGGACCATCGGAGGAGATCCCCGAGCTGTTCGAGTCGGCGGTCCGGGAGGCGGTCAGTGCCTTCGGCCGCGGCGAATGCTTCGTCGAGCGCTATCTGGACAAGCCCCGCCACGTCGAGACCCAGTGCCTGGCCGATGCCCACGGACACGTGGTGGTCGTCTCGACCCGGGACTGCTCGCTGCAACGTCGGCACCAGAAACTGGTCGAAGAGGCCCCCGCGCCGTTCCTGAGCGATGACCAGCGTGCAGACGCTCTACAGCCTCCAGCAAGGCGATCCTGACCGAGGCCGGCTACGTCGGCGCCGGGACGTGTGAGTTCCTGGTCGGCCAGGACGGCACCATCTCGTTCCTGGAGGTCAACACCCGCCTGCAGGTCGAGCACCCGGTCTCCGAAGAGGTGACCGGCCTCGATCTGGTCCGCGAGATGTTCCGGATCGCCGACGGCGAAGAGCTGGGCTATGACGATCCGGTGCCGACCCGGCACTCGATCGAGTTCCGGATCAACGCCGAGGACGCAGGCCGCAACTTCATGCCCGCGCCGGGCACCCTGACGACCTGGCGTCCGCCGTCCGGACCGGGCGTCCGGACCGACGAGGGCTATCGGGCCGGGATGACGCGTGCCGGGCGCCTTCGACTCGCTGGTCGCCAAGATCATCGTCACCGGCGCCGACCGCGCCCAGGCGCTGGCCCGGTCACGTCGGGCGCTGGCCGAGCTGGAACTGGACGGCATGCCGACCGTCGTCGCCGTTCCACCGGGCCGTGCTGGACGATCCCGCGTTCACCGCCGCGAACGGCTCGCTTCGGCGTCCACACCCGCTGGATCGAGACCGAGTTCGCCAACGAGATCGCGCCCTACGCCGGGCCGAGCGCCGAGCCGGCCGAACCCGTCGAGCAGACCACCGTGGTGGTCGAGGTCGACGGCAAGCGGCTCGAGGTGAAGCTGCCCGTCCGGGCTCGGCCTCTCGGGCCGGGCTCGGCAGCGCGGCGGCGCGGAACGCGCGGCCGGGCCCGGAAGCCGGTCAGACGGGACCGCGGCAGCAGCGCGGCGACACCGTCGGGCAACGCCCTGACCTCACCGATGCAGGGCACCATCGTCAAGATCGCGGTCGCCGAGGGCGACCAGGTAGCCGAGGGGGACTTGATCGTGGTGCTCGAGGCGATGAAGATGGAGCAACCGCTGAACGCTCATCGGGCCGGAACCGTGAGCGGTCTGACCGCCGCAGCGGGTGGCACGGTGACCAGCGGATCGGTCATCTGCGAGATCGTCGACTGACCAGTCAGGGTTGAATTTTCTCGTCCTCGACGGGCACCGGGACTGTCGTGGACCAGCACGACGTGAGACGGGAAGGACTTGGCGACGCGGGCCAATAATCGTTTAAGAATCACCTATCTGACGACCGATCCGTAATCCCCCCGGAGAGACTGGACGATATGGATTACATCCTCATCCTGCTCGTGATCGGAGTGATCGGCGGCGGCGCGCTGCTGTACACCCGACACAGCCGCGCGTCAGCGTGAAGAGGCGCGGCAGGCCGAGCTGGAGAGCCAGCTGGCCACCTCGAAGCGGGCCGCCGACGAGGACGTCACCAAATTCGGCGAAGAACTGCAGCGACTCGACACCGACGTCGCCGGTCATCCGCTGAACGAATCGATGCAACAGGACTACCAGCGCGCCCTGGACGGCTACGACGACGCGAAGATGTCGCTGGATGCGGTCAGGAAGCCCGAAGAGATCCGGCACGTGACCGAGATCCTCGAGGACGGCCGCTACGCGCGTCGCCTGCGTCAAGGCCCGGATCGCCGGCGACCCGCTGCCGCAGAAGCGTCCGCCGTGCTTCTTCAACCCGGCGCACGGCCCGTCCACCCAGAACGTCGACTGGGCCCCGGCCGGCGGCACCTCCGCGCGACGTACCGGCCTGCGCCGCCGACGCCGAGCGGGTGCTGGCCGGCGCCGACCCCTACATCCGCACGGTCCAGATCGGCGCCCAGCGGGTTCCCTACTGGGAGGGCGGCCAGGCCTACGCGCCGTGGGCCCAGGGCTACTACAGCCGCTGGAACGGCAGCGACATGCTGTCCGGGGTGCTGATCGGCTCGTTCCTGTTCGGCGGCATGGGCAACATCTTCGGCGGCATCGGCGAGCGGCATCGGCGGCGGCTTCGACGGCATCGGTGACGGGATCGGCGACGGCATCGCCGGCATCGGCGACGGACTGGGCGACGTCGGCAGCGGTATCGGTGACATGTTCGGCGGCATCGGCGACTTCTTCGGCGGCGACTGAGCCCGCCCACCTCTACCCGGGCCACCCCCGTGCGTCGCACCCCTCGTCGCCTCGCACCCGTCCGGACGGGTGCGACGAGGCGCAGGGGTGCGACAGGCTAGCGGCGGACGAGCGCGGTCAGGGTCTCCGAGCAGCCGGCGTCGAGCTTGAGCGTCGCCAACGGATCACCGCGGGTCGCGCCGCGGTTGAGGATGATCACCGGCTTGCCCTGCTTGGCGTTGTGCCGGACGAACCGCAGCCCCGACATCACCGTCAGCGACGAGCCCGCGACCACCAGCACGCTCGGCCGGCCTCGACCAGCGCGTAGGCCTGGGTCGACCCGGTCCCGCGGCACCGATTCGCCGAAGAAGACCACGTCGGGCTTCAGCCGACCGCCGCAGCGGTCGCAGTCGACCAGGACGAAGTCCTGCCAGTCGCGACCACCGCGTCACCGTCGGGTCGCAGCTCGGCGTGCCCGACCGCACCCTCGGCGCGAACGTCCGGATTGAGGGCGGCCAACCGGTCCTGCAGCACCGCCCGGGACGACACGTCGGCGCAGTCCAGGCAGACCACGTCGGAGATCCGGCCGTGCAGATCGACGACCGACGGGCTGCCCGCCTGCTCGTGCAGCCCGTCCACGTTCTGGGTGACGATGCCGACCAGCCCGGATCTCGATCGTCGACCCGCTCGGCCAGCTCGACGAGAGCCCGGTGACCGGCGTTGGGGCGGGCGTGTCCCATCCGACCCCAGCCGACGAAGCTGCGGGCCCAGTAGCGCCGCCGGTTGGCCTCGAGCCGGCGAACTCGGCGAACAGCATCGGTGACGCCTTGGGCGAATCCGGGCCGCGATAGTCGGGGATGCCACTGTCGGTGGACATGCCGGCCCCGGTCAGCGCCGTCCAGCGTCGCCCGGCCAGCAGGGCGCGGATCTGCTCCCGCCACGGCTGCGGTGAGTGGTCGTTCGGTGACTCGGCCAGGGGTGGAACGGTCATCGGGTGAGTTGCTCGGTGCTGTGCCCGTGCAGCCGCCGGGCGGCCTCGGCCACCGAGCCGGACAACGAGGGATAGACGGTGAAGTCCTGGGCCATCTGGTCGACGGTGATCTTCTCCGCGACCGCGACCGCGACCGGATGGATCAGCTCGCTGGCCTTCGGGGCCACCACCACGCCGCCGACGATGATGCCGGTCGCCGGCAGGCAGAACAGCTTGACGAAGCCGTCCCGGATGCCCTGCATCTTGGCCCGCGGATTGCCGCGCAGCGCCAGATTGACCTTGATCGCCCGGACCTGACCGCTGTCGACCTGCGCCTGGGTGGCCCCGACGGTGGCGATCTCGGGGGCGGTGAAGACGTTGGAGGAGACCGAGCGCATGTCCAGCGGCGCGACCGCGTCGCCGAGCGAGTGCCACATGGCGATCCGGCCCTGCATCGCGGCCACCGAGGCCAGCATCATCACCCCGGTGCAGTCACCGGCCGCATACACCCCGCGGGCCGAGGTCCGCGACACCCGGTCGACGCCGATGAAACCGCCCTTGTCCAGCGTGACGCCGGCTTCGCCAGACCCATCTCGGCGGTGTTCGGGATCGAGCCGACCGCCAGCAGGCAGTGCGAGCCGGTGACCGTCCGCCCGTCGGTCAGCCTGACCGTGACCAGAGTCGCCGTCCCGGGTCACCGAGGCGGCCCGGGAGCGCGACATCACCGTCATCCCGCGGCGGGTGAACACGTCCTCGAGCACCCGGGCCGCGTCGGCGTCCTCACCGGGCAGCACGTGGTCGCGGGAGGAGACCAGCACCACGTCCACCCCGAGGGCGTCGTAGGCGCTGGCGAACTCGGCTCCGGTCACCCCGGAGCCGACCACGATCAGCCGGTCGGGCAGGTCGGTCATCTCATAGACCTGGGTCCAGGTGAGGATCCGCTCGCCGTCCGGGACGGCGTCCGGCAGCACCCGCGGGTGGGCTCCGGTCGAGATCAGCACCACGTCGGCCTCGAAGGTCTGCTCGCCGTCGGCGGTCTCGGCGATCACCCGATCGGGTGCCGTCCAACCGCCCGCGACCGACGACCAGGCGTACGCCCTCGCGCTGCACCCGCTCGACGATGTCGGCCGACTGGGCCTGGGCCAGCCGTTTCACCCGTTGGTTGACCATCGCCAGATCGACCCCGACGTTGCTCTCCACCGAGCCCTCACCGTGCTTGCCGAACCGCAGGCCGAGCTCGGTGGAGCCCTTGACCTCGCTCATCACCTCGGCGGTGGCGATCAACGTCTTGGACGGCACGCAGTCGGTCAGCACGGCCGAGCCACCCAGACCGTCGGTGTCGATCAGGGTCACGTCACCACCGAGTTGGCTGCCCACCAGGGCGGCCTCGTATCCGCCAGGACCACCGCCGACGATCACCACACGAGTCACCTGGGAAGTGTTCCACGCCGATCCGACTCCGCGCCCCGAGCCTGGCGCCCACACAACGTGAGCCTGGTGCCCCACACAGCCTGAGCCTGGTGCCCTTCGACGGCTCAGGGCGCGGGCCAGGGGCGCTCCTCAGCGGTCCATCTCGGTCAGCGCCGTCTTCAGGTCGGCGACCAGACCGGCGTACGCCTCGTCGCGATCGGAGCCCTCAGTGGTCCGCAACACCGCCGACGGGTGGATGGTGGCGATCAGCGGCACGTTCTGAGCCCCGAACGATCGCCGTCAACCGTTGCCCGCGTTGCTGGGTGATCTTGAAGCCGGAGCCCATCATCGCCTTGCCCGCGGTCGCGCCGAGGGCCACGATCAGCTGTCGGCCCGACCCGGGCCACCTCGGCCTCCAGCCACGGTTTGCACGCCTTGATGTGGGAGACCTGCGGGGTGGCGTGGATCCGACGCTTGCCCCGCAGTTCGAACCGGAAGTGCTTGACCGCGTTCGTCACGTAGACCTGCGACCGGTCGATGCCCGCCTCGGCCAGGGCCCGCTGCAGCAACTGGCCGGCCGGCCCGACGAACGGGATGCCCTGCTGGTCCTCCTGATCACCGGGCTGCTCGCCGACCAGCATCATCGGGGCGTGGTCGTTGCCGGCCGAGAACACCACCTGGGTCGCCGGCTCCCACAGTTCGCAGCCGCGGCACTCGGCGGCCGCTCGCCTCAGTTCGGCGACCTCGGCGTTCGGATCGACCCAGCTCGCGGCACCGACGGGCGTGATCTTCTCAGCGGCCATGACGACACCCTGCCAGCCGGTACCGACTCACGCCCGGGTGTGCGCCGCGTGCCGGCGTGCAGCCCGACCGCTCAGACGCGGCGTCCTGCCGTTCCTGTTCGCTGTCGCTCTCGGAGATCGCGAGCGAGGCGCGACGCCAGCTCGGACGACTCAGCAGCGCCGCCACGGCGGCGACGACCGCACCGGCAGCGGCCCCGGCGAAGGACCAGCCGAGCCCGCGGGCGTCGATCAACAGACCGGCCAGCGCCGTGCCCAGCGCCGCGCCGGTGGTGTTGGCCGCCGACAGGAAGGCCTGGGCCTCGTTCAGCCGGTGAGGCCGGCGCCAGATGATCGAGCAGGCCTGCTGCATGATCAGCATCGGCGCGATGGCCAGCCCGGTCAGGAACAACAACGGCAACAAGACGAACAGCGAGACCGAGACCGAGCGACATCAGCGCCGCCATCGCGCTGAGGAAGATCGCGAACGCCACCAGCAGCACGGGAACGACGCGTCCGTTCGTCGGCCCGCCAGTCGCGGGCGCCGTAGACGAGTCCGCCGACGGTGCTGCCACCGGCGATCGCGGCGAACAGGATCCCGACGTGGTCCGAGCCGCCGAGCAGCTGCCCGGCCGTGGCCGCCATCGAGGTGTCCACCTGACCGAAACCGACGCTCAGCAGCAGCATCACCACCAGCACCGCCCCGACGCCGGAGGCCAGCACCGCCGAGCGTGGACCGGTCGCCGACGAGCGCGACCGATGCTCCTGCTGCTGGACCCGGGAGTCCCGCGGCGGCATCGGTGCGGCAGTAGGCCAGCACGCCGCCGGCCATCAGCGCCGCCGTGACGACCAACGGAACGACGGGCGGGGTGAAAGCCAACAGCGCCGAGAGCAGCAGCGGCCCGGTGACGAAGATCAGTTCGACCGAGGTCGAGTCCAGCGCGAAGGCCACCTTGCGCGCGGCCCGGTCGGCGAACACCACCCGCCAGGCGGCACGGATCGCCGGACTCACCGGCGGATAGGCCAGCCCGGCTCCGGCGGCCAGGACGATCAACAGCGCGGACGGCGCCTGCAGCACGGCCGCCACCGCGAGCGAGATCAGCAGTGCGGCACTGCTCAGGGCGGTCGAGACCAGCACCGGGATCTGGCCGCTGCGATCCATCAGCCGACCCCAGAGCGGAGTACCCAGGCGCAGCCGATCGCGTACGCGCCGGTGACGATGCCGGCGATGCCGTAGGCGGAGCGTTCGTGCTGAATGAGGATCAGCATGCCGATCGGGGCCATCGACAACGGCAGTCGCGCGATCAGCGCGGCAATGAACGGTCGCCGAGCCGGGCGCGTATCGCAGCAACCGGAGGTAGGCCTGCAGGCCGCTGCCCAGCGCGACCTCACTCACCCGGCACCTCTCCCACATTCCCGAACCCGACCGGCACATCCTAGCCCAGGTGCGGTCTGGACCACTGACCCATCGCCCGCACGAAAGACCGATCGAGCGAGCCGCCGGACCGGACGCCGGGTGCTCTGGCTAACCTCGGCTCGAACAGTCGACCACCAGACTCGACGCGTCTGTCGCCGGCATCGAACTGTCTGAAGGAGATGACGCGATGAGCACCACCGCAGAGCAGCCACGGGTGAGCCTGGTCCCGGCCCGACTGGACCGGTTGCCGTGGACGAAGTTCCACTGGTCGGTGGTCGTCGGCCTCGGTGTCTCCTGGATCCTGGACGGTCTGGAGATCCAGATCGTCTCGGCCAACGGGTTCGCCGACTCGTTGCACATGAACACGACCCAGATCACCCTCACCGGCAGCATCTATCTGATCGGCCAGGTGGTCGGGGCGCTCGTCTTCGGCCGGATGACCGACCGGCTCGGCCGCAAGAAGCTGTTCATCCTGACGTTGGCCATCTACCTGATCGGCAGCGCCGTGGCCGGGCTCTCGCCGAACATGATCTTCTTCTGGATCTTCCGGTTCATCGCCGGCGCCGGCATCGGCGGCGAATACACCGCGATCAACTCCGCCATCGACGAGTTGATCCCCTCCAAGTACCGGGGCCGGGTCGACATCGCGGTGAACGGCACCTACTGGGGCGGGGCCGCGCTGGGTGCCTTCGCCAACCTGTTCCTGCTGAACACCGACCTGTTCGCCAGCAACGTCGGCTGGCGGATCGCCTTCTTCATCGGCCCGGTCCTGGGTCTGGGCATCATCTTCCTGCGCCGACACATCCCGGAGAGCCCGCGCTGGCTGATGACCCACGGACGCCACGAGGAGGCCGAACGAACCGTCGACGAGATCGAGCACCGGGTGAGCGACGACGGCAAGGACCTGCCGGCGGTGGACGAGAGCAAGGCGATGTCGGTCAACGCCACCGAGAGTGTGCCGTTCAAGACTGCTGGTCGACGTCTTCATCCACAAGTATCCGAAGCGAACGGTCATGGGCTTGACCATGATGATCACCCAGTCGTTCCTCTACAACGCGACTGGTGAGCGTCGGCCGCGGTCCGCTGTCCATCGGCTACTACGCGGCTGCCGCGATCATGATCATCGGCGGCATCTTCGCCTTCGCCTGCGGCGTGAATGCCGAGGGCCAGGCGTTGGAGGACATCGCCGACCCGCTGTCCAAAGCTCCGTCCGAGCCGCAATCAGCCTGAACCCATGTGAGCGAGGAGAACGAGATGAGCCGATCCGACGTGGATCCCGGCAGCTCGGCCAGGCTGATCGTGGTCGGGGTCAGCCAGACCAGCCACTTCCCCGTCGCCGTCCGCTGGGCGGCCGAGGAGGCCGACCGGCGAGGCGCCGAGCTGCTGGCCGTCCGGGCCTGGCGCCCCAGTCATCCGCCGGCCACCGCCAGCGGTCGTCCGGCCGTGGTGAGCCGGGACAGCGATGCCGAACGGACCTACGCCCAGGCCCGGCTCGAGGCCGACGTCACCGACACGCGGGGGCGGACTCGTTACGGCTGGATCCTCAACGGTGGGGCACGGGATCCGGTGCGAGATCCACGACGGCACCGCGTTGTCGGTGCTGCAAGCGCTGTCGGAGCAGGCGGAGCTGCTGGTGCTGGACGCGCCGCGGCGGACCGATCTGAAGACCAACCCGATGCTGGCGCACCGGCTCGTCTACCAGGCCGGCTGCCCGGTGGTGATCATGCCGCCGCGGATCTCCCAGCAGCCGGAGTCGACGCTGCGACGGGCAGGTCGGCGGACCGCCGCAGAGGTCTCCCAGACCTTCATCGCGGCCGGCCGGCCGGGCGTCCGGCCTCCGAACATGCCGGGCGCCGGTCCGAACGAGGACTCCTGACCTTGGTGAGTCAGCTGAGCGGTTCGGCCGCCGTCCCGCGGTAACCTTTCTCGCTGTGCTGTACGCCGCCTACGGGAGCAATCTCGATCCTGAGCAGATGGCCCAACGGTGCCCGCACTCGCCGTTGCGCGGTGTCGGCTGGCTGCCCGGCTGGCGGATCACCTTCGGCGGCGACGGCTGGGACGGCCCGCTGCCGACCGTGGTCGAGGACGCCGAGACGACCGGCGCCCAGGTGTTCGTCGGGCTCTACGACGTCAACGACACCGACGCCACCCACCTGGACCAGTGGGAGAGCGCCGACACCGGGCTCTACCGCAAGCTGACCGTCCGGGTGGCCACCCTGGACGGCGAGGACAAGGCCTGGGTCTATGTCCTCGACGACTTCGAGGGCGGCGTGCCGAGTGCGATGACCCTGGGCATTCTGGCCGACGCCGCGGAGGCGGCCGGCGCCCCGGCCGACTACCTCGCCGAACTCCGCGGCCGGGAGTGCACCAGCGGTTGGTGATCATCGGCTCGGCCTTCTCGGATGTCTCGATCGGTCGGGGCCGAGATCGGGTCGAGGTCGGATAGTGCCACGGTGACGACTTCGGACGCAGATCCTTTCCACGACCCGCAGGCCATGGCCGAGCAGGCGGCCACCGAGATCAGGCGACGATTCGACCTGGACCGGATCGATCTCGCCTTCGTCCTCGGTTCGGGCTGGGCGGCCGCCGCCGACACGCTGGGTGAACCGCTCGGATCCGCTGCCCTGCAAGAGATTCCCGGATTCAGCAAGCCGGTCGTCGCCGGCCACGGCGGCGAGCTGCGGCTGGTCCGGACACCGGCCGGCAAGATCGCGGCGATCTTCACCGGCCGGCACCCACTTCTACGAGGGCCGCGGGGTCGAGCCGGTGGTGCACGGCGTCCGGACCGCGGCCGCGGCCGGGGCGCGAGACGGTGGTGCTGACCAACGGCTGCGGCGGTCTGAACCTCGACTGGCCGCCCGGCACCGTGGTGTTGATCTCGCGACCACATCAACCTGACCGGGCCACACCCCGCTGCGGGGAGCCACCTTCATCGACATGACCCAGGCCTACTCCGCCGAGCTGCGCGAGCTGGCCCGAACGGTCGAAGCCGGACCTGCCGGAAGGGGTCTACGTCCAGTTCCGCGGGCCGCAGTACGAGACCCCGGCCGAGGTGCGGATGGCCGGCGTGCTCGGCGGCGATCTGGTCGGCATGTCCACCGCGCTGGAGACCATTGCCGCGCGCGAGGCGGGCTGCCGGGTGCTCGGGCTGTCCCTGGTCACCAATCTCGGGCGCCGGCATCTCGCCCGAGCCGCTCGATCATCACGAGGTGATCGAGGCCGGGCGCGCTGCCGCGCCGCGGCTCCGGTCCTTGTTGAGCGGGCTGGCCGGTGTGCTGTGAGGCCCTGGCGCTCGGCGTCGATCTGGCCGCCAGGCGTTCGGGCCGCAGCTCGGCGAACAGCTCACCTTCTGGCGGGCCCAGGATCCCGACCCGGCCACGCCTGCGGCGCTGGACGAGTCTGATCACCGCCGCCGTCGCCGGCGATGACGCGGCCCGGGCCGAGATCGAGGACGCGTTCGCGGCTTCCGCTGGAGTTCGGCACGGCCGGGCTGCGCGGCGCGCTCGGACCCGGGTCCGAACCGGATGAACCGGGTCGTGGTCGGTCAGGCCGCCGCCGGGCTGGCCACCTATCTGCGTGACCAGGGGCTGACCGGGGCTCGGTGATCATCGGTCACGACGCCCGCCACAACTCCGCAGCGGTTCGCCCGGGACAGCGCCGAGATCCTCGCCGCCGCCGGCTTTCACGCCCTGCTGATCGACCGCGCCGGTGCCGACCCCGGTGGTGGCCTTCGGCATCCGCCACCTCGACTGTGTGGCCGGGGTGGTCGTCACCGCGTCCCACAATCCCGCCCAGGACAACGGTTACAAGGTCTATCTCGGCGACGGCTCGCAGATCGTGCCGCCGGCCGACGCCGAGATCGCGACCGAGAATCGGCTGGGTCGCCCGGCACCCGTTGGGCGATATCCCGCGCTCGGAGCGAGATCACCATGATCGGCGCGATTTGCTGGCCGCCTACCAGCAGCAGGCTCTGCTCGTTGGTGCCCGCCGACGCGCCGCGTAGGATTGTCCTGGGTCTACACCCCGCTGCACGGTGTCGGTGCCGCCGTGGTCGAACCGGTGCTGGCCGAACTCGGCTTCGAGGCCCCGCACATCGTCGAGGCCCAGCACGCACCGGACCCCGACTTCCCGACCGTGAGCTTCCCGAATCCCGAAGAACCCGGCGCCCTCGATCTGGCCCTGGCGGCGGCGCGTGAGCGCGGAGCCGATCTGGTGATCGCCAACGACCCGGACGCCGACCGGTGTGCGGTGGCGATCCGAGGATCGACGGCGGTGGCGCATGCTCACCGGCGACGAGCTCGGCGTGCTGCTGGCCGACGACGCCCTGGTGCGCGGAGTGCAGGGCACGTACGCCTGCTCGATCGTGTCCGGTTCGCTGCTGTCGGCCATGGCCGCCGATCATGACCAACCGTTCTGCCTGGACCCTGACCGGTTTCAAGTGGATCGGCCGCGTCCCGGGCCTCGCTTTCGGTTACGAGGAAGCGATCGGCTATTGCTGCGACCCGGCCGCGGTGCGCGACAAGGACGGCATCTCGGCCCTGATCCGGGTGCTGAGCCATTGCCGCCCGGCTCAAGGCCGAGGGCAGCTCGATCGCCGAGCGCCTGGAGTCGATCGCCCGACGCTACGGGCGGCAGTCGACCGCCCAGCTCTCCTTCCGGGTCGACGGATCTGACCATGATCACCGAAGCGATGCGACGGCTGCGGGCCGCACCGCCGAGCGCTGGCCGGCGAACCGGTGGCCCTGGTCGATCTGGCCGGGGATTCGGTCGCGCAGGGTGGTCCGCCGCTGCCGCCGACCGACGGACTGCTGTTCACCGGTCGACTCGGTCAAGGTGGTCGTCCGGCCGTCCGGCACCGAACCCAAGCTGAAGTGCTATCTGGAGGTCCGCGGAGCTGCCGACCTGCTTGCCCGGCTCCGAACCGAGGTGCGGGCGGTCGTCGGGCTCTGAGGCAGGGGCCGGTCTCGACCGCTGTGGCACTCAGCCGTGGTGGACCGGCACCGTGGCAATCCTCTCCTGAAGAAGCAATCGAGCGGACGTTTTCGTCGTCTTACCGCCGCCGCTTGATAAATGCTGCGGTGATTCTCTAATCTTGCGCCAAGTCTTACACTCGTTCTACGTCATCGTCTGAGGAGGTCGACCATGGCCGAACACGCCAGCGTCCAGCCGCGGAGGTCCACGAGCGCTGTCCCGGCACGTCCTGACCGACGGCTTCAAGCTCGTCATCGACCTGGCCGCCAGCCGGGGCAGCCGGGTGGTGGACGCCCGCAGCGGCGAGACGCTATCTCGACCTGTACACCTTCTTCGCCAGCGCGCCGCTCGGGCCTGAACCCGCCCGGGGTGGTCGACGACCCGGCGTTCATGGCCCTGCTCGGCCGGATCGCGGCCAACAAGCCGGCCAACTCCGACGTCTACACCACCGCCTACGCCGAGTTCGTCGAGACCTTCAGCCGGGTCGTCGGCGATCCGGAGCTGCCGCACCTGTTCTTCGTCGAGGGCGGCGCGCTGGCGGTCGAGAACGCGCTCAAGGTCGCCTTCGACTGGAAGAGCCGGCAGAACGAGGCCGCCGGCCGGGACCGCGCGCCTCGGCACCAAGATCCTGCACCTGACCCGGGCCTTCCACGGCCGCAGCGGCTACACCATGTCGCTGACCAACACCGAGCCGATCAAGACCGACCGGTTCCCGAAGTTCGACTGGCCGCGGATCGACGTGCCGGCGATCACCTTCCCGCTCGATGATCATCTCGGACGCGCTGGACGGGCCGAGGCAGCACGCGCTGGAGCAGGCCCGAGCCGGCCTTCGCCGCCCACCCGCACGACATCGCGGCGTTCATCGGCGAGCCGATCCAGGGCGAGGGCGGCGACAACCACCTGCGGCCGGAGTTCCTGCAGGCGTTGGAGCAGCTGGTCCATGATCACGACGCGCTGTTCATCGTCGACGAGGTGCAGACCGGCGATGGGCACCACCGGCACGGCCTGGGCCTACCAGCAGCTCGGCCTGCACCCCGACGTGGTCGCGTTCTCCAAGAAGGCCCAGGTCGGCGGCATCATGGCCGGCCGCCGGGTCGACGAGGTCGCCGACAACGTGTTCGCGCGTCTCCGGCCGGATCAACTCGACCTGGGGCGGCGGACTGGTCGACATGGTCCGCTCCACCCGGCTGCTGGAGATCATCGAGTCCGAGGGCCTGATCGAGGCGGCCGGGCCCAAGGGCGAGCACCTGGTCGCCGGGCTGTGGGCGCTGGCCGGACGGACGGCCGGCGCTGCTGACCAACGTCCGCGGCCGCGGCCTGATGGTCGCGCCTCGACCTGCCCGACCGGGACCGGCGAGACGCGGTGCTGGCCGACCTGCGCGACCACGAGCACGTGCTGGCCCTGCCCAGCGGCGAACCGCGCCATCCGCTTCCGGCCGGCCCTCTCGGTCACCACCGCCGAGCTCGACGAGGCGGTCGCGGCCCTCGGCCGCTCGCTGTGACCGGTATCGTCGGTACCGGAAACCGATCAGGCCGAAAACAACCAGCGACAGCAGTCGGAACCAGGACAGCAGTTCAACCAGGACAGAAGTTCAACCAGGACAGAAGTTCCAACCAGGACAGACAGTCGAACCAGGCAAAGAAAGTAGACCATGAT
>CAVQDD010000006.1:0-16197 GCA_963711185.1 uncultured Actinomycetota bacterium | reverse complement strand
GGGGTACCGATCGCCGACCGCAGCAGCGGCGGTCACCGGCGCTACAGCCACCTCCAGCTCGACCAACTCCGACGGATGCGCGATCTGATCGCCCTGGGGCGGCGAACCGTCGACGCAGCCGAGCTGGTCAAGGCCGGCCACTCCTCCTCGCCCGGGCCACTGGTTCAGGCCTTCCTGCAAGCGGCGCGCGAACTCGCTCCCGGAAGCCTCGCGCGGACTCTGGATGCGGCCCGGGAGACCCTCGGACTCGACCGGACGGTCGACGAGGTGTTGCTGCCGGCCATGCGCGAGGTCGGGGAATGGTGGCACTCCGGGCAGATCGACATCGCCCACGAACATTTGGCGACCAACGCCACTCAAGCCTGGTTGGCCGGCCTCCAGCCGACCGGTCCGCTGCACCGATCACCGATCGTGCTCAGCTGCGGACCCATGGATCACCACACCCTCGGACTTGAAGCGATCGGCGCGCTGCTGCGCCAGCGGCACTGGGACTGCCGGATGTTGGGCGCCCGGACGCCGGTCGACTCGCTCGCTCTCACCGTTGCCGAGACTGAGGCGGTGGGTGTGGTGTTGGTCTCCCACGTCGCCTCCGCCCGGGCCGCGGCCGTCGACGCCCTCCGCTCGCTGACGCTCGATCAGCGGCACCTGTTCTACGCCGGCGGCGCCTTCGCATCCCGCCGAGCTCGGTACGACGTTCCCGGGCATTACTTGGGCACGAACATCGCTGAGGCCGCGGATCTGATCACGGCCGCGCTCATCTCTTCGTCGTCGTAAGGGCGGTAATCCGGGACTGTCCCGCGCATCCGTCCGTCGCGATCCTGTGCGACCGGGGCCTGACCGTCAGCCGCCAGGGCTGAGTGGACCGGAATCCCCGGCCTATGCGGTAGGCGTCGAGCGTCGATGAGTTCAGGCGTGGCCGGAGGTTGGCAGAACAAGGACGACGTGATCGGACGAGCAGTCCGCTACCCTTCGGAAGGACACCCACATGACCCCATCAGAGGGCAGCGAGACGACCGGAACCGGCGCCATCCGGCTCGACATCACGATGTCGCTGGACGGCTACGTCGTCGGTCCCGACGACAGCTCGACGAACCGATGGGGATCGGTGGCTTCCGGCTGTTCAACTGGCTCGACCGACGCGACGATCCCGGACCGAACCGCGACGTCGTCGACGAGATGCTCGCCACCCGCGCCGTCATCGCCGGCCGACGCACCTACGAGCATGCCGGCCACTGGCAGGGCGACCACCACGACGGCGTACCGATCTTCGTCCTGACCAGCCAGATCCCCGACACTCCCCCGCCGGACAACGTGCACTACGTCACCGACGTACGGGAGCCGCCGTCCGAGCCCGAAACGCCGCCGGGAATGCCGACGTCGTCGTGATGGGAGCCCGAGCGGCTGAATCGCTGCTTCGCGACGGGCAGCTCGACGAATTCGAGCTGCATGTCGTCCCCGTCCTCCTCGGCAAGGACTCCGACTGTTCGACACGCTGCCGCCCGAACGAGTCGAGCTCGAACTGGTCCGCGTCTCGACCCCGGCCGATGTCGACACCGCCCAACAGGTGACCCACCAGCGCTACCGTGTTCTTCACGCCTGACCTCGCCGAACACCGAGCAGTCGACGCGCCCAGTAGCCCGCAACAGGCTACTACTGGGGGGACCAGACCGTGGTGCTGGATCCGCGTTCGGCGGGCACCCCGTTCTTCGCTCCGGCGTCGAGATCCCAGACGACGGCATCGGTGGAGGCATCGAGAGGCCACGGCGGTGGAGTGGTCGGGTAGGCCCGGGTCGTCAGCACGCGGCCGGCACTGGTGAATACCTCGACGATCGATCCATCGATAAACACCCGGACGGCCGGGCGGCTCGAGGTCGCCTGGAACGCGGCCGATGCACTGACCGTGCGGCCGGCTCCCGCCGTACCGTCGGTCCTCTCGATCGTGAGGCTGTTCGAGTCGGCGTCCGCGGTGATCTCGAGCTGTTGGGTGTCATCGAATCGGAGTCGCAGGCGGGCAGGAGCGGTCGGCAGCTCGATCTCGCATTGGGCGCCGACAGTCGCCCCTTCGGCCGGTCTCGATTCCCCGGACCGCAGGTTCGCCGCGGTCGGGACCGGCGCCGACCGCAGAGACCCTTCTTCCCACCACACCTGCCGCGGGAGCGAGAGGGCACCGGCCCACCCGGCTTCGGCCCACACGGCGGGCTCTCGGTCCTCCGTCACCCAGCCGAACAGCAGCGGTCCGTGCGGGCTGTCGCGCAGCGCGGAGGCGGCGTAGAGCGACGTTCCGTGATCGACCAGGGTCGGGTGGGCGGGATCATCGGCCGGAAAGGCCAGCAGCTGGATCGGGCCGGACGTCGGACTCCACGTGCCGACGACGGCGATCGAGTGTTCGCCCAGCTGCAGGATCTGAGGACACTCCCAGGCTGACCCGGTGTCGATGCCGTCGGCGCATCGCCGCGGAGTCGAGCACAGGTCATCGAGACGGGTCCATGTGCGCAGGTCGGGCGACGAGTACAGTCGGATGGCGGCGACCTCGTCGGCGTATCCGGCGCCCACCACCATCAGCCACCGGTCGTCGGCCCGCCAGACGAACGGGTCGCGGTACATCGTGACCCCCTCGTCGGCGGCCGGATCGATCACCACCTGTTCGGGTGGTCCGAAGGTGTACCCGTCGTCATCAGAGACGGCCGTGAGCACCGATTGATAGGGCGATTCGTGGATAGGCCAGAGTAGAAAGCACGGACCTGTCCGTGGTCGAGCACGGTGCTGCCCGACCAGCAGCCGTCCCGGTCCAGGCCGTCGGGGACAGGGGCCATGGCCGGCCGATGCAGCGTCCAGGTCACGAAGTCCGGAGCTGGTGACATGCCCCCATTCGACCGGCACCGCCAGATCCACACTGGGCGGGACTGGAAATACAGGTGCACGACGCCGCCGACGACGATGGGGCCGTTCGGATCGTTGAGATATCCGCGCGGCGGCCGGATGTGGTAGACGGGGCGGTGATGTTCCGCCGGCCGGTCGGACTGCTCCGCGCTTCCGCCGCCGTCATCGCGATGACCCCGCGGTCACGCCGGCGATGAAGTAGCGCTGCGCGACGATGAACAGGATCACGCTCGGCAGCATGGCCAGCACGACGCCGGCGAGCACGACCGAGATCGACCCGGTCCCCAGGTTGCCCTGCAGGCCCGACCAGACCGAGCGGGAGCGTGAAGTTGTCCTGGGACTGCAGGAAGATCAGCGGTCGGTAGAACTCGGCCCAGAAGCCGGAGAAGTTCAAGATCGCGAGGGTCGCGATCGCCGGACCGGCCATCTTGGCGTAGACCAGCTGGAAGACCCTCCAGTGGCCGGCGCCGTCGATCCGGGCCGCTTCGCCCAGCTCCTTCGGCATCTGCATGAAGTACTGGCGCATCAGGAAGGTCCCGAAGGCGTTGCCCAGGGCGGACACCACCAGGGACATCGTGGTGTCGGCCAGCCCGAGGTTCCGGACGATCACGAACACCGGGATGATGATCGTCTGCAGGGGCACCATCATCGTGGCCAGGAAGGCCGTGAAGATGACCGACCGTCCCGGGAAGTCGACCATCGCGAACGCGTAGCCGGACAGGGTGCAGGTCACGGTCTGACCGAGCACGATCAGCCCGGTGACGACCACGCTGTTGAAGAAGAACCGCCCGATCGGGATCCGGTCGAAGACGGCGCTGTAGTTGGAGAAGTCCGGACGCAGCGGGATCCACTGGGGCGGGTTGGTGAACGCCTCGGCCGGGGTGCGCATCGAGGTCGTGAGGGTCCACAGCAGCGGACCCAACGCCGTCATGGCCGCGATGATCAGGACGACCAGGCCGACGATCCGGCCGACCCGGCCCAACGCCGAACGCCTTGGGCTGGACGGGAGCGGGCTCGGCGCCGCCGTGGAGGGCAGCTGGACGGGGACTGTGCTGCTGACGGGGAGAACGCTCACTGGTAGAACACCAACTTCCGTGCGGCGAGGAACTGCAGACCGGTGATGGCGAGGATCGCCAGGAGCAGGATGATGGCGATGGCGGAGCCGTACCCGAACTCGAGGTTCTGGAAGCCCTTCTGGTACATCGTGATCGTCACCGTGGTGGTGGCCGTTCCTGGTCCGCCCTTGGTCATGATGTACGGCTGGTCGAACAGCTGCATCGCGTTGATCAGGGCGACGACCGCGGCGAACAGGATGGTCGGACTGATCAGCGGGACCTTGATCCGGAAGAGCGTACGCAGCGGTCCGGCCCCGTCGATCTGCGAGGCTTCGAGGACGTCGACGGGCACGGCCATCAAGGCGGCGACGAACAGCACGAAGGTGAAACCGGTCTGCTGCCAGACGGTGATCAGGATGATCGTGACGGCGGCCCCGAACCCGCTGGTCAACCAGGGGACGTTGGAGATGCCGACCAGACCGAGGTAGTAGTTGACCACGCCGAACTTGTAGTCGAACAGATAGCCCATGAAGATCGACACGGCGGCCGAGGACGCCAACAGCGGCAGGTAGAACGCGGTCCGGAAGAACGTCCGCAGCCAGACCTGGGCCCGGTCGTTGACCAGCACGGCCAGGCCGAGTCCGACGGTGAGCTGCAGCACGACGATGGTGAACGCCATCCCGAGCGTGACCCCGAACGAGTGGAGCACCGGGCCGTCGTCGAGCATCCGCTGGTAGTTCTCCAGGCCGATGAACTCGGGCGGACTGATCACGTCCCAGGAGAAGAACGACAGGACGAGCGAGGCGACGATCGGGATCGCGGTGAACACGGCACACGAACAGCACGGCCAGGCCGATCATGGCGAAGCCGAACCGCGCCTCACCCTGCCTGATGGGATGCCCCCGCCGCTTCTGGTGGCGGGGGCCGGAACCTTCGCGGCCACGGCAGACATCAGCCGGCCGCTCCGGCCGCCTTCTCCAGGTCACTCTGCAGACCGTCGAGCGCGGCCTTGGCGTTGCCGGACGAGATCGCCTCGGTGGTCCGCTGGTTCAGCGCCGTGGCCATCGCGTTGTAGTACGGCGGGGCGGGGATCGGTGCCGTGTCCGGGTGCTTGGTCAGCGTGTCGTAGAAGACCGACCAGTGCTTCGGACCGGTCTCGGCGTAGCGCTCGGCGGTCAGCAGCGACTTGCGTCCCGACGTGGTGACGTTGCCCGGGAAGACCAGATCGAACGTTTCCGGCCGGACCAGCAGCTTCAGCACCTCCCAGGCCAGGTCCTTCTTCTGCGAGGACTTGAAGATCGCGTACCCGCCGGCACCGAAGAGATGGCGCTGACTCTTCCACTTGGGGAACATGTTGACGTCGAAGCTCCCCTTCTTCATGCCCGCGTTGATCAGACCGCCGGCCCAGAACCCGCCACCGATCGACATGCCGATGTTGCCGGTCGCGAAACGGCCCTGGAGGGTGCCGCCGCCGCCGACGTCCGGCGAGGACGAGAGCCCGCGTTTGGTCAGCTGGATCATGTAGTCGAGGGCCTCGACGGTGCCCGCGGAGTTCGCCGTCGGCGCCCCCCACTTCCAGCCGCCCTTGCGGCCCGCCGCGGCCGGGTCACCGGCGTAGGCCTTGCTCCACAGCCAGTCGCCGCCGTCGTACTTGCCCTCCTCGAGCAGGTTGGCGTTGTTGGCGTACATGAACGACGTCCAGCTGCCCCACAGCCGGACCACCCAGCCGAAGGCGTCGACGCCCTTCGTGCTGGCGATCTTGACGGCCGCGGACTCGAAGTCGTCGATCGTCCAGTCCTCGGCCGGCGTGTCGATGCCGGCCTTCTCGAACAGATCGGTGCTGTAGAACATGTTCCCGGCGTTGTAGCTGTCCGGCAGCTCCCAGAGGTGGCCCTCGTACATCATCGACTCGACGAGAGCCGGATGGATGTCGCTGAAGTAGCTCTTGAGGTTGTCGAAGTCCTTGGTGACGTAGTCGTCCAGCGGGATCGCCAGCTCCTTCTTGGCCATCAGCTGCAGGCCCTCGGTGGCGACGCTGATGATGTCCGGGGGCGTGCCCGCCGCGATCTGGGTCAACACCTTGGCCAGGAAGTCGTTCCAGTCGGTGCCGTTGATGGCGGCGATCTCGAACGTGACGGTCGAGTCGAGCTTGGCGATCTCGGGCCGGAGACGGTTCTGCAGCTCGGTGGCCTGAGCCTGCTCACCGAAGTAGAGCATCTTCAGGGTCTTCGACGAGCTGCCTCCACCGCTGCCGCCGCAGGCGCTGAGACCTCCCAGCGCGGCCAGCGAGAGACTTCCGGCACCGGCCTTCAGCAGCGTGCGTCGACTGAACGGATACGGATCTGTCATCTGCGCTCCTCCTCGAGCGATCGGGCGGCCGGGGTGCCGCCCAATACGTATTGGGAATCGAAGCTACCAGGGGCCGTTCGCCGGGCAATACGTATTGGCCCGCCATTGGACAATGAATCTGACTGTGGCACGATGCTGTCCAACCGCCCTCAGCAGCGATACCTATGGGAGCCAGCCATGCCGAAGCGTCCGGCCGACCGGCCCAAGCGGGTCACGATGAGCGACGTCGCTCGCCGGGCCGGTGTGTCGCAGCCCACCGTCTCGTTCGTCCTCAACCACCGCCGCGACGTGGTGGTGGCCGAGGAGACCCGCCGCCGCGTGCTGGCCGCAGCCGCCGAGATGGACTTCGTCCCCAACCGGGCGGCGCAACACCTGCGGTCGAACCGGTCCTACCTGATCGGCGTGGTCAGCGACGGCATCGTCTCCCAGCCGTACGCCGGCCGGATCATCCTCGGCATCCAGCAGGTGGTGCAGCCGGCCGATCACCTGTGCCTGGTCATCGACATCACCGACGATCCGGAGCAGGGCGACGTCGCGGTGGCGAACCTGCTCGCGACCGGGGTCGCCGCGATCGTCTACGCCTCGCCGGCGCCCAAGCAACTGCACCGCAGTCGCCGCCTGGGCGGCACCCGCACCCTGTTCGTCAACTGCTGGCCGGACGCCGGTGAGGTCGAGACGATCATGCTGGCCGACGAGTACCACGGCGGTCTCGCGGCCGCCCGGGCCGCCTTCGAGTTGGGCCATCGCGACGTGGCGTTCCTGGGCGGCTTCGAGGGGGAGTACGCCTGTGTCGAGCGCCATCGCGGCTTCGTCGACGCGGCCCGGGCCGCCGGTGTCGACCCGGCCGGGCTGGTCCAGCGCTTCGGTGACTATTCGATCGGCTCGGGATATTCCCTGACCACCGCAGGTGCTCGGTGAGCACCGGCCCACCGCCATCGTGTGCGGCAACGACCGGATGGCCATCGGGTCGTTACTCGGCCCTGCACGCGCTCGGGCTGGACTGCCCCACCGATGTCAGCGTGATCGGGTTCGATGATCAGCCGGACGTCGCCGACCAGGTTCGGCCGAGCCTGACCACCGTCGAACTGCCCCACCTGCTGATGGGGCGCCGGGCCGGAGAGTTGCTGCTGGGCGAGCCGAGTGATCCGGGGCAGCGCCTGACGCTGCCCTGCACGTTGGTCCGGCGCGACTCGCTGGCTCCCCCACCGACCCGCCGGCGACGGATCACGTCGATCGACCGACGCCAGCCGCCTGCTGACCTGAACTCACAGAAAGCTGATCCTGCGATGACCCTGCATTTCCGGCCGCCCGGCGGCTACGTCGGCGACGTCATTCCCTTCGAGCATGGCGGCCGGATCTGGCTGTTCTACCTGCTCGACCGACGCGACAGACCCGCCCACCGGCATGCCCTGGGCGCTGGTGTCGACGGACGACTTCGTGAGCTACACCGACCACGGGGTGGTCCTGCCCTCCGGCGGCACCGAGGCGGCCGACTTCGACTGCTACACCGGCTCGGTCGTCGACGACGGCGACCGACTTCACCTGTTCTACACCGGCCACAACCCGGCCCGGCGCACCGCGGCCGGTGATCTCCAGGTGGTCTGTCACGCGACCAGCGACGGCGACCTGACCCGGTGGACCAAGCACCCCGAGCACACCTTCGGCGCGCCGACCGGCTACCTGCCCGAGGACTGGCGCGACCCGTTCGTCTATCGGGTGTCGCTCCGACGAGCCCTGGCAGATGCTGTTGGCGGCGCGCCACGACACCGGACCGGACCGCCGGCGTGGCGTGGTCGCCCGGCTGACCTCGCCCGATCTGGTCACCTGGCAGATCGCGGCTCCGCTGTGGGATCCGCACCGCTTCATCACCCAGGAATGCCCGGACCTGTTCCAGTGGAACGACTGGTGGTATCTGGTCTACTCGGAGTTCTCCGACAGCTTCCAGACCCGCTACCGCATCGCTCGCAGGCCCGGACGGGCCCTGGCTGGCCCCGCCGCGGGACTCGCTCGACACTCGCGCCCGCTACGCGTCGAAATCGGTCGCCCTCGGACGACCGCCGGTTCTTCGTCGGCTGGATCGCCACCCGCAGCGACGAACGCGACGACGGCGACTGGGAGTGGGCCGGCGATCTGGCCGTCCTCGAAGCGGTCCAGCGGTCCGACGGCAGCCTCGACTTCGCTCTGCCGGCGGAACTCCTGGCCTCGTTCCCCTCGACCACCGCGGTGCACCTGGTGCCGACCGACGGCGCCGACCACGAACCGGGCCGGGGTGCGGCCGACCGCTTCTCGGCCTGGCTCGGGCCGCAGCTACCGGATCCCTGTCTGATCACAGTGACCCTGGACATCGCGGACGGCACTCAGGCCTGCGGCCTGCTGCTGCGGACCGATGACGACGCCGACCACCGGCTACGAGCTCCGGCTGGAGCCGGCTCGTGACCGGGTAGTGCTTCGACCGATGGCCCCGCGGCCGAACGGGGCCGGCCCAGTGGCAGGTCCGCGGCGATCAGCCGTACGCCGTGAACTCGAGCGGTCGTGTCCATTGCCGCCCGGGCCGCACACGGTGCAGGTGATCATCGATGGATCGACGCTGGTCGCCGTCGTCGACCGCCGGGTCGCCCTCAGCACCCGGATCTACGACCGGCCGGCCGGACGCTTGGCCCTGTTCGTGTCTGATGGCGAGGCCCGACCGATCGAGGTCGTCCTCGCGTCTCGCGCCTGAACCAGGAAAGCCAATCGGGGCGGCCAAGGGGGTTTGGCCGCCCCGATTGGTGTGGGGAGGGGTGGTGCGGGTTTCGGCTACTTCACCGTGACCGTGCGGATCACCACGTTGTTGCCCGGCTTGGGATCACCGGTCTTCAGTGAACCGGTGCCGGCGGCGGTCGACCAGGTGCCCTTGCCCGTCGCCGTGGCGGTCACGGTGTAGGTCTGCGCCTGGCCCTTGGCCAGGGTCGCCACCTTCGACCAGACCACCAGTCCGCCGATCCGGATACTGCTCCCGGACACCTTGGTGATCTTGAAACCGCTGCTGGGCAGGGCCGCCGTGGTGACCACGTCGGCGGCGGTGTCCGGGCCGAGGTTGGTGACCTTGACCGTGAAGGTGCCGCTCTCGCCCTTCTTCAGGCTGGACGGTCCGCTCAGCTCGAGCCCGAGATCGGCCTTCTTGGCCGGAGCCGGGGTGTTGGTCAGATTGAAGCCGGCCGTCGAGCTGACCCCGGCGACCTTGGCCGTGGCCTGCCAACTGCCGACCTTGGTGTTGGCCGTCGCGCTGACGGCGGCCAGGCCGGACGCATCGGTCACCACGGTCGGCCCGCTGAGGAACGAGCCCGACGCCCCCGAGGTCGGCGCCGAGAAGGTCACGGTCGTACCGGCCACCGGGTTGCCCCGGGCGTCGGTCACCTTGACCTGCAGCGGCTGGGCGAAAGCCGAACCGGCGGCCGCCGACTGGCCCGAGCCGGACACGACGGTGATCGATGCCGGCGCCCCGGCCACGACGGTGTAGGGGCAGGCGATCGTCGTGGTGTGGCCGGCGCGATCGGCACCGGTCAGATTCACCGTCTTCGCCCCCAGCGACGTGGTGTCGGCCGCGGCCGACACCGACGTCTTGGCCGGGCCGGACTCGGCGTCACTGACCGACGCGCTGATCCGGGCGCTGCTGCCCGCGACCAGTTTCGGTCCGGGTGCCGCGACGTCACAGGTCACCGTCGGCTTCGTGTCGTCGAGGATCCGCCACAGCGGGGTCACCTTCAGACTCTTCAGCTGGGCCGTACCGCCTTCGGCGAACAACCCCAGGTCCTTGGCCCCGTCCAGCGGGAAGACCTGATCGGTGATCGTTGTACGGCCGTCCTGGGCGAACACCTCGACGGAGGCCCGGTCCAGGAAGAGCCGCAACTTGAGCTTGCCGTTCCGCAACGCGACCGGGGCATCCTCGATCGAGGCGAACGCGGGATGGAAGTCGACGTTGCCGGAGTTCCGGCGGTCGACGTACAGCCGCTTGCTCTCGGTGTCGTAACCGATCAGCGTCTTGCTGTCACCCTTGCCGAAGACCGACAAGCCGAACTTGTCCGCCGAACCGGGGGCGAACGTCGCGTCGATCTGCACCACGTCGCCCTTGACCGCCAGCTTTTTCGAACCGCTGACCCGCTGCGCTCCCAGCTTCAGCGACGGCTTCTTGTACAGGCTCGCCACCTGGTCGACGGCGTGCTGGATCAAACGCGGCCCCTTGGCCGTCTCGACCAGGCCGAGTTCGCGCGGCAGGGTCATCGAACTGCGCCAGGTCGAGGTCGGGATGGCCTCGGCGTACTGCCAGTTGTTCATCCAGCCGATGGTGAGGCGCTTGCCGTCCGGCACGTTGCCGAAGGAGACGGTCGCGTAGTAGTCGCGACCCCAGTCGAGCCAGTCGTAACCCTCCAACCGGCTCGGGGCGGACTCGTCGGAGAACATGAACTGGTCGGCCAGGATGTGTCCCCAGCCCCAGCGGTTCTGGTCGATCACCACGATCTTGGCCTGCTGGCCGGCGTACGGCCGCAGGTCCCAGCTCGCCCAGTCCAGGGTCTCCGAGTCGGACCCGGTGGCCGAGCGGACGACCTTGCCGTCGACGACCAGATTGACCGAGGTCTCCTCACTCCGGACCTGGGCCGGCTCCGGGCCGAGGACCGGGTGGTCGAAGGTCAGATGGCCCCAGCCACCGGTCGCCTGATCGTTGATCCGCAGTCGCGCGGTCTGGCCGCGGAGGTCGGAGACGTCGAAGTGCTTCCAGTTCAGTCGGCCGTTCTCGTCACCGCTGACGGTGCGGACGACGTCGTCGCCGACCAGCAGCTGCACGGCCAGGCTGCCATCGGTCCGCCGACCGCCGCCGACCAGGAAGCTCAGGTAGTCGTCGTCGATGGTGAATGCCGACGAGGTCAGGGTGCCGACGTTGTCGTCGCCCTTCGGGCCGCCTTCCCAGGTGTTGATCCGCTTGTCACCGAGGTAGAACTCGCCACCGGCCGTGGACGGATTGCGGCCGGGCTCGAAGTCACCGGTCAGGGTCCACCCGTGTTCGGTGACGCTCTCGCTGCCCGGGTACTCGAACCCGTCGAACAGCAGCTGACCGGCCGGTGCCGCGTTGCCGGTCTGGCTGCCGTCGACGTGGGGATGGTTGCCGCCGCCGACCAGGAAGTTCAGGTAGGGCTCGGTGACGGTGAAGGTCGGGGACTCGATGGTCCCTATCGGCCAGTCGGCGTCGGCGAATCCGTTGATCAGGCCGTTACCGACGAAACCGGTGACCGGGCTCTGACCGGCCATGGCGCCGGTCGCCGGGGCATCGGTCCACGGGCCGTTGAACCGGTTGCCGGGTTCGTTGTTGACCGTCCAGCCGTCGTAGGTGCCGTTGTCGAAGCCGGCGAAGGTGGTCCCCGGCGGCAGTTCGGCACTGACCGTGCTCTCCGAGGTGAAGGTGGTCCCGTCGAAGTCCCCGACGAAGTACTGACCACCGCTGCCACCGGCGACCGCACCCGGATTGAGGTTGACGATCATCACCCACTTGGTCTTGCCCGTGCCCTCGACCTTCAACGGGAACAGGTCGGGGCACTCCCAGATGCCCGCCGTCGAGTTGGCCGGTCCGAAGTCGCTGAGCTCGGTCCAGTCCTTGAGGTCGCTGGACTTGTAGAGCAGGACGCGGTGCTCGGTCGCCTCGACGGTCACCATCACCCAGTAGCCGCCGCCACCGGGCTTGTCGTACCAGAACACCTTGGGGTCACGGTGGTTGCCCGAGTTGCGGTTCAGCACCGGGTTGCCGCTGTACTTGGTCCAGGTCTGGCCGTCGTCGAGGCTGTAGGCCAGTGACTGGGCCTGCAGACCCGCGTACGTGGGGTGGGCGGCGGTGTACGCACTGGTGTAGATGGCCACCAGCGGCGGATTGTCGGCGGTCCCGAAACCGGAGGTGTTGTTCTTGTCGACGACTACCGAGCCGGAGAAGATGTCCTCGATGGGCACCCCCTCGGCGTTGAAGGTCTGAGGAATGGCCAGCGGCTGCTGCTCCCAATGGACCAGGTCCTTCGAGGTGGCGTGGCCCCAGCTCATGTTGCCCCAGCGGGTGCCCTGGGGGTTGTGCTGGAAGTACAGGTGGTAAAGGCCCTTGTAATAGACGAGGCCGTTCGGGTCGTTCATCCAGTTCTTCTCGGGCGAGAAGTGGACGTACGGACGGTATTGCTGGGCGGCGGCCTGATCGGCGTCGGCCGAGGCCGGTTGGAGTCCGGTCAAGGCGAGGCCGGCGGCCAGCACAACCGCGACCGTTGCGCGCGTGGCCCGCTTGGCCAGACGAGTGAAGGTGATCATGGGATGGAGGAACCTCTCTTCATCGAATAGTGGACAGCGTTGAACAAGGTGAATCGATGTGGAGGTTGAAACCGGGAATCAGTCACAACTGCTGGTGACGGCGAGCTCAGACTCCCTCGGCCGATTTCGCTCTGATCATCTGGAAAGTCGCGCCTCGATATTTCTCACTAATGCCCCGGCACACGCCGAACTCCGGGTCGACAAACTCAGCCTGACGAGCCGCCCAGAGATCGCCTTCGGCGCTGGGGCCGAATTCCGGCAGTCGCAGACCGACATCAGCCCGAGCGATCAACGAGCAAGGCCGGGACGCCGACGTGATCACGATCACGACGGGCCGCAAGCCGAGATCAACGTCGAGGCCCGGCAACGACGGGGCGTCGTTGGCGTCAGCGATCACTAACACCGTGTCGGTTGCCTCGATCGAGGCGTCGTCCGACGAGTGGACTCGCTGGACCGACATTCCCAGGCGGCGCAACCGGTGCACCAGATCATCGGCGGCAACCCGGCCGCTGGCGCCCGCGGCTACGACCACGCGTTCGGCGAGGATCAGCAGTTGACTCGCGTCGTTCAGCTCGTCGACCAGGAAGACGGCCTCGTCCGCCGGCAACCGCTCGATCATCTCGCCCCAACAGTCCACCGGATCCCGCGGCAAGGCGGTGGCCCGCCGCTGACCCGCAGCGGGCCGTGTCGATCGGAGGAGGGTCGAGCTCATAGCGCACTCACTTTCTGCCGCACGTCGGTGTGGCGACTTCGGGGGGGTGCAGCCTGAGCTTCGGCCCCGCCCAACCCGCTAGTGTGACGATTTAGTAGAGTGTGACAGCGTTGGCACCGTTGTCAACGGGTGGTTACCGGACGCTCGTGGGACACTGGCCGCACGCCGATCGACCAGCCGCGAGTCATCGCCGGTGACCGGCATCGCGCAACATTTCCGACTGCTGGAGGCACCACTTGGCGTCGTCGCCCCGCAAGGTCACGATGGCCGACGTTGCCCGGCGGGCGGGCGTGTCGCCGACCACCGTCTCTTTCGTGGTCAACGACGACCCGCGACTCCCCACCATCACCGCGGCGACTCAGGACCGGGTCCGTGAGGCGATCCGCGCGCTCGACTACCGGCCCAATCACGCGGCGCGCCGGCTCCGGAACCAACGCTCGGACACTCTCGGTTTCATCACCGACGAGATCGCCGCCGGACCGTTCGCTGGTGGCGCCATCCGCGGTGCCGCCTCGGTGGCCTGGGAACGGGGGCACCTGCTGGCCGTCCTGCACACCGGGGGCGAGCGGGAATGGGAAAACGCCTCGATCGAGATGGCGCTCGACCGTCAGTTGGACGCGGTGATCCTAGGCACCTCGTGGACTCGACCAATTTCAGTCCCCGACAATCTCGACCAGTTACCGACGGTGCTCTTGGATTGCTATGTTCCCGGCTCATCGTTCACTTCGGTTCTGCCGGATGATCACAGCGGAGGACTGGCGGCTACTGCGCTGTTGATCGAAGCCGGTCATCGCCGCATTGGATTCATCAACGGATTACGGTCGACCTACGCCGCCCGGGAGCGGGAACGCGGATTCTTGGATGCGCTCGCTGTTGCTGGTTTGCCTCCGATCCGGCGCTCATTCGATACGGCAGCTATGAGTCGAACAGCGGCCACCGGCATGCAGCAGAGCTGTTGAACCTGCCCGATCCGCCCACGGCTCTTTTCTGCGCAAACGACCGCATGGCCGTCGGCGCCTATTTCGCCATTCTCGAGCGCGGATTGTCGATTCCAGATGACGTCTCAGTCATCGGCTACGACAATCAGGTCGGACTGGCGGAATTCCTGTCCCCGCCGCTCACCACCATCCAGCTCCCCCATTTCGAAATGGGTGCGAGATCTGCCGAACTGGTGCTCGACGGCAATTGCGGCGATGGCCGGATCTACGAAATAGCGTGTCGCCCGGTTGTGCGGGAGTCGGTTGGCCCACCCCGTTTGCCATAGCCGGCCGAGAAGTTGATCGAGAACCTGCCGGCGGTCTGCCACGGACCTGACATGGGCTCATCGGAGATCTGGGTGGGTGAGCCCGGATCTACCGGTTCGATCATAAGTGGGTGGCGGGTCGTGACGTGCGGATGTCCTTTTGACCTGACTTTGCTCATTTAGTGTCGTCCGGTTGGCGGCCGTGGATGAGGTTGAGGACCGTTCGGAGGTCGTCGGCGGCCGAGCTGGTCGCGGGTGACGCGCTGCCGCACCTCGGTGACCATGGGTTGGCCCGAGCCCGCATCAGCCAGGTTTGGTTCTCGCTGTCCGACGAGGGTGTGGAGGAGGCGATCTACGACTCGTATGCGATGCGCCGGTTCATGCGGCTCGACTTCGCGGTGGAGCAGGTTCCGGATGCGACCACCCTGCTGCATTTTCGGCACCTGCTGGAGGAGCGCAAGCTCGGGGAGAAGCTGCTGGCGGCCCAGCAGGAGATCTTCACCGCGCAGGGCTGGGTCATGCGTGGCGGGTCGATCGTGGATGCCACGATCATCGCCGCGCCGTCGTCGACGAAGAACGCTTCTGGTGAGCGTGACCCGGAGATGCATCAGACCAAGAAGGGCAACCGATGGTCCTCGGTATGAAGGCCCAATGGGGGGTCGATGCCGGCACCGGGTATGTCCACACGGTCACCGCCACCCCAGCCAATGTCCATGACTTGGACCAGCAGCAGATACATCCGCAGCATCGTCTCGATCGGCTTCGCCCGACGACCGACCTTGCCCGGCCGGTCCTGGAAGTAGAACGGCTCGATCACCGCGACCCAACGCAGCCAAGGGAACTCACGCGCATAGCGTGCCACGCCACGCCGGGGGGCATCCGCACATCGGCGTGAGGGGACGCGCTGGCAACGGCATTCGCGGCCGTAGGACGCAGGTCGATTCAGTCCGTCAACCTGCCCGGAAGCGAATCCCTAAGCGGAGCTAGCAGCCGTCAAGGTGCCCATCTCAGAATGACGGGCGAGTCTCTGGACTGACCCTGACCTGCGGGCCCCCGTCGGTGAGGAGAACGCCCAAGAGTGCCTGGTCTCTCCGCCCAGCGGCACCGGAAGTCTCTTCCGGATGACCTCCACCGGTCCGAGCCTCAGGTAGCGAAACACCTGACCATCGTGGCCCCGGTCGTCAATCCGCTACTCCAGGGCCAGATATGATCACCTCGGGCGCGGCGCCGTTCGGACGCGGAGGCGCTGGATCACCGTCGTCGCGCTGACTCGGGCGCGGTCGCTGCGCACTGGGCCGATGGGGACCTTCGTCCCTACCCAGACAGGCATGCGCGTGCTGCCCTTTGTACGGAGCGACGCTCATGACCGGGTCGCACGCTCGATCGGCTTCACCGAGGAGGGGAGCAGGACGCGCAGCGGTTTAGAGTTGGACGTGGACAGACGCACCGCGACCATCGTCGGTGTTTTGTTCGTCGTCGCTACCGTGTCATCGCGTTGGCCTCGGGCAGCAGCCCCCAGTCACTGCACGGGCGGTCTTAGATCGTTGCTCAGCAACTCCTACCTGGCGGCCGATACTGACGCCGAGCGGGCAGGGTTGGCCAGTGCCGCGGATGCACTCATCGCGGACACCAACGCGGTGGGC
>CAVQDD010000005.1:0-13118 GCA_963711185.1 uncultured Actinomycetota bacterium | reverse complement strand
GGGGACTGAACGGGTCGCCGTCGACAGGGCCGGAGAAGCCAGGGCTTGACATCGAATACGAGTATGTTCATTCTCATTGTAAACGTTTACAGAATGGAGCAGTGTGGCTCTCGCAACAACGCAGCGACGAAAACGCCGCTCAGAACATCGTCGGTCGGTCGTCGTCGGCAGCGACAGATGTGGGTTCTGCTGCTGCCCAGCCTGGTGCCCGTATGATCTTCAGCGTGTACCCGCTGGTCAACGGGATCTGGCTCGGCTTCACCGACGCCCAAGCAGGCTACGACGTCAGGTTCGCGTTCAACGGCTTCGACAACTACGCGCGTCTTCTGCACGACGACCTGTTCTGGAACTCGTTCAAGATCGGGCTGATCTGGGCGTTCTCCGTGACGGTGCTGCAGTTCGTGCTGGCCCTCGGCCTGGCCCTGCTGCTAACGCCGGCCTGCGCTTCCAGTGGCTGGTCCGCCCGCTGGCCCTGGTGCCCTGGGCGATGCCGTCGGTGATCGTCGCGATCTTGTGGAAGCTGATCTACCAGCCTGACGCCGGCATCCTCAACGCTGTCCTGCGCAACCTGCACATCATCGACACCAACATCGACTGGCTGGGCAGCTTCAGCTCGCCCTGCCGGCGGTGATCGTGGTCGGGGTCTGGGCCGGCATGCCGCAGACCACGGTCGCCCTGCTGGCCGGACTGCAGAACACTCCCGGTCGAGCTGCACGAGGCGGCCGCCCTCGACGGCGCCGGTCCTGGCAGCGGTTCAGGAACGTGACCTGGCCGGCGGTGAAGCCGGTCGCCGTCGCGATCAGCTCGCTCGACTTCGTCTGGAACTTCAACTCGTTCGGGCTGGTCTACGTGCTCACCGACGGCGGCCCGGTGGGCGGACGCTGCTGCCGATGCTGTTCGCCTACCAGCGGGCCTTCGGTAACGGCGAGTTCGGCTACGCCGCAGCCCTGGGTAACGCGATGGTGATCGTGATCATGGCCATCATGTTCGTCTACCTCCGCCGCCAGATGCGCGAGGCGGTCTGATGCGTACGTCCGAAGCCGGTCCGGGTCGCCCAGTACGCCGCGCTCGCGGCTTTCGTGGTGTTCCTTGGCTTCCCGCTGCTGTGGTTGTTCTCGACGGCGTTCAAGTCGCCGGCGAGATCATCCGGCTGAACCCGACCGTTTTCCCCACCGACTGGACTCTGTCCAACTTCGCCGCCGCACTACGCCAGAACCAGTTGCTCCCAGCGCTGCGGAACTCACTGGTCGTTGCCGTGTCGACCGCAGTCATCACCACGGTCATCGCACTGCCGGCCGCCTACGCGCTGGCCCGCTACCGCAGCCGGTGCGAACGGTGTCGGTGGCCTGGATCCTGGTCAGCCAGGTGTTCCCGTTCATCCTGATCGTGATCCCGGTGTTCATCGTGCTCCGCAACTTTGGGCTGATCGACACCTTGGTCGGTCTGGTGATCGTCTATGTTGTCTGGTCCCTGCCGTTCACACTGTGGATGTTGCAGGGTTACGTGACGGCCATCCCCAACGACCTGGAGGAAGCGGCCGCAACCGACGGGGCCTCCCAGGTCGCCGTCCTGGTCAAGATCATCTTCCCGTTGCTGGTTCCCGGCCTGGTCGCTACCTCGATGTTCGCCTTCATCTCCGCCTGGAACGAGTTCTTCTTCGCACTGGTGCTCATCCAGACCCCGTCGAAACAGACCGCACCACTGCTGCTGGCCCGTTACGTCGGCGCCGAGGGGTCGGTGAACCTCGGGCCGCTGGCCGCCACCGCACTGCTCACCACCCTGCCCAGCCTGATCGTCTTCGCCTTCGTCCAACGCAAACTCATATCCGGGATGCTCACCGGGGCGGTCAAGGGCTGAACGATGACTTCCATCCACCGAAAGGATCTATCGTGAAACGACTCGCCGGCCTGATCATCAGCGGGGCCGCTGTCTTGTCCCTCACCACCGGCTGCATCAGTGGGAGCGGGGGATCACCCCAGACCAGCCAGGACACCGGCTCTGGGTCCGTCAAGTTGACCTTCTCCAGCTATGCGTTGCAGGGCCCCACCATCAAGGCCACCCAGGGAATCGTTGACTCCTGGAACGCAGCCCACCCGAACATCCAGGTCGAGTACCAGAAGGTCGACGCCGGCTCGGTCCACGACAAACTCGTCACCCAGTTCGCTGGGAACTCCGCTCCTGACATCATCCACGACGAAGCAGCCGACATCGCCAGTTTTAGCCGGCAGGGCTACCTGGCCGACCTGACACCGCTGCTGCCGGCCGACCTGAAAGCGGCCGTGCCTGACTCGGTCTGGAAATCGGTCACCGTGGACGGCAAGATCGCCGGCGTGCCGACCATCGCGCAGGTGTACACGGTGTTTGTGAACAAGAACGCCCTGAAGTCGGCCGGCGTCACGTTGCCCACCACAACGGCGCCCTGGACCTGGGATGACCTGGCAACCAACGCCGAGAAACTCACCAGCGGTGGGGACTCGGGATTCGCCTGGGGTCTCAAATCGCCGACCGCCGGCCTGATGTCAACCGGCCTTGCCTTCGACGGCACATTCTTCTCCGGCGACGCCGCCAAGCCGACCATCAGTGTCGGGGCGAACGAACTGGAGATACCGAACCGGCTCCGGTCCATGCTGCAGAACAAGTCGATGGCCTCCACCTCGGTCTCGCTGTCCGGCTCCGACGTGCTCCCGGGCTTCTTCGCCGGCAAGTACAAAATGATCATGGCCGGGAACTATGTCGCCACCCAGATCGAGGAGAAGGCGCCGAGTGGCTTTGAGTGGACGATGTTGCCGCTGCTGAAGGGCACCAGTCAGCATCAGCTTTCCAATCCTCAGACGTTGAGCGTTGCCCGGCAGAGCCAGCATCAAAAGGAGGCAACCGAGTTCATCGCCTACTTCGACCAGGCCGAGAACCTCAGCAAGATCGCCGAGGGCGACGCGCTGATTCCGATGACGACTCCGGCGGCGGCCATCGTCAAGAAGGACCTCGGAGCCGGGCACGGATGGGACGCGGTGCTCGCCGCGGCCCCTGAGCTGGTCGACGGACCGTGGCTGCAGGCCGACAAGTTCCCGCAGTGGAAGACCGAGATCGCGACTCCGGCCTACCAGGAGTTCCTGGCCGGGCGGATCGACTCGGCCACCCTGGCGAGCAGGCTCACTGCAGGCTGGAAGAAGGCCAACGCTTGAGCACGGACGAGGGGAACGGCGCGGTGCACACACTCCTGCAGGACAAGGCGATCGGGTCGCTGGCGGCGGCGGCGGTCGGCGACGCCATCGGCGGCGCGACCGAGGGACGCAGCGCGGCAGAGATCAACCAGCGCTACGGCGGACATGTCGAGGGCATCGTCGACTACTTCATGCCTGACTGGCGTACGGCGAAACCGATGTCGCCCTACCACAAGGGCGACGGCCACGTCACCGATGACACCTTGATGACGAATTTGCTGGTCTCGGTTTACGCCGAACAGCGTCGCCACCTGACGGCCTTCGACATGGCCGATCAGCTGGTGCCGAAGATGATGACCGACCTGGTCTGGATCCCCGAACTGGAGAAGGAGACTGTGCCGCTACTCCGGGTCTTCCTGGCCGAGAAGTGGCTGGTGACCAGGCTGCACTACGGCCATGTCGACCCCCGGGAGGCAGGGGTCGGCAACGTCGTCAACTGCGGGGCCGCCATGTAGATGGCCCCGGTCGGAATCGCGCAACGCCGGCGACCCGGCAGGCGCCTACGCCGAAGCGGTCGAACTGGCCGGCGCCCACCAGTCGAGCTACGGCAGGGAAGCCGCAGCCGTGTTCGCCGCCGCCGTGGCCGCGGCCATGGCGCCCGGCGCGTCGGTCGACGACGGTCATCACGCGCGCCTCGGCTTGGCCCGCGACGGCACCCGCGACGCGATCGAAGCTGTCGTCGAGGCAGCCCGCCCGTGTCCGGACTGGCAGAGCGCGCTCGGCATCCTCAGGGAGGCTGTGCGGCCTTCGACTCGGTCGGGGAAACCTACCGGGTCCCCGACCAGGACTCCCGGCGACCGAGCCGGCTCCGGGCGATCGAGGAGCTGCCGGTGGCACTGGGACTTGCTGGTGATCACCGACGGCGACGTGGCCGGCACCATCCTGGGCGCCACCAACTACGGCCGGGACTCCGACTCGATCGCCACGATGGGCGGGGCGATCGCGGGTGCGCTGGGCGGCGAGCGGCTGTGCCGGCCGACTGGGCGGCGGCCGTCGCGGCCGCCTCCAGGATCGACCTGCGGGCCGGCGGGCTGTCGATGGCCGGCGTAGCCACCGAAATCTTCACCCACGACGCGCGAACTCTTCGACGCCCGCGCCGGCCGGGTGCGCGGACCTGAACGGAAAAGGTGGGTAGCTGAATGCGAGTGACCTGGACGCAGCCGGAAGACCTGGTACGCCACGAGCTGTGGCAGTCCGAAGCCGAGGGACGAGACGTGACGGCGGTCGCCCGACGGTGGGCCGAGGCGGGGGAGCCGCAGGACCACCGTCGGCAGGCGCCTCCCGCAAGATCGGCAGCCCTGCCCAGGTCGACCTGGCCCGGAAGCTGCTGGACGAGCTCGACGACCTGCCCGATGTCGGGGCGGACCAGGAACCGAGCGACTGGTCCGACATCGCGGCCCTCATCGCCCCGCCAGGTCCGCCCGGCCCGGACCGGCACGCCCGACCGGTCGGTCCTGGCCGCCAGGATCGGCGGAGGCCTGGCTGGGTCGTGCGGTCGGCTGCGTACTCGGCAAACCGGTGGAGAAGATCCCGCGCGCCGGGCATCGAGGAGATCCTGCGGTCCGGCGGCCGCTGGCCGCTGGACCGGTGGTTCACCGCGGTCGGGCTCGACCCTGAGGTGAGCGAACGCTGGCCGTGGAACCGGGCCAGCCGGCCCACCAGTCTCGAAGAGAACATTGCCGGAACCCCAGAAGATGACGACCTGAACTACACCCTGCTCGCGCTCAAGATCCTCGAGACGCTACGGAGCCGGGCTTCGACTCCGACGACGTGGCCCAGACCTGGCTGCTGGACCTGCCGGCCGGCCGGACGTTCACCGCCGACGGGTCGCCTACCGCAACCTGCTCGACGGCATCACGGCGCCGCTGACCGCCCGGGTGCACAACCCGTTCCGGGAATGGATCGGTGCGCAGATCCGGACCGACCTGTACGGCTGGGTCAACCCAGGCGACCTGCTGCGGGCCGCCGAATGGGCCTGGCGTGACGCTGCGGTCAGCCACACCCGAAACGGCCTCTACGGCGCGCATGTACGTCGCCGGTCTTGCCGCGGCCGCGGTGATCGCGATCCGATATCGGTGAGGTCCTCGACGCCGGCGCCTCCGTCGTCCCCCCGGACAGCAGGCTGGCCGCGGCCATCAGGCTGGGACGTGGACTGGCCGATGAGGGGCAGAACCGGCCGCTGCCTACGCACGACTGGAAGCCGAGTTCGCCGGCATGCACTGGGTGCACGCCGTTAACAACACGGCCCTGCTCACCTACGCCCTCGCCGCGGCCGGCGGCGACTTCGACCGCTCCATCTGCCTCGCCGTCATGGGCGGCTGGGACACCGACTCGAACGGGGCCACCGCAGGCGCGGTCGCCGGGGCTCTCGGCGGCACCGACGCATCAGCAGCCGCTGGTCGAGTCCGCTGCAGAACCGGCTGTCCACCTCGATCCCCGGCCTGGACCGGCTCTCCTTCGACGAGGTCGCCGAGCGCACCGTCGACGCTCTGGTCCCGGGCGCACTGATGCCACGACGACCAACGCATCACCGAGGTGGCCGATCGGGCCGGAGTCTCCATCGCTTCGGTGTCGCGGGTCCTGAACGGAATCCCGGCACGCCCTGACACCGAAGCTCGGGTACGAGCGGCCGTGACCGAACTCAGCTACGTGCCGAATGTCACCGGGCGTGCCCTGAAACTCGGTCGGGCACTTCAGGTGGCCTTCGCAGTCGATGCGCTCGACAACCCCGTCTATACCGAGATGATGCGGGGAGTGGAGCAGGGCCTGGCCGGATCCGGGACGCGGCTGTTGGTGTCCTCAACCGGCCGGGAGCCCGCCGACCTGCTGGCGCTGGTCGACAGCCTGTCCCGGGGCTATGCCGACGGGCTGATCATCAGCCCGTTGCGTCGCACCCCTGAACTGACCGTTGCTCTGGTCGGGGCGCCGGTGCCGGTGGTGGTGGTCGGGGATCTCGGCAACGCACCTCTTGACACCGTCCGCACCGACTCCCGCCGAGGCGTCATGATGGCCTATGACCATCTGGTGGCCAGCGGCCGGCGCCGGATCGCCTTCGTCAACGGCCCCGGTGACACCGCGCCCGGCCGGGCCCGCAGCGAAGGTTTCCTGGCGGCTACCGTGTCGGGCCACACTGCCGGTCCGGTCGTCGAGGCGGCGGACTTCACCGTGGCCGCAGGAGAAGCAGCCTGGCAGAAGATCGCAGCCGCCGGCCCACAGGCCTGCGACGCCGTGCTGGCAGCCAACGACCTGCTTGCGCTAGGGGTGATGAGGGCCGCGATCACCGCCGGCGTCGCGATCCCCGAGGATCTCGCGGTCGCCGGGATCGACGACATCGCCTTCGCCCGCATCTTCAGCCCAGCCCTGACCAGCGTTTCGCTTGGCGCCTTCGAGCGCGGCCGGCTGGCCGCCCAGCTCCTCACCGACCGGATCGCCGAACCCGCCGGCCGGCTGCGGACTGTCACGGTCGAACCTGAGCTCGTCGTCCGGTCCTCCAGTGCACCGAGGTCGAATCCACGACGCCGGACCCGACGATGAGTGCGGTCCCGCCGGTCACCAGCCTCCCCACAGCTTTGGACCCGACGGCGCCGAGACCGCTCGACCTGCCCACCCAGGTGCCGTTGGACGACGATGCGGACCTGAGTGTCCTCGACGGGGCCAAGATCATCGCCGCACCGAACGACCCGGCAGACAGGCCCCGGTGGCGTCGCCAACTGCAACGGTGGAGACGTGAGGCCAGGAGTCTGTCCGGCTATGACGGCTCGCTGTATGAGCGGCCCGACCTCAGCTGGACCCGGGCCTGTTTCGTCGTCGCCCAGGTCTGGTTGTGGGACGAACTGCTCTACGACGCAGCGACCGGATCCTTTACCCCTGACCGGCTGTTGGCCGATGCCGAACGTTTCGGTGGTTTCGACGGCGTCGTGCTGTGGCATGCCTACCCGGTGATCGGCATCGATGACCGCAACCAATGGGACTACTACCGACTCGTACCCGGCCTGAGATCGCTGGTCGACCAGCTGCACCGTGCCGGGGTCCGGGTGTTCTTGGACTACAACCCGTGGGACACCGGCACCCGCCGCGGGAAAGCCGACGCGGTCGAGCTGGCCGCGACCGTCGCTGCCTTCGACGCTGACGGTGTCTTCCTGGACACGTTGAAAGAAGGCGGGCCGGAGTTGCTGGCCGGGCTTGCCGCGGCCCGGCCCGGTGTCGCCGTCGAGGGAGAGTCGACGCTGCCGTCGGTGCGGCTCGCCGACCACCCGCTGAGCTGGGCGCAGTGGTTCGCCGATTCCCCGACACCCGGCGTGGTGCGGGCCAAGCTCTACGAGCAGCGCCACCTGCTCCACCACGTCCGCCGCTGGCACCGCAACCATCTGGCCGAGCTGCAGTCGGCCTGGGTCAACGGCCTGGGCATCATGGTCTGGGAAGTGGTGTTCGGTGTCTGGGTCGGCTGGTCCGCACGGGACGCAGCGGTCCTGCGTCGGATGGCGACGGCTCAACGCGGCTGCGCCGACCTCCTCGCAACCGGCCACTGGACCCCGCTGGTCGACCTCGGCGACACCCCTGCCGCAGTCAGCGGATCACACTTCGCCGCCGCCGACGAGGAACTGCTGGCCCTGGTCAACCAAAGCGCCGAACCGGGTACGGTCCGCTGGCCGGTCACGGCCGGCTGGCACTGTTTCGACATTTGGACCGGTCAGCAGCTGCATCCCGATCCCGGCGGCTGCGTCGACCTGGTCGTCCCCGCCGACTGCATAGGAGGGCTGATCCTCAGCTCCGGCGGCCGGCCGGCCTGGCTCACCGACAACACACCCCAGCAGCTGGACACAGCCTTCCCGTACCGGTCCATGAGACGCCTCTCCCCCGGAACCGTCGCCGAGGATCAACCCCAGCAGCGCGACGCCTGCGTGGTGGTGCCGGCAGGGGAGCATCCGCTGACCGTGCGCTACCGGTGCCGAGAGACCGGCATGTACGGGGTCGCCCCCTTCGTCGATGAATGGAAACCGCTGCCACCGCGACTCCACGACTCGCGCACACTGGAAAGGCGGGCGGTGCTGTCTACTTCAGTCGCCGTCGGCTGCACCGAGATCACCCGAGCCCAGTTCACCGCTTTCGTGACAGCGACCGGATACCGTCTGGCAGGCACCTCGGCCTTCCTGCCCGACTGGGCCCACGACCATGACCCCAATTCCAGGCCTGGAACCGCCCTTACGTCAGACCTGGCCGCGGACCCGGTGGCCCAGGTCGACCTGACCGACGCACGGGCCTATGCAGGCTGGGTCGGGGGCCGGTTGCCGACCGAGGACGAATGGCAGCTCGCCGCCACCGATCCGGCTTTCCGGCGTGGCCGACCGCTGGTGTGGAACCTCACCGAAAGCGAACACACCGACGGCCGCACCCGACTGTGCGTACTGAAAGGCGGCAGCGACGGCGGAGCAGTCGGCTCCGACTGGTACATCGACGCCGGTGCGCAGACACCGGACGTGAGCCTGACCTACCTCATACCCGGCAGCGGACTCGCCCGCTCGACCAGCATCGGCTTCCGGGTCGCCTGGACAATCAGAGACGGAAACGCATGACCTCCACCGACACCGCCGACCACCAAGCCGGGGCCCTGGCCGGGCTGCGGGTCATCGACGCCTCGACACTGTTCGCCGGGCCGATGGCCGCCATGCATTTGGGCGACCTCGGTGCCGACGTGATCAAGATCGAGAACCCCCGCCACCCCGATCCGGCCCGCGGACACGGACCGGAGAAGGACGGCCACAACCTGTGGTGGAAAACGCTCGGCCGGAACAAACAGACGATCGGGCTGGACCTGTCGCTCCCGGCCGGCCAGACCGTGTTCAGAAAGCTCGCGGCCACTGCCGATGTCATCATCGAGAACTTCCGGCCCGACACCCTTGAGCGGTGGCACCTCGGCTACGACATCCTCTGCAGGGACAACCCGGGTCTCATCCTGGCCAGGGTGACCGGATTCGGCCAGGTCGGGCCCTACAGGCGACGGCCGGGGTTCGGGACGCTGGCCGAAGCGATGAGCGGCTTCGCCGCCGCCACCGGCGAACCCGACGGCCCGCCCACCCTGCCCCCGTTCGGGCTGGCCGACGGAATCGCCTCATTGGCCACCGCATTCGCCGTCACCGCTGCACTCAACGCACGCCAGACGAACGGCCGCGGGCAGGTCATCGACCTGGCCATCATCGAGCCGATGATGGCGATGCTCGGCCCGCAGATCACCCGCTGGGACCAACTGCACACGATCCAGCCCCGCACCGGGAACCGGTCGGCCAACAACGCCCCCCGCAACACCTATCGGACAGCTGACGGGCACTGGCTTGCCGTCTCGACCAGCTCCCAAAGCATCGCCGAACGGCTACTCGCCTTGGTCGGCCAACCAGAACTCGTGACGGAGCCATGGTTTGCAAGCGGACGGACACGGGCAGAGCATGCCGACGAACTCGACGCAGCAGTCGGCGGCTGGATCCAACGACGCACCCGCTCCGAGGTCGTGACGGCATTCGAACAGGCACAGGCCGCAGTCGCACCCGTCTACACCGCCGAGGACATTGCCGACGACCCCCAGCTGGCGGCACTGGGAACCATCCATCGCATCGAGGACCCCGACCTCGGGCCGATGGCGATGCAGGGTCCGTTGTTCCGGCTGTCAGCCACCCCGGCACAGATCCGGCACACCGGCCGTGCCCCCGGAGCCGACACCGACACCGTCCTGGCCGGACTGGGGATCGGGGCCGAGGAGATCGCCGAGCTGCGGGCCGGACGGGTGGTTGCATGAAGAATCCGGTGACGTTGCTGTACGTGCCGGGTGATCAGCCCGACCGCATCCTCAAGGCGCTGGCCTCCGCCGCCGACACCGTGATTATCGATCTGGAAGACGCGGTCGCTCCAGCGGTCAAAGAGGCGGCCCGAGATCGGCTGGCTGCGGTCGTCGCCGCAACAGAGGGCGCGGCGCATGCCCGGGCCGGCAGACTCCAGATCCGGATGAACTCTGCGAGTTCGGAATGGGGGAGAGCCGACCTCGCCGCAGTCGGTCAGCTTTCGTCTGACATCGGGCTGCGGATACCAAAGTGTGAACACCCGGACGAGATCGGTGAGCTCGGGCACCTCGTTGCGGGTCGCCCCCTTCACCTTCTGATCGAGTCCGCGCTCGGTGTGGAGGCGGCCTACCAGCTTGGTTGCAGCCCGGGTGTTGCCTCGATTGGCCTCGGGGAGGCCGACCTGCGGGCCGACCTCGGAGTCGACGACGACGCCGGGTTGCTGTGGGCCCGGTCACGGGTGGTCAACGCAGCTGCCGCCAGCGGCCTTCCGGCACCCGTGATGTCGGTCTACACCGACATCCGCGAGCTCGACGGCCTGCGACTTAGCTGTCTCGAAGGCCGCCGGCTGGGGTTCCGCGGCCGGGCCGCCATCCATCCCCGTCAGCTACCTGTCATCCGTGAGGCATTTCAGCCGAGTGCCGACGAGATCTCCCGGGCCCGTGCGGTGATCGACCTGGTGTCGAAGGACACAGGGGCTGCGGTGCTCCCTGACGGCCGTTTCGTCGACGCCGCCGTCGTCAGGCAGGCCCGCCGATTACTCGCACAGCTCGCTTGAAAAGACCTCGAAACCAGAGCGCCGAAGATCGTCGCCTGAGGAAGCCTTTCAGGAGACAGTTCCGCTGCTCAGGTCAGGAACTGGATTGAGCGGCCTTGCCGATGCCTTCGGACGATGGGCCTCAGATGATCGCCGGTGAAGTGAGCTGCGCCGGTTTTGATGGGGACTCGGCTTTTTGATCTCGACCACGATTTGGTCGGCGCGGTGCGCAACGTAGAACACCTTGAGCTCATCAGGCCGATGGCCGGGGGACAGCGGAGATGTTGCCCATGCTGACGCTGATCCGGTCGGCGGTCGGTGTCGATCGGGCCGATCTCGAGTTGAGGCGCAGCGAGTTCCTGGCGGTGGTAGGCGAATCGGGTTCGGGCAAGTCGGTGACGGCCATGTCGATCCTCGGGCTGCTGCCTTCGACCGCGACGGTGACCGGATCGATTCGGTTCGACGGCGCTGAGCTGCTGGATCGCGACGAGCAGGCCATGCGCGAAATCAGAGGCCGCCCGATCGCGATGATCTTCCAAGATCCGCTGGCCGCACTGAATCCGACGTTCACCATCGGCTGGCAGCTGGCCGAGGCGCTGCGGGCCACCCGCCCCGGGATACGCCGCGAAGAGATCAGGCGACGTGCCCTGGAACTGCTGACTGCGGTCGAAATTCCCGAACCGGGCCGTCGGTTACGGCAATATCCGCATCAGTTGTCCGGTGGTCAGGCTCAGCGGGTGGTGATCGCACTCGCGTTGGCCGGTGACCCCGACCTGCTGATCGCCGACGAGCCGACCACGGCGCTCGACGTGACCGTCCAGGCCGAGGTGCTGGCGCTGCTCCGACGACTGCGGGAGTCCCGCGAGATGACGGTGCTGATCATCACCCACGACATGGGTGTGGTGGCCGACATCGCCGATCGGGTGGTGGTGATGCGCGCCGGTCGGGTGGTCGAGACCGGTGACGTCGAGCAGATCTTCGCCCACCCCGCAGCTGCCTACACCGCAGCGTTGCTTGCCGCAGTATCCAAGCTCGGCAGCCGCGGATTACCCGCCGAGCCGGAGGCCGACCCCGCGGACGTGACCCCGCTGGTGCGGGTGAGCGCTCTGGTCGTCGACTATGGCAACGTGTTGCGGGGCAGCTATCGAGCTGTCGACCAAGTCGATCTCCAGGTTGCTGCGGGCGAGATCGTCGGGTTGGTCGGGGAGTCCGGTAGCGGGAAGACCAGCATCGGACGGGCGCTGCTCGGGCTCGCCCCGGTGACCGGCGGTCGGATCAAGATCGGCGGGCTGGACCTGAAGAAAGCCTCTCGTCGTGAGCGGGCTGGGCTGCGTCGCCGGATCGGTGTGGTGTTTCAGAATCCGGCGACCTCGCTGAACCCCCGCTATACCGTCGAGCAGACCGTCTCCGAGCCACTCGCGGTGCACGCCGGCCTGCGCGGAAGCGAGCTGCGCGGCCGGTCTGACGGCCTGCTCCAAGCCGTCGGACTGGGCGGTGCGCGCTGGCGTCAGCGCTATCCGCACGAGCTGTCCGGCGGTCAACGCCAGCGGGTGGCAATCGCCCGGGCGGTGGCCCTCGACCCCGAGCTGCTGATCGCCGACGAGCCGACCAGCGCGCTCGACGTCTCGGTGCAGGCGGTGGTGTTGGACGTCTTTCGCGATCTGCAATCGCGCCTCGGGTTCGCCTGCCTGTTCATCAGTCACGACCTTGCAGTGGTGGACGAGCTCTGCGACCGGGTCGTCGTCCTCCGGGGTGGAAAGTAGTCGAGAGCGGTGAGCGTTCAGCTGTGCTGGCCTCACCGCAGGACGACTACACCCGCCGGCTGATCGCTTCGGCGCCCTTTCCCGACCCGATGGTCCAGCGCCGTCGGCGCGAGTTGGCCGCCTGAACTAATGACGCCAGGGCAGGTCTGGTGTTTGTTCCCAACCGACTCCGGTGATGTCCGGTGGAATGCGGACCTCACCGTCCGACCGACGAGAGGTTGACGTCTCACCAGGCTCGCGAACATGGGCGACTTGTATAGCTGGCTTTGGACAGCGCCAGCCCGAGGTGGGCGAGCAGCGGGGGTGGGATGGAGCGGCGCGAGATCAGTGATGGGGATCTCGCGCAGGTGCGGTGTCGTTCGGTGCTCTTGGGCCGTAGACAGCGGATGGCGACGATGCGGCTGGCGGGGACTGGCTAGCGTTCGACCCGGCCGGAGTCGCCCGGGATGACGGCGGTTCGCCGCCGCTCTCCGGCGTCGGGTCCCACTCGAGCCCATGGCCAGCGCTGCAAAACGAAGGTGCTGGCGAGTTCGGCCAGTGGGCTGCGCTG
>CAVQDD010000004.1:0-5360 GCA_963711185.1 uncultured Actinomycetota bacterium | reverse complement strand
AGATCAGCCGGGAGACCCGGCCGGCGGAATCGGCGGGCGCCACGGCTGGTCGGGGGACCGTCTCGTCGTCGGTCGTTGGCGGGGCGGGTTTGGAGGTCGAGGTGTCAGACATCACGGATCCCGGCGGTCGTCTCGGATGGAGCGGAGACGTCGTCGTCGGTGTAGACCGGGGCGGAGCCGGGGTCATCGGTCGGTGGAGCTGAGGTCAGTACGGACTCTTCGCCGGTCGGCGCGGACGTGGCGCGTTCCTTGGACACCTGGCGGATCCGCAGGGCCGTCGATCCGGCAAGCACCAGGCCCGCGGCGATGGCGATCGCCCACCCGGTCGTGCCGTTCTGGGTCACCTGGACGTCGATGGTGAACGGCCGACCCACGTCGTGGCCGGACTTGGTCTTCAGCTGCGCGGTCACCGGGTACCGTGCCGTTGGCCTTGGCCGTCACCGCCGACGTTCTCGGTCACGCTGTCCTGGGCGCGGACGAGCGGCGCTTCGATGGGCTTGATCGACAGCCGCTGGCGGTTGTCGGAGCTCGAAGACCAGCTCCAGCGGACCGCGTTCACGTCGCTGGAGGGGGTCGGTGGCGTCCAGGTCGTTCTGAAATGGTGATCGGGAAGACGACACCCTCCCGGAGCGCGTCTGGACGTGGGCACTCGCTGCTCACCCGGATCTTGTCGAACAGGATCTCGTTGAGCATCGCCTGCTGAGGGATCATCAGGGGGCCCGGCGAGGAGCGTCGTGCCGGCGCCAGGTCGAGCTACGCGGCGCGGGACACCGCGGCGTTACCCAACGGCCCGGACCGCCGAGCCGTCGACCAGCACGTCCGCGTAGGTGTCGTAGCTCCTCATTCAGATGGTGTGCAGGCCCTTCCAGCTGACCGCCGGTGAGTTCGGCACCGCGGGCCGCCGCGGGGTAGCGGAATAAGCGCTGGGTCCAGGCTTTTCGGCACGGTGTCGAGCAGCTCAGTCAGCGTGCTCGTGCTTCAGCCACGGTGCGTCGATCGCTCGCTGTCGTCGCCGCGGGCCTGCGACAGCCGAGGTGATCACCCGGACCCGCCCCTGCGCGCGGCGTCGTCGGTCGCGGTGGTGGCCTGGATCCAGGTCTCGGCCAGGATCCGCTGCTGGATCTGCGGTGCGGTGTTGCGCGGATCCGGTCCGGGGCCGCCCCCGGCGGCCGGTGGCCGTGAAGCTGACGATCGGGGCACTGCTCTTGCCCCGCGACCACAGCACCCGCGAGCAGCGGACCGTCTCCCCTTGGCCGACGTGTCGGCGAGCAGCACCGCCTTCGGATTCAGCGAGGCGATCGTCGCCATGGTGTCGGCGTCGGCCGCGCCGCCGGCCGGAAAGACGAGCAGCGGCAGTGAACTGGTCAGGCCGACGAGTTTGTTGGCCGCGACGCTGGCCCGGATCGGCGCCCGCTGGCCGGAGTGGGTCAGCGCAGCGAGGTCGGGCGAACCGAACAAACAGCCGGTATCCGTCGTGGTCGGCCTTCAGTTCGGCGAACTTGTCGAGCCATTCCGCCGCCGCCGCTTGGCCGGTACCGGCCACCAGGGCGCCGTCGGCCTGGCGTACCTGATAGCCGGCCCTCATGGTCTGCAGTTCCTCGATCAGCGCCGGGTCGACCGCGAACGTCATGCTCGATCGGTGTCGGCGGCGCTCGAGCAGTGCGGTCAACCGACCCTTGCTCGACACCTCCTCGGCAAGGTGATCATCGGACAGCACCCCTTTGCTGATCAACGACGGTCGGCTGTTGAGGATCGCGATGGAGGTCATCTTCAACGGCCGTTCGAGGCTCGGCGGCGACCAGTGGAACGAAGATCCGGCTGCGGCCGATGGCGAAGTTGTCAGTGTCCTGCAGGACGTGCACGCCCATCAGATAGATCCCGTCGTCTCTCCGAGAGCGCCAGGTCGGCGACGTCGACCTTGATCCGGAAGTCGACCGACTTGTTCGGCTCCGAGATGGGATCGGCATCGGTGTAGAGATCCTGGAAGTCCTGGTTGAACAAACGGCGGCCGAGGGGGTCGTTGGACGCCGAGTTGAGCGCCTGGTCCAGACCCTCGCGGCTGGTGATCGGGGCTTTCGTTACGCCAGAACAGGGCGCGAGAGCCGGGTCAGAGCGCTCGCCGTCTGATGTTCCGCACCCGGCCGGTGAGGGTGATGGTGCCGTCGCGGGTCGGCAGCGCCGGTTTGATCGAGGTGAGGGTGATGTCGACAAACCGTGCCGGCTCTACGGCAGCGGCCGACGGGGCGGTGATCAGACCGGCGACCAGCACGCTCGCCACCGCCAGCAGCGCGCGGATCAGCCGAAACGCGCACCGCCTCCTCACCTGCCCATCCTAAGTGCCGCGTCGGGTGACAAGCCGTTTCGACCAGCCGAGCAGCAGCGACTCGTGCTCGGTAGAGTAGGCCAACGTGTCTGATACCAGGCTGAATGCCGCACAGATCGCTGCGGTGGCCGCATTGCTCCGCATCGCCCCGGTCGCCGACGCCTCGGCGGGCTCTTCGCCGCGGCCGGGCACCGGCTGTTTCTGGTCGGCGGCAGCGTGCGGGACGCCCTGATCGGCCGGCTGGGCACGATCTCGACTTCACCACGTCGGCCCGGCCGGACGATATCGAGCCGCTGCTGCGGCGGTTGACCGGCGGTCTGGACGATCGGCAAGGAGTACGGCACGATCGGCGCAAGATCGATCGACGCCGGCACCGACCTGGGTCATCGAGATCACCACCTTCCGGGCCGACGTGTATCGGCCGGAGAGCCGCAAGCCCGAGGTGCTGTACGGGGACACGCTGGAGGGCGACCTGGTCCGGCGCGACTTCACCGTCAACGCGATGGCGGTGGCGCTGCCGGAGAAGGAGTTCCACGACCCGTACGGCGGCCTGGAGGACCTGGCCGCGCGGCGCTTGCGTACCCCGGCGGCGCCGGAGAGTCTTTCAGCGACGACCCGCTGCGGATGATGCGGCCGGCCCGGTTCACCTCCCAGCTCGACTTCGAGCCGGCGCCCGACGCGGTCCGGGCGGCGACCGAGATGGCGGAGCGGATCGACATCGTCTCGGCCGAACGGGTCCGCGAGGAGCTGTCCAAGCTGCTGCTGACCGACCGGCCCCGGACCGGGCTCAACCTGCTGGTCGCCACCGGGCTGGCCGACCGGGTGCTGCCCGAGTTGCCGGCGCTGCGGCTCGAACGCGACGAGCACCACCGGCACAAGGACGTCTATCAGCACAGCCTGACCGTGCTGGACCAGGCGATCGAGCTGGAGGACCGGCTGCCGCAGCGGCCGGACCTGATCAACCGGCTGGCGGCGCTGCTGCACGACGTCGGCAAGCCGAAGACGCGGCGGTTCGAGCCGGGCGGCAAGGTGTCGTTCCATCATCACGACGTGGTCGGGGCGAAGCTGGTCAAGAAGCGGCTGACCGCGCTGCGCTATCCCAGTGACGAGATCGACGCCGTGTCCACCTGGTCGATCTGCACCTGCGCTTCCACGGCTACGGCGAGGGCCGGCAGCCTGGACCGACTCCGCCGTTCGCCGGTACGTCCGCGACGCCGGTGATCAGCTGGACCGGCTGCACGTGCTGACCCGGGCCGACTGCACCACCCGGAACCAGGCCAAGGCGACCCGGCTGCGCACCGCGTACGACGACCTGGAGCAACGGATCGCCGAGCTGCGCGACCAGGAGGAGCTGGACGCGATCCGGCCCGACCTGGACGGCAACGCGATCATGGAGATCCTCGGCATCCCGCCCGGCCGGGCCGTCGGCGAGGCGTACAAGTTCCTGCTCGACCTCCGCCTCGACCGTGGCCCCCTCGGCGCGGACCGCGCCCGCGACGAACTCCTCACCTGGTGGGCCGCCAACCGCTCGGGTGCTGTCGGTTTCCCACGTATACGTCGTGGGAATCCGTCGCTGTACCCAGGAAACTTCGAATCTCCTGCTCTATCTGTGGGTGGATTTTCGTCCGGGGAGGGTTGGTCTGTCGACGCCGAGGCTGAGCATGGCGATGGCGATGAGGGCTTGGGCGGAGTGGAAGCCGAAGGCGACGCGGGTCAGGAGTCTGATCTTGGTGTTGACCGACTCGACCAGCGCGTTCGACATGTTGTGGGTGATCGCGGCCAGGATCGGTTCGCGTTGTCGGCTGATCTTGCGTCCGAGGTCGACGAAGGCGGGCAGTCGGCTGCGTCGGGCCCAGCTGAGCCAGGCGTCGAGGGCGGCGGGCGCTTCGTCGGCGGGCAGGCTGAAGATCCGCCGGAGCCGTTCTTTGAGCTGGTAGCCGCGCCACAGGCCGGGTTCGTTGGCGGTGATCCAGTCGAGCTTGGCCTTTTGGCGTTCGGTGAGGTTCTCCGGGTTCTTCCACAAGGCGAACCGGCTGCCCTTGAGCGCGGCGACCCGGTCCCGGGCCGGGAGGTGTTGGTGACGCCGGGCCCAGCCGGTCATCGGATTCGCCTCGGCCCGCATCAGGGCCCGGGCCTGGTTCCAGGCATCGACGCGGGTCCGGGTCACGGCTTCGTTGGCCCACTGCACGATGTGGAACGGGTCGGCGCAGCGGACCGCGTCGGGGCAGCGGGCGATGACGACCTTGGCGATGTACTCCGCGGCGTCAGCCGATGACGTGGGTGATCTGGGCGGTCCGCTGCGGGCCGAGCTGGTCGAAGAACGCCTGGATCGTGTCCTTGCTGCGGCCGTCGGCGGCCCACACCAGAGTGCCGGTGTCGTGATCGACCACGACCACCACATACTTTTGGCCGCGCCGGTAGGAGATCTCGTCGATCCCGATCCGCCGCAGCCCGTCCAGCCGGTCCAGACCGGCCGCGGCCCGGACCTGGTCGTTGGCCGCGACCACCCGGGCCACGATCGCCCCGACCGTGCGCCAGGCGATCCGCATCAGCTGGGTCACCGCCGACTTCGAGGAGTTCACCGCCAGCCAGGCGACCTGACGGTCGAACGCCCAGGTGTGACCAGCGCCGTGCGCCGCCCACGGCACCGCGGCCACGACCACCCCATCCTCCGGACAGTGCACCCGCGGCGCGTCGGCCTCCAAGAAGGTCACCATCGTGCCCAGGTCCAGCGTGCGCCACCGACGGCGCCCATCGCCGGCGTCATAGCCGGGGCACCGGCGCCCGCACACCCCACACCGGGATCGTTGCCGCTTCCAGACCCGGACCGCGACCACCGCCACCGATCGGCCGCCGGACTCCTCGAACCAGACGTCTTCGACCGTGGCCTTCTCGACCCCGACGACACCTCGAAATATGCTCTTCCCACGCATGCCGTTCTCCTGCCGCACGATTCCGGACCCTTGACAAGCCCAGAACCTAAGCAGGGAACGGCGTGCTGCCCGTTAGCCGCGCTGAACCACCCACGGATCAGTCA
>CAVQDD010000003.1:0-5411 GCA_963711185.1 uncultured Actinomycetota bacterium | reverse complement strand
TCGCCCGCGCGTACGCGGACCAGACCGAAGCCGACCACGGCGACCTGGTCAAGGCCGTCCGTCGCGGTCAGCTGCCGGTGACCGAGGGTGCGCTGGAGCAGACCGGCTCCGCCTTCCGTCCGGGCTGAAGCGGTTCGGTCAGGGCTGTTCGGGGTTGCGCCGACGCGCCGCCCGGCGGCTGACGACGATCGCGGCGGCGATGCAGGCCAGACCGGCCACCATCCACAGCTTTCCGGTGAACCGCGACGTGACGCTGCGCGACGACCCGAGGGCCGGGTCCTGGCCCGGACCGAGTGCGCTGGGCACCGCGGCGTCCCCGGTGATCAGCCGGGTTCCGCTGCAGCCGTTGGTGACGAGCCGGGTCACCGGCCCCGAGGTTTCGCCGGAATTGAAATTGGCCAGCACCAGGAAGGTGCCTGGGCCTTTGATGGCCAGCGACTCGCTGCTGTTATCGGTCGCGACCAATTGCTCGGAATAGGCCGCGCCCTTGTAGACCTTCGCGACCCGGAAGGTGTACTCACGCTCCCGCCCGAGCTTGGCCGTCTGGTCGCGAACGATCTCCCCGGTGAAGATCACGTCGGCGGACGCCGTCAGGGCGGGGTCGTCGGCGTTGTAGATGCATCCCGCGGCGGCCCGGGGCGCGCAAACCTCCAGCCCGACGACGCCGATCATGATCATCAGCGGCGCCGCGAGCAACACCGCGAGCAGTCGACGTCTCATGATCGCCGGCCCGGTCGCCAGAGCACCGCGAGCGCCATCACGGACAGCGCACCCACGAACAGCAGGCCGATGCCGCCGATCGCCAGGCCGCGGGTGAGTCGTCGATCCACCTGGGTGGACTTCTCATCCCGGTCGGAGGCCCCGTCCAACGGGCCGCGTGGTTCGCCGAGCACGGCGGGAGCACTCGCCGTCGGAAGGTTCCCGCTGCACAACGTGGTGACGAGCCGGCTGACAGCGTCGTCACCGGCTCCTTCGACACCCTCGACGGCGAAGATGATCCAGGTGGTGCCGGACTCGGGATTCAGACCACAGCCGGCGCTGTCCTTGGGTGAAGCCACCACCTGGTCGCGATAGACGGTGCCCTTGTAGACCGCGTCCACCTCGAAGCGCAGATCCATCCGTTGCTCGTCCCGCTTGCCGGCCGACTCCTTGGCGGTGACCCGACCGCGGAAGACGGCATCCGCGTCGCGCACGGCGCGCGATGTCGACGTACCCCGACAGCTGCAGGCGTACGCCGGTGCCGGGCTGACCACGACCCCGAGGGCGGCGAACAGCAGCGCCGCCAGCACGAGGGACACCCGGGTCATCTGGCCAGGCTACTTGCCGGGTCACCGGTAGGACGCAGCTTGGATCCGGTACAACTCGGCATAGCTCCCGTTGCGGCGCAGCAGATCGTCATGGCTGCCGACCTCGGCGAGTCGGGAGCCGTCGAGAACGACGATCAGGTCGGCCATCCGGACCGTGCTGAACCGGTGCGAGACGAGCACGGTGATGCCGCCGTTGCGGCTGGTGCGGGCCGCATCGGCATACCGTTCGAACAGCTCGTGCTCGGTCTCGGCATCCAGGGCAGCGGTCGGCTCGTCCAAGATCATCAGCAACGGCCCCTCGCGCATGTAGCCGCGGGAGAGGGCAACCTTCTGCCACTGCCCGAAGCTCAGTTCCTCGCCTCCTGTCCAGGTCGCACCGAGCTGACTGCTCAGGCCGTGCGGCAGTCGTTCGAGCACATCCGTCGCGCCGGCCCGGGCGACCGCACCGCCGGCCGCGTCCGCATCGTCGAGCCGCGGCAGTTCGCCGACTCCGACACTGTGCTGGGCGGTGAACTCGAACCGGAAGAAGTCCTGGAACGCCCCGGTCACCCGTTCCCGCCAGCCCGAAGCCGGCATCCGGGCCAGCTCCTGGTCATCGACCAGGATGCGGCCCGCCGTCGGCTCGTACAGCTTGGCCAGCAGCTTGACCAGGGTCGACTTCCCGGCCCCGTTCTCGCCGACGATCGCCACCACCGATCCCGCCGGCAACGTGAGATCGATTCCGTCCAGGGCGTTGCGGCCGGCCCCGGGATAGGTGAAGGTGACGTCCTCGAGCCGGATCCCGTCGGCGATCCGATCGGGCACTGTCAGGTCAGCCCGGGCATCGACGGCCGCCACATAATCCTCGAGCCAGACCAGCCGGCGTGAGCCGTCCAGCCAGACTCCGCGGAGAAAGCCGATCTCGCCGATGGTGCCGGCGACGTAGGACGCGAGGCGGGCCCCGGCAGCCAGGATCAGCAGCACCGAGCCGACGGGTGCATCCAGGCCGACCGCGACGAAGACCACAGCCCCGACGTAACCGAGCCCGAAGATGGCCCAAGCGACCGCGTGCGAGACAGCGGTGATCCAGCGGGCCCGGGCGACCGGGGCGAACCAGCGTTGCCACTCGGTCCGCCGCCGGGCCGCCAGGTCCGGCCCGATGCCGGTGACCCGGATCTCCTTGGCCGGCGCGGCGGTCGTGGCCGTCGCGAACAGGTGATCGGCCAATCGGCTGTGTGCGGCGTACGACTCCTCGACCTGCCGCTCCACCGCCGGACGCCAGGACGAGCTGATCACTGTCGGCACGGCGAACACCGCCAGTAGCAGCAGCAGCGGATGGATCGACGCGAGCAGACCGAGGGTGATCGTCACCCGGACGAGCCAACCGATCGTGCCGAGCAGCGACAGGTACATGTGGTCGAGCACGAAGACCTGGTTCCGCAGCACCGACAACCGGTCGAGATAGTCCGACCTCTCGTGCAGCTCGAGACTCGGTACCCCCGCCTGCAGGGTCGCCACGTGAGTCTCCAGCGCGATGGTCACCCGATCACGGAAGCGGCGAGTGAGTCGGCTGGTGATCACCCGCAGCAACCAGGTCAGGGTCGCCGAGGCTGCCATCGCGCCGGCGATGCCGTAGATCAGCCGGTTGTCGTGATCGAGAATGGCGCCGGCCAGCAGGGCCAGCCACAGGGCGAACAGTGCATCCGGCACCGCCTGCAGCAAGGTGAGCGCGACGACGACGATCACCAGCCGCGGCTCGTGGGTGTAGCCGAGCTTGGACAGCCGCCACATCGAACGGACAGGCAGCGGGCCGAAGATCAGCATCAGAGGACATCGAAGACCACCCCCTCGTCGTCCATCGTGGCCTCGAAGCGCTTCGCCTGCAGCTCGAACATCGTGCGGTAGCGACCGCCGAGCAGCATCAGCTCGTCGTGACTGCCGAGCTCGATCACCCGGCCGTGTTCGAGCACGCAGATCCGGTCGGCCTGCCGGACGGTCGAGAAGCGGTGCGAGATCAGGATCGTCGTGACGTCGCGGGTCGCGGCGAGCACCTGCTCGAAGACCGCGGCCTCGCCGCGGACGTCCAGCTGGGCGGTCGGTTCGTCGAGCAGCACCAGGCCGGCGCCCCGGCGGACGGCGCACAGTGCCCGGGCCAGCGCCACCCGCTGCCATTGGCCGCCGGACAGGTCGGTGCCGCCCGGATAGCCCTTGGCGAGCGGCGTGTCGAGATCGGCCAGGTCGCTCGCACCGGCGTCGGCCAGCGCGGCCCGGACGTCGGCGTCGCTCGCCTGCCCGGTCGGATCGACGTTGGCGCGCAGCGGCAGTTCGAACCGGACGAAGTCCTGGAACACCGCGGTCACCCGGCTCCGCCAACCGGGGAGATCGAGTCGCCGCAGATCGATGCCGTCGACCTCGATGGCGCCCGCGTCCGGGTCGTAGAGCCGGCACAGGAGCTTCGCCAGCGTCGTCTTGCCGGCACCGTTCTGTCCGACGATGGCCAGCGAGGATCCGGCCGGCACGGTCAGGGTCAGGCCGGAGAACACCTGCCGGTCGGTGCCCGGATACCCGAAAGAGACGTCCCGGAACGCGACCTCGGTGGCCGGATGGTTCGCCGCCGGCTCCGAGCCGAGCGGCAGTGCACCCAGCGGCGCCATCGCCGGACCGAGCCGGGCGACCGCAGCGACCGGCGCGGACGCGCCGTCCAGCGCCCAGTTGAGCCCGCCGAAGGCGATCAGGCTGACGCCGAGCGCGACCTGCGCGATAGACCACGAAACGGTCCAGCGGCAGCACGCCCGAGGCGACCTGCGACCCGAGAGCGCCGAAGACGGCCACGTTCGCGACCACCACGATGATCATGCAGAGGGCCACCGACTTCTCCCGCAGCCGGGTCGCCCGCTGCTGCAGTTCGAAGAGCAGCTTTCTTCGGTCGATGAATCGGGCCACCGCCCACCCGGCCAACCCGAACAGCCGGAGTTCCTTGGCCGGCTGCGGATCCACGGCGAGCCGGTAGGCGTAGTCCGCGTGCCGCTGGGCCGACGCGGACCTCGGGGGTGTTGCGGTCCTTCCAGACCCCGCTCTCCCGCAGCAACCAGTGCGTCGACCCCCAGGCCAGCACCAGCACCACGGGCGCCCACCAGGTGAAGCCCGCCAGCACGACGGCAGAGGCCACCCCGCCGACCGTGCCGACCAGGCTGGTGGCGATGAAGTCGAGGTTCAGATACATCGGAGGCCCGGTCATCCCGCGGTCGAACTCCCGCGAGGTGGTCAGATCGTCGGCCAGCTCGGGATCCTCCAGGTGGCCGATGCCCGGCGGGTCGACACAGCTGTTGATCAGTCGCTCGTTCAGCCAGGCCGACAACAGGTTGCCGAGATTCATGCTGACCGCGGTGAGGATCGGACCGACGATCAGCATCAGCACGAAGACCACGCCGACGAAGACCAGGACCGCCGCCAGTCGGCCGCCGCCCTCGACCGCACGGATCGTCTGGCCGGTCGCCACGGCGAAAGCGGCGGGCAGCACGCCACTGAGCACCAGCAGGATCCACCAGGCAGCGGCGAGCCCGGTGTGAGCGCGGGGCAGCGCGGCGAAGAACTGCCACTCCTGCCGGGCCCTCAACCGTTCGATCACGTAACGGACTCTGCCACGGGGTACCGACAGTTGGTCTCGGAGTTGACGGATTAATGGACTCGGACACGGTCGATGCTCCCCGTAGGATCAGGTGTTCGATCCGCCCCGATGAACCGACAACAGATGGAAGGAAGCAGTTCGTGATGCGCACCCACGGTGCCGGCACACTCCGTGCCGAGCACGCTGGAACCACCGTGACCCTCGCCGGATGGGTCGCCCGCCGCCGTGATCACGGAGGCGTCGCCTTCGTCGATCTCCGGGACGCCTCCGGTGTCGTCCAGGTGGTGGTGCGCGACGAGATGCTTGACGCCTCCGGTGCACACGACCTGCGCAACGAGTACTGCATCACGATCACCGGCGAGGTGTCGCTGCGACCATCGGGCAACGCCAACCCCGACCTGCCCACCGGCGAGATCGAAGTGGTCACCGCCGAACTCGAGGTGCTGAGCGAAGCAGCACCGCTGCCGTTCCAGATCGACGACCGGGTCACGGTCGGC
>CAVQDD010000002.1:0-461816 GCA_963711185.1 uncultured Actinomycetota bacterium | reverse complement strand
CCCGGAGCGCTGATCACTGACTCTATTGGGATACCGCTCGGTCGATGCGGTCGAGCAGATTCTCGAGGGAGACCTCGAACTCCTCTTCGCTGCGGTCCTGACTTAGCTGTGGGCGTAGCTGTTGCAGCTTCGGGTAGTCGGTGAGGTCGAGGACGCCGTCTTGGTGGCTGATCGTTGCGTCGCCTTCGTCGAGGGGTTCCTCGGCCGGCGCGGTGTCAGCCCCGCGGATCGAGGCCTCGAGGAGCAGCTGGCCGAGCAGGAAGCTGCTGAAGGCACGGTAGGTGTCGACGGCCTGCTGGTCGGTGAAGCCTTGGTCGGTGAGCGTGGTGAGGACGGTGCTGACGAGTTCGAGGCTGCGTAGGGGTGGTCGAAGCCACGGCGCGGACGGGTGGCGGGTGGCGACGAGGGGGAAGGCGTTCGGGTGCTCGGTGGCGATCTGTCGGGTTTCGTGCGCCAGGGTCTGGAGGAAGCCTTGCCAGTGGTTCCACAGCTGTTCATCCAGATTGTGGTCAGGTTGGTGAGGAGCTGGGAAACCACGCCTTCAAGCAGGTCTTCGCGGCCATGGACGTGGTGGTACAGCGACATGGCTTCCACCCCGAGCTGTTGCGCGAGGTCGCGCATCGACAGATTCGCGGTGCCGTTCGTGTCGATGTAGTCCAGCGCGGTGGCCACCACCAGGTCCCGGCTCAGACCACGGCCTTGGCCGCCGGGTGCTCGACCCCGCTTCGTGAGTTTCCCATCGCTCCATCGTTCCAGACCGATGGGGATAGCCGGGTCGTTGTTGGCCACGCTCGACATGGCTTACAGTGTAAAGCGCCCTAGCCGACGGGATCTTATCTGGGAGGAACACCATGACGCAGGATCCATACGACGACCGCGGCGCTACCGCTTTCGACCCACTCACGATCGTCCTGACCCGAGCAGCCCCGACTTGAGCAGCCCCGGCACCGCCCCGGTCTGGCCGCCCCACACACCAGACTCGACGACTCCGACCGCGACTCAGCCTTCGGGCACGGACACGGCCAAGCAGGAAGCTACTGCGGTGAAGGACACGGCAGCGGATGCCGGCAAACACGTTGCCGACACGGCCAAGGGTCAGGCCCAGAATGTGGTCGAGGAGACCAAATCCCAGGCAAGTGGACTGCTGGAGCAGGTGAAGGGGGAGGCCAACGATCAGGTCGGCAGCCAGCAGCAGCGTTGGCCGGCATCGTGGGCTCCTATTCCGAGAGCTCGATTCGATGGCCTCGAGGAGTGAGGACTCCGGTCCGCTGACTGATCTTGTCCGCCAGGGTGCGGACAAGGGACGAGAATTTTCCGCTGGCTGGACAAGCACGAGCCAAGGGATCTTCTCGCAGAAGTCCAGTCCTTCGCCCGCCGCCGACCGGCAGCGTTCCTGATCGGTGCCGCCGTTGCCGGAATCGCTGTCGGCCGGCTGAGCCGGGGCTTCGCCGCACGAGGTCAAAGACGACAAGACCAGGACGGGTTGGACGGCGCGCCGGCGACCCGGACGGCGTCCTCTGGGCAGTCTGCACCCGTCGGCGGCGCAGGTCCCGGCTTCCAGGTCGGGAGTTCCCCGACCCCGGACCGATGCCTACAGCAGTGTCGACATTCGCCCGTCGACCGGTCGAGAACGTACTTGATTACGGACCCGATGATGCGACCGGCGGATTCCGCAACGACGACGTCATCCGATGAGCAGCGTCTACCCCGAGCAGGAGCAGGAGCAGGCGCCTCGCTCGATCGGCTCCGTCCTCGGCGACGTCACCCGCGACGTGTCGACGTTGCTTCGCCAAGAGGTTGAGCTGGCTAAAGCCGAGGCCAAGCAGTCGGCCAGCAATGCGGGCAAAGGTGTCGGCATGTTCGCCGGGGCCGCCATCGCAGGTTTGCTGTTCTTGGTGTTCGTCTCGGTTTCAGCAGTCTGGGGTCTGGGACAGTTCATCGGCAACCAGTGGTCCGGTCTGATTGTTGCCGTGATCTGGGCGATCGTTGCAGCCGTCTTGGCACTGGTGGGCAAGAAAGAACTCGACCGGATCAAAGGTCTTCCGCAGACCGCCGACAGCGTGAGCAAAATCCCGAACGCACTCAAAGGGCAAGAGGAGAAGAACTGATGAGTAACTGACCCCGACCAGATCCGCGCCGACATCGAAGCCACCCGCCAGCGGCTCAGCGACGACGTCGACACCCTCGGCGAGGAAGCCAATCCCAAGACCATCGCCCGACGGCAGGTCAACAAGGTCAAGGACCGCGGCGCCGACCTGAAGGACAAGATCATGGGATCAGACTCGTCCGACGGAAGCGCCGGGAACGCGGTGGCATCGGCAAGGGAGACTGCATCGGGGGCACCCGACGCGCTCAAGCGCAAGACCCAAGGGAACCCGCTCGCTGCGGGGTTGGTGGCTTTCGGTCTCGGCGCGCTGATCGCCGGCCTGATTCCTGCTTCCGATCAAGAACAGCAGGTCGCTGCAAATCTGAAGGCCAACCTCGAACCGGTCAAGGAACAGGTCACCGACGCGGCGAAGGATGCTGCGGCCAACCTGAAGGCTCCTGCCCAGGAAGCTGCGCAGTCGGTTAAGGAGACCGCAACCGATGCCGCCGACACCGTTAAATCCGAAGGACAGTCCGCAGCCGGGAACGTCCAGGACCAGGCTCAGCAGTCGAAACAGACCATTCAAGACAGCTGAGAACAGCAAGCTCGGCTCGTCGACCGACACCACCAATCCGACACCGATAAACAAGCTGGCGGTGACTTGCCGTCCAGGGCGGCCCTCAAAACGCTCGGTTTCCTGACGATCCTCCCCGGGCTTTGCGGTCGGGCTGTTCACTGCCACGTTCAGGTAGCGACCTATCTTTCGTCGACGCCAGCGTCCGCCACCGTCATCGGCCCACAGCGGTTCGACGGCGGTTAAGAAAACTCTTCGTCCGCCCAATCTGTGCGGACACACCTTGAGCGACTTCGAGTCCGAAGCCGCCTGCTGTGATCCCGGATCTCGGGCCAGCGACTGTCACCAACGAAGGAGAACACCGTGCCCATCACCACCCAGCAGGCTCAGCAGCTCAGCGGCAAGGCCTACAGCCAGAACTCGGACAAGATCGGCACCATCGGTCAGGTCTATCTCGACGACGAAACCGGTGAGCCGACCTGGGCGACGGTCAAGACCGGCCTGTTCGGCAGCGCCGAGACGTTCGTCCCGCTGGAAGGCGCCCGCGTGGAGGGCAACGACCTCTACGTCGACTACAGCGAGGACAAGGTCAAGGACGCCCCGCGGGTCGACGCCGACGGCGTCTGTCCCCGCAGGAGGAGGACGAGCTGTACCGTTACTACGGCCTCGACGACCCCGCCACCAGCACCGATCTTGGCACCAGCACCGATCTTGGCACCAGCACCGATCTTGACACCGATACTGGCGCCGACGGTGCGGCCCCGCAGCGTGCTGGGACGCCTGATCTCTCAGCTGCTCCTGACGCGGATTACGCAACCGCTGACAGCACCGATGTCCCGACCGACGCCGATGACGCGTCCGAGCACGGCGACGGCCGGGCCGACATGTCGGATCGGACGGTCGGTGAGGACCGGTCCGGTCCGACCACTGATGACGCGATGACCCGCTCGGAGGAGCAGGTGAACTTCGGTACCGCCACCCGGGAGTCCGGCCGGGCCCGGCTGCGGAAGTTCGTCACCACCGAAACCGTCACCCGAGACGTCCCGGTCCGCCACGAAGAGGTCACCCTCGAGCGGGAACCGATCACCGACCGACAACGCCGGCGCCGCTAACTCCGGGGCACAGATCAGCGAGGAAGAGCACGAAGTCGTCCTCCACGAAGAAGTCCCGGCCGTCGACAAGGACGTCGTCGCCGTCGAGCGGGTCAAGCTCGGCAAGGAGACCGTCACCGAGAACCAGAGCGTCTCCGAAGACGTCCGCAAGGAAAACATCGAAATGGTCGATCCCGACCAGGTGCCCGACACCGACCGCTGAACACAGATCCAACCCTGGGCGCCTGCATCGGCCGGCAACGGCCGGCGCAGGCCGCCGGTGGCCGGCTGAACCAGTCCCGCACGGACAGTGTCCGGCCGCACAGCAACCACGCGCTCGACCCAGTCGCGACCGTCGTCGTTGCTGGTCTGTTTACTTCCCTAGGAGCTTCACCGTGAGTACCGCCATCAACCCGCCGCAGGATCGCGACGACAACACGCCCGCCCGTCCGGGTACGGAGGACCGTCCGCCCGTCACACCCGTTCAGCCGGACTCGCCGTGAGGTGGTGCGCCGGCAGAAGGAACGCTTCGGCGGGATGAAGTTCGGTGCCTGCTTCTTCGGCTGGCTGACCGCCACCGGGACCGCGGTGTTGCTGACCGCTCTGCTGACCGCGGTCGGTCTCGGGGTGGGTTCGAGCACAGGTGTCACCTCCTCCCAGGCCAGCCAGTAGCGCCGACCGGATCGGTCTGGTCGGTGCGATCGTGTTGCTGGTCGTCGTGTTCGTCTCCTACCTGGCCGGCGGTTACGTCGCCGGCCGGATGGCCCGCTTCAACGGTGTCCGCCAAGGCGTCGGTGTCTGGCTGTGGGCCATCATCGTCACCGTCGTCTTGGCCATCCTGGGCCTGATCGCCGGTAACCGGTTCAACGTGCTGAGCCGCTCAGCGGCCAGCCGAACTTCCCCATCGGCGGCAACGTGACCACCGCCGCCATCATCACCGGCATCCTGGTCGTCGTTCTCGCGCTGGTCGGGGCCATCCTCGGCGGCCTCGCCGGTATGCGGTTCCACCGCCGCGTCGACCGGGCCGACCTGACCGACACCACCATCTGAGCCTGACCGACACCACCATCTGAGACAGCTTCGGCGGGTGGCCGCGCGGACACGTTGCCGCGGGCCACCCACTACTCCACCACCTACCGGACCAACCAGTCCGACTCCGCCAGGAGACGCCAGATGAATGCGGAAACCCGATGACTGCCGATAGTGGATCTGCCGAGCACCGACCGGAGCCCGGGCGGTGCTCGGCCGACGACCCCGCCGACGTGACCTTGTTCGCCGAACGCGGCCAGATATCACTGCCGGTCCGCGTCTTCAGCCGGGTCCGGCTGGTCAAGTATGTGGAGACCGAGACGGTCACCCACACCGTCGAGATACGCCGGGAACGGTTGCGGGTCGAAGAAGTCCCCCAACCGCTGCAGGACGGAACAGACACAGAACAGCCGGCAACCACCGGCCTGTCTTATGACTGGCAGCCACAAAGCGTCGACATCGTGCTGCACGAGGAACAGGTAGAAATCTCGACCAGGACGGTGCCGGTCGAACGGATCCAGGTCCGGACCCGGGTGGTCACTACCGACACCGCCGTCACTGCCGACCTGCAACGAGAAGACATCGAGCTGAGCAGCGAGACGGCCGCGACACCCGAGCCGCTGTGACGACAGAACCGCACCAGCCCGCATCGCTGGATCGACGAGCAAGGACGGGGACACGATGATCGACCGGGACGAGGCCGAACAGGTCCTCGCCGAACACCTGAGCATGGAGACGACGGTCGGGAACCGGCTCGGCCCGATCCGTCGGGTCTTCCTCGACGACTACACCGGCTGGCCCAGCTTCGCCACCATCGACTCGGCGGCAGAACCGGGCCGGGAAAGCTTCGTCGCTCTGCACCAAGCCGACCTAGAAGAAGACCGGGTCGTCGTCCCCTACCCGCTGGACAAGATCACCGGCGCACCGACGGTCGACGCCGCCGACAGTCTGACCACCCACCAAGAAGACGACCTGTTCGACTACTACGGGGTGCCGATCGACGGCGCCGTCCCTGCCGTCTCCCACCTCGGCAACGCCCTTGAGCCGCAGCCCGACGGCAACGTCTCCGAGACCAGCCCGACCCCGTCAGGGTCACCGAGAACTGCGGCTCGGGTATTCGGTGACGGAACCGATCCGACCTAACGATTCCGCGGCACTCCCGGGTCTTCGCTAGATTGAGAAGTCGTCTCTTGTAGACGGCAACGACCCAGGCAAGGAGGCGAAGTGTCCACCAGCGTGCCCCACGACATCCCCGACTACACGCCCGGCGGCGGTCACGTCAGCGATCGGGGCGAGCCGTCGGCAGAAAGCCATGGCAGTGCCGACATCAACGAGCTTGCTCGAGAGTTCAGTGAGGTCGCCCGGTCCCTGCAGGCCCGCGAGGACACCGAGGCCATGTTGGAAGAGCTGGTCGGCTCGGCTGTGCGGCTGATCCCGGGTACCGAGGAGGGTTCGCTCAGTGTGGTGATGGGGCGCCGGGAAGTGCTGTCCCAACATCCCAGCGGGAACCTTCCGATCCAGGTCGATGCGTTGCAGACGTCGACCGGACAGGGTCCGTGTCTGGACGCGGTCTATGAACATCAGACGGTCCGAGTGCCGGACATGACCCGAGAACAGAGATGGCCCGACTTCGTCCGAGGTGCAGCCGAGCTCGGCGCGGCGAGCATGTTGTCCTTCCAGCTGTACGTCGAGGGTGACAACCTCGGGGCTCTCAACCTGTACAGCCGGACAGCGAACGCCTTTGACGACGAGTCCGAGCAGGTGGGATTGCTGTTCGCCAGTCACGCCGCCGTCGCCTTCGCCGACGCCCAGCGCATCGATCAGCTGCAGCGGGCAGTTTCCAGTCGTGACCTGGTCGGGCAGGCCAAAGGCATCTTGATGGAGCGCTACCACATCAACGCCGATCAAGCCTTTCAGGCGCTCATCCGGGTCAGCCAGAACCGCAACGTCAAGCTGCGAGACCTGGCCGAGGAACTCACCACTTCACGACAACTCGCCGGGCTGAGCTGATCCCCACTAAGCCCGGCCGTCGTTGGGTCGTTTACACGTCAGGAGGGCGCGAACACGGCAGTCCTCATCGGTTTGCTTCTTTGACACCACGCGTGATGGACGGGCTGATCTGGTCCGCTCGAGGAACCCGCGGCAAGTGTCAGAGATCCGTCTGCAGACTGGGTTCGCGCAGACCGGGGCGTACTTACCCAGCCAGCGCCGAAGTATCGCTCACCGGGGGAACGTCGAAAACCCGGACCCGGATGGCCGTGATGAACGGTCCGCCCGGGTCCGGGTTTCGGGCTGGTCCGCTTTCCCCCGATGGAGCGGCTCAGCTGGTGCCGACCTGAGTCGGCTGCTGTAGTGGACCGATGGTCAGCTGTTCTGGGCTTCCCAGGTGAGGCCGATGGCGGCGGTGCCGCCCTGGGTGGAGTCCGGTGCGCTGGCCGAGAGGGTGTAGGTGAACTTGTAGACCTTGGTCTCTGAGCCGCTGCCGGTCGGTGTCCAGTCACCGAGGCCGTTGGAGAAGTTGGTTTTGGCGGCGAAGTTGGTCAGCGTGTCGTTGAACAAGGTGCCGTTGCTGCTTTGGGCGGTGAAACCGGTGCAGGAGCCGAAGCTGCCGCCGGTGCCTTGTTCGACCTTGAGGTTGATCGAGCCGGCGAGGGCGTTGGTGGTGGAGTAGTTGGTGCCGTACAGCTTGACGGCCGAGGCGAGGCTGCCGGTGGAGGTGACGGCGATGCACTTGGCGCCGGTGGCGCCGGGTTTGAGGTTGGCGGCTGAGAACAGGGCGCTGCTGGAGTCGTCATCGCTCAGGTTCACCGTGCCGGAGGTCCAGTTGCTGGTCGGGTTGACCGTGGTCGCGGAGTAGGCGGAGTAGGAGGCCTGGGCGACGATCGCCCCGGAGGCCAGCAGCGCGGCCGGCACGGCGGCCCACTTCAACACGGTGGCGGTGCGGCTGGCGGTACGAGTGGCGGTGCCAGTGGCGGTGCGAGAGGCGGTGCGCGACATGGTGACTCCTGGAGGGGGGAGGCCGGGACCCGGCCGGGGTGGTTGCTTCGTTGAACAGAATTGAAGTCTCAACAACTCAAGGAGGCGGCCGGTGACCATGACCGTTCCGGTCAGGTTCTGCCCAGTTCTCCCGGCTTATGCTGAGCCGGGTTCAGAAACCCTCAAGACCGGCACAACAGACCCGCCACGCCGACCCGGCCGACGCTGTCCGAAGGGTGGTAGCTTCCGCACACCGTCGACGCCGCCGTGCGCGTATGTACCCGAGCGACTTCCGTCTCGAATTACTCGTTGCCAGGCTGACGACTTGGCGCTTCGTCGAGCCTCTGGCAGGGTCGCGTTGAGTTGTCGTGGTTCGATGCGGCTATCGGCAGACCGTGCTGGCACAGCACGGTACTGATCGGCTCGACGGCCCAGACCGGGCCGGCCGCTTCGCGGCGGCCTTGGTGGGTGGTAACGAACTTCACGATCAGTGGTGTGCCGGTCGAGCTCGGCCGGAGAAGTTGAGCCCGCCTCGAGGATCCGTTGGGCCGCCTCAGCTCTGCGCTCTCGCGGCGCAACCGCTCAGCTCCGCCGATTCCTCGATCGGGGCGCCGGGCCGCTGACCGGCGTCGACCTCGACCTGGCGGACACCCACCTACGCACCGTCTACGCCGGGCCCCCGATCGGATTGGCCGCGTCGTCCCGTTTTTCCTCCTGGTGTCAGACACCAGAATTCAGAAATCCCCACTCCGTCGCACTCAGGACACACCAGAATCCGGATACTCAGGGGCGGTTTCCAGCTCTAATTGGAAGCGTTAGGTCTTTGCATGCGGCTGGTTAGTTTGGAGTATGTGTGGTGCCGGTAGTGCCTGACTGGCCGGCGTAAACCGGGTCCGTAGCGGGCGGTGCACCGGTGGATGGTCGACCAGTCAGGCGGTTTAGGGGGAACGTCTACCCTCGCCTGCGCGGGGCGCAGTGACGAGTTACAAACACTGATGTGCTGGCGACCAGGGACGCCGTCCGGACTGTTGCGTTGCAATGAAACCGGGGGCGAGACCATTTCGGGGTTTCCGTCACTGGGAATATGAAGGAGAACCGGACAGGAGGGACCTCGGGCTAGATCCCCGCGTTATGGACAATAGCAGGTGATCGGCCCCGGCGATGTCGTTTTGCCAGGTGGCATCGACGCCCCGTCCGGCCGTGGCCGCGCTCCCGCTAAGCGTGTCCACGGCCGGCCCGCAGCCCAGCGAACCTTTCGCTGGCACGGGACTCAAGGGCCGGCACGTCCTTGGCTTCTCAGGACCGACACTGGTGAGACGTCGGGGAGGCCGACCGGGATGGATCGCGGGCCGTGGTTTGACCGCGACAGGGGTTGGATGAGTCTGTTCATTCCTGAACTGACACATCCAGGGCGGTCGGGCACGTTGTACCGTCCCGGACCAGCCTGGCGCCGTTCTACACCCGAAACTCTATCCACGGCAAACCCCCTGACCGTATCGGGGAGGACGGCCAAATCCCTCGGCTGGCCTGCCTCTGGCGGAGTGGACAAGGCGCTACTCGACAGACCTCCATCCGGCCGGGGGCACCTGTCTGCGCGTCCAGGGGAACACGTTGACGGCGGGTTTTGCTGGGGAAGTACCCGTTGGCTAAGGTGCGCCCCTCCCGCCGGTTGGCCAGCTCGAGCCCCACCGCCGACCTGACGGTCATCGACCCGCCCGACCTCATTTGATTTCTCCCCGAACTGCGCCCGATCGACTCCGTCAGCGCCGGACGACGACGCCGCCCGGAGGTTTCGGTCGGCGGCTGGGGATTGTCGAACGGACGATTCCGTTGAACCGGTCCGGTTGCCGGCCAGCGAGCTAGCCGAGATGCATCAGCGATTGAAGGATCAACCGGTGCTCGAGCAGGCTACTGGCATCGTGATGGGCTGTTACGGGTTCAGCGCCCAGGAGGCATTGGCCAGGCTGATCCAGTGGTCAGGAAAGTACGAAGCTCCGCTCTCCTCGATAGCCGCTGCTCTGGTGGGGGGCTGTCTTGAGGGTTCGCAACTCGAACCCGGTCACGTCATCCGGCACGGTCTGACTGGTTCCGGCCCCGACACCGGCCCAAGTTCTCGTCGCAGTTCCGAGTCTGGAGTTCGGCGGTGACGACCACGAGCTTGAGTGAGCGGTTCGCCGCCCAGGTGCAATACGCATTGGATCGTTTCGGACCTGATCCGGCGTTGGTCCCGATGGTGCTGGTCCGGGCTTGTCTGCCGGCCATTCCGGTTGATGGGGCGGGGCTCAGCACGGGATCACAGTTGCGGATCCCGTTTGCAGCGAGCAGCCCCGACGTCACCAGCGCAGAACGACTCCAGACGACGTTGGGCGACGGGCCATGCCTGACCGCGGCCGCTCAACGGCAGCTGGTCGTGGCCGATGAGGCAGCTATCGCACAACGTTGGCCGATGTATCACCAGGAGCTGATTGAACGATCGCCTTATCGGTCGACCTGTTCGTTGCCGATCGGCGTGCCGGGCCACCCCACTGTTGCGGTGCTGGACCTCTACAGCACTGACCCTCAAGGCGAGGTGTTCGCCGAGCCGGAGGCGATCGCCGAGGCGGTCTCCGTGCCGACGGCGACCATTCTTGCCGGAAGTCTGGACAGCGGGGTGAGGTCGTTCAACGTCCCGGCCTGGCTGGAGACCGATCCGCTGGAGGACCGGATGACTGTCTGGACCGCCGTCGGCATCCTGATGGCGCACCTGCAAACCACCAACGACGTCGCCCTGGACATTCTCCGCGGGTACGCCTACCGGACAGAAACTACCCTCGACCAGCTGGCCCAGCACCTGGTGTCTCGACAGTTACGCCCAGAAGAGGTGCTGGCCTGAATCCTGGTGCTGTACAGCCCAGTCGGCCTGAACAGGTCCAGTCCATTGACCGATAGTGGGGACCAACCAGTTAGTTTTCTTAGCGACTTAAATCGCAACCCGGATGAGTTCAGCTGCGAGCTCCGGTCATGCCCCGCCCCCTTCGCCTCGTGAGCGGTGCTGGTCTCCGCCCGCACCTCTGCCTCCTTCGGGAATCCCCACGACGGCGTCCCTGACGGCAGAACTACCTGGGGGTCCGCCGGCGAGAGAGATGCGCGCGGCGGTAGTGACGTCGACGGTGTGGGACGGACGCCACGACCGTTCGGCCGGGAACGGTGAATTCCCGTGACCGATCACTATCAGGCTGAACAGTTGATCGTCGGTGGTGTCCACGTCGAAACTGTGGACGGTGTCGATCTCGGCCGGATCCGGCAGGTCTACGTTGAGGAGTTCGGTGGTGGGCCGATCTTTTGCACCGTTACGACATCTATTTGGCAGTCGTCGCCGGCCGGCCGTCCGCAGGGTCAGACTTTCGTGGCGTTGGGCGAGGCTGTTCCAACAGCCGGACCACCGGTTATCGGCGGAGGACAACCTGCTCGCCTACTACGGCGTCCCGACCGATGAGCTCCGCGGGGTTCCTGGTCACCTCGGCACGACGTCCACACCCATCAATGAGACCGACGTTCGGGATCGTTTTACATCCGGCATCAGCGAGGCGGCCGCCGCCATAGTGTCGGCACAAGTCGTGGCAGGCGACCGACGCCGTCCACGGACAGCTCAGCTCAGGCGAGGGCGATAAGCCCGACCACGCCGATCCGGCGGACCGCTGTCGCCGTCGATGTGAATCTGGCTGTGGACATGGCTGCCGTATGGGCGGGGGCAAGCCGGGCAGCGACGCGGCTAGGTTGGTGTCCATGGCCGACCAGACGACGCAGACCGATCCGAGAGATCAGCACCCTCAGCCTGCCCACACCGCCGACCAGGTGTCGCATCCCGGTCTGACCGATGAGTTGAAGGACCGGCCCGACCACGGCGAGGACAGCTACCGGGGAAGTGGACGGTTAGACGGCAAGCGGGCCGTCATCACCGGCGGCGACTCCGGGATCGGTCGGGCGGTCGCGATCGCGTTCGCCCGAGAAGGCGCCGACGTGCTGATCAGTTATTTGCCCGAGGAGGAGCCCGACGCCGCCCAGACCGTCCAGCTGGTCGAGCAGGCCGGCCGGAAGGCCGTTCGCTGTCCCGGCGACATCCGAGACGAGGCGGTCTGCCGGCAGATCATCGACACGGCGGTGGCCGAACTCGGCGGCATCGACGTCCTCGTCAACAACGCCGCCTTCCAGATGGCGCAATCCGGCGGTATCGCCGACATCAGCACCGAGCAGTTCGACCGGGTGATGAAAACCAACCTGTACGCCATGTTCTGGCTGTGCAAGATGGCCATCCCCCACCTGAGCCGGGGCGCCAGCATCATCAACACCAGCTCGGTCCAGTCCTCAGACCCTGCCCCCGAGCTGATCGACTACGCGACCACCAAAGCCGGCATCCGCAACTTCACCCGGGCGTTGGCCGCCGAGCTCGCCGAGCAGGGCATCCGGGTCAACGCGGTTGCCCCCGGACCAATCTGGACTCCGCTCATCCCAGCCACCATGCCGACCGACCGGGCCAAGGACCACGGCGCCGACGTCCCCCTCGGCCGGGCCGGGCAACCGGCCGAGGTCGCGCCCGCCTACGTCTTCTTCGCGTCCCAAGAATCGAGCTACACCACCGGCGAAACCCTCGGCGTGGCCGGCGGCAACGCCGTTACCTGATCTGTAACCGGCGGTCGGACGGGGTCCGACGGCGAGCACGGCCCGGTGTGGAGGTAAGGCCCGGGCACGGTGCGGTTAGCGGTCTCCCCTTCGAGTAGGTTTCGACTGGACCGCCGGCGGCGGCCGCGATCCGCTTGAGCGCCATTAGATGGGTTTTTCGACCGGTCGACCCAGCTGCCTACGAGCCGGTCGGCGATGACCAGTTGAACAGCCACGTGGGGGTCGGCAGGCCAGTGGTGCGGCAACCCGAAGTCAGCACCGATCCCTCGGATCGGAATGGCTGGATTACCTTCCCGGCGCCGGTCCACCGTTGACAGGTGAGGAACCTCCCGGTCCACAACATGAGCAATCGTGCCTCCGGCCGTTCATGCCCGGACAGATACCGGCCGTATCGGCGGCCCGGCCTAGGACAGCACGCGTTGGAACAGATCGACCACCGAGGCGGGCGTGTCAGTACCGAACATCTGGACCAGATTGGCGGCGCTCTCGTTCGCGAATTGTTCGCTGCGGGCAAACAGATCCCGCTCGTAAGCCGCCAGGGCGGCCTCGACATCCTGGGGTGACTCGCCCAGTGCCCGGGCCAGCTCGGCACCGTCGAACAGGGCGAGATTGGCCCCCTCGCCTGCGAACGGCGACATCAGGTGTGCCGCGTCACCGACCAGGGTCACGCCGGGAGTACGCGCCCACCGGATCCCGGCGGGCAGCGCGTAGATCGCGCGCACGATGGCCGGTGTATCCGATTCCGAGACCAGCGTCCGCAACGGCGCTGCCCAGTCGGCGAACTCGGCCGCGATCGCTGCCGAACCGGCCACCGGATCGTCGAGATCCACCGACGCCACCCATTCCGCCGCCTTGGTCACGGCGGCATAGGTGCTGAGCCGCCCATCCGCGTGCCGGTGCGCCAAGATGCCCTGGCCTGGGGCCAGTGCCATCAGCGTTCCCTGGCCCATCAGCTCGGCGGTCGCCGGGTATCGCGCGGGCCCGTTGTGGAGCAGGGTCTCGACGAACGTGATGCCGCTGTAGTCCGGGCGGGCCTCGGTCAGCATTGGCCGCACCCGCGACCAGGCGCCGTCGGCGCCGACCAGCACCTCGGCGAGCACAGGGTGCCCGTCGACGAAGGTGAGCTGGTGACGTCCGTCCCCGAGGCTGAGGACCGAACTGAGCTTGTGGCCCCAGCAGATCGTGCCGGCCGGCAACGAGTCGAGCAGCAGCCGGCGCAGGTCGCCGCGGTCGATCTCCGGACGGCTGCTCGTCGCGCTGCCAGGGTGGTCGAACAGCACGGTGCCGGTCTGGTCGGCGATGCGTTTGGCGTCCTCGTTCGGTCGGACCTTCGCCACGAATTCATCCCACAGGCCGGCCTCCCGCAGCGCGGGCTGACCGTTGTACTCGTGCAGGTCGAGCAGCCCGCCCTGGCTGCGGGCCTCGATCGAGGCCTCGGCCTCGTAGACCACCACGTCGAAACCATGGAGAATCAGCACCCGGGCAGTGATGAGACCACCGAGGCCGGCGCCGATGATGGAAATGGTCGCGCTCATAGTTGCGCTCCTGTCCGCAGATCCCGCTGCGCGAGACCTGCCACGGTGGCCACGAGGGCCACGATCGGAGACGCTGGGCCGGTGTCCGTGATGACCTCGGCCTATCTGCGACAGCCCCAGTCTCGGCCATCGTTTTTCGCGACGGCATAAAGCGTACGCCGATTCGACGATGGCTACCAGGAGTCGCAAGCTCGGCCGTCGAGATCGCGCCAAGAGGCTCCATCGGCGGTGTTCGCGCCGGAAAGCTGAAAGCGAAGGCCGCGAGTCGCAACCGGGAACGCCTCGCGTCCACCGAAGGGCGGGGATCGTCGGAAAGCGGTCATCTGTCTGGACATGAAACTCGAGGTCGGCTGAGGTGTACTGCAACGATGCATCGGGTTTTGCTACGCGAGATCGTCATCGACGCACCGGCGTCAACCTTCGCGGCCACCAGAGACTTTCGGGCGGCTGCCCTGGACGCCGAGGCGGAGCAGGTGGTCGAGTTCCCCGAGTTCACTGCTCTTCGCAAGCCTGCGGCGCTGTGCTGGGTCGGGCTCCAAGAGGTCGGGGACGCCGAAGCCAGATTCCACCTCGACATCGAGACAGATGACGTCGAGGCCGAGGTGGCGCGACTGACCAACCTAGGAGCCGTGAAGGTCGCCGACGGCCGAACCTGGGCAGTCATGCGCGACCCGTCAGGCCACCTGTTCGACGTTGTCCCCCAACAGTCACCGGGGTTTGCCGAACACTCCCGAGAGGTGTCCTGAGCCAACCCCTCGCTTCCCTCAACTCGTCCCGTGAACCGCCCCGGCGAGCCCAGGACACACCAAAATCTCCGGACTCGCCAGGGCGGTTCACGGGGATGCGATCGGGCGGTTCACGGGGATGCGATCGGGCCGTTCATCGGGGTGCCATCGGAGGCGGGCTGACGGTCAGCCTGAGCCCTCCGTTCGGCTGGCGTGGCTACTCACGAGGCGTCCCGGACGAGTAGGCAGCTGACGGATCTCGACTTCGGCGCCGCTGGTGGCGATCAGTCTTCCTCCTGGTGATGGCCTTCTTCCTGGTGATGGCGATCCACCCCGTCAGTCGGACCGGGTTCGCCTGGCCGGCCCCCCGTCTCGATGATGGTGAGGAGATCCTCATGCGCCAACACAGCAGCTGGATGCACCGGGTCAAGTCCCGCGTCAGCTGGGGAGGCACCCTGACCCTTACCGACCGTCGGCTCATCGTCGAACCCACCACGGTGGAACGAACGCTGAAACTGCACCCTCGCAGCCGGGACCGGGCCGACATCAGAACAACTGATGTAGCCCCTGTCTGGTCGAACATCTTCGGCCGCTCACTCGGGCGCCGACTGCGGGTCCGCTTCCCTGACGGCCGTCCCGAACCAAACGAGATCACGGGGAATGTCCGGCCTCGTCACGAAAATTCGGACGTAGATTGAGGCATGCCCAGGCCGAGGACGGCGAGGCGGCGGATGCGTGTTGGCTGCGTCGTCGCGTTGCTGGCGTTCGTCCTGGTCGCTCTCACCGGCTGCACCTACCAGGCGCAAGAACCCGGGCTGTTCACCCAGCAAGATTCGCAGCCCACCACCGGGCAGAACCCCGAGTCCAGCCCGACCAGTTCGCTGATTCAGCTGCGTTACCCCGAGCCGAACGGCGGCGGGCAGCTGCCGGTGCTCGGCCAGCGGCTCTGGGTCAGCGGCGAAGGTCTCGCCATTCCGGTCCGGATCGCCGTGCACGCCGTCCGCCGGTTCGACGGTGGCACCGTGCTCGACTGGTCGCTCACCCCGCCGGCCACCACCGAGCACCGCGCCGGAACCGCCGTCCCGGCATCGCTGAGCCTCGGCCTCAACCGGTTCGGCGAGGGCAACACCAACATCTTCCTGATCGACGCCGTTCGGCATCGGGTCTACCGTCCGCTCACCGCGACCGCGGCCGACGCCCAGCAGCACTGCCTGTGCGCGCCCCTGTGGGTGGCCCAGCGGCAGCTGCGCTTCGGCATCACCACCGTCCTGCAGGTCGCCTATCCGGTGCTGCCGGCCGACGTCGAGCGGGTGGACGTCGACGTGATGACGGTGCCCGTGTTCAGCCGGCTGCCGGTCACCCCAATCGGCCAGGTCCCCCGGGCCGGAACAAGGGTCGACCTCAGCCGCGCACCGGACCCGGTGAAGCCGCTGGTCTGGACCGCACCGTTCCCCTACCCGGCGCCGCCCGGGCAGAAGCTACGGATCGGCATCGACCAGGTGCTGGCCGGGCCGGACCTAACCTCGATCGAGTGGACGGTGCAGACCTTCACCCCCGGCACCGCGATCAACAGCATCCTGGAACCGCCGGTGGTGGCTCGCGACTCGACCGCGGCCTACGACTTCGCCGACGGCTACGCCAGCGGTGCCCGGATCGTCGCGGTGAACGGGCGATCGCGATCACCGCTGGCGGCCCTGAGCATGACGACGGAGCTGAACGGGCTCGGCCGGCAGGAGTGCCTGTGCACCGACATGAGGCTGTGGACCACCGGACTGCAGGACGCCGGCGGCCAGGTCAGCGTGGTCACCGACGTCGCCGCGCTGCCCTCGTCGCAGGGCACCGTGGACATCAACTTCCCGGGCCTGCCGACCCTGCACGACGTGCCGATCACCCGCCCTCCGGACACCGCCGAGGACAGCGTAGGTGCGGTGGCGACACCCCCGAAGACCTGGACCTATCGGGCTAACGACCCGCCGACCGGGTGGTCGGTCCGCGACTGGCCGAGCCCTACGCCGAACGACCGCCAGCTCAGCGGCTACCGGAGCACCATCGACACTCTGGGCTGAGTTGCTCACCTTCTCTAGACTCAGGCCCATGATCGTGCGCAGCCTCGGGGCGGTGACGCTGGGCACGCTGGCCCTGGTGCTCGCGGCCTGCAGCAGCGAGACCGCCGGCGGCCCCGCCGATCCGCCCGAAAGCAGCGCCGCGTCGACCGGTCCGGCCGCCCCGAACCCGGCCGGATCGGACTCGATCAAGCCGGCGGTGAAGAACCCGTTCGAGACCAAGGGTTTCACCATCCGCTACCTCGACAACGGCCACGTGAAGAAGATCGACGTCCCCGACTTCGAGCACTGAGGTTTGGCTACCGTGCCCGTCTCGGTCGGCGCTCAGTCTGCCGACAGTTCTTCGTCCTCGGTCGGCGACCACGCTTCGATCAGCGGCACGATGTCGGCGATCGACTCGACGATCTGGGTCGGCCGGTAGGGAAAGGCGTTCACCCGCTCGATACTCGTCGACCCGGTCAACACCAGGAACGTCCGCAGGCCCGCTTCGATGCCGGCGATGACGTCGGTGTCCATCCGGTCGCCGATCATCACCGTGGTCTCCGAATGTGCCTCGATCCGATTCAGCGCCGAACGCATCATCAACGGGTTGGGCTTGCCGACGTAGTAGGGCTCCAGCCCGGTGGCCCGGGTGATCAGTGCGGCGACGGCACCGGTGGCCGGCAGTGACCCCTCGGCCGACGGGCCGGTGGCGTCCGGGTTGGTGGCGATGAACCGGGCGCCCTTCTCCAGATGCCGGATGGCCTGGGTGATCGCCTCGAAGGAGTACGTCCGGGTCTCCCCCAGCACCACGTAGTCCGGATCCTGTTCGGTGATGACGAAACCCGCCTCGTGCAGCGCGGTGGTCAGTCCGACCTCGCCGATCACGAACATCGAGGCACCCGGACTCTGCTCGGCCAGGAACTGTGCGGTGGCCAGGGCTGAGGTCCAGATGCAGTCCTCCGGCAGGTCGATGCCGGCAATCAGCAGCCGAGCCCGCAGATCGCGGGCGGTGAAGATCGAGTTGTTGGTCAGCACCAGGAATCGGCGGCCGAGCCGCTGCAGCTCGGCGATGAACTCGGCGGCCCCGGGGATCGCCCGCTGTTCGTGGACCAGCACCCCGTCCATGTCGGTCAGCCAGCACATCACCGGTCGGTGTTCGCTCATACCGCCACGGTGTCAGGTGCCGTGCCCGGAAGGCCAGGCCGGGGGCAAACTGGGGTGATGATCATCGACACCGCCGTCCCGATCGTCGGCGAGCTGCGCCGCCGGCTACCGCCGGACATCGTGCTCACCGATCCGGACGTGATCGCCGGGCTGAGCCACGACGACGCCGAATGGGCGCCCTGGGAGTTGCCAGCCGCGGTCGTCCGGGCGCGTCGCGCCGAGCAGGTCCAGCAGGTGGTGCAGGCCTGCCTGGTGCACCGCACGCCGGTGATCGCTCGCGGAGCAGGGACCGGGCTGTCCGGCGGAGCGAACGCCACGCCCGGCAGTGTGGTCGTCGCGCTGGACGCGATGAACGCGATCACCCGGATCGACCCGCGGGAACGGCTGGCCGTGGTCGGGCCGGGGGTGATCAACGACGATCTTCGGGCCGCCGTCGCCGAGCGGGGGCTGTGGTATCCGCCGGATCCGGCGAGTGCTCCCTGGTCGACCATCGGGGGCAACGTCGCCACCAACGCCGGCGGGCTCTGCTGCGTCAAGTACGGCGTCACCCGGGACTACGTGCTCGCCCTGCAACTCGTGAACGGGCTCGGCGAGCTCGTCCGGATCGGACGGCACACCGCCAAGGGGGTGGCCGGCTACGACCTGGTCTCGCTGCTGGTCGGTGCGGAGGGGACGCTCGGCGTGGTCACCGAGATCACCGTTCGGCTGCGGCCGGCGCGCGCGCTCGAGCACACGGTGGTCGGATACTTCGACTCGGTCGGACGCGCCGGCGAGGCGGTGGCCGCGGTGGCCGCCTCCGGGGTGACACCGTCGGCACTGGAGCTGCTCGACCGCCGCTGTCTGGAGGCGGTGGACGCCTGGAAGAACATGGGCCTGGCCACTGAAGCCGAGGCGATCCTGCTGGGCCGGGTGGACGCCCCTGGCGAGGCCGGGATGGCCGAGGCCGACGCGCTGCTCGGCTGTTTCGAGGCAGCCGGTGCCTCCTGGAGCGCCCGATCCGGTGACCAGGAAGAGGCCGACGCGCTGTTCGCGGCCCGCCGGCTGGCCTATCCGGCGCTGGAACGACTCGGCCCGGTGCTGACCGAGGACATCTGCGTCCCGGTCGGCGCGGTGCCGGCGATGCTGACCACGATCACCGAGATCGCCGCCCGGCACGACACCGTGGTGGCCAACATCGCGCACGCCGGCGACGGCAACCTGCACCCGTTGTTGATCACCCCGGTCGGTGACGAACCGGCCCGGATCCGTGCTCAGGCAGCGTTCGGAGAGATCATCGATCACTGCCTCGTGCTGGGCGGTACGGTGACCGGCGAGCACGGCGTCGGACTGCTCAAATTGGCCGGACTGGCCCAGGAGCAGGAGTTGGCGGTTCAGGCCATGCAGCAGGCGGTCAAGCGGGCGCTCGACCCGCACGGGATCCTCAACCCCGGGAAGGCGATCGTGGCGTGAACGACATCCGGCTCGAACTCGACCACGCAACGCTGATCGGCACCAGCGAGGACGGGATCGCCTTCTTCGGCGGCATTCCCTACGCCGCCGATCCGGTCGGCGACCTGCGGTTCAGACTGCCGGAGGCACCGGCCTGGACCGGTCAGCGGGACGCCCGCGGGTTCGGCCCGAGCGCACCGCAGTTCCGGGCGCCGAGTCTGCCGTTCGACCTGCGCTGCATCGGCGCTCCGGCCGAACCGGTCGGTCCGGATTATCTGAACTTGAACGTGTGGACGCCTACCGCGGCCCTGGCCGGTCCGGGCCGCACGCCGGTGATGATCTTCGTCCACGGCGGGTCGTTCACCGGCGGGTCCGGTTCGGCACCGGCCTACCAGGCGTCGCGGTTTGCCCGTTCCGGGGTGGTGGCGGTGACCATCAACTACCGGCTGGGGATTCTCGGCTTCGCCAGCCTGCCGGACGCGCCGGACAACCGCGGCCTGCACGATCAGCTGGCCGCCATCGGCTGGGTGCGCGAGCACATCGGCGCCTTCGGCGGCGACCCGGAAAACATCACCGTGTTCGGCGAGTCGGCCGGCTCGATCAGCGTCTGCGCGTTGGCCGCCTGCGCCCCGGCCGGATCGTTCCGGCGGGTGATCAGCCAGAGCGGAGGTAGCCACGGCCTGACCCGCGACCAGGCCGGCGTTGCCGTCCGTGCGGTGGCCGACCGACTCGGAGCCGAACCGAGTGTCGCCGGGCTGGTCGAGGTCGCCGACGATGCGCTGGCAGCGGCGCTCGCCGCTGAAGTGCTGGCCGGGCTCGATCTGGCCGTCGACGGCGCCACCGACCCGACGATGGGGTTGTCGCCGTTCGGGCCGGTGATCGACGGCGAGCTGCTCACCGACAAGCCGGCGACCATGATCGCGGCCGGCTCCGGCCCGGAGATCGACCTGCTGGTCGGCAGTAACACCGACGAGCTCAACCTCTACACCGCACTGATCGGCTTCGGAGTGCCCGACGACGCCGCGCTGCGCGCCGTGGTGGCCCGGCTGCATCCCGATCCGGAGGCGGTGATCGGCGCCTACGGTGCGGCCGGCCGGGGCAGGACGCCGACCGAGCTGTTCGCCGCGATCGGCACCGACCGGGTGTTCGCGGTGCCCACGCTCCGGATGGCCCAGGCGCAGTTGGCGCGGGCAGGCCGGGTCTGGTGGTACGAGTTCGGCTGGCGCTCACCCGGGAAGGCCAAGGGAACCGGGAACGGCACGCTCGGGGCCTGCCACGGAATCGAGTTGCCCTTTGTCTTCGATCTGGTCGGCCGGGTCGACTTCGGCGACCTCGCGGTGCCCGACGACGAGCCGACCCGGGCGCTGGCCGCCGACGTGCACGCCCGGTGGGTCGGCTTCGCCACCGCCGGCGACCCGGGCTGGGACGCCACGACCTCGATCGACACACCGGAACCGCTAGGGGTCGGCTCGGTCGCGCCCCATCCCGAACGCGCGGTCTGGGACGGCGTCATCTGAGCCGACGGATCAGCGGGTCAGCAATTCCAGCTGAGCCAACGATCCGTCGGTCAGCGCGGTGAACCGGAAGCGATCCGCGGTGACCGGCTCGGCCAACAAGAACGGCCGGGTCTGCCGGTCCCAGCCGAAGGTCTCGCCGGCGCACTCGTCCAGCGTCCGCCACCCGTCACCATCGGACGCTTCGAGCCGCCAGCCGCCGATCGCCTCCGCGGTCGACGCGGTGACCGTGTAGACCTCGACGGCGCGACCCGGATCGCCGGGTAGCTCCACCGTCCAGCCGGCCTCGACCGGAACGGCGACGTCGCTGCGATCGGCGATCAGCGCCGCGGCCGACCCGTCGAGCTGAAAACCGTGAGTAAGATCCCGCCAAGGCCGGGGCGAGCCCCCGACCGGGGTGAGGGAGGGCGGCACATCGTCCGGCGCGGTGCCCCAGCGGCCGGGCTCGAGGCCGAGTTCGACGTCGATCAGCGCGCCGCGACGCAGCCGGGCGATCTCGATCCAGGTGCGGCTCCACGGCTCGCCGTCCACCGTGACGGCGTGGATGTAGCAGGCCGCCGGATCTTCGCGGTGCGCGTTCACCCGTAGCTCGCGGCCTTCGCCCAGATCGATGATCATGGAATCGAACCGTGGCGCGGTGATCACATAGGTCCCGGACCCGGGCGCCAGCGGATAGAGCCCGAGCACGGCGAACACCCACCAGGCCGACATCTCGCCGTTGTCCTCATCGCCCGGATAGCCCTGGCCGATCTCCGAGCCGAGGAACAGCCGGTCCACGCAGTCCCGGACGATCCGCTGAGTCTTGCCCGGCGCCTGGGCGTAGAGGTACATGAACGGGATGTGATGGGCGGGCTGGTTGGACAGCCCGAGCATCCCCATCCGGACGGTGCGCGCCTCGGTCATCTCGTGGATGACCTGTCCGTAAGCGCCCCTGAATTCTGCTCGTCCGGTTTCCGGCTCGGTGAAGAAGTCGTCCAAGGCCCGCTCCAGCTCGGCCCGGCCCCCGAACAGCGCAGCCAGTCCCTCGCCGTCGTGTGGAACGGTGAACCGCATCCCCCACGCGTTGGTCTCGGTGTAGTCCCCGGCCCAGCGCCGGGGGTCGAACTCGGCCGCGGAGTAACGGAATTCTCCGTCCGGACGGACCCCGGCGAAGAAGCCGGTATCCGGGTCGAAGTGGTTGGCGTAGTGCCGGGCCCGGCCGCCGAAGTAGGCGACACACGCCGCCAGCTCGGCGGCCCGCTCGTGGCTGGGATCCCGCTCCAGCAGCGCCGCGGCCAGCCGGGCCACGCCGTAGTCGTTCAGTGCGTTGTCCATCGACCAGGACAAGCCCTCGTCGGTGTCGGTGTCGGTCACGCCGGTGAATATCCCGGTGTCCAACCCCTTGCGTCCGACGTGCGGATCGGGAGCGGGCACGCTGGCGTTGCGCAGCGCCGAGTCGAACGCCGACCACAGATCGAAGCCGTCGACGCCGGCCGCGACCAGGTCGGCGAACACGATGTCGGCGCTGGTGCCGACCATGCAGTCGCAGTAGCCGGGCGCCGACCAGCGGGGCGTCCAGCCGCCGTCGCGGTAATGCTGCGCGAACCCGTCGGCCAGCGCGGCCGTCCGCTCCGGAGCCAACAGTGCCAGCAGCGGCCACGCGGTCCGGTAGGTGTCCCAGAAGCCGTTGTTGACCGCAATCTCGCCGTCCACCAGTCGGGCGCCGGTGTGATCTGCGGTGGGGTTGCTCTCCGGTGGGGGCAGGAAGCTCGCGTACTGCAAGCGCGGCTCCTCGGCGGTTCCGGTGTTCTCGGCAGCGTCGTTGGGGTAGCTGAAGAGCCGGTAGAGGTTGGAGTAGAGGGTGGTCAGCTGATCGTCGGTGGCCCCTTCGACCCGCACCCGGCCGAGCAACCCGTCCCAGAGCGAGCGGGACCGTTCCACGATCACGTCGAAGCCGGCGTCTCCGACCTCGAGCTCGACGTTGCGACGCGCCTGGTCGACCGAGATGAACGAGCTACCGAGCACGACCGTCACCCGGCCGTTCGGGTCGGCGCTCAGATCGGGACGGGCCCAACAGGCCATTTCGGGCCGATCGCTGCCGGCAAACCGTCCGTGGTCGAGGACCGGCAGGTCGGTCCGGCCCCAGAGGAACATCCGTAGTTGAGGTTGATCGCGGGCCCATGGTCCGTCGGTCCACCCGGTGAGGACGCCACGACCGTCCGCGTCGGTGCCCCAGGCCAGCTCGCCGTGGTCGTCGATCCCGTCCGCGATGACGGTGCCGTCCCCGTCGGCCAAGCCGAGCCGGAGCAGCAGCACGTGACTGGTGGTGGTCAGCTCGGCGGTCGAACCGTCCTCGAAGGTGACCCGGTAGAGGTGCGGATAAGCGGTCTCGTCGGCGTGGGTGAATCGTCGCGCCCGGGCGATCCGGTCGAGCAGCGGGGCGGCCCCGTCCGCCACCGGGCCACCCGGAGCCAACTGGACGACGCTCCGATCGGCCATCCACGGGCTGGCGATGTGGGAGACGGCGAACCCCTGCAGCGCAGAGATTCCGGGCTCGACGTCATGCTCGCTCCAGGCGTACGGCCAGCGGTTGGTGCCGGCGTCGGTGACCGGGATGGCGAATGCGGCCCCGTGCGGAACCGTGGTCAACGGTGCGTTGTTGCCGCGGGAGAAGCGCCCGCTGGCGTGGGTGCCGCGGGTGGTCTGCACCCATTCGGCCGGGCTGTTCACCTCCGGGGTCTCGGCCACGTCGATCGTGACGCCGTCGACCCAGCCGACCGCCGGGTGGTCGTCCTGCTCGGACAGGCGCGGGTCGAGGACGAGGTCGGCCGCCACGACCGAACGGCCGGCCAACGCACTCAGATCGACCTGCTTGGCCGTCCACTGCTCGGCCGGCAACGACTTCGAAGCGGTCTGCGCCGACACCTCGGCGACGAAGCCGTGGTGATCGCGAAGGCCGTGCTCGGACAGCCGGCTGCCGTCGTCCATCAGCAGATCGACGGCCACGGCGGTGCTGCCCCAGCCGCCCGCCGGTTCGCGGTCGTTGCCGCCGAACTCGGGAAAGACCGCGTAGCGCAGGGTACTGCCCGGCTCGATGTCGACCGCCAGCTCGGTCAATCGCTCGCTGAGCCGGGTCGGGGTATCGGCATCAGCGTCCGCAGCCGGATCAGGGCTGAGCGAGTAACGCCACGGACTCGGCGTCCACAGTCCCGAGCGCGGTCGCGCGCTCAGCGGGTCCTCGGGTCCGTCGCCGACCTCGACCGTGAGGGAGTATTCAGGCACGAACGATCACGTTAGCCGAGCGGGTCCCCGGCTCGATCAGCCGACCAGTTCCTGCACCAGGATGCCGAGGGCGCGGTCGACCTCGGCAAATGAGGTGCTGAGCGGGGACAGTCCGAGCCGGATCCCGTCCGGGCGGCGAAAGTCCGGGATCACCCCGCGGGCCCAGAGCCGGTCGTTGAGCGCCTCGAAGCCTTCGCGGCTGATGGTCAGGTGTCCGCCGCGATGATCATGGTCGCGGGGTGAGCCCACCCGGACCCCGCGGGGAGCCAGTTCGGCGTCGATCACGCTCAGCGCGAAGTCGGTCAAGGCCAACGACTTCGCCCGGATCCGCGCCAGCCCGGCTTCGGCGATCATCGAGATCCCCAGCCGTAGCGGCACCATCCCCAGGATGGGTGGCGTGCCGGTGAGGAAGCCGCGGATTCCCTGATGGGGTTGATAACCCGGTCCCATCACGAACGGCGTGGCGTGGCCCATCCAGCCCTGCAACGGTTGCCGGGCGCGATCGTGGTGACGGCGTGCGACGTAGCCGAAGGCCGGGGCACCCGGCCCGCCGTTGAGGTACTTGTAGCCACAGCCGACGGCAAAGTCGGCCTGCCAGTCGTCGAGGTCGATCGGCACCGAACCGACCGAATGGCTCAGATCCCACAGCACCGGGACGCCGCGGTCGTGCGCCAATGCGGTGATCGTCTTCGCCTCGGCCACATAGCCGGAGCGATAGGCGACGTGGCTGGCCAGGAACAGCGCCGTCCGCTCACTCAACGCCTCCTCGACCTGGTCCGGGGTGACGCCGAGCTCGGGATCGGTCTCGATCCAATGCAAGGTGAGACCGAGTTCGGCGGCGATCCCCTCCAGCAGATAGCGATCGGTCGGGAAGTTGTCGGCGTCGAGCACGATCTCGGTACGCTGCGATGAGCGAGTCGACAGGGCAGCCCGGGCGAGTTTATAGATCAGCACCGACGTCGAATCGGCGATGACCGTCTGTCCGTCGGCCGCTCCCAGACAGGTCGCCGCCAGTTCGTCACCGACCGTGAGCGGCCAGTCCATCCACTCGTCGGTCCAGCCGCGGATCAGTCGGCTCCCCCACGGCCCGCCGATGAAGTCGGTCATCATCCGGGGCAGAGCGCGCGGTGGACGGCCGAGCGAGTTTCCGTCCAGATAGGCGGTGAACTCCGGATCGTCGGGCACGACGAAGCGTCCCACCCAGTCGGCCAACGGATCGGCCTGATCGAGTCGCCGGGCCTCGTCGGCGAACAACGTCGACGCCTTCGTCGCAGATTCGCTCACCCCGGCAGACTACGGCGCCAGAGCCTGTCTGGCCGGTCGGCCGCCGGCCTCAGGACGTCGCCGCAGCGCCTCGGGCCTTGACGACGACGGTGGAGATCGCCGCGGTGACGAGCGCGGTGCCGATCAGGAAGGCCAGCCCACCGACGATGACCGGCGTCTTCTCGAAATCGAGCGCCGTCGTGATGATCATCCAGATGACGCTGGCCAGCAGACCGGCGATCAGGCTGCTGCGAATGTTTTCTCTCACGGTTCCCCCAGTTGCGTTGATCTGCCGGGCCAAGCCTGGCCCGGGTTCCGACCGCCGGGCGATGACGTTTGTCACGACTCACGTGATCCTGAAGGGCAGCCGATCAGGGCAACTGGTGGATGGCGATCGGCAGCACGGCGTCGGCGCCGGCCTCGCCGAGGAGCTCGGCGGCGACCGCGGTCGTCCACCGGGTCCGGATCACGTCGTCGACCAACAGCACCGGACCGCCGAGCAGCACACCCTCACGCAGAGTCGTGGTGGCCAGCAGATCTTTCACCCGGACGATGGAGGAGGTGTTCTCGGTCGGCCGCGGACCGGAGACGGCCAACGCCTCGACCACCGGCAGCCGTCCTACCCGGCCAAGATGTTCAGCGACGGAGTTGATCAAGGTCGGGAACCGTCGCGACGGCATCGGCACGATCGCCGTCGGGCGGCGCCAACGCTTCGACCACCGGTGCAACACGTTGACCATGCCGGCCAGGATCTCCTCTGCGGCCGGCTCGTCCCGCTGCCCGAGCCGGGCCAGCACGTCGTTCCAGGCCGGGTCGTCGGCGTAGGCCAACGCGCGGCCCTCGGCCAGGGTGACCAGCTTGCCCTTGTGTCCGGGGGTCCCGGCCGGCCACAGCTTTCGCGGCTCGACCACCACGTCCTGGCCGCGGAAGAACCGTTGCGCGGCCTCCACGGTCTCGGCCGCCGGCGCCGTCCCCGGGGCAGGCAGCCGGCCGTCGCAGACCGAGCATCGCCCGCACGGCTGTGGATCGGGATCGTCGAGGGCCTGCTGCAAAAACTGCATCAGACAGCCGTCACCGTGGGCGTAGTGACGCATCAGGTCGGCCTCGTCGGCCCGCACCTGGCGCAACGCGTTCCACTTGGCCTCGTCGAAGTACCACCGCTTGCCGGTGGCCACCCAGCCCTCGCGCTCGCGGCTGACCACCTCGTCGACGGCCAGGATCTTCAGCAGCCCCTCGGCCCGCGTCCGGCGGATGCCGGTGGCCGACTCGATCCCCGGCACCGTCTGCGGCCCGTCGGCGAGCGCGTCGAGGATTCGCTCCACCTGGGCGTCGTCGGGGATGCCGGCGGTGGCGAAGTAGTCCCAGATCCGTTCGTCGGACTCGGCCGGAACCAGGACGGCGGTAGCCGAATCAAGTGCCCGGCCGGCCCGGCCGACCTGCTGGTAGTAGGCCACCGGCGAGGCGGGCGAGCCGAGATGGATACAGAAGGCGAGATCGGGTTTGTCGTAACCCATCCCCAGCGCCGAGGTGGCGACCAGCGCCTTCACCTGGTTGGCGCGCAGCCGATCTTCCAGCTCTTCCCGGTTCTCCGTCCGACCCGAGTAGGCCGCCACGTCGAGGCCCTGATCGCGCAGGAAGCCGGCCACCCGTTCGGTCTCGGCCACCGTCAGTACGTAGACGATGCCCGAGCCGTCGAGCTGTCGGAGGGCCTCGGCCACCCAGGCGTAGCGCTGCAGCGGGCTGAGCCCCGGGACCACGGCCAGCCGGAGCGATGACCGGGCCAGCGATCCCCGCAAGGTCAGCGTCTCGTCCCCGAACTGGCGAGCGACGTCCTCGGTGACCCGTTCGTTGGCGGTGGCGGTGGTGGCCAGCACCGGGGTGTCCGGCCCGAGCTGCAGCAGCGTCCGGGTCAGTCGCTGGTAGTCGGGCCGGAAGTCGAAGCCCCAGTCGGAGACGCAGTGGGCCTCGTCGATGACCAGCAGCCCGACCGAACCGAGCAGTCGAGGCAGTCGGTCGGCGAAGTTGGGGTTGGCCAGCCGCTCCGGCGAGATCAGCAGCACGTCCAACTCATCGGCGGCCAGCCGGGTGAACACCTCGTCCCACGCCTCGAAGTTGGTGGAGTTCACGGTCGCCGCCCGCAGACCGGCCCGCTCGGCCGCGGCGATCTGGTCGCGCATCAGGGCCAGCAGCGGCGAGACGACCAGGGTCGGTCCCTCACCGGCGGCCCGGAGGGCGGCGGTGGCGCCCCAGTAGACCGCCGACTTGCCCCAGCCGGTGGCTTGGACCACCAGCACCCGGCGATGCTGCTCGACCAGAGCCTCGACGGCGGCGATCTGGTCGGGTCGTGGCTCCGCCTCCGGGCCGGCGACCGCACGGATGGTGCTGGCCAAGTGCTGGGCTGCTGTACTCGAGGCGGCAGAACTCGAGGCGGCAGAACTGGCGGACGTGGGTGCGGCGACGGTCATGGCTCCATCCTGCCCGGCAGCACTGACAGCCTTCTCAGACGCCGGCGAGGAACTCGAGCACCCGCTCGATGAGAAGGCGGGTGGCCCCCGGGTCGTAGGAGGCGAGCGACGAGTCGGTGAACAGATGTTCGCTACCCGGATAGAGGAACAACTCGGCTCGGTCGGTCGCAGCGACCAACTCCCGGGCGGCGTCGAGATCTCCTCCCTCCTCGGCGAAGAACGGGTCGGCGTCCATGCCGTGGACCTGCACCGGCAGACCGTCCGGCCAACGATCGCCGAATTCAGTGACCGGCAGGCAGGCCTGGAACAACAAGGCACCACCGGCATCCGGTCGGGTCTGAGCGAGCTGTTGCGCCACCATGACACCCAGGGAAAACCCGGCGTAGACCAGTTGTGACGACGGGATTTCCTCGGTGGCAGCCGTTCCCCGCTCGACGATGGCATCAGCGCCGACGTCGCGGAGATAGGCCATTCCGTCGTCGATGCTGAGGAAGGTCCGAGCGTCGAAGAGGTCCGGGGTGTGCACGGCGTGCCCGGCTGCGCGCAGCTGATCAGCGAACTCCACCACGCCCGTGGTGAGGCCTTGGACGTGGTGGTACAGGACGATCTCGGCCATCAGTCTCCGTCCGAAGCGATTGATCCAAAAAACCAGAACATTCCGCGATAGTAGCCTGATGACTCATGGCCAGCAACCTCCGTCGTCCGCCTGATTACGAGCTCGACGACAGGCTCGCGCTCACCCTGCCGGCGCAGGTCCGGGCCATCGGAAACCCACTGCGCACGACGATTCTGAGCCTGCTCCACGAGCGCGCGGCCACCGTGACCGAAATCGCTGCCGCGGTGGCTCGCCCGAAGAGCACGGTCGCCCACCACGTCGAAGTGTTGTGCCACGCCGGTCTCGTACGGGTCGTGCGGACGCGACGAGTGCGGGCGATCGAGGAGCGCTTCTATGGCCGAACGGCCCGGATGTTCTACGTAGACGTCGACCGGAGCGCCGAGGGAGAACCCTTGCCGAGGGACTTCAACGACTTCGAAGTGGCGGCCCGGGAGTCAGCGGTCGCCTTTCTCGACCGACGCTTGTGGGGGTTCATCCGACATGCGCGACTGCCCGAAAAGCGGGCCGCGGAGTTCTGGAACCGCATCGCTGCGCTGGTCGCGGAGTTCGACGAGCTGCCGCGATCAGGAGACACCGTCTACGGCTTCGCCGTCGGCATCTACCCGACCGACCATCCCCGCCTTCCGGAGACCACCGAATGACGGACCGGGCGACGGCGACCGCTCAGCAGACGACGGTGCCCTCGGTGGCGGTCAGCTCGGCGTAGGCCTGCCGCAGCCTCGCCACGACCGGGCCGGGCACACCGGTGCCGATCGTCCGGCCGTCGACCTTGAGCACCGGGGCGAGCCCGCCCATGGTGCCGGTGACGAAGACCTCGTCGGCGGCGTAGACCTCGGTCAGTGAGAAGTCGCCGACCGCGGTCGGGATGCCGTGCTCGCGCGCACAGGCTCCAGCACGGTCGGCGCGGGTGATCCCCTCCGGGCAGGCGCCGGGTGGTCGGGGTCCGCACCACCGCCTCCGGCGACGAGGAAGACGTGGGTGGCGTTGGTCTCGGCGACGAAGCCGCGGTCGTCGAGCATCAGGGCGTCGTCGGCTCCGGCGACGTTGGCCTCGATCTTGGCCAGGATCGAGGTGAGCAGGTTGTTGTGATGGATCTTCGGGTCGAGGGAGTCCGGCCGGGGCCGGCGCACGCTGCGGGTGATCAGCGTGATCCCGCCGTCGTCGTAGACCGGCGGCTTGTGCTCGGCCAGCACGATCAGGGTCGGGCCGGCCTGGTTCAGCCGCGGGTCCATCCCGCTGGTGATCTTGACCCCACGGGTCAGGGTCAGCCGGACGTGCACGCCGTCGGTCATCTCGTTGGCGCGCAGGGTCCGCCGGATCTGCGTCGATGATCTCGTCGTCGCCGGGGATCTCGGCGAAGGCCAGCGCCAGGGCCGAGCGTCGCAAGCCGGTCCAGGTGCTCGTTCAGCCTGAAGATCCGGCCCCGTAGAGCCGCAGCCCCTCCCAGACCGCGTCGCCGCCCTGCACCACCGAGTCGAACGGGCTGACGCCCGGCCTCGGTCGCGGTGGACGAGCGTTCCCGTTGACGTTGACGATCAACTCCGCGTTGCGCGGGTCGTAATGCTGCAGCACCTCAGCTCCTCTCCGGCCCTCGGTTTGCGGGCGGCGTCGGACCTAACCGATAGGGAGCGAGCGCCTCGTAGAACGGACGGCAACGCTCGAGCAACGGACACAGCTCATCCGGCAGCGGATCGGCCGCACCCGACGTCCGGGCAAAGCCGGTGGAAGCCTCGACGCCGGCATACCAATGGGGCGCCCAGACACCATCGCTGTCCCGGGACCCGGCGGGCCAGCCGAGCATCGCTTGGGAGAACTCGATCCCCAAGGACCCGCAGAGACCGGCCAGGACGGCAGCCGGATCGGCGAGCAGATCGGCGGCATCGATCACCGGGCCGCCGTACCGTTCGAAGATCTCCACCTGCTGCGGCAATCCCAGATCGGCCAGGGTCGGCTCGTCCCGGACCTTGGCGTAGCTGACCAACACCCGCTCGGGATCCCTGATCAGGTAGGCGTGTCGCAGACCGGCCAGCCGCGATCGGTCGACGTCGGGCAGCAGGTGGTGGGTCATCTGCTTCTGGTACTGGATCGGCGTCGGGACCGGGGCCGTGGTGATCACGTCGAGCACCGTCGGCCAGTCCTGGGGCTGGGCGGCCAGTACGTCCGCGCGGCCGGGATGTTCCAGACCGGTGTGGGCGAGGTAGAAGGCGTAGAACGGTTCGTCCAGTACCGAGCAGTCGGCCCGGTTCTCGAAACTGCGCATCAGTGCGGTGGACAGATTGCGCGGCCCCGACCACATGGCGATCCGGTCGCAGATCCGATCACGGGAGGCGATGGGGCCCATGGGACCCGAGCGTAGCCCTCGTGCGGATCCGACGGCCGTCTGAGATCCTGGACCGATGTTCAACACGGCTTCCTCTGTCCTCACCCAGATCGTCGTCGTCATCATCTTGCTCCTGGGTCTGGCCCTGCCCGCCATTCTCTGCTCGGTGATCGGCACCCGGAAGGGCTACAACAGCGTCATCTTCTTCCTGCTCGGACTGCTGGCCAGCGTGGCCGGGCTGATCATCGCCATCGTGGTGCCTTCTCGGCACGAGCAGGTGACCATCGGTGGCTTCGCGCGGGTCTATCAGGTGGTCACGCTGGACGACGGGCGGAACCTGCCGCGCGGCCTGCTCGGCCGGGTCCACGACATGCGAATCACCGGCGAGATCGTGGTCTGCGAGTTCGAGGATCCGCTGGGCGAGCGTCACTGGGTGGCGCGCAGCATGCTCGTCCCCGGCTGACGTCAACTCGGGATGATCTCCGAACGCCGGACTCGGCCCGTCCAGTTGGCCAGCCGTTCGGTCGGACCGGCACCGGCGCTGGGCTGCACCGGATTGTCGAATGGGAAGTCGTTCCGGCCGTCGGCCGGCAGCACCCGGCTCATGATCTGCAGCCCGATCTCGGCCAGAGCGGGGTCCGCCTCCGCATCCTGCCCGCTGGCCACGGCCAGATCCCAGCCATGGGTGAGATTCTCGGCCACGTAGACCGACAGCGCGATCGCTCCGGGCGCCCGGCCCCACGGGACCCCGATCATCCGGCCCAGGGCTTCGTCCTCGGCCCACGCCTCCATCCCCTGCGCGATCCGCCGCCGGTAGCCGCCGGCCACGTCATCGGGCAAGTCCGCCGTAGAGGCGGGAACCGACATGGCGTCACGTCCACCGCCCATCGCGATCACTCGGTCGGCCACGCCGTAAAGATGTTTCAGCAGCGCTTCGACATCGAATTCGGGGCAGGGAGTCGGCAACCCGAACTGGTCACGGGTCAGGCCGTCGATCAGTACGGCCACCCACCTCTGGGCGGCGAACACGGCCGCTCGGTGATCCGGCGGTCGGGCCTGATCGCTCCGAGCGGTATCAGCGGTTTGGTCGGGCATGGCGTTCTCCTCGATTGGTGGATCCTCTCCTGCCCACCATCCTGAAACCTGAACGTGACATCTCTTGTCATGCTTTCATGACAACATCGGCAGGGTGCGGGCGGACCGGCTCCTCCAGATCGTGTCTCTGCTGCGCGCCCACGGTCGACTCACCGCGGTCGATCTCGCCCACCGGCTCGAGGTGACCCCGCGGACGATCATGCGTGACATGGAGGCGCTGTCGACGGCCGGCGTCCCGGTCTACGCCGAGCGTGGTCGCCGCGGCGGCTTCGCGCTACTGCCCGGTTACCGGCCGGCGGTGGAGCAACTGAGCGCCGCCGAAGTCGAGGCCGTGCTGCTGGCCGGCGTCGGTGAACTCGGTCGGCTGGGCCGAGGCGACGACCTGAGCCGGGCCCTGAGAAAGATCACCGTCGCGGTCGCGCCCGAGTTGGTCCGATCGGCCGAGCGGGTCTCGGAACGGGTGGTGATCGACCCGACCGGCTGGTACGGCGCGGCTGATCCGCTGCCCTGCTTCGCACCGGTTCAGCAGGCGGTGCTCGCCGACCGTCGGCTACGGATTCACTACCAGAACAAGGAACTCTCCCCCGCCTCGACCCGGACCGTCGATCCGTACGGCCTGCTGCAGGCGGCCGGCAGCTGGTATCTGATCGCGGCGCATCGCGGCCGGCCGCGGACCTACCGGTTGTCCCGGGTGCAGCGGGCCGAGGTGTTGGAGGAACCGAGCAACCGGCCCGCTGATCTCGATCTGCCGGCGATGTGGCGGCAGCTGCGCGAGCAGTTCTCCCGACCACCGGCGATCCCGATCCGGCTGGAGATCACCGACCGCAAGCCACATCTGGTCTCCATCATGCTGGCCCGGACGGCGGGTGGGCCGCCCCGGATCGACCCCGGCCCGCCGATGATCATGGAGCTCGAGGTGTCGGGACTGGACGCCGCTGTGGCCGGTCTAGCCGGTCTCGGTGCCGGCGTTCGGGTGCTGCACCCGCCCGAGTTGATCACCCTGCTGCGCCGGCGGCTGGCCGAGACGGCCGCCCTCTACACCTGACCGGTTGGAGAGCGTGGCTCAGCGGTCGAACCATTCCTCGACCCGGGCGACGATCCGGGCCGGGCTCGGCTGCCGCGCGATCTCGGCGCGGACCTCGGCGGCGGCGGTCGAGAAACCGGGTTCATCCAGCAACCGTTCGATCAACCGACGTGCGGTCGGCGGGTCGATTGTCGTCGGATCATGGGACAACCCGACGCCGCGATCAGCAACCCGTTTCGCCGACATCGGGTTGTCGGCGAAGGAGGGCAGCACCAACTGCGGGACGCCGTAGTTGAGCGGCGCAGCAGTGGTGCCCGAGCCGCCGTGGTGGATGATCAGCGTCGTGGTGGGAAGGATCGCCGACAGCGGCAGGAACCCAACCGTACGGACGTTTGCGGGCAGCTCGCCGAGACCGCTGACGTCGGCGTGGCCCAGGGCCAGCACCACCTCGACGTCGAGATTGACAAGGGCGTGCAGGAGCACCGAGACGACATCGGATCCGGCCACGGTCGGCACCACGGTGCCCAGGGTGATCACGATCCGCGGCCGGCTCGGTTCGGCGCGTACCCACGGCTCGATCACCGCGCCGCCGTTGAACGGCACGTAACGCATCGACCACCACGGCACCCCGTCGCGGCGGTCCGGCTCGTCGGTGCTGATTCCTCCCATGCTCGGAGCTCGCGGGTCGATCCGGGCGATCAGCCCCGGACCGTCGGCCCGGACGCCGAGCTGGCGGCGCACGTCTTCGCCCGCGCCGATGCTGCCCGTCCGCGCCTGCTGGTCAGCGTCTCGGGTGGACCACGAGATCCGGTTGCCGACCTCGAGGCCGGGCAACTCGAGCGCGGCCGCGGCGAGCTGACCGGCTTCATGGTCGGTGGTGTAGACGAGCAGGTCGGCGCCGAACTCCTCGGTCGCCTCGATCGTGCCCGGCGTCATCGTCTCGGTGAACATCCGGAACGGCGACGCCGGTGGGCCGCCGGTCCCCCGGCCGGCACCGGCCACCATGTCTGCCCAGAGGTCCCGGCCCGGAACGACGTCGGCGACCTGGACGCCGGCCGAAGCAGCCACCGGCCCCATCGATCCGGTGGTGGCCAGCCGGACGTCGTGCCCGGCCGCGGCGGCTGCCCAGACCAGTGGTATGACCGGCATGGTCAACCCGTAACCCGGCGCAGTGGCAAACATGATCTTCACCCGTCCGAGCCTTCCACACCCGCGGCCCGGCCGACGGTCAGCCGCGATCGGTCAGCCGCCGGCGACCGCCGGGATGATCGAGACCTTCGCTCCGTCAGCCACCTCGGCCTCCAGGCCGCCGACGAATCGGACGTCCTCGTCGCCGACGTAGACGTTCACGAACCGGCGCAGTGCACCGGTGTCGTCGACGATCCGGCCCTTGATCCCGGGGTGGTTCGACTCCAGCGAGTCCAGCAACTCGCTCAGCGTGCCGCCGTCGGCGCTGACCTCGTTCTGCCCGTCGGTGTAGGTGCGGAGGATGGTCGGAATCCGGACTGATGCGCTCATGCTCCCCGACCCTCCCAGAAGTCGACGAAGCTGTCGTAGCGGGGCGGGATGGTGATCTTGGGACCGACCTGGCCGGCCACCGCGTCCAACGTCTTCAAACCCTCGCCGGAGTTGATGATCACCGTCTCGGCGTCCGGATCGAGATCGCCGTCGGCCAGCAGCTTGGCGGTCACGCCCAGCGTGACCCCGCCGGCGGTCTCGGCGAAGACGCCTTCGGTCCGGGCCAGCCGCAAGATGTTCTCCACCACCGTCGCGTCGTCGACGTCGACGATCTTGCCGCCCGTCCTTCGCGCGACGTCGAGCACGTACGGCCCGTCGGCGGGATTGCCGATGGCCAAACTCTTGGCGATGGTGTCCGGCTTGACCGGACGGACTACGTCGTGGCCGTCGCGGAAGGCCTGCGCGACCGGCGAGCAACCGGTGGCCTGGGCGCCGAAGATCTTTACCGGTTTGTCCTCGACCAGACCTAGCGCGATCAGTTCGCCGAACCCCTTGTCGATCTTGGTCAGCTGCGAGCCGGAAGCGACCGGGATCACCAATTGGTCGGGCAGCCGCCAACCCAGCTGCTCGGCGATCTCGAAGGCCAGCGTCTTGGAACCTTCCGCGTAGTAGGGCCGGACGTTGACGTTGACGAATGCCCAACCCTCCTGCTCGCCGGCGATCTCGCTGGCCAACTTGTTGACGTCGTCGTAGTTGCCCTCGACGGCGACCAGCGTGGTGTCATAGACCGCCGAGGCGATGATCTTCGGCTGCTCCAGGTTGCTCGGGATCATCACCACCGAACGGATTCCGGCCCGCGCGGCGGCTGCGGCGACGGCGTTGGCCAGATTCCCGGTGGAGGGGCAAGCCAGCACCTGCAGGCCGAGCTCGCGAGCCGCGGACAGCGCCACCGCGACCACCCGGTCCTTGAACGAGTGGGTCGGGTTGCCCGAGTCGTCCTTCACCCAGATCTTCCGCACACCGAGGTCGGCAGCCAGGTTGCCCGCGTCCAGTAGTCGGGTGTAGCCGGGATCGGTGGAACGGAAGGTGCCGATGTCCTCGGGCACCGGCAACAACGACCGGTAGCGCCAGATGCTCTTCGGTCCGGACTCGATCTGCTCGCGGGTGATCTTCGGGTAGTCATAGCCCACCTCGAGCGGGCCGAAGCACTCCATACAGGCATAGAACGGGCCCAGCGGGCTCTTCTCTCCGCAAGCGCGACAGGCCAGGTGGCTCGCGTTACCGAAGGCCCCTTCGCGCGGCTCGGTAGCGGTGGATTGGGTGCCGATCACGGCGGTCATGGCAGAAGTCCTTCGTCATCTGTCCCGGTCGACTCTCGACCGAGTCGGAATTGGCACCGTGCCCGCCCGAGCACCCACTTTCCGGGTGCTCCGACGGCTGGTTGCCGGAGGGTCATCGGGCCGATCCCTCGCCCCCTCTGGATGCACGTCTCAGTACGCTAACCCTAGATCGAGCGGTGGCTCGGGTGCACGGCGGGTTCTCATTAATCGAGATCTGCGTCCGTATGTTGATACGACGCGCCTGGAACGGGCCTCGAGAGTGGATCGACCCGGGACCACACCACGCTTTGGACACCGACCACGTCCGGGTCGGCGCAGTCGGCGGTCAACTCGCCCAGTCCGACGGCCAGCGCCCGTACCGCCACCGTCAGCCCGGCCGGTTCGACAGCGCTCGGCATCGTCGCGGCGATCCACGGCGGAGCAGGTAGGCCGGCGTTCTCCACGCTGACCGCACCGAACACCGGATACTCGACGCCGACCCGATCGGCGTGTAGTTGCCAGGCGTGCCGACGGGCGTTCTCCAACGAGGTGACCGCCCGCCACAGTGACCCCCGTCCGAGGTGTTTGGCGGCGTCACCGAGCTCCCACCAGGCCAGGAAGGACCACTCCCGGATGGCGGCCGGATCGGCCGTGAGCACCGCGGGTGGATGAGGTCGCTGCAGCCTCTGCCCGCGATCGAGGACGGCCAAGGCGCCGTGGGGGAGACCGAGGCGGGCCGTGGCCGGCATCACCACCAGGCTGAGCTGGCGTCCGTCGCGGTACTGGACCGCGTGGTGGTCCGGCCCGCCGGGGGATCCGAACGGCTGGGTCAGGGCGCCGGCGACCGGTGAGAAGGTGAGAACCGCCCGCAGGGCGGCACGACTGGCGGTCGGCAACGGGATTCCCGGATGCACGCCGATGCCGGCGTCCACGTCGGAGTGCTCGTCCCCGGCGCCCCGTCCGAGGGAACCACTCACCTCGAACCAATCGCACCACGCGGTGGAGGTGAGATAGGTCCGCAACTGCTCAACCAGCAGCCAGGGTCCGGACGGGCGATCGACCTGCCCCATTCCACCTCCTGACCTGGCCTCTGACCTGGCCTCTGACCTGGCCTCTGACCTGGGCTAGGAGCACTACCCTAGGACGACTTACGACCAGCGCAGGGGGTGCCGATGCCGGACGACTTCTGGATGGGTCTGCGTCGACTCGCCAATCTGGTCAACCTCAGCACGCCGCTCGGACTCCTGATCGCCCGGATCGGTCGGGCCGAGATCAGCCGTGGCCCGCACGGTCTCGTGCTGGCCGAGCGCTATCGGTTCCGCTTTCCGCTGGCCAGCGCCTTCACGGTCGGGAACGTGTTGATCACCGCACACCGCTGGAACGACCTGCTGGATCGCAATCCTCGACTGATGACGCACGAGCAGCGGCACAGCTGGCAGTGGATGGCCTGCTGCGGACTGCCCTTTCTTCCGTTGTACGCCCTGGGCATGGCCTGGTCCTGGCTGCGGGCCCGTGATCGCTACTCCCGCAACGTCTTCGAGCGGGCCGCCGGCCTGGTCGACGGCGGCTACATCGTTCCGCCGGTCTAGCTTCGGCCGCCGAGGAGGACGTGGATCGAGGGGCCGACGGTCCGGACGAGAGTGTCCATGTCGGCCCGCACGAGCGCCGGGACGCCGATGATCCGACGACTGAGCACGACGCCGATCAGCATCGACGCCGCGAGGCCGGCGCGCAGTAGCGCGTCGTCGCCGCGGCCGGCCATGCCGTGGACCAGGCGCGACTGGATGAAGTCGCGGAGTTGGCGGCTGGCGTTCTCGTTGACGACGGCGCCGCGGAGCATGGCCATCAGCGGCTCCGACTCGGCGGCCGCGCCTTCCCACGCTTCGAGATAGGCGCGGACGACGTGTTCGCCCAGACGCTCTTGCGGAGCCTCGAACGCCGTGTCGAAGCGGGCCAGCGCCGAGGCCGGGATCGCCATCACCGTCGCGAAGAGGTCGTCCTTCGAGCCGTAGAACTGCATCACCTGGGAGGGATCGACTCCGGCGTCGGATGCGACCAGGCGGATGGTCGTCGCCGCGAATCCGTCCTGGGCGAAACGGGAGCGCGCGGCGGCGAGCACGCTGTCGCGGGTGCTCGTCGTACCGCGGCGCCGGCCGACGCGTGCTGCCGCCGAGGTGGAATTCGGGCTGGTCACGCACTCAGGATAGGCACGTCCAACGGCAGTCTCAACGCATGTTGAGTTTTGTTCCGAACGGTCATACGCTCGCCTCGACGCGAGCCGAAGGCGACTCGTCTGAGTAAGGAGTCTGCGATGACCGACCGGCGGTTGTACGTCCCCTCGACCCCGCTGCCCGCAGCTCGAACCGGCATCCTGACCCCGTTCGAGCCTGGCACCCGAATTCTCCGGGCCGGGTTCCGGATCGCTCCGCAGTTCAAGCCGCTCCCGGTCGAGGTGGTTCTCGACAAAGACGTCGCGATGCAGTTGCGCGACGGCACGACGATCCACCTCGACCTGTTCCGTCCGGTCAAGACCGAACCCGTGCCGGTGATCGTGGCGTGGAGCCCTTACGGCAAGGGCCAGGGCACGTCGCTCAGCGTGATGGGCGTGTTCGGCCTGGTCGGCATCCCGAACAGCGAGGTGTCAGGTCTGGAGAAGTTCGAGGCGCCCGACCCTGCCTACTGGTGTGCGAACGGGTACGCCATCGCGAACGTCGACGTTCGAGGCGTGATCGACTCCGGAGGCGACAGTGTGTTCTGGGACCGGCAGGAGGGGCGGGACTGCTACGACGTGATCGAGTGGCTCGCCGAGCAGGCCTGGTGCGACGGCAAGATCGGCATGAGCGGCACCTCCTATCTCGCCGTCTCGCAGTGGTTCACCGCAGCAGAACAGCCGCCGCACCTGGTCGCCATCAACCCGTGGGAGGGTGTCAGCGACGTCTACCGCGACCTGGTCACGCGCGGCGGTATGCCCGACACCGGCTTCGCGCAGCAGTTGCAGAACGGCAGTTTCTTCGGCAAAGGCCAGAAGGAGGACATCCTCGCTGAGGCCGAGGCGTACCCGCTGATGTCCGAGCTGTGGGAGAACAAGATTCCCGACTTCGCCGCGATCACGGTGCCGGCCTACGTCGTGGCAAGTTATTCGAACACGCTCCACACTGCAGGAACGTTCCGCGCTTGGCGCCGGATGGCGTCGGCCGAGAAATGGCTGCGGGTCCATAACTCGCAGGAATGGCCCGACTACTACGACGACGCGAACGTCGATGACCTCCGCCGCTTCTTCGACCACTACCTCAAGGGCGTCGACAACGGGTGGGAGCAGACGCCCCGCGTCCGCTATTCGGTGCTCGACCTCGAAGGCGGAGACCGGGTGGACCTACCGGCCGAGTCGTTCCCGCCGGCTGACGTAGTGCCGACGACGTACTACCTCGACGGCCACACTCGCACGCTGACTCCCGAGGCTCCGGTGGACACCGCCGAGGCGGTCTACACGGTGGACGCGAATCCGAGCGCCGTGTCGTGGCTGTTCCGGTTCGACGACGAGACGACGCTGGTCGGTTACCCGAGGGCCCACCTGTTCGTGGAGGCGCGCGGTTCCGATGACCTGGACCTGTTCGTACTCGTGCAGAAACTCGACCGTTGGGGCACGCCGCTACAGGCTTTCACCGTGCCGAACGTGTCGGCGAGAGCGCAGGATCTCACCGACCACGGCGCATCAATCCTGCGCTACAAGGGTTCGGACGGTCGGCTTCGAGTTTCGGCCCGCCACCTGGACGAGATACTCACGACCGACGACGTGCCCGCGCACACCTTCGACCGCGTCGAGAAGCTCTCCCCCGGTGAGATCGTCGAGATCGACATCGACCTGATGCCCCTCGGGCTCGCCTTCCACCCCGGAGAGCAGCTGCGGTTCGTCATCAGCTCGAAGAATCTTCTCGGCCCCCTCATGCCGGCGCTCCACGAATACGTCGGCGCGAACACCGGTCAGCACGTCGTCCACACCGGTGGCGACCACGCCTCCTACCTTCGGCTCCCCGTTCAAAAGTGAAGCGCGGTTCAGAAGTGAAGGACGCAACCATGCATGCAGAGTCTCCCTCCACCCCCTCGGTCCGCTTGGACGGCGAGGAAGCCGACTCCACCATCGACGGCTACGAGCTGTTCGCCGCCCGCCGAGCCCTCGCCCTGCTGAAAGACAAGCTCGGCCGCGACCGCACACTCGACCTCCTCGCTGACGAGATCGCCGCCGGAGAGGCCTTCCTTCGCGACCACCTCGCTCGCTCTTCCGGCGAGGAGGCGACCGGGACCACCAGCCTACGGACCCACGGGATCAGCGCCGGGGAGTTCACCGGCTGGCTCGCGCGGGCCTTCGCCCGTGAAGAGGTCATGCTCGCCGCCAACCCGGAGCACTACGCGATCCACGCCGAGCCGGGCGCGGACGTCAACATCGTCGAGACGCTCGGCGACCAGGTGTGCTCGTTCTTCATGCGTCCTTACGACGAGAGTGTCATCGTCGACCAGGCACTTCCCACGGGAAGATCCGCCGCGCGCCGCTCCCGCATGCTCCTTCCCGACGGCACCGTCATCGGTTCCATCGCCAACGCGTTCGACGAGGAGGAAGACGGCTTCACCACCCGCCTGTCGGTCACCCTTCCGGCGACGTGCGCACCCGACGTGATCAATCAACACCTCGAACACTTCGCGGTCGAGTTCCGCACCTGGATCCTGCGCGCCGCGAGCGAACTGGCCACGACGGCGGAGAGCGCCTGAGTAACCCGGAACTTCGCTCGGCTCGTTGGTCAACCACTCCTCCCCGAGCGCCCACCACGCGGCTCACGCGTCAGACTCGGGTGCAGGTAGTGATGCCCCAGCGTCAGCGCGAAGACGAGGCTTATCACATGAGTCCGTCCAGATGGTTGTGGCCGGAGATCAGGCGAACGAGGCGGTCCCGCGCCACGCCGCGTACGTCAGGCTCGGGGTGGTGTGCGTAGAGGGCGAGCTCCACGTACATGTCATAGAAGTTCAACCGTTCGCGCAGATGTTCCCGCTCGAACAGTCTCGGATACGCGCCGCGCAGCCATCCGGGAACCTGGGTGAGGGTGGCCTCGTCGAGTCCTCGTTCAGCGGGTGTCGGCGGGTACTCCCGCGCCCTTGCACACCAGCGCAGGATGGTGTCGAGTTCGACGTCGGCCGGCTGAGCCAACGCCTCCGCAAAGTCGATCAGGCCGGTGACGCGTCCTCGGTCGACCATCACGTTGGATCCGTGGACATCACCATGGACGAGGACCGGTTCGGCGGCGGCGAACAACGCCAACCGCTCCTGAATCCAATCGGTGACGTCGGCGAGCAGGTGCTCGTCGTGCCCGGGCAGGCGCCGGGCATCCTCGACCTGTTGCAGCGCCGCGCTTACCACGGGTGGGTGAAACGCAGGCCACGGCTTCCCGGCGAGCGCGTCGGCCAGCCAGGGCGGCAGCAGATCGGCCGGGACAGGAACCTGGTGAAGTGCGCGCAACGCAGAGCCAAGGCTCTCGATCATTGTTTGTCGGGTGTACGGATCCGCCGCCGGCCACGCCTCAGACAGGGTTCGGCCGGGCAGGCGTTCGGAGACGTACCACGGCCCGTCCGGGCCGTCGCCGTGAGCGAGATGCCGGGCGTGTGGGACATCGCTACCGGCGAGCAGACTGACGACTGCGGCTTCGTGGCGATACGCGTCCCGGAACTGTCCCCCGGTCAGTCGCACGACGTATTCGTCGCCGACCCAGACGCGGCTGACCCAGCCGGCCTTGGTCAGGAAGCGCCCGGTGGCGGGCAGACCCGCGGACGCCAGCGTCCTCAGCAGCATCGGATCGGAAGCCGGCTCACCGAGTGGCGGTGCTGATTGGATGATCGCGGTGCTCCTCAGGACGAGTGGCAAAACATCAACGTAGCGACCTCGACGCTTCGCAGTTAGAGCGGCGCGACGACGAAGTCGGATTCGGACGTGGTCGAGAAGAACCATGTCCCGCGGGTGACCTGTGCGGCTGCGTCATAGGTTTCCGTGATGTCGACCTCACCTCGCCACGGTCGGGATCGACGAACGACAGCGAATCGCGGGTAGGCCGCACGCCATCGGCTCGGGCGAGCAGTCCGACGTTTGGGTTGACGACGTCGACGACGAATCGTGCTCCGGGTGCCAGGTGTCGTCGCACCGCTCGGAAGCAACTCAGCACATCCTCAGCTCGGTGCAGGTGCAGGAGCGAGTTTGCGGTGCAGAACACCAGGTCGAACGTGCGGCCCAGGTCGAAGTTCCGCATGTCGGCTTGCACCCATTCCACCGCTACGCCGAGCTCGGCTGCCTTGCGGTGAGCCTCGACCAGCATCTCTGCGGAGGAGTCGGGGCCGACGCACGGGTGCCCGTCGGCCGCGATGGGAATCAGCTTCTGTCCGGTTCCACATCCGGAAACGTCACCATGCGGAGCCAGCCGCACGGTCACGCCCGCGCCGGTCTCAGCAGATCCTCCAGTAGCCGAGCCGGATGGTCGGCCGGCAGCGAGGATCCGGCCGGGTCGCCCCAGGCGAGGATCTGACGGAGCTGAAAGGCGATCTGGCTGTAACGCAGTCGGTCGTCCAATCCGGACACCGCCAGCTCCGGATAGGCGGCGATGATCGTCTCCAGGAACTGCTGATGATCTCCGGCTCCGACCGCCTGATCGGCGGCAGCCCGGTCAGCCAACCGACTCAGATCCAGATAAGGCTGCGCCAGTCGGGCCCACTCGAGATCGAGCAGCCCACAGACCCGCCGACCGTCCCACCAGACGTTGCCCAGATGGAGATCGCCGTGCGTCACCGGCATCCCCGGCTGATCGATCTCCGGCGCCAGTTCGGGGTGATCGGCCAACCACTGGACGGCGGCGTCGATCAACGCCGGATCGACCCAGGGCGAGGTTGCCACCTCTGCGGCCAGGGTCCGGACGCGCTCCAGCGGCAACGGGTTGATCGTCGCCCCGAGCACGCCGGCGGCTCGATCGCTGCGTGGCCAGGAGAGTAGACGGTCCGAGAGCGTCGCACTGGGGCGCCAGCGGTGCAACGCCATCAACATCCCGGCCACCCGCCGTCCGGCTCGGGCCTGCTGGGCGCCGGAGAGCTCCGGCCAGACCTCGGCCAGCGCCACCCCGTCGAGCCGGCGGGTGAGCATCCAGCTGAGATCGCGATCGTCCCGAGTCCAGCCGTAGCCGAGCACGTCAGGGTAGCCGACCGTCTTCGGCAGCGCGCGGCCGAGCTTGGCTTCGGTGATCAACCGGCCGCGGTCACCCCGCCAGCAGATCCGCAGCACGCACGCCCCACGGGACGGATCCTCGATCAGCCAGGCGTCGTTGGAGTGGCTGGGCAACAGCACGGGGTCGGTGCGCCACTGCAGCGCGGCCATCTCGGTCGCCACCGCAAATCGGAACTGTTGGTCCTGCTCGGGCGACATGCGCAGGACCCTAACCGTTGGGCATGATGGTGCTGCGATCGGTGCGATGAGGACGGTGGGCGATGGGCAGACTGATCTACAGCGCGATCACCTCCCTCGACGGCTACGTCGACGACCGGGACGGCGGCTTCGACTGGGCCGCACCCGCCGCTGCCGTCCACACCCACGTCAACGACGGCGAGCGCGACGTCGGTTGTTATCTCTACGGCCGGCGGATCTATCAGGTGATGAAGGCCTGGCAGACCGTCGGCGACCCTGCCGACCTGGCCGCTCCGAACCAACCGGAAACTCAAGAGATGGCCGAGTACGCCGCGATCTGGCGGGCCGCGGACAAGATCGTCTTCTCCACCAGCCTGTCGTCGGTGGAGACACCGCGGACCGAATTGCGGCGGAGTTTCGCGCCGGCCGAGGTCTCCCGCCTCAAGCAGACCAGCGAAGAAGATCTGAGTATCGGTGGACCGACGCTGGCCGAGGCGGCGCTGCGCACCGGCCTGGTCGACGAGATCCGGCTCTATCTGAATCCGGTGGTCGTCGGCGGCGGGACCGCAGCCCTGCCGGACGCTCTGCGGCTCGAGCTCAGTCTGATCGACGAGTATCGCTTCGCGAGCGGTGTGGTCTACCTGGCCTATCGGGTCGGCAGCTGAGCCTGCTCGACCAGCGGCGGCCAGCCGGCGTGCAGGGTGGAGGCCGCCGACTCGGTGCCGATCCAGCGCAGGACGGTGCCCGCACCGTCGGGCAGGGCGAACGCAGCGGCACCATCGGGGGTCGGGACGGTGATGCCGGAGCCGATCACCGTGACGGTGTCCATGACCCGGTGGGCACCCAGGATTCCCGGCAGGCTTCGGGTCCCGACGTCGAGACGCTGCTCCTCTACCGACACGTCGACGCCACCGTGGCTGATCACCGTCCGGTTCCGCAGCGCCCCGCCGATCTCCCCGGACCGACCCAGCACCACAGTTTCCCGGATCACTGCACGTCCGGACCCGGCCACCTCCAAGGAGAACGATCGGTCGACGTCGGCTCCGGCGCTCACCACGAACGGCTCGCCGACCATGATGAGGCTGCCGCCGGCCGCGACGCGGGCCTCGACCTGCCAGCCCGCCGACCGGCCGCGACCGTCGTAGGCCACAGTTCCGGCCACCTCGAACAGCCACAACCGGGCGCCCGGCCCGACGTCGACGCCCAGCTCGACCCGATCACCGCCGAGCAGCAGCGCGGTGCCGGCGATCAGGCCGATCTTGGTCCAGCCGCGCGGCGAGCGGACCTGCTGAGCCCGGATCAGCCCTGAGCGCCAGTGAGCCGCTTGTCGCCCGTCGACCGACGCGGCCCGGATCTCGGTCCGTCCGACCGTCGTCCCGACGGAATCAGTGGCTATCAGCGGATTCGTGATCGTGTGAGTGCTGATCGTGTGAGTGCTGATCGTGTGAGTGCCCAGCGTCGCCGTGACTGTGCGGGGCCATCGGGCCGGGATCCGACGGCACCAGTGAGCCGTCGCGCAACGCCGTCACCTGATCCAGGACCCAGTCGACCAGAGTCTGCACCGACTCGCCGTCGGTCCGGCTCAACGCCAGCACCGGACGTCCGTCCCGGGCTCGTTCGGCGTCGGCGACCATCTGCTCAACGTCGACCCCGACGTACGGCGCCAGATCGGTCTTGTTGACGATCAGCAGATCGGCGCCGGAGATCCCAGGACCACCCTTGCGAGCCACGTCGCCACCGCCGGCGACGTCCAGTACGAACAGTTGGGTGTCGATCAGGGCCGGCGAGAAGGTGGCGGTCAGGTTGTCCCCGCCGGACTCGACCAGCACCAGATCGAGCGGGGCGAAGTCGCGCTCCAGATCCTCCACGGCCAACAGGTTCTGAGTGACGTCGTCGCGGATGGCGGTGTGCGGACAGGCGCCGGTCTCGACGGCCCGGATCCGCTCCGGATCGAGGACCCCGGCCGAACGCAGGAAGCGGGCGTCCTCGTCGGTGTAGATGTCGTTGGTGATCACACCGACGCTGATCACCGAACCGAGCCGCGAACACAAGGTCGCGATCACCGAACTCTTGCCGGTGCCGACCGGACCGGCCACCCCCAGCCGAAGCGACTGCCGACCGCTTTCCACGCCGTTCTGCTCGTTCATGATCATCATGCTCGGTAGAGCCGCCTCTCTTCGGTTCGGTGCCATTGTGCCCACTGCTCCAACAGCGGGGCACTGTAGGCCGGAATCTGTTCTGTGCTCGCGAATCCGCACACTCGATCAGCTAGTCGATCGACCTCGGAACCGGCAGCGAGCACCCATCGGGTGGCCAGCACCGGGTCGAACGGCGCCAGTTTGAGGGTGGCCGCCACTACGGTCTGGACGTCCTCGTAGCCGATCAGCCGAGCGGTCGCGGCGGCGTCCAACCCGGCCGCGGCGCCGACCGCTCCGATCACCACCGCGCGGCTGTGCCGGCCTCGCGGATCGAGCCCCAGCTCCCACAACGCTGCGGCAGTGCGCAGGTAACCCCGGCCGAGTTGGTCGGCGGCGTCCCGGACCGCGTCGGACAGCGTCCGGACCCGCCAGGCCCGGTCGACCGCCGCCAGCGCGTCCGCCCGGTGTTCTGCACCGACCTCGAGCCAGCAGTGCCGTGCAACCACCGCCGCCGCCGCTTCCACCTCGGTCACCGTCCGCAGCCGGGCGGACAGGTAGTCCGGCACCTGGTCGGCCCGCATCCCGTTCCGCAGCGCGGGTTCCAACCCGGCCGACTGGGTGTGCGCGCCGGTGGGCAGCCGGGCGTCGGCCAGCAACAGCGCGACGTAGTCCGCCGAGACGGCCGGCATGGTCATCAGAACATCGAGTAGAGCTGGGCCAACGGCAACCGGTCGACCGGGGCCGGGACGATTTCGTCGCCGTCCACGGTGATCGAGAAGGTTTCCGGGTCGATCACGATGTCCGGACACACGTCGTTGTTGATCATGTCGGCCTTGGTCACTCCTCGGGTCGAGTGGACCGCCACCAGCTGGTGGCGCAGTCCGAGCTCGTCGGCCAGTCCGGCGTCCAGGGCGGCGGGGGCGACGTAGGTCTGGGACAGACTCGGCCCCGCGTCGTAGTAGAGGGCGGGTCGCATCAGTACCGGCTGCGGGGTCGGGATGGAGGCGTTCGGATCGCCGAGCGCACCGATCACGATGCCGCCGCCCTTGATCACCACGTCCGGTCGGACGCCGAAGAAGCGCGGATCCCAGAGCACCAGGTCGGCCAGCTTGCCCACCTCGATCGAGCCGATCTCGTGGTCGACGCCGTGCGCCACCGCCGGGTTGATCGTGTACTTCGCGACGTAGCGCCGCGCCCGGAAGTTGTCGGCCGGCAGCCCGCCGGCCAGCTCGCCGCGGGCGTGCTTCATCACGTGCGCGACCTGCCACGTCCGGGTGATCACCTCGCCGATCCGGCCCATCGCCTGGGCGTCGGAGGAGGTGATCGACAGGGCACCCAGGTCGTGGAGATGATCTTCGGCGGCGATCGTGGTCGCCCGGATCCGGGATTCGGCGAAGGCGAGATCCTCCGGCACGGCCGGGTTCAGGTGATGGCAGACCATCAGCATGTCCAGATGCTCGTCCACCGTGTTCACCGTGTGCGGCAACGTCGGATTGGTCGAGGACGGCAGCACGTTGGGGTGGCTGGCCACGGTGAGGATGTCCGGGGCGTGCCCGCCACCGGCGCCCTCGGCGTGGAAGGCGTGGATGGTCCGGCCGCCGATCGCGTTCAACGTGCTGGCCACGAAGCCGGCCTCGTTCAGCGAGTCGGCATGGAGCGCGACCTGCAGCCCCCACTCGTCGGCGCCCTTGAGGGCGGCATCGATCGCCGCCGGGGTAGAACCCCAGTCCTCGTGGACCTTGTAGCCAGCGGCCCCGGCCAGCGCCTGCTCCTCAAAAGCTCCGGCCGCAACCGTGTTCCCCTTACCCAGCAGCAATATGTTGACCGGCAGGTGATCCAGAGCGCGGTGGGCCCGCTTGAGATGCCAGGCGCCCGGGGTCACCGTGGTCGCCTTCGACCCCTCCGACGGTCCGGTGCCGCCGCCGCCGATGGTGGTCAGACCGACGGCCAGCGCCTCGTGGATCTGGGACGGCGACAGCAGGTGCACGTGGGTGTCGAAGCCCCCGGCCGTGAGGATCCGGCCTTCGCCGGAGATCACGTCGGTGCCCGGCCCGATGATCAGGTTCCCATCGACCCCGTCGGCGATGTCCGGGCTACCGCTGCGGCCGATGCCGACGATCCGGCCGTTCCGGATGCCGACGTCGGCGCGGACGACGCCCCAGTGGTCGAGGATGATCGCGTTGGTGATCACGGTGTCCAGCGCGCCGTCGGCCGACAGCACCCCGGACTGGTTCATCGACTCGCGGATGGACTTGCCGCCGCCGAACACCGACTCCTCCCCGCCGAACGTCCGATCCTCTTCGATCTCGATCCACAAGTCGGTGTCACCGAGCCGGATCTGGTCACCGGCGGTCGGTCCGAAGATCGCTGCGTAGTCGCTCCGAGGAATCCGCACCCTCACTCCTCTTCTTCGACCGCGTCGGCGCGCCGGGCCGCGAGGTCGGGATGGGTCTGGTTGTCGATCTGGATGCCGGGCACCCGCCGGGCCCCGCGCAGCGCGATGACGGCCACCGTCCGCGACGCGCCCGGCTCGAACCGCACCGATGTACCGGAGGCGATGTCCAGCCGGAAGCCGTAGGCCCGCTCACGGTCGAAGGCCAGACCGGGATTCACGTCGGCCAGGTGGATGTGTGAGCCGATCTGGATCGGCCGGTCGGCGGTGTTGGTGACGACGAGTTCGTCCCGCTCGTCCGGTCCGCGATCGGCGTTGAGTTCGAGATAACCGTCGGCGACCCGGATCGCGCCGGGACCGTCCGCGCTGCTGCCGGCCACGGTCAACCGCCGATCGGGTGGTGGATGGTGACCAGCTTCCGGCCGTCGGGGAAAGTGGCCTCGACCTGGACTTCGCTGAGCATCTCGGGGACGCCGTCCATCACCTCGTCGCGGCCGAGCACCTCACGACCGCTGGTCATCAGCTCGGAGACCGAAGACCCGTCCCGGGCCCGCTCGATCACCCAGGTGCTCAGCAGGGCGACGCACTCGGGGTAGTTGAGCCGCACCCCGCGGGCCAGCCGGTCCCGGGCGACCATCCCGGCCACGGCCTGCAAGAGTTTCTCGGTCTCCGACGGTGCCAGGTGCACGACGTCCTCCCTCTGCTCGCGCTTGTGGTCCGACACGCTAGCGCCAGGGTGTTTCGGTCCGGTTTCACCGGCCGGTCCACCGTCGCGCAGCCGACGGCGATGAACGGGTACGGTGACGCCATGGCACGACAGGGCGGTCGGCACGGCGGTCGACACGCTGGTGAACACGGCGGTCGACGCGCTGGTGGACGTGGGGCGACACGAGCACTGCGACCGGGGATGATCGTTGGCTCGGTGGCGGCGATCGGCTTTCTCGGTCTGGTCGCAGCCGCGGTCCGGCCGGACTGGCAGGTCAGCTATCACCCGTTCACCCAGGCCCCACAGGCCGCTCCGACGATGATTCAGCCGCGCCAACCGCTCGGCCTGCCCTCGGGCGCCCCCCGGACCGTGCCGACCACCGGCGCCGGGCTCGGTCACTGGCTGGTGGTGATCGCGATCGGAGTCGCCTTCGTGCTGCTCGCCCTGGCCGTGTTCTTGTGGTGGCGCACGGGCCGGCGGCAGCACCGCACCGTCATCGATTCGGTGGACACCGCGGTCGAAACCGAGCCGGTCACCCCGCTGCACTCGTTGCAGCGGGGCGTCGTCGAGGCCGAACGCCGGCTGCTCGGCGGCGGCGACCCGACGAACGCCATCATCGCGGCCTGGCTGGCCCTGGAGGAGGCGGCCGCCGGCTCGGGCGTTCGACGCGAACCCAGCCAGACGCCGACCGAGTTCACGGTTGCCGTGGTCGACGGGGCCGGAGTCGAGGCAGCCCCGGTCCGCGAACTGCTCCGGCTCTATCACCGGGCCCGCTTCTCCGTGGTCGGATCACCGCCGGAGGATCTGGCCGCCGCGCGCCGGTGGCTCAAGGAGCTCGCCGCGAGCTGGCATTCGTTCTCCTTCGACATCGAGCCGATCAGCAGTGACCAGCATGGCCGGGAACATGGCAGTGAGGCCGAGGGGCGCCTGTGACCCCGACTCCTCGGGCAAGACGAGCGACGACCATCACCGCCCTGGTGATCGGCGTCGTCGTCGTCCCGGTCGCGGCCGCACTGTTCGGGGTGCAGCTCGTCCAGGTGCTGCTGCTCGCCGCCCTGGGGGCCACCGTATGCGCGATGATCCGATTCCGGCCGGAGGTCGAGGATCCACCCTGGTGGCCGGAAGCGGAGATCCTGGACAGCGACCAGGGAGCCCGACGCGACGTGTCCCGCCTCGCCTGGAGCGTCAGTGGAGCCGACCAGCAGGTCGGCCGGACGATGCGGCTCCGGTTGCACGACGTCGCGGCCCGACGGCTGGCCCGCCGCGGGGTCGACCTGGACGATCCCGACCAACGCGACGCCGCAATAGCGGCCATCGGGGCCGATGCCTGTCGGGCTCTCGATCCCGACATCCGCCACATCGTCAGTTTGCGCGCCTTCGGCGCCGCCGTCGCCGCCGTCGAGTCCCTGGAACCGACACCGTCAGGAGGACAGCGATGACCCACCGGGCACCCGAGGCCCAGGCACCCGAACCGCTCGGTGTCGCGGAGGTCGCCCGGCTGGGCGCGGCGGTGCTGGAGTCGGTGGGCTCGGTGGTGGTCGGGATGGAGTCGGCATTGCGGACGGCGTTGGCGGCGATCCTGGCCGGCGGCCACGTCCTGTTCGAGGACGTCCCCGGGCTGGGCAAGACGCTGGCCGCCCGCAGTCTGTCCAGCGCGCTCGGTCTGGACTTTCGGCGGTTGCAGTGCACCCCGGATCTGTTGCCGGCCGACATCACCGGCTCCTACATCTACGATCCGGCCACCGCGGGATTCGTGTTCCGGCCCGGACCGGTATTCACCGGCTTGTTCCTGGCCGACGAGATCAACCGGACCGCCCCGAAGACCCAGTCGGCGCTGCTGGAGGCGATGGCCGAGCGGCAGGTCACCGTGGAGGGCACCAGTTTCGCCTTGGACCGGCCCTTCCACGTGATGGCCACCTCCAACCCGGTCGAGTACGAAGGCACCTATCCGTTGCCGGAAGCCCAGCTCGACCGGTTCATGGTCCGGCTGGCGGTCGGCTATCCGGACCGGGCGGGCGAGAGCGACGTGGTGGCCCGCCGGCTGGCCCGCCGGCAGGAGGAGAGCAGCGTCTCGTCCGTGGTCGACCCGGCGACCGTGATCGCCATGCAAGCCGGCGTCGAGCAGGTCGTGGTCGACCCGGACGTGATCGGCTACTGCGTCGATCTGGCCACGGCCAGCCGCCGCCACGACGCAGTCGAGGTGGGCGCCTCACCGCGGGGTTCGCTGGCCCTGGTCCTGGTCGCTCGGGCCCGCGCCGTCCTCGACGGCCGCGACTACGTGTTGCCCGAGGACGTCAAAGACATCGCCGTGAGTGCGCTGGCGCACCGGCTCACCCTCACTCCACAGAGTTGGGCCAACGGCACCGCACCCGCCGACGTGGTCGACACCCTGCTCGCCCGCGTTCCCGGCCCGACGGTCAGCCGGGCGGCCACCACCTCGGCATGAGTCTCCCCGAGCCGTATCCGCCGGCGGACCCACGCCGGCCGGGGCCCGAACCGACTCGGACCTGGACCCGCAGCAGCGCCGTTCTGCTGCCCGCCGCAGCTGGGCTGGGTCTGTTGCTCGCCGGCATCCTGTTCGGCCGGGTCGAGGTAGCCGGGCTCGGACTCCCGCTACTGCTCGGGGTGGCCTGGACCTGGCCGCGGCGACCCCGCAGCGCCGGACAGGTCGATCTGGACGCCGGCGACCAGAGTGGCCATCGAGGTGACGGCGACGGACGACTGTGGGGCGCCGTCCGGTGGCGGCCGGCCGTCGGCGCAGAGATGCTGCGGATCTCGATCAGTGCACCCGGACACCGGCCGGCCGAGGCGGTGCTGGCCCGACCCCGCGCCGGTGGAACGGACGATCTCCGCGAGGTCGAGGTGTCGATGGGGTCGGTCCGGACGGGACGACGGCGGATCTTTCTGCTCAACCACGCCGAAGTGGCGGCCGGTCAGGTGCTGGTCCTCGCTCCCGCGCAGGCCGGCCCGCTGCGGATCACCGTGCTCCCCCGGGCGAGACCGCTGCACGAGCTGCCGTTGCCGCCGCGACTACAGGGACTGACCGGCCCGCACCACTCGTCCCGGCCCGGCGACGGCGGCGATCTGCGCGACGTGAACCTGTTCACCCCCGGAGATCGGCTGCGCCGGATCGACTGGCGGGTCACCGCCCGGCAGGCCGCTCGATCCGGACCCGGACCGATCACCGATCTGTACGTCCGTCGGACCTTCTCCACCGCCGACGCCACCGTGATGCTGGTGCTGGACTCACGCGACGAGGTGGGCGCCGACGTCACCACCTGGGGTGACGCCAGCCGGCTCCGCGAGGACGAGCAGACCTCACTCGACCACGCCCGGGACGCGGCCGCCTCCATCGCCCGCTGCTATCTGGACGCCGGCGATCGGGTCGGGCTGGAGGATCTCGGACGGCTACGCCGGCCGATCGCGCCGGCGGGTGGCCGTCGCCAGCTGCAGCGGCTTCGGGAGCGGATCGCCCTGTCCGAGCCGGAGGGCGAGCCGAAACGACGGCACCGGGTGCCGCGGTTGCCGTCGGGATCGTTGATCGTGATCTTCTCCACCTTCCTCGACGATCAAGCCGTCACGCTGGCGCAGGGGTGGCGGGGCGCCGGCCATCGGGTGATTGCGGTGGACGTGCTGCCCGTCCTCGACCGGTCGTTCCTCGACCCCAGGCAGCAGATCGCCTTCCGGATCGTCACCATGGAACGCTCGGATCGGTTGGCCGAACTCCGCCGCTCCGACGTCGAAGTCGTCCGCTGGGTGCACGACCCGGGTGAACCCGACAGTCTGCCGGTCAGTGCTGCGTTGACACTGCTGGCCCGGCGGAGGTTGCGCCGATGATCAGGCCAACGAGGACGACGGGGGCAGAGACGGCGGCGCGACTGCGACGAAACCTGCGCCGGACGGTCGGTGAGCTGAGTTCGCCGATGCCGAAGGTGAAGCTCGCTGCCGGGCGCTCGACACCCGCCTGGACCGTCCGGCTCGCCCTGGCGGGCTTCGGCGTGCTGACCATCCTCGCGCTCGGGCCGGGCCCGGCGCCGACGGTGCTGCTGAGCGGTTTCCTGCTGGCGGTGGTGATTCGACCGGGAACCTGGTCCGGCTGTTTCTACCTGCTGGCGCTGGCGGTGATCTGGCTGGCGCTGGCCACCCCGGCGCTCTCCGTCGCCACCGTGACCCTGCTCGGCTTCGGGCCGGCCACCCCGGCGCTGGCCACGGTGGTCGACCGGCTGCCGCTCAGGGCCCGGATCGAGTGGCGGGCCTTCGCGCCGTCGCTGCTGCGCTTCCTCCTGATCGAGGTGATCAGCCAGCCGCTGGTGCTGGTCGCCGGCGCGCTGGAGTCCGCGCGGCTGTCCGTCCTGCCGGTGGCGATCGGCGGCGCGGTCGTCCTGGCCGTCGCCGCCTGGCTGTTGCTACCCCGGCTCTCCGACTGACGGCGCGAGCTATTCGGCGGAGCTCGCCGACCAGCCCGACTGCGGCAGCCAGGCGTCCAGATCCAGCACACCCGGCACCAGGGCCTTGGTGCCCGCGAAGTCGGCCTGGTAGGCGTCGGTCTCGGCGAACCAGGTGAACATCGCGACCATGTCCTCGTTGTCGCCGAGCACACTGGCCGGGACGGCCTCGTAGCGGGCCGGCAACCCGGCGAAGCGACCGAAGGCCTGCGCCATCTCCGATCCGGTCAGCTCGTCGCCGGCGATCTCGATCGCCTCCCCGGGATCCTCCGACTGGGTCAGCAGGGCTGCGGCCGCGCGACCGATGTCGTCGACGGCGACCAACTGCAGCTTGATTCCGTCCGGCATCGGCAACCGCAGCACCATCTGACCGTCCTCCACGCAGTGCGGCCGAGCAGCAGCTGCTGATCGGCCTGCTGCGGCGGGTGTCCGCCAACGTGGACGAAGCCTGATCACGCCTTCCGTCGGGCCCTGAACACCGCGTCGTGGACGGTGATCGTCGCACCGTCCGGATCGGCGACCTCCCGCCCGATCGCCTCGTTGGTGATCACCGTCCAGTCGTCCGGATCCAGCAGCGGGAGCAAATCGTCGCCGGTGAAGAACAGCTCCGGCTGATTCGGCCTCGGCATCGTGGTCTGTAGATCGAGCGGGTGATGCCCCACGATCAAGAGCGTCCCGCCACGTCGGACCGAGGCGACCAGCCGGCCGAACAGGGGTGTCCGTGCGGCGGCCGGCAGATGCAGATACTGACTGGAGACCAGATCGAACCGGTCCACGCCGGGATTCCAGTCGGCCAGATCGTGGTGCTCCCACTCGATCCGGGATCCGGCCGGGTCGCCCGCGACGTGCTCGGCGGCCCGCTGCAGAGCCACCAAGGCCCAGTCGACGGCCAGCACCCGCCAGTCGCGCCGAGCCAGCCAGAGCGCGTCGGCACCTTCGCCACAGCCGGCGTCGAGGGCCAGGCCCGGGGTCAGCTCAGCCGCCTGGTCGATCAGATGCCGGTTCGGGTTACCGCTCCAGATGGCCGGCGCCGAGCGATAGCGCTCATCCCAGAACTCCTCGGTGAACCGGACCTCGGTCGGGTCGATCTCTACTCCATGCTGATGATCATGCCCATGCTGATGACCGTGCACCGGATGACTCATCGGCTAGGCAACTCTGAAGCGGATGCTGCTGCTGATTCCGACTCGAGGGCGGTCTCGATCTCGCCCTCGATCAGGTTCATGTTGATCATCGCGCCCGCCCAGGCGCCGGCCGACGCAGAGGTCGAGACCTGCCCATTGATCGTGGTCACGTTCCCGGCGACGTAGACGCCGGGAACGCTGGTCCGCCCGGTCTCGTCGGCGGGGACGAACTCCCCCATTCCCGACGGATGCGCCTCGGTGCCGACGCCGAGCGAGCTGAGCACCGCGCTGTTGGCCTTCACCCGGGCACCGATCACCACTGCGTCGCAGCCGATCAGCTCGCCGGTGGTCAACCGGAGCCCGACGAGGGCGTCGTCGATGACCTCCAGCCCGGCGGCCCGACCGTCCACCACGGTGATGCCGCGCACGTCGAGACGTTGCCGCTGCTCGGCGTCCGGAACCGGAGCATCGTGGACCAGATACGTCACCCGGTCCGACAGCTGCCGGAACAGCTGTGCCTGATGCGCCGACATCGCGACCAGACCGAGCACGACGATCGCCCGATCACGCACCTCCCAGCCGTGGCAGTACGGGCAGTGCAGGACGTCTCGACCCCAGCGCTCGGCCATCCCGGGCAGCTCCGGCAACTGATCGGTCAGCCCGGTCGTGACCAACAGTCGGCGCGCCCGGACCGTCCTGGCGTCGGCCAGCTCGACCACGAATCCGTCCCCGGCCGCCCGCGCGGACTCGACCCGGGCCGACAACGTCTCGACGCCGTAGTGCCGAACCTCATCGTGGCCGATGGCCAGCAGCTCCGCCGGCGCGATTCCTTCGCGCCCCAGGTAGCCGTGCACCCCGGCGGCGGGCGCGTTCCGCGGGTGTCCGTCGTCGATCACCAACACCGATCGCCGGGACCGGCCCAGCATCAACGCTCCGGCCAGACCCGCCGGACCCCCGCCGACGACGACCACGTCATAGCTTTCTGCATGTTCCCCGATCATCTCGATCACCTCCGGGACAAGGATGCCGCCGACCCGGACCTGTTGGCAAACATCTTTGCTGTTCTGGCAAACTGAGGACGTGTGCACCGATCCTGAACCCACCTTGGAGGCGGTCGGCCCGAGGCTCCGCGAGCTCCGCCGCCAACGCGAGGTGACCCTGAGCGACCTGGCCGAAGCGACGGGGATCTCGGTCAGCACTCTGTCCCGGCTCGAATCCGGCCAGCGACGACCGACTCTCGAACTGCTACTGCCGCTGGCCCGGGCACACGGCGTCAGCCTGGACGAACTGGTGGACGCTCCCGCGACCGGCGACCCCCGGGTTCAGCTGCGTCCGTACACCCAGCACGGTCGGACCATGATCCCGCTGAGCAACCGACCCGGCGGCCTCCGGGCGGTGAAGCAGATCATCCCCGGACGCAAGCGACCCCAGCGGCCCGAGCTGGCCAGCCACGAGGGTTACGAATGGGTCTACATCCTGGACGGCCGGCTACGACTGCTGCTCGGCGATCTCGACCTGATCCTCGCCCCGGGCGAGGCGGCCGAGTTCGACACCCGGACACCGCACGCCATGTTCGCCGCGAACGCCGAACCGGTCGAAGTGCTCTGCCTGTTCGGGCCGCAAGGCGAACGCGCGCACCTGCGGGCCCGGCCCACGTCGCGCCGAGAGTCGGCAGGAGCATGATCGGAGGCAGACATCGGCCAAGGAGATCCCGTGCCCACATCCGCTCACCCCGCACCGCCGTTCGATCCCGAACTGGCGCCGATCCTGACCGCCCTCGCGGAGTTCATGCCGCCGACGCTGACGCCGGAGATGATCGGGCCGATGCGGGAGACGCCGCTGCCGGGTCCGCCCATTGCGGAGATCGTGGCCGCCCGCAACCTCGTCCACACCGAACGGACCGTGCCCGGGCCGGACGGTGCACCCGAGATCACCCTGTCCGTATTCACCCGCGCCGACCACCTGTCGGGCGGGCCCGGTATCTACCACGTCCACGGCGGCGGGATGATCATCGGCGATCGCTTCAGCGGGGTGGAAACCATCCTGAACTGGGTCGAGCTGACCGACGCGGTGGCGGTCAGTGTCGAATACCGGCTGGCCCCCGAGAATCCCGATCCGGCCCCGGTCGAGGACTGCTACGCCGGCCTGGTCTGGGTGGCCGCCCACGCCGCCGAACTCGGCTTCGATCCGGCGCGCCTGATCATCGCCGGCGCCAGTGCCGGCGGTGGCCTGACGGCCGGGGTCACGTTGGCCGCCCGGGACCGCTCCGGGCCGGCGCTGGCCGGACAGGTGCTGATCTATCCGATGCTCGACGACCGGAACGAGACAGTGTCCAGCCACCAGATCGACGGCACGGGGGTTTGGGACCGGGGCAGCAACGCCACCGGCTGGAACGCCCTGCTGGGTGATCGCCGGGGGACGGACGAGGTGTCGATCTACGCCGCGCCGGGTCGGGCCGAGGATCTGTCAGGTTTGCCTCCGACGTTCATCGACTGCGGCTCGGCCGAGGTGTTCCGGGACGAGGACGTGGCCTACGCGAGCCGGATCTGGGCCTGCGGCGGAGTGGCCGAGCTACACGTCTGGCCGGGCGGGTTCCACGGCTTCGACCTGATGGCCCCCGACGCCACGATCTCGCAGTCGATGACCGCGACCCGGACGAACTGGGTCCGCAAGATCCTCGCCGCCCCGATGCCCGGCTGAGACCCGGGCGGGAAGGTGGTGAACCTCAGGCGTCGATGTTGAGGTCGATGCCGAGCCGGCGGGCGGAGCGGGCCCGCTGCCGACTGGCCCGCAGCCGTCGCAGCCGCTTGACCAGCAGTGGATCGTGGGCGAGCGCCTCGCGCTTGTCGATCAGGGCGTTCAGCACCTGGTAGTAGCGGGTGGCCGACATCTGGAACTGGTCGCGGATGGCCTGCTCCTTGGCGCCGGCGAACTTCCACCACTGGCGCTCGAAGGTCAGGATCTGGCCGTCTCGCTCACTCAACGCACCCGTCCCGTCCGGTTCGGGCGCGTTTGCCGCCTCGTTCGTCGCTGAGACCATGCCCCTCATCCTAGATGCGAACTACAGCCGTGTCATTCAGCCGGGCCACGCCGCCCTGCGCAGTTCCGCCGATCCCGCCTGCGCTTGGATGGTCTCATGTCGAACCCCAGCCCATCGAGCTCCGCAGCACCCGACTCCGCCCCCCGCCGGATCCGGTGGGGGGTGCTGAGTACCGGGCACATTGCCGGCGTTTTCGCCGGCGATCTCGGCCTGCTGCCGGACGAGGCCGAACTGGTTGCGGTCGCCTCCCGCGAGCTGGCCAAAGCCGAGGCGTTCGCCGACGACTACGGCTTCGCCCGGGCCTACGGCAGCTACGCCGAGCTGGCCGCCGACGCCGAGGTCGACGTGGTCTACGTAGCCACTCCGCACAGTGACCACTTCGACTCGGCCAAGCTCTGCCTGGAGGCGGGCCGATCGGTGCTGGTGGAGAAGCCGCTGACCGCGACGGTTCAGCAGGCCGAGGAGTTGATCGCGCTGGCCCGGGAGCGCGATCTGTTCTGCATGGAGGCCGTCTGGACCCGGACCAACCCGCTGATCCGTAAGGTCGCCGAGGTCGTGCGGGCCGGTGAGATCGGCCAGATCCGCCACGTCGAGGCCGGCTTCGGCTTCACCTTCGACGGACCGGAGGACCACCGGCTGCTGAATCCCGAGCTGGCCGGCGGCGCCATTCTCGACCTCGGTCCGTACCCGGTGCATCTCGTGAACGTGGTGGTCGGCGAACCGCAGACGATGGTCGGAACCGGGCATCTGGCCGCGACCGGGGTGGACGCCCATGCGGTGGCCACGCTGAGCTTCGACGGCGGTCCGGACGGCGGTCCGGCGCCGACCGCCTCGATCTGGTGCACGCTGGAGACCACCGCCCCGACCTACGCCGCGGTCTACGGAACGTCCGGCCGGATCGAGATCGACAACTTCATCAAGCCTGATCAGGTCCGCATCCATCGCGACTCAGATCGCGGAACTGACCCCGAGGTGCTGATCACCCAATTGCCCGGTGGCGGGTACACGCTGCAGGCTCAGGAAGTGATGCGCTGCCTCCGGGCCGGCGAGCAGGAATCGCCGCTGGTGCCGTGGGCGGACACGCTGGCCTGCATGCGGACCCTCGAACGGTGGCAGCAGATCGTCGCGGAGGCTCAATAACGAGGGCTGACAAAGGAGTGAGTTCATGATCGAGACACTCAACGGATCCATCCAGCCCTACGCCTGGGGTTCGACGACGGCGATCCCGGAGCTGCTGGGGGTCGAGCCGAGCGGCGAACCGCAGGCCGAGCTCTGGCTGGGCGCCCATCCGTCCGCTCCGTCGGAGGTCGACGGCAAACCGCTGACCGAGCTGATCGAGGCCGATCCGCAGACCTTCCTCGGAGCCCGGTCGGTCGAGCAGTTCGGGCCGCACTTGCCGTACCTGACCAAAATTCTCGCGGCCGCACAACCGTTGTCGTTGCAGGCTCACCCGAGCCGGCAACAGGCCGAAGCCGGGTTCGAGCGGGAGAACGCCGCCGGGGTCGCCGTCGACGCCCCCGAACGGGTCTATCGCGACGCGTGGCCCAAACCCGAGATGCTCTGTGCCCTCGGCGACTTCGAGGCGCTGTGCGGATTCCGCGACCCGCTGGAGAGCTATCAGCTGTTCGCGGCGCTCGAGGTCGATCAGGTCATCGACGTCATCGAACCGCTGCGTGCCGGCGGAGAAGAAGGCGTGCGGCAGGCGTTCACCCAGCTGCTGTTCGCCAGCCACCCCGAGATGCTGGTCGGAGCGGTGGTCTCGCTCTGCAAGGGGTTCGTTGACCGATCCGACGCCATGGGCGGCTTCGCCCGGACGGCGGTCGAGGTCGGCCACTTCTACCCGGGCGACCCCGGCGTGCTGGCCGCGCTGTTGATGAACCGGCTGCCGTTGCAACGGTTCGAGGCCCTGTTCCTGCCGGCCGGGAACCTGCACGCCTACTTGAAGGGCACGGGCGTCGAGGTGATGGCGAACTCGGACAACGTGATGCGCGGCGGGTTGACGCCGAAGCACATCGACATGGACGAGCTGCTGGATACCCTCGACTTCACCCCCGGCATGCCGGATCCGGTCTCGGTCACCGAGCAGTCCGAGGGCGCGTTCCACTACGAGACCCCGGCACCCGAGTTCGGCGTCTGGCGACTCGAGCCGAGCGGCGGCAAGCTCGATCTGCCGGGAGCCGGGACGGGTCGGATCCTGCTGGTCACCGACGGCGACGTGGTGATCAAGGGTGGCCGCCACAAACTCAAGCTCGGCCGCGGCCAGTCGGCCTATCTGACCGCGGACGAGGCGGGGGTCAGCCTCGTCGGGGACGGCATCGCCTTCCTCTCCGCCCCCGGTATCTGACCGGCGGCGCGGCAGAACGAAGAACTTCCTACGCTCGATCGCTCCTTTAGGCCGTTCCAGGACCGTTTCGGCGATCGAGCATAGGAACTTCTGCGTTGGGGTCGGGCCTCACCCAGTAGCCTGTCCCGGTGCACATCTCGCGCACCCCGCTGGCGTGGCGCAATTGGTAGCGCACCTGTCTTGTAAACAGGCGGTTGTCGGTTCGAGTCCGACCGTCAGCTCAACGTTTGACCTAGTCACAGGCTCTGCGCTCCGCTCCTTGAGCTTGTCGAAGGGCCGAGTGACAGCAACGTTGACAGCAACGCTCATTCCTCACCCCCGAGCGCTCGGTCGATCGCGTCGGCCGCCTCGCGCAGCGCCGAGGGCATCACGTGTGAGTACAGGTTCATCGTGATGCCCAGCTGCGAGTGCCCCAGGACCTCCATCACCACCCGCGCCGGCACCCTCTGAGCCAGCAGCAACGAGGCACACGTGTGCCGCATGTCGTGCAGCCTGATCCGCCGCACCCCGGCCTCGACGATCAGCCCATCCAGCACGCGGGCAAGGTTCCGCGGCTCGATGACGGTCCCGATCGTCGTCGTGAATACCAGCCCGGTGTCCTCCCAGTACGGCTCGAGGGCTGTTCGCTCCGCCTCCTGCCGCTTCAGGTGCTCCTCCAGCACCTTGACAGTCACCGCCGGCAGCGGAATGTCCCGGCGCGAGTTGGCCGACTTCGGCGGCCCGAACACCATGCCGTAGCCGTAGACCCGCTGAGTGTTGTGACGTACATGGACGACTCGACGCTCGAAGTCGACGTCGGCCCACTGCAGACCCAGCAGCTCGCCCCGTCGCATCCCCAAGCCGACCCCGACCGCGAACAGGGCGTAGAGCCGGTCGTCCCGGGCCGACTTGAGGAAGATGCCGGCCTCTTCGGGCGTCCAGGGCTGGACCTCCACCTGCTCCGCCCTCGGCGGCCGTACCAGCGCAGCCACGTTTCGCTCCACCAGCTCGTCCCGCATCGCCTCCGCCAACATGGCCCGCAAGGTCGAGTGGATGATCTGCACCGACCGCACCGACAGCCCCGCCTCCTGCTTTGCCGCCAGCAAGGCTCTGACATGCGTCGGCGTCAGCCGACGCAAGGGGTACCGACCCAGACCCGGCACGATGTGCAACCGCAACGTCGACCGGTAGGACGAGATGGTCGCCGGCCTCAACCGGGGCGCCACGACGTGACTCATCCAGTGCGAGGCGTACGACTCCACCGTCCAGGAGTCCACCGCCAGGGGCACGCCCGCCGCCGTCTTGGCCACCAGCTGCGAGAGCTTCGCGACGGCCTCACGATGTGTTTTCGCGTAGACCGCACGCCTGACACGACCACCATCAGGACGGAGCACGTAGTGAGCGCCCGTCCACCGGCCGTCGGCTCGCCGGTAGACCGAACCCTCGCCGTTCGACCTGCGGCTCATGACACCCAGGCGTCCTCGGCGAGCCGTTCCACGTATTCGCGCAGCGGAGCCGCCGGGATGCGCCGGGACCGACCGATGAGAATGCTCACCACCTCATGCCGACGCATCAGCTCGTACAGCTGCGACCGGCTCACCCCCAACGACTCCGCAGCCTCCTGCGTCGTCAGCAACAACTTCTCCATCGCAGACCCTCCCTCACTCCATCGGCCACCATCGACCGGCAGTCGCCAGCCAGAGTCTCAACCCAGCCTGGCGTTCCGTTCCTCGGCGCACGAAACCTGTGGACAACGCGTCGAACGTCCCACTAAGCCGCCCAATGTCCTCCGGTGGTCACCAAGTGAGGGCTTCATCTGCAGCTCCTGCCGCCATTCATAGCCATACGGTCGGCCCCTCGGGTCCGGACGTGGAAAACCTTGGTAGTTCTAGCCGCTCGACGTCTTCCGCGCTCTCTACTTGTCTGCAACCTGGATCACCGGTGACCAGGAGCGCCCGGAGCCGCCTGACCGCCGCCTCCGCCAGCAAGGCCGAGGACGCCGGCCCCGCTACTCAGCCGATCGTTAGATCGACGCCCTAGGTTTCGCCACCAACACGCCACTGGACTGATGGCGAGCTCCCGCCCTCGACCAGCAAGACTTAGCGATTATTGAACGCTCAGCGCCGTCAAGACTCCTACGAGGCGCCAGCGCTCGGTCACTCGGAAACTTCATTCCCGCATCCACCTCTAGCTGCTGCCCACAACTTGAACCGCCGCGGGCGCTGCTAGGCGTCACCTCCAAGTAGCGGTCTCAATTCGTTAGCAAGGCGCTCCTTGGCCTCCTCTTGGCCACCAGCGCGCTGAACGGCCTCCTCGAAGTCCTCGTCGAAAAGGCGAGCCGCGAGAGCTACGGCCCCTCGCTCCTCGTGCAACATCGCCCGCGAGTAGAGCTGTCCGGGTCCAGAAACCTCCTTCCAACTCTCGACGACCGATCGGTTCGCAGCGATCCACTGGTTCCGGTCGCTCGGCGACTGCACGGGCGCGAACTCGAAGGCATCGCCCAGGTACTCGGCAGTCCTGGCGAACGCGCGGATCCGTCGAAGGGCCTGGGAACGCGAGTAGCCCTTGCTTAGCAGGGCATCGAGTGAGGCCGGTCGGCCGAGGAGCCTGATACGAAACCGTCTCTCCTCGACGAGCTTGACACAGGCCTGGTGCAGGGCGTACTCCTCCTCGTCCCGTCTTGCGGAGCCGAAGACTTGCGCGGCCGGGTCTGGTTCCGGGCTGCCGAAGGGCCCGAGCGTTGCCCGGATACGCAGGATTCGTTCCGATCCCAGGTAGTCACGGAGTGGTTCGGTGACACGTTGAAGAAGTCGGGCGCGAGACGAGCGATTGTGCACGACGGTCGTCGTCTCGCCCGCCAAGAGTTGCAGGAACTCTAGGATCGATCCTGGGTGGGTCTCAGATGAGGGCAGTACCACAGGAGAAAAGCCAACTTGCACTAGATAATGCTGGAAGGCGGGGGTGATGCGGTCCTCTGAAGTGACGAACCAGTGCTGCTTCCGGGAGTCACCGATCAGCTCTCTCGCCTGGTGAAAGAGCAACTTCACGAAAGCGTCGCTGTAGCCAAACCCGATCATCAGTACGGAGCGGCTAGCGAGCAGGACGCGAACCAGTTGGAAGAGCAGCGAGTCGGTTCCATAACGGTCGAGATACTGCGCTTCGGAGAAGACGATGGATCGGTGGTCGCTGATGGTGCCATGTAGCTTGATGACGCTAGTCCGTTGAGCCTCGGACCAGTCCGCGACTTGCTCGTCGCGGTAAAGGACCTCAACAGGTGCTCGGAACGGGACTTGCTTCAGTGCGATCTCGAGCAGGAGGTCCCAGTTCGTCGTGATGTAGGTGCTCACGGGCAGCTGCGCCAGCGCGTGGTGGTAGGCGTTGGGCTCGAAGCCATCAGAGAATGCCTCGTCGAGCAGCCGGCGCAGCGGCGTGACTTGTCGCGAGCGCCGAGAACACCTGTGGCACCTGAAGAAAGTCGAGCTCGTCAGGAGCGATCGGGTAGCCAACCATGTCGGAGAGACTTCTCCGCACGTCACCGACGATGTCGGCCCAGCCCGGCATTCCCGACGGACGCGAGATACCAGCGCCCAAGAACGGGACGCAGTCGCGAGCGCGCAGAGCTAGGACCAACTCGCGGGGGAGGGTCGGAACAACCGGTTGCGCTGCAGCGTAACCACTCAAGGTCCACCTCGATCCGGGTGCTTGCAGATGCCGGAAAGTATGCCGACAAGGCTGTCTCGCTGCTTCGCGGGGGGCACACCCCTCGCCGGGTGCGTGGAGTCGGTTGGGATCGGCAGCCATGCTTTTCGCCCCCTGATGATGTGCAGCAGGGTCAATCGGGATCTAGGACGTCGCAAGGTGTAGGAAGCATTCGTGCAGACAGGAACGGAAGGAACCGAGGTGGGAACGGCACAGCACGAAGCGGATGCCGGTCAGATCCGCACGTCGATCGAAGATCGCTACACGAGGGCCGCGCGCACGATCATGCGCTCCGTCGAGACCGAGGAAGACGGGCGACTGGGCACGATCGGTGCAGACGACACGCTTCTAGAAGCCGGGCCAAACTTCGGATCCGCCCGGTACGCCGCGTCGGAGCTCGGTCGGCTGCCAAGGCTCGCGGTCCGAGCCAGCCTGGGCTGCGGAAGTCCGACGGCCGACGCCCCGCTTGAGAGGGGTCAGGTCGTCGTGGATGTTGGCTGCGGCGGCGCCATCGACGCCATCCTTGCAGCTGGCGCTGTAGCTCCTACCGGCCGGGTGATCGGGATCGACCTCTCGACCGCGATGATTGAGCTCGCGCAACGCAACGCCGCCCAGGCGGGTGCCTCCCATTTGGTTTTCGCGGTCGGGCTGATGGAGAACCTGCCGCTGCGCTCGGAGACTGTGGACATCGTGATCAGCAACGCGGCGATTCACCTCACGATCGACAAGGAGCGTGCGATCGCCGAGTTGTTTCGCGTCCTCAGGCCGGGGGGCAGACTGCATGTCCTCGACATCGTCGCCGATGACTCACTGTCGCTTGCCGAGCACCGGGAGCGCATCTCGAGCACGAACACCACGGCGGGGGTTCTGTCGATTTCCAAGTACCGCTGGGTCTTGGCCCGAGCAGGTTTTAGCGGCATCGTCATCACGCCAGACCATGCTGTGGCAGACCGTATGACGGCCACGCTGGTGACAGCTGTGAGGCCTGCATCTCAGCAGAACCGTCGCGATATTTCGCTGTAGCGACGATTGAGTCATGATGTGCCGGTGGCGAAGCGGACGGAGAAGCGGGTGGACGTCCTCTACGTGCTGGCGCTCGACGAGGATGAGCTCCAGGTCGCCCGTGCGGTCGCCGAAGGACCGTTCCTTGGTCATCCGGGGGTCGCCCACTGGACGCCGCAGGACGCCTCGGACGCGACGCCATACGAACGGGGTGAGTTCTTGCTCGCGGACGGCTCGAGCTTCTCCGTCGCCATCACGTCGCAGCTCCGAATGGCAGCGGACTCAGCCTCTCGAACCCTGGCCACCTTGATCGAACGGTTGCACCCACGATGCCTAGCGATGTCGGGCGTCTGCGCTGGCCGGCCGAAGGTCACGGCGTACGGGGACGTGATAGTCGCCGAGACTGCCTACTTCGCCGCTGACGGGAAGAAGGCTGAGGACGGATTTCGCCCCGACATTCGGCCCCACGCTCTACCGGTCCGCTGGCTTCGGCGGGCTAGCACCCTTCGACCCGACGATCTTCCGTCCTATGGCGAACCGACCGGCGATGACGCGGTCGACTGGTTCTTGGACTCGTTGTTGGAGGGTCGAGACCCTCGCGACCTGCCGGAGCGCGGGGCATACTTCGGCAATCAACCGTGGAAGGACACAGTCGACGGCCTAGTCGCCCTCGGGCTGGTCACTCGAGGGGCCGACCATCGCGTGGTGCTGACCACTGCAGGGCGCTCCCGGGCTGAGGCGTTCCGCTACGACCACCCCGATGCGCCTCTGAAACTGCCCTTCGCGATCAGGGTTGGACCAATGACGAGCAAGCCGTATGTCGACGCTAGCGACCCCTGGGAGGTCCTGACGACGAGCGGAGTACGCACGGTTATCGGCCTAGAGATGGAGTCCGCTTCCGTGGCCGCATCGGCGTACGCGCTCGACGTCCCAAACTGGATCGTTGCCAAGGGTGTGATGGACCACGCCACCCCTGACAAAGCCGATCGCTACAAGTCGTTCGCGGCCCGCGCCTCGGCCGAGGTCGTGTGGAAATTCTTGGTCGATCGTCGCATCACGGAACCGACGTCGATCTGCTATCGATCGGACGAGGATTTCGAGGCGCGCTCGCAGCCCTCGTCATCGTCCTCATCGGACCAGATAGCAGGCACCCTTCCCGCGACCAACTTTCAGCGGACGACTGACACTTTTGTCGACCGGGAGGCTCCACGGAGGCGGTGTGTCGAGGCGCTCCGCGGTGGGGCTCGACTGATTACGGTGCACGGGCCGTCCGGCGCGGGCAAGAGTCGGCTCGCGGCTGAGGCCGCCCACGAAGTGCGCGCGGACGTCGACGACCACGTGTACGTCGTGGACCTGTCGGTGGTCACCGATCCCGAGCTGGTACTGGCCAAGATCATGCAGGTCCTGCAGGTCGAGCCCGGTGATCCCCTGCTTGACGCATTGCGCGAGGTATTTCGAGGAACACCAGCCCTGCTGATCCTCGAGAACTTCGAGCAGGTCCCGGCCGCGGCAAACCGTATTCAAGACCTGCTCAATGCTGCACCCGAGCTGCAGATCATCGTCACCAGCGACACCCCCGTAGGGCTGCAGGGCGAGCTCTTAGTCGAGGCGGAGCCGCTGCCAGCAAAGTACGCCGAAGAGCTGTTCCTCGCGCGTTCTCAGCGGCCCATCACTACACCAGAGGAGCGCGCCCGGGTTGCTGACCTTTGCAGGTCGCTAAGGGAACCGCTCGCCATCGAGTTGGCGGCTGCGCAGGTGCGAACATCGACGCTGGGCGAACTACAGCGGGTGCTGCAATCGCCCGCGTTCCTCGACCTCGAGAACCGTGTGAGCGGCGTTCCCGACCGGCACCGAACGCTTGCAGCGGCGCTCGCCTGGAGCTTCGGCCGCCTTGACTCCTTCGAGCAAGCGATCTTCGTCCGGCTCTCGGTGTTCGACGGCTCCTGGACTGAGGGAGCGGCCGCCGCGGTAATTGCAGACGTCGCAGAGGGACAACCGGCAATCCGTTGGCTGCCTCCGCTGGTCGAACGCCGTTTCGTCGACCGCGATATCCCCCGGAACGACGATGCAGAAGCCAGCGAGAGCCGCTACACGATGCTCTTCGCCCTCCGCGCCTTCGGGCGCCGGAGGTTGCACGACGACGCAGCGCTGTACGGCCGAGCCCGGACCGCTCATGCCGCCCACTACCTGCGTCTGGTCGAGGGCTACGACGCACAACTCAGCGGACCGGACGGGCTGGAGGCGGCGGAGGAGCTGTCGCACGATCACAGCAACATCCACGCGGCCTTGAAGTTCCTGGTCGAGTCAAGCGACACGCTCGCCGCGCTGCGGATGGCGGTCGTGCTGGACAGGTATTGGTGGTCGCGCGGCTACACAGAGGGTTACGCCCACATCAGCGATGTTCTCAAGCTCCGCCTGCCGCACCACGCGGGACGAGACGACCGGCTCCGTCGTGGCCAGGCCTGCTTGGCGGCGGGCAAGTTGGCCCTTCGCCAATTTGACCTTGACCGGGCGGCGTCGCTGTTCGCCGAGGCGAGCCGAGTTGGACGCGCGGAGGAATTGCCGGCCCTTCATGCGTTGGCTCTCGAGCGGAGCGCGCTCGTGGACGTCGAGCGCACCAAGTACGAAGACGCGCGAGCGGTGCTCAACGAAGCGTTGGACATATTCGGTCGGGTCGACGGGCCAGGGGGGATCGAGGGGCAGGCCGACTGCCTGGACGATCTAGGGAACGTTGCTTGCGAGCTCGACGACGGCAGAGCTGAGGAGCACTTTCAAGCGGCTCTCAACCTCTATTCGGAGGTCTCGGGACCGCAGGCGTCGGCCTGGGTTCGTAACGACCAGGCTCAGGCGGCCTTCCTCGCCGGTGAACTGCTGAGGGCGCGGCTCCACGCCGAGTACGTTCAGGCGGTTGGGCGGACATACGAAGAACCGAACTTGCTAATCTGGTCGGGAAACACCCTGGGGCACGTCGCCGCCGCGGAGGGTGACCTGGAAACGGCACGCGAATTTTTCGGGGAGAGCTTGACTCGCGCCGCCCTCCAGGCAAATCTGCGGCCACGGCTCCGCGCACTTGAGGGGCTGGTCGTGGTGGCATCGAGAGCTGGCAAGCACGCAGCCGCGATCTCCCTGCTGACGGCCGTCGACCAGGTCCGCAAGCTAAGGAAGCTGCCGCGGGCTAACACCGAACGTCACTTGATCCAAGACGCGGTTGACCAGACGCGAGCGCAGCTGTCCGAGGCCGAGACGATCCGAAGCGAGAACGCCGGCAGCTTGATGAAGTTGGAGCAAGCCGCCAAGTTTGCCCGGAGCATTTAGGCGACCCCGGGTCGCGCTCATCTGCCCGACAAACTGGGACCGGCTGCAGCTACCACGGGTCCGTGCCCGCCTGGAGCGTCGTCTGCGACTGATCGAGTATGGACCCGACGCGGAGGTTGACCCGGGATCCTTCGACGCCCGACGATTTGTCGACCAAGCCACCGACGAACTTTCCCGCCTCAGAGTTGCAGGAGTAGTCAGCTCCAGTGACTACCCCGGGTGCCTGCTGGCCGCTGTGATCGCCCAACAGTTGAATCTGCCTGGGCCAGCACCGACAGCCGTGCTCCGAGCGACCCACAAGTACTTTGCCCGGGAGTCCCTCGTGCGGTCCGTTCCGGAGGCGACCCCAAACTTCCACCTTATCGACCCAGATCGGCTCGGCGAGAGCCGACGGTCGCTAGAATTTCCGGTATTCGTGAAGCCGGTCAAGTCGTGGTTCTCCCAGCTGGCTCGCCGCATTGACTCCTTTGAGGACCTTGAGACCTACGCTTTATCTCAGGAGGTCAGGCACCATCTACTGCACTTCGTCCGTCCGCTCAACCAATTGCTCGCCGCGCAACCCGAATTTAACTTGGACGCCGCCTACCTGCTCGCGGAGCAGGTCCTCGTTGGCACACAGGTCACGGTGGAGGGCTACGTGTTCGACGGCCGGACCACCGTTCTCACGATCGTCGACTCGGACATGTACCCGGGTACCGGAAGTTTTGTGCGATTCAGTATGCCGTCGGTGATGAGTACCGAGCAAGCTGCAAAGTTGATCACCCTTACCGACCGGGCGATCCGCGGCCTGGGCTTGACGCACGGCTTGTTCAACGTGGAATTCATTTACGACCCCGTGAGCGGACGAGCGTTCATCGTTGAGGTGAACCCGCGCATGTGCGGCCAGTTCGCGGACCTCACCGAGCATGTCACTGGGGTTAACACATATCAAATCCTCTGCGACCTCGGCCTCGGCGACCGCCCGCGCCCACCTCGGCCACCCCGAGCACCAACGGCCGGGGCCAGCTACCCCTTCCGACAATTCAGTGATGCCACCGTGGTATCGGTTCCCGAGGCGCCAGAGATCGCTCGAGTCATGCACCGGACTGCCGCCACCATGATCGCGGTCTACTACCGCGCAGGAGATCAGCTCTCTGCCAGCGGTAAACACTTCGACGGCGCAAGCTACCGCTATGCCTGCGTAAATGTGGTTGGCCGGGACCGATCGGAGCTGGAAGCCTCGGTACGGGTGGTGGAGCGCCAACTTGGCATCGAGCTTGCACCAATCAGTCAAAGCGGTGCGACCACACTTCCTTGATCTGGGTCGGCAACTAGAAATCGACTTAGTCGGGGAGCGAGACCTGCTGATGTTGCACGGGACGCGTCTCGGCGGAACTGGTGTCTGATCCGCGTCTGGGTGAACACCGCAGGAGCCAGGTCCTCGAGTTCTAGGGCTAGCTCGTTCCCCAGCGTCTAGTCGGGGGGTCGTAGGGGTGCTGAGAGTTCCGTCGGCTGAGGACTGTTGCATTAGGCCGTCCAGAAGCCCACACACGCCTCTCTAGCCCAATCATCGACTCGAAGACGAGAACTGCGGCGGTCCTGTCTCCTCCTCCCGCTGAACTAGCTGAGCTCAGGATCGAGTGGCCGGGAACCAGGTCAGGTTCCGTGAAGCGTGCGGTAACGGCGGAGGCCACCCTGCTTGACTGCCGCAAGCAATGTTGGGGTGGTCCGTCCGCATAGCGGCAGCCGGACCAGTCGCGAGGTGCGGCCGACTCCCAACCCCGGCAACCAGGTGCGGAATCGAATGCCCCCCTGCAATCATCCGATTCTGAACAGCGCTTGCGTCAAAGGTGCGATGCCACCTCTGGCGCGGCGACCTCACCTCCGCGGCTGATCTGCCACACACCCGGTGCACTGTCGGTCGTACCCCGGGGCTCTGGTGACCACCGGGCGCGTTCCCCCGGCTTGGGGGGTTGTGACGATGAGCATCCACAAGCTGTCGGCGGGGTCGGGGTATGACTACCTGATCCGGCAGGTCGCGGCCCTGGACGCCACCCACAAGGGGCACGTCGGGTTGGCGTCGTACTACACCGAACGCGGCGAGACCCCGGGCGTCTGGGTGGGTGCCGGCATGGCCGGGATCGACGGGTTGGAGGCCGGGGACGTGGTGACGGCGGAGCAGATGCGGCTGCTGTTCGGCGAGGGCCGCCACCCCGTCATCGGCGTGCTCGAGGAGCCGGCACCGTCTCTCGGGCAGCCATTCAGCCTGCCAGCCGGGGAGGCGTCACCGTTCCAGCGGGAGCTCGCCGCACGGTTCTCGGCCGTGAACGTGGCGGCCGGGCGACCGGTGGGTTCGCCGATTCCGGCGGATGTGCGGGCGAGGGTGCGGTCGGAGGTGGCGACCGGTTTCTTCCGGTCCGAGTTCGGTCGGGACCCGGCTGATGCGCGTGAGCTGTCGGGGATGTTGGCGAAGTTGTCGCGGCCGCGGTCGACCACGGTCGCCGGCTACGACCTGACCTTCTCCCCGGTCAAGTCGGTGTCAGCGTTGTGGGCGGTCGCCGACCCGGCCACCGCCGCAGCGGTGGAGCAGGCTCACCACGCGGCGGTGGCGGAGGCGTTGCGGTTCCTCGAGACAGCACGCGCTGTTCACCCGCGAAGGCAGGGCGGGGGTGCGCCAGGTGAACGTCCGCGGTCTGGTGGCGGTGGCGTTCACGCACCGGGACAGCCGGGCCGGTGACCCGGACCTGCACACCCATGTTGCGGTGGCGAACAAGGTGCAGACGCTGGCCGGGAAGTGGCTGTCGGTCGACGGCCGGCTGTTGTTCCAGGCGAAGGTGACAGCGTCGGAGACCTACAACACCGCCCTCGAAGCCCAGCTCACCGACCGGCTCGGCCTCCGCTTCGCTGAACGGCCGAACAGGGACCCGCGGAAGCGGGGGGTGCGTGAGATTGTCGGGGTCGACCCGGCGTTGAACGAGCGCTGGTCGTCCCGCCGGCAGGCGATCGTCGTCCGGCAGGGTGAGCTCGCCTCCCGGTTCCAGTCCGATCATGGGCGGCCGCCGACGCCGGTGGAGGCGTTGCAGCTGGCCCAGCAGGCGACGTTGGAGACCCGCGACGCCAAACACGAACCGCGCACCCTCACCGAGCAGCGCGCCACCTGGCACACCGAAGCCGTCCAAGTCCTCGGCGGCGAGCGCAGCTCGACGCGTGTCGAGCATCGCGTCGACTGATCCCCACCAGCCCAGCAGCCCGCGACGACAGTCACTGCCGATTGGCTCACTCAGACCGTCGCTCAGGTGGTGGCGACGGTCGAGGAACACCGGTCCACCTGGCAGTGCTGGCATCTCCGCGCCGAAGCACTCCGCCAGGTCCGCAGCTGGGCTCTGTCACCCGGGCAGGTCGAGTCGGTGGTGGATTTACTCGTCGACCGGGCCCTTCAATCGTGCCTCGCGCTGACAGCTCCTGACGAAGGCGTCGTCGAACCGGAGCCGCTGCGACGCAGCGACGGTTCATCGGTCTACACGGTGGCCGGCGCCGACCAGTACACCTCGCAGCGGATCCTGGACGCCGAACGGCGGCTGGTCGCTGCCGCAGGCCGCACCGACGGGCGGGTCGTGGATCCGGCGACGGTCGAGCTAGCGCTGCTCGAGTCGGCCGCGAACGGGGTGCCGCTTGACTCGGGTCAGGCGGCGATGGTGCGGGCGATGGCGACGTCCGGGTCACGGCTGCAGCTGGGGATCGCCCCCGCCGGGGCCGGGAAGACCACCGCCCTGCACACCCTGACCCGTGCCTGGACCGACGCCGGCGGCACCGTCATCGGTCTGGCCCCGTCTGCGGTCGCCGCCGCTCAGCTCGCCGAGCAGACCGGCGCCCCCGCCGACACCCTCGCCAAGCTCACCTGGGCGCTCAACCACCACCAACCCCTCCCCGGCCTGGGCAGCGACGGTCGGGCCGGGGACGTTGGTGCTGGTCGACGAGGCCGGGATGGCCAACACGATCACCCTCGACACCGCCGTCGCCTTCGTCCTTGACCGGGGCGGGAGTGTGCGGTTGGTCGGTGACGACGCGCAGCTCGGCGCGATCGGCGCCGGCGGCATCCTCGCCGACCTCCAAACCTTCGCCCGGGACGGTGCGGTTGACCGAGCTGCATCGGTTCGCCGACCCCACCGAAGCCGCCGCCACCCTCGCCCTCCGCGACGGCCACGTGGAGGCGCTCGGCTTCTACCTCGACCGGCACCGCATCCACGTCGGCGACCCCACCACCATCACCGACCAGCTGTTCACCGCCTGGCGACACGACCGCGACCAAGGCCTCGACGCGCTGATGCTCGCACCCACCCGCGACCAGGTCGCCCACCTCAACCAGCAGGCCCGGAACCACCGCCTGAACGGCAACCGTCCCGGTCGGGAGGTTGAGCTGGCGGACGGGAACCGGGCCAGCGCCGGCGACACCGTCATCACCCGACGCAACCACCGGCAGCTCGCCACCAGCAGCGGCGACTGGGTCCGGAACGGCGACCGCTGGCGCGTCCTCACCCTGACCCCCGACGCGGGTCTGCGGGTGAGACACGTCCGCACCGGCCGCACCGCCACTGCTGCCCGCCGGCTACGTGCGGGAGTCGGTCGAGCTCGGCTACGCCACCACCATCCACGCCGCCCAAGGCGTCACCGCCGACACCATGCACGGCCTCATCACCGGCGACGCGTCGCGGCAGCAGCTGTACACGATGCTCACCCGCGGCCGCACCACCAACCACGTCTACCTGGCCGTCGTCGGCGACGGCGACCCCCACACCGCCATCCACCCCGACACCCTCAACCCCAGAACAGGCACCGAGCTGCTCGAACAGATCCTCACCCGCGACGACACCCCCACCTCCGCCACCACCCTCGACCAGACCCTGCACAACCCGGCACAACGGCTCGGCACCGCCGTCGACCGCTACCTCGACGCCCTCCACGCCGCCGCCGAAGACGTCGCCGGGCCCGAAGTTGTGGCCGCGCTCGACCAGACCGCCGAGCACGCCGTACCGGGCCTCACCCAGGAGCCGGCCTGGCCAACCCTCCGCGCCCACCTGCTCCTCCGAAGCGCCGCAGGCGCCAACCCCCACATTGCGCTGACCGCCGCCGCAGCAACCCGCCAGGTGGACACCGCCACCGACCGTGCCGCAGTCATCCACATCCGCATCGCGACACTGCCCTCCGGCCCGCGCGGTCCATTGCCGTGGCTGCCCGACATCCCCGCCGCCCTCGCCGACCACCCCCGCTGGGGCAGCTACCTCACGGGCCGCGCCCGGCTCATCGACGACCTCGCCCACCAGGTCAGACTCGACGCCACTGACCGGTTCGCTGGCGACCGCCGACCGGCCTGGGCAGCCGACATCCCCCAGCCACCAGTCGCGCTCACCGGCGATGTCGAAACTCTGGCGAGCGGCCACCCACGTCGACACCCACGACCCGCGACCGACCGGACCCACCGCCCCCGACGGTCGGTCACGAGCCTGGCAGCGGCAGCTCGACCAACGCCTCGGCGTGGCCGGCCCGCAGGACCAGCCGGGCATGCTCCGGCTCATCACCCAACTGGCGCCGGACACCGGCCGCGACAGCTACACCCCGACCCTCGCTAGGCGACTCGCCCTGCTCGCCGACGTCGGCCACGACAGCCCACCCTCCTCCACCAAGCCGTAGCCGCCGGACCCCTCCCCGACGACCACCCCGCAGCAGCCATCTGGTGGCGCATCACCGAACACCTGCGCCTGAAGGCAGGCGCGCCGGCTCAGGGGTCCAACTCCCCCAGTCAATCCCGAGCGGGCGGCCGCAGACACCCGATCCCCGCTCCCCTATTAGGACTCCGAGCACAACCCCGCGAAACGGCACCAGAGCGTTAGACCACCTCCAAGCAGGAGGCGCAAGGACGGAGAACACACGGTGGCTCGCTACCCCGTGAGAACTTTCCTTACTCCTTCAAGCGGCCTCGCTCCGCTCGGCCGGCGGCGCGTGTCCTCGCTCCGCTGCTGGCCACGCCGCGCCGCCACGCTCACATTGCTAAACAAGCGGTTTGAATCTGGCGCACATCGATTATTCACAAGCGATCGGTGTCGATGCGGCGCTGGAGCCAGGCCTCCTGACCGCCGAAGCCGTCGCCGGGGTAGAGAACAAATGTCTCACCCGAAGAGGCCAGTGAGGGCGGCGTAGAGATGGTGCCAGAAGCTAGGCTACGGTGGGCGTCGAACTGCATTGCAAGAACTATTCAAGCACTACAAGAGACGACTGCATAGCTCTTCGCTATGCTCTGCCTATGCACATTGACGTAGCAGCGGCTCTCGTCGGAGACGATGCGGGAGCATTAGCACCACAGGAAGTGTTGGACGGGGCAAGCCCAGATACTCCTTGGCAGTATCGACCACAGGTTGTAATCGAGGCCGAGCCGCAAACGCTGCTGTCCGACATAGTCGACCGTGGTGCAGCGTTCTTGAACCTCGTCTATCGCTCGAACGAGTGGTACAGCGACTACTTACTGTCGTCAGGTCAGCGTCACTTCGTATTTGACGGCGAAGAATTTGGCGGCCGCTATGCCAAGTTCAATGTCGTGCTCGTCGATGGTGCAGCTAGGTGGTGGTTCGATTCTGATGCTTCGACGGTTCAAGACGCTATCGACGCGCACAAAGCCGGACTGCTTCTAGGCAACCCTCATCACATATACATCGTTATTGATGAGCCTGAGAAACCTGTAGGCAATGGCGTTGACTATTGGCTGAACGTCATTGAGAATATTCCCTACCTGAAGCAATACCTTCAAGCTGCAGGTATTGTTGGTTCCCTCGCTGGCGGCGTCAAAGGGCTGCGAAAAACGCTGTCCTACGTCCGGGAACACCTCTACAGCGCGGGCGGCTCGCTCGAAGGCTACGGTAACCTATTCGCGATACCGCGGACGACTCATCAGGTCGCCACCCTCCTGCAGCTTCCGGAAGAGGATGTTTCATCAATATGCCACTTTCTCGGCATGCGCTATATCGACGACGCTTGGCGACCGGACACCAACCGAGCGCGAAGGAATACCGTGAACTAGTGCGTGTCGTCGACGCCATGAGTCACTGGTACACCAGCGACACCGCGAGGAGCCAAGCCTTCGCTCAAATCTTGGCGCTTCCTCCCGGTGAGCGGTTGAAGCAAGTGGACCCCACAGTTCGTTCAATCCTGTACAAAGAGAATAAGGGCTTGTAGTGAGCCCAACGGCTCCCTGGTGGGGCGTGCCAGTCGTCGCAGGTGCGTTCCTGATTATCGGTGGCCTCCTCACCTTTATGTATACCTACGCGAACGAGCGACGGAAGTCACGGCTTGAGGACGAGCGGCGTTTCGAGGCCGAAATCATCGCACTCTACGAGACACTCGATCGAGGTATCGAGTACTTGCACAACACTGAACCACCAGATGAAGGTGATGCTGAGGACGTCCAACGTTACAAGGATGTATACTGGCCGATCTACTTATCGATCCTCAGGGCTCACCAACGACTAGAGATCATCGCTCCGGTTTCCCTCTACGCAATCTCCGCACGCATCCAGCACCATGCCTACCGCTTCTATCCCGACGAGCGCAGAGTTGAGCGTGACATGCCTGCACTAGTGGATGCTGGCGAAGAGATGCGGCAGACCCTCCGGCGCCATCTGCGCATCCGCGAGGGGCGACGACATTGGCAAGATCGACGCTGGGCTGAGAGGGTGATCAACTGGCTGCCTGAGGATTTGCAGCTGAGATTGGAGGATCGACGCCGTCGTCACTGATGGGGCTCCAAGTGAATTGTCACCGGTTCTTCCACTTCTCCTGAGCCGAGAAGCGGTAGTTGAAGGCGCTAAGGTGGCTCGGGTCTGAGCCTCAAGCGCACCTAGGGCACCCAAGCCTCCGCCCGCCGCTCCTAACGGGTCACTTGTGGCGCCACTCAAGGGGACTACTTGCGCGGACAAGCCCGAGGCTGTCGAATTCAGTCTCGCCTGGGGCCGACTCGCGATGGCATAGAGGCAGTCCTGACGCGCACCTCCACGCAGCGGAGGGCGCGCCATAAGTCTCACCCTTGAATGGCAGGGGTGGTGACGCCACCGTCCATAGGCTCGCGCCAGCCGGGGCCCTGTCTGCATGGTGCAACAAGCCCATGCCCGCAGTGAGCAAGCCGCCTCGGTGCCCGGGCCTAAAAGCCCGCGGCTCGGCACTTCTGACAGGTGTACCTCGATGCGGGCCAGCGACAGACCGCGCCGGAGCACGGGACCGCCAGAGCCCATAGGGCGCGCCGGAGCTCGTAGGGCGCCAGTGGCCATCAGCTGCCGACCCTTGCTCTTGAGTAGATCAAGTCGCGGCCTTCGGCCGCGGCCCGCGACTGCGCGTCCTCGCTTCGCTGCGGGTCTCGTCGCGAACCGCGCCACGTCCCCGTCCCCGCTAGATCGAACCTGGAAGCCGCCCTATTGGTACCGGACGCATGCTCAAATCGTCGAAGTCCAAGCGTCTCAGCCGCAATAGGTCATCAAGCGTGATTTCTCCCTCGCTTAGCACCATGAACTCATCGACGGCCAGGCCATCAAGGCGGTTCAAGTGGCTCGCGATATCCGCTATGGCTGCTTCGGCCGCAGCCCGGAGATCAGCATCAGCGAAGAATTCAACGGGCATAGCACCAACTATCACCATGCCATAGTCCTGGCCTTCGTCCAGTTCCTCTTCGGTGACTGCCACGTAGACGCCCGACAGGCTCTTGCCGCCAACACCCTTGGCGAGGGCCTTCCGTACAGCCGCTTTGGCGGGACTGCGCCGGAGATTGAATGCATCGGGGAACGCGGATCGGCTGTATCGATTTGAAAGCCATCGCTGTAGGATCTCGACGTTGCGAGCATCAAGCGGCGCCACTAAGGTGAACGACTCTAGGTCGTCCCAACGGACCTCCAACCTACCTCGCATTTCGAGGGCGACCGCATAGGACGGCGTACCAGCGTTCTCGAGATGCAGCTTCCGCGGGTTCTTGCCATAGGTGAGGTTGCCGTCGCAAGCACCGATTTTCAGTGCGCGCCCGAACTCGACCGACTCCTCTTCAGGATTAGGAAGGTCGCAGTCGTGGCTGAGGACGACAACCAGCCCCTCTGCTACTTCCGCTGGACCACTCGGCTGGCCAACCGGTTTCCGCCACCGCAAAATTCCGATATGCCCTTGACGCAGGCCCGCGTAATCCTTGCGGGCAACCACCGCATCATTCATCATCACTCAGAGGACGGCCAGTGAGAATATCGAGCCGGTGGCGTGCTCCCGCCGGCGGCTCATAGCCACGGAGGGCGGAGTTCAGGCGACCCTCCTTGACGAGCACACGCCCCATCACAGACGTTAAGCTCGAGCGCAGCAATTCGAGATTCAGTTCTGCCGCACTTAGCTGGTCTAGCAGAGTCGATCCACCATCCACTACTGCTTCAAGCGCGGGCGGAAGACTTACCGACTTGGCAAGTTCGGCCAGAGCGCCTAATCGACGCAGATTGCTGCTGTGAAGTTCCACTTCGTCGTTTAGCCACGAGTAAACGGTCGGTCGACCGACTCGCAGCACCTTTGCAAGCTCCGTGGTATTGAGCCCGAAGCGACTCTTGACCGTCAGAACAAGACTCGGCGTGGATGGAGAATCATCTACACTAGGTGCAACTTCTAAAGCAGTTTCTGCTGTGAGAGATACATTCCTAATCAGGACCGATCCGGTATTGCGCGAATCTCCAAGGAATACCAAGTAACTACTTCCAGCGGAAGTCGTCTGGGTGCTCCTTCCGGAGAGGAGCTGAAACGTTCTGCTCTTGAGGAGCTGCCAGTACCGCATCAGGTCGTCGAGCTCGGCTCGGCGGGATACATTAACTAGCGCGATGTCAGTCACTCAACCTCTCCCCTCCCCACCTGGCGCAGACCCCACTCAGACTCGGCCTCAGGCGTTATGGCAGACCAGAACGCTTTTTCTGTATGTCCGTGCAGCCGCCATAATTCACGTTCCAAGTTCTCCCAGTTAAAGTCCGACGTGCTATTGACTGAGCAGTCGACGTCGAGGAACGTATGGACGCCCGGAGCTGGCAGACTGTCCCGCTGGAACTCCGGAGCCAGTAGGTCCAGTGGCAGGAGGGGGGCGTTCTCAACCTGACTAAGACGTAGTTGAAGAGTGTCGGATCCAATAGCACCCTGAAGGTGATTATTTATCAACATCCTATCTATCCCCAAAGTTTCGGCATCGAACGATAGGATTCGCTGGTCGAAGTACTTGTAAGCATCTTTCGGATCACCAACGGTTAGGCGATCCACATAGCGCAGACCGACCCTCTCATAGAAGCCAGGTTGCACACATTCATCAAACGCTTCCGCGATCGGCTTCAGAGCGTCCAGGAAATTCTCGAAGCCTGTGTAGGTCAAAGCCTCGATGAACACACCCCCAGCGCTAATGACAGCGAATATGGATTTGTCGCGATCAGAAAAGAGAAATCGCGTTTCACTTACTACATTGGCGCCGGTACCACTAAACTGCAACTGTTGAATCTGCTGCTTCTCAAACCTTGGCAACCCCTGCTTGCGCAGCCTGTCTTGAATTTCAGCAATACGACTCTCTATGGAGAGGATTGCGGGCACGCTTACGCCGCACACCACCAGCGCAAGGGGTGCCTGCACGAGGTACTTGCGGCTTTGACGAGTGTAGGAGGGCACAACACAACTGTACGGTAACTTTACACTCCTGTCAGTTGCTTGCGAGCGAGTCGCCTGAGGTCGCTCGCCGACGCCTCGGAGCGGAGCCGCGCTGCAGTCCCAACACGTCGAGCAGGCGGAACAGGTACCACCTGGTCCCGCCTCTAGTCTCAAATGTCGACGTCCGCCCATCTCCGTCGAGGAGGCAGAGCGGCTCAGCGGCACCGATGAGCCAGGCCGGCATGGTGCCGCGGACGGTGCTCGACGAGCTTGGGAAGCAGGTGCGGTTCGCCAGCCGCGACGCAACTGAAGTTGACAGCAACGCTGACAGCAACGAGCGCCGACCGACGTGGGTTGAGTGCATGACGAGGTCGCTCTGACTAGGTGGAACGCACGTCGGTGGACCCCGTGCGGTGACCTTGTAAACAGGCGGTTGTCGGTTCGAGTCCGACCGTCAGCTCCGGCGTCATCCGATCCCGGCACGGTCATTGTCACGCTGGCCCGGCGTCCGGGCGGTCGCGCGAGGACGCGCAGCCGAGCCCTATTCCGCCATCTCGCGATAGCGCTCCGCCTGGCCGAGCACGGTCTTGATCGTGTCAGCGTCGGCCGGCCGTGGTCGGGTCACGTCGTCCGGCGCTCCGTAGGGGGTCACGTAGGCGGCGGTGTCGCGCTGGAAACGCCAGCCCTCCGTCAGCGGGCCGGCATCGACGACGTCGTAGCCGAGCTGGTCCAAGAACTCGGTCACCGTGGCTTTTGCGCCCGCGTCGTCGCCGGCGATCGGCAACGCCGTGCGGTCCGGATCACCCTGCGGCCGAGCCAGCGATCCGAGCGAGGAGAACATGATGTTGTTGAACGCTTTGACCACCATCGAGTCGCTCAGGTGCGCCTGGTGCAATTCGCTGGTCGTGGTGGACTCATCGTCGAGCTCGGCGATGTGACCGTCGCGATCGGGGTAGTAGTTGTCGGTGTCGATCACCACCTTGCCGGCGAGCGGCTCGACCGGAATGTCGCGATAAGCCTTCAGTGGGATGGTGACCACCACCAGATCGCCCTGCGCAGCGGCCTCCTCAGCGGTAGCGGCGCGCGCCCGATCGCCGAGCTCGGCTACCAATGTGGTCAGGGTTTCCGGTCCGCGGGAATTGCTGAGCACCACGTCGTAACCGGCCGCGATGGCCAGCCGAGCAACGGTTCCGCCGATGTTCCCGGCGCCGATCAGTCCGATTGTCGTCATGACGGTTCCAACCCCTCGGACCACCGCCGGCATTCCGGTTGTGATCGACCAGACACGCGAGGTGCGAGCCCGGACGCGGACGGCGGCCTGGTAGAGCACACTGGACGTCGATCGCCGCCGAGCCGCTTCGAGAAGGGACACCGATGAGCATCGCCATTGCGGTCTGCCAGTTCACCGCCGGACTCGACGTCGCCGAGAACACCAGCGCCTGCGTCGACCTGATCGCCGAAGCCGCCGCTGCCGGCGCGGACCTCGCGGTGCTGCCCGAGGCATCGATGTTTTTCGACCCGGCTCGAACCCAGAGCGGGCAGACCCACGGGGAGCCGACCGACGGTGAGTTCGCCCAAGCGATGGCGGACGCGGCGAAAGCCGGTGGAATCGCTGTGGTGGCAGGGATGAGCGAGCAGATCGACGACCGGGGACGGGACAGCAATACCCTGATCGCGCTCGGCCCGACCGGGGAACGGATCGGGACGTACCGGAAGATCCACCTCTACGACGCGTTCGGCTTCCGGGAGTCCGAGACGATCGCGCCGGGCCAGATCGCTGCGCCGACGTTGATCGAGATCAACGGCCTGCAGGTGGGTCTGCTGACCTGTTACGACCTGCGCTTCCCCGAGGTGTTCCGCTGGGTCGCCGAGGCCGGCGCCGAGGTGATTGTCCTGCCCGCAGCCTGGGCGGTCGGGCCCGCGAAGGAAGACCACTGGCGGACGCTGATCAAGGCCCGGGCGATCGAGAACACGATCTATCTTGCCGCCGCCGGGCAGACCGGACCCCACTGCTGCGGCCAGAGCCTGATCGTGGACCCGATGGGCGTCGAACTGGCCGGCGCCGGTCTGGACCCCGGGGTGGCGGTCGCCACCGCCACCCGAGGGCAGATCGATCGGGTCCGCCGGATCAACCCCAGCCTCGCGAACCGGCGATTCACGGTCAGCCCGAAGCGTTAGCAGCGCCCGAGTCCGGTCAGGGCTCGACGTCGATGAGCACCTTGCCGACCGCGCCGTCCTCGACCGCCGCATGGGCAGCCGCAGTGTCCTCCAACGAGAAGTGGTGCAGCGGCACCCCGACCTCCTCGCCGACCCGGACAGCGCCGTCCAGGACGGCGGCGCCGATGTCCTCGACGGCGCTCTCCTTGGCCGAGAGCGGAGCGGTGTAGAGCAGCACGAACTGGATCCGCGCGTTCGGCATCATCAGCGTTCGGATCGGCAACGTCATCTCGTCGCCGCCGTTGTTGGCGTAGATGGCGACCGAACCACCGATGGCCAGGGCGCCGGCGTCGATCTCGGCGTTCTGGGCCGGGGCGACCTCGACGATCGCGTCCACGCCCGAAGGCACGATCTTGCGGATCTCCTCGACCACGTCGGTGGTCGTGTAGTTGATCACGTGGTCGGCCCCGGCGGCAGCGGCCAGCTGGGCCTTCTGCGGACTGCTGACCGTGGTGATCACGGTGGCGTCGGACCAGCGCGCGAGCTGGATCGCGGCGTTGCCGACCGCACCGGCGCCACCGGACACCAGCACCGTCCGGCCCTGCAGGGTGCCCGGCCCGAGCCGGTCGGGACCGCCCTCGGTGACGGTCAGAGCGCGGTGGGCGGTGACGAACGGCACGCCCAACGAAGCGCCGAGATCTAAGGAGGCGATGTCCGGCAGGAACACGACTTGATGCGCCGGGACGATCGAATACTCCGCCGCCGTCCCGTACGGCCGCTGGTAGGCCGCCTCCCAGACCCAGACCCGCAAGCCGACCAGGGCCGCCTCGACGCCTTCGCCGACGGCGTCCACCACGCCGGCCCCGTCCTGGCCCGGAGTCTGCGCCGGATCGACCGGCTCCCCCGGTTTCGACCCCCGGCGGGACTTCCAGTCGGTCGGGTTCACCCCGGCCCGACGGATCTTCACCCGGACCTGACCGGGCCCCGGCTCGGGTGTTGCTTCTTCGATCAGGCGGAGAACGTTCGGATCACCGGTCTCGGTGTAGACAACACGTCGCATCCATCCGTTCTAGCTCATCGCCCCGGCGCTATCCCGAGCGGGCTCGATCGAGGCGGCCGGACGGCTGGCGACGATCCCGGAGCCCGAAGTCGCGGATCTCGTAGCTCTCGATGAAGTCGTTCCAGCGCAGCTGGGGCGGATGCACGACTTCCAGGTCGCGGGCCAGCAGCCGGGTCAGGAAGATGTCGCTCTCCAGCAGGGCGATGGCGTTGCCCGGGCAGCGGTGGTGTCCGTCGCCGAAGCTCGCCATGGTCGGCGGCACCCCGCGCGGGAACTCCCGGCCGGCCCCGACCCGCAGCGGCTGCGCCCCGAGCACCTCGGCGTCCGCGTTGATCGCCCGGAGATCCAAATCGATCAGTGTTCCGGCCGGCAACTCGACCGTCTCGGTGCCGTCGACCAGGGTGAGCACGGCGGTGGTACGGCGGTAGAGGTGCCCGACCACCGGTTCCAGCCGCAGGATCTCGGCCAGGATCGCCGTCCGCTCGGTCTGCTCCGCAGCCAGGTAACGCTGCCGAAGAGCGTCGTCGTCCAGCAGGTGCCAGGCCGCGACGCTGATGAACTCGCGGGTGGTGGCCATCCCGGCGGCGCCGAAGGTGATCGCCTCGGTCAAGATCTCCAGGTCGGAGAACCCTCGCTTGATCAGTTCGGTGATCACGTCCTCGCGCGGCCGCCGGCGTCTCGCCCGGATCGCCGGCTTCACGTCGCAGAACAGGAACACCACCGGATTCAGACCGCGAACCCGACCGCGGAGGCGAGCGATCGGCCCGCGACCCCCGGCCTCGCCGGTGCGGAACAAATTCTCCAGCCGCCGGGTCAGTCCGGGTGGCGAGTCGGTCAGACCGATCACCTGACCGGCCACCCGGACGGCCATGGCCAGCGACAGCTGACTGAGATCGACCGCTCGGCGACCATCGAGCCGCGCCACCAGCCCGTCGGCGAACCGCTCCATCATGCCGCGGTAGCCCTCGGTGATCTTGGGGGCGAAGTAGCGCGCGGTCGCGCTGCGCTGAGCCCGGTGCTCGGAGCCGTCGAGGTAGAGGATCGGCTTGCGCATCTCCGACGGCATCTGCCCCAGCTCGGCCCCGAACCCGGCTTGGGCTGCCCGGTCCTCGGCTCGCAGCACGGCACGGCCGGCGGCGTAGGACCGGACGATCCAGCGGTCCTCGCCGGCAGCCGTCTGATGCTGCAACCGGGGGACCACGGTGTCATCCGGCCGGATCGCCTTGCGTGGGCAACCCAACTCGAACGACGGCGAATCGGCTCCGGCCGGGGATTCGATGCTCATCGAAGGAGTGTACGAGGCCGCACTCGACGGCCCCGGCCAACCGGCGTCGACCGGCGGGAACGCGGCCGCACGGATAGGCTTGGCCATGGAGGCCGGCTCGCTTCCCCGACACGAGAGGCTTCACCATGACGACCGACGACGTCGCCCGGCAGGTCCATAACGACGATCTGGACGAGCAGAAGTCACGCAACGTCGTGGAACGCGCCCTGAACCGGGTGGTCCGGATGAACTCGGGCGTCGCCCGGGCCCACATCGCCAAGTTCGGTGCCGGCAAGACCGGTAAAGCGTTGCGCAAACGACTGGAGCGCCAGTTCCGGCTGGCCATGACCGGATCCGGTGCGGCCGTCGGCGCCGTCGCCGCCGTTCCCGGCGTTGGGACGGCCGCCAGTGTCGCCCTGGCCGGCGGCGAGGTGGTCACCACCCTGGAGGCGACGATGCTCTACGTGCTGGCCTCGGCCGAGGCTCACGGTGTGGAGATCGAGGACGTCGACCGGCGCCGGGCCCTGCTGATGGCGATCATGCTCGGCAACAGTGGCCGACAGGTCGTCCAGACGCTGATCGGCGAGGAGGGCGGCAACTGGGGTAAGACCCTGGCCATGCTGCCGAAGGCCAGCATCGGCTCGCTGAACGCCCAACTGCGGAACCGGTTCCTGAAGCGTTTCGGCGTTCAGGAGGGGGTCACCGCGCTCGGTCGGCTGGCCCCGTTCGGGATCGGCGCGGTGGTCGGCGGGATCGCCGGCGCGGCCAGCAGCGGATCGGTGATCAAGGCCACCCGAGAGGCGTTCGAGAGCTGAGCCCTTCGATCGGACAAGCCCTCGGACCTGAGCCCCGGAATCACCACTCGGCGACCGAACCGTCGGCGTGCCGCCACAGCGGGTTGCGCCAGCGGTGGCCCTCGGCGGCCCGTTCGCTGACGTAGTCCTCGTCGACCTCGATGCCCAGACCCGGACCGGTCGGGATCTGCACCATGCCGTCGGCGTAGGCGAACACCGAGGGGTCCACCAGGTAGTCGAGCAGGTCGTTGCCGACGTTGTAGTGGATGCCGAGGCTCTGCTCCTGGATGAACGCGTTGTAGCTGCAGCGCGTCGAGCTGCAGGCAGGCCGCCAGCGCGATCGGCCCGAGCGGGCAGTGCAGCGCCAGCGCGACGTCGTAGGCCTCGGCCATCGCGGCGATCTTGCGGGTCTCGGTGATGCCGCCGGCAGTGCGACGGATCGGGCTGGATGATGTCGACGTACCGCCGCTGGCCAGCACGCGCCTTGAAATCCCAGCGCGAGTAGAGCCGCTCGCCGAGCGCGATCGGGGTCGGAGGTGTTGGCCAGCGACTTCGCGCAGCGCCTCGACGTTCTCGCTCAGCACCGGCTCCTCGATGAACATCAGCTTGTAGGGCTCGAGCTCGCTCAGCAGCACCTTGGCCATCGGCCTGTGCACCCGGCCGTGGAAGTCGACGCCGATGCCGATGTCGGGGCCGACCGCCTCGCGCACGGCCGCCACCCGGTCGACGCGCCTGCTCGACCTTGTCGTAGCGTGTCGACGAACTGCAGCTCCTCGGTGCCGTTCATCTTGACCGCCGTGAAGCCGCGCCACGGCGTCCTGGGCCGCGGTCGGCCGCCTCGGCGGGCCGGTCGCCGCCGATCCAGGAGTAGACCCGGATCCGGTCGCGGACCGGGCCGCCGAGCAGCTCGTGCGACCGGCGACCCCGAGAGCCTTGCCCTTGATGTCCCACAGCGCCTGGTCGATGCCGGCGAGCGCGCTCATGTGGATCGGCGCCGCCGCGGTAGAAGCCGCCGCGATACATCACCGTCCAGTGATCCTCGATCCGGCGCGGGTCCTTGCCGATCAGGTAGTCGGCCAGTTCGTCGACGGCGGCCGCCACGGTGGCCGCCCGGCCCTCGACCACCGGCTCGCCCCAGCCGACGATGCCCTCGTCGGTCTCGATCTTGAGGAACAGCCAGCGCGGCGGGACCACGAAGGTGGTCAGCGACATGATCTTCACGCCGGCTCACCGATCGCCGACGCCACTGCGGCCGCGGCGTCGAAAGAGGCCGGCAACGGCACCTGTGGTGGTCGGACAGTCCCGAGCTCGGTTCCCTGCCGATGCCCCGCGATCCGCTTCAGTACGGCGATCGAGGTGTACTCCTTGGTCATCGCCCGGACCTGCTGAAGGTGCGTCGACAGCGCCGTCGCTTCGGCGTCCCGCCCGGCCCGCACGTGGTCGAACAATGCGACCACCTGCTCGGGCACGATGTTGGCCAACGCCGAGATGGCCCCGTCGGCGATCAACAGCCGGCGCGGCAGGTCGTCCTCGGTGCCGAGCAGGACGCCGCGACCGGCCTCGTGCACCGCCTCGGCGTAACCCGGATCACCGGCTGAGTCCTTGACCCCCCAGACGTCCATCTCGATCACCAGCTCGGCCGGGATCGGGACCGCGTACTTGGGGATGTGGTACATGATCACCGGGTGCCGGGTGGCGGCCAGCACCCGATCGTAGAAGGCCCGCATCCCCTCGGGTCGAACCGGTTTGAAGTAGAACGGCGGCAACACCATCACCGCCGGCACGTCGCGGTCGTCGAGATAAGCCAACTGGTCAAGGGTTTCCGGTAGGTTGCCCTCGGCCACGGTGGGCACGATCTGGAACCCGGTCGGCCGGTCGGGCTCGGCCAGCAGCGCGTCCAGCACCGCCCGCTTCTCGGCCGCGGCGATCACCGGACCCTCACCGTTGGTGCCGAACGGGATCACCCCGGCCACGCCGTGACCGGCCAGCCAGCGGACGTGGGCCAGATAGGCGTCGACGTCGACGCTGCAGCTCGAGATCGTCCCGCATCGGCGTCACGTTGGCCACGAACACGCCGGAGAGCAGGTCGGACGGCCTTGCGGTTTTCATGATCATCTCCCGAGATCTGGTGTCTGATGGACGAAGGCGTCGAGTTCGGCCCGACTCGGCAGGCCCTCGTAGTCACCCTGACTCTGGACGCAGAACGCGCCCATCGCGTTCGCCGTCCGCAGCCGTTCGGCGGGCGACTGCCGCCACTGCGAACCGGCGAGATAGCCGGCGTCGAACGCGTCACCGGCCCCGATCGGATCGACCTCGGTAACCGCGAAACCGGCCGCGGTGAACTGCTCACCGTCGATCAGCGCGGTACAGCCGGCGGCACCCTGCTTGATCACCACCTCCGACGGCCCGACGTCGGCGAACCGGTCCAGACAGGTTGCGGCGTCCCACCCCCACAGGGCTTCGGCCTCTTCATGCCCGACCAGCAGGATGTCGACCAGCGGCAGTATCGCCTCGGTGGCCGCTCGCGCCTGGTCCGCATCCCAGAGTCGGCTGCGGTAGTTCACGTCGTAGCTCACCCGGAGGCCGGCATCGCGGGCCGCCCGGGCCGCCCAGCCGACGAATTCGGCGCAGTCCGGCGACAAGGCGGCAGTGATGCCGGTCAGGTGCAGCACGTCCGCGCCGCGCAGCACCGCGGGATCGAAGGCCCCCGGCGCCAGCGTCGAGGCCGCCGAACCGCGGCGGTAGTAGTACACCCGGACTGCGCCGGCGACCTGCTCGCGCAGGTAGAGACCGGTCGGGCGATCAACCACCCGGGCGACCTGGCTGACGTCCACGCTCTCGGCTCGGAGCCGGCTGAGTAGCAACTCGCCCAACTCGTCCTGCCCGACCGCACTGATCCAACCGGCGGGCACCCCGAGCCGCGACAGTCCGACGGCGACGTTGCTCTCCGCGCCGCCGATCGAGGTGATCAGACTCGGCGCGTGCCGGATTCGTCCGGGTCCGGGCGGGGCGATCAGCACCATCGTCTCCCCCGCGGTGATCACGCCCCCGTTCAACTCCACCGGCTCAGTATTTCTCTCATCGGTCGTCGACTGCCGCCAGGGCCTGCGCTGCCGGATCAACGCGCCCCGCTGGTCTCCGGTCCCAGCGCAGCCTGTTCGGCCGCGGCCTCCTCCTGCTCCACGTAGCCGTACATCTCAGGCAGGATGAACCTCGCCGACAAGAAGCCGATGGCCGACAGGATCGCCACCGCGAGGGTGGCTCCGAACTTGCCCCAGGCCTCGTTCATGATCGGGAAGATGAACGCGCCGAAGAACGAGGCAGCCTTGACGAAGACGTAGCCGAAGCCGGACGCGGTCGCCTTGAACCGCGGCGGCGCGACCATCGAGGTGATGGTCATCCCGTTGGAGGCGTCCCAGTAGTGGCCCCACATCAGCACGCAGGCTGCGATCACGATGACGATCTTCCAGTCGTACTTCAGCGCGAAGGCGCCGACGACCAGGCCGATGAACGCCAGCCCGAACCCCCACATCGCCACCCCCTTGTGGCCGATCCGGGCCAGCATCAGCGGGGCGATGAAGCCGGAGATCGTGGCCAGGATGAAGATCCCGGCGGTGACGAAGTTGGTGCCGAGGATGTTGCCGCTGCTGGACACCCCGACGCCGGCGACGACCAGGATGACCGGCAGATAGAAGCCGAAGGCGGTGAACTCGGCGCCCTGGCAGGCGTTCGAGATCCAACCGAAGATGGTGGCCCGCTTCTTGATCGGGTCGGAGAACATCACGTGCAGGAAGTCGCCGACCTTCACCTTCTCCAGTTGGACGTCTTCGTTCGGCAGCATGTCCAACGGGTCGTCGAACAGTCGCTCCGAGACCTCCTTGGCGTGCACGAATTGGCCCCGGTGGATCAAGGACAGCGGGGTCTCCGGCAGGTCGAGCCGGGCGATCAGGAGGATGATCGCCGGGATCGCTCCGAGACCGAGCCCGACCCGCCAGAGGATGTCGTGGGGGATGCCCGCCGCGTACATGATCGTGATGACGATGATCGAGAACACCTCACCGAGCCCGAACATGCCCTGCCAGCGCGACCCCATCCGCTCCCGCGCGCCCTTCGACATCGACTCCATGATGTAGGCGTAGCCGTTGGCGATGTCGCTGCCCAGCGGGATGCCGATCAGAAACCGGATGACGATCAGGTCGACGATGTTCTGTGAAAAGCCCTGGGCGACGGCCAGGATGATGAACAACACCATGGTCAGGATGAAGACCCGCTTGCGGCCCAGCCGGTCGGCGATGAACCCACCGAGCAGCGCACCGATCAGCGCTCCACCCTGAACCGCGGCGGTGGTCAACCCGAGCTCGACCGCGGTCGGGTTGTACTCGGCCTTGATGAACACCAGCAGGAACGAGATCGCGTAGAGATCCCACGCCTCGATCAGGATGGTCGCGATCATCATCCAGCCGCCCCGGCTGGACGAGACGGTGCCGGGCTTGTTCAGCAGTCGCGTCGTGGCCTGATCGGCCAGCGATCGAAGCTTGGTCTGGTCCACGTCGACCTCCGCACCGCGTCAGCGGCCGCCCTGGCACGCCCGATGATCAACTTGTCGCGGTATCCGGAGCCTGTCAAGGGCTCGACGCGGGTAGATCCCAAACGCCTCGATCAGATGCCGCGGAGCTGTCCCGCCGCCGGGCACTGGAAGGAATCGCGGGCCGCGAGCCCCACCTGGTTCATGTGCCGGGCCACGATCGCCCAGGCTTGGCCCAGCGAGGTCTCGGTGTAGCTCACGTCGTGGGTGCGGCAGTGCTCGCGGACCAGCTCGCGGGTGCGGGCCAGATGCGGGCGCGGCATGCTCGGAAACAGGTGGTGCTCGATCTGGTAGTTCAGGCCGCCCATCAAGATGGTGGCCCACCAGCCGCCGGACACGTTGCGCGAGGTCAGGACCTGCTTGCTCAGGAAGTCCAGCTTCAGGTCGTGCGGGACGATCCGCATGCCGACGTGGTTGGGCGCGAACGAGGCTCCCATGTACAGACCGAAGATAGCCAGTTGAACGCCGAGGAAAGCAAAGGCCATCCCGACCGGGAAGATCCAGAAGATGATCGCCAGGTAGAGGCTGAAGCGCACGCCGAGCATGGTGAGCTCGAACGCACGGCCCTTGACCCCGGCTCCGAACAGCGAACGGATCGAGGTGATGTGCAGGTTGATACCTTCGAGCAACATCAGCGGGAAGAAGAACCAGCCTTGACGCTGGGTCAGCCAGCGCATCAAGCCCCGGCGGGTGGCCGCGGTCTCTTCGGTGAACGAGACGGTGTCGATCTCGATGTCCGGATCCTTGCCGACCTTGTTCGGGTTGCCGTGGTGACGGGTGTGCTTGTTCATCCACCACGAGTAGCTGATGCCGACGAACAAGGTGGCCAGCACCCGTCCGATCCGGTCGTTGGCCGGGCCCGAGCTGAGGATCTGGCGGTGCGAGGCCTCGTGGCCGAGAAAGGCGAACTGGGTGAAGATCAGCCCGAGGGCGCCGGCCATCAGCAGTTGCAGCCACGAGTCGTCGAGCAGAATCATGCCGGTCACCGCGCCGCCGAGCGCGACCAGGAGGCCGACGAAGAGCGCAAGGTAGAACCATCGGGTCCGCGCCTGCAGACCGAGCTCACGGGTGCGCTGGGCCAACGTGGTGTAGGTGGTGGTCAGGGCGTGATTCAGACCAGCGGCCCGGGTCCTGCGAGCGGGGGCTTCAGTCTGGAGAGGGGCCACGGGAGGCCCGGAGACGACGGTCATATGACTCACTTCGGTTCGACGGTCGGGTAGCGACCTCGTGTCGACTTCCCAGTCGCTGACAGAGGCAGCGAGTCGCACGTTCCGAAGCGAATGCCCACAAGTAGATGATCTGAGTGTAGGTGGCTGCACGCCGTTCTCCAATCAGCGCGATGCCAACTCTCAGCCACTGACTAGGCGATTCGCTGAGGTTGACAAACATTGCCCCGATGGATGTTGACCCCCTGACACGTCCGGCAAGCTCGTGATCGCCGGCGACGACGTCCTCCGCCGCAGGCAATCCGAGCTCCGGCCCCGGCGACTGAGGGCTGCGGCAGACTGCTCCTCACCGAGTCCGGGAGAGGAACGAGCGATGGCGGCTGAGTCTGTGTGGCGACCGTGCTGATCAGACACGTCCGACCGGTGCCGATCGGCCACGTCCGGCGGGATCCGATCGATCGACCGGTCGACCTCCGGGTCGAGGACGCCGGGATAACCGAATTGGGTGATCAGCTGCGACCGGGAGCCAACGAGGTGGTGATCGAGGGCGACGGCCGCTGGGTGCTCCCCGGTCTGTGGGACGCCCACGTCCATCTCGGCCAGTGGGCCCTCAGCCGCAATCGGCTCGATCTGAGCGGCAGCGCGTCGGCGGCCGAGGTGACGTCCCGACTTCGTCATCATCTCGACGCGTTGCCGGCCGGCGAGGCCGGGCGGGTGGTCGTCGGCCAGGGGCACCGCTCGGCACCGTGGCCGGTGCAGCCCACCGTGACCGAACTGGACGCCGTCTCCGGTGATCATCCGGTGGTGTTGATCAGCGGCGACGCGCACAACGGCTGGTTGAACTCGGCTGCGCTGAGGCTGTTGGGTCTGGTCTGGACGAACCGCCCGCTGGAAGAGAACGAGTGGTTTGCCGTGCTCCCCCGGCTGCAGTCCATGATCGACTCACCGGTCGCCGTCGACCGCGGTTATCGGCGGGTGGTCGCCGAGGCCGCCGCCCGCGGCGTCGTCGGCGTGGTGGACTTCGAGTTCGGGCCCAACTACGCCGACTGGCCGGGCCGGCTGGCCGACGGGATCGACGCGCTCCGGGTCCGCGCCGCCTGCTATCCCGACCGACTGGACGACGTGATCTCACTCGGACTGCGGACCGGCGACCGACTGGTGCCCGACTCGGACGTGATCACCATGGGATCACTCAAGATCATCTCTGATGGATCGCTGAACACCCGGACGGCTTTCTGCTGCGACCCTTACGTGGTGCCGCAGGGGATGGGCAGCGCACTTCCCGATCCGCACGGCGTCCAGAACATCCCGCCCGACGAGCTGCACCGACTGCTGCGCCGAGCCGATGATCACGGACTGACCTCGGCGGTGCACGCGATCGGCGACGCTGCCGTGGCCGACGCTCTGGATGCGTTCGCCGACACCGGCACGTCCGGTTCGATCGAGCACGCCCAGCTGATGCGCCCCTCCGACATCCTGCGGATGGCCGGGTTGCCGCTGCGGGCGAGTGTCCAGCCCGCCCATCTGCTCGACGACCGGGATGTCACCCAGCAGTACTGGGCCGACCGGGCCGATCGCTGCTTCCCATTGCGGTCGCTGCTCGAGGCGGGCGTGCCCCTCGCCCTGGGCTCGGACGCCCCGGTCTCGCCGCTGGACCCCTGGTTGGCCATGGCCGCCGCCGTACACCGCTCCACCGACGACCGACCGCCGTGGAATCCGGCCGAGGCGATCGGCGTGGCGGAGGCCCTGGCGGCCAGTGTGGACGGCGCCGGCACCGTCGGTGTGGGCAGTCGGGCCGATCTCGTCCTGCTCGATCACGATCCCCTCAACTCCGCCGGTTCGGCTGAGGATTCGGTGACGGCGGCGACCAGGTTGCGCTCGGTCGGAGTCGCGGCCACCATGATGAACGGTCGGCTCACCCACTCGACCCTCTGAACCGGCTGCTGCGAAGGAGCACCCGATGCCTCAGTACGGCGTCCTCATCTACAACCGCGACTCCGCCCACGCGCCGGACGCCACCCCGGCCGACATCGAGTCCTGCGACGATCACGCCGCCGAACTGTTGGCGGCCAAGTCGATGCGGGTCGCCTACGCGTTGACCCCGCGGGCGATGGCCACCTCGATCAGCGCCCACTCCATCCGTCCGGGCCCGTTCGTGGACGGCGACTTCGTGGTGGCGGGCTTCTACGTGATCGAGGCCGACGACCTGGACCTGGCGGTGCGGATCGCCGCCACCAATCCGGCGATCCGTGAGGGCGGCGGTGTCGAAGTCCGCCCCGTGCACAGCGGCGGTGTGGCCGACACCGAGGGCTGACCAGCGCTCAGCCGATCAGGCGATCAGCCGATCAGCCGATCAGGCGATCAGGCGATCAGCCGGGGATGTCGATGCTGCGGTGCCAGGATTCGGTTCGGTAGTGGGTTTCCCAGCCCATCGAGCGGTAGAGCCCGTCCGCGCCGGTGGGTGAGTCGGCGTCCACCTCGAGGTCGACCCGGTCGCGGCCGCGACGGGCGGCGTCCATGATCACCCTGTTCAGCAGCGCCTTGGCGATGCCGCGTCCGCGAGCCCGGCGGTGCACCCCGATGTAGTCGATATAGGAACCCTCGATCCCCTGCTCGTTCGGCACCAGCACGGTGCCAACCACGGCACCGCCGGGTTGTTCGACCAGTTCGCCGTCCGGGCCGGCCAGGTCGACGGTGGCAATCCACCAGTGGTCCCAGCGGTGCCCGGGATCCTCCCGCAGCCGCTGGATGAACTCGGGAAAGCTCTCCCGGTAGGAGTTGAAGTGGTCGGCGAAGGACTCCTCCAACACCTGGTGCACGGTCTGCAGATCGGCGGCCACCGGCAGGCCGTCCGGATGCTCGGCCACCCGCCGGATCCGCACCCCGGGCCGCGGCGCCGGAAGTACGCCTGGCTCGGCCTCCTGCGGAGGTACCGGACGGGACATCTGCAGCCAGGTGCGGACGCAGGTGTAGCCGGCCTTCCGTAGCCAACCGCGCTGGCGTTCGTCCACCGCGTAGCAACCGGAATCCAGTTGGGTGTGGTCCAGTCCGCGCAGGCGCACCATCGGCCCGGCGCTCCGCTCGGCCCAGCCGAAGAGGGAGGAGGCCAACCGATCGGCGTCGCCGACCTCATCCTGGACGGTCACCTCGACCGCGGTCCGTCCGCCGGCGCGGTCGTGCAGCCGGGCCCAGGCCGCGAGGCCGCCGGTAGGATCGGTGACCACCAGCTGGCGTCGGGTCCAGGAGCCCACTCCGACCGCCTCGGACCGGATGGCGTCCGGATCCAGCGAACCGGAGCCGGTCATCGCCTTCCGGTGGCCGGCGACCAGAGCGATCAATCCGGCCACGTCGTCGGTCTGCGGCGGCCTGGCCGACCAGCCCTCGGGCAGCCCGGTTTCGACCTGGTACGCCAATTCCGTCACCCGTACAGTCTCCCGCACCGCCGGTCAGGGCCGGAGGTAGAGGCCCAGCTCGGTGGCCAGCCGCTCCCGGTCGGCCATCCTCCGACCGGCCCCCTTCGCGCTCGCGCTGGACAGCGCGGTGAGGATGTCGATGACCAGCGCCACCACCACCGGCGAGGCCGCCGGCGACTCCGGGTGCAGCGCCTGCCCCGCGTTCTCCCCGGGTCGAGAGCCGAGGACGACCGCGGTGTCGGCGCAGGAGATCAGCGGCGCGTCAACGGCGTCGGTGATCGCCACCAGCGAGCCACCGGCCCGGACGAACGGCTCGGCCACCTCGAGGGTGTAGCGCCGGTAAGGGCGCAGCGAGATCGCGATCAGCACGTCGCTGTCGTGCACGTCGGACAGGATGTCCAGCGGCCGGACGATGGTCCCGTCGATCAGCGTCACCTTGGCCAGGGCGGCGCTCAGCTTCGCGGCCAGCAGTGAGGCGTAGGTGAACGAGGTCGCGGCGCCGACCACGAACCGGCGCCGGGCGCCGGTGATCATCGTCGCCGCCGACTCCAGCGCCGGATCGGCGGCCGCCCAGGCGAGGCCGGCGGAGATCTCGGCCCGGTGGACCTCCAACAGCCGCTGCTTGAGCAAGGTCGCCGACCGGGGCCGGACCGCCTCGCTCACCGCTCGGCTTTCGGATCGGGCTGGTCGATCAGCAGTTCAGGAACCGACCCCGAGCGGGCGACCAGGGTGGCCGGCCGGCCGAGCGGCAGGCTGTGGGCGCCGGGACCGTGGCCGAAGCCGAGCTCGCCGACCATCGGGACGCCGAGTGGCTCGAGCAGTTCCCGGCAGAGATCGCGGATCGGCGGCCAGGGTCCGCAGTCCTGCCAGCCGCCGAGCGCGATCCCGGCGACCCCGTCGAACCAGCCGGCCCGCAGCAGGCTGCTCAGATAGCCGTCCAACCGGTAGACGTCCTCGGTCACGTCCTCCAACAGCACCAGGCACCCGGTGTGGTCGACCGGACCGCGGTTCCGTGACCCCAGGGTCATGGCCAGCAGCGACAGGTTGCCACCGATCAGCGTCCCGGTGGCCACGCCGGGGACCAGGATCTCCGCCGCCGGTGCCGACCAGCGGCGACCGGCCAGCCCGTCCAGCACCGCGGCCCGGAGCGAGGCCAACGCGGCCGGGTCGTTCAGCGCCGAGTTCGTGCCGAGCATCGGGGTGAACCAGCTCGCGACGCCGAGTTGTTCGGCCAGCCATTCGTGCAGGGCCGTCAGGTCCGAGCTTCCGTAGAGCGGCTTCGGTCTCGCTGCCCGCATCCGTTCTCGGTCCAGCCGGTCGAGGATCCGGATCGTGCCGTAACCGCCGCGCAGGGCGAAGACGCCGGCGATGGATTCGTCGCACCAGGCGTCCTCGACGTCGCCGGCCCGCAGCTCGTCCGGGCCGGAGAGGTAACCGGCCCTCGGGTGCGGGGTCGAGACGGACGGATAGACGACCGGCTCCAGACCCCAGGACGTCAGGACGCCGACCGCCCGCTCGCGCTGTCCGGCCGGGGTCGGCCCGGCCGGCGCGATCAGGGCAACCCGGTCGCCCGGCCGCAACGGTCCGAGTGCGGACGGCGCTTCACCCGGGGCGATCGGGACCACTGGGCTCATTCGTGCCCGAGCGCCGACGGCACGACGGCGAGCAGGCTCTTGGTGTAGGCGTGCTGCGGATCGAGCAGCACCTGCTCGACCGGCCCGTTCTCGACGATCTTTCCCTGATGCATCACCAGCACCCGGTCGGCGATGTTCCAGGCCAGTCCGAGGTCATGGGTGATCACCAGCGCTCCCAACCCGAGTTCGCTCTTGAGTCGCAGCAGCAGGGCCAATATCTCGCCGCGGACCGAGGCGTCCAGGCTGGCCACCGGTTCGTCGGCGACCAGATAGCTGGGCTCCAGGGCGAGCGCGCCGGCAATGACCACCCGCTGCCGCTGACCGCCGGACAACTCCTGCGGAATCGCGCGCAGGTAGCGTTCCGGCGGAGTCAGCTCGGCCTGGGTCAGGGCGGTCCCCACCCGTTGCCCCTCGTCCCCGGGTAGCCGGTGGATCCGGATCCCCTCGGCCACCGCTTCGTAGACGCTGTGCTTGGGGTTGAGCGAGGCGCTCGGATCCTGCAGCACGAACTGCACGCTGCGTCGGTAGGCCTTGAGCCCGGCCCGGTTCCGCGGCAGCGTTGCGCCCTTGAACCTGATCTCGCCCGCGGTCGGCCGCTGTAACCCGAGGATGGCCCGGGCCAGCGTGGTCTTGCCCGAGCCGGACTGTCCCACCAGCGCGACGATCTCGCCGCCGGAGGCATTCATGGAGACGTGGTCGACCGCCCGCACCCGCTGGCCGCGCGAGCGGAAGTCGACGACCAGGTCGTCGACCTCGAGCACCGGCTCGGCGCTGATGGTCGAGGTGGCAGCCGAGCTCGAGGTCGACGGCTCGCCGCGATCCCGCCCGACCTTCAATCGCGATCGGCGGTCCCCGATCACCGGGAAGGCGCCGGCCAGTTGGCGGGTGTGTTCGTGCTGCGGATCCGACACCACCTGCCGGGCCGGCCCTTCTTCGACGATCTTTCCCCGGTACATCACCACGATCCGTTCGCAGACCGCGGCCAGCACGGCCAGATCGTGACTGATCATCATCAAGGTCAGGCCGCGCTCGCGGACCAGCCCGGTCAGTACGTCCAGCACCTGGGCCTGCACCACGACGTCGAGCGCGGTGGTCGGCTCGTCGGCGATGATCACGTCCGGGTCGCAGGCCAGCGCCATCGCGATCATCACCCGTTGCCGCTGACCGCCGGACAACTCGTGCGGATAGGCCGCGGCCCGGGCCACCGGCAGATCCACCTGCTGCAACAGATCGTGGACCCGCTCGGTGTCGGCCGTCCGGTCCGCCGCACCGGACCCACGACGATGGATCTCCAGCGCTTCGGCGATCTGCTGGCCGACGGTCCGGACCGGGTTGAGCGAGTGCATCGCCCCCTGGAAGACGATGGAGGCCTCGGTCCACCGGACGGCCCGCAACCGGCCCCAGCGCATCTCGGTGATGCTCTCGCCGTCCAGCTCGATCACGCCGCTGACCCGCGCCGACTTCGGCAGCAGCCGCAGGGCCGACATGGCCAACGTGGACTTGCCGCAGCCGGATTCGCCGGCGATGCCGACCGTGGCGCCCGGGGCCAGACTCAGACTGATGCCGTCCACTGCGACCAGCTGCTCGTCCTCGCCCCGTCGGGCTCCGTAGGTCACCCGGACGTCGCGCCATTCCAGCGCGGCGGTCGGCGGGCTGGTCGGCGTGGTGCTCGGCGTGGTGGTCGGCGTGGCCTCGGTGCTCATCGGTCCGTCCGCAGCGTCGGGTTGACGACCGATTCCAGCGCCCGGCCGACCAGGGTGAAGCACAATACGACGACCACGATGGCCAGGCCGGGCGGCAGCAGGAACCACCAGAACCCGGCGGTGGCCGCCCCCGTGTCCAGCGCCGATTTCAGCATCGAGCCCCAGGAGATCGCCGTCGGGTCACCCAGACCGAGGAAGGACAGTGTCGACTCCGCGATCACCGCCGACCCGACGGTCAACGTGGTGTTGGCCAACACCAACGGCAGCACGGCCGGCAGCACGTGCCGGCCGAGGATGTGCGCGTCGCCGGCCCCGAGCGCCCGGGACCGCTCGATGTAGTCCCGCTCTTCCACGCTGAGGGTCTGGGACCGAACGATTCGCGCGGTGCCGGCCCAGCTGGTGACGCCGATGGCGATGATGATGGTCAGCACGCCACGGTTCAGCACCGCCGACAACACGATGGCCAGCACCAGACCGGGGATGACCAGGAAGAAGTCGATGATCCGCATGATCGCGGCCTGGGCCAACCCGTGGAAGTGTCCCGCCGCCATGCCGACGAGGGTGCCGATGATCATTGAGACCGCCGTCGCGGCGAACCCGACGACCAGCGAGACCCGAGAACCCCACAGCAGCATGCCGATCACGTCGCGTCCGGCCGGGTCGGTGCCCAGCCAGTGCGCGCCGGACGGCGGTTCGTTCGCGCCGGCGGTGACCTGGGTGACGTCCAGGGTGCCGATCGGCACCAGCACCGGTGCGAGCAGGGCCAGCGCGATCACCAGCACCAGCAGGAACAGTCCGGCCAGCCCGGCGCGGTTGGCGCTGAATTCGGCGATGACCTGACGAGCCTGGGCCCGCCGCCGGGCCGCAACGGCGCTGGTCCGCGATCGGGTCGCGGCGGCCGAGTCGGTACTCATCAGCCCGTCCTGAGTCGCGGGTCGAGCACCCGGTAGACGAGATCGGCGACGAAGTTCATCACGATGACGATCGAGGAGAAGACCACGAACGTTCCTTGCAGCAGAGGAAGATCCGGAGCACTGAGCCCCTGGAAGGTCAGGTAGCCCAGCCCGGGCCAGGAGAACACCGTCTCCACCGTGACCGCCCCGGCCACCAGCCCGCCCAGGGTCAGGAAGATCAACGTCACCGTCGGCAACAGCGCGTTCGGCACCGCGTGCCGGGTCCGGACCCGGTCCTCGTTCAGCCCCTTGGCCCGGGCGGTGGTCAGGTAGTCCGAGGTCATCTCCTCCAGCACCGAGGCCCGCATCACCATCAGGTATTGGGCGTAGACCACCGCCACGATGGTGATCACCGGCAAGGTCATGTGCCAGAGCACGTCCAGCGCCAGCGGGAATCCCGTTTCACTGGACCCCGGCGTCATCATCCCGCCGGCCGGGAACAGCCGCAGCGTGCCGGCGAAGAACAGCAGCAGCAACAGCCCGAGCCAGAAGGTCGGCACCGACCAGAAGGTCAGCGCCAGCCCGGTCTGGATCTTGTCGAACCAGCCGCCGCGCTTCCAGGCCGCCCGCTGGCCGAGCCAGAGCCCGAGCACCACCGAGATCACCGCGGCGGTGCCGGTCAGCAACAGGGTCGGCCCGATCCGCTCCACGATCAGGTCCGAGACCGGCCGGTTGTAGACGTAGGAGGTGCCGAGATCTCCGGTGAACAGGTCCTTGACGTAGATCAGGAACTGAACCGGCAGCGGCTTGTCCAGGCCGAACTCGACCCGCAGCCGGGCGACCTCGTCGGCGCTCACCTGACGGCCGCGGGTCATGTTGATCGCGGGATCCGAGCCGGGCAGGATCCGAAAGGAGAAGAACCCGAGCACCACGACCAGACCCAGGCTGATCAGCGACCCGCCGGCCTTGAGCAGCAGATAGCGGGGCAGGGACGAGCCGGCCGTGACCTCCGGGTGTGCCTCGTTCCGGATCTCCTCGTTCTGGACGGCCTCGTCCTCGATCGCCTCGTCGGCCGGCAGCAGGCTCATCGTCGGCTCATTCCCGATCCGCCGCGGTCGACCGACGCCGGACCCCGACGATCACGCCACCGACGATGAGCACGATCACCACGATGCCGACCGGGATCACCCAGCCGGGCAGTCCGCCACTCGCGCCGCCGGCTCCCGGAGCGGAGGCCGTGACCGGGGACGCGGAGTAGAAGCCCCAGTAGCCGTTCTGACCGGTGATCACGCCGCCCTTGGCCGGCTGGGTGGTGAATCCGCCGAACTTGTCGCTGCGGTAGGCCTCCAGGCTGTCGGCGTAGAACAGCACGTCGTTCACCGCGGCGTTGTTGATCATGGTGAAGGCCTGCCGCACCAGCTGCGACCGCTTGGTCTGGTCGAGCTCGGTGTGCTGCTGGGCGTAGAGCTTGTCGAAGTCCGGATCGCACCAGTTGGACTCACTGGTGTTGCCGGAGCCGTCGGCGTTCGGCCGGCTGGAGCAGAGGTTGATCGACAGCTGGAAATCCGGATCGGGGCCCATCCCCCAGCCGGTGAAGTACAGGTCGTACTTGCCGACGGTGGAATCGATGTTCACCTGGGTCGGGCTGACCAGCGAGACGGTCAGGTTGATCCCGATGTCCTTCATCCAGGCCTTGACGAAGTTGGCCTCCAGGGGAGCGGTCGGATCGGAGTTGCGACCCATCAGCCGCAGGTCCAGCGGCTTGCCCTGCTTGTCCAGCCGGATACCGTCCGACCCCTTCGTGTAACCGGCCTGGTCGAGCATCGCGTTGGCGTTGGCGATGCTGAAGGCGTGCTGGTCGGCATCGTCGCCGAAGCCGTAGTAGAGCGGGTAGACCGTGGGCTCCTCGGTGGCGCCCGCCTTGCCGAAACCGCCCAGGACGCGGGCCAGCAGCGTCTTCTTGTCGATCGCGGTCATGATCGCGGCCCGCAGCTTCTCGTCCTTGAGGGCCGGATTGCCGTTGCCGAGGGCCTGGCCTTTGGCGTCCTTGGCCCCCGGGTTGATGGCGATCGACTGGTAGCGCCGACCGGCACCGGAGTTGGTGGTGATGCCCTGCTGGCCCTTCAGGGACGAGAACTGGGCCGAGGTCAGCCCGCTGACCACGTCCACCTCCCCGGTCCGCAACGCCTGGACCGCGGCATCGGTGCTCTTGTAGCTGATGTAGGTCAGGCCGCCGATCTTGGCCGGACCGCGCCAGAAGTTCGGGTTGGCGCTCATCTCGACGCTCTGGCCCTGGTTGTAGGAGGTGACCACGAAGGGTCCTGAGCCGACGGTGTCGGAGTCGTTGGCGTACTTGGCGGCGTTCGACCTTGGACCAGACGTGCTCGGGCACGATGGGAAGTTCGGCACCCGGGTTGGCGGCCTGCGGGGCGTCCAGCACGATCACCAGGGTGTGGTCGTCCTTCGCGGTGACGCTCTTGATGTTGGTGACCAGACCGCCGTTGGCCTGCTGCAGGGCCGGTTTCGTCTTGATCGCGTTGAACGTCCAGACCGCATCCTCCGCGGTCAGCGGCTGACCGTCGGACCACTTCCGGTCGGCGGGGATGTCGAACGTCCAGGTCTTGCCGTCGGTCGTCGTCTGCCACTTGTCCGACAGTCCGGGCACGATCTCGTTCTCCGTGCCCTAGTGGACCAGACTCTCGTACTGGAAGCGCAGGATGCCCGTGCTGGAGGCGAGGATGGCCAGGAACGGGTTGAGGGTGTCGATGTCACTGGTCAGTGCCACCTTCAGCTTCGGCTCACCGGCGGCCGCGGCCCGCGGACTGAGCGGCACCCCGACGGCGAGCGCCAGGAGCAGTCCGAGGGCGCCGACCGATGCGGTCAGCCGACGCAGCCCGAATCGGTCTCGATGAACAGTGCTGTGGTCGGCCATGGTGGCGCCCTTCTTCCGCGATACGTTACGAAACCTGGACGACGGCTTGTCGGTTTCTGACCCGGTGAGGCTTGTCGCTGACACTTTCATACTTGGTCACGGAAGAGAAGGCTTGTCACGGAAGTCGTGAACCCTTTCGCCCGAACACGCCCTCGGGGACAGGATTTGTTACGTATCCGTCACACCGGCCCGAGCCGGTCCGCAGGTCAGTCCTCGACCGAGGCCTTGACCACGGTGACCGGCATCTCGGCCTTCAGAATGATCGTCTGGGTGATACTGCCGAGCAGGAACTTGCCGATCGGGGAACGGCGTCGGGCGCCGATCACCAGGACGTCGGCGCCGACCTCGGCGGCCGCGTCCAGGATTGCGTCGGCCACGTCCTCATCCTCGGTGGACAGGTGCAGCTCCCAGCGCAGATCGGACAGGTCGGCGGCGGCCAGCACCTTCTCCACCTCATCGGCAATGCCCGCGCGATGCGCCTCGGCGGTGTCCAGATCGAGAGACTCCACCACGTGGATCACCTCGAGGGTGGTCTGTCGGATCGACGCCTCCTGTGCGGCGACCTCGAGCGCGCGACGAGCGGACGCCGTCAGCTGGTGGGCAACCGCCACGGTCATGGTTTCTCCTTGGGACACGCATCCGGCTCGCTAGAGTTCGGGCCGGAAACCCCCAGTGTCTCAGCCGGTCGGAGGGAGGAGATCGCCATGCCGCTCAACCCCGACGATCCGGCGACCATCCGGTTGGCCACCTTCAACATCCTGCACGGCGCCCGGTACGCCGACGGCGTCGTCGACCCCGACCGGTTCGCCGAGGCGGTGCGCGCTCTGGACGCCGACATCCTCGCCCTGCAGGAGGTCGATCACCGTCAGCTGCGGTCCGGTGGCGTCGAGCTGACCCCGATCGCGGCCGAGGCGATGGGCGCCGCGCACTGCTGCTTCGTCCCCGTGCTGCCGGGCACCCCCGCGTCGGCCGTGTCCCCGTTCGGTTCAGACCGGCTACGGCATCGCCCTGCTGAGCCGGTTTCCGGCCGCCGACTGGCGAGCGTTGACGTTGCCGCGATGGCGGGCCCGCTACCCCGTACCGCGGCTCCGCCGACCCCGGGTCCGACTGCGATCCGACGAGCAACGCGGGGCGATGGCGGCGGAGTTCAGCACCCCGCTCGGACCACTGACGGTGGCCAACGCCCACCTGAGCTATCTGCCCGGCGTCCGGGAACGACAACTGCGGTTACTGGTCCGCCGGCTCCGCGGAGTGGCCGGCCCGTTCGTGCTGCTGGGTGATCTGAACCTGCGCGCGCCCTGGCCAGCGCGGGTGACCCGGTTACAGCCGCTGGCCCGCCACCTGACCTTCCCGGCCGACCGGCCGAACCGGCAGATCGACCATGCGCTCACCGGCGGCGGCGTCCGGGCGGTGCGGAGCCGGGCGGTCGAACTCGGGGTCTCCGATCACCGCGCTCTGGTCGTGGACGTCCGACTCACCGCTGGCGAAGGCTGACCTTCGCCTCGAATCCCGTTCCCGCATTGGGAAAGATCACCGCGGCGTCGAGGCGGCGGGTTTCCGCCTCGATGGGCTGACCGTCGACCTCGATGGATCCGATCGTCGCTCCGTGCAGCACCAGCCGGAACGCGGTGCGGTTGAACTCGGGATAGCCGCCGCCCTCGACCCGGCCGATCACGGTGAGGTCGTCGCCCGAACGGGTGAGGGTGATGGTCGTCGTGTAGCTGCGCGGCCGGCCATCGGACAGGGTCAGCCCGTCGTCCTCGACCAGGCGGGATTCCCGGGTCGCGTCGGAACCGGGGACGAAGGCGTGCAACTCGACCAGCTCCGGATGGTAGCCGCTGGTCGAGGGCGGCGCCTCCGGCCACATCGGGATCACCGCCCCGGCGCCGGCGTAGATCGGGATCCGGTCCAGCGGTGTCGAGGCGACCACGAAGCTCTCGCCGGGCAGTAGCTCACCGCTGTGCCAGTCGTACCACTCACCGGCCGGCAAGTAGACGCTCCGCGCGGTGATCCCGGCCTCGACCACCGGTGCGACCAGCAGATCGCGTCCGAACAGGTACTGGTCGTCCAGGTCGCGGACGGCCCCGTCGTACTGGTGGTCGAAGATCATCGGCCGCTGCAGCGGTTCGCCGGTTTCGGTGGTGCGCTGGAAGGAGCTGTAGATGTAGGGCAGCAGCCGGTACCGCAACTCGATCGCCGCCCGGATCAGATCCTCGATCACCGCACCGAAGGCCCAGGCGTACTGGTCGACGTTGCCGATGATCGAGTGGTTGCGGCAGAACGGCGTCAGGGTGCCGTACTGCATCCAGCGGACCAGCAGTTCGGCGTTGGTGTCGCCGGCAAAGCCACCGATGTCGGCGCCGACGAAGGGCTGGCCGGAGATGCCCAGGCCGGCGCCCATCCCGATGCTCAGCCAGAGATGGTCCCAGCGGGCCAGGTTGTCCCCCATCCAGTTCGCCGCGTAGCGCTGGATGCCGGCGAAGCCGGACCGGGACAGGATGAACGTCCGCAGGGTGGGCATCGCGGCCAGCAGGCCTTCGCGGGTCCCCATCGCCATCAGCAGGGCGTACTGGTTGCGGAACTTCTCGTGCGGGTGCTCGCCCTCCCCGAAACGCATCGGCAGCGACGAGATGTCGCCGGTGGCCGGTTCGTTCATGTCGTTCCAGATGCCGGCCAGCCCCGACCGGACGTGCTCGGCGTTCAGCTCGCCCCACCAGGCCCGCGCCTCCTCGGTGACGAAGTCGGGGAAGGCGGTGTTGCCCGGCCAGACCTGGCCGATGTAGATGTCGCCGCCGGCCGTCCGAGCGAACACCCCACGCTCCCGGCCCTGATCGAAGACGGCGTAGCCCGGGTCGTACTTCACCCCGGGATCGACGATGGTGATGACTCGGAATCCTTGCTCGGACAGACGTTCCAGCATACCGGGGACGTCCGGGAACTGCTCGGTGTTCCAGGTGAAGACGCGGTAGCCGTCCATGTATTCGATGTCCAGCCAGAGCGCGTCGCAGGGCACCGCATCGTCCCGGTGCCGCCGCCCGATCGCCTCCACCTGGTCCTGGCTGTAGCCGGCCCAGCGGCACTGGTGATAGCCCAGGGCCCACAGCGGCGGCGGTGCGGCCCGCCCGGTCAGCCAGGTGTAGTCGGTCAGGATGTCCGGCATGTCCGGCCCGGCGAAGACGTACTCGGTGTACTGCCCCCCGGTGAAGGTGATCCGGTACTCCTCGGGTCCCGAGAACTCGTACTCGGCCCGATATCCGTTGTCCAGAAAGGAAGCGGCCATCGCGCCGTCGGGACCGTTCTGATGGTAGAAGAACGGGATGCTGATGTAGAACGGGTCGAAGTCGACGCTGGTCCGGTCCCCGCGGGGGTCGCCGGGCGCCTTGTCTGCGGTGAATTCTGCGGTCTCGGACGGGCTCAGCACGTCGAGGTTCCAGAAGGTGAAGTCGCGACCCTTGCGGTTGTGTCGGCCCGACTTCTCGCCGAGGCCGTAGATTGCGTCCTCCCGACGACAGCGCCGGCGCAGGGTGAAGGCGTCGTTCAGGGTGGCGTAGCTCCAGAGGCGGCCGCCGTCGTCGGCGGCCGTCTCGATCACCGCCGATCCGTCGGCACGGTGCACGTCGAGACGGAACGGGTCCAACCCGAGGGAGACGGTCATCGCCTCGGTCACCACCCGGACACAGGCGTCGTCGCGCTCGACCCGGAAGTCCACCGGACGCTCCAGCGGATCGACGCAGACCGCATAGGTCGGGTGGTCGTCGAACTGCCCGGCCCGGCTGATGCTCAGCCGCACGACGTCGGCACTGACCAGATCGACCCGCAACTGCTCGTCGTGCAGCTCGGCGAGCAGGCCGCGAGCGGTCTCGGTCACCGCGTCCACCTGGTGGTAGCGGATGTAGTGGTCGGTTTCGATCACGGTTCAGCGCGCCGGCTGCGAATCGACCAGGGCCCAGCAGGCGCCGGCCGAAACCGCCGCGACCACCAACACCGAAGGCCAGGGCCCGATCGTCTTGGCCAGCGGGTGGGACAGGCCGAAACCGCCCAGATAGAGCCCGCTGAGCAGCGCGGTGACCGCCGGTCCGCGCTTGGCCAGCCAGGTCCGCCCGCAGTAGACGCCGGCCGCCCCGAGCAGCACCCCACCGAGAGCCCGGATGCCACTCTCCCGGGCGCTGAGGTAGCCCCCGATCAGACCCAGGGCGGCCAGCGGGGCGGTGGAGACGTCGGTTGCCGGTGTCAGCTTCATGCAGCGACGCTAACCGGCCCTGAACCTGCTTTGTGCGGGGGTTGGCGTGCAGGCAGGAGCAGCCGCCCGGTAGATCGTCCGGGGTCGAGTCCACCGGACCCGGACGTCACGCACACCGACTGGATCGGCGCGCATAGGTTTTGGGTGTGGCTACCAAGAAGGACACCTCGGAGAACCCTCCCGACGACGTCTACCCCGGCATCCAGGACGAACGCGTTCAGCACCTGAACGACATCGACGAAACCGACGGACGTTACGTCCTGTACTGGATGCAGCAGGCGCAGCGCGCCGAGTTCAACCACGCCCTCGAGTTCGCGATCCACCGGGCCAACGACCTGAAGCTGCCGCTGCTGGTGGCTTTCGGACTGATGGACGACTACCCCGAGGCCAATCTGCGGCACTACCACTTCATGCTGCAGGGCCTGCAGGATGTGGAGACCGAACTGGGCAAGCGCAACGTCACCTTCGTGCTGCGCCGAGGCGCCCCGGACGAGGTGGCGATCGAGCTGGCCCAGGAGGCGGCTCTGGTGGTCTGCGACCGCGGTTATCTGCGAATCCAGCGGCAGTGGCGCGACCACCTGGCCGACCGGGCCGACTGCCCGGTGGTCCAGGTGGAGAGCGACGTGGTAGTGCCGGTGGAAGTAGCCTCCGACAAGGCCGAGTACGCCGCCCGGACGATTCGGCCCAAGATCACCAAGCACCTGGACCGGTTCCTGGTACCGGTGTCCAAGACGACCCTGAAGGACAAGACGGCGGTCGACGTCAGCGGTGAGGATCTCTCCGACGTGGATGCACTGGCCGACAAGCTGAAGCTCGACCGCTCGGTGCCGCCGGTGCCGCTGTTCACCGGTGGAACTACGGCCGGCAAGAAGGTGCTGCGCGACTTCTTCACAGAGAAGTTTTCCCACTACGCCGAGAACCGCGGGCAACCGCAGACCAACGACGTCTCGCACATGAGCAAGTACCTGCACTTCGGCCAGCTCTCCCCGCTCTACGTCGCTCTGGAGATCCACAAGCAGTCGGCGGGTGAGAACAGAGATTCGTTCCTGGAGGAGTTGATCATCCGGCGTGAGTTGCCCATGAACTTCGTCTTCTACGAATCCGACTACGACTCCTACTCCTCCATCCCGGACTGGGCCAAGAAGACGCTCGCCGAGCACAACTCGGACGAACGCAAGCAGAGCTACACCCGGGCCGAACTGGAGGATGCGCAGACCCACGACGACTACTGGAACGCGGCGATGCGAGAGATGAAGTTCACCGGCTACATGCACAACTACATGCGGATGTACTGGGGCAAGAAGATCATCGAGTGGTCCAACACCCCCCAATACGCCTACCAGACGGCGATCTACCTCAACGACAAGTACTTCCTCGACGGTCGGGATGCGAACTCTTACGCCAACATCAGCTGGCTGTTCGGCACCCACGACCGCGGCTGGACCGAACGGCCGGTGCTGGGCAAGCTTCGCTGGATGTCCTCCGGCGGGCTGGAGCGCAAGTCCAAGCCGGAGGAGTACGTGGCCAAGGTGGACAAGCTGGTCGAATCCGTCCAAGACTGAGTTCGTGCTGACCGTGCCGCAGACCGACATCTCCGATCTCTCGGTCGACCTGAGTGGCAAGGTCGCGGTGGTGACCGGCGGCGCTTCGGGGATCGGGGCCGCGATCGTCGAGTTGTTCGCCGCCTTCGGGGCCCGGGTGGCGGTGGTCGATCTGCACGCCGACCGGGCCGCCGAAGTCGCCGAGCGGATCGGCGACCAGGCCGCCCCGTTCGGCTGCGACGTCTCCGACAGTGCCTCGGTGGACGCGGTTGCCACCGCGATCGCCGACCGGCTCGGCCCGGTCGACGTCTTGGTCAACTCGGCCGGCATCGTCGCGCTGGCCCCGGCCGAAGAACTGACCGATCAGCAGTGGCAGTCCACTCTGGCGGTGAACCTGACCGGCACCTATCTGTGCTGTCGCGCCTTCGGCGCGGCAATGCTGGACGGCGGCCACGGCAAGATCATCAACCTCGCTTCCCAGGCGGCGACCGTCGGGCTGCCCGAACACGTCGCCTACTGCGCGGCCAAGGCCGGCGTCCTCGGGATGACCCGGGTGCTGGCCCTGGAGTGGGCCGGCCGCGGCGTCACGGTCAACACCGTCTCGCCCACCGTGGTACTCACCCCACTCGGTCTGCAGGCCTGGGACAACCCCGCGGGCGAGGCACACCGGGCCGACATCCCGGTCGGGCGGTTCTGTGCTCCGGAGGAGATCGCGGCGGTGGTGGCCTTCCTGAGCTCGGCCGCCTCCGACATGATCAACGGCGCCGACATCGCCGTCGACGGCGGCTTCACGATTCGCTGATCGGATACTCCACGTAGCCGAACCGGTCGTTGCTCGGCGCCCACGAGTTGACGTTCATCGTGCCCTGGCCCCCGAACAGGCTGATGATGGTCTGCGCGTTCGCCCAGTCGCCGTCGGTGACCAGACGAAGCTCGACCGGCTGGTCGGCCGGGTGCCCGATGGTGCCGGTCGGGAAGCTGAGATAGAGCGCGGTCGAGCCGTCCGGGCTCCAGTGCGGGAACCAGTTCACCCGCTCGTCGAAGGTCAGCTGGGTCAGCTCGGAGCCGTCGGGCCGCAGCCGGGCGATCTGGGCGTGCCCCGGCTCGGCGGAGAATTGCTCGGTGTTGAGATAGATCCAGTGACCGTCCGGGCTGAACTCACAACCGTCGGCCAGCGCCGTGCCGCCGGTGATCCGGCGCTGTTCGCCGCTGGTCACGTCGACCAGATAGATGTCCGCGCTGACCGCCCGACCCGGCGTGCCCTGCAGCCCGATCGAGGCCAGCGTCTGCCCGTCCGGGCTGACCCCGTGCAGGAAGTGCCAGAAGCGGTCGACCTCGGGGTCGCGGGTGACCCGGACGCAGTCGCCGCCGGCCAGCGGCGCGCGGTAGAGGTGTCCGTCGTTGGCCGAGACGAAGACGTGTGCTCCGTCCGGGTCGAGGACGTGGTCGTTGTTCAACGGCGGCAGTTCCAGCTCGATCAGCTCAGGCTCGCCCTGCACTTCGTCGTCGACCTCGCTGTCGACACTGAGCCGCCAGAGCCGTCCGTCGCCGTTGACGATCAGCCAGCGGCCGTCGGCGGACCAGTTGGGCGCCTCGAAGACCGTTTCGCCGCTCTCGTAGCGCACCACCGGTTCCCGCCCGTCGACGAAGCCGATCATGATCCGGGTCGCTTGACCCGGCTGCAGTGCCCGCTCTGCCATGTGAATTCCCTCTTTCCGCAGAAGTTTCCAGATGGTGGAAAACAAATTCCACCAAACTCTTCCTAGACCGTCCGGAGTCGTCTAGAGTCCAGGTCAACCGGCGGCTGTTCTGCATGGATAACCGGCTCCGGAGCCCGACGAACCGTTACAACCATGCGCCAACTCCGCCCTGTTCATGGTGTCGGGGCGCGTGCCCGCAGAGAATGCGATCAACGACGGTGTGTCAGGCGAAGGGATGTCCAGGTGATGGAAGCAACGATGCAGTCGAGGCAAGCAACCGAGATCGCGGCGCACCTCACGGTCAACGGCCGATCCCGCCCGCTCGGTGACGTTGGCGGCCACGTCACCCTGCTGGAATGGCTGCGGTCCGACGGCGTCACCGGCGCCAAGGAGGGCTGCGCCGAGGGTGAGTGCGGCGCCTGCTCGGTGCTGGTGGCCCGGCCGGACGGCGACCGCGCCCGCTGGACGGCGGTCAACGCCTGTCTGGTGCCGGCAGCCGGTTTCGACGGCCAGGAGGTGGTCACTGCCGAGGGCCTGGGGACCAGCGACGACCTGCATCCGGTGCAGCACGAGATGGCGGTCCGGGGCGGTTCGCAGTGCGGCTACTGCACCCCCGGCTTCATCTGCTCGATGGCCTCGGAGTTCTACCGGCCCGAGCGCCGGCCGCAGTCCGTGGTGTCCAGCGATCCGTCCGAGAACGCCAGTTCGACCATCGGTGCGGTCACCGCCACCGACCACGAGCACGGCCCGAACGGCTTCGACCTGCACGCGCTCAGCGGCAACCTGTGCCGCTGCACCGGCTACCGACCGATCCGGGACGCGGCCTGGGCGTTGGGCACACCGGAAGCCGACGACCCGCTCCGGCAGCGGATCGACCAGCCCGCCCCGCCGACCGCCCACCGCAGCATCGACAGCGACCAGGGCCGTTTCATCCGACCGCGCGACCTGAGCGAAACCCTGGCCCTCCTGGCTGAAGAGCCGCAGGCCCGACTGATCGCCGGTTCCACCGACTGGGGCGTCGAGCTCAACATCCGGCACTCCCGAGCCGCACTGAGTGTGGCCATCGACCGACTGGAGGAGTTGCGCACGCTGGAGATCGGCGACGAGGTGATCGATCTCGGCGCGGCGCTGACCCTGTCCGAGATCGAACGAGGCCTGGACGGCCGGGTGCCGTTGCTGGCCGAGCTCTTCCCGCAGTTCGCCTCCCGGCTGATCCGCAACGGAGCCACGTTGGGCGGCAATCTGGGCACCGGTTCACCGATCGGCGACAGCGCGCCGGTGTTGCTGGCCCTGGACGCCCGGTTGGTCCTGGTCTCGCTGCGGGGTGAGCGCGAAGTGCCGCTGAGCGACTACTTCACCGGCTACCGCCAGTCGGTGCGGGAGCCGGACGAGTTGATCAAGACCGTCCGGATCCCCTTGCCGCTGGCCCGGGCCACCGCCTTCCACAAGATCGCCAAGCGACGCTTCGACGACATCTCCAGCGTGGCGATCGCCTTCGCGCTCGACCTGGACGGCGACCGGGTGGACACGATCAGGGTCGGCCTCGGCGGAGTGGCGGCGACGCCGTTGCGCGCCTACGCCAGCGAGCAGGCGCTGACCGGACGGGAATGGAACCGCAGCACCGTCCGCGAGGTCGCCGACCTGCTCGGCGCCGAGGGAACCCCACTGGACGACCACCGGGCCAGCGCGGCCTATCGCACCGCAATGCTGCGCACCTCGCTGCTGAAGTTCTACGCCCGGAACCGACCCGAGGCCGCCGGCGTGGAAGGAGCGCAGGCATGAACGCCTGGAGTGGTGACAGCAGCAGCTCGCTGCACGGGCCGCTGGCCGACCGACCGGTCAATCCGTCGGTGGGCAAGGAGATTCCGCACGAGAGTGCGGTCGGCCACGTCACCGGGACGGCGCTCTACACCGACGATCTGCTGGCCCGAACGCCTGGCGTGCTGCACGCCTGGCCGGTGAACGCACCGCACGCGCACGCCCTGATCACCGGCCTGCGGGTCGAGGGCGCCTACACCGTGCCCGGGGTGGTCAGGGTGCTGACCGCCGCCGACGTCCCGGGGGTCAACGACGCCGGGGTCAAAAACGATGAGCCGCTGTTCCCCACCGAGGTGATGTTCTACGGTCACGCCATCTGCTGGGTGCTGGCCGAGAGCTTGGAGGCGGCGCGGCTGGGCGCCACCCAGGTGGAGGCCGACTACGAACCGCTGCCCTCGCTTCTCACCCTGACCGAGGCGATCGAGGCCGAGAGCTTCCAGGGCCACCAGCGCACCGTCTCCCGCGGGGACAGCGCGGCAGCGATGGCGACCGCCGCCCACCGGTTCCGTGGCCAGTTCGAGTTCGGCGGTCAGGAGCACTTCTACCTGGAGACCAACGCCGCCCTGGCGACGATCGACGAGGGTGGACAGATCTTCGTCCAGTCCAGCACCCAGCACCCGTCGGAGACTCAGGAGATCGTCGGCCACGTGCTCGGCGTGCCCAGCCATGCGGTCACCGTCCAGTGCCTGCGGATGGGTGGCGGTTTCGGCGGCAAGGAGATGCAGCCGCACGGGTTCGCCGCCATCGCCGCCCTGGGAGCGACGATCACCGGCCGCCCGGTCCGGTTACGACTGAACCGCAACCAGGACATCACCATGACCGGCAAGCGGCACCCGTTCCACGCCAGCTGGGAGGTCGGCTTCGACGCGGAGAACAAGCTCTGCGCCCTGGACGCCACCCTCACTGCCGACGGCGGCTGGAGCCTGGATCTGTCCGAGCCGGTGCTGGCCCGGGCGCTCTGCCACATCGACAACGCCTACTGGCTGCCACAGATCACCGCGCACGGCCGGATCGCCAGGACGAACAAGACCTCCCAGACCGCGTTCCGCGGCTTCGGTGGCCCGCAGGGCATGATCGTGATCGAGGACATTCTCGGCCGGTGCGCCCCGCAGCTGGGGATCGAGGCCGAAGAACTCCGCCGGATCAACCTCTACTCCCCCGGGCAGGCGACGCCCTACGGCCAGCCCGTCCGGCACGCCGAGCGGTTGACCGCGATCTGGCAGCTGTTGCGCGAGCGGTCGGACTACGAGGATCGCCGGCAGGCGGTGGCCGCGTTCAACGCCGGACACGACGACGTCAAGCGCGGGCTGGCCATCACCCCGGTCAAGTTCGGCATCTCGTTCAACCTGACCGCGTTCAACCAGGCCGGCGCGCTGGTGCACGTCTACAAGGACGGCTCGGTGTTGATCAACCACGGCGGCACCGAGATGGGTCAAGGCCTGCACACCAAGATGATCCAGGTCGCGGCGACCGCTCTCGGGGTGCCGATGAGCGCCGTCCGACTGGCTCCGACCCGGACCGACAAGGTGCCCAACACCTCGGCCACCGCGGCCAGCTCGGGTGCCGACCTGAACGGCGGCGCGATCAAGAACGCCTGTGAGCAGATCCTCGAACGGATCGCCGACGTCGCGGCCCGGATGATCAACTGCCACCCCGCCGACGTCCGGTTCGTCGACGGTGTGATCACCGGGATCGGCTTCCACGATCGACAGCTGAGCTTCGCCGAGGTGGTGAACGCGGCCTACCACCAGCGCGTCCAGCTCTGGGCGGCCGGCTTCTACCGCACCGAGGGTCTCTGGTGGGACTCGGAGCGGATGCAGGGCGAGCCGTTCAAGTACTTCGCCTACGGCGCCTCGGTCTCCGAGGTCGAGGTGGACGGCTTCACCGGCGCCTACCGCTTGAAGCGCACCGACATCGTCCACGACGTGGGCGACAGCCTGTCGCCGCTGATCGACATCGGCCAGATCGAGGGCGGCTTCGTCCAGGGCGCGGGCTGGCTGACGCTGGAAGAGCTGCGCTGGGACACCACCGACGGACCGAACCGCGGCCGGTTGAGCACCCAGGCCGCCAGCACCTACAAGCTGCCGAGCTTCTCCGAGATGCCGGAGGAGTTCAACGTGCACCTGTTCGAGCGGGCCACCGAATCCGGCGTGGTCTACGGCTCCAAGGCGGTCGGCGAACCGCCGCTGATGCTCGCGTTCAGCGTCCGCGAGGCGCTGCGTCAGGCCGCCGCGGCCTTCGGTCCCGGCGACATCGAGATCGACCTCGGCAGCCCGGCCACCCCGGAGGCGGTGTTCTGGGCGATCGAGGCGGCCCGTAGCGGTCATCCCGAACCCGAGTTGGCCAGGTCTGCGGCCTCCGAGGTTTACGCCGCCGGGCCGGAGTCCGGCGCCGACTCCCGCGCCGTCCGCGACTCCTACGCCCAGGCCTGAGCCCGGACTCCCAGGAGGTAGCACAATGGACTGGATCAGTGCGGTGCAACAACTCCGGACCGACAACTCCCCCGGCGTCCTGGTCACGGTGACGCAGGTGCGCGGTCACGCGCCCCGCGACGCCGGCACCAAGATGGTGGTCGGTACCGACCGGATCTGGGGCAGCATCGGCGGCGGCAATCTGGAGGAGACCGCGATCGACCGGGCTCGCGGGTTGATCGCCTCCGGCGCCGAGCACCCGGTGAGCTGGCAGTCGCGGCTCAACGACCGGGCCCGGAACGATCATGGTCGGCAGTGCTGCGGCGGGGTGGTGACGTTGTTGCTGGAGCCGCTGCCGGCCCGGCCGACGGTGGCGATCTTCGGAGTCGGCCACGTCGGCTTCGAGCTGGCCCGAATCCTGTCCCGGTTGGAGATCCGGTTGCGGCTGGTCGACTCACGGGCCGAGCAGCTCGATCAGCTCCGGCTGGCCGAGGTGACCGACGGCGCCGCCGAGGTGAGTGTGCACCGCACCGTGCTGGGCGAGCAGGTGCTCGAGCAACTGCCCCGCGGCGCGCACGTCTTGATCATGACCCACGACCACGCCGAGGACTTTGCCCTGTGCGACGCGGCGATCCGCCGGGACGATCTCGGCAGCGTCGGCCTGATCGGTTCCCGCGCCAAGTGGTCCCGGTTCAGGACCCTGCTGGTGGAGGCGGGTCATGACGCGTCGGCGCTGGCCCGGATCCAGTGCCCGATCGGCCTGCCCGGCCTCACCGGCAAGCAGCCGATCGTGATCGCCGTCGGCGTCGCCGCGGCGTTGCTGGAGGCGATGCAGACGCCGGCCCGAGGTGACGTGAACCAGCCGGTGGAGACCGGCTCGTCGATCGCGAGGTCCCGATGACCCTCTACCGGGCCACGGTTGTGGACACCCCCGGCGATCCGTTCACAGGTGATCCGGCGGCGGCCCTGCGGGTCGAGTCCGACGCCGGGCTGCTGGTCCGCGACGGGAAGGTCGTCGCGCGCGGCTCGTACGAGCACCTGCGGGCGGCCCATCCCGAGGAGTACGTGGCCGATCTCCAGGGTGGCGTCCTGCTGCCCGGCTTCATCGACACCCACGTCCACTTCCCGCAGGTCCGGGTGATCGGTGGTCTCGGGATGCCGCTGCTGGACTGGCTGGAGCGCTGCGCCCTGCCGGAGGAGGCCCGATTCGCCGACCGGGCCTACGCCGAGACCGTCGCCATCGAATTCCTTGACGGGCTGATCGGGGCCGGGACGACGACGGCGCTGGTCTTCGGCGCGCACTTCGCCGACGCGGTGGACACGCTGTTCCGCGCCGCCGAATCGACCGGCCTGCGGATCACCGCGGGCCAGGTGCTCAGCGACCGGATCCTGCGGCCCGAGCTGCTGACCACTCCCGAGCGCGCTTACGCCGAGGGCCGCGAACTGATCCAACGCTGGCACGGACGCGGTCGACTGCGCTACGCCGTCACGCCGCGCTTCTCGCTGTCCGCCTCGGAGGCGATCCTGGACGTCTGCGGTGAGTTGCTGCGCAGCGCCGAGGACGTCTGGTTCACCTCGCACCTCAACGAGAACACCACCGAGGTCGACCAGGTGCTGGGGCTGTTCCCGGATCGAGGCACTATCTCGACACCTATCGACAACACGGTCTGGTCACCGCTCGGAGCGTACTGGCCCACAACGTGCACGTCACCGACCACGAGCTCGAGCTGATGGCCGCGGCCGGCGCGTGGTCCGCGCACTGCCCGACCAGTAACGCGTCCCTGGGCAGCGGACTGTTCCCGCTTCGGCGCCATGTCGAGCAGCGGGTCGGCGTGGCGCTCGGCTCCGACGTCGGCGGTGGCACCGGGTTCTTCCTGCCCAAGGAGGCGTTGCAGGCCTACTTCATCCAACAGCTGTCGGGCGCCGACGGGTTGCCGCTGACGCCTGTCCATCTGCTCTATCTGGCCACCCGGGCCGGCGCGCTGGCCCTCGGCCTCGGTGACGAGGTGGGCGACCTGAGTGTCGGCAAGGCCTTCGACGCCTGCTGGCTGCGCCCGGCCCCGGGCAGCACTCTGGAGGTCAATCTCGACCACGCCCAGGACGCCGGCGACGCCCTGGCCAAGATCTTCACCCTGGCGACCACGTCCGACATCGCCCAGGTCTGGGTGGCCGGCGAACTCGTCCGGTCCAGTCACCACCAACCGCCCATCACCTCATCCGGCAGCACCCATCACGCAGCACCCCATCAGCCCCACAGGAGGCGGCATGACAACGACGCAAGCCCCGCCCGTCAAGCCCACGTCGACCAAGGTCAGCCCGTTCGACCGCTATTTCGGCATCACGGCCAGCGGTTCGACCATCCCGCGCGAGCTGAGGGCTGGATTCACCACCTGGTTGACGATGAGCTACGTCCTGTTCGTCAACCCGCAGGTGTTGTCCAGCGCCATTCCCATCCCGAACGCGTTCGTCCAGCTGTTGATGACGACCTGTCTGGCGGCCTCCTTCGGCTCGCTGGTGATGGGCATCGTCGCCCGCTACCCGTTTGCGCAGGCGCCGGGGATGGGCCTGAACGCGTTCTTCGCCTACACGGTGGTGCAGTCACTGGGTTACCCGTGGCAGACCGCCCTCGGTGCGGTGTTCATCTCCGGCGCGTTGTTCGTGATCTTGAGCGTGATCGGCGCCCGGCAGGCCATCGTCCGGGCCATCCCGACCGGGCTCAAGTTCGCCATCACCGCCGGGATCGGCTTGTTCCTGGCCTTTCTCGGTTTGAAGAACGCCGGCATCGTGGTGGCGAACCAGGCGACGCTGATCGGCCTGGGATCGCTGAAGAGCCCGACCGCCTGGGTGGCGATCATCGGTCTGATCATCACCGCGGTACTGATGAAGTTGCGGATCAAGGGCGCCATCCTGTTCGGCATCCTGGCCACCACCATCATCGCCATCCTGAGCCGGGCGAAGGTCTACACCGGCACCGGTGACTCGTTGATCGCCTTCCCCGGATTCAGCGACGGCATCGTGGCCGCGCCAATCTGGCCGAACGAACTGGTCGGCCACCTCGACATCGGTGCCGCGCTCGGGCTCGGGGTGTTCAGCGTGGTCTTCACCTTCTTCTTCGTCGACTTCTTCGACGCCACCGGCACCCTGACCGGGCTGGCTCAGCGCTCCGGCTATCTGGATGAGCACGGCAACATGCCCCGGGCCAAGATCACTTTCTCGATGGACGGCCTGGCCGCCATGTTCGGCGCCCTGATGGGCACCTCCACCACGACCGCCTACGTCGAGAGCGCGGCCGGCATCGAGGAGGGCGGCCGGACCGGCGTGACGTCGGCCTTCGTCGGCGTACTGTTCGCCGCCTCGATGTTCCTCTGGCCGTTGGCCGGGGCGGTGCCGGGCGCCGCCACCGCGCCGGCCCTGATCCTGGTCGGGGCGCTGATGGCCGAAGGACTGAAACACATCGAGTGGGACGACATCTCGATGGCCGTGCCGGCCTTCCTCACCGTGGTGGCGATGCCGCTCACCTTCTCCATCGCCAACGGCGTCAGCTTCGGGGTGATCAGCTACTGCCTGATCAAGGTGTTCACCGGACAGGGCAAACGCGTCCACGTCATCCTCTACGTGGTCGCACTACTGCTGATCGCCCGCTACGTCTTCCTGGCCGAGGGTTAGTCGATGGCGACAGCGAGTCAGATCAGCGAGCGCAGATAGGCCAGGTCGTCGGCCAGCCGTTCGGTCTGCGGCAGCTCGGTGGAGAAGTCCTCGCAGGTCACCCAGCCGTCGTAGCCGAACTCGCGCAGCGCCGCCAGATAGTCGGCGACGTCGGCTATTCCGCCGCGCAGCGGTGCCCAATCGTGATCCCAAGGGGTGACGCCGTCCGCGTCGGTCGACCCCGGACGCCAGACCGCGTTCTTGACGTGGACGTGAGCCAGGTAGTCGCCCAGCAGGTCGAAGGCCCAGCGGGGATCCTCCTGACCCTCGATCAGTAAGTTGCCGAGATCGTGGATGACCCCGACGGCAGCCGGATCGAGCCCGTCGATCAGCCGGAACGCCGCACTGGCCGATGCGGTCACCGTCCGGTGGTGCAACTCGACCAGGGCCTTGACACCGAGATCGGCGGCCTGGTCGGCGACCATCGCGAAATCGTCCCGGGCGCGGGCGAAGACGTCGCGGTAGCTCTCCCCCGGGCCGACCCCCGGCACGGTGACCCGGACCTGGGCCACCCCCAGTTTCGCCGTGGCATTCAGCATCCGCTCCACGCCGGCGTGGTCGGTGCACTTCACGTAGCCGCCGAGGCCGGAGAACTCCAGCCCGGCGTCGGCGGTGACCCGAGCGATCTCGTCGAGGTTGTCCTCCAGGCCGGTCATCGGCCAGGTGGAGCGGTTACCGGCCCAGAAGCCGGCCGGATCGGCGGGTTGCTGATCGACGATCCGCCATTCGATCCCGTCCCAACCCTGGTCGGCGACCAGCCGGGCGGTCGGCTCCGGTTCCAGTTCAGGGGTGGACGCGGTGAACACCGAGAGCTTCATGCCTGACCTCCGTCCGAGGTCTGCACGGTGGCGACCACGTCGTCGTACTTGCCGGCCAGCACGTCCTCGAACCGCACCGGCTCACCGAGAGTGGCCGAGACGTAGAGCGAACGGACCAGGGTCAACGACAGCAATGCCTCGTCCACGGTGACGCCCGGCAGCCGCCCGGTGGCCAGCGCGTCGGCCAGGTCGTCGTACTGGCGGTAATGACCCTCGATGAAGTTCTCCGCCGGTTTCGGACTACTCGCCAGCTGTTCGACCGGCACCCGCTGCTCGGCCTGGTTCTCCACCACCACGCCGCTGTGCGCGGAGAAGCCGTGGGTGCCGAACGAATCGGATTCCGGCGCGGCGAAGAAGTACTCCAACCGGTCCTCGTTGACGATCGCCGAGCCCTGGGTGCCGTGCACCTGCATCCGGGTCGGCAGTCCGGGGTAGGCGGCGGTGGTGGCGTGCAGGGCGGCGAGCGCGCCGGACTCGAACCTGATCGTCGCGGCCGCGGTGTCCTCGACCTCGATCCGCTCGTGCGCCAGCTGGCCGTGTGAGGCGTAGATCTCGACCGGTCGGCCGAGGAACCAGCGCAGCAGGTCGACGGTGTGCACGCCCTGGTTCATCACCGCGCCGCCGCCGTCCAGCGCCCAGGTGCCGCGCCAGTCGCCCGAGTCGTAGTAGCCCTGGCTGCGGTACCAGGCCATCGAGGCCATGGCCGAGGTGACGGTGCCGAAACCGCCGCTGTGCAGGCCTTCGGCGATGGCGGCGTTGGCCGGATCGAAGCGGTGCTGGCTGATCACCGACACCAGTTGGCCGTTCTCCGTGGCCTGACGGGCCGCTCGGCGAACCGGCGACCACGGTCGACGCCGACGTCCAGTGGCTTCTCGATCACCACATGGACGCCGTGGTCGAGGGCCTCGGTGGCCTGTTCGGTGTGCATCCCGCTCGGGGTGGAGATCACGGCGAGGTCGACGTCGTCGCGATCGCAGGCCTCGGCGATCGACGCGCTCACCGTCGGGGTCTCGCCACCACCCTCGGCGATGGCGGCCAGCACCCGCCCGATCGCCTCCGGATCGGGATCGACCAGGGCGGTCACCCGAAAGGCCGGGTGCCGGGTCAGGACGATGCCGTGGTGACGGCCGATGATGCCGCAGCCGACGATGGCGACCCTGGTCAATTCGTCGGTCCCTGTGTTCTGGGTCCCTGTGTTCTGGGTGCCTGTGTTCTGGGTGTTCGAGGTCATGTCAGTTCCACTCCTGCTGCGTCGGTGAGGGTTCGGAACGCCCGGGCGGCCCGTCCGAACTGGGTGACTCCGGAGTAGCCGCCGAATTCGTGGCCGAGGGCGAGATGGGGTTCGAGCGAGCCGAAGCCGGTGTAGCCGTCCCGGACGAGCGCGGCCACGGTCGCCGACGGTTCGCTGAGGATCCCGGCGAATCGGTCGAGTTGCTCGTCGCCGAAGCCCGCCAGCGTCCAGCTGAGCGACGACGCTACGTCGGACGACAGTTCATCCGAAAGGTCAGACGGGGAGCCGATCACGTCATCGAGACAACCAGGAGCGGCAATATTTGGCAATCGATTGCCAAAAGTTGCCATCACCTGCTTTGCTCCGATCATGGAACGACAGCCCACCCTGGCCGACGTGGCCAGCCGGGCCGGCGTCGCCGTCTCCACCGTCTCCCGGGCGTTGTCGAACCCGGGCCGGGTCAACGTCCGCACCCGGGAGCGGATCGAGCAGGTGGCCCGCGAGCTGGACTACTCAGCCAATCCGTCAGCCCGGGCGCTGAGCTCCGGTCGGACCGGCGCCGTCGCGGTGCTCGTCTCGGACGTGACCAACCCGTTCTACTTCGACATCATCCGCGGCACCCAGCAACAGCTGAAGAACTCCGGCTTCACCCAGCTGCTGGTCGACACCGAAGAATCCGCCGAGGTCGAGGGAACCCTGCTGCACAAGCTGAAGGGCTCCTGCGACGGAGCCATCCTCACCTCGACCCGGCTCTCGGACGCCCGGCTCACCGACCTGGCCTCCAGCATCAACCTGGTCACCATCAACCGGCCCCGACGCGGTCTGGGCAGCGTCGTCATCGACACCGCACAGGGGATGGAACAGGCGGTCGAGCACCTGGTCTCCCTCGGCCACCGACGACTGGTCTACGTGTCCGGTCCGAAGGGTTCCTGGTCCAACGACCGTCGCTGGCGGGCGATCTATCGAGCGGCCCGCCGGCTCGGGGCCGACGTCTCCCGGACCCAGGACTTCCCACCGCAGGCCGCCTCCGGGACGGGCGCCGCCGACGCCGTCCTGAACACCCGGGCGCGACGCCTGCATCGCCTACAACGACCTGGTCGCGATCGGCATGCTGAGCCGGCTCGCCGAACGCGGCGTCAACGTGCCCGACGATCTCAGCGTGTCGGCTGCGACGACATCTTCGGCGCCGACTTCTGCCATCCGTCGCTGACCACGGTGACCGCACCGATCGAACAGGCCGGCCGGGTCGCGGTCTCGATCCTGCTGTCCGGCACCGTGCCCGGGCCCGGCCGACCGGCTGGCTCCTCGGCGCGTGCTACCGACCCACCTGACGGTCCGTCGCAGCACCGGACCCTGCACCCGATCAACCACCAGACCGACCACCAGACCGACGACCCGAGGGAATCCCGAGATGACCCAGGCCCTGACCCTCGACCCCGACCGCCTGCTGCCCGCCGAGCCACGGACCCGAGAGCTGGCCCGCCGAGCTCTACGAGCCGGTCGCCGACGCGCCGATCTACTCCCCGCACGGGCACGTCGCCGGCCGCGATGCTGCGTGAGCCACCGAGCCGTTCGGCGATCACCGGCGGAGCTGCTGATCACTCCCGATCACTACGTCACCGCGGCTGCTGCACGCCATCGGCGTCGGGCTGACCATGCTCGGTCTGCGCCGCGACGGTGCGGCGCCGGAGGCCGACAGCCGGGCGATCTGGCGTGAGCTTCTGCCGACACTGGCACGTGTTCGCCGGCACCCCGGTGCGCTACTGGTTGCGAGTATCAGCTGGTGACGCTGTTCGGGATCGACCAGGTGCCGTCCGAGAGCAACGCCGACGAACTCCACGACCAGATCGCCGCCGTGCTGGCCGAGCCGGAGTTCCGGCCGCGCGCGCTGTTCGACCGATTCGGCATCGCCAGCCCTGGCCACCACCGACGACACCGGCCGACGACCTCGCCGCGCATCGTGCCTTGCGCGATGACCCGACGTTCACCGGCCGGGTCCTGCCCACCTTCCGGGCCGACGAGTATCTCGACCCGACCGCGCCCGGCTGGGCGGCCGCGCTGGACCGGCTGAGCGAAGCCGCCGGGATCGACTGCTCGACGCATCGCGGAACTTTCGACGCCCTCCGGGCTCGCCGTGCAGCACTTCATCGAGTCACGGCGGCACCGCCACCGACACCGGCGTCCGTCGACGCCTGGCAGCGCGCCGCTGGATCCGCGCCGAGGCCGAGCGGATGCATCGCGCCGCTCGGCGAGCGGCAGCATCACCGCCGACGAAGCGATGGCCTATCGCCACGACATGCTTTACCGGTTCGCCGAGATGGCCGCCGAGGACGGCCTGGTCATGCAGTTGCACGCAGGAGTGATCCGCAGCCACCACCAGCCGACGACCGAGGCGTTCGGGCCCGACACCGGCAACGACCTGCCGGCGGTGGCCGCGTTCACCGAACCGCTGACGCCCGATCCTCCGCGACTTCGGCACCGACCCCAACTTCCGGCTGGTGCTGTTCACGGTGGACGAGACCAGCTTCGGCCGCGAGATCGCACCGCTGGCCGGCTTCTATCCCGAGCGTCTACGCGGGCGCACCGTGGTGGTTCCTGGACACCCCGGCGGCCATCGGCCGCTACCGCGCGCGGTCACCGACAGCGCCGGCTTCGCCAAGACCTCCGGCTTCATCGACGACACCCGGGCCTTCTGCTCGATCCCGGCCCGGCACGACATGTCGCGGCGCTGTGACGCGGCCTTCCTGGCCGAGCTGGTGGTCAACGGCCAGTTGAGCGAAGACGAAGCCCAGACGATCGCGCCCGACCTGGTCGACACCATCCCGCGGACCACGTTCAGGCTCGGCTGAGCGGGCTGTCGCCGACGTCAGCTGCGGGCGCGCTCGAAGGCGGCGATCGCGCGCTCGAGATCCTCCCGGGTGTGCGCGGCCGACATCTGGGTCCGGATCCGCGCCTTGCCGCGCGGCACCACCGGGAAGCGAGAACGCCCGGACGTAGATCCCGTCGGCCAGCAGCCGGTCGGCCATCGCCGACGGCCTCGACGGCGTCGCCGATCATCACCGGCACGATCGGATGGTCGGACTCCGGGATGTCGAAGCCGCGGTCGGTCATCTCGGCCCGGAAGTAGGCGGTGTTGTCCCGCAGCTGTCGCAGCAGATCGCCCGAGGTCTCCAGCAGATCCAGGGTCGCGATCGCGGCGGCGGCGATCGACGGGGCGAGCGAGTTGGAGAACAGGTACGGCCGGGACCGCTGCCGCAGGATCTCCACGATCTCGGCCCGGGCCGCGGTGTAGCCGCCGGACGCCCCGCCGAGCGCCTTGCCCAGGGTGCCGGTGACGATGTCGACCTTGTCCCGCACGCCGAACAGCTCCGGCGTCCCGGCCCCGGTCTCACCGACGAAGCCGACGGCGTGCGAGTCGTCCACCATCACCAGCGCGTCGTACTTCTCGGCCAGCTCGACGATCTCGTCCAGCGGGGCGACGAAGCCGTCCATCGAGAACACCCCGTCGGTGGCGATCAACCGGTAGCGGGCGTCCTGGGCGTCCTGCCAGCTGTGCCTCGAGATCGGCCATGTCGCGGTTGCGGTAGCGCAGCCGGCGCGCCTTGCACAGCCGGACGCCGTCGATGATCGAGGCGTGGTTCAGCTCGTCGGAGATGATCGCGTCCTCGGCGCCGAGCAGCGTCTCGAACAGGCCGCCGTTGGCGTCGAAGCAGGAGCCGTAGAGGATCGTGTCCTCGGTGCCGAGGAAGCGGCTGATCCTGGCCCTCCAGCTCCTTGTGGAGCTCGGTGGTGCCGCAGATGAAGCGGACCGAGGCCATGCCGAAACCCCAGCGCTGCAAGGCCTCGCCGGCGGCGGCGATCATCGCCGGATGGTCGGCCAGACCGAGATAGTTGTTGGCGCACAGGTTGAGCACGTTCTCCCCGCCGACGCCGATCTCAGCCGACTGCGGCGTGGTGAGCACGGACTCGGCCTTGTAGAGACCCGTCGGTTCGCAGCTGCTCCAGATCGGTGGCCAGCTGCTCCTTCATCCTTGCGTACATCAGCCCTCCCAGCTCATGATCACCTTGCCGCTGTCGCCCTGGCGGGCGGTGGCGAACGCCTGCTCGTATTCGGTGTGGTCGAAGCGGTGGGTGATCACCCCGGAGATGTCCAGCCCGCTCTGCAGCAGCACCGACATCGCGTACCAGGTCTCGAACATCTCCCGGCCGTAGATCCCCTTGATGGTCAGCATGTTCAGCACCACGGTGGCCATGTCGAGGCTGATCTCCTCCGACGGCAGGCCGAGCATGGCGATCCGGCCGCCGTGGGTCATGTTCATGATCATCTCGCGCAGGGCGGCCGGGCTGCCCGACATCTCCAGTCCGACGTCGAAGCCCTCGCGCATGTCGAGTTCCTTCTGCGCCTGCTGGATGGTCGTGGTCCGCGGATTCGACCGCCAATGTGACGCCGAGCTTGCGGGCCAGGTCGAGCCGGGCGGCACTCAGGTCGGTGATCACCACGTGTCGGGCGCCCGCGTGGGCCGAGACCATCGCGGCCATGATGCCGATCGGCCCGGCCCCGGTGACCAGCACGTCCTCGCCCAGCATGGGAAAGGTCAGCGCCGTGTGGACGGCGTTGCCGAACGGATCGAAGATCGCGGCCACGTCGTAGCCGATCGGTGCCGGATGCACCCAGACGTTGCCGGCCGGCATCGCCACGTACTCGGCGAACGCGCCGTCCACCTGAACACCGATCCCCCGGGTGTTGATGCACAGGTGCCGGCGGCCGGCCCGGCAGTTGCGGCACCGGCCGCAGACCAGATGCCCCTCGCCGCTGACCACGTCGCCGACGGCGACCTCGCTCACGCCCGAACCCACCGCGACCACCAGTCCGGAGAACTCGTGCCCGACGATCAGCGGCGGCCGGACCGCGTTCTGCGCCCACTGGTCCCAGCCCTCGATGTGCAGGTCGGTGCCGCAGATCCCGGTCTGCTTAACCTGGACCAGTACGTCCCCGGCCCCGACCGACGGCTCTGGCACATCGACCAGCTCCAGGCCCGGCTGCGGACCGGTCTTGACGAGCGCCCTCACCCCGGACACGGTACGTCCCCGGCAGCGAACCGGATGAGCCGACACCCTTCCCGGCAACCTCCCGCCTCACAGGAACTTCACAGAGCGATCATGGCGCGCGACCGTCCGGAGCACAGCCGGCCCGGCCAGGCTCACTGTCATGTCCGAGACCTCTCTCCGCGCAAGCCGGCCCCGCCGGCCCTGGGCGCTCCATCGACAACAGGCCGACTCGAGCCCCAACGCTCAGCCGGCCTCGACCAACCCATCTTCCCGACGGGGACGGCTGGTGCACGGTCCCGCCGACCAGCCGAGCTGGGCCCGTCCGCTGCTCTGGCTGCTGCTCGCTGCCACCGCGGCGCTCTACTTGGTCAACCTGACCAGCAACGGGACGGCCAACGACTTCTACGCCGCCGCGGTCAAGTCCGGCACCGAGTCCTGGAAGGCCTGGCTGTTCGGTTCCCTGGACTCGGGCAACGCCATCACCGTGGACAAGCCACCGGCCGCGCTCTGGTTGATGGTCGCCTCGGCCCGGTTGTTCGGCTTCTCCTCCTTCTCGCTGCTGCTGCCGCAGGCGCTGCTCGGCGTCGGCACTGTCGGCCTGGTGCATGCCGGGGTAAAGCGCTGGTACGGTCCGGCCGCCGGGCTGATCGCCGGCCTCTGCGTCGCGGTGACTCCGGTCGCCGCACTGATGTTCCGGTTCGACAACCCGGACGCGATGCTGGTCTTCCTGATGACGCTCGCCGCCTACGGCGTGGTCCGGGCCATGGACGCCACCCGGCTCGGCGGTCCCACCCGGCGCACCGGTCGCGCGGCCTACGGCTGGATGGCGCTGGCCGGCGCAGCCATCGGCTTCGCCTTCCTGACCAAGATGGGCCAGGGACTGCTGGTGCTGCCCACCTTCGTGGTGGTCTATCTCGTCTGCTCGCGGGCCAAGCTGGTGCCACGCCTGCTGCACCTGCTCACCGCCGCGGTCGCACTGGTCGTCTCGGCCGGTTGGTTCATCGCCCTGGTCGAGCTGTGGCCGGCGGCGTCACGGCCCTACATCGGCGGCTCGACCAACAACTCGCTATGGGAGCTGGCGGTCGGCTACAACGGCCTCGGCCGACTGCTTGGCGGTAGCGGGAACGGCGGTGGAGGTGGCGGCGGAGGTGGCGGTGGTCAGAGCGTCGGCTTCGGCGGCGCCACCGGCATCACCCGCATGTTCGGCAGTTCCTTCGGCACCGAGATCTCCTGGCTGCTGCCGGCAGCACTGATCTCCATCGTCGCGGTGTTGATCATCAGCCGTCGCTCGGCGCGGACCAGCCCGGAGCGGGCCGGCATCATCCTCTGGGGCGGCTGGCTCATCGTCACGGCGCTGGTCTTCTCCTTCATGTCCGGCACCATCCACCCGTACTACGTCGTGGCCCTGGCCCCTGCGGTCGGTGCGCTGGTCGGGATCGGCGGCACCCGGCTCTGGAACCACCGCGATCACCTCTCGGCTCGGATCACTCTGGCCGCGATGATGGCGCTCACCGCAGGCTGGGGCACCTATCTGATGATCAGCTACGCCAGTAGCTGGCTGACCTGGCTGGCCTGGGCGATGCTGGCCGGCGGGGTACTCGGCGGAATTCTGCTCGTCGTCTCGGTCGGACGGCTGAAGAAGCTGGCGGTGGCAGCGGTACTGATCGGCTCGCTGTCGGCGTTGGCCGGGACGACGTCCTTCGCCATCGCCACCGCCTCGACCGGCCACACCGGCTCGATCCCCACCTCCGGCCCCGCGGTCGCCTCGACCAACAGCGGCTTCGGCGGCGGCGGCGGGCAAGGCGGCGGCCCCGGTGGCGGAGGTCAGCCGCCGAGCCAGACGGGCACCCAGACCGGAACGAGTACCCAGAGGGGCACCGGAACGAGCACCCAGACCCGGCCGACCGGCGGAGGTGGCGGAGGTGGCGCCTCCAGCAGCAGCGCCGAGGTCACCGCCCTGCTGAATGCCACCACCACCCGGTGGTCGGCGGCCACCGTCGGTAGCCAGAGCGCCGCCGGTTACATCCTGTCCACCGACACCGCGGTGATGGCCATCGGCGGGTTCACCGGCAGCGACGATTCCCCGACGCTGGCCCAGTTCGAGCAGTACGTGGCCCAGGGCAAGATCAGCTACTTCATCGCCGGCGGTAACGCGGGCGGCGGAGCCGGCGGGTCGAGCACCTCCTCGGCCAGCGCGATCACCAGCTGGGTCGAGGCGCATTACACCGCGAAGACCGTCGGCGGGGTCACCGTCTACGACCTGCGCAGCTGAGCTCACCGGGTCGACCAAGGACCGGGGTCGCTTCCGAACGGGAGCGGCCCCGGTTCTCGCCACCTCTTTACATCGTTGGAAAATCCCAGCAGACTCTTCGGGTGGCTCTTCGACGACGAACCTCCGCCCTGCTGCTGACCCTGGCCCTGATCGGCTCCGTGCTGACGACGCTCAGCCCCACGGCCCTGGCGCTGCCCGCCGCGAGTGCTCGGCCGAAGACCTACACCAATCCGTTGAACCTGCAGGTGCCCGGCCAGGGCCAGGCCGCCAGTTGCGCCGACCCGGACGTCTTCCACGACGCGGACGGCTGGTGGTACCTCTACTGCACCACCGACGCACTGACCGAGCAGACGGGCGCCGACGGCAAGCTCGTGTTCCACACGCTGCCGACGTTCCGGTCCCGCAACCTGGTCGATTGGACCTACGTCGGAGACGCGCAGAGCGTGAACCCGTCCTGGGTCGGCGCCGGGCGCCGGACTGTGGGCTCCTGACGTGATCCACCGCGGTGGCCGCTATTACCTCTACTACGCCGCCTCCGACACTCCGACGAGTTCCAGCGACAGCGGCGGCGGCCCGGCGATCGGCGTCCTCACCGCGACCAGCCCGACCGGACCCTGGACCGACGCCGGCGCGCCGGTGGTGGCTCCGTCGGACCAGGCCGGCCACCCGGGCACCAAGCGCTCCACCATCGACCCCGAGGTGCTGGTCGCCGGCGACCAGGCCTACCTGTACTTCGGCAGCTACAACGGCGGCCTGTTCGTCCGCCGGCTGAGCGCCGACGGACTGCGGACCAGCGGCGAGAAGCAGATCGCCGTCTCCGACCGCTACGAGGGCTCGTACCTGATGAAGCACGGTGGCTGGTACTACCTGCTCGCCTCGGCCACCAACTGCTGCAACGGGCCGCTGACCGGCTACACCGTCTTCGCCGCCCGCTCTCGGACCCCGCTCGGGCCGTTCGTCGACCGCGACGGCATTCCGATCATGAACGGACGGGTCGGCGGCACGCCGGTGTTGACCCAGAACGGCAACCGCTGGGTCGGCACGGGTCACAACACCGGCTTCACCGACTACTCCGGCCAGGACTGGCTGATCTATCACGCGGTCAACCGCAACGACCCCTACTACGCGGGCAACGTCGGCTACACCAAGCGTCCGGCGCTGCTGGATCCACTGGACTGGCGCGGTGGCTGGCCGACGGTGCGGGGCGGGGCCGGACCCTCCAGTCACCCGATGCCCGTCCCGGCGGCCCAGCCGGGCCAGCACACCCGCTATCGGCCGGCCTTCGTCGCTCCACCGAAGCCGGGACGAGAGATCCGGGCCGACTCCGATTCCTTCGGCGGCCACGCCCTCTCGACCGCCTGGACCTGGGTCCGGCCGCCGGCGGCATCGACCTACCAGGTGCGCGGCGGGCAGTTGCGCTGGCAGACCCAGGACGCCGATGTCCATCCGCCGACGACCCCGCTCGCCTCCGTCCTCACCCGGCAGGCGCCGCGTGGCAACTACATCGTCCAGGCGAAGGTCGGCGTCAACGTGCCCGCCAACGGCGACGGACACAATTACGTCCAGGGCGGCCTACTGATCTACGGCGGCGACGGGCACTACGTCAAGCTCGCAGTCAGTTCGATCGGCGCCAGTCGGCAGACCGAATGGGGCGTCGAAAACCATCCGGTGCCCACAGGTTATCCCGACTACGGCAACGCTGCGGTCGGTCCGGTCGGTTACTGGACCTGGCTCCGGATCGTGGTGCAGGGCGACCGCTACACCGCCTACACCAGCCTCGACGGCCGGCACTGGGATCACGGCGCGACCTGGACCACCGACCTCGGTTCCCGCCCGAAGATCGGGCTGGTGTCGATGGGCGGTGCCGGCTACACCAGTCGCTTCGACGATCTGCGGACCAGCCGGATCCGGTGAGCCGTTGTCGTTTCGCTACGCCTGTTGGCGCTCGACCGCACCGCGCAGCAGCATCCTGAACGATTCGGGCGCTTCGAGCCAGGGCTCGTGGCCGGCGTCCGGGATGATGGTCACGTCACAACCGAGCCGCAGTCCGAACTCTCGCAGCGCCGCCGCGGGGCGTGGGTCACCAGCTCCCCCGATGATCGCCGCACCCGTCGGAATCACCGATCTGAGCTCGTCCACCCGTGACTCCAACTCTCGGGATCTCTTGTCTGCGTTGAGCTGTGCGTTCATCGTGTAGTTGACCGGACTTCGCGTCTCGGCTGCCGACCGCGCCCATTGCCATGCCTCGTCGGCATCCGCGTGGTCGGTGAACCACGACAGCGTCAAGAACTCCACCTCTTCGTTCTCGGTGCGCTGCTCGAGACCCCTCAGGCTGGAGAGCCGGGCGTCTTGCTCAGCCGACCGTCGGGACCGCTCGACGGCATGAAAAGGCTCTCGCCAGTCCCCCAGGAAAGGACCGGCCAGAAAGATCATTCCGGCGACCCGCTCGGGGTGGTCCAGGAGAACGAAACTGGCGAGGTCGGTGCCGAATGAATGGCCGATAAGGATCACCTGATCGTGCTTCCAGTGATCGAGCAGCCAGACACAGTCGTCGACGGACTGATCGATGCTGAAGTCTTCGGTCCAGCTCGAGCCACCCACCCCGCGTTGATCGTAACGATGGACCAGGCACCTGTCATCGATCATGCTCGCCACCGGACCGAGATAGTCCGGCAGTCCTGGACCGCCGTGAATCAGCACTGCCGGGATTCGTCCGGGACGCGCGGTGCCCGATGTCCAGGTACGGAGCCGAACGCCGCCGTTCCCCTCGACCATGGTCATCGTCATTTCCTGAGCCTATCGACCACGCTCCGACTGCCGATCTGAAAGAATTCCCCAATGGGATGGTGGTTGATCGGCCAGCCGCGTCGGGTCGGCGCGCTCGTCCGTGGCGGCGTCTTCGGCCTCTTGCTGGGCCTGTACTTCAGCGCCGCACACGGCTGGCTCAGCGGTGTGATCACCGGGGTCGTCGGCGGAGCGCTCTGGGGGCCGCTCATGACCCGCATATCGGCCGCCAGCCAAAGCAACTTACTGGCCGCCGCCGGGCCCCTTCCGGCAGCAGAGCTGACGGCCGCCGTACGGGCGGCAAGCCGTGGTCCTTCCTCTTCAGTGTGTTCGCCGTCCTGAGCGCCACGACAGCGGTCATGGAGAAATCCTGGTGGTGGGCCATTGTGACGGCGATCGCGGTCGTGGTCGAGATCCGTCAGCTGACTGCGCCCACCCGATATCGTCGAAGGCTGCGTGCCCTCGATGCGGTGAATTCCGCCCGGTCCATGTGAGGGCGGGTGTCGCTTCCGCCTGCCACGACCCCGCCGACCGAGACCGGAGCGTCAGTGGGCCCGCCTGGTATGAGCCGGCAGGGCTTTTTCTGCTCCCGGGTCGAAAGCGGCACACTGGCTGGGTGAGTGTCAGCGTGTTCGACCTGTTCAGCATCGGTATCGGCCCGTCCAGCTCGCATACCGTCGGTCCGATGCGGGCGGCCGGTCGGTTCGCCGCGACGCTGGCCGCCGACGGTCAGCTCGAGCAGGTCACCCGGGTCCGGGTCGAGTTGTTCGGCTCGCTGGGCGCAACCGGACACGGCCACGGCAGCGAGAACGCCGTGCTCTACGGCCTGGAAGGCGAGTCCTGCGAGACCGTCGACACCGCAGCCGGTCCGATCCGGGCCGCGCAGATCCGGAGCGAAAGCCAGTTGCTGCTGAACGGCAGCCACCCGATCGGATTCGACCCCGACACCGACCTGATCCTGCACCGCAGGAGGTCGCTGCCCGGCCATCCCAACGGGATGACGTTCGCCGCCTGGACCGGCGACGGACAAGGCGACGGAGAAGGCGACGGAGAAGGCGACGGAGAGGGTGAACCAACCATCGTCCGCACCTACTACTCGGTGGGCGGCGGCTTCGTGCTGAACGACGACGGATCGGGCCACCCTGCCCTGCAGCCCGATCCGATGCCGGTACCGTTTCCGTTCCGTTCCGCCGCGGAACTGCTGGCCCATTGCGCCGAACAGGACGCCTCGATCAGCCGGATCGCCATGGCCAACGAGTGCGCCCGCCGTCCGGAGGCCGAGGTCCGAGCCGGACTGCTGAGGATCTGGCGGGTGATGGCCGACTGCGTCGAGCACGGCTGCGCCACCCCGGGCGTCCTGCCGGGCGGGCTGAAGGTCCGGCGTCGCGCGGCCGAGCTGAACGCCCGGTTGGTCACCGACGAGGGACGCTTCCGCGACCAGGTCGATCCGCTGTCGGCGATGGACTGGGTGACTCTCTGGGCGCTCGCGGTGAACGAGGAGAACGCCTCCGGCGGACGGGTGGTCACCGCCCCGACCAACGGCGCCGCCGGCATCATCCCGGCCGTGCTGCATTACGCCGTCCGGTTCGTCCCCGAGGTGAACGACGACACCATCGTCGACTTCCTCCTGGTGGCCGGGGCGATCGGTGCCATCTATCAGCAGACCGGCTCCATCTCGGGCGCCCAAGTCGGCTGTCAGGGTGAGGTCGGGACGGCGTGCTCGATGGCCGCCGCGGCGCTGGCCGAGATCCTCGGCGCTGACCCCCGGCAGGTCGAGAACGCGGCCGAGATCGGGATGGAGCATCACCTCGGCCTGACCTGTGACCCGGTCGGCGGGCTGGTCCAGATCCCCTGCATCGAACGCAACGCGGTGGCCTCGGTCAAGGCGATCACCGCCGCCCGGCTGGCGCTGCGCGGCGACGGCGAGCACACGGTCAGCCTGGACAAGGTGATCAAGACCATGATGGAGACCGGAGCGGACATGAAGGTCAAGTACAAGGAGACCGCCCGCGGTGGCTTGGCCGTCAATATCGTCGAGTGCTGAAGCGATCTCCCCGCCAGGCCCCGGCGTGACCGGATCGTGACCGGCTTCGGGCAGGTTACGGCCGGAAATCGGCAGGGTTTCGTTGTGGTGACGGGTGTCTCATGGGACACTTCCCGGAGTACCTACCACTACGGATCGTCGGGCACGTACCTGCCCGTGGAAGGAAGTGCGGCATGGCTGCCGTTAGCTACGTTGACGCGACCCGCGTCTACCCCGGGGCCGACCACCCCTCCGTCGACAAGCTCAATCTGGAGATCGGCGACGGCGAATTCATGGTCCTGGTCGGACCGTCCGGCTGTGGCAAGTCCACCTCGCTCCGCATGTTGGCCGGCCTGGAGGAGATCAACTCCGGCGCCATCCACATCGGTGACCGCGACGTGACCGACCTGCCGCCGAAGGATCGGGACATCGCGATGGTGTTCCAGAACTACGCGCTGTACCCGCACATGACGGTCGGTGACAACATGGGCTTCGCGCTGAAGATGGCCAACGTCGCCAAGACCGAGCGTCAGCAGCGGGTTCTCGAGGCGGCCAAGCTGCTCGGCCTGGAGGACTTCCTGAACCGCAAGCCGAAAGCCCTCTCCGGTGGCCAGCGGCAGCGCGTCGCGATGGGTCGCGCCATCGTCCGTCAGCCCCAGGTCTTCTTGATGGACGAGCCGCTGTCGAACCTGGACGCCAAGCTGCGGGTCTCCACCCGCACCCAGATCGGTGCCCTGCAGGCCCGGCTCGGGGTCACCACGGTCTACGTCACCCACGACCAGGTCGAGGCCATGACGATGGGCGACCGGGTGGCGGTCATGCGCGACGGCATCCTGATGCAGGTCGACACCCCGCTGGCGCTCTACGACGCCCCGCAGAACCTCTTCGTCGCCGGCTTCATCGGCTCGCCCGCGATGAACCTGATCGAGGGTTCGGTCGTCGACGGTGGCATCAAGGTCGGCGACTACGTCGTCCCGGTGCCGCGTGACTGGCTCGCCAAGGCCGGCAACGAGAAGGAACTCACGCTGGGTGTCCGGCCGGAGAACTTCGAGCTGGTCGACACCAACGAGGGCATCGGCCTGGACGTGGCCGTCGTCGAAGAGTTGGGCGCCGACGCCTACCTCTACGGCACCCTGAGCGGCCTGAACGAGGACGCCCGGTTGAACGCTCAGCAGTACGTGGCCCGGATCTCGTCGCGGAACCCACCGCGGCGTGGCCAGACCGTCCGGCTGCAGGCGGACACGGAGCACTTCCACGTGTTCTCCACGGCGAGCGGTCAGCGCCTGTCCTGACGTCCGTCCGCAGCACCACCCGCTCGATCCCGAAGGCCCTCGCTCCGGCGGGGGCCTTCGGGCACTCCCGGGCCGTCCCCTCGGTGGGAGGATGAGCCCGTGCCCCGCTTCGTCTCCGCCCGGACCGATTCGCGTCTGATCACTCTGCCGTGGCAACTCCCGTTGGAGGAGTGGCCGACCGACAACCTGGTCGCGCTGCCCCGCGGTATCTCGCGCCACGTCGTCCGCTTCGTCCGGGTCGGCAGCGACATCTATGCGGTCAAAGAGGTCCTGGAGCATCTGGCCCTGCACGAGTACCGACTGTTGCGTGACTTGACCCGGCTCGACACCCCGTCGGTCGACCCGGTCGGCGTGGTCACCGAGCGGCTGGACGTCGACGGAATGGCCCTGGATCCGGCCCTGATCACCAAGCACCTGCAGTTCTCGCTGCCCTACCGCTCGCTGTTCAGCCGGGGAGTCCGACAGGACACCGTGAACCGGCTGGTCGACGCGATGGTGGTGCTGCTGGCCCGGCTGCACCTGATCGGCTTCCTCTGGGGCGACGTCTCGCTGTCCAACACGTTGTTCCGTCGGGACGCGGGTTCGTTTGCGGCCTACCTGGTGGACGCCGAGACCGGTGAGCTGCACAACGCGTTGACCAACGGCCAGCGCGAGCACGACCTGCAGATCGCCCGGACGAACCTGTTCGGCGAATTCTGCGATCTGGAGGCCGGCGGCCTGCTGGACGCGGCACTGGACCCCCAGGTGCTGGTGGAGACGATCGAGAACCGCTATCGCGAGCTATGGGCCGAGTTGACCGAGGTGGAGGAGTTCGACGGCAGCGAGATGCACCGGATCGAGAGTCGGGTCCGGCGGCTGAACGCCCTGGGCTTCGACGTCGCCGAACTGGACATCGTCACCGACTTCGGAGGTTCGACGATCCGGATCCAACCCAAGGTCGTCGACGCCGGCCACCACTCGCGCCGGCTGATCCGGCTGACCGGGCTGGACACCGAGGAGAACCAGGCCCGGCGGCTGCTCAACGACCTGGACTACTTCCGGGCCCGGACCGACCAGCAGGGCGCCGACGAGTCGATCGTCGCCCACCAGTGGCTGACCCAGCGGTTCGAGCCGGTGTTGCAGACGGTGCCGGACAACCTGCGGGCCAAGCTCGAGCCGGCCGAGCTCTACCACGAGATGCTCGAGCACCGCTGGTTCATGTCCGAGGCCGCCGGCAAGGAGGTTGACGTGACCCGGGCCGCCACCGACTACGTCCAGAACGTGCTGAAGAAACTGCCGGACGAGGCCGTTCAGGTCGGCGAGGACGACGATCCGACGAGCCAGCTGGCCAATCCCTTCGACCCGTCGCAGGGTTACGTCGACGAGTACTACGAGAAGCCCTACGACCCGTGGGAGGACGACGTCGAGGAGAGCGACGAGGACGCACCGCCGGTCGGCGACTTCCTCGATATCGACGCGCTCCGGCGGAAGGCCAAACGCTGATCGGCCGCACAGCCTCACGATGAGATAATGGCGCCCATGAGCGGATCACGTGTGCTGGCCGTCGGCCATTTCCAGCCCGATCGAGTGGTGACCAACGCCGAGTTGGAGTCGATGGTGGAGACCAACGACGAATGGATCCAACGCCGGGTCGGCATCCGTGAGCGGCGCTGGGCCGGGCCGGAGGAGACCGTCGACGTGATGGCCACCAAGGCGGCCCGGGATGTGTTGGCCAAGGCTGCAATCAGCGTCGACGAGGTCGACATGGTCATCGTCGCGACCTGCAGTGCCCTCGACCGGTCGCCGAACATGTCCTCCCGGGTCGCGCTGGCCCTGGGGATGACCAACCATCCGGTGACCATCGACATCAACACCGCCTGCTCGGGCTTCCCGCACGCCCTGGCCGTCGCCCAGCACGCGATCGGTGCCGGGGCAACCCGCACCGCTCTGGTGATCGGGGCCGAGAAGCTCACCGACGTCACCGACTTCACCGACCGGACGACCTGCGTGCTGACCGCCGACGGCGCCGGCGCGTTCCTGGTCACCGCCGACCCGGACGAGCACATCTCACCGGTGCTCTGGGGGTGCGTGCCCGAACTGGGCGACGCCGTCCGGATCCAGCAGGACGAGGGCGGCAAGTTCGCCCAGAACGGCCGGGCGGTGTTCCGCTGGACCACCTACGAGCTGCCGCAGATCGCCCGGGACGTACTCGACCGGGCCAAGGTCGCGCCGGAGAATCTGGCCGCCATCGTGTTGCACCAGGCCAATCTGCGGATCATCGAACCGCTGGCCAAGCAGATCGGCGCGACCAACGCGGTGGTCGCCACCGACGTGACCGAGTCGGGCAACACCTCGGCCGCCTCGATCCCGCTGGCGCTGTCCAAGCTGTTGGAGAAGAGCCCGCTGCCCTCCGGCGCTCCGGTATTGCTGTTCGCCTTCGGCGGCGGTCTGGCCTACGCCGGCCAGGTCATCTCCGCACCCTGAGCCCCGGCACGGTTCTCAGCCGGCGAGCAGCTTTTCTGCCACCGCGGTCGCTTGGTTGGTGTACGTCGCACTGCTCTTCGGACCGGCAGCGATGACCAGGTACACCAAACCGTCTTTACTGGTCAGGATGGAGGAGGCGTTACTGCCCTGGCTCTTACCGGTGACCAGGAAAGCCTTGGTCACACCCTCGACCGCGACCGACTTGACCGCCGCGCCCGACCCGAACGACTCTTTCTCGCTCCCGGCGAGCGCGGACAACGACTCGGTGCTCGCTTTGACTCCGACCAGCAGTCCAGCGTCCTTATCGCCACCCGCGGCGGTGTAGGTGCACGCATGGCTGCTCGCCTTCCGGGTCGTGAAGTCGGTACCGGCTGACCGATTCACCTCGGCGACGCTCAGCAGGGTGCAGACGTCGCTGGGCTCATCCGCGGAACTGGAAGCCGACGCGGATGCGGAAGCCGATGCCGATGCCGACGCGGATGGGGATGTCGAGGCCGAGGTAGCCGGCGCAACGGCAGTGGTGGCCGGCACCGAACTGGGCGCTGTACCCGCAGTGTCCGAAGTGCCGCCGCAGCCGGTGAACACGGCGCCCACAATCAGCAGGGGCGCCAGCGCGAGCTTCTTCATTACAGACTCCCGGGGGTGGTGTCATCAGGCCGGGCGATTGCACCGACGGCTGAGATCCTAGAGCAAGCAAGGGTCGGTTGAACTCCTCGATGACGCGCGGGCAGGATGGTTCCATGAGCGATACGAACCATCAGAACCGTCCGGTCCGGATCGGGGTTCAGCTGCAACCCCAGCACGCCGACTACGCCGATCTGCGCCGAGCCGTGGACGCGGCCGAGGAAGCCGGTGTGGACATCATCTTCAACTGGGACCACTTCTATCCGCTCTCCGGACCAGAAGACGGCAAGCACTTCGAGTGCTGGTCGATGCTGGCGGCCTGGGCCGAGCAGACGCATCGGGCCGAACTGGCCGCATTGGTGACCTGTAACGGCTATCGCAATCCCGATCTGCTCGCCGACATGGCCCGAACCGTCGACCACATCAGCGACGGACGGCTGATCCTGGCCATCGGCGCCGGCTGGTTCGAGAAGGACTACGAAAGCTACGGCTACGAGTTCGGTACCGCCGGCCAGCGGATCGAGGCGCTCGGGGAGAGCCTGCCCCGGATCATCTCGCGCTGGCAGCAGCTCAACCCGGCACCGACCCGAAAGATCCCGATCATGATCGGTGGCGGTGGAGAGAAGAAGACGTTGCCGCTGGTGGCGAAGTACGCCGACATCTGGCACGGGTTCGGTGACCTGGACACGATGCGCCGCAAGAACGAGATCCTGGACGGCTACTGCGCCGACCTGGGCCGGGATCCGGCCGAGATCGAACGTTCGACGGCCGCCGAGAGCGGTCCGGACGAGGTGGGCGACGGGCTCTACCAGCTCGGTGAGCGGCTGATCACCCTGAGTACCGACGGCCGCGCGAACTTCGATCTGTCGCTGACCAAGGACTGGATCGCCTTCCGGGACGATAAGAACGGCTCCTGAACACGGATGAGGGGAACGACTGCCAGCCCGAACTGGACGTTGCCGTCAGGGTGATCTGGGCGTGCAGGACCTGATCGGGCAACGCCTCGGCGGCGCCTTATTCGAGGTTGACCTTGGCGCCGTCCTCCTCCACCACGGAATCTTCCGGCGCGGAGGCTTCGGTGCAAGGTTCAGCGCGGCGGCATCCGCAGGGCGCCGTCCAGCCTGATCACTTCGCCGTTCAACAAGGGATTCGCCACGATCTGCTCGATCAGCATGGCGTATTCCTCGGGACGTCCCAGTCGCGACGGATGCGGTACCAGGGCCTCCAAGATCGACTTCGTCTCGCCCGGCAGCCCGGCCATCATCGGCGTCTCCATCACTCCCGGCGCGATGGTCATCACCCGGATCTGCTTATCGGCCAGATCGCGGGCCGCGCTCAGGGTCAGGCTGGCGATGCCCCCTTTGCTGGCCGCGTAGGCGGCCTGGCCGATCTGGCCGTCGAAGGCGGCGACGCTGGCGGTCATGATCACCACGCCGCGGTCGCCGTCCGGTCCGAGGCCATCGACCCCCGCCGGCTCGTTGTCGATCATCGCCGCCGCGGTCAGTCGGAGCACGTTGAAGGTGCCGATCAGGTTGATCTCGACCACCCGGCGGAAGTCGTCCAGCCCGAGCACCCCACGCTTGCCGATCACCCGACCGGGGGTGGCCACTCCCGCGCAATTGACGGCCAACCGCAGCGACCCCAGTTCCCGGGCTTGATCGACGCCGGCCTGGACCTGATCCTCGTCTCGGACGTCGGCGGCCACGAAGCTCGCCGCCGGTCCCAGCTCGGCGGCGACCTCGGCTCCCGCCGAGCCGGCCAGGTCAACGATCACGACCGAGGTGCCGAGCCCGACCAGTCGGCGGGCGGTGGCCGCACCCAGGCCGGACCCGCCGCCGGTGACCACCGCGACGTCCTGATCAGTCAACTGCATCGGGGTTTCAGCTCACTTCCCGCTCGTGCGGGGTGACCCGGGTCGGCCGCAACAGCTGCCGGGCGATCACCAACCGCTGGATCTGGTTCGTTCCCTCGAAGATCTGGGTGACCTTGGCCTCTCGCATGTAGCGCTCGGCGGGGAAGTCCCGGGTGTAGCCGTAGCCTCCAAGCATCTGGACCGCGTCCGTGGTGACCCGCATCGCGGCGTCGGTGGCCACCAGCTTGGCCACCGCGGCCTCCCGGCTGAACGGACGCCCGAGGTCCCGCTTGCGGGCCGCCATCAGATAGGTCGCCCGGGCCGAATCGACCGCGGCGGCCATCTCGGCGAGCAAGAACTGCAGACCCTGGAACTCGGCGATCGGCTGAGCGAACTGTCGCCGTTCGCCGGCGTAGTCGACCGCGCAGTCCAGCGCGGCCTGAGCCAGGCCGGTGGCGCACGCCGCGATCCCCAACCGGCCCGAATCCAAGGCAGACAGAGCGATCCGCATGCCGTCACCGTCGGTTCCGATCATCCGGTCGTCGCCGACCGGGGTGCGTTCGAAGTACAACGACGCGGTGGTCGAGGCGGTCAGACCCATCTTGTGTTCGGGTCGGCCGAAGCTCAACCGGTCGGCGTCGCCGGGCACCAGAAAGCAGCTGAGACCGCGTTTGGCGTCCGGCCCGGTCCGGACGAACGTGGTGTAGAAGTCGGCCTCGCCACCGTGGGTGATCCAGGACTTCGTTCCGGTCAGCTCATAACCACGGTCGGCCCGCTTGGCCCGGGTCGTCATCCCGGCGATGTCGGAGCCGGCCTGCGGTTCGGACAACGCGTAGGCGCCGAGCAGCCGCCCGGAGAGCACCGCCGGCAGGAACTGCTCCCGCTGCTCCGCCGTCCCGTGAGTGGCCAGCGCGTGGACCGACATAATGTGGACCGAGACCCCGACGCCGACGCTCATCCAGGCGGTGGCGATCTCTTCCAGTGCTTGGAGGTAGACCTCGTACGGCTGGGCCAGGCCGCCGTACTCCTCCGGGTAGGGGAGGCCCAGCATGCCGGCCTCCCCCAGGATCGCGAACGCGCTCCGGGGAAAGACGCCGTCGGCTTCGGCCGCAGCGGCCGGGGGCGCCAGTTGCTCCTGGGCGATCTCCCGGACCAGCGCGACGAGCTCTTCTGCGTCGCGAGTGGGAAGAATCCGATCTGCGGGCATACCGCAACAGTCCTCTCGAGGGTCAGCTCCGGTCGAACGCCGGGTCGAAGCGTTGGATCGGTACTCGTCACAGTACTCTAGTACCGCTATGGTGGCTGCTTCGTTTTTGGATCGACGGCTCACGGCCCGTCAGACCAAGCTCCGTGATCAACTCGTCGACCTCGTGTTGGCCGAAGGCTTTCTCCAGCTGACGATGGACAACTTCGCTCACCGGCTGGGTTGCTCGAAGCGCACGCTGTACGCGCTGGCCGACAGCAAGGAACAGCTGGCGACGACAGCGGTCCGGCACTTCTTCCGCCGATCGAGCCTCGCCGTCGATGCAGCCATCGACCGGACCAGGACGCCGGCCCGCCGGGTGACCCGATACCTGGAAGCGGTCGCGGAGGCCCTACGACCCGCGAGCCGTGCCTTCCGGGTCGACGTCGCCGCGTTCGGCCCGGCCCGCGAGCTCTACGAGGCCAACACGGCCGCCGCCGCCGCCCGGGTCCGCCAGCTGATCGACGAAGGCACCGAAGCCGGTGCCTTCCGAACGGTTCCGGGCGACTTTGTGGCTGAGGTGATCACCGCCACGATGTTCAGGATCACCTCGGGTGAGATCGGGCAGGCGACCGGGCTGACCGACGCCGAGGCCTACACCGAGCTGGCCCGGCTCGTGATCGCCGCCGTCCGCCGCTGAGTTGCTGACCTGAGTGGCTGACCTGAGCAACCGCTGCGAACCCGGCCGCCGCCGGCCGGTATCCACTACCCTGGACGACATGTCGGAGGAGCTGCACGACCTCGGTGAAGACCTGATCGCGACCGCCGCCCGCGTCGTGCGGTGGGCCCCATCGGACGCGGGTCGGGTCAGTGTCGCCTCCGCCCGGGTGATGGCCAGGCTGGCCGACGCCGGTGAGCTGAAGATCAGTGATCTCGCCACTGCCGAGCGCAGTTCGCAGCCCACCATCACCAACCACATCAAGCGGCTCGAAGCCGCCGGGATGGTGAAGCGCAACGAAGATCCGCAGGACGGTCGGGTGTCGCTGATCTCGCTCACCGAGGTGGGCCGCAAGGAGCTGGTCGCGCTCCGTGACTCCATCGGCACCGCCCTGGCCCCACGACTGGCCTCGTTGCCGGACGGCGATCGGGAGGCTCTCCGTCGAGGGCTGCAGGTGATGAGGGAGCTGCTCACCCGCTGATCCGGCAGCTGGTCGCGCCGAGTCGGTACGCTGCACCGGTGACGTTTCGGCTCTACGACTCGATGAGTCAGCAGGTGCGCGACCTGGATCCGGTGGTGCCGGGCGAGGTTTCGATCTATCACTGCGGCCTGACCGTCCAGTCCGCGCCGCACGTCGGACACCTCCGCAAGGAGGTCGTCTTCGACGTCCTCCGCCGCTGGCTGAGCGAGCTCGGTCTCCAGGTCACGGTGATCGCGAACGTGACCGATATCGACGACAAGATCCTCACCAAGTCGGCCGAGGCGGGCGTGCCCTGGTACGCCCACGCCTACCGGTTCGAGCGCGAACTGCACCAGGCCTACGCCGCACTCGGCTGCCTGCCGCCGACGTACGAGCCGAGGGCGACCGGGCACATCCCCGAGATGATCGAGTTGATCAAGATCCTGATCGAGCGCGGTCACGCCTACCCGGCGGCCGACGAGTCCGGCGACGTCTACTTCGACGTGAAGTCCTGGCCCGACTACGGGCGGCTGTCGCACCAGAAGATCGACGACATGGAGCCGGCTGCGGACGCCGACCCGCGCGGTAAGCGTGATCCACGAGATTTTGCGCTCTGGAAGGGGCATAAGGCGACCGAGCCACTGACCGCATCCTGGCTCACGCCCTGGGGGCGCGGTCGTCCGGGTTGGCATCTGGAGTGCTCGGCGATGGCCGGGAAGTATCTCGGCGACGAGTTCGACATCCACGGCGGCGGACTCGACCTGCGTTTCCCACACCACGAGAACGAACTGGCCCAGTCGACCGCCGCCGGCCAGCGGTTCGCCCGCAACTGGATGCATAACGCGCTGGTCACCACCGCCGGGGAGAAGATGAGCAAGTCCCTGGGCAACGGGGCGCTCGTTTCCGAAGTGACCAAGGCCTATCCGGCACGTGCGGTGCGGTTCTACCTGCTGGCTCCGCATTACCGCTCGGTGATCGAGTTCTCGGACACGTCGCTGACCGAGGCAACTGCCGCCCTGGAACGGATCGACAGTTTTGTCAGCCGGGCGAGCGAGCTGGTCGGTGAGGTCAGCCCCCGGATCAGCAACGAGTTCGCAGCCGCGATGAACGACGATCTCGGTACCCCCGGAGCCCTGGCCGACGTCTACACCGCCGTCCGGCAAGGAAATGCCGCCATCGAGGCCGAAGACACCGACACGGTGACCGACCGCTTGGCGGCGGTGACCGGAGCCCTGCGGGTGCTCGGACTCGCCGTGGACGACCCCGCCTGGGCCGGCGACGGGGATGCCGCGCTGACCGGCGTGGTCGACGGGCTGATCGCGGAGCTGCTGAGCCAGCGCGCCGAAGCCAGGAACCGCAAGGATTACGCCGCCGCCGACTCGATTCGCGAGAGTCTGATCGGTCTCGGCGTGGAGATTTCCGATACCCCCAGCGGACCGCGCTGGAGTCTCGGCGAACCGACCGGGAGGACATGATCATGGCCGGAAATAGTCAGCGCAGAGGTGCCGTCCGACGATCCGGCAAGGGCGCCGGACCGCAGGCCAGGACGGCGGGATCCGGCGGCCGGGTCCGCCGCGGCCTGGAAGGCAAGGGGCCGACCCCACGGGCCGAGGACCGCCCGTATCACGTGGCGCACAAGCGAAAGTCGGCAGCGGCCGCGGCCAAGCGCGGCCGGCCGACCAGCGGACCCGGCGGGCGTGGTGCGGATCGAGGCCAGGACCGAAAGACCGGTCGTCCCGGATCCGGTCCCGAGTGGGTCGCCGGCCGCAACCCTGTTCTGGAGGCGTTGCAGGCCGAGATTCCTGTTCAGGCAGCGTTCGTGGCCGAGGGCGCCGAGCGGGACGACCGGTTGCGGGAGATCTTCAAGATCACCGCCGACCGCGGTCAGTCGATGCTCACCACCACTCGGGCCGACCTGGACAAGCTGACCGGCGGCGCCGTCCATCAGGGCGTGGCGTTACAGCTGCCGTCCTTCCACTACGCGCATCCGGACGACCTGCTGCACCAGGCGCTGGACAGCGACCGAACGCCGCTGGTGGTCGCGCTGGACTCGGTCACCGATCCACGGAACCTGGGAGCGATCGTCCGATCGGCGGCGGCCTTCGGGGCGGTCGGGGTACTGATCCCGGAACGCCGTTCGGCCGGGATGACGGCGGCGGCCTGGAAGACCTCGGCGGGCGCCGCGGCCCGACTGCCGATCGCCCGGGCGACCAACCTGAACCGGAGCCTGCGCGCTTTCGCCGACGCCGGATTCGCCCTGGTCGGGCTGGACGGCGAGGCTGAAGCGCAGATCTCTGAACTCCCCCAGGCCGGCGAACCGCTGGTCCTGGTGGTGGGTAGCGAGGGCGACGGACTGTCCCGGCTGGTCCGCGAGGCCTGCGACGTGTTGGCCGCCATCCCGATCAGCAGCTCGGTGGAGTCGCTGAACGCCGGGGTGGCGACCGGGATCGCCCTCTACGAGCTGGCCCGGCAGCGGTCCTGACCGTCGATAGCTGAATCGGCGACGTCGGCGGGGCCGTTAGGGTGGATGAGCCGCAACCCGCCTTCCAGGAGTGACTCGTGTCTCTGACCGAAACCCAGCCCCGCACCAGCACCGCCGCATCCAACTCGAGCACCGCCTCCGAGGCGTATCGGGCCGCGCTGCAGGTGATCGAGTCGGTCGAGCCGCGGATCGCCGCCGCGACCCGGGCCGAGCTGGCCGACCAGCGTTCCTCGCTCAAGCTGATCGCCAGTGAGAACTACGCCTCACCGGCCGTCCTGCTCACCATGGGCAGCTGGTTCTCCGACAAGTACGCCGAGGGCACCGTCGGGCACCGCTTCTATGCCGGCTGCCAGAACGTGGACACGGTCGAGGCGTTGGCCGCCGAGCACGCCCGCGAGTTGTTCGGCGCCGAGTACGCCTACGCCCAGCCGCATTCCGGCATCGACGCCAACCTGGTCGCTTTCTGGTCGATCCTGGCCCACCGGATCGAGAGCCCTGAACTCGCCGACCGTGGTGTGAAGAACGTGAACGACCTGTCCGAGGACCACTGGGAGATCCTGCGGAAGAAGTTCGGTGAGCAGCGGATGCTCGGGATGAGCCTGGACGCCGGCGGCCACCTGACCCACGGGTTCCGACCGAACATCTCGGGCAAGATGTTCCATCAGCGCTCCTACGGCACCGACCCGGAGACTCAGCTGCTCGACTACGACCAGGTTCGCCGGACGGCGTTGGAGTTCAGGCCGCTGATCCTGATCGCCGGCTATTCGGCCTATCCGCGGCGAGTGAACTTCGCCAAGATGCGCGAGATCGCGGACGAGATCGGCGCCACCTTCATGGTCGACATGGCCCACTTCGCCGGTCTGGTCGCCGGCAAGGTGTTCACCGGTGACGAAGATCCGGTGCCGCACGCCCATGTCGTCACCACCACCACCCACAAGTCGCTGCGCGGGCCGCGCGGTGGCCTGGTGCTGGCCAAGGAGGAGTATGCGGCCGACGTCGACCGCGGCTGCCCGATGGTGCTCGGCGGGCCGCTGTCGCACGTGATGGCGGCTAAGGCCGTGGCGCTGGCCGAAGCCCGGCAGCCGGCCTTCCGGACTTACGCCCAGAACGTCGCCGACAACGCGCACGCGCTGGCCGACGGACTGATGGGCCGAGGCGTCAAGCTGGTCACCGGTGGCACCGACAACCACCTCGTACTGCTCGACGTTTCGGGGTTCGGGCTGACCGGGCGGCAGGCCGAATCAGCGCTACTGGACGCCGGTATCGTCACCAACCGCAACTCGGTGCCCGACGATCCGAACGGCGCCTGGTACACCTCCGGCGTCCGGCTGGGTACGCCCGCACTAACCACCCGCGGCTTCGGCCCGGCTGAGTTCGACCGGGTGGCCGAGCTGATCGTCGGCGTGCTGACGCAGACCACGCCGACCACCACCGCGTCCGGCGCGCCGGGCAAGGCCAAGTACCGGCTGGCCGACGGCGCGGCCGAGGCGACCAGGGCTGCCTCCGCCGAACTGCTGGACGCCAACCCGCTCTACCCGGGCCTGGAGGTCTGAAAGCGGCAGAGTTCGCTGACCTGTGCCAGAGGACCGACGCACTCCGGTTGCGGAGCGAGCCGGCCACTAGCTCAACCGTCCGCATGGACATCGCGCGGCGCGTGGATTGTGACTCTCGGCCGAGACGAGCCAGCCGCCTCGTTGCCGACCACGAAGCCGTAATCTGCTCCGCTCCAACCCCCGTCGTCTGGGCGTTCGCCGCGTCCGTTGTTGCCGCTAACCCAGTCTGCGCCGCTCTTGACGAGTTGACCGACGAAAGATAGAATCGAACACATGTTCGATAGCGCGGTGTTGGCCGGGAGGATGGGGTCCCGGGCGCTGCTCGCTGCCGTTGCCGCTAACCGATCCCACCGCGAGGCCGAATGCTGCCAACTGTTGCTGGCCGCCGCCTGGGCCGATGACCAAGACCGCGACCCCCGGGAACGCTTTCCCGCTCAGAGTCAACGCACCAGCATCGAGGGCGGCCGGCGTGGCCCGGCGATCGATGAGGACGCGGTCGCTGAGTTCGGGGCGATCCTCGAAGTGGGCATGGTCTCGGCCGGGAACCCGATCGGGGATGCGGTCACCCTGCGGGGACGGTTCCCGCGCATCTGGGCCCGCATCCAAGCGGCCGGCGTCGCCGCCTGGCAGGCCCGCGCCGTGGTCCACACCACCGAGCTGTCCGCAGACCAGGCCGGCGACCTCGATGCCCGACTCGCCGAACACCTCGATCTGCTCCCCTGGCCCCGCTTCCAACGCCTCCTCCAAGCCGCCGTCCTCGACATCGACCCCGACGGCCTCACCGCCCGCGAAGTCCGGGCCCCAACCCAACGGTTCGTTCACATCCACGACGGCGGCGACGGACTCACACTGTTGGTCGCCCGCGCCACCAGCGGCGACATCACCTGGTTCTGGGCCGCGATCAACCAGATCGGCGACATCCTCGCCGAAGACGGCGACACCGACACCCTCGACATCCGCCGCTCCCGCGCCATCGGCATCCTCGCCCGAGACGACCATGCCCGATACGACCACGCCCGAGACGACCACAGCGTGACCCGACCACAGCGTGACCCGGCAACAGGGCTGCATCGCCCCGGAGACTCCCGACGTGCAGCCTGAGCCGTCACCGGTCGAGCAGAACGACACTCCGACCGAGGCTGAGAACACCGATGCCCCGCCGGAGGCCGATCCGGATCTGTTGGCCGAACGACAACACCAATCACTGGCCTCGACCCTGCCCAGCGGCATCGGTGGAACCCACGAGCACTCCGGCCGCGGGTCACTCTCTACCTCCACCTCACCGACACCGGCTGCCACATCACCGCCCGACCCGTCACCACCCCTGTCACCACCCCCTGTCACCACCTCCTGTCACCATCCCCGCCGACACCGCCGCCGTCGACGCCTACGAAATCCCCACCGGATCCGCGAAGCCGTCCGACTCCGCCACCTTGTCGACGTCTTCCCCTCCAGCTCCTCCGACCTGCCCGGACTCAACCGCAACCACACCAACCACTACGCCGGCACCGTCTGGAACGACGCCCGCCGGACAACCAGTCCCATGCTTCAACGGCGTAAGGCGAGACAGAAGAAATGCTGACCGATCCGGCACCACAAGGGCGGACGCAGATCGATCTGGCACCAGCAGGATCGGTGCTGTCCAAGCTCAGACCAACCGATCCCTAGGTGAGAACGGAGCTGACCTCAGGAGTCGATCCGGTCGCGAGCTCGATCCAGTCGGCGGGTGACCGGTATGGACGTCGTCGCCTTGGCCAGACCGCTGACCTTCGGCATCCCGACGTAGATCGACTCAGCCTGTGCGACGGTGAAGGTCTCGTGCCAGACACCGACAGCAGCCGGTGCCTTGCGCGCCAGCCGGTTGAAGCGAGTCCAGGCCGGACGGTGGTGGGCCGACGAATTCGAGGCGTAGTCGTAGAGCTTGTCCACTGAGTTCCAGTACTGGACCAACCACGGTCCGCGCGGGTCCATGATCGCGCGGGAGCCGAGCATCCCGCTCTCCGGGTCGGCAGCCAATTCCCGCAGCATCCCTGGCATCGCGTTGAAGACCGGCAGCCAGAGGTCGGGCCGCCAGGGCTTGTTGATGCGCATCCCGATCAGGAAGACGACCAGCTCGCCCTCGTACTCGTGGGTCATCCGTCGTTGATTCAACGTCATCAGCGCTCCTCAGGAGAAGAAGACTTATTGGAGTGTTGCTATATCCATTATTGGATAGCGGTAAGTGCTAATGTCAAGTGGTGCGGATCTCCGAGTTGTCGCGACGCAGCGACGTCCCTGTGCCGACGATCAAGTTCTATCTGCGCGAGCGGCTGCTGCCGCCGGGTCGGCGGACCTCGGCCACCCAGGCTCAGTACGAGCAGACGCACGTCGAACGGCTGCGACTGATCCGGGCGCTGGTGGCCGGTGCCGATCTACCGGTGCAGGTCGCTCGACAGATACTCGACCTGATCGACCGACCCCCGGAGGACCTCCTGGCGTTGTTCGGTCGCACCCAGGAACTGCTCACGCCCGCTCAACCTGACGTCGACCTGACCGAAGCACGCGGTCTGTTGTCCAACTGGGGCTGGCGGTTCGACGACGACTTCCCCGGCCCACTGCGACAGCTGGCTCAGGCGTTGGCGGCGGCGAAGGCCGCCGGCTTCGAGATCCCGCCCGGCGTGTTGGACGCCTACGCCGGCGCGATGCATCAGGTTGCCGAAGTGGAGATCGCCAACTCGCCGATCGAATCCCTCACCGAGGCCGTCCGCTACACGGTGCTCGGCTCGGTACTGATGGAGTCGGTTCTGCTCGCTCTGCGCCGACTGGCCGAGGCCGACGTGTCGGTACGCTCCTTCCTGCCAGACGCCGACGTGGAAGATCAGGACGGAGACAAGGATGGCTGAGCTGAGCACGGGATCGGTGTCCGTACCCGGGGCCGAGTTGCACTTCGACCGGTCCGGGCAGGGCCCCGTCGTCATCTTCGCCCACGGGCTGAGCGCCAGCCGCGCCAACGACCTCGGCGGACTTCTCGACTTCTCCCCGGTGGTCGACGCCGGCTTCACCCTGGTCCGCTACGACGCCCGCGGCCACGGCGAATCCAGCGGTAGCGCCGAGCCCACCGACTACCTCTGGCCCGCCCTGGCCACCGACCTGATCGCCTTGGCCGACGCAGTCTCCCCCGACGCTCCGGTAGCGGCGATCGGCAACTCGATGGGCACGGCGACCATCCTTTACGCCGCCCTCCGGGCTCCAGCGCGCTTCTCGGCGTTGGTGCTGACCGCGCCACCGACGGCCTGGGAGACCCGCCAGGCCCAGGGGGACGCCTATCGCACCATGGCCGACCTGGTGGAGTCCGGCGATCAGGAGCGACTACAGGCCGCACTCGCTCAACTGGTTCAGCCGGAGATCTTCGCAGCAATGGACGAACCGCCGGCGCCCGACATCGCCCCGGAGCTGTTCCCGACCGTGCTGCGCGGCGCGGCACGGACCGATCTACCCGACCCGTCCGAGCTGTCGGCGATCCGTCAGCCGACGCTGGTGCTGCCCTGGGCCACCGACCCCGGCCACCCGGTCTCGACCGCGGAGGTGCTGGCCTCGCAGATCCCCTCAGCCGAGCTCAAGGTCGCCCAGACCGCGACCGACGTCGCCGACTTCGGGCGCTGGTCGGCCGACTTCCTGCGCCGGGTTCTCCGCTAGCTGCTAGCGGGTCCTTCTCGACCCGGGGGGGTGCTTTGTCGTGAATCCGGTCGCGAGACACTGAGACCATGACGACACTCGCGCACCGCACGCTCGGTTCAGGACCAGCTGCCCTCGACGTTTCCCTGCTGGGGCTGGGATGCATGGGGATGTCGGAGTTCTACGGCGAGACCGACGAGAAGCAGAGCATCCAGACCATCCACCGAGCCCTCGATCTCGGCGTCACTTTCCTCGACACCGCCGATATGTACGGCCCGTTCGTCAACGAAGAACTGGTCGGCCGGGCGATTGCCGACCGACGGGACCAGGTCGTGCTGGCCACCAAGTTCGGCAATGTCCGCAACCCCGACGACCCGACCGACCGTCGGATCGACGGCAGCCCCGAGTACGTCCGACAGGCTTGCGACGCCAGCCTGAAACGGCTCGGCGTCGACCACATCGACCTTTACTACCAGCACCGGGTCGACCAGTCGGTGCCGATCGAGGAGACGGTCGGGACGATGGCCGAACTGGTCGCCGCCGGCAAGGTCCGCTTCCTCGGGCTCAGCGAGGCGTCCGCGGCGAACATCCGGAAGGCTCAGGCCGAGCACCCGATCACCGCCCTGCAGACCGAATACTCACTGTGGACCCGTGACATCGAGACCGGGATCCTCGCCACCATCCGCGAACTTGGGATCGGGCTGGTGCCCTACTCGCCGTTGGGCCGTGGCTTCCTGACCGGCACCATCACCTCGACCGACGATCTGGCTCCCGACGACTTCCGCCGCCACAATCCTCGCTTCGCCGGCGACGCCCTGCAGGCGAATCTCGATCTGGTGGCCGCCGTCAAGTCGATGGCGCAGGACAAGGGGGTGACCGCCGGCCAGCTCGCGCTGGCCTGGGTACTGGCCCAGGGTGAGGATGTCGTCCCGATCCCGGGCACCAAGCGGATCTCCTACCTGGAAGAGAACGTCGCCGCCGCGTCCGTCAGCCTGAGTACCGAGGAGCTCCAAGCGTTGACCGACGCGGTCCCGGCCGAGGCGGTCCAGGGTGAGCGCTATCCGGACATGGCGAGCATCGACCGCTGAGCGACGGTTCGGCCCGGCCGCAGATCCTCAGCCCTCGGCCAGCAGTTCGTCCAAGTCGCTCAACCGATCCAGGCCGTGAACGGCGCGGCTCATCCGGTGGTTCTTCTCGAACCGCTCACGGTGCCGGTGCAGGAAGCGCCAGTAGCCGCCGGTGAACGGGCAGGCGTCCTCGCCGACCCGGACCTTGGGGTCGAACCGGCAGTCGTGACAGTGGTCGCTCATCTTGTTGATGTAGGCGCCGCCGGAGACGTAGGGCTTGGTGGCCAGCACGCCGTTGTCGGCGTGCTGGCTCATCCCCACCACGTTGGGCACCATCACCCAGTCGTAGCCGTCGACGAAGGCACGCTGGTACCAGTCGGTCAGCGCCTGTGGCTTCCAGCCCTGCTGCAGAGCGTAGTTGCCGAGCACCATCAGCCGCGGGATGTGGTGGGCCCAACCGCTCTCCCGGACCGAGCCCAACGCGCTGCGCAGGCAGGCGGCGTCGGTGCCCCTCGATATCGAGCGAGGCGAACCAGTCGGGTAGCTGCTTGCGGTGGTTGAGGTGGTTGTTGTTCCGGTAGTCCTCGCCGAGATACCAGTAGAGATGCCAGATGTAGTCCCGCCAGCCGATCACCTGCCGGACGAAGCCTTCCACCGCGGCGATCGGCGCAGCCCCTTCGTGATAGGCATCTTCGGCGGCCCGGACCACCTCGAGCGGATCGAGCAGCCCCAGGTTGAGCGGCGCGGAGAGCAGTGAGTGGGCCATCCATCGGTCCTCGGTCAGGATGGCGTCCTCGTAACGGCCGAAGTCGGGCAGCCGGTGGGTGATGAAGTCGTCCAACGCGGCCAGTGCCTCGGCCCGGGTGGCCGCGAACAGCCGCGGACCGTCGTCGCCGATGAACTCGACCCCTTCGGCGGCCCACCGGTCCAGGTCGGCCCGGACCTCGTCGTCGATGGCGTCCTCGACCGGCCAGGCCGGCTCCGGCAGACCAAGGGTGTCGGACCCCTTCGGCGGCGGCTCGCGGTTGTCGGGGTCGTAGTTCCACTGCCCGGTTTCCGGCTCACCGGCTGAGCCGTTCGACGAGGTCATCAGCACGTCCAGCCGGCTGCGGGCGTCGCGGTAGAAGTCCTCCATCAGCAGCCTCTTCCCGCCCCGGCCGTCGGCCCAGGCGCTGAAGTCGGCCCGTGTGGTGGCAAAGCCGCGAGCCGGCAGCCGCTCCAGGTCGCGTTCGGTGGCCAGCGCGTCACAGAAGTGGACGGCAGCCCAGGACGTCGGCTGGATCACGTCCAACGGTTCGTCGAAGTCGTTCAGGACGTCGCGATACCGGTCGACCTGCCGGTAGTCGCAGCGCTTCCCCAGCTCGGCGGCCCGATGCCGCATCGCCGACAGGATCAGGTGCGCCTTCTGCCGGTGGAAGGCCCGCCGCTCGAACACCCGGCGGGACTCGATCAGCAGCACCCGCTGGCCCTTCAAATCCGAGCCGTGCTGATCCAGGAAGTGTGGGCCGAGTTGGTCACCGAACAGCCAGCGTCGAGGGGCCATGCGTGAGCCATTCTGCTCCGGTCGGTGGTCTGGATGCCCGCTCTACCGAGAAAACAGGCTTCCGGAAACAGTGGTGATGAAGTTGCGCAGCGACTCGGGCAGGTGCTGCAGGTGCCAGTTGTCCGGGCCGTGATACCAGGTCAGGTCCTCGGGATCGGCGGCCGCGTCGGTGTCGGCAGCCACGATGGCGTCCAGCCACCGGTCGGTGCCGCCGAGCACCACCGCGTAGGGCAGCACCTCGGACAGTTCGCGGAACTCCTGCCCGACCGGCATCTGGTCGGTGGGGTGACTGAGCAGATCCGAGCGCAGCACGCCCAGACCGACCAACAACGCCGCACCCTTGGCCGTCCGGGACGGCATCTCCTGGGCCACGAAGATCGCCCCCAGACTGAGGACGACCAGCACCAGGCCGATCAACGCGTACGTGGTGAACGCGGCCAGCAGCACCGTTGCCACCACAGCGGCGATCAACCCGATCAGCGCCAGCCGGGTCCAGCGGCCGCGGGTGGCGTCGGGACGGCGCTCGTACCACCCCAGGCTGACCACCTCGTCGTACAGCGCGTCCTGGACGGTGTGGATCGAGCCGTGCACCCGTTCGGCCACCTCGGAGACCCGGACCTCGTCGCCGACCGGTGCGGTCGCGTCCAGCAGCTCCCGCTCGAACGGGCGTAGGTCGTCCGGACCGCTCTCCAGCCGCCTCAACAGCCAGTCCGTCCGGCCGAAGTCGCTCTCCCGCGGCAGCTCGGTGATCAGTAGATGCCCGCGAACGGCCAGATCGAGCAGACTGGCGGTGATGTCGATCGGATCGACCCGCTCGTCCACCACGGTGCCGACGTGGCCCGGCCGGATGTCGCTGACCACCCGGAACTCGCTCCGCCCCTCGCCCACCGGCGCGAACTCACCGGCCCGGGCGATCTGGCCCCCGGCGCTCTGATCGGCGCCGGCTCGCCGGTGCAGCACGAGTAGGGCGATTCCGCCGAGCACCAGCAGGGCGAGCGCGATAGCCAGCGGCAGCGGGTCGACCGAGAAGGCACGTCCGAACGTCCAGCGGTGGTCGATCTGCTCGTTGGCCCGGACCGAACCGGCCGGGAAGCCGATCTCGACCGCGACCACCTCCCCCTGACCCAACGAACCGTTGGTGAACGTCGGCGTCTGGGTGTTCTCCGACGCACCGGCGGCGGTGTCACACGGGGTGTTCGAGTTCGGCGCGCCCGCCGTGCAGCTGATGTAGCTGAGGGCGGACGGGATCCGGATGGTGGCGCTGAACTGCTGCACCGTCATCGACAGCCCCTGCAGGGCGCGCCAGTGCAGCGCCGTGCCATCGGTGGTGGTGATCACCGCGCCGGTGGTGGTGTAGCTCAGCACTACCGAGCCGGTCGCACCCTGGCTGTCGATGGTGACGGTCGTGTATTCACTACCCACCTTCGTGGTCGCGGTCAGCGGCCGGCCGCCCGAGGTGGCGCGGACTGAGGCGACGGTCTGGACGTAGCGCCGATCACCGACCAGGTTCTCCCGGTTCTCGAACGTCTGCACAATGGTCGCCGGTGCCGAACCGTTCAACGTGATCGTCTCCTGCGCGGTGACCACGCCGTCCAGACCCACCCCGGCGGCGACGGCCACCGAACTGGCGGTTCCCTCGGCCGAGGCGGATCCGGCAGCCGGGCCGAGTAGAACGGCCATCGTGGTGGCCACCGTGGCGGCCAGCATCAGACCCAGCAACGACAGGCGGCCGGCCGGCTTGTGATCAACTGCAGCGAGCACGAATGGCCCTTTCGAGGGGTGAACAAATCAGCGCCATGATGTCACAGCGCCGCCGCCCCATCCTGTCAACGATTCGAGGCAACTCCGGGCATCTCGGACCGGCGGAGACGGACCGGTTGCGGGCTATCGTTACCCCCGTGAGTCAGCAGTGGGGCCCGTCCGGCGGCCAGTTCGGGCAGCCTGGACCGGCAGGACGGTGGACGTCCCAGACCGGACCGGGGTGGAACGCTCCCGGTTATCGCCCGCAGCAGGGTCCGCGCAAGAAGAATCCGCTGGTGCGGGTGCTCGGAGTGCTGATCGTCCTCGCCGTGGTGGCGCTGATCGGCTTGGTGGTCACCAACCTCTCCGGCGGCGGCACAAACTCCGACGTCGCCTACCAGAACGACAACTACCAGCCACCGCCGCCGGACACCGACCCGCCGCCACTGCCGGAACCGGAGACCTACTCCGAGGCACGGACGCTGGTCACGGCCAACGCGTTCTATCGACAGACCGCGCCCATCCCGGTCCGCTGCGAAATCGGTCCGATCAACGTACAGATGGCCTCCGACGCGCAGCTCAAGACCCACTTCGAGACGCTGATGGGGTGCCTGATGCGGGTCTGGAATCCACCGGTCAAGGCAGCCGGCTACACCTTGGTGCGGCCGACGGTGACCATCTACAGCAAGTCGATCAAGACCAAATGCGGCAACTCCGACATCAACGCGTTCTACTGCGGCGCCGACCAACAGGTCTACTTCAGTAACAAGCTGGCGGCGGGCGTCCCGGAAGTGACCCGGACGCCCCGCGGCCCGGATCTGGTCATGGCACACGAATTCGGCCACGCCCTCCAGGCCCGCACCGGCATCCTGATCTCGGCCAAGGCACTGGGGCAGGAGTCGAACGACGACGCCACCGACCTGCAGTACAGCCGAGATCTGGAGACCCAGGCCGACTGCTTCTCCGGCATGTTCCTGCGGTCGACGGCTCAGTCTCTGCAGATCCCGCAGAGCCAGGTGCCCGGGATCGAGGCGACCTTCGTGGCGATCGGGGACGACACTCTGTCCGGAAAGTCGAACATCGTCGGGAACCACGGCCTGAGCCGAAGCCGCCTCTACTGGGGCAAGCTCGGCCTGGCCAGCTCCCGGGTCGCCAAGTGCAACACGTTCACCGCCAGCCCGTCCCTCACCCGCTGAGCGGGCTCGTCGCCACGACCACGGCGGTCGCGACGGCGGCCAGTCCCTCGCCGCGTCCGGTCAGACCCAGTCCGTCCGTGGTGGTCCCGGTGACCGAGACCGGGGCGCCCACCGTGTCGGTCAACACCGCTTCGGCCTCGGTCCGCCGCGGAGCCAGCTTCGGCCGGTTGCCAATCACCTGAACGGCGACGTTGCCGATCTCGAAACCGGCGGCTCGCACCAACCGGGACGTCTCGGCCAGGAAGTCGACGCCGGGCCGACCCGCCCACTCCGGCCGGTCGGTGCCGAAGTTCGACCCGAGATCGCCCAGGCCGGCCGCGCTGAGTAAGGCGTCGCACGCGGCGTGGGCCGCGACGTCGCCGTCGGAGTGGCCCTCAGGCCCGTTCGGCTCGTCGGGAAACAGCACGCCGGCGACGACCATCGGCCGGCCGAGAACGAGCTTGTGCACGTCGACGCCGATGCCCACCCTCGGGGTCGGAATAGGCCTGATCACGGCGCCTCCCTTGCCTGGGCGAGCAGCAGCTCGGCTACCGCGAGGTCACCGGGGTGGGTGATCTTGATCGAGGCGGCCGAGCCCTCCACCAGCGCGACCTGATGACCGGCGAACTCACAAAGGCTGGCGTCGTCGGTGACCGCTCGGTGGCCGTTAGCCCGGTGGGCATCAAGCAGCGTGGCCAGGTCGAAGCCCTGCGGAGTCTGGACGGCGCGCAGCCGGGTCCGGTCCAGCAGCACCGAATCCTGCTGGCTGTCGTTACCGAGTTGACGGACGGTGTCGGTGACCGGTACCACCGGGACGACGGCGGCGGCACCGTCCTGCACCGCTGACCACACCCGCCGGACCACCTCCAACGGCACCAGGGGTCGAGCCGCGTCGTGGACCAGGACGACACGCTCGCCCGGTTCCGGGTCGCCGGCCGAAGCCAGCCGTTGCAGACCGGCCAGCACCGAATGCCGGCGCTCGACTCCGCCGGGCACCAGCTCGACGTCGTCCAGGGCGGCCCGGAACGCCGGCAGTTGCTCGGCGGCCGCGACCACGATCAGCCGCTCGACACCGGCCTGCCGCAGGGTCCGGACCGCATGCCAGACCAGCGGCCGGCCGGCCAGCAACCGCAACGCCTTGGGGACGCCGCCGCCGAGCCGGATGCCGGAGCCGGCCGCCACCACGACCGCATCGAAGCCGGTCATTCCATCCCCTCTCGACGCAGATTCCTCTCGACGCAGATTCCTCTCGACGCAGAACGCCTCTCGACGCAGAACGCCCCGGACTCGGCATGAGTCCGGGGCGTCCGCACGCTTGTTCAGCTGGTGAGGAGGCAGCTGGTCAGGAAGCGAGAACCTCGTCCAGCAGCACCTCGGCCTTGTCTTCGGCAACCCGCTCGGCCAGAGCGAGTTCGGAGACCAGAATCTGACGGGCCTTGGCCAACATCCGCTTCTCACCTGCGGATAGGCCACGCTCGCGTTCACGGCGCCACAGGTCACGGACGACCTCAGCCACCTTCATGACGTTCCCCGAGTGAAGCTTTTCGAGGTTGGCCTTGTACCGACGAGACCAGTTGGTCGGCTCTTCGGTGTGCGGAGCGCGAAGCACCCCGAAGACACGTTCGAGGCCGTCGGCGTCGACGACGTCGCGGACTCCAACCAGGTCGAGATTGCAGGCAGGAACCCGAACGACAAGATCGTTCTGTCCTACAATGCGGAGTACGAGATAGAGCCTGTCCTCGCCCTTGATCTGGCGAGTTTCGATGTCCTCGATGACGGCTGCCCCATGATTGGGGTACACCACCGTTTCGCCGACTGTAAAGGTCATATTGTTTTACCTACCCCTTTCGCGACCTCAAGTTTAGCACGCTCTCAGGGTCGGACCCGGGCCCGTTTGGGCTAGCCAGAGGCGGGATCTCGGGGTCTTTTCCCTTGACAAAACGCTTCCCTGTGTGCATTTCCCAAGGGTCAGCTGTCTGCTGTTCCAGTGTCTCGGAGCAGGCAATACGACGCTGATCAGGGCATTTGTTCTGCGCCATCACCTCCGGTATCGACCTCGGCGGGGTCGCGACCACACGAACGATAGGCGAGTCGCTAGGCTCGGGCTCGTCAGATTGCAGATCGTGAGGAGTCGACGACGGTGATTGAGCCAGGCCAGCCGTTTCTGCGGCACACTGCCCGCACCGGTATCGCACGTCGCGCAGGACTCGCCCTGGCGTCGGGACTGCTGCTGGTCGTCTCGGCCTGCGGCTTCGACGCCCAGACTCTCGCTCCCTACACTCCGGCGGCCGGGGTGAACGTCAACGTCGGCGACGGCCCGAACGGGCAAGCCGCGGCCAGCACCATCCAGGTCCGTGGCCTGCTGATCCTGAGCAGCGAGGCCGGTCAGGGCTTCCTCTCCGGCAGCCTCTACACCCAGGGCTCAGACGCCCTCACCGGGGTCTCCGGATACGCCATCAAGCCCGATGGCTCACAGGGCGCGCCGATCGTGGCCACCATCTCCGACCCGGTGATGGTGACGAACGGCAATCTGGTGGTGCTCACCGACCGGCAGCCGATCACCCTCACCTCCAGCGATCTGGCACCGGGCCTGAGTGCGAACCTGACCCTGACCTTCGCCGACGCCGGCGCCGAACAGGTCCTGGTGCCGATCGGCGACGCGACTGTGCCGCCGTACAACACCATCTCGCCGTCACCGTCGCCGTCGGCGAGCCCGTCGTCCTGAATCCGTCCTGCTGCGACCTCAGCCGTAGGTGTTTTCGTCGCTGAATAAGCCGCTGACCGATTCTCCGCAGTGGATCCGGTGCACGGCCTCGGCGAACAGCGGCGCCACCGAGCAGGTGAAGATGTTGGGCAACTGCTTTTCGGCCGGCAGCGGCACGGTGTTGGTAATGACGATCTCGTCGATGTCCGGCTCCTGCTTGAGCCGGTCGATGGCTGGCCCGGTGAACAAGCCGTGGGTCGCGGCCAGCGACACCTGCTGAACACCCTGAGCCCGCAACGTGTGCAGCAGTTCGACGATCGAGCCGGCGGTGGCGATCTCGTCGTCGAGCACGATCACGTCCCGTCCGTGGACGTCACCGACGATGTTGTCGATCACCACCCGGTCGTCGGCCAACCGCCGCTTGGACCCGGCGGCGACCGGCAGATGCAGGATGTGCGCGAATTGGGAGGCCACCTTGGCGTTGCCGAGGTCGGGTGAGACCACCACCGTGTTCGACAGGTCGCGGCCGGCAAAGTGTCGGGCCAGTTCACTGACGGCGCTGAGATGGTCGACCGGGACGGAGAAGAAGCCGTGCACCTGGGGCGAGTGCAGCGCCATGGTGACCACCCGGGTGGCACCCGCCGCGGCCAGCATGTCGGCGACCAACCGGGCCCCGATGGAGATCCGCGGTGCGTCCTTCTTGTCCGAGCGGGCGTAGGCAAAATGCGGGATGACCGCCGTGATGTGGGCGGCGGAGGCGCCCCGGGCCGCGTCCAGCATCAGGCACAACTCGACCAGATGCTCCTGGACCGGCGGCACCAGCGGTTGGACGATGTAGACGTCGCGCTGCCGACAGTTGGCCCGCAGTTGGGTCTGTAGACAGTCGTTGCTGAACCGCGTCGTCCGCGACGGCGACAATTCGACGCCGAGGATCGAGCACATCTCCTCGGCGAAATCGTGGTGAGCGGAGCCAGAAAAGACGGTGATGTCGCCGGTCACGGCATCACCTTAGCCCTCGAACTTGTACCCCAGCCCGCGGACGGTGATCAGGAAGCGGGGGTTGGCCGGATCGGGTTCGATCTTCGTCCGGAGCCGCTTCACGTGGACGTCCAGGGTCTTGGTGTCCCCGACGTAGTCCGCGCCCCAGATCCGGTCGATCAGCTGGCCGCGCGTCATCACCCGGCCGGCGTTGCGGAGCAACATCTCCAACAGCTCGAACTCCTTCAGGGCGAGCCTGATCGTCTCGCCGTTCACCGAGACCTCGTGCCGCTCGACGTCCATCCGGACTCCGGAGGCCTCGACCACGTCGGGCAGCAGCTCCGACTCCTGGCCGCGGCGCAACACGGCCCGGATCCGGGCCACCAGCTCGCGGTGGCTGAACGGCTTGGTCACATAGTCGTCGGCACCCAGCTCCAGCCCGACCACCTTGTCCACCTCCGAGTCGCGGGCGGTCAGCATGATCACCGGGACGTTGCCCCGGGTCCGCAGTTGTCGGCACACCTCGGTGCCCGGCAGCCCCGGCATCATCAGATCCAGCAGCACCAGGTCGGCGCCGGCCCGGTCGTACTCGGCCAGCCCCTGGACGCCGTCGATCGCCTCGGTGACGTCGAAGCCCTCCTTACGGAGCATGTAAGCGACCGCCTCCCGGTAGGAAGCCTCGTCCTCGACGACGAGCACTCGCGTCATCTCCTGATCTCCTCTGGTCGGTGAAGAGCGGTCGGTTGGGGAACTGGTTGATCGAGCGCAGCAGGATCGGCTCGGTTGAGATTGATCGGAATTCGCAGGGTGAACGTCGAACCACGTCCCGGTTGACTCCAGACCGAGACCTCACCGCGGTGCGCCGACGCGACGTGCTTGACGATCGACAACCCGAGCCCGGTGCCGCCGTTGTCCCGACTGCGGGCGTAGTCGACCCGGTAGAAACGCTCGAAGACGCGCTCCAAATCGGCGGGGCTGATGCCGATGCCGTTGTCCGAGACGGTGATCTCGACGTAGGCGTCGTCGCGGACCTCCTCCCGGTTGGCCGCCACCACGACCCGGGCGCCGGCGTCGGAGTAGACAACGGCGTTCTCCACCAGGTTCCCGACCGCCGTGGTCAGCTGTCGGCTGCTGCCCAACACGGTCAGTCCCGGATCCCCGGCCAGGGTGAGGATGACCCCCCGCCGTTCGGCGTCCACCCGGCGCAGGTCGACGGCCGAGGCGAGCACCCGGTCGACGTCGACCACCTCGGCCTGCGGCAGTGGATCGTCGGCCTGGAGCCGGGAGAGGTCGATGATCTGACCGACCAGCAGGTTGAGCCGATGCGATTCGACGCTCAACCGCTCGGAGAAGCGTCGAACGGCCTGCGGGTCGTCCGAGGCGTCGGTCAACGCCTCGGCCAGCAAAGAGACGGCGCCGATCGGGGTCTTCAGCTCGTGGCTCACGTTGGCCACGAAGTCGCGGCGGGTGTCCTCCACCCGGCGCTCGCTGGTCTTGTCGTCGGCCAGCACCACGATCAGGTCCGATCCCAACGGCGCGATCCGCGCCGACAGGTAGGTCGCTCCGGCGCCCGCGCCCAGCTGCAGCTCGGCGTCGGCGAGTTGGCGATCGAGCCGGACGTTACGGATCCGTCCCAGCAGTTCGCGGTTGGCCAACCGGCTGCCGCGGACCAGCCCGAGTGTCCGAGCCTGAGCGCTGGACTGCAGCACCTCGTCCTGCGGACCGACCACCACCGCCGCCGAACGCAGCGCGGCCAACACCTCCGCCACCCCCTCGGGCACGGTGGGCGACGGCGGCTCGCGCAGGGGGTCGACCGGCTCGGGACGCTCCCGCACCGCCAGCCAGACGACCAGGGAACCGAGCCCGGCACCGACGACGAAGGCGATCGCCGCAGCAAGGACCGGGTTCACGTGCTCGATACTAAGCCGACACCCCGTCGTCGCCGGACCACGGAGAAGCCGACCACGCTCGATCCCGGGCAGGGTTGGGCCAGTGTTCACCCCTCGTTCACCGGCAGTCGAAACAGTGCGTGTGACCGGCCACGTAGGCTTCTGGCGGCGGTCGCTGAGTCGCGACGATCACCTGACGAATGTGTGCGAGGGGATTTACCGATGCGGGAGAACTACCGAGAGCAACTGGACGACATCATGTCGGACCTGTTTCACATGTCGCAGAAGGTGTCCACCGCCGTCCGGAGTGCGACCACGGCGTTGTTGGAGGCCGACATCCGCGCCGCCGAGCTGGTGATCAGCAGCGACAACGAGCTCGACGAGGCTCAGGCCGACATCGAGGCGCGGGCCTTCTCCCTACTGGCCCGGCAGTCGCCGGTGGCCGGTGAGCTGCGGACCGTGGTGGCCACCCTGCGGATGGTGACCGAACTGGAGCGGATGGGCGATCTCGCAGCCCACGTGGCCAAGATCTCCCGGCTTCGCTACCCCGAGATCGCGGTCCCGCCGGCGATGCGGCCGAACTTCGCCCGGATGGGGGACGTCGCCGAGAAGATGGTCGTGACCGCCGGCCAGACATTGAACGACCGCAACATCCAGGGCGCGCAGGAGTTGTACGACCGCGACCAGGAGATGGACGAGCTGCGCAAGAGCCAGTTCCGGGTGTTGCTCGGAGACGACTGGAGCTACGGCGTCGAGGCCGCCGTCGATGTGGCGCTGCTGGGCCGCTATTACGAGCGGATCGCCGACCATGCGGCGTCGATGGCCCGCCGGATCATCTACGTGGTGACCGGGCAATTCCCTGAGACCGAGGTCTGGCCCCAGCCCTGATTACCGTTGGGCCCGTGTCCGAACATACGATCAACATTCGTCCCACGATCCTCGCCGGAACCGCGTCCGTCCTCGTACTTGCCGTCGTCCTGAAGGCGGTGCAGTTCGCCTCACTGATGGCTAACGCGGACGTCGCGACCTTCCCTTTCCTGCAGGTACCGCTGACCTGGCCATTCCTGGTCCGGTTCCGGCTGTCCTATTTCGGGGTCTTCGTTCTGCAGATCGTGCTGTTGGGTCTGCTGACGGCCCTGATCAGCTGGCTCGGGATCCGCGGAGTCTCACCCCGTCGAAGCTCTTGGGGTGTGGTGATCATCGTGTGGTTCGCGTCGATCCTGAGCGGCTACACGGTCGGCCCGGTCGCTGTACCGCTCATCTATCCCGGTATGGGGTACCAGAATCAGTACGTGTTGTCCGCAGCCGGCGCGGGTGGCGGCTGGGGACTGTGGGTCGGCTGGATCGCCGGGCTCCTCGCCGCTTTCGTGTTCTCGGCCGGGCAACGCCGATCGACCCCGGGCCGCCAGGCGCCTACTTCTTACCCTGGTTCTTGACCGCCTCGATCGAGGCGGCTGCGGCCTCCGGATCCAGGTAACGGCCACCGCCGCCGATCGGCTTCATGTCCTCGTCCAACTCGAAGACCAGCGGGATCCCGGTCGGGATGTTCAGCCCGACCACGGCCTCGTCGCTCATCTCGTCCAGGTGCTTGACGATCGCCCGCAGCGAGTTGCCGTGTGCGGCGACCAGGACGACCTTGCCCAGCCGCAGATCGGGCACGATCTGGTCATACCAGTACGGCAATGCCCGGCCGAGGACGTCCTTGAGGCACTCCGTCCGCGGCCGGGCCTCGGTCGGCAGGCCGGCGTAGCGCGGATCGGAAAAGTTGGCGAACTCGTTGTTGTCATCGATCGGCGGCGGCGGGGTGTCGTAGGAGCGACGCCAGACCATGAACTGCTCCTCGCCGAATTCGGCCAGGGTCTCCGCCTTGTCCTTGCCCTGCAGCGCGCCGTAATGCCGCTCGTTCAGCCGCCAGGACCGCTGGACCGGGATCCAGGGCCGGTCGCAGGCGTCCAGGGCGATCTGGGAGGTTCGGATGGCCCGCCGCAACACCGAGGTGTGCAACACGTCCGGCAGCAGCTGATTCTCGACCAGCAACTCACCACCGCGTTTCGCCTCGGCCGCACCCTTCTCGTTCAGGTCGACATCCACCCATCCGGTGAACAGGTTCTTGGCGTTCCATGCGCTCTCGCCGTGGCGGAGCAGGATCAGCTGAGACGTCATGGAGTCAGGCTAGTGGGGGCTCGAACGGGTGGCGCCACGGGTCGGCCCGGACGAAATTGTCGCCCTCGGATCCGCGCGGATAGGGTCGAATCATGCCCCGATCGATCGCCACCAACACCGACGTCGAGCTGAACGACCTGCTGGACTTCGTCCGTCCCCGGCACCACCTGCTGCTCTCCACCGAACGCTCCGACGGCCGCCCGCAGATCTCGCCGGTGAGCGGCGGGGTCGACTCCGGGGGCCGGATTGTCATCTCCACCTATCCGGGCCGGGCCAAGACCCGCAACGCGGAGAAGCGCTCGGCCGTCTCGGTGCTGGTGCTGTCCGACGATTTCGGTGGGCCATGGGTGCAGGTCGACGGCGAGGCTGAAGTGCTGCACATGCCCGAGTCGCTGGACGGCCTGGTCGACTACTTCCGCTGCATCTCCGGTGAGCACCCGGACTGGGATGAATACCGGGAGGCGATGCGGGTGCAGAACAAGTCGCTGATCCGGGTCACCCCGACCCGCTGGGGCCCGATCGCCACCGGCGGCTTCCCGGCCGAGGTGGCAGCGACCCTGGACGCCCGCGACTGACCTTCACCCAGGGCCGGGGTCGAGATCGGCGAAGGCGGCCAGGTTCGCCGTCGACTCACCGCGCAAACGACGCCAGGCCCACTCCCGCCGGATGCTGGTCGCGAAGCCCAGGCTGAGGATGGCGTTGAAGGCCGAGTCCGCAGTCTCGGCCACGGCACCGAGCAGTCGGTCGACCTCGGCGGCGCTGACCAGGTCGGCGGACAGTTTCCCGGTCAGGTAGATGTCGCCGAGCGCGTCCAGGCAAAACCGGATCGCGTACAGCTTGAGGTTGCGTTCCAGCAGCCAGCGATAGACCGCGACGTGGTTCTCATCCGGCGCCCGGGCGACGAAGGCACGCAGGTTCAACCCGTAGCGGCCGACCTCCAGCGCACATTCGGTGGTCAGCTTTGCGGTGCCCGGCAAAGTCACGGTGAACAGCCCCTGGTCGGTCTCGGTCCACTCCAGCCCCAGATCGGCCAGCCCGGCCCGGACGGATCCGACAACCTCGGCGAACGCTCGATCGGCCATCGACCCACGTTAGCCTGGCCGCCATGCCCCGTCCCCTGCTCGGCCTGGTGGCCGTCGTGACGGTCTCTGCCCTGCTGGTGTCCGGCTGCGGCGACTCGGGTGCCGACCCCGTCACCCCGCCGGCTCTTAGCGGTGCCGCCTGCCGGGCGGGTGGGCTACCGGTCAAGACGGCCGGCCGGCTGACCTTTGCCACGGCCAAACCGGCCCCCACCCCATGGTTCGTCGACGACAATCCCAACAACGGCCAGGGTTACGAGTCGGCGGTGGCCTACGCCGTAGCCGACCGACTCGGCTTCCCGGCCGCCGCGGTGGATTGGATCGTGGTGCCCCGCGCGAGCGCGGTCGCCGCCGGTGAGAAGGACTTCGACCTCGACATCGACCAGGTCGTGATCACCACCGAACGCCGCCAGGTGGTGGACTTCTCCCCCACCTACTACACGCTCCCGCAGGCCGTGGTCACCGTCGAGGGCAGTCCGATCGCCGACGCGGACACCCTGGCCGGGTTGCGGCGGGCTCGCCTCGGGGCAGTCGCCGGCAGCCGCGGCGCCACCGCGGTCCGGGAGCAGATCGGGCCGACAGCGACGCCGGTCGGCTACGCCGACGCCGAGGCCGCGGCCCGGGCGCTGGCGCACGGCACGATCGACGGTCTGGTGGTGGATCTGCCGACGGCCTTCGGATTGGCCTCGACCGCCCTCCCGGACGGTCAGATCGTCGGTCGATTACCCGTACCGGCCGGTGGCGCGGACCAGTTCGGGCTGGTGCTGAGCCAGGGCAGCCGGCTCACCGGGTGCGTCGGGGAGGCCGTCCGCGCCCTGGCCTCGGACGGGACCCTGGCCGAGCTCAGGACGCAGTGGCTGGACGACGACGTCGCCCGGCTGCTCCGCTGACGATCCGATCCTCCGATCAGCGCCTCTAGGAGACGGATTGCCGCCGTACGCGCCCGAGTCGCTTCGAGAACTCGGCCATGAACAACTCCCGGACGGCGCCGTTGTCGATCACTCCGTCCGCCCGGTGCAGGGCGCCGGCGGCCAGCTTCTGGCAGACCGCCAGCCAGGCCTGACCCATGGCCAGGGTGTAGGCACTGGCCACCCCGGCGCCGATCGCCCCGCCGACCACTGTTCCCGCCCCAGGCACCAGCTTGAGCAGTCCGGTGAAGGTGGCCCGGCCGACCTGGGTGGCGGCGGTGGTCGCGGCGATCCCCATCAGTGCGGCCCGCTCGAACTTGATCTTGTATAACTGGGCGATCCTGGCCATCATCCCGAGCTGGATCGGCACCAGCATCGCGGCGTCGGAGAACGGGATCGGGCTGGCGGCGGCCGCGGCCGCACTGGTGCACGCCACCCCTATGAACCGTTGCGCCTCCGTGGCCTTCCGCGCCTGGTCGATCTCCTGGGCGGCGACGAGGGCGCCCTGGACGCCGTCAGGCGCGCAGCGAAAGGTGGCATCGAGGACCTCTCGCAGCCCGTGCGGTTCCTGCCCGGTGAACCGGTCGGCCTTGGCGAAGGTGAGGAACGGACGTCCACCGAAGATCGGCAGCTGCTTCGCGGTGATCAGCCGGGCCTGCTCGACGGCGTCCGGGTGGTAGTGACCGTCCCGCATCGGCACCTGGGTGAGGACCACGATCACCGGCAGCCCGGCCTCGTGGAGGTTGCAGACGAACTCGGCCTCGGTCTCCTCGAACCGACGGTCCATCCCCCGGACGCAGAACCAGGCCACGTGCAACTGTTCGCTCAACGGGCGCCGGCGCATCTCCTTCATCGCCTTGGTCAGCTCCGAGACGATGGCTTTGTCGTCCCGGCCGACCTCCAGACCTTGGGTGTCGACGATGCCGAGATGTCCGATCTTGTCCAGGTACAGCTGGCTGCCCTGGGTGACCGGTTCGCCGATCCCGGTCCGCGCGACCTCCTCGCCGAAGATGGCGTTGATCAGGGTGGACTTGCCGACCCCGGTCTTACCGAAGATGGCCAGGTTGAACCGGCCCAGCGCCTCGGACTGCTTCTCGTATTCACTACGGAACGAGTCGCGGAACCAGTCGTTGCCGGCCACGGGATCCTCCTCTGGACGCTGCACCTGTCGTCCAGCCTACGGTTGGGGCAATTCGTGCCCGCGCATCCGACGGCCTCGGCCGAGGAGAAGGTGACGTGATGCGGCTGCGACACGTCTCACCGAGCGATCCCGGCTGGACCCGCCGAAGGTCCGGCCGCGGCTTCGTCTATCTCGACCAGCACGGCGACCGGCTCGGCACCGACGAGGTCGAGCGGATCAAGGAGCTGGTCATCCCGCCCGCCTGGCAGGACGTCTGGATCTCACCGGCTCCGAACGGCCACATCCAGGCCGTCGGTAGCGACGCGGCCGGCCGCCGGCAGTACGTCTACCACGAGGAGTGGCGGCGCAAGCGCGACGAGGACAAGTTCGACCGGATTCTCACCGTGGCCCAGAAACTCCCCCGGGCCCGAAAGCGGGTGCTGGTGGATCTGGACCAGGACGGGATGCCGCGTGAACGAGCGCTGGCGGCCGCGTTCCGGATGCTCGACCTGGGCTACTTCCGGGTCGGCGGCGAGGCCTATACCGAGGCCAACGGGAGCTACGGTCTGGCCACTCTGCTGAAGCGCCACGTCCGGTCCCGGAAGTCGGAGTTGATCTTCGAATTCAGGGCGAAATCCGGGAAGGACCAGCACATCGTGATCAGCGATCCAGGGCTGTCCCGGGCGATCAGCACCCTCCGGGCGCGCTCCGGCGGCGGGGATGAACTGCTGGCCTACAAGATCGGACGCCGCTGGGTCGACGTGACCAGCAGCGACATCAACGACTACATCAAGACCATGCTGGATCCGCACGTGAGCGCCAAGGACTTCCGGACCTGGCACGCGACCGTGCACGCCTCGATCGCGCTGGCGATGGTGGCGCCGCCGGCCACCACCAAGACCGCGAAGAAGCGGGCGGCCGCGGCTGCCGTCCGGGCGGTCTCGGAATATCTGGGCAACACCCCGGCGGTCGCCCGCCGTTCCTACGTCGATCCGCGGGTGCTCGACCTCTACGACGGCGGCAGAACGATCGCGACCGCACTGACGAACCTGGGGGCCGACGCCGACTTCGCCGACCCGGCGATCTACAGCGTCGCCGAGCACGCCGTGGGTGAACTGCTGATCTCGGGCTGATCTTGAGGTTGGAAACAATTTAAGCGTCAACCTTTGGGGAATCCCGTCGGCGAGTGGTGCATTCGGCTGAGGTAGCTCCAGCAGAGTTCCTCTTGGCAGCGCAGTTCGGGGAACTCGGGGGAGGCGCAGCCGGTGCCGCGGGTCCGGGGGGAATCCGCGGCGCGAGGTGGCGGAGATCGGGGGACTCCGTCGCCGAAAGGCAGGAGTCGGCAGCAGACGATCGGGGGATCTCGATGCCGGCGGTCTGGACCGCACGGATCCGACGATTCCGGTCCGTGCGGTCTTCGCCGGTAGAGTTGTGCAGGTTGCCCTGGTCAGGGCAGCCCCGCCCGGGCTGTGCTCGGGCACCACCCACCGTCGCGCTCCAGGAGTTTCATCGCCATGCCCATCCGTTCCGACTTGCGCAACGTGGCGATCGTGGCGCACGTCGACCACGGCAAGACCACTCTCGTCGACGCCATGCTCTGGCAGTCAGGCGCCTTCCGAGCCAACCAGGACGTCAACAACCGGGTGATGGACTCGATGGACCTGGAACGCGAAAAGGGCATCACCATCCTGGCCAAGAACACCGCGGTGCTGCACCACGCCGCGGACGGCTCGAACGTGATCATCAACATTATCGACACCCCGGGGCACGCGGACTTCGGTGGCGAGGTCGAGCGCGGGCTGGAGATGGTCGACGGCGTCTTGTTGCTGGTCGACGCCTCCGAGGGCCCGCTGCCCCAGACCCGCTTCGTGTTGCGCAAGGCGCTGGCCAAGAACCTGCCGATCGTCGTCGTGGTGAACAAGGTCGACCGACCGGACGCGCGGATCAAGGAAGTCGTCGAGGAGACCTACGAGTTGTTCCTCGACCTGCTTGACGACGCCGAGGTCGACGTCCTCGACTTCCCGGTGGTCTACGCCTCGGCCAAGGCCGGCCGGGCCTCCCTGAACGCGCCGGAGAACGGCGAGATGCCGGATGAGGAGAACCTGGGGCCGCTGTTCGCGACCATCCTCTCCGACATCCCGGCACCGGTCTACGAAGAGGGCGCGGTGCTGCAGGCCCACGTCACGAACCTGGACGCCTCCCCCTACCTCGGGCGGCTCGCCCTGTGCCGGATCATCGCCGGTGAGATGAAGCGGAACCAGGTGGTGGCCTGGTGCAAGGCCGACGGCACCATCTCCAACATCAAGCTGTCGGAGATGTTGATCACCGAAGCGCTGGACCGGGTGCCGGCCGATTCGGCCGGGCCGGGCGACATCGTCGCCATCGCGGGGATCCCGAACATCACCATCGGCGAGACCCTCTCCGATCCGGCGGACCCGAAACCGCTGCCGCTGATCACCGTCGACGAGCCGAGCATCTCGATGACCATCGGGATCAACACCTCACCGCTGGCCGGGAAGTCCGGCAAGAACCTGACCGCACGACTGGTCAAGAACCGGCTGGACACCGAGCTGATCGGTAACGTCTCCATCCGGATGCTGCCCACCGACCGGCCCGACACCTGGGAGGTGCAGGGCCGCGGCGAGCTACAGCTGGCCATCCTGGTCGAGCAGATGCGCCGGGAGAGCTTCGAGCTGACCGTAGGCAAGCCGCAGGTGGTGACCCGGGAGATCGACGGCAAGCTGAACGAGCCGATGGAGCGGCTGACCGTCGACATCCCGGAGGACTTCGTCGGCGTGGTCACCCAGCTGATGGGTATGCGTCGCGGCCGGATGGAACAGATGGTCAACCACGGCACCGGCTGGGTCCGGTTGGAGTACCTGGTGCCGGCCCGTGGCCTGATCGGCTTCCGGACCGAATTTCTCACCGAGACCCGCGGCACCGGTCTGATGCACCACGTGTTCGAGACCTACGAGCCCTGGCACGGCGAACTGCGAACCCGGCCGTCCGGCTCACTCGTCTCGGACCGGAGCGGCGCGGTCACCTCCTACGCCTCGTTCAACATCCAGGAACGCGGCACCCTGTTCGTCGGCCCCACCACGGAGGTCTACGAGGGCATGATCATCGGTGAGAACGCCCGGGCCGAGGACATGGACGTCAACATCACCAAGGAGAAGAAGCTGACCAACGTCCGCTCCTCCACCGGCGACGAACTCGAGCGGCTGATCCCGCCGAAGAACATGGGTATGGAGCAGGCGCTGGAGTTCTGCCGGGAGGACGAGTGCGTCGAGGTGACGCCGGCGGCCGTACGGATCCGCAAGGTGGTGCTGTCGGCCGGCGAACGGGCCCGGACGCGGTCCCGCGCTCGCACCTGAACCGCGTCCCGGGGCGCCCGGCAACTCGGGCCGTTAGCTAATCGTGATCTGGTGGATTGTCCCTTATCCCCGGCCAGCCGACAGAATCACCCACACCGGAAACCTCTCCGGCTGTCCTCGGGGGACTTTCATGATTAAGAAGATTGCCGGCGCTCTGGCCGGAATGGCGATGGTGGCGGGCGGTGTCGTGGGATTCTCGGCTGCCGATGTCCCGGTCGCTGCCGCCACCACCACTCACCAGCAGGTGAAACTGCCCAACCGCTGCCTGGTCCACGGCCGAGTGCTGTGCGCGGACAAGACCCGACACATGCTCTACTACGTCCACAACGGCACGGTCGAGCGGACCATGACGGCGGCGTTCGGCCGGCCGGGCTATCACACCCGCGAGGGCACCTTCCACGTGCAGCGAAAGGCCAGGCACTGGGTCTCGACGATCTATCACTCGGCGATGCCGGACGCGATGTTCTTCAGCGGCGGCCAGGCGGTGCACTACTCGCATTCCTACTGGATCGACAAGCACCACCAGAGCCACGGCTGCGTCAACATCCGGCAGTTGAAGGCGCTGAACTACGTGTTCAGCCAGATCCGCGTCGGTGACCGCGTGGTCGTCTACCGGAGCTGAGCCTGGCTGGCCGGTCCTCCGGGCCGGCTCAGGCGTTGGCGCTCCTCTTCGCCGTCGCTTTCTTGGCGGGGGCCTTCTTCACCGGAGCTTTCTTGGCTGTGGCCTTCTTGGTCGCGGTGGTCTTGGTGGCCGTGTTGTGGTGACTGGTCCGCTTCGGAGTCACCGTGTCGGTCGCCGTCCGGCCGGTGGCGTTCTTGCGCAGCCTGGTCGCGGCCTCCTGCACGCCCTCGAACAGCGGGTCGGCGTCCTTGAGGCCTTCTTCGGTCTTCTTCTTGGCTCGACCGGAGAGCTTCTCGGCGGTGGTCACCGCCTCATCGACCCGGCGCTTGCCGCGGCCGGCCAGGCCTTCATAGCGGGTGGCGGCCTCGTCGCGGTAGCTGGTGGCCTGTTCCGACAGCTGGGCCGCGCGGTCGCGGGTGGTCTGCGGCAGGGCCTTGAGCTGGGCCGGCAGGTCGGCGATGAACTTCGCCAGGTCGTCGGCATTCTGCTTGGCCCGGGACTGCAGACTCTCGGCCCGCTCGTGGGTCTCGTTGAGCTTGTTCCGGGCGGTCTCGGCCAACGCGTCGGTCAGGCCGGCCACCGCGTAGAGCGGGGTGAGGGTGGAATCACGGGCCGACTTGCGGGCCTGGCTCGGGGTTTCCTTGCGAATGGGCATCGTCATCATTCCTTCACTTTGTCGGGGGTCACTTTGTCGGGGGTCACTTTGTCGGGGGTCACTTTGTCGGGGGCGCGGTCGTTTTCACGGACGAACGAGCTGTACACGTCGATCAGCACCCGTTTCTGCCGTTCGCTAATGTCGGCGTCGGCGAGCACGGCCATTTCGACGGTGGTGGCCGGGTGGTCGTCGGGATCGAGCATGCCCGCTCGGACGTAGAGGGTCTCGGCCGATATCCGCAGCGCCTTGGACAGTTGCTGCAGCACCTCGGCTGACGGTCGACGCAGACCGCGCTCGATCTGGCTCAGGTACGGATTGGACACCCCGGTCTGCTCGGCCAGCTGACGCAACGAGAGCTGCGCCGAGCGCCGTTGCGCGGCGAGGTACTCGCCCAAGGTGTTGAGCTGATCTCCCAGTATCGGGGGCTTGATCCGTGCCATGCATCCATGGTGCTTGCATTTGCAAGCACAGACAAGCACCTTGTTAGCAGATGCCGCGTGAACTAGCTCACGGCGCAAGCTGACGCAGCATCGCCGTGGGGTGGTCGGTGGTGATGCCGTCGACGCCCCAGGACCGACACCGATCCCAGTCCTCGTCGTTCTCGCAGGGCCAGCCGATCACCTCCAGGCCGGCCCGCCGCGCGGCGGCGCAGATCTCGGCACTGCTGGTGCGCTGGTGCAGGCAGGCCCGGGTGGCGCCGAGGGCAAGGGCCTGATCGATGGTGTCCGCGCTCGGCCAGTCGCCGATCAGGCCGCGGCGCAGGTGCGGCGCGAGCTTCGCCGCAGTCTCCAGGGCGAAGGGATGGAAGCTGGTCAGCACCACGGCGTTCGTCCGGTCGTGCCGCGCGAGTTCGGCCAGCGTGTCCCGGACCACCTGCTCAGTCCGGCCGGCCGAGTCGAGTTTGATCTCCAGCTCGAACTGATCGAAATCGGCCGTCGCCTCGAGCACGTCGGCCAGTGACGGGACGAGACACTTCCGGGGGTGCCCCGGGAGGACTGCCGCCGCGTCCAGGCCGGCCAGGTCGGCGGAGGTGAATCCGGACACCGGACCGGAGCCGTCGGTCGTCCGGTCGACGGTGGCGTCGTGGATGACCACCAACTGCTCGTCGGAGGTCATCCGGACGTCGAACTCCACCGAAGCCAAACCGATCGCCGCCGCATGGGCGAATCCGTCCAGCGTGTTCTCCGGGGCCTCGGCCCGCGCTCCGCGGTGTCCGGTAATCATCACCGCCCCATCTTCACGCAGTCAGCAGCGGTGCTGTTCGGTGTTACCCGCGGACCTACTCCGGTCGACGGTCGGCACTTCGGCACGGCGAGGTCGAGGACCTGGTCGTCGAGCCGGAGCGCCGGGATCGCGCCGACGAGCCCGGGCAGGCTGCTCAAGGCGATACCCCCGTCAGGACCGCTGAGACACCAACCGCCGCTTACACCGTTCACCGGACAGTCCCGTTGCGTTGAGCTCGGGCCGGAGGAGGGCTAACCGGCGGTGACGGCTGGTGTGTCGCCGATGGAGTCGGCGTCAGAGCTGGTGGCGGTGTTGAGGTGGTCGGTGAGGGTGTGGAGGGTGGTGCGGATCTGGTTGAGGCTGTCGGGGTCGAGTTGGCTGCGGCAGACCACTTCGTGTTGGACGCGGGCGGCGTGGTGTTCGAGGTGCCGGCCGGTGGGGGTGAGGCGGATCTGGACAGATCGACGGTCGGTGGTGGCGGGGTGTTTGTCGAGGAGGCCTTGGTGGTGAAGTCGGTCCAGGACGGGTCCGAGCCCGTGTGGGGGCAGGTCGAGGCGGCGGGCGAGGTCGGCGGTGGTGACGTTGTCGTGTTCCCACAAGGCCATCATCAACAGGTACTGCGGGTAGGTGAGACCGAGGTCTCGCAGCAGGGGCCGGTAGGCCCGTATGACGGCGTTGGCGGCGCCGTAGAGGGCGAAGCACAGCTGGTCATCGAGCCGCAGGGTGGCGGCTGGCTGGCCGGTTGCAGCTGGTGTCCCGGTCGTGTCCTCGGTCGTGGTCGTGGCTGCGACCGGGGAGGCAGTGTCGTGGACTGGCTCTGTGCTGTGTCTGTCGGGCTTCACGTCAGGCTTGGTGATGGTCATCGAGGTCCTGCCTTTTGATGGTGTGGTGTAGGCCAGGTCCAGCTGGTTTATCGGGCCGTAGTAGTGGTGGTCTAGATGCCGGCGTTGTAGAGGTTGGTGATGGTGGCGGCGGGTAGGACGCTGGTCCAGATTGCGGCGTAGCCGAGTTGGCCGTTGAAGTAGTAGGGGGTGGCGCTGCCGGGCCAGCCGGACAGGGGTCCGTAGCCGATGCGCCAGTAGCCGCTGTCGGGTTCGGCGGTGTAGGCGGTGGTGATGGGGGTGCCGACGCTTTTCCCGTCGAGGTAGAGGGTGAGGCCGTTGCTGCTGGAGAAGGTGGCGGCGGCCTGGTGCCAGGCGCCGTCGTTGTAGGCGGCCGTGGAGGTGACGGTCTGGATGCCGCTGGAGTAGATGCCGAAGACGACTTTGCCGCTGTTGTTGAGGTAGAGGTGGCGGTCGTAATTGCCGGTGCCGGCTTTGTTGCCGTTGAGGCCGATGAGGTAACCGCCGGCGACGCTGGTGCGGAACCAGATTTCGAGGGTGAACGTTTGCGGGCTGGACTGGGCGTCCGGGCTGACCAGAACGGTGTCGGTGCCGTTGAAGGTGGTGCTGCCGTCGAGGTCACGGGTGCAGGCGTTGGACGCGCTGTGGGCGGGGGTGCCGGTGTAGGTGGCGGTGCGTTTGTTGCCGGAGGTGTCGGCGGCGGTGGCGTTGGTGGTGGTGAGCGGGTTGTCGCTGAGCGGATACAGGAAGTAGGGGGTGGGTGTGCTGGTGGCGTAGGTCCAGGCGCAGCTATTCGCGGCGGCGACCCCTGCGGTGTCGGTGCGGTTGCGGATCTTTGCGGTGAACGCCGACTGGGTGCCGGGGGTGGTAGCAGCGACCGCACTCACCAGCAGTGCCAACACCAGGCCGACCCCGGTCAGCCGCCGGCGCCAGGCAGTTTGCCCGGTCACGTCTTACCGGCTTGTCGTTTACCGGCTTGTCGTTTACCGGTTTGGTCGTTGCTGGCGGGGGTGGACTGGGGGGCGGGGGCGAGTCCGACGGTGAGGACCCACAGCAGCGGGAGGAGACAGGTGGCGGCGACGAGGATGATCCACCAGCCGGTGAGATGGACGGCGCCGGTGATCATCAGGGGATGCCCGGCCGTCGGGGCCAGTACGGGAACGGTTCCGGCTTGACCAGACAGCAGGTCGACGTGCTGGCCGGGGGCGCCGCTGATCCGGGTGGGCAGAAGGCCGGTGGAGACCACGGTGGCGTGCAGGGTGTGGTCGTCGGGATCGGTAGTGGTGGCGACCAGAACCGGGTGGACGAACGGGCGCAGTAGCAGCGAGGTGATGGCGAACACGATGCAGCTGCCCAGCACCCGGGCACTGGATCGCCACCGGGCCGGCACCAAGCATCGGGTGCCGGCGGCCAGCACCACCAGGGCGAGCAGCATGGTCGGCAGGCCGCGCAGCAGCCAGCCCAGTCCCCGCCAGTGCCGGATCACCTGCCCGATCAGTTCGTGTTGGGTGACCGGGTATGGGTCTGGGGTGCCGTTCAGATCGCCTTGGACCTGCAGGCTGCCGTCGGCGTTCACCGCCACCACCCGGTGGGTGTAGAGCGAGTCCAGGTGCGGCGGACGGTAGGTGATGATGTCTCCGACCGTGATCTGGGCCACCGGCCGGGGCCGGGTCAGGACCAGGCTTCCGACCGGGACGGCCTGGCCCATCGACGGGGTTTCGATCACCGCCCACCGTCCGCCGGTGGCCCGCCAGGCGCCGGCCCCGCACAAACCCAGCAGCACCGCGCACAACACCCCAACCAGCACCGGGGTCGGCAGGACACCCGTACTGGCCCTGCCCGGGACCCGCAGGTCCATCGTCATGACACATCCTTCACTCTCCCCCGAGAGTTGGCTACAGCGCTCAGGCGGTGAAGGTCCAGACCAGCGGCTGGGAGGCCGACAGCCCCTGGTAGGTGTTGCCGGCCGAGGAGGCCAGGGTGACGTCGAACCTGAAGGTGACCGTGGCCGCGGCAGCGACCGGCGCCGTCAGCGTCAGGGTGCCACCGGAGGCGAGGCTGGTCAGGGTCGAGCTCGCCGGGGTGATCGCGGTCGAGGTGCCGCCGACGGTCTGGGTGATGACGACGCCGAGCTTGGCGCACAGATCGGTGGCGCTGCCGGTGACGTTGCCGGACTGGGTACACGTTCCCGGCGCCAAGGTGAAGCTCGACACCGACGCGGTACCGGTGTTCTTGATCGTCACCGTGGTCGAGACGGTCTGGCCCGGAACCATCGTCGTGCTGCCGCCGTACTTGTTGATGGTGGAGCAGGTGGCGGTGTTGCTGGTCACGTTGTTGCCGGTGCCGTCAGTGCTCAGACACGTCGTCGAGGCAGTGGCGTTCTGCTCCTGCATGATCACCGTGCCCGCCGCCGCCGTGTTCACCGAGTTCGTGATCGAGGCGGTGAACGCGGCCAGGCTCGATGTCATCGACAGGGCCAGGATGACCACACCGATCAGACCGGTGGCAATTGCGACCACAGACAGCCGCCGGCGTCCGGCGAACGACGGCGAGGAAGGAACAGAGGGGGGAACGACAGACACGGGGACTCCTGGCTGAAACAAAAGGTGAGATGTCGACCGACTCGGCCCCCGAGGCCGCACAAGAAGAACCGTAAAGGACCAAAATCAGTCACGCATGAGCAATTGCCAAAGATCTGCTCAACATCGACCCGACCGAATCCGATATCGCCGCCGCACACCCTCATAGCCGTCAGCCACGGCCGTCAGCCGGCCGCGCACACCGGGTCGGGCGACGCTGCCCGCCTCGTTGTGAACTGCTGGCCCGGTCCCCCTTCAGATCTCACCATGGCCGCCCTCGTGGACAGAATGGGAACGCGATCCGGGCCAGGTTCGCCGGAAAGTCCGTTGCCCTGCTTCGAAGCGACGGGAACGGCCGCCGGTATCGATTGTCTTCGATTAATGCATGCCTGCGGCGAGGGAGATCTGCCTAGCGGCCGTGGACAGGGTGACCGAGCGAGCACTCACGTGGTCCGCCAGCGACGCCGCGACGCCAATACCGACGTGCCCCGGGTGGAGTGTCCACGATCTCCCCACGAGCAGGACCTCGCTACAGCTTTCGGGACCGAGTCGTCACCGCTGGACGACCACGGTCACGGGTTGTTGCGCCAAATCATCACCTTCCTCGCCGCAAGCGTGCCGTTCCGGATCGCGATCAGGCCAGCCGGCAGCAGTCGCGTCCAGATCAGCGGCAGCCCAGTGGGGTTGGTTACCCCCAGCACCACCGTTACGGGTCCCCGACGAGCTGAGCTTGTTCTCACCACCCCGGTCGGACCTCGCGCCACCGCGCCAGCCGGTTGCGACCAGGCGCACGACGACCGGTAGCGATGAACGAGCTGTCGTCCGGTCGAGGGTCGACTACCGAGACACTGACGGCTGTCAGATTCCGGGCGTTTCACCGACGCCAACCCGTCCTTGCGACACGCCCACCGACGGTCGGCCGGCCGGCGATCATGACCTCGGACAAGCTCACCGTCACCCACCGGCCAGCCGAAGCCGTTCTTCCCACTGAGCCAACACCGCACGTTCGGCCACCGGTTCACGTCCGTGTTCGGCTTGCGTCCTGGCGTTGTGGCAGGCCGTCCACAGGCTGGCCGCCCAGGCCAACTCCGTCTCAGCCGGCGTGAACGCCCGCCCTCGGCACTCCTGATAGCACTTGAGGAAGGCGGCCGAACTGGGCAGCGGAGCCAGGGTCGGGACCAGATTGCTTACGAAGGTGCCCGATGCGACCCCGGCCAGCGTCGCCTCCGACAGCCAGGACAGGCTGTCCCAGTCGTGCACCACCACCGCGACTCCGGCCTCCCAGCGAATGTGCTGGGTCTCCCAGTCCGCATGCCCCAGCACCTGGCCGAGTTCGGCGGCGTCCGGGCGGTTCAGCCGGGCCCGGGATCGAGCCGCCGCCTCCGGCACTCGCGGCGCGATGGAGCGAGGCCAAGGATCGTCGTCGTCATCGCCCCAGGCCAACCAGGGTGGGTTGGGCAGCGGCGGCGCCACCATCAGGTCGGCGCACAAGCCGACCTGGCGAGCCAGCAGCTCGGCGAACCGGCCAGCCGCAGCGGGCCTGTCGTCGAGTTCGACCTCGCCGGCCTCCAGCCACGCCTCGGCGTGCACCGTCCCCCAGCCGTCGATCGGGACCGCCTCGGTCATCGGCAGCGGGCAGGGGAATCCGCGCAGGGCCAGCAGTTGCTGGGCCTCCAAGATGCTGGGCACCCGGCCGCCCGGGTCGGCTCGCGCCTTGACCACGACCCGCCGGTCGTCGGCCAACTCGATCCCCCAGACCTCCGACATCCGAGAGCTCGCGAACAGCACCCGGATCGGTTCGGCGCCGAGGGCTTCCCGGACCCAGAACTTGACCGGGTCCGGCAGCGTAGTGGTCAGCCGAGCGCCCGACCGGAATGGGGCACGGAGGCGGTGATCAGGCTGCCGTCCTCGCGCCGGCCGGTGTGAGAGAACGCCACCTCGGCGTTGATCCGGGGCCCCATGCCGTGCAGCGGGATGCTGGTCATCTCGCGGACGACCCGGACCGGCTCCCCGCGCACGGTCACCGTGAACGGTGTGCCGTCCTCGAGTCGGAAGCTGATCGCCTCCGGGCATACCTCGACCCGGGCCCGGTTGCCGCGCACGTTGATCCGGAACACCAGGCTGTCCCAGCCGTCGGGCAGTCGAGGGTCGAAGGTGATCTCGCCGCCGTAGTCCCGCATCCCGGCGAAGCCGAAGACCAGCGCGGTCCAGACCCCGCCGGTGGAGGCGACGTGCACGCCGTCCGAGGCGTTGTGGTGCAGGTCGGCCAGGTCGACGAACAATGCCGAGGTGAAATACTTCAACGCCGGACGGTGATAACCCACCTCGGCCGCGATGATCGACTGGACCACCCCGGACAACGTGGAGTCACCGGTGGTGATCGGGTCGTAGTAGTCGAAGTCGGTCTTCTTCTCCTCCAGGGTGAAGTGGTCGCCCTGCAGGAACAGGGCCAGCACCACGTCGGCCTGCTTGACCACCTGGAACCGGTAGATGACCAGCGGGTGGTAGAAGAGCAGCAACGGACGCCGATCGGCCGGGGTGTGGGCCAGATCCCAGACCTCACGCTCCAGGAAGTGCGAATCCTGTGGATGGATGCCGGTGGTCTCGTCGTAGGGGATGGCCATCATCTCGGCGGCCTGGGCCCACTCCTCCACCTCTTCGGGCGCCAGTTCCAGCCGCTCGACCAGCCGCTCGTAGGCCTCCGGCTGCTCGATCTCCATGGTGCGCACGACCCGAGCGGCGTGCTGCAGGTTGAACCGGGCCATCACGTTGGTGAACAGGTTGTCGTTGACCACCGTGGTGTACTCATCCGGACCGGTCACGCCGTGGATGTGGAAGGCGCCGTCGCCGTTCTCGCGCCAGAAGCCGAGGTCGGCCCACATCCGGGCGGTCTGGACGAGGATGTCGACGCCCTCTCGCCACATGAAGTCGTCGTCACCGCTGGCCGCCACGTACTTGCACAACGCGTAGGCGATGTCGGCATCGATGTGGTACTGCGCGGTGCCGGCGGCGTAGTAGGCCGACGCCTCGTGACCGTTGATGGTCCGCCACGGGAACAGAGCCCCGCGCGAGGTCAGATCCTCGGCCCGGCGGCGGGCCGCGTCCAGCAGGTTGTAGCGGAACCGCATCGCGCTGCGGGCCATCCACGGTGAGGTGTAGGTGAGGAACGGGACGACGTAGACCTCGGTGTCCCAGAAGTAGTGGCCGCCGTAGCCAGAGCCGGTGACGCCCTTGGCCGGGATACCGGACTGTTCGGCTCGGGCCGAGGCCTGGGCCAGCTGGAACAGATTCCAGCGGATCGCCTGCTGCAGGGCCGGATGCCCTGCCACCTCGACGTCGGAGCGCAGCCAGTAGGCGTCCAGCCACTCGCGCTGATCGTCGTACTGCCGCTCGATGCCCTGCTCCTGCACCCGGTCCAGGGTGCGGCGGCACCGGTCGACCAGTTCGCGGGACGGAACGCCGCGGGAGGTGTGGTAGGCCGCCACCTTGGTGATCTTGATCGGCACCCCGGGCTTGGCCTGCACCCGGTAGACCGTCTTGCCCAGGTCTTCGTCCACGTCGCTGCGCTCGTCATAGACGTTGTCGGTCTCGATGCTGTGATCGACCCCGACGGCCAGCGTCATCTTCGAATTGGTGGTCCGGTAGCCGAGGATCATCCGGTCGTCGCCGCTCCAGTGCGACTGCGGCTGCAGCACCCGGGTGTCGAAGGACTCGGCCTTGCGCGGGTCGAAGCCCTCGCCCATCGCCGCGTCCGCGACGTGATATTCGTCCCGGCCGTCTTGGCGGTTGAGGATCTGGGAGGAGACGACCACCGGTGCTTCCCAGTCGAGCATGGTGATCTCGATGGTCATCACGGCCAGATGTCGCTGGGCGAAGGAAACCATCCGGCTGGACGTGATCTTGACCCGCTTGTTGGCCGGGGTACGCCAGATGATCTCCCGGGTCAGTACACCGTTGGCGAAGTCGAGCGAGCGGTCGTAGTGCTCGAGGTCGGAGACCGACAACAGCATCGGTTCGTCGTCGACGTAGAGCTTGATCGTTTTCGTGTCCGGCGCGTTGACGATGGTCTGTCCGACCCGGGCGAACCCGAACGCCTCCTCGGCGTGCCGGATCGGCCAGGTCTCGTGGAAGCCGTTGATGAAGGTGCCGTGGGTGTGGGATTCGCGGCCCTCCTCCACGTTCCCCCGTAACCCGAGATACCCGTTGCCGACCGCGAACATCGTCTCGGTGACCCCGAGATCGTTGGAACTGTAGGTCCGCTCGCAGAGCTTCCACTCATCCACCGGGAACCGGGCCCGGTCGAGATGGTCATGGACCGGCGGCGGCTGGTCCGGCCCGGCACCCGGAGACTCGTGGGTAGGAAAGCCGTCCATGGTCACGCCGGGTTGCCGCAGCCCGTCGTCCATCGGCATCGGATGGAACTCCTCGCCCAGCACCTCGGCTTCCAGGTCGGGCTCGGTCATCGGGTCACCAGTTCACCGAGGTCGGACACCACCAAGTCGGCTCCGGATTCTCGCAGCCGGTCCGCCCCGACCCCACGGTCGACGCCGATCACCAGACCGAACGCACCGGCCCGGCCGGCGGCAACCCCGGAGAGCGCGTCCTCGACCACGATCGAGTCCGCGGCGGTGCAGCCGAGCTGTTCGGCGGCGGCCAGGAAGGTGTCCGGGTGCGGTTTGCCGGGCAGCCCGTCGGCCGCGGCCACCTCACCGTCGACGACCACGCCGAACCGGTCGTCCAGGCCGGCCGCGGTCAGCACCGCCGGGGCGTTCCGCGAGCTGGAAACCACGGCGATGGCCAGTCCGAGTTCGTCGACCCGGTCGAGAAAGGCGACCGAACCCGGGTAGGGCCGGACCCCCTCGTCGGCCAGCACCGCGGCGAACGCGTCGTTCTTGCGGTTGCCGAGCCCGCACACCGTCTGCGCCGAGGACGGGTCGGACGGGTCACCCTCGGGCAGCTCGACGCCGCGGGATTCCAGGAACGAACGGACGCCCTCGTAGCGCGGCTTGCCGTCGATGTAGTCGAAGTAATCGCTCTCGACGTAGGGGGCGAGATTCGGGTGGTCACCAGGGTGCTCGTCAGACTGATCGGCCAGGAAATTGGTGAACATCTGGCGCCAGGCCCGCATGTGCACCTCGGCGGTCGGCGTGAGCACGCCGTCCAGGTCGAACAGCACGGCACGGTAATCCGTGAGGTCGAGGGTCTCGGCCGAGGTCACAAGCCCTAACCCTAACCCCGCGCTGGCTAGCGGTGAAACGCTTGCGCCGCCCGTCGGTGACCGTGTTGGATCAGAGTCCCAGCCGGGCCGCCAGGTCGGTCACCGGCCGGATCTCCCCGACCGGTTCGCCGTGGCCCAGCGTCGGTAGATGCTGGTGCCGATCCAGGGTCGGATGGGCATAGCCGAGGGCCTGCAGGACACCGGCCATCAAGCCGGTCCGGGCCCGGGCGTTGCCGTCGGCGATCTTGATCGCGATCCCCCGGCCGTCCGGCAGGCCGACGGCGTGGACAGCCTCGGCGCCGGCCTTGCCGATCAGTCCCGGGATCGCCTGATGCAGCTCGTACTCGTCCCGGCGGGTGCCGGAGACGTATTCGGGGTGCGCGCGGATCGCCGTGGCCAGCTTGTGCTCCGGGCCGTCCGTCGCGGCGGCGATCCGGCCGAACGCGCGCGCGAGGCCGTAGAGCTCGAACGACCACAGCGGTGCGCCACAGCCGTCGACGGTCAGCCCGGCAGCCTGCTGACCGGTCAGATCGTCGATGGTCTCCACGATGGCCAGCTGGACGGGGTGGTCGGGCGAGCGGTAGTTCCCGATCGGGTCGCCGCGCAACACCGCCGTCCGCAGCATCGCCGCATGCTTGCCCGAGCAGTTCATGGCCACCGACCGTTTGGGGTGGCCGGCCGCGATCCAGTCGATCTTGGCCTGCTCGTCGATCGGGTAGTCCGGCGGCGTCTGCAGCGCGTCCTCGCCCAGCTCGGACGCAGCCAGCATCTGGCGGACGGCCTCGATCTGGAACGGTTCACCGGAATGCGAGGCGCTGCTGAGGGCCAGCAGTTCGTCGTCGAAGTCGAGCCCGGCCCGCAGCATCCCGACCACCTGGAGCGGCTTCAGCGACGACCTGGCATAGATCGGCGAGAACGGCTCTCCGAGGGCCGCGGCCAGGCTGCCGTCCGGGTTGGTGATGGCGATCCGCGCCCGGTGGACGCTTTCGGTCAGATCACCGCGGGTGACCTCGACCAGGATCGGGTCGGCCTCGAAGGCCTTATCGAGCGTGCTCATCCGCCGAGGCTAGCCCTGATCATCACGAGGTCGCGGGCTCAGCTCATGCCGTTCGCGACGAGTGAACGCTGGCCGAAGTCCGTCGCCCAGGAAGCGAACCACTGCCCGGAGGTCGGCTCGCCGGACCGACCGGAGCCGTCGGACTCACCCGGGGCCCTGACCCACAGGAATCCGTCCGAACCGAGCGTCCCGGTAACGCTGCGCGGCAGCTGCCCGGCCTGCCGGCGGGTCGGCTTGCACCAGTTGAGGGCACCGGCAGTGGCTGGTCCGGACTCGTTGCGCGAGGTGTCGACGACGAACGGCTTACCGTCGATGAGGGCACTGACCTGCTGGCCGTAGATCACCCTGTTGGAGCTGGTGTACATATTCGCCAGGTTCAGGCTGAAGCCACGGGCCCGGGAGGCGTGGGCCTGCTGCTGCAGGCGCTGGGCCGTTGGCCGGACTCAGCCGCTGCTCGTGCCCGGCGTCGATGTAGACCCCGGTGGTGGCGTCCGCGCTGAAGACGTCGACGGCCGCGGCTCTGCCGAGCGGCCATGCCCGCCGCATTGGCGAAGAGCTGGAGTTGGTTGAGCAGGTTCGGGGCCGAGCTACTCGTGACGGCGTCCGGCTGCACGTCGGCCTGCGCGACCCGGGCGGAACTACCGATCAGAGTGCCGGACGTCATCACCGCGGCGACCACAAATACGGCCACGCGCGACCAAACCGCTCGCTGTCGGGTGTGGGACAGGGCAACACCTCTGGGAGTCGGGGGATGCCTCACGCTGCGGTGGACGAGAGCCCTCAGATGGTGACCGTCGACCGGCTGATATCGGAAGTTTGTCTCACATCCCCGGGTGCCGGGTCGTCGGCGAGCCGGGCGTGGGTCTCGACGTCGAAGCGTTCGGTGCCGTAGCGCAGCTTCGCCCGCTCGATGCCTTCGGCGGCGAAACCCGCCGCCTCGGCGACGGCGCAGGAGGCCGGATTGTTGACGCGGTGAGCCAGTTCGAGCCGATAGAGGTGGTGGTGGTCGAAGGCCCAACTCGCCACCGCCGTGAGTCCTCGGCTGGCCAGCCGACGGCCGCGGTAGGGCGCTGCGACCCAGTAGTAGAGCCAGCCGGTGTCGTGGGTGTGCTCGATGTTGCTGATGCCGACGTTGCCGACGGCGTGGCCGTCGAACTCGATGGCGAAGTTCTGGCGGCTGTCGTCTGCTCGGGCAAGCTCGGCGATCGCCACCTCGGCCGCTTCGAGGTCGGCTGGCGGTGTCCCGCCGAACTGCGGGGCCAGGTCGGGACTAGCCGCAATTGACGCGAGTAAGGCATCGGCATCGGCCGTCCGCCAAAGACGCAGCAGAACGTCAGGCTCTTGGCTCACGCTGGATCTTCCCAGGTCAGGGGATCCAAGTCCCGATAGAAGCGGAGCCGATCGGGATCGAGGTCGGGCAGACCATAGGTCTCGGCGAGGACGCGGAGCGCGCCTTGTGCCCGTGCCGATCCAGACCATACGGAACGGGAATTCTCGAGCAGGAGGGCGAGGTCGGCGTAACGATCGGCGATGCCCAATCGGCCGAGGTCGAGCATGCCGGTGCAGGTCAGCGTCTCGGGATCGACCATGAAATTGGGAAGGCAGGCATCGCCGTGGACGACCACCAGATCTTGCTCTTCTTGCCGCAGCCGTCCGTCGGCTTGGCGATGCAGGCGATCGAGAAGCACAGCCGGATCGGTGCGCTGATCCTCGACGGGCAGGAAGCCGACGTGCACGGCAGCGCGGCCCACGACGTCGGTCGCCCGGTCGAGCATGCCGCGCAGGCGCCGATCGAAGGGGCACGAGTCGACCGGGAGGTCGTGCAGGTCTCGCAGCGCGGCGACAAGAGCGGGCCAAGCCTCCAGCAGTCGGTCGGCGGGCAGATCAGCGGCGGGCACACCGGAGACGGCAGCGGTGAGCAGACAGCCAGCATCGGGGGTCCGGATCCAGTCCAGCACCTCGGGGGCGCGAACGTCAGTGCCGCTCAACCAGAGGATCCGCTGCCGCTCGCCGTCCAGCGCCGCCACCGCCGACCGGGTAGCGCATTTCGCGAAGACCTGCCCGTCGCTGCGGCGAAACACCGAGGCCTCGGACTCACCGGCCTCGACCTCTTCCCAGCTGAGCCCGACGGGACAACCGGGCAGTACCGCGAGGTTGCTCAGAGTTTGGCCCGGACGTGTTGGCCGACCTCGGGATCGACCAGCACCTCCTGGGCGGCGGCGATGCCGTCGGTCTCCAACGGCGCGTCGACGGCCACATTGCGCTTGATCAGTCCCAGGGCGATCGGACCGTCCTCGAAGTGCCGGGCCGAGGAGCCGACGAAGCCGACCTCGCGGCCCGCCGACGTGATGGCCGAGCCGGACTCGGGCAGCCGGTCGACCGACCCGTCCAGTTGCAGCCGGACGAGCCGGCGCGGCGGCCGGCCGAGGGTGTGCACCCGGGCGATGGTCTCCTGACCGCGGTAACAACCCTTGGCCAGATGGACGGCCACGCCGAGCAGGCCGACCTCGTTGGGGATGGTGCGGTGATCGGTGTCGACGCCGATCCGCGGCACCCCGGCGGCGATCCGCCGGGCCTGATAGGCCCAGCTGCCGGCCGGTCGTCCTTGCTCCAGCTGGGTGGCCAGCCGGTCGCGGGAGATGAAGATCTCGGCCCCGCCGAGGGAATCCTCACCGCGACGCAGCACCCCGGCGCTCTCGTCGACGTTCCCCGCCCGCCAGATCACCGCCGTGTCCGACGTTCGGTCGGCGACCTCGACCCGGAGCATGAAACGCATCCGGTCCAGCCAGCCGGCCAACGCGGCGCCGCCGCCCGGCTCGGTGTGGGCCCAGAACGTCTCACCGTCGTCCACCCCGTAGAGGACGTGCTCGATGTGGCCCTGCGGGGACAGGATCAGCGCCGTGGTGCCGACCCCGGGGGCCAAGGCGTCCAGATGCTGGCTGGTCAACGAGTGCAGCCAGGTCAGCCGGTCCGGCCCGGTGATGGTGACCACGCCGCGATGGGACAGATCGACCACCGCGTCTCCGGTCTCGATCGCCCGCTGCTCACGCATCGGGTCGCCGTAGTGCCAGGCGACGCCTTCGTCGGGTCCGGATTCGGCGATCACGGGAGTCACAGTCATGCCTGGCTCAACCAGCGACCGGCCCCGGATCTTCCCCACGCGAACTCTTCCCTCAGGAGCCGGCGCGCCGCAGCCGGGCCCAGAGGTGGTTCTGGAGCTCGTGCCCGTCCGCGGCCTTGTCGAAGGTCCAGAGCAGTTCACCGTCCACGTTGCCGTAGAGCCGTTGACCGGCGGTGTACTCCTCCGCCGTCGCCGTCCTGGCCACCGCGTCGGTAGCCAGCTCGACCCGAGCGCCGGTGATCTTGCCGTACCAGATCTCGGCGATTCCGGAGGGGTGACACATCACCACCTCAAGCGAGCTGTCGCGCTGCGGACGCCAGAACCCGGTCTCCATGCTGAGCGGCTTGACCGCCGTCCCGTCCTCGCCGACCTCGAAGGTCTGGGACAGGTAGTGCAGATAGTTCTCGCCGTTGTGGCTGAAGTCGATCTGCTGACCGAAATCGAAGTCCTCGGTGCCCGGGTAGGTGCCCTTGCCGGTGCCCTCCCACCGGCCCAGCATCCAGGCCAGGGCCATCAGGTCGGGGTGCAGGTCACTGGGAATCTCGAACGGCATGGGGTTCAGGCTTCCACATCGTCGAGGTCGACCGGACGGCGGATGAGGGCGATCAGGCCGGTCAGGACGGCCAGCCCGATGGCCGCCACCCCGGCGATCAGGACCCAGGCGAAGACCGTGGCGGACGTCATGGCCCGAGTGTAGGGAGTTCTTTGACCAGAGTGGTGCAGGTCGTGACGTAGCGCCGCCGGCCGCCGACCGACCAGTCCTCGACCCGCTCGCCGTCGGCGACGTAGCCGAGCCGGCGGTAGAGCTTCGCGGCCCGCGGGTTGTCGTGCTCCACCGACATCCGGGCGAATGTCCGGCCACGGGCGGCGATTCGCTCTTCCAGCGCGCCGATCAGAATCGTGCCGAGACCCAGGGACTGCCACTCGGGGTGGACGGAGAGCATGCTCAGCTCGCCGGCGCCGGGATGGCGGACGAACTCCACCGCGCCGCAAGCGACCGAACGCGCCGACTGACCCCGATGGTCCGCCCGCCCGACGGTGATGATGACCAGATCGAGGTCGCCGGCTCCGACGCGGACCAGCGCCTCGGCCAGCGCCTCCAGATGAGCCGAGGATCCGCTCCAGTCCAGACCGGGCAGGTCGTCGAAATCCATCGCTCGGACGTCGAGCTCGACGACTAGGTGCACCGTGCCTCCGGGGTGAGTTTCCACAATCCTAGAGTTACCGGTGTGACTCGATACGTTTTCATCGGTGCCGGGGCGATCGGGAGCGGGCTCGGCGGTTGCCTGGCCCAGGCCGGATCCTCGGCCGTCCTGGTCGCCCGGCAGGCTCACGTGGACGCGGTCAGGGCCGACGGCCTGCGGGTCAGGACGCCGGACAGCGACGAGCGGGTCGAGGTCGCTGCGGCCACCGGCCCGGACGAGCTGCGGCTGCGCCCCGACGACGTCCTGGTGCTGACCACCAAGACCCACCAGGCCACCGCCGCGCTGGCCGAGTGGGCCGACGCCGAGGTGAGCGACGGCGAACGCGTGCTCGGCCGGGCCTGGGAGGTGCTGCCGGTATTCACCGCCCTGAACGGGGTGACCAGCGAGTCGATGGCGCTGCGCTACTTCAACCGGGTGTTCGCGGTCTGCGTCTGGATGCCGGCGGTGTTCCTGGAGCCGGGCGAGGTGATCGTCCGGGCCGCCCCGCGGCGGGGCATCTTCCACATCGGCGCCATGCACCGGCCCGGGCCGACGCCGGCCCGGAAGCGGCCGCCGCGGACGAGGTCCTGCTGACCGAGCTGCAGGCCGACTGGCGGGCCGCCGGCTGCGAGGTCTTGCTCACCGACCAGGTGATGGAGTGGAAGTACCGCAAGCTGATCAGCAACATGACCAACGCGATCCAGGCCCTGGTCGGCGACAACGGTGACTTCAGCGCCGTCCGGGAGGCGATCGACACCGAGGCGCGGGCTGTGTTGGACGGCGCCGGGATCGCCTACACCGACGACGCCACCGAGCAGGCCGCCCGGGAGGACTCCTTCAGCGTCAAACCGGTCGAGGGCGAACCGGCGCAACTGGGCGGGTCGTCCTGGCAGTCGTTGACCCGGGGCAGCGGCAGCATCGAGACCGACTATCTGAACGGCGAGATCGCCCGGCTGGCCCGCGAGCACGGCTTGGCTGCCCCGTACAACGCGCGGTTGTCCTCACTGGCCCGGGTCGCGGCGGCCACCGGACAGCAGCCGGGCGCGGTCAGTGCCGACGAGCTGGCGGCCGGGCTCGGGATTGGCGGCTGAGCCGGGTGCGACTGGTCATCCAACGGGTCAGCTCGGCCTCGGTCGCCGTCGACGGCGAAGTGGTCGGCGCGATCGATGGGCCGGGTCTGTTGATCTTGGTCGGGGTGACCCACGACGACACCGCCGAGACTGCGGCTCGGCTGGCCGAGAAGGCCTGGACGCTGCGGATCCTGGCCGACGAACGTTCGGCCGAGCAGGAACAGGCTCCGATTCTGGTGGTCAGCCAGTTCACCCTCTACGCCGACACCCGCAAGGGCCGACGGCCGTCCTGGAACGCGGCCGCACCCCGTCCGGTCAGCGAACCGCTGGTCGAGGCCTTCGTGGCCGCCCTGCGCCGGCTCGGAGCTCAGGTCGGGACCGGGATCTTCGGCGCCGACATGGCCGTCTCACTGGTCAACGACGGCCCGGTCACTCTGCTCCTCGACTCCGACGTCCCCGTTCGCTGAAGCTGCCGCGCGGCTTTCCGGGACCAGGCTTTCCTTGACCCGGCTTTCCAAGACCCGGCGGGCGGTGACCCGCGGCACCTCGCCTGATGCGCAGAGCTGGACCAGCTCCCCCATCGGCGTGCCGCGGTCGCCGCGCAGCGCCCGACCGCTGGCGATCAGGTAGACGGTGTCCCGGCCCCGGGTCAGGGCGACGTCGATCACCCGCAGCCCGTCCCGGCACCAGTCGGCGTTCGGACCGGTGGCGTCCCGCCGGGCCTGGGCGATCCAGCCCTGCCCGTCCTCGACGGTGTCGAACACGACCACGTCGAACGCCCGGCCGGACACCTCGGCCGCCGTGCCCACCCAGACGTTCTTGCTCGAAGCCGGTATCCCGGCCCGGATCAGCTCGGCCTGGGCGGCGTAGGGGGTGATGACGCCGACACTCTGGTCGCGGACCTCGTGTTGGGCGGCCAGCGCGGCGGCGACCTCGGCGCCGGCCGGCCAGCTGCGGGATTCGCCGGCCCTGGCGCCCTCGGTGATTCTGGTCTGTGTGCTGGGCAGGCCGTCGACGTCGATCCAGATCAATTGGGTCTCCAGATCGGCCGGCGGGACGAGGACGCCCTGGTAGGCGATCGCGTTCAGGTAGTCCACGATCTTGCGGCCGTAACGGCGTGGGGTGTCCAGCACCACACAGCCCGGGTTGTGTTGCGCGGCCCGGACCGAGGTCAGGCCGAAGTGCTCGAACACGTCGTGGTCGAAGAAGTGGTCGTCACGGTGTCCGGCGGTCATCGGTGGCCCCTGCTGCAGATAGTCCCCCAGCAGCAGACAACTACGGGCCGCCTGGGCCGCTGCGAACACCACCTCCGGCAGTGGGGCGGTGCCGGCCTCGTCGAGGATCACCAGGTCGTAGCGGCGGCGCACCAGGCCGCGGGAGGAGATCAGCCGGGAGAGCGTGGTCGCGACCACGGTTGCTCGGTCGAGGACGGCCGCCTGCACCGCCGGCGCCTCGGCGCGGGCCCGGTCGTGGAGGGTCTGCAATGCCTCACCGGCCCGCTCCAGCGCGACGTCGGCCTCGCGGGCCGCCTGCTCGAGCTGTGGCAGCGAGGCGGCCAGCCCGGGTAGCCCGGCGGCCAGCGACCGTTGGCTGATCTCGGCATCGTCGGGCTCGGGGACGGGCAACGTCGCCAGCCGCTGCCGCTCGCTCTGCTGCTGCGCCGACGTGGCGTCGGTGGCCGCCAGCCGATCGCGCGCCGTCCGGCGGCGGGCCGACGTTTCGGCGTCGCCCGCGCTGTCGCCCGCGCTGTCGCCCGCGCTGTCGCCCCCGCTGTCGGACGTCAGCACCTCCTCCGGGTCGAGATCGCCGTCCTGCAGCGAGGCAAACCGCTCCTGCTGGGTCGAGGCGTCGCGCTCGGCGTCCCGCAGGGCGGCGCTGAGACGACGGCGTCGCGCCCACCGGCCCGGGGACCGTCCTTCGGACTCCAGCGCTCCACGAGCCTCCTCGACCAGCGCGGTCGCGCGATCGACCCGCGCCTGCTGCACCCGTCCGGCCCGTTCTCGCAGTTCGGCCTCGACGGTGGCCAACTCGTCGGCCTGGTGCATCCGGAGCCGTTCGGTCTCGGCCGAACTCGCCGCGAGCTGCTCGAGCCGGTCCGCGTTCTGCAACCGCTCGATCCGCGCCCGGTGCTCGTCGGGGTCGAAGCCGGTCAACCGTTGCCGGGCTTCGCGCAGCGCGAGCCGATCCGGCGCGCGCCGAAGGGAAAGAACTCGCTCGTGCTGTTCGTCGATCCGGGCGCTGAGCTCGGGTTGCCGGGCTCGGACCAGAGCGTCGAGCCCGACGTCGGGATGGTCGGCGAGTTCGGCCAGCCACGGGCTCCCGACTCTGACGACCTGCCCCGGTCGGGGGGAATGCCGGCTCAGCAGCAGCCGCAGCGCACCGTCCACCGCGGCCGGATCGGGTGAGACGAACAGCGTCCGCTGTCCTGACTCCAACGCGGCGGTCAGGGCGTCGGCCACGACGGCGGTCCTACCGGTGGCCGGCGCGCCCCAGACGATCTGGATCCCGGCGACCCGGGCCGCCCGGACGGCCCGGTCATGTGACACCAACTCGGCTTCGGCGGTGGGCAATCGGTCGAGCACACCGCGCGCGAACGGCTGGACGGCCTTGGCGGCGTCCGGACTGTCCAGGCCACGCAGCAGATCGCGGCTCCGGACCACCGGATCAGGTCGATCGAAGACAACCAATCCGGACTCGGGCGCGGCCGGCTGTACTCGGACGAACACCGACTCGCGCTCGGCCCGGACGTCGAGCACCGGATAGCGGCGCCCGGCCGTTCCGGCAACCAGGACGGCCTCCTCGAGTCGCTCGAAGTCTTCGGCGAGCAGCCCGATCACGCCGTACCACCCGGGTCCACGCTCGTCGTCGGCCACCACCGGCAGCTTGATCGACCGATCGACCTGACCCTCCGAGCCGGCCGGCCCGATAGCGCCGGGCTCGGCTCCGGCTCGCAGACTGGCCAGCAGACCGGCATGCCACTGCGCGCTGCTCGGCCGGGGCTGGTGTCGACGATCAGGCATGGGTCAAGTGAGGCAATCTCGAGGCTGAGCTGTCAAACCGGGCCGGAGCCGCACGCACGAGGTGGACCTCAGGCGGCGACGGTCTCCAACTCGACGTCGACCTCGGCCACCGTGCCCAGGCTGGCCACGATCGAACGGTCCTTCTTGGCCCCCGGGGTCAGCGTGCGCAGCGTCCAGGTGCCGTTGCCGGCGAAGAACCGGAAGTGCCCGGTGGCCGAGGTCGGGACCTCGGCGGTGAACTCGCCGCCGGAGTCGAGCAGCCGGACGTAGGCCCCGGCGACCGGGTCGCCGCCGCGCAGCACCCGGCCCTGGATCACAGCCTGCTTGCTCAGGTCGATGCCGGCCAGATCCAGGCCGCCGGTGGTTGCTCCGCACATGGTGTTTCTCCTCAGACTTTTCGGGGTGGACGGTGGTTGCCGGAGACGGGCTCAGCGGCTGCCGGGCTCGTCGCCCACAGCCACCGGAACGCCGACCAGGGAGCCGTACTCGGTCCAAGAGCCGTCGTAGTTCTTGACGTTCTTCTGCTCCAGCAGCTCGTGCAGGACGAACCAGGTGTGCGCACTGCGCTCACCGATCCGGCAGTAGGCGATGGTGTCGTTGTCCCAGTTCACGCCGGCGGTGGAGTAGAGGTCCTTGAGGTCGGCGTCGGTCTTGAACGTGCCGTCGTCGTTGGCCGCCTTGCTCCAGGGCACGCTGACTGCGGTGGGAATGTGGCCGCCGCGCTGGGCCTGCTCCTGCGGCAGGTGGGCCGGGGCGAGCAGCCGGCCGGCGTACTCGTCGGGGCTGCGGACGTCGACCAGGTTCTTGGTGCCGATCGCGGCGACCGCCTCGTCCCGGAAGGCCCGGATGGACAGGTCGGGCTCGCCGGCGGAGTAGCTGGTCGCAGGCCGGGTCACCGTTTCGGTGGACAGCTCACGGGCGTCCAGCTCCCACTTCTTGCGGCCGCCGTCGAGCAGTCGGACGTCCTGATGCCCGTACAGCTTGAAGTACCAGTAGGCGTAGGCGGCGAACCAGTTGTTGTTGCCGCCGTAGAGGACCACGGTGTCGTCGTTGGCCACGCCGCGCTCGGAGAGCAGCTTGCCGAACTGGCCCTGGTCGACGAAGTCGCGCCGGACCGGATCCTGCAGATCGGTCTTCCAGTCCAGCTTGATGGCGCCGGCGATGTGGCCACCGTCGTAGGCGGTGGTGTCTTCGTCCACCTCCACCAGGACGACCTTGTCGTCATCGAGGTGTTCGGCCACCCAGTCGGCGTCGACGAGTACTTCTTGCCTGCTCATGATTCGGTGATCTCCTTGGCTGGTGTGCTGATGGCGCCGCGCCGATGAGAGCGCAGGCCGGGATGCCCGAGGCTTCAGGGCTGGAGGTGAGACGCAAACTTTGTCCGATGGGCACACCTATGCCGAGCACCGGTCAGGGCGTCTCTAGATCATTCGACACAACGACGAGCGCATCCGACCGTGGTCTACGGCCAAGCGCCGGGTGAGCCAGCGGCCCACCTGATACGTCGCGTGCATAGCTCCACTGTAGGGCGGGATCACCGCCTTACCCATCGCCGTTCCACCAGGTGATACCAGCGTCCATCAATTGAGATACCCGCGCTCGGCGCCGCCTGCGAACGGCGGCAGGACCTCGATGTCGACCTCGAGATCGGCCGTCAGATCGTGTCAGATCGTTGGTCAGATCGTTCGTCAGATCGGCACCTAGATCCAGTTCGTGCAGCACCCGTCCATCACGCATCAGCGAACTCGCCGTCAACGCCTGGTCGAACCGCGGGTCGCCGTGAGCCTCCCGCGCCATCGCCAGCGCATCGGAGACCGAGACGGCCTCGAAGGTTTCGGCGGCCGTGCCGGCCGCCGCCCGGGCACCGGCCCAATAACGGAAGACCACCCGAGTCATCGCTCCCCCACAGCTGATCGCGGAACCGGTTGCCCGAATTTCCTGATAGTTTAATGAGTGTTCATTGTCCGCCCGCGTCCCGATGTGAGTCGGGATGCTCGCCGAGGGGACCGTCCATGGCCACCCTGCTGCTGTTGACCAATGACATGCAGGCATCAACCGAGGTTCTGCCAGCACTGGAGCTGCTTCCTCACCACGTCCGGGTCACCCCGGCCGAGCCCACCGCACTGCTGGACGCCCCGTCCGCCGACGTCATCTTGCTTGACGCCCGGCGCGATCTGGTCGGCGCCCGGTCACTGTGCCGACTGATCCAGACCACCGGCAAAGAGGCACCGCTGATCGTCATCGTCAGCGAGGGCGGGCTGGCCGCGCTCTCCGGCGACTGGGGCTTCGACGATCTGTTACTCACCTCGTCCGGGCCGGCCGAGGTGGACGTCCGGCTCAAGCTGGTCACCGCGCCCGCGCAGCGAACCGAATCCGATCAGCTCATCCACACCGGCAACATCGTCATCGACGAGGCCGGCTATTCGGCCAAGCTGAACGGCGAGCAACTGGATCTGACCTACACCGAGTTCGAGCTGCTGAAGTACCTGGCCCAGCATCCTGGCCGGGTGTTCAGCCGGCAGCAACTACTCAGCGACGTCTGGGGCTACGACTACTACGGCGGCACCCGGACGGTCGACGTCCACGTCCGCCGGTTGCGGGCCAAGCTCGGCCCGGAGTACGAGTCGGTGATCGGCACCGTCCGCAACGTCGGCTACCGGTTCGTCACCCCGGCCGTCTCGGACGAAGCCACCCGGGTCTGAGGCCCGCCCTCAGCGCTGGGCCTGGACCTTGGCCAGCAGGGCGCGCAGGTGGTTGGGAATCGTCCCCGGCCCGCCGTCAGCGCGCAGGTACTGCACGGCGGCGGTGACCTGGGCCAGCAGAAGGAACAGCACCTCGAGTCCGAGCATGAAGCCGGGCAGCTCGCTGAAACCGCCGAGTGCACTGGCCTCGATGGACAGATAGAGGCCGGCCAGCAGCACCGGGTAGGACAGCACGTGCAGCCACCACGACACCCTGGTCGCCCGGGCGGCGCCTGCACCGTCGAACGGCCGGTCTGCCCGCCAGGCCGAGAACGCTGCGCGCCAGACCACGAGCTGGACGGCACAGATCAGCAGGAGGACGACCGCGGCGGCCAGGGCACCGACCGGAAACCAGATGTCCGCCCCCGTTGTCGGCGGATAGTCGATCAGCGCCACCACCGCCGCAATCACGGCCAGCAGGGCACTACCGGTGCCGAACCGGGTCAATTGCCGGTGCGGCTGCATCCGTGCCGCGACCGCGGCCGGGGTGTCGGCCTGCTCCACCCCTCGGACGGGATCGGCCTGCTGCACGGGATCGGCGGTCTCGGACATGTTCCTCGCTACGAATCGCACCGTCATCGGCGGCACGGTGCCACCTCGGTCGCTCGATCACCTACCGTAGGCGCATGGATGCGGGCCGAAAAGTACGGCGTCTCTCGATCACGCCGTGCCCCGGGCTGGACGAGGAGTCCGCCGCCGAGGTGCTGGCCGCGGCCCGCGCGACCGAGGCCGTGGACGGCGCGCCGCCGCTGAACGACGAGCAGTTGGCCGCTCTGGAGCATCCCGAGAGTCTGCGGAACAACGCGACGATCACCCACTTCCCCGTGCAGGAAGCGGTCGGGACGATCGAGCATCCCGGGGACGCTAGTCCGTTCCTGAACGAGCTGGTCGGCTACGGCGTGCTGATCGGGTACGGCGCCGCCGATCCTGTCGGCGCTCTGTTCATCCACCCCGACCACCGCCGCCAGGGCATCGGCCGGGCGCTGATCGCCCGGATGCACGAATACAGCGCCGACAACGTCCACGTCTGGGCCCCCGGCGATACCGCCGCCGCGCAGCGTCTCGCCCGGGCCGCGCACATGGTCCCGGTCCGCGAGCTACTGGTGATGTCGCGTTCGCTGGACTCCGACGCTCCTGCCGCAGCACTACCGGAGGTGGCGACGCCGGCCGGGGTGAAGCTGCGACACTTCATCATCAGCCGGGACCAGGAGCCCTTCCTGGAGGTGAATCGGCGCGCGTTCATCCACCATCCCGAGCAGGGTGGGCTCGAGAGCAAGGAGCTGCAGGCCAAGATCAGGGAGCCGTGGTTCGACCGCAAGGGTTTCTTCGTGGCCATCGACCAGACCGGCGCTGCGGCACCGGACGAGGGGCGGGACGTCCCGGCCACTCAGGTCATGGCCAAGGACGGCCGGATGCTCGGTTTCCACTGGACGAAACGGCACGAGGACGGCACCGGCGAGGTCTACGTGATCGGCGTCGATCCGGACGCCGAGGGACGCGGTCTGGCCAAGGCGCTGCTCGTCCGCGGCCTGCGCCACCTGCGGGACCAGGGCTGCGAGGAGGTCATCCTCTACGTCGAGGGTGATCACGACAAGGCGGTCGGCCTCTACGAACATTTCGGTTTCGTGGTCCGGAACCGCGACGTGCTCTACGCCCAGCATCTCGATGCGGAGACCACCGAGGCCCACTGACCCCGGCCGGCCGCCGCCGGCCAGCTACCGTCAGAACACGTCGACGGTGCACACTACGTCGGCCGCACCCGTTCCAGTCCTGAACCCAGTTGTCGATCCAGTCATAATTCCAGTCGCAGTTCCAGCCGTACCCAGACAGACGAGGAGACCCCGATGGACGTCACCGAGGCGGGCATCTCCGCACCGTCGACCGAGACCACCGAGCCGACCGGTCCCACCGGCGCGCCGGACATGCTGGCCCACATGACGCTGGACAACCGCGTCTCGCTCGCCGAGGTCGAGAGCGAACCCGACGACCTGCCGGACGATCGCTATCTGGACCGGGAGATGTCCTGGCTGGCCTTCAACAACCGGGTGCTCGACCTGGCCAAGGACACCAATCGGGTGCCGCTGCTGGAGCGGGCCAAGTTCCTGGCCATCTTCGCCAGCAACCTGGACGAATTCTTCATGGTCCGGGTCGCCGGGCTCAAGCGTCGGATCGCCGCCGGGGTGGCGGTGCCGAGCGTCAGCGGCCTGATGCCGCGTGAGATCCACGACGCGATCCTGGCCCGGACCCGCGAACTGGTCACCGAGCAGTCCCGGGTGTTCACCGAGGAGGTCCGCCCGCAACTGGCCGAACAGGGCATCGAGATCCTCCGCTGGGACCAGCTCAACGGCGAGGAGAAGGGGCGGATGCGGGAGTTGTTCGCCGAGCGGATATTCCCGGTGCTGACCCCACTGGCCGTCGACCCGGCGCACCCGTTCCCCTACATCTCCGGGCTCAGCAACAACCTGGCCGTGCTGGTCAAGAACCCCGAGACCGGCGTCCGGCAGTTCGCCCGGGTCAAGGTGCCGACAGTGCTGTCGAGGTTCATTCCGCTCGACGAAGGACGCTTCGTCCCGCTCGAGGACGTGATCGCCCGGCACCTGGACCAATTGTTCAGCGGCATGCAGATCGTTCAGCACCACGTCTTCCGGGTGACCCGCAACGAAGACGTCGAGGTCGAGGAGGACGACGCCGAGAACCTGCTGGTCGCGCTGGAGAAGGAGCTGCTGCGGCGCAAGATCGGCCGGCCGCCGGTCCGGCTCGAGGTCGAGGACGACATCGACCCCAAGATGCTCGACCTGCTGGTCACCGAGCTCGACATCAGCGAGCGCGAGGTGTTCAAGCTGCCCGCTCCGCTCGACCTCAGCGCGCTGATGGCGCTGAACGACCTGGACCGGGCCGAGCTGAAGTACCCGACCTTCCTGCCCAAGACCAACCAGCATCTCTCCGAAGTCGAGACCGCACAACCGGCCGACCTGTTCGCCGCCCTGAAGCAGCGCGACGTCCTGCTGCACCACCCCTACGACTCGTTCGCCACCAGCGTGCAGCGCTTCATCGAGCAGGCCGCCGACGACCCGCAGGTGCTGGGCATCTGGCAGACGCTCTATCGCACCTCCGGCGACTCACCGATCATCGACGCACTGATCGAGGCGGCCGAAGCCGGCAAGCAGGTGCTGGCCCTGGTCGAGATCAAGGCCCGGTTCGACGAGCAGGCCAACATCGCCTGGGCCCGGCGGCTGGAGCGGCACGGCTGCCACGTGGTCTACGGCGTGGTCGGGCTGAAGACGCACTGCAAGCTCTCCATGGTGGTCCGGGACGAGCCGGACGGGTTGCGCCGCTACGCCCACGTCGGCACCGGCAACTACAACCCGAAGACCGCCCGGATGTATGAGGACATGGGTCTGCTGACCGCCAACCCGGTGATCACCGAGGACATCGGCAAACTGTTCAACCACCTCTCCGGGATGAGCGTCGAGACCTCCTACCGGCGGCTGCTGGTGGCTCCGCACGGCATCCGGGCCGGCCTGCTGGACCGGATCGGTACCGAGGTCGAGCACCACCGGGCGGGCCGACCGGCCGGGATCAAGATCAAGGTGAACTCCCTGGTCGACGAGGCGATCACCGACGCGCTCTACCGCGCCTCCCAGGCGGGGGTTGCGGTGGATCTGTGGGTGCGCGGGATCTGCACCCTGCAGCCGGGAGTGCCCAGGATGAGTGAGAACATCCGGGTCCGCAGCATCCTGGGCCGCTACCTGGAGCACAGCCGGCTGTTCTGGTTCGCCAACGACGGCCAGCCCTCGGTGGGGATCGGTTCGGCCGATCTGATGCACCGCAACCTGGACCGCCGGGTCGAGGTGCTGGCCTCGATCACCAACGCCGCCCACATCGCCGAGATCGGTGCCCTGTTCGACCTGGCCTTCGATCCCGGGACCGCGGCCTGGTGGTTGGACGGAGACGGGGTGTGGACCCAGCACACGGCCGACGAGAACGGCGAACCGCTGCTGGACATGCAGGAGTTCCTGATCGCCTACGCCAACCGCCGACGGGCCAAGTGAGCCGCCTGCGATGGCGAGTCTGAAGAAGGTGCTGGCCGGCGGCGCGGTGGTGACCCGGGAACGCGGTGGCAAGACCGAGGTCGCGTTGGTGCACCGGAAGAAGTACCGGGACTGGTCGCTGCCCAAGGGCAAGACCGACAACGGCGAGACGGTGCCGGTGGCGGCGGTCCGCGAGGTCTGGGAGGAGGCCGGCGCCCGGGTCCGACTCGGGATGCCGTTGGACCGCAAGGTCTACGACCTGGACAAGTCCACCCGCAAGTACGTCTCCTGGTGGGTCGGGGTGCCCACCGAGGTGATCCGCCGCGCCCCGGACTCCGAGGTCGACGTGGTGGCCTGGCTGCCGATCAAGGCGGCGTTGAAGCGGCTCAGCTACCGCCAGGACCGCGACCTGCTGGACCAGTACCTGTCGCTGCCGACGACCACGCCGCTGATCATCGTCCGGCACGCCAAGGCGATGGACCGCAAGGACTGGACCCACCCCGATCCCGGGCGTCCGCTGCGCGCCGCCGGGCGGGTCCAAGCCCGGAGACTGACCCCGCTGCTGGCGGCCTACGGCGTGCAGGACGTGGTCAGTTCGACCTCCAGCCGCTGCCTGAGCACGGTGCTGCCCTACGCCCTGGCCCACGACATCGAGCCCGAACGCGAGTCACGGTTGAGCGAGGAGGAAGGCGCGCAGGATCCGGCGGGCGTGGCGGCGGTGATGGTGCGGGTTCGGGACCGCGCGGTCGCCACCGGGCGCCCGGTGGCGGTCTGCGGTCACCGGCCAGTGCTGCCGCACATGCTGGCCGGCCTGGACGTCCCCGATCGGGCGATGGCCACCGCGGAGTGTCTGGTCGCCCACCTGACCGCCGACGGCGAGGTGCACGCCCTGGAACGGCACCGACCGCCCAGCTGAGGTCCGGACGGACCGGCCGAATCGGGTGGTCAGCGGGTCTTGGGTCGGAAGATCCGGGCGATCAGCCGAGCCGCGAGGTTCAGCAGCATGACGATGATGATCAGCACCAGCGCCGCGGTCCAGGCCCGGTCGATGCCGTCGGAGACCGGGACCCCCGGCACGGTGAACTGGAAGTAGATGAACTCGGGCAGGTTGGACATCCGCCCGCTCAGCAGGTCGGTGTTGGTCGCGGTGGTGTAGCCGGCGGTCAGCAACAACGGTGCGGTCTCGCCGGTGACCCGGGCGATGGCGATGGTGACGCCGGTGACGATGCCGCCGATCGCCGTCGGCAACACGATCCGGATGATGGTCTTCCACTTCCGGGTGCCGAGGGCGTAGGCGGCCTCCCGCAGCTCGGTCGGCACCAGCCGCAGCACCTCCTCGGTGGAGCGGACCACCACCGGAATCATCAGCACGCTCAGCGCAATCGCGCCGGCCAGACCGCTGCGATAGCCGGGATCGTCGGTCAACAGCTCGAACAGCGCGAAGGCGAACAGACCGGCCACGATCGAGGGGATGCCGGTCATCACGTCGACGAAGAAGGTGATCGCCTTGGCCAGCTTGCCGGTGCCGTACTCGACCAGGTAGATGCTGCAGAGCACTCCGATCGGCACCGAGATCACCGCGGTGACCGCGGTGATCAGGACGGTGCCGATGATCGCGTGGTAGGCGCCGCCGCCGGCCCCGACGATGCCACTCAGGGAGTAGGTGAAGAAGTCGACGTCGAAGCGGGCGACGCCGTTCTTGACCACCACGTAGACCACCGAGACCAGAGGCACCATGGCCACCCCGAAGGCCGAGGCGACCAGAATGGTGGCGAGCCGATTGGTGCCCTTACGACGTCCCTCCACGGCCATCGAGATCACCGCGGACGAGACGATGAACAGCAGCAGCGCCAAGACGACGGCGGCGACCTCGCGGCCGCCGAGCAGCAGCGCCAGCGGGATGCCGACCACCAGCGAGCCGACTCCGGTGGCGATCAAGAACCAGCGCGGCAGATCGTGCCGGCGCGCGATGGTGCTCGGCCGGCCACCGCCGTTCTGCTGCCGCGTGGCGCTCCGGTCAGCGGCGGTGGACGTGGTGGTCACGCCTTCACCGTCGTCCGGGCCACGATGATCCGGGCACCGAGGTTGACCACGAAGGTGATCACGAACAACAGCAGACCGGACAGGATCAGGAGGTTTACCGACAGGCCGAACGACTCCGGGAACTGCAACGCGATGTTGGCCGCGATGGTCGACGGGTTCGTCGTCCCGATCAGGTTGGCGGTGATCAGCGACGGATTGACCGAGAGCACCAGGGCGACGGCGAGGGTTTCACCCAGCGCCCGGCCGAGCCCGAGCATCGCGCCGCTGACGATGCCGGCCTTGCCGAACGGCAGCACCGACATCCGGATCATCTCCCAACGGGTTGCGCCCAGGGCCAGCGCCGCCTCCTCCTGCAACGTAGGGGCTTGCAAGAAGACCTCGCGGCAGATGGCGGTGACGATCGGCAGGATCATCACCGCGAGCACGACGCCGGCGGTGAGGATCGTCCGTCCGGTGACCGAGGCGGAACTGAACAACGGGATGAAGCCGAGGTGGTCGGTCAGCCACAGGTAGAGCGGCACCAGCTTGGGCGCCAGCCAGAAGATGCCCCAGAGACCGAACACGACGCTCGGCACCGCGGCCAGCAGATCGACCAGATAGCCGAGCACCTGGGACAACCGCCGTGGCGCGTAGTGCGAGATGAACAGGGCGATGGCGATGGCCAGCGGCACCGCGAAGATCATCGCCAGCAGGGCCGAGAGGACGGTGCCGTAGGCGAGCGGACCGAGGTAGGCCCCGATCGAGGAGACCCCCAGCTGGGCCTTCGTCGCGGTGAACACCGGGACGGACTGGATGATCAGGAAGACCGCCACCCCGGCCAGCACCACCAAGATGATGATGCCGGCGGCGAGCGAGATACCGGCGAACGTGGTGTCGCCGCTGCTGCGACGCGCCCGGCGCGGCGGCGAACTCGTTGCTGCGCTCACGTGTTCTCCAGGCTTCGGTTAGATGTCACGGTCGATCTCGGCCTCGTGCGGACTGCCGACCTCGATGCTGACACGTTCGGCTCCGATCCACCAGACGGGAGGTCCCGGAGCCGACGGAGGTGGTCCGCCGGCCCCGGGAGTCTCCCGGCGAGGTCCGGATCGGTCAGCTGCCGCTGGTGATCTTGTCGACCGAGCTCTTGGCCTGGCTGGCCAGCTTGTCCGGCAGCGCGGCCGAGCCCGCGGCCGAGGCGGCGGCCTGCTGGCCGTCGGAGCTGACCATGTAGGTCAGCAGGCCCTTGACCAGGTTGCCCTGGCTCGCGTCGGTGTACTTGGTGCAGAAGATCTCGTAGGAGACCAGCAGCACCGGGTAGGCGCCGTCGGCGGTGGTGGTGCGGTTGATGTCGACCACGATGTCGCCGTCCGGTCGGCCGGAGACGTTCTCGGAGTCCGAGAGGGTCTTGGCGGCGCCGTCGGCGCTCGGGGCGTTCCAGCTGCTGCCCACCTTGACCTTGGCCACCTGGAGGTCGGCGACCTGGCTGTCGTCGGCGTAGCCGATGGTTCCGTCGCCGCCCTTGATCACCGCGACCACACCCGAGGTCCCCTTCGCCGACTCGCCGCCGGAGATCGGCCACACTTCGGTGGCACCGCCGGTCCAGGCTTTCGGCGCCGCTTTGCTCAGATAGTCGGTGAAGTTGTTGGTGGTGCCGGACTTGTCACTGCGGTGCACCGGGGTGATCGTGGTGCTCGGCAGGCTCGCGTCCGGGTTGTCGGCCTTGATCGCCGCGTCGTTCCAGGTGGTGATGGTGCCGGCGAAGATGCCGGCAGCGGTGGCCGGGGAAAGCTGGAGGTCGTCCACGCCCTTGAGGTTGTAGGCGATGGCGATCGGCGAGACGTAGGTCGGGATGTCGAGCGCGTCGGCGCCGCAGTGCTGCTTGGCCGCAGCCAGCTGATCGGTGTCCAGGGCCTTGTCGCTGCCGGCGAAGCCGACACCTCCGTTGGTGAACTGCTCGACGCCGGCCCCGGAGCCGACCGCGTCGTAGTTGACCTGGGCGCTGGGGTTGGTCTTCTGGAAGCCGGCGATCCAGGCGGTCATCGCGGCGCTCTGGGCGCTCGAACCGGCGCCGTTGAGACTGCCGGAGAGCGCCGAGCCGGAGCTGGTGCCGGCGGGTGTGGACTCGTTTGCGGCGCCGCACGCGGTCAGGCCCATCGACAGCACCAGGGCTGCCGGCAGGACGAGCTGGCCAATGGTCTTACGCCGGCCAATGGTCTTTCGGTTCACGAAGTGACACCTTCCTCAGGGCTGATCGCCGACCCACATCCGTCCCCCCGGGACGGCGGTCGGCGACCGAGTACGACGGCGACGCTAAGGAGGACGAATGACCTGATCAGGCGTACTTGGTGAACGGACGGTGAACAGCGGGTGGCCACTGATCGCGCTTCGCTGTGCGCGCCCGCCCCGGTCCTCCGCGGAGTGGTGACGGTTGAAAATTCTCGCTTACGCTGGTCGCGACCGAGCACCGGCGGCGAGAAGAGAACCACAGATGAGCAAGCGGATCGACGTCAAGGACTTGAACGTGTTCTACGGCAAGTTCAAGGCGGTCGAGGACGTCAACCTGACCATCCAGCCCCGGACGGTGACCGCGTTCATCGGTCCGTCCGGCTGCGGAAAATCCACCTTCCTGCGCACTCTGAACCGGATGCACGAGGTGATCCCCGGTGCTTACGTTCGCGGCACCGTCGAGTTGGACGGCAAGAACCTCTACGCCGCTGCGATCGATCCGGTGCTGGTCCGGCGCGAGGTCGGAATGGTCTTCCAGCGCCCCAACCCGTTCCCGACGATGTCGATCAAGGACAACGTGCTCGCCGGCGTCCGGTTGAACACTCGCCGAATTTCCGGCAACAAGGGCGACGAGATCGCCGAACGGTCGTTGAAGGCGGCCAACCTCTGGACCGAGGTCAAGGACCGGCTGAACTCCCCCGGCGCCGGGCTGTCCGGCGGCCAGCAGCAGCGGCTGTGCATCGCCCGGGCGATCGCCGTCCAGCCCGAGGTGATCTTGATGGACGAACCGTGCTCGGCACTCGACCCGATCTCCACCCTGGCCATCGAGGACCTGATCGGTGAGCTCAAGGAGTCCTACACCGTGGTGATCGTGACCCACAACATGCAGCAGGCCTCCCGGGTCAGCGACCAGACCGCCTTCTTCAACCTGGCCGCCACCGGCAAGCCGGGACGCCTGGTCGAGGTCGGCTCGACCGAGACGATCTTCTCCACCCCGAAAGAGAAAGCGACCGAGGACTACATCACCGGCCGCTTCGGCTGAGCGCCCTTGCTCACAGCCTGGGCCACGTAAACTCCTCGCGTGGCACAGGCAGGGTGGTATCCGGATCCAGGGGGCGTAGCGGGCCTCTACCGCTATTGGGACGGCAAGGCGTGGTCGGCCGTCACCTCCGCCAGCCCGTCGTCGCCGCCGCCGAGCCAGACCATCATCGGGACGCCCACAGCGAATCCGGCGCAGACGCCGGCGACCCGCCCCCAGCCGGTCGCCTCACAGACCTCGTACCGTCCTGGTCAGCCGGTCCCGGGTTACGGCACCGACTACCGCAGCTATCAGCAGATCCCGGCGAAGAGGCGGCGGTTCGCCGGCTGGTGGATCGGGATCGGCGCGGTCGTGGTGGTGCTGGCCCTGGTGATCGTCTTCGTGGTCCGCGGGGTCACCGGAAGCGGCGGGATCGGCAGCTCCTCTGGTCAGGGTTCGGAGGACGCCTGCCCGTCGATCCCGAGTTCGTCCATCTCGGCGGGCCAGACCACCGGCGACGGGCGGGTGCACGGGGGGCCGATCTCCTACCCGGAGCTGGGTTCGCCATGGGGAACGCCGAGTCCTGACGACCGGGTGCCGTTCGGCACCGACGTGCTCACTCAGGACGTGTTCATCGAGCCGAATTACGACGGGCTGCACAGCTGGGTCGCCTCGGTGCTGATCGGCCAACTGATCGCCGGCGACGGGTTCTTCAGTCCTGAACAGGGGTCGCAGATCGTGGTCAAATGCATCATCGGCGCCTTTTACGACAATGCCGTCGTGACCAGGGACGACAAGGTGAACCAGGCCACGACGGTCGACGGTCACCAGGCCTGGATCGTCAAGACCCACCTCAGCTTCGACATCCCCAAGCTGCGCACCAAGGGCGAGACGGCGACCATTGTGATCATCAGCGCCGGTGTCACCTCGGGGCTGTTCTACTCCTCGATCCCCGACACCAGCCCGCAACTGCAGGCGCCGGCGGATCAGGTGCTGAAGGAGCTCACGGTCGATTGACCAGTGGTGGCGGCCTGTCGCCGATCACGTGGAAATTAGAGCCGCCCTACGACGCGGTGGCGGCGTTCCGGCTGCTGACGGTGCACGTCGTCCCGGGTCTGGAGCGGGCCGACCCGGAGGCGGGCCGGTTCGAGTTCCTGTTGGACGGTCCTCGCGGACCCTCGTTCGTCCGGCTGTCCTTCGGCGTCGACTCGGTCAGCGCCGAGGTCACCGCTGATTCGGCCGCTCACCTGGCCGAGATCACCTGCCGGCTAGGACGGATGCTCGATCTGGACGCCTCGCCGAAGCGGATCGCGGCCGGGCTCTCGGGTAATCCGCAGCTCGCCTCGCTGGTGCGGGCCCGGCCCGGTCTGCGGGTCACCGGGTACCCGAACGGCTACCAGGCGGCGATCCAGACGGTGATCGGCCAGCAGGTCTCACTGGCCGCGGCGCGGACGTTCACCGCCCGGTTGGTCGCCGCCTACGGCGAGCCCGGCCCGGCGGGACTGATCCGGTTCCCGGGCGCCGAGGTGCTCGCCGGACTCACCCAGGGTGATCTGCAGACCCGGGTCGGGCTCACCGGTGCCCGGTCCAGGACGGTGATCGGGGTGGCTGCCGCCTGCGCGGACGGCTTGGTCCTCGACCAGGACGTCGACCCGGTCCTGACCCGGGCCCGACTGTTGGCGCTGACCGGCGTCGGGCCGTGGACGACGGACTACCTGGCCGTCCGGGTGCTGGGTGATCGGGACGCCTTCCCGGCCGGCGATCTGGTGCTGCGGCGGGCGATGGGCGTCCGGACGGCGACCGAGGCGCTGGCTAGGGTTGAGGCCTGCCGACCGTACCGGGCCTATGCGCTGTTCCACCTCTGGCACAGCACCGGCTTCGCCGACTGACGACCGGGTCTGGTCAGGAGCAGCCGGCCAAGCCGTAACGCGCCTTCATGGTCAGCACTTTCGCGGCGGCCGCGGTCACCTTGGCGTCGAAGCCGTCGCTGTTCTCGGCCTCGCTGATCGTGTGACTGACCGTGGTGGAGAGCTGGTCGGGATCGCCGACGATGGCCAGGTCACCGCCGGCGTCGATGAAGCGGACGGCCCGCTCGCTCATCGGCGTGGAGCCGAGTGCCTTGCCGATCAGGTCGTCGGAGATGATCACGCCGCCGAAGCCGAGATCGGAGCGGATCATCCCCTGCAGCACGGTGCGCGAGAAGGTGGCCGGGCCGTGCGAGTCGATTTTGGCGTAGCTGGCCGAGGAGACCATCACCATGTCGGTGTCGGCCTTGATCCCGGCGGTGAAGCCGGCCAGGTCGGCGTCGTGGCGGGTGGTGACGTCGTCGGTCACGTCGGTGTCGAAGTCGGTGTTGCCGCGCACCCGTCCGAGCCCGGGGAAGTGCTTGACGCTGGTGGCGATCTTGCCCGCGTGCATGCCGCCGATGAAGGCGGTCACCTTGTCAGCCACCGTGCTCGGTCGGGGACCGTAGCCGCGGTGCAGCTTGCCGATCGGCTCGTTCACCGACTCCATCGACGTCGGGACGACGTCGGCCACCGGCGCGAGGTCGGCGTCGATGCCCGCCTCGTCCAACTGCTCGGCCCAGGTGTGCGCGTGGGCTTTCAGCGTCGCGTTGGAGAGGTCGCTCTGGCTCTGGGCCGAGGGGATCACCTCGAAGCCACTGCCCTTCAGCCGCTGGACCAGTCCACCCTCCTGGTCGGCGGCGAGCAGCACCCGGACGCCGTCCGTACTGCCGGCGTGGTCGCGGATCTGGTCGGTGAGTCGTTTCACGGCCGACCGGCCGGCGGTGGTGTTGCCGAGCAGGATCACCGAACCGATGTGCAAGGAGTTGATCCGGTCGAGCTGGGCGGAGCTGATCTGTTCGGAGTTCTCCCCCACCATGAACAACTGCCCGACCCGTTCGCTCCGGCTCATCCGCCGGGCCAACGTGGTACAGCTTCCCGACGAGCCGGTCGACGTGCCGGTGGGTGAAGTGGTCGGCGAGCTGCTGGCTGATCTGGACGGCGACGCCGAGGGGGCACTGCTCGCACCCGCGGTTCGGCTCGATGACGAAACAGCGCTGGACGGTGCCGGCCCACTGGTCGTCGGCCCACCGGTCGTCGGCCCACCGGTCGTCGGCCCACCGGTCGTCGTCCCGCCGGACGGCGTAGAGACGGGCACCTGGGTGCCGCAGCCGGCCATCAGCAGGGCGAGCACCGGCAAGCTGCCGCGGAGGAACGCCGATCGTCGCGCCCGTCTGGTCATCGGAGGCTGGCCTTGGTTCATCATCGCGACCATTATCCAGTGATCGCGCCCGCTGCAGCGGGCGCGATGCCGGTGGAAAGGGCGCGATCCGGGTGGAGTGGGGCGCGATGCGTCCGGGGTGGGTTGTTCACCGAGGCGTCGACGAACGTTCGCCGCCGGGGTCTGCCGCCGGACGGCAGTGGCTGGCCAGGATGCTGCCATGAGCGAACCTTCTGAGATCTCCCGTCGGGCCCTGCTGACTGCCCTCGGTCTGTCCGGCGCCGGCGTTGCGGCGGCCGGTATCGACACGGTGGCCGGTACCGCTACGGCGAGCGCGGCACCGTCCGGCACCCCGCCCGGCGGCGTGGTCCGAACGCCGGCCGCGGCCGGCGGGCAAATCGGCAGCCGGCCGGTCTCCGTCCCGCCGGTCTCCGGGCTGCACCTGGAGTTCGGCAACGACCCGGCCGCGGGAGATGACGGTCTCCTGGCACACCCGCCAGCCGGTCGGCGATCCCCGGGTCCTGCTGATCCGGGACGGCAGCGGAAACGTCGCCACCACCACGGCGAAGGTCACCAGCTACACCGACGCCAAATCCGGCGAGATGGTCTACGCCCAGCACACGCCGCTACGCCGACTACGTCCGGACACCGACTACTTCTACGCCGCCGTGCACGGCGGCGCGGCGCCGCAGTTCGGCACCTTCCGGACCGCACCGCTGCGGCCGGGCGCCGTTCACCTTCACCAGCTTCGGCGACCAGGGCACCCCGACGGTGGGCAAGAAGTACACCCCGCCGGCCGGGGTGAGCATCGCCAACCCGCCGTTCGTCAACGACAACCTCGGGCTCGCCGTCCGCCGGCGACACCACCGCGGGAGTGGAGCGGGTCGCCCCGCTGCTGCACCTGTTCAACGGCGACCTCTGCTACGCCAACCTGGCCGAGGACCGGGTCCGCACCTGGTCCGACTTCTGGGCCAACAACACCCGCAGCGCGCGGAACCGGCCCTGGATGCCGGCGGCCGGCAACCACGAGAACGAGCTGGGCAACGGCCCGATCGGCTACCGCGCCTACCAGACCTACTTCTCACTGCCCGAGGCCGAGCGGGCAGACCGACGTCACCCGCGGGCTCTGGTACGCCTTCACCGTCGGATCGGTGCGGTTCATCAGCCTGGCCAACGACGACGTCTGCTATCAGGACGGCGGCAACAGCTACGTCCGCGGCTATTCCGGCGGCGCTCAGAAGGCGTGGCTGGAGCAGGAGCTGCGACGGACCCGGCGGAGCAACAGCATCGACTGGATCGTGGTCTGCATGCACCAGGTGGCGATGAGCACCGCGAACAACTTCAACGGCGCCGACCTCGGCGTGCGGCAGGAATGGTTGCCGTTGTTCGACGAGTACGGCGTCGACCTGGTGGTGATGGGCCACGAACACCACTACGAGCGGACGCTGCCGGTCCGGGGACACGCCGACAACGCGACGCTGACGCCGATCCCCGGTCCACCGCGACCGACGTGATCGACACCGAACTGGGAGCGGTGCACATGATCATCGGCGGCGGCGGCACCTCGGCACCGTCCAACCAGCTGCTGTTCGAACCGCCGCAGTGCCGGGTGATCGTCTCGGTCGGCGCGCCCGACCCGACCACCGGCAAGCGGCCGCCGAACTACGTCTACGAGCCGAGCGCGCCGTGGTCGGCGTCGCGGGACAAGGCCCAGGCGTACGGCTTCGCGCAATTTAAGGTCGACCCCGGTCACGAGCGTGGCGGACTGACCAGCATCACCGTCACCTATTTCGAGGTGGTCGGCACCTACGGTGAGCTGCAGCCGTTCGAGACCTTCACCCTGCAGCGGCACCGCCGGGACGCCTGAACCTGACGTTCGACGGCGCTGCCCACGGCCTCAGAGGTCGAGGCCGAGCAAGGCGTTCTCGATCACCTCGGGCAGCGCCGGGTGGATCCAGTACTGATTCCGGGCCATCTCCGGCACCTGGGTTCCGAAGACCATGGCCTGAATCAGTGGCTGGATCAGGGTCGAGGCCTGTGGGCCGAGCAGATGGGCCCCGATCAGCTGGTTGGTCGATCGCTCGGCCAACAGCTTGATGAAGTGGGTGCTGTCCTCCATCGCCCAGCCGTAGGCCACCGAGCCGTAGTCCTGGGTGACGACCGCGAAGTCCACCCCCATGTCGCGGGCCTGCTCCTCGGTCAGTCCGACCGAGGCCACCTGCGGGTCGGAGAAGACCGCGTGCGGGATGAACCGGCGGTCGCAGCTGATCATGGCGTCCGGATGCAGCAGGTTGTGCTTCACCACCCGCGCCTCGCGGTTCGCCACGTGCTTGAGCTGATTGCGGGTGTCGAGGTCGCCCAGGGCGAAGAAGCCGTCCGCCCCGCGGACGCGCTGGTGCTCGTCGACCAACACGTAACCGTCGTCGTCGACCCCGACCCCGGTGTTCTCCAGGCCGAGTAGGTCGCTGTTCGGTCGACGACCGGTGGCCACCAGCAGCACCTCGGCGGTGATTCGGTCGCCGTGGGAGGTGTGCACCACGATGGTGCCGTCGGGCTCCTCTTCGATCTGCTCGGCCTTCACCGGGCCGCGCAGATCGATCTGTTCGCCCATCAGCTCGGTGAACCGCTCCGAGATGTCGGCGTCCTCATTGCCCAGCATGCCCCCGGACCGGCTCAGCACCGTCACCTTGGTGCCGAACGCGGAGAACACGTGCGCGAACTCGGCGGCGATGTAGCCGGCGCCGATGATGATCATCGACTTCGGCAGGGTGTCCAGCCGCATCACGGTGTCGGAGGTGTGCGCGGTGACCTCGTCGAGGCCGGGGATCGGCGGCATGGTGGCCCGGCTCCCGGCGGCCAACACGAACGTCTCGGCGGTGATCAGATCGCCGTCCCCGACGTCCAGCACCTTGGCGTCGACGAAGTGGGCCTGCTTGCGGTAGAGGGTGACGTTGTCGGCCTCGGCCCGGTATTTCGCGCCGCCGGCGGCGATCGGGTCGATCCGGCCGAAGATCCGGTCCCGGATGTCGGGCCAGCGCGCGCCGTCGAAGCTCAGGTCGACGCCGAGCTTGGCCGCCTCCACCGGGTCGCGGGCGTGGTCGGCCGGCAGCACGAACATCTTGGTGGGAATGCAGCCGACGTTCAGGCAGGTGCCGCCGAATGCACCGGTACCGGGAATTCCCTTGTCGACCAGCGCCACGTCCCAGTCGGCGAACTGGTCGTCGACGATCGTGTTGCCGGAACCGGAACCTATGATGCAGAGGTCGAATCGACGCATGAAGCTATGCTCTCAGACCGGCCCTGCCGTACCGCCTGGCGGCTCTGAGGTGGTGGCGCCGATCTACCTATGGGCGTCGGCGCGCAGTAGTGACCGTCGATGCCCCCCGGTCAACTTCGCACGTTCCGCGCCACCTCGCACACTCTGCAACGCGTGTGAGGTGGAGGCCGCCGTGCGAGGAGGATCCGGCCAGGGGTGAACGGGTGGGCCTCAGACGCCGGCGTAGGAGTGCAGGCCGGCGAACAGCAGGTTGACGCCGATGAAGTTGAACCAGAAGGACGCCATCCCGAGGATGGCGATGAACGCGGCCTTGTTGCCGCGCCAGCCGGCGGTGGCCCGGGCGTGCAGATAGCAGGCGTAGATCACCCAGGTGACCAGCGCCCAGGTCTCCTTCGGGTCCCAGCCCCAATAGCGACCCCAGGCGTACTCGGCCCAGATCGAGCCGGCGGCCACCGTGAAGGTCCAGAGCGGGAAGGCGAAGGCGAGGAACCGGTAGGCGATCACGTCGATCCGACGGGTCTCGGGCAGCCAGGCCAGATAGCCGCGGACCTCACCCTTCGCCTCGGCCCGCTTCTTGATCACGTAGAGGATCGATGCCACCCCGCCGACGTTGAAGGCGGCGCCGGAGATCGCGGCCGCGACGATGTGGATCAGGAACCAGACCGAGTGCAGGGCCGGGACCAGCGGGGCGACGGCGACGTAGAACACGGTCACCGCGAGACCGTTGCCGATGGCGGCCAGCAGGGTCACCGGCAGCCCGAGCCAACGCATCCCGAACCTGCCGGCCAGCACCAGATAGATGGCCACGATGAACACCATCGCCGCGGTGATGAACTCGTACATGTTGCCCCACGGCGCCCGACCTGCGGCCAACCCGCGGGTGACCATCCCGGTGGCGCTGAGCAGGAAGCCGATCACCGTGAGGGCGAAGCCGATCCGGCCGAAGACCTCGACCCGCTGCCGGGCGTCCTGGCCGTCGGGGTTCTTGCCACCGGGCGACAGTACCTCGGGAGGGGCCGCCGGCGACTGGGCTGCGGTCGACGGTGCGCCGACCGTGGCCAGCTCGCGGACGGGGGTCTCGACCCGTTCCTCGCGGAGGTCGACCCTGCGGGCCGAGGCCCACTCGCCGGCGTGGGAGAACATCGCCAGCAGGTAGACGACCACCGAGGTGACCATGGCGAGGTTCGACAGGCTCTGGTAGTTCATCGTCGGCTTCCCTGCTCCTGTCCGGCTTCTGCATGCCCGAGGGCTGCGGCGATTTCGGTGACGTCCTCACTCAGACCGGTCCGGGCGTCAGCCCGGTCCAGTCCGGCGACCTCGACCACAGTACGGCCTGACCCGTCGTTCTCGTCGGTTGATGTTGCCGTCCGGACCCGGATCCAGATTCGGCGCGGCCGGATGAACAGCGACAGGCACAGCCCCGCCACAGCTGCGCCGATGGCGATCAGCGCAACCGGCGCACCGGGGGCGTCGCCGACCTGCAACTTGACCCACCGGTCGACGCCGGTCAGTGCGATGCTGCCCTGGCCGTTGGGCAGCGGCTGCTCGTACCCCGGGCGAAGGATGAAGCGGAACGGCTGGCCCGGGTTCTTCGGGTTCGCCACCTGGGTCATCCCGGTGGTATCGAGGGAGTACACGTTCTGGGTGGCGCCGGTCTCCTTCTTCGGCGGCCCGACCCAGGCGTTCAGGAACAGCTGCGGGTTGAGCCAGTCCGGGAACACCGACGTCGGGCCCTGCGCGGTGGTGGCTTCGGTCGGGAAGAACAGCCCCTGGAAGGCGAGCCGGTTCGGTCGTCCGTCCGGGGCGTTGATCACCCCGGCGGAGGTGAAGTTGCCGTCCTGGGGCAGGAAGACCACCGGGCCGGAGAAGGCCACATTGCCGTTCGCGTCCTTGACCGTTACCACCGGCGCGTAGCCGTGGCCGATCAGGTGCACGGTGGTGCCGTTGATCTTCAGCGGGTGGTTGACCTCCAGCGTCTCCTCGCGCGGGGTCTCGCCCGGGGCGTCGGTGACCTCGAGGTCGGCCTTGAACAGTCGGGCCGCACCGGTCTGCACCGGACCGGTCTCGAACTTCACGTCGAAGTCCTTGACGGTGAGACTGAACGGCTGCAGCTGCGATTCGGAGAACAGCCCGCCGCCGTTGAAGTCGTCGTACTGGCTCAGGGTGTTGGAGAAGCCTTGGCCGACGACCACCACACTGCTTCCCCGGAAACCGGTCAGCGCGACGATCCCGACGCCGAGCAGTACGAACAGCAGACTGACGTGGAAGATCAGGTTGCCGGCCTCACGCAGGTAGCCCCGTTCGGCCGAGACCGAGCCGCCGGCCGTCCCCTCGCCGGTCTCCTCGCTCAGATTCACCCGGTAGTGACGCCGCTTCAACTCGGCCTGGGCCTGCTGCAGAACGTCGGCCGGCCGGTCGGCGGACTCGTCGGTGGACCCGTCACCGGACTCGACCGGCGTCCAGCGTTGATAGACCGGCAACCGCGACAGGTTCCGCGGCGTCTTGACCGGCTTGGCCCGAACCGCCTTCAGGTAGGTCCCGACGCGAGGGATGATGCAGCCGATCAGCGAGACGAACAGCAGCAGATAGATGGCCGAGAACCACGGCGAGGAGTAGACGGCGAACAGGCCGATCTTGTCGTAGATCGGTCCCAGCGTCTGGTGCTTGGCGATGAACTCGTCGACCGAGGCCGGGGCGATCTTGCGCTGCGGCACCATCGAGCCGGGGACGGCAGCCACCGCCAGCGCGAACAGCAGCACCAGCGCCGTCCGCATCGAGGTCAGCTGGGTCCACAGATAACGGATGCCGCCGAGCAGCCCGAGCGCCGGCGCAGGCTGCGAGGACGTCGTGCGCCGCCGGTCGGTGGGCGGTGGGGTGCCGCCGCCGGTCCGGGTCGGCGTTTCGGTCTCGTCGGCACGGGTGCGCTCGGCGGATTCGGTTTGGGTATCGGTCATCTCACATCACCGGGGTGAACTGTCCGGCCCAGCTGACCAGGCGGATCATCAGGGCGTCCCACAACCCGGTGACCAGCAGCACGCCGACCACCACCATCAGCAGACCGCCGATCCGCAGCAGCGCCTGTTGGTGCCGCCGGACCACCGCGATCGTCCGGGACATCCGGCCGAAGGCGAGCGCGGCGACCACGAACGGGATGCCGAGCCCGAGGGCGTAGACGAAAGCCAGGACGGCGCCACGCAGCGCACTCCCCTCGTTCAGGGCGAGGGTCAACACCACGCCGATGGTCGGACCGAGACAGGGCGTCCAGCCGATGCCGAAGACGACGCCGAGCAGCGGCGCGGCGGCGACGCCCACCTTGGGCAACCGTTCGATCCGCAGCTCGCGTCGCCCGATCGGCAACAGACCGGCGAACATCAGCCCGAGCACGATGGTCAGCAGGCCGATCACCACCGAGATGACCCGGCGGTAGGTGAACAGCGCCTGGCCGACCGCGCCGAAGATCAGCCCGCTGGAGATGAACACGAAGGCGAAGCCCAGCACGAACAGGCTGGAGCCGGCCAGCATCCGGCCGCGCCGACGGGTGCCGTCGACAACCTCGGCCGCGCTCAGCCCGGTGGCGTAGGACAGGTAGCCGGGCAGCAGCGGCAACACGCAGGGCGAGAAGAACGAGATGAGTCCGGCCAAGAGGGCCACGGGCAGGGCCAGTCCCATGGTGCCGCCGACTGCGGCCTCCGCCCAGCTGCCGAGATCCAGCGGGATCAGGGTGACCAACTCGAAGGCCGACACGGTGGTCATCTCCCGGCCGCGGTGTCGTCGATCAGACCGATCAGGGTGGTCGCGTCGACCGGTCCGAGGACTCGGGCGGCGATCTTGTCCCGCTTGTCGATCACCAAGGTGGTCGGAACCGCACTGGCCGGCACCGTGCCGGCGAACTTCACCAGTTGGGTGCCGGACGGGTCGTAGATGCTGGGATACGTGATGCCGTGGGACCGGACGAAGGCTGTCCCGTTGTCCTCGCTGTAGTCGCGGTTGTTGATGCCCAGGAACTGGGCCTTCTTCGCGGTCTTCTTGGCCGCCTGCTCCAGATCGTCCGCCTCATCCCGGCAGGGATAGCACCAGGAGCCCCAGACGTTCACCACGAGCACCTTGCCGGCGTAGTCGGCACTGGAGACGGTCGCGTCGGTGCCCAATTCGGGCCCGGTCAGCGTCGGGGCGCTCTTGCGCTGGCCCGGAGGGAACTGGGTGAGTTGCTTGCCGCCGACGAAGCCGGTCTGCGAACCGGAACGGGTGCCCTCGTCGGCGCTGCTGGTCGAGCAACCCGCCACGCCGGCGGCGAGGGTCAGGACCAGGGCGGCCGCGGCCACGGCGGCGAACGGTGAGCGCATCAGGCGCCGGCGACGAACTTCTTGCCCGACCCCTTGCCCGACCCCTTGACCGCCCGCTTGTCGGGCAGCAGGTCGGCGGCCGGCTCGCGATACTGCACCGAGGCGACCCGGCCGTCCAGGTAGGTGAAGGAGGTGATGCTGGCCAGGGTGCATTCGCGGTTGCGCGGATCGTGCGGCAGCCGACGGCCCTCGGCGTCGCATCGGGCAATCCAGATCGGCAGTTGGTGGGAGACGATCAGCGCCTCGTGGCCGGCGGCCAGCTCGGCGGCGTCGTGCATGGCGGCCCGCATCCGGGCCACGATCTCGACGTACGGCTCACCCCAGGACGGACGCAGCGGGTTACGCAGGTAGCGCCAGTTGCGCGGATCCCGGAGCGCCGACGCGCTGGCGCCGAACTGCTTGCCCTCGAGATAGTTGCCCGCCTCGATCACCCGGCCGTCGGTGACCACCGGTAACCCGAAGATGTCGACCACCGGTGCCATCGTTTCCTGGGCCCGCTCCAGCGGCGAGCACCGCAGGTGCACCAGGTCGGCACCCCGCAGCGACTCGGCCGCCCGGACTGCCATCTCGGCACCCAGGGTGGACAGGTGATAGCCGGGCAACCGGCCGTAGAGGATCCCGTCGGGATTCTCGACCTGGCCGTGCCGTAGCAGATGGACGACCGTCCGCTGGCCACTCATCTCTCGCCCTACCTCCGGTTTCGATCCGACGAACTCGCTGCGGTCATTCTTCCTCAGTCTGCTGTGTTCAGTCTGCTGTGTTCAGTCTGCTGTGTTCTGACTGGCGGCCGCAGCGCGCGCAGCCGCGGGCAGCGCCGACAGCACCCGGTCGATCGCCCGTTCGTCGTGGGCGGCGGACAGGAACCAGCCCTCGTAGGCGCTCGGGGGCAGATACACCCCGCCGTCCAGCATGGTGTGGAAGAACGCGGCGTAGGCCTGGATCGACTGCCGCTGCGCCGCCACGTAGTCGGGCACCGCGGTCACCCCGTCGGCCACGAAGAAGACGCTGAACAGGCTGCCGGCCCGCTGGATGACGTGCGGCACCCCGACGGCACCCAACTCCTGCGTCACCGCCTCGCGGAGCAGCGTCGAGGTGGCGTCGATCCGGGCGTAGACCTCGCTGGTGGCCAGCCGCAGGGTGGTCAGACCGGCCGTGGTGGCGACCGGATTACCTGAGAGGGTGCCGGCCTGGTAGACCGCGCCGACCGGAGCGAGGTGCTGCATCAACTCGGCCCGGCCACCGAAGGCCGCCGCCGGGAAACCGCCGCCCATCACCTTGCCGAAGGTCATCAGATCGGGCACCACGCCGTCCAGGCCGTACTGACCGGAGGGGCTGACCCGGAAGCCGGTCATCACCTCGTCGCTGATGAACAGCGCTCCGTGAGTGTGGCAGATCTCGGCCAGGAAGGCGTTGAAGCCGACGCCGTCCTCGGTGCCGGGCTCGATCACGCCCATGTTGCCGGGGGCGGCCTCGGTGATCAGCGCCGCGATCTGGTCGCCGTAGGTCGCGAACGCCTCCCGGACGGCCGCGCGGTCGTTGTAGGGCACCACGATCGTGTCGTTGGTGGTCCCCTCGGTCACGCCGGGGGTGCCGGGCAGGGCCAGTGTGGCGACCCCGGAGCCGGCGGCAGCGAGCAGGGCATCGACGTGACCGTGGTAGCAGCCGGCGAACTTGATGATCTTGTCCCGGCCGGTGACGCCGCGGGCCAACCGGAGCACGGTCATGGTCGCCTCGGTGCCGCTGTTGACCAGCCGGACCTGCTCGACCGGCGTCCGGTCGATGATCTCGGCGGCCAGCTCGATCTCGACCCGGGTTGGCGCACCGTAGGAAGTTCCGTTTCCGACGGCCTCGGCGACCGCGGCCTGAACCTCCGGGTGGGCGTGGCCGAGCAGCATCGGACCCCAGGAGCAGATCAGGTCGACCAGCTCGTTGCCGTCCTCGTCCATCAGGTAGGGCCCGTAGGAGCGGGCGATGAACCGTGGTGTCCCGCCGACCGCCGCGAAGGCGCGGACCGGCGAGTTCACCCCGCCGGGCGTGACCTGTCTGGCCCGGGCGAAGAGGTCGGCTGAGCGCTGGTCGTTGCTGGTGTCGAAGGTCGTCATCATGGTCATGGCGTCTCCGAGCGTACGTGGTCTCGGCCAGGGTCTGCGCTCTCGCGTCAGCGCCCGTTCAGGTCGTCCGGAGTCACCCAGCGCACCTCGGAGAACCGGGCGAAATCGGTGTCGTAGGAGACCACCTCACATCGCCGTTCGACCGCGATGGCTGCCCGGTGTGCGTTGGTGACGAGGTTCCCTCCGGTGCCGACCTGACGCAGCAGGCGCTCGAGGATGCGCAGATGGGGTTCAGCGGGGTGGATCACATGCGCACCAGGTGCCGCGATCCAGTCTCCAACCATCCGGGTCGCCCGATCGACCGTCAGCGGCTGAGGATAGAGCCCGATCTTCGTCGCGATGCGGACGAAAGCCAGCAGAGCGGACCACGTCAGACCGACCGTGTCGGCGCCGGACAGGGCATTATCCAGCCAGGTGCGGGACGCTTCGTGATGACCGGCGTCGACGTTCACTGCGTACAGCAAGGCGTTCGCGTCGACAGCCTTCACGGCACAAGATTCACTGTCCGGACCGCATTGTCCGGAGGATTTCCCCATCTTCGAGTTCACCGGCTAGCTGGAGGGCTCGATCGAGATTGACCGTTGGAGTGCCCATAGTCCGTGTCTGGGTGCGGAAGACGCGGCTCGATCGGTCGTCCGACCCGGAACGGATTGCGTCGTTGAGCGCCTGTTTGAAGGACGCGCCGCGTTCATTCATCAGCCGCCGAACCAACGACTCCGTGTCGGGATCCAACGCTACGGTCGTTCTCAACGCTGTGCGATCTCGAGCGCCCAGTAGCTGAGCACGATGTCGGCGCCGGCGCGCCGGATCGAGGTCAGGGTCTCGGTGATGGCGGCGTCCCGGTCGATCCAGCCGTTGGCGGCGGCCGCCTCGACCATCGCGTACTCGCCGGAGATGTTGTAGGCCGCCACCGGGACGTCGACCGCGGCCCGGACGGCGGCGATCACGTCCAGATAGGCCAGCGCCGGCTTCACCATCACGATGTCGGCGCCCTGCTCGACGTCCAACGCCACCTCGCGGAGTGCCTCCCGGAGATTGGCCCCGTCCTGCTGGTAGCTGCGGCGATTGCCCTGCAGCGAGGACGCGACCGCCTCCCGGAACGGGCCGTAGAACGCGGAGGCGTACTTGGCGGCGTAGGCCAGGACGGCGGTGTCGACCTGGCCGGCGGCGTCCAGCGCTGTCCGGATCGCCCCGACCTGGCCGTCCATCATGCCGCTCGGCGCGACCAGATGGGCGCCGGCTTCGGCGTGCAGGACGGCCATCTGGGCATAGAGCTCGACGGTGGCGTCGTTGTCGATCGTCACCGCCCCGGCCGCGTCGGAGGTGAGCACCCCACAGTGACCGTGGTCGGTGAACTCGTCCAGGCAGACGTCGCTCATCACCAGGCAGTCGTCGCCCACCTCGGAGCGGACGGCCGCGATGGCCCGGTTGAGGATGCCGTCCGGCGCCAACGCCTGGCTGCCGGTCGCGTCCTTGTCCTCCTCGACCGGGATGCCGAACAGCATCACCCCGGCCAGTCCGGCCTGCGTCGCGTCCACCGCGACCTTGCGCGCACTGTCCAACGTGTGTTGGACCACGCCGGGCATCGAGCTGATCGGGCGCGGCTCGCTCAACCCGTCGGCGACGAACAGTGGCAGCACCAGCTGGCGCGGCTCGAGCGTCGTCTCGGCCACCATTGCCCGCATCACCGGCGAGGTGCGCAGGCGACGCGGGCGATTGGTGAGCTTCACTGCGGCCTCATTCCCCGGCCCGTCCCGGGGCCTAGGAGCGGCGTCGGGTGGTCGGCTTGCGCTGGGACGGCTTGCTGACCACCTCGCCGGAGGCCAGCAGACCGTCGCGACGCTCGGCCGCGAAACCGGCCAGGGCGTCGGCCAGGGCCAGCACCGAAGGCTTGGCAGCGATCACGTCGACCCGCAGACCGTGCTCCTCGCAGGTCTTGGCGGTGGCCGGGCCGATGGCCGCGATCACCGTCGAGGTGTGCGGCTTGCCGGCGATCCCGACCAGGTTGCGAACGGTCGAGGACGAGGTGAACACGACGGCGTCGAACTTGCCGCTCTTGATCGCCTCGCGCACCGGGGCTGGCGGCGGAGCGGCCCGGACGGTCCGGTAGGCGGTGACGTCCTCGACCTCCCAGCCCAGATCGATCAGGCCGGCAGCCAGGGTTTCGGTGGCGATGTCGGCCCGCGGCAGGAAGACCCGGTTGATCGGATCCAGCACCTCGTCGTAGGGCGGCCATTCGGCGGCCAACCCGGCGGCCGACTGCTCACCGGCCGGAACCAGATCGGGCTCGATTCCCCAGGCCTGCAGCGTCGCCGCCGTCTGCTCGCCGACCGCGGCGACCTTCAGACCGGAGAACGCGCGGGCGTCCAGGCCGTACTCCTCGAACTTCTCCCGAACCGCCTTGATCGCGTTCACCGAGGTGAAGGCGACCCACTCGTAGCGGCCCTCGACCAGGCCGCGGACGGCCTTGTCCATCTGCATCGGGCTGCGCGGCGGCTCGACCGAGATGGTCGGCACCTCGTCGCTGTGCGCGCCGTAGGTCCGCAGGCGGCCGGTCAACGGCGCCGCCTGGTCCTTGGTCCGCGGCACCAGCACCCGCCAGCCGAACAGCGGCTTGGTCTCATACCAGCTGAGCTCGTCGCGGTGCTCGACCGCAGCGCCGACCGTGATGTGGATGAGGTCTCCGGCCGGGGACTTGACCCCCTTGACGGTGGCCAGCAGGTCGTCCAACTGGGTCGCGACACTGGTCTGCTCAGTGCTGCCGCCGTGGAAGGTGGCGAGCACCGGATCGTCGCCGGACCGGCCGACGGCCAGCGCAACGTCGACGAAGTCCGACACCATGCCGACCCGGGTGCTGACCACCAGGGTCGCGGCCGAGGCCCATTCGGCCGAGCTGGTCTTGGCAAAGCGTCCTTCGGTGACCGAGACGAAGTGCACGCCGCCGGCGTTGTTCAGCGAGATCCCGGCGTACTCCGGGACCGCGGTGAGACTGGAGACCCCTGGCACGACCTCGAAGTCGATGCCGCCCTTGACGCAGGCGGCGGCCTCGTCGGAGACGCCGTTGTCCAGGAACGGATCACCGGTGACCAGGCGCACCACCCGGGAGCCGGCCGCGGCGTGCTTGAGCACGATCTTGGCCCGCGCGGACGGGGTCAGCGGCCGGCCGGCCTCGGACAGCCCGAGGGTGGCCACCTCGGCCCCCTCGGCCAGCCTGATGGCCGGATGCTGCAGGATGTCGTTCTGCCGGTCACTGTCCAGGATCACTGCGTTGGCGTCACCGAGGGCAGCGATGGCGCCCAGAGTCAACAGGTCCGGATCGCCAGGACCGGTGCCCACGAAGATGACCCGGCCACGGCTGGCCGGTGCGAGATGGGCGGGAGAGGAAGCGACAGAGGTAGGAGTAGTGCGCGTGGTACGGGCAGTTGTGCTCACGGTCGGGTCTCACGTTCTCTTTTCAGCGGCCGCGCCGGATTGTGGACGCGGATGGTGCCAGCGGACCTTCGAGCCGGTAAGCCCTCAGGCCTGAACTCCCTGCGACAACACCACCTGCGCGAGTCGTCTCCCCACGTCCTCAGGGTCGACTGAGGAACCGCGTCCCTGCACTCTGATCACGTCGGAACCCAGTACGGCTGGGTCGAGCTGCTCCGGTGTGGGTCGAGTCGGAGAGTGTCCTTCGGGCGGTGCTGCGAGTTTGTTCCCTACGGTTTTGCCAATTACTGCGGTCAGAGTCAAATCGGTGCTTGTATCACGGACCGATTTGACAACTGCACGGGCACCCACCGGTGCGGTACAGCCTGCTTCGAGAACATTGAGGAATGTGCGTTCAGCAAGAACTTCAGCCCGGGTGACGCCATGGTCGAGCCTAGTCACCGCTTCGGCCAAGTGCGAATCCAGCGAATCGGCCACCTCACAGGCAATCGCGCCCTGGCCGGCCGCCGGCAGCATCACCTGCGGACCGAGCAGAGAGCCGGCGAGTCCGTCGGCCTGCACCCGTTCACCGGTGCCCTCGAGCAAGCCGAGCCGGCGGAGTCCGGCCGCAGCCAACACCACTGCGTCCAGCTGGCCGCTGCGGACCAGTCCGAGTCGGGTGCCGACGTTGCCGCGAACCGGCCGGACCTCGACACCGATCCCGTGACGTCGGGCGAGATCAAGCAGCTGGACGGCTCGTCGCGGTGCGCCGGTGCCGATCGTCCAGCCGCCTTCGTGGCTGCTCGGGGCATCGGTCCGGTCGAGTAGCCGGTCGAGCTCGAACCCGACCAGTACGTCTCGGGTGTCCTCGCGTTCGAGCAGCGCCGCGATCCGCAGACCTGCCGCCGGCTCGGTCGGCAGATCCTTCAACGAGTGGACACCGACGTCGATCTCCCCGGCCAACAACGCGTCCCGGACACTGCTGGTGAACACCCCGGTGCCACCGATCTGGGTCAGCTCGCGCCGGTCGGTGTCGCCGTGGGTGATGATCGGGACGTAATGGCACCTGAGCCCGAGTGCGGTCAGCCCGGCCGCCACCTGATCCGCCTGGGCCCGGGCCAGCGGCGAGCGCCGGGCGCCGATCCGGATCTCGCCGTCCCGTCGCGAGCCATTCGTCGAGCCGTTCACCATCGAGTCGCTCACCATCTGGTCGTTCGCCATCGAGTCGCTCAACGCCGGACGTCGGGTGACATGACCGCGGCCACCGCCTGGGGGTCGAGGGCGAACAGCTCGCGCAACGCCGCCGCGTAGTCCACCGATTCGGGGTCAGCGGCGTGGGCCTGGACCCGGACGGTCGGGTGGTGCAACAACTTCTCGACCACCCGGCGGACGGTCCGGGTGAACTCGTCCCGTTCCCGATCGCCGAGGCCGGGCAGCCGGGCGTCCAGCCGGGCCAGTTCCGCCTCGACCACCTCCGACGCCATCGACCGCAGGGCGACCACGGTGGGTGCGACCTGGGCGGCCCGCCGCAGCCCGAGGAAGTCCGAGACCTCGCCGGCCACCAGTTCGCGGGCGGCGTCCACCTCACCGGTCGGTGCGACGCCTTCGGCGCCAGGCTGCTGGCTGGCCAACAAGCCGTTCAGGTTGACCAGCGGCAGTCGAGCTCCGACCGCGGGGTCGACGTCGGCCGGCAACGCGATGTCGATCAGCCCGAGGACGGGGGTGCCGAGCAGCTGGTCGGCGTCGAGCAGGATGTCGCGGGAGGCGGTGCAACCGATCACCACGTCGGTCGTGGCGAGCACCCGGTCGAGTTCGCTCAGTCCGGCGAAGTGACCACCGACGGCCGAGGCCAGCCGCTCGGCCCGGTCCAGGCTGCGGTTTACGCAGGTGACCACCGCACCCTGTCGGGCCACTGTCCGGGCGGCCAGACTGGCCATCGAGCCGGCCCCGAGCACCGTCACCCGCAGGCCGTCCAGCGGACCGATCTGCGCCGTCAGCTCGACCAGGGCCGAGCTGACCAGCGAGCGGCCGGCGGCACCGATCCGGGTCTCGGTCTGGACCCGTTTGCCGACCCTGATCCCCTGCTGGAACAGAGAATTGAGCACTGTGCCCACGGTGCCGGCCTGCTGGGCCAGGGTGAGGGCCGCCCGGACCTGACCGAGGATCTGGCTCTCCCCCACCACCAGCGAGTCCAGACCGGCGGCAACGTTGAACGCGTGCGCAACCGCGCCTTCGTCGAAGTAGACGGCGCAGCCCTGGCTGATGTCGGGCGCCGGCACTCCGGTGAGCTCGGCGAATTGGGCGGTGATGTCGTCCAACGCCCCGTGGAAGCGGCTCACCGCGGCGTACAGCTCGGTCCGATTGCAGGTCGACAGGACGACCGCTTCGTCCACCCACTCCGAGGCAGTCAGCGCCCCGGCCAGTTTGGCCGAGGTGTCAGCGTCCATGGCCAATCGCGCCAGCGCGTCCATCGTCGTCGTCCTGTGCGACACGCTGACCACCAGAATGCTCACGATTCCCCTTCGACGTACCCGGCGAGCGCGAGACCCGCCGTCTTCTGTTGTTCGTGGTAGGCCAGGATCTGCATCTCCTGGCCGACGTCCACCTTGCGCACGGTGACCCGTTGCGGCACGACGAGCACCGTGGCGGCGAAGTTGAGGATGCTGGTGATGCCGGCCGCCACCAGCCGGTCGCAGACCTGCTGAGCGGCCTCGGCCGGGGTGGCGATCACCGCGATGCAGGCGCTGGTTCGCGCCACGGTCTCGTCCAGCACGTCGATCGAGGTGATCACCAAGTCGTCGATGGTCCGGCCGACCTGCTGCGGCGCGGCGTCGACCAGCGCGACCACCGGAAACCCGCGGGCCCGGAAGCCGGAGTAGTTGGCCAGCGCCCGGCCCAGATTGCCGAGCCCGACGATGATCACCGGCCACTGCTGGGTCAACCCGAGTTGGCGCCCGACCTCCCGGGTCAGGAAGGCCACGTCGTAGCCCACCCCGCGGGTGCCGTAGGAGCCGAGATGGGACAGGTCTTTGCGTAGCTGCGCGGAATTCACCCCGGCGGCCTCGGCCAACTCACCGCTGCTGATGGTGGCCACGCCCCGTTCGGTCAATCCGGCGAGCGCGTGCAGATAGACCGGCAACCGGGCGATGGTGGCGTCCGGGATGCCGCGACCGGTGCCGACCAGCCGAGGCTGCGTCTGCGTCACGTCCCAGCCCCCTTCGTGTCCCGCTCCTGTCAGGGCCGGGACCCAGCTCACCGACCGCACATCATCAACACCCTAGGAGCTTGTGAACGCGTGCACAAACGCCTGTGAGGCGGCTCTCTCAGGTGCGTTCCGCCCTCAGCCACGGACGCAGCCACGGACGCACCCCCGGACTCAGCCCCGGACTCAGCCACGGACTCAGCCACGGACTCAGTTCGGCCACTCTCCGGTGGTCAGGAACTTCTCGCAGCTGAGCAGGTGAGGGGCCAGATCGAGATCGCGCTCGGCCAGCCAGTCGTCGTCGTAGTAGGTGTGGTCGTAGCGGTGTCCGTCGTCACAGAGCAAGGTGGCCACACTGCCCTGCTCGCCGGCGGCCAACAGTTCGGCGATCAGGGTGAACGCACCCCACAGATTCGTTCCGGTGGATCCGCCGACCGAGCGGCCGAGCAGTCGGGTGCCGAACCGCATCGCGGCGATCGAGGCCGCGTCGGGGACCGGGATCATCCGGTCGATCAACGCCGGGATGTAGCTCGGTTCGACCCGCGGCCGGCCGATTCCCTCGATCCGCGAGCCGGTGGCCCGGGCCAGCGGGTCGCCGGTGACCCAGGACTTGTAGAACGCCGAGTTCTCCGGGTCGACCACGCAGAGCTCGGTCGGGAACTTCTTCAGCCGCAGATAGCGCCCGATCGTGGCGCTGGTCCCGCCGGTGCCCGCCCCGACCACGACCCAGCGCGGCACCGGGTGCGGCTCCAGGGCGAGTTGGGCGAACATCGACTCGGCGATGTTGTTGTTCCCCCGCCAGTCGGTGGCCCGCTCGGCGTGGCCGAACTGGTCCAGGTAGTGACCGCCGGCGCAGTCGGCCAGTTCGGCCGCGACGTCATAGATGGCGCCCGGGTCGTCGACCAGGTGACACTGCCCGCCGTAGAAGCGGATCAACTCGCACTTCTCCGGCACCGTGCTGGCCGGCATCACGGCCACGAACGGCAGCCCGAGCAGCCGGGCGAAGTAGGCCTCACTGACCGCGGTGGACCCTGAGGACGCCTCGACCAGGGTGGTTTCGGCGGTGATCCAGCCGTTGCAGAGGCCGTAGAGCATCAACGAGCGGGCCAGCCGGTGCTTCAGGCTGCCGGTCGGGTGCACCGACTCGTCCTTCAGATAGAGCTGAACGCCCCACTCCGGTGGAAGCGGGAACGGATGCAGGTGGGTGTCGGCACTGCGGTTGGCGTCGGCTTCGACCCGGTCGATGGCCCAAGCCGTCCATTCACGCACGTTCTGTCACCTACCCTGTTGGCTGTGTCCGATCAACCCCGGGTGAGCGTCATCGTGATGTCGATGGGGAATCGGCCGGATGAACTGGACCGTAGCCTACGCAGCGCCCTGGATCAGGACTTCGACTCCTTCGAGGTCTTCCTGCTCGGCCAGGCCTGGCAGCCGACGGACATCCCGGACGGAGTGCGCACCTACGGCTCGGAGGAGAACCTCGGCGTGCCGGGTGGACGGAATTTCGCCGTCCGGCAGACCGACAGCGAGCTGTTCATGTTCCTCGACGACGACGGTTGGCTCGGGGACAGCACGTTCATCTCCCGGGCCGTCGCGATGTTCGACCAGCAGCCGCCGCTCGGCCTGCTGGCCCCACGGATCGCCGACGTCGACGGCACGACGTTGCGGCGCTGGGTGCCCCGGGCCCGGGTCGGAGACCCGTCCCGCTCGGGACCGGCGTTCACCTGTCCCGAAGGGGTCACCCTGTTCCGGCGGAAGGCCTGGGACGAAGCGGGCGGCTTCCCGGAGAACTTCTACTTCGGCCACGAGGGCGTCGATCTGTCCTGGCGGATGCGGGACCGCGGCTGGGACGCCTGGTACCAGGCGGATCTGATCATCCACCATCCCGCCACCCCACCTGGTCGGCACGACTACTACCTGCGGCTGAACGCCCGGAACCGGGTCTGGGTGGCCCGTCGCAACCTGCCGACCCCGCTGATCCCGATCTACGTCGGTATCTGGACAGCGATCTCGCTGATCCGCAACCGTGACGACTGGGAGTCCACCAAGGCCTGGGTCGCCGGCTGGCGAGAGGGTTGGCGCACCTCGCCCGGTGTCCGGCGGCCGATGAAGTGGAAGACCGTGGCCCGGCTCACCCGGCTCGGCCAACCGCCGATCATCTGAGCCAGGTCGGAGCAATCCAGAGGTCAGGGGTGGCGAAGCCGGCTGGAGGCCAGGATCGAGAGCAGGTAGCCCGCGGCCGTGAGTAGCACCAGCGGGATGGACAGGATCATCCAGAACTGCAGGACGCCCTGGTACGGAACTGCGAAGCCGCCGACCAGCGCGGACCGGACGTATCGCGGAGCCTCCACGGTCAGGCCCTGCAACAGCAGATCGGCGGTGGCGACCACGAACAGGATCAGCGAGTACTCGATCGCACCGAACGCCCGGAAGAACGGGAAGAACCGGAACAGCCCGCGCAGCGAGCGCAGACCTCCCGAGCGCGGTGCCGCCAGCTCGGCGTTCTCACTGAGTTTGGGCCAGCCGCTGGCCGTCCGGGCGACGTGCAACAGGTCACCGAAAGACTTCTTCAACAACACCACGACGGCGACCAGCGCACCGATCAGCGGCCAGCCGAATCGGCCGTCGAACAGCCCGGAGATGCCGCCGCCCAGGTGGATGCCGAAACAGATCGGCAGCAGCGACTCGACCAGGTAGTGCCCGACCCGGTCGATGTAGACCCCGGCGACCGAGATCTGGTCGCGCCAGCGGGCGATCTCGCCGTCCGAGCAGTCGACCAGGATGTGCAGTTGGATCAGCACCGCGCAGGCCAGAAACGGCCACCAGCCGGGCAACACCAGCACCACAGCGGCGACGACGCCGATCCCGATCATCACCCAGGTGACGGCGTTCGCGCTGATCCCGGTGGGGAGCAGCAGCCGGGTCAGGTAGATCGAACCCTTGCGCAGGTAGGCGCCGGCCCAGTGCTCGGAGTTGCGTCGGCCGACCACCGTAGGGGGCTGGGCGACCGCTCGCAGCGCCGCCATGCCGGGCCGGTCGCCACGGACGTTGCGACCGGGCTCGGCGACGTCGACCATGAGCCTCAGCATAAAGCGAACTGAGCGCGCGCCGAGTCCGAGACACCCGAGTGCGACCGACCGCGGGACAGGACTTGCGCCCGGGCTTAACCTGAATCCATGGGGCGCTACCTTCCCATCATCATGATTGTGCTGCTGGCGATCTACTGCATCGTCGAAGTCGCACAAGCGGAGCCGTACGCCGTGCGACGGATGCCCCGCTGGCTCTGGGCCACGGCCATCATCTGCGTGCCGCTGGCCGGGCCGGTCTGCTGGTTGATGTTCGGCCGGCCGAACGCGGAGTCCAAGCGGACCAACGAGATGGCGGGCCGGCCGAAGTCGCCGGACGACGATCCCGATTTCCTCCGTGGACTGTGAACCCTCCAGCCTCTGAGCAGTCGCGCTGAGCCGCCCCGCCGGTCCGCCGCGGGTGCTGGCCGTCGTGCTCGCCGGCGGCAGCTCACGCCGGTTCGGCTCGGACAAGCTGGCCGCCGACCTGGCCGGACGTTCGCTACTCGAGCACGCCGTCGGCGGGATCCCGCTCGCCTGGCCGGTGACCGTCGTCGGCCCTCCTCGTCCGCTCGCTCGTCCGGTCAGCCTCATAGCCGAGTCTCCGCCCGGTTCGGGCCCCGGCGCAGCCCTGGTCGCGGGCGCCCGAGCGGCGATCGCCGCGGGTGCCGAGGTGATGGTCAGCCTGCCCGGTGACGCTCCGGACGGTGGTGCGGCGGCCGTGATCCTGGTCGACGCCCTGGTCGAGCGGGGAGCGCTGGCCTGCGTCGGCCAGGACGCCGCCGGACGGGACCAACCGTTGCAGCTGGCGATCCGCGGCCCGGCTCTATACGCGTTGGCCGACGTGCAGGACAGTGCGGGCGCCCGGGCCCGGGACCTACTGGCCCAGCTGCCCGATCTGCAGCGGGTGCGACTCGCCGACACCCTGGTCCGCGACCTCGACACCCTTGAACAGGCGACCGCCTGGCTCGCTCAGCGCGGCGACCGCTAACCGGCCGCCGAACCAGTACTCAGCCAGGGCTGTCGAAGGCGAAGTCCCCGCCGGTCTTCTCCGCCGAGATCTCCCACAACATGGCGGCGGCGTTGTGGTCGAGGGCAGCCGGTGCCGGTGCGGCCAGATGCGGCTTCCCGCGGATGACGAACCGGGGTCCGATGAATTCACCGCCCACCAGCGCAGGATCGGTGGCGGCCCTGAGCTGGGAGCGGGCACCGTGAGAGGGACGGGAGCCGACGATCGGGGTGAAGATCCAACTCAGCCGGTCCGACAGCGACGGTCGCTGATAGCGGGTGAACAACGTGGTCGCGACGTAACCGGGGTGGGCGGCCACTGCAGTGACCCCGCCGCCGGCACACTTGACCCGGCGGTCCAGCTCGAGGGAGAACATCACGCAGGCCAGCTTCGATTGAGCGTAGTTGTCGAACGGTCGGTACGGCCCGAGCTCGCCCATCCCCGGGTCGAGTGGGCCGGTAAGTCGGTGCGCCATGCTGGACAGGCTGACCACCCGGCCGGACCGGTGGGCCAGCGCGGGGTAGAGCTCCCGGGTCAGCACGAAGTGGCCGAGATGATTCACCCCCATGTGCATCTCGAACCCGTCGGCGGTGAATTGCCGCTCGGGCACCAGCATCAGGCCCGCGTTGTTGATCAACACGTCGAGTGGCCCGAGTCCGCGCTGCTCGGCGGCGAACCGACGGACCGAGGACAGGTCGGCCAGATCCAGTACGCCGACGCTGAGGTCTGCCTCGGGCAGGTCAGTTCGCACCTGTCGGACAGTGTCGGCCAGCTTCTCGGGATTCCGGGCGGCGAACACCACCGAAGCCCCCGCGGCGGCGAGTTCGCGGGCGCTGATCAGTCCGAGCCCGGCGTTGGCTCCGGTGACGATCGCGCGCCGTCCGGTCAGATCCACCGCGCCAATGTAGTAGCCCCGTTCAGCTGGAGCAGCCCCGTTCAGCGCGGAGCGCCACGCCACTGGTCGATGATCACGCCGACCCGATCGGCCACGGTCTCCGGATCGCATCGACCAGGACCCGAGCGCTGTTCTCGTCCTCGACCATCGAGTCCTGGGCCGCGAACTGGGACTGCAGCATGCTCGCCGTCATCATCGCCCTGCCCGGTGGCTGAGCCGGGGCCAGATCAGGTTGAAGTCGCCGTGCAACTCGATGAAGTGGACTAAAGGCCGGTTGTCGGCCAAGAGTTCGCGATAGCTGCGGCGCAGCGCCGAGCAGCGTCACCACCACGTGTCCTGCACGTCGATCCAGCGCCGGATGTTCACCAGCCAGGGCAGTCGGTCCTGGTCGGTCAACGGGATCCGGGCTCTGATCTTGGCCACGTTCAGCGCCGGTTGCAGTTCGTCGGCCTCACCGAAACGCCAACCCAGACGTTCGGCGATGAGCTTGGCGACCGTCGTCTTCCCCGAGCCGGAGACCCCCGTGACGACGACGGCCGGCCTGTCGGTCACTGGGAGGGGTCAGCCTTCTCCGCCGGCTGCATCTCCTTGTCCTCCTTCTGCCCGGACGGCCGTCCCTCAGAGGTCTCCGACCGGTCGCCGCTCCACTCGGTGTGGAAGACGCCGTCGGTGTCGACGCGCTGGTAGGTGTGGGCGCCGAAGAAGTCGCGCTGGCCCTGGATCAGGGCGGCCGGCAGCCGCTCGGCGCGGATCCCGTCGTAGTAGGCCAGCGAGGACGAGAACGCCGGGGTCGGCACGCCGTTCGCCGCCGCGACCGGCGACCACCCGGCGCCAGGCGGCCACACCGTTCGCCACCGCCTCGGCGAAGTACTCGTCGGCCAGCAGCGAGCGGCAGGTCGGCGTCCCGCTCGTAGGCCTCGGTGATCCGGTCGAGGAAGCGGGCCCGGATGATGCAGCCGCCGCGCCAGATCCGCGCCATGGCGCCGCGGTCGATGTCCCAGCCGTACTCGGTCGCTGGCGGCCGCGATCTGGTCGAAGCCCTGCGAGTAGGCGACCACCTTCGAGGCGTACAGCGCCTGCCGGACGTCCTCGATGAACGCGTCGCGGTCCGCGACGTCCCACTCGGACGTGACGGCCGGCAGCAGCCGTGCGCCGCGGCCTCGCGCTGCGGCAGCGAGCCGGACAGCGCGCGGGCGAACGTCGCCTCGGCGATGCCGGTGATCGGCACCCCGAGGTCGAGCGCGTTCTGCACCGTCCACCGGCCGGTGCCCTTCTGCTCGGCCTGGTCCAGCACGACGTCGACGAACGGCTTGCCGGTCTCGGCGTCGACGTGGGCCGAGCACCTCGGCGGTGATCTCGATCAGGAACGACTCCAGGTCGCCCGTCGTTCCACTACTTGAAGATCTCGGCGATGCTCGGCGGCGGGCGCCCGACGCCCTGCCGCAGGAGGTCGTAGGCCTCGGCGATGAGCTGCATGTCGGCGTACTCGATGCCGTTGTGCACCATCTTCACGAAGTGGCCGGCGCCGTCGGTGCCGATGTGGGTGCAGCACGGCACGCCGTCGACCTGGGCGGAGATCTCCTCCAGCATCGGCCCGAGCGCTTCGTACGACTCCGCCGACCCGCCCGGCATGATCGACGGGCCGTGCAGCGCGCCCTCCTCGCCACCGGAGACGCCGGTCCCGACGAAGTGCAGGCCGCGCTCGCGCAGCTGCCTTCTCGCGTCGGCGGGTGTCGGGGAAGTGGGCGTTGCCGCCGTCGACGACGATGTCGCCCTCCTCCAGCAGCGGCACCAGCTCTCGATCACGGCGTCGGTGCCCGCGCCGGCCTGGACCATGATGACGATCCGCCGCGGCCTCTCCAGCGAGGCGACGAACTCCTCGATCGACTCCGCGGCGACGAAGTCGCCCTCGTCGCCGTGTCGCGATCAGGGCGTCGGTGGCGTGGGTGCGGTTGTGCAGCGCGACCGTGTACCCGTGCCGGGCGAAGTTGCGGGCCAGGTTGCGACCCATCACGGCCAGCCCGGTGACGCCGATCTGGGCGAGCTCGGACATTGCGACTCCTGTGTACTGAGGGTGCCGGTGGATCCCGGCGGATCGTGGCGACCGGTGGAAAGCGACCGATTCATCATCGCGGTCGGCCGCCCCGGGCGGAGACCCACCCTCGGTTTTGAGCCACGGCGCCAGTCGGCGTTCGGTCTGCAAGACTGAGGACGACGACAACGGCCGGGCGGGTCGACGGCGGCGAAATCAGGACCTGAACGGGAGGAAGGATGCTCCAGGCACTCGGTGTCTCACCGGAAGCTGAATCCTGCTACGCGCACCTGTTCGCCCTGAAGACCGCCACCGCCGAACAATTGGTCGACGACCGTACGGACACCGCCTCGGTGATCGAGATGCTCGAGCACCTGCAGGATCTGGGGCTCGCGACACCGGTCGACGATGGTGGCTGGCAGGCGATTCCGTTGCCCGAGGCAGTGCGGGTCCTGCGCGCCCGGCGTCATGCCGACCTGGACGCGGCCGTACTCGCCGCCGACTCGTTTCATCTGCGCCTGGTGGCGGGGAACGACTCGGGAACCGACGGTATTCAGGCGATCATCGGGCGGCCGGAGGTCCAGGGCACCATGAACAGGATCTGCTCTGCGGCCAAGACCGAGATCGCCGCGTTCGACAAGCCGCCCTACGTCACGTCGCGACCACCGGCCGTCGAATGGCTGGAGTCGAACTCGGCGGAATACCAGGCACTGGACCGAGGCGTGTCGATACGCAGCGTCTACCACCCCGGCTTCAATTCGGACCGCCTGCAAGAACTCAGCCTTTTCATCCGGCACGGCGAACGGGCTCGGACCGGCGACGTGCCGATGAAGCTGGTGCTGGTCGATCACGACGTCGCGCTGATCCCGTCACCCATCTCCTATGCCGCCGACCAGGAGGTACGGGCGACGCTGATCCGACACCCGATCCTGGTCGAGGCGCTGCAGTCACTGTTCGAGGCGGTCTGGGACCGCTCGGTCAGCATCGTGGCCAACGACGAGGGGATGAGCCGCGACCCCCGCCGCGGATCCTTGATCAACTTGCTGATGACCGGTGCGACCGACGTAGCCATCGCTTCGCAGCTTGGCGTGACGGAACGGTCGGTGCGACGCTGGATTGCGGAGATGATGGACGAACTGGACGTTCAGACTCGACTGCAGTTGGGCGCGGCGCTGGCCCGCAGCGACGCGATCCGGAGCGACATGAGGGCGTTGCCGGCCCAGCACGACCGTCTCGGCCTGAACTGAGCCGGACCAAGGCGATCTGCTGAGGGGCGGCGTCGGACGATGTCCGGGCCGGGTTGGTTCAGACGCCGTTCACACCCTTCACACCGTTGACCGCCTTCACGCCGTTGACCGCCTTCACACCGTTGACGGAGAACAAACCCGGGATGATCTTGATGCCGTCGAGCGCCTTGACGCAGTTCACTGCCTTGACGCCGTTCACTGAATCAATCGAACGCACGCCGTTTACAGCCTTGACGCCGTTCACTGCCTTGACGCCGTTGACGGCCTTCACACCATTGACAGCGTTGATTGAACGCACACCGTTCACAGCCTTCACACCGTTCACAGCCTTCACACCGTTCACACCGTTCACGCCGTTCACAGCCTTCACGCCGTTGACGGCCCTCACGCCGTTGACGGCCCTCACGCCGTTGACCGCATCGCCAAACCGGACACCGTTCACGGCCTTCACACCGTTCACCGCATCCAGCGAACGCACACCGTTGACGGCCCTGACACCATTCACCGCATCCAGCGAACGCACACCGTTGACTGCCCTGACACCATTGACCGCATCGATCGAACGCACACCGTTCACTGCCTTGACACCATTGACGGCGTCGATCGACCGGACACCGTTCACAGCCTTAACGCCGTTGACGGCCCTCACGCCGTTGACCGCATCGCCAAACCGGACACCGTTCACGGCCTTCACACCGTTCACCACATCCAGCGAACGCACACCGTTGACGGCCCTGACACCATTCACCGCATCCAGCGAACGCACACCGTTCACTGCCTTGACACCATTGACGGCGTCGATCGACCGGACACCGTTGACCGCCCTGACACCATTGACGGCGTCGATCGACCGGACACCGTTCACAGCCTTAACGCCGTTGACGGCCCTCACGCCGTTGACCGCATCGCCAAACCGGACACCGTTCACGGCCTTCACACCGTTCACCGCATCCAGCGAACGCACACCGTTGACGGCCCTGACACCATTGACGGCGTCGATCGACCGGACACCGTTCACTGCCCTGACACCATTCACCGCATCCAGCGAACGCACACCGTTGACCGCCCTGACACCATTGACGGCGTCGATCGACCGGACACCGTTGACGGCCCTGACACCATTGACGGCGTCGATCGAGCGGACACCGTTGACGGCCTTGACACCGTTGACCGCATCGATGGACCGGACACCGTTCACGCCGGCGAGGTAGTGCAGCTCCGCTGCCCCGATCAGGGCGCAGGCCAGCGTATTTGCCGAACGAGAGGTGGTTTGAACGTTAAAAGAAACAGGCATGGTGGAACCCTCCTCGGCACCGACCTCTCGACCCCGCTAGTCGAAAAGGAACGTCGGTACCCCGTGGGCCTCAACCTAATGAGGGCTTCGGGAGGCGCCCAATCACACGAATGTCCAAAACCGGACATGTCCGGTTTAGGACAAGCGGCAGATTTCGTGTTACGTTTCTTTTACCGGCAGCGCCCGCGGTCCTGGAAACAGAACCGCGGGCGCCACCCGGGGGGATGTGATCAGTGCCGACCTTCCGGAAAGGCACTCACCAACCGACAGCCTGGGATGCGGCGTCGACCGCAACGCAAGCCATCAGGTTGTGCCTGCGTCAGCTTTCGCTGGTCGCCGCACTCTCGGGAGCTTACCTCCTTCTGCGTCTTCAGGTGTAGTTCCCGCCGGAATCGGTCAAAGCCATAGCGGGTGGCAACGACAAACCCCGTCCTCCGCAGGCCGATCGGGGTCGCATCGACGTCTCTACGTGTCTCGCGACTGCACATCGATCGGTCCCCGACGACTGGCGTGTGGAGGTCCGAGTTGCGAGCCCGGACGCCAGGGCAGTTGCGGGCCGTTCGAGACGCCGTTGAGGACACCGTCTGCTGACCTGCAGGTCGCCGCAAGCGCCGACCCAGGCATCACCATAGTCACATCGAAGCCGGCCGATGGCCGTTGCCGAGGGCCGATTCCGGACATGTCCAGAACTGGACACAGCACAGGCGGACTACATTCATAGCAACTGCGCACGCCGATTCCGAATCCTCGGTTCGGCCTCGTGCGGGGCGGACGATGGGCCAACGAGGGCGTCTCCTCGGTGCGGCGTGCTCGTCGGCCAGGAGAGGAGTTCACGTGTCCTGTGCCTTCATCCCGCGCTACCTCTTGCAGCGACTGGTGGCGGTCTCCGACGATGATCATGTCTGTCACAGCGGCCGTCGAACCCTGGCCGTCGACAAGGAACGCCGCCTGGCGACAACGCCGGAGTCGCGGCCGGCTCCGGCCGGCCAACACGTATCCGGCGGAGTCGTCACCAGGACGGTGCACTCCGCAAACCACACCGAACAGCTGCCCGGGCACCCCGTCCGCACCGATCAGGACGGACCGGTCGGGGACACCGCGGTGGACGCGCTCTTCGATCACGCCGGCGGACTGCTGGAGATGGCGAACCAGGTGTTCGCCCGGACGTCCTTCGACGATCGAGGCAGCCCGCTCGAGATCACCGTCCACTACGGAAGTCACTACGACAACGCTTTCTGGGACGGTCGACGCTTCTGCTTCGGCGATGGCGACGGCGACATCTTCACCGGATTCGCCCGCGCCGACGTCGCGGCCCACGCCTTCGGGCACGCCGTGATCGGCAGCACGATCGCACTGAGCGACCGCGGTGAACCCGGAGCGCTCGGCGAGAGCATCGCCGACGTCTTCGCCAGCGTCTACGTCCAATGGCGGGCCGGGCAAACCGTCGATCAGGCGGACTGGCTGATCGGCGCCGGACTGTTCAGCGCGGACGTTGCCGCCACCGCTCTGCGCTCGATGGCCGATCCGGGAACTGGTTACGACGACCCGGTGATTGGCAGCGATCCCCAGGTGGCCGCCATGATCGACTTCGTCCGGACCTCCGATGACGACAGCGGCGTCCACACCAACTCGGGCATCCCCAATCGAGCCTTCGTGCTGGCGGCCCGCGCCGTTGGCGGTCACAGTTGGGACGTCGTCGCACCGCTCTGGTACGCCACCCTGACCGACGGTCGGCTCGGTCCGGACACCGATTTCGCCACCTTCGCCCGGGCCTGCGTGGACAGCGCGCGGCAGCGACACGCCGATCGGCCGGAGATCGAGAAGGCGGTCGCCGCAGCGTGGTCCGAGGTCGGGGTTCTGCCCTCGGCAGCCGCCGAAGCTCCACCCTCGTCTCCATCCTCATCCTCAGCAGAAACTCCGGCCCGCGTGGTGGTCCGTCGCAGTGGCGGCATCGCCGGGACGACCCGGCAGGCCGAACTCGATCTGAACGACGACCGCCGTGGCCCGGAAATCCGCCGCCTGCTTGCCCGGGCCGATCTGCAGGACCGGCCCGCCGCCGACCGCCAGCCGGCGACCCGCTCACAACCGGACCGTTTCGTCTATACCGTGGAGTACGCCGGGGTCCAGGTGACCGTGGGTGAACAGGATCTCGGTCCCGATCTGGGTCAGGTCGTGAAGATCGTGATGGACGTGGCAAGCCGGCCGGCCTGACCCCGGCTCAGTCGGCGACGACCGCCTCGGCGCCGGGTTCCGGATCGGAAGTCGGCCAGTGCGCCGCGGGCACCAGTTCCGCCTGCCAGCGAGGCACCTCGGTCTCGGCGCACCAGACCTCCCGCACGGCTAGGCCGGCCGCCGCAGCCACCGTGGTGATCGCGTCGACGCCCAGCCAGGCCCACGGGAACCAGTCGCTCGACCGGTCAGCGAGAACCAGCCTGACGCGACTGCTCCGCAGACCGGTCCCGGGCGGGCCGAGATCGAGCAGGACGCTCCCGCCGTGGCCGATCAGGTCGTGGCAGCGCCACAACAACCGGACCGGATCTCCGCCGATGCCGATGTTGCCGTCGACCAACAGGATGTGGCTCCAGCGCCGCTCACCCAGGGTCAGGGAGAAAACGTCGCGCCGGACGGCCAGCCCGCCCCGGGACCGGGTCATCGCCACCGCCAGCGCCGAGACGTCGACGCCGAGGGCCGGCAACCCTCGTCGGGAGAGCGCCGCGGTGATCCGGCCTGGACCGCAGCCGACGTCCAGGGTCGGACCCTGGCACCGCTCCAGCAGCAACTGATCGGCGGGGTCGACCTCGCCGGACCAGATCGGAATCGGCATGTCCCACACGGTGCCGTCCTCGTCCTGCAGTCGGGCCTGACCACTGGTGAGCCCCTCTTCATAGACACTCAGCCCGCCGCCCGGTGATTCGAGGCCCCGGACGTCGAAACCGAGCACGTCGCTGCTCAACGCCTCGAGGTTCGCCGACTCGACCGGCATGCTCCAGCCGGAGATCGAGGGCAGCGCGTTCGTCCGGTCCAGCGGCTCATCCCCGGTGTTTTGGGGCTGGCTCACCGGGACGCCTCGTCGAAGTCGTCCGCCATGCTCGAGCCCATGCTCGAGCCCTGATTCGAGTTCAGCCCGGCGGACGCCGCGCCTGGCGCGAGCACCTGGTGCAGCCGGGCGAACCGGGTCTGCGGAGCCGCGGCAGCCACGGCCACGACGTCGTCCGGTTCATCGACATCACGCAGGGAGTCGATCTCGATCACCTCAAGGCCGGCGTTCTCCAATGCCTCCCGAGTGAGACGCCCGGTCTCCACGGTCGACATCGCGACGTCGGCGATCAGGCGGGCGTCCCCGCCCCGCCGAAGGGCGAGCAACCACCAACCCCCGTCCGGAGCCATTCCCAACACAGCGTCCGGTCCGTCTTCGGCCAGCACCAGCCCGGCCGCTCGCTGCAGCTGCTCGACCGACAGCTGGGGCGTATCCATTCCGACCTGGACCGTCGCCCCGAAGGCTCCGGCGGCGTCGCGGTGGGCGGCCACCAGCCGATCGGAGAACCGGTTGCCCCGCTGTTCAATCACCGTGAAGTCGGCCAACCGCGCGTGCAGCGCGCCGGGCGCCGCGGCCTGGTCGAGGTCGCCGGACATGGCCACCACCGGACCGGCAAGGTTCGGGTCCTGCTGACTGGCGACCGCGACGACGTCGAGCGTGTCCAGCAGCGCGGCCGCGGCCAGCGCAGCCGCCTGGTGGGCAGTGAAGGCCGGGGACAACCGGGTCTTCACCTTGCCCGGTTCGGGTGCCTTGGCCATCACCACGACCGTCGCCTGCGCCGGGCCCGCGTCCGGTCCGGTCATGCGGCCCGTCCCGGCGCCTCGGTCCGGGCCAGTCGGAGAGCCGGACGGGCCCCCTTGCGGCGCAGGACGCCCGCGAAGTCGGTCGCGACCAGCAGCGTTCCGCGGACCGTGCCGCTGATCTTCGACTTCGTGCCGGCCGCCCGCTGCCGATAACTGACGTCGACCTCGACCAGGCGCCAACCCGCCTGGGCCGCGCTCAGCACCGTCTCCAGCGGATAGCCGCAGCGCCGGTCCTGGACGCCGAGGGCCAACAGCTCCGCGCGCCGAGCCACCCGGACCGGGGCGATGTCGTGCACCTGGACCCCCGTGCCGTAGCGGATCAGCCTGGCCAGCAGCAGGTTGCCCAGTCGGGCGTGCCAGGGCCAGACCCGTCGGCTGACGGGACGCCGTCGACCGCAGACCAGGTCGGCCCGTCCATCGCGGACGAGCTCGACGAGACCGACCAGCTCGGCCGGATCGAGTGACCCGTCACCGTCGATGACCGCGACGATATCGGTTCGCGCGGCTTCGATTCCGGCATGCACGGCGGCACCGTATCCCGGACGCGCCTCGTGTACGACCTCGGCGCCGAGTTCGACGGCGATCTCGGCACTACCGTCGGTCGATCCGTTGTCGACCACCAACACCGACCAGCCGGCGGGGACGGCGCTCACGACCCCAGGCAACGCGCCGGCCTCGTTCAGGCACGGCAACACCACGGTCACCTGCGCAGGCTGAGCGGGTTCGGCCGGGTCGCCGACCTGGGGGAGCTGACTCACAGGAGACACTCTACGGAGCGGCCCACGCTCAACGGGGCATCAAACCTTGCGGAAGTCTTGCGTCGGCCCCCGTCCGCGTTACCGGTCACTGACCACTGGTGTCGCGGTCGGCGCGATCGGGACGTCTCCGCTCTAGGCTTTCCCCGACGCCGTGCGCCCCGCGCAGGTGGAACCGACAGAGCGAGATGGCAGGTCGAATCGGAGGTGCCAGCGTGAGCCAGCTGCGACCCGGCATCGCCGGAGCCGGGGTGCACGAGTCAGCGAGCGGCACCGTCCGATCGCCGCACCGGAGCGGTTTCCCGTTCGACCTGTCCGACGTCGTCGCATTTGCGGTCGGGGTGGCGGTGATCGTCATCTCACGGGCCGCCGGCCTGTGGTTGACCAGTCACGGCCACGACATGGTGCTGCCCTACCCGCCACTGGTCGCCTTCTGGGAACCGCACGTCGGCTGGGGCACGCCGCTGGCCGTGATCGTTGTCCTGATCGGCTTGGCGTTGCAGCAACGGGCCCCCGGGATGTCGTTTCGCCGATTGGTGGTGTCCGGCTGGCTGTTGATGCTCGGCTGGCTCTGCTCCCTCACCCTGATCGACGGTTTCCACCGCGGCTGGACCCGGGTGCTGCTCGACCCGAACGAATATCTGCACGACCTGCCGCGGATCCAGAACGCGCACACCTTCTTGATCACCTTCGTCTCCCACATCCGCTACGGCACCCAGCCCGAGCTGGCCTGGACCACCCACGTCGCCGGCCATCCGCCGCTGGCCACGCTGGTCTTCTACGGTCTTCGGCAGATCGGGCTCGGCGGTGGCTTCTGGGCCGGCACCGCGTGCATCGTGGCCTCCTCCGCGGTGGCGGTCTCGCTGCCGGTGGCCCTCCGGCACTTGGCCGGAGACTCCCCAGCCCGACGGATGGTCCCGCTGATCGCGTTGTTCCCGGGCGCGGTCTGGATGGGCGTCTCGGCCGACGGGATGTTCGCCGGAGTGGCGCTGACCGGACTGGCCGTGAGCGTGCTCGCCGCGACCCGGGTCTCGCTCGCCGGCCGGATCGGCCTCGGCCTGCTCGGCGGACTGCTCCTCGGCGCCACCGTCTATCTCTCCTACGGCCTCACCGTCTACGCCGTGACGGTGCTGACCGCGCTGGCGATCACCGTCCTGCGGCACGGCGCCCGGGTCTGGCCGGCCTGGATCGCGGTGCTGGTCGGCGCACTGGCCGTGGCCGCGACCTTCCTTGCGCTCGGCTTCAACTGGTATTCCGCATTCACCCAGCTCAAGGTGCGGTACTACACCTCGGTGGCCATCCGACGGCCGTACTACTACTTCGTCTACGCCGATCTCGGCGCCTGGTTGATCAGCTCCTCGCCGCTGTTGTGCATCGGCGTGGTCCGGGCGGTCCGAGCGTTGCGCGAAGGACGCCGGCTGCGGCAGTGGAGCGAGGCGGTCCCGGTCGCCCTGCTCTGCCTGTCCGGGCTGGTCACCACCCTGCTGGCCGACCTGTCCGGACTGTCCAAGGCCGAGACCGAGCGGATCTTCCTCACGTTCGGGGTGGTGACGTTCAGCGGGCTGGCGCTGCTCCGCGGCCGGGCGGCCCGCTGGGCGTTGATCGGCGTCGCGGTCAACGCTCTGCTCGTCAACCATCTGCTGCACACGGGCTGGTGAGGCGATGACCGATCGGATTCCGCCGACGGGCGGGACGGAGGGACTCGACGCGGCCGGCGTCCGAGTGCTGGTCGTCGACGACGACAGCAACGTCCGCGAGGTACTGAACCGCTACTTGAGCCGGGCGGGTCTCGAGGTCCTGGAGGCATCCGACGGAGCCGGCGGGTTGGCGATCTTCCGGCGAGCAGCGGCCGGAACTGGTGATCCTGGACCTGATGCTGCCCGGCACGGACGGGCTCGAGTCTGTGCCGGCGATCCGCGCCGAGTCGAGCAGTCCCGGTGATCATGCTGACCGCGCTCGGCTCGGAGGACGACCGGGTCGTCGGGCTGGAGCACGGCGCCGACGACTACGTGGTCAAGCCGTTCACGCCGCGCGAGGTGACCCTGCGGGTGACCCGAGCTCCTGGCCCGGAGCGGGCCGGGCCGGCGGCCGGCGCCGCGGCCGAGCCGCGGCTGATCCCGACGGCGACCTGATGGTCAACCCGCGGGCCCGGACCGCCGAGCCGCGCCGACGAGACGCTCACCCTGACCGCCCGCGAATTCGATCTGCTCGCCTTCCTGATCAAGCACCCGGACCAGGCGTTCACCCGCACGGAGCTGCTGGAACGGGTCTGGGACTGGTCCTTCGGCGACGACTCGACGGTCACGGTGCACGTCCGCCGGCTGCGGGAGAAGATCGAGACGACCCGTCCAGCCCGACGCGGCTGGTCACCGTCTGGGGTCACGGTTATCGCTATCACCAGCTCGAGTCGGCACCGGGCAGCTCCAAGCCCGACGAGAAGCCCCGACGGTGACCGAGTTCTGGCACATCCTGCCCTGGGCGGCGCTGGCCTGCGTGATCACCGCCGCGGTCGAGCTGTTGTTGTTGCAGTTGCTCGAGAAGCGGTCGCCGATGATCAGCATCAGCGTCCTGGTCATCGTCCCGCTGGTCGCCGTGTTGCTCTTCGTGGTGATGATCAGCGGCTTCATGTTCACCCCGCAACTGGGCTGGACGGCGATCACCTGCGCCCTGATCGGGGTCACCGTGATCCCGTTGTCGATCATCATCGGACGGCGGATCACCGGCCGGCAGCTGGCCACGGAGTCGGCCCGGGCCGAGGAGCGGGCCCAGGAGCGGTCCCGGCGCGAGCTGGTGGCCTGGGTCAGCCATGACCTTCGGACGCCGCTGGCCGGCATCGGCGCGATGAGCGAGGCGTTGGCCGACGGCGTGGTCGAGGAACCGGACGAGGTCGCCGACTACGGCCGGCGGATCGGTCGCGAGACCGCCCGGCTGACCGGGATGGTCGACGATCTGTTCGAGCTGTCCCGGATCACCGCCGGCGCCTTGGACCTGCGGGTGGAGTCGCTGTCGCTGCGCGAACTGGCCGAACACGTGGTCGCCGGACTGCGGTCGGTAGCGCTCACCCGCGGGGTGCGGCTGGAGCTCACCGGGCAGGACTGGCCACAGGTGCTGGCCTCCGGCCCCGAACTGGAACGGATTCTGCGCAACCTGTTGGCCAACGCCATCCGGCACACCCCGGCCCGCGGCATCGTCACGGTGGTCGCCGGCGCCGCCGGGGATCACGTCCGGCTGCAGGTCCGGGACGCCTGCGGCGGGATCCCCGCCGACGAGATCGGCCGGGTCTTCGACGTCGCCTATCGCGGCACCGCGGCCCGTTCGCCGCGGGCCCACCACGGGCTGGATGCCGGCGCCGGACTCGGGCTGGCCATCGTCCGCGGCCTGGTCGAGGCCCAGCAGGGCGAGGTGTCAGTGGTCAACGACGGGCCGGGCTGCCGGTTCGAGGTCAAGCTACCGATCGCCGCCTGAGCTGGTCTCTACCCTGCTGTTCAGCCGGGGATGGGCGCGCGCATCGGGGCGTCGGCGAACCGGCGGACACCCTCGGTGAAATCGACCGAGGCGCGAAAGCCCAGCTCGTCGACCGCCCGGGACGGGTCGGCCACGATGTGCCGGACGTCCCCCGGTCGTCCGCCACCGACGACTTCGGGTTGCGGTCCGTCCAGTACCTGGGCCAGCACCTTGGCCAACTCGATGATCGGTCGCGGAGTGCCGGAGGCCACGTTGTAGGCGCGATGGCCGGTCTTACCGTCGCGCTCGGGACGACACAGATCCGCCAGCGCGGCCACGTTGGCCCGGGCGACGTCGCCGACCTCGACGAAGTCGCGCATCTGCTGACCGTCCTCGAAGACCCGCGGCGGCCGACCCGCGGCCAGCGAAGACCGGAACAGACTGGCCACTCCGGCGTACGGGGTGTCTCGCGGCATCCGCGGACCGTACACGTTGTGATAGCGCAACGAGATCACCTGCCCCCCGGCCTGTGCGGTCCAGGCGCCGGCCAACTGCTCCTGGCCGAGTTTGGTCACCGCGTAGGTCGTCCGCGGGTCGAGCACCGCATCCTCGGTCACCGCCTGCCAACGCAGAGCGCCGTCACAGACCGGGCAGCGCGGCTCGAACTCGCCCGCCTCGACGTCGACGGACCGACGGGCCAGCGGTCGCACCGAGCCGTGCTCCGGGCAGCGGTAGGCGCCGTCGCCGTAGACCACCATCGACGAGGCCTGCACCAGTCGACGGACTCCCGCGCGGGCCATCGCCGACAGCAGCGTCGAGGTGCCGTACAGGTTGTGCGAGACGTAGTCCGGAGCGTCATGGGCGTCCTTACCCAGACCGACCATGGCGGCCTGATGGCAGACCGCGTCCACCCCGTCGAGCAGCTCGGTCATGGCCGGCTCGTCCCGGACGTCGGCGACGATCAGGTCCTCACCCACCCATTCCGGTCGGCCGGCGTGGGCCGCGGGGATCAGCAGGTCGACCGGCACCACCTGGTGATCGGCCTCGGTCAGCTGATCGACGATGGTGGAACCGATGAAACCGGCAGCACCGGTGACCAGGACGCGCATAACCCCACTGCACCCGATCCGGCCCGGAACTTCAAACCGGGGTGATCATCGTCGTCCGGTGGATCCGACCCGACCGCCGGCCCGGGTCGGACCGCCGGATCGGCTCACCCGCGATCCGGCTCCGTGGTGTCGATCGCGCTCAGGGCGCCCAGCACGTCGCGCTGGGTGATCCAGCCGACCAGGACGCCCGATTCGTCGGCGACCGGGACGGCGGTGTCACCACGGTCCAGCCGTTTGATCGCCATCCCGACCGACTCGGTGGCCAGCAGCGCGTCCAGCGGTCGGGTCAGCGCGACGGCGTCACTGTCCTCACCGGCCGCCGCGGCGTCCATCACCTCGTGGGCGCTCAGCACGCCGAGCAGACGACGATCGGCATCAACCACCGGCAGGGCGATCAGCTCGGATCGGGAGAACCGCTCGGCGATGGCGCTCAGCGCACTGTCGGCGGCGATCGGCTCCGGCGGCTCGGCCATGATCGCGCTCACCGGTCGTCGTCCGAAGGCCGGTTCGGCGGGCGCATCGATGTCGATCCCCCGTCGCAGCAGCTTGCGGGTGTAGACGGTGTCGCGGGAGACGACGTGGCTGATCCCGGTGGCCAGCACGATGGCCAGCATCAGCGGCAGGATGATCGTGTACTCGCCGGTCAGCTCGAACATGATCACCACCGCGGTGATCGGTGCCCGGGCCGCGCCGGCGAACACCGCGCCCATGCCGACCAGCGCGTAGGCCCCGACCGAGCCGCCACTGGCCGGCGCGACCGCGTGCACGACGTCGCCGAACACGGCACCGACCATCGCGCCGCAGAACAGGCTCGGGGCGAACACCCCGCCGGATCCGCCGATGCCGATGGTCAGGCTGCAGGCGACGATCTTGCCGACCAGCAGGGCGAGCAGGAACAGCACGGCGTAGCCGCCGGCCGACGGCCTTGCCCAGCACCGGGTAGCCGACTCCGTACATCTGCGGCAGCACCAGCAGCACGCCGCCGAGCAGCAGCCCGCCGACCGCCGGGCGCAGCCACTCCGGCCCGCGCCACGCCCAGTCGCAGACGTCCTCGATCAGGTAGAGCACCCGGGAGAAGCCGACCCCGACCAGTCCGGCGATCAGCCCGAGTAGCGCGAACAGCGGGTACTGCACCAGGTGGTCGACCCCGAAGGCCGGCAGGACGAGGAACGGGTCGTTGCCGAGCACCGCCCGGCCGATGACGCTGGCGGTCACCGAGGAGATCACGACCATCCCGAACGACTCTGCGGCCCACTGGCGCAGGATCAGCTCCATCGCGAAGAAGACCCCGGCCAGGGGGCGTTGAAGGTGGCCGCGATGCCGCCGGCCGCACCGCACGCCACCAGCAGCCGGACGCGCCGCTCGTCGAGCCGGAACAGCTGGCCCAGCGACGAGCCGAGGGCCGACCCGATCTGGACGATCGGCCCTTCGCGACCGACCGATCCGCCGCCGCCGATGCACAGCGCGCTGGCGATCGCCTTGACCACCGCGACCTGCGGGCGGATCCGGCCGCCGTGCCGGGCGACGGCGACCATCACCTCGGGCACGCCGTGGCCCGCGCGCCTCGCGGGCGAACCGGTAGACCAGCGGGCCGTAGAGCGATGTCCGGCGACGACCGGCGCGAGCAGCACGAACCAGTGCCCCAGCCACGGCACCTGCGGGTTGGCGGCGCCCGGCGTGGCCGAGTAGTCGCCGTCGCCGCTGAAGAACTCGGTGATCCAGCTGATCAGATAACGGAAGACGACGGCACCGAACCCGGCGCCGATTCCGACGACCAGGGCCAGGATGAGCAGGCCGATCCGGCGGGATCGCAGCAACGGAACACGTCGTGCTGCGGTGACGATGGACATCTGGCTCTTCTCGTGAGTACCGCTCTCGACAGATCCGCTCTTTGCACTATGCAATGATTGGATTATGCAAGATTTTGGACGGATGAGCAAATGAGCGGCCGCTCCGACCAGGCCGAACGGAAAGCGGCCGACGAGTTGGTGGAGGCGGTACTGCTCTCCTCCCGAGCCCTCGTTGCGGTGTCCGCCCGTTCGATCAGCGGCGCCTCAGCCGTCACCTTGCCCCAGTTCCGAATGCTGGTCGTACTCGACCAGGCCGACACCAACCTCAGCCGGTTGGCCGAGTCGTTGGATGTGGCTCCCTCCACCGCGATGAGGATGGTGGACCGTCTGATCGAGGCCAGAATGGTCGAGCGCACGACCCGGTCCGACGACCGACGCCAGATCCACCTCAGCCTGACCGCCGCCGGTCGTCGGACGGTGCGGCGGGTGACGAACCGGCGGCGCCGCGACCTGCAGACCATCCTGGAGCAGCTCCCGCCGACCCGCCGCTCCGCGGTCCGACGGGCGATGGCCGACTTCGCCGATGCCGCCGAGCGGGTCTGGCCGGGTGAGTCGAGCACCGTCCTCTGAGTCCCCCGACGCGGCCCGGATGGCAATCGGGGGCTACGACCGCCGTCGGCTGATTCCCGCAGTCGAGGTCGAACTCATCATGCTGGTACGGATGGGCGCAGGTTTCGTCGATGCAACCGACGAGCCGGCGTCGATCAATGCGAGAATTGTTGGTATAGACCAGTCACCGCGGGCTGGACCGACACTCTGGAGCTGATCATGACCCCCACCGACGCTGCCGAGCCGGGCACAGATTCTGCTTCGCACTCGCCCGGTCAGCTGATGGCGACCGAGGTCGCCGAGCAACCGGCCACCTGGCAGCAACTGCTGGACCGGAGTGTCGAACCGGACGGCGACTTGTCCGCCGCGGCAGAGTTGATCAACCGCCGACGTCCGCGGTTCGTCCAGTTCGTGGCCCGGGGCACCAGTGATCATGCCGCGCTGTACGCGAAGTACTTCGCCGAGATCGTCCTACAGTTGCCCTGCGGACTGGTCTCGCCCTCGACCATGACGGCCTACGGCGCAAAGCCCGATCTGCGCGACGTGTTGATGATCGCGGTCAGTCAGTCCGGCGGATCTCCCGATCTGGTTCGCTCGCTGGAGGTTGCCCGCAGCAACGGGGCGCTGACCGTCGCGGTGACCAACCACGCCGGAATCCGAGCTGGCTCGGGCCGCCGAGGCGCACGTGGACATCGCGGTCGGCGTCGAGCGGGCCGTCGCGGCGACGAAGTCCTACACCGGCCAGCTACTGGCGCTCTATCTGTTGCTCGACCGGGTCCGCGGCGGATCTGGCGAGGCGGCGACCGGACTGCCCGAGTGGGGCGAGACGGTACTCGCCCATGACGACCAGGTGGCCGAACTCGCCCAGCGTTACCGTTTCGCCTCCCGGCTGGTGACCACCGCGCGCGGCTACTCCTACCCCACGGCGCGCGAGGCGGCGCTGAAGCTGATGGAGACCTGTTACGTCGGCGCCCAAGCGTTCTCCGGTGCCGATCTGCTGCACGGCCCGCTGGCCATGATCGACCCGCAGGTGCCGGTGCTGACCGTGGTCGCCGATGGGGTCGGCGGGCGGGCGATGAGCCAGGTGCTGCCGCGACTCACCGACCTGCACGCCGACGTGTTCTGCGTCGGCAGTCCCGACGCGGTCCGGGCCGCGACCACCGGAATCCCACTACCCACCGGGGTGCCCGAGGAAGTCTCACCCTTATTGGAGATCCTGCCCTTCCAGCAGTTGGCCCACCATCTGGCCGTCGCTCGCGGCGGCGACCCGGATGCGCCCCGCGGGCTGCGCAAGGTCACCGAGACGCTCTGAGAAGATCGGGTATGTCGATCAGCCCGGACGATGCTTCCGTGAAGCCGCTGGTCCTGCTCGACCCGGCTCCGCAGCTGACGTCGAGGATCTTCGCGCCGGACTGCTGGGCGAAACTTGACCAGCGCTTCACCGTGGTCGACTGCGGTGGCGATCCCGGCCGACTGGACGAACTACTGCCGCACGCGTTTGCCGTCATCGGTCAGCCCGACCTCCCGGCCGAGCGACTGAACCGCGCCGACCGACTCCGCGTGATCATGAACGTGGAAGGGAACTTCTACCCCAACGTCGACTACCCGACGGCGTTCGCCCGGGGTGTCCGCGTGCTGGGCTGCGGCCCGGCCTACGCCCAGGCCGTGGCCGAGTATGCGCTCGGTCTGGCCATCGATCTGGCTCGCGGGATCTCCCGCGAGGACCGAGCCTTCCGAGAAGGCCGGGAACGCTACCTCGGCGAGGGGAACACCGACGCCATCCTGATGCAGGGTTCGGATATCGGCTTCGTCGGGTTCGGCAACCTGGGCCACGCGCTGCGTCCGTTGTTGGCGCCGTTTCGTCCTCGACTGCGGGTCTACGACCCGTGGTTGCCGGACGCGGTGCTGCACGAAGCCGGTCTCGAACCGGCGACGTTGGAGGAGGTGCTGGGCACCAGTCAGTTCGTCTTCGTGCTGGCGGCGGTGACCGGAGACAACCAGCACCTGCTGGACGGGCCGACGCTGGATCTGGTGCGACCGGGCGCCCGGCTGGTGCTGGTCAGCCGGGCCGCCATGATCGACTACGACGCACTGTTGGATCGGATCGAACGAGGCGATTTCCTTGCGGCGGTGGACGTGTGGCCGGACGAGCCGATGCCGGCCGAGCATCGTTCGCGCCGGCTCGAAGGGCTGGTGCTGTCGGCCCACCGGGCTGGCGGCATCCCGGCCGCGTTCGCCCAGATCGGCGAACTAGTTCTCGACGACCTCGACCTGATGGCCCGTGGACTGCCACCGGTCCGGATGCAGGCGGCGGCGCCGGAGCTGGTGGGTCGCTACCGGAACAAGCCGGCAGGCTGAACGTTGCCGGCAGCGGAGGCAACGCTGGGTCCGCCGGCCGCCGGCCCGGTCACGGCGGCCTTCGGGTTGGCCGGACCGAAGGCCGCCGTGGTCGCGGTGACCGGGGCCTATTCCCACCGGATGTGGCGGCTGACCACCGACGAGGGAAGCTACGCGGTCAAACAGTTCATGAATCCCTGGGGCGAATCGGACTGGCAGAGCTGGCTGCGGGTCGCGGCCGAGTTCGAGCTGGCCTGCTTCGAGACCCGAATCGCCATACCGGAACCGATCCTGACCCTCAGGGGCGAAGTCCTGGTCGAGGTGCCGACGACGTCCGGTCAGCCGACCACGGTGCGGCTGCACCGCTGGGTCGACGCCACTCCCTGTCCGCCGGGTCCGGTCTCCGATGGCATCGCGAGCGAACTGGGGGCGACACTGGCCCGGATCCACCGGTTGGCCCACCGACCGGCACGGCGTGACGTCTTCCCGCATCTGGACCGGCACACCGTCGACGGCTGGCCCGAGCTGGTCAGCCGGTTGCGCGGCTCGGATCCGGAGCTGGCAGATCTGGCATCCGGGTGCCGCGATCTGGTCGCCGCGGTCTCCGAACTGTTCCCGTTGGCCGACTACTCCGCCGAACCGATGGGCCACGGCGACATCGCCCAGAAGAACGTGCTGATCGGATCCGGGCGGCCGCTGGTCTGCGACTGGGACGTCGCTGCTCCCTGGCCGGCGAGCGCCGAGTTGGCCCGGACTGCTCTCGCACTGGCCGACTGGAGTTCACCGCACACCGCCGGCCGGGTGGTCGGCGGCTACCGGGCGGCCGGTGGCGAAGACCGCCCGATCCGGTCGGAGGATCTCTCGTTGGATCTCGTCATCAGCCTGGACTGGCTGGAGCTCTGCTTTCGTCGGGCGGGCGGATTGGACCAAGCCGCCGACCCCTGCGTCCGCGACCGGCTGCCGAACGAGGTCCGACAACTGCGGACCAAGATCGAGATCGGCCGCACCATCGACCGGTGGCTCGGATCCCGTCGGGAATAGCCGAACGTGTGTCCCGGTCGAGGTTAGAGCTCACTGGAGGGACGCGGCGATGATGGAAAGCGGTCGGCAAGACCATCGCCGCGCTGGCTGCGGCGTGAGCCGCCGCTCTGCTCGCTTCTCAACGGGGCCCATCTCGTCCTGGTGTCCGACAAGGTCCGGCGCGATCGTCGTCAACGCCGTGCTAGCGGCGGGCTACCACGTCGGCCGCGTGGGTGGGGCGAATGGCGATCTCGGAAGGCGGGAGCCGGGGCTAGACGAGTTCGACGGGACGTCCGCGGCCGAGATAGTGGAATCCGAACGGGCGGGCGACCGCAGGGCCGGGACCGTAGAAGGTGGCCAGTTCGTCCAGCCGGAACCCGGCAGCGCGCAGCGCCTCGTCGATCGGCCGGGTCAGGTGGCAGCCGCCGAGCAGCCGCTTCTGCAAGGGTTCGAGCCGCCGTTGCCACCGCTCGACCTTCACCTCCGGCGCCAGGCCGTGTTCGATGAAGTGCAGCGAACCGCCGCGCCTGAGCACCCGGACGACCTCGGACAAGGCCGCGGGCAGGTCCGGAATGGTGCAGAGCGTCATCGTCGACAATGCGCAGTCGACGCTGTCGTCGGCGAGATCCAGCCGCTGACCGTCCAGCCCGGCTCTCTCGATCACCGGCCCGGCCGTGGCCCTTCGCCGCCCGGCCAGCTTCCACGCCGCGTCCGACGGCTCGACCGCCAGCACCCTGGTCACCGCAACCGGGTAGTGCGGGATGTTCAGTCCGGAGCCGAACCCGAGCTCGAGTACGTCGCCGCTGAGACCCGCGCAGGCCCGGGCGCGGTAGGAACCCATGTCCTCGTTGTCCAGCGACTTGTCGATCAGCCGCGGCAGCACACCGCCACCCCACCACCGCACGACGCCACCCCCTGACCGTCCGCCGATGCTCAGCCTAACCAGAACCAGGCCCGCCCACGTGTCGCACCGGTTACGTATCGAGCGGGTAAAGAATGCCGGTTAGCACTCGTGCCCTCTTGTGTGCCAACGCACCTCAGCCGCACCATAAGTCACGACTATCACCCGGTAAGGATGGTGATCATGGAGAACTCGGCTTCCCCGTCGATCGAGATCGCCCCGCTGCAGTATCGAGGGGCCTTCCACGGTTTCATGATCATCGGACGCTGGCCCAAGGACACCGTGGAGTGGTCGAAGATGCTCATCCGGGCGGTTCAGCTGGCCGCGGTACCGGGCCTGCTGCCTACCTCGACCGTGTTCTGCGTCGAGGAGAAGGTGCCGGACGACCCGAAGCTGCACGCGGTCGGGCGGGCCACCAAAGCCGGCTCCTTCGTCGGCGCCGATCCGCTGAAGCCGGGAACATTTGCCGACCCGCTGCCTCCTGCGCTGGTCGTGCTGCACCCGCCGGCCAGCACCCGGTCCACGGTCCCGGACTACCAGGTGGCCTCGGGCTGCATCCTGTTGCCCGGCCTGCCGCACCTCGGTCTGGATTACCGGGCGGCCTGGGTCGCTGCGGACGCCGCGGGCACCGTCACCGAGCTGCACAGCCGATGCGGGATCAACCCGAACTCCGACGCCGACACCGCGGCCCTGGCCATGCTGCTGGCCGCCTGAGCTACCCCGTCTGATCCACCTCGCCGGATGCGTAACCGGATCGTGTTGTACCACCGGGGAGCAGAAGGTGGGATCCGGGCTTATCGTCGACCCATGGTCGGGCGCCCGCGATGGTTGATCTCGGGAGTGCTGCTGCTCGGCGCCGGCGTCCTCACGCTGATCTCGACCTCGCGCCACTGGGCTCGGTGCCGTCCCGACACGCACTCCGCCAGTTGCGTCCGGCTCGAAGAGGTGACCACCGGCGTGCCCAGTTGGGCTCCGGTCGCCTTCCGCGATCCGGAGGCCGCCCTGTTGACCGCAGTGGCCGGGCTGATGATGTGCCTGGCCTGGGTGCTGGTGGCCGGCTGGGCCCGGCGGCGCTGGATGCGAACTCTGGTCACGATCGTCGTCGCACTGCAGCCTCTGTCCGGCGCCGCCCTGGGTCTGGCGAACCTGTTCGGCCACGACCGGCTGCTGACGCTGGCCAGCAGCGGCTGGCTGACCTGGCCGGCCGAGATGCTGGTGATGCCCTTGTTGCTCGGCGCCGGCTGGATCCTGGAGGAGAGCCCCCTGCAGATGATCCGATTGATCGTGCTGGGGTGGGGGGTGACGTCCTTCGGGTCGATGCACGCCTTCGGTGACTACATCATCTTCATGATCAGGCACCCGATCGCGCCGGGACAGTTCGGCAATCCGGCCGGGATGGGCTTCGGCGTGGCCGGCACTCAGCTCGGCGTCGGTCTGATCGTGCTGATCATGAGCCTGGCCATGGGGCGCGGCCCGAAGCGCGAGGACGGTCGGCGTGGCCGGGACGGGTTCACCCTCGCGGCCTGACCTTCTACTCAGACGTCCTGCTCGGACGTGCTGCTCAGACGTCCTGCTCAGGCATCCCTGGTCAGCAACACCTTGACCTCTTCACCGCCGGCAGAGGCGGCAAAGGCGTCCGCGACCTGCCCGAGGGGAAATTGACGGGTGACGAAGTCGACGACCCGGACCTCGTCGGCCGCGATGATCTCCATCGCGGTCCGATAGTCCTCCGGTAGATAGGTGGCGCTGCCCTGGATCCGGATCTGGTGGTCCTGGATGATCGGTAGCGGAACGCTGACCGGACGGGTCGGAACGCCGACGATCACCACCGTGCCGGCCTTGTCGGCGATCCGGACGGCCTGATCGACGGTCGGCTGGACCGCGACACAGTCGAAGACCACGTCGGCGCTCTCACCCAGCTCGACCCGGACCGCCTCGACCAGATCGTCCCGGCCGGCATCCAGCACCGAATCGGCCCCCAGCCGTAGTGCCCGATCCCGCTTGCTGGCGAGTATGTCGGTCATCACCACCGTCCGGGCGCCGGCGTGCCGGGCGGCCGCCAGCACCAACAGTCCGATGGTGCCGGCACCGATGATCACCACCGCCTTGTCGCGGACCCCGCCGCTGATCCGGACGGCGTGCACCGGCGTCGACAGCGGCTCGATCAGAGCGGCCTGCAGATCACTCATCCCCGGCGGGACGACGTGCAGCCGGTTCGCCGGGATCGTGAAGAAGTCGGCCATCCCGCCCTGGGCGTAGCCGCAGCCGAAGAACACCAGGTTCTCGCACAGGTTGCTGCGGCCGGTGGTGCACATCTTGCAGTGCCAGCACGGCAACGTCGGCTCGACGGTGACGTGGTCGTCGACGGCGACTCCGGTGACGTCCGCGCCCAGCGCTCGGACGATCCCGACCACTTCATGGCCCGGGTGATAGGGCAACGGGACGAACGGGTGATGGCCGGCCGCGGCGTGGGTGTCGGACCCGCACACCCCGGTCACGGTGGTCTCGACCAGCACCTCGTCGGCCGCCGGCTCAGGCTGAGGGACGTCGATCAGCACGATCTCGCCCGGCCGGACCTCTACCCGCTTCATCGTCAGGGACTCCATGGAACCGTAGTGTTCCAGAAACGACGGAACCGACGACGAGGAGCAGAGGATGGCAGCGGGTTTCGACGGCCGGACGATCGTGGTCACCGGGGCTGGGGGCGGGATCGGTGGGGCCACCGTCCGGCAGTTGGTGGCGGCTGAGGCCGAGGTGATCGCTGCGGGCCGATCCGAGGAATCGCTGGCCGAGCTGTGCGCGGCAACCGGTGCCCGACCGTTGGCCTTCGACCTGACCGAAGAGGACAGTGTCCGCACGGCGCTGGACGGGCTCGATCTTTACGGAGTGGTCAACTGCGGCGGCTTCGGGGGTGAGATCGCCACCCCGATGGAGACCGACATCGCGGTGTTCGACCAGGTGATCGCGGTGAACGCCCGCGGTGCGCTGTTGGTGATCAAGTACGCCTCGGCCTCGATGATCCGGCTCGGTCGGGGCGGCTCGATCGTCAACGTCTCCTCCCAGGCGAGCCTGGTGGCGCTGCGCGGGCACATCTCCTACGGCTCGTCCAAGGCGGCGCTGGACAACATCACCCGGGTCTCGGCCCTCGAGCTCGGTCGGCACGGGATCCGGGTCAACAGTGTCAACCCGACGGTCGTGATGACGCCGATGTCGGCCTGGTACTGGGGCAGGGAAGAGATCGAGAAGCCGTTCCTGGAAGCGATGCCGCTGGGTCGATGGGCCACCGAGGACGAGATCGCGGCCCCGATCGTCTTCCTGCTCAGCGACGGAGCATCCATGATCAGCGGGGTCTCGCTCCCGATCGACGGCGGCTTCTGCGCCCAGTAGCTCATCCGGACGCCCGGCTCGTTCACCGCTCCCGCCCCGTCCCCGCACCTCGCACGCCCTGCTCCACCTCGCACGCCCTGCTCCACCTCGCACACCCTGCTCCACCTCGCACACCCTGCTCCACCTCGCACACCCTGCAACGCGTGCAGAGTGGACGACGCCGTGCAACGTCTCACCTGTGGCCGGACGTCCCGCACCTCGCACGCCCTGCTCCACCTCGCACACCCTGCAACGCGTGCAAAGTGGACGACGCGCTGCAACGTCTCACCCGTGGCCCGACGTCCCGCACCTCGCACGCCCTGCTCCACCTCGCACACCCGGCAACGCGTGCAGAGTGGACGACGCCGTGCAACGTCTCACCTGTGGCCCGACGTCCCGCACCTCGCACGCCCTGCTCCACCTCGCACGCCCTGCAACGCGTGCAGAGTGGACGACGCCGTGCAACGTCTCACCTGTGGCGCGCGGGGCGGATGAGGATCAGAAGCGGAGCAGGACCTTGGTGGAAACCGCCGGGTCACGGGCCGTCTCGAAGGCAGCGAGGGCATCGGCAGCGGCGAACTCGTGGGTGATCACCGGGTCGACGGCCAAACTCCCGTCGGCCAGGGCGGCGATCACCGGGTCGATCTCGTCGTTGAAGCGCAGCGACCCGCGCAGCTCCAACTCACGACCGACGGCGAGCGAGACCGGCATCGGCTGGTCACCCGGCGGCAACAGTCCGACTATCACCACGATGCCACCCCGCATCACCCCGCGGACCGCGGAACCGAGCCCGGGTGCGCTACCGCTGGTCTCGATGGAAACGTCGGCCTGGACAGCTGCGATCGCCTCGGCGTTGCGGGCGTCGAGCACCCGATCGGCCCCGAGACTCCGGGCCAGTTCGAGCGGACGCCGGTGTAGGTCGACCGCGGTGATCTGGGCCGCTCCGGCCCGTTTGGCCACTGCGATGGTGAGTGCCCCGATCGGGCCGGCGCCGATCACCAGCACCGAACACCCGCTGATCGAGCCCGCGCGCTCCACTCCGTGCCAGGCGACCGACGCCGGTTCGGTCAGGGCAGCCAGCCGTAACGGCAAACCGTCGGGCAACGCCCGCAGCATCCGGCTCGGCAGGACGGCGAAATCGGCGAACGCGCCGTCGGTGTGCGGGAAGTGGGCGGCGCTACCGAGATAGGTCCCCAGCGGCGACAGATTCGGCCGGTCGGCCGGAAAACGGGTCACGCCGTCGTCGACCGGTGTCGCCGGATGCACGGCCACCGGCGTCCCCGACTCCGGCCCGCTGCCGTCGGCGGCCGGTTGGGCCACCGTCCCGACCACCTCGTGACCGAGCACCATCGGACCTCGCAGGATCGATTCGCCGGACGAGCCGTGGCTCCAGTAGTGCAGATCACTGCCGCACACCCCGCCGTAGGCGATCCGGACGACCGCTTCATCCGCCGCCGGTTCAGGTAACGGGATCTCGGCGACCTGCAACCGTCCGGGCTCGGACACCAGCACCGCGGTGACCTGATCGGGAATGATCATTGACCTGCCTCCTCACACGACGGCGGTCATGCCGCCGTCGACGTAGATGACCTGTCCGTTGACGAAATCGCTGGCCGAACCGGCCAGGAACACGCAGGTGCCGACCAGGTCTTCGACCCGGCCCCACCGTCCCGCCGGGGTGCGCTTTTCCACCCAGGCGGTGAAATCTGCGTCCTCGACCAAAGCCTGGGTGAGCTCGGTGTCGAAATAGCCCGGAGCCAAGGCGTTGGCCTGGACGCCGTGCGGCGCGAGATCGGCGCACAATCCTTTGGTCAGCATCACCAGCCCGCCCTTGGCCGCGCTGTAGGGGGTGATGCCCGGCCGGGCCAGTTGGCTCTGCACCGAGCCGACGTTGACGATCTTGCCGCTGCCCCGGCTGATCATGCCCGCCGCCAGCCGTCGCGAGACCAGGAAGGCGCTGGTCAGATTGGTGGCGATCAGCTCGTTCCAGTCCGATACCGGGAACGACTCGAACGGGCCACGGCGTTGGATTCCGGCGTTGTTGACCACGATGTCCGGGGTGCCCAGCTGCTGCTCGATCTCGCCGATGCCGGCGTCGACGGAATCCGGCTCGGTGACGTCGAAGGTGGCCACCGAGGTCTTGGCGCCGGTCTGCTCGCTGAGTTCGGCGGCGGTCTGCTCGGCCCGTTCGCGGTCTCGGCCGTGGATCACCACCCGGGCTCCCGCCGCCAACAGGCCCTGAGCCAGGGCCCGCCCGATGCCGCGACTGGATCCGGTGACCAGCGCCGTCCGTCCGGTCAGATCGAACCCGTTCACCCTGCCGCGCCGACCGGTCCGACCGATCGGCGCTGGTCGTTCACCGCGTCCTCGACCGCCAACAGATCACGTCCCCTGGTCTCCGGCGTCACGAAGGTGGTCCCCGCGGTGATCGCGGCCAGCACCAACATGTAGATCCCGACCGGCACCCAGCTGTTGTCGAACTGCCGGAGCAGCAGCGCCCCGAACACCCCGGCCAATCCGCCGGCCAACACTCCGCTGATCTCGCGGGCCGACGCGACTCCGAGATAGCGGTGCCGGGCCCCGAACATCTCAGGCAGCAGGGCACATTGGGGCCCGAGCATGGTGCCGATTCCCACCCCGATGCCGACGGTGATGATCAGCACGCTCGACCACGCCACCCCACGCGACAGTCCGTACCAGGCCGGCAGGCTGTACAGCACCAGGAAGATTGCGCCGGCCCGGTAAACCCTGACCCGACCCACCGTGTCCGAGATGTGACCGGCCAACGGATTACTGATCATGGCCAAGATCGAACCGAGGGCGACGCCGAGCGAGCCGACGCCCCGGCCGAGCCCGACGGTCGAGGTGGTGATGAAGGCGACGGCCAACGTCGTGAACATGTAGGAGCCACCGTTCTCGGCCATCCGCAGTCCGATCCCGCGGAGCACCGTACCGAACGAGTGGCCGAACACCTCACGAATCGGATGGTCGGTGATCTGGTCTTGCTGTTGTAGTTCGACGAAGGTCGGGGTCTCCCGCAGCCGCAGCCGGATGAACAGCGCCAACGCGATCAGCACGAACGAAGCCAGGAAAGGAATCCGCCAGGCTCCGCCGAGCACGGTGGCGTCGCTCAGCCGGGCCAGACCGATTAACACCAGCGAGGCGATCAGAGTTCCGCCCTGGATGCCGATGAACGGGATGGCGGAGAAGAAGCCACGGTTCCGCACCGGGGAATACTCGGCCATCAAGACGGTTGACCCGGCCTGCTCGGCGCCCGCCCCGAACCCCTGCAGCAGCCGCAGCACCACGAGGAGGATAGGCGCCCAGATACCAACGGCGGCGTAGGTGGGGAGCGCACCGACCAGCGTCGAGGATCCACCCATCAGCAAAATCGTCACCACCAAGACCCACTTGCGGCCGAGACGATCACCCAGCCGGCCGAAGAACAGACCGCCGAACGGTCGGGCGACGAAGCCGACCCCGAACGTCGCGAGGCTGAGGACGAGTCGGGTCGCCGGGGTCTGGTTCGGAAAAAAAAGATTGGGCAGAATGAGCGCCGACGCCAGTCCGTAGAGCGCGAAGTCGTAGTACTCCAAGGCGCTGCCGACGGTCGAAGCCAGTGAGGCGCGCCGCAGATTTGCGGCGTACTCCGGGTCGTCGGAGATCCGGGTGGGCGGCCGACCGCCCGGGGTCGTGGTCATCACGATCTCCTTTGATCTGCTTTGATCATGCCACTGGCTGCTCAGTAGAAGTCGACGGTGTCCACACGGTTGACCAGCTCCTCGCCGTCGATCAGCCGGGTGGCCTGAGCGGCGAACAGCTCGGCGATCCGCCGGTCCTCGGCTTCGTTCAGAGCCGCGGTGTGTGGGCTGACGATCACGTTCTCCAACTCCCACAGCGGGCTGTCGGCCGGCAGCGGCTCGGTGGCGAAGACGTCCAGCACGGCCAGGGATATCCGTCCGTCGGTCAGGGCCGGCAGCAGGGCGTCCTCGTCGATCACCGTGCCGCGCCCCACGTTGACCAGGACGGTGCCCGGCTTCACCGCGGCCAACACGTCGGCGTCGATCAACTTCTCGGTGGCCGCCGTTCCGGGCAGGGTGATGACGATGGCGTCCACCTCATTGACCACCTCGGCCAGCCGATCGGTGCGGACCAGTCGGTGGACGTGCTCGACCGGTCCGTCGCTGCGGCGGCTGCCGACCACCGTCGCCCCGAGTGCGTCGAACTTCGCCGCGACCTCGCGACCGATCCCGCCGAGACCGACGACCAGCACCGTCATCTCCGAGACCTGACGCATGATGAAGCGATCCGGCCAACTGTGCTCGCGCTGCCGGCGCTGCAGTCGCGGCAGGTCCTTGGCCCCGGCCAGCACCCCGAACACCGCAAACTCGGCCAGCGGGCCGCCGTGCACACCGGCGCTGGTACTGAAGGCGACCCGGTCCAGATCGGCGGCCGAGAGCTGGGCCGCCTTGACCGCGGCGCCGCCGCCGGCCGCAGTGGTCTGCACCCAGCGCAGCGACGGGTTCGCCGCCGCCGTCCGGGCCAGCGCCTGCGGGTTCTCGTCGGGAATTCCGTACAGCGCCTCGGCGGAGTCGACCAACTCGTCGAACCGCGCCTGTTGCTCCGGCGTCCGCTCGAAATCAGGATCGCCGCCGTGGTCACCGGGACGGCGCATCGGCGGCAGCAGACCATGATCACGCACCAGTTCGATCCGCGGCTCCTGCTGCTCGATCAACACGCACAACTGCTCCGGCAGCGGAGAGGCGACGACGGCTCGGAGCCGGACGTGATCAGCAGAGTTGGCCATGCCGGTCACCGTACCGATCGGCGAACGACCCGAGCCGCCTGGATGACGTAACGGAACCCCTCCGGTCGGGCGAGCACGCTGACGTCGTCCAGCGGATCGTCGTCCAGCACGATCAGATCGGCGTGCGCGCCGACCCGTAGAGTCCCCACTTGCCCCACCTTGCGGAGCAGCTCCGCAGCCGTGCTGGTCGCCGACCGAATCACCTCGATGGCCGGTTGCACCTCGCCCCGGATCGCGAACTCCTCGCTCTGCCGGGCCTGCATCGCTCCGAGCAGATCGGTGCCGTAGCAGAGCCGGACGCCGAGGCGCGAAGCCAGCTCGAGCACCCGATAGCCACCGTCAAGCACGTCGGCGACCTTCCGCCAGGACGCCTCCGGCAGTCCGTGCTCGCGGCCGTCGTCCTGCAGGGCGCGATAGGTGACCAGGTTCATCACCAGGAACGCATCCTGCTCGATGATCATCCGGCAGGTCGCCTCGTCGATCAGGTTGCCGTGCTCGATCGAGCGGACGCCGGCGCGCAGCGCCCGCTGGACCGCCCGGACGTCGTAGGCGTGGGCGGCCACGTACCGGTTGGCCGCCTCGGCCTCCTCGACCACGGCCTCCAGTTCGGCCACCGAGTACTGGGTGGAGTCGATCCGGTCGACCGGCGACGCCACGCCGCCGGAGGCCATCACCTTCAGGTGGTCGGCGCCTTTGCGCAGTTCATCTCTGGCCGCGGCTCGGACCGCGTCGACACCGTCCACCACCCGGGCCATCCCGGTCGTCCAGCAGTGGTCGTCCGCGGGTTGCCGGTCGTCGCCGTGACCGCCGGTCTGGCTCAGCGGTTGACCGCAGAAGGCGATCCTCGGCCCGCGGATCAGCCCCTCGGCCTGGGCTTGGGCGATGCCGAAGTCGGCGCCGCCGAGATCGCGGATCGTGGTGAAGCCACGGTCCAGCATCGCCGAGAGGTTCGCCGCGGCCCGATAGGCGAAATAGGACCGTGGCCAGGTGCGCAGCTGGCCGAGGTCGGCGACAGAGGCGACCGCGTGGACGTGGCAGTCGATCAGGCCGGGGAGCACGTACCCGCCGCGTAGATCGATGGTCTCGATCCCCGCCGGAGCCTCATCAGGCTCGACCACCGTGCCACCGACCGCCACCAGATCGCCCTCGGTGTAATCACCCGTCGCCGGGTCGAGAATCCGTCCGTTGCGAAGCAGGAGGTCTCTACGCAGCAGGAGATCGTTCATCATTCTACTCCGATCGTGGCCTGGTTCCGGGTGATGTCTTCCAAGGATCGTCCTCGCGTGGGTACGGCGAAGATCACGGTGGTGATCACCCCGACCGCCAGAATCGCCGTGGTCAGCCCGAACACCCCGACGAAGCCCCACGAGGCGGCAGTGAGCCCGATGATCAACGGCGCGGTGATGCTGCCGATCCGGCCGAACGCGCTGGCCAGGCCCGACCCGGTGGCTCGAATGAAAGTGGGAAACACCTCGGGCGTGTAGGCGTACAACCCGGCGTAGGTGCCGTTCAGGAAGAACGAGAGCACGGCACCGGCCACAGTGATCAACGCCGGATCGCTCATCTGACTGAGCCAGTAGGCGGCGATGGCCGAGCCGGTCAGATAGACCGCAATCGTGTATTTCCGGTCCAGCCGCTCGCTCAGCCAGGCCGCCGAAAAGTAGCCAGGAATCTGTGCCGCATAGATGATGATCGAGAACTCGAAGCTCTTGGTCACCGTGATCCCGCGCTGCACCAGCAGGGTCGGGATCCAGGAGAAGAAGCCGTAATAGGCGAAGGTGATCACGAACCAGATCACCCAGGTGACCAGGGTCCGTCGGCGCAGCTGTCGGGCGAACAGGGCCCGGACGCCGCTGAACAGTCCGACTTCGCGATCGGCGTGCTGGTCGGCGGAAGCGTTCTCGGTAACGGGTGGCAGCGGCGCCCGGGTGGCTCGGCCGACGTCCCGCTCCAACTGCCCCACCACCACTTCGGCTTCTTCGGTCCGGCCGCGGGCCGCGAGGTAGCGCGGCGACTCGGGCAGCGCCCGCCGCCACCAGAGCAACAGCACGATCGGAACTGCGGTGATCACCTGGGCCCAGCGCCAGCCGTTATCACCGAGCGGGACGACGAACCGGCCGATCAGCGCGGCGGCGAGGAAGCCGAAGGAGAAGAAGCCGGCCAACGCGCCGACGAACCAGCCACGCCGGGAGGCGGGTACGAATTCGGAGAGGAACGGAGCGACGATGGCGCTCTCGGCTCCGGTGCCGATACCGGCCAGCACCCGGGCCGTCAGGAAGATCGGGAAGTTCGGCGAGGCGGCGGCGATCACCGTGAACAACGCGTAGAACGCGAGCGCACCCAACATCACCTTCTTCCGCCCGATCCGGTCACCGAGCAGGCCTGCCACCGTGGCGCCGATCAGGAATCCCAACGGAGTGGCCGATCCGACCACCCCGAGCTCGGGAGTAGTGAGCCCAAACACCTGTCGCAGCTCCGGCAGCAGGAAGGCCACGATCGCGCCGTCCATGCCGTCGAAGGTGTAGCCGAGACCACCGATCACCAGCAGTCGATAATGCGGCCGACTCAGCGGTAACCGGTCGAGCCGGGCCGACAGGTTCAGTGACGCCGGGGACGGCGCGGTGGGAACGGAGGCAGACAAGGTCTCTCCACGGTTCGGGCGGCACGACTCTTCAGAGGACGGGACTGTTCGCATGATGGTAGCCAAGGCTCGATCCCGGGTTTGCCGACCCGTCCGCCGAGCAGCAGACTCGGGTCCATGTCCGGATCAGCAGGCCTCGACCCGACCGAACGCGCGCTCTCGGACAGACCCGACGACATTGCGCCGGACGGCTCGTCGGTCCGGCTGCTCGCCTCCCTTCCCGAGGCGAGCATGGCCCATTTCGAACTCGGTCCGGGACAGATCTCCATGCCGGTACGGCATCGCAGCGTCAGCGAGATCTGGTATGTACTGAGCGGGCGCGGCCGGATATGGCGGCGCTCGTCGGACGGCGCGGAGACGGTGATCGACGTGCACACCGGCGTATCGCTGTCCATCCCGGTGAGCACGACCTTCCAGTTCCGCTGCGACGGGCGCGAACCCCTCACCGTGGTCGGGGTGACGATCCCGCCATGGCCGGGACCCGACGAAGCCGTCGGCTCCGACGGCTGTTGGGAGCCGGTGCTGTGACGGCCGACGACACGCGCCGCACTCGGCCGATCCCGGTGATCGTCGAGACCGACATCTTCAGCGACGTGGACGACGTCGGAGCGTTGGCGCTGGTCCACGCCTTCGCCGACCGAGGCCGGGCGGAGCTGCTGAGCGTCGGGGTCAACACCCGGAGCCGCTACGGCCATCAGGCTGTCCGGGTGATCAACGCCTTCTTCGGGCGGCCGGTCCCGGTCGGCACCCTGCTGCCGACCGACGACAGCGTGTTCGAGCACGACTACGCCCGTCAGCTGACCCGCAGCTACCCGGAGCTGCTGGACGACAGCGTCGCACCGTCGGCCGTCACGGTGCATCGGGCGGCGCTGGCCGGCGCCGACGAACAGAGCGTGGTGATCATCTCGCTCGGCTTCTTCGACAACCTCCGGGAGCTGCTCGACTCGGGGCCGGACGAGTTCAGTCCGCTCAGCGGCCGCGAGTTGATCACCTCCAAGGTGGCGAGGACGGTGATCATGGGCGGGTGGTTCCCGAGGGGCTGGGAGTTCAACGTCGGCGACAACGCCCCGCTGGCGGCCGGGGTGATCGCGGTCTGGCCGACCATGATCGAGTTCCTCGGTTTCGAGGTCGGCGAACCGGTGATCACCGGTGCCTCGATCACCACCGACGGTGCGGAGAACGTCATCGGCGCCGCCTATCGCGCCTACGACCCGGGCCGACTGGGCCGGGAGAGCTGGGACCCCCTCACTGTCCTCTTCGCTCTGGGCCCCGATTCGGGACTGTTCCGGCTCTCGCCGCCCGGCCGCGTCCAGCTCGATCCGGACGGCGTCTCCACCTTCACCGAGAGCCCCGACGGGCGGCATCGGTACGTGATCGCCGAGGTCGAGCCGTCGGTGCTGGCGTCAGCGGTGGACGAGCTGCTGGAGGACACCACCCGCAGGCGGTGAGCCGACGCCCATGCAGCCATTGCACAAGAGCCCTTGTACGGTCATCGCCCCGCCGCTGGCTCGTCGGATCGGCGCCGGCCGGGCGTCGACCGCGTTGTTCCTGTGTTCCGGGCCGAGTGCCCTGCTGATCGCCTGCCCAGGCAGCGGTCGACAGGTGGGGCTGACCGCCGCCGGCCTGCTGCTGGTCGGAGTCGCGGTGGTCGGCGGCAACGTGATCCGCGGAGCCTGGCGGCAGCGCTACGTGCCGGCCGAACTGATGGGCCGGGTGCTGACGACAAGCCAGCTCGTCAACACCGGCACGATGCCGCTGGCCGGCTTGGCCGCCGGCGCCTGGGCACCCAGCTCGGTGTCCGGCCGACCATGCTGCTGTTGGCCGGTGTTCATCTGCTGGCCTGCGTGAGCATCCTGCTCACCCGGTTCGGACGGGGCCTAGATCTCCCCGTCCGAAGCGAGAACTGAGCTCGTGTCTATGCCGTCCCTGTCGCTACTTGACCGCACCGAGCGAGAGGCCCTGGACCAGCTTGTCCTGGGCGGCGAAGCCGGCGATCAGCACCGGTAGCGAGACTGCCGTGGCGGCGGCGCACACCTTGGCCAGGAACAGGCCCTGGGAGGTGACGAAACTGGTTAGGAACACCGGCGCGGTCTGAGCCACGATGCTGGTCAGGGTGTTGGCCAGCAGCAGTTCGTTCCAGGAGAAGATGAAGCAGATCAGCGCCGTGGCCGCGATTCCCGGTGAGATGATCGGGACGATCACGCTGCGGAGCGTGCGGATCAGACCGGCGCCGTCCAGCGCGGCGGCCTCGAACAGCTCGACCGGAATGTCGGCCAGGAAGGAACGCAGCATCCAGACCGCGATCGGCAGGTTCATGGCGGTGTAGAGGATGACCATGAAGTTGATGTTGTCCAGCACCCCGATCGTCTTGGCGATGATGTAGAGCGGCAGCAGGCCGGCCACCGCGGGCAGGAACTTGGTGGAGAGGAAGAAGAACATCACGTCCGTCCACTTCTGCACCGGCCTCACCGAGAGCGCGTAGGCCGCCGGGATGGCGAGCACGATGACCACGATGGTGGAGACGATGGACGCGGTCGCCGAGTTGATCAACGGCGGCCACGGGCTTGCCCCGGACGAGGCACCGAAGAACTCGCGGTAGCCGTCCAGAGTGAGCGGAGCGAAGAAGCTCGGCGGATTCGTCGCCGCGTTCACCTCCGAATGCAGGCTGGTCAGCAGCATCCAGAACACCGGGAACACGAAGATGATCCCGATCACCCAGGCGAGCAGACCGAGCAGGACGGTGGCCTTGCGGGAGCCGAGGTGGCGAGCACGGGCGTTGGAGGAGCGTCGCGTCGCCGCCAGTTTGGACGGCGCGGAGGCGAGTGCTGTCGTCATCGTCAGTTCCCTTCTTCGAACAGGCTGGACACGGTGCGCAGAGCGAAGGTGGCGATGACGATGGTGCCGATTACCACGATCACGCCCTGAGCGGAAGCCAGGCCGTAGTCCTGGGCGTTGTAGAGCGTCTGATAGATCGTGTAGGGCAGGTTGGCCGTGTTGTAGGCACCGGCGGTCAGGGTGAAGACCGAGTCGAACTGCTGAATGATGTAGATGGTGCCGAGCAGGCCGGCGAGTTCGAGGTAGCGCCGCATGTGCGGCATCGTGATGTTGGCAAAACTCTGCCACGCGTTTGCGCCGTCGACCTGGGCCGCCTCCATCACGTCACCCGGACGGGATTGCAGCCCGGCCAGCAGAATCAGGGTCATGAACGGCGTCCACTGCCAGATCAGCTCGCCCATGATGGCCAGCCGCGGGACGTCGGTGATCCAGTCCGGCTGCGGTGCGCCCGCTCCGAAGAACTGGCGCAGCAGCCCGTTGAAGAGGCCGTATTCAGGGTTGTAGAGAGCGTGCTTCCACAGCAGCGCCGCCGCGACCGGAACCACCAGGAACGGAGCGATCATCATCGTCCGGACCGCGCCACGGCCGATGAACTTGCGGTTCAGCAACAGGGCGATGCCCAGGCCGAAGGCCAGCGAGACCAGCACCACGGTGACCGTCAGCAGGATCGTGAACAGCACACTGTTGCGCAGGCTGCTGTCGGTGAAAACCGTCTGGAAGTTCTTCAGCGTGCCAAAGGAAGTGTCGTCGGGATAGTTGGCGTTCCAGCTGGTGAAGGAGATGATGATGGTGGCCAAGAACGGCAGCTGAGTCATCACCACCACGAAGATCAACGCCGGCAGCAGCGGCACCCGCCGAGTCCAGCCCTTCTTGTCGAGCCAGCGATCACTGAAGCTCGGTTGAGGCGCCTTCCGGGGTTTCTTGTCCGGAGCTGCCTGGCTCGGTGGTGCTGCGGTGGCGGTGGCCATCAGTGGTCTCCTCGTGGAATGGGAGTGGCCGCCGCGGCGACCGGTCGAGAGGGTGCGACGAGTAGAGCGGGTTACTGATCTCCGGCAGTTTGCGGGACCCGTCCTGATCAGGATCGGACCAGGGCCGGGTCGCACCGCTCACGCAGCACGACCCGGCCCCGAGGCGACTACTTGTTCTTGTACTTGTCGCCCGCGGTCTGTGCGAGCTTCTGACCGTTGGTCAACGCGTTGTCCACGGTCTCTTTGCCCGCGATCACCGCCGAGACGTCCTGAGAGATCTTGGTGGCGAAGTCGGTGAACTCGGGGATGTCGACGAACTGGATGCCGACCGTCGGCCGCGGCTGGACGCCGGGGTCTGTCGGGTTGGCGTTCTCGATCGCCGTCTTGGTCGGCTCGGCGAAGGCGCTGGCCGCCTTCACGTAGTCGGCGTTGGAGTAGGTCGACTCACGCTTGCCGGCCGGCACGGTGGCCCAGCCGTCTTCCTGCCCGACCAACTTCTCGTAGTCCTTGCCCGAGGCCCACGAGATGAACTTCCAGGCGTCCTCGGACTTCTGGCTCTTCTTCTCGATCGCCCACGACCAGGTGTAGAGCCAGCCGCTGGACTTGGTCTCCTTGACCGGCGCCTGGACGTAGCCCATCTTGCCCTTGACCGGGGAGTCGCTGGCCTCCAACGATCCGGCTGCCGAGGTGGCGTCATACCACATGGCCACCTTGCTCTGCTCGGTAGCGGTCAGGCACTCGGCGAAGCCGGCCTGGGCCGCACCGGACTCGCCGTGAGCCTTCACCAGATTGGTGTAGAAGGTCGTCGCGTCCTTGAAGCCCTGGCCGTTGACCTGGGCGTTCCAGTCCTTGTCGAACCAGGTGCCGCCGTAGGTGTTGACCACCGTGGTCAGCGGCGCGAACACCTCGCCCCAGCCGGGCAGGCCGCGCAGACAGATCCCCTTCATGCCGGATTCGGCGCCGTCCATCTTGGCGGCGGCGGCGGCAACCTCGTCCCAGGTCGGCGTCTCGCTGAACTTGACGCCCACCTTCTTGGCGATGTCCTTGCGGTACATCAAGAACGAGGACTCGCCGTAGAACGGCTCGCCGTAGAGCTTGCCGTCCGGACCCTTCAGCGAGTTGGTCATCGAGGGGAAGATGTCGGACTGGTCGAAGGCGGTGTCGCTCTTGTAGGCGGGGATGTCGTCCATCGAGGTCAGCCAGCCGTTCTTGGAGTAGAACGGAATCTCGAAGTTGCTCAGTGTGGCCACGTCGAACTGACCGGACTGGTTCGCGAACTCCTGCGCCGCCTGGTTGCGCATGTCGTTCTCCGGCTTGACGGTGAAGTTCACCGTGATCCCGGACTGCTTCTCGAACTCGCCGATGTGCTTCTGCAGGGCGAGCATCTGCGGGTTGTTCACCATCAGCACGTTGATCGTGTGGGTACCACCACTTCCGCCACCGGCCACGCCGCCGCTGCCACCGGCGCCACTGCAGGCGGGTAGCGCGACGAGCGACGCGACGGCCAGGGCGAGCACGCCCAGCCGGCCGGTCTTCGCGAGTCTTGTCATGGATTCTCCTTCGTTGGTTCTGAGCTTCGTTGCCGTGTCGCCTCCCAGGGCGACACCGAACGTCGAGGGCGTGGAGCAGGTTGATCGGGTCCGGCCAGACCTGCGGCCGGACGATGTTGAAGCTGAAGTCCGTTTTGCTGTGTTTCCGGACAGTAGCGCAGTCCTTGTGCCGGGTCCAGAACCGAGACCGAGTCGTAATCTAGCCATTTGTTGCCCGAGTTGTCTGCACAAGTGCCCGATTTGCTGCCAAACTGTGGCGCACGCGAGCTTTCAGGAGGTCGAGAACGGATGTACCCGCCGGAGCGCCAACGGGCGATCGCCGACTTCCTGGTCGAGGCCGGTGGCCGAGTAGGGGTCAACGAGGTGGCGCGGCGACTCGAGGTGACCTGCGAGACCGTGCGGCGGGACCTGGACGTGTTGCAACGCCGCGGAGTGCTGCGGCGGATCCGCGGCGGTGCTCAACTGGTGCAGTCGGCGCCGTTCGAGCAGGCCCTGGCCGCCCGGCACGCCGAACAACGCGCCGAGAAGGAGCGGATCGCCGACGCGGTGATCGGCGAGCTCCTCGACGACTCGGTCGTCGTGCTGGACTCCGGCTCGCTGACCTACGTGATCGCCTGCCGACTGCCTCGCGGACGATCCTTGACCGTGGTCACCAACAGCCTCCCGGCCGCGCAGGTGCTGGCCGACCACGACGGCGTGAGCGTGATGATGCTGCCGGGAATGGTGCGCGGTCTCACCCAGGCCTCGGTGGACAGTTGGACCCGGCAGCGTTTGGAGTCGCTGACCGCCGACCTCTCGATCCTGGGGGTCAACGGACTTTCACCGAACGCCGGATTGACCACCACCAACGCCGAGGAGGCGGCGGTCAAGCGGGCGATCCTGCTGGCCGGACGGAGGCGAATCCTGCCGGTGATCTCCGGCAAGCTCGGACGCGATTCGTTCTGTCGGTTCGCTCGGGCGAGCGAGCTCGACAAGATCATCACCGACGACGGGGCCGACCCGGATCTCCTCGCCGAGCTGAACGCCGTCGGTCCCGAACTGGCCGTGGTCTGATGGCGAGCGGGGGCGACGGGGCAGGTGTCGAATGGGGCCGAACGTCACGACTGGAGTGGTTGCTGAGGCGGCTGCAGCATGATCGCAGGATCGATGTGCTGGCGGTGGCCGAGTTGCTTGGAGTCGCCCCAGAGACGATCCGTCGTGATCTCGGTGTCCTCGAGCGTCAAGGCAAGCTGGAGCGCGTGCACGGGGGTGCCGTGGCGCTGCAACCGGCGACCACCGCCACCCCGGACAGGCCCGAAGAGCACGATCTCGCCTTCAGTCGACATCTGTGGGCGCGGCTACCGCGATCCGGCACGCTGCTGATCGGGGCGGGGAATGCGGGACTGCGACTTGGCCAAGCCGTGGCGACCGATCCGCCCGTCCGGCCCGGACTCACGGTGCTCACTCACGCGCTCGACGTCGCCATCGTTCTGTCTCGGGCGACCACGCTCTCGGTCTACAACCTCGGTGGCTCCGTCCGGGGTGGAACAGCCACGCTGGAAGGCGATTGGTCGATCAGCGAGCTACGGCGATTCACGATCGATACCGTGGTGCTCTGCCCGGACGGCGTCGATCCACAGACCGGACTGAGCCAGCACACGACCACCTCCGCAGACATCGCGCAGGCCGCAGTCGGCAGCGCCCGTCGGGTGGTGGTCATCGGCGACGCGGACAACCTCGGCCGGTCCGCGTTCGTCCGCTTTGCCGGGATCGGCGAGATCGCGGAGGTGGTGGCGCCGGAAGACGCGGTCGGCGAACTCGGCGCCCGAACTCTCGCCGAGCTCGCCGACCACGGCGTTCTGGTCAGCCACCTCTGAGATCGCCTGATCGCGACCAGCCGTAGCGGAAACAGATCTAGTAGATCTTCAACGAGCTGGCGACGTCGTCGCCGCCGTGGGCTGCTGAACTGTAGGCGGGCATGCTGTGGCGGGTGCCGTGATAGCTGGAGTCTTCCCACCAGGCGGCCGAATGCGGGCCGCGGTTGGCCCAGGCCGACATCTCGTCGTTGAAGCCGTAGTCGCTCAGATGCGGGATCTTGGTCCCCGGGTCACTCCACCTCAGCATCCGCCCACTGAAGCCGCCGTCCTGCCACAGGCAGACCCAGCCGGGCGGGCAGTTGGAGAACGACATCGGTGCCACCGAGACGTCAGCCCCGCTCGGCATCCGCATCCATTGACCGTCGGCGCTGCGGACGCCGCCGTGAGCCGCCAACATCGTCGCCGTGGCCGACTGCTGGGCTGACAACCGGTGGGCGCCGGCCGGCGCCGGTAGCGCCGAGGATGTCGATGGCGCGGCCAACAGGGTAATCAGCGTCGAGGCCGCCGTAGCGGCGAGTACTACTCGGTATCGCTTCACCAGAGCACCGGTCTTTCGTCGAGGTGTGAGCGCAATCGCTGATCGGATCGCGGAACAGAAGGGAAGTCATAACGCCCTCGCTGCGCCCATCTCGAGCACCCGGAAACTCAGCGTTACAGGAGGAGTCTTGCGGAAACACCACCATCAACGTCAACAGCAACCAGGGTAGATAACTTATTTTTCGACCGGGTGCCAATCCCAGCCCCAGCCGGTGCACTGAGCCGCCTACACATCGACGGCCCAGGTGAATTCATTCAGCGCCGGTTGTTCGCACATTCACCTTGCGGTAGGCACATCCTTTTGCGGATCGAAGCACTGTCGATGTCTCGACCTGGTGCTCTCCGAACGGAGCGGCAAGGGTCGGCACTCAGACGCCTTCGAGCCGGCTCGCCCGCGGCCGGACGAACACCGCCCAGGTCACGACCATGCAGATCAGGTAGAACGCGATGAACCCGAGATAGGCGCCATTGCCGTTCTTGAGGGTCAGAAAGGACTGCCGGAAGGCCAGGTTGACCAGCACGCCGCCGAGACCTCCGATGGCGCCGGCCAGTCCGATCAGCGCACCCGAGCGGCGACCGGCCAACTTGGTCTCGGCCTCGATCGAGGATCCCGAGCCGGTGGCCAGCTGCGCCTTGGCGTTGAAGATCGCCGGGATCATCTTGTAGACCGAGCCGTTGCCCAGCCCGCTGAGGACGAACAGGACCACGAAACCGATGATGAACAAGGGCAGCGACTTGGCCAGCGAGGCGGCCAGGACGACGACCGCACCGAGCGCCATCGCGGCGAAATTGATCGCCGAGACCACCGATCCCTTGAACCGGTCGGCCAGCGCACCACCGAGCGGGCGGATCAGCGAGCCAAGCAGCGGACCGAGGAAGGTCAGCGCCGCGGCCTTGACCGGCACCGGGAAGTCGCTCGGGAACTGCACCAGCAACACCTGGCCGAAGGCGAAGCCGAAGCCGATGAACGAGCCGAAGGTGCCGATGTAGAGCAGCGAGATCAACCAGGTCTGCTTGTGGCCCATCACCTCGCGGATAGCGCCCTTGGCGTTGGAGTTCTGGGTCAGGTTGTCCATGAACAGGGCAGCCAGGACGCCGGAGACGACGATCAGCGGGATGTAGATCGCCAGCACCAGCTTGGGGTGGCCGATCCCGGCGGCGGCCAGCACGGCCAGCCCGACGAGTTGCACGACGGCCACGCCGAGGTTGCCACCACCGGCGTTGATGCCGAGTGCCCGTCCCTTGAGCCGGGCCGGGAAGTAGGCGTTGATGTTGGTCATCGAGGAGGCGAAGTTGCCCCGCCGACCCCGGCGAGCATGCAGCCGATCAGCAGCGTGCCGAGCGAGACGCCGGGTTCGAGCACGATCGCGATATAGATCGTCGGCAGTAACAGCAGCGAGCGCCGAAACGATCGTCCAGTTCCGGCCGCCGAACTTGCCGACCGCGAAGGTGTAGGGCACCCGGAGGACCGAGCCTACCAGCGCAGGAGCGCCGTGAGCAGGAACTTCTCCGGCGCGGGTGAAGCCGTACGGCGTGCCCATGAACAGCACCAGTACCGACCACAGGCTCCAGACCGAAAAGCCGATGTGCTCGCTGAGGACGGAGAAGATCAGGTTGCGCCAGGCGATCCTCTTGCCGGTAAGGGCCCAGAACTGGCCGTCCTCAGGGCGCCAGTCGTCGATCCAGTGACCGCCGACCTTGTTGCGGGCGGCCGTACTGAGTTGGGAATCCGTGGGGTTGATCACACTGGTCATGAACTGTTCCTGGGTGGTCTGGTCCGGGTGGACGGTGGGGTCAAAGGCAAGGGCAGCCATAGGTGGTCACAACGGGTGACCACGGCGGGGAGAGGCCGAAGCTCGGGACGTCAGCGGGTGACGACGAGCTGGTTGTCGACCACCCTGACGTCATAGACCTGCAGCGGATCAGCACCGGTGGTCGAGCATCCGCTGGCCAGGTCGAAGGCGTTCAGGTGGAGGGGGCAGATCACCAGTCGCTCGTCGGCCTGCCCGTCGGCGATCGGCCCGCCCCTGTGCGGGCAGATCGCCGATACCGCGCGGAGGGCTCCGCTGCGCAACCGGAAGATCGCGACCTGTTCGCCGGCCACGTCGAACGCGCGGGCGGCGCCGAGCGGGATCTGGTCCAGCGGACCGAGCTCGAGCGTTGTGGTCGACGGCTCGGTCGGATTGTCGAGGGAGGTATCGGTGCTCACCAGGCACCTCCGAGCAGGTTCTCGGCCCGGTCACTGGGCACCCGGGGCAGCACCTCCAGTGGCAGTGAGGTGCGGAACTGGCCAGGCTCGACCGGATCGGCGCCTTGGGTCCACGGGTCGACGTAGTTCTGAGCGTGCCGCTCGACCTCGGCGTCCAGCCGGTCGGCGATCCCCTCGGAATCCTCCACCACCACAGCCCTGATCAGCTCGAGCCCGACCCGCGGAACGAATGCGTAGGTCCGCTCCAGCCACTTGGCGTTCTCCCGGTAGTACTGCAGAAACCGGCCGGTGAGCAGCTTTGCAGTCTCGGCGTCCTCGACGGTGCAGAGCAGGTCGCCCTTGCGGATGTGCGCGCCCGCCGCGCCGCCGATGTAGATCTCCCAGCGGCCGCCCTCGATGGCCACGATGCCGACGTCCTTGACGTAGCTCTCGGCGCAGTTGCGCGGGCAGCCGGACACCGACAGTTTCATCTTCGCCGGACTCTCCATCCCCTGCATCCGGGTCTCCAACTCGACGCCCAGCTTGGTGGAATCCCCGGTGCCGAACCGGCAGAAGTCCTGCCCCACACAGGTTTTGACCGTCCGAAAGGATTTGCCGTAGGCGTAGCCGGACGGCATTCCGAGATCGGACCAGACGTTCGGCAGATCCTCCTTCTTGATTCCCAGCAGGTCGATCCGCTGGCCGCCGGTCAGTTTCACCAGCGGGACGTCGTACTTGTCGGCGACGTCGGCGATCCGGCGCAACTGCTCGGCGGTAGTGACCCCGCCGCGCATCTGCGGGACCACCGAGAAAGTCCCGTCACGTTGGATGTTGGCGTGCACCCGATCGTTGATGAATCGGGCGTCCAGTTCGTCGAGGTAGTCCTCGCCCCACATCATCTTCAGCAGCGAGGCCAGGCCCATCTTCGACTTCGCGTCCTCGGCGCCGTCCGGAGCCAGCGCGGCGAACACCGCCGACGGTGACTTCAGTCGCTGCTCGCGGATCGCGGCCATCAGCGACGGCTTGTCCATGGCGATGCCCGGTACGTAGTAGTGCGCCGAGGGGTCTTCTTCCAGCGCGCCGTCGGCGGCCAGCTCGACCACCTGCTTGACCAGCAGCTTGCACGAGCCGCAGCCCTTGCCGGCCCGGGTGGCGTCCATCACACCGCTGACCGTCTTGCAACCACTCTTGACGGTGTCCATGATGGTCTTCTTGGAAACGCCATTGCAGTTGCAGATCTGGGCGTCGTCGGCGAGCTCGGCCACGCCGACCTCGGCCGCCGGACCGCCGACGTCGAACATCAGCTCGACCCGGGCTTCGGGCAGCGGCAGACCACGGTCGAAGGCCTGCTGCAGGAACGCCACCTTCTTGCTGTCCCCCAGCAGGGTGGCGCCGACGATCTTGTCGTCGCGAATCACGATCGACTTGAAGATTCCCCGCTTGGGTTCGGAGAAGACGATGTGTTCGTCGGTCTCGCGCTCGGGTTCAGTCAGTCCCATCGATGCCACGTCGACGCCCGCCACCTTGAGCTTGGTCGCGGTCCGCGAGCCGAGGTAGACCGCCGACGGGTCGTTGCCGGTGATCACGTCCGCCAGCACCACCGCCTGCTCCCACAACGGTGCGACCAGTCCATAGACCTCGCCGCGGTGCTGGACGCACTCGCCGACCGCGAACACGTCGGGGTCGTCGGTGCGGAGTTGATCATCGACGACGATGGCGCGTTCGACGGTGAACCCGCTGGTCAGCGCGACGTCGCTGTTGGGCCGGATGCCGGCGGCGACGACGACCAGGTCGCAGCCGATCTCGGTCTCGTCCCGCAGCCTGACGCCGCGCACCTTGTCCGGCCCCCAGATGGCCACCGTTCGGGTGTTGGTGAGGATGCCGATGCCGAGCTGGGCCATGCTGCGGCGGAGCACCTCGCCGCCGTCGCGACCCAACTGCGCGTTCATCAACCAGCGGCCGGAATGCACGACGTGGACGTCCAGTCCGTGACTCTGCAGACCGCGAGCCGCTTCCAGTCCGAGCAGGCCGCCGCCGATCACCACCGCCTTGCGGTGGTCGTCGTGGGCGACGTAGTCGATCATGCTGCGGGTGTCGTCGATGGTGCGGAAGGCGAACACCCCGGGCAGCAGATCGGAGCCAACGTACAGCCCGTCCATCGGCGGCATGAACGAACGACTGCCGGTGGCGATGATCAACTGGTCGTAGCCGGTCACCGAACCGTCGTCGCCGAACACCACGTGGGCGAACCGATCGATCCGGTTGATCCGCACCCCGGCGTGCAGGGTGATGTCGTTCTCGACGTACCACTCCAGCGAGTTGAGGAAGATGTCGGCGTCGGTCTCTTCACCGGAGAGGACGTGGCTGAGCATGATCCGGTTGTAATTGCCGTAGGGCTCGTCGCCGAACATGGTGATGGTGAACTGCTCGGCGCCGCCACGGGCCAGGATCTCCTCCACCGCACGAGCTCCGGCCATGCCGTTGCCGATCACCACCAGACGGCGGCGGTGATCCTGATCAGAGACGGACACGTCGGACTGCTCGATGAGATTGGTCACTAGTGCTCCACCAGGCCCAGGTCGACCACCACGGTGCCGCTGACCCCGAGGGCGGCCACCAGCTGCAGCTCCAGCACCGAGCCGCCTTCGATGTCCTCGACCACACGCAGCGGCACGTGGACGTCGGACTTCGCGCCGATCGGGAAGTAACGCATCGGGACCCCGTCGCGCATCAGCACGACGGTGATCAACTCCTCGCTGGAGTTTCCGCCACGGAAGTACAGGGCCTGACTGATCAGCCCGTCGGCGACCAGATGGCTGAGCTGGGCGTCGATCGGGACCGGCTTGTCGAGACCGGCGCCGTCGAAGGGGTAGATCCCTTGCAGGAAGACGTTCTTGGAGATCATCGGGAGATCCTTCCGGCGTGCTGGGTGCAGGAGTTGGTTGAGGGTGGGCGGGGTGGCGGCGGAGTGCTTGGTGTGCGGCGGAGGGCTGGTCAGGAGTCGGTGGTCGTCCGGCGAGCCGATCCTGGACAGGTGGACGGCGCAGGCCTTGAACGCCGGCATCTTCGAGTAGGGATCCAGCACCGGATTGGTGAGGGCGTTCGCGGCGGAGGCGCCGCCCCAGTGGAACGGGACGAACACCGTGTCGGGCCGGATGTCGGTGCTGATCTTGGCCCGGAACGCGGCACTGCCCCGCCGGCTCTGCAGGCTGACGATGTCGGCGGTGCCGATGTCCAGGCGTCGAGCCAGGTCGGGATGCAGCTGCACCTCGGGATCGCCCTGGGGCAGCCCAGGCCCGGGCACCCGGCGGGTCTGGGTCCCGCTCTGGTACTGAGCCATCAGCCGGCCGGTGGTCAGCACGTAGGGGAACTCCGCGTCCGGGGACTCGGCGGGTTCGCGATGCTCGACCCGGATGAAGGCCGCCCGCCCGTCCGCGGTGGCAAAGGTCTCGGCGAACAGCCGGGGCGTTCCCGGGTGGTCCTCGCTCGGGCAGGGCCAGAACACCCCCTGCTCGGCCTCGATCCGTCGGTAGCTGATGCCGGCGTAGTCGGCCAGCCCACCCGCACTGGCCCGGCGCAACTCGTCGAAGACCGTCTCCGGGTCGTCGGAGAAGTGCCCGCCGCGCCCGAGCCGCTCAGCCAGCGCCTTCATCACCTGGAGGTCGTCCAGTACCCCGGACGGCGGCGCCAGGGCCCGGCGGCGGCGGATCACCCGGCCCTCCAGATTCGTCATCGTGCCCTCCTCCTCGGCCCACTGCGCGGTCGGCAGCACCACGTCGGCCAAGGCAGCCGTCTCGGACAGGAACAGGTCCGAGACGACCAGGAAGTCCAGGGCGGCCAACCGATCCCTGACTCGGTTGACGTCTGGGGCCGAGACCACGATGTTGGAGGCCATCACCAGCAGCGTGCGGACCCCTCCCTCGGTGCCCATCCGGTCGAGCATCTCGAAGGCCGACAGCCCGGGCCGGGGCAGTTCGTCCGGGTCGATCCCCCACACCCCGGCGACGAAGGCCCGGTCCTCGGCGGAGGTGAGTTTGCGGTAGCCGGGCAGCTGGTCGGCCTTCTGTCCGTGTTCGCGACCGCCCTGGCCGTTGCCCTGCCCGGTGATCGTCCCGTAGCCGGAGTTCGGCCGGCCCGGCAGCCCGAGGGCCAGCGCCAGATTGATGAACGCCTGCGCGGTGTCAGTGCCGTTGCTGTGCTGCTCCGCGCCGCGGGCGGTCAGGATCATCGCCGACGTGGCCGTAGCGAGCGTCCGTACGGTCTGCCGGAGATCGGCTTCGGCGATACCGGTGATCCGCTCGACCCGGTCCGGCCAGTAGGTGCTCACCCCGGCCTTGACCGCGGCAAACCCCTTTGTCCGGTCGGCGATGTAGTCGTGGTCGATCAGGTCGTCCTTGATTGCCAGATACAGCAGCCCGTTGGCCAGGGCGAGATCGGTGCCGGGCCGGGGCTGCAGATGCACAGCCGATCCGGCGGCAGTGGCGGTACGCCGCGGATCCACCACGATGTGCACCGCCCCCTGCTGACGACCGGCGTCGAAGAACTGCATGGCCGGCGGCATGGTCGCCGCCGGGTTGGAGCCGACCAGCAGGATCGCGTCGGCTTCGGCCAGATCGCTCAACGGGAACGGCAGCCCGCGGTCGATCCCGAACGCCCGGTTGCCGGCGGTGGCCGAGGAGGACATGCAGAACCGACCGTTGTAATCGATCATCGCGGTCCGCAGCGCCACTCGGGCGAACTTGCCGAACGCGTAGGCCTTCTCGTTGGTAAGCCCACCGCCGCCGAAGCAACCGACCGCGTCCCGGCCGTGACGCGTCTGGCTGTCGCCGATGGCCGCGGTGACCGCGTCCAACGCCTCGTCCCAGGTCGCTTCGCGGAACTCGCTGCCACGATCGCCGGGCGTGCTGCGGACCAACGGTCGGAGCAACCGCTGCGGGTGGTCGATCAGGGTGGCTGCCGTCCAGCCCTTCGAGCACAGGCCGCCCCGGTTGGTCGGGAACTCCGGCTGCGGTTCCAGCGTCACCGGCCCCCCACCAGCAGACAGCACGATGCCGCACTGCAACGAGCAGTACGGGCAGTGCGTCGCGGTGGCGGCGGAGCTCACGCTGTCAGTCTCGGGTGGCCCTGTTACAGCGACGAGGGGCGAGAGTTACGGGTCGTTCACCTAATGCTCACACCTGGTCTCGAGGCCGGTGAGGTCTCACGAACGATCGGAACGACCGGTGTCATCAGCAGTTACCCGGTAGAAACTGGGACGTAACCGCCCCGACCTAGCCTCGACACTTCGGTGCCGGGCACCGATTCCGACGACCCGGGAGGCGGCGAGACAGCTGTGACCGCAACCCCCCGACCGGCCGGCGGTGGCGGAGCGCTGGACGGGTTCCGGATCGGCGTCACCTCCGATCGCCGATCGACCGACCTGATCACCGCCCTGGAACGCCGCGGCGGCGAGGTGCTGCACGCGCCGGCGCTCACCATGACCCACAACCCGGGAGAGGATGAACTGCTCGCCGACACCCGACGGGTGATCCAACGAAAACCGGCGGTGGTGCTGATCACCACCGGCTACGGGATGCAGCGCTGGCTTGAAGTGGCCGACGCCGCCGGTCTGGGCGCCGAGCTGATCGAGACGTTGGAGGACGCCCGGATCCTCGCTCGGGGTCCGAAGGCGCACGGTGCGGTCCGGGCCGCAGGTCTGCTCGACATCGAGACCGCCGGCCTCGAATCGACCACTGATCTGGTGGACGCCGTCGAGGCGTCCGGGTTGACCGACAGAGCGGTGGTGATCCAGTTACACGGTTTCACCGACGACGACCAACTGGCTCGGCTGACCGGCCTGAGTGCCGAGCTGCTCACCGTTACCCCGTACCGCTGGATGCCGCCGAGCTCCAGCGACCGACTGCCACGACTGATCCGGGCGGCGTGCGAGGGACAGCTCGACGCGATCACCTTCACCAGCGCGCCGGCCGCCGTCGCGACCCTGGAGCGGGCGACCTCGATCGGGTTGTACCGGGAGTTCACCCGGGCGATGGCCGAGGAGATGGCCGTGGTCGCTGTCGGCCCGATCACCGCCCAGCCGCTGCGCGAGGCGGGCGCCGAGGTGCTCATCCCGGAGCGTTACCGGCTGGGCGCCCTCATCCGGCTGGTCACCGAACAGTTGGCCGAGCGTCAGGTGCAGCGTTTCCGCGGACCGCGCTCGGTGCCGGCAGGCGCCCGACTGCTGATCGAGATCAGAGGGTCGCGGGTCGTCGTGGGCGACCGCAGCGTGCGTCTCGGTCGGACCGCTCGGAACCTGCTGACCACCTTGAGCCGCTCCGACGGCGTGGTGACCCGGCAGGCACTGACCGCGCAGCTGCCGGACAGCAGCGACGAGCACGCGCTGGAGGTGGCGATCAGCCGGCTGCGTCGCACCGTGGGTGTTCCCGAGCTGATCAAGACCGTGACCAAGCGGGGCTACCAGTTCGACGCCGAGCCGCTCGCCCCGGTCGGGTCGCGCAGCGGATGTGCGGACTGAACGCGTTCGGCGACCGGCCGGCTGAACCAGGGCCGAGCTGACGGTCCGGACACGTGTCGTGCCCAGAAGTCTTCACCCCTGAGGCCCGGCGAGTCCGTTCAGGAAGCCTCGATGATGTGTTTGATGGCGGCCAGCGTCCGCGGAATTCCGTCCAAGGCCTGGCGGGTGCGGTCCTCGATCTCCGCCGCCGCCCGATCGCCGTACTTCTCTTCGAACATAATGATCCCGGCCGGTAGGAAGTGCCAGGTCTCGGTCAGTTCGGTCGCCGACTCCCCGGCCTCGAAGGCGAACCCCCAGTGCACGAAGCTGCCACCGACGATCCAGCTGAACTCGCGACCTCGGTCGCACGTCTCGACCTGAGAGCGCGTCTGCCAGCTGCGTCCGGGCAGTTCGTTCTGGCCGGTGAACCAGGCCCCGACCCTCCCGGCCTCAGCCGGATCGTCCCACCAACACGCCTTGCAGACCGGGCTCCACTCGCCGGTACGGGTGATGTCACTGATCAGGTCGTAGAGCGTGCCGGGGTCGGTCCCGATGATGATCGATTGCTGATAGTCCCGCACCGGGGATTCGGTCACCTCAGCCTCACTTCTTCTGCCGGCGGCTGCCGGCATGCCAGTCTTCCTGTTTGCCGGTGGTGCCGGCCGGTACACCGAAACCCACCAACTGCGGTTGTTCGCGCAGGCTGCGCTTCAGTTCGGAGAAGCCGGCGAACCGGGCCAGCCCCACCACGTGGTCCCACAGCTCAGCGGCGGTCTCCTGCTCGGGCAGCCGGCTGATCACCGGGCCGAAGAAGGCGACCCCCTCCGGCGGCTCGAAATGGATGATCGGCGTACCGACGTCCTTACCGGTCAACGCCAGCGCCTCGTCGCCGTCCGCCCGGATCTGTTCATCCCAGGAGCCGTCGTCCAGGGCGTCGGCCAGTTCGGTCGGCAGCCCGGCCTCGGTCAACATCGGTTCGACGAACTCTCGCGAGCCGCGCTGTTCGCGACGCTCCGTCTCGTCGCTCACCTCGACCGCCGGCGGACTGTCGAAGATGTGTTCTCCGAACACGGCCTGCAGCCGGTCCAGCGCTTGCCCGCCGTGCTCGGCGCGCACCTTGGCGGCCACCCGCAGCAACCGCAGACCGGCCGTGTGGCCGGCCTCGTACTCAGGCGGGAAGTGTGCGTCGTAGTCGATGTGGGAGTTGATCAGCCGCAGCGAGATGAACCGCCAGTCCACGGTGAAACCCCGCTCGGCCTGCACCATCCGGATCCACTTGCTGGTCAGCCAACAGAAGGGGCAGACAGGGTCGAAGTAGAAGCGAAGATCACCTGAACTCATGGTGCAACGCTAGACCCAGCTGCGGCTCGTGGCCGTTAGCGTGGTTCGGTGACCACCTTCGCGTTGATCGGCAGCGGTTTCCGTGCGCAGATGTTTCTTGCCGTGGCCGAGCGGCTCGCCTCCCTCGACTGTGTAGGCGTGGTGGTCCGGACCCCGCGCGCCCTCGACCTACCGACCTTCGCCGATCTGGACACCTGCCTGCGAGAGAAGAAGGTCGACTTCGTCGTCACCACCACTCCGTGGTCGGCCACCCCCGCGCTGGTGACCCGGGCCGTCGACCTCGGCGTGCCGGTGTTGGCGGAGACGCCGCCGGCGCCCGACCTCGCGGGCCTGCGTTCGCTGTGGGAAGCGGTCGGCGACTCGGAACTGGTGCAGGTGGCCGAGCAGTACCTGATGATGCCCGCACACGCCGCCCGGGCCGCGGTGGTCCGGTCCGGGGTGATCGGTCAGCCGACCCAGGTCCAGGTGTCCTCCACCCAGCAGTACCACGCCGTTTCGCTGATCCGTGGCCTGCTGGACGTCGGGCGCAGCCCGGTGACGATCAGGGCGAGCCGCTTCACCGCGCCGCTCATGAACCCGTTGGACCGACAGGGTTGGACCGAGGATCAACGACTGCATCCGACGATCACGACGATTGCCACGCTGGACTTCGGTTCCGGCCGATCAGGCGTCTACGACTTCACTGCGCAGCAGACCCGCAACCAGCTGCGGTCCCGGCGGCTGATCGTCCGCGGCACCATCGGCGAACTGAGCGACGACCAGGTTGTGCGGATGACGTCGGCGCAGACCCTGCTGCGGAGTCCGCTGGTGCGTCGCCAGACCGGGCATGACCTCGACCTGATCGGCTACGACACCGAGCACATCAGCTTCGGCTCCGAGGTCGTCTACCGCAACCCGTACGTGGGACAACGCTGGATGGACGAAGAGATCGCGGTCGCCACTCTGTTGGATCGGACGGCCCGGTGGGTGCACGGCGAAGGACCAGAGCCTTATCCCCTGTCCGACGGGATTTACGACCAGCAGGTCGCACTGGCTATCGAACACGCCGCCGACACCGACACCACCGTGACGACGACCGACGAGTCCTGGTCGAGTAGCTCGCCGTAAGCTCACGCTGGATCGACCAAGGCAGCGTGCTCGCTGCAGAAGGCAACCGATGGACACAGCGAGAGGAACCCACGAGATGCGGGTAGTGGTGACGGGCGGCACCGGGCGAGCCGGACGATGGGTGGTGCGGGAGTTGGCCGCAGCCGGCCACGACGTCGTGACCTTCGACGCCATTGCCCGGCCGGAACTGGAGCTGCCCGGGAGCTTCTGTCGGGTCGAGCTCACTGATGCCGGCCGGGTCTATGACGCCTTGTGCCAGTTCCGACCAGAGGGGATCTGCCATCTGGCGGCGAACCCGGCACCGAGCGGGCAGGCCCAGATCGACGTGTTCGACAACAACGTGATCAGCGCCCACAACCTGATGCAGGCGGCCGGCGACCTCGGCGTCCGTCGCGTCGTCTATGCCTCGAGTGAGATGGCGACCGGGCTGCTCACCGACGGCACCGTCCCCAGCCAGATCCCGTTCGACGAGTCCGACCGTCGGCCGTCGCCGAACGCCTACGCGCTGAGCAAGTTCATCAGCGAGGTGATCGCCGACTCCTTGGCGCTCCGGCATCCCGACACCTCCTGGGTGGGCTTGAGGATCAACAACGTCATCGCTCCCGACGGCTACGACCGCTTCGAAGATGAATGGGAGGATCCGGCGCTCAGCAAGCAGAACTTCTGGTCCTACATCGACGCCCGCGACGTCGGCACCGCCTACCGGGCGGCACTGGAGGGTGCGAGCGACGGCAACGAGGTCTGCCTGATCGCCGCCTCCGACACCCGCGCCAAGCGTGGGCTGAAGGAGCTGATGGCGGAGTTCTACGACGGCTACGACAGCTTCGCCGCCGACTACCAGGATCCGACCTCGGCGGTGGACTGCTCGAAGATGGCGAACATGTTCGGCTGGACCCCCAGCTACGGTTGGCGAGACCGCTAGGCCCCGGCTTGGTCGACTGACCTGTCGACCACTGTCACCCTCAACCGCTCCGCCGTTTCTGCCCTCAAGATCATCGGGCGGCTCCTCTGAGCGTGGCCTCCTGTTGGGCGAGCAGAGCCAGCCGCATCACCTCGAAGGTGTGCTCCTGCGGACAGGCGGTTGTCGTGCGATTGCGGACGTCGGCGACCAGGTCGTCGTAATAGGTCAGCGCCGCGTCGGAGCAGTCGATGTAGTGAGTGCCGTCGTCGTCGACGAGGAACAGGTGGTCTTTGCCCGGGCGGCCCTCGATGTCGACGTACTTGCGGAGTTCGAGGTACCCCTCGGTACCGAGGACGAGTAACCGCCCGTCGCCCCACGTCGGCAGCCCCTTCGGTGTGTACCAGTCGACGCGGATGTATGCCTGGGCGTTCTCGCTACGCAACAGCAGTTCGCCGAAGTCCTGCATCTGCGGCGAATCCGGATGGGTGTAGTTGGCCGCGGTGCTGGCCACGACTTCGCCGCTGGTCGATCCGGTGAACCACAGGAACTGATCGATCTGATGACTGGCGATGTCGGTGATGATGCCGCCGAAGCGAGACCGGTCGTAGAACCAGTCGGGCCTTCCTGCCCCGCCCGCGAGGTGGGCCCGGTCGCCCTCCCGGTGCGGGCCCAGTCCGATGGTCTGGACGATCTGCCCGATCCGACCGGCACGAACGAGCTCACCGGCGCGAGTGACCGAGCGGACCTCGAAGCGCTCCGAGAAGGTCACCGACCAGAATCGCCCGCTCTCGGCGACCGCCCGTCGGATCTCGTCGAGTTGGTCGAAGCTTGTGCACCCCGGCTTATCGGCGACCACGTCCTTACCGTGCCGCAAGGCCTGGACGGCGAACGCTGCCCGCCGGTCAGGAACGGCCGCGGTGACGATCAGGTCGATCGTCTCGCCGTTGAGCAGGTCTGCCGGGTCGTCGAACCACGGCGCCTGCGGCCAACGCTCCCGGACCTGCTTCGCCACGGCTGCGCTCGGGTCGTCACTGGCCAGTCCGACCAACTCGCAGCCGGCGGACAACAGCCCCGAGATCTGACCGAAGATGTGGGCGTGGTCGAGTCCGACGGCCGCGAAGCGGACCGGCGAGCGATCGTCTGTTGCTGGGCCCGTCGACACGCTCGTCGACTGGGTCCGGACGGGGTCTGCTGCCATGGTGAAATCGTCCTTTCGGTTCGTAGATCGGCGTTTTCGTAACTGTGGGTGAAGTGGCTGACCAACCGCCGACACCAGGGCCCGACGTCGGGTCTTGACCTCAGCGGTCACCCCGACGGGCGAGCAGACTGAACGCGTTCGGCAGCCGACCGTCCCAGACTGCGGCCTCGACGCCGTCCTGGCGCCAGAACGGCTCCGGGTATTCGGCCAGATCGACCACGGTCAATCCGCTGTGCTGCACCGCCATGATCAACTCGGCGAAGGTGTGCTGAGCCTCGATCGCCCCCCGGGCCGGGAAGGTGTCGTTGACGTGCTCGCGTGCAAAGTAGCTGCGGTCGGTGCGGATCTCCGCGAACCCGGGATCCCAACCGTAGAGCGGAACCAGCGGGTGGGCCTCGTAGCTGAACAGGTGCCCGCCCGGTCGCAGCAGCCGGACCACCTCGACAGCCCAGGCGTCCAGATCGGACAGCCAGTTCAGGGCACCCTTACCGGTGTAGACGAGATCGGCGCAGCCGTCGGCCAGCGGGACGGCGGGCAGTTGGCCGACGAGATAGCGGCAGGCCAATCCGAGTTCGTCGGCTCGACGCTGCGCCGCCGCGACCGCCACCGCACTGAAGTCCACGCCGACCACCGACCGCGCGCCCGCGTTGAGCAACCCGACGTCCTCGGCGGCGTTCCCGCTCTGCAGATGGACAACGTCGGGGCCGGCAACCAGAATCGGCGCCAGCAGCCGCAACTCGGGCTCGAGCAGCGAACCACCGGCTCTGGCGTCGTCGAGCATGGTCTGATGCTCCTGGACGTGTTTGGTCGACGCGTCGTCCCAGGCGGATCGGTTTCCGGCCTGAGCATCAGTCATCGTCGTCGTCATCGGTCTGGGGAACCTTCGCTCCCGGCGTGAGCCCGGCGGCCACCGCGGCCGCCACCGCAGCGGCCAACACGTCCTGGGCCGGGCGATCTCGTTCGGCGGCTAAGGCGGCCACCGGCTCGAACTCCGGGGTGGCCCGGGTGATCATGCCGTCGGCATGAGCGATCTTGATCGGCAACCGCGCACCGAGCACGTCCACCTCGACCCACCGGCGGGGCAGGGCGAACTTCGTCCAGTCACTCTGCCGGACGCCGATGGTGCTGGTCCGGGCCACGATCATCGCCCGCAGCTCGGCAGCACGTTCAGGGGCGCTGAGCACGCTCAGGGTGTGGGCCGGTCGGCCCTTCTTCATGGTGATCGGGCTCAGCCACGCGTCGTCCGCACCCGCGGCCAGTAGCCCGGTGAGGACGTCGGGCCACAACCGCGGGTCGAGGTCGTCGACGTTGGCCTCGAGCACCACCGCCGCCGAGCCGGCGCCGACCTCACGACCCGAGGTGCGCTCCCCGATCAGCACCCGGGTCACGTTGGCCCGGCCCACCACGTCCTTGCTACCCGCTCCGACACCCACCGAGGTAATCGCCATCGCCGGCAGCTCCTCGGAGGCCTGCGCCAACGCGGCGAGCAGGGCCATCCCGGTCGGTGTCGTCAGTTCACCCTGACCGCCCGCGGTGACCCGCCAGCCCCGGGCCAGTTCGGCCACGGCCGGCACCGGGACGGGCATGGTTCCGTGTGCGGCCCTCACCTGCCCGGAGCCGAGGGCCACCTCACCGACGCTGATGGATTCGACGCCGAGGTCCTGCAGTGCGGCGCAGACACCGACCACGTCGGCGATCGAATCCAGCGCTCCAACCTCGTGGAAGTGCACCTCTTCGGGCGGGATCCCGTGCACCCGTCCTTCTGCCTCGGCAAGCACCGCGAACGTCCGCAACGCCCGGTCCTGCACCGGACCGGCCAGTCCGGCATCGGTGATCATGGCCCGAATGCTTTTCCACGTCCGATGGGGCGGATCGTCGACCAGCAGGGCCACCTCGGCCTTGCCCGCCCGCATCCCGGCCCGGGTCACCGGATGCAGTCCGAGGCGGACCGATCCGGATACCACGGAGTCGACGGCAGTCTGGATCGGGGCCAGTTCTGCCCCGGCGTCCAGCAGGGCCCCGAGCAGCATGTCGCCCGCGATCCCCGCACTCGCGTCGATCCAGGCGTGCCGAGACCCGTCCACGAGCCCTGCTGCCGTCACGCCGCGTCGCCCGGAAAGGGAGCGGCGATCTGCGCCGCGAGATGGCCAGCACCGTAGCCGTTGTCGATGTTGACCACGCTGACTCCGGGCGAACACGAGTTCAGCATGGTCAGGAGAGCGGCGATGCCGCCGAGCGAGGCTCCGTAGCCCACCGAGGTCGGAACCGCGACCACCGGCGCGGCGCCCAGACCGGCGACCACACTCGGCAAGGCGCCGTCCATCCCGGCCACCACCACCAGCACCCGGGCCGAACGCAGCGTCTCCAGCCGACTGAGGATCCGGTGCAGCCCCGCCACCCCGGCGTCCATGATCAACTCGACCTCGCGGCCGAGATAACGCGCGGTCAGCATGGCCTCCCGGGCCACCGGTAGATCCGACGTGCCGGCGCCGACCACCACGACCCGACCTCCGGACGTCGCCGGCGGTGCGGGCGGCCAGGCCAGCAGCCGGGCCTCGCTGTCGTGGAAGGCGTCCGGAATCTCCTGCAGCACGGCCTTTGCGTGCACCTCGCCGGCCCGGGTGAACAGGGTGACGACGTCACCGCGTTCCCGGACGGCCCGGGCGATCCCCGCCACCTGCTCGGCCGACTTCCCTTCGCAGTAGATGGCCTCGGGGTACCCGCGTCGCGCCGTTCGGTCGAAATCGAGATTCGCGAACTCCGCGAGCCCGCCGTCTGTGGCGGCGGCCGACTCAGCCACGACCGTTCTCCAGCAACGTCAGGGTGAACGCGCCGGACTGCATCCCGGCCAGATCGACGGTGGCGTAGCGGAATCCGGCCTTGACCACCGCACGACGCACCTCGGCTCGCAGCGGGTCGGTCGAGGCCCGGATCAGGTCGTCGAGACTCAATTCCAGCCGGGCGATGTCCCCGTGGTGACGGACCCGGACGTCAGCGATCCCGAGCCCGTGCAGGGCGGCCTCGGCCTGATCGATCTGGGCCAGCTTCTCGGGAGTGACCTCCTGATGATGCGGGATCCGCGAAGCCAGGCACGGGGCCGCCGGCTTGTCGGCGCAGGGCAGGGCCCAGGCGCGGGCCAACGCACGCACCTCGGCCTTGTGCAGCCCGGCATCGGCCAGCGGCCGCAACACCCGATGGTCGGTGGCGGCGCGGGCACCGGGTCGGTCCGGCCGGATCGCGTCGTCGGCGTTCTCGCCGTAGGCCACCGCGTCCAGCCGATGGGCGGCGACCACCTCGTCGGAGATCTGGATGAACAGCTGGTCCTTGCAGTGGAAGCAACGGTCCACCCCGTTGGCCCGGTACTCCGGCCGGTCTCCCTCCCGGGTCTCGACCTCGACCACACCGACGCCGATCACTCCCGCCACCTGATGGGCCTGGGCCCGCTCCTCGGTGGCCAGACTGGGCGAAACTCCGAGCACGGCCAGGACCTTGTCCGAGCCGAGCAGTCGGACCGCGGCAGCGAGCAGCACCGCGGAGTCGACCCCGCCGGAGAAAGCGACGCCGAGGCGTCGGACACCCGCCAGGGACGCTCCGATCCGGCTCAGCGTCCGATCGACCTGCTGATCGTCCAGCGTTGCCGCTCTCGGATCTGCGGTGGGGTGTCCGTTTTGGTCCCGCGAGCTCATCGGCCCAGATCCGATTCGATGCCGACGATCGCCCGCTCGGCGACCTGCTGCGGTGTCCCTTGCACGTTGATCACCGCCCCATCCTCCCCCGGCCGCAAGGGCTCGAGGGTGGCGAGTTGCGAATCGAGCAGGCTGGGCGGCATGAAATGTCCGGTCCGGGTGGCCATCCGCGGACCGATGGTCTCCTTGGATCCGTTCAGGTGCAGGAAGACGACCCGCGCGTCGGCGGTCCGCAACACCTCGCGATAGGCGAACTTGAGTGCCGAGCAGGTGAGGATGACGCTGCCGTCCTGGGCATCGATCCAGTCGCGCAGCGTGAGCAGCCAGGGGGCCCGGTCCTCATCGGTCAACGGGATGCCGGCCGCCATCTTCTTCCGGTTCGCCTCACTGTGGAAGTCGTCGGCCTCGGCCATCGACCAGCCGAACCGCTCGGCCAGGAACTGGGCCACGGTGGTCTTGCCGCTGCCCGAGACGCCCATCACGATCACCGCCACCTTTGCCGGTTCCGGGGCCTTCTCCGCCGCCGGTTCGGTGACCGTCTCGTCGTGCTGGTCGATGGAGGTCATGGTGCTAGCCTTCCGCATCGCCCCCGCACGAAGACACGGTGGTCCCGGCAAACTGGATCCGAACCCCGAGATTCGCCGAGCTCTGGAAGTTCCCCACATCGACCTGGGCGGCCAGGCAGCCGCAATCGATCAACTCGCAGGCGACCAGCTCGGCCGCCAGCGCGTGCCGGGCGTCGTGATCGGGTAAGACCACCTCCCCGACCCGGGTCACCCGACGTGACTCCACGTCGACAACCAGACCAGGACGTTCGGTCCGGCCGAGCAGCAGGACGGTGTCCCAGGACACGGCCACGGCTTGGCCGAGAGCCAGTCCGGCCAGCTGTTCCAGCTCACCGTCCGGCCCCCAGGCACGGTCGAGATCGGCCAGCAACTCGCATCCGTCCTCGATCGACTGCCCGGTCTCGGCCACCGCCTGGATCAGACAACCGGTCTGCATGCTGACCCGCTCGATCCGCAAGGACACCACGGGTACGACAGCGGCTCGACCGTAATCGTCGGCGTGGATCGCCACGCCTCACCCGACGCGGGTGCTGAGGCCGCTGATCCCTCCCGAACCGGACTCACTGACCACCGTGCTGTGCGATGCCCTGACTGCGTGCGCCTGGGTGGCCAGAGCCGGGGTGCCGAGCAGGACGGCGGTCAAGCTCATCAGTCCGCCGGCGCTGGCCGCCGCCTGCGCGGCCAGGAAGCGTCGCCGCCGACGACCGCTCCCCCGATCGTGGTCTGGAGCAGCGGTCAGGTCGTCCTCGTCGATCCGCGCGGTCACAACTCCCAGCCTGAACAGCACAGCTGTGGAGTAGCGGAGCGAACCCTGTCAAACCTCTGTCAGCCTGAACTGGGGCTCAGGTCGGGAGTAAGGTCCTGCGCCATGAGCTCCGACGGCTGGGATGTCGACCGCCGCATCATCCGCTTTCCGGATCCGGCAGTGCAGATCCTCGACCCGCGGTTCGCCGATCTGATCGTCTGGAACGACGTGGTCGAACGGCTCTGGACCGGTGGTCGCTGGCTCGAGGGCCCGGTCTGGTTCGGTGACGGACGCTTCCTGCTCTTCTCCGACATCCCGAACGACCGGCTGTTGCGCTGGAGCGAGGACGGCTCGGTCAGCGTCTTCCGGCACCCCTCGAACAACGCCAACGGCAACACCCGGGACCGGCTCGGGCGGCTGGTCAGTTGCGAGCACCGGAGCCGCCGGGTGACCCGGACCGAACACGACGGTCGGATCACCGTGCTGATGGATGCCTTCGCCGACGAGGCCGGACGGGAGAAGGCGCTGAACGCGCCGAACGACGTCGCGGTGCACTCCGACGGATCGGTCTGGTTCACCGACCCGGGCTACGGCATCGACGGCAATTTCGAGGGCGACCGGGCCGATCAGGAACTGCCGCAGAACGTCTACCGGGTCGATCCGGACACCGGTCGCGGTGCAGCGGTGATCACCGAGATCGACCGGCCGAACGGCATCTGCTTCTCTCCTGACGAGTCGTTGCTCTACGTCGTCGACACGGCCACCATCCGGGTCTACGACCTGGACGGTGCCCGCCCCAGCAACGGCCGGACCTTCGTCGACATGCGACCCGGGCAGTCCGACGGCATCAGGGTCGACCGGGCCGGAAACGTCTGGGCGGCGGCGTTCGGCGGCGGCGCCGGCTGGGACGGCGTGCACTGCTATGCACCGACCGGCGAGCTACTCGGCCGGATCACCCTGCCCGAAGCCTGCTCGAATCTCTGCTTCGGTGGCGTCAAGAAGAACCGACTGTTCATGACCGCCAGCCGCTCGCTGTACAGCGTCCACGTCGAAGCCCAGGGCGCCCAGCATCCCTGAGCCCGCGTGGGCCCGGGTGTCGTGCCCCCGGCGGCAGTGCGTTGCCAGATCTCGAGCGATGCTGCTGCCCACTCCCCGGTGTCGTCAGTTCTCCGGCGCGGTGACCGGCGGCAATGTGCCGACCCGGACCTGATCATGGTCGCCGACCAGCGCGCCGACGGCGGCGATCGGCCACTGGGTGATGCCGGACGGACCGCTGACCGAGACCACCGTGCCGTCCTCGGCGAAGGTGAAGGCGAGCCGCTCGGCGTAGCCGCCGTAGCCGCCCGCGCGCACCACCTTCAGCTGATCCGGCCCGTCCGGCACCACCACGCTGGGTGAGTCGAGCGGGTCGTCGGCGGTCGGCGAGATCAGCAGCAACCGCCCGCCGAGCCGGACCACGTCCAAGACCCCCCACAGACTCGCGTAACGGCCGCAGAATCGGTCGACCTCAGCCTCGGTGAGCTCGAACCGCTCATCCTGGGCCGGCTCGCGGCCGGCGGCAGCGATGATCTTGACCACACCGTCGGCCAGCGTCGCCGCCGGTCCGTCGATCGCGTTGGTCAGCACCGAGACCGCCACCTGGCCGACCGGATCGATCAAGGTCCGGGTGCTGTGTCCGGGATAGCCGCCACCGTGGCCGATCATGCCGACTCCGGCGACATCGGAACTCTCGAAACCGAGCCCGTAACGATTCTCGCTACCCGCGATCTCCCAGGACGGCTGCCGCATCGTCCGCTTGGCGTGATCACCGAGCAGCCGGTCGTCACCGTCGAAGTGCGCGGCGGCGTAGTGGCAGACGTCGGTGGCGGTGCTGCTGAACCCGGTGGCGGCCGACATCGCCCGGGTGTCGACGTGCTCGATCGGGATCCGCCGATCGGCGTAGCCCAACGACGAGTAGCCGACGGCGTACTCCTCGCTCCGATCGGGGTTGTACTCCGGGTCGGTGTCGGCCAGCCCGAGTCGATTGATCACCCGGCTTCGGACCTCGTCGTTGTAGGAGGTTCCGGTCACGGCCGCGATCACCGAGCCGAGCAACGAGAAGCCGATGTTGGAGTACTTGAACCGTTCGGTGGCCTCGAGCAGAGTGGCGTCCTCGGTGGCCAGCATCCGCAGTTGATCATCGTCGGGGAAGGCCGTGCTGAGCTGCCACCAGTCAGCCGTCCGACCGTCCCGGATCAGTCCGCTGCTGTGGGACAACAGCTCCCGTAGGGTGACCGCGGCCAGCGGGCGGCCGGAAAGCCAGGGCAGGTGGGTCGAGACCGGATCATCGAGGCGGAGAGAGCCTTGTTCGACCAGCTGCATGATTACCGTGGCGGTGAAGGTCTTCGAGTGCGAGGCGATCCGGAACAGGTGTCCGGACGTCATCGCGATGTCCCGCTCGACGTCGGCGGAGCCGTCGGCGATCTCGGCCACGATCCCGTCGGCGTCGATGATTGCCGCCTGGACGCCGGGAACGCGGAGGTAGTGACGCCGGAACGCCAACCAGGAGGCGATGTAGTCGGCAGACTGACGGGCGGCCTTGCCGCTGAGCTGAACGGTCACGGTCTGAGACTAGGGGGTCAGGTCGGGCTGGCCAGATTCGCCCATCTGTTCGATACTGTCGCCATGGCGTCGTCGGACAACCTGCTCATCTCGGCTCTGCACGGCACGGCCTGGCGGGCGGCGGTGGAACGCCGTCCACTGGACGGGTCGATCGAGGAGCTCCGACGGATCGCGGGTGGGCGGAACGATTTATTGGCCGAGGCGGCCGGGGTGACGGCCGGCTTCTGGTTGGCCGGTCCGGATCGACACATCGGGCACGAGCTGGTCACCGCCGGGATGTTGATCATGGCCGCCGAAGGGCTGGACTACGACCGGTTGGCCCACTGGGTCGGGATCGGTTGGCAGCGGGGCAGCGACGCCCACCGACCCATCCATGGGTCCTCGACCGCCGTCCGTAGCCCCAGCGACGAGCAGGACCCACGCTCATGACCACGAGAACCCGAGGGGAGAATGGAACACGTTATGACGACTACGCCATCAGATCGAGCAATAGACGACGCATCGGACGACGCAACGAACCACGCAACGGACGAGACGAGCGGACGCGGGGGCCGGCGGGCGTTGATCGTCCGCGGCGGATGGGACGGTCACGTACCCGTGGAGGCCACCGACCTGTTCCGGCCCTTTCTGCTCGAGCAGGGATACCAGGTCCGCGTCGAAGAGTCGCCGGCGGTCTACGCCGACGCCGCGTACCATGGCCGAGACCGACCTGATCGTGCAGTGCGTGACCGATGACCACATCGAGACCGACCGAGCTGCGCCGGGCTCCGCGACGGCCGATCGAGGCGGGCACCGGGCTGGCCGGCTGGCACGGCGGCATCGCCGATTCCTACCGGAACAGCTCGGACTACCTGCAGCTGATCGGCGGCCAGTTCGCCTGCCATCCCGGCGAAGGACCCGGCGAGCGCACGGCGACGCAGCCGACAACTTCCTGCCGTACACGGTCGAGCATGCTGCCGGCCGCGGCCGAACGCACCCGATCACCGCGCGGCATCGACGACTTCGAGCTGGTCACCGAGCAGTACTGGGTGCTGTCGGACGACTACAACGACGTGCTCGCCACCACCACACTGTCCGCCCGGGACTGGGACCCGTGGCACCGCGCCGGTGGTCTCGCCGGCCGTCTGGACCCGCCAGTGGGGCAAGGGCCGGATCTTCGTCGCCACCCCGGGCCACAGCCTCGACATGCTCGAGCACCCATCGGTGCGGACCATCATCGAAAGCGGGCTGCTCTGGGCCAGCCGGTGAGCGCAGTCGGCGATCGGGTCGGGTCGGCTGCGGCGCCATCTCGGCCCAGTACCTGGCCACCTTCGAACGGCTGGAGCCGGTGGAGCTGGTCGCTGTGGCCGACCTCGACCGCGCCCGGGCCGAGCGGGTCGCCGCCGAGCCCGCGCCGGCGTGCGGGCTCTCGGCGTCGACTGAGCTGCTCGCGCACGACGACGTCGATCTGGTGCTGAACCTGACCGTCCCGGCGGCGCACGCCGAGATCGCCCGGCTGGCGATCGCCGCCGGCAAGGCGGTCTACGGCGAGAAGCCGCTGGCCGCGACCACCGCCGAGGCGCGCGATGTGCTGGAGGCCGCCGCGGCGGCGGGCGCCGGGTCGGCTGCGCGCCGGACACCGTCCTCGGCACCGGCATCCAGACCGCGCGGGCGGCGATCGACGACGGCCTGATCGGCGCACCGATCGCCGCCACCGCCACCATGGTCACGCCTGGCCACGAGCGCTGGCACCCGGAACCCGGACTTCTACTACCAGCCGGGCGGCGGCCCGCTGCTGGACATGGGTCCGTACTACGTGACGGCGCTGGTCACCCTGCTCGGCCCGGTGACCTCGGTGATCGGCGCGGCCAGCCGCACGCGCGACGCAGCGCACCATCGGCAGCGGGCCCGCGCGCCGGGGAATCGCTCCCGGTCGCGATCGACACTCACGTCACCGGCGTCCTCACCCACGCCAGTCCGGCGTGCTCTCCACCCTGGTGATGAGCTTCGACGCCGTCGCCACCCGGGCCGCGCAGATCGAGCTCCACGGCGAGCACGGCAGCCTGGTCGTTCCGGATCCGAACACCTTCGACGGCGACGTCGAGCTGCGAGAGCTCGGCGCCACCGACTGGCAGACGCTACCTGTCGCCGCCGGCTATCGCGACGCCGGTCGCGGCTACGGCGTCGCCGATCTCGCCGCCACCCCGGACGGTCTGGAACCTCGCGCCGGCGGACAGCTCGGTTATCACGTTCTGGACGTCATGCAGTCGGTGCTGCGTTCGGTCGAACTCGGCGTCGCGGTCGGCGTGCAGTCCAGCGTCGACCGACCGGCGCCGGTCCCGCTCAGTCGGCTCGATTGAGTTTCACCGCACGGGGATGATGCACAGCGAACGGTTACTTCGCTTGCTGTGGAGGCATGATGCCGGTCAACGCGCAGCGACTCGCCGACAAGACAGCTCTGATCACCGGTGGCGGCCGGGGAATCGGGGCCGCGATCGCCCGCCGGATCTCGGCCGGGGGTGCGCGGGTGGCCATCAACTACCACTCGTCTGCCGGACCGGCGCGGGGCTTGGAATCCATTACTCCGGATGACTACCAACGGGTCTTCGGGATCAACGTGGCTGGTCAACTGTTCGCCACCCAAGCCGCGGCGGCGGTGATGGAGCCCGGTGGCGCTCTCGTCCTCACTTCCTCGGTCAGCGCCCAGATGACGGTGTTCCAACACACGCTCTATGCCGGCAGCAAAGCTGCGGTCTCGGCCATGGTGCGCAATCTCGCCCCGGAGCTGGCGCAGCGCGGCTTGCGGATCAACGCCATCGCGCCCGGCGGGACGCAGACCGACATGGCCGCCGAGAACGCCGAGCGGTACACGCCGCCGGCACGTGCCTCGGCCCGAACCGACGGCCGGTGAGGTGCTGATCGAGGTGGTCGCCGCCGCCACGAACCCGGGCGAGATCGCCATCCGGCAAGGTGCCATGGACAAGATGTTCCCCACCACGCTGCCCTGCGGTCAGGGCAGCGACTTCGCCGGCCGGGTGGTCGAGGTCGGTTCGGACGTGACCGACCTCGCCGTGGACGACGAGGTGATCGGGTTCTCGATGGCGCGGTCGTCCCAGGCGGACTTCGTGGTGGTGCCGGCCGATCAGCTCACCCCGAAGCCGGCCGAGCTCGGTTGGGCCGATGCCGGATCGCTGTACGTGGTGGGAGCTACCGCCTACGCCGCCGTGCGCGCGGTATCGCCGCAGACCGGCGAAGTGGTCGCGATCAGCAACGCCGGCGGTGGAGTCGGCTCGGTGGCGGTGCAGCTGGCCAACCGCGCCGGGGCACGGGTGCTGGGCATCGCCGGCGCGGACAACGCCGACTTCCTCACCTCCCTCGGGGCTGAACCGATCGAGTACGGTGACGGCCTGGCCGACCGGCTGCGGGCAGCATCGCCGGACGGAATCGACGCGTTCATCGACACCCGGGGTGGCGGTTACCTCGACCTGGCGATCGAGCTCGGCGTCGCGCCCGAACGGATCGACACGATCATCGACTTCGAGGGCGCCGAGCGATTGGGCGCGAAAGCCGAGGGCAGCTCGGAGGCCGGCACAGCAGCGGTCCTCGGCGAGCTGGCCGGATCGGCGGGACGGGGAGAGCTGCTGATCCGGGTGGGCAGGACTTACCCGCTGGAGCAGGTGCGGGAGGCTTACACCGCGCTGGAGGACGAGTCGGTCCGCGGGAAGATCGTCCTCCTGCTTCGGTGAGTTGCTTCGGTGAGTTGCTTCGGTGAGTTGCGGCGGGGAGGTTGCGGCGGTCAGGTCCGGGCCCGGCTGTTCTATCGTGTGACCGAGCAGCCCACTCGTGACCTTCGGAGGTACTGATGCGTCGGATGTCCCTCGTGACCAGGTGGTGTGTCGCCGCCGTCGGCGCCCTGGCTCTGATCGGCGTCATCGCGCCCACCGCAACGGCGACCGATCATGGTCAGCACCGGCCGCTACGGGCCCATGACCGGGTGGTCGCCTACTACCAGACCATCTACACGACCGATTCAAGCGGTACGAAACACTACGTCGATCCGCGGCCGCTGGCGCGGGCGGCCACCGACATCAACGTCGGCGCCGTTCACCTCAACGACGATCGCAGTTTGCACGTCAACGACGTGACCGCGGACGATCCGTCGCTGAGAAGGATGTGGCGCGACCTGCACGGCCTGCAGCGGCACGGGGTCCGGGTGAACGCTTTCCTCGGTGGTGCCGCCCAGGGCAGCTATCGCAACCTGGCCACGAACTTCGACGTCTACTACCCGATCCTGCGGCACTTCCTCGAGCGCTACCGACTGGACGGCGTGGACCTCGATATCGAAGAGCCGTTCAGCCTGCAGAACACCGTGCAGTTGATCCACGCACTGCGGCACGACTTCGGGCCGCGGTTCACCATCACACTGGCTCCGGTCGCCTCGGATCTGTCCGGCGACAGTCACTTCTCCGGAGGCTTTTCCTACGCGGCACTCGAGCGGCGGGCCGGGTCGCAGATCAACTGGTACAACGCCCAGTTCTACTGCGGATGGGGAGATCTGGCCGACACCAGCGCCTACGACAACGTGATCGCCGCCGGCTTCGCCCCCTCCCGGATCGTCGCCGGCACCGTGACCAACCCGGCCAACTGTTCGGGCTACGTGGCTCCGGCGACGCTGCGCACCGTGCTCCACACCCTGACCGCCGAGCACCACGACTTCGGCGGTGTCGCGGGTTGGGAGTACTTCAACGCGATCGCTCCCGCCCACCGCGGCCCGGCCAGTTGGTACGCCCGGATCCGGTCCGAGCTCTGTCACTGACTCCCGGCCGGGTCGACCTCAGCCTGGATCCGCGCTCAGCTGAGCGACGTCTGTAGCTGAACGGCCGACCAGGACAACGCCGGCAGCGTGAGCCGAACGGTCGAGCCGTCGACGCTGACACCGTCCAGCGGCTTCAGCCCGACCCGATCTTGAGCGTCCATCGTGTTGGCGCTGTACCGGTCAGCCGCCGTCAGGCACGGTCAGGACCTCGGCGCCGCTGACCGCCCCGGGCTCAGACCCCGCAGCTCGACCTCCACCTCGGCGGACTCGTCCAACCCGCGATTGGCCAGGAACAAGGCGATCGCGCCGGTCTCGGCGTCGTAGGTGCCGCTGACGTCGACCAGATCGGCGTCGCCGTACCGGGCGGTGTCGGTCTTCGTCGAGGTGCTGTGGAGCCGGAGGATTTCGCCCTTGGCCAGGGCCGACATCCGGGCGAACGGCCAGAAGATCGCCTGCCGCCAGGCCGGGCCGCCGGGCTCGGTGAGGATCGGGCGCGATGATGTTGACCAACTGAGCCTGGTTGGCGATCTTGACCCGGTCTCCGTGCCGCAGCAGGGAGTTCAGGAAGGTTCCGACCACGACGGCGTCGGTCACGCTGTAGGCGTCCTCGATCAGTCGCGGGTGGTAGGACCAGCCGGCGGTGGAGACGGTGTCCGGGGCGTCGTGATCGCCCGGCCGGGTGTACCAGACGTTCCACTCGTCGAAGGACAAGTTGATCTTCTTGGTGCTCTTCCGGGCGGCGCCACCGCATCGGCGGTGGCGATCACCGATTCGATGAAGGTGTCCATCCCGACCCCGCTGGCCAAAAAGCTGGCATGATCACCGTCGTGCTCTTCGTAGTAGGCGTGCAGCGAGACGTAGTCGACCTCGTCGTAGGCGTGCCCGAGCACCGTCTGCTCCCAGCTGCCGAAGGTCGGCATGGCCAGACTCGAACTGCCGCAGGCCACCAGCTCGATGCTCGGGTCGACGAACCGCATCGCCTTGGCCGCCTCCTGGGCCAACCGGCCGTACTCCTCGGCGGTCTTGTGCCCGATCTGCCACGGCCCGTCCATCTCGTTGCCCAGGCACCACAGCTTGATCCCGAACGGGTCGGCGGCACCGTTCTTGATCCGCCGATCCGACAGTGCGCTGCCGCCCGGGTGGTTGGCGTACTCCACCAGTTCACGGGCCTCGTTCACCCCGCGGGTGCCGAGGTTGATCGCCTCCATCGGCTCGACGCCGGCCTTGGCCGCCCAGGCCATGAACTCGTGTAGCCCGAATGCGTTGCTCTCCACCGTGTGCCAGGCGCCGTCGAGGCGGTGCGGTCGGTCGCCGACCGGGCCGACGCCGTCCTCCCAGTTGTATCCGGAGACGAAGTTACCGCCCGGGTAGCGGACCACGCTGACGCCCATTTCACGGGTCAGCTCCAGCACGTCGGTGCGGAAACCGTCCTCGTCAGCGTTCGGGTGGTCAGGCTCGAAGACGCCAGTGTAGACACACCGGCCCATGTGCTCGACGAACGAGCCGAAGATCCGGCGCGGCACCTCCCCGGCGGTGAAGTCACGGTCGATGACGATGCGGGCTTCAGACATGCCCGCAACATTACATCGTTGTAGAGGGTACGGTAAAGCACCTCTGAGGACCGCAATCACGCCACCCGCTCCCGTGGGGGGGCGACAGCACAAACCTTTTCGGCGCAGGAGTTGTCGCCGAGATCGACGCTGCCGGTGCCCGTGGTCAGGAAGACCCGGCCGTGAGGTGATCGCCAGATCACGGTGCCCGGTGTGGGCTGGCGTTGGTGCCATCGTTCGGTGGTCCGCCCACCGACTCGGGCCGAGAGGTCGCCATTCGCTTGAGCAGGCCTTCATGACAACGATCTGGGACATTAATCTGCCTACTTCAGCCACGTAAAGCCCGAGAACCAGTGAATGGACATCGCTGCGATCCGCGTTGGCATACCGGAGGTCTAGGCGCGCAGCCGAGCTGACTCAGCGTCGCCGGATGCTCTCCCGTTCGACCAGATGAAAGTCGACGGTGGTGGAGGTGATGGGCCGGTCCGGATCGGCGATCCGGGCGGCCAGCAAACTCAACACCGTTTCGGCGAAGGCGAGTTTGTCGAAGCCGACGGTGGTCAGCGGGGGCGTGTAGTGAGCGGCCTCGGGCACGTCGTCGTAGCCGGCGATGCTCATCTCCTCGGGCACCGCGATCCCGGCCTCGGTCAGCGCGTGCAACGCACCAAGGGCCATCGAGTCGGTGAAGCAGAAGATCGCCTCCGGTAGCGGCTGCCCGGCCGAACGGTCGGACAGCCAACCCCGAATCGCCCGGTAACCCCCCTCGGAGTCCCAGCTGTCGCAGGGAATTTCCAACTCCGGGTCGGGCCGGAGAGCAGCCCGCCCCAGCGCCTTGCGATAGCCGTGCTCGCGCAGCCGGGAGGTGGCCGAATCCATCACCCCGAGATCGCGATCCGGCGATGACCACGCTGGATCAGCAGATCGGTGATCGCCTCCACCGCCGCGACGTTGTCGACCCAGACGTGATCGGCGATCGGCTGGTCGACCTCGCCGATCAGCACCACCGGTGGCAGCGAGACCCCGCGTTGCACGGCGCTCGTCTCCAGCCGAACCGGGTTCAGGATCAGGCCGTCGATCAGGTGCGCCCGACCTTTGTTCAGCAGCTCGGCCTCGCGGGCCCCGTCGGCAATCCCGGTGTCTTCGATCTGCACGCTCCAGCCCTGCCGGGTGGCCGCGTTGACGATCAGCTGTTCCATCTCGGCCGAGTAGGCGGTGCGCAGGTTGGGTAGTGCCAGAGCAATGACGCCGCTGCGTCCGTTTCGCAGACCACGGGCGGACAGATTGGGCACATAGTCCAGCTCGGACAGCGCTTCCTCGACCCGTGATCTCGGGCCCGGGCTCACCGGAACCTGACCGTTCACGACGTTCGAGACGGTCTTCGGCGACACCCCGGCCAGTTTGGCCACATCCCGGACCGTCGCACGCATCCGCTTACGTTAGCGGCGCCAACCACCCGCCGTCAGCCCGAATACCCAGCCGGGCTACAACGTTGTAGCGGTTTGCTCTACAACGTTGCAATCACGCATCGGGATGGTTATCCTCCTGTTCAGGCCGACATCGAGGCCGGAACGTCCCTCGTCGGACGTCTCACTCGGTGCCGCCACGGCCAACGAGGGCTACGGGGAGGCTAGAGATGACGTTGGGTTCAGCGTCCAGGCGGCGGGATGTCGCGCCGAAATCTACTGCGCGGTGGCCTCGGCGCCGCAGCGGCGATCGGCCTCGGCAGCGGGTCTCAGCGGCTGCGGCAGCGCCCTCTCGGCCGGCCTGGTCGGCAGTCAACTGTCGCCGGGCACGATGACCTTCTGGAACCTGTTCAGCGGCGGCGACGGCGGCCGGATGCAGACCATGGAGCAGGACTACGAGAGCAAGAACGGCGGCTCTCCTCGCTGCAGGCCGCGACCTTCGCCTGGGGAAACCCCTACTACACCAAGGTTTCGCTGGCCACCCTCGGCGGCGCGCCGCCCGACGTCGCGATCTCGCACCTGACCCGGTCGACCAACCTGGCCAACGCCGGGCTGACCGCGGAGATCACCGAGGACATGCTCGGCCTGGTCGGCCTGTCCAGCGACGACTTCAGCGCCAAAGCCGTGGGCGGCGCAGAAGGTGGACGGCAAGAACTTCGCGCTCCCGTTGGATACCCATCCGTTCGTCCTCTACTACAACGTCGACGTCTGCCAGAAGGCCGGCCTGCTCAACTCCGACGGCACGCTGAAGGAGATCAAGGGCACCGACGGGTGGGAGGCCGCACTCACCGCAGCCAAGAAGGTCACCGGGGCCTACGGCGCTTCGGTGGCCACCGTCGGCGACACCGCCACCAGCTGGCGCTGGTTCCAGACCCTGTACCAACAGCACAACGGCGCCACGCCATGGCTGGGCGACGACGGCCGGCACGTTGACCTACGACCAGCGACATCACGCTCTCGACCCTGACCTACATCCAGTCGCTGACCAAGAAGGGCCTGATGCCGGCGAACACCGACTACGCCGGGTCGCAGACCTTGATGTTCACCGGCAAGGCCGCCTTCTACCTGCAGGGCGAGTGGGAGATCACCACCGCCCAGTCGATCGACGGGCTGAAGTTCGGCATGGTCGAGGTCCCGACCCTGTTCGACAAGGCCGCCTGCCAGGGCGACTCGCACACCTTCGTGCTGCCGAAGAAGCACCGCACCGAGGCCCAGCTGAAACGGGCCCTCGGCTTCGTCAAGGCGATGATGACCGAGAGCCTGACCTGGGCCCAGGGCGGTCACATCCCGGCCTACCTACCGGTACTGGACAGCCAGGCCTACAAAGACCTCAAGCCACAGTCGAACTACGCCGGCGCCGGCCGACACGACGTCGTCTACGACGCCCCGGCCTGGTACTCGGGCTCGGGCTCCAACTTCGAGAACACCGTCGGCGCGCAGATCGGCCTGGCCCAGCAGGGTCTGGCCACGCCGGCCGCCGCACTGGCCTCGGCCCGGGCGCAGCTGCAGATCTACGCCAACACCAAGAACCCGCTCTGAGTCGACCGTCGCATAGCCACCGAAGATGATCAAGGAGGATCGCTGATGGCCACCTCGACCCTGGCGCCGTCGATGTCGAGCCGCTCGACACAGGCCCCGGTCCGTGCCCGAACACCGACGTACGGCGGGGTGAGGGCAAGCCCGCCTGGCTGTTCATCGCCCCGTTCGCCATCTTCTACCTGTTGTTCCTGATCTGGCCGGTGATCTACATGTTCATCACCAGCTTTTTCAACACCTCATTGGTGCGGCCGGGCTTCGGCTCGTTCGCCGGATTCGGCAACTACCGGGAGATGTTGACCCAGAGCCTGTTCTGGGAAGCGATGGGACACACGCTGCTGTTCACGGTCGAGACCACCATCCCGTTGGTCATCCTGGCCTTCGTGCTGGCCGTGCTGGCCAACCGGGTGCAGCGCGCGGCCGTGGTTCTTCCGGCTCGCCTTCTTTGTCCCGTTCATCCTGCCTTCGGCGGCCATCGCGCTGATCTGGAGCTTCATCTACTCCCCTACCACCGGCTTGTGGGACTCGTTACGGACCGCGCTCGGCGTCACCGATCCGTCATCGGTGTTGGCCACCCCGAACACCGCGCTGATCGGGGTCGCGATCACCACCATCTGGTGGACGATCGGCTTCAACTTCATCCTCTACCTGGCCGGCCTGCAGGACATTCCGCGTGAGCTGTACGAGGCGGCCTCGGTCGATGGCGCGACGCCGTGGCAGCAGATCAGGTGGATCACCGTCCCGCTGCTGAACCGGACGACGACGGTGGTGCTGCTGTTGCAGATCATCGCCAGCCTGAAGATCTTCGACCAGGTCTACCTGATGACTTCCGGCGGTCCGGGCACCTCGTCCCAGGTCGTCCTCGGGACTGGTTACCGACACCGCGTTCACCAACTATCGGGTCGGCGCCGGATCAGCCGCCTCGGTGCTGTTGTTGATCGTGATCCTGATCGTCACCGGAATCCGTCAGATCGTCGAACACGTCCAGCAGCGAAAGGCGGCCTGACATGGCGAGCCAGACCTCACCGACACCACCAGTCGGCCGCGCAAGTCCCGCGACGGCGTCTCGGCGGCCGCCCCGCCATCGCGGTTGAGCAAGAACAGGGCAGGGGCTCCGGCCGCGCCTTCACCGTCGTCTCCTGGATCGCTGCTGATCATCTTCTCGGTGTTCTGGCTGATCCCGAGCCTGTGGGCGTTGAAGACCTCACTCACCTCGAACGCCAGCTCGGCGATCGGGGCCGGTCAGATCCTCAGCGATTGGCATCTCACGCTGGCCTCGTACATCACCCTGCTCGGCAACGGCGACATCTGGAACTGGTACCTCGCCAGCGCGATCACCTCGGTGGTTACCGTGTTGTTGACCGTGGTGTTCGGGTCGATGGCCGCCTACGCCTTGTCCAGGTTGAGATTCCGGGGCCGCAAGATCGTCTTCGGGCTGATGATCGCCGGCATCATGGTGCCACCGCAGGTGCTGATCCTGCCGGTCTTCCAGGAGCTGAACACGGCCGGACTGCTGAACACCTACTGGGCGGTCATCCTGCCCCAGGTGCCGTCGGTGATCGCAGTGTTCGTGTTCAAGCAGTTCTTCGACGGTCTGCCCAAGGAGTTCGAGGAGTCAGCCCGGATCGACGGCGCCAGCTTCTGGACGATCTACCGGACGATCGTGCTGCCGCTGAGCAAGCCGGTGATCGCGGCGATGTCGATCGTCACCTTCGTCGGCGTCTGGAACAACCTGATCCTGCCGCTGTTCGTGCTCTCCAACCCCGACCTGATGACCATCCCGGTCGGTCTGGCCACGGTGCAGGGCTCGTTCGGTCAGAACGTTTCCGACATCCAGGCCTCCTCCATCCTGGGCGCGTTGCCGTTGGTGATCCTGTTCATGATCTTCCAGCGCCGGATCGTCGAGGGCGTCGCCGGCAGCGGCCTGAAGGGCTGAACCACACCACCGGACTCACCCGGCTCAGGACGCCCCGCTTCCCCGCGCTGCCTGACCGTCGCCCGGAGCCTGGGTGGCTGAGCTGCCGGCCAGGACGCGGGTCGCGACGGTGCTGGTGCTGCCCGGCTTACCGGACAGCACCACTACCTGTTCGCCGACCGTGAGGGCGGACAGCGAACTGCTGCTCTACCGTCGTTCTCGACCACCGCGTCGCTGCCGAGGGTGTAGGTCGTCGTCGCGCCGGTGGTCAGCTTCACCGTGAGGCTCGATGAGGTCGTGGCGGCCACCGTCCCGGTCGGCGGAGTTGCGTGACCTACATTGCCCACGCCACCCGCAGAGTCCCGGCCACCCGTCCCGCCCTGAGCCCCTTGCGCTGCGGAGGTGCTGGTCATCGCGGCGCTGTCGGAGGTCATCTGGGCCACCGCGTAGCCACCGCCACAGGCGACCGCCACGACGGCCAACGCGGTACCACCGATGGCTGCCCGGCGGCGTCCCTTCCTCGAAGCGGCGGAGTGCTCGGTCGGCGCGGAATCCGTCGGCTGGTTCGCGTTCTGGTGATCGCTGAGGCTGTAGTTCCGGTGCTCAGGGGTTTCGTTGGTCGTCGTCATCGTGGTTGTTCCTCATCTGGGCGCCTGATCGGCGCCGGACGCATCCACGATGCTGCGAGCGACTGGGCTCAGCCTGGGCTCGGGCTGAGAGACGCCTATCGGTGATAGGACCAGACGACGCGGTGGCCAAACCCCGCGTTGGCTTCAGACGAAGAGCGGCGCCATCTCCCAGGCCTGCTCCAACTCGGTCATCTTCTCGGCGTCCGGACGACCGGGGTGATCAGCCGCCTGCTGCGCGGCGTCCAGCACCGTCGGCAGGATGTGGATGTCGCCGACGGTGTTCAGGAAGATTCCTTCCCGGCCGAGCACCCAGGCGACCGCGGTGTCGATCGGCTCCTGCTCACGCAACGGTTCGTACCAGGTGGCGGCGAAGTGGTCGGCCTTCTCGTCCCAGGGCGCCCGGGTGATCGCCTTGATCGTCTGCACCGCCACGTTCCGCTCGCCGCACAACGCCAGCAGCTCCTCGAAGTCGGCCATGTACTTCTCGTTGCGGGTCATCGGGAAGTTGTAGGGCAGCAGGACGGAGGCGAAGTCGTACTCGGCCAGCGATCGCAGGTGCTGCCGGGCCACGGTCACGCCGTGTCCGGTGACGCCGATGTTGGCGACCAGACCCTCGTCCTTGGCCCGCACCGCCGCCTCCAGCACGCCGCCGGCGGCGAAGGCGGTCTGCCACTCAGCCTCGTCGACCAGGTTGTGCAACTGGATCAGGTCGAGATGGTCGGTCTGCAGCCGCTCCAGCGACGCGTTGATCTGCGCCCAGCCGGCCTCCGCGGTGCGCTCGCCGGTCTTGCTGGCCAGAAAGTAGTCGTTCCGGTGCTCGGCGATGAAGGAACCCATCCGCAACTCGGCGTCGCCGTAACTGGCGGCGACGTCCAGGTGGTTGATGCCGCGCTCGGCCACCAGTGCGAGGGTCTGGTCGGCTTCGTCCTGGGTGACGTCACTCAGCGCAGCGGCGCCGAAGATGATGCGGGTGCTGTCGTGACCGGTTCGACCGAACGGCTGTGTTGGGATCATGACGTCATTCTGCCCCCTCGCCCGGAGCGGCTCGCCGGAGGTCGTCCTCGATGTCCCCGGCCCCGACGACGATCGCCCCGAGCAGACCGATCAGGGCTCCGAACCCGATCAACACCAGGATCGGCACCGTCCACGCTCCGGTGAGGTCGTGCAGCGCGCCCGTCCCGAACGGTCCGAGCGCGGCGATCAGGTAACCCACTCCCTGGACGAAGCCGGACAGCGCGACTGTGCCGGCCGGTGTCCGGGAGTGCTGGGCGATCATCGCCAGCACCCAGGTGAAGGCGGTCGAACCGGCGCCCAACAGGACAGCGGACAACCACGGCAGGGTCGCCGGTGCGATCAGCACGCCGACCCAGCCGAGCACGGTGATCACGCCGTAACCGATCGGCAGCACGGATCGTCCCCGGGTCAGCCGGATCAGGACCGGCAGCGCCAGGGTCATCGGGACCCCCACCGCGGTGATCAGCGCCAGCATCAGTGCCGCTCGTCCGGGGGACAGCCCTCCGTCGACGAGGATGGCCGGGTACCAACCGAACTGGGCGTAGGCCTGCGCCGATTGAGCCGCAAACAACAGCGCCATCAGCCAGGCCAGCCGAGACCGGGCCAGTCGGCGCAGTGGCCAGCCCGCCGTCGGGTGCGCCGAGCCGCCGGGCCGGGATCGGTCGGAGGAGCTGGCAAGCCGACGCAGGCTGAATCCCAACCAGGGCAGGAGAGCGAGCAGCGCCAGGCCACTCCAGAGCCCCAGCGCCGGGCGCCAGCCGCCGAGTGCGGACGCGAGCGGGACGGTGGCCGCCGAGGCGAGCGTCGCCCCGCCGACCAGGGTGGCGCCGTAGAGCGAGCTGACGGCGGCGATCCGGTTCGGGAAATGCTGCCGAACCAGCGGCGGCAAGATCACGTTGCCGATCGCCGCCCCGGCGACGCAGACCACGGTCAAGATCAGGAACAGCCAGCGGCCGTGCGCGAACGGGCGGGCGGCCAGCCCGGCGACGACCAGCAGCAGGCCCAGCCCGGCCGAGCGGTGCAGGCCGATCCGACCGCTCAAGAAACCGGTCGAGGCGCCGAAGACGGCGAAGGAGAGCACCGGCACCGTGGTCAACACACCGGCGAAGACCGCCGACATCTGCGTGTCGGCTCGGACCTGGGGCAGCACCACGCCGAGGCTCGCCACGGCCACCCGCAGGTTGAGAGCCAGCAGCACGACCGAGGCCAACACCAGGACTTGCCCGGCCCGGGTCGGTGTCGCGGTCGGCCTCTGGGTCTCAGTCTGGGTCTCAGTCTGATTCGGGGTCTGGGTTGCTTCGGTCACCGGATCAGGCCGAACCACGCAGCCGCCAACGCCGCAGGCCGGCGATCAGCCAGCGCCAGGGCGGTGCGGCCAGCTGAGCCTGATAGTCGGTGATCGCGGCGTTCCACAGTCCGTCGGAGAGGGTGGGATAGGCGTGGGTGACGCCGGTCAGGTCGGAGACGCTGACCCGCTGCGCGACGGCCAGTGCCGCTTCGCCGAGAGTTTCGCCGGCCCGTCCGCTGACGATCACCGCCCCACGCAGCCGCCGCCGGCGATCCAGCAGCAGCCGGGTGAACCCGGGATCGGCATCGGTGACGGCGCGGTCGACGTGTTCGTGCGGCAGGGTCACCGCCCGCAGCCCGGCCTGCTTGGTCAGCTGCTCGTCACCCGTGACGCCGACGGCGCCGACTTCCGGATCGGTGAAGGTGACCCGTGGCCAGCCGTCGCGCTGCACCGTCCGCCGGAGGCCGAGCACGGCGTTGGCCGCCGCCGCGCTGCCGTGGACACCGGCGCGATGGGTGAGGTACGGCGCACCGGTCACGTCACCCGCCGCCCAGATCCGCTCGTTCGAGGTCTGCAGCCGGTCGTCCACCGCGACGGCTCCGTCCTCGTCCCGTTGCACCCCGGCCTCGGCCAGCCCCAGTCCTCGGTGCGGGGCCGGCGTCCGACGGCGCAGAGCCACTGGTCGACCTCGACCCGGGATCCGTCGTCGAGGGTCGCCGTCCCACCCTGGACCGAGTGCAGGCTACGTCCCGTTCGCAGCTCAACCCCATCCTCAGTGAGCACCCGGCCGAGCAACGCACCGGCATCCGGATCTTCGCCGGGCAGCAACCGCGGCGCGCGTTCGACGATGGTCACCGTGGTGCCGAGCCGGGTGAAGGCCTGGGCGAGTTCGCAGCCGGTGCTTCCGCCGCCGACGATCAGCAGCCGCCGCGGCAGACCGTTCAGATCCCAGACGGTCTCGCTGGTCAGCGGAGCCTGGTCCTGCGAAACGGTGAGCAGGGCCGGGGACGCTCCGGTGGCCAACACCGCGCGGCGAAAGGTGACCGCCCATCCGTCGATATCGGCCCGGTCGGGCCCGGTGAAGACCACCGAGCCCCGGAGCACCCGTATGCCCGCCTTTTCCAGCGAGACGGTCGAATCGACCGGGGCGATGGTCCGCACCGCGGCCCGCACCCGATCGCGAATCGTCGCGCCGTCGATGCTCCCGCTCACCTGCAGGCCCAGCTCAGTTGACCGGCGGGCCGCCGCCACCGTTCCGGCCAACGACAACAGTGTCTTGCTCGGCACGCAACCGGTCCACAGACAGTCGCCGCCCGGCGCGGGATCGCGCTCGACCAGCACCACCTCGGCGCCGAAGGATGCGGCGGTCTTGGCCGCGATCAAACCGGCGGTACCGCCACCGACCACCAGGAGTTCGACCGGATTCGGCAGGCCGGGATGTGGCGCGGGTTGCATAGGGTCACGGTATGCGGAACGGGTCCTGGTGAGCACAGTCGACCGCTACCGACGAATGGCCGGCCACTACGACCGGTGGTCGGGTGAGCTGGTGTATCGGGCCGGTCGACGTGTGGCCGTGCCGGAGTTGCGATTGACCCCCGGCGCGGTGGTCGTCGACGTCGGCTGCGGCACCGGGTTGAACTTCGCCCTACTGCAGGAACGCATCGGTCCGACCGGACGGATCGTCGGGTTGGACGCCAGCGGCGCGATGCTCCACCGGGCCCGCGAGCGGTGCGACCGGGCCGGATGGTCGAACGTCGAGCTGGTGGAGGTCGACGCCACCCAGATCACCGCCGAAGCCCTGCTCGGCGCCGATCACCCCGCCGCCGATGCCGTCCTGTCCAGCTATGCGCTGTCGTTGATGCCGGACTGGCCGCAGGCCTGGGCGCGGATGCTCGAGCTGGTCCGCCCGGACGGTCGGCTCGCGGTGATCGACATGGCTCGACCCAACGGAGCGGCGACAGTCTTCAGTCCGATGGCCCGAGCCGCCTGCGCCCTCGGCGGGGCCGACATCGACGCCCACCCGTGGACGGCGCTGGAGCGGGACTGCGGGCAAGTGGTCCGCAGGAGTGCCTGGGGCGGCCACATCCAGGTCGCGGCGGGCTCCCCTGAAAATGTCGGTCCAGTGCCGCCGGACGAGCCGATTCACGCCTGAACGGGACGGCATCTCGCTGACTGGACCGACATTTCCAGGGCCAACGCCGAAAGGTTGTGGGCATCGCTCACAAACTGCCCCTGAAAACGGCCTTCCTCTAGTGTGAGGACAGTTGAATCGGATCTGCGGCGGGTACTGGCCTCGGGCGGCGGCATCCTGGCTCGACGAGACAATCCCGAGTTGTCCGGCGCCATCGACTGGCAGCTCCGGCAGGGTGAGCTCCGGTCGGTACTACCTGGCGTCTACGCCTCGACCGCGACGGAACTCACCCCCACGATGCGGATGCGGGCCGCAGATCTGGAGGCCGGACGCGGTGCTGACCGGACCGGCTGCGGCCTCGGTCTCGTTCTGGCCGAGCCTGGCGATCTCCGAGATCGATCTCGCCCTCGGTCGCAGTCATCGCTGCCATCGCCCCGGCTACCGGGTCTCGGAGCGGGTCGTCCCGGCGGAACTCGTCTGTGAGTTCCGGGGCTGGCGCTACACCGATCCGGCGCTCACCGCTCTCGACCTGGTCGAAAGCTACGGCGGAGACGGGATCGACACCGCACTACGTACTCGGGCTACGACGTTGTCCGCGCTGCACACCGCATTCAACGCCACTCGGAACCGAGCCGGCAACCGCCTCCGGGCCGAGCTTCTGCTCGACTCCCGCGACGAACCCTGGTCGGCAGCCGAACGGGCGTTGCACCGCCTGCTGCGGGCCGCCGGCAATCAGAGGCTGGCGGGCCAATCACCCGGTGCGGCTGGCCGGTCAGCTCTACTTCCTCGATGTCGCCTTCGTCCGGCAACGACTGGTCATCGAAGTCGACGGGCGCTCGAGCCACGGCCCGAGCGCCTTCGAGAGCGATCGTTGGCGGCAGAACCAACTGATCTCGGCTGGCTGGCGGATGCTTCGGGTCACCTGGCTGATGCTGTCCGACTCCCCGGATCAGGTGATCGATCTCATTCGGGCGGTTCTTGGCTGACCGGGGTGCACCGGAGAAATCCGCCTCTCAGATCGGCCCGCACGGTCCGGTGCAAAACTGACGGTATGCCCACGCCCGTGCCGACAACGATGCCCACGACGCAGCCGACGAAGGCCGACGAGGTCGACGAGGTCGACGAGGTCGACGTGCTGATCGTCGGCGCGGGGCTGTCCGGAATCGGGATGGCCTGCCGATTGAGCCAACAGTGCCCGGAGCTGTCCTTCCGGATCGTCGAGGCCCGCTCCGACCTCGGCGGCACCTGGGACCTGTTCCGCTACCCCGGGGTGCGTTCGGATTCGGACATGTTCACGCTTTCCTACCCGTTCAAGCCCTGGCGGCGGCCCGAGGCGATCGCCGACGGCGCCGACATCCTGGACTACCTGCGGCGGACCGCTGACGAGTTCGGCGTAGCCGACTCGATCCGCTATCGGACCCGAGTCGTTTCGGCGGCGTGGTCGACCGCGACGCAGCGATGGACGGTCACGCTCGCCCGAACCGACCAAGCGGGCGAGCAGACCGGGACGATCACCGCCCGGTTCGTCCAGCTCTGCTGCGGCTACTACGACTACGAGCGGGCCTACCGGCCGGAGTTCAGTGAGCAGAGCTCGTTCCAGGGATCGGTCGTCCACCCGCAGTTCTGGCCGGAGGGTCTCGGGCTGGCCGGCAAGAGGGTGGTGGTGATCGGCTCCGGCGCCACCGCGATCACCTTGGTGCCGGCGCTGGCCGCCGAAGGCGCCGAGGTCACCATGATCCAGCGCTCACCGAGTTACGTACTGTCGGTACCCCGGCGCGACACCAAGGCCGACCGGATCCGGCGACGGCTGCCCGCCGGGCTGGCCCACCACGTGATCCGGGGTCGGAACGTGGTCTTGTCCAGCTTCCTCTACCAGCTGTCTCGCCGACGCCCCGACGCCGCCCGCCGGATGGTGCTGGGCTGGACCTCCCGGGCGATCCCGCCCAGTACCGTGGCCGACCACTTCACGCCCCGCTACAACGTCTGGGACCAGCGGCTGTGCGCCACCCCGGACGGCGAACTGTTCCGGGCGCTGCGGGAGGAACGGGTGCAGATCAAGACTGCGGAGATCCGTCGCTGGCGGCCGGACGGGGTCGAACTGGCCGATGGCGAGGTGGTCCCCGCCGACGTGATCGTCACCGCTACCGGCCTGGAGATGAAAGCGATGGGTGGGATCGAGCTCAGCGTCGACGACGAGCCGGTACGCCTGCCGGAGACCTACACCTACCGGGGTTGCCTGATCGGCGGGGTTCCCAACCTGGGCATGACGGTGGGCTACGTGAACAGCTCCTGGACACTGCGGTCCGACCTGGTCAGCCGCTACGTCTGCCGGCTGTTGCGTTTCATGATCAACCGCAACTACGGCGTAGCCGTACCGATCGCCCGGCCCGGGATGAACGAGACCCCACTGCTTCCGCTCACCTCCGGCTACGTCCGGCGCGGCCTGGCCGGCTTCCCCCACAGCGGCGACCGCGGGCCGTGGCGGATCCGACAGAGCTACCTGCCGGACCGGATCACCTTCCCCCACACCGATCTGAGGAGAGACATGGTCTTCGTCGCCCGCGGCGCCCGTCTCGGCCGGCTGCCGAACAGCGCCGCCGTCCCGGAGCAGATCGATGTCCCGGAGCAGATCGCCGTCCCGGAGCAGATCAGCGTCCCGGAGCAGACGAACCACCCTGCCGCAGCGGTGCCAGCATGAGCGCCCTGGCGCCGTTCCGGGTCGCCGGATCGACCGCCCTGGTCACCGGCGCCGCCGGCGGGATGGGTGAGCAACTGGCTCACGGTCTTGCCCGGCGCGGCGCGGACGTGATCATCGTCGACCGGGACGAGGTCGGTCTGGGTCGGGTCGCGGCCGAGCTGACCGATCGGCACCCGGAGCGTCGGATTTCCCACCTGCTGGTCGATCTGGCCGATCCGCGGGCCGGAAAGACCATGATCGACTCCGTCCGCGACGGCCATCCCGGGTTGAACCTGATCTTCAACAACGCCGGGGTCGCTCTGGCCGGCCGGTTCGACGAGCTCAGCACGGCGGAGTTCGACTGGCTGCTGGAGATCAATCTGCGGGCGCCGATCCGCATCATCCGTGGTCTGTTGCCGCTGCTCACCGAGAACGCCAAGCTCGACGGCAACGCCCACATCGTCAACACCTCGAGTGTCTTCGGCCTGCTCGGCCCCTACGGCCAGTCCGCCTACGCGACCAGCAAGTTCGGCCTGCGTGGTTTCAGCGAGTCCCTGGGCCACGAGCTCGCCGGGGTCGGCATCGGCGTGACCTGTGTGCTGCCGGGCGGGATCCGGACCAACATCGCCACCAACGCACGGATCGCGGCCGGGATGCGACGCTAACCGCACCGCCTCCCAGATTCAGACGTTCAACAAGGCGCTGCGTTTCCCCGCCGACCGGGCCGCCGAGAAGATCATCGAGGCGGTCGTCAAGCGGCGGTCGCGACTGCTGATCGGCTCCGACGCCCAGTTGCTCAGTGCCTTCACCCGGTTGTCCCCCACCGGCTTCGGCCGGCTCCTCAGCGCCATCGGACAACGTGGAGCCCGGGCCGTCCGCTGAGTCGTCCCCGGGCGTTCATCCAGTCTTGGCCCGGAGTTACCTGAGGCCCAGCTGAGAGTTCATGGACAACCGATGAGCTGGCCGCGCCTGCACGGGGCAGGACCAGCAACCAGACGGAGACAGCATGACTTCAGCACCACAGCGTTCGGTACGCCGGATGGCCCTGGCCGGAATCGGGGTCGGCAGCCTGCTACTCACCGCCGGCTATGCCGTCGGCGCCACCAGCGCAGGCGGATCGGTGACCGGCCACGGGGCGGCGACCCGCAACAACGGCGACCGGACCAGCGCCCTGCGGAACGCCATCGACGGCCGTCGGGCCGACAACGTCATCCTGCTCATCGGCGACGGGATGGGTGACTCGGAGATCACCGCGGCCCGGAACTACGCCTACGGTGCCGACGGCCGCTTCCCGGGCATCGACGCACTGCCGCTCACCGGTCAGTACACGACGTTCTCGCTCGACCAGGAGACCAAGAAGCCCAACTACGTCACCGATTCGGCCGCCAGCGGCACCGGCTGGGCCACCGGGACGAAGACCTACAACGGCGCCATCTCCGTCGACGTCGACGGCACGCCGCAACCGACCCTGCTGGAGCTGGCCAAGAAGCGCGGCCTGAAGACCGGAAACATCACCACCTCCGAGATCCAGGACGCCACCCCGGCCGTCGAGGCCTCGCACGTCTCCGACCGGTCCTGCTACGGCCCGGTGGAGACGACCAAGACCTGCCCGGAGGCGGCGCTGGAGAACGGTGGTCTCGGCTCGATCACCGAGCAGATCCTCAAAACCCGGGCCGACGTCACCATGGGCGGCGGCGCCAAATCGTTCTACCAGACCGCCACCGCCGGCCGGTTCAAGGGTCTGACGCTGGCCCAGCGGGCTCAGGTGCAGCGCTACCAGATCGTCACCGACGCAGCCGGAATGGAGGGCCTGACCAAGGCTAACCAGAACAAGCCGGTGCTCGGTGTGTTCGCCAGCGGCAACCTGCCGGTGCAGTGGACCGGTCCGAAGGCGACCTCCGACGGGGCCACCAAGGACGCCGTCCGGTGCACGCCGAACCCCGACCTGCCGGCCGGCCAGCCGCAGCTCGCGGCGATGACCACGAAGTCGATCGCGTTGCTGAACGCCGGCCACAAGGGCTTCTTCCTACAGGTCGAGGGGGCCAGCATCGACAAGCGCGACCACGCCGCCGACGCCTGCGGTCAGATCGGTGAGACGGTGGCCTTCGACCAGGCCGTCGAGGTGGCCCTGGACTTCGCCAAGCGCGACGGCCGCACCTCGGTCTTCGTCACCGCCGACCACGGTCACACCAGCCAGATCGTCTATACCGGTGAGACCACCCCGGGTCTGACCGCGAACCTGCTGACCGCCGACGACGCCCCGATGACCATCTCCTACGGGACGGCACCCCAAGGCGGTTCGCAGGAGCACACCGGCACCCAGGTCCGGATCGCCGGTTACGGGCCGAAGGCGGCCAACGTGGTCGGGCTGACCGACCAGACCGACCTGCACTTCACCATCGCCTCGGCGTTGCGGCTGGCGACGCCGCCCAAACAGAAGTAGTCGAGGCTGCACGTAACCCACAGCTACGCAACCACTCGCGCGCGCACGACGCACGCACGCACCCATGACGGTCTCCGGCCGGGTCGATCCTCTTCGACCCGGCCGGACCCGACTCCGCAATTGCGCAGCCGGCAGTGAGATTGTTCCTCCCATGACTGATCGACGGCCCGGGATCCGCTTGTGAGCGCCGAGACACCGGCCCGGCTGCCGATTGCCGACCACGGCCTGATCGGAGACCTCCGGACGGCGTCGCTGATCTGCTCCGACGGCACCATCGACTGGTTCTGCTGCCCGCGCTTCGATTCGCCGAGCGTGTTCGCCCGGCTGCTCGACGAGCAGGGTGGCGCGTGGAGCGTCGGACCCTGCGAGGGCGACTTCAAACACCTGCAGTTCTATCTGCCCGACTCCAACATCCTGATCACCCGGTTCATGACCGAAGCCGGGGTGGCCGAGGTGCACGACTTCATGCCCGTGCTGAAGGCCCACGACGATCAGCACCGGCAGCGGCTGGTACGCCGGGTGCTGGGCGTCCGCGGCGATCTGGCTCTGACCATGCGGATGGCCGCCCGGCCGAACTACGGGCTGGAGCAACCCGAGACCCGCGACGTCGACGGCGGGGTGGTGATCAGCAGCGACTCGATCACCCTCGGGCTGAGCGCGACCACCGAGCTGCAGACCGACGGCAGCGACGTCGTGGCCGATTTCAGTCTGGCCGAGGGCGACAGCGCCCTGTTCGTGCTGGAGGTGCTCGGAGCCGATGAGACGCTCACTCCCTGCCACCGGGACGACGCCACCCAGCTGTTCGAGGCCACCACGGCGTTCTGGCGTTCCTGGCTGGCCAAGTCGACCTACACCGGGCGTTGGCGCGAGACGGTCAACCGATCGGCCCTCACCCTCAAACTCCTCTGTCACGAGCCGACCGGAGCGCTGATCGCCGCACCGACCACCAGCTTGCCCGAGGTGCTCGGCGGCGGTCGCAACTGGGACTACCGCTACGTCTGGATCCGGGACGCCGCCTTCAGCCTCTATGCGTTGTTGCACCTCGGCTTCACCGAAGAGGCGGCCGCGTTCATCGCGTGGCTGTCGCAACGGCTCGGCGAACGTGAACAGCACGCCGAGGACGGTCTCGGTCCGTTGCGGGTGCTCTACGACATCGACGGCAACGTCCCCGACGCCGAGCACGAACTCGACCACCTGGCCGGCTACGCCGACTCCCGGCCGGTCCGGGTCGGCAACGCGGCCGTCGGCCAGCTCCAGCTGGACATCTACGGCGAGCTGATCGATTCGGTCTACCTGTTCAACAAGTACGGCGCCGGCATCAGCTACGACGCCTGGCACGATCTGGTCCGGACGCTGGAGTGGCTGCTGGAGAACTGGCGCCGGCCCGATGCCGGCATCTGGGAGATCCGGGGCGAACCGCGCGAGCACACCAGCTCACGGTTGATGTGTTGGGTGGCGATCGAGCGGATGATCAGGACGGCCCGGCAGCGCGGTCTGCCCGGTGACATCAACGCCTGGTCGAAGGTCCGGGACGACATCTACGCCGAGATCATGACCTCCTGCTGGGACGCCGAGGTCGGTTGCTTCGTGTCTTACCCCGGATCGGACACCGTGGACGCCAGCACGCTGCTGATGCCGATGCTCAAGTTCCTGGCGCCGACCGACCCGCGGTTCCTCTCCAGCCTGGCGGTGATCGAGGAACGACTGGTCAACGACTCGCTGGTCTTCCGCTACGACCCCGCCCAGACCCCGGACGGAGTCGGTGGCGACGAGGCCGAGGGGACGTTCTCGCTCTGCTCGTTCTGGTACGTCGAGGCACTCACCCGCACCGGTCGGGTGGAGGAGGCCCGGCTGGCCCTGGAGAAGATGTTCACCTACGCCAACCCCCTCGGTCTCTACGCCGAGCAGGTCGGCATCACCGGCGAACAACTGGGCAACTTCCCGCAGGCCTTCACCCATCTCGCCCTGATCAGCGCCGCCACCAACCTCGACCGGGTGCTCGGCTGACCGCTGCTGTCGACGTATCCGGAAGCTGATCGCAGCAGTCTGCGCGCGGTGGCCAGGCGGGACGTCGCTCGACACCTTCGCGCTCTGGTGGCGGAAGGCCCGAGGGCCGTAGCGTTGGGTCATGTACTACGAGTCCGGCTTCGACGCGGACCTCCTCGAGACCATGCTCCGCGGCCAGCGGCTCGCCGCGGCGGCGCGGGCCGTGGTCGAGCTGAGCAGCGCCCGTCCGGTGGCGGTGCAGCTGGTCGCCGCCCAGCCGGGCACCTTCATCGACGCGATCACCGTCACCTCGATCCTGCGCGCCGTCCGGGTCGAGGTCGGCCCGCCGACCGGGCCGATGCTGTTCGCGGTCGATCTGGCCGCCCTGGCCGACCTGCCGGAGGCCCGCAGCTACAGCGAGCACCCGCTACTGGTGAGCGTCGATGCCGACCAGCTCCTCGAGCGGCCCTCGCATGCCCTGAGCCTGATCCGGATCGCCCGGGGCCGGGGGTGGGAGATCGGGTTGGACGGGGTGGGTCGCACCCCTCGTTCGGTGCTGGCCGGCTCCGTGGTGGAGCCGGCGTTGATCACCCTCGACCCGGCCGTGCTACGCAACACCGACGCCGCCCTGACCATGGAGACCGTCCAGACCCTGAACGCCCTCGTCCAGACCACCGGAGCCGCGGTGCTGGCCGACGACGTCGACGACGACCTGCTGCGCGACGCGGCGGTCAGCCTCGGCGCGACGCTGGCCCGCGGCGCCGCCGTCCGACCGGGGCAGGTGCACCTGCCGCCGGAACTGGACTACACCCTGGACCTGTTCGACTCGCCGCCGTTGCCCGATCCGACGGTGGGCATCTTCGACCTGGCGGCCCAGCGCTATCGCCCGCATCGCGCCCCCAAGCCGATTCTGGTCGGCCTGAGCCAGCAGATCGAGTCGGTGGCCCGCTCGGCCGGTCGGTCGACCCTGGTCTTCGCCTCGTTCCAACAGTCCCGGCAGGTCACGCCGTACACCCGACGACGCTACGACCGGTTGGTGACGTCAGGATCGACCGTGGTGGTGGCCGCCCGCGGCCTGCGCCAGGTGGTGCCCGGCGCCCTGACCGTCAACCTCGACCGGCGCGATCCGCTGATCGACGAGTGGGTGGTGCTGGTGCTCGGGCCCACCGCATCGATCCTGCTGGCCGCGAGTGATCGCAAGACACCGACGTCGCGGGACCGGGACCGGAATTTCGACTACATCCTCAGCTACGACCGGGATCTGGCCGCACACGCCGCCCGCAGCGCGCTGCTGCACCTGTGACCGGCTCAGCCCGGTGACCACGGCCCGTTGAACACTCCGCAACACGAGGTCCGGACGGTGGTCGGAGCCATTCTGGTGGACGACCTCGACCGGCCGCGACGGGTGATCGCCGCCCGCCGGACCGGGCCGGCCGCCCTGGCCGGGCAGTGGGAGTTCCCCGGCGGCAAGGTCGAGGCGGGCGAGACCTCGGGGCAAGCGCTGCGTCGCGAGTTGCGCGAGGAGCTCGGGCTCGAGATTCGGCTCGGGGACGAACTGACCCGGGACGACGGCAGCGCTTGGCCGATCGGCCCCGACCTCGTGCTGCGGCTGTTCTTCGCTCTGGCCGAGCCTGACCTCGGCGAGGAAACGCCCACCAGCGTCGACGGCTCCCATGACCGGTTTCGGTGGCTCGACGCCGACACCATCCTCACGCCGGCTTGGCTGGCCACCGATCGCGAGGCGGTCGCCGGCTTGCTGGCCGTCCTCCGGCGACACCGCACCTGGACCGGCTGATCCCTCCTTGACTTCATGAGGTCGTGCTCAACCCCGCGCGGAGCCGTTCGGATACCAGCCGGACGAACCGCGACGGATCGGCGAGGTCACCGCCTTCGGCCAGCAACGCCAGATCGTGCAGCAGCTCGGCGGTCTCGGCCAACGGCGCCCGGTCCTGATCGCCCGTGGCGGCGAAGGCGTCGTGCAGTGCGACCACCAGCGGGTGGGTCGGATTGAGTTCGAGGATCCGCTTCACGCCCGGCAGCTCCTGGCCCATCGCCTTGTACATCTTTTCCAGCGTGGGCGTCAGATCGTGGGTGTCGCCGACCACGCAGGCCGGCGAGGTGGTCAACCGGCTGGACAGCCGGACCTCCTTGACCTCATCGCCCAGCGTGGTTCCCATCCAGGCCAGCAGATCAGCAAAATCGCTCTCCCGCTGTTCGGCGAGCGAGCGCTCCTCGTCGCTCTGCAGATCGACCTGGCCCTTGGCCACCGACTGGAGCGTCCTGCCCTCGTACTCCCCCACGGCGTCGACCCAGATCTCGTCGATCGGGTCGGTGAGCACCAGCACCTCATATCCCTTGTCCCGCAGGCCTTCCAGGTGTGGTGAGCTCTCGATCGCCGTCCGGGACTCTCCGGTCAGGTAGTAGATCGCCGCCTGGCCCTCGGGCATCCGTTCCAGGTAGCCGGCCAGGGTGGTGGGTTGCGGTCCCGCGGTGTTTTCGCCCCCATCGGCGCCGTCCCCGGCCGTTGCCCGGTAAGTCGTGTCGAAGGAGCAGACGGCCAGGATCTCGTCCCGGTTCTCCGGGTCGTTGAGCAGGCCCTCCTTGATCGCCTTGCCGAACTCGGTCCACACCGTGGCGTAGTCGTCCGGACGTTCGGTCATCAGGTCCTTGATGCTGGACAACACCTTGCGGACCAGCCGACGGCGCATCCGGGCGATATGACGGTCCTGCTGCAGGATCTCCCGCGAGACGTTCAGCGACAGGTCCTGGGCGTCGACGACCCCCTTGACGAAGCGCAGGTACTCCGGCATCAGCTCGGCGCAGTCGTCCATGATGAAGACCCGCTTGACGTAGAGCTGGACACCGCGCTTGGCGTCGCGCATGAACAGGTCCATCGGCGCCCGGGACGGGATGAACAGCAGCGCCTGGTACTCGAAGGTGCCCTCGGCCCGCAGCTGGATCGTCTCCAGCGGGTCGGTCCAGTCGTGGGCCAGGTGCCGGTAGAACTCGGCGTACTCTTCTGCGCTGACCTCGCTCTGCGGCCGGGCCCACAACGCCGTCCGGGCGTTCAGCACGGTCGGCTCGGCGTTATCCGCTGCCTCCTGACCGCTCTCGGAGTCCGGGCTGGACGGCACCACCAGCCGTACCGGCCAGGAGACGAAGTCGGAATAGCGGGTGACGATCTCGCGCAGCACCGGCTCGGCGGTGTAGTCGTGCAACTGCTCCTCGGCGTCGGCCGGCTTGAGCGCCAGGGTGACCGCGGTGCCGACCGGGGTGTCCTCGACCGACTCCAGGGTGTAGGTGCTGTCGCCGCCGGACTCCCAGCGAACCGCGTCGTCGGTGCCGGCCCGCCGGGTGATCAGGCTGACCGTGTCGGCGACCATGAAGCTGGAATAGAAGCCGATCCCGAACTGCCCGATCAGTTCGCTGGAGGTGTTCGCGTCCGCTTTGCGCAACTCGGCCAGAAATTCGGCGGTGCCGGACTTGGCGATCGTCCCGATCAGCGCGACGACCTCGTCCCGGGTCATCCCGATGCCGTTGTCGCGCACCGTCAGGGTGTGCGCTTCGCGGTCCACCTCGAGGTCGATGTGCAGATCGTCGACGTCGACGCCGGGGATCTCGGCCCGCAGTGCTTCCAGCCGCAACTTGTCCAGCGCGTCGGAGGCGTTGGAGATCAACTCGCGCAGGAAGGTGTCCTTGTTGGAGTAGATCGAGTGGATCATCAGCTGCAACAGCTGACGCGCCTCGGACTGGAACTCCAACGTCTCGACCTGGGTCGTCACGACTCTCCTTCTGACTTCGTTCTGTTTCGTTCGGGTACGGCGACAGAAGATCCTATCCGGCGAGCTGAAGGCGAGGCCTTAGCATCGGCGTCGTGAGAGCTGCACCATCGAATCTGCCACCGCTGGCCGTCACCGGCTCGACCGGGGCGCTCGGCGGTCTGGTCGCCGCCGAACTGGCCGCCGGAGGAGAAGCGACCAGGGTCGAACAGCGGCTGCTGGTCCGCGACGCCGCCCGGGCCCCGGTGCTGGCCGGGGCCACCCCGGCGATGTTCCGCTCCTACGCCGATACGGAGTCCGCCGGGGAGGCACTGGCCGGCGTTGAGGTGCTGCTGATGGTTTCGGCGGCCGAGAGCGCCGACCGGCTCGACCAGCACCGCGCCTTCGTCGACGCCGCCGGCTCGGCCGAGGTCCGGCACCTCGTCTACACCTCGTTCCTCGGGGCCGCTCCGGACGCCACCTTCACTCTCGCGCGCGACCACTTCGCCACCGAGGAACACATCCGGGCCTCCGGGATGGACTACACCTTCCTGCGGGACGCCTTCTATCTCGACTTCCTGCCCGAGTTGGTCGGCGACGACGGGGTGATCCGCGGGCCGGCCGGCGATGGGCGGGTCGCCGCGGTGACCCGGGCCGACGTGGCCCGGGTGGCCGCCGCCGTGCTGCGGCAGCCGGCCGACCACCTCGGGGCGACCTACGACCTGACCGGACCCGAGGCGCTCACCCTCGCCGAGGCCGCCGAGCTGATCTCCGCCGTCCGGGGCACCAAGGTCAGCTACCACGACGAGACGTTGGCCGAGGCGTACCGATCGCGGGCCCGATGGGGCGCGCCGGACTGGCAGAACGACGCCTGGGTCAGCACCTACACCGCGATCGCGGCCGGTGAGATGGGCACGGTAAGTGGCGACGTCGAGGCGATCACCGGCCGAGCCGCGACGGCACTGGCGCAATGGCTCCGATCGGAGGAGGATCGGCCCGAACTCGGAGGGTGACCATGATCAGGATCTCGCGTTCTACTCGGCCCGGCATCGTGACCGGCATCGTGGTCGGCATCGTGGTCGGCATCGCGCCGCTGGCCCTGGTCGGCCTCACCGTCCCGGCCGCTGCCATGCCGGTTGCCGCAGCACCGGCTCCAGCGGTGGCGCCGACCGAGATCCGGGTCGACCAGCTCGGCTACCGGGCGCACCAGACGAAATACGCCTATCTGCTGGCCGGGCGGGCGTTGTCCGATCCGGTGGTCGACGTGCTCGACCGGTCCGGCCGTCGGGTCACCAGTGCGGAGGCCACGCTCCGCGGTCGGTGGAGCGCCCGGTACCCCGACGTCTACACGGTCGACCTGTCGCGGCTGCGGCGCGACGGTCGCTATCACCTGCGGCTGCGCGGAACCCCGGTCGTCTCCGTCGACTTCCCGGTGGGCTCGGCGGCGCAGTTGTGGGCGCCGGTGCTGCGCTACGGAGTCAGCTTCGATCAGGTCCAACGCGACGGCGCCGACGTGATCACGGGTGCCCTGGATCGCCGGCCCTCCCATCTCAACGACGCCGCCGCCCGGACCTACGCCTGGCCGACCTTCGCCGACCCCGATTCCGACGCCATCGTCGACGCCGATCTGACCAGGGTGGACACCCCGCTGCGGAACGTCTCCGGCGGTTGGTCCGACGCCGGGGACTACCTCAAGCTGACCCACTCCGCGGCCTACGCCGACGTGCTGCTCTACGCCACCGAGAACGAGGTGGGACGGCGCGCGCCGAGTTCACTGCTGAGCGAAGCGCACGTCGGCACCGACTGGCTGATGAAGATGTGGGACGGCAAGCGCAAGGTGCTCGATCTCCAGGTCGGGATCGGCTCGGGCAACGAGGCCGGCACCTTCTACGGTGATCATGACCTGTTCCGGCTGCCGGACGACGACGACCAGGACACCGCGTTCGTCGATCGCTACGCCACCGCGCACCGGCCGGTGTTCCGGGCCAACCAGCCCGGTCAGCAGCTCAGCCCGAACCTGGCCGGCCGGGTGTCGGCCGCACTGGCGATGGCCGCCCGCGCCGACGCCTGCCGGCACCCACGCCGAGCCCGGACCGAGTTGGCCGACGCGACCGCGATCTATGCGTTGGCCGACACCGCTACCCCGCCTGAACAGTTGGTCACCGCACTGCCGTACGCCTTCTATCCCGAGACGGTCTGGCGCGACGATATGGAGCTCGGTGCGGTCGAGCTGGCCCAGGCCGACCGGGCCCTGCACCGCCCGTTCGTCCGTTACCTTGCCGACGCCGCTCACTGGGCCGACGGCTACCTGGAGCACGACACCGGCGACACCTTCAACCTCTACGACGTCAGCGCTCTAGCCCACACCGAACTCGTCCGGGCCACCCGGTGGGATCGGCGTTACCACTCCATCGACGCCCGGGTGGTCGACGATCTCGCCCGGCAGCTCGCCGGGGCGGAGAAGCACGCGGCCGGTGAACCGTTCCGTGGCGGGGTGGACGACACCCAGTTCGACGTCGACTCCCACACCCTGGGCCTGATCGCCACCGCCGGCTGGTATCACCAGCTGACCCGCAGCCACCGCTTCGAGCCCCTCGCCTCCGCATTGCAGGGTTGGGTTTTCGGAGCCAACGCGTGGGGCGTCAGCTTCATGGTCGGAGTAGGCACGACCTTCCCGCACTGCATGCAGCATCAGATCGCCAACATCAACGGCAAACTGGACGGCACCCCACCGCTCGACGTCGGCGCCGTGGTCAACGGCCCCAACGGTGCCGACCTGTTCAGCGACGGGATCGGCGGCTTCCAGGACGGCATGGTGCACTGCCCCGGAGCAGGCGCCAGCCCGGCGGTCAAGGCCGGCGCGTTCGACGGCTCGGGCAGCGTCTACCTCGACGACGTCCGCTCCTGGCAGACCGACGAACCGGCGCTGGACATGACCGGCGCGGCGATCATGGCGTCCGGGACGCAGTTGCACTGACCCGCCGGTGGGTGCCGGCGGCCACGGTCTCGTCCTCGGCGCCCGGCAACCGCAGTACGGCGGTGCTGCCGTCCGGGACGCTGACGTCGACCGCGAGCTGATCCTCGGTCAGCTCCCAACGCACCGATGCCCTGCCCTGCGGGGTTTCCAGGCTGGTCTCGACCCAGGTCAGGCCGCCGCCGGGCCGGGGAGCGACCAGGATCGTCTTGTAGCCCGGCTCCAGCGGGGCCAGACCACCGACGCTGCGATGCATCCAGTCGGCGACCGCGCCCAGGGCGTAGTGGTTGAAGCTGGTCATCTCGCCCGGGTTGATCGATCCGTCGGGCAGCATGGAGTCCCAGCGTTCCCAGATCGTGGTCGCCCCCATCGTCACCGGATACAGCCAGGACGGGCAGTCCTCCTCGAGTAGCAATCGGTAGGCGTCGTCCAGGTGGCCGGTCACGGTGAGGGCGTCGGTGACGAACGGGGTGCCGGCGAAGCCGGTCGACACCCGGTAGCCGTTGCCCTCGGCCAGCCCGGCCAACCGATCGCCGGCCGCCTGTCGGTCATCGTCGTCGAGCAGACCGAACACGATGGCCAGCGCGTAGACGGTGGCGCAGTCGCTGCGGACGATGCCGTCCTTCACGTAGTGATCGTTGAACGCCTGTCGCAAACCGGCCGCCATGGTCCGGAACTCCTCGGCCTCGTCCGGCCGGTCGAGGATCCGGGCGGTCTCGGCGATCATAGTCGCGCTCCGATAGGCACACGCGGTGGCCACCACACCGCTGTCGGCCTTGGCCCGGGCCGCGTCCTCGGGTGGCGCGTCCGGGTCGAGCCAGTCGCCGAACTGGAAACCCGTGTCCCACAAGCCGTTGGGCGACAGCAGCGAACGGACCCGGCGGCCGTGGGCGGTCATCGAGTCGAACTGCTCGCGCAGGACGACCGGATCGCCGTAGGCCTGCCAGATCGCCCACGGCACCCAGACGGCGGCGTCGCTCCAGACCGCGGTGCTGTCCGGGTTGGGGAAGCTGGCCGGTGGCTCCAGATACTTCAAGACGTCCGGGATGACGAACGGCACCATCCCGTTGAGGTTCGTCTGCTCGACGCTCAGATCGCGCAACCAGTCGCGCAGAAAGCTCGCCGCGTCGTAGAGGAAGACGGCGCTGGGGGCGAAGGCGGCGATATCGCCGGTCCAGCCCAGTCGTTCATCCCGCTGCGGGCAATCCGTGGGAACGTCGACGAAGTTGCCGCGCATCCCCCAGACCACGTTCTCGTGGAGCTTGTTCAGCAGCGGGTTCGAGCAGCTGAACTCACCGATCCGGCGGAGGTCGGAGCCGATCACCACCGCGGTCACCGCACCGGAGTCGACGGCAGACTGATCGAGTTCGCCCGGCCAGCCGCTGACCTCGGCGTAGCGGAAGCCATGGAAGGTGAACGTGGGCTCGAAGACATCGGCACCACCGCTGAGCACGAACCGGTCGGTGGCCACCGCAGTGCGCAGCGGCCTGATGCCCAACTCATCCCGCTCCAACACCTCGGCGTAGCGCACGGCGAGCTCCTGTCCGGCCTCGCCCGCGACCTCCAACCGAATCCAACCGACCAGATTCTGGCCGAAGTCGATCAGGGTCTTACCCCCCGGTGAGGTCCACAGCCTGACCGGGGCGATCTCCTGCTGCCGGGTCACCGGCGGACCGAGGTAGGGCGTCAGCCGGTCGGAGTCGAACCCGAGTGCGTGCACGCCGGCCCACCCGCTGTCGTCGAAGCCGGGCCGACGCCAGCGATCGTCCCGACGGCGGGCGTCGACGGTCTGGCCGTCGTAGAGATCGTTGGCCAGGACGTCACTCGGCCCCGACCGCCAGCCGTCCTCGGCGGTGCTGATGACCTGGCGGTGCCCGTCGGCGAAGTCGATCTCCAACTGCAGCCAGGCGGCGAGTTCGGGGCCGTAGTAGGCGCGGCCGCCGTCCCAGCCGAGCCGACCCCGGAACCAGCCGTTGCCCAGGGCGACGCCGATCACCGTCTCAGCCTCTCCTGAGCCCTCGGTTGCACCGTCCGGCTGGAGCAGTGCGTCCGGCTGGAGCAGCGCGTCCGGCTGGAGCAGCGCGGTGACGTCGAGTTCGCGATAGCGGAGCCGCCACTCATAACTGCTCCAGCCCGGGGTGAGCACGTCCGCCGACACGGGCCGGCCGTTGATCCAGGCCTCGCAGACTCCGAACGCGGTCATCAGCAGTCGGGCGCCGACCACCTCACCGTGGCCCACCGCGAGGTCGAAGGTGGACCGCAACAGCGGTGCCCCGTCGAAGTCGTGGTCGGCGGCGATCATGGACGCTCTCCAGTCGGGCATCATTTTCTTTCTATCGTTGGGTTTTGGGATGGGCAAACCTTCGGCGTTCGACCGACGTCAGCTGACGACGATCACCTCGAGGGTGCGCGGGCCGTGGACACCCTCGACCCGGTTGAGTTCGATGTCGCTGGTCGCGCTCGGTCCGCTGATCATGGTGATCGGTCGGGTGAGGTCGAGCCGGGCCATCGCCTGCGGCACGTCGGCGCAGACGTCGGCCGGCCGCACCACGCAGAGGTGGTAATCCGGGACGAGCGTCAGCGCCCGCCGTCCCTGCCCGGCTCCGGCGTCGAGGATCAGGGTGCCGGTCTCGGCCACCGCCAGAGCGCAACCGGTGATCACCCCGTCGGCCCGGTCGAGCTCAGCGACTCCCAGCGGCACTTCCGGTCGGTCGGGTACGAGTTCGGGAGCTACCTCGCTCGCCGACCCGGTCAGCCAGCTCTGCTCGATCCCGTGGGGCACGATCAGACGGTGCACCCTGCGCTCGTTCAGCGCCTCGGCGATCACCCCCGGTAACTGATCGGCGTCGGCCTGTCGGACCAGCGCTTTGTAGTCCAGCAGGCGATCGACCAGCAACCGGACGAGTTGATCATGGTTCTCGTCCCGACTGGTCCGGTATCGGCGCTCGATGTCGGTGTAATCCGACCGCGGTGGCGGCGCGAGCCGGTGCGCGGCCTCGATCCGAGCCAGCACGTCGTCCCGGGCGGTCACGGGATCCTCGTCTCGGTGGGATTCTCGTGCTCGTCGGCCCACCAGTCCCGAAACGTCTTCTCCGGCGGTCGGGGCAGATCGCGGGTGGCACCCCACTGCTTGGCCAACGGCAGCGGGACGCCGCCGATCACTCCACGCCGTCGACCGAGCAGCCGGCCCAGACGCCCGCTGCGCAGGGCCAGCGCCCAGCGCCGCGGATTGCTCATCAGCCAGGCCGCCGCACCCATCGTCGCCGCCTCCGGACTGGGCACGGTGTGCTCGGCCGCGTAGGCCTCGGTGTGTTCGGCCCGCAGGTGGACCAGGATCGACGGGATGTCGATCTTGACCGGACAGACGTCATAGCAGGCGCCGCACAACGACGAGGCGAACGGCAACGAGGCGTTGTCCTCGACCCCGGTCAGCTGCGGCGAGAGGATCGCCCCGATCGGTCCCGGGTAGACCGAGCCGTAGGCGTGCCCGCCGGCCCGTTCGTAGACCGGGCAGACGTTCATGCAGGCGCTGCAGCGGATGCAGTTCAGGGCGTCCCGGCCCTGATCGTCGGACAGCACCGCCGTCCGGCCGTTGTCCAGCAGCACCAGATGGAACTCCTGCGGTCCGTCATCCGGGGTGACACCCGTCCACATCGACGTGTACGGGTTCATCCGTTCCCCGGTCGAGGACCGCGGCAACAGCTGCAGGAACACTTCCAGGTCTCGGGGTTTCGGCACCAGCTTCTCGATCCCCATCACGGTGATCAAGGTGTCCGGCAGGGTCAGGCACATCCGGCCGTTGCCCTCGGATTCCACCACCCCCAGGGTTCCCGTCTCGGCCACCGCGAAATTCGCCCCGCTGATCGCCACCTTCGCCGAGAGGAACTTGCGTCGCAGATGCAGCCGCGCTGCGCCGGCCAGCACGGCCGGATCGTCAGTCAGGTCCGGGTCGACGTCCCCCATCTGGTCGAGGAAGATCTGCCGGATCTCGGCCCGGTTCCGGTGGATCGCCGGCACCAGGATGTGGGACGGTTGATCATGACCGAGCTGGACGATCAACTCGGCCAGGTCGGTTTCGAAGGCGGCGATGCCGGCCGCCTCCAACGCCTCGTTCAGGCCGATCTCCTGGGTGGCCATCGATTTCACCTTGACCACCTCGTCGGCCCCGGTGGCCCGGACGAGATCGGTGACGATGGCGTTGGCTTCGGCGGCGTCCCGGGCCCAGTGCACGACGCCGCCACGCGCGGTCACCGCTTCTTCCAGCTGCAGCAGGTATTCCGGCAGCTGCGCCATGGTGTGCACCTTGAGCTGCCGACCGGCTTCCCGCAGTTCTTCCCAGTCGGGCAGTTCGGCCACCACCGCCGCCCGCTTGGCCCGGATCGTCCGGGTCGCGTGGCCCAGGTTGGCCCGCAACTGGGTGTCGGCCAGTGCGGTCCGGGCCGCGTCGGGGAACGAACGTCCACCACGCAGATGACCGACCCCGGCCGGGGCGGGCGGCGGCGCCGACCCCGGCATACCGAGCAGCACCGGCGCACTCATCCGGCCACCTCCGTCGTCCTGGTCGGCGCCGCGGTATCCCGCTTCATGATCATCGGATGCTCTCGGGTCGAAGCCAGGATCTGGGCCAGATGGACGGTCTGGGCACCGGCCCGCAGCCGGGACAGACCACCGCCGATGTGCATCAGGCACGAGCTGTCCCCGGCGCTGCAGACCTCGGCTCCGGTGTCGAGCACCCGGCGCATCTTGTCGGTCAGCATCGCGGCCGACGTCTCGGAGTTCTTGATCGCGAACGTCCCGCCGAAGCCGCAGCACTGGTCGGCGTCCGACAGTTCAATCAGCTCCAACCCGTCCACCGCCTGGAGCAGCCGGGTCGGCTTGTCCCCGACCCGCAACATCCGCAGCGAGTGACAGGTCGGGTGGTAGGTCACGGTGTGCGGAAAGTAGGCGTCGACGTCACTCACCCCGAGGACGTCGACCAATAGCTCGGACAGCTCGTAGGTCTTCGCCGCCACCGTTCGGACCTGGTCGAGCAGCTTCGCCGTCCCGAACCGACGCGCGACCAACTCGTGCTGGTGCCGGACCGAGCCGACACACGATCCGGACGGCACCACGACCGCGTCGTAGTCGGCGAACACCGCCGCAAACCGTTCCACCATGGGCAAAGCAGCCCGTTGGTAGCCGGTGTTGACGTGCATCTGCCCGCAGCAGGTCTGATCGGCCGGGAACTCAACCGTGTGGCCGAGACGCTCCAACACCGCCACCGTGGCCCGACCCACGTCGGGAAACATCGCGTCACCCAGGCAGGTCACGAATAGGGCGATCCTCATGGACTCCTCCACATGTTCACGGATTTCATCCGAAGATACGGATGGTGTCGTCGTCGGCCACCAGCACCCGGCCTGCCGCCACCCCGAGGATCTGCTGCCGGCATCCGTGCTGGTCGGCGAAAGGTCCCAACCTCACGCTCTGTCGCTCCCGTCCGGTGGCCAGGCTCCGGCTGACCAGCGCGCAGCCGCCGATCCCGGCTCCGCCCTCGACCGTGAACAACGCATTGCCGTCGGAGGCCGCACGATCACCGAGATCAGCGCCCGAGGCGTCCACCTGCCAGACCGGGATTCCGCGAAAGTCGTAGTCGATCAACCGACCGGTGGACCGGGCCCTAGTCGGCGCCGCTCCGGTCACGTAGCCGGCTGCGGAGGTGACCAGGACCTGGCTCTGCCCGGTCGCCTTCGTCGGGGCGAGCTGACGGATCTCCCCGCCGGAACCGATCAGCGTGCGGCGCGGACGGCTGTCGATGAGGAGGTCGCCGTTGCCGACGGTGAACACGCCTGAGCCGTACCCCGTCGTACGCCGCCACTGGGTGCTGCCGGCGTCCACCCCGAAGGCGGTCAGCTGGATGCGGTCGGGGCAGGAGGCCACCAGATAGGCCGCGGCCGGGGTGGCCGGCACGTCCTCGGCCGGGATGCACCCGGGTCCCGATTCGATCACTGCCGGCGTCCGGTCCCGATGGGCGACCAGCCACGGCGATGATTCCGCTCGCTGGGCGGTGATCACGACAGAATCGGCGTCGATCACGGTGAGACCGGAGGCGCCGCCGGCCCAGTGGTATTTTGCCGAGCCGTCCGGACTCGCGACCCGCTGTTGCCACCATGCCGAGCCGTCGGACAGATGACGGACGGTCAGCCATCCGTCGCTCCACAGGACCGCCACCGTGCCGAAGCCGTCTGATGCAGCCACAGCAGCCACCTCGACCTGACGGCTGAGTCTCCACCCGCCGTCGGCATCCATCAGCGACGCCACCGAGACAGTGGTCGGATCAGTCGCCTGCACCGCAACGATTCCGGCCAACCCGTTTCGTGCCGAGCCGACCGAGGCCGACGTCTGCAGCCGCACCTGCCCTTGAGGGCGTAGGGGTGGGGCGACCGGCGCCTCGCCCGGCATCGCATCCACCGGCCGGGTGAGCACGACCCGCAGGCCGAGATCCGCCCGCTGCAGCAGCGTCACCACAGCCCAGCTGCCTGCGCCGACCAGCAGCACGACCAGCAGCCCGACCAGCAGCCCGACGACGATCGTGCGGCGTCGAGGTCGCCAACGGACGGCGGTGGGCACGGCGGTGGACACAGCGCCATCTTCCCCGACCGGACCACGTCCCCGGTCACCGGCGTGCCACCCCGACTTCCGTCGGCCGGTAGCTGCGAGTGGTCGTCCGGGCCGCGAGCCGGCCGCGGATCTCCGCCAGTGTCGCGGGCAGCACCCCGGCGGCGCGGGCCTGGACGCAGACGTTGCCGAGTGCGGTCGCCTCGACCGGCCCGGCCAGCACCCGAACACCGCACGCGTCCGCGGTCAACTGCGCCAGCAGCGCGTTCTGCGAGCCGCCGCCGACCAGATGGACGACATCGACCACGCGCCCGGTGATCTTCATCGCCTCGGCCAACGTGTCGGCATAGCCGCGGGCCAGCGAGTCCAGGATGCAGCGAACGACCGACGCCTGGTTGTCGAGCTGCGGGGCACCGGTCTTCGCGGACGCCGCGCTGATCCGCGACGGCATGTCGCCGGGGGCCAGGAACATCTCGTCATCCACGTCGATGATCGGCCCGCCCGAGGGCAGTTCGGACGCCTCGGCCAACAGCGGGCCCAGCTCGCCCGGCTGGTCGTGGTCCCGCCAGAACCGGAGCGACTCCTGCAGCAACCACAAGCCGCCGACGTTGCGCAGGAACCGGATCCGCTGGTCGACGCCGCCCTCGTTGGTGAAGCCGGCCGCCTGTGCTTCGTCACTCAGCACCGGTCGATCGAGCTCCAACCCGACCAGAGACCACGTGCCACAAGAGATGTAGCCGAATTGGGGACCGGTGGCGGGTACCCCGACGACCGCGGACGCCGTGTCGTGCGAACCGACCGCGCACAGTCGGGTCTGGGGCGACAGACCGGTCCGATCGCTGATATCGGCGGTGATCGCGCCGATCGTCTCCCCCGGTTCGACCAACGGCGGGAACCGCTCGATGCCGAGTTCCAGCCGCTCGATCAGCTGCTCCGACCAACGCCGCGACCGGGCGTCCAGCAGACCGGTGGTGGAGGCGTTGGTGATCTCGGCGGCCCGGATGCCGGTCAGCCAGAACCCGAGCAGGTCGGGCAACAGCAAGATCGTCTGCACCGTCGACCAGGAGTCGTTCTGTTGGTCGGCGTGCAGTTGGAAGATCGTGTTGAACGGCAGGTGCTGCAACCCGTTCACCGCGAACAGCTCGGCCGCCGAGACGATCTGCTGAACCTCGGACACCGTGGCCACGGTCCGGTCGTCCCGGTAGGCGTAGGGATCGGCGATGAGCTCACCGGTCTGATCGATCAACCCGTAGTCGACCGCCCAGGTGTCCACCCCGATGCTGCGCACGCCGGGATACCGCTCGGCCAGCCGGGTGAGGCCGATGATCACCTCGTCGAAGATCCTTCGGACGTCCCAACGCAGGTGGCCGCCACGCTCGGTCATCCCGTTGTCGAAGCGGTACACCGGATCCAGTTCGATCGCGTCGTCGGTGACGATGCCGGCCATCACCCGACCACCGGAGGCGCCGATGTCGATCGCCCCGAAGACCGACTCCGGGCCTGCGGGTCGGCTCACCGCAGGAACGCCGCGGCAACCCCGGCGTCCACCGGGATGTGCAGACCGGTGGTGTGATCGAGATCGGACGAGCAGAGGACGAAGACGGCGTTGGCCACATGCTCGGGCAGGACTTCCCGTTTCAGCAACGTCCGGCCCGCGTAGTACTTTCCCAGATCTTCCTCGGCCACCCCGTAGACCGCGGCCCGCTTGGCGCCCCAACCGCCAGCGAAGATGCCGGAGCCGCGGACCACACCGTCGGGGTTGATGCCGTTGACCTTGATGCCGTGCTCGCCCAGCTCGGCAGCGAGCAATCGCACCTGGTGCGCCTGGTCGGCCTTGGTCGCGGAGTAGGCGACGTTGTTCGGTCCGGCGAAGACCGAGTTCTTGCTCGAGATGTAGACGATGTCGCCGCCGAGCCGTTGCTCTATCAGCGCCTTGGCCGCGGCACGGGAGACCAGGAAGGAACCCTTGGCCATCACGTCGTGCTGCAGATCCCAATCGGCCACGCTCGTCTCGAGCAACGACTTGGACAGTGAGAGACCGGCGTTGTTGACCACCAGGTCGAGGCCACCGAAGGCCAAGAGCGTGGCGTCGATCGCCCGCTGGACAGCATGCTCGTCGGTGACGTCGGCGACGATCCCGGTCGCCACGTCAGAGTTGCCGAGTTCGGCTGCGGCGGCCGCCGCCTTGTCGGCGTCGAGATCGGCGATCACCACGCAGGCACCCTCGGCCGCCAGCCGGGTGGCGATCGCCTTGCCGATCCCGGAGGCTGCCCCGGTCACCAGGGCGATCCGCCCGGCCAGCTCTCTCGGTGTGGGCAGCCGGGCGAGCTTGGCCTCCTCCAGGGCCCAGTACTCGATCCTGAACTTCTCGGCTTCGTCGATCGGGGCGTAGCTGGACAGTCCCTCGGCGCCCCGCATCACGTCGATCGCATTCAGATAGAACTCACCGGCCACCCGCGCGGTCTGCTTGTCCTTGCCGTAGGAGAACATCCCCACCCCGGGGACGAGAATGATCAACGGATCGGCGCCCCGGATCGCCGGGCTGTCGGCGTCGGCGTGCCGGTCGTAGTAGGCCTGATAGTCCTCGCGGTAGCTCTGGTGCAACTCGCGCAGACGCTCGATCGCCTGCTCGGTCGACGCGTCGGCCGACAGGTCGAGCAGCAGCGGCTTGATCTTGGTCCGGAGGAAGTGGTCAGGGCAGCTGGTCCCCAGTTCGGCCAGCCGCGGCGCCTCGGCCGAGGCCAAGAAGTCCAGCACCCGTTCGTCGTCACTGAAGTGGCCGACCATGATCTTGTCCAGCGATGCGATCGAACGCAGGGTCGGGGCCAATGCAGCCGCCCTGGCTCGGCGTTCGGGCTCGGGGAGGGCTGCGAAGCCGTCCCGCGGCGGACCGAACGGTTCGGCCCGGCTGTTCGCCTCGATATAGGTGGCGGCGGTGTCGATGATCCAGAGCGAGTTCTCCTCCGCCTCGGCCGACGTTTCTCCCCAGGCGGTGATGCCGTGACCACCGAGGATGCAGCCGACCGCTTCCGGATGCTCGTCCTTGATCGCCGCGATGTCCAAGCCCAGCTGGAATCCCGGCCGCCGCCACGGCACCCAGACCACCTTCTCGCCGAAGATCTTCGAGGTCAGCGCATCACCGTCGGCGGCGGTGGCGATGGCGATCCCGGAGTCAGGATGCAGATGGTCGACGTGAGCGGCGTCGATCAAACCGTGCATGGCGGTGTCGATCGAGGGTGCGGCGCCTCCCTTGCCGTGCAGGCAGTAGTCGAACGCCGCCACCATTTCGTCCTCGCGTTCCACCCCGGGATAGACGCCGACCAGCGCCCGCATCCGGTCCAGCCGCAACACGGCCAGCCCCGGCTCGGTCAACGTGCCGAGGTCACCGCCGGATCCTTTGACCCACAGCAGTTCCACCGGCTGGCCGGTCACCGGATCGGTGAGCGTCCCCTTGGCCGACGTGTTCCCCCCGGCGTAGTTGGTGTTCTTCGGATCGGCCCCGAGTCGGTTCGATCGTTCGATCAGCTCGGTCACTACCTGCTCGGTCATAATCACCCTTTCCGGTCCACGGCTGATGTGCCTGCAGCAGGCACACGCATGCTGAAGCTGCATCTGCGACTTGCGCCCGAGCGTGACCGCCGACCGGTCAAGACCTCGGCCTGCAAGGCGTGGGGCGAAAGGCGGATGGGTGGTCCGGAATCGTGGTTTTGCGTTCCGCAACGTCCCACACCGCTACCAGACCTCATGCTCCCCAGCCAGCCTGCTGCCCCCCGACGCGCTCCTCGACGATCCGCGCCTGATACCCCGAACTCGCGTACGCGCCCATAGGATCAGCCGGCAGTCCGCGAGACTGACGCCAGTCAGCGAGGTCGGCGCGGACGTCGGTGTAGAAGGCGTCCATCAGGATGCCGTTGGCGCCGAGCACGTCGCCTGACTCCTGGGCCCTGGCCAAGGCGTCGGTGTCGACGAGCAGGGCCCGCGCGGTCATCTCCTGGACGTTGAGCACCGAGCGGAGCTGACCGGGAATCTTGTCCTCGACGTTGTGACACTGGTCGAGCATGAAGGCGACCGGCGAGTCCGGGCCGAAACCACCACCGCGGATCACCTCGTAGAGGATCCGGAACAGCTGGAACGGATCGGCCGCCCCGACGATCAGATCGTCGTCGGCGTAGAAGCGGGAGTTGAAGTCGAAGCTGCCGAGCTTGCCCAGCCTGAGCAGTTGGGCCACGATGAACTCGATGTTGGTACCCGGCGCGTGGTGCCCGGTGTCCAGGCACACCATCGCCTTGTCGCCGAGGGCGCTCACCTGGGCGTAGGAGGTACCCCAGTCGGGTACGTCGGTGTGGTAGAACGCCGGCTCGAAGAATTTGTACTCCAGCACCAGTCGCTGATCATCCGACAGCTGTGCATATATCTGCGCCAGGCTGTCGGCGAGCCGGTCCTGGCGCCCGCGGATGTCGCCCTGGCCCGGGTAGTTGGTGCCGTCGGCCAGCCAGATCTTGAGGTCGCGCGACCCGGTCGCATTCATCACCTCGATGCATTCCAGGTGGTGCTCGATCGCCTTACGCCGGACGGATTCGTCGAGGTGGGTCAGGCTGCCGAACTTGTAGATGTCGTCCTGGAAGGTGTTGGAGTTGACGGTGCCCAGCTCGAGCCCGAGATCGTCGGCGTAGCTGCGCAGAGCGGCGTAGTCGGCCACCTTGTCCCAGGGGATGTGCAACGCCACCTTGGGGGCCAGACCGGTGAACTCGTTGACCTGGGCCGCATCGGCCAGCTTCTCCTGCACGGTCCGCGGCGTGCCGGGGGTGGTGAACACCTTGAACCGGGTGCCGGAGTTGCCGAACGCCCAGGACGGGAGCTCGATGACCTGGGTGCCGAGTAGATCGGTGACAGCAGTGGGAAGAGGCATGGTGTGCGTCCTTTCGTCGAACGGCAGATCGATCGGTCTGGCCGAGGGAGTGGGAGTGATCGTGATCAGGCCGGCTGCTGTCGGGCGCCGGCCCCGAGATCGGCACCGGCACGGGCACCGCGTTCGCTCTCAATGGTCTCCAGCGATTTGCCTGCGGTGTCGGGCATCCAGAAAAAGCCGACCACACCGCTGACGGCTAGGAAGAGGGCCAGTAGGGCCGCGACCGGCCTGATCCCGGTTGCCGCCAGAACCGGGACGAAGAAGCTCCAGATGCCGAGCAGCAGCCGGGCGAAACCGAAGGTGATCCCCTGGGCCGTCCCGCGCAGCATGGTCGGGAACAGCTCCTGGCTGACGGTCTTGTAGACGGCCTCCCCGGCCAGCGCAGAACCGATCCCGAACAGGACGATGTTCAACAAGATGATCGGGATATTGAACGGGAAGATGAGATAGGCCGCAAAGGCGGCGATCTGCATGACCGCACCGATGCCCCACATGGTCTTGCGGGTGAGGTGGCCCCGATCGGCCAGCGGCATGAAGATGAAGACGGTGCCGAGGATGCCGAGGACGAAGCCGGCGCAGGACAGGGCGACCCCCGCGGCCTGGCTGCCGGCGTGCAGCGAGGTGACGATGTAGGGCGTGAAGATGCCGTTGGTACCGGCGGCGAGATTCCAGAAGATGTAGATGATCGCCGTCCACAGCAGCGCCTTGAGGTTCGGCCCGCGAAAGATGTCGCGCACCCGGCTGAGCGACGCGATCCCGGTCGGCGCCGGAGCCGACTGCGGCTGGGCAGCCGGGTCGGTGATTTTGCCGGTGGTCTTCTCGGTCTTGATCACACCGGCGGCCGCCGACCAGCGCGCCGACTCGACCATGCCTTTGCGCAGCAGGTAGGTGACGCCGGCCACGATGAACAACATGATGAACAGGATCCGGCCGCCGGTCATGCCGAACGGGGTGGTGACCAGCGCCAGCAGCAGGACGACGACCGGCCCGGCGTTCCAGGCGATCTGGGAGAAACCGAGCAGTTTGCCCCGGGCCTTGTCCGGCGCGAACTCACCGACCAACGCCAGCGAGGTCGGCACGTCGGCCCCGACCGCCAGCCCGACGATGACGGTGCCGGCCAACAGCATCGGGGTGTTGACCGAGCAGATGATCAACAAGATGCCGGCCAGCGTAGACGAGCAGGTCGTACTGGTAGATCCGCTTCCGCCCGACCAGGTCACCGAGCCGGCCGCCGACGAAAGCGCCGATACCGGCCCCGATCGCGTTCGGGCCGACGGCAGCCAACGTTCCGACCAGCGTGTCGCTCAGCCCGAGATATTCCTTCCAGAGCGCGAGACTGGCGCCCAGGGCGACGATCGAGCCGGCGTCCAGATAGGAGGCCATCCCGGCCAGGATCGACCATCGCCACTGCTGCTTGGTCACCGAGCGGCCGTCCACCGCGTCGGCTGTCCCAAGCTGCTGGGTACTCATCGTCGACCCCTTCGTCCCGTGAGTTGAATCGGTTCAATACCCTCGAAACGTAGTGCCCGACCTCAATGCTGTCAAGCGTCGGTCTTACTGTCCTGACCGACCCACGATGCGTACCGAACCCCTGTCTGAATCGTGCCACTCGCTGTTTGACCTGGCCGGGACGGGGTGAAACGCTTTCGCCAGGCGCCGACCCGGACGCTCAGTCGGCCAGCACCCAGGACGGAGACCGATGTCGGCCCGATCGGCGAGCATGAAAGATGTCGCGGCTCTGGCGGGGGTCTCGATGGGCACCGTCTCCAATGTCCTGAACGCACCGGACAAGGTGGCCGTGCCGACCCGACAGCGGGTCGAGGACGCCATCGCCAAGCTGGGTTGGTCCCGCAACGAGTCCGCCCGCCAGTTGCGGGCCGGGGTGAGTACCTCGATCGGGATGGTCGTGATGGACGTAGCCAACCCGTTCTTCACCGACGTGATGGCCGGTGCGGAGGACGTCGTGCACGGCAGTCGACACACCGTGCAGCTCGGCAACAGCGCCGGTCGTCCCGAGCGGGAACGGACTCACCTGGAGCTGTTCGAGCAGCAACGGGTCCGCGGCGTCCTGTTGGCCCCGATCCGCGACCTGGCGGAAAATCTCAGCCTGTTGCACCGACGCGGGATCCCGGTGGTGATCGTCGACCGGGCCGGGGACGAGCTCGACTGCTGTTCGGTGTCGGTGGACGACGTCGAGGGTGGTCGGTTGGCCGTCGCCCATCTGATCGAGCTCGGCCATCGTCGGATCGCCTTCGTCGGCGGCCCCAGCGACGTCAAGCAGGTCCGGGACCGGCGCTGGGGCGCTGAACTCGCCGCCGGCACCAGCCTGGACACCCAGCTGCTGGTGATCTCCACCCCCGCCCTCGACGTGCGCTCCGGCGTGACGGCGGCCGAAGAGATCGCGGCCGGGGATCCCTCGACCCGTCCGACGGCCGTCTTCGCCGCCAACGATCTACTCGCTCTCGGGTTGCTGCAGGGTTTCACCACCCACGGTCTCCGGGTGCCGGACGACGTAGCGATCGTCGGCTACGACGACATCAGCTTCGCCGAGGCGGCGGCGGTCCCGCTGTCCTCGGTCCGACAGCCCCGGCAGCAACTCGGAGCGTGCGCGGCCGAGTTGCTGTTCGCCGAGATCGAGGCCGCCGATGCGGGTACGGCACACCGGCACCAGCACGTCCGATTCACCCCTGAACTGGTCGTCCGCCGGTCGAGCGTGCCGTGGTCATCCCCGGCCCGCCGAAGCACCGCAGCTAACGGGCGAGCGGACCGCTGACGTCGGATTGGTCGCCGATCAAGATGCCTGACTGACTGACAACGGCCTCGACCAGGTCCCGGTCGGACCCCAGTCCGTCGGACAGCAGCTCCAGGACGCCGGGCACCACGTCGGCCAGTTCACCGGACGCCGCCAGCCGGGTGATCCGTTCGGCGTCCGGATCCTTGACCGGGGCGCCGTCCCCGCGCAGGTGCAGCACCCAGGCGGCCACCGTGGTCGCGCCGCCGGTCGGTATCCGGCCGGCTTCCCGCTCGGCCCGGATCACCGGGATGGTGCGGATCGGCAGCTTGGTCGAGCCGTCGGCCGCGATCTGGGCGAGCAGGTGCCGCACCCTCGGGTTGGCGTAGCGCTCCAAGAGAGCCTGGCGGTAGTCCGTGATCTCGGCTTCGGGAAAGTCCAGGTGTCGGGCGGCCTCGTCCCAGAACTGTTGCACCCAGCCGAGGCAGTCCGGGTCGGCGATGGCCTGGTCGATCGTCTCGTGCCCGCGGATGCTGCCGGCGTAGGCGAGCATCGAATGCGACCCGTTCAGCAGCCACAGCTTCCGGCGTTCGAACGGGGCGACATCCTCGACCAGGGTGGCGCCGGCATCCTCCCAGCGCGGCCGGCCGGCCGGGAAAGCGCCCGACAGCACCCATTCGGTGAACGGTTCGGTCGGCACCGGATCGGCATCGACGTAGCCCCGCTCCGCAGCGACCAGCGCGCGGTCCTCGTCGGTGGTGGCCGGGGTGATCCGATCCACCACCGAGGTGGCGAAGTCGACCTGCTCGTCGAGCCAGTCCCGCAGACCGGTCATCGGGCCGGTATCCAACTCGGCGGCCAGGGTGCGGACCACTGTGCGCACGACGGCCCCGTTGTCGGGCAGGTTGTCACACGACAGCACGGTGATCGGCCCGCCGTCGGCGTCGCGACGGGCCGCCAGTCCGGCGATCAGCTTCGCCGGCAATGAATCCACCGGGTTCACGAGGTCTTCGCGGAGGGCGGCCAGATCTGAGGCGACCACCTCCTGGGTCAGGTCCAGGTCGCCGTCGGCTCCGAGCCGATAACCCGCCTCGGTCACCGTGACGGTGACGATCACCACCTCGGGACGACGCAGATAATCCAGGAACTGGTCGTGCTCGGCAGCGGCGTGGACGGCCGAGAGCGAACCGACCAGCTCGAACCGATCGCCGTCGCCGTGCCGGGTGATCAGGGTGTAGAGCCCGTGCTGCGGGGCGAGCGCCTCCGCGACGTCGGGCCGACGGCCGGTGAAGGCGGCGATCCCCCACTGGTCGGCGTCCGGGGCGTGCGCGGTGTACCAGGCCTGATGCGCCCGATGGAAGTTGCCGACCCCGAGGTGGACGATCCGGATCGGCGCGGCCGGCGGCGCATCGGGTCGGGACCGGGACAGTCGCGGAAGATCGCTCACCCGTCCATCGTGCTGAGCCGGGGCCCGGACCGCAAACGCTTGCCACGAGTTGCCAGCCGGTCCGGCCGCGGACTCCGTGCCCGATCCGCCTACTCTTCCCGGTGTCGGGATGATCGGCGGGGATGATCGGCGGGAAGGATCGGCGGGAAGGATCGGCGGGAGGAACGGCATGTTCGAGCAGCGAGACGACCGCGGCCGACCGACTGGGCCGCCTACGTCCGCAGCATCCGAGGCGAGCACAGCGCCCGGAGCGGGTGAGGACGAGCTGGTCTCGATCACCCTGGCCTACGGCCGGGACGGACTCCAGGTCGCGTTGCCGGCGGCGCGCACCACGCTGATCGAACCGCCGCACGCTTCGGCCCATCCCGATCCGGCCGCCGAGATCCGCCGGGCCCTTCGGCAGCCGATCGCCGGACCGTCCCTCCGCGATCGACTCCTGGCGGCCGGAGCCGGCCCGGAAACCACGGTGGCGATCTCGGTCTGTGACGGCACCCGGGCCCAGCCGCGGACGATCATGCTGCCGCCGCTGCTGGACGAGCTCGTGGCCTTCGTCGAGCCGGCCAACGTCACGATCCTGATCGCCACCGGCACCCACCGGGGCAACACCGACGCCGAGCTGCTGGACATGCTCGGTCCGAAGATCCTGCAGTCGGTACGGGTGGTCAACCACGACGCGCGCGATCGCGAGCAGCTGGTCTACTGCGGCGAGGCGGGCGCCGGCGTCCCGGTCTGGCTCGACCGGCGGTGGGTCGAAGCCGACATCACCATCACCACCGGATTCGTCGAACCGCACTTCTTCGCCGGGTTCAGCGGCGGACCGAAGATGATCGCGCCCGGGCTGGCCGGCCTGGAGACCGTCCTGGTGCTGCACGATGCGACCCGGATCGGCGACCCGAGGGCGACCTGGGGCATCACCGAAGGCAATCCGGTGCATGACGACGTCCGGGCTGTCGCGGCGGCCACCGGCTGCACGTTCGCCCTCGACGTGGTGATGAACACCGACAAGGAGCTCGTCGCGGCGTTCGGAGGCGACCTGTTGGCCATGCATGCGGCGGCCTGCGTCCGCGCGCGTGAGCTGGCCATGGTCGCGGTGGACCGGCCGTTCGAGGTGGTGGTGACGACCAACTCCGGCTATCCCCTGGACCAGAATCTCTATCAGGCGGTGAAGGGGATGTCGGCCGGCGCCACCGTGCTCGCCCCGGGCGGCCGGCTGATCGCCGTCGCCGAGTGCGCCGACGGCTTCCCCGATCACGGCTCCTACCGGGCGGTACTGCAGAGCGCGGGGACGACTTCCGAGCTGTTGGCCAAGATCACCTCCCGGGCCGAGACCGTGCCGGATCAGTGGCAGGTGCAGATCCAGGCGCAGATCCAGAACCGGGCCCAGGTGGGGGTGCACTGCTCCGGCCTGAGCGGCGACGAGCTGGCCGAGGCGCACCTCGACGCCGTCCCGGACGTGGCCGCCGAGGTCCAAGCGGCGTTGGCCGCCGCCGGACCGGGAGCGCGCTGCTGCGTGTTGCCCGACGGACCGCAGACCATTCCCTATCTGGCCCCTGCCAGGCCCGATAGCCTCCGACGATGAGCACTCCGCGGCCGGCGATCCGTCGTTCCTGGCTGGGTGGCGCGGTCCTGGTCGTGCTGGTCGTGCTCGCAGCCTGGCTGCTGTGGCCGGGATCCTCCTCCCCGGACTCGACCCTGTCGGCCGCCTCGTCGAACGCCCGGACGTCCGGCACGACCACTAGCACGACCACCGGCACGACCAGCGGCACGACCACTGACACGACCAGGAGCCGAGCGACGTCGCGGGCGACCTCCGGACGAACACCCGGATCGGAAAGCACGGCCGGTTCCGTCGACCCCGAGACCGGTTTGCGGTGGGTGGAGCTGAGCGCACTGCCCAGCCAGGCCCGGCAGACCGTGACGTTGATCGACCAGGGTGGCCCGTATCCCTATTCCCGCGACGGCATCGTCTTCGGCAACCGAGAGCGGTTGCTGCCGAACGAGCGCAGCGGTTGGTACCACGAGTACACCGTGTCGACGCCCGGGTCGAGTGATCGCGGAGCCCGACGGATCGTCACCGGCGGCCCGAGCGGCGCGACCGCCCCGTCCGGCCTGACGTTCTTCTACAGCGACGATCACTACGGTTCGTTCCGCCGGATCCGGACCAGCTGATGAACGAGTTGCGCGGCACCGACGCGGTGATGGCCGGGCGTTCGGGCGTCTATCGACTGGACCGACTCGACGCGGACCGGCTGACGGACGCGGGCTGGACGGTGGCCCGGCTGGGGCAGGTCCACGACCTCGATTCGTTCTACACCGAGATCTCCGAGGCGCTCGCGCTGCCGTCCTGGTTCGGCCACAACCTCGACGCCCTGTGGGAGGTGCTGATGGATCTGGAAGGGCCGACCCTGCTGCACCTATCCGACACCGCCGCGTTCGCCCGCCGTCGACCAGAGGCCTGGCGCCGACTGTCCGAGCTGCTCGCCGAGCGTAGCGAGCTGCCCGTCGCCGAGGCCGTGCCGTTCGCCGTCGTCCTGACCGATCCCACGCTGCCGAGCTGACCCGCTCGGCCACCGGCTCAGTCCGGCGCGTCGCGAAGCAGCAGCAGCAGCCGTCGGAGCTCGGCGCGGTCCGCCGGGTCGAGCGCGTCGAAGATCAGCTCGGCCTGCCCGGCCCGGTCCCGCCGGATCGAATCAGCCATCGTCCGGCCGCCATCGGTGACCACCACCTGGGTGGCCCGCCGGTCGTCCGGATCAGGCTCGCGTCGGACCAGTTCGCGCTGTTCGAGCTGATCGACCACCTCGGTCGCCGACCGCGGCGCGATCCGCAGGTGATGGGCCAGCTCACCGAGCCGGATCGGTCCGTGCCCGGCCACCACGCCCAAAGCACGGGCGTGCGAGGGCGCCAGTTCCCAGTCCGAGAGCGCGTCCCGGGCGGAATGCCGCAGCCGACGCCCCAGACCCCAGAACAGCTCGGCCAACGACTCGTCCTCAGCACTCTCCGCGCCCATCCGACCCGTCCGCTCATCCATGTTGCTGAGCATACACATTATGATGTAACCTCAGGTTATTACCCCACGAAGGAGCATTTCTTGGACAACCCCGACAGCAACCGACCGGGCGGCCGCGGTCAACGGACCGCCAGCGCCGCCGAACGCAGACAAGCGAGCGACGTCTCGCTCCGCCGCATCGCGGCCCTCTTCACCGACCACCGCCGTCCCCTCGCTCTCGTCGTCGCCATCATCATCGGCTCGTCGATCCTGGCCATGGCCACACCCTTCCTGCTGCGTCGCGTCGTCGACCAGGCTCTGCCCGACCGCAACACCGGCCTGCTGGCCATGCTCACTCTGGGGATGATCGCCGTCGTCACCGTGACCGCCGTCCTCGGTGTGGTGCAGACCTGGATCAGCACCCGGATCGGCCAGCGGATCATGCACCGACTGCGCAGCGACGTGTTCGCTCACCTGCAACGGCAGTCCCTCGGCTTCTTCACCGCGACCCGTACCGGTGAAGTCCAGTCCCGGATCAACAACGACATCGGCGGCATGCAGGCTGTCGTCACCTCGACCGCGACCTCGATCGCCTCGAACCTGACCACCGTGGTCGCCACCCTGGTCGCCATGTTGGCCCTGTCCTGGCAACTGACCCTGATCTCGCTGGTGCTGTTGCCGATCAGCATCGTGATCACCAGGCGGGTGGCCCGGATGCGCCGGACGATCACCGCCGCCCAGCAGCGCGAGCTGGCCGACATGGCGGTCACCATCGACGAGGGGCTTTCGATCAGCGGCGTTCAGCTGGCCAAGACCCTCGGGACCGGATCCCTGCTCACCGAGCGATTCAGCACCACCTCCGAGCGGGTGATGGATCTGGAACTCCGTTCCCAGCTCGCCGGCCGGTGGCAGATGGCCACCACCAGCATCATTTTCGGCGCGGTGCCCGCCCTGATCTATCTCAGCGCCGCACTGCCCTTCACCTCGGCCCAGCTGAGCGTCGGGACACTGGTTGCCTTCGCCGCCCTGCAGGCCGGTCTGTTCCGACCACTGATCGGCCTATTGAACGTCAGCACCTCGGTGATCTCCTCGCTGGCCCTGTTCGCCCGAATCTTCGAGTATCTGGATCTTCGGGTCGAGGTGGACGAGCCGGCCGAGCCGGTGGACGTCGATGTCGATCGGGTGGTGGGCGAGCTCAGGTTCGACAATGTCAGCTATTCCTACCCCGGCAGTGATGCCGCCGCGGTGGACGGCGTCAGCATCAACGTCCCGGCCGGCAGCACGCTGGCCCTGGTCGGCTCCACCGGCTCGGGCAAGACCACCCTGGCCTCATTGGTCGCCCGGCTGCACGATCCGACGTCCGGTTCGATCAGCATCGACGGCGTCGACCTCCGTCGCTATCGGCTGAGCGACCTGGCCGCGATCGTCGGCGTGGTCAGCCAGGAGGCCTACCTGCTGCACACCACCATCCGGGAAAATCTGCGCTACGCCCGACCGGACGCCACCGACACCCACATCGAGGACGCCGCCCGCGCCGCTCACATCCATGAGGTGATCATCGCCCTGCCGGACGGTTACGACACCGTGGTCGGCTCCCGTGGGCATCGCTTCTCGGGTGGCGAGAAGCAGCGTCTGGCCATTGCCCGCACCCTGCTCCGCGACCCGCGGATCCTCATCCTGGACGAGGCGACCAGCGCCCTGGACACCGCCACCGAACGTGCGGTGCAGTCGGCGCTGACCAACCTGGCCCGCGGCCGGACGACCATTGCCATCGCCCACCGGCTGAGCACCGTGCACGACGCCGACCAGATCGTCGTGCTCGAGCACGGGCGCAGCACCGAGCGCGGCGACCACGAGACCCTGGCCGCGGCCGACGGCCGCTACGCCCAGCTGCTGGCCGCCTGATCTTCGGTACCGCCACGCGTTCTGGCCCTTCACCCACATCTCGTGTGCATGAAGGGCCAGAACATCTGCAGGATCAGCTCGATCAGCCGGATCAGTTGACCGGGCTGGACCCCAGGGTGACGGTGGCGGTCCTGGTGGCACCGCTGGTCGTCGTCCAGGTGATCTTGACCTGGTCACCCGGCTCCCTCGGGGCCAGCGCCGTACTCAACGCGTCGGAGCTGGAGATGGTCGTCGACCCGATCTTGGTGATCACGTCGCCCGCCACCAGACCCGCCTTGGCCGCCGCGCCACCGGAAACCGTGCCGGCGACCGTCGCGCCCGAGGCCGACTGTTGCGTCTGGTCCCCGTACGAACCTCCGTACGAGCCCCCGTACGAGCCGGTGGAGGCCTGGCTGCTGCTCAGCTCGACGCCGAGGAAGGCGGCCGGACCGATCCGCACGGTGCTGGTCTCGTCGCCACTCTGGATCTGGCTGACGATCTTCAGTGCCTTGGCGATCGGGATGGCGTACCCGTCGGCCTGGCCACCGCTGGAGGCGGCCGTGTCGATGCCGGTGACTTCGCCCTGCGCGTCGAGCAACGGACCACCCGAGTCGCCGGCCACGATCCCCGCGTCCGTCTCGAGCAAGCCCTTGAGAGATTCACTCTTGGCGCTGGCCTCGGCCTCGGTGGTGATCGACTTCGACAGCCCGGTGATCGTGCCCTTGGCCGCCGTCAGCGTCCCGGTGCCGCCCGCGTTGCCGACCGCGGTCACGGTGTTCCCGACCGCGACGCGGTCGTAGTCGAGGGTAGCCGTGGTGAGATCGCTCGCCTGCTTGAGCTGCAACAGCGCGACGTCCTTGGTCGGGTCATCGCCGACGACGGTCGCGGTGTAGGTCTTGCCGGTACTGACGATCGTCACCTTGATCGAGGTGGACTGCTCGACCACGTGATAGTTCGTCAGGATCTCGCCCCCCGAGGTGAGGACGATGCCGGTGCCGGCCGCCTCGCCGTCACTCAGGACGGTGTCGATCACCACCACGCCCTTGGACTGTGCGCTGGTGGCGCTGGTGGACGTGGAGGTTCCCGTGCTGCCTGAGGAGCCGGACGACCCGCTGCTACCGGAGCCCGAGCTACCGGAGCCCGAGCTGGAGGAGCTACCGGAACCCGTACTGCCCGAGCCCCACGGGTTCTGGCTGCCGTCTCCGCCGGAGCCGGAGGTACCGGACTGGCCCTGCGATCCACGGCCGTAGTTCCAGAACTGGGTGGTGTTCGTGCTGTCGCTTGTCGTTCCACCGGCGGTGGAGCGGGTGACGTTGGTCGCGACGGACAAACCGACGACCCCGGTCAACAATCCACCGGCTGCGACGACGGCGATCGTCCGCCGGGTGCGACGACGTCGTCGGACCGTCGGCGGCGGGCCGTCAGCGTGGGGGTGGTTACCCTGCGGGCCGCTACCCTGCGGGACGGACGGCGCATACGGATCGGGCTGGGAAGGCTGGTGGGGTGGCCGATTCGGCATCATCGGGCTGGTCATGCCACTACTGAACCGCTCCGGTCCGTGCGGATCCCATGGTGAGGCTATGAGTCCGCTATGAGCGGTTGTGCCCATCGTTACGGGCACCCGACGATGCCCGACGCGCACCGCCGGACGGCGCCGCAGTCCCCACCCCTCAGACCTGCTTGTCCACCGAGGCTCGAAAAATCTGCTCGACCGACCGTTCGAGCTGAGCGCTGAACTCGGCGTCGGTCTGGCTGTCGGAAAGGTCTTCGAGCAGCGCGCGGGAGAAGCTGGCGATCATGCTCGGCTCCCGACTCAGGCGTTCGCACGCCTCGTCCCGCTCGTAGCCACCGGACAGCGCCACCACCTGCAGGACATGATCATCGGCGAGCAGATCGGCGTAGCGCCCCGGCTGGGTCGGGATGGTCAACTTCAGCATCACGGTGGTGCCGCCGTCCAAGCCCGCCAGGTGATCGGCGATCCGGTCGTGCAACAGGTCTTCGGCCGCGGCCTTGTCCGGGCTGTCGATGCTCACCTCGGGTTCGAGAGTCGGCACCAAGCCGGCGGCGGCGATCCGTCGGGCGTACTCGAACTGCTGATCGACCACCGCAGCCACACCGTCCGGATCGGCGTGCTTGATCACCGAACGCATCTTGGTGGCGAACATCTGATGATCGAGGGCCCCGGCGATCAACGCGTCCAGCGTGTCGATCGGCTTCATCAGCTGGACGCCGTCCGCCTCGTCGGCCAGTCCGAGATCGACCTTCAAAATGGGAACGACGTGCTTGGTCTGCCAGAGATACCGGCCCGCCGGCACGCCCTCGATCTGACGCTCCATCGTCTGCTGGAACAAGATCGCGGCCAGGATCCGGCGGCCGTCGAAGGCCGGGTCGGTGATCACCCGGGTCCGCATGCCGTGAACGAGGTCGAACATCTCGTCCTCGCCGTCGTAGCGATCCGGCCCGATGCCGTAGGCCTCGAGGGCCTTCGGTGTGCTTCCGCCGCTCTGGTCGAGAGCCGCGAAGAAACCGCGGCCGTTGCTGATCTGCTCGAGCTGATCCGTGTCCATGCCGTCCATATTGCGCCACCCAGCAGCCGCCATCTTGGCCGGTAGGGCTCGTCCGAGGCTGCCCCTACTCCTGCTACTACTCCTGGCACTACTCCTGGCACGGCGCTGACACGACTGCTGGAATGCGGCTGCATCGGTTCCTCGGTAAACTGCAATGCTTGGCCCACAGGCCAGAACGTGTCGCGCACGAAGATCAAGTGAAGCAGGGACAGATGAGCAGCAAGAAGCAGAAGCGGGCAGTCGAGAAGTCTGGTGCTAAGCAGGCCGAGCTGAAGAAAAGCCTGACCACCGTCCGGGCCCAGTTGAGTGGCACCGAGAAGAAGTTGGCGAAGGCCAAGGTCCGCACGGATCACTGGAAGGCCGAGGCCAAGACGTCTCGGGCCGAAGCTGCTCGATCGGCCGACCAGCTCGAGAAGTTGCGCAAGAGACTGGACAAGGCGACAACGACTGAGCCGGCAACCAAGGCGAATGCCTCCGAAGAAACGTCCAGCCCTGAACCGACGACCGAAGAGGCGGCCCCGGCAGCCGAGATGACCGACACTGCCGTCACCCCGGACGAGTCCTGGACCGTCGTGCAGCTCCGTGCCGAAGCGAAAGCCCAGGGTCTGGCGGGCATGTCGAACAAGCCGAAGGCGACGCTGCTCGAGGCTCTGTCCTGAACGAGGGAGACATCATGACCGAAGCCGAGTCCTACAACGACAAGGTCATCGCGGAGTTCCGCGCCAACGGCGGGCAGGTCGGCGGCAACTTCGCTGGTGCGCCGCTGCTGCTGTTACACAGCACCGGCGCCAAGTCGGGCGAAGAGCGGATCAGCCCGATGATGTACCAGACAACCGATGACGGCTGGGCCGTCTTCGCCTCGGCCGCCGGGGCGGACCACAATCCTGCCTGGTACCACAACCTGATCGTCAACCCGAAGGCCTCGATCGAGGTAGCCGAAGAGACGATCGACGTTACGGCTCGTGATCTCCCGACCGACGAGCGCGACCCGATCTGGGAAGAGCAGAAGCGTCGCTTCTCCGGCTTTGCCGACTATGAGAAGAAGACCGACCGGGTGATACCGGTGCTACTGCTGACCCGTCGCTGAGCACGCGCCGGTGAGGTCGTGCGGCAACGAGGTCACCGGGTCGGTCTTGTCCGTTCAGGTCGGCCGCCCGCGAAGCTACACCTGGCTGGGCCGAAGTGTTGTCTCCAGCATTTTCAAGGATCCGGTGTCCGGACCTGTCCAGCTCCGACACTCCAATCTTACCGGCGACGAGCAGGCCGACCAGGACAATCACGGCGGTCTCGACAAGGCCGTCTACGCCTACGCCCGCGAGGACGAGGACTGGTGGCAGACCGAACTGGGCCGCGATGTCCCGAACGGCACCTTCGGGGAGAACCTGACCACCACCGGCCTCGACCTGACCAATGCGGTGATCGGCCAGATCTGGTCGGTGGGAACGGCCGTGCTTCAGGTGACCCAGCCTCGCACTCCGTGCTGGAAGCTCGGTCTACGGATGGGCGACAAGAGCTTCCCGCGGCGGGCTGCGGCGTCGCGCCGGCCGGGCGTCCTGCTTCGGGTTCTCACCGAAGGGGTGCTCGAACAAGGGGAACCGGTCGTGCCGCTCTCGACCCCCTCGCACGGCGTCACGGCCGCGGCGATCAACCGGATCTACTACGGCGAGGACAAAGATCTGCGGCCGTTGTTCGAGACCCCCGAGTTGGCTGCCCACTGGCGGGGCTGGGCCGAGCACCGGACCATCTGGCACGAGGCTGACGATGACCCGGCGAACGGCGCGACCGCTACGGGGCCGACCTCCGGGTCGTGAGAGACCGATCCCGGGTCACCGGGGCAGCAGGTGGGAGAACATCGAGCCGCCCGGGTCCAGCGCCTCGAGCAGCTGAGCGCAGATGCCGGACAGCTGTTCGACCTGGTCCGGCCGCAGGGCGTCGAGGACGGCGCGGACGTTCGCCACGTGCCCGGGTGCGGCCTGGACGACCTTCGCCCAGCCTTGGGGGGTGAGGCGGACATCGGTGGCCCGGCGATCGTCCGGGCAGGGACGGCGCTCGACCAGGGAGCGCTGCTCAAGCCGGGTCATCACCCTGGAGAGTCGCGGCAGGGTCGCGCTGGTCTGCGCGGCCAGGACCGACATCCGCAACGTCCGGTCAGGCGCCTCGGACAGCATGGCCAACGCGAAATAGTCGAAGTGGGTCAGATTCTCGTCCCTGCTCAGTTGCGAGTCCAGCGCGGCCGGGAGGAGTTCGAGCACGGCGGCGAACCGGATCCAGGCGATTTGCTCGTCCCCGGTCAACCATCGTGTTGGCATGACTCCAACCTACCAATTCACTTGTATCTACAACCAACGGGTGTACAGTCGTTGTAGATACAACCAACCGTCCCCCTATCAAGCCGAGAGAACTCCTCTGTGCCTGCATCTGCTGACCTGCTCGCCGACGCCACCACGATGGGCGCCGTGACTCTGCGCGTCGGCGACCTCGATGCCATGACGCGCTACTACCGCGACGCCGTCACCCTGACGGTGCAGTCCGAGGAGCCGACCCGCAGCGTTCTGGGGCGGGTCGGTGTACCGCTACTGGTGCTGGAGCACGCCCCTGAACTCAAGCATGCCGGATCAAGCCAGGCCGGCCTTTTCCACACCGCATTCTTGTTCGAGACCGAGGCCGACCTGTCCGCCGCGGTCTACGCCGTGGCCAGAACGAACCCGAACTCGTTCTCCGGCAGCGCGGACCATCTGGTCAGCAAAGCCTTCTACTTCAACGATCCCGAGGGCAACGGCATCGAGCTGTACTGGGACCGGGCCCGGACCGAGTGGAGCTGGACCCACGGCCAAGTCGAGATGGCGTCGCTGTCGCTCGACCCGAATCGCTTCCTCGCCGAGCACCTGGACGAGAAGGCTGTGCAGGAGGTCCACGATCGGCCCGCCACGGTCGGCCACGTCCACCTCTGTGTCGGCGACATCGACGGCGCCCGTCGCTTCTACGTCGAGCAGCTCGGCTTCGCCAGCACCGCGACCTTCGGTGATCAGGCCCTGTTCGTCAGCGCCGGCGGCTATCACCATCACATGGCCATGAACACCTGGAACAGCGCCGGGGCAGGAAAGCGACGGCTCGCGCTCGGCCTCGGTCTGGTCCGGATCCAGATGCCGACCACTGACGACGTCGGCGCTGTGGCCGAGCGACTGGGACACTTCGGCGTCGAGGTTCGAGACGACGGTCGCAGCGTCAGCTTCGACGATCCCTGGCTGAACAAGATCACGGTGTCCACCGGGGTCTGACCCACCACGTTCGCCCGGCCGGATCACGCCCGGCCTGCTCCATCACCTCTGCGGCCAGCACGGAGCGGTCGGCCACGAAGGCCGAGAAGATCTGGTGCGCACCAGGAACACGGTCACCGCGAAGACCCCGACGACCCCGACAACCCCGACGACAGTGATCACGGAGGCGCGGAGCGCGGCACTGAGCCGGGCGTCCGATGCGTTGCTCGTGTTCCGCGCCAGGCGGATCAGCTCAGACGTCGCTCAGCCGGGCCTCGTAGTCGGGGGTGAGTTCGCTCAGCCGGGCACGCCAAGCGCGGGCCGGCGTCGTTTCCGACCAACCCTCGGGGTGCACCGGACCGTTGCCGGCCAAAGACCGTTCGAGATCTTCCAGGTGGCCCTGCCAGCCGGCACCGTGGAAATGGAGCTGGTCCAGCGGCAGCCCGCGCTCCTCCACCACGAGTCTGGTGTGTGATCCCTCGGTGCTGAGCCATGCCTCGGTCTGGCTCTCGTCGTCCGTTCCCGGTTCCCCGGTGATCAGCAGGTGGTGCGGTGGGTCGCAGCTCTCGATCCGAATCGGACCGGCCCAGGTGCTGGTGAACACGGCGTGAGCCATTCCCCCGACGTGCAGATCTCCGGTGACGGTGGCGATCCAGCGAGCAAGCCGCTCCGGTTTCGTGCACGCCTCCCACAGGTCGTCGATGTCGGTGGCGTACAGGTCCTCCATCCGGACCGCTCCGCGAGCTTCGTCGAGCGGTCGCATCGTCGAGATGACTGTCATAGCTTCCTTTCTCGTTCGGAATTTCTCTTCTCGGAAATTCTGTGGCCGACACCGAGCCGGCTGCGTCGGACTCGGGGTCAGTGGCGATAACAAATGTACCTGTATCTATATATAACGTCAACGGTATACGTAAACCCGGACGAGAAGCACGTCCGGGTCGGGTGTTGAACTGGGCTCAGCTCACCTCGGGTCGAACGCCGGCTTCAGCCTCGCCGCGACCGTAACTGCGACCGTAATCGCGACAGCCGACGCCGGACGACGGACGGAATCAACCGCTTGTAGCAAGAGGCGGCCCACGGCCGCTGTCCGGTCGACGTCGGCGGCTCGAAGTCACTGCCACGCCTCAAGGCGGCCGACAGCACTCCGAGCACGGCCTGGGCGGCGACGTCGACGGGGATGACGCTGCTCGCCTCGTATTGCCCGCGACCAACCTGCGGCGTCTTGCCGAGATCCTCGAGGTCGCCGATCACCCGGACCCCTGTCCCGGCAATCGCTTCGGCGTAGTTCCGGCTCCGATCCACAGCGAGTGGGATCGCCCAGGGTGGCAGGACGAGTTGCGCGTCGGGGTCGGACCGACAGTGGTCGAGCATCCGGGCGGTCGCGCCCTTGAAAAGCAGTCGGTCGAAGTCGAACTTCGACACGTCGTAGGGGGCGAGAAGTCGGTTTACCTCGAGCAGCAGAGATGCCTCATGGACGGAAAGCGAGCGGTTCAAGGATTCCCCGCTCAGCTCGGGCTCGTACAACGTGCCGGCCGGCAGTCCCAACAATGCCTCGAAGGACGACGGCACCCGTGACGGTTCGCTCCTGTCCGCCACGATCACGGTGACGTTGTGCGCACCGAACACCTCCACCCAACGCTGGACCAGCGCAGCCTGGTCGTGCCGCTCCATGTCAGCCGGCGGCACGCGATTGTCGCTCAGCCTCGCGGTGAGGAATTCGGCGAAGCTGTGACGATGGCCACTCTTGACGTACTGCTGCCACAACGACGGCAACACCGATGTGAAGCTGCGCACCGTGAACACCACATGCGCACGCGGTCCGAGATCCTCGCGGAGTTGACGGATCACGTCCATATCGCCACCGGCGATCATCTCGTTGCTGATCAGGATGCGCCGGACGGGATCGGCCTCCACCTCGGCCATCAGCCGGTCCCAGTAATCGAGACGCTTCCGCTCGGTGGCCGGTGCACGTCTGGACAGAGCCTGTGCTTCCCGGCGGTGGTTGTAATGCATGCCCGGGTAACGGACGCCGTACTGCAACAGCACCTCGCGGCGACGGCTGGCCGCCGACTGTAGGGCGGTCGTACCGGTCTTCATCAGGCCGACGTGCAACAACCGGGCCCGCGGCGGCAAGGTTTCGGTTCGTCCTCCCCCGGTTTCCATCTGTCCTCTCCCCCGTCGATCGCAGCCGCCCCGAACATCCGCCGTCGATCGGGCGACGGCCACATGATCGCGGCCCCCGACCGAACGCGATGCTGAACACTACGGGCTGCATACCGCAAGTCCTGGTTTGCGAGCCGGCCGTCGACAGTTGTTTACGTGATGTTTGCAGCCGGTTCTCACACCTCGGGCATCAGACCACCCGCGTCCCTTGACGGCCGGTGACGTCCATGACTACATTTCGGCCATCGTTTGTAGCTGCCCTCGGGGGGGTTCGATCCGCAGCGGTCACACCCGAAGGAGAACGATGAAGCCTCGTCGGCGCACGGTTTTACGGCTGATCGCACCGCTGGCCGCGCTCCCTTTGGCGGTCGGCCCGGCTGGAACGACGGCCGCACCGGCCGCGCCCCAGGATCATCAGCGGGCGGTCTCCACCGGAGTGATCTTCGACGACTTCCGATACCGATCCTCCTCCGACGTCGCGCTGACCCGGCACGGTTGGCGGGTGCGCCGTGGTGACGGAGCACCTGGAGTCGATCGTGGAGCAACCTGGAAGCCGTCGAATGTCAGCTTCCCCAAGATCGACGGCGTCCGGGTGCTGCAACTCCAGCTGACCACCGACGGCACTGCGGCGGGCACCACGGAATCGGAGTTCTCGCGGAAGACGTCCAACAGTCTGACCGGCACCTACCTGTCCCGGATCAAGTTCGCCAACGCTCCGGCCCGCGGCCGCGACGGTGATCATCTGGTCCAGTCGTTCTTCGCCATCGCCTCCACCCGGGCCTGCGATCCGACCTACAGCGAGACCGACTTCAGTGAATATCTTCCGAACGGCGGCTACGGCAGTTCGGGTTCGCTCAACTCTCAGACGACCTGGCATTCCGACGGCTGGCACTGCATCGACAACGTCTCGATCAACGAGAAGGTCAGCCTGGCCGGTTGGCACACGGTGATGTCCACGGTGGCGAACGGACACGTGAAGTACTTCATCGACGGCAAGCTGGTGGCCGATCATGCCGGCCGGTACTACCCGCGGCGTCCGATGGCGATCGACTTCAACCTGTGGCTGATCGACCTCACCGGTCACCAGGGGTCGAGGACGAGCGTCTGGCACGAGGACGTCGACTATGTCTACTACGCGAAGAACCGGGTGCTCAGCCTGAGCCAGGCGGAGGGCCAGGTCGCCAGTCTGCGGCGTCACGACGTGGGCTACCGCGATACGGTCTGACGCGCTGCATTCTGGATACGAGCCCGTCCGGGCACTCGGCGCCGCCGAAAGCCGCTGGCGACGCCCTCATCCTCCGGCTCACCCACATCTTCAATGCTGACGCCGTCGACGTCAGACACTTCGGAAAGACAACCGCACTGAACGGCAGCAGACGTCAACGTGCAGCGTGTCCAGCTGGAGGCACGCAGCTGTCGAGGCGGTGGCGTCGGAGATGCCGTACTGGTGACCGAACGTTTTCAGCGGAGGCTGCCCGGTGAGGTAGGCGGCGATAAGCAGGGCGGCGGTCCGGATCTTCTGCGAATCGATCTGGTGGCATGTCAGGTCAGTGCTGGTGAACTGATACCGACCAGTTGCAGGCTGCGCTGTCGGGCTGGTCGCTGGATAGTCGAAGACACGCCCTGCTCCAATCAGGTTTGTTCCACAGTGCGATTCGTCAGACGATCGTTCGCAGCCGAGGCTGCCGACGTCATCCGCGCAAGGAAAGCCAACACGACTCGGGAATGGTCGGGATCTGTCTGGCGCAGTGCGGTGGCGATCTCGGTGCCGGCGAAGGCGAGGAACCGTCCGCTTCTGAGCTTTGCCTCTTCGGTGGGACGAAGTGTGACGCGACGACGATCGTCACTCTCACGATGCCGGGTTACATGGCCGGCAGACTCGAGGCGGTTGATCAGCACCGTGGTGGCACCCGAGGTCAGGCCGATGTGACGCGACAGCTGCACGGGCGAGAGCGGGTTACCCGCTTGGTCGGCCCAAACGATCTCCCCGAGGGCATCGGCGTCGGAGCGGGGCAACTCCATCCAGGTCGAGAGGTGACGGTTCAGCTCCTCGAAGGTGACGGCCCAGTCGCGCAGCGCCTGCATCACCGCCACTTGGTCTTCAGCCCACTCGACGCTCAACGGATCGAGCTCGCCCACACGTCCACCTTCCTTTATTCTAAAGTAGCTTTACTGTAAAGTTATCAGAACCTATTCGACTCGGCTCGCAACCAGAAACGAGGACACCATGACCGCACCGCACGCCGTGATCTCCGGAGCCAGCATCGCAGGCCTCTCGGCCGCATGGTGGCTTCATCGCATCGGATGGAAGGTGACCGTCATCGAACGGGCGCCGGCATTTCGTGACGGCGGCCAGAACGTCGACGTCCGCGGTGTCGCTCGCGACGTACTGGACAAGGTGGACCTCACCGACGCGATCAGAGCCGTCAACACAACCGAGACCGGGGCAGTGATCGTCGACCGCCGCGGGAACGTGACCGCTGAGCTGCCCTCGGACGGTGCCGACGGCGCGACCGCTGAACTCGAGGTCCTGCGCGGCGACTTCGCCAAAGCGATCCTCGACACGCTGCCCGCCGACGTTCAGATCGACTACGGCGAGATTCTCGAGCAAGTCGAATTCGACCTCGGACAAACCCTCTCGCCCGTCACCTTGACGACAACCACCGGCCGGAAGTTGGAGGTCGACCTGCTCGTGATCGCCGAGGGTGTCCGCTCACGCACCCGAGATCTCGTCTTCCACCAGGCCGGTCAGGTGGAAAAGCGCCCGCTCGACGTGACCATGGCGTTCGGCACCATCCCGCGCACCGAATTCGCGCGAGAGTGGGTCTGTATGCGCTCACTGCGCCTAACGGGATGCTGTCCCTGTTGAAAGTCCTGTCCTACGACAGCTTTTTCAAGTCGGATCAGACCCCGGCGCACGGTCTTTGCCGACAAGCTGTATTCCTGAGGTTCATGATCCTGGCCGCTGTCTCGCGAAGCGGCTCCTCGACGACCTGATCCTCGCCGATGCTCATCGTTACGTGATGTCAGCCAGGTTGAGAGTCGCCTGTGGTCAGAAGGAGAGAAGACTGTTAGCGCACCGAAGGGGGCATGTTGAGCGCAACGGAAATGATCCCGATCGCCTTGAACGATGCAGTTTCAACAATGGTCGGCCGGTGCCGCTAAGAAGGGGGATCCGTTGAGGCGACACCCTGCGGACCGACGCGAACTTGCGCCGCTGGTGCCACTAGCCCTGGTGATCGGTATCTCGCCTCTGGCCACCGACATGTACATTCCCGGACTTCCCGAACTCTCCTCAGACCTGCACACCAGTCCACCAATCGCGCAGCTGTCGCTTACCGCCTTCTTGGTGTCGTTTGCGGTAGGACAGCTGCTGATCGGATCCCTCAGCGACGCCATCGGACGGCGACGGCTCGTGCTCTTGGGGACAGGAGCCTTCGCCATCACTTCTGCCCTCTGCGCCTGGGCGCCGACAGCGCCGGTACTAATCGTCGCGCGGCTCCTGCAAGGTTTCGCCGGCGCCTCGGGGTCGGTGTCGGGGCGGGCCATGGTCACCGACGTCCTCGAGGGGGTTCGACGGGCACGAGTGATTGCGTCGCTGTCTGCCATCAACGCTGTCGGACCGGTGGTGGCACCACTGATCGGCGGCATGCTCCTCAGGTTTGGTACCTGGCGGCTCTCGTTCTGGTTGTTGACGGCCGTCGGAGTCGTCTTGTTCCTGGTCGTCGCCACCACCTTTCCCGAAACCCTGGACCGTGATCGACGTTCCACCGGTGCGGGAATACGTGCCAGCGGTCAGCGGATGACGGAGCTCCTGAAAGTCCCACGGTTCACGCTGTATCTACTGACCTCCTGCGTGGCCACCGTCGGCTTCTTCGCCTACATCGCGACGAGCGCGTTCGTCTTCCAGACCGTCTACGGCTTTTCTGAGGCCCGCTACACGCTCGTCTTCGCCACCAACGCCTGCTGCATGATCATCACGACTCTTCTGTTCGGCAAGGTCGTGGGACGGGTGAGCGAGGATCGGTTGTTGACCATCGGCCTCGCCGTGGGCGCCACAGCGTCCGTCGGTGTCCTGGTGGCAGCGGTGCTCAATGCATCAGCGGGAGCGGTATGGCTCTGCTTGGCCCTCGTCACCGGGGCTCAGGGGCTGGTGATCACGGGCACGGCCACCAGGACCCAAGCGCTTGGACGGGCAACGCCGGGAAGCGCGGCAGCGCTGCAAGGAGGGATGGCGTTCGGCGTCGGGGGCCTCGGAACCCCACTCGCCGGCCTGCTCGGCGGCTCTACCTTCGCCATGGGCGCCATCATGGTGGCGGGCCTCGGTCTGGCCCTTCTACTACAGACGGCTGTACCCCGCGGGATCGATCACCTTCGCTCCGGTCGCTTCCCTCAAAGAGCCCACGACTGAACCAGACCACGCAGGGCTGCGTCCCTGGCTGATCGGGACGACGACTTGGCCCCGGAGCTATGAGCGGGGAGAGCTCACCCGCGGCGTCCCGACATGTAGATAGTTCATGATGTCGGTGATCGATTCGGTCATCGACCCCGGTCCGCCTTCGCTCAACCAGTGGTCGAGAGCGACATGGAATACGAGGGCTCCGGCCTCGGCGAACAGGGTCGCTCGCATAAGTGGTTCTCCGCGGTCGACGAAGGCGTCCCGGGCGGCACGTACGAGATCTGCGCGTTTCCTGGCGTCTCGGTCGCGGAGCGAGTCATTTTCGTCGATGATCTGTCGCCAAGCTGACGTCTGTTGTTTACGGCCTTCGAACCTATCGACGGCGACCTGGTGGAGGACCGCCCGGATAACGTCTTCGGGTGCGAGTTCGGCCGGCGCGCCGCGGATGAGCTGGGCGGCTGTGTCGGGGATGTCGTCTCCGCCGAAGATCACCTCACGCTTGTCGGGGAAGTAGCGGAAAAAGGTTCTGGTCGTCAGACCGGCACGCGCCGCTATCGCCGGAACCGTCGTGGCCGCGTAACCGTCCTCGGCGAACAATTCGAACGCGGCCTGTTCAAGCCGTCCGCGTGCGTTCGGAGCCCAGCGCATGCAGCGATGGTAGGTCATGACACGCCATGCCATACTGCCGTCATGACACGTCATGCCATCCCCGATCGAGAATCATCGTGAACCGGCTGGGCCGGGTCGCACGAGGAAGCGACGGTGGTGAGTGATGGCCGTCGAGAACGAGGCACTGTGGCTGTTGTCGCCGAAGGGTCCGTTCGAGGTGCGGCCGTCGCCGTTCCCGACGCGCTGATCCGGGTGAAGTCGTCGTCAGTGTGCGCGCGGTCGCGGTCAACCCTGTTGATGCAATCAGCGGTCCGCTGCGTCGGCTCGTGACCCCGTGGGTGCGCTATCCGACCGTCCTCGGCAGCGACGTCGCCGGTCAGGTTGTCGCCGTCGGGACGGAAGTGACGCGGCTACGTCTCGGCGACCGGGTGGTGGGCTATGCGGCCGGTCAGGAGAAGCGGCGCAACAGTGCCGCCGAGGGTGGCTTCCAGCACTACGTCACACTCCTTGACCGGGTGACGACCAAGATCCCCGACGAGATGCCCTTTGAGCGGGCGGCTGTCCTGCCGCTCGGACTGGCTACCGCGGCGGCAGGACTGTTCGAGAGGGACCAGCTCGCGCTTCCCGCCCCGATCTCGCTCCCGACAGGAGGAAACGATCACGTCGTGCTCGTCTGGGGCGCCTCGACCAGCGTCGGCTGCAACGCTGTCCAGCTCGGCCGTGCCAGCGGTTTCGCCGTCCTCGCGACCGCCGGCGCGAAAAACCACGACCTCGTCCGGAGTTTGGGCGCAGAAGCCGTCTTCGACTACCGAGAGGCCGGCGTCGACCAGCGCGTCGTCGATGCCCTCCAGGGTCGAGCGTTGGCCGGCACGATCGCCATCGGGCACGGATCACTCAGCCATGCTCTGCGCATCACGACCCGAAGCGTGGGCGCCAAGCGGATCGCGTCCGCCTACCCGGATCCGATCACCACAACGCGGGCGCTGTTAGCCAGGGCGCGAGGAATCCGGGTCAGCAGCATCTGGGGTGGCAGCCCGGTCCACTCCCCCGTCGGCCCGGCAGTGTTCCAGGACTACCTGCCCGACGCACTCGCCGACGGACGTTTCCGACCGGCACCGGACCCGGTCGTTGCCGGACAAGGACTGCCACAGATACCTGAAGCCCTCGGCCGGCTCCGCGCCGGGGTGTCGGCCACAAAGATCGTCATCACACTCGAGCCGCGCCCATGACGACGAATGACAACGCGAACACCCAACGACTGATCCTCGTCTTCGGCGCAACCGGACAAACCGGACAACACTTCGTCCGAACAGCCCTAGAAAACGGCGACCGGGTCAGAACACTGGCCCGAACCACGTCGAAACTGTCGCCCCACGCGAACCTCGACATCCACCAAGGCTCCATCACCGAGGCACCAGACCTGGACCGGCTCGTCAACGGCGCCGATGCCGTCGTGGTGATGCTCGGGGACAAGGCAGCGCAACGGACCCGCAGGATCAACACCGAGTTCGTCAAGGAGTTGATCCCGGTGATGCGCAAGCACCATGTCTCCCGGCTCAGATGCCGTGTTCGTCAGCCAACCGCCGGGCGTTCGCCACGATCCGGGACGACCCGCACCTCGGGCACTTGATCGAGGGCTCGTGCGATTGCCCGAGCGTGGACCAGTCTTTCCGGCATTTCGCCGAGCCGCGCGTGGAGGAGGTGTAACGCCGACGCGGCGCCAGGCCACAGGGCGTAGAGGGTTCCGCCCAGACGCCGTCTCCATTCGCGGACCTGGGCGACCACCTCGGCCGGACCAGCGACACAGCATCCTGCCAAGGCGCCGATGCCCTTGTAGAAGGACACATAGGTGGTGTCGAACAGGCCGGCGATCTCGGCCGGGCTGCGGCCGTAGCCGACGCTGGCTTCCCACAGCCGGGCACCATCCAGGTGGGTGGCCGTACCGCGGCTGCGGGCCCAGTCGAGCTGAGAGGTCAGCTCCGACCATGGCGGCAACTGGCCTCCCAAATCGCGTTGGGGAAGTTCCAGAAGCAGCGCAGCAACGGGCTCGGCCACCGCCTCCAGGTCCTTCAGCTCGATCAGCCGGTGACTTTCACCGACTGCGCGGTCGGACAGGTGGTGCACTCGGGAGTACGCCTCGCCCTCGCGGGTCGCCAGATGACAGCTCGGATGCCACAAGACAGTTCGCGAGCCGCGTTGATCGGCGTGTATCCGCAGTGTCGCAGCCTGAGCCATGGTTCCGCTAGGCAGGAATACAGCTGCCGCCAACCCCAGCAGTTCCGCGACCGACTGCTCGAGTTCGGCGACAACTCCGCCGTCGCCGTACACGTCCGGTACGACCGACGATCCGATGGACGCCAGCAGATCAGCCGGCGCCACCAGCCCGTCGCCGAGAACAAACGTGCTGCACCGGTCCCGTCTGGCACGAGTCTCATCATCCATGCCGCTCATTGTGCAGCCCGGATTCTCCACCCGAGCATCAACATCGAGTCCCACGGGATTTAAGGCACCCGACGTATCCCGCGGTGTCCGCAAGACCGACAGTATTCGCACGCCGTTTCAGGCCCACCCGCACCGACGGCGTTGCCGACGTCACCACCGGCGTCAGAAGCAATCTCGCCCTCGACCAGTGCTCGGCCTTGCTCGGGACTCCAATTGCCTCAAGCGAGGCCGGCAGCGTTACCGGTGAGATGGCTACAGTCTCGGTGTGAAGACCTCGGCAATCAGAAAGTTCGAACACAATCCGGTGCTGCAGCCGGCGATGGTGCCCTACCCTGCAGACTGCGTCTTCAACGCCGGCGTTGCAAAGATTGCCGATGAGTACGTCATGGTCTTCCGTGACGACTACGGCTATCTCGGCGGGTCCGCCTTCGAAGGCAGTTGTCTGGGGATGGCGCGCAGCAGCGACGGAATCGCCTGGACCGTTGTCCCGGAGCCGATCCTCAGCCTGGGTCAGGCCCGCGAACAGCTCTCCGGCATCTCCGACCGGCGGTTCGGATCCGAGGAGATCCGACGGGTCTACGATCCGCGGATCACCGTGATCGGTTCACAGATCCTACTGACCGTTGCCATCGACACCCGGCACGGCATTCTCGGCGCGATCCTGCACACCACCGACTTCTCCGAGTTCGACCTGGTCAGCGTCTCAGCTCCCGACAACCGCAACATGGTTCTGTTCCCCGAGCGAATCGGCGACCTCTACCATCGGCTGGAACGACCGTTTTCCATCTACGGACGCGGCGCTCCGGAGTCGTTCGACATCTGGACCTCAGCCTCGCCGGACCTCCGCCACTGGGGCTCTGGTCGACTGGTCCTGGGTAGCGAGGAAGTCCCGTACGCCAACAGTAAGATCGGGCCGGCCGCACCGCCCGTGAGAACCCCGGAGGGCTGGCTGACTGCCATCCACGCCGTCTTCAAAGACGACGATCATCGACTCGATGCCTGGGGCGGCCAACGGTGGACGAAAACCTACTATGCCGGTTTGATGCTACTAGACCTCGACGACCCCAGCCGCCTGATCGGGTTGGCCACCGAGCCGCTGATCACACCCGAGAAGGCCTACGAGCTCACCGGATTCCGGGGCAGCGTCGTCTTCCCGTGCGGGATGATCCTGGAAGACGATGCAACTGTCAAGATCTACTATGGGGCAGCCGACACCGTGGTGGCGCTGGCCACGGCCGATCTCGACGACCTTCTCGCCACCATCGAGCCGGTGGACGAGCTCGACCGGACGTCACGGTGACGCACGTTGAGGTCGCCGCGTCCTAGACCGTCAGCCGCGCCCGATCCGATGGGCTCCTCCCGGTCAGAACCCGGATCGGCAGGACAACCCTTCTCGTTGGGTATGACCATCGTTGTGCCGCCAACGGGGCGTGACGAAGAACAGGGGCCGGTGGAGGCGGGTTAGCTTCACGACCGCCACAGTCGGCGACCACGGACTGAAGATCAGAACACCGTCCGGATCGAGGCATCAACCCCCGGGCTCTAGATCAGCAGCCGCCCGCTGAGCAGATCGGTGAAGACATCACCTGGACGAGGAGAATGCCGACCATGATGACCGCACCCGCCAAGCTCCTACCGAGGATCGTCTATGACTCCTTCGCCGGCCGTTACAGTGACAGCCCTCGTGCGCTGCACAGTTGGCTACAGCCGCGGGTCGCGGCCGACCACGTCTGGCTGATGGACCCCGCACACCGTGCCGGGTTCCCGGCCGGTGTCCGGACCGTCACTTACGGGTCGCCTGAGTCGATCCAGGTTCTCGAGGCGGCTGATCTTGTGGTGGGTAACACCCACATCGAGATCGACTGGTCTAAACGCCCCGGGTCGACCTACCTGCAGCTGTGGCACGGCACGCCGTTGAAGACCGTGCATCGCGACGTCCGGTGGGCCCTACCCGGCCGGCTGGACCGGCTGGACGACGACGTCGCTCGCTGGGACCACCTGCTCTCCCCGAGCCCGGCGGGCACGCCCTACCTGCGGAGCGCGTTTCGCTGGGGCGGGTCGGTCCTCGAGCTGGGCTACCCCCGCAACGACGTCCTCCAGCGACCCGCTATCGACGGGGTACGAGCCCGGACCCGGGCCGCACTCGGCCTGGCTGATGAGGAGACCGTTGTGCTGTACGCGCCGACGTATCGGGACCGGATCTTCACCGACCACACGTCGAGGATGCAGCTGGCATTGGACTTGGAGCGGCTGGTCGCCGACCTGGGTCCAGGGGTCCGCGTTCTGACCCGGGTGCACTACTTCATGACCGAGCGCCTCGATTCCCTCGACGTGCCCGGCGTGTCCGATGTGTCCTGGCACCCCGATATTGCCGAGCTCTACGCCGCCGCGGACGTCTTGGTCACCGACTACTCCTCATCGATGTTCGACTTCGCCGTGACCGGCAAGCCGCTGATCTTCTACGCCTACGACCTCGAGTCCTACCGCGATGTCGACCGCGGCTTCTACTTCGAGCTCGAACCGGTCGCACCCGGCCCGGTCGTGCGGACCCAGGACGAGCTGACCGCCGCGCTGAACGACCTGCCCAGGGTGCGAGGCGGCTACGCCGAGGCGTACAAGGAATTCCGACAGACCTACTGCGCCCTCGACGACGGCCGTGCGACCCGGCGGGTCGGCCGCTTCATCACGAGTGAGCTGCTCGCGCAGAACGACCAAGGAGTCGCTCAGGCTTCACAGCAGCCCTTTTAGCTCCCTTGGCTCCGATAACTGTTTGCCGACGTGCCAGGGGCCAAAGGTCGGACTGGCCGTCGGCCGAGGACTGACGTGGGGTTCGCCACGAGAGCCCAGAGTGTCGACCCGAGCACCCTCAAACCCCAGAAGGCCACACCCGGATCATCGCGTCACAGTGAGACCCGACCACCGCCGAAGCTGACACAACCCGGTAGTTACACCACAGCTGACGAGGCAGCCGGTGACACCGTCGACGACGTCGCGGTCACGTTACCCGTGGCGGAAGCCGCTCGGGCGCACTCGCGGACCGGCGCCGAACTCGAGCCCTGGTCACCAGCGCCCTCGGCATAGCCGTCGACAACCGCCTCGACCGCCGGCTCGATCCGGGCACGACCATTCACTCCGATCATGATCTGGCTGGCTTGGTTGCACACGACGATCACGGCGTCGAGTACCTGTCCGTGGCCTACCCAACACCTGGCGACGGCCGGCATCAAGCCTTCGACTGGCGCTGTCGGGTCCTCCCACGACGACGCACTCGCGGAATCGGTGATCGGGCTTCACACGACCGAGCTGTCACACACACCGCGGCGGCCGTAGAAGGGCCTCGACGATCTCGAGATCACTACCGCTGAACACGTCGACTGGTTCAACCGCTGCCGGCCCTTCGAGTACTGCGAGGACCTCGCCAGTCGAAGCAGAGCAGGCCGACTACTTTCACCACCAGACCCCTGCACCAGCTGGAGTTCACACTGGAAAGTCCGGACACTGCAGGGCGGTTCACCACCGACGAAGGCGTGCCGCCGAGTGAGCTCTTCACCCCTTATGTGGCCGACCCCGAACCATAGAAGCGCCGAGAGCCTGAGCTGAGGTGCACGTCGCCACATCATGGAAGACCAGCGGCCAACGTCGAACCCGCGCACATCGTGGTCGGTTGTATGGATCCGTCGGACCCACACGGGTTGTCAGAAGACACTCCTGGCGTTACAGACCCGGATCGGCCAGGGCGGTGACAGTCCGATGACCGTGAGCCGCCCTCCCGTCGGCGAGACGTCCGGTACCTGCAAGAGGTGTGCGCCAGGGCTCATCGGTCCAGCCGGAGGGTGTCGAGGACGAACCCGGGATCGTCGAGATGGACTGTTGCGGTCCAGCCTCGGGTTGTGAGATGGGCGACGATCTCGCGCTGGACGTCTTCACCGCTCAGCCATCCGTCGTGCGGACGCCGACGCCAGTGGACGCTGACGATTTCTGCCTGCGCTGCGGCGTACCGGTCGAGACGATTGAGGGTCGCCGACCGGGCAGGTTCCTCGAGGTAGTACAAGAACTCACCGATCACCATCAGGTCGAAGCGTCGGTCGTCGACTGCGCGTTCCGCGACCGGCCCAGGCAGAACAGCGACGTCCAGCTGCACGTTGGCCAGCCCTCGACAGGTGCGGCGGGCGATCTCGATCGCGGGCGCTGACGCGTCGCTCGCACGCACCCGCTTGGCGCGGCCGGCCAGCTGCGCCACCAGGTGCCCGGTTCCACAAGCCGGGTCCCAGACCTCCACATAGTCCGGCTGTGACAACGATGCCAGCACCAGCGCCTGCTTACGCTGCTCATAGAAGCTAGACCCGACCCGCCACGGATCGACGTCATGACGGTAAAGCTGATCGAAGTCCGGCGGGGTGACGAGGTCATTGCCGCGGCCGGCTTCGGTACTCATAGATCCTGACTGGTGGGGAACCGGTCCCAGGCTCGGTGGCCAGCCAACAGCTCGAGCAGTTTCGGCGTCAGCTTTGCGGCCGTGCCGGTCACGACTCCGATGTCGTCGTCGCTGATACCCGCTTCAGTCAGCGCCGTGTCTGATCGGATGGAGCCGATCGCTTTGGCGTGTCGCCACGCCTCGGCCAGCAGTTTCAGCACCCGCGGATCCGTGGTGGCCTTCGCCGACGCGGCCCCGGCTTTCGTATCGCCGCTGACCATGGCATCTGGTGCGGGCGGCAGCTCACCGACCGCGATCAAGGCGTCGAACTCGATCGAGGCGGCGTTGGCGTAGGTCCGCTGCACCACCAGCTCACCGATCCTCCCGCCGTGCGGGCCGACAACCAACGCCACCACCCCTTCGGCCGACATGGCGGACCGGATCCCGTTCACGTCGGCGACCGCAACGTCCTTGCCGATGATGATGCCGATCTGGCGGCCGGCGACCGGCCAGGAGCCGCCGATCTGGCTGAGCGCCGCACTGGTCGTCCCGGCCTGGTCGTCGTCGGTTTCCACCGTGGCGGCCGGTGCGCTCAGACCAAGGCCGTCGGCGACCTTCTGGCACAGACCGGCATCGATATTGGCCAGCGCCAGTAGTTGTCGTTCCCGGATCGTCTCCTCGAAGCATTTGGACAGCTCGAAGGTGTATGCGGCTACGACATGGTCCTGCTCGAGCGGGGTCAGGGACCGGAAGAACAGAGCGACCTGGCTGTAATGGTCCTCAAAGCTCGCCGGATGGGCCCGCTCTTTGACACCGGCCTGGATCGGCGCGGGCAGATCGATGAACGGCTGATCGTCTGCGCCGGCCAGGAACGGGCAGCCGCCGTCCAGGCTGTTCGGTCGGTACGGGGCTGTACCACCGTGGACGGCGTCTTGATGGAAGCCGTCTCTGAGCATGTCGTTGACCGGAACGTGGGCCCTGTTGATGGGTAGCTGGTTCCAGTTCGGCCCGCCGAGGCGAGTCAGCTGGGTGTCGAGATAGGAAAACAGCCGCGCCTGGAGCAGCGGATCGTCGGTGACGTCGATCCCGGCGACCAGGTTGGATACGTTGAAAGCGACCTGCTCGGTCTCGGCGAAATAGTTCGTCGGGTTCGCGTTCAACGTCATGGTGCCGATCAGCTGAACAGGGGCGAGTTCTTCGGGCACGAACTTCGTCGGGTCGAGCAGATCGATCCCCTCGAACATGTCGCTACCGTCATCGGCCATCACCTGGATGCCGAGGTCCCAGACCGGGTAGGCGCCGGCCTCGATGGCATCGGCCAGATCGCGGCGGTGGTAGTCGGGGTCGTAGCCGTTGCTCAGTAGCGCCTCTTCCCAGGTCACCGAGTGCACGCCCTGACGCGGTTTCCAGTGGAATTTGACCAGACAGGTCTCACCGGCGGCGTTGGCCAACCGCCAGGTGTGGACACCGAAACCCTCCATCGTCCGGAACGACCGCGGAATGCCGCGGTCGGACATGTTCCACATGGTGTGGGCTTGGGCTTCGGTGTGCAGCGAGACGAAATCCCAGAAGGTGTCGTGTGCGCTTTGCGCCTGCGGGATCTCCCGGTCCGGCTGCGGCTTCACCGCATGCACGACGTCGGGGAACTTGATGCCGTCCTGGATGAAGAAGACCGGAATGTTGTTACCGACCAGATCGTAGTTGCCTTCGCTGGTGTAGAAACGGGTCGCGAATCCACGGGTGTCGCGGGCCAGATCGGCAGAACCCCGCGACCCCACGACTGTGGAGAACCGCACGAACACCGGCGTCTCCACCCCGTCACCCAGAAACGCTGCTCGACACACACCTGCGGCGGCGCCGTTGCCGACAAAAACACCGTGCGCGCCGGCGCCACGAGCGTGCACGGCACGCTCCGGGATGCGTTCGTGGTCGAAGTGGCTGACCTTCTCCCGCAGATGATGGTCCTGCAGCAGCGTCGGTCCTCGCCGACCCGCCCGCAACGACCGATCGCTGTCTCGCAGCCGGGCACCGTGAGCAGTCGTCAAGAACTCACCCTGCTGGCCCACACTTGGCGCCGGCAAATCTGTCGGCACCCCGGTCGGCGTCAACGTGTCCGGACCACCCTGATCAGGCTTCGGCGGCAACGGCCCCACCGGAGTGGTCGGTTCCACCAATGCGACCGGCCGACTGGACGGCACACCCGGCACCATCGAGTCAACAGCCTTCTCAGATGCAGACTTCTTGGCTGCGGACTTTTTGGGTGAGGTCATCGGAGCTCCTTCAACGGGTGGACGGCGATGAAGACAGGTTCGCAGCAGGTGCTTTCGCTACTGCAGTCGGGCCGCTGCACGTGCCGAGCCCCCTGCGGAGAACTTGTTTGAGAAATGACGTGTGAGAGCCGCCTTGGGGAGTCGAACCCCAGACCTACGCATTACGAGTGCGTCGCTCTGCCAACTGAGCTAAGGCGGCGAGCCGACTCGGCGACGCGAGGCGGACGGTCAGCCATCATAACGAGGGCAACCAGCGCCACGAAATCGTCAGCGGCACCAGGTCAGGACGAGCAAGTGGTTCCGGCCGCGGGCACGGTGCCGTGCAGCAGATAGGGGTTGATCTCGGCGCGGACGCAGGCGCTCTGGTTGTAGGCGGTGTGACCCTCGCCCTTCAGGGTGACCAGCACACCGGAGCTGAGCTGGCGGGCCATCGCCTTGGCCCCCTCGTACGGCGTTGCCGGATCGCGGGTGGTCCCGACGACGACGATCGGGGCGGCGCCGGCGGCCGTGGGCGAACCGTCGCGGTAGATCCTGGCCGGCACCGGCCAGGTCGGGCAGCTGAAGTCGGGGCCGAAGTAGTTCGGCCGAAGGTGGGGGCGTCCTTCTGGTCCTGCTTCCAGTCGGCCAGCGCGCCCCTTGATCCCATGGTCGGTGTTGTCCAGGCACTTGATCGCCGGGAAGGCGTAATTGAACTGGCCGTAGCTGCCGTCCTTGCTCCGGTCGTTGTACTGGTCGGCGTAGAAGATCAGCGCCGAACCGTCCTGCTCGAAGATCGCCCGGCTGAACGCCGTCTCCAGATACTTGTAGTAGGTCGCGTTGTCGTACAGCAGCAGGGTGGTTCCGGTGACGGCGAGCGACTGGGTGAGGCTGCGTGAACCGGCCCGCAGGGGGCGCCGGTCGAGGTCGTCCCACAGCCCGGTGATCTGCTTCAGCACCGCCTTCTTCGTCTTGCCCAGTCGCGAACGGTGGGTGGCGCACCAGGCGGCGAAGTCGTTCAGCGCCCGATCGAAGCCCTCGGCCTGACTGACCCCGCCGGTGCTGTAGCCGCCGCTCGTGCTGCCGCCGCTACCGCCGGTGCTGGTCACACTCAGCGACACCGCGCCGTCCAGCACCATCCGGCCGACCGAGCCCGGGAACAGCTGCGCGTAGCGGGCCCCGATGCTGGTGCCGTAGGAGAAGCCGAAGTAGTCCAGCTTCGGGCTCCGGGCGATCTGACGCAGGACGTCCAGGTCACGCACCGTCTCTTCGGTGGAGACGTGCTCCAGCAGCGCACCCGATCTCTCCAGACAGGATCGACCGAAACCGCGGTTCTCCGCCTGCCAGGCCCGCTCCTCCTTCGCGGTGTCCGGGGAGGAGTCCATCTCGGTGTAGGTCCGCATCTCGTCGCCGGCAAAGCACTCGACCGGGGTCGAGGCGCCGACGCCGCGCGGATCCCAGCCGAGGATGTCGTAGGCCCGCAGGTCCGTGGCCCGGAAGTTCTTCACGAGGTCGACCCCGGAGGCGCCCGGTCCGCCGGGGTTGACGAACAAGGTGCCGAGCGACTTCTTCGCCGTGCTCCGCTTCCGCGCCACCGCCAGCGTGATGGCCTGCCCGTTCGGATCCGCGTAGTCCAACGGCACCTTCACCGTTGCGCACTGCTCGTCGGTGTGACAGGGCTTCCAGTCGAACCGCTGGCGGGTGTAACGGGACAGCCCGCTGCCGGGAGGCGGCGAGACGAAACCGCGTGGCTTGACCTCGGGAACGGTCAGCAACGGACGTCCGTCCGGGGACGGCGGGGCGGGCGAAGCGCTGCTTCGGCCCGGCCGCGGGCTGGACGAGGGCGTCGCCGACGGTGCGGTCGGCGAAGACGATGCGTTGGCGCCGGCGTTACCGCCCGCTGTCGACGAGCCGGACGGGGACGGGGCCGGCACCCCGAGCGCCGCACAGCCGAAGGTCAACAGGCCGCAGAGCACGACCGATGCCCCGGCCGCCGCGCCGAGACCCCGCTTCCGCATGAGGCCGGAGCCTACGTGGACCGAACAACGACCGCGACCTTCAACCGATATTGGCTTAGCCGGCCGGACAGCGCATTCAGTTCGCGGTGTCGCTGCCGCCGGATCCGGACCGGCGCCGGCGAACGCGTGGCTTCCGCTGCCGCACGGAATCCGCACCTGTGTCCGCACTCGAGCTCGAGCCCGAGTCGGCCGGGGTCTCGGTGGCGGCCACGGCCGGCGACTCTTCCCGCGAGCGGAAGGCGGCGCGCGACCCGCACACTCCGGCCCGCGAGCAGCTCATGCTCTCCCCTGACTCGTTCATCCGGACCACCACAGCGTCTGCGGCCGGCCGGTGACCGACCACCACCCCGTCGCCGAGCGCGGTCTCGACCGCCGAGCCGAGCTTCGGGGCCTCCCGGTTGAACTCCGCGTACAACGGATGCTCGTACTTCAGGCAGCACATCAGCCGCCCGCACGCCCCGGAGATCCGCATCGGGTTCGGCGGTAGCCCCTGGGTCTTGGCCAGCCGCATGCTGACCGGTTCGAAGTCTTTGAGGAAGGTCGCGCAACACAGATCCCGGCCGCAGCTGCCGATCCCGCCCAGCACGCGGGCGGCATCTCGGGAGCCGACCTGGCGCAGATCGATCTTGGCGTTCAGGGCCCGGGCGAGATCGCTCACCAGAGCCCGGAAGTCGACCCGATGCGGCGCGGTGAAGTAGACCACGACCAACTGGTCGTACTCGTCGCTGCGGTCCAGATAGTCGATCCCGACCACCTTCATCGCCAGCCCGTGCCTCCTGATCAGCTTCTTGGCCGCGAGTTTGGTCTCGGCCCGCTGGCGCTTGTTCGCCCCGTCCCGGGCCAGATCGTCCTCGCCGCGCATGTCCAGCGCACCGCGGTAACTCACCGAACTCGGCTCCGTCGCCCTCGACCCATTCCGGTGCCCAGATGCATTCGGCCACCTCGGGCCCGGCCTCGGTGGGCACCAGCACCCGGTCACCGACGGCGTACTGCTCGTCGCCCGGGATCGAGGTAATAGAGCCGCCCGTAGCGCTCGAACGAGACCGCCATCACCGTCAGGCATGTCCGGCAGCACTAACGCCCGCCTCGGCGCGTTCGGCCCGGACAACAACGAGCCCGGCGACCGTGAGGTCATCGGGCTGTCGGCCGCAGGCTCATTAGCTTATGGGCTGATGCTGGAGATGGAGCCGAGCCCGTGCCGATACGTGCCGGCGCTCGGCTCAGACGTAGAGGGTGTGACCCGGCGAAGATCAGGTTCGGGTTGGCGATGTGGTTCTTGCTTCGCCAGTGCGTGCCAGCCGCCGGAGACGTGGTAACGCGCCGCCAGCTTGGCCAGGGTGTCGCCCGAGTGGATGACGATCCGCTGCCCGAGGCGTGCCGGGGGTGTAGCTGGTGTGCGACGGGGCGGTGTACTTGACCTGCTCTCTTGGGGGCCGTGTAGTGCTTGGTCGCTGTAGTGCTTGGCCGTGCTCTTCTTCGGCGCCGTGTAGTGGCTGGTGTAGCTCTTCTTGGCGTGTGCTTCTTGGCGGTGTAGCTGGACGACGGCGCCGCCGTTGCTGCGGGTCAGGCCCGCCTTGCGGCTGCAGACCGGCCATGCGCCCGGGCCCTGGCCCTTGAGCACGTTGCGGGCAACCCGCTTCTGCTCGGACTTGGACGCGTACTGCGGGCTGCCGGAGCCGCCGTAGCCGTGCCAGGTCGACTTGGTGAACTGCAGGCCACCGTAGAAGCCGTTGCCGGTGTTGATGCTCCAGTTGTTACCGCTCTCGCAGGCCGCGACGCGGTCCCAGACGTCGGCGTGCGCAGGAGCTGACGTTCATGGCCAGGCTGATGCCCGCACAGACGGCGACAGCCGCTCCGGTGCCGATGATGCGCTTGGTGATTCGGGAGTTGGACAAGTCCTCTTCCTTCCAGACGTGCGCCGATGAGATGTTCTTCGCGGATACGAGCTGTCAGCTGGCCCGGCATGCAGCGCAATGGAGCGCCTGCATGCTCCGCTTGGGATCAATGTTCGGCGGCGACCGGAGTGGTGCCGCATCCGCTGAATCCGGTGAATCCTCACCCCCACCTTCTCGCCCGAGACTTTCTCGGCAACTGGCACGATCACCAGTCTGTGTCCGAACAACGGCGGGGTTTAGCGCCCTTGGACACACGTTGTCACCCGCATGTCTGATGCAGGATGTCTTGCTGAATCCGTGGATTTACGCAAGCGACTTTGGTTACGAATTGGCCACGAACTTGCCCAACCGTATGGACCGACCGCGCACTTGTGCAAGTCGCCCAGGGTCTGGCCGTCCGGCCCTGTGAGGAACATTTGGACCGACAGAAGAGGAGGCTATGAATCTCTCACGTTGGCTGTCGCGGCCGGTGCGTTCGACCCCGGGAGCGACATCGGACAGTCCGTGACAGCCCATCAGGCGAAGATGATCAACCTTCGACCAGCTTGATCATCAACGACTCCACGGCCAGCAGCGGAGCCACATTTGTCTCCAGCGCGGTCCGACAGGCGAGCACCGCATCGATCCGGTGCAGTGTGCCTTCCGGTCCGGATTTCCTTGCCAGCACGGAGATCTGGGGGGCCATCTCGATGTTGATCAAGGGCGCTCCGCTGTCGGTCTGGACACTGAGTACGTCACGATAGAGCGCGGTCAGCTCGGTCAGGGCGCGGTCGATCGCGTCGCGTTGAAAACGCTTGCTGCGAGCCTTTTGTTGCTCGTCGAGATCTTTCAATGCCGCCTGAGCATGCCGTGGCTTCGCACCCCGGGTTCCGAACCCCAGAGCCTCCTCCAACGAGCTCCGTTCGCGGCTGTCCAGCTCGGCGGTCAACGCAGCCGATTCCTCGGTGCAGGACCGCACCAGTTCGTCGGCGGCGACCAGGCAGGCGCCGAGATCGCGCAACCGACCGGGAATCTGCAACACCGCCCGGCGGCGGTCCCGGGCGCCCTCGTCGCGAGCCAGCACCCGAGCTCGACCGACGTGGCCCTGGGCGGCGCGCGCCGCGAAGGCCGCCAGCTCCGGGGCGACCCCGTCCCGGGACTGCAGCAGCTGCGCGACGCCGGCGATGGTCGGGGTCTGCAGGGTCAGTGAGCGGCAGCGGGACCTGATGGTCGCCACCACGTCGTCCGGAGTCGGAGCGCACAGAATCCAGACCGTTCGTTGCGCCGGCTCCTCGATGCTCTTCAGCAGTGCGTCCGCACCGCGTTCGGTCACCCGGTCGGCGTCCTCGACGATCAGCACCTGCCGGCGACCGAGGGTCGGGCTCATCGCGGCCCGTCGGACCAGCTCGCGGACCTCCTCGACCCCGATCGACAACATCTCCGTGCGCACCACGGTGACGTCCGGGTGAGCCCCGGACAAGGCCGAACGACAGTCGTTGCACTCTCCGCAACCACGACTCGAGTTGTTCGGGCACTGCAGTGCCGCCGCGAACGCGCGCGCCGCGTTCGAGCGGCCCGAGCCGGGCGGACCGGTGATCAGCCAGGCGTGGCTCATCGCGTGCGTGCTGCCCGCCACCGCCCGCCGCAACACCGCGACCGCGGCCTGCTGCCCGATCAGGTCGGCCCACACCCCGGTCAGCACCGGCTCCTCGGTCTGTGGTGTCTGGTCTGGGCGGTCCGGGTCTGGGCGGTCTGGGTCTGGGCGGTCCCCTGGCTCATGGCTCGATTGTGCCCGGCGGCACCGACAGTTCGTCGTCCTGTTCCGCCGACGGTCGGCAGGATCGGCCAGACGTCCCCCAGGGGCTTCGCCGATCAACGCTCCCAGCCGATCCTGCACGGCCGCCGCGATGGACTCGACGCCGTCCCGGGCGGGCAACACCAGATAGTGCTCGGGATCGCGTGCGGCCAAGGTCAGGAAGTAGCTCCTGGCGCTCTGATGGAACGCCTCTCCGGCCGCCTCCAACCGATCCCGCTCGGTCATCGCCCCGACCGCCTCGCCCGGGTCGAGATCGAGCAGCGACCGTCAGTTGCGGACGCAGCTCCTCGGTGGCCCAGCGGGCCATCAGCTCGACCTGGTCGTGATCGAGGACGCGGCCGGCACCCTGATAGGCCAGCATCGAGTCGACGTAGCGATCGCAGACCACGATCTCGCCGCGGTCCAACGCCGGTCGGACCACTTCGGCGAGATGGTGAGCCTTGTCGGCCGCGTAGAGCAACGCCTCGGCCCGCGGAGCGAGGTCACCGGTCGCCGGATCGAGCAGCAGCGAGCGGATCTGTCGTCCCGCCGCCGTGTCCCCGGGCTCGAACGTGGCCAGGTGCGGCCGTCCGGCTGCCGCGAGCCAGGCGCACAACAACCGGACCTGGGTGGACTTACCCACCCCGTCGCCGCCCTCGAAGACGACGAACAGCCCGCGCTCTGATCTCACCGGCCGAGTCTGTCAGGACGACGGCTTGCCCTGACAGGCTCGGGCGCCACGCGGAGCAGAAGCTGGCTTGCGGACGGCCTTGGCCCGGCGGCCAGGAAATCGGCCCGTGCGGTTCGGGCCGCGCTCGAAGGCGCCACCGAGTCGAGCTCCTGCTTCGAACGCCGGCAGCGAGTGGCGCCGTCCCCTCGTCTGCGCGACGACGGCGCCTGCGGTGTGGCTTTGGCCAGGTCCAACCGGTCAAGGACTCGGCCAGCCGGCGGCCGAGGGTGCGAGCCGGTTTGCCCAGCACGCCGACGACCGCCTGCCGGACGATGGTCAGCTCGTGACCGGCCGCCCCGCGGCCTCCCACTCGCCGGGCTGCCGGTGACGCTGAGCCGTTCGGCCTGGATCCAGAATCGGCCCAGCGCCGAATCGAGCAGCGTGGCCAGCACCTCGGCCGTCTCCAGCTCACTGGAATCACCGATCCGGGGGACGCGCGAAGCCGTGACCAGCCGTTCCAGCAGATTGAGGTAGCGCTCCCGGCGGAGCAGGGCATCAACGATCCGGCGGTGCGGATCGGCCTCGCGGTCGCGGCGCCTCGATCGCCGCTCCGGCCTGCTCACTGAGCCACATCAGCTCTTCGTCCAGGTCCTCCAGCCAGTCCGGATCCAGCGCCGCCGACAGGCCCTGCAGGGCCGCCGCCAGCGAGCGGGTCGCTGCCGCCACCTGCTCGGCCCCGCCGGGCAGCCCGGCGCGGACGGCCAGGTCGCCCTGGACGATGCCGCGTAGGTGAGCGGTCAGCACGGCCGAGACGAACGATCGCGAACGGCGAATCGGGCCGGATCAACGGCGGCTCGGGATAGTCGGTACGCCCGGTCGCCGGAGCACCCAGTCGGCTGGTCAGCTGGGAAATTCGGCCACCTGGTCGCGCCCGACCGAGGCCATGGCGTGGTCGACCCAGTCGGCCTGTCGACGGTCAACCCCGGACCGACCGGGCTCAGTGTCGCTTCCCGGAAGCCGGGCGGTGATCAGCCCGCCCCGGCTGACCGTCACCCGCTCGTCGCGGAGCAGCGCCACCACGCGCCGGTGCCGTCCTTGAAGAAGAATTCACGCCGCTCACAGGTCAGTGCCGCGACCGGACCCAGGGTTGCTCGACGCCGAAACGGCATCACCAGGTCGGCGAACTCCTGGGGCAGATCGGCCTGGCTCATCGGCTCGATCTGTTCGACCGGAAGCAACGGCGCCCACCGTCACCCCCGAGATACCACTCGCCTCGACCGTCCAGAACCCGGTGCGCCAGCAGCACCCCGGTCCGCAGCAGTCGATGGTCCGGCGTGTCGAGCAACGTCACGTCCATGCTGTAACTGGCGTTCTGCGACGTCCGGCTCACCAGATTCGGCAGGCCGAGCTCGGGATTGATCAGCCGAGGCGGGTCGGCCGAGAACGGCATCTCGTAGTACCGCGGGCCGGTCAACTCGCCACCGTGGCGCGCGGCGGCGTCGGACTCTGCCGGCGCGTCGACGGCCGAGCCTCGCCTACTGTCCTTCTTGCTCACCGGCGCGCCCGATCACGCACGCGACGACAACCGGATCGGCATGATCATCACCGTCATTCGTGGCCTCGGAACCGGCGGTGGCCTTCTTGGCGGCGCTGTCTTCTTGGCCGTCGTCTTCTTCGCCGTCGGTCTTCTTGGCCGTGCTCTTCTTCGCGGTGGTCTTCTTGGCCGCCCTTCTTGGCCGGCCGCTTCTTCGGCGCCGGCCCCTTGGCGCGTTTCTCAGCCAGCAGCTCGGCCCCGCGCTCGGGCGTGACCGCCTCCACCGAGTCGGTGCTGCGCAGGGTGGCGTTGGTCTCACCGTCGGTGACGTAGGCGCCGAACCGACCGTCCTTGATCACCATCGGCTGGCCACTGGCCGGATCGGTACCGAGTTCCTTCAACGGCGGTTTCGCGGCCGCCCGGCCCCGTTGCTTGGGCTGGGCATAGATCAGTCTCGGCCTCCTCGACCGTGATCGAGAAGATCTGATCCTCACTCGTCAGCGAACGGGAATCCGTCCCCTTCTTGAGGTACGGGCCGTAGCGGCCGTTCTGAGCGGTGATCTCGACCCCGTCGGCGTCGGCGCCGACCACGCGGGGCAGGCTCATCAACATCAACGCCTGGTCCAAGCTCACCGTGTCCAGATCCATCGAGGCGAACAACGAGCCGGTCCGCGGCTTCGCGGATCTTGGCCGCATCTTCGGCCAGGATCTCGGTCACGTACGGACCGAAGCGGCCGCTCTTGGCCACCACCGTGAGGCCGGTCTCCGGATCGGTGCCGAGCTCGCGCTCCTCACCCATCGGCTTGGCCAGCAACTCCTGCGCCAGCTCGACCGTCAGCTCATCCGGCGGCAGAGCTTCGTCGACCGAGGCCCGTTTGCCCTCGCCGTCCTCGACATAGGTGCCGTACCGACCGACCCGGGCCACGATGGCCGAATCGAGATCGCCGATCGGGAAGGTGGACAGCGCCCGGGCGTCGATGTCGCCGAGCTCGGAGACCAACCGCTGCAGGCCCTCTTCGTCACCGCCGCCGAAGTAGAAGTCGGTCAGCACCTGCAGCCGCTGCGCGTCCCCGTCGGCGATCTGGTCCAGCACTTCTTCCATCTGCGCGGTGAAGCTGTAGTCGACCAGCCGCGGGAAATGCTCCTCCAGCAGCCGGGTGACCGCGAAGGCCAGCCAGGTCGGGACCAGCGCGGAGCCCTTCTTGAACACGTAATCACGGCTGGTGATGGTCCGGATGATCGTGGCGTAGGTGGACGGCCGGCCGATGTTCAGTTCTTCCAGCTTGGCCACCAGCGACGGCTCGGTGTATCGAGCCGGCGGCCGGGTCTCGTGACCGGAGGCGGTCACCTCCTCCGGTCGCAGGCTCTGGCCCTCGCTGAGCTTGCGGCAGTCGGGTCTGTTGATCATCGGTCGCGGAATCGCTGTCGTCCTTGGATTCCACGTAGGCCTTCAGGAATCCGTGGAAGGTGATCGTCCGGCCCGAGGCGACGAACGTGCACGGCTCGCCCTCCGTCCCGGCGCTCGCGCGTCGATCTTGACGCTGACCGTGAACCCCTCGGCGTCGCGCATCTGGGAGGCGACCGTCCGCATCCAGATCAGCTCGTACAGCCGGAACTGATCACCGCGCAAGCCCGGTCTGGGCCGGCGTCCGGAACGACTCGCCCGAAGGTCGGATCGCCTCGTGGGCCTCCTGGGCGCCCTTGTCCTTGTTGGCGTAGATCCGCGGCTTCTCCGGCAGGTAGTCGCTGCCGAAGAGCTGGCTGACCTGGGACCGGGCGGCGGCAATCGCCGAGTTCGACAAGCGTGACGGAGTCGGTCCGCATGTAGGTGATGAAGCCGGCCTCGTAGAGATCCTGGGCCACCGACATCGCCCGCTGGGCGGTGAACCCGAGCTTGCGGCCGGCCTCCTGCTGCATCGTCGTGGTCCGGAACGGAGCGTAGGGGCTGCGCCGGTAGGGCCGCGATTCGACCGAGGTGACGCGCGAAGTCGGCCTGCGCAATCGGCAGCCAGCTGCTCGGCGGTGGCTTGATCGAGATGGACGAGCTGATCATCGCCGGACTTGAGCCGACCGCGGTCGTCGAAGTCGCGGCCCTGAGCCACCCGGCCCGCGCCGACATGGGTCAACCGGGCCGGGAACAGCGGCGGCTGCGCCTCGGCTGCCGGCGTCCAGCACGGCATCCAGATCCCAGTAACTCCGCGCTGCGGAAGGCGATCCGCTCGCGTTCGCGGTCGACCACCAGCCGGGTCGCCACCGACTGCACCCGACCCGCGGACAGTCGGGGCATCACCTTCTTCCACAGCACCGGCGAGACCTCGTAGCCGTAGAGCCGGTCGAGGATCCGCCGGGTCTCCTGGGCGTCCACCTTGTCGGTGTCCAGGTCGCGCGGATGGGCCACCGCGTCGGCGATCGCGTTCGCGGTGATCTCGTGGAACACCATCCGGCGGACCGGCACCTTCGGCTTGAGCTCTTCCATCAGGTGCCAGGCGATCGCCTCGCCCTCGCGATCGTCGTCGGTGGCCAGCAGCAGTTCGTCCGCCCCGACCAGCGCGTCCTTGAGCGTCCGGATGGTGGCGCGCTTGTCCGGACTGACCACGTAGATCGGCTCGAAACCGTGCTCGACGTCGATGCCGGTCCGGGCCCACTTCTCACCCTTGTACTTGGCAGGCACCTCGGCCGCACCGGTCGGCAGGTCACGGACGTGCCCACGACTGGACTCGACGACGTAGCCGTCGCCCAGGTAGCCGGCGATCGTCTTGACCTTCGTCGGGGACTCGACGATGACCAGACGATGTCCCGATCCCTTAGCTGCCACTGTTCCTACTCTGTGTCTACTCTGTGCTTCTCGGTGGTCGACTGCCCGCCGATGTGAGGCGTACCCGTGCCGGGTGGCCACGGCGCGCAGTCTATGGCCAGAGCACCCGATCGACGCTCAACTGGCGCACTCTGGGCAGGATCTCGGCCTGGAGGGCACCGAGGTCGACGTCCATGATGCTAGCCACCGCCGCAATCACCTGATCGAGGCTCAGCTCGCCGTCGCACGCCCCGAGCACGCCGGCCAAGGCGGTGTCCACCTCGACCGCGCGTCGGAAGCCGACGCTGCTGCCGGAGCACGATCGGCGTACGGATCGGCGCTGCCCGGCTGCGCGTAGGACTCCTGCACCACGTCGGGGGCGAGCCGCCAGCGCAGCCGCCAGCATCTCCTCGTCGCTGAGCTGCGCTGGAGCGTGACGGCGCCGATCCGCTCGGCCAGTGCCGGGCCCGATCGGCTGCTCGACCGAATGTGGCCAGTCCTCCACCGTGATCGACCGGCCGATCCCGGCTCGGCCTTGACCAGACTGAGCCAGCCCATCCCGACCGAGGCGATACCGAGCCGCTCGAAATAGTCGGCCCATCGACGGTAGGCGGGCAGAGTAGTCCGGGGTGCCGGTCAGTCCGGCGTCGGCCAGCCAGATCTCGATGTATTCGTGCGGCATCCAGATCCTCACGGCGGACGACGTGGCCGTCGCAGCCGGTGCGACTGATCCATCGGCGTGGCCGCTCGCGCCAGTCCTGCCCCGCGGGCTGAGCCCAGTTCCCCAGCACCTGCAGGATCCCGCCCGGCCGCAGCCGAGCAGCGCCTTCGCTCACGACCCGGCGGACGAGCTCGTCGCCGAGCAGCCCGGACTCGCGATAGACCAGCCGGTCGTCGTCGGTGCCTCGGGCGGCGCGATCACGTACGGGCGGATTGGTGATGATCAGGTCGAACTGCTCCTCGGCGACCGGCGCATAGAGGTCGCCGGCGCGGAAGTCGACCTCGACCTCGTTGATCGCCGCGGTGAGGGCGGCCAGGCTCAACGCGCGACGGTTGAGGTCGGTCGCGATCACCCTCCGGGCGTGTCGGGCCAGGTGCAGACTCTGCACCCCACAGCCGGTACCGAGATCCAGAGCCAGGTCCGACCGGCGTCCGAACGGCCAGCTGCGCCAACGAGGTCGAGGCCGGCGAGACACCGAGCACGTAGTCGGGCCGCAGCGTGATCCGGGCGCCGTCCAGTCCGGGGGTCAGGTCGCTGAAGATCCAGCCGCTCGCACCATCGTCGCTGGCGTAGGGACGCAGGTCGATCAGGGCCCTGACCTGATCCCGCTCGCACGGCCAGGACGCCGGCCGCCGCCAGTTCGCCGACCCGTCCGGCCAGGGCCCGCTCGGCTTCGGCGCGTCCGACCTTGGACTGCAACGGCCAGAGCCGGATCAGGGTGGACAGTTCGTCGTCCCGACCAGCCAGGGCGCGCAGGCCGGGGGTGGTCTGATTCCGTCCGAGGGCGGCGTGCGCAGGGGCGCCGATGGCGCTCAGCACCGGGTCGACGGCGTACTCGTGATCGCGGAAGTTCTCCCGCAGGGCGTTCAGCAGTTCATCGGACAGCACGCGGTCATGGTGACACGGCGGTCACGACGCACCGGCCGGCAGCAACGGGTACCGGTCCAGCACCGCTTCGGCCTCGGTGCGATAGAGCGAGGACGGGTCGACGCCGAGCGCGGTGTAGTTGCCGTCGATCTCCAGCCCAACCAGCCCGTGCAGCCGGGTCCAGACCAGCACCGCTTGCAGCGCGTACGGAGCGAGCTCGGGCACCTCGCGTCGGGCCGCCCAGTCACGCAGGTCCCCGGGAACGACGCTGTCGGGCCACTGTCGTTCGCCGACTCCGGAGGCCTGGTCGGCCAGCACGCCGAGCAGCAGGTCCATCACCTGCTGAGCCGCCTCGGCCAACGACGCGGCGTGCGGGTCGAAACTCGGCAGCACCGGGGCATAGAGCAACCGGTAACGGTGCGGCTGGGCCAGCGCCCAACCGCGGTAGCTCTCGGCCAGGACGGCCAGCCTGCTCGGTGCGGGCGTCGAGCCGATCGCCGTTTCCAACTGCGCGGCCAAGTCGGCGTAGGCGTCGCTGATGACGTCGTCGAGCAGCTCGTCGCGGCTCGAGTAGTAGCGATACAGCGCCGGCCCGGACACCCGGAGCTCGCGGGCGATCGCGTTGACGGAGACAGCCGCCGGACCACCGGCGGCCAGTTGACGTAACGCGACATCCTTGATCGCCGCGTTGGTCTCGCCGGCGAAACGGTTGCGCAGTCGGTCGCGGACCATGCCTCGACTCCTTTCCTAGATGGATTCGGTGACGGCCATTTGACTTCGACGGGGTCGAGACTAGTTTGGTTATAAGCTCTAACCCAATTCCCTGGGGAGGACACGATGATGACGAACGACCGTCCGGTGTTGATCACCGGAGCAACCGGAAACACCGGCCAGCCACTGGTCGACGGACTGCTGGAACAGGGCGTTGCCGTGCGGGCGATGGTGCGCAGCGAGCAGAGTGCGTCCCGGCTGCCGGCCGACGTCGAAGCGGTGGTGGGCGACTTCGACGAGCCCGATTCGTTGACCCGCGCACTGGACGGGATCCGGGCCGCCTATCTGGTGACGCCGTCCTCGGAACGGGCCGAGGCCCAGCAGCTGCAGTTCGTGGAGCGGGCGGCCGCCGCCGGCGTCGAGCAGTTGGTGGTGTTGTCCCAGCTCGCCGCCGCAGAAGAGTCGCCGGTCCGATTCCTGCGCTACCACGGCCGGGTCGAACGAGAGGTCCGCGAATCGGGACTGGGCTACACGATCCTGCGGCCGAATCTGTTCTTCCAGGGCCTGCTTGCGCTGGCCGATGCGGTGAAGAACGACGGCCGGCTGTTCGCCCCGATCGGCGACGCCCGGATCAGTGCCCTGGACGTCCGTGACATCGGCGCGGTGGCCGCAGCCAGCTTCACCGACGACCGGCACCTCGGGCAGACCTACACGCTGACCGGTCCGGCGGCGATCACTCACCGCGAGATCGCCGCGGCGTTGAGCCAGGCGGTCGGTAAGCCGATCACCTTCGTCGACGTCTCGCCGGCGGCGTTCGGCTCGAGCCTGCGGGGAATCCTGCCGCCCTGGCAGGTCGATGGTCTACTGGAGGACTACGCCCACTACGCCGCGGGCGAGGCCGCGGAGGTCAGCCCGGCGATCGAGGACGTGACCGGCCGGGCGCCCCGATCCATGCAGGACTTCGCCCACGACTACGCGGCCGCTTTCAAAGCCGCATGAAAGTGGGCGGGTTCAACACCCAGCGGGTGTTCGACTGACGGCGGGTGTTCGACTGACGGCGGGTGTTCGAGTGACGGCGGGTGTTCGAGTGACGGCGGGTGTTCGGCTGAGCGCGGAATCGCAGTGGTGACGGCCGATCGGGATCACCGTCGGTGTGTGCGAGACCGGGTCGTCGATCACCCGGGCGCGGATGCCGAACACCTCGACCAGCACCTCGGGCGTGATCACGTCTGAGGGCAGGCCTTCGGCGATCACCGCGCCGTCGGCCATGGCGATCAGGTGGTCGGCGTAGCGGCAGGCCAGATTGAGGTCGTGCATCACGATCACCAACGTGGTGCCGCGCTCGCGATTGAGGTCGGTGAGCAGATCGAGCACGTCGATCTGATGGGCGAGATCGAGAAAGGTGGTCGGCTCGTCGAGCAGCAGCAGATCGGTCTGCTGGGCCAGGGCCATGGCGATCCAGACCCGCTGCCGCTGACCCCCGCTCATGTCCTCGATCCGCCGGTCGGCCAGCTCCAGCGTTCCGGTGGCCTCGAGGGCCTCGCTGACCGCGGCGTCGTCGGCCGGAGCCCACTGCCGAAACCAACCCTGGTGGGGATAGCGGCCACGGCCGACCAGATCGGCGACGGTGATGCCTTCCGGCGCGCTCGGCCCCTGGGGCAGCAGACCCAGCACCTTGGCGATCTCCTTGCTGGGCGTCCGATGCACACTGCGGCCGTCCAGCAGCACGGCGCCCCGGCTCGGGGTCAGCAGCCGGGCCATGCCGCGCAACAGCGTCGACTTGCCCGAGCCGTTGGCCCCGATGATCACGCTGACCCGTCCGTCCGGGATGTCGAGAGTGAGCGGTCCGAGGACGGGCCGGTCGCCGTAGCCGAGTTCGAGCCCCTCGGTGGCCAGCGTGTGCGCACCGGCTCGCCGGGTGACGGGTTCGGTCAGGGTCATGGTCATCAGCCTCCGAGACCGACACGGTTGGACCTGATCAGCAAGAAGATCAGGTAGGGAGCGCCCACCGCCGCGGTCAGCACGCCGACGGGCAGGGTGATCGGGAAGGCGTGCTGCCCGAGGAAGTCCGCGCCGCTGACCACGAGCGCGCCGGTCAGCGCGGCGGGAACCAGCGCGACGCCCGCCCCCCGGGTCAGCCGGCGGGCGATCGGACCGGAGACGAAAGCCACGAACCCGACCGGCCCGGCGGCCGCGGTGGCCACGGCGGCCAGTGCGACCCCCAGCAAGATCAACACCAACCGCGCCCGCTCCACCCCGAGCCCGACCGAGATCGCCAGATCGTCGCCCAGCTGCAGGGCGGACAACCAGCGTCCGGCCAGCAGGGTGGCGGGCACCAAGATCAATACGGCGACCGCCAGCGGACGCAGCTGATCGCTCGACGCCCCGTTGAGGCTGCCGGTCAGCCAGACCAGAGCGGCCTGCGCGTCGTAGATGCTGGCTTGGGTGATCAGGTAGTCGATGATCGACATCATCACCGCCGCGACCCCGATGCCGACCAGGACGAAGCGGTAACCCGACATCCCGTCCCGCCAGGCCAGTAGATAGATGGCTAAAGCCACCAGCAAAGCGCCGACGAAGGCGGCACCCGAGACGGCGAATCCGGTCCAGCCGAGCAACAGGATGGCCAGCACGCCGCCGGCGCTGGCGCCGTAGCTGACCCCGATGATGTCCGGGCTGGCCAGCGGATTCTTGATCAGGCTCTGGAAGAGGGTGCCCGAGATACCGAAGCAGACGCCGACCAGCAGACCGGTCAGCACCCGCGGCAACCGCAGCTGATAGATCACGAAATTGATCGCCGTGGTGCCGCGGCCGGTCAGGGCGTCGAGTAACTGGTGCAGCGAGATCGGGAAGTCACCGATGACCATCGAGGCGCCGAACACCACGACCAGCGCGAGCACGAGGACCAGCGAGACCACGGTGGTCCGCCGGTGTTGCCGATGCCGGACGGCCCGTGCGGAGGTGCAAGCCGGCGCAGCAACGGGGCCCGAGGCCGACTCGACGACGGGCGCGGACCGTAGCTGAGTGCTCACGGTCTTCGCCGGCCCGTGGCGAGGCTCACAGGGCGGCCAATCGCTGCCGACGGACCAACGCGATGAACACCGGGGCGCCGATCACCGCGGTCAGGATCGCCACCTGGACCTCGCCCGGCCGGGCCACGATCCGGCCCAGGATGTCCGCACTCAGCAACAGGATCGGGGCCAGCACCATCGAGTAGGGCAGGATCCACCGATAGTCGGGGCCGGTGATCAACCGGGCGGCGTGCGGCACGGTCAGCCCGACGAAACCGATCGGCCCGGCGGCCGCCGTCGCCGCCCCGCAGAGCAGCACCACGGCGAACGCGGCGACGGCCCGACTGAGCCCGACCCGGGCCCCGAGGCCGCGGGCGACGTCGTCGCCCAGCGACAGCGTGTTGAGCGCTCGGCCGAGACCGAGGGCGAGCACACCCCCGACGATCATGAACGGGGCGACCCGGACGGCGACGTCCAAGCCGCGTCCGGCCAGGGCACCGACCTGCCAGAAGCGGAACTGGTCGAAGGTCTGCTGATCGAACAGCAGGATCGCGGTGGTGATCGCCCCGAAGCCTGCGGTCAGAGCGGCACCGGCCAACGCCAGCTTCACCGGGGTGGCCCCCTCCCGGCCGAGGGCCGCGATCCCGTAGACCGCGACCGAGGCCAGCGCCGCACCGGCCAACGCGAACCAGATGTAGCCGGTCACGCTGCCGATGCCGAACACACCGATGGCGATCACCACGCACAGCGCGGCGCCGGCGTTCACCCCGAGAATGCCGGGGTCGGCCAGTGGGTTCCGGGTGACGCCCTGCATCAGGCAGCCGGCCAGTCCGAGCGAAGCCCCGGCCAGCAGACCGATCACGGTGCGCGGCAACCGAAGCCCGATGACCACCAGCTGACCGGTGTCGGCCGGGTCGTAGTGGGTGATCGCGCGCAGCACGGTTCCAAGCGGCACGCTCTGGGCACCGACGGCCAGACTGAGCAGGCAGAGCACCACCAACACCACAGCCGCGGCGACCAGCCCGGTCACCCGTCGTCCCGAACGACCGGTGGTGCGGGCCGCCGGGACCGGGCGCACCGGTACCGCTGTCGCCGAACTCATGAGGCCAACACCATAAGGTGAGCCTAACCTGACCTGCGCCTTGGAACGTAGGCCGTCGTCTGACCCTGGCCGCATCACCCTTCGCGCATCGGGATCCGGACGTCGTGAGCGTCGGCGACCGCGGCGGCGTCGTCGTAACCGGCGTCCACGTGCCGGATCACGCCCATCTCGGGATCGTTGCGCAGCACCCGGACGATCTTCTCCGCGGCCAGTGCCGTCCCGTCGGCGACCGTGACCTGGCCGGCGTGGATGCTGCGGCCGATGCCGACCCCGCCGCCGTGGTGGATGGAGACCCAGGTCGCACCCGAGGCCGTGTTGACCAGGGCATTCAGCAGTGGCCAGTCGGCGATGGCGTCCGAGCCGTCGTTCATCGACTCGGTCTCGCGATAGGGCGAGGCGACCGAGCCGCAGTCGAGATGATCCCGTCCGATGACGATCGGGGCGGTCAGCTCGCCGGAGGCGACCAGCTGGTTGAACGCCGTCCCGGCTCGGTCCCGATCGCCGTGGCCGAGCCAGCAGATCCGGGCAGGCAGACCCTGGAAGGAGATCCGGTCCTGGGCCGCGCGCATCCAGCGTTGCAGCTTGTCGTCGTCGGGGAAAAGCTCCATCACGGCCCGATCGGTCCGGGCGATGTCGGCCGGATTGCCCGACAGCGCGACCCACCGGAACGGACCCTTGCCCTGGCAGAACAGCGGCCGGATGTAGGCGGGTACGAAGCCCGGGAAGTCGAAAGCCCGGTCGAAGCCGCCCTTCCGGGCCTCGTCACGGATCGAGTTGCCGTAATCGAAGACCTCGGCACCGGCGTCCATGAAACCGACCATCGCCTCGACGTGACGGGCCATCGACTCCTCGGCCCGGTCGGTGAACTCCTCCGGTTTGGCCTCGGCGTAGTCGTGCCACTGATCCAGCTCGACCCCGGCCGGTAGGTAGGACAGCGGGTCGTGGGCGGACGTCTGGTCGGTGACGATGTCGATCTCGACGCCGCGGCGGAGCAACTCCGGGAACACCTCGGCGGCATTGCCGACTACGCCGACCGACAGCGCCGTCCGGGACCGTTTGGCGCCCAGCACCCGGTCGATCGCCGCGTCCAGGTCGTCGGCCACCTCGTCCAGATAGCGGGTCTGCACCCGCCGTTCCAGCCGGGCCCGATCGACGTCGACGATCAGGCAGACGCCCTCGTTCATGGTGACGGCCAGCGGCTGCGCCCCGCCCATCCCACCGCAGCCGGCGGTCAGGGTGAGGGTGCCGGCCAGCGTTCCGCCGTAGCGGAGGTCGGCGATGGCCGCGAAGGTTTCGTAGGTGCCCTGGACGATGCCCTGGGAGCCGATGTAGATCCAGGAACCGGCGGTCATCTGGCCGTACATGGTCAATCCGAGCGCCTCCAACCGTCGGAACTCCGGCCAGCTGGCCCAGTCCCCGACCAGGTTGGAGTTGGCGATCAGCACCCGTGGCGCCCAGGGGTGGGTCTGCATCACCCCGACCGGACGACCGCTCTGCACCAGCAGGGTTTCGTCCTCGCGCAGGTTCTTCAGCGTTCGGACCAGTGCGTCGAAGGAGGGCCAGTCCCGCGCCGCCCGGCCGGTGCCGCCGTAGACGACCAGGTCGTCGGGCCGCTCGGCCACGGCCGGATCGAGGTTGTTCATCAGCATCCGCAGCGGCGCTTCGGTCTGCCACGAGCGCGCCGAGAGCGTCGTCCCCGTCGGTGATCTGACCTCGCGTGCACCATCCATCGTCCGCCTCCCGATCTCTAGGCCCTTCAGCTACAGCCAGTGTGGGTAATTAACCAGAACGCGGTTAGTGCAGGGGGCCGATGGCGAGCTCGGCGGCGCGGCGAGCCGCCCCGGTGATGATCAACTCGCGACTGCGTTCGATCTCCGGAGCGAGATGACGGTCCGGGCCAGGACGGTCGACGCCGGCGTCCCGGAGGGCGTCCCGGACGGCGGCCGTCCCCGGGGCCGCGGCCAGGCCGCGCAGATCCAGCGCCCGGGCCGCGGTCATCAGCTCCACGGCCAGCACCCGGCCCAGACCGTCGATCGAGCGCCGCAGCTTTCGGGCGGCGCTCCAGCCCATCGAGACGTGATCCTCCTGCATGGCGCTGCTCGGGATCGAGTCGACACTGGCCGGGACGGCCAGTCGTTTCAGCTCGCTGACGATCCCGGCGCTGGTGTACTGGGCGATCATCAGACCCGAGTCGACGCCGGGATCGTCGGCCAGGAAAGGTTTCAGGCCGTTGCTGCGCCGCACGTCCAGGGCCCGGTCGGTCCGGCGCTCGCTGATGCTGGCCAGGTCGGCGACCGCTATGGCCACGAAGTCGAGCACGTAGCCGATCGGGGCGCCGTGGAAGTTGCCGTTGGACTCGACCCGGCCGTCCGGGGTCACCACCGGGTTGTCGACGGCACTGGCCAACTCGATCTCGGCCACCCGGCGGGCGTGCGCGATCGTGTCCCGGACGGCGCCGTGCACCTGCGGCGAGCAGCGCAGCGAGTAGGCGTCCTGGACCAGGGTGCAGCCCGGGCCCTGGTGACTGGCCACGATCGCCGAGTCGGCGAGCAGCCGGACCAGGTTCTCGGCGCTGGTCCGCTGGCCCGGGTGCGGCCGCAGCCGTTGCAGGTCGGCGGCGAACACGTTGGCGGTGCCGTGCAGGCTCTCCACGCTCATCGCCGCGGTGATGTCGGCCGTCACCAGTAGCTGATCGAGGTCGTGCAGGGCCAGGCAGAGCATGCCGAGCATCCCGTCGGTGCCGTTGATCAGGGCCAGGCCCTCCTTCTCGGCCAGCACCACCGGACGCAGCCCGGCGGCCGCCAACGCCTCTGCCGCGGGGATGACGGCGCCGTCGGCGTTACGCACCTCGCCCTCACCCATGGCCGCCAACGCGCACTGCGACAGCGGAGCGAGATCACCCGAGCAACCGAGCGAGCCGTACTCGGCGACCAGCGGGGTGATCGAGGCGTTCAGCATCGCCGCGTAGAGCTCGGCGGTCTCGATTCGGATCCCGGTCCGACCGGTGGCCAGGGTGGACAGCCGCAGCAGCATCATCGCCCGGACCACCTCGACCTCGACCGGCTCTCCCGATCCGGCCGCGTGCGAGCGGATCAGGCTGCGCTGCAGATCGGTCCGCCGCGACGGCGGGATGTGCCGGTTGGCCAGGGCGCCGAAACCGGTGGAGATGCCGTAGTGCGGCTCGACGTCCTCGGCCAGGGCTTCGATCAACGCCCGGCTGGCCACGATCTCGGCGCGCGCGTCATCGCTGAGGGCGATCGCCGCGCCTTGCCGCGCCACCGCCACCACGTCGGCGACCGCGAGCGGGCCAACCCCTACCTCGATCACGAAATCTCCAGCATGGGCACAACCTAAACGCAGGCTGCGGAGAGCTCCCGCGTCAGGGGTGCAGCACCGGACGCAGCTGCTCGATCACCGCCGGATCCTCGATGCTGGACGGAATCCGGCCGAGCTCGCCGTCGGCGATCTCGCGCATCGTCTTGCGCAGCACCTTTCCCGAGCGGGTCTTGGGCAGGGCAGCGACCACGTCCACCTGCCGCAACGAGGCAACCGCACCGACCTCTTCGCGGACCAGGGCCACCAGCTCGGCGCTCAGCTCGGCGTGATCACGGTCCTGACCGTTGGCCAGTACGACCAGGCCACGCGGGACCTGACCCTTCATCTCGTCGGCCACCCCGATCACCGCGCTCTCGGCCACCGCCGGATGGGAGGTCAGCACCGCCTCGATCGCCCCGGTGGAGAGCCGGTGCCCGGCGACGTTGATCACGTCGTCGGTCCGGCCCATCACGAGCACGTAACCGTCCTCGTCGCGGTAGCCGCCGTCGCCGGACAGGTAGTAGCCGGGGTACTTGCGGAAGTAGCCGGAAACCAACCGGTCCTCATCGCCCCAGACGCCGGTCAGGGCGCCCGGTGGCAGCGGCTGCTTCAGACAGATGGCGCCCTCGCTGCCCGGTCCGCGCTGTCGGCCCTTCTTGTCCAGGATCTGCACGTCATAGCCGGGCACCGGCACCGAGGGTGAGCCGGGTTTCAACGCCATCGGCTGCAGACCGCGGAGGTTGGCCACGATCGGCCAGCCGGTCTCGGTCTGCCACCAGTTGTCGACCACCGGGACGCCGAGCTTGTCGGTGGCCCACCGGTAGGTGTCGGGGTCCAGCCGCTCACCGGCCAAGAACAGGGTCTGCAGCGAACCGAGCGCCCGGGCGCGAATGAGGTCACCGTCGGCGTCGAGCTTGCGGATCGCCCGGATCGCCGTCGGTGCGGTGAACAACGCCTTGACCCGGTGCTCCTCCACCACCCGCCAGAACTCGCCGGCGTCGGGGGTGCCGACCGGCTTGCCCTCGTACAGCACGGTGGTGGCGCCGACCAGCAGGGGTGCGTAGACGATGAACGAGTGGCCGACGACCCAGCCGACGTCGCTGGCGGTGAAGATCACCTCGCCCGGACCGACGTCGAACACGTTGCGCAGCGCCCAGTGCAGCGCCACCGCGTGGCCGCCGTGGTCGCGGACGATGCCCTTGGGTCGACCGGTCGTGCCGGAGGTGTAAAGGATGTAGAGCGGGTCGGTGGCGGCCACCTCACTCACCGGGGCGGGCTCACTCAGCCCGGAGCGCATCAACGCCGAGAAGTCCAGATCACGCGGCTCGACCAGCTCGGCCCGGGCCTGCTCCCGCTGCAGGACGACGCAATGGTCGGGCTGATGCTCGCTGCGGGCCAGGGCGGCGTCCAACAGCGGCTTGTACTCGATCACCTTCGCGGCCTCCAGACCGCAGGAGGCCGAGATGATCACCTTCGGCCGGGCGTCGTCGATCCGGCCGGCCAGCTCGGCCGGGGCGAAGCCGCCGAACACCACCGAGTGGACGGCGCCGATCCGGGCGCAGGCCAGCATCGCCATCACCGCCTCGGGGATCATCGGCAGATAGATCACCACCCGATCGCCCGGGCCGACCCCCAACCCGAGCAGTCCGCCGGCCAGCCGGGCCACCTTCTCCAACAGTTCGGCGTAGCTGTAGGTCCGGCGGGCTCCGGTGATGCCGGAGTGGAAGATCAGCGCGTCCTGATCGGCCCGGCCGTTGATCACGTGCCGGTCCAGGGCGTTGTAGGCGGTGTTCAGTACGCCGCCGGAGAACCAGCGGTCGATCTGGGCCTGACCGGTCGAACCGACCGGCTCGGTGGTGTGCACGGTCTCCGGCCGGCGGAACCAGTCGATCGCCTTCGCCTGCTCGCCCCAGAACGCGCTCGGATCATCCAGGCTGCGCCGGTACGCGTCCGCGTAGGCCCCCACTGCGACTCCTTCGTCTCGACCGGTTCGTCTCGACCGGTTCGTCTCGACCGGTCATCGGTGTTGGGGCCCAGCGTAGGCTCCGGCCGTGTCGGTGACAGCGATCAGGCGGACCAGGGAAGGTCTCGCGACGGCGATCCGCAGCCGGATCGCCGGGGACGACTTCTCTGCCGCGCACACCAGGATCTGGGACGCCGAGGGCCCACGCTGGTTCACCCCGGAGTCGGCGATCTGGCGGGTGCACAGCGACACCGCGATGTTCGTCGGCGGCATCCGGGCACTGTTGTTGCAGTCGCTGCATCCGTTGGCCATGCAGGCGGTCAGTGATCATTCCGGCTATCGCAGCGACCCGTGGGGACGGCTGCAGCAGACCAGCCACTTCTTGGCCAGCACCACCTACGGCACCATCGCGGACGCCGAACGCAGCATCGCCGTCGTCCGCGCCGTCCACGACCACCTCAGCGGAGCCCTGCCGGACGGGACGCCCTACCGGGTGGCCGACCCGCACCTGCTGATGTGGGTACACGTCGCCGAGGTGGACAGCTTCCTGACCACCCACCAGCGCTACGGCGGCGACCGGCTGAGGGCGGCGGAGGCCGACGCCTACGTACGCGAAACGGGTCTGGTCGCGGCCAAACTCGGGGTGCTGGATCCACCGTCGACGGTGGCCGAACTCGAGCGGCAGCTGGCCGGATACCGCCCGGAGTTGCGAGCCGGAACCCCGGCGTTCGAGGCCCGGGACATGCTGCTGAGGCACCCACCGCTGCCGCTACCTGCCCGGCTCGGCTTCGGTCTGCTGGCCGCCGGTGCTGTGGCCACCCTGCCGGCGTGGGCGCGGGCCATGCTGCATCTGCCGACCGTGCCGGTCTCCGACCGGCTGCTGGCCCAGCCGATGGCCGGGTTCGCCCTGCGGACGATCCGCTGGGCGCTGGCGGGTTCCTCGATCTCCTGACCAATCACCGGTGGCCGCGCTTCGGGAGCTAGGAGGGTAGGACGGCCGGCTGACCGGTGGGAGGTGCCCCGGTCACGGCAACCGGCTCGGGCGGTCGGTAGATCCGGTCGAGTTTGGCCCGTTTCGCCTGCCAGAGCAGCACGACGGTGACCAGGGCGTTCACCCCGAGACTGATGAGGGCGGCACCCGCGCTACCGGTGGTGTCGGACTGGACGAAACCCTGTTGCCAGCCGCCGAGATTCAAGCTGACCAGCATGATCAACACGTTGTTCACCGTATGCAGGGCGATCCCGGACTCGAGCCCGCCGGTCCGCCAGGCCAGCACGTAGGTGGCCAGCGCGAACGAGCCGAGGTCGACCAGGATCCACAGATGCATGCTGCCGTGAGCCAGTGCGAACAATCCGACCGAGAAGGGCAGCGGCACCAACAGCGAGGCGATCGGACGCCGGAACCACGACCCCACCACCTGGGTGATGAACCCGCGGAAGGCGAACTCCTCGCCGGCAGCCTGCAGCGGCGTGCTGACAATAACGATGATCAGTAAGGCGATCCAGTGCGGCGGTCGACCGCCGGTGGGCGGCTCCCTGAAAGCGCCGACCCCCAGATAGACCAGCCAGATCGGCAGGATGACGATGAGGGAACGGGCGAACCAGCGCCAGCGGAACCGGCCGGCGACCGAGATGAGAAACCGCGGTCTGGTCCGGTGGACCGCCCATACGGAGAACATCGCAATGGGGATGAGAACGATCAGACTCAGGTTGACGAACGCGAAGCCGAGTGGGCCCAGATTGTCGGTGTCCAGCACCCGGTTCACGAAGGCCGACAGATCCTGGTGACCGGTGAGGACGCCGATCGGGATCAGCAGCAAACTCAGCAGATTGATCAGCACAACGACCAGCGCCGCAAACAACAGGATCGAGAGAATCGGCTTCCACACCCGGTGTCGCGGACCGCGGAGCAGCTGCTGGTACTCCCGGGGGCCGTCCGGCATCGCGGACGGCTTTGTCGGCGGGACGGCCCAGACCGGCGGGGGCGGCGCGTACCCCGGTTGCACGTCGTTCGTCATGATGGTCGAGTCTGACAGCGCTGACCAAGGTCTGGACAGCACTCGACCCCGGAGTTGTGGACAACTCCGGGGCCGAAGAGCGATCTTCAGTTCAGCTCTGCTCGGCCGACCTCTGCGCGACCGGCGCTTCCGTCGGTGCCTGATTCGTCATGCTGGTCGCGTTGCCGAAGCCGGGCGGGGTGGCATCCGGATCGTTGTCGTCGCCGAGACCCACCTGACGTCGCGAGCTGATCACTACGACGACCACGATCACCGCGAAGGCGACGATCGCGATCAGGTAGCGGATCGGGTTCGGGCTGGTGCTCAGCGGTGACATCGCCACCACGGCCGGAGCGATCAGGACGGCCACCAGATTCATCACCTTGATCAACGGGTTGATGGCCGGGCCGGCGGTGTCCTTGAACGGGTCGCCGATGGTGTCGCCGATGACCGTGGCCTCGTGGGCCGGCGACCCCTTGCCGCCGTGGTTACCGTCCTCGACGAGCTTCTTGGCGTTGTCCCAGGCGCCGCCGGAGTTGGCCAGGAAGACCGCCATCAGGGTGCCGCAGGCGATCGCCCCGGCCAGATAGCCCGCCAGCGCGGGTGCGCCGAGCCCGAAGCCGACGGCGATCGGGGCCATGATCGCCAGCAGACCCGGGGTGGCCAGCTCGCGCAGCGAGTCGCGGGTGACGATGTCGACGACCTTGCCGTATTCCGGCTTGGTGGTGCCCTCCATGATCCCGGGAATCTCGCGGAACTGGCGGCGGACCTCGTAGACCACCGCACCCGCGGCCCGGCCGACCGCGCTGATGGCCAGGCCGGAGAACAGGAAGACGACGGCCGCACCGATCAGCAGCCCGACCAGGGTGGCCGGTGAGAACACCACCGCCTGGTCGGTGAACCGGGCGTACTGGTCGGTCAGCACGTTGCGGATCGCGTCGGTGTAGGAGCCGAACAGTGCGGTCGCGGCGAGCACGGCGGTGGCGATCGCGATGCCCTTGGTGATGGCCTTGGTGGTGTTGCCGACGGCGTCCAGCTCGGTCAGGATCTGGGCGCCTTCGCCGCGCACGTCGCCGGACATCTCGGCGATGCCCTGGGCGTTGTCGGAGACCGGGCCGAAGGTGTCCATGGCCACGATCACGCCGACCGTGGTGAGCAGACCGCAACCGGCCAGCGCGATGCAGTAGAGCCCGACGATGCCGGAGCCACCGATCAGGAACACGCCGTAGACCGCGGCCGCGATCACCACGGCGGTGTAGACGGCCGACTCGAGCCCGAGCGAGATGCCAGCCAGCACCACGGTGGCCGCACCGGTCAGCGAGGTCTTGCCCACGTCCTTGACCGGACGGTCCTCGGTGCCGGTGTAGTAGCCGGTGAGGGACAAGATGATGGCGGCCAGCACGATGCCGATGATCACCGAGATGAGCGAGACGATCCGCGGGTCGTCGATCGGACCGGTGAACTGGGCCTCGACCTGGCCGAGGCCGGCGAAGGTCGACGGTAGAAAGCCGAAGGAGGCGATCGCGCAGAGGACCGCCGAGATGACGGCGGAGATGTAGAAGGCTCGGTTGATCGTCCGCAAGCCGTTCTCGCCGCTGCGCGGACGGGTCAGGAAGATGCCGATGATGGCGGTGATCACACCGATCGCGGGAACGATCAGCGGGAAGACCAGACCGTACTCGCCGAAGGCAGCCTTGCCGAGGATCAACGAAGCGACCAGGGTCACCGCGTAGGACTCGAACAGGTCGGCGGCCATGCCGGCGCAGTCGCCCACGTTGTCGCCCACGTTGTCGGCGATGGTGGCGGCGTTACGGGGGTCGTCCTCGGGGATGTTCTGCTCGACCTTGCCGACCAGGTCGGCGCCGACGTCGGCGGCCTTGGTGAAGATGCCGCCGCCGACCCGCATGAACATGGCCAGCATGGCGGCGCCGAAGCCGAAGCCTTCGAGCACGGTGGGCGCGTCGCCGCGGAAGATCAACACGACCACGGAAGCGCCGAGCAGACCGAGTCCGACGGTGGCCATACCGACGTGCGCGCCGGTCCGGAAAGCGATCTTCATGGCCGGGTTGCGGCCGTCGGAGCGGGCGGCCGCGGCGACCCGGACGTTGGCCTTGACGGCCAACGACATGCCGAAGAACCCGATCAACGCCGAGAAGACGGCGCCGAACAGGAAGGCAATCGACCGCGCGATCCGCAGCACCAGCTGGCTGGTACCCGAGTCGCCGTGGGCCGGCAACGCCAAGAGTAGGAAGAAGGCGACCACCGCGAACACGCTCAGCGTGCGGAACTGGCGGCCGAGGAACGCCGAGGCCCCCTCCTGCACAGCCTTCGCGATCACCTGCATGTTCTCGGTGCCTTCACCCGCGGCCAGCACCTGGCGTCGGAAGACGACCGCCATCGCCAACGCGATCAGCGCCACCACCAACACGATCACGACATAGGTCAGTTTCGCGCCGCTCAGCGTCACCGCCATCGGAACGTCCAGCCCAACCACCATGAACAATCTCCCAAGAAGAGCAACAAACCGTCAGAAAAACGCAGTGCGCGCCCCGAAAGAAGCGCGCCAGCCAGAGGCGATCCTAAACCAGAGATTGCACTGGTCCGGTCACCGGATACCGGATTGGTCGCCGCCGGATCGCTGATTGCTCGCTGCCGGAGAAGTAAAACGCTTACCTCGGAAGTGCTTCCCGACAGCAGGTTTTGTCGGAGGTGCGTGCCACGCTTGGGGCGTGCTTGCCACCGCGGTTGATCTGGATCAGGAACGGATCCGGCATCGCCGCGTGTTGCCGGCCCGGGATGCCGTCCCCGGAGAGTGGCCACTGTGGCTACCGGCGCAATGCCGCAACGCCCTGGTGGCGGCGGGCATCACGGTTCCGTGGCGGCACCAGACCCGGGCCGCTGAGGCCGCCTTCGCCGGCCGGCACACCGTGCTGACCACCGGGACAGCGTCCGGCAAGAGTCTGGGCTATCTGATGCCGGTGCTGGCGGCGACGTACGGCGGTCCGGAGGCGCGGGCGCCCCGCCCCGCGCTCCCAGGACGCTTTGGACACACCGCTGACCTGCGGGATGAGTTGCTGCGGCCCCGACGACCGCACACCGCGCTCTATCTGGCTCCGACCAAGGCGCTGGCCCACGACCAGCTGCGGGCGGCGGCCGAGCTTGGCCTGCCGGACTGGCGGCTGGCCGCCGTGGACGGCGACTCCGAGCCTGCCGAGCGGGAGTGGGCCCGCGACTACGCCGGCTTGATCTTCACCAATCCCGATCTGCTGCACCGTTCACTGCTGCCCCAACACGCCCGCTGGTCCTCGTTCCTGGCCGGTCTGCGCTACGTGGTGATCGACGAGTCGCACCGCTACCGCGGCGTGTTCGGTGCAAACGTGGCCGCGGTGCTGCGGCGGTTGCGGCGTCTCTGCGCCCACTACGGCGCCTCACCGACCTTCGTGCTCGCCTCGGCCACCACGACGGGCGCCGACCTGTCGGCGGCCGAGCTGATCGGGTGCGCCGAGAGCGAGGTCGAGGTGGTCGGCGAGGACGCGTCGCCGCACGGTGAGGTCGAGTTACTGCTCTGGAAGCCGGAGGGCTATCCGAGCGATGACGCGGCCCGGCTGCTGGCCGAGCTGGTGGACAGCGGCCGGCAGAGTGTGGCGTTCATCCCGTCCCGTCGGGTGGCCGAACTGGTGGCGCTGCGGGCCCGCGAACAGCTGCGGTCGACGGCACGAATCGAGTCCTACCGCAGTGGGTACCTGGCCGCCGACCGCCGCAGCCTGGAGCGGGATCTGCAGGCCGGGACGGTGAACGGGGTCGCGGCCACCAACGCCCTCGAACTCGGGGTGGACATCTCCGGGCTGGACGCGGTGGTGATCGCCGGCTTCCCCGGCACCCGGGCCGCCCTGTGGCAGCAGGCCGGCCGGGCCGGACGACGGGGTGCCGACGCCCTGGTGGTGCTGATCGCCGCGCAGAACCCGTTGGACGCCTATCTGTTCGAGCACCCCGAACTGCTGCTGGACGCGCCGGTCGAGGAGACCGTGCTGCACGCCGACAACCCCTACGTGCTCGGGCCGCACCTCGCCGCGGCGGCGCAGGAGCTGCCGTTGACCGGCGCCGACGTCAGTTGGTTCGGGCCGTCGATGCCGGAGCTGGTCCGGCGGCTGGCCGATCAGGGCGTCCTGCGCGGTCGGCCGAACGGCTGGTTCTGGACCCGGGGCGAGCGGGCGGTCGACGCCATCGACCTGCGCGCCATCGGCGGCCAACCGGTGGAGATCGTCGAGTTCGACACCGGCCGCGTGCTCGGCACGGTGGACCAGGTGGCTGCCGACGGAACCGTGCACGCCGGCGCGGTCTACCTGCACCAGGGTGAGACCTATCTGGTCGACGAGCTGGACCACGAGGAGCACGAGGCACTCGTCCGCGCGGCGCGGCCCGGCTACTTCACCCAGCCCCGCGGCAGCTTCGACGTGCACATCACCGCCGAACAGACCTCCCGCGGTTTCGGTCGGGGCCGGCTTGCCTTCGGCGAGGTGGAGGTCCGGTCCCGGGTGCTGGGCTATCTGCGTCGCGACGAGATCACCGGCACGGTCTGGGACGAGACCCCGTTGGAGATGCCCGAACACACGCTTCGGACGACCTCGGTCTGGTGGACCCTCGATCTCGCCGAGACCCCGGAGCTGCTCGACTTGTCGGCGAACCAGCTGGCCGGAGCCGCGCACGGGGCCGAGCACACCGCGATCGGACTGCTGCCGCTGTTCGCGCCGTGCGACCGCTGGGATATCGGCGGACTGTCGACGCTGTTGCACCCGGACACGGGCCAGCTGACCGTATTCGTGCACGACGGCCATCCGGGTGGGGCGGGTTTCGCCGAACGGGGCTACGCGATCGCCGAGAGCTGGTGGCGGGCGACGCTGGAACGGCTGCGGTCCTGCGGCTGCGAGGCCGGTTGTCCGTCCTGTGTGGTTTCACCGAAATGCGGTAACGCCAACCAGACCCTGGACAAGGCCTCGGCGATCCGACTGCTCGCGGTGCTGCTCGACGACGGCCCTCCAGAAGCCGAGGTCAGCCCGGTTTGACGGCGGTCAACTCGATCTCGATCGGGGTCTGCTCGATCGTCCGGAGAGCCTGTTCGGTCTGGCCGACGATGTCGTCGGTGATCGTCATCGCCGCGTAGTGGAAGCCGGTGGTTCCCGAGACGAAGACTCAACGATCCACCACCACGGCCCGCGAGTAGCCGATCCCGGCCTCGAAGTCGGAGCCGGATCTGATCACCTGGCGTAGGGGATCTCCTCAACTTCGCTGTCGTTCCGGTTATCTCGATCCGCTGACCCGATCCGACCGATCAACGTGGCGTGGGGCTGGTGGTCATCGCACCGGGCCGGCGTTCGCCTCCACCTGCACCGTTTTTGACAGCCCCGGGATCGGATACGGGACCGGCAGCGCCACCGTGACCGTCACCACGAAGTCGCTGACGGTGCCCACCACCGAGCAGGATCGGACCGTCCCACCGTTGGCGCGGGCGATCGGCACCGCCGCCGGACACGGTGACTCTCCGGCGCCCTGGGCCTGGGCACCGGCCAGGGCGGCGAGGTCGGCGGCGTTGGTGGCCCGGTGCCCGGCGACGGCGTAGCCGGCGAACGTCCCGATCGCCACGGCCACGGTGAGCAGCACGAGCATCACCGCGACGATCAGCATCGTTCCACTGCCCCGGGCGTCGGGCCGGCTCATCGGTGCCCGGCTCCGGTCTGACCTGGCTCGAGGACCGCTTGGGCATGCGCGGCCAGCCGAAAACTCGGCATCGCCTCGATCGGATGGGCGTCGACCACCACGTCGATGTTGATCACGCCGTCGCTCACCCGGGTGCTGTAGCGCGCGTGGGCCGGACCCTCTCGTTCGGCCACTATCACGGCCTCGGTGTCACCGCGGGCGGCTTGTCGGGCCACCGCACCGGCCGCATCGACGGCCGCGATCTTGACGCCGAACAAGAAGATGCACCAGCCGAGCATGATCATCACGATGATCGCGGCCAGGATGCCGAACGCGAACTCGATCGTGACGATGCCGCGACCAGCGTCTTGTCGCCGTGTCCCCGTCATAGTGGTGACTCCTGCCTCGTGGTCGAGCGTGGATCGGTGAACTGGGAGAGGGCCGGATCGTCCCCCCGAACGATCCGGCCCAGCTCTGTGCGGCTTACTTGTGCTTCCCGACCTTCACGGTGCCGCCGAGCCCGAAGATGTGGGTCAGCAGATCCACCAGGGCATGCTGAACGGCTGGATTGGTCAGGGCCAGGATCAGCACACCGACCAGAGTGATGCCGGCGACGATGCCGATCACGTACTCGATGGTGGTGATTCCCCGTCGATCGCCCCGCAGAGCGAGCGCGTAGTCGCGGACGGAAACCAGACCGCCGGCTTGCCTCTGCTCGAGCTGATCCGCTGCGGCAGGGATGACCGCGGCTTCGGTGTGTTCTGAAGTGACGATGGTGGACATGTCACGGCTCCTTTGTCTTGTGCGGCATCCCTGTGATGCCTGGACCCGGAGTGGATCTGTGATGAGTTTGTGTACGCCAGGACATTTCGAACGGCTTCGGGCAGAGCCTGTGCACAGCGCTCCGGCGGCCCGCCGAACTGTGGATAAATCTCACTGCAGCACCATTCGGCCGCCGCCGGACAACACTTCGATCCTGGCCGGCCGATGTCATGGGCGGTCTGCGCTGCGCCGGTCATCGAATCGGCTCTGACCTGTCCGAGACCCGCAGCGTGGTGCCAGTGCGGTCACGCCACCGCCGCACCGGTGCGGGGGGGTCTGGCTGATGCCTCCGAGACGCCGTCGGACGGAACCCGAGATGGTGAGGGAGAACCGGGGCCGGAAGACCGCGCAACGGCGCTCCATGGCGTCGAACACGCGCGTGAGAACGCTTCCCTGACGGGTGCCGGACACAGTTGTCGTAGCCGTCCCCAAAGGTGCAGACCCTGGCTGCATCGGCGGGACCCCAGCGTGGAGGCGGGCGAGCTGGAATCGGGACGCGGAAGTGTGTGGTCGGATGCCAGGCAGGCAGGGGGACGGGGAACCTGTCGCAGGCATCGAGGCCGCCCCACACGGCCGCTCAGCCGCCGGCGCGAAACGTCACCATCCAGCTGCCGAGGATGAAGCCGGGGACCCCTTCACGAGCCGCACCCGAGTCATCCGGAGCAGAAACGATCGCCAGTGGGCCCGACTCCGAAGGCGATCCGGCACTGTTCCGACAACACATCGGGCTCGGGCCGCAAACTCCTCATGTCGAGACTGGTCGCCGGGTCAGCCGAGGGCGTGTACGAATGCGCTGATCCCTGTGGGCACGACCCCGATCAGCAAGAAGGCGGGCAGGAAGCACACCATCAGGGGCGGCACGCTGTGTACGCCGACGGTCTTGGCACGAGCCTCGAGGGCGCCGCGACGGGTACTGCGGGAGTCCCGGGCGTGATGGCGCAGCGTCTCGACCAGCATCGTCCCGGACTCCACCGAGCGAGCGAGATCGACGGCCAACCGACCGAGCACGGGATGATTGCGCAAGCTCCGCCAAGCCTCCGCCTCGGGCACGCCGAGCTCGATCTGTCGCAGCACCTCCGTCAGGTCGACCCGGAGCGGCCCGTCGATCAGCTCGGCCACCGCCCGCGTCGCCGACCGCAACGGCAATCCGGCCTTCAGCCCGGCCGCCATCAGCTCGAGGGTGTGTGGGCAGTCGAGCACCATCTGGAGACGACGACGGCGCACCTCGCTGGGCTCGAGCTTGCCGGTGATCAGGTAGGTGCCGATCGCCAGCGAACTCACGCCGGACCATCGGATCCAGTCGGGTTCGACGCCGGCCGCCGTCGTCAGCAGGGTTCCGGCCAAGCCGGCCAGCACGGCGCACAGCAACCGGAGCTTGGCCGACCAGGCGTCCGGCCGGGCACGCAGCAACACCTGCACCCGCAGGATCAACGGATGGACCGGCGTCGCGTCGGACCGCGCTGTGATTAGCCGGCGGACCCGTCGCGAGGGCGCCGGAACCAGACCGGCCGCCGCACCGGCGGCCAGAGCGGCGGTGATCGGGACGAGGACATCGTGCAGCACCGACATCAGACCTCCGCCGTCGCCCGGTCGGCAATCTTTTCCATCCAGAGCACCCCGACACAGGCGCAGAACGATCCGACGGCGAAGCAGGCCCAGCCGATCGGACTGGTGATCAGGAAGGTCAACGGGTCGCCGCCCATCATGTAGCCGAGGGCGATCCCGACCACCGGCAGCACGGCCATGATCTTGCCGGTCGCCCGTGGCGCGGCCGCTTCGCTGGTAATCACCAGGCCGAGGGCCTGATCCGAGGTCAACGCCTCGGCCACCTGCACGAGCGCCGCGGCCAACTCGGCTCCGGTGCTGATCGACAACTGCCACGCACGACCCAGATCGGCCAGCCCAGCCAGCCCCGGCTCGGTCGACTGGCCCCGCCAGCAGCCGACCGGATCGCCGCCGATGGCCAGCGTGTCGCGGGCGGGCGCCAGTACCGGACAGTCCTCGGCCGCGGAGCGGAGTGCTTCGCTCGGCACCTGCCCGATCCGGACCTGGGCGGCAAGGATCGAACACGCCTGGGCGACGGCCGTCCGGTTGTTCAGTGCGTCCGCGCGCTTACCCCGGCGACGGATCAGCAGAATCACGGTGCCGACGATGAGAACCCCGGTGGCGCCGAACACCGACCCACGTGCCCCGAACAGCAGTCCGAGCCCCACCAGCAGGCCGAGCACCACCAAGGCAGTCGCTGCTCGGGAAGCCCTCCGCCCGGACCGGTCATCGTGCAACGCCCCGGCCCCTTCCGCGGAAGCGGCATTCCCCGAGCGGTCCAGAACGTGTAATCGTCGGCGCTGCGGCCGGCCGGGCACCGTCACCGCCAGCAACACGGCCACGATGGTCAGCGCGATCGTGAGCGAGACCGCCAGCGAGTGGCTCATCCGAGCAGCCGATTGAGTCGGGCCCCACCCGGGCCAACGGTCGTCGCGCCGTCAGCAGCGAAGGTCACCGCGGGTTGGCAGACGACCAGGCCGCTCGACTCGTCCCGGACGATCACTCCGATCTCGGCCAGCCGCCGATGTCCGGCCTGGTCCCGGGCGACGTGGACCACGACGTCCAGGGCCGAGCGGAGCTGAGCGTGCAGGGCCTCCCTACCCATGCCGCCGATCGAGGCCAACGCCTCCAGGCGGGCCGGGACGTCGCTCGCCGAGTTGGCGTGGACCGTACCGCAGCCACCTTCGTGACCCGTGTTCATGGCGGCCAGCAGGTCGCAGATCTCGGCACCGCGAACCTCGCCGACCACGACCCGATCCGGGCGCATCCGCAGTGATTGCCGCACGAGATCGGTCAGGGTGACCGCCCCCGTGCCTTCGGCGTTCGCCGGTCGCCCCTCGAGCCGCACCAGATGCGGGTGTCGTGGCATGAGCTCTCGCGAGTCCTCGACGACGACGAGCCGTTCCCGCTCGGGAACTAGAGCCAACAGCGCGGCCAGCAGGGTGGTCTTGCCCGATCCGGTTCCGCCACTGATCAGGAAGGCGGCCCGCGCCGAGACCAGTTGGCGCAGCAGCCGGGAGCCGCCGCTGGTCACCGATCCCGAACGCTTCGTAGTCCTCCAGCGAGTAGGTCCGCCGCGCCGGGATCCGCAACGAGATGCAGGTGCCGGGCGAGGCCAAGGTCGCCGAGGATGGCGTGCACCCGCGTCCCGTCGGCTAGCCGGGCGTCGACGAACGGCGAGGAGTCGTCGAGCCGGCGACCACCGATGCCGCCAACCGCTGAGCCAGCTTGCGGACCTGTGATCGTCGGCAAACCTGATCGCCGGTCGTCCTCCAGGCCCGACCCTCGGTCGATGAACACCTGCCCGGGGCCGTTGACCACGATGTCGGTGAGACCCTCGATCCGCCAACAGCGGATCGAGCAGCCCGGCCCCCACGCTCTCCCGGCGCAGCGCCTCGACCGTCTCGAACAATGACGAATCGCTGACCAGCATGACCCTCGGCGCGCATCACCTCGGCCACGTCGGCGGGGTTGTGGGGCCGCCCGAGAGCCACCAGCGCGGTCCGGATCTGGTCCAGTCGATCCGCTCGTCCGCTGCTCACGCGGCGCGCCTGCGGATCAGACCCGACCGACTCGAGCACCGCCTGGCTGGTCTTGGCCAGGGCGCTGCGCGGCACGCCCCGGCGGCTCGCCACCGCTCTCGGCGGCCCGCCGCAAACCGGATCTTCACCGAGCACCGCCAACAGCTCCAGACCCAGCGTCTCGGCCACGACCTGCGGGTCGATGCCGCCGCCACGGGCGACCCGGACGACCGCCGAGACCGGCGTCAGCGTCTCCCGCAGGCGTCCGGCCTGTTGCCGCCCGGCCGCCACCCCTCGGACGTCGCTACCGGCCAACAGAACGGCCTGATCACTGCACCGCAGCGCCTCGCGGCTGGCCGCCGACGCCTCCCGCGGCAGGTCGAGGACCACCAGCCGGTGGTGCCGCGCGGCCGAGGTCAGCACCGACCGCACGGCGTCGATGCCGATCGGCGCGTCACCGTCGGGGCCCCGGTCACTGGCCAGCACGCCCACTCCGCGACCCGTGGCAGGTGGTCGCTCAGGTCCGCCACGTGTCCCTGGGCAGAGCGCAGCCGGCCCCAGCGCCAACCCGACTTGTCTTCGACGCCCATCAGCAGATCGATCCCGGCCCCGAGCGGATCGAGGTCGACCAGCATCGTGTCGATGCCCCGGGCTGCGGCGCCGACCGCGAGACCCGCCGCCAAACTCGAGGTGCCCGACCCCGCCGCAACCGCCGATGACCGACAGCACCAGGCCGCCACGAGCAGATCGACCGGTGACGTCGGAGATCGCCGTGGTCAGCCAGGCGGAGCTGTCCGGCAGCACAACGACGGCGGCGCCCAGCGGGGCCGACCAGCGATCGAGCTCGTCCCGGGCCGCCTCCACCCCGACCAGGAAGACCTCGGCCCGCCGGGGAAGCGCCAGTTGCGCCAACTGGCGGGCCCGGTCCTCACCGACGATCACCATCTCCTGGGTCCGCCAGGACGCCCGGGCCGCGACCGGGTCGTCGACCACGGTGGGCTCGACCCCGGCCGCCGCCGCCGCCGCGAGCACGTGGTCGAGCAGGTCGAGATCGGCGGTGACCACGAGCGGGCCGCGACCGGGCCCGACCTGCTTGTCCCCGGACTGCTTCTCCCCGGACTGCTTCTCCCCTGCCCGGTTCGACGCCGCCGGGCCCACCCCGCCCGCCAGCCGCCGGGATCGTCGGTGATCTGTGGTCGTCATACCTGGAGTTTGTGTACGCCGGCGCCGATCGGACCGCCTGACCTCGAGCCTGTGGACAGCGCTCCGGAACGGGTCAGACCTGTGGACAACCGCATTGTGGAGGTCGGACCCGGACTCGACCGGGGCGCGCCATCGCCGTGCGAGACGGCATTAGGCTCACCGGATGCCTGCTGTGGCGTTCTTCGACCTGGACAAGACCATCCTGGCCCGATCCAGTGCGTTGGCGTTCGCCGGTCCGCTCTATCGCGCCCGCCTGATCACCCGACGCGACGTCACCCGGAGCGCCTACGCCCAGTTCAGCCTGGCCACCGGACGTGTCGACCATGCGGCGATGGAACGGATGCGTGCCCAGCTCTCCACGCTGGTGGCCGGTTGGGACGCAGATCTGCTCCGCTCGTTGATCGACGCCCAGCTGAGCCAGATCGTCCGACCGCTGATCTTCGCCGAGGCCACCGAGCTCATCCGCCGGCACCAAGCAGACGGAGATCGGGTGGTCATCGTCACCTCGACCGGCACCGACATGGCGGTCCCGATCGGCGCCCTGCTCGGCGTCGACGAGGTCCTGGGCACCCGGATGACTGAACGGGACGGGCACTACACCGGTGACATCGACGACTACATGTACGGGCCGCGCAAGGCCGAGGCGATGGCGTCCTGGGCCCGGAACGCGGGCTATCGCGCTCGCCGACTGCTCGGCCTACTCCGATTCCAGTACCGACCTACCGATGTTGGAGGCCGTCGGACACCACACGCGGTCAACCCCGACCGAGAGCTGCGCCAGTTGGCCACCGATCGAGGTTGGCCGATCCACGACTTCCGGGACGCTCCGCTGCTGCGTCGATCAGCTGGCCGACCCGGTCTGGTCGTCGCCCTCGCGACCTGCGCGCTGGCCTGCGCCGCCGTGTCGCGGCAGCTGCGGAGACGACGGAAGCGGTTGCGTACGCTCGACTGACCGGCCGGCCGTCAACCCGTCGCCGGGCCGGTGCCGATCCGGTGACGATTCGCTGAGGGGTCTCGCACTTTTCTTCTGTACAAGTCTTTCCAAGCCGCTCCGATGGGAGTAGACATACCTCCAAGGAACCAACGACTCGCTGATATCGAGTGCAACAGATGGCGACGCCGCCATTGGCTCACCATGGGCTTCGGGAGCGACCACACGACGTGCGCCGCATTCGTCGCCTTGGGCCCGGCATCGTCTGCAGTCGCGGTCAGCGAGCCACGTTCCTCGCACGAAACCAGGCACCCACGCGGCGATCACCCATCCGAACGGGATGTTGCGCCCGGGCCGGTCCCGGCCAATACGTGTCGATGCACGCATGGTCACCTGGAGGACGTGTTCCGGGTCGGCGCCCACCCAGGTGGGCGTCGGCCCAATCCAGTGTCTTGCGGTTCGATCGACCCGGACCGACCGGAACCCCGGCTGTCCACCGCCGCAGTTCCTTCAGCCGGCCCGCACCGGCGACTCCTCGGCACCACGGGCAACCGCCGCCGCACAGTGCAACAACCAGTCCCGGACGCCCGCCGTCGTTCCTTCGGCGTACCGGGACAATCCGCTCCGGTAGTGATCACCGGCGGCCAGGTGCCCGGCTTCGGGCACGATGACCGCAGGTGAATCCACCCCGCCGTCGATCAGGATCATGTGCTCGACCGCGCGAGCGACGACGCCGTCGCCGGTTCCGAACGGGGACACCGTGGCGAGTTCGGCGTGCGCTACCGCGGCCAGGACGATCACCGGTGCCTCCGACCGGGCGGTCAGCAGCGACGCCAGGCCGGCCATCCGACCCGTGACCGCCGCCGAGTCCTGTAGCCGGCCGAGCCGCTCGTCGGGCACCAGACCCCGGGCCAGCAGGGCGTGGGCCCGGGCGAACACCTGCGGCGGGCTGCTGCGCACGGAGCCGGCCAGCTCGGTCAGTTCGGCGTAGACCCGCAGCGCCCCGGTCAGCCAGCGCTCGGCGTCGCCAGTGCCGCCGGACTCGATCTCGGCGGTGGACCGCGCGCCGGCGATTCGGGCCGCCGCCTGCTGCTCGACGCTCGACCCGGCGCAGGCCGCGATCACGCAGAACGGCGTCGACGGCGTCGCGCGCGGCCTGCATCGCCGACGGCACGCCCTCGAGTCGCGCGAGATCAACCAGGGGATCGGGCACCCCTCAGCCTAAAATCTGGCTATGACCGAGCAGCGCCGAGCCCCCTATCCCGCTGCCGCGACCGACTGGATGATCGGCGAACCCGGCCGTCGGGTGCTTGATCTGGGTTCTGGTTCCGGCGCCTTCGCGGCCATGCTGGTCGGCAACGGCCACGAGCTTTTCTGTCTGGACCGGTCCCGGGCGCACGTGTCCGCGGCTGGCCGAGCGGCTGGGCAGCGCCCGTAACGTCGTCGGCCAGGCCGAAGCGTTGCCGTTCTCGGACTTCTCAGTTCGATGTCGTCACCGCCTCCCAGTCGCTGCACCGGTTCGCGCCCGGGCTGGCTCTGGCCGAGATCGCCCGGGTCCTCAAACCCGGTGGCCATCTGGCGGTCGCCTACAACACCCGAGACGACACCGTTCCGTGGGTCAAACGGCTGGCGGCCCTGCTGCAGGCGGCCGATCCGACGGCGATGATCGGCGACTATGGCGTGTCTCGGCCTCGACCAGGTCGAGGACAGCCTCTACTTCGGGTGTGGTGCAGCGTAAGAACTTCCGGAACTGGGTGCCGATCGATCGACCGGGCCTGCTGGCCATGGTCGAGCGTCGACCCATCACGGCCGAGCTGGACCCGGACGTCCGGGAGAAGTTGCTGGCCGACGTCGCCGATCTGTACGCCACCTACGCCCGCCCGCCCGAACCCTTGCTGCTGCCCTTCCAGGCCTCCTGCTGGCGCGACCAAGGTCGACCACCGCGAACTGAAGCTCGACGACTCCTGCGACGAAGCGCTGCAGATCCCACTCGGCTTCTGACGCGACGCGGTTCACGCCGGAGTTCACGCCGGAGTTCCCGCCGGGGGTTTACGCCGACTCACACCGCGTGCCGGGCAGTTCTTCTTCCAGTCCGGCGATCCGGCGGAGGGAGCGTTGTTCCCGCCGGCCCTCGATCAGGCGGTAGAGCACCGGGACGATGATCAAGGTCAGCACGGTCGACGAGACCAGCCCGCCGATCACCACGACGGCCAGCGGCTGGGAGATGAACACCCCGCCACCGGTCAGGCCGAGCGCCATCGGGATCAGCGCGAAGATCGTCGCCACCGCGGTCATCAGGATCGGCCGCAGCCGTTGCCGAGCGCCGTTGATCAGGGCGTCGTTCACCGACTGGCCCTCGTTGCGGTAGCGGTTGACCAGGTCGATCAGCACGATCGCGTTCGTCACCACGATGCCGACCAGCATCAGCACACCGATCAACGACGGCACGCTCAGCGCCGTCCCGGTGATCAACAGCGCCACCAGCGCCCCGACCGCCGCGAACGGCACCGAGACCAGCAAGATCAACGGCTGGATCAGGCTCTTGAAGGTGGCCACCATGACGACGTAGACGATGGCGATCGCCACCAGCAGAGCCAAGCCGAGCTGGGTGAACGCGCTGCGTCTGGTCGGCAGCTGACGCCACCCAGGGTGGTCTCCACCCCGGCCGGCAGCTGCAGCTCGGCCAGCGCCGGCGGTCACGTGCGGTGTTGACCGTGCGCAGGTTGTCCCCGTTCGGAGTCAGCGAGACGGTGGCGCTGCGCTGGCTGTCGTCGCGGGAGATCTGGGTGGACACCTTGGTCCGGGTGACCGAGGCGATGTCGCCGAGCTTCACCTTCTTCCCGGTCTGCTGAGCCACCTCGACCGCGCGGAGCTCGGTCAGCCCGATCGGCGCGTTCCTTGGTCTTCAGCACGATGTCGCGGTTCTCACCGCCGACCACCACGGTGCCGACCTTGGCCGGCGCCAGGATCCCGTTCAGAGTCTGGCTGATCTGGGCTGTCGGTGACCGACTTCTTCGCCGCCTTCTCCTGATCGACGCTCACCTGGACCAGCGGTTGCGCCGCCTCCAACGACGAGGTGACGTCGGAGACCCCGGAAACCTTCTGCATCCGGGCCAGCACGAGACTCGGTGCCCTTGGCTCAGCGACGCCGCGTCCGGGGCGTTGACGATGACCTGGACGGTCTGGGTGCCGAAGCCGGAGTTCTGCGCGCTGACCGTCAGCTGGCCGACGCCGGTCGACTTCGTCAACTGCTGCCGGATCGGCCGCCTCGATCGCCTGTTGGTCGGCCTTCGTGTCCGTGGTGATGGAGAAGGTCGCCGAGTCCGAGCCGCCCCCGGTGAACGCCGCCTGGGCGCCGCCGGCGCTACCCACCGTGGTCTGCACCGTCTGGACCCCCGGGACCATGGTCAGCGCCCGCTCGACCTTCACCGCCTGACCGGATTTCTCGTCCAGGCTCAGGGACGGGGCAAACTGCTGTTGGACGGTCAACGTGTTCTGGCCGCTGTTGCCGAGGTAGTCGAACTTCAACTGCGGAGCCAGTGCGGCCGTTCCACCCAAGATCAACACCGCCGCGATCAGGACGATCACCGGATGGGCGATGGCCCGTCCGATCAAGGGCACGTAGCCCCGCTGCAGAAGGCTGTGGCGCTCTTTCGTCTCGGCCGCCTCGCGGACCTCGGCCGGGTCGACCGCCCCCTCGGGAGACGGCAGGAACCAGTAGGCGAGCACCGGCACGATGGTCAGCGCGACCAGCAGCGAAGAGGCCAGAGCCAGCGTCGCGGTGACCGCGAACGGTCGGAAGAGCTGCCCGGTCTGGCCTCCGACCAGAGCGATCGGCAAGGAACACCGCCACCGTAGTCAGGGTCGCCGCAGTGATCGCGGTGGCCACCTCCCGGACAGCGGTGAGGACGGCGACCTGCTTGGCCTCGCCGTAGGACAGGTGGCGCTTGATGTTCTCGATCACCACGATCGAGTCGTCCACCACCCGTCCGATGGCGATGGTCAACGCACCCAGCGTGAGGATGTTCAACGAATAGTCGGCAACCCGGAGGCCGATCATGGTGATCAACACCGAGACCGGGATCGAGATCGCCGTGACCAATGTCGATCGGACCGAGAGCAGGAAGATCAAGATCACCACGATGGCCATGACCAGCCCGAGCCCACCCTCGCTCAGCAGGTCGTCGATCGACTGGGTGATGAAGGGTGCCTGATCGAAGACCGTGGTGAATTCGACGTTGCCGCCGAGCTTCTCACTGAGCCCGGGCAACGCGGCCCGGACCGCATCGCTGACCGCGACGGTGTTGCCGTCCGGAGTCTTGGTGACAGCCAGCGACAGGCTGTCCTTGCCGTTGGTCCGTGAGATCGAGGTGGCCGGCGCGGTGGTGTCGGTGACCTTCGCGACGTCGCCGATGGTGGTCGGCCGGGCCTGCTTGGTCCGGACCACGTTGGGCAACGGCGTGGTGGGGATGGGCGGGTCACCCTTGGCGGCGGGCGGCGCCGACGCGGCTGGAACGGCTGCCTGGCCCGTCTGAGTCGCCTGGCCCGTCTGAGCGGCCTGGCCGGAGGATGCCTGGGCAGCCGACGACGCCGCGGGCACCAAAGCGATCTTGCCGACCTGCGCGGCCGAGGTCAGTCGGGTGCCCACGTTCACCGACAGCGTCTGATGGCCCGAGCTCAGCGTGCCGGCGGACGTGACGGTCGCGTTGGCCTGCAGGGCATCGGTGACTGCGCTCACCGTGAAGCCGCGGTCCTTCAGCTTGTCGGTGTCCAGGTCGATCTGCACCCGCTGTTCTGGGGCGCCGGCCACCGTGACCGCCCGAACGCCGTCGATCTTCTGCAGGTCGGGAACGGCGATGCTGGTCAGACGCTCGGACAGGGCGGTCCGGCTCGCGTCGCCGGTGACGCTGAGCTGCAGCACCGGGAAGTCCTCGATGCTGCCGGTGATCACCTGCGGGTCGACACCGTCGGGCAGCACCGACTTGATCCGGCTGACCGCGGCCTGCAGATCCTGTTGTGCGGTGGACATGTTGGTGCCGTAGACCAGGTTCACCGTCACCTGGGACTGACCGGTACTGGAGGTCGAACTGGTGGAATCCAGGCCGTTGACCCCGAGCACCGCCTGCTCGATCGGGATGGTCACGCTCTGCTCGACCACCTCGCGGCGAGGCGCCGGCGTAGGTGGTCGAGACGAACGCCGTCGGGATGTCGATCGAAGGGATCAGCTCTTGCTTGAGCTGGGTGGTGGTGATGACCCCGAAAATCATCACGAAGACGGTGACCAGAGCGATCAGCGCGCGATTGCGCATGCTCAACTGGGCCAGCCCGCTCATCTTGCTCCCGACGCGTAATCGTGTGCCTGTTCGACGCACTGTGGTTTGCCTACACGGCGGGGACCAGTCTCACCCATCGGCCCAACCCGTCGGTTCGGACGCCGGACGGCTGGTTAGTCTGAAGCCGGCCACCGGGGATCGATCCCGTGGGACTCCACCGGGTTGGGCCGAGCGTGATGCGCAATCGATGAGGAGGCCTCAGCCGTGAGTGATCAGACCCTGTCCAACCTGAGCCACGAAGAGCGGCGCTTCCCGCCGCCGGTGGAGCTGGCCGAACACGCCAACGTCACCGCCGCCACCTACACCGAGGCCGATCAGGACTACGAAGCGTTCTGGGCCGAGCAGGCGCATCGGCTCAGCTGGGGCACCGCTCCAACCGAAACGCTCGACTGGACGAACCCGCCGTTCGCGAAGTGGTTCGCCGACGGCACCCTCAACGCGGCCTACAACTGCTGCGACCGGCACGTCGAGGCCGGTCTCGGTGACCGGGTGGCCTTCCACTTCGAGGGCGAGCCGGGCGACACCCGCACGACCACCTATGCACAACTGACCAAGCAGGTCTGCCAGGCCGCGAACGCCCTGATCGAGTTGGGGGTCAGCGCCGGCGACCGGGTGGCCATCTACCTGCCGATGATCCCCGAGGCGGTGGTGGCGATGCTGGCCTGCGCCCGGATCGGCGCGCCGCACACGGTGATCTTCGGCGGCTTCTCCGCCGACGCGTTGGCCAGCCGGATCATCGACTGTGGCGTCGAGGTGGTGATCACCGCCGACGGCGGCTATCGCAAGGCCGCACCGTCGGCACTCAAGCCGGCTGTCGATCAGGCCCTGCAGCGCTGCCCGGCCGTCCGCAACGTCCTGGTCGTCCGCCGGACCGGCGAAGACACCGCGATGACCGAAGACCGGGATCTGTGGTGGGACGACTTCGTCGGCCGGCAGTCCGAAGAGCACACCGCCGAAATGTTCCCCGCCGAGCACCCGCTCTACATCATGTACACCTCGGGCAGCACCGGTAAGCCGAAGGGCATTCTGCACACCACCGCCGGCTATCTGGTCGGCTGCGCCTACACACACTGGGCGACGTTCGACCTGAAGGCCGAGACCGACGTCTTCTGGACCGCTGCCGACATCGGTTGGGTGACCGGACATTCCTACCTGGTCTACGGTCCGCTGGCCAACGGTGCAACCTCGGTGATGTACGAGGGGACGCCGGACACCCCGCACCAGGGTCGGTGGTGGGAGATCATCGACAAGTACCGGGTGAGCATCCTCTACTGCGCACCGACAGCGATCCGGACGTTCATGAAGTGGGGCGCCGAGATCCCGGCAAAGTTCGACCTGTCCTCGCTGCGGATCCTCGGATCGGTCGGTGAGCCGATCAACCCGGAGGCCTACGTCTGGTACCGGCGCGAGATCGGGCACGACAACACACCGGTGGTCGACACCTGGTGGCAGACCGAGACGGGGATGCACATGATCTCTCCGATGCCCGGGGTGACCGAGGGCAAGCCGGGCGCCGCCATGACCGCTGTACCAGGGGTCAGCGTCGAGGTGGTCAACGACGAGGCCCAGCCGGTCGGCGACGGGAACGGCGGTTATCTGGTGATCACCAAGCCCTGGCCGGCGATGCTGCGGACCATCTGGGGCGACGATCAGCGCTACGTGGACACGTACTGGTCGCGCTTCAAGGGCCTCTATTTCGCCGGCGACGGCGCGAAGCTGGACGAGGACGGCGATCTCTGGCTGCTGGGCCGGGTCGATGACGTGATGAACGTCTCCGGCCACCGGATGTCCACCACCGAGATCGAGTCCGCGCTGGTCTCGCACCCGAAGGTCGCCGAGGCGGCCGTGGTCGGCGCCACCGACGACACCACCGGCCAGGCCATCGTCGCCTTCGTGATCTTGCGCAGCGAGGCCGGTGACGGGGGCGAGGACGTGGTCAAGGAGTTGCGGACCCACGTGGCCAAGGAGATCGGCGCCATCGCCCGGCCCCGCCAGATCATGGTGGTCGAGGAGTTGCCCAAGACGCGGTCGGGCAAGATCATGCGGCGGTTGCTCCGCGACATCGCCGAGAACCGCGAACTGGGCGACGTGACCACGCTGACCGACTCGACGGTGATGGATCTGATCAAGGGGAACCTGGGCAGCGAAAAATCCCGGGAGGACTGAGCCGGCAACCGTCGGCGCCGACTCTTTTATCGACGCCCGCGGCAACACCAGGGTGGACGTCTGTCCTACTATTCCTACATGAACGCAAGGGAATGCAAGCCGGACGTGCTCGTGATCGGTGCGCCCAAGGCCGGGACGACCGCGCTGCATACCGCTTTAGCGCGTCATCCGCAGGTCTACGCCTGTCCGGTCAAGGAGCCGAAATACTTCCTTTGCGGCGGGAAACCTCCGCCGGCCTTCAACGGTCGCGGTGACGCGCACAGCCAACAGGAATGGATCTGGCGACCGGAGGACTACCGCAGGCTGTTTCGTGCGGCTCGACCGGACCAGCTGAGGTTGGAAAGCACGCCGTTCTACCTCTACGACGGCGACGCGCGGCGTCGGATCGCCGAGGAGTTGCCGGAGGCGAAGCTGATCGCCGTCGTCCGCGACCCGATCGACCGCGCCTACTCGAACTGGATGCACCTGTGGGTGGACGGGCTGGAGCAGGCGGCCGACTTCGTGGCCGCCTGCCAGGAAGAGGACGCCCGGGTCCGAGCCGGTTGGGCGCCCTTTTGGCACTACCGCCGGCTCGGGCGGTACGGCGAGCAGTTGAACGACCTCAAACGACGGGTCGACCCCGACCGCCTGCTGGTCCTGCGCTATCGCGAGTTGGTCTCCGAGCCCGCCCGGGCACTGGCCAAGGTGACGACCTTTCTCCGCATCGATGCGTCGGTGGTGACGGCGATCCCGGCCGATAACTCCCGTGGCTATGTGGCACCTGGACCCAAGGCACAAGCCACCGGGGCACTGATCTCCGTCGGTGCCGGACTCGGCCGGTTCGCCCCGCCGCAGGTGTGGCGACAAGTCAGCCGGCCGGTACTCGCCGTCCGCCGCGCCGGGGAGCACCGGCACCGACCGGAGCTCAACCCTGACCAGCGCCGACAACTGTTGGAGGATCATCTCGAGGACATCGCCCTGTTGGAAGATCTGCTCGGCGAGGACTTCGGTGACTGGCGGGCAACGGTCGGTCGCGGGTCGTATCGACAGCGGGTCGCGGCCTCCGTCCGGTCCTGAGCTGACATGGTGGGGGTGGCCAAGGTCACGGCAAAGGTCACGGAAGAGCTCACCCAGACGGTCGAACAGCCGTGGTTGGGTGGACGTCACGGGGCAGCTGAACACGAGCAGGGGAGACGGAAGCGACGATGACGGCGGACGTGCTGCAACTCCGACCTCGGTTCGAGCGCTCCCGGGTGGTGATCCCGGCGCCGGCGGCCGGCGCCGGCAACTGGACGGGCGGCGCCTGCGCGGTGCTGGTCGACGACGTGTTCTGGTTGGCCTATCGCAGCCGCCGGCCCCTGCAGGAGGGTCGGGGCGTGACGACGGTGGTGGCCCGCTCCGAAGACGGCGAGCGGTTCGAGACGGTCTGCGAACTGCATCGGGAGGACTACGGCGCCGCGTCCTTCGAGCGGCCGGCTCTGGTCCGGCACGCCGCCGGCTGGCGGCTCTACCTCAGCTGCGCCGAGCCGGAGTCCAAGCACTGGTGGGTCGAGGCCGTCGATGCCGATTCACCGGAGGGCTTCACTCACGGTCAGCGCACCCTCACCCTGCCGGGCAGCCCGGCGCTGGCGGTCAAGGATCCGGTGGTCAGCTTGATGGACGGGTCCGTCGAGGCTTGGGAGATGTGGCTCTGCTGCCATCCGCTGGACGTGCCCGGCGACGAAGACCGGATGACCACGCATCGGTTGACCAGTGCCGACGGCCTGGCCTGGCACGACCATGGCGAGGTGTTGGCCGGCACCCCGGGACGCTGGGATGCCCGCGGCACCAGGGTGACCTCGGTGATCGGACGGGACCCGCTCACCGTCCTCTACGACGGCCGCCCGGATGCGGCCTCGAACTGGCGGGAGACCACCGGGATCGCTAGCTGGTCGGAATCTCGGCTACAGCCTGTCGGTAATCGGGACGTGGCCCGGTCACCGCACGCGGACGGCGCCCTGCGCTACGCCACCGCCGTCCCGTTGCCCGGCGGCCGGACCCGGTTCTACTTCGAGGCGGCCCGGGCCGACGGTGCCCACGACCTGATGACCTGCACCACCGGATGATCTGCGGCACCGGGTGAGCCGGCGGCGATACCTGCTATTCGGCCCTGCGACCAGGCGGGAGTCACTCGCACTGGCCGACATCCTGCGGCAGGAAACCGTCGGCGGGGTGCTGCTACTGATCGCCACAGTGCTGGCTCTTCTCTGGGCCAACCTGGCCGGCCATAGCTATCTGGCGGTGCAGCACCTCCACATCGGCCCGCTGGATCTGGAGCACTGGGCGGCCGACGGGCTGCTCGCCATCTTCTTCTTCGTCGCCGGGCTTGAGCTCAAGCGTGAGCTGACGGTGGGTTCGCTGTCCCGGCCCGCCGAGGCGTTGGTGCCGATCGTCGCCGCGGTCTGCGGCATGGCGGTGCCGGCTGTGCTCTACCTGGTGATCAACCTGGCGGCGCCCGGTGGCCATCCCGGCGGCTGGGCGATCCCGATGGCCACCGACATCGCCTTCGCACTCGCGGTGCTCGCCGTCGCCGGCCGGTCGCTGCCCGCCAGCCTGCGGGCCTTCCTGCTCACGCTGGCCATCGTCGACGACCTGGGCGCGATCATCGTCCTGGCCATCGGGTTCACCGACCACCTGAACGTGTGGTGGCTGCTCGGCGGGCTGGCCTGCGTCGGCCTGTGGCTGTTACTGCAACAGCGCCGGGTTCGGGGGTGGTACATCTACATTCCCCTCGCCCTTGTCTGCTGGGCCTGCGTCCACGAAGGCGGCGTGCACGCCACCATTGCCGGCGTCGCTCTCGGCCTCGCCACCCGCTCGACGGCCCCGGACGCATCGGACGCATCGGACGCATCGGACGGGTTGGACGCCCCAGCGGGGCACGACGATTCACCCTCGGACCATGATTCACCCTTGGACCATGATTCACCCTTGGACCATGATTCACCCTTGGACCATTGGGAGCACCTGTGGCGCCCGGTCTCGGCTGCGGTTGCGGTGCCGGTGTTCGCCCTCGTCTCGGCCGGGGTGACACTGACGCCGAGCGCGCTGGGCGCCGTGTTCACCTCGCCCGCGCCGCTCGGCATCATCGTCGGGCTGATCATCGGTAAGAGCCTCGGCGTGTTTGGTGGGGCTTATCTGACGGCGCGGTTCACCAGGGCCGAACTGGCCTCCGACCTCCGCTGGCGGGAGGTTTTCGCGGTCGCCGTACTCGCCGGGATCGGCTTCACGGTGGCGCTGTTGATCGCCGAATTGGCCTTCGAATCCAACCCCGAACTGGCCGACCAGACCAAGGCGGCGGTCCTGATCGCCTCGGTCCTCGCCGCCCTGGCGGCGGTCGTCCTGCTCCGGCGTCGATCTGCCGAGCGGCAACGCGCTTGACCGGCGCAACTGCTGGACCCGGGCACCGTCCGCACGCGCTGCCGGACACCCACTAATATCAGCCGTGCGTCACCTGGACCCAGCGTGTCGCACCGAGACGAGAGGAGCGCCACTGATGGCCAATCTGCGATCAGGTGACCAATCCCCCGCCGTGGGCGACATCGTGAAAGACATCCAGAACGACGTCAAATCGATGGTTCAGAACGAGGTCGCACTGGCCAAGGCCGAGCTCGTTCCGTCGGCGAAGAACGCCGGCATCGGGGCCGGACTGTTCGCCGGGGCCGGCTACTTCGCGGCCTGCGCCGCGGCTTTGCTGTTCATGGCCGGCGCGCTGGCCATCTGGCGTTGGCTGAACATCCCCATCGCCCTCGGCTTCGTAATCATGGCCGCCATCTTGCTGGTGGTCGCAGCCATCCTCGGTCTGATCGGCTTCACCCGGGTCAAGAAGGTCAAGGGGCCCGACAAGACGATCGCCCAGGCCAAGACCTCGCTGAACGCGGTCAAGGGCGCCGTCCAGGAGGGTCGGGCCGCCGCCAAGGCTCCGCTGATCGAGGGCACCGTGGTCGACCAGCGCGCCGTCGGCGGCTCCGGCGACAACTCGCCGGCCCGCCGGTCTCGCTGACCCAGCCCGACCAGAACCCTGGGGCTTGCCTGCGGAACGGCTCAGCCCGGTCCGAACAGCAGGATCCGCGACTCCCAGGGCGCCAGGATGGCGGAGCCCACCGTCTGCGGATGGGTGGCCAGCAGCAGCCGATCCGAGGTCCGGGTGGGCAGCCCGTCGGCGGGAATCTCCACCGGCGCGGACGAGCAGTTGGCGATCAGCAGCACCATCGTGTCGCCGAGGGTGCGGGTGAACGCCCAGATCTGCTCGTGCTCGGCCAGCAGCAACGCGAAGGTGCCGTGCACGACCACCCGCAGTTGGTGCCGCAGTTCGATCAGGGCCCGGTAGTGGTGGAAGATCGAACCAGGATCGGCCATCGCCTGCTCGGCGTTGATCTCGCTGTAGTTGGGGTTGGCGGCGATCCACGGAATACCTGAGGTGAAGCCGGCGTGGGAGGTGTCGCTCCACTGCATCGGCGTCCTGGCGTTGTCGCGGCTCTTGACGGCCATCGCCGCCAGCACCTGCTCGGCCTCCTGGCCCAGGCTGATGGCGTCGGCGTGGAAGTTGATCGATTCGATGTCCTGATACTGAGCGATCTCACTGAACCGGGCGTTGGTCATCCCCAGTTCTTCGCCCTGGTAGACGTAAGGCGTCCCCTGGTGCAGGTGCAGCACGCTGCCGAGCGTCTTGGCCGAGTTCACCCGGTGCTCGGCGGAATCGTCGCCGAACCGCGAAACCGCCCGCGGTTGATCGTGGTTGTTCCAGTAGAGCGAGTTCCAGCCGACCCCGGCCAGGCCGTCTTGCCAGTGCGCCAGGTTCTGTTTCAGCGCAGGCAGGGATAGTGGCTGCAGATCCCACTTGCGGCCGCCGGCGGCTTGATCGAGTTTGACGTGCTCGAAGGTGAACACCATGTCCAGCTCGGCCCGGGCCGGGTCGGTGTAGAGCCGGGCCGACTCGATCGTCGCGCCGGGCATTTCGCCGACGGTGATCAACTCACGGCCGGCGATCACCGCCTCGTTCATCTCGTGCAGGAACTCGTGCAGCCGTGGCCCGTCGATCACGGACCCGAACGCCGAGGCGTAGCGGTGCCCCGGTGCCACCTCGCCGTCGGCCAGCCCCGGCGTCTTCGAGATCAGGTTGATCACGTCCATCCGGAAGCCGTCGACACCGCGGTCGACCCACCGGTTCATCATGGCGTAGACGGCGTGCCGGACGTCGGGATTCTCCCAGTTCAGGTCGGGCTGCTTACGGCTGAACAGGTGCAGATAGTACTCACCGGAGTCGGCGTCGTAGGCCCAAGCCGAGCCCGAGAACGCCGACTCCCAGTTGTTCGGCTCGGCCCCCGGAGTGCCCGGCTCGAAGCCGTCGCGGGCCGGCCGCCAGATGTACCAGTCGCGCTTGGCCGAAGCCGGATCGACACTCTCGACGAACCAGGGGTGTTCGTCGGAGGTGTGGTTGACAACCAGATCCATCACCAGCTTCATGCCCCGCTGGTGCAGTCCGGCGATCAACTCATCGATGTCGTTCAGCGAGCCGAAGGTCGGGTCGATGTCTTCGTAATCGCTGATGTCGTAGCCGTTGTCGTCCTGCGGCGAGCGGTAGACGGGCGACAGCCAGAGCACGTCGACCCCTAGCCGATGCAGATAATCCAGCTTGGCGATGATCCCCTGCAGGTCGCCGATCCCATCGGTGTTGGAATCGTAGAACGAGCGCGGATAGATCTGATAGACCACTGCAGATCGCCACCACTGATCGCCCTGGGTCTGATCAGCTGAAGTCTCACCGGTCTGGGTCTCCGTGCTGTTGATCATGGTCTGGTCGGTGGTGGTGCTCACTGTCGCTTCGATCTCCTCGTGGTCGACGATCCGGAAATGACGTCGGGTCAGTGGTTCGGCTCGAGTGGCCAACCGTGGGTGCTCAGGTCGTAGTCGGTGATCAGCTCCCGCGCCTCGCGTTCGAGATTGTCCTGCGCGGCGGCGTTTAACCGGCGGCCGGCGGTGGTGCGATAGATGTTGCTGCCACCGAAACGCTTCAGGACGGCCAATCGTCCGACCGCGAAGTCACGATCGGACACGTCGGCGAACTCGGCCCGTACCTGTCGGCGATACCGTTCGTAAGCCTCGGGTTCGGCGCCGAGGATGGCCAGATCGGCATCACACAACAACTCACCGCTGCGGTCCTTCGGGCCGGGCTGGTGGGTTTCGGTCAGCCGGACCAGCCGAGAGACCTCGTTGAGCTCTTCCTGCTCGAACCCACGACGGCTCAGTTCGCGGTTGGCCAGCCGCGCCGACGCCTCCTCGTTGCTGATCTCGGCGCCCTTGAGCTGATAGACGGCGTCGTGGAACCAGGCCGCCAGCCGGACGAAGAACAGGTCGCTGCTGCGTACCTTGAACTGATCCACGGCGGCCAGCACCTGCGCCAGGTGGCCGACCGTGTGGTAGTGCCGGTGCGGCTCGGAGTAGCGCCGCAGCAGGTCCTGGGCCAGATCCTGCTGCCCGGGCAGCAATCGTTCAAAGTCGGCGATCATCGCGGCCTGGTGCGGCTGGTCCTCCGGGATCGGCTCCGGGATCGGCTCCGGGTCGACGTTGGATCTGGGGACGGTTCGGAGGTCATGATCGACTCACGTCCTGACGGTCGCGGAGATGGCGTTGCGGTATCGACACCACTCGATTGTGGTCCCACGGCCGCTGCCAGCCACCGAGGGTCAACACCGCGTCGGTGAAGTGGGCGGTCAACCCCCAGATCAGGACGCCGTCGACCTCGAAGGCCGGACCGACGTAGCCGGACGGATGACGCACCTGGGCGCGCCGGTCCGGATCGCCCAGATCGGCGATCGGCACCAGGTGCAACGCGGCGACCTCCGCCGGGTCGACCACGCCCACCGGACCCGGGGTGTGCCACCAGCCGAGCACCGGCGTGACGTCGAAACCACTGACCGCGACCGCGGCGGGCGGCAACGCACCGAAGGTGGTGATCTGGTCGGGCAACGCACCGGTCTCTTCGGTGGTTTCGCGCAAGGCGGTGGCCACCGGATCGACGTCGCCGGGGTCGGTGGCCCCGCCGGGGAAGGCGATCTGGCCGGGATGGTTCCGCATCGCCGCAGCCCGCTCGACGAACAACAGTTGCGGCCCACGTCGGGCCCGATCCGATCAGAATCAACACGGCCGCGCGCCGGCCACGCCGTGCCGGACGGACAGCGGCGATGGGGCCGATCCGGTCAGGATCGGTCAACGCGTCGGCCAGCGGCTGCAGCCAGCCGGGCAACCCGTCCGCGGAGCCTCGGTCGCCGCTCACAGCTGGACGCCGAGATGATCATGGATCAGGTTCTTCAGTTGGTCGGCTGAGGCCAACTGGCCACTCTGGTGAAAGACGATCTTGCCGTCAGCGTCGACCAGGATAGGTCTGCGGCGGACCCGCGAACGGCAGGGTCTTGTTCGATCGTCACGATCCGGTCCACCAACTGGGGATAGTGCCAGCCGGCCAGCTGGGCGAACTCGATCGCGTAGCCGGGCTGCGGATCGTCGAAGTCGATGCCGATGATCCGCACCTTGTCACCGGCCTGCTCGGCGACGTCGGCGAGGTGCGGCGCTTCGGCCCGACACGGTGGGCACCACTGGGCCCAGACGTTCACCACCATCGGCTTACCCCGCAGCCCGGCCAGCCGAACCGACCGGCCGCCGCCCAGGCACTCCAGGGTCAGATCGGGCAGCCCGCCCTAGACCGCCCGCTGGTCCCCCGAAGCGCGGGCAGGCATCGATCTGGGCCGCGATCTTGGCCGCCGGCAGATTGATCGAGGGTTCGTCGGTCGGCGGCGACGTCGGCGGCGGATATCCCCCGGCGGCCTCGGGGTGCACCCGCCGGCCAGCACGGTGAGCACCAGTCCGAGCACGCCGCAGTTCGAGGCGCGTCCGCCTCATCCGCGCGGCTCGCGGACCAGCTTGGCCGCCTTGACCGGATCGGTCTGGCCCTCGCCGTAGCTCGGGCACCAACGGGCCACCGGGCAGGCTCCGCAGGCCGGATTCCGGGAGTGGCAACGCCGACGCCCGTGCCAGATCAGATTGTGGGAGAGCTGAGCCCAGTCCGAGCGCGGAAACAAGGCGCCGACCTCGGTCTCGACCTGGACCGGATCCTCCGCTGCGGTCCAGCCGAAGCGGCGGGCCAGTCGCCCGAAATGGGTGTCGACGGCGATTCCGGGCACCCCGAACGCGTTGCCGAGCACCACGTTCGCGGTCTTCCGCCCGACGCCGGGCAACGTCACCAGCTCGTCCAGGGTGCGGGGACTTCCCCGTCGTAGCGTTCGACCAACTGCGCACCGAGCTGCAGCAGGGAGTTGGTCTTGGCCCGGAAGAACCCCGTCGGCTTGATCAACTCCTCCAGCTCACCGCGCTCGGCAGCGGCATAGCCGGCCGCATCCGGGTAACGGGCGAACAACACCGGGGTGACGAGGTTGACCCGCTTGTCGGTCGACTGGGCGGACAAGATCGTGGCCACCAGGAGCTGCAACGGATTACCGAAGTCGAGCTCGACTCCTCGCCTCGGGATAGGTCCCGGCCAGCGTCCGGTTGATCGTCCGGGCCCGGCGCACCAGCGCGGTGTGAGAGCTGTCCGGGGCGACGACCTTGATCCGTGGCTCGGCTGGGTCAGCGCCCCGACCGATCGGAGGCTTCGACGTCGTCCTCCGCTGGGCCTGGCTCATGGCCTCAGCATAGGAGGGCGAGCCGGCCAACCGGACCGACGGCCGGAAATGGCGGCCAGCAGGCGAAAAGCGACGAGTCACCGGGCAGAACCGGTGCGTTTCCGACAGCAGAACGGTACCCTTACCCATCGGCGGGAACCCGGCGGACGTGTGCAGAATCGGGCACGGTGATCGACAGTCGCACGAGCTGCGAGATCAGGAGGACGCGGTGGACCCGGAAGTCTTGAAGCAGGCCCCTCTGTTCAAGGGACTGGAAGACGAGGCCGCCGCCGCACTGTCCGCCGCCATGGGCACCCTGAAGCTGGCCCGCGGCGAGGTGCTGTTCCACGAAGGCGATTCCGAGGATCGGCTCTACGTCGTGGTCAGCGGCAAGATCAAGCTCGGCCGGAGCGGTTCGGCCGGGCGGGAAAATCTGCTCGCCGTGCTGGGCCCCGGGCAGATGTTCGGCGAGCTGTCGGTCTTCGATCCCGGTCCTCGCTCCACCACCGCGACCGCGGTCACCGCCACCGAGTTGCGCACCCTCGAACACGACGAGCTGACCGGCTGGCTGACCGGCAACCCTGAAGTCGCCCAGGGCCTGCTCGGCCAGCTCGCGGCCCGACTCCGCCGAGCCAACGACGTCGTCGCCGACCTGGTCTTCTCCGACGTTCCCGGCCGGGTGGCCAAGGCACTGCTCGATCTGGCCAGTCGGTTCGGCGACCGTCGCGACGACGGCATCCAGGTTCACCACGACCTGACCCAGGAAGAACTCGCCCAGCTCGTCGGTGCCTCCCGCGAGACGGTGAACAAGGCGCTCGCCGACTTCGCCGCCCGCGGCTGGATCCGGCTCGAGCCCCGCTCGGTCACCCTGCTGGACGTCGAGCGGGTCGAGCGTCGCGCGCGCTGACTGCGCCTGATCGAACCCGGCTGGGGCGGCCCGGGCATCAGCTGGAGCCGAGGGTCACCGGCACCGTCCGCGATGCCCCGCCCCGGGTGTAGGTGATGTCGACCTTCGTTCCCGGCGCGTAGAACCGGGTCGCGGCGATCAGGCCGTCGGCGCTGGTCGTCCTGTAGTCGTTCACCGCGGTGACCACGTCCCCGCCTTCAACCCGGCCCCGCGGCCGCGCCGCCGGCCCGGACGGTGGCCAGCGGAACCCCGCTCGTGGTCGCGCCGAACGATTCGCCGGAGGTGCTCGAGATGGTCACCCCGAGCGCAGCGTCCTCGGACTTGCCGGTGGTGATCAGCTGCTGTGCGACCCGGGTGACGACGTCCGACGGGATCGCGAAGCCGATACCGATGTTGCCCGACTGACCGCCGCTCCGCCGACGAGCTGCCGGTGCTGGCGATCGAGGAGTTGATCCCGACGACCTGCCCGTTCAGATCGACCAGCGGCCCGCCGGAGTTGCCCGGGTTGATCGATGCATCGGTCTGAACGGCGAGATAGACGGCGTCGTTGTTGTTGCCCGACCGGACCGGACGGGCGGTGCTGGAGACGATGCCGCTGGTGATCGTCTCGGACAGACCCGAGCGGCGCACCGGCCGCCACCACCGACTGACCGACCTTGAGTGAACTGGAGTTGGCGAACGTGGCCGGAACGAGATCGTCGGAGCCGCCACCTTGATCACCGCGAGGTCCTCGGTCGCGGCGGTGCCGACGACGGTGGCCGTGGCGTTCTTGCCGTTGTTGAAAGTGACGGTGATGTGCCGGCCGGCCGTGCTCGCACCCTGGCCGGCCACGGCGGCGACCACGTGATTGTTGGTCAGGATGTGGCCCTGCTTGTCCAACACCACGCCGCTGCCGATGTCCCCGCTGCTACCGCTCCGGACGGTGATCGTCACCACCGACGGCTGGATCTTCGCCGCGGCCGCCTCGACGGTCCCGTTCAGGGTCGGCGCCTGTGGGGCCTGGCCGGTAGTCACCGAGATCGGCGACGAGGCGGCCCCGTCCTGATTGCTCACCAGGGCATACGATCCGACGCCGGCGCCCGCGCCGATCAACGCGGCGATCACGGCGGTGGCCACGACCAGCCCGGCCCGGCCGCGGCGCTTGGGAGCGGCTGCCGTCGTGACCTGAGTCGCAGGCTGGGCCTGGCCCGTGGCGTTCGGTTGCCCGCCGGCGTAGCCGACGTAGGGGTTCGACGTCGCAGGGTGCGTCGTATCGTAACCGGATCCCGGGGCGTACTGGTCGCGGGCGTAGGGCGACTGCTGGCCGTAGGACGGCTGCTCCGGCTGGTGATAGCTCCTGCCGTACGACCCGTACGACCCGTACGACTCGGTAGGACCCGGCGTCGTCCTGGGGCTGGGATGAGGGTCGAGCCGAGGAGTGCTGGCCCTCCTGCCCGTCCGGACCGTAGGGCCGATCCTCAGAACGTGGCTGGCCGCTGTTCGGATCCTGTGTGCTCATGTTGACACCATGCCGCTGGACTCTGTGCGTCAGCTGTGTCGCGCCTGGGAAGGCACTCTGAGCCGCCGATCTTTCAGACGACACTCAGACTGGGGTCGACGACCGCTACGTCTCGAGTGACGTCTCGAGCCTGGCCAGATAATCCAGCTGGGCGTGCACGGACTGTTCGGCCGCCGGCCAGACCGCCGGATCGACGTCGGCGTAGACCTGCCGCACCACCTCCATCGGCGTTCGGCGTCCGGTGCGGACCGCGGCCCGGACCTGCTCCAGTCGGGCCGATCGGTGCTCGCGATAGCGGCGGACCAGCGCGGCCGGATGATCGACCACCGGTCCGTGGCCGGGCAGGATCTGGCTGATCCGGAGCTCGCCGATCAGCTTGGCCAGCAGCTCCAACGACTTCAGGTAGGCGCCGAGGTCCCCGTCCGGATAGGTAATCACCGTGGTGCCCCGGCCGAGCACCGTGTCACCGGTCAGCAGCCGGGTGGGCTCATCGGGCGCGGACAGTACGAACGAGGTCGAATCGCTGGTGTGACCGGGGGTCGGCCGGACCGCCAGTTCCCAGGCACCGACGATGAGCCGCTGTCCCGGGACGCAGCCCGGGCTAACCGATCCGCCAGGCCGGATCGACCGCGTAGACGGCACAGCCCGCAGCAGCGGCCAGGGACGGGGCCCCCTCGGTGTGGTCGAGGTGGCGATGGGTGATCACATCGCCGAGATCGCCCGGTGCAGGCCGGCAGATCGCGTCGCGGTGGCCCGGCCGTCCGGACCCGGGTCGATGACGATCGGGGCGACCTCGCGGGTCACCGACCAGCCAGGTATTGGTTCCGTCCAGGGTCATCGGCGACGGGTTGGAGGCCAGAATCCGCACGCAGACCAGGGGTCAGCGTCAGTTCAACCGAGTCAGCCGGATCGAGCTCGCTCACGGTCTCTCGTCCGGACTCATCCGCTCGGGTAGACGAACCGCAGGTCGCCGGCGGTGGCGTTCAGTCGGGGCAACACCGGTTCCACCTGCCGGTGCCGCGGCGGCGATCGCGGCCGCCACCGAGCTGAACCGGGACAACTCGATCAGCAGCGACCGGGTCGGCGGCATCAATCCGATCTCGCCCCGATCGGCGGCCCGCAACGCGGTCGCCGGCTCTGCCACGCGGCCCGATCGGTCTCACCGGAGATGTCGGCTGCGACCTGGCCGGCCGGCAGCGCGGCCAGGAAGAACCAGGTGTCGTAGCGTCGTGGCTCGAACTCCGGGGTGATCCAGTGCGCCCAGTCGATCAGATGCTCCCCGCTCAGGATCACGCCGGTCTCTTCTTCGGTCTCCCGGACGGCGCAGGCACGTAGCGCCGCTGCTCGGATCGAGCCGTCGTTCGTGCTCAGACCCGTATCAACCGGATCGACCCGACCACCCGGAAAGACCACCATGTTCGGCGCGAACGGCATCCGGGCGTGCCGATGCAGCAGATAGGCCTCGACACCGGCGACGGCGAGTTCGCCCGGCGGCCCCGATCCGATCGGACCGGACGGAGGGTCCTGAATCGACGCACGGTCCCGAATCAACAACACGCTGGCCGCAAACCGCGGCTCCACGACGGCCTCACCCGCCCGCCAGGCCCGAGCCCGCCCGGCGAGCACGGCCGGCATCTCGCCGGACAGCTCGAGCCAGCACGTCCAGCGAACTCACCCACTCCGTCGCGTTCGGGTCGGTGACCATGAGTCGCGTACGGTCGGTCAGACCAGCTGGATGCTCGGCTCGCTGACCACGCGCGCGATGATCTCCACCTCCACCGGCACGTCCAACGGCAACACGGCCATCCCGACCGCACTCCTGGCGTGCTGACCGGCCGCACCGAAGATCTGCCCGAGCACCTCACTGGCCCCGTTGCCGACCTGCGCCTGACCGCTGAAGTCCGGCGTGCTGGCCACGAAGACGACGACCTTGACGATCCGCTCGATCTTGTCCATGCCGCCGGCCTCGCCGGCCACCGCGGCAAGGGCGTTCAGGGCACAGATCTGGGCGGCCTGCCTGGGCCTGCTCCACGCTCACTCCGGCTCCCGACCTTGCCGGTGTAGGCCACCTGTCCGTCCACCATCGGCACCTGGCCGGAGGAATACGACGAGGTCGCCGGTCCGGACCGCGGGAACGTAGATCGCCGCCGGCTTCGGCACCGGCGGCAGGGTCAGCCCGAGGTCGGCCAACCGCTCGCTCGGGCTGCTCATGCGCCCGCCGCGCCGCCGGATTCGGCGATCGGGCGCTTCAGATAGGCGACCAGGTTCTCCGGATTCATCCCCGGGACGACCTGAACCAGCTCCCAGCCGTCGATCCCCCAGTTGTCCAGAATCTGCTTGGTCGCGTGCACCAGCACCGGCACCGTCACGTACTCCCACTTGGTCATGCCCTCACCCTACTGATGGAGCTGTCCCCCCGATCGAGCACTGAGGTCAAGCGGGTGTCCGCCTTCGGGTTCAGCCGCCCCACTACCATCGGTGCCATGACCGAGTCGGCAGTAGACGCGCGGCCCTCGATCGGCATTCTCGGCGGAACCGGGCCCCAGGGACGCGGATTGGCGCGCCGTTTCGCCGCCGCCGGCTACGCCGTGAGCATCGGCTCCCGAGACGCCGGACGTGCTGCCGAGATCGCCGCGACCTACACCGAAGCCCTGCCCGAGGCCCGAATCCGCGGGGTGGACAACGCCGAGGCCGCCACCTCAGACCTGGTCGATCATCGCCGTCCCGTACGAGGGTCATGCCGCACTGATCCGCGAGCACGCCGACGCCCTGGCCGGCCGGATCGTGATCGACTGCGTCAACCCGCTCGGCTTCGACAAGCACGGCCCCTATCCGTTGGAGGTCGAAGCCGGCTCGGCGGCCGAGGAGGCGGCCGCCCTGCTGCCCTCCTCGACGGTGATTGCCGCCTTCCATCACGTCAGCTCGGCTCTGCTCGACGACGCCGACGTGACCCGGATCGAACTCGACGTGTTCGTCCTCGGCGAGGACCGGGACGCGATCGGTGTGGTCTGCGAACTCGCCGAGGCCATCCCCGGCGCTCGAGGAATCTATGCCGGGCGGCTGCGCAACGCCGGCCAGGTGGAGGCGCTGACCGCCAACCTGATTGCCATCAACCGGCGCTATCGCGCGCACGCCGGCCTGCGCGTCACCGACGTCGACTAACCGATGTCGATCGGACAGACAGGCATCCACCACGGTGCGCCCCTGCACAATCTGCACATCGTCAGCGGCAAGGGCGGCACCGGCAAGACCACCATCGCCGGCGCCTTGGCCTGCGCGCTGGCCACCGAGGGTCGTCGGGTGCTGGTCTGCGAGGTCGAGGGACGCCACGCCCTGAGCGAGCTGTTCGGAGTCTCCCGCTGGGAGGGCGCCGAAGAACGCCGGCTGTGCCTCACCCCGGCCGGCGGCAGTGTGTACGGACTGTCCATCGACGCCGAGGACGCACTTGCTGGAATACCTCGACACCTTCTACCACCTGGGGATCGCCGGCAAGGCGCTCGACCGGTTCGGGGTGATCGACTTCGCCACCTCGATCGCCCCCGGCCTGCGGGACGTGCTGCTCACCGGCAAGGTCTACGAGGCGGTCCGACGGGGCATCAAAAAACGTCCGAACGCTTACGACGTAGTGATCCTGGACGCTCCACCGACCGGTCGGATCGCGCAGTTCCTGAACGTTCACCAAGCGGTCGCCGGGCTGGCCAAGGTCGGCCCGATCCGCAGCCAGGCCGACTCGATCATGGAGATGTTGCGCTCGGACCGGACCATCGTGCACCTGGTCACCCTGCTGGAGGACATGCCGGTCACCGAGACCGGCGACGCGATCACCGAACTGATTCCGACCAAGATCAGGGTCGGCACGGTGATCACAAACATGATCAGCCCGAAACCGCTGCCGCTGGACCAACTGCGGAAGGCGGCGAAGAGCAACTTGGCGATCAAGGTGCCCGGGCCTCCCGGCGGCCCAGAATCAGAGCCTGCGCCGCCGAGTTCGCCGAGGACGCCACCCGGATGCTCGCCGAGGCCGACTGCCGGCGACGACTGGTCAAACTCGGCTTGCCGTTGATCGACGTGGAGTTGGATCCGGCCGGGGTCGACGAGACCTCGTTGTTCGCCATCGCCGAGACGTTGGCCGAGCAGCTCGAAGCGGAGATCGGTCGATGAGCACGGGCTGGCTCGACGTGGACACCATGATCGCCAACCCCGAACGCAAGATCATCATCTGCTGCGGTTCGGGCGGGGTGGGCAAGACGACCACGTCGGCCGCTCTGGCCGTCCGGGCCGCGGAGGCCGGACGCAAGGTCGTGGTGCTGACCATCGACCCGGCCCGGCGGCTGGCGCAGTCACTCGGCCTCGGCGACCTGGACAACACTCCGCGGCCGGTGCCGGGCATCGACCCCGAGGTCCGGCGGCACCCTGGACGCGATGATGCTCGACATGAAACGAACCTTCGACGACGTCGTGGCCGCGCATTCGACGCCGGACAAGGCAGAGCAAATTCTCGGCAATCCGTTCTATCAGGCACTTTCCACGTCGTTCTCCGGGACGCAGGAGTACATGGCGATGGAAAAGCTCGGCCAGCTCTACACCCAGGCTCAGGCCGACGGCCGGTGGGATCTGATCATCGTCGACACACCGCCAGCTCGCTCTGCACTGGACTTCCTGGACGCGCCCGAGCACCTGAGTTCGCTGCTGGACGGACGTTTCCTACGGCTGCTGCTGGCGCCGGCCCGCGGCCCGTTCAAGTTGATGAGTGTCGGTTTCAACCTGGTCTCATCCGCCATGAACAAGGTGTTGGGTGCGCAGATCATCACCGACGTCAAGACGTTCGCCACCGCGTTCGAGGCACTGTTCGGCGGCTTCCGGGCGCGGGCCCAGCAGACGATCGAGATCTTGTCCTCGAGCTACACCACCTTCGTGGTGGTCGCCACCGCCGAGCGCGACGCCCTTCGCGAGGCGTCCTACTTCGTTGACCGTCTCACCGAAGAAAGCATGCCGCTGTCCGGCATCGTGGTGAACCGGGTGCACCGGAGCACGGTCGACACCTCCGCCGAGCGCGCCCTGGCGATCGCCGAAGAACTAGAAGCCGACGAGGCCGGCGACTCCCGACCGGAAATCGCCGCGCTGACCTCCCACGCCGCACGGATGCGGGTGATCGAGCGTGAGCAAACCCTGCTGCGCCGCTTCTCGCGCTCGCGGCGTCAGCTGAAGGTCACCCAGGTGGAGGCGTTGCCCAGCGACGTCTCCGACCTGGCCTCACTTCGAGACCTGGGCCGCCTTCTGGCCACACAGGACTGAGGACCACGACGTGACGTCACTGCGCTGCCGCAACAGCAACCGACGCTCGCGTTCGGTCAGACCTCCCCAGACACCCCACTCGATCCGGTTGTCCAGAGCTTCGGCCAGACATTCCGACTGGACCGGGCAACCGCCACACACCAGCCGAGCGCGCTTCTGCTCTGACGCCTCCGGAAAGAGTGCGTCTTCCATTCCCCGGCACTTCGCGTGCAGGGTCCAGTCGTCCTTCTGATTCCCACTCATCAGGTTTCCTTCCCCGTACCGACCGGGCAAGAATCTCCCCCCAGAGCTCGCTCGACAGATCGGTGTTGGTAGCTTAGAGAGTTACCTACTCGGTGGCCAGTCCACCTCGGTATGCGATTCCCTTTTGTTATGTTCGGAGCCGCACGACGATTGGGTCGCTCTAGGGGCCTCACGTACATTGGTGGCCATGCCCTCTGACACCCAAGCGCGCCGGAACCGTCGCCTATTCGCTCACCATGTTCGTCGTGGTCAGCATGGTGGCCGGTCTCCTGGTGGCCGGCCTGGTGGTGCCGTTCGCCGGAATGGCCGGCGTCGGAAGTCGCGCGACGGCGGCCGAGATGGAGAACATACCGACCGAATTCACCCTCCCCCGCAGCCCGAGCGCAGCACCATCTACCTAGCCAATGGCGACAAGCTGGCCACCTTCTACGAGCAGGACCGGGTCTATGAGCCGCTGAGCAAGATCGCCCCGGTGATGCAGCAGGCCCAGGTCGCGATCGAGGACCACCGCTATTTCCAGCACGGCGCGCTGGACATCCAGGGCACCCTGCGGGCGCTGCTCCGCAACACGGCGGGCGGATCGACCCAGGGTGGATCGAGCATCACCCAGCAGTACGTCAAGATGGTCCGGATCGAGCAGGCGCAGCTGGACGGCGACCAGAAAGCCGTCGCCGCCGCCACCGACGAGACCTATTCGCGCAAGATCCAGGAGCTGCGCTACGCGATCGCGCTGGAGAAGCAGCTGAGTAAGGACCAGATCCTCGAGCGCTACCTCAACATCGCCTACTACGGCGATGGCGCCTACGGCGTCGAGGCCGCCGCCCGGCACTATTTCTCGACCACCGCCGCCAAGCTCACCCTGCCGCAGGCCGCCCTGTTGGCCGGCATGGTTCAGAACCCGACCGGAACGGATCCCCTGCTGCACCCGCGGGCCGCGATCGACCGCCGCGACACCGTGCTGAACCGGATGGTCGAGCTGAACGTCATCACCGCGGCGCAGGCGACCGCGGCAAAGAAGACGAAGTTCAACAAGGACGAGGTCAAGACCACCCCGAACGGCTGCATCAATAGCAAGTACCCGTTCGTCTGCAACTACGTGCTGAACGCACTGCTGGACGACCCGGCCCTGGGCAAGACCCGCGATGAGCGCAACGACGCGATCCTCCGCGACGGCCTGAACGTGCAGACCCAGCTCGATCCGGATGCCCAGGACAAGGCGCAGACCGCGGTCAGTGACTTCATCAACCCCAAGGATCCGCTGCTCTCCACCATGACCGAGATCCAGCCCGGCACCGGGTTGATCGTTGCGATGGCGCAGAGCCGGCCGGTGATGGGCAACAACGCGAAGAAGGGCCAGACCTACACCAACTACGCGGCGACCCAGGCCTACGGCGGCGCCGAGGGCTACCAGTCCGGTTCGACGATGAAGGCGATCACGATGGCCGCCGCGTTGGAGAAGGGCGTCCCGATCACCAAGAAGTACAACTCGAAGTCGCCGCTGAACCTGAGCAACGTGACCTGGAAGAACTGTGACGGCGTCACCGAGAACTCCGGCACGTACAAGCCCACGAACGACGTCGGTCACAGCACCACCATCAATATGCGGACGGCCGCCGAATACTCGGTGAACACCTATTTCCTCCAGCTGGAACAAGATGTCGGCGTCTGCGACGTGACCAAGATGGCTCAGAAGCTGGGTATTCAGCGCGCCGACGGCTCGCCGATTACGAAGGACTCCGATTCACTCGCCTTCACCCTGGGCATCTCCGAGATCGCCCCGATCTCCCTGACCACTGCCTACGCCACCTTCGCCGCGCGGGGCATCCGCTGCGACCCGATCATCATCGACAAGATCACCGATCGGAACGGCAAGAAGATCTCCGCCCCGTCGGCCAACTGCAAGCGGGTGATCAGTCAGGACGTCGCGGACGGCGTCAACGATCTGCTGTCCAGCGTGATCAAGAGCGGCACGGGTAAGCCGGCCTACATGACGGACGGACGGCCGCAAGCGGGCAAGACCGGAACCATCAACGACAACGCCGCAGTCTGGTTCGCGGGTTACACCCCGAAGCTGGCCGGGGTGGCGATGATCGCCAAGGACAAGCTGTCGAAGCACTTCAAGGGGCGCACGAATCTCGGGATTAAGTATCTGCATCTGAGAAACGGTGGCTCCCTCGGAGGCACCGGTGGTGGGGACGCAGGCGCCCACATCTGGAGGCCGGCGATGACTGCGGCTTTGAAGGGCGTCGCCAAGACCGCCTTCCACGACCCCTCGAAAGACATCCAGGAGGGCAAGCAGGTCCCGATGCCCGACATCAGCGGGATGAGCCCCGCCCAGGCCCGGGTGGTGCTGGCCGCGGACGACATCACGATGTCCAACCGCTACACCTACAACGACTACGTCCCGTACGGGCAGTTCATGTACTTCACCCCGAGCAGCGGCACGGTGGCGCAGTACGGGGCGGTGTACGCGGTCTACAGCGCGGGCAAGAGCCCCGCGACCATCGCAGCAGAGCAGCAGGCGGCTGCTGATCGTCAACAGGCGGCGGCCAGCCGACGGCAGGCGGCTGCCGACCGACGCCAGGCGGCTGCCGACCGACGCCAGGCGGCTGCCGATCAACGAGCGGAGGACAAGCGAGCCGCCGACAAGAAGGCTTCGGACAAGTCGACGACGCAGCCGTCAGCCTCGTCCACCCCGACGAGCAAGCCGAAGAACTGAGCTGCACTGAGCCGACGACCACCGGTCGGGCTCAGCCCGCCAGCTGCCGCTTCACCTCATCAGCCACAGCCTTGCCGTCAGCCCGACCCTTGGTCCTCGGAGTGACCACGCCCATCACCTTGCCCATACCGCGCGGGCCGAGGTCGGCCGCGCCGGTTTCGGCGATCGCCGCACCGACGACGGCCGAGATCTCCTCGGCGCTGAGCTGCTGCGGCAGGTAGTCGGTGAGTACCGCGGCTTCGGCCTGTTCCTTGTCGGCCAGGTCGGTCCGGCCGGCCGCAGTGAACGCCTCACCGGCCTCGCGGCGCTTCTTGGCCTCGCGGACCACGACGTCCAGCACCTGTTGCTCGGTCAGGTCGGTCGCCGACGCACCGGCCACCTCGGCCTCGGTGATGGCGGACAGGACCATCCGAATGGTGCCGGTACGGACCTTGTCCCGATCGCGCATGGACTGGGTCAGGTCGGTGCGGAGCCGCTGCTTGAGGCCACTGTCGGCAGGCTGCTGGGTGGGCTGCGGGACGTCGGACATGTCCATCAGTCTGGCAGGCGACTCGCCGGGCGGGCATCCCGGTTTCCGCCGGACCCCGCCTCACCTCTCGCCCCCCGCTCTGCGGAAGAGGCGCTGTACGTACGGGTCGGTGAGCCCGATCTCGATCGTCCCGCGGGAGCGCGGGTTGGTACGCGCCGAGATGATCTCGGGGCCAAGAGCACGCTGAGCGCAGCCGATGTGCCGCCGGTATCGTTCGCGCCATGCCTTCGCCACGGGTGCGCCCGCTCGTCCGCGCCGGTGCCGCCCTCGGCATACTGACGGGTCTCGGTGTCGGCTGCGTGGCCTACGGTGCGGGGGTCGAGGTCCGCTCGTTTCGGTTGCGCCGGATCGACGTGCCGGTGCTGCCGCCGGGAGCGGCACCGATCCGGGTGCTGCACCTGTCCGATCTGCACCTCACGCCGAGTCAGCGGCGCAAACAGGAGTGGCTGACCACGCTGTCCGGGCTGGAGCCCGATCTGGTGATCGACACCGGCGACAACATCGCCGACGCCGAGTCGGTGCCGTTCGTCACCCGGAGTCTGGGTCGGCTGCTGGACAAGCCGGGGGTCTTCGTCTGGGGCTCCAACGACTACTACGGGCCGCGGTTCAAGAACCCGGCGCGCTACCTGAGCCGCGAGGACCAACGGCCGAACCCGGACCCGGTCGAGCTGCCGTGGCGTGATCTGGGTGCGGCCTTCATCGCGGCGGGCTGGCACGAGCTGACCGAGCGGCGGGTACTGCTCACCATCAACGGGCTGCGGATCGAGCTACGCGGTACCGACGACGCCCACCTGAGCCGGGACCGCTATCCGGAGGTGGCCGGTCCGCCGGAGCCGGAGGCCGACCTGGCCATCGGGGTCACGCACGCGCCGTATTTGCGGATCCTGGACGCGATGGCCCGGGATCGACTGGACCTGATCGTGTCCGGGCACACCCACGGTGGACAACTCTGTGTGCCCGGCTACGGCGCCCTGGTCACCAACTGCGACCTGGACACCCGCCGCGTTTCCGGTCTGTCCGAGCACACCATCGACGGACACACCTCGGCCCTGCACGTCTCGGCCGGACTCGGCACCTCGCCGTACGCGCCGATCCGGTTTGCCTGCCCGCCCGAGGCCACACTGATGAGGTTGGTGGCCCACCGCTGACGGCGGACGAACCGATGCGGGAGGTCAGGCATGGATGGGCTAAACTCTCCGAGGCTTCCGGATGGAAGACCGCGGGGTGTGGCGCAGCTTGGTAGCGCGCTTCGTTCGGGACGAAGAGGTCGCAGGTTCGAATCCTGTCACCCCGACCACTGATTCTGGCTCTTCGCGTACATCAGATGTCTCTCAGGTGCCGCAACCTCACGAGCAGGGCTCACGATCGAGCCGTCGCCCACGTCTACCCGATGTGATGCAGAAATCGTCGTTCGAGGCCGTCGTCAGCCGGCACGGGCCCACCGTGCTGCGGGTCTGCCTGGCCGTGCTCGGTCCGGACGAAGCGGACGACGCCTGGTCCGAGACCTTCCTCGCCGCGCTGAAGGCCTATCCGGACCTGCCGGAGGACGCCAACGTCGAGGCATGGTTGGTCACCATCGCCCACCGGAAGGCCATCGACGTCACCCGGGCCGCGGCTCGTCGCGCCGTCCCGGCCGACGCGCTGCCGCAGGTCGCTGCCGCACCCGCCGACGAGCCGGTAGATCCGCAGCTGGTCCAGGCGCTGGCCCGACTGCCGGCCAAGCAGAAGCAGGTCGTCGCCTACCACTATCTGGCCGGTCTGGCCTACCGCGAGGTGGCCGCCGTCATCGGCGGCAGCACCGATGCAGCACGGCGGGCCGGTGCCGACGGAATCGCGGCCCTGCGACGCATCTATCCCCGGCTTCCCGACGACTCGCCAGGAGAGATCCGATGAACATCAGCGCCGACGAGATCACTCTGGCCCGTACCCTCCGCTCCGGAATCGATCCGGCCACGGACCGACTCGACTCTCTCCACATCCGGCTGGAGACGGCAGCAGCGAACGCCGGCCTGCTCGACGTGGCCTACCGCATCCTGGACACTCCGGTGGGCTCTCTGCTGCTGGCGGCGACCGAGGTCGGCCTGGTCCGGATCGCCTACGACACAGAGAATCACGACACCGTCCTGCAGAGTCTGGCCGACCGGATCAGCCCGCGGATCCTGCGGGCGCCGACCCGACTGGACGCCGCCGCCGGCGAGCTGGACGAGTACTTTGCCGGGCGCCGCCGGGTGTTCGACCTGGCCCTGGACTGGAGGCTGACCGCCGGCTTCCGAGCCGGGGTGCTGCACCACCTGGCCACGGACCTGGCCTACGGGCAGACCGCGAGTTATGCCGCCGTCGCCCGATTGGCCGGCAGCCCCAAGGCGGTCCGGGCGGTCGGCACCGCCTGCGCCACCAACCCGCTGCCGGTCGTCGTCCCCTGCCACCGGGTGGTCCGCAGCGACGGTTCGATGGGCGGCTACCTCGGCGGGCTCCCGGCCAAGCGCAGTCTGCTCGCCCTCGAAGAAGCAGCCCGAGGGCCGCAGTCCGACTAGCGTCGGACCAGCGGTCCGACGTCTTGGCCGTCACGAAACGGGTGGAAGAGGGTGTCCGCCAGGGACTCGAGCGAGCGGCTCGCCCTCCGTTACGGCCCGGATGATCGGAGCCGCCATGATCGCCCGCAGCGTCGGGATTGTCAGCCGATCGTCGCGCCCGCGCACGGACCAGCACTGACTGTCCCTTGCGGGGCGCGGCTCGGACCTACTGATGCCCTCACCTGATCGAGAGTGGTAGGCAGGCGATCCGGGTGCCGACCGCTCCTCTGGTGGGATCGGTGGGCAGGGAATAGATGACGATCGAGCGGGTCGCGGCCGTCGGCACGAACGGCACCGTGGTGGTGGCGATCGCGTTTCCCGAGCCGTCCACGGTGAGGTCGAGCCAGACCTCGGTCTGCTGACTGACTTCCGGCGGGATGTTGCCGGCCAGCAGATCGGTGTTGTACGGCTGCCCGGCCGCAGTCGGACGGCCGGCGATGCACGGACCGAAATGCAGATGTGCACCGAACGTCTGTCCGGCCGCACTCGTCGCCACGTTCATGGCCAGCAGCTCGAAACTCGCCCGGGTCGAGGCGCTGGTGTCCTCCGCCGACATCACCGCACCGGCCACGGCGCCGTCGAAGGGACTGGTGCTCGTCGGTTGCAGATCGGTCAGGTTGGCCTGATTGAACGCCCCGAGTTGGCTGGCCGAGGTGGTGGTGCAGACCAGGCCGGCGTCCACCGTCGGGTTGATCAGTTGAGCTCGCACCGCGCCGTCGGCCGCGACCGGGCGCTGCAGCCCGGAGCCGTTCGGCGCCAGCGTGATGCTCGGCGTCACGCCGACGTACGGACTCGGGTCGGAGTCGATGGCGTGGTCGTTGCCGATGCCGGGCAGAGTCAGCTCACAGCCGGTCGGAACATCGAACCGCACCCGGTAGTCACCGGCGGGAAGATCGTCGAACAGGTAATGGCCGGTGCTGTCGCTACGACTGCTGGCCGATACGGCTCCGTCGGGGTCGAGCAACGACACGTCGACCCCGGGGAAACTGTCTTCGCCACCGTCCTGGATGCCGTCCGCGTTGTCGTCGTGCCAGATCCGGTCGCCGATCGCGAACCGGGCCGGTGCGCTGGTGCACACCAGGCCCGTGCCGCCGGCCCCGCCGGCGTTGGTCAACAGCCCGCCGAGCGGGTTGTTCATCCGGGGCGAGCCTCCCCCGCGGGTACTGGTCAGCACCCCAGTGGTGGTGCCGGCTCCGCAGGCCTTCGGTACGCCCGGCACCTCGAGCCAGACACCACCCGCACCCCCGCCCCCGCCCGAGCCACCGGCGCCGATCAACAGCAGTGCACTGGGCTTGCCGCCGTCACCGCCGTCGACGCTGATTCGCAGTCCACCGGGCTGGTCGACGGATCCGCCGGCGATCTTGACCTGGCCGCCGCCTCCGCCGCCGGACCCGGAACGGGCACCGCCCGAGGCCGGCACTCCGTCGGCGCCGTCGGCGAGAATCGTCGCCTGTCCAGTGAGCCGGCCGGCGTCGAGGAAGACGATGCCACCGCCCGGGCCGCCGGGACTGTTGCCCGAGTTCGAGCTGCCCCGTCCGCCGGCTCCGCCCATCATCAGCCGGGGGTCGGAGGTGTTGAGGTAGCCGGAGTCGTCGGGGACGTCACCGGCGACGGCGCTGTTCCCGTTGCCGCCGGTGAAGCCGGTCAGGACGCCGTTACCACCGCCCCCGGCGCCGCCACCGGTCCGCGAACCGCCACCCCCACCGCCGCCACCGGTGCTCAGCAGGCCCTGGACGCCGCCGCTGGCGCCGCCGCCGCCGTAGGATCCGCCGCCGGCACCACCGCTGCCGGCCGACCCGATGCTCAGCAGAAAGCCGCTACCCGGCACGCCGTCGCCGCCGTTGCCGACCGCGCCGACGCCACCGCCTCCGCCGCCGGCCAGGTTCGTCGACCCCAAAGTTCCGGCTCCACCGCCCCCGCCGCCACGGACGCCGCCACCGCCGCCGGGACCTGCCAGCACAAGATCGGCGCCCCCGCCGCCGCCGCCGCCGCCGAGAATGCCGCCTCCGCCGCCCGCACCGCCGCTCGCCTTTTGACCTGCTCCGGCGCCGACACCGCCGTTGGTGCCCACCGCCACGCCGCCGCTCGGCGACACTCCGCCGGCCGTGCTTCCGCCGGCGTTCGTGGTCGGATCGTTGTCACCCCCAGCGCCGCCGCCCCCACCGAGGCCACCGCCGCCGTGACCGACACCGTGAAGCAGCGGCACCCCACCGCCGTCCTGGCCACGGCCGGTGGCTGACCCCGACGAGATGCTCGGCGCGATCGACGACTTCGCGCTGGCCGGGTTGGCGTTGCTGTAGCCGTCGCCGGTCACGTCGATGGTCCTGCCCGCCAGGTCGAGTACGTCACCGGACACGGCCAGCACCCCACCCGTCCGACCGTTCCAGGGCAGGGCGGTCAGGGTGGACCGAGCCGTGCTGGTGCCGCTGCCGCCCGGCATCCGGACCACCTGGACGCTCTCGGTGCCCGGGGCGTAGTCACCGCTCGCGGTCCGACTGAGGGTGAGGGTCGAGCCGTTGGCCGCAGCGACGGTGCCGGTCTCGTAGTGCCCGAGATCGCTGCTGCCGGCGACCGGGTTGGATCCGGTCATCTGGATCAGTAGCACACGATCGCCGGTAGCGAAGGTGTGCGTGGCACCGGTCGGCGCACCGCTGAGGCTGAGCGTGGCGCCGCTGATCCGACTGACCGCCTGATAGGTGTCGACCAGCCCGCCGAGCGAATCCGCCGCCGCAGCCGGTGAGGCGTGCAACGCCAAGGGGAACGCCGCAGTGGCGGTTACGGCCAGCAGGCCGACCATGGTCCGGCCCGGCTTCCGCGGCCCCTCGACCTGCCCGCGCCGCAGCGCGCCCGAGAGCGCAGCACGAGCGTCCATGAAGCCTCCCCCAAGGTTCGTTCCACGACCGCCGGCAAGGGGTTATCCGCACTCGTGGAGCGTCCGAACGGTAGCACCGCGATTCGACCCGCGGCAGACCTCCGTCGAACAATTCCGGCGCCGACGGTCATCCTCAGCTTTACCCCTCGAGGTGATCTCGATCACAGCGAAGACCGAGCGATATCGGGCGATCCGTCGGGTCCGGGCGACCATTTCGCTCGGTGCCAACCCCCGCGAGCGGTGTATCGACTGAACAGATAAATTCATGATCTCAAGCACAACCGGAAATTACGTAGCGTGCGTTTCGGTGGTGCACAGTTATCTCGTCGCTGCCTCGGGGGCAACCGGTCGGGTCCGATGTCCGACCTCCGTTTCGGGGCTATTCGCACCTGCGCAGAGATCCGGGAGGGCAGATGGACGCATCGGCAGCAGCTGGTTCGCCGGATGTCGTCCCGAGGTCCGGCATCGATATCCCGACCGGCGACACGGAGTGGGACGACTCCGGCCTGAGCGACAGCGAACTGCTCGATCTGTGCCGAGCAGGTGACCAGCAGAGTTGGTCGGCGCTCGTCCGCCGCTACTCCCGCCTCGTCCTTACGGTGGCCGTCCGCGCCGGGCTCTCCAGCGAGGACGCCCGCGACGTCACCCAAGCCACGTTCGTCGCCCTACTGGAGTCCGGCACCCGCATTCGGCACGGCGAGCGACTGGCTTCCTGGCTGATCACCGTAGCCCAACGTAAGGCTTGGCGGGCCCGGCAGCGAGTGGATCGCGAACTCCTCACCGAAGAGCTGCCGGACAGCTTCCACGACCCGCAGGAAATCTGGGAGCGTGTCGCCGTACTGCAGTCGGCACTGGCTCAGCTCGGCCGACCCTGCCGCGACCTGTTGACCACTCTCTACCTCGATCCGGAGTCACCCTCCTACGCCGAGATCGCCAGGCGTCTCGGCCGTGCGGTCGGCACCATCGGACCGAGCCGAGGCCGTTGCCTGGCCAAACTGCGGGTCCTGATCGGAGAGGACGTCTGGTGAGAAAGAACCCACGTCTCGACATCGGCCAACTGGCGGATCTTCGGGACGGACGGCTGGCGCCAGAAGCCAGTGAACGCGCCGAGCGGGCGCTGGCCGACGATCCGGAGGCGCAGGCCACCGACCGGTGGCTGCGCGGTTTCGGCGAGACCGCGGCGGCGATTCCGCTCCAGCCCGGGTCGGCCCTGCTCGAACAGCGGCTGAAGCAGCACTTCGCCCGCTGGATCCAGGCCCAAGAGGTGCTCAGTGCTCCGAGCGAGCAGATCCGGGCCGAGCTGACCTATGACTCACGGCGCGACCGCTCGCTGACCGGCGTCCGCGGAGCGGCTTACGCCGACGAGACGATCAGCCTGGTCTGGGAGTGCGAGCACGGCGAGCTCTCGATCGAGGTGCTGCCCGACGAGCAGCACGACGATCAGGTCCGGTTACTCGGCCAGGTGCTGCTCAACGCCGACAGCGATGCCCCGATCTTCGAGGCGGCGGCCGTGACCGAGGGGAGCCGACGGGTCGCCGAGTCCGACGAGTTCGGACGGTTCCGGATCGAGCAGGTCCGACGGTCCGACACCGAGCTGAAGGTGGGCAACGGACTGCTGGAGATCAGCGCAACCATCGAGCTCGGTGACCCGCGCCGATCCGGTCAGTCGGGCCAGGCCGCCGAGCCGCCGGACACCCCGGGGACGTGACGTGGGACGTTTTGAGGTCGCCGACCTCTTGGCGGTGGAGACGACGGCTGGCCGACTGAGCTGGCTGTACACCCTCGAGGGAACGGAACAGGACCGGCTGCTCTGGCTGCTGGACCAGGCCGAGGAACGTGTGCACAGTGATCCGTCCGTAGCGGACGAACTGGCCGAGTTGGCCGAGTTGGCCCAACGCCCGGAGACCCCGCCGACGACAACGGCGGCACCGGACGGCAAGACAGCACCAGACAGCAGGACAGCACCAGAGGTAAGGGCCGCGCAGGACGACCTGGTCGGGCTCAGAGCCCGCGGTCACTACCTCCGGGCGCGGATCAAGGCCAACGAGGGTGAGCTCCAGACGTCGATCCAGATGATCGCCGAAGCGCGCGAACTCTGGCGGTCGGCCGGGGACGAACTGGCCGCGTTGAGGACCGACCTGGGCCGGATGGCGATCCTCGACGACCTCGGCCGGCACGACGAGGCGATCGCCGTCGGCGAGCAGCTGATCGCCGGCCTCGAGTCATCGGCGGCCGGCAACGAGCCGCTGGCACGGCGAATCAGGGCGCACGCGATGGACAACGTCGGGGCCGCCTACGGTTTCACCGGCCAGCACGTGCGGGCACTGACGGCCTACGCCTCGGCCGAACGGGCCTACCACGAGCTCGGGATGACCGAGGAGGCCGCACGGCCGCTGGCCAATCGTGCGGTCGAGATGCTGGCCCTGGGCCGGCCGCGCCAGGCCCTGGAGGATCTGCGCCAGGCCAACCAGACCTTCCTGGCCGCCGGGGACCGACTGTTCGCCGCCCAGTGTCAGGGAGACATGGCCTCGGCCCACCGCGCCCTCGGCCAGTTCGGCGAAGCGTTGGCTCTGTTGGAACCGGCCCGTCGCACCCTCGCCGAGCTGGGGGCCCAAGCCGAAGCCGACCGGATCCAGCTTGCGCTGGCCGAGACCTATCTCGCGGTCGGTCTGGTCTCCGAAGCCCGCTCGGCGGCCGAGGAGTCGGCCGAGCGGACCGAGCGGGCCGGTTTGGCCCACGACCACGCGTTCGCCTGCTATCTGCTGGCTCTCAGCCAGCTCGCCGGCGGCCGTTCCGGTGCGGCCCTGGCCGAGCTCGACCGGGCCGAGCGGGCCTTCGGACAGGTCGGCGATCGCCACTACCTGGCCCGCACCCGGCTGGCCCGCGCCGAAGCACTGGCGCAGGGAGCCGGTTCCGACGACAGCTACAACCACGCCGACAACCACACCCGCCACCACACCGACAATCACACCGACACCGGCGCGCGGGCCGAGGCCCGCGAATTGGCTCACGCGGCGGTCGACGAATTCGAGGCCGGCGGTTGGTCGTCCTCGCTGCTCTGGGCCCTGCTGTTGACGATCGACTGGACCGATGACCCGGCGGACACCGAGGCGCTGCTGAAACGGGCCGAAATCCTGGTCGGGCAGCTGCGGTTGCCCGGCCTGAGCTACGCCTATCAGTTGCGATCGGCCCGATGGCTGCGTCGCTGCGGGCGGAGTTCGCAGGCGGAGACGGTCCTCCGGCAGGCGCTGACCGAACTGGACCGGACCAGCGCGACGCTCTCGGACTACACGGTTCGGGCCGCCTTTCGGATCGACCGGTTCGCCGGCTACGACGAGCTGGTCGATCTGCTGCTCGACCGCGGCGAGGTGGAGGCCGCCTGTCTGGTCTCGGACCAGGCCAAGGCGCGGACGCTGCGCGAGCTGCGGTCCGACGCCGTCGGCGTCGGACCGGACATGACCGGCGAGGACGCCGAACTCGCGGCGGCCCACACCGACCTGAACGCCAGCTACGTTGCCTTGCACCAGACCGACGATCCGGCCACCCGACGGCAGCTGCGGCTCCAGGCCGACGAGCAGGAACGCCTGGTCAGCCGACTGCGGCTGCAGATCGGGGCGATGACCCGGGTCGCCGACCCGACCGAAGGCGAGGTGCCCGCCGCCAGCGGGCCTGCGGCTGGGCTCGACCCGGGCAGTCAACCGGCGCTGGCCTACCACGTGATCGGCCAGGACGTGGTCGCCTTCGTCTGCACGTCCGAGCAGGTCGTCGCCCGTCGGTTGCCCGGAGTTGTCCCGGTGCTGACCGCGCAGCTGGAGGAACTCGGCGCCCAGTGGAGCCGCTGCGCGCGCGGCCGGCTCAACCCGCGCCGTCACGAGCTGCTGCTGGGCTCCACCCGTCACAGCCTGCAGGCTCTTTATCAGGCCTTGATCCGGCCGGTGGAGGATCAGCTGGTTGCACTCGGTGGAAGTTTCCCGAAGCGTGACGGCAGCGACGGGGAAGAAGGCGACGAAGAGATCGAGGTCCTGCAGATCGTGCCGCACGGCGTGGTCGGGTCGGTTCCGTTCGCTGCGCTGTGGGACGGCCAGCGCTATCTGACCGAGCGGTTCGCCCTCAGTGTGTTGCCGACCCTCGATGATCGTCCGACCGAGCGGGCCGAGCCGGGGCCCGCTTTCCGACCCGAGTCGCGAGCGGTGGTGATCTCGGTGGCCGACGAGGCCATCCCGGAGGCTGTCGCCGAGGGCGAATTGGTCGCCGACCGGCTCGACCTGGTGCAGTCGCCCGGTCATCGGGTCCGGCGGCTGAGCGGCGAGCAGGCCGACGCCCGGACCGTGACCGAAGCTGTGGCGGGGGCGGGGTTGGTGCATCTGGCCTGTCACGGCGTCTTCCGGGCGGAGAATCCGCTCTTCTCCCGGCTCCGGCTGAGCGACCGCTGGCTGACCACCGCCGAAATCGTCCGGTTGGAGTTGCCGAGCGCGTTGGTCACCCTGAGTGCCTGCGAGAGTGGACGGCACGGCGGTCGAGGCGAACCGATCGGGCTCGGCTGGGCTTTCCTGGCCGCCGGTGCGACCGGGGTGTTGGTCACCCAGTGGAAGGTCGATGACCAGGCGGCCCGGGAGCTGATGGACGCCTACTACCGGGCGCTGACCGACCGTCTCGAGCCGGCCTCGGCGTTGCGCCGAGCTCAACTTCAGGTTGCCGCCGAGAGACCGCACCCTTATTACTGGGCCCCGTTCAGTTATCTGGCCTCATCGACCTCACCGAACCCCGCGACTTCACCGCGGGCGCCAGGATGGCCGACCGGATCGCCTCCCGACTACGACCGAAGTGATGGAGGAAGTCGATGAACGCTCGTCCGCGAAGCACCGGACCGAGGTGGCGGGCCGTCCTGGTCGCCGCTGCGCTGATCCCCGGCCTGGCTCTGACGGCACCGGCCTTCGCCGCCCCGACCGATCCCAGTTCCAGCACCAGTCCGAACAGTGTCGACATTGCCTCGGGTGACGTGATCCCGGACAGCATCGTGGTCAAGATCAATTCCGGTCACGCGTTGTCGGAAGTGACCGACAGGTATCCGGTGACCATGGCCAGCGCGCTGCTGAAGTCCCGCGGCATCTACCTGCTCCGCCCGGTGAACGCCTCGGATTCCGCCAGCACGGCGGCGATGTCGGCGCTGGCCGGCCGGATCGCCGGCAGTTCGGCGGCGGCCTACGCCGAACCCAACTACGCCACGACCCTGAACAGCGACCGCTATCACAGCTGGCCGGACGGCCCGCCGACCAAGGCCCCGGGTGGATCGGGTGCCTGGCTCGACCAGCCCGCAGCGGACGCGTTGGATCTGACCGATGCGCACGCCATCAGCACCGGCGTCGGGATCAAGGTCGCGGTGCTGGACACCGGGGTCGACCCGAATCATCCGGCCCTGCGCGGACGGCTGATCGGCGGTTGGGATGACATCGACGACGACAGCAATCCGACCGATGTGGCAGCTGGGGCCGACAGCAACGGCAACGGCACCGTCGACGATGCCTACGGTCACGGGACGTTCGTCGCCGGCATGCTCGCCCTGGTCGCGCCGGACGCCCGGATCATGCCGTACCGGGTGCTGGACGGCGACGGCGTCGGCAACGTCTTCGTCGTCGCCGAGGCGATCCTGCAGGCCAGCTTCGCCGGCGCGAAGGTGATCAACATCAGCTCCGGCACCGACCAGGCCACCGAGTCCAAGACGCTGAGTGACGCGATCAGCACCGCCCAGCAGAACGGGGTGATCGTCGTCGCCGCTGCCGGCAACCAGGGCAGCACCCAGGCCAACTACCCGGCCGCCGACACCGGGGTGCTCTCGGTCTCGGCCACCGACGGCGCCGGGCTGGCCAGCTGGGCCAACCGCGGCAGCTGGGTCAAGGTCGCGGCCCCGGGTGCCGACGTGGTCGGCCCGGTGCCCGGCGGGGTGTACGCCGACTGGTCCGGCACGTCGATGGCCACCCCGCTGGTCGCCGGTCAGGTCGCGCTGCTGCGTTCGATGGATCCGTCCGCCTCGCCCGCCGAGGTGATCGCCGACATCACCGCGACCAGCCAGCCAGTGACCGGTACGACGAGCGGCGCGGTCTCTCCGGTGGACAGCCTCTACAACCTGGGTTGACCCGAGCGAAGTGCTGTTCGGGGCGCCGGGAGCTAGCCGGGCCGGCCCGGTGCCCGCATGGCCGGAACCGGCAGCACCAGACCGACCCGGACGCCGCCCAACCAGTCGGTGAGCCGGGCCGCTTCCCGGTCCAGCTGTCGACGGACCTTCGTCGGGACGGGCTCGAGCAGCCGGAGTCGGACCACCGCGTCGTCGTCCTGCACCCAGCAGCCGACCACCCGGCCGTCGACCCACACGGTGGTGCCGGCGTTGCCGTTCCGGTCGAACAGCTGGTCGCGGTGCGGGCCGAGATAGAAGTCGCGGCCGCGCCAGCCCATCACGGTCGGGTCCAGCACGGGTAGAAGCGCCACCCACGGGTCGGGTGAGACCTCGGGTTCATCCAGGTCGTCCGGTAACAGCCAGCCCGCCTCGTCCCGTTCGAGCGAGACCTGAACGGCTTCCAACTCGGCCAGCGCCGTCCGGACCACGGCCTTGGTCGCCCCCAGCCACCAGACGATGTCGTCCTCGGTGCCCGGGCCGAACCGGGCCAGCCAACGGCGGATCAGTTCGCGCCAACCGACGGCGGCGGGCAGCGGTCCGGGTGGTCCGGGTGGTCCGGGTGGAACGGAGGCGTCCGGGAGCTCGGAGGGCGGCAGCCAGTGCCGCATCAGGGTCCAGCGCGGCCGGGACGTGCGCCAGTGACCGGTGTTCTCGGCCCGGACCAGGTCTCCGGTGAGGCCGAGGTGGGTGAGCACCCGCGGCGCCGACCAGGGTGCGCCCGGTGACACCGTGAGCTTGACGTCGATCCGCGGCACCCCTTGCCGGATCTCGGTGGCCAGTCGGCCGTCCGGCTGCTCGGCCATGAACCTCAGGACGTCCGCCCGGGCCGCATCGAGCCAAGCGTTTCCGTCCTGGTCGTCCTCGACCAGCCCTGCCAGCTCGACGTCCTTGGCCATCCGCGCCCGCTCGAAACCGGCCACCCGGGCCGAGGCACTCCCCCAGGCTGCGGTCAGCAGATCGGTGGGGAAGACAAAGAGGGTGCGCCGCATCGCCAGTTGCTTGATCAGGCTGCGGTCGCGATAGAGCGCGCGGTCGACCTCGTCCACCGCGAGGTCGTCGATCCGCGCCCAGCAGGACAGATAGACCGTGGCCGGATCGGTGGCGTGCAGCACCGCCAGCGCGTCGGTGACCGCCTCCGGCGTGGCCAGCCGGAACCCCGGCGCGAGCCCGTGCCGGATCGCCAGCCGGGATCGACGCTCGTGACCGGATACGTGCCGCACCCGACCATGATCCCGGATGCAGCAGCGGTCGAGTCATTCCGGAGCCACCGGTCTGGATGATCGGTCCGGCCAGAACCTCGAGCACGCTCAGCACAGCCGCTCGCCGGCGCTGAACTCTTGCTCGATCTCCCGTTCTCGCGGGGTCAGCGTTCCCTCAGCCGAATGCCTTCTTGACGATCGCCGAGCACCTGCTTGGGCCGGTCGCTCGAACCTCGCTCGCAGTTCTTGGTCCAGCCCTGAATTTCTACCAGTCGTTCGTTCGAGACAGGCCGGTTCGAGTCGCAGACAGAGCGGGCCGGATCCACGAGTCGCGCAATTTCAGGGAAGCCGTACTGACTACCGCCCGTCGTCGGCTGAACAGCCGCGAGATCGCGGAGCCGACGTTCTTCCGCGTTCGAGGAGCTCTGCGTGCGCCTCGTCATGAGATAAAGCGAATCACCTGAGATGCGGCGTCAGACAGCCGCGATGGTCCATGAGGCCGAGTGTGCTGCTCCGGCACCGAGCAGGATCAGTCCACGGGACGCGTCCCCGGGTGCGTTGTAGGCATCGGGTGCACACGTCATCGGCTCGACGGCCAGCCCGAGTCGGCTGATCGAGGCGTCCGGTTGGTCGGCGGTGTGGATCTGCACCCACCCGCACTCGGCCCCGAAACTCATCCGCACTCCGGCATCATCGGCGCGGACCGTCACCGCTGCCCGCCCGGCGTCGTCGCGGGCGAGCCGAGTGAAGGCATGATCGACGAAGGTGTCGGCGATCGGGCGGGCCGTCCGGAAGTCGAAGATGCCGGTCTCGTGGTCGGCGACGTCGACCAGGTCGAGCGGGATCAGCCGATCCTGAGTCACGGTCAGCACCTGCCCCGCCGGCAGCTCGAGCGTCCAGTCGTCCACCCGACCCGGGCCGGCGACCAGATAGGGATGTGAAGCCGTTCCCCAGGGCGCCCGGCTCCGGCCGAGATTGGTACCGGTCACCGTGGTGGTCAGGCCGTCCTCGGCCAGCACGAAAGCGACCTCGACCGAGATCGGGTGCGGATAGCCGTCCTGGGCGGGCAGGTGAGCGACCAGGGTGACCCGATCCGGTCCGAGTTCGGTGGCGGCGAAGTCGTGCCAGCCGACCAACCCGTGCAGGGCGTGGCCGCGGGCCGGCTCGGTCAGCGCGAGCTGAAGATCCGTCCCGTCCAGGTTGGCGTACCGGCCGTCGACCACCCGGTTCGGCCACGGAGCGAGTGTTGCGCCGCGGAAGAACGGCCGGACCTGATCGGCCTCGAATCCGACCACGAGATCCCGGCCGTCATGTCTCAGCCGTCGCAGCGACGCACCGACCGAGGCGATCACCGCGACGTAGCCGGCAGCACTCAGTTCGTACTGCTGACCCGACAGCGGTGTCGCCGGCCGATCGTTGGAGCTGGGTTCGGTCATGGTCAGAACCCCGCCGCCAACCGGTAGTACGCCTGGTTCCAGCGGATCTCCTGGGCGAATTGCCGCGTGCGGGTCTCGGCGTCGATGATCAACAACTCGGTGCCCAGGATCTCGGCCAGGTCGGCGATCTCCTCGGTGCCGACCGCGGCGGAGAGCACGGTGTGGTGGGGACCGCCGGCGGCGATCCAGCATTCCGCCGAGGTGGAGAGATTCGGCCGCGGCTCCCAGACCGCACGGGCCACCGGCAGCTTGGGCAGCGGTTCGTCCGGGCCGGTCACGTCGATCTCGTTCAGCACCAGCCGGAATCGATCGCCGACGTCGCAGATGCCGAGCACTACGGCCGGACCGGTGGCTGCGTCGAAGACCAACCGGACCGGGTCTTCGCGATCCCCGATGCCCAGCGGATGGATCTCGATCCTCGGCTTACCGGCGGCGATGGTCGGGCAGACCTCGAGCATGTGCGCACCGAGGATCTTCTGCGCACCCGGCCCGAAGTTGTAGGTGTAGTCCTCCATGAACGACGTCCCGCCGGTGGTCGCACCCTCGCGCGGCCCGGACGACATCGCCTTGACGGTGTGCAGCATCACCGAGGTCTTCCAGTCGCCCTCGCCACCGAAGCCGTATCCTTCGGCCATCAACCGCTGGACGGCCAGCCCAGGCAGTTGACGTAGCCCGCCCAGGTCTTCGAAGTTGGTGGTAAAGGCTCGGAATCCACCACGGGTCAGGAAAGTACGCAGTCCGGCCTCGATCCGGGCGCCGTAACGCAGCGATTCGTGCCGTTCGCCACCCACCGCCAGCTCGGGGGCGATCTCGTAGGCGTCGGCGTAATCCGCGAGCAGCGCGTCGATCTCGGCGTCGCCGACCTGGTCGACCACCTCGACCAGATCGTTGACCCCGTAGGTGTTGACCGAGACCCCGAACTTCAGCTGGGCCTCGACCTTGTCGCCCTCGGTGACGGCGACGTCGCGCATGTTGTCGCCGAACCGGGCCAGCTTCAGGTTGCGGACGGCGGCCGCCCCGAGCGCCGCCCGTTGCCAGGAAGCGATCCGGGCCAACACCTGCGGGTCGGAGGCGTGGCCGGCGACGGTCTTGCGGTGGATGCCGAGCCGGGTCTGGATATAGCCGAACTCGCGGTCGCCGTGCGCCGCCTGGTTGAGATTCATGAAGTCCATGTCGATCTCGGACCACGGCAGCGAGACGTTCGCTTGGGTGTGCAGATGCAACAGTGGCGTCCGCAGCGCGTCCAGCCCAGCAATCCACATCTTGGCCGGCGAGAACGTGTGCATCCAGGCGATAAGCCCGACGCAGTTCGGGTCCGCGTTGGCGGCCAGGATAAGGGCGCGGATGTCGGCCGAATCGGTAAGCACCGGTTTCCACTCCACCGGCACCGGCAGGGCACCGGCCCCGGGATTCCCGCCGTTGAGCAGGTCGACGATGCCCTGGGACTGTTGCTCCACCTGGGCGACAATCTCGGGTCCGTACAACCCCTGGCTGCCGGTCAGGAACCAGCAGCAGCGGGCGTCGTCGGTCGTCTCGGACGAAAGGTCGGATGCGGCATCGGACACGGGTACTCCTTCGGTTCGGCCGGTGCGCTGGTCAGCGCTGGCCGTAGGCGTTCTGGTAGCGGTCGTAGAGCGAATCGATCCGGTCCTGCGGGATGGGCACCGGCTCGCCCAGCTGGCGGGCGATGTGCACCGTGCGGGCCACCTCTTCACACATCACGGCCGTCTTGACCGCCGCCTTGGCGCTCGGCCCGACGGTGAACGGTCCGTGGTTGGCCATCAACACGGCCCGGCTGCGTGAGCGGGCCAACGTCTCGACGATGCCGCGGCCGATAGAGTCGTCCCCGATCAGCGCGAACGGCCCGATCGGGATCGGCCCGCCGAACTCGTCGGCCATCATGGTCAGGACGCACGGAATATCCTCCTGGCGGGCTGCCCACGCCGTGGCGTAGGTGGAGTGGGTGTGCACCACCCCGCCGACCTCGGGCAGATGGGCATAGACGTAGGCGTGCGCCGCGGTGTCCGAGCTCGGGCTGCGCTCGCCCTCGACCAACTCGCCGGCCAGGTCGCAGACGACCATCGCGTCCGCGTCCAATTCGTGGTAGCGGACACCGGACGGCTTGATCACCAGCAGGTCGTGGTCGGGCACCCGGGCCGAGACGTTGCCGGCCGTCCAGACCACCAGGTCGTTGGCGGGCAGTTCGGCGTGTAGTTCAGCCACCTCACGGCGAATCCGGACGATCGTCTCGGCGATCGCAGCGGTCACGCTCACGCCGGCACCTCCCCGGACGCGCTGCCGGGGATGTGGTCGGGATCGACCGCCATGGGCTGGTGCTCCTGATTCTGGTGACAGAATGTTCGCGCAAACAATTACTTAGATAGTGGTAGGGATCTTATCCAGTGTCAAGATGAACGAGGCCCGATGGACATGATGGTCGCGTTATCATCGGCCCATGAGCGCGGGCACCGACGGACCGGCCGCGCGACCGGAACCATCGCCAGGTCCCCGATCGGCGATCGGCGGCAAGGCCCCGGTGATGGCCGACGTCGCCCGGCTGGCCGGTGTCTCACCTCAGACGGTTTCTCGAGTGATCAACAACTCACCGCTGATCAAGTCCGAGACCCGGCAGCGCGTCCAACAGGCGGTCGAACAGCTGGGTTATCGACCCAACTCGGCAGCCCGGGCCCTGGTCCGCGGCCGGACCGGCATCGTCGGGGTGATCGGAGCCGGCTCCGCCCACTTCGGGCCGGCCAGCATCCAGCGCACCATCGAGGAGGCCGCCCGGGCCGCCGGCCTGGTCGCCAGCTCGGTCGGGCTGCCCGAACTGACCCGGGCCAGCCTGGAGGACTCGGTCGAGCATCTGATGCGCCAGCGGGTCGAAGGGATCATCGTGATCGCCGGCCAGGACGAAGCACTGGAGGTGGCCAGGAACCAGCGGGTCGAGGTGCCCGTGGTGGTGGTCGAGGGCGACCTGAGCCGGGCCCGGTGGACGGTCGGAGTCGACCAGTTCGCCGGCGGCCGGCTGGCCACCCGACACTTGCTGAGCCTGGGGCATCGCGAGGTCGCCCATCTCGGTGGCCCGCTCGACTGGACCGAGGCCCGAGCCCGGCGGGACGGCTGGCGAGCCGAGATGACGGCCGCAGGCCTCCGACCGCCGGAACCGATCCACGTCGACTGGAGTGCAGACGCGGGATATCGGGCAGGCCTCGACTTGGCGGCGGATCGTTCGGTGACTGCGGTGTTCGCGGCCAGTGACCAGATCGCCGTCGGACTGCTGGCCGCTCTGCACGAGGCCGGGCGGCGGGTGCCGGAGGAGGTCAGCGTGGTTGGCTTCGACGACCTGCCGGAGACCCGCTACCTGATTCCGGCGCTCACCACGGTCGGTCAGGATTTTGTCGCGGTCGGCCGACAGGCGATCGAGCTGCTGCTCGCCGCCATCGAGGGATCGCCGACCAGCCGGCCGCAACTGATCGCGCCCGAGCTGATCATCAGGGCCAGTACCGCCCGGCGTGACGACCCGGCGGCTCGGCGGCGCTAGCTAGCTGTATCCCCTGGTCACGGTTCGGTAGCAGATCGGGCCCACCGCACTTCTTCTGCGAGTTTTTTTATGTATCATCAGCACACTTCGGACCCGCCGACGCGCGCGGTCGACCACATGACAAGGGAGTTGTGAGGCAGATGGGTAATCCATACGTTCCGTTCGACCGCCGACGTTTTCTCGGCGCTCTCGGCCTCGGCGCAGCCGCCGCCGGCACCGCACCGCTGTTGGCCGCCTGCGGTGGCGGCAGTTCCGGGCTCTCCGGCGGCAGCAGTGGCGACAGCAGCAGCGGCGGCAAGCCGGCGATCGCTCAGTGGTACCACCAGTACGGCGAAGCGGGCACCCAGCAGGCGGTCCAGCGCTACGCCAAGGGTTATCCGGACGCGAGCGTCAAGGTGCAGTGGACGCCGGGCGACTACACCTCGAAGCTGAACAGCGGTCTGCTCTCCAGTTCCGGTCCGGACGTATTCGAGTCCACCGTCAACATCGACATGGTCAAGAGCGGCCAGATCGTCGCCCTCGACGACATCATCGGTGACGTCAAGAGTGACTACACCGACCCCGACCTCAAGTCGTGCACCGTCGACGGCAAGGTCTACGGCGTCAAGATCGTCGACGACATGGGCGTCCTGTACTACCGCAAAAGCCTGCTCAGCAAGGCGGGTATTCAACCGCCGACCACGATAGATGAGTTGATCTCGGCCTCCCAGGGCCTGACCACCAAGAACCAGAAGGGCCTGTTCATCGGCAACGATGCGGGGGTCACGCCGTCCTTCGGTGGCGGCTCGCTGCTCGGCCCGATCCTGTGGACGGTGGGCAGCGACTTCCTGACCAGCGACAACAAACCCGGCTTCCTCAGCAACAACGTGATGCAGTCCTTCACCTCGATGCGCCGGCTGTTCAACACCAAGTCGATCCTGCTCGGCGCCCCGACCGACTGGTGGGACCCGTCCTCCTTCACCCAAGGCCTGGCCGCCATGCAGTGGTGCGGGCTGTGGGCGATGCCCGGGATCAAGAAGGCCCTCGGCGACGACTTCGGGGTGGTGGCCTGGCCGAAGTTCAGCAGCACGGTCGGCAAGCCGTCCACCTTTGCCGGCGGCTGGACCTCCATGATCAGTGCCAAGGCGAAGAACGTGGAGGCCGCGAAGGCGTTCACCAAATGGCTGTGGATCGACAACTCCGCCGACCAGGAGGACTTCAACCTGAGCTACGGCTTCCACATCCCGCCGCGGAAGTCGTTGGCCTCCAAGGCGACGAAACTGCAGACCGGTCCGGCCGCCGACGCGCTGAAGATCTTCAACGAGTCGGCGATCGCCTCGAACACCGCCTGGACGGCGAAGATGAACAGCGCCTACGCCGACGCGGCGACCGCGATCGTCCGGCAGGGCGGCGATGTGGAGACCAACCTGAACAAGGCTGCCAAGGTGGTCAACACCGAACTCGATCGCCTGTTCGGCTGAGATGGCCGCGTCGACCGTCGGCGCCCCGGTCAGCACCATCGCGAAGGCCCTTCCGGCGCAGCCGCGCCGGAAGGGCCGGATCGCGGGAGTGACCAGCGCGTTCTGGATCTTTGTCGGACCCTTCGTGATCGGGCTACTCGTCTTTGTCTACGCCCCGATCATCTGGTCGGTGGTGCTGAGCTTCAACCGGGCTCAGAACACCGTCACCCCGAGCGCCTTCGTCGGACTGCAGAACTACGTCGACCTGCTGCGTCCCGGGCCGTTCCTGGACAGTCTGATCACCTTCACGATCTTCGCCGCATTCATCGTGCCGATCACCTTCGTCCTCTCGCTCGGACTGGCCCTGCTGCTCAATCAGGTCAGGATCGCCAAGGCCTTCTTCCGTTCGGTGTTCTTCCTGCCGACCGCCTGTTCCTACGTGGTCGCCTCCCTGGTGTGGAAACTGTCGATCTTCAACGGGGTTCGGTTCGGGCTGGCCAACACGGTGCTGAGCTGGTTCGGAGTCCCCAACGTGGCCTGGCTGGCCACCCTCAGTCCACCGCTCTACTGGCTGGTGATCGTCTCGGCCCGGCTCTGGCTGCAGGTCGGTTTCTACATGATCTTGTTCCTGGCCGGGCTGCAACGGATCTCTCCGGAGCTTTATGAGGCGGCCGAGGTGGACGGAGCCCGCCGCGGCTGGCAGACCTTCCGCTACGTGACGTTTCCGCAGCTGCGGTCGACCTCGGTCGCAGTGTTGTTGTTGCTGCTGATAGCGGCCTACCAGGCGTTCGACGAGTTCTTCAACCTGCTCGGGAACGCTCCGTTCGCCCGACCGCCGCTGGTCTATCTCTACTACACCGCCCAGGGTGACCAGGACTTCGGCCACGGCAGCGCCGGTGCGGTCATCCTGGCGCTGTTGATCATGATCGTCACCCTTCTGCAGGGCAAGATCCTCGGCTTCGGGAAGGCGGCGGAATGAGCACCGTATCGGCATCGAAAGCCGGCCTGGGGAAGGTCGAGCCCGTGATCACCGAACGGACCCGCCGGCGCCGGCCGATCCGACCGGCAGCTGTGGCCGGGGCACTGGTGCGCTATCTGGCCCTGTTGGTGGCCACGGTGTTGTTCCTGATCCCGTTCTACCTGATCGTCCGGAACGCCCTCAGCAGTGACACCGAGATCACCGCCGCCAGCTGGTCGCTGTTTCCGACGACGATCCAGTGGGACAACTTCGCCGAACTGTTCAGCGATCCCGCGGTCAGCATCCTGCACAGTCTGGCGAACTCGGCGATCATTGCGGTGTTGCAGACTGCGGGCCAGCTGCTACTGAGTTCGATGGCGGGCTACGGACTGGCCCGGATCCCGTTCCGGCACGCAACGAAGATCTTCTACGCCATTTTGGTCACCCTGATGATCCCGCCGGCGGTGACGTTCATCCCGAGCTTCATCATTGTGAGTCAACTGCAGTGGGTGGACACTTTGCAGGGCATCATCGTGCCGACGCTGTTCTCCGGCTTCACCACCTTCTTGTTCCGGCAGTATTTCCTGAATTTCCCCAAGGAGCTGGAAGAAGCGGCCCGGGTGGACGGGCTGGGCTACTTCGGCGCCTTCTGGCGGGTGGTGGTGCCCAACTCCGGCGCCTTCTTCGCCGCCATCGCGGTGATCACCTTCATCGCCAGCTGGAACGCCTTCCTCTGGCCGTTGGTGATCGGGCAGGACAGCTCGACCTGGACGGTTCAGGTGGCGCTGTCGACCTTCCTCACCGCACAGACCATCAATCTGCACGAACTGTTCCTCGCCGCCGCCGTGTCGATTGCCCCGTTGGTGCTGGTCTTCGTGTTCCTGCAGCGCTATCTCGTCCAGGGGGTGGCAGAGACCGGCATCAAGGGCTGACCCTTGTCCGAGCATTTGAGGTAACGCTTACGCTCGAGCGAGCGAACGGAGGTGTGATGCCCGGACCGGTCCGATCACGCGCCACCACGCGAGAGATCCGGTTGGCCAATCGGCTGGCCATTGTGCGAAAGGTCTATGCCCTCCGGACGCCGACTCGGCACGGCATCGCCACCCAGACCCGACTGAGTTTCCCCACGGTCGCCACCGTGGTCAACGAGCTGCTCGCCGCCGGCCTGCTGGTCGAGGCGGGCAAGGAGAGCCCAGCCGGCGGTCGGCCCCGGGTACGGCTCAAGATCGCCGCCGACTTCGGCACCTTGGTCGGCGTGGACGTGGCCGAGACCTACGTCCAGGTCGACGTCTACGACGCCGCACTGCGACCTCTGGGCCGGCACCGACGCGAGCTGGCAGGCCCTTCCGAGCCGGAGAGTCTGCCGCACCAGGTGGTCGGAGCAGTCCGGACCGCGATCGACGCAACCCTGGCCGGTCTGCCGCCGCGGCAGAACCTCGGCGTCGGAATCAGCCTGCCCGGCCAGGTTGCAGGCCGAGGCCGGTGTCTCGATCTTCGCGCCCAACTGGGGCTGGCACGACGTCCCGGTGGAGCGACTGCTCCATCGGCAGCTGCCCTATTCGCTCTACCTGGACAACCCCCTGAAGGCCGCCACGATGGCCGAGCTGTGGTTCGGCCGCGGCCGACAGACCGGAGACCTGGTGACGGCCAATCTCGGCACCGGGGTAGGGGCCGGCCTGGCCATCGACGGCGAGCTGCTTCGCGGTACCAGCAACAACGCCGGCGAGTGGGGGCACACCTCGCTGATCATGAACGGTCGCAGCTGCCGTTGTGGCCGGTCCGGCTGCGTCGAGGCCTACATCGGAGTCCCGGGCCTGATGCAGACCTTCGCCGAAGAGTTCGGGCCCGACCACCGTTATCTGGCGCCACGGTCGCAGACCCGTTTCATCGACTCCGTCCGGGCCGGCATGCTCGACGGCGAACCGGAGGCCCGCTGGATGATCGACAGCTTCGCCGAGTTGCTCGGCTACGCGCTGGCCAATCTGGTGAACGTGATCAATCCGTCGCTGGTCGTACTGACCAGTTGGGTAACCGGCGAACTCGGCCACTGGCTGATCCCGCCGACCGAGAAGATCATGCTGGCGGAGTCGATCAACAGCTCGGCCAGCCGGATCCGACTGGTGGCCAGTGAATTGACCGAGCCGGTCACCCTGGGCATGGCCACCTGCGCTTTGGAGCACTACCTCGCCGATCCCGCTGTCGATACCGGCTCGATCATGCCGAGAGCGGGCTCGACTCGTCCCTGAGGTCGGCCAGGTCGAGCACGAACTGGTAGCGGACGTCGTTCCGGGACAACCGGTCCAGGGCGACGTTGACCTGTCGCGACGGCAGCACCTCGACGTCGGCGGTGACGCCGTGCGCCGCACAGAAGTCGAGCAGGGATTGGGTTCCCGGACGGCCACCACTGCCGGCGGACGCGACGCTCTTGCGCCCGACCAACAGCGCCATCGGGTCGTACTCCAGCTGATCGATCACGCCGAGACTGCAGAGCGTTCCGTCCAGAGCGACCGTGCGCAGGTACGGCGTCAGGTCGTGTGGACTGGCCGCGGTGTCGATGACCAGGTCGAACCGGTCCCGGACCGCGGCCATCGCGTCACCGTCGGTCGAGACGATCACCTCCGCCGCCCCGAGCCGGCGGGCGTCCACGGTCTTGGCCGGTGAGGTGGTGAAGAGGCTGACCCGGGCGCCGAGGGCCCGGCCGAGCTTCACCGCCAGGTGGCCGAGGCCACCCAGGCCGACGACGCCGACTTCTCTGCCCGGACCAACTTCCCAACGCTGCAACGGTTCCCAGACCGTGATGCCGGCGCACATCAGCGGGGCGACGCCGGCCGGGTCGAGCTCGGCCGGCAGCCGGTAGGCGAAACGTTCGCCGACCAGGTACTCACTCGCGTAGGCGCCCCGGGTCGGGCTGCCGTCCTGACGGTCGGTACCGCCGTAGGTCAGGGTCGGAAACTCTTCACAATAGTTCTCCTGCCCCGCCCGGCACATCCGGCACCGACCACAGGAGTCCACGATGTTGCCCACTGCGACGCCGTCGCCGGGAGCGAAGCCGGTGACCTCGGCACCCACCTCGCTGACCACGCCCACGAACTCGTGACCGGGCACCAGCGGTCCGTCGGCGGCGCGGTGGGCAGCCAACGAGTGCAGATCGGTGTGGCAGACCCCGCAGTGGGTGACCCGGACAACCAGGTCGTCGGGTCGGGGGTCTCGGCGCTCGAACGACCACCGGCAGGATCGTCGCCGCAGCGACCGCCGGTTCGCCGCCTACGGTCTGGCCGGGGCCCGGGTGGACCGGATCGCCCGAGCAGCCCGGGCCAACAAGGCCCAGCTCTACGCCTACTTCGGGAACAAGGACGCCCTGTTCGACTACGCCTTCACCCGCGAGGTGGAGGCCAACATCGACCGGATCCCGCTGACCGTCGACGACCTCCCCGGCTACGCCGTCCGGCTCTACGACGGCTATCTGGGCGATCCCGCCCTGGTGCAACTGGCTACCTGGGCACGCCTGGAGCGGACGCCGACAGGGAACCTGCTGCCGACCGACGGCACCTGGGCCGAGAATCTGCAGCAGTTGGCCCGGGCCCAGCGCCGCGGTGACCTGGTCGACGACGTGCAGCCGAGAGATCTGTTCAGCATGCTGATCGCCGTGGCCATGACCTGGGCACCGTCCTCGATCACCTTCACCGCCGGCAGTGCCGACCGGCGGGCCGACCACACTCGCCGCAAACGTGCTCTGGCCAGCACCGTCCGACGCGCGTTCGTGGTGAGCCGGGGGACGGCGTGATCATCGACGCCCATCACCACGTCTGGGATCCCGGGCCGGTGGGTAGGGCTGGCTCGACGAAGCCCCAGAGATCCTGGGCGTCGTCGGCTACGCCCCGCTGCCCGACCGGTTCGGGTGGCCCACGGCTGACCGGGCCTGAGCCGAGCAGATTCGGATCACCGGGCTTGGTGCTCCGTCCTGCGTGGATACGGATCGCAGATATTAGCCACGGTGATGGGCCGGACCGCAGTCGCGGCCCACCTACTCGCTCTCTGACTCATGACGAAAATGAGCCGCATAGGCGAAAAGCGTCAGCGGGTTTCCGGTCTTCGACCGTTCGTGTCATGATCTGCCCGTGCGCCTCCCTAAGAAAATCTCAGTTATCGTCGGCAGTCTGTCCCTGCTGGTCGCCGGCGCCGTCCTGAACGCCACGGACCCGGCGCAAGCCGCGGTCACCTCCGGGGCCGGCCCCTCGGCGGAGAATTCGTGGAAGTTGGACTGGGCGGACAGCTTCGGCGGATCGCTGGACACCTCGACCTGGGGGCGGTACGGCTGGGGTGACCAGCCGGTGGGTGGTGGCGCCATGGGCAGCTACGACCCCGAGAACGTCTACACCCACGACGGCGTCCTGGCGCTGCGGACCCGCTACGTCGACGGCAACTGGTCCAGCGCCGGGGTCAGCGGTTCTCCCGGGTTCTCGGCGAGCGGCGGCAAGTGGGAGGTCCGAGCCAAGATGCCGGTGGCCACCGGCATCGGCTACGCCTTCCTGCTCTACCCCGACGACCACAGCTGGCCGCCCGAGGTCGACATCGCCGAGGGCCGGGTCAACGGCAAGGTCGGGAGCTTCTACCACTACGGCAGCGACAACAGTGTCGCCATGAGCAAGCAGATCGTCGACACCCACGAGTGGCACACCTACGGCGTCATCCTGGGCGACAACCAGATCATCTTCACCATCGACGGTGACGACGTGACCGGCGTGCTGAACGACGTCCCGGTGACGACCAAGAAGATGTGGCTCGGCTTCCAGACCGGGGCGATGGACCCGAACGGCAGCGCCAACGACTACGAGACCGTGCCCGGTGGTGTCCCGAACGCGTTCACCCCGGCCAGCAGCGAGATCCAGATCGCCTGGGTCGCGCATTACCACAGCTGACAATCTTCGCCATCTCTCAGCCGATGCACAGGGTCGGCGGCGATGCTTCCCGCCGTGGCGACAAGCAAGCAGCAGAAGGGGGCGGCCGAGTCGGCCCGGCAGCGTCTGGTCGCCGCCCGTGAGGCCGAACGACGGCGGAAGCGGCGGACTCGGCTACTGATCGTGATCGCCGCGATCGTCGTGGTGGCGGTGGTGATCGCGATCGCCGTTGTGGTGCTGCACCGGCCGGCGTCCCGGACCGACCCGCAAAGGAATCCTGCGATTCCCGCCGGGCAGATCGCCGGCCCGACCGGTCCCGAGGCCGTGCCGCTCGAGGAGGGCACCGTGCTGGCCCCGGCCAGCGGGGCGGCGAGTGGACAGACGGTGGACGGGATCAGCTGCGACAGCGACGAGCAGGCCGCCTACCACATTCACGCCCACCTGGCGGTCTACGTCGATGGCGCACTGCGTCCGATCCCGCCGGGCATCGGAGTGGTCGACCCGGTGGCCCAGCAGTCGGCCCAGGGTCCGTTCTACCAAGCCAGCCGGTGCTACTACTGGCTGCACGTGCACGCCCAGGACGGCATCATCCACGTCGAGGCCCCGACCCAGTCCGACTACACCCTGGGACAGTTCTTCGCGATCTGGCAACAGCCGCTGAGTAGCACCGCCGTAGGCCCGGTCAGCGGAGCGCAGACGGTCTACGTGAACGGCAAGGTCTACACCGGCAACCCGTCCCAGATTCCTCTGAACCAGCACGAAGTGATCCAGATCAACGTGAACTCCCCCGGTGTCGGCCCGCAGACGATCGACTGGTCCAAAGCCCAGCTCTGAGGACGCCCGATCGGCATCCCGGATCCGCAATCCGGGGCCTGCCGTCAGGTGCTGCACTGGATAGAGTGCGGCCGTGGACAAAGTCGTCGCCAGCGCCGCCGAGGCTATGGCCGATCTGACCGACGGAGCCTCGCTGGCGGTCGGCGGATTCGGCCTGTGTGGGATCCCCAGCGTGTTGATCAAGGCTGTCCTCGATCAGGGTGCGACCGACCTCGAGGTGGTGTCCAACAACTGCGGGGTGGACGGCTGGGGTCTCGGCCTGCTGCTGGAGGCAGGCCGGCTGCGCCGGATCGTCGCCTCCTACGTCGGTGAGAACAAGGAGTTCGCGCGGCAGTATCTTCAGGGCGAACTGGAGGTCGAGCTGACTCCGCAGGGCACGCTGGCCGAACGACTGCGCGCGGGCGGCACCGGCATCCCGGCCTTCTACACCGCCACCGGGGTCGGCACCCAGATCGCCGACGGTGGCCTGCCCTGGCGCTACGGCTCCGACGGCGGCGTGCTTGCTTCCTCACCGGCTAAGGAAACTCGGACTTTTGAGACCTCCGACGGCGCCAAGCCGTTCGTATTGGAGCAGGCCATCGTGTGCGACTTCGGACTGGTCCGCGCCTGGAAGGGCGACCGGCACGGCAACCTCGTGTACCGCGCCTCGGCGCAGAACTTCAACCCGCTGGCCGCGATGTCCGGCCGGATCACCGTGGCCGAGGTCGAGGAGCTGGTCGCGCCGGGCGTGCTGGACCCGAACGCCGTGCACACCCCGGGGGTGTTCGTGCATCGGGTGGTCGCGCTCAGCCCGGAACAGGTGGCCGACAAGCGGATCGAACGGGTCACCGTCCGGCACCGTGACGACGCACCGGAGCAGGGCCGACGATGAGCTGGACGCGAGAACAGATGGCCGCCCGGGCCGCCTCCGAGCTGGTCGACGGCAGCTACGTGAACCTCGGCATCGGCCTGCCGACCCTGGTGCCGAACTACGTGGCCGACGGGGTGGAACTGGTGCTGCAGTCCGAGAACGGCCTGCTCGGTGTCGGGCCCTACCCCTGGGCGGGTGACGAGGACGCCGATCTGATCAACGCGGGCAAGGAGACGGTGACGCTCCGTCCGGGGGCGTCCTTCTTCGACTCGGCCACCTCTTTCGGGATGATCCGCGGCGGCAAGATCGACGCCGCCATCCTCGGCGCGATGCAGGTCTCGGCGGCCGGCGACATCGCGAACTGGATGATTCCCGGCAAGATGATCAAGGGCATGGGCGGCGCGATGGATCTGGTGCACGGCGCCAAGCGGGTGATCGTGCTGATGGAGCACGTCGCCAAGGACGGGTCGCTACAAGATCGTCGACGAGTGCTCACTTCCCTACACCGGCAGGGGTGTGGTGCAACGGATCATCACCGATCTGGCGGTGATCGACGTGACCGCGGACGGCCTGAGGCTGCTCGAATGCGCCCCGGGCGTCGATCCGGCCGAGGTGCGGGACAAGACCGAGCCGGAGTTGATCACCGACTGATCTCAGCCCTGATCCGGCCACGGGACGACGACTCACGCCAGCGGGTGCCGACCGCCGACGGCGATCAGGATCACGCCGGCCAGCTGAGCAGATCTGTCGGCACGGAAAACCGCGCCGAGCGAGCTCGCCGAGAAGATCGAATCACTGCCGCAGCGCAGGCAGGATGCCTGCTCAACGGGCCACCGACCACGGTGTTGACGATGAGCAGGACGGAGCCGACCGCCCCGACCAGGCGCAGCCCGGCCCCGACCCCGGACCAACACCAGGACGAGCGCGACGATCGGGCCGACCGACGCGAGATCACGGCGCGAGAGGAGATAGTTCAGGTTCGCCGGCAGGTTCGACATCTCAGCGACCGGTACCGGCGTAGACCACGGCCTCGTCGGCGTCCAGGCCGAAGGCGGTGTGCGCGGCCCGGACCGCCCGATCGACCTCGCTCTCGTTCACCACCACCGAGATCCGGATCTCCGAGGTCGAGATCATCTCCAGGTTGACCTCGGCGGCGGCCAGGGCGGAGAAGAACATCGCCGTCACGCCCGGATGGGAACGCATCCCGACCCCGATCACCGAGACCTTGCCGATCTGGTCGTCATAGAGCACGTTGTCGAAACCGACCTCGGCCTTCGACCGAGTTCAATTTCTCGGTGGCGGCCTGGCCGTCGGACTTCGGCAGCGTGAAGGAGATGTCGGTCTTGCCGGTGGCGACCGCCGACACGTTCTGGACGATCATGTCGATGCTGACGTCGATGGCCGCGATGGCCTCGAAGATCCGGGCCGCCTCGCCGACCTGGTCCGGCACGCCGACCACGGTGATCTTGGCCTCGCTCGCTTTCCTGCGCGATCCCGGAGATGATGGCCTGCTCCATGTGATGTCCTTCCTCCAGTTCTTTGACCCAGGTGCCGCTCTTGGTGGAGAACGAGCTACGGACGTGGACGGCGACGTTCTCGCGCCGGGCGTATTCGACGCAACGCAGATGCAGGATCTTGGCCCCGCAGGCCGCCATCTCCAACATGTCCTCGTAGCCGATCTCGGGGATCAGCCGGGCGTTGGGGGCGATCCGCGGATCGGCGGTGAAGATCCCGTCGACGTCGGTGTAGATCTCGCAGTAGTCGGCCCCGAGCGAGGCGGCGAGCGCGACGGCGGTGGTGTCGGAGGCGCCGCGGCCGAGGGTGGTGATGTCCTTGGTGTCCTGGGCCACGCCCTGGAAGCCGGCCACGATCACGATGTCGCCCTTGTCCAGCGCCGAGACGATCCGGCCCGGGGTGATGTCGATGATCCGGGCGTTGCCGTGGGTCCCGGTGGTGATCACCCCGGCCTGCGAGCCGGTGAACGAGCGGGCCTTGAGTCCCCTGGTCGGCGATGGCCATGGCCAGCAGCGCGGCGCTCATCCGCTCGCCCGCGGTGAGCAGCATGTCGAGCTCGCGCGGCGGCGGCTGGGGCGAGACGCGCAGCGCCAGCTCCATCAGCTCATCGGTGGTGTCGCCCATGGCCGAGATCACCACCACGACGTCGTGGCCCTGCTGCTTGGTCGCGGCGATCCGCTTGGCCACCCGCTTGATGCTGTCGGCGTCGGCGACCGAGGATCCTCCGTACTTCTGCACTACGCGACTCACCCGCCTCCTTCGTCACGTCGGATGCGCTGGTATGCGCGGGCATGCGCGTTCACGGGCACGCAACTCTAAGGTGCTCGGCCACCGGGAGCGGCGACGTCCCGCGGAGCGAGTCCGGATTGGGGCCTGAGGGCGTCCGGAGTTCCCGTCCGGAGGTGACAAATGCCATGCCTGCAGATGGACCGGGAGCGAGCAATACTGGAAATACTGACCATGAGTTCCCAGCCCGTCCCGCAGCGCATCGGGGACGCCGAGCGGGACCAAGCTGTCGAGCATCCTGCGCGAGCACCTGGCCCAGGGCCGGATCGACCAGACCGAATTCGACGAGCGACTGGACGTCGCGCTGACCGCCCGGTTCGCCGACGACCTGACTCCGCTGTTCGCCGATCTGCCGGCACCCAAGCCCGGTCGGCCGGAGGTCTCACCGTCGCCGTCCCGGCCGAGCCAGGTCGCCGGCCCGTCCGAATCCCACGGGCCGGCCGCGCGATCGGACCGCGATGGTGCCTCGGCACGCTGGCCGCGATGGCCTGGCCGATCGCCATCGTCGCGATGATCGCTCTGAACGGCGTCGGCGGTGCACTGCTTCTGGTTCATCTGCCTGTTGCCGCTGCTGATGACGCGGCGCGTTCGGCCGGTACCGCGGCGGCCACCGGCGCTGACCTGTTCGGCGAGCGCACCTCGGCTCCTACAGTGATCGGATGAGCGCCAGATCATCCGGTGGGGAATCGTCGGTCCGGGCCGGATCGCGACCAAGGTGGTCGGCGACTTCCCGCACGATCCCGGACGCCGACCTGGTCGCGGTCGCCTCCCGCTCCCAGGAACGAGCCGACGCGTTCGCCGCCGAGCACGGGATCGCCCGGGCCTACGGCTCGCTATCGCGGACCTGATCGAGGACGACGAGGTCGACGCGCTCTACATCTCCACGCCGCATCCGCAGCACCTGCTGATCGCCGAGGCCGCGCTGACCGCCGGCAAGGCGATCCTGGTCGAGAAGACGTTCACCGCCACGGTCGCCGGGGCGACGCGGATCCGCGATCTGGCCCGGGCGAGCGAGGCGTGTTCGCGATGGAAGCGATGTGGACCCGGTTCCAGCCGGCCATCGTCCAGGCCCGCGACTTGATCGCCGACGGAGCGATCGGCGAGGTTCGCCAGGTGCAGGCCGATCTCGGCGTCCAGCGCGACTTACGACCCGACCGACCGGCTGTTCGACCCGGCCCAGGGCGGCGGCGCGATGCTCGATCTCGGCGTCTACGTGGTCTCGTTCGCCCAGCACTTCCTCGGCACCCCGGACCGGGTCTGGCCACCGGGTCGCTGACCCCGACCGGGGTGGACGCCGAGGCCGGCATCCTGCTCGGCTACGACGACGGCCGGGTCGCCGGGCTGCTGATCTCGCTGAAGGGTCAGACGCCGGGGGCGGCCCGGATCCAGGGCACCGAGGGTTGGATCGACGTTCCGCCGCGGTTCCACCACCCGAGTTCGGTGGTGCTGAACCGCAAGGCCCGAGCCGGAGGTGTTCAGCCGGCCGCCGATCGGCACCGGTTACAGCCACGAGTTCATCGAGGTCGGCGACTGTCTGCGAGCCGGCCGGATCGAAAGCACCGTGATGCCGCTCGACGACACCGTGGCCGTTCAGGAACTACTCAACGAAGCGTGCGAACAATTGGGGGTGCACCACCACGAAGACACCACTCCCCTCGGATGAAAGCTGCGATGACTGACCAGGCCCTCACCGGTAGCGCCACCGGCACCGCCCGGACCGAGAACGCGATCGCCGGCGGCCCGATGGCCGAGGACGCGACCGGTCCGGGTGGCCCCGTCGGCAAGCGTCCTGAGCCGAGGATTTCGGGCCTCGGCACCTATGCGGCACTGCCCGGGGCAGCGATCGGGTTTTGCGGTACGTTCACCTACCTGTTGCTCTGGATCGTCTGGCAGCTCAACGTCGGCAGCTCGACCGGGAGTGTCGCCGCCGCGCTGTTGCCCCATCCCGCGCAATGGGTAACGACCCTGGCGTACTTCACCGCCTACGGCATCCCGTCCTCGGCAGTGCTCGGTGCCGTCCTCGGCCTGCTGGTCGGCTGGGTGCTGGGCCGCACCCGCAGCAGCTCCAGTCCGGCGCTGGGCTGGGTGTTCGGGACGGTCGGCGCCTTCATCATCGGCCTGCTGGTGCACGCCTTGCTGATCGGCACCGGTCTCCGGGTGGGCTTCGCCCAGTCGGCCCGACTGTTCGCGTTGCCCACCATGATCTACATCCTCGGTGGTGGGATCCTCGGCGTCTGGCTGCAGCAGAGTCGGCGGCGGATGGTGGACGAGTTCGACGACGGTGAGATCGACGACGGAGAAGCTGACGATAGGGACGCCGGCGATGAGGTCGAGGTCAGCTCAGCCGGCTAGCCCATTCCCCGGTTTGACGATCCACCGGTTCAGACGCCGACGGGACGGGTGCCATCCGCGTCGGCAGGTGAGACCGGCCAACGCCACGTCCGTGGACGGACCGCCTGGTCAGGCGCTAACGAAGCGCCGTCCTTCGAAGGCTCGACCGAGGGTGACTTCGTCGGCGTACTCGAGGTCGCCGCCGACGGGCAGTCCGCTGGCCAACCGGCTGACCTTGACGCCCAGCGGCAGCAGCAGACGGCTCAGATAGGTCGCCGTCGCCTCACCCTCAAGGTTGGGGTCGGTGGCCAGGATCACCTCGGTGACGACACCATCGGCCAGCCGCCCGCACAGCTCACGGATCTTCAGATCGCCCGGACCGATCCCGTCGATCGGGCTGATCGCCCCGCCGAGAACGTGATAGCGGCCTCGGAACTCCCGGGTCCGCTCGATCGCCACCACGTCCTTGGACTCCTCGACCACACAGATGCCGGTGGCGTCGCGCCGCGGGTCACGACAGATTCGGCACTGGGTGTCTTCGGAGACGTTGAAGCAGATCTCGCAGAACTTCACCTTGTCCTTGACCTCGCGGAGGACGTCGGACAGTCGGGTGATGTCGACCGGGTCGGCCGCGAGAATGTGAAAAGCGATTCGCTGAGCACTCTTCGGACCGATGCCCGGCAGCCGTCCGAGCTCGTCGATCAGGTCTTGGACCGGACCTTCGTACATGGATCGTGCCTCCTTCTCCGGTCTAGTTTGCCCATTTCCGCTGATCCTGCTGATTGGTGCTGATTCGGCCCGGTCAATGCTGATTCGGCCCGGTTGGTGCTGATGAGGAGAGTCAGAACCCGAGGCCGCCCAGGCCTCCGGCCAGCGGGCCCATCTTGGCCGCGGCGACCGCCTGCTGCTGGTGATTGGCGTCGCGGACGGCGGCCACGATCAGATCGGCCAGGGATTCGGTGTCCTCCGGATCACATGCCTCCGGCTTGATACTCAGACCGAGCAGCTCGCCGGTGCCGGAGATGGTCGCGCTGACCAGGTCACCACCGGCCGTGCCGGTGATCTCGGTCTCGGCCAGTTCTTGCTGGGCCTGCATGAGCTGGGTCTGCATGGCCTGGACCTGGGCCAGCATCCCCGACATGTCGGGGGCGCTGCCGACGCCCGGGGTGTCGCCGCCTTGCGGGTCCTGCGGGATCATCAGGTACTCCTTGCTCGATCACGACTGTGCTCGTGGTTGCTGAACGTGCTGCTGGTTATTGAATGTGCTGTCAACTACTCAACGCGCTGTCAACTACTCAACGCGCTGTCACTACTCAACGCGCTGTCACTACCCAACGCGCTGTCAACTACTCAACGCGCTGTCAACTACCCAACGCGCTGTCGTCAATTACTCAACGCGCTGTCGTCAATTACTCAACGCGCTGTCAGTTGCTGAACGTGGTGCCTGACCTGACGCTTGTCCGACGCCTTCCGGGTGCTCGAAGCGACCGGGTCTCCGGCCGACTCGACTGGTCCGGCCGGCGGACCCGAACCGCAGGTGCTGGATGAGCGTGGTGGTCTGGATGCAGCCTATGCGCGCTCTTCCTCACCGATGATCTGCGCACCGAGATGGCGGACCAACAACTCCGTGCCGGATTCGACGGACTCGTCGAGGTCGCTGTCCCGAGGGTCGGCACCCTGGTCCGAGTCGGCGTCCGGCTCGCCTCTCGCAACCGTGGTGACCCTCGATCTCGGCGACGCCGCAGCCGACGCCGCAGCGAAGCCACGGCCGACCTAGCGGCTGACTGGGCCGCAGACCGGGTGGCTGATTGGACCGGAGCTCCATCCGATGACGCGCCCGACGCAGCATCGGTTCTTCCGGCGACGGTCGCCGGCTCGAACCGGGACGATCCGGGAGCGTCGCTGCGCCGGCCGTCCCGCGGGTCGATGGCGGCGGGGCTACCGGGCCCCTCGGTTCGCGCCCCGACGTGGTCGTCGGAACCGTTGGCGCCGTTCGATTCACCGAAGTCGGCTGCGCCGCTGATCGGCGGCCGAACCGGTTCGGGCCAGTCGTCGGCGGCCGATGAGGGCGTTGGCGCTGGCGTTGCTGACTGCGCCATTTCCTGTCCTGTCGGCCCTCCTGTCGGCCCGGGGCTGGCCATTCCCTGCCCCGCCGGCCCCGAGAACGCCGCCCCCGGCACGGGCCCGGCTGTCGCCTGATCGGCCGGCCGGGACTCCCCGGGTGGGCGTCCGCCGCCGCCGGCCACGTTCAAGTCGATGATCGTCTCGACGGCGAAGTCGGTCCCGAGCACGACGACCATCGCTTCGCGGAGGATATCCTCGCTTCCGCCGCGGGAGAAGTTCTCCCGAACCCCGGCGTTCGGCATCGCCAGCACGAGCGTCCCGGCTCGCACCTCGGCGACCTGGGCGTTCTGGCTGAGCAGGATCCAGGTGAACCTCCGCCGGCCCTTGACTTCCTCCAACACCTCCGGCCACAACCGGCGAACATCGGTCAGCGACATCCCCGAAGGCTCCGCGGAAGGCTGCGTCGTGGTCTGCCCGGAGGACTGGGCTTCGGGCCGCGGAGCCGATTCGGGCCGAACCACGGAGCTCTGGGCCGATTCGGGCTGAGCTGCACCGCTCTGACCTGATCCGCGCGGGACGAGATCGGTCCGGGCAGCTTCGGCCGGCACTGATCCGTGGGCGGCTGCCGCGGCCGCCGGACGCTCGTCCGTCCCGGCGTCAGCGGGGGCCGCGACCGGGCCGGCGGGCGGCGAAGCTGAGGGTTCATCGTCGGCGGACGGTTCGTGCCCCTGACGATCGGGTTCTGGCCCGGCCGCCGGCACCGCTGACCCCTGAGCCGGCCCGCCGGGCGTCTGGATTTGTTCACCGGGCATCTGGGCCGGCTCCGCAGGCGTTGGGGTCAACTCCGCCGGGGACCGTGTCGGCTCGGCCGGGGACCGACCCGGCTCGGCGTTGACGACCTGGGCCGGCCCGGACTGCTGAATCGGGACGGCTGCTCCGGACACCCCGATCCGGCGTTCCAGCCGATCGAGCCGGGCGTGGATACCGCGGTCGTCGACGTCGGTGCCGGGCAGCAGCACCCGGGCGCACATCAGTTCCAGGTGCAGCCGGGGCGCGGTGGTCCCCCGCATCTCGGTCAGGCCCGCCGCGATCACCTCGGCCGCCCGGGTCAGTTCGCCCGGGCCGAGCGCAGCGGCCTGGCTGCTCAACCGGTCGGCCTGGTCGGCGGCGACGTCCACCAGGCCGGAGGTCAGGGCGTCCGGGACCGCGGCGACGATCACCAGATCCCGCAGCCGGCGCAGCAGGTCCTCGGCGAACCGGCGCGGATCCTGGCCGACCTCGATCACCTTGTCCACCCCGGCGAACACGCCGCGGGAGTCGCCGGCGGCGAAGGCGTCCAGCATCTCGTCCAGCAGCGACTCGGGGGTGTAGCCGAGCAGCGCCGCGGCCTGCCGGTAGGAAACGCCTTCCTCCGCCGCCCCGCCGAGCAGCTGATCGAGCACCGAGAGCGAATCCCGGACCGAGCCGGCGCCCGCACGGACGACCAGCGGAAGCACCCCGGTCTCCACCTGGATGCCCTCGGCCTCGCAGAGCGTGCCCAGATAGCTGGTGAGCACCCGCGGCGGCACCAGCCGGAACGGGTAGTGGTGAGTGCGGGACCGGATCGTCCCGATCACCTTGTCCGGCTCGGTGGTGGCGAAGATGAACTTGACGTGCGGCGGCGGCTCTTCGACCAACTTCAGCAGGGCGTTGAAGCCCGCTGTGGTGACCATGTGGGCCTCGTCCACGATGTAGATTTTGAACCGGCTGCTCACCGGGGAGAAAAAGGCCCGTTCTCTCAGGTCTCGGGCGTCGTCGACCCCGCCGTGACTGGCCGCGTCGATTTCGATCACGTCGATGCTGCCCGGCCCGCCGGTGGCCAGGTCGCGACACGATTCGCACACCCCGCACGGCTCGGCGACCGGAGCCTGGATGCAGTTCAACGCCCGCGCGAGGATCCGGGCCGACGTGGTCTTGCCACACCCTCGTGGACCGGAGAACAGGTAGGCGTGGTTGACCCGGTTGTTGACCAGCGCCCGCTGCAACGGCTCGGTGACGTGCTCCTGCCCGATCACCTGGGCGAACGTGTCCGGGCGATAGCGGCGATAAAGGGCGAGCGGCGGCGCGCTCGGTGCCGGCGGTGCGGCCAGCAGGGCCCCTTCGAACTGCACGTCCTCCACGTTCAGAACCCTATGCGCTGGCACTGACAATGTGCGCCGCTGTCGAGCCGAGGTGCCGGTCGGCGACGATGAGGCTGCGCAAGAGGCGATTGGGCTGCCCGTGCCGTCCGCCTCCCGCGCTCGGTCGAGTTGCGCGGGCGTCCGGCACAACAATCCGGGTGATCAGGACGTCGACGTCCCGCTGTGGCGGATGATGGCGATCGTCGGCGTCTCCAGCTCGGGAAGACCTCGCTGACCGGCGGCATTCTTTACGCCGAAGGCATGCAGCGGTTCAGCGAAAGTCTGTCCATCTACAGCGGGGGCCGGCTGAGCCAGTCCCAGCGCCCGGACGCCGACCGGATCGACCATCTACCGGCGGCCCTGATGCTGAACCTGCTCCGGCTGATCATGTCGCGGCTGGGCCACGCACCTGTGCCCGAACGGTCACCGGTCCCACCGACGGTGCAGAGGGGAGGGAGATGATGTGTCCGACCCGCGGTGTCGTCTTCACCCACCCGGGCGCGGAGTCGATCGCGTCAACTTCTACGACGCCTGCCCGGCCTGCGAGGGGATCGGCGAACGGTTCGAGGTCGGCGAGACGACGCTGGTGCCGGACCCGTCGAAGCCGACCCGAGACGACGCCGTGAGAGATCCGACCGGGTAGACGCGGTCGAATCTCTATCTGTGTCGAGTTGTCCGAGGGGGATCAGGCAGGATGCGGTGCGTGGACTCGCTGCGCTGGCTGTTGCTCGACGCCGACGGGGTCCTGCAGTCGAGCCCGGTCGGCTGGCGCGAAGACCTGATGGCGATGGCCCCGGCGGACGGCGAGGACTTCCTGGCAGCGGTATTCGCCGCCGAAGCTCCTGCGGTCCGCGGCGAACTCGGTTTTGCCGACGCCCTGCGACCGGTGCTGGATGCCTACCGGGTCAGCGTCCCGGTGGAAGCGGTCACCGAGGTGTGGAGCCGGCTGAGCGTCGATCACGCCCTGCTGGCCCGCATTGCCGAGTTGCAGCGGTCCGGGATCGGCTGCGCCCTCGCCACCAACCAGCACGACGTCCGGGTCGGCGTGATGCAGGCCCGACCCGAATACGCCGGTTTGGACGCGCAGTTCTATTCGAGCGAGCTGGGCGTCGGGAAACCGCAGCCGGGGTTCTTCACCGCCATCGTGGAGCAGCTCGGGGTGTCACCGGTCGACGTGCTGTTCGTCGACGACCGGGCCGACAACGTCGAGGGCGCGCACCAGGCCGGTCTGCAGGCCGAGGTGTTTGCCGAGCTCGGCGGCGCAGCCGAGCTGAACCGGATTCTCGCGCTGTATCGGGGCAGCTGAAGCTCAGCCGAACAGCTCGGTCAGGAAGTTCTTCATCGCCTGCCAGCTGCGCAGCTCGGCCGTGGCGTTGTACTGCGCGCCCTGGTCGGGGGCGTCGGCGTCCGGCAGCGTGAAGGCGTGCATCGCGTTGGCGTAGCTGGTGATCTGCCAGTCCAAGTCGGGCACGGCGCGGAACTCGTTCTCGATGGCGATCACCGCGTCGTCAGGTACCACCGGATCGACGGCTCCGGTCAGGATCAAGATCTTGGCCTTGATGCCGGCCGCCTCCCCCTCCGGTCCGGCCTGCAGTCCGCCGTGGAACGTCACCACACCGTCGACGTCCGCGCCGGTCCGGGCCAATTGCAGCACCGCCGAGCCACCGAAGCAGTAGCCGATGGCGGCGGTCCGACTCGAGTCGACTCCGGACTGAGCCAGCAACTGCTCGAAGGCGCCGGCCACCCGGTTCCGGAACAGATCCTGGTCGCCGTAGAAACTGCCGGCCACCTTGGCCGCGTCGGCCGGCGACGGCCGCAGATCGGCGCCGTAGATGTCGCCGGCGAAGGCGACGTAACCGAGCCGGGCCAGCATTTCGGCTCGCATCTTGACGTAGTCGCCCACCCCGAGCCAGTCGTGGATAACCAGGACGCCGGGATGATCACCGTCATCGTCGGGCCGGGCCACGAAACCGCGGCAGCCCGTCCCGTCGACGTCGTAGTCGACGTCCGCGGTGGCGATGCCGGTTGCGGGCAGCGGCTCGCGCTCGAGGATGGCGGTCAGGGTGTCGGCGTAGGGCATGCGTTCCTCCGGTCACGGTGGGTCGATTGGTTGTCCAGTCAACCAGCGGGCCGAATCGTGCCATCGCCAGCCCGCGTCCGAGGTGTTGACGCTGCGGCCGACGTAGCGTGATGACTATGGATGTTGCCGCGGCCGGATCGGATGGCGCCCGAGCGAGGCCGACCGTCCAGCCGGTGCGCCGCCGATGCCGAGTCGTGCTGTTGCTGTTCGTCGGACTGGTCTCGCTGGCGCTGCTCGGAGTCGCGGGGACCGGTCTGCGCTCCCCCGCAGAAGTCGAACCGGTATCAACGGCGGACTCGCTGCCACCCTGGCCCGCGCCGGTCGACCCGGCGGCGGGCGAACGCGCCGCAGGGCTGACCGTCCTGCCGGCCGAGGGCGTGGTCCAGCACATCCACTCCCATCTGGACATCCTCGTCAACGGCAGTGCTGTCCCGGTCCCCGCAAACCTGGGGATCGACGTCCGTCGGGGGCTGTACGCCGAATTGCACACCCACGCCGATTCCGGCGTCCTGCACATCGAGTCGAGCGACAAGAACGCCCGGTTCGTCCTGGGCCAACTGTTCACCGAGTGGAACGTGCAGTTGGACGCCACCCATCTCGGCGGATTGGAGGCGGGCAACGGCCACCAGCTCTACGTCTACCTGGATGGAGGACCGTACTCGGGAGATCCGGCAGCGATCCGGCTGGCCGACCAACAGGAGATCGTGCTCGCCTACGGCAGCCGGCCACCGACGACGGTTCCCGCCTCGTTCGACTTCAAGCACCATCCGGTGTGAGCGTTCGGCCTGTTGCGTCGCGGACGGCGGCAGAACGTGAGAGGTTCCCCGCGCACCCGAAAGAGCTCACTTACCCTTGCTGCCGTCAGGCCCTGGGGGAGTTGGGTCAGGTATCGCCGCGCGGGGAACCGACGACCAGTGTAGAGGATCCCTGGGCCGTACCGGACCTGTCGCGAGGACGATCGAGTTCGCACCGGTCGCGCGGACCAGGTAGCCTCCTCGGCGGAGGATTCGCCTAGAGGCCTATGGCGCTCGCTTGGAAAGCGGGTTGGGTTTACGCCCTCACGAGTTCGAATCTCGTATCCTCCGCCACTCTCATCGGGCAATGTGAGCAGCTGAGCATCTGGTCAGATCAGCAGCCCGGGGGGCGCACCGCGCACGTTCCTTCTCAGTCACTTTTCTGGCCCACCCCGGCTGTCGAGCTGATCGACGAGCCGGCGGGCGCGGAGCAGGACGCGGGCCGACGGCATGGTGGCGCCAGAGACGTAAGCGTTCAGTCGCGTCCGGGACGTACCGATACGCCGGGCGAGAGTCGTTTGGCCGGGGCCGGACCTGCGGACGAGGTCGCCAACCATGGGCTGCAACCTCCTCTCGGTCCCTCTCGGCCTGGTGTCCGATGCACGCTCGTCGCTCTGCCGTCCTTCGTCTTTCGCCCTGCCGCCCTTGTATCAATATCGATATACAGAGTCTGAACTGATGAAAATCACAGCTCGTGCCAGAGCGCAGCCTTCCGAATCTCGAACTCGTCGGCGGTGATCGCTCCGCAGTCACGGAGCGCGCGGAGCTCGGCCAGGACTTCGATCGGGTCGCGTCCGGGGGTCGGCTGACCACCGGTGGCGGCCAGGACGGCGGCGACCAGCGCGTCGCCCTGGTTACCCAAAATCTGGTCGACGGTGAAAATCGCGTCCATCGTGCGGATCTGCACGCTGCCCACCGATCGTTCGCTGGCCGCCTCGGTGTGGACGATGGCCGATAGGGACACGTCGAAGTCGGGGCGTCCGACCACCTTGTTGGAGCGGAAGAAGACCCGACCACTGGTCAAGGCCAGGAGGCCCATCTCGCCGAGGTGGCGACCTTCGAGCACCCGCAGCACGGTCTCCGTATCAGAGAGCAGGCCCTCGAGTTCGATCACGAACGCATCCGACCTGGCGTCGGTGACCATCTGCGATGCCGCCGCCAGGAGATCCGGCCGCAAGTCGTAGCCCTCCAGTCGTTGGCCGGAGTTGTGCCCACGGAACCACTGGACCACCCGGCCCATCGCGCCCTTCCTCACATCCCGATCATCGCTCGCCTGCGGTGGCCTGCACCAGTCGGCGGAGCCGAGCCGCCGATCGACGGACGGCCCACGAAAAGATCGATCGCCAGCTACCCTCGATTTCGTGAGCGCGAACCGCACCTGGCAGCCGCCGGCACCCGTCCGGTGCCCGGCGTGCCAGCACGTTGCCGGGGTGCCCCTCGTCTACGGGTTTCCCGGTCCCGAGCTGATCGCTCTCATCGAGAGTGGTCAGGCCGCGCTGGGCGGTTGCCTGATCATGCCCGGGGAAGACGGCATGCCCGACCGCCGTTGTCGCGACTGTGGCGCTGAATGGCGGCGCCGCCCGAAGCGGTCTTCGATGAGGACGCCTTCGCCGCCAGACTCGCAGGTGATCTAGCGCGCAGACTCGGCCCGCCTTTCGGTCGCTACGCCGGCAACCGCCCGGCGACGAAGACGGCCCGGTCGGCCGCTTCCAGGCCGGCGTTCCAGCCGCGGGCATCGAGGTAGCCGCCGCTCACGCTCTTCGTGTGCGGGAACTGGCGCTCGAACTCGGCGTCGACCGCCTCTCGCTGCCGGGCCAGCAGCGGGACCAGTTCGGCGCCGTAGCTCACCGTTGTCGTCTCATCGGCCTCGACGAGACGCTCGCCCACCCGATGGGCGTAGGCGGCGAGGAAGGACCGACGGAAGGTGGCGGAGCGATCGAACGAGCCTGCTCGCTGATGTCCGGCGGCGGTCATCGCCCGGGTCGCCTGGATGAGCAACGAGGTGAACAGCAGCTCGACCTGATCGACGTCGACCGGCGTGCCGACCACCGAGGCGATCGCGTGGGAGTCCAGATAGATGGTTCGCACCCGGTTGGCCCGCCCGACGGCGCCGAGCAACTGCACCTTGGTCGAGGCGTACGGGTTCTGCAGGTGCACCCGGCGCCCGACGACCTCGATCGTCTCCTCTGCCCCGGCGCGCAGCAGCGCCTCGTCGACCGCGTGCCGAGTCATCAGCTCTTGCGCCTTCGCGCTGAATGTCTCCGCCTCGGCGGCGTGTTCGGTCGCCTCGGCCTTGGCCAGCAGCGCCCGGATCCGGTTCAGCAGGCGGTCCCGTTCGTCGCCGCGGGCGCCGGCCCGGGTTTCGGCAGCGGCGGCGCGACCCCAGCGCGAGGGCGGAGGCAATAGCGGCGAGAACGGCGGCAGCTCAGCCAACATCTTTACCAGCCCGAACACCTCGGCCCAGGCCCCGGCCTCCGTCCCGCGGACGGCCAGCAGGGTCGTCACCGGGAGCCAGTCGCCGGCAGCAGGTACGGCCACTTCAGCGATCAGATCGAGCTGCTCACGCCAGGCCTGCGGCGCCCGCCGACCGGCACCGACGACGCGCGCCTGCTCGGTGATCAACGTTGCCATCAGGTTCTCGGCCGTTCCGGGACGCCGTGAAGCCGCGTGCCGGAGATCCCTCGGCTGCCAGCCGTGCTCCCAGGCCGTCGCCAACCGGGCCATCAGCTCGCCGACGATCAATCGCTCGGCCTCGGCCTTCACTGCGTCGTCGTACCCGACAAGCACCTTGGTCAGACTCCAGGGCAGGTCGGCGGCCGACGCGGCGGCGGTCACTCGCGCGAGCTGGTCGAGCAGACCCATCGCCGTCTCGACCCGCCGTTCATGCTCGGTCGGTGCGAAGAAGCCGGGATTCCCGCCGAACGGATTGGCGTCCGGATCTTGCGACGAGTCGGTTCCTCGGAACGCATCGCCCGACCGACCGGCCGACGCCTGGGCCCGACGACGTCGGTCTTTGGCCTTGGCGGCGCGGCGCTGTTAGTTGTGCGTTCCCACCGGACAGACCCTGCCAGATCCCACTGAGAAGGCCAGATCCCACTGACAAGTCGTTCCGGTATCAGGAACAGCAGCCGCTCGAGCGCGGATCAGCCGGTCGGCGGAGCCTGCGCGCCGAGTATCCGCGGGATGGACACAGCCGTGTTGAGCCCGCCGGCCACCGGAATCCGCACCCCGTTGACGAAGCCGGCGCCGTCCTGCACCAGCCAGCCGATCGTCTCGGCGATGTCGGCCGGCCGGCCGGTCCGACCCGACGGGGTCAGCGCGGAGATGGTCCGCAGCACCTGTTCGGGCAGCTCGGAACTCGCGTCGGTGGCGACGTAGCCCGGTTCCACCAGATTGATGGTGACGCCGTTCCCGGTGAGCTCGTCGACGGCAAAGCTCAGATAACCGGCGAGCGCGGCCTTGGCGATCCCACTGGCGGCCATCCCCGGCGCCGTCGGTCCCAGCGCGTGGAGCGAGCCGACCAGCACGATCCGGCCGAAACCGCGAGCGGACATCTGCGGCGCCAGGGCGGCGATCAGCCGGTGGGCCGCGCCGACATCCGCAGCCACCTTGGTGGTCAGCTCGTCCGCCGACAGCTCCAGAAGACCGGCGTGCGGATACGGGCCGCCGCGTTCAGCACGAGGATGTCGATGGCGTCGCGATCGGCCCGAACCGCGCCCAGCAGTTCTTCGGCCGAGCCGGCCTCATCGGACCCCGCAGTCAGCTCATAGCGCTGCACCTCGACCGTTCCGACGCCACGGTCGGTGACTTCGGCCGCAAACGCTGCTGCCGCCGCCTCGTCGCTGCGGTAGGTCGCGACGACCGGGGCCCCGAGCGCCGCCAGCTTCTCCACCGTCGCGGCACCGATCCCGCGGACACCGCCGGTGACGAGCGCCGTCCGTCCGGTCAGCGGGGCAATAGGTGCTGTCGAAGCGTTGTCCTCATCCATCCGTGCAGGTCCTTTCCTCTGTACCGATCAGGCCGATGCATGCCTACCACCACGACTACCCGAACCCCGCCCGTTCCGACCGGGTTTCGGCTCCTGACGAACATCCCGTGTTCATGAGGAGCCTCAACTGCGGGTGGCGACGAGATCGGCGAGAACCCGCCGGAAAGCGGCGGCATCTTTCCCGCTGAGGGAGGACAAGAACTCATCCTCGGCTGCCACGTAGGCGGCGTCGGCTCGGCGGATCAGCGCGAGTCCGGGCTGGGTGGGCTCGACGACGTTGCGCCGCCGGTCGTCCGGGTCGGGCCGTCGCGTCACGATGCCCTTGGCCTCCAAGGTGTCGAGCAGGGCGACCGATCGTCGTCCGGTCGACGCCGAGCATGGTCGCCACCTGCTGCTGCGACACCGGCTCGTGGCCGACGAGAATCCGCAGCACGCCCAGGTCTTTGCTGTCGACGTCGAAGGGGGCGAGCGCGGCATCGGCGATCGCGGTCAACTGCTGGTTCGCGTG
>CAVQDD010000001.1:0-46542 GCA_963711185.1 uncultured Actinomycetota bacterium | reverse complement strand
CGAGGACACCCAGCAGTGGTATCCGGTGTTCGCCAAGCTCGTCCAGCGGTTGAAGCGCGACGTCGACTACGAGGTGGACGAGAAGAAGCGGACCGTCTCGATCCTGGAGCCCGGCATCGACCGGGTCGAGGACCGGCTCGGGATGGGCAACCTCTACGAGTCGGCCAACACCCCGCTGATCTCCTATCTGAACAACGCGCTGAAGGCCAAGGACCTGTTCGAAGCTCGACAAGGACTACGTGGTCATCGACGGCGAAGTGCTGATCGTCGACGAGCACACCGGCCGGACTCTGCAGGGGCGCCGCTACAACGAAGGCCTGCACCAGGCGCTGGAGGCCAAGGAGAAGGTCGAGATCAAGGACGAGTACCAGACGCTCGCCACCATCACCTTGCAGAACTTCTTCCGGATGTATCAGAAGCTGTCCGGGATGACCGGCACCGCCCTGACCGAAGCCTCGGAGTTCCAGAAGATCTACGGCCTCGGCGTGGTGCCGATCCCCACCAACAAGGACATGGTTCGCCAAGACCAGCGCGACCTGATCTATCGCACCGAGGCGGCCAAGTTCAGCGCGATCGTCGACGACGTGGCCGAGCGACACGAGAAGGGCCAGCCGGTACTGATCGGCACGGCCAGCGTGGCCAAGAGCGAAATCTTGTCCACGATGCTGAAGAAGGCCGGTGTGGCGCACGAGGTGCTGAACGCCAAGCAGCACGAGCGGGAGGCCGCGATCGTCGCCATGGCCGGCCGCAAGGGTGCCGTCACCGTGGCTACCAACATGGCCGGCCGCGGCACCGACATCATGCTCGGCGGCAGCGCGGAGTTCATGGCCGACCAGCATCTGCACGACCGGGGGATCGACCCGGTCGAGCACGCCGAGGAGTACGAGGCCAAACTTCCCGAGTTGCTCGCCGAGCTGGAGAAGCAGGTCGAGACCGAGCACGAGGAAGTGGTCGGGGCCGGCGGACTCTATGTGGTCGGCTCGGAGCGGCACGAGTCCCGCCGGATCGACAACCAGCTGCGCGGTCGGTCCGGCCGGCAGGGCGACCCGGGAGAGAGCCGGTTCTACCTCTCCCTCGGCGACGACCTGATGCGGCTGTTCAAGTCCGACATCGTCGAGTGGGTGCTGCAGGCCCTCCGGGTACCCGACGACCAGCCGATCGAGAACAAGCGGGTCAGCAGTTCGATCGCCAGCGCACAGTCCCAGGTGGAGGCGCAGAACTTCGACACCCGGAAGAACATCCTCAAGTACGACGACGTGATGAACCGACAGCGGCACGCCGTCTACGGCGACCGGCGCAAGGTGCTCGAGGGTGCCGACGTCGAGCAGCAGCTGAGGGGGACCGTCGACTCGGTGGTGGAGCAGTACGTGCTGAACGCGACCGAGGGGTTCAGCGAGGACTGGGATCTGGAGCAGCTCTGGACGCAGGTGAAGACGCTCTATCCGGTATCGCTCAGCCTGGAGGAGTACGAGGGCCGCGACGACCTGGACCGGGCCGAGCTGGTCGAGGATTTCAAGACCGACGCGCAGCGGGCCTACGACACCCGCGAAGAGAGCCTCGGCTCGGAGGTGATGCGCGAGCTGGAGCGGCGAGTGATGTTGACCGTCCTGGACCGGAAGTGGCGCGAGCATCTCTACGAGATGGACTATCTGCGCGAAGGCATCGGGTTGCGTGCCATGGCCCAGAAGGATCCGCTGGTGGAATACCAGCGCGAGGGCGGCGACATGTTCAACCAGATGATGGAAGCCTTCATGGAGGAGGTCGTCGGCTTCGTCTTCAACATCGAGGTGCAGGCCCAGAGCGGAGCGCAGGTCGGGGTGGTGGCCGGCAGCAACGGCCAGGCGATCCAGATCAACAGCACCGCACCGGAGGAGAACGCCGACGACCAGGTGCTGGTGGAATCCGGACCCGATCTGGACGACGGCGGGGTCGGGCTTCGGGTCGTCGACGACGAGGGGGTCGAGGTCGAGACCGACGACGCGACCGAAGAAGCGGTCGAGGCCGAAGCCGAGGCGAGCATCGAGCGCGCTTCGGTGAGCGCCGGGGCGACGGCCGGAAGGGGGACCGAGCGCTCGGCGCGAGGTTCAGCACCGGGCCGGTCCCGTCAGCTGTCCTACTCAGCACCCGGTGAGGACGGCTCGGCCCAGGTCAGCCGGCCGAACGGCACCGCCGTCGAGGACGAGTACGCCGGTGTCGGTCGAAACGCCCCGTGCCCGTGCGGCTCGGGTAAGAAGTTCAAGATGTGCCACGGGCGACCCGGCGCCAGCTGAGGCTCTCGCCGTCGGATCCGGGTGGCGGTTTCCGCCCTTGACCGTGGTCGGCCGCAGCGAGCGCCGTCGCAAGGGCCTCGATTGCCGCCGACGCACGACCTGGGGCGATCGCTTCCGAGCGGTCGAGAAGGCCCAGCCCACCACGTTCTTGTATCGGCTCACAGCCAGCTCGAGCGGCAACGGCGAGCTAGACGTTCCGGTCAGGACGACATAAGGGCTCTTTTCAGAGCTGCCCGGTTGATCCTCGACCCGCAGGTCGCTGGACGGGTCGCTGCTGTCGGCCAAGGTCAGCACCCCGCCACGGACGCGACGATCCGGGCCACGTGTTGGCTTGCCGCCGCCCGATCGTAGTAGCGGAAGCTCCGGGTGGAGACGGGTCGGTCGTGCTGTACACCGACCCGGCTCGTCCGTCGAGAGCACCGTTTGGCCAGCTGGATGCATCGAGCACCTCCTTCACCGCCGCCCAGCCCACGGCGGTGGAGGGCGGCGATCTGGAGTCGTGAACGGCCTGACCGCCGGTGTCGGGCCGGCCGGGTAGGCGTCTCGCAGTTCGGACCGAGTGACGATGTCGGTATGCGCCATCCCGCGTCGTGTCCGGCGGTTCTGGGTCGGAGCCGGTCGGAGCCGGTCGGAGGGGTCGCCATCACGTCACCGTGCGGACCGAACCCCGCAAAACGCGCTGCGGACGGCGGTCCAGCCGGATGTGCGGCAAGATGTCGGCTATGCCGATCGCGCCCACGGGGTACGCCCACGTCCGACTGACCGTCACCGACATCGAGAAGTCGAAGGAGTTCTACGACGACGTGTTCGGACTGCCGGTGGCGTTGGAGCTGCCCGACGACGCCGACGCCGAAACCCGCGACAAGCTGGCGTTCCTTTTCGGCGGGGTGATCTACAAGATCGGTGGCGGGCTCTTCGGACTTCGGCCGGTCGGTGAGGACCAATTCGCCGAGAACCGGACCGGGCTCGACCACATCAGCTTCGCCGTAGCCTCCCGAGCCGAGCTGGAGGAGGCGCTGGCGGTGCTGGATCGGCGAGGCGCCACCCACGAGGAGATCAAGGACATCGGCTCGGCTTCGATCCTCGAGTTCCGCGACCCGGACAACATCGCCCTGGAGCTGATGGCCCCGAAGGGCTGAGGGGCGGAAGGACTGGTGGCCCCGAAGGGCTGAGGGGCGGAAGGACTGGTGGCCCCGGAGGGCTGGGGAGCGCGAACTCGTCGCCGGACCAGTAATGTCTCAGCCCGGCCGCGGGGTCTGTGGTCCGAAGTCGATCTCGGTGCACAGCCAGCGGTCGCCGCGAGCCTCCAGTCGGAAGGCCAGCGCCGAGACCCGGGCGCCGCGGATCACTGCGCTGGCTTCGACCGCGTGCCGGGTCGGTTGCTGGATCCTGACGGTCCCGAGGGCGGCGGTGATACTCCGCGGAGCCGGTGCGCGGCCACGACTCCCGCCGGTGCGGATCTGTCGGGCGCGCAGTACGACCGTGGCCAGCACCCGTTCCTCGGTCCAGCGGGAGAGTTGGTTCACCGGTCGCCGGCCGTGCAACACCTCGATCACCAGCTGGGCCAGCCAGCTGCTCCATGCGGTGGCGTCCGGCAAAGCCGGGGCGGGTGCGACCTCGATGGCCGGCACGGCTTGCCCGTCGTTCGGTCTGGCAAGGAGCGACAGCCCCGGCAGCTCCGGGTGCGGTGGAACCGCCTCCTGCCAGGCCCTCCAGTTCAGGGGCCGCGGGGTCGAGCGAGGCACCGGGCGGACGCCGACCACGCCCGGACGGCCCGGCTCACCCTCGGGCGAGCGCCCTCCCGGTGAGCGCCCTCCCGGTGAGTGTGCTGCCGGTCTGGGTGCGGGCGATGAGGGCGGTCGGCGGACCACCCGTTCGTCGGTGCCGAGTTCGTTCGTCATCCTCAACCCCTTGCTACTTTGAAACGTGCGCCCGCGTGCTGATCACCTTCACTGTGCATCCTGACGACCACCACTGACACTCCTCGTCGGTGAATCTGTGGATAACCGGGGATGTCGCGGTGCTCGGGCGCCGTCAACCCAGGGAGAGGCCAGGGAGAAGGGGATGGGAAAGCGGAAACAGAATCCACCTGGAGGCCCAGGTCAGCGAGCGTTCAGGGGGAGAGGGCAGCGCCGGCCCACCGCAGGCGTAGCCGCGACCATCACCAGCAGCGGCAGCTGCCCGACCAGAGCGCGTCCGGGCGGCAGCCGCCGCAGCGCCCGTTCGTGTGCGACCACGATGCCCAGAAGATGGCCGCCGACGGTGGCCAGCAGCTGCATCAGCGCCATCTCCACGAACGAGAATGGCAGCGGATGAACCCGCCGGGTAGCGATGCCGCGTCTCGGCACCATGATCATCCGGCCGGTGAGAGTTCTGCTCGGGTTCGGCCCGTAGGTGATCAGCCGGCTCGTGGTCATCTCCGGTTCGGGGACGTCTGTCGTCCGGGCGTCCGGTCGGTCAACGGACGTTCGTGATCGCGGTGACCTTCTTCGGGTGGTGGAGCCCGGCCCTACACTGCCCGGTCGGTTGGCCGGAACTCTGTCTGCGCTGGATTGCGCGCCACACGAGACGTCTGCTTCGGGTCGGGCCGTTCGAGCCGGCGAACGCCGCTCAGGCAGGCCGGGCCAAGTGATCGCGCTGCCGTCGGTTGCCTAGCAGGCACCACTCGGTGAGTTGTCACTCGGGCACCACTCGGTGAGTTGTCACTCGGGCACGAACTGGCGAGGCCGAATCAGGACGGGCCGCCGGAGTAGCCTGGCGCGCATGCCGACCCGCCTGACCCCGCTTGAGGTGGCGACACTGGCGCTGGACACGGCGCACACGCCGGCTCAGACCGGCACCGTGGACATCTTCGACGCCGGACCGGACGGATTCGACTACGAACGGTTGATCGCGCTGATCCGCGACCGGATCCGCTTCGTTCCGCGTTACCGGCAGCGGATCCGCTCGGTGCCCGCCCGGCTGGCCGGACCGGTCTGGACCGACGACGAGGATTTCGATCTCACGTTCCACGTCCGCCGTTCGGCGCTGCCGAGACCGGGCAACCGCGACCAGTTGCTGCAGTTCGTCGGGCGGGTGATGGCGCGTCGCCTCGATCGCTCCCGGCCGCTGTGGGAGATGTATCTGGTCGAGGGGCTGAGCGACAACCGGTTCGCCCTGCTCAGCAAGACCCACCAGTGTCTGGTCGACGGCATCGACACCGTGGAGATCGGCCAGGTGCTGCTCGACGGAACGCCCGAGTTGCCGCCCGCCGAGGATCAGAGCTGGCACCCGTCCCCGGAGCCGACCCGGCTCGAGCTGGTCGCCGGCGCGGTCCGGGAGGGCATCGTCGATCCGGGTCGGGCCGTGACCAACGCCCAGCAGACGGTCACCGGGGCCTTGGGGGTGGCGGTCGCCGTCGGTGAGGCCGTAGGCGGCGTCACCGGCGCTCTCGGCGAGATCGCCCAGGCCGCACTGCTTCGCAGCCGGGCCCCGGACGGACCGTTGACCGGAGTGGTCTCCGAGCAGCGCCGGTTCGCCACCGTCTCGGCCGACCTGGGTTCGTTCCGGGCCATCCGGACGGAACACCAGCACACGATCAACGACGTGGTGTTGGCCGTGATCGCCGGCGGACTGCGGTCGTGGTTGCTGACCCGGGGCGAGCCGGTCTCCTCCAGCACCCGGCTGACCGCCCTGGTGCCGATGAGCGTGATCGAGTCCGACGGCGAGCCGACTTCGCTGGGCAGCCAGGTCGCGCCCTACCTGATGAGCTTGCCGCTGGGTGAGCCGAATCCGCTGATGCGGCTGCACCAGGTCGGATACGCCACTCAGGCCCACAAGGACACCGGCCGGGCCGTCGGTGCCCGGACGATCTCCGACATCGCCGGTTTCGCGCCGACCACACTGCACGCACTCGGCGTCCGGGTGAGTGGCGAGATGACCCGCAAGCAGCACGACCTGTTGATCACCAACGCACCCGGACCGCAGGTGCCGCTGTATGCCGCCGGCTCGCGGATGATGGCGAGCTACCCGGTGGTGCCACTGGAGCCCGGGCATCTGCTGGCCATCGGGGTCACCTCCTACAACGGCAAGGTCTATCTCGGCCTCAACGCCGACCGGGACGCGCTCCGTGATCTCGACGTCCTCGCCCAGTGCATCAGCGACGCCCTGGTCGAACTGCTGGACACGGTGGCCCGCGCTTCCGCCACCCGGCAGCCGACCCGCAAGGCTTCGCCCGCGGCCAAGGCCGCCGCGAAGAAGGCAGCCGCCCGGCGCGCCACCGCGGCTCGGCAGGCGGCGGCGAAGCGGGCGGCGGTGAAGAAGGCGCTGGTCGACCAGGCCGGAGGGATTGCGAAGAAGACGACGACGAAGGCGACGGCGAAGAAGACACCCGCCAGAACGACGTCGGCCAAGAAGACGTCGACCGAAGAAGACATCGGCCAAAAAGACGTCGGCCAAAAAAACGCCGGCCAAGACCGCGGCGACGAGATCGGCGGATGCCCGGGCGGGAGATGGGTCGTCCGCCCGGCGGAGGTCGGCCTCGTGATGGTCTTCGTGCCGTTGGATCGGGCCGGAGCCGAAGGCCTGCAGAACGACGGAGGAACAGCCACCGAGCTGTCCGGATGTGCCGCCACCGAGGGCCTACGCCAGGCTCACGGTCTCGACACCGGAGTCGACGCGAGCCTGGACGAGGAGGCGCTTTTCCAGGCTCAGACCTGCGCGATGATCCTCGGACTGACCGGGCGGCGCTGGCCCGACGGACACCGGATCGTGCTCGCGGCCGACGTCGCCGATTCGCTGGTCGAGGGCGTACCGCTCGTTCCGGCCGGGTTCGGGCAGGTGGTGGTAGCCGAACTCCGCTGGGCCTGGGTCACCGCGGTCTTCTCCGACGGGACCACGTCACCCGCCACCCTGCCAGGAGCCGTTCGGGCCGCGACGGATGCCGTCGCCGGGTCGAGTGTGGCCGATGCCGCCGACAGGCCGGAGGTCGATCGGCTGATCGAGGATCACGATCTGCTCTGGCACGTGCCCGACGAGCCGTGGTGATGGTCCCGTCCTTTTCGCCCGGTGCGCTCGGTGGGTGGTCTGAGGCAAGATAATCCACATGCCTCGATCAATCTGGAAGGGCGCCATCTCCTTCGGCCTGGTCACCATCCCGATCAAGCTGTTCTCCGCCACCGAGGAGAAGGACGTCAGCTTCCGCCAGGTCCACCCCGAGGACGGGGGTCGGATCAAGTACAAGCGGGTCTGCGAGAAGTGCGGTAAGGAGGTCCCGTTCGGCGAGATCGCCAAGGGTTATGAGTTGCCCGACGGCCGGATGGTGATTCTGGAGAAGGAGGATTTCGAGTCAGCTGCCGCTGACCACGACCAAGGCGGTCGACGTCGTTCAGTTCGTCGACGCCGACGAGGTCGACCCGACCTATTTCGCCAAGACCTACTTCATGGAGGCCGAGGGCTCGGGCGTCAAGCCCTACGTGCTGTTGCGGGACGCGTTGATCAAGACCGGCCGCTGTGCGGTGGTCAAGGTCGCGCTCCGCTCGCGGGAGTCGTTGGCTCTGGTTCGGCCCAAGGACGGTCTGTTGCTGATGCACACCATGCTCTGGCCGGACGAGTTGCGGGACGGCTCGTTCGCCGCTCCGTCGGCCGAAGTGACGGTCTCCGATGCCGAGGTGACGATGGCTCAGTCCTTCATCGAGGCGCTCACCAGCGAGTTCGATCCCAGCCAGTTCAGCGACGCCTACCGGGAGGCGGTCGAGGAGGTCGTCCGCTCCAAGGCCGACGGCATCGCGATCGAGGCTCCGGAGGAGGAAGCGGCAGGCGAGGCCGAGGTGGTCGACCTGGTCGCCGCGCTGCGGGCCTCGGTGGCCGCGGCGAAGAAGCGCCGGCAGGAGTCCGCCACCCAGCAGGCGGTCTGACCGGTCCGGGTAGCGTCGCCTCCGTGGATGCTGTCACCGATGTTCCCCTGCCGGCCAACGAGACGGTGCTGAGCTACGCGCCGGGGAGTCCCGAGCGGGCCGGTCTCGAGGCCCGGTTGATGGAACTGGCCGAGGCTGATCCGGTCGAACTGACCGCGACCGTCGGTGGTGAGCACCGGCAGCCGGGTGGCGAGCCGTTCGCGGTGACCATGCCCTCGGATCACCAGCACGTGCTCGGCCGGTCAGCACACGCCGACGCCGCCGACGCCCAGGACGCCATCGCCGCCACGGCGGGCATCGCCGGCGACTGGGCCGCGATGGACTTCGACGATCGGGCCGCCATCTTCCTGCGGGCCGCCGACCTCCTCGCCGGGCCCTGGCGCGACACCCTGAACGCCGCCACCATGCTGGGCCAGGGCAAGACGGTCCAGCAGGCCGAGATCGACTCGGCGTGCGAGTTCATCGACTTCCTGCGCTTCAACGTCGCGTTCGCCCGCGAACTGCACGCCCAGCAGCCGATCTCTTCGGCCGGGGTCTGGAACCGGGCCGACTACCGGCCGCTGGAAGGCTTCGTCTACGCCATCACCCCGTTCAACTTCACCGCCATCTCCGGCAACCTACCTTCCGCTCCGGCGTTGATGGGCAACACCGTGGTGTGGAAGCCAAGCCCGACCCAGCAGTTCGCCGCGCACTTCACCATGAAGCTGTTCGAGGCGGCCGGGCTGCCGGACGGGGTGATCAATCTGTTGCCCGGCAACGGCAAGGAGTTGTCCTCGGTCGCTCTGGCCCATCCTGATCTGGCCGGCATCCACTTCACCGGGTCCACCGCCACCTTCAAGCAGCTGTGGCGGACGGTGGGGGAGAATCTCGACAACTACAAGGGATATCCGCGGATCGTCGGCGAGACCGGCGGCAAGGATTTCGTGGTCGCCCACCCCAGTGCCGATCCGCAGACCCTGCGTACCGCGCTGATCCGCGGCGCCTTCGAGTATTCCGGTCAGAAGTGCTCGGCGGCCTCTCGGGCCTACATCGCCCGCAGCGTCTGGGAGAAGATCAAGTCCGAGTTGATCGAGGAGACTGAGAGCCTGAGCGTCGGCGACGTCCGGGATCTGTCGAACTTCACCTCGGCGGTGATCGACGACCGGGCGTTCGCCAAGCACGCCGACCTGTTCGCCCGGATCAACGCCTCCGCCGACGCCGAGATCATCGCCGGCGGTACCACGGACGACAGGACCGGCTGGTTCGTCCGGCCGACCCTGATCACCTCCGACGACCTCGACCACGAGATTTTCCGCACCGAATACTTCGGGCCGATTCTGAGCATCGCGGTCTACGAGGACGACGACTTCGACGCGGTACTGGACGCGGTGGACTCCGGTTCGCCGTACGCGCTCACCGGGGCGATCATCGCCGAGGACCGGGCTGCGCTCAGCGCGGCCAGCGAACGGCTGCGGTTCGCGGCCGGAAACTTCTATCTCAACGACAAGCCGACCGGTGCGGTGGTCGGCCAGCAGCCGTTCGGTGGGGCCAGAGCCTCCGGGACGAACGACAAAGCCGGCTCGATCTGGAACCTGATCCGCTGGGCCAGCCCGCGGGCGATCAAGGAGACGTTCGTCCCGGCCACCGAATCCGGCTACCCACACATGGGGTGACCGGCTACACGCTCCTGCGGTAGCCGGGAGAGGTCAGACCCTCGCTCCCCTTAGTTCTGGGCCAGCCAATCGTCGCCGACCTGCTGCTGGGTGCGGAATCCGGCTAGCACGGCGGGCGCAGCCGACTGTTCGAGCTTCTTGCCGAGCAGCGGCACATTGACCTTCAGTTCGCCGGTCAGCGTGAGCACCGAACCGCGGCCGCCGGCGTGCAGTTGGTAGTTGCCGCGCATCGAGACCGGCTGGCCCGGAACGGTCATCTCCATCGCCGCACTGCGGGAGCCGTCCTCACCGGCCGGCTCCCAGCTCACCTTCTCCACCACGTTCAAGGTCGATCCGACGAACTTACGGGCCTGGTCCGGCGATTCCAGCTTCCGGTCCGAGACGGTGACGGTACCTTCCACGCTGACGTCATACTCCCGCGACTCACACGCGCGGCTCACCTCTTCGAGATACGCCTTGTCGGTCAGCATGGTGAAGACCTGGTCGGGATCGGCGGCGAATTCGACGTGGGACTCGATGTTCATCTCTCCATGATGACCCAACCGGCGAAGCCGATGACGGCGGCTCGCGCAGAACCGGCGCTCCGGCGCACGGTCGAGGGTTGTTAGCCTCAAGGAAGGGCCCGGATGGCAACGACGTCGAGCCGGGTTGACCAGATCGGAATGAGAGCGTGGGCGTGCTCGAGGCAGAGGCCGAACGGGAGAAGTCGCACAAGATCAAGGTGATCGCGTCGCGGGGTGCGGCGATCGCCCGAGAGGTCGGCCAGGATCCGCAGGTGGTCTCGACCTTCCTCGACCACTACTTCCGCCACGTCGACGCCACCGACATCGACGAACGCAGCGTCGAGGACCTGCTGGGCCTGGTCGAGAGCCACTTCCGGCTTGCCCTGGAACGGAAACCCGGTCAAGCGGCGGTCCGCGTCTTCGACCCCCAGGGTCATTACCCGGGCGAGTCCCCGGCCGACTCCGATGATGGCGGGCCGGCCGGTTCCGGATCGGCCGTGGGCTGGGGCGCCGACGGTGCCACCGTGGTCGAGATCGTGACCGACGATCACCCGTTCCTGGTCGACTCGGTGACCGTGGAGGTGACCCGCCAGGGCTGGAGCCTGCACGAGGTCTTTCACCCCCAGTTCTACGTCCACCGCGACGATGCGGGCCGGTTGCAGCGGGTGCTGACCGCCGACGAGGCCGAGCGGGATCCCAGCGTGCTGGCCGAGTCGTGGATGCATCTGGAGGTCACCCCGCCGCCGCAGGACGAGCAGAGTTCGGAGTGCGCCGGGGATCTGGCCGACGGGCTGAGCGAGGTGGTCCGCAACGTCCAGGATGCCGTCGCCGACTGGGACTCGATGCGTGAGCGGGCGATCGAGATCGTGGCCGCGCTGGAGCAGAACCCGCCCCCGGTCAACCCGGCGGAGGTGAGCGACACCACCGAACTGCTGCGCTGGCTGAGCGACAACCACTTCACCTTCCTCGGCTATCGCCGCTACGACCTGAGCGGTCCGGCTGCGAGCGGTCCGGCAGCGAGCGGTCCGGCTGCGAGTGGATCGGATGCGAGCGGTGCCGAGGGCGAGCCTCGGCTGATGTCCCCGGTGTCCGGCACCGGCCTCGGCATCCTGCGTTCGGACACGACCGCCGAGCAGTCCTTCGACGCGATCCCGTTGAGTGGGGGCGGCGACGGGGGAGACCGGCAGGACGACGAACCGCTGATGGTGATCACCAAGGACGACGAGCGGTCCCGCGTGCACCGGCCCGGTTATCTGGACTACATCGGCGTCCGGCGAATCGACGACGAGGGCCGGATCACCGGTGAGGACCGCTTTCTGGGTCTGCTGGCCTCGACGGCCTATTCCGAGGCGGTGACCCGGATTCCGGTGGTCCGGGCCAAGGTCCAGGAGGTGCTCCGCCGTTCGGGCTACGACCCGGAAAGTCATGGCGGAAAAGCCGTGATGGACGTTCTGGACACCTACCCGCGAGACGAGTTGTTCCAGACTTCGGTCGACGAACTCTCCCCGGTGGTGGAGAAGATCGCCCACCTCAAGGAACGGCGGCAAGTCCGGTTCTTCTACCGCCGCGAACCCTACGGACGTTACGTTTCCTGCCTGGTCTTCCTGCCTCGCGACCGGTACACCACCGATGTCCGGACCGCCATGGAGGACATACTCCTCGACGTCCTGGGCGGCGACTCGATCGACTACACCGCCCGGGTCTCGGAGTCGGTGCTGGCTCGGCTGCACTTCGTGGTCCGGATGCCGCGCGGTGAGCCGGTGGGCGACCGTCGACGTGAGCGCGCTGGAGACCAGGCTGACCAGGGCCAGCCGGACCTGGAACGACGTCTTCACCGAGCAGGTCTCCGATCAGATCACCGATCGGGGCGGTCGCCGGCAGCGCACCAGCCGCGAACTGATGGCGCTGATGCAAGCTCTGCCGGAGGGCTACAAGGAGGACTACACGCCGCGGCAGGCGGTAAAGGATCTCGAGGCACTCAGCTCACTCCGGGCCGGCAGCGAGATGGAGCTCGCGTTGTTCAAGCCCGAGCACGCCGACGACGAAGCAGACCTGCGACTGAAGATCTTCCGCCGGCAGGCGTCCCTGTCACTGTCGTTGGTGTTGCCGCACCTGTCGCTGCTCGGCGTCGACGTGATCGACGAACGGCCTTACGAGCTTCACTTCCCCGACGATCGGCGGGCCTTCGTCTACGATTTCGGCCTGCGGGTGCCGGGCGGCGCCGAGGCGGTCGGATCTCGCTGGACCCCGCACGCCCGCGAGCTGTTCATGGCGGCCTTCCGAGCCTCCTATGACGACCGGTCCGAATCCGACGCCTACAACCGGTTGGTCCTGGCTGCCGGCCTCGATTGGCGCCAGGTCAGCCTGTTGCGGACGATCGGGCACTATCTGCGCCAGGCCGGCAACAGCTACAGCCAGACCTACATCGCGAGCGCGCTGAGCGCCAACGTCGACATCGCCCGGCTGTTGATCACCATGTTCGCGACCAAGTTCGACCCAGACGAAGAGATCGAAGAGGACCGGCGCGAATCCGCCACCGAGAGATCGCGCACAAGATCCAGGCCGCGCTGGACGACGTCGCCAGCCTCGACCACGACCGCATCCTCCGGTCGTTGCTGGCCGTGGTCAACGCCGCGGTCCGGACCAACTTCTATCAGCCGGACGTCGCCGCGATCACGCTGAAACTCCTTGCCCCGCAAGATTCCCGGGCTGCCCGGAGCCGCGGCCGGCCTTCGAGATCTGGGTCGACTCACCACAGGTCGAGGGCGTCCATCTGCGGTTCGGCGCGGTCGCCCGCGGCGGGTTGCGCTGGTCGGACCGGGCCGAGGACTTCCGGACCGAGATCCTGGGTCTGGTCAAGGCCCAGATGGTCAAGAACACCGTGATCGTCCCGGTCGGCGCCAAGGGCGGCTTCTACGGCAAGCGGCTGCCCGACCCGAGTGTCGACCGTGACGCCTGGATCGCCGACGGCATCGCTTGCTACCAAGCTGTTCATCTCGGCCCTGCTCGACGTCACCGACAACATCGTCGACGGGGCGGTCGTCCCGCCGGAGCGGACTGGTCCGCTACGACGCCGACGACCCCTATCTGGTCGTCGCCGCAGACAAGGGCACCGCGACCTTCTCCGACATCGCCAACCACTCGGCCGTCGACAAGGGCTTCTGGCTCGGCGACGCGTTCGCCTCCGGCGGCTCGGCGGGCTATGACCACAAGGAGATGGGCATCACCGCCCGCGGTGCCTGGGAGTCGGTGATCCGACACTTCCGCGAACTCGGCGTCGACTGCTCAGAACACCGACTTCAGCTGCGTCGGGGTCGGCGACATGAGCGGCGACGTGTTCGGCAACGGGATGTTGCTGAGCAAGCACACCAAGCTGGTCGCGGCCTTCGACCATCGGCACGTCTTCCTCGACCCCGACCCGGACCCGGCGGCCAGCTGGACCGAGCGGTCGACGGATGTTCGAGTTGCCCCGGTCGAGCTGGGCCGACTACGACGCGTCGCTGATCTCCGCCGGCGGTGGAATCTTCCCGCGGACGGTCAAGTCCATGCCGATCAGCCCCAGATGCGCGCGGTGCTGGGGATCGAGAACGTCGGTCGAGGCGCGCTGTCTCCGGCCGAGCTTGATCAACGCCATCCTGAAGGCGCCGGTCGACCTGCTCTGGAACGGCGGCATCGGCACCTACGTCAAGGCCGGCTCGGAGAGCAACGCCGAGGTCGGGGACAAGGCCAACGACTCGGTCCGGGTCAACGGCGCCGACAGTCGCGGGCCCGCTGCGTCGGCGAGGGTGGCAACCTCGGACTGACCCAGCTCGGCCGGATCGAGTACGCCGCCGCCGGCGGACTGATCAACACCGACTTCATCGACAACTCGGCTGGCGTCGACACCTCCGACCACGAGGTGAACATCAAGATTCTGCTGGTCGGGCGAAGTGGCGGCCGGACGACTGAGCACGCCCGACGCGGGACACGCTGCTGGCCTCGATGACCGACGAGGTCGCCGAGCTGGTGCTAGCCAACAACACCGAGCAGAACCTCGCACTGGCCAACAGCGTCTACCAGGCGGCGTCGATGGCCGGGGTGCACGAGGACTGGATGCGGCGGCTCGAGCAGCAGAGTCTGCTCGACCGGGAGATCGAGTTCCTACCCAGCACCGAGGAAATGGCTCGGCGTCGCAGCCAAGGCGAGGGTCTCACCTCGCCCGAGCTCTGCACGCTGCTCGCCTACACGAAGATCGTCCTGGAGCGCGAGGTGCTGGAATCCGACCTGCCGGACGATCCGGCGCTGCACGCGCTGCTGATCGACTACTTCCCGAGCGCCGCTGCGAGAGCGCTACGCCGAGCAGATGGACGCCCACCGGCTGCACCGCGAGATCATCACCACGGTCGCGGTGAACAACTTCGTCAACCTGTCCGGGATCACCTGTTTCCACCGGCTCTCCGGTGAGACGGGAGCCGGGGCGGCCGACGTGATGCGGGCCCAGATCGCCGCCCGCTCGCTCTTCGGCGCCGATCGGCTGGAGGCCGAGATCGCCGGACTCGACCATCAGGTGGGGCCGAGACCCAGACCGGGCTGCGGATGGAGGTCCGGACGCTGGTGGAGCGGGCGACCCGGTGGCTGGTCAACAACCGCCGCGCGCCGATCGACATCGCGGCAGCGCGTGGACGTCTTCGGCGTCGGCGTGGCGCGAGGTCCGGGCGTCCTGGTCCGGTCTGACCGAGGGTCGCGACGCCGAGGTCGTCGGCGCCAAGACCGAGAGCTACGTCCTGGCCGGGGTGCCGGAGGAGCTTGCCGGGCGGTGGCCGTGCTGCCGGCGGCGTACGCGGCCCTGACCATCGTGCAGACGGCCAACCGCGACCGGCTGGATCCGATGACGGTGGCGCGGGTGCATTTCGCGCTCGGCCAGCGGCTCGGGACTGGACCGGCTGCTGGCCCGGATCGTCGAGCTGCCGCGGGACGACCGGTGGCAGACCATGGCTCGGGCGGCGCTGCGCGACGATCTGCACGCCGTCCACGCCCGGCTCACCGCCGAGGTGCTGGCCGAGCGGTCGACTCGGATCAGGCTCAGCTGACGACGCGCGGGCCGCCGCCGGCGGAGCTGATCGCGGCCTGGGAGCAGAAGCCTCGCCGCCGATCGACCAGGCGGTGCAGACGCTGGCCTCGATCTGCGAGGACGAACCCGACCTGGCCCGGATGTCGGTCGGCCTGCAGATCGTCCGCGGGTTGCTGCGCGCGGACGGGTGACAGAACGCGGGACCTGACGGCTCGATGGAGTGGCCGGTGCGACACGTTCCGGTACCGACACAATGGGGACATGCTGATCGATCTGCACACCCACTCGGCCGTCTCCGACGGGACCGACACCCCGCGCGAACTGGTCCAGGCGGCCGCCAGTGACGGGCTTGTCGGTGGTTGCGCTGACCGACCACGACACGTTCGACGGCCTGGACGAGGCGCAGGCCGCCGGGACCGAAGTCGGCTTGCAGGTCGTCCGGGGGATCGAGCTGTCCTGCGACCGAGCGGCGGCCAGCGTGCACCTGCTCGGTTACGGGCTGGACGAAGCGGACCCGACGTTGGCGCAGGAGTTGATCAAGGTCCGGCAGGGCCGCAGCGGCCGGGTGCAGCGGGTGCTGGAACTGCTGGCCGAACTCGGTGCGCCGATCACCGAGGAGCAGGTGATGGCCCAGGTCGGCGACAGCCCGTCGGTCGGCCGGCCGCACATCGCCGACGCGTTGATCGCTGCCGGCCACGTCCGCGACCGCGGCGAGGCATTCGACCGCTTCCTTTCCGACGGCGGACCGGCGCACGTGCACCGCTACGCCATCGACGCCGCCCGCGGGATCGAACTGGTCCACGGCGCCGGCGGGGTCGCGGTGATCGCGCACCCGTGGGGCCGCGGCCGTGAGCACCAGCTGCCGGCCGAGCGGCTCGAACAGTTGGTGGCCGAGAACGGCCTGGACGGGATCGAGGTCGACCACCAAGATCACGACCAGTCCGCCCGGGCCCGGCTGCGTGCCCTCGGTTTGCGGTTGGACGTGTTGATGACCGGATCGAGCGACTACCACGGGACCGGCAAGGTCGACCACGACCTGGGCTGCAACACCACCGACCCGCTGGTCTTCGACGATCTGCAACACCGGATCGCCGAACGGCGCTCCGGTAGCGGGCCCGACGACGGTGCGGCGCACGAGCAGGACCGGGTAGGGACCGGTACGTGAGCCCGGCGCGTCCGGGCCGGGCCCGGGTGATCGCGGTGGCCAACCAGAAGGGCGGCGTGGCCAAGACGACCAGTGTCGCCTCGCTCGGTGCGGCGCTGGCCGAATGTGGCCGGCGGGTGCTGCTGGTCGACCTCGACCCGCAGGCGTGCCTGACCTTCGCCCTCGGTGTCGATCCGGAGACGTTCGACCTGTCGGTCCACCAGGTGCTGCTCGGTGAGCAAACCGCCCGCTCGGTGATCCTGGCCACCGAGGACGGCCCGGACCTGCTACCCGCCACCATCGAGCTGGCCACCGCCGAACAGGTGCTGATCACCCGCACCGGCCGGGAGCGGTTGCTCAAGATCGCGCTGGAGCCGGTGCTGCGCCGCTACGACGTGATCCTGCTCGACTGCCCGCCGAGCCTGGGGGTGCTGACCACCGTCGCCTTGACCGCAGCGGCCGAGGTGCTCATCCCGCTGCAGTGCGAGACCCTCTCCCATCGGGGCGTAGGCCAGCTGCTGGACACAATCTACGACGTGCGCACCATGACCAACCGCCGGCTCAAGGTGCTCGGCGTGCTGCCGACCCTGTTCGACGCCCGGACCGTTCACTCGCGGCTGGTGCTGGACCGGATCGGCACCGACTACGGCGTCCCGGTGCTCGAGCCGCCGATCCCGAAGTCGATCCGGTTCGCCGAAGCGCCCGCCGCCGGCCGAACCGTGCTGGCGACCGCCGGACGGACCAAGGGCGCAGCGGCCTATCGGGAGATCGCCCGTCAGCTGGTCGGCTGAGGCCCGGCGCGTCATCGGACGCGCCGCCGATGCCCTTGCGTGCCCTTGCGCGCCGCCGATGCCCTTGCGCGCCGCCGATGCCCTTGCGTGCCCTTCCGTGCTCCACGCCGGGGTGATTATCCTGGACGGCGATGAGATCGCATCCTGTGGAGTACCAGATCGAGCGGGTCCGGCTGGGCCGGCACATCTCGCGGCGCGCCGTTCGGCAGTTGCTGACCGACCAGGCGGAGTACGGAGGCTGGGAATTGGCTCGGCTGCGAAGGTACGCGGACGGGAGCCGCGAGGTGTGGATGCGGAGAAAGATCATCAAAGTCATGTCGTCGTTGGACGTGTGAGTCGAGTCTGTCCTAGATCTGGGTCGGGCTCGGTGGTCGGGGTCCGGGTTGGGGCGGTTCGGGTGAGGTGTCCTCCCCCGGGGCAACCAGTCTCACTCGCAGGCTCGCTCGACGGCCAGACTGATCCACGCCTCGGGGGAGGACACCCCACCCAAACCTTGGTGCGCTGGCGCCTCACCGGCTGGGGGTGGCCGGGGGCGCACCGCGTGCGCCACGTCTCTGCCCCTCACACGCCTCCAGTTAGACGTGCGCTAGCTCCCGGGCGGGGACGGTGGTTTGGCCGTTTTGTCGCTGCGCTTTTATCGAGGTGCGTCAGGGGCGGGGGGCTTTGCGGGCGGGGATGGGGCCGCCGGAGACGTCGTCGAGGGCTTGGGCGATTTCGGTAGGGAGGGTGAGGGGTTCGGCGTCGAGGGCGGGTTGGAGTTGGGCGGGGGTGCGGGCGCCGAGGAGTGGGGCGGTGACGCCAGGGGCGTCGCGGACCCAGAGGAGGGCGACTTGCAGGGGGGTGAGGTCGAGGCCGGCGGCGGCTTTCGCCACGGCTTCGACGACGGCGCGGGAGCGGGTTTCGAGGTAGGGCTCGACGAACCAGCCGAAGTGGGCGCTGGCGCCACGGGAGCCGCGCGGGATCCGGTTCCGGTATTGCCCGGTGAGCACGCCGCGGCCGAGCGGGGACCAGGGGAAGAAGCCCAGACCGAGGGCTCGGACGGCGGGCAGCACCTCGACCTCGGCCCGCCGGGCCAGCAGGGAGTATTCGACCTGGGCGCTGCTGATCGGCGCCCGTCCCGGCTGGGCCCGCTGCCAGGTGACGGCCTGGGCGGTCTGCCAGCCGACGAAATTCGAGATCCCGGCGTAGCGGGCCTTGCCCTGCTGGACGGCGTAGTCGAGTGCCGACAGGGTCTCCTCGATCGGCGCGCTACCCCAGGCGTGCACCTGCCAGACATCGACATAGTCGGTGTCCAACCGGTGCAGCGACCCCTCCAAATCGCGGAGCAGCGCCCGGCGGGAGGTGTCGACGATCCGGCTGCCGTCGCGGATCACGAAGCCGGCCTTGGTGGCGATCACCATGTCCTCGCGCCGGGTGACCTGCGCTACCAGCCGGCCGATCAGTCGTTCGGCCTCACCGGCGGCGTAGGCGGCCGCCGTGTCGATCAGGGTGCCGCCGGCGGAGCAGAAGACGTCCAGCAGCCGGCCGGCGTCCTCGGCGGGGGTGTCCCGGCCCCAGGTCATGGTGCCGAGCCCGAGCCGGGAGACCCGCAGGCCGCTGGTGCCGACGCGCCGCGTTTCCATGGCCAGACCCTAACCGGCCGGAGCGGCGACGGGTCGCAACCTGTGCGTCACCAGGCCCGCCCGGGCACCGGGGCTCGGGGCATAGGGTCGCTCACGTGAAGCTCGGACTGAATCTGGGGTACATGGTCGGTTCCGACGACCCGGCCGCCCAGCTGCAGCTGGCCCGACGGGCCGAGGAACTCGGCTTCGCCAGTGTCTGGGCGGCGGAGGCCTACGGCTCGGACAGCCCGACGGTGTTGGCCTGGCTGGCCGGCCAGACCCGGCGGATCGCGATCGGCGCCGCGGTGATGCAGATCCCGGCTCGGACGCCGGCGATGACCGCGATGACCGCGGCCAGCCTCGACCTGCTGACCGGCGGACGGTTCCGCCTCGGGCTCGGAGTCTCCGGGCCGCAGGTCTCCGAAGGCTGGCACGGCACCCGGTTCAACGCCCCGCTGGGCCGGACCCGGGAGTACGTCGAGATCGTCCGGCAGGCCTTCGCCCGCAAGACCCTCAGCTACGCCGGCACCCACTACCAGCTGCCGCTTCCGGACGGGCCGGGCAAACCGCTCAAACTGACCATCGCCCCGGCCAGTGAGAAGATCCCGATCTATCTCGCCGCGGTCGGGCCGAAGAACGTCCAACTGGCCGGCGAGATCGCTGACGGTTGGCTGGCCATCTTCTACGCACCGGGGTACGCCGATGAGCAATTCGCCCGTATCCGGGCCGGTCGAGAGCCTCGCTCACCGGAGCCCGGACGGCTTCGACGTGGTGGCTACGGTGCCGCTGGCCGTCGGTGAGGATCCTGAGCGTTGCGCCGATCCGCTCCGCCGCTACGCCGCGCTCTACGTCGGCGGGATGGGCAGCCGGGAGCAGAACTTCTACAACGCGCTGGCCGTCCGGATGGGTTTCGAGGACGCTGCGGCCGAGGTCCAGGAGCTGTTCCTGACCGGACGGCAACGAGAGGCCGCCGCCGCCGTGCCGTACGACTTCATCGACCAGACCTCGCTGCTCGGCGAGGTCGAGCGGCTGACCGACCGGCTGCGATTGTTGGCCGAGTCCGGCGTGACCACCTGTGCGGTCACCCCCTACGGCCGCGATCTGGGCGAGAAGCTGACCGCGCTGACCGTCCTGGCCCGGGCCTACGAGCAGGCGAGTGTCGGCTGAACCGGAGCGTGAGCATCCACTCCGAGCACCCGTTCCTCGAACCGCCCTCCGAACGCAATCCGCTGCGTCGGCTGCGGGCTCGGTTGCCCGCACCGGTCACGGTCTGGACGACCGGCGCCGACCGGTGCCGGACCGGCCTGACGGTCTCGTCGATGCTGATCGCCGACGGTGACCCGGGCGAGGTGCTCGGCCTGATCGACGGCGATTCGGATTTCGCCGACCGGCTGCACCCCGGCGGCACCGTGGCGCTGAGCCTGCTCGGACAGGGCGACCAGGCGGTGGCTGACGTGTTCGCCGGGTTGGCGCCCTCCCCGGGCGGGATGTTCCGGACCGGCGGCTGGACCGACACCGAATGGGGTCCGGTGCTCACCGGAGCGTCCTGGCTCGGCGTTCGACTCGATCGGGACGAGCCCGGCCGGGCCGGCTGGGCGCTGCTGGTCCGGGGCCGGGTCGAACGGCTCGAGCTGACGACCTCCGCCGACGGGCCGTTGACCTACCTGCGCGGCCGCTACCGCCGGCTGCTGGACTGATCCAGGCTGAGGATCGCTGCGGGGTAAGGTCCGGAACTGACTCGTTAGGGGAGTTTGTGACCACTGTTTTGTTGGTTCGGCACGGTCGGACGACCGCCAACGCGACCGGTGTGCTCGCCGGGCGCAGTCCCGGAGTCGAGCTGGACGAGGTCGGGGCCAAGCAGGCGGCGGACGCCGGCGTCCGGATCGCCGCGCTGCCGGTCCGGGCCATCGTCTCCTCGCCGCTGCGGCGCTGCCGTCAGACCGGCCATGCCCTGCTCGACGCCCGCGCCGAGCCGTGCCCGAGCGCGACCGACCGGGGGCTGATCGAGTGCGGCTACGGCGACTGGACCGGCAAAGCCCTTAAAGACCTGAGCAAGGATCCGCTCTGGCGCACGGTCCAGACCCAGCCGTCGGCGGTCCGGTTCCCCAGCGGTGAGTCGATGACCGAGATGTCGGCCCGAGCCGTCAGCACGATCCACGCCTGGAACGCCAAGCTGAGTGCCGAGCACGGGCAGGACGCCCTCTGGGTCGCGGTCAGCCACGGCGACGTGATCAAGGCCATTCTGGCCGACGCGCTGGGCATGCATCTGGACGCGTTCCAGCGGATCATGGTCGACCCGGCGTCGATCTCGGTGATCAGCTACACCGCACCCGGCCCTACGTGATCCGGATGAATTCCGTCTCGGCCGATCTGGCGGCTTTGCTCGCGGCTGCCGAAGAAGAAGTCCCGCAGCCGGCGCAAGGCCGATCCGGGCGCCGATGACGCCGCCGTGGGTGGCGGCTGGGCTCGGGCGGCCCACCACGAACTCCGGGCCCGCTCACGGGCAGGCATAGGCTGGAGACATGGCGATTCTCGTTCATCGCTACGACGCTCCGGACCGGTTCGTCGCCGGCACCGTCGGCACCCCGGGCGAGCGGACCTTCTTCCTCCAGGCCCGCGAGGGCAACCGGATCACCAGCGTGGTGGTGGAGAAGCAGCAGGTCTCGGTGCTGGCCGAGCACATGGAGCGGGTGCTGGACGAAGTGCTGCGGCGCAGCGCCGGTGAGGTTGCCGTGCCGCCGGCCACCGTCCGATCCAACGACGTCTCGCCGCTGGACGCCCCGATCACCGAGGAGTTCCGGGTCGGCACCATGACCATCGCCTGGGATCCGAGCATCGACCGGGTGGTGGTCGAGTTGTTCTCCAACGTCGACGTCGAGGAGACCGAGGCCGAGGCCTGACCGAACCGACCCCGGAGCCGAGCACCGCCGAGGAGGTCGAGATCGAGGCCGACGAGGTGATCGTGGTCAAGATCACCGCGGCGTACGCCCGCGACTTCGTGGCCCGGGCCAACGCGCTGGTCGCCGCCGGTCGGCCGCCGTGCCCGTTCTGCCTGCAGCCGATCGACGCCGAGGGCCACATCTGCCCGCGGGCGAACGGCTATCGGCGGCCGCTGTTCTGAGCGCGGCGTCCTTCGATGGCTGCCGCCTTGCCCGCCGAGCCCACCCGGGGCCAGCCGAGGCCCGCCATCCGGCCCTGACCACCGAGCTGACCGACGGCGAGCTGGAGATCACCGGCCGGTTGATGCAGGCCTCGAACGCCACGTTCGTCGGCCAGTTGCGCTGTGACGATCACGAGGTCCAGGTGGTCTACAAGCCCACCCGCGGCGAACGTCCGCTGTGGGACTTTCCCACGCACACGCTGGCCTTCCGCGAGGTCGCGGCCTATGAGATCTCTCGGCTGGGCGATTTCGACGTGGTCCCGGTGACGGTGCTGGCCGACGGCCCGGCCGGTCAGGGTTCGCTCCAGGTCTGGGTCGAGGAGGACACCGACGAGCATCATCCGCTGGTCGATCTGGTGCCGGCGCGGAAGCTGCCCAGGGAGGGCTACTTCGACGTGGTGGACGGGCTGGATCGCTACGACAGCACGGTTTCGGTGGTGCACGCCGACCATCCGCTGCTACGCATCATGGCCGTCTTCGACGCCCTGATCAACAACGCCGACCGCAAGGGCGGCCACATCATCGGCAGCCTGGGCCGGGTCTTCGGCGTCGACCACGGCATCAGCTTCCACGCCGAGGACAAGCTCCGGACGATCCTCTGGGGCTGGGCCGGCACGCCGCTGACCGAGCATCGACGTCGCCCGGATCGAGATCGTCCAGGACGGCGCGATCGAGGCGTCTGGCGCCGCTGCTCGCCGAGGACGAGATCGAGGCGCTGCTGCTGCGGGCCGAAGGTCTGCTGGCGGCCGGCGAGCTGCCCTACCCGACCGGTGGCTGGCCGAAGATTCCCTGGCCGCCCTTCTGAGCCGTCGCACCCGCCCCCAAGCCCGACGTTTAGGCTGGCCGGATGCAGGCTTGGAGATCGCCGTCCGTTCCGCGCGTCCCCGCACCGGCGGACGGACAGTGGCCCGAGCTCCGGTTGCAGGACACCGCCAGCGAAGGTCTGCGGCCGGCCGGGCCCGCCTCCGGCGACACCGCCCGGATGTACGTCTGCGGCATCACCCCTTACGACGCCACCCACATGGGACACGCCAACACCTATCTGACCTTCGATCTGCTGAATCGGGCCTGGCGTGACCGCGGCGTCGGCGTCGACTACGTCCAGAACGTCACCGACGTCGACGATCCACTGCTCGAGCGGGCGACGGCGAACGGCGAGGACTGGACGCGCCTGGCCGAACGCGAGATCGCAGCTGTTCCGCGAGGACATGGCGGCGCTGAACATCATCCCGCCGGAGCACTATCTGGGTGCGGTCGAATCCATCCCGCTGGTCACCGAACTGATCGGCGAGCTGCAGCAGCGGGACGCGATCTATCCGGTGCCGGGGGAGTATCCCGACCTCTACTTCCGGGTTGGGACCGACGCCGACTTCTTCTCCCTCAGCCATCTCGACCCGGCCGCGGCCCGGGAGGTGTTCGCCGAGCGTGGCGGCGACCCGGACCGAGCCGGCAAGGAGGACCCGCTGGACTGCCTGGTCTGGCGCGCCGAGCGGGACGGGTGAGCCGGCCTGGGACAGCCCGTTCGGTCGCGGTCGTCCGGGCTGGCACATCGAGTGCACGGCGATCGCGCTCGATCTGCTGGGCACCGATTTCGACGTTCAGGGCGGCGGCAGCGACCTGATCTTCCCTCACCACGAGATGTGTGCCGCCGGGGCGCGGGTGGCGACCGGACAGCCGTTCGCCGAGAGCTATGTCCACGGCGGCATGGTCGGCCTGGACGGGGAGAAGATGAGCAAGTCCAAGGGCAACCTGGTGCTGGTCTCCAAGTTGCGCGAGGCCGGGGTCGACCCGATGGCGATCCGGCTGGCGCTGCTGGCCAACCGCTACGCCGAGGACTGGACCTGGACCGACGAGCCTGCTGCACAGCGCCGAGCAGCGGCTGGACCACTGGCGCGAGGCCGTCCGGCTGGAGTCGGCGCTGGCGGCCGACGAGGTGATCGGCCAGATCCGCGCCGCGCTCGCCCACGACCTCGACGCCCCGACCGCGATGGCCGCGGTCGACGCCTGGGCCGGTGCCTCGCTGGCCATCGACGGCGACGACGCGATCGCGCCCGCCGAGATCGCCAACGCCTGCGACGCACTGCTCGGCGTCCGGCTCTGAACTCTGTACGACGAGCCGGCCCGGTCTCGCCGCTCACCCGGGTTTGTCCGGTTTCCTTCCGGGTGGAACACTTCTCCCGACGAGTCAAGAACTCGCGCGTGTTCCGGGGTCGGTGTAATTCCGAGCCGGCGGTGATAGTCCGCGACCCGCTCAAGATCTCGACCGAGTGCGATCGGTGATCGATCAGCGGTTGATGTGGTGAAACTCCACGACCGACGGTGAAAGTCCGGATGGGAGGACCACGCAGGTCGACGTCCGGCGACGCCCGACGACGGGTGCGCCGCGACGCCTCCTCGACCCCGGCATCCGCGCGCGGATTTCCAGCGTGATGCGAGTGGAAAAGGGAGTGCGGGAGAGATGACCATTCTCCGAACTGCTGGTGCGGCTGCTGAACGCCAAGATCGACATCGGGCCCGGCCTGTACTGGCGAGAGATCATCGGCAACGTCTTCGGCCTGGCCAGCGCCGTGCTCGGGATGCGGCGCCGGGTCTCGGCCTGGCCGATCGGCATCATCGGCAACGTGATCTTGTTCACCGTCTTCCTCGGCGGCTCCCTCGGGCCGGCCTTCGACGGCTCGGACCGGCTGAACCTGTGGGGCCAGGCCGGCCGGCAGGTCTTCTTCCTGCTCGTCAGCGTCTACGGCTGGATCCGCTGGCACCAGTTCCGCAAGCGGCCGCGACTCGGCGGCGCCGGCGTGGCGCCGCGCTGGGCCGGTCGGCGCGGACCGGCTGCAGCTGCTTGTCGCCGCGGTGGTGCTCTGGGTCGTCTTCTACTTCGTGCTCGGAGGCGCTCGCACTCCTTCGGCCCGGTCTGCCGACGCCTGGATCCTCACCGGCTCGATCCTGGCCACCTACGCGATGGCCCGCGGCTGGGTCGAGTTCTGGCTGATCTGGATCGCCGTGGACGCGGTCGGGGTGCCGCTGCTGTTCGTCGCCGGCTACTACCCGTCGGCGGTGATGTACATCATCTACGGTGCGTTCTGCCTGATCGGTCTGATCTCCTGGGCCCGGCTGGAACGGCGTGGCCGGACCGGCTGATCCGGTGTCGGCCACCAGCCCGGTGATCGAATCGGTCGGCTGAGTCGGTATCCGCATCGGCCGCGCGCCAGGCCCGTCTACCCTGAGCCGGTGAGTACGAAGACCTTCGAGGCGCTGTTCGCCGAGCTCGCGGCGAAGGCCGCGGACGCGACGAGCCGGCTCGGGCACCGTGGCCCGGCTGGACGCCGGCGTGCACGAGATCGGCAAGAAGATCGTCGAGGAGGCGGCCGAGGTGTGGATGGCCGCCGAGCACGAGGGCGACGACCGGGCCGCCGAAGAGATCAGCCAACTGCTCTACCACCTGCAGGTGCTGATGGTGGCCCTCGATCTCGACCTCGACGACGTCTACGCCCACCTCTGAGCCGGCTGCGCCAGGGTGCCCGAATGGCGATGCGCGCCGGGCGCAGCGCACTGGGTAGATTGATGCCGTGAAGTCCGAGCGCCGCCCCTGAAGATCGCCGTCCCCAACAAGGGCGCGCTGTCCGAGCCGGCGGCCGAGATCCTGCGGGAGGCCGGGTACGCCCAGCGGACCGACAGCAAGGACCTGGTCCGGCTCGACGAGGCCAACGGCGTCGAGTTCTTCTATCTGCGGCCGCGCGACATCGCCGTCTACGTCGGCGAGGGCACCCTGGACGTCGGCATCACCGGCCGGGACATGTTGATCGACAGCGGCGCCGCCGCCCACGAACGGCTTGCCCTCGGCTTCGGGGCCAGCCGGTTCCGGTTCGCCGCGCCGGTCGGCTCGGAGATGACCGAGCAGAAGCTGGACGGGCTGCGGCTGGCCACCTCCTATCCCGGTCTGGTGCACAAGTACCTGGCCGAGCGCGGCATCACGCCGCGGCTGATCAAGCTGGACGGTGCGGTGGAGACGGCGATCCGGCTCGGCGTGGCCGACGCGATCGCCGACGTGGTGGAGACCGGGACCACCCTGCGGCAGGCCGGGCTGGAGCTGTTCGGCGACCCGATCATGACAGTCCGAGGCGATCCTGATCCGGCGGGAGAACGCCGAGGATCCGCCCGGGCTGGAGCAACTGATCCGGCGGCTGAACGGCGTCCTGGTCGCCCGGACCTACGTGATGATGGACTACGACGTGCACGACGACCAGCTCGGACGGGCCTGCGCGATCACGCCCGGGTTCGAGGCGCCGACGGTCTCGCCGCTGGCCCAGCCGGGCTGGCACGCCGTCCGGGCGATGGTCCCGCGCGCGAGCCGCGCAGCAGATCATGGACGATCTGTGGGAGGTCGGCGCTCGGGCCATCCTGGTCACCGACATCGCCGCCTGCCGACTATGAGTCCGGCGCACTCGACTCCGGCGCAGGTGAGTCGACCGCAGTCGAGCGCGAACCGAGCGTCGCCGAACGGGTGCGCTGTTTTCCGCGGGCGGTGGCGATGATCTCGGCCGTGGTCGTGCTGGGGGTGATCGCCTTCAGTCTGGTGATGTGGTTCGCACTGCCGGCCAGCCTGCGGGTCGACCTTCACCATCTTCCAGCTGATCACGCTGCTGGCCGTGCTGGTCGTGGTGGTCGTGCTGCTCGGCGCCACCTCGGCCAGCATGGTCGATGCCGACGCCGACGGCCTGCGTCTGCGCAACGGCCTGCGCAGCCACATCTATCGCTGGTCCGCAGATCCGCCGGATCGACTTCGGCCCGGGTGATCCGTGGGCCTTTGTCCGGCTCGGGCCCGATGTCGACCATCCTGAAGGTGTCCGGCGGTTGCTGCTCGGCGTCCAGCGCAGCGACGGGCTGCGGGCCGACCGAGCCGTAGCCGGGCTGCGCGCCCTGCACCGTCAGGCGATCTCTCGACACTCGGTGAGCCGACGCTGTACGGACAGTGCGGTCATCAGGCTCGCTCAGTCGATGCCGCGGGACTTCAGCAGCGCTTCGATCTCGGCCATCTCGGGATCCACGTCGCCGCTGCCCGAGCTTCCCGGAGGACCTGGCGCCGGATTTCTTCCCGGACTTTGCCGCGGGCTGAGTTTCCTGGCGGTCAGCTGGCGGCGGTCGGATCCCGTTGCGACCGCGGCCGCCTTCTCTGCCCGGGAGACCCGGGTCCGGCACGCCGCGCGACCAGCCCGCCGACCACCCACAACACCACGCAGAGTCCGAGCAGGCTGAGGCCGATCCACACGGTGGGGGAGAAGACGATCCGGGTCGCCCAGCCGACGATCGCCACCACGGCGTCCCAGACCAGCCGTAGCAGGCCGGTGAAATAGAGCGCGACCGGAGCCAGGGCCAGCCCGAGCCCCTGAACGGCCCGGCCCCGGCGACCCTTGCGCCAGGCCAGCGCGGTGATCACCAGCCCGAGCGACGGTCAGCGCTACGCAGAGCGGGAGCAGGACGGTGTCGGCGGCAGGCATACCTCCAGGGTGCCAGCCGAGTCCGCAGCGCGTCCGGGAGAGCCCTCAGAAACCCCGGCCGGCACTTCCCGGGTCGGATCGGCCCGAGTGCTCATCGATGGGCAGCGGGCAGTGTCTCGTGCGGTCTCTACGGTGGACCACATCGAGCACTTGCCCTGCCGGGTCCTCTGCCGAGTCGTCTGCTGAGCCCTCTGCCAGATCCACTGCCGAGCCGCCGCTGAGCCCGACCACCTTCGCTCCTGGCCGAGCCGCGTTCCCCGGCGACGACGGCCTCGCCGACCCCTCGATCCGGCGAGCCCTGGCCGCCGCGGTCGGCAACAGCGAACCCACGGCCTACCTGGGCGCGGTCGCTGCCCTCTGCCAGGCTCGGCTGCTGGTGCCGGTCGTCGCCACCCGGACCGACTCGGCGGTCACCAGCTCCGGACGTGCTCGGCGACAAGGAAGCCGAGATGGCAGTCGTGCTGCTGCAGGCCGCCGACGGCCGACGGGCGATGTTGGCCTTCACCGGGATGGACGCGCTGACCACCTGGGACGCCAGCGCCCGACCGGTCCCGGTGACCATCGATCTGGCCGCCCAGTCCGCGCTGGCCGACGGCGCCGCCGCGCTGCTGATCGACTTCGCCGGACCCCATCCGCTGGTCGTCGACGGCGAGATCCTGGCCGCACTCGCTGCCGGTCACCGTCTGCTCGAACTGGACGACGGCAGTTTCGGCTGGGCGTTCCGGACCCGACGGCCGAACCGACCCCGTCGGCGGCCGGGTCGGAATAATCGCGACCGTGCCCGGGCGCTCGAGCTCTCGAATCGAGTTCGGCAGAGATGCTCAGCACGGCGTCGGGCTGCTAAACTCGGCTCCGACCGATTCAGCAACCGCTGGATCTGCGAAGTGGAGACCCGATCTCCCACCCACGCGACGACTGTCCGGTGCAGACCGGACCACCGTCGCGGGGTCGGTCCCGGGCGAACGGCCGTCAAGGCCGGGCGTCCTGCGCTTTCGGTTTGCCCGGCGACGCGGTGTCGGTGGTCGATGGGTCTTCGCGTTCGCGGAGGCCCTTTTTGGTTTCCGGCGACGGACGCGTGGGGAAGCCCGCGAGGCAGTTCCCGCGGCGGGGCCCCTTCGGTCGACCCATTACCCACACTCTTGGAGGACATATCAGCACCGAACCGCGTATCAACGATCGCATTCGCATCCCCGAGGTCCGCTTGGTCGGACCCGCCGGGGAACAGGTCGGGATCGTGCGTATCGAGGACGCTCTGCGTCTGGCGCGTGAGTCCGAGCTCGACCTGGTGGAGGTCGCCCCGATGGCGCGACCGCCGGTCGCCAAGCTGATGGACTACGGCAAGTTCAAGTACGAGAACGCCCAGAAGGCGCGTGAGTCCCGGCGGAACCAGACGAACACCATCATCAAGGAGATGAAGCTTCGTCCGAAGATCGACGCCCACGACTATGCGACCAAGAAGGGCCACGTCGTCCGCTTCCTCAAGGAGGGGGACAAGGTCAAGATCACCATCATGTTCCGCGGCCGCGAGCAGTCCCGGCCCGAATTCGGCTACAACCTGCTGAAGCGCCTGGCCAGCGACGTCGAGGAGTTCGGTTTCGTCGAGTCCTCGGCCAAGCTGGACGGCCGGAACATGCTGATGGTGCTCGGACCGCACAAGAAGAAGACCGAGGCACGGGCCGAGGCGAGGGCCCGCAAGGTCAACCGAGCCGACCGACGATGGTCGAGGAGACCGACGACGACCGGACTGAAGCCGATCAGCGCGCGACAGCGCGACTACGCTGGCCGGGTTCGATCCGAACCAGATCTGAGCAAGAAGCCGGCGCTCGCACCGCGCAGTACGGTTCTGAACCCAACGAAAGGAGCGGCAGTTCCATGCCGAAGATGAAGACGCACTCCGGTGCCAAGAAGCGATTCAAGATCACGGGATCGGGCAAGATCATGCACCGCCAGGCGGGCAAGATGCACCTGAACGAGCACAAGTCCTCGCGCCGTACGCGTCGGCTGATGGGCGACTCCGTGCTGGCCCCGGGCGACGCCGCCAAGGCCAAGAAGCTGCTCGGCAAGTGATCCCGGCCGGAGCTCGCCCGGCCCCTGAGCACACCGCGGCATTCCCGCCCGCTCGACCACGATCAGCGACACCGCCGCATCAGTCGGTGACGAGAACATTCAAGAAACTGAGCAAGGAGTAACACCATGGCACGCGTCAAGCGGGCGGTAAACGCCCACAAGAAGCGCCGCGAGATCCTCGAGCAGGCCTCCGGCTACCGGGGCCAGCGCTCCCGGCTGTATCGCAAGGCCAAGGAGCAGGTCACCCACTCGCTGGTCTACGCCTACCGCGACCGTCGCGCCCGCAAGGGTGACTTCCGTCGGCTGTGGATCCAGCGGATCAACGCCGCCGCCCGCGCCGAGGGCATGACCTACAACCGGTTCATCTCCGGTCTGCACGAGGCCGGCGTCGAGGTCGACCGCAAGATCCTGGCCGAGTTGGCCGTCTCCGACCCGACCGCGTTTGCGGCCCTGGTCCAGGTGGCCAAGGACAATCAGCCCGCCACCGCTGCGGCCTGATCGCGCCCGCGCAACGCCGACCACGCATCGCCGACCAGTAGCGCGGCTCTGATCACGCAGCACAGTTCCGATCATGTCCGGCCCGAGCCGATCGGGATGCGTTCTGCCTCGCAGAACGAGTTCCGGTCGGCTCGTCGGCTGCTCCGGGCCAAGGATCGGCATCGAGCAACGGCTGTTCCTGGCCGAAGGACCGCAGGCCGTTCGAGAGGCGCTTGCCGTTGCCCGATCTGGTCACCGCCGTGTTCGGCACCGCAGAGGCTGCCGACCCGGCATCCTGAGCTGACCGGCTCTGCGGTCGAGGTCGACAGCCGATCAGCTGCGCGAGCTGACCGACACGGTCACTCCGCAGGGCTTGGTCGCCGTCTGCCGTTCCTCGATCGGCCCCTGGATGACGTGCTGGGCGCAGCTCGGCCCGGACGGCCCCGAGGCTGGTCGCCTGCTGCGCTGAGATCCGCGATCCGGGCAACGCGGGCACGGTGATCCGGTGCGCCGACGCTGCCGGGGCCGATGCCGTGATCTTCAGCTCCGCCTCGGTCGATCTGTACAACCCGAAGACGGTCCGGGCCAGCGCCGGCAGCCTGTTCCATCTACCGATCGTGATCGGTGTCGACCTGGCGAGGCGCTGGACGCCTGTCGCCGGGCCGGACTGCGGGTCCGGGCCACCGCCGGCGGGCGCCGAGATCGATCTGGCCGACCTCGATGCCGACGGCCGGCTGGCCGAACCGACGGCCTGGCTGTTCGGCAACGAGGCCCGCGGGCTTGCTCCCGAGCAGGCCGAGCCTGGCCGACGAGACTCGTCGCGATCCCGGTCTACGGCCAGGCCGAGAGCCTCAATCTGAGTACCGCCGCGGCGGTCTGCCTCTACGCCAGCGCGTTCGCCCAGCGGCGCTGATGGCACCGGGCCGACCCGGCGTCGCTGCCGGCCTGAAACCCGGTCGAGACGACGCGACGATCCGTTCCTAGACTGTGGGCGGCTCACTGAGCCGGCCATCTTCGGCCATCGCACCGGGTCATCCACCGCGCGGTGCCGGCACGACGACACGAGGGGAGCCCATGTCCGGGCCGAACACGAGCGACGACCCTGTCCAGGGCACACCGCTGGACGCCGAGCACGTCGAGGCCATGGTGGCCGCAGGCGCTGCGGGCCTTCGCCGCCGCGACCTCGGTGGCCGAGCTCAAAGCAGCCCGGATCGCCCACGCCGGCGACGGGTCGCCGCTCGCCCTGGCCAACCGTGAGATCGGCGGACTGCCGCCGCAGGCGCGCAAGGACGCCGGCATGCGGGTCGGCCGGGCGCGCGGCTCGGTGAGCGCCGCTCTCAAGGCCCGCGACGCCGAGATCTCCGCGACCGAACTGGCCCGAGCGCCTGGCCGACGAGCGGGTCGACGTCACCCTGCCGGTCGAGCTGACCCCGCTCGGCGCCCCGCATCCGGTCACGCGCGCTGATGGACCTGATGAGCGACGTGTTCATCGCGATGGGCTGGGAGATCGCCGAGGGCCCGGAGCTGGAAGCCGAGTGGATCAACTTCGACGCCCTCAATTTCGTCCCCGACCACCCGGCCCGGACGATGCAGGACACCCTGTTCGTCGGCGCCGCCCGAGCACAATCTCGTGCTGCGCACCCACACGTCGCCGGTGCAGATCCGCTCGCTGCTGGAGCGTGACCTGCCGGTCTACGTGGTCTGCCCCGGCCGGGTCTACCGGGCCGACGAGTACGACGCGACCCACCTGCCGGTGTTCCACCAGATCGAGGGCCTGGCCGTCGATCGCGGGATCACGCTTCGGGCATCTGCGCGGCACCCTGGAGCACTTCGCCCGGCAGATGTTCGGCGCCGGAGACGCTGCTGCGCTGGCGGCCGTCCTACTTCCCGTTCACCGAGCCGTCGGCCGAGGTCGATCTGCAGTGTTTCGTCTGCCGGGGCGAGCTCGGTCGGCGATCCGGACCATCCGTGCCGGACCTGCCGCAGCGAGGGCTGGATCGAGTGGGGTGGCTGCGGGGTGGTCAATCCGCGGGTGCTGGAGGCGGCCGGCGTCGACACCGACGTCTACTCCGGCTTCGCCTTCGGGATGGGCATCGACCGGACGCTGATGTTCCGCAACAACGCCGAGGACATGCGCGACATGATCCAGGGCGACGTCCGGTTCAGCCGTTCGCTGGTCGGAGGTGCCCGATGAGGGTCGCGTTCACTGCAGGGGGACGGCCCCCTCGAACCCCCGCCGCGACCGGTGAGCCGACGGGAGACGTGGGATGAGGGTCGCGTTGTCGTGGCTACGTGAGTTCGCGCCGGTCGAGGGCGCCGGTCGGGACGTGGCCGAAGCGCTGGTCCGGGTCGGCCTCGAGGTCGAGACCGTCGAGCAGGCCGGGCGCCGACGTCACCGGTCCGCTGGTGATCGGTCGGGTGCTCGATTTCGTCGCCGAGCCGCAGAAGAACGGCAAGACCATCCGCTGGTGTCGGGTGGACGTGGGTGAGCACAACGACCGGCTCGTACGCCGATGGACTCGAGGCGGCCGACACCGGTCCGCCCGCGGCATCGTCTGCGGCGCCCCAACTTCGCCGCCGACGACCTGGTCGTCGTCGCGCTGCCGGGTGCCGTGCTGCCCGGCGACTTCGCCATCGCGGCCCGCAAGACCTACGGACACATCTCGGACGGGATGATCTGCGCCGCCGACGAGCTCGGCCTGGGCGATGACCACTCCGGGATCATGGTGCTCGACCGTGACCCGGACGCGCAGGCTAGCCGGGTCAGGACGCTGCGTCCGGTGCTGAACCTGCGCGAGGACGTGCTCGACATCGCCGTCACGCCCGACCGCGGCTATTGCTGGTCGGTCCGCGGGATCGCCCGGGAAGCCGCACTGGCCACCGGGACGATCTTCACCGACCCGATCGACCGGCACGTGCCGGCCGAGAGCGCCGCCGGCCATCCGGTCCGGCTGGATTCGCCGGCCTGCCCGATCTTCGTCGCGCTCGGAGTCGACGGGATCGATCCGGCCCGACGAGCCCGCGCTGGCTGACCCGTCGGCTGCAGCTGGCCGGGATGCGGCCGATCTCGCTGGCCGTCGACGTCACCAACTACGTGATGCTGGAGACCGGCCAGCCGCTGCACGCCTACGACGCCGACCTGCTGCCCGGTCCGATCGTCGTCCGGCAGGCCGCGCCGGGGGAGAAGCTGACCACCCTGGACGACGTCGATCCGGCGCGCTCGACGGTGGCGACCTGGTGATCACCGACGACTCCGGCCCGATCGGCCTGGCCGGGGTGATGGGCGGCGCGAACACCGAACTCCGAGCCGACGTCGACCGCGGTGGTGATCGAGTCGGCCAACTTCGACGCGATGACCATCGCCCGCACCTCTCGGCGGCACAAGCTCTCCTCGGAGGCGTCCCGGCGCTACGAGCGCGGAGTCGATCCGGCCGCGAGCTATGCCGCCGCCCACCGGGCCGCCCGATTGCTGGTCGAGCTCGGCGGGGGTCGGCTGAGTCGCGGCGGAGACCGATCGCCGGCGCGGTTCCGCCCAGCCCGGCCCAGCAGCTGGACGTCGGCCTGCCCGGCCGGATCATGGGCGCCCCGATCGACGCGGACGACGTTCGCCCTGACCGATCGCGTCCGGGTAACCGAGGCGGTCCGGAGAGCGGTGCCGAGGCGGTGACCGGCGACGTGACCGAGGAGCCGGCGAGCCACGTCTGACGCTGTGACCGCCGCCGACCTGGCGGCCGGATCTGCGCGATCCGTACGACTACGTCGAGGAGGTCGGCCGGCTCTACGGCTATGAGCGGGTCGAGCCGGTCATCCCGCCGGCCCCGGTCGGCCGCGGACTGACCCGCTCCCAGCGCAGCCGCCGGCTGGTCAATGCTGCGCTGGCCGACGCCGGGTTCGTCGAGGTGTTGTCCTTTCCCTTCCTCGCCGATCGTGATCTGGACCGGCTCGGCGTGCCGACCGGCGACCGGCGGCGGGCGCTGCACCGGCTGGCCAACCCGCTGGCCGAGACTCAGCCGGCGATGCGCACCACCCTGCTGCCGGGCCTGTTCGCCGCCGTCGCCCAGAACACCAGCCGGAGCAACGACGACCTCGCGCTGTACGAGGTGGGCTCGGTCTTCTTCGCCCCTCCGACGGCAACACCGCAAGCCTGGCCGCGCCCCGGCCCGGTATCGACCACCGGCCGACCGAAGCCGAGCTGGCCGCGATGAACGCCGCGGTCGGGGCACCAGCCCACGGCATCTGGCCGTGCTGCTGACCGGAGCCTGGCGGCCGGCCGGCTGGAACCGATCCGGTCGAGCCGGTCGGTTGGACGCCAGGCGGTCGCGTTCGCCCAGCTTGCGGCGCGGGCGGTCGGCGCCGAGCTCATCGTGCACCCCGGCGCAGCAGGCGCCCTGGCATCCCGGTCGGTGCGCCGAGCTGTCGGTGCCCGCCACCTCGCGTCCGACAGGGGTGGGACGGGCCGACGAATCCGGGGCAATTCTGATCGGATACGCCGGCGAGCTGCATCCGGACGTGATCGCGGCCTACGGGCTGCCCGGGCGTAGCTGCGCGGCCGAGCTCGATCTGGACGCGTTAATCGCCGCGGCTCCGGTGGGCGGCGCTGTGACCCCGGTATCGGGCTACCCGGTGGCCAAGGAGGACGTCGCCCTGGTGGTCGACGCCGACGTGCCGGCCGCTTCGGTGGAGACCGCGCTGATCGAAGGTGCCGGTCCGCTGCTGGAGTCGATCCGGCTGTTCGACGTCTACACCGGCAGCCAGGTCGGAGAGGGTAAGAAGTCGTTGGCGTACAACCTGCGCTTCCGGGCCTACGACCGGACCCTGACCGACGCCGAGTCCGGTGCTGCACGCGACGCGGCGGTGGTGCGGGCTGCCGACGTCCTCGGGGCGGTTCAGCGCGGCTGACCGTGGCACCCGTGCCCAGCACGGCAAGCAGACAGACGGCGAGCAAACAGGCGGCGCATTTCCGGTCGACGTGCTCGGTATGGCTTGGTGCGGTCCGACCGTTACACCAACGGGGTGTTCCACGCACTTGACGGTGTGCACCCGACCGGCAATGTCGAGAGGGTCAGCTCGGCGTCCAGCCGGCCAGATCGAGACCGTCGTGCTCGGCCATCCAGGTGACGGCCTGGCGGGCGGCGTCCAGGGAGGAGTACCGCGGCTGGTAGCCCAGCAGCCGCCGGGCCTTCTCGATGCTGCCGACCTGGCTGCGGACCAGATGCTGCCAACTGATCTCGGCCTGTTCCGGGTCCACCAGGGCCCGGAACTCGGCCCAGCTGACCGGCTCGAGGTCGGCCGATCGGCCGAACCAGCCGGCAGCGCCCTCGGCGTAACCGCGTACGGTCAGCGCCTGGTCGCTGAGCGCATGGAAGGACTCACCGACGCTGCTCTGCGGCTGCTGTACGGCCAGCTCGAACAGTTGAGCCACGTCATCGGCGTGCACGTGGTGCATCGTCTCTGAGCTCTGACCGGGGACCAGCACTCTTTCGCCCGTGGCCAGAGCTGTCCAGACCGCCCGATCGAGGTTGCCGACCGGGTTGATCACCGGCCAGCCCGGTCCGCTGATATGCCCGGGATGGACGATGGTGCAGGCCAACCCGTCGGCGTGCGATTCGGCCAGTAGCAGACGTTCGATCGCCGCCTTCTGCACTCCGTAGTCGCCGAACGGGCGCTTCGGATCCTCCTCGCGGATCGGCAGCCGGGTGCTGAGCCCGTGGGTCCAGAGGGTGCCACAGTGCACAAGTAGAGTGCCTGAACCCCGCAGTGCGTCGACCAGCTGACGGGCCGACTCGACGGTGAAGCAGATCAGGTCAATGACCGCATCGGCACCGAGCGCGTTGATCTCACTGCCGAACGTCCCGGCCCGCTCGCGCTGCTCCCGGTCGAGGACGATCTGGTCGACCTGGTTCCAGGCCTCGTCGGGGTGATAAGGCCGTGCCTGGCCCCGGCTGAGCGCCACTACTTCGTGCCCGGCTCCAACCAGCCGCGGCACCAGGTAACTGCCGACGTGTCCGGTCGACCCGATCACCACGATGCGCATGGTGGGAAACATATACGGCGGCTTAGAGGCCATGAGCTGGCCCACCTACGGCGCCGAAGTCACGCCGAAGGAGATCGTCTACACCATCGACGGGGCGGTGGTGGCCCGCGCGCCCCAGAGTCGCGTACACAATGACCGCAGGCGCCCGCGCAGCTGCGGCCGCGGCTGCACTTTGCACCGCTGCGTCCACCTCGCACCCGCTGCAACGCGTGCAAGGTGGAGGGAAGCGTGCAATCTGAACGTGGCGATGGGGCAACCGTACGAGCCGGGTGTGCATAGTCATGCAGACCGTGGCATGATTATGGGGTGATGAGCGAGCAACCGATCAGGATTGCGGTGGCCGGGGCGACCGGCTACGCCGGCGGTGAAGCCCTACGGCTGTTGCTCGGACACCCGAAGGTGCAGATCGGCGCAGTGACCGCGGCCACCAGCGCGGGCAGCCGATTGGGTGAGCATCACCCGCACCTGGTCCCGCTGGCCGACCGGCAGGTCGAACCGACCACGGCGCAGACGCTCGTCGGACACGACGTGGTCTTTCTCGCCCTGCCGCACGGAGCCTCGGGCGAGATCGCGGCCCAACTCGGACCGGACGTGCTGGTGATCGACTGCGGTGCCGACCACCGACTCGCCGACGCGAAGGCCTGGGCCCGGTTCTACGGCAGTGAATACGCCGGCTGCTGGCCCTACGGTCTGCCCGAGCTACCCGGCCAGCGCGCCCTGCTCGGCGAGACCCGGCGGGTGGCCGTGCCGGGTTGCTACCCGACGACCGGCACCCTGGCCCTGCTGCCTGCCCTCGCCGCCGGGCTGATCGGCGGACGGGACGTGGTGATCGTCGCGGCCAGCGGTCCGTCCGGAGCCGGCAAGAGCCTGAAACCCCATCTGCTCGGCTCCGAATTGATCGGCTCGGCCAGCGCCTACGGCGTCGGCGGCGGGCACCGGCACACGCCCGAACTTCTGCAGAACTTCGCCGTTCTCGGGGCCGAGGCGCCCAGTGTTTCCTTCACCCCAGTCCTGGTGCCGATGTCCCGCGGAATCCTGGCCACCTGCACAGCGCCGCTGCTCGACCCGGAGGTGAGCGCCGACGAGGCCCGAATCGCCTATGAGAAAGCCTTCGGCGGCGAACCTTTCGTGCACCTGCTGCCGGCCGGGGCAGTGGCCGCAGACCCAGTCGGTGGTCGGCAGCAATGCGGTCCACGTTCAGGTCACGGTGGATCAGGCCGCCGGCCGGCTGGTCGCCGTCGCGGCGTTGGACAACCTGACCAAGGGCACCGCCGGCGGCGCGGTCCAGTGCATGAACCTGGCTCTCGGCCTCGAGGAGACACTCGGGCTCAGCACCGTCGGGGTGGCCCCATGATCGACTCCATCAGCGACCTCGGTCCGGCCCAGCCGCGGGCTGTCCGCTGGGAGCTGACCCGGCACCCTTCGTCGTTGGGCATGGCCCAACTGCCGGCGGAGACCGACGTGCCGGCTTGGGCGCTGAACGGCGAGCCGGTGGCGTTCACCAGCGTGCAGCGGACGGCCGATGAACTCACCGTGATCTGCGGCTGGACCGACATCCCTGGTGGCGTCGTCGCCGTCGGGCCGTTCACCGCCTTCAGCATCGACGGACCGCTGGACCACTCGCTGATCGGCGTGTTGTCCGGACTGCTGGCGCCGTTGGCCCGGGCCGACATCTCGATCCTGGCCGAGTCGACCTACAACACCGACTGGGTACTGGTTCCCACCGATCAAGCCGCCGAGGCGGAGCGGGTGTGGACGGCCGGCGGCCACACGATCAGCGAACTGCCCGTTACCGACGGGACAGCGACATGAGTGTCACCGCAGCGGCCGGATTCACCGCGGGCGGCGTGACCGCTGGTCTGAAACCCTCGGGTAGCCCCGACCTGGCCCTGGTCCGCAACCTCGGGCCTGACTTCACCGCAGCCGCCGTGTTCACCGGCAACCGGGTCAAGGCGGCGCCGGTGCTCTGGTCCCAGCAGGTGCTCACCGACCGGCGACTCCGGGCCGTCGTCCTCAACTCCGGCGGGGCCAACGCCTGCACCGGCCCCGACGGATTCGCCGACACCCACCGGACCGCCGAGCTGGTGGCCGCCGAGCTGGGCATCGGCGCGATCGACGTCGCCGTCTGCTCCACCGGCCTGATCGGCGTGCCACTGCCGATGGACAAGATCGCCGCCGCCGTGCCCGGTCTGGCCGGCTCGCTCACGGCATCGACGTCCGGTGGTCGAGCCGCCGCCGAAGCGATCATGACCACCGACACCCGACCCAAGCTGGCGGTTCGCGCGGGTGAAGGCTGGACCGTCGGTGGGATGGCCAAGGGAGCGGCCATGCTGGCACCAGGTCTGGCCACCATGCTGGTGGTGATCACCACCGACGCCGTGCTGGCGCCGGAGCCGCTGCACGATCAACTGGTGCAGGCCTGCCGGACAACCTTCGACCGGCTGGACAGCGACGGCTGCATGTCGACCAATGACACAGTTCTGCTGATGTCCAGCGGGGCCTCCGGGGTAGAGCCACCGGCCAGTGAGTTCGTCGATGCGCTGACCGAGACTCTGCGCCGACCTATCCCAGCAGTTGCTCGCAGACTGTGAAGGTGCGGCCCACCAGATCTCCATCACCGTCACCGGTGCGGCCGGCGAGGGCGAGGCGGTGACCGTGGCCCGCGCCGTGGCCAGCAACAATCTGTTCAAGTGTGCCGTGTTCGGCCGAGATCCCAACTGGGGCAGAGTTCTGGCGGCCATCGGCACCACCGATGCAACTTTCGAACCGGACCAGTTTGACGTCTCGTTCAACGGCGTCCAGGTCTGCGTGGGCGGCGGCATCGGCGATCCGCGCGAGCTGGTCGATCTCAGCGATCCCGCAGTCGTCGGTGGACATCGAGCTGCACGCCGGCAGCAGCCGGGCCACCGTCTGGACCACCGACCTCACCTACGACTACGTCAAAGAGAACGCGGAGTACTCGACATGACGTCCCCGCCCAGCGAAATCCGGCTTGTTCGACAAGGAATGTCGTGATCATCCGCCCCAAGGACGGCACCAGCACGGGGCAGTTGTCGCTGGTCGAGAAGGCCTCCATCCTGACCGAAACGCTGCCCTGGTTGGAGACCTACGCCGACAAGACGGTGGTGATCAAGTACGGCGGTAACGCCATGATCGACGACGATCTCAAGCGCGCATTCGCACAGGACATCGTGTTCATGAAGCGCTGCGGTCTGCATCCGGTGGTGGTGCACGGCGGTGGTCCGCAGATCTCGTCGATGTTGGCAGCGACTGGGTATCCACTCCGAGTTCCGGGGCGGGCTCCGAGTGACCACGCCGGAGGCGATGGAGATCGTCCGGATGGTCATGGTCGGCCAGGTCGGTCGCGATCTGGTCGGCTCGATCAACCAGCACAGCACGTTGGCGGTCGGCATGTCCGGCGAGGACGGTGGCCTGTTCACTGCCGAACGGCGAACCGCGCTGGTCGACGGCGAAGAGGTCGATCTGGGTCTGGTCGGTGACGTGACCACCGTCCGGACCGAGGCCATCGAAGGCTTGATCAACGCCGGCCGGGTCCCGGTGGTGGCCGGCATCGCACCCGACCTGAACGGAGTCACCCACAACATCAACGCCGACAGTGCCGCCGCTGCCCTGGCCATCGCCTTGAACGCCGAACGGCTGGTGGTGTTGACCGACGTCGAAGGGCTGTACGCCGACTGGCCGAACAGCACCGACGTGATCAAGGAACTGCCGGCCTCCCAGTTGCGCCAGCTGATGCCGTCGCTGTCGGCCGGGATGGCTCCGAAGATGGAGGCCTGCCTGCGCGCGGTCGAAGGCGGCTCTGACCCGCGCGACCGTCACCGACGGCCGGGTGCCGCACGCCCTGTTGTTGGAGATCTTCACCAATTCCGGGCTCGGCACGATGGTCACCCAGGACGGGCTGATCCGCCTGGGCAGCCGGGTGTTCCGGGCCGAGGACGGGCATTCCGCCGCACGAATACGGCAACGGCGCCTTCGATGTGACCAACGACAGTGTCGAACCCGACGATCCAGACCGATCGTCGACAGAATCGAGAGCCAGGCCATCGATGACGCTCACCAGCAGCGAGCAGAACACGGCGCACGATTTGGCTGCCGGTGCTGCCCGCACCGGCTCGGGCAGCAGCATGGCGGCGACCTGGACGGCTATGACCGGGTCATGATGCGCACCTTCGGCACCCCCAAGCGGGTCTTCGTCCGCGGCGAGGGCTGCTACGTCTGGGACGCGACGGGGCCCGCTATCTCGACCTGCTGGCCGGGATCGCGGTCAACGCGCTCGGTCACGCACATCCGACCGTGCTAGCCGCGATCACCGGCCAGATCTCCACGTTGGGCCACGTCTCCAACTTCTTCACCACCCCTGCCCAGGTTGCGCTGGCCGACGGCTGGCCCAATTCGTCCTGGCCGGCAGCGCCCGACGGTGAGCCGTCGATCCAGGCGCGGGTGTTCTTCACCAACTCCGGCACCGAGGCCAACGAGGCAGCGTTCAAACTGACCCGCCGGACCGGCCGAACGAAGATCATCAGCACCGAGGGTGCGTTTCACGGCCGCAGCCTCGGCGCGCTTGGCGATCACCCACAACCCGCACTATCGAGAGCCGTTCGAGCCGCTGCCGGGCGAGGTCGAGTTCGTGCCGTACGGCGACGTCGAAGCGCTGGCCGCAGCGGTGGACGACAGGTGGCCGCGGTGGTGCTGGAGCCTATCCAGGGTGAGAACGGCATCGTCGTGCCGCCGTCCGGTTATCTGGCCCACGCCCGCCGGATCACCGACCGAGCACGGCGCCCTGCTCTGGATCGACGAGGTCCAGACCGGCATCGGACGCTGCGGGGAGTGGTTGGTGCACGCCGCCGACGGTGTCGTCGCCGACGTGGTCACCGTGGCCAAGGGTCTCGGCAACGGCTTCCCGGTCGGCGCCTGCGTGGCCACCGGTCCGGCGGCCGAGCTGCTCGGTGCCCGGCCCACGGCAGCACGTTCGGCGGTAACCCGGTGGCCTGTATCGCCGGACTGGCCGTGCTGAACGTGATCGAGCGGGACGGCCTGTTGGCCAACGCCCGGGCCATGGGCGACCGACTGGCTGACGGCATCGGCGCATCTCGACCATCCCCTGGTCGCGCATGTCCGCGGCCGCGGTCTGCTCCGCGGGCGTCGTGCTGACCGAACCGATCGCCGCGGCGCTCGGCGACGCTGCGCTGGACGCCGGCTTCATCGTCAACGCCCCCAGGCCCGACGGTGCTGCGGATCGCGCCACCGCTGAACATCACCGCCGATCAGATCGACAGCTTCGTCGCGGGCTGCCGGGACTGCTCGATGCGGCGCGGCATCGGGAAGGACCATCATGACGCTGCGACATTTCCTGGCCGACGACGACCTGAGCCCGGCTGAGCAGGCCGAGGTGCTCGACCTGGCCGACGAGCTCAAGGCCAGAGCCGTTCTCCCAGCCGGTGCTGGCCGGACCGCGCAGTGTGGCGATCATCTTCGACAAGCCGACCCTGCGGACCCAATCGTCGTTCTGCGCCGCGTCGCCGAGCTGGCGGATTCCCGATGCTCCTCGACGGCCGGCTGGCCGGGATCGGCGTCCGCGAGTCGGTGGCCGACAGGCCAGGATCCTTGGCCGCCAGACGTGCGCGATTGTCTGGCGCACGTTCGCCCAGGTCCGATCTACAAGCCTTGGCTGCTCACGCCGGGGTGCCGGTGATCAACGCCCTGACCGACGAACTACCACCCGTGCCAGATCCTGGCCGACCTGCAGACCGTCCGCGAACACACTGGGCCGGCTCTCCGGCCTGACCTTGGCTATCTCGGCGACGGTGCGAACAACATGGCGGCGTCCTATCTGCTCGGCGGCGCCACCGCGGGGTTGCACGTCCGGATCGGCGCACCCGAGACCTTCTGGCCGGACCCGACGGTGGTGCGTCGGGCGGAAGCGATCGCCGCGACCACCGGCGGATCGGTCACCCTCACCGACGATGCGCGGGCGGCAGCCAGCGACGCCGACGTCCTGGCCACCGACACCTGGGTCTCGATGGGCCAGGAGAACGACGGCCTCGACCGGGCTCCACCTTTGCGCCCTACCAGGTCAACGCCGAACTGCTGGACCTGGCCGGGCCGGAGGCGATCGTGCTGCATTGCCTGCCGGCCTATCGGGGCAAGGAAATCACCGCCGAGGTGCTCGACGGCCCGCGGGCGGTGGTCTGGGACGAAGCCGAGAACCGGCGGCACGTGCAGAAGGCGATCCTGGTCTGGTTGGAGCGACACGCTGCTCGACGGCCGCCGATGGCTGAGTCCGGCACCCCTTCCACCAGCACCGCCGCCGAACGTCCGATGACCAAACGGGCTCGGCACGCCAAGATCATCGCGCTGCTGGAGCGGCGAGCTGTGCGCTCGCAGACCGAGCTGGCCGAGCTGCTCGCCGACCAGGGCGTGGCGGTGACCCAGGGCACGCTGTCCCGCGACCTGGTCGAGATCGGGGCGCTCCGGGTCAGGGGAGCCGGACGGTCACCTCGTCTACGCCGCCCCGGGCGAGGGTGGTGATCGGCGGCCGGTGATCGGCGAGTCGGCCGCCTTCGAAACCCGGCTGGCCAGGCTGTGCGGAGAGGTGTTGGTCTCGGCCGAGTCGTCGGCCAATCTGGTCGTGCTGCGGACCCCGCCGGGTGCAGCTCAGTATTTCGCCTCGGCCATCGACCGGGTCGGCTGGAACTCGATCCTGGGCACGATCGCCGGCGACGACACCATCTTGCTGATCACTCGCGATCCGCACGGTGGCGCACGGGCTGGCGGCCGATTTCTTGGCCATGACCGCCCAGCACGAGACCGCCCAGCACGAGACCGCCCAGCACGAGACGCCCAGCACGAGACTGCCCAGCACGAGACCGCCCAGCACGAGCTGACGCGGCCCGCAGCAGCACACGAGACCGGATGAGCACCTCATGAACCAGACCGTCGGACCGACCGACCAGCCGAGGGCAGCGACCACGCCGGCCGGCCAGCTCTGGGGCGGCCGGTTCGCCGGCTCGGCAGCAGAGGCGATGTTCGCGCTCAGCAAGTCCACCCATTTCGACTGGCGGCTGGCTCCCTACGATCTGGCCGGCTCCAGAGCCCACGCCAACGCGCTGCGGCGGGCCGGCCTGCTGACCGAGGACGAGCACGCAGCGATGATCGATCGGCCTGGATCGAGCTCGGCAACCGAGCTGCCGACGGGCAGCTTCACTCCCGGGGCCGACCGACGAGGACGTGCACGGCACGCTGGAACGCGGTCTGAACGAGCTGGTCGGCCGAGAGCTGGGCGGCCGGCTGCGGGCCGGCCGATCTCGTAACGACCAGATCGCGACCATGATCAGGCTGTTCCTCCTCGACGCGTTCGAGCCATGATCAGCGACCGGGGTGCTCGGGGTCGTCGATGCCCTGGCCGGGCAGGCCGAAACCCAGCTCGGCGTGATCATGCCGGGCCGGACCCATCTGCAGCACGCCCAGCCGATCCTGCTCTCCCATCATCTGTTGGCCCACGCCTGGCCGCTGCTCCGAGACCTGCAACGGATCGAGGATCTCGGCTCCCGGCTGGCGATCTCGCCGTACGGATCGGCGGCGCTGGCCGGCACGTCGCTTGGGCCTCGATCCGGAGGCGGTCGCCGCTGATCTCGGTTTCCGCGGCAGCGTGGCCAACTCCATCGACGGAACAGCTGCCCGCGATCTGGCGGCCGAGTCGGCCTACGTACTGGCCCAGATCGCCGTCGACCTGTCCCGGCTCAGCGAGGACGTGATCTTGTGGTGCACCCACGAGTTCGGCTACGCCACGTTGGCCGATGCCTGGTCGACCGGATCCTCGATCATGCCTCAGAAGAAGAACCCCGATGTGGCCGAATTGGCCCGGGGCAAGGCCGGTCGGTTGGTCGGAAATCTGGCCGGCCTGTTGACCACGCTCAAGGGGTTGCCGCTGGCTTACAACCGCGACCTCCAGGAGGACAAGGAGCCGCTGCTCGATTCGGTCGACCAGCTGCTGCTGCTGCTACCCGCGGTCGCCGGCATGGTCGTCACGCTGACGTTCCATCCCGACGCGGATGGCCGGTCAAGCCGATCGGGGTTTCGCTTTGGCCACCGACGTCGCGGATTGGTTGGTCCGGCGAACGAATGCCGTTCGCCGAAGCGCACGAGATCGCCGGTGCCTGCGTCCGCTACTGCGAAGCCGGCGGGCATCGACCTGCCCGACCTGAGCGCCGTCCAACTGGCCGAGATCGATCCACGGCTGCGCCCGGAGCTGCTGGACCGGCTCACCGCCGAGGGCTCGGTGGCTTCCCGGGACGGCCGGGGTGGTACGGCCCCGGTCCGGGTCCGCCGAGCAGTTGGCCGAACTGCGGGCCGCGATCCGTCCCTATCGAAGCTGACCCGCACCGGTCCTGGGCCCCGGTCGACAGCGACGGAACCCGGTGGGCGTCGGGCGGGGCGCCGATTAGGGTTGGCGGGTGTCCGATGTGTTGGAAGAACTGAAATGGCGCGGCCTGCTGGCCAAGTCCACCGACGAGCAGGCGCTCGCTGCTCACCTCGAGGCGGGCCCGATCACGTTCTATGTCGGCTTCGATCCGACGGCCCCGTCCCTGCACTTCGGCAACCTGGTTCAGCTGGTGGTGGCTCGGCACCTGCAGCGGGCCGGGCATCGTCCGTTGATCCTGGTTGGCGGATCCACCGGTCTGATCGGCGACCCCAAGGAGGCGGGCGAGCGGGTGATGAACGCCAAAGACGTGGTAGCGGGCTGGGTCGAACGGATCCGTGACCAGGTCAGCCGCTTCGTCGACTTCCGGCGTCCTCAATTCCCGGGAGGTGGTGGCCGGCTGGGTCGAGCGGATCCGAGTTCAGGTGTCCCGATTCGTCGACTTCGACACAGCCGATGGTGCCCAGCTGGTCAACAATCTCGACTGGACGGGTCCGATGTCCGTGCTGGACTTCCTCCGGGACGTCGGCAAGCACTTCCCGGTGAACCGGATGCTGGCCCGGGACGTGGTCCGCAACCGGTTGGAGGCGGGAATCTCCTACACCGAGTTCAGCTACGTCTTGCTGCAGTCGTTGGACTACCTCGAGCTGAGCCGCCGGCACGGCTGCACGCTGCAGTTCGGAGGTTCGGACCAGTGGGGCAACATCACCGCCGGCGTCGAACTGGTCCGACGCGCCGACCAACGCCATGTACACGCCTTGGCCACACCGTTGCTGACCAAGGCCGACGGGACCAAGTTCGGAAAAACCGAGAGCGGCACGGTCTGGCTGGACGCCGAGATGACCAGCCCGTTCGCCTTCCACCAGTACTTCCTGAACGCCGAGGACGCCAAGGTCATCGACTACCTCAAGGTGTTCAGTCCGCGCAGCCGAGACGAGATCGACAGTTGGAGATCGAGACGGCCGAGCGACCGCAGTCGAGGGCCGCCCAGCACGCACTGGCCGACGACGTCACCACCTTGGTGCACTCGGCCGCTGAGACCCGCGCCGCGAACGCGGCCGCGCAGGCCCTGTTCGGCCGCGGTGAGCTGTCACTCCTGTCGGGAACGGCGCTGAACGCGGCTGGCGCCGAGATCGGCACAGCCGAGGTGTTCGTGGCAAGAGCCGGCGGGCGAGTGGCCCAGAGTGATCGATCTGCTGGAAGCATCCGGAGTGGTGGCCAGCAAGTCAGCGGCCCGACGGGCCATCGCCGAAGGCGGCGCCTACCTCAACAACGTGAAGGTTGCCGACGCCGAGGCGAGGCTGGTCGAGGCGATCTGCTGCCCGGCCGCTCTGGTCATCCTGCGAGGCAAGAGCACCGTGGGAGCAGCTACACTTCGAGCGAAGAACGGTAGAACGGAGCGAGCAGTGGCACTCTCGCCGGTCGATTCGACCGGGCGTCAGGCGTGTGAGCACGGCCACGTCACCCGGATTTGACCTGGCCGTGACGCATGCGTAATGTTCTTCTGAGCCGCCGGAGAGCGGGACGCGACGAGGAAACTCGGAGCGGCCGTCCGGAGCGGAACCCCAACAGCTCATCAGATCGATCGTCTGTGTCCACCACATGTGACCGGCAAAGATCGCAGGGATTGCTGTCGGTTGGGACTGGCAGAAAGCCCGATTTGACTCGGACAGGAAATGACAGTAATGTTTAGCGAGTTGCCCCAAGCGGAATTCGAAAGAATCCGCAAGGTGTGCGCCCGAAACTTGAGAACTCAACAGCGTGCTAAAAGTCAATGCCAAATTATGCACAAAAACCCCGTGCTCAGGCCTGACTACGATCCAAGACTTTATCTCGGTGACTTGAATGACTTGAGCTCGGTTCCTTTGATGAATATTGATTGACCCAGCAATGGGTTCTGTCAGCATCAAACCAGTTGACGGTTACCACGACTCTCGAGTCGTGCACCGATAGATTTCAACGGA